>NZ_QBKA01000002.1:257500-2658196 GCF_003340475.1 Alteripontixanthobacter maritimus | reverse complement strand
GGGTGGAAGAGCGGCTCGACGGATCGCCGCCATCATCGTAATCGATGAAGGCTGGAAGGCGCTGGACGACGATGTGTTCGTGCGCCGGATCAAGGATTGGGAGAAGACCATCCGTAAGCGCAACGGGATCGTGGGTTTTGCCACGCAAAGCGCGCAAGATGCGCTGGAAAGCCGCATCGCCAGCGCCATCATAGAACAGGCTGCAACGCAGATATTCATGATCAACCCAAAGGCGCGTGCCGAGGATTATATCAACGGCTTCGGCCTTTCGCGTCACGAATACGATCTGGTGCGAACGCTACCCGACAATTACATTGTTTTTCATCCGGCACGGCAATGATAGCGTGGTTGCCCGGCTCGATCTGACCGGCGAGAAAGATCTGCTCACCATCCTCTCGGGGCGCGAAAGCTCCGTTCGTCTGTTCGATGAACTTGCAAAAGAACATGGAACCGATCCAGCGAAGTGGATGGGCCCGCTGCTTGGAAAGGCGGCCTGAGGTTTGGCCTGTCCAGCGATCCTTACCGGCGACGATTTTCTTGTTCGCGTGCTGGACATATCGACTGTCAGGCTCAGTTGATCGGCAGCTATGGCTGGCAGCGCTCGGCCAACCCGGATCGCTCACATCGATTGTCATGACCGGACTTCTCACACTGTTTGTAGCACTGTTCGGTATCAGATTGCTGTTCGGACAGCTCCCGGTGCGCGCGACGTAGTGTCTGACGTTATCAAGATCGGTATGTGCTTACGCTCGCTTTTTCCTGGCCGGCGTTTCGGACAGTCATTCATGATGTGGTGCTGGACGGTCCGGCCGAGATTGCACGGGCTGCCGGGTCACCGGTGATGCCAGGCGAAGGAGTTTCGTTCGCGCGGCAACTTCAGGATGCTGACAATGCTATCGTGCGCCTGACCGAAGCCGGCACAGGACGGAATGTGGGCGCATTAGTCGATGATGCTGCAACCGGGCGGAACATTCAAAGGCAGCGCGCTGGAAGACGAAAATTCGTTCGGATGGTCGCGGCTTGTCTATCTTGCAGGAATCTTCGGATCATTAGCACTTTTGAGAATAACAGCAGGAGTGCTCCTGGCCCTTGCTCCCCTTGCGGCAGGACTCCTGCTGTTCGAAAGCCACGCGCGGCATCTTTTCCGGTTGGCTTCGGCGGGCTTGTGCTCACATTACTTGCCTCGGTCGGTGTAACCATCGCCCTTGCTGCCAACTTGCAATCATTGGGCCTTGGCTAGCGATGCATTGCGTTTGCGAACCCTTGGTTATGCAACGCCGTCCGCTCCGATCGAGCTTTTCGCTCTGAGCTGGCCTTTGCGATCGTGCAGTTCGCCATGATTTGGCTACTGGCGAAGGTCGCTTTTACGCGCGGATGGATCACCTTGCCGGCGTTTCCCAATATTCGCGAGCGGCTTAGTCCGGCACCTGTCAATATTGCGCCGGAGCAACCGCAAGCACTTGCGGTAAGCCGCGTTCAACGTATCGCAGACAGTATGGAAACGCAGATCAGACGTGAGGAGCATTTGCGGACCGAGCGTACAGCCTTTCGTACACTTGGCAGTCGCAGCGGATGGCGGTAGTGATACCGCTTCCTCCAATGGCCGGTCGCCAGTGTTCCCCAGAGCGCCTTGGCAGTTCATGGCGCCGAACATCACGTCGTAGCTCTGCGTCCGCTCAGCGGCGGGATGGTAAACCATGAACGCTCATCACAAAATTGATGGTGAGGAGGTGGTGATTGCAGATAGCTGGGCTACCAGTGTTACCGCTGATCTCGAGCGGTCATGCCGCATCGCATGGATCGTGGCAGGAATATCGGCAATCGCCGCGCTGCTGCTGGCACTTGCGATTGTGATCATGTTGCCTTTGAAAACGGTCGAGCCCTACACTTTGCTGGTCGACCGGCAGACAGGATATGTCGAGGAGCTTGCCCCGCTCGAACGTCAGGTTGTCTCCCCCGACGCAGCGCTGACCCGATCGTTTCTCGTGCAATATGTCATCGCGCGCGAGAGCTATGACACGGGCAGCATCCAGCGTGATTATCGCAAAGTCGCTCTTTGGTCCGAAGGCGATGCAAGGCAGCGCTATATCCGTCAGATGCAGCCGAACAATCCGGCGAGCCCGCTGTCCTACCTGCCGCGCAATGCGGCGCTGAATGTCGATATCAAAAGCGTGTCTTCACTGTCTGCCGACAGTTCGCTTGTCCGGTTCACAACGACCCGAACCGATCCCGGGGGGCAACCGCAAGACCCGCAACATTGGGCCGCTATCATTAACTATCGCTTTTCCGGAGCGGAGATGACCGCCGATGACCGCCTGCTCAACCCCTTGGGATTTCAGGTAACGCGCTATCGCAAGGATGCTGAAACGCTTCCCGACCCGCTCGTAATATCCGATCCGCTAGTGACACCAATATCGCGGCGTCCGCAACAAGAGCGGAGGCAGGACCAGTGAAACAATTGCTTCCCCTCTTGTTACTCGCGTCCTGCGCACCTCCGGTAGCTTCAGGCCAACTGGCACTGGCCGATACTATCAGATACCAACAGCGGCCCTCAGAGCTGAATGCACAGCAATGGGGTTATAGCGTCAAAGGTGACCGCGAAGTTCGTCCCGCAGCGATCGGCGATGACGGTTTTAAAACTCAGATCCAATATGCGCCGGGTCAAGCCTTACCCGCCGTTTTCGCTATTGGACCGGCAGGCGAAGAAGAAGTCGTCAATGGCTATATGCGCGGTGACTTTTTCGTCATCGACCGTGTCTACAACGAGCTGGTGTTTCGGATAGATCGCAAACGTGCCGTCGCTCGGCGTAGCGCTACTGCGAACGATACCCAATGACTGAGGCACTTCATACGGCCCAAACAGATGACGATGTGCGGCCCGTGATCGCTACTGGTAATGCGAACAATATCGGGCTTTGGATATTCTTGAGTACGCTACTTCTTGGAGGCGCTTTTCTATTTTCGGCCCTGGATGCCCGTCGCGGTGATGTGACCGCGCCAAGCACAATGGCAACCACCTCCGACACCAACTCCCGTATTTCTTCGCCGCCACCTTTGGCACTGCCTTATGACCAGCGCGATTACCTTGATAGTCGAGGAAACCTCCCTCGCGTCATAGGCAGGATCCCGATCGCCGTTCGGCCGGAACCGCCTGAACGCCTGCCAATCCCGTCGCCCGTTCAGCAAACCAGTGTGTCGCCTCAACAGGCGCAAGCTGACCCTCCGGTGTTTCAAGACTCATACAGACCGCTGCCTCTGGATACGGCCGAACGCGGTCAGCCTGTCGCAGGTCCGCCGCCTGTAAGTGACGAGGAAGGCGATCAAAACCGCGTTCGTGCCCGGCGGCTCGCAAACCCGTCAGTGACTGTTCCCCAGGGCACGGTAATCCCGGCCGTTCTAGAAACTGCAATCGATTCCACCCGCCCGGGCGGCGTCCGTGCGTTGGTTCAGCGCGACATTCATGCATTCGACGGCTCCAGAGTGCTTATTCAACGGGGAAGCAGACTGTATGGTGAATATGAAGCCGGCATCGATGCGGGGCAAAACCGCGCATTGATACGCTGGACACGGCTAATACGCCCTGACGGCGTAACAATCGCGCTCGACTCCCCCGCCTCAGACCCGCTTGGCCGCGCCGGCGTCAAGGGTAAGGTCGACAGCAAATTCTTCCAGCGGTTCGGCGGCGCATTGTTGCAGTCCGTGCTCGACATTGGTGTTGGAGTAGCAACACGCGAAGCGACCGACGGTGTTATCGTGGCGCTTCCCGGCAGCACACAAAACGTGACACCGCGCGTTACCACGCAAGAGATTCAGCGAACCCTGAAAATCCGGCATGGCACCAGCGTATCGGTGTTTGTCGCGCGCGATCTCGATTTCTCGACCGTTGAACTGTGATGGTGGAGGCCGGTTACTATCTCGACAGCTTCCTCGCGCCCCTAACGCCCTGGCTGGCACGGGCAGATATAACCGACATCTGGATTAACCGGCCCGGCGAAGTGTGGGTTGAAGCCATCGGTGGCGGAATCGAACGACATGACGAACCGCAGCTTACCGAGCAGCTACTGGGACGTCTTGCAAAGCAAATTGCAGCCTTTGGATCGCAAGGCCTGAGCCGTGCCAATCCCTTGCTGGCTGCATCGTTACCGGACGGGTCGCGGGTTCAGGTGGTAGGACCGCCAGCAACGCGCGCCGGGCATATCATCGCGATCCGGCGTCATGTAGCCTCCGAACTGTCGCTATCCGACTGGGAAGACGACCAGGCGTTCTCCAGCTTGGCATCAGGCGGGACAACCATCGACAATGAACGCAGCTGGCATACCGTCGGTAGTCGCAATGCCGCAGCAGTTCTGCGCGATGCCGTTCGGGAGCGGCGAAACATCATCGTTTCAGGCGGCACCTCGACCGGCAAGACCACCTTCTTAAACGCTCTTCTTGCAGAAATTCCGGCTGAAGAGCGGCTTATTACGATTGAGGATACAGAAGAACTTCGTATCAAACATGAGAATGCAGTCGGCTTGATCGCGGCACGCGGGGATTTGAGCGAAGCCGATGTAACCGCCGAAGACCTGCTGATCGCAGCGCTGCGTATGCGACCCGATCGGATTATTCTGGGCGAGTTACGGGGCCGCGAAGCATTCACATTCCTGCGCGCTGTAAACACCGGCCATCCCGGATCGATGACCACGATACACGCCGATACGCCGCAACGCGCTATCGAGCAGCTTGCGCTGCTGGTTTTGCAGACAGGCTCCAAATTATCACGTGATGATGTTCGCCACTATGTCCGAGAAAGCGTCGATTTGTTCGTTCAACTTGAGCGCCGGGACGGCAAACGCCGGGTTGCACAAATGTTGATGGCGCGATGAGAAGCGAACGATGACCTTACCGCTACGATCCCTGTTCGAACCCGCCGGTCAATCCTCGATTGGCGCGTCTGTAGATTGGCTGACCGGGACGCTGCTAGGCAGCCTCGCCATCGGTCTTTGTATCATTGCAGTCGCAGTCGTTGGTTTGACCATGCTGACCGGAAGACTGTCCTTGCGCGACGGCGCGCGGGTCGTTCTGGGCTGTTTCATTCTGCTTGGCGCGCCGATCATCGCAAACGGGTTCATGAAGGCCGGTACTGATATCGGTACCGCCCCCTCCCTACCAATGGACACTATGGTTGCTGCACCCATTAGGGATCTGCCTCCGGCCGACTACGATCCCTATGCCGGCGCGTCTCTGCGCGACGACCGTTAAAAGGTCGCCGTCGGTTTTAACCAACCCCGGACCGAATACCGGCCACGATCGAGGCAGCTCCGAACAGGATGAAACATCCCACGATGACTGTAGCACCGAACCGCCAGTTCATCCGGCCCGTCAGCATCATAAAGCCAACAGCAGCCACCGCCATTACGGCGACAACTGTGGCGACGGTCCCAAGCAACGTTCCCTGCAGCCATTCGACCGCATTCACCAATACGCCAGAGCCTTCCGGATCCATAATCGCCTTCCCCAATACCGATATTGCTGTGTATCGGCGGTTATGATGGAGAGCAATATCGTTTGAGTTACATAGATAAATGCACTCAAGCCCGACTTCGCAAAAAATCGGATTGAAACTTAGAATTAAAGCTTTGAGGTTGTGATAGGAGCTCTCAGTTGCAGAAACATTTCCGCTACGTAAGCGTAGAGCAATCACGGAGCTGCGCTGCAGATTATGAGCCTTCGCAGATTTCCTACCTTACCCTATTTGATATAGACAAGTAACATCTATTCCAGCGATGAATTAATAATAACCTATCTTGTCAACTCGAAGATAGGAGTACCCATGATAGAAGGTTCGCATTTCCATCCGATGCCCAACACGCGCCGATGTCATCAAAAACGGAAGCTCGAAAACTTGGTACGAATACTTGCCAAGAAATTCGTGCCGGTTAATAGATCGAACCGCCAACACCTGGTTGGCAGTTCGATCATAGACATCTACAGTTACAATTCGAGAATTATCAGCTGAATTATGAACGTCTACTAACATACGCCAGGTTGCCACTCGTGATCCGGTCGGTATTGAATCCGTGTAAGGTCCGTATGTGAGGTAGGACGAACTGGTATTGATGTTGGCTGCCCATCCATCGCCATCAGCATAACCAACCAGATGAGGTAGGGCCTCGGCCTCCCACGCTGCGGTAAACTGCTTTTGCACCGCAACGGCGGTGCGATTGTTCGCCTTATCGTAATTGTACCGAGAGTTTGCCCCCTGACCGTCGCTAACCGCTATCAGGCGCCCTAATGCATCATATTCATACGATATTACGCTTTGCGCCGACAGGCTGGTTGGCAGAACCAGCGAACCAGCTATCAAGATGGACCGTAGCTTCATAAGATAGCTGACCTCTTCCGCAGAGCCGATAGCATAGACAAGACATCCTACTTGGCAATCCAGTTTTAATCCTGGTCATGCGTTGTGATAAATTTCCGGACGCATTCGGGTTTCAGCGTTGATTATAAGAAATGCTCGGTAATCTTCAGGTGGTTTGTCAATCTGCAAACTTTTGGAAACGAAGCATGGAAGACGAAGAGTTTCAGCGGATGCTGAGGCTGGTAGGAGGCAGCGAAAGATGAACCCGTCGGGATGAAGCGCCGACATCAAATGTCATTTTCCAGTCGGCTTAGCATCTGTAATTGAAGCGCTTCGCATACCGTCAATTTTTGGGCCGTTAGCGGTCGGTCCGCTTTGGAAAGATGCACGCGAGAAATCTGCCCTCCCACTGACATGATCAATGACGGGTGAGCACACAAGAATACTGACTATGCGGACAACCAAAATTCCCTACGTTCTTTGAACCCCGGGAGACTGCTGCAGGTAATGGCGCGCTCAATTCCTATAAGCTGCACAACAGCGTCGCAGCGCTCTTCATCGATCCTCATCCGACCTTTTCGAAGGGCAAGATAAACGGCCTCGATGTACCCGTCACCGACAAGCTCGGACTGAGCCGCTGGATGCACCAGCAGGTCCAGCGACCAAGCGGGGGCTTGGCCGTTCATCAGGCTTTGGGCTCGGGCCCGACCCTTCCGCTCATCGATAATAGGCAGAAATCCCTGCGACACAGCCACTCCAATCGTGGCCGCTTCGCCGTCGTCTAGCGAACCCGGTGAGCTGATCATCATCTCGAAAAGACGAACCGCAGCATCATCCATCTCCACGACCTTGACGACATTCTCCGATATCAGGCGCTGGATGAACCCGTTCTCGCCGTTGGCGTAACTGGTTTCATGGTTGAGCTCTTCGACCACCGTTTCAGTCAGAATAATGTCGTTTGGGATGGCCCGAAGCACCTGTTCACCAAACGTACAAGCGTTCAGGTTGATCAGCACGCTCGTATCGGGGACTATTGGAGTTAGCTTATCAGAGAGGGAGCTTAAACAGGTCATCCGTTTCGCTCTCCTCAAGTTCCATTTGATCGAGCAGAGCGCGCAACTCAAGTCGCTTGATTTTAAGAAGCTCGGCCAATTGTCCTTCTGACATCAGATCGCGTTTCCAGGCGGTGTAAACCATGAAGCTCATGCGATGAGAAACGGGCCGGTCTGCATCACCTTTCGCGGGGTCGGACTTACTCGCGGCATCGCCCAACACTTCACGCACCTGTGCAAAAGTAATGCCACCATGGGCCTTCAGCTTGTCCCATGCACCCCGCTTAACAAGTCCGAGCTCTTCCAGCCTCCTCACACAGGCTTCGCGTGAAATGCGGAAGTGGTGCGCCTGTACGATGATTGGCCTGCGGGTAATCTCAGAGCCAGCTGTGAGCTGACGCCACGCCGCTTCAAAGCTCTTGCGCGGTGAGAGAAAGGCGCGCCCAAACGCGTGAGCATATCGCTCTTCGCGTGACTGAAACTTTTCATTTTCCTCCAGCACCTCTGGAGCCTGACGTGTGCCAACGAAATGCCCCAGCTCGTGAGCTGCGGATTGAATACGTCGCTCCAGAGGGAAATTTGCATTCAATAGAATGCACGCTCCCAAAGTCTGGTCGTAGGTGAAGAGCGCGTCCACCTTCGATCCCTTCGACAGGCGTCGCTGGTGGAGTCGGATGCCGAGATCCAACTCCATAAGGGTGAAGATATCGGCGATTGGGCCAGAGCCCAATCCGAGCCAGTCGCGCAGCTCCTGCGCGTGCTGTTCTGCCAATTCGACGACATCGCCAGTGTTGATGCCCCTTTCGGGCGGGTAATTCTTAGGCCGCTCAATGCCAAGAATGTTCTCTAGCTCAACTTCAGCTCGAACGAGATCATTCAGCAGTTGCACTGCCTCACTGGTATGCTCATCCTCGGTTTCACGAAGTCGGCGGAAGCGTGGCACAAGGTCAGTATGGACTGCCTCGCGGCGCAGCAGGGCATTCACTGATACCCCATAATGGTTCGCAAGCGCCTGAAGCTCTTGAATGCGAACCCGCCTATCCCCCTTTTCAATCGAAACGAGGGTGGGGCGAGACATGCCAATTACCTTGGCGGCTTCGTCCTGACGGATTTTTGCGCTTTCGCGGGCAAGGCGAAGGCGGCGACCAATCTCCTGTGCGGTCAGCTCGTTTAGATCAGCCATGGCAACCTCCCCTCGTCCATAGTTGCAGAAAACTCTTTTCGCCGTGGCCCTGCTCGAATGCGGCCCATTCTTTCGAATGTTGCACGAGCATGTCCCGAAGCTGCCTAGTCACGTCATCTACTGACGATCCGACGGCTTCAGCGATTTGGAATGCGTGAGGCTTCAGGGCGGTATCTGGCACACAGGCCAAATCGGCCAGTTGTTGCAGGTGCCGCGCGCCCATGTAGCCGTAATCGTAAAGGGTGTTGGTGGCCCTGAAGCTGTTTTGCTTCGGCAGGGCATCACTAAATCGTGCGGCCCGCAAATCGGCAATGGCATACTTCTCGGTCGGCTCTTCAACGCCGGCGGCGTGCAAGCTCATCCTGCGCAAGAGGCACGCCGCACAAATGCCGCATTGGCGTACTTTCCCTCCCACGCGCACATTGGCCCGTTGCTGCCAGCACGAACGGGTATCAATGACTTGTTGGGGCTTTATGCTAGGCTTCGCCAGAAATGCCGCGATGGTCTGGCCTTTGGTATGCCAGAGGCGCGGTTGTTCATAGGTCAGGTCGATGCCAAGCAACGCCCTTACGAAACGCTCCATCTTTCTGAAGAAAGTCGGGTGGTTCCTGTAGTCTGGATAGATGTTCAGCAGGGGGAGCAACACTGGCCCCAATGCGCCCTGACCACTTTCAGGCACAATGATCCGGCTGACATTTGACAGCTGCGAGGCGATTGCAGTCACCGCCGCAAATTTGAAACCGCGCGAACGGGCGCTGGTCTCTGGATTCGGCTTCACCTTCACATCAAAGGGCAGGCGATCGAACGGCCGTTCATCTTTGCGCAGGCGTTGCTTGAATTTCGACACACGCACGCTCACGGCAGTGTCATCCTCGTTGTAGAGACCCGAGACACTTAGCGAGTCCAAGCCTTCGCTGTACGCAATGGCGAACGCCTTTTGCTGGTTTGGAAATAGCGGGCCTTGTCGCGGCTTGCTTGTGGCTGCGCCCTCATGGCGCACGAAGCTGAAACGCCACTGGTCACCAGTCAGATGGCGCAGGGTATCGCAAAGACTTTTTTGAACTGTCGCATCTTGCCAGGTCGCAAGCTCAATCACGGGCACAGTCACATGAAAGTGCCGTGCCCAATGTGCATTGCCGCGTCCCCAGCGACGATCTGCAAATTCGACTGCCGCGCAGACAATCAGCAGGTCGTGGTGGATGTTGCTCCAGCCCTCATGGCAGTAGCTGTCAAAGATGTCCTTATCGCACTTAATCTCTGAGCCGATGGTCGCATAAACGCGCCCCTTCGCGCCTCGACGCGGAGCCGCTAGTCCCGCCTCAAGTATGGTTAGGTCGCGCTCAGAAATCTTAGAAAATTCAATCATCACAATGACAGTATTGGGTCATCGAGACCGGTTCTTTTTTTGGCGTCCTGCTTGAACGCGTTCTTGTCGCAGCTCTTCACGGCATCCTGGATGCGCGCACAGTCGAGGCTCTTCGAGACTTCGCCCAATCCTTCATTGAGACGGTCGAGCTGGTCTTTGTGCATCGGGCCTTCCCGGTGCGCCTCTAGCCCAGCTTCCTTAATACGGGTGAGCGTCTTGCCGATATTGGTTTCGACACACGAGTCCAAGGCCTTGTCGATTGCATCGCGAGAGTTGTCGCCATCGTGCAGCCTCATGGCGACTTCACGTTGGAGGTCATCCGAAAATTCCGACTTGTCGTACTTTTCGAAGATGCCCTTGATTGATCCCTTCGGATCAAGATCGAGCTGCCCGTCCTCGCCATAGCTTTGCAAGTCGCGGATCAGCCCGTCGTTTCCTGACAGAATGCCGTTGACGATGGCATGGCTGCCAAGAGCGCAACGAGTGTCATGATCTTCAGCCTCATTCTGCACAGCTTCCGCAAACCGCCTTGAGCGGCTGTCGAGCTTTAAGTTTTTGAATGGGCCATCGGTCATGACTTGCTCCTATGGCAGTTTATCATGTCAAAAATCTGACATTGTCAATTCTTTTACGTATTATCCTGACATTTTGTGATCGATATGGTTAGGTATAGAGCTTGGGTTGCCAGGGCGAGATGACCGTCGATGGAGTCAGGTGAGGCTGAACACTAACGTTACGCCAGTCATTGGGGCAGCTCTAGGGCTGCTTGTGTCTGATTCCCGGTCGAGAAAATGCGGACCTGGCATAGGTGATCTCCAAAAACTGTTCTACTTATGTTCAGGTCGGTGTAAGGTCAGATCGGAAAGTCGGCGCGATCTTGGAAATGCAAGCCTTGCGGCCTATTTGGACCGGGCAATATTGAGGGTGGTAAAACTGAATGGCAACGATCTGGTCTGATAGAAGAGTAGGTGAGCTGAACGAGGAACCGACAAAGCTGTCGCCTGAAGCGGTGAGGTCGCGTTTTCAACAGGATTATGACCGGTTGTTGTTCTCGACACCCGTACGTCGGCTGTCGGACAAGACCCAAGTTTGGCCGATGGATGACAATGACGGCGTGCGCACCCGGCTCACACATTCACACGAAGTTGCCAACTTGGCGCGCTCAATTGGCTCCCGCATCCACAATGCTAATGCAACGCTTTTCTTGGAAGCAGACCTATATCACGTGATCCAGCCGATGCTTACCGCGATAGGCCTGGCGCACGACCTTGGGAACCCGCCATTCGGACATCAGGGTGAGGCCGCCATCGGTCGATGGTTTGATCAGCGAAAGGAGTGGATTTTCACGAACCATGCCGAGGGTGGGCGCGGATTGCCGACCGCTATTCCCGATGATCTACACGCCGAGTTCTTAAAGTTCGATGGCAACCCGCAAACACTTAGGCTTATAACTAAGCTACAGACGAACATCGCGCATCTAGGGCTCGACCTTACCTCGGCAACGTTGAGCGCGGCAATCAAGTATCCGGTCGGCGCTGCAAATCGCGACAAAAAGAACCCGATCGCCAAGAAATATGGGTACTTTGAAGCAGAACGCACGCTCGTCGAACGTCTGCGGATGGAGACAGGACTTGCTGAGCGACAACGCCATCCGCTTACCTGGATAATGGAAGCCTGCGATGACATCGCCTATTCCGTCCTCGACGTCGATGACGCGATGAAGAAGGGCGTCATATCACCGGATGACGTGCTTGCGAGCCTCCGTGCCGATAAGAATACATGTGAGCATGCGGCGGTAACGAAGGTGCAGGCAAAGTTTGAAGAAGTCGAAAGTGCAGGCAGGCGTCCAGAACTCGCCCGTGATATCAAGATCGGATACCTACGCGCCTTTTTGATTGAAGCACTTATTGACCATGCCAGTGGCACCTTCGTCACCGCCGGGGAAGCGATTAAGGCTTTCTCGCACCAAACACCTCTGATGGACGACAGCGACTTGTGTGAGAAACTCAAGTCGCTCGCCCGGCAACATGCTTTTGGTAATCCAGGAGTTCTACGAATGGAGGCGAGCGGGGCGGAGGCGATCGACGGTCTGATGACTGCGTTCTGGGATGCAATCCACGACCGCCCGGCAGAAGACTTCGACGACATCCTGGCCCGCAGGTCCGGTGCGAAAAACAAGTATGTCTTCGCACTTATCAGCCAGAACTATCTTGAGGACGCTTCGCGCGCAGCGAACGCCAGCGGTATTGCTGCATCAATCCGCTATCGCGAACTGCGCCTTTTGACTGATATGCTCTCGGGTATGACCGACACGTTCACGATCAAGCTCTGGCAAGAGCTGAAAGGCATGCATTGAGGTGACAACGGCGGAAACACTGCCAAAGGTCAAGCGACGAGTCGACGACTATCTTTGGCGGGAGGACGGGCTTCCGATCCGTCGCCTGCGCGAAGTCTTTGCGACCCAATTCGAGCCGCTTGGTCCGGTGGCCATAATCGGCGGCTTGGTGCGAGATATTGCACGAAAGGGAAAGGTCGGCTTCCAGTCTGATATCGATCTAGTAATTGACGCTGAACCAGCAAGCGTTGCCGCGCTGGCTGCAAAGCTTGACGCGACGCCAAACCGCTTCGGGGGTTTCTCCTCGATCCATCCGCTCTGGAAGATAGATTTCTGGTCGCTGCCCAACACTTGGGCTGCGGCAGTAGGGCTGGCGCAAGTAAACACTCTGGCAGATCTAGTGAATACCACCTTCTTTGACTGCGACGCGATTTGTTACGAGCTGCAAAAGCGCAGGGTCCACGCAAAACCCGATTATCTCGAACGGTTGGCCGAGCGTATCATCGACATCAACTTGCTACCCAACCCCTCAATTGACGGCAACCTTTTGCGTGCTGCCCGGCGCATCCTACTCTGGAACTTCAGACCTGGCCCTGAGTTGTGCGAATTCATCGAACGCGAGCTGAATAATGAGTCGTTCGGTCGTATCGTCGCAACGGAGCAGGCAATCTATCAGAATGACGTTATTGGTACATTTAGCGGACCAAATGAGCTCACCGACTTTTTGCTAGGGGATGAAATGCCGGCCCAGTTTTTGGGCTTTGGCCAACAACTAGAATTGCCTGGTTTCAATGAGTAGGCTCTGCTTGACTACTGGTTGCTTTTTCAATTTCTGTTGAACTGGCCCTACGGGTCAATGTTGACTTGGCCGCCCCAGAACGTCAGCTAATGGTTGATCGCGTCGAATGATGAACGTCTCAAATTGGGGCGCATTTCAGCCATTCGCACAGCTCGGCACATTCCATTCGACTTCTCCCAATAACGAAGCATTGGTGTCGCTACTGAATCGCGGCTCAAAGGAGCCGCTGCTCCGGGCGCACTGAGCGATGCCGGACCATGGGTGGTGGGAACGGCATGGTGCTGCGCCCGCACAGGAGAACCACCCATGACAAAGACCAAAGAGAAGAAGCTGAACTCGAGCAAAGCAAACGCAAAACGCAAGACTAAAGCATCGATCGTAGAAGGCCTACTTGCGCGTGAGGACGGTGCGAGCCTAGATGCGATCGGTAAGTCGACCGGCTGGCAGACGCATAGCTCGCGGGCCTTTCTGACCGGTTTGCGAAAGAAGGGCTGCGAGTTAGTCCGGTATAAGGACGGCCAAGGCGCGTCGATCTACAAACTGACCTCGCGCAATGTCGATGAGGGAACATCCTGATGGCTGGTAAGAAGGTCGCGCTGCCAAGGGACGAGGACCTCTCACCAGCGAAGTTAAGGGAAGACTGGGCGCGTCGGTTCGGGGCGCCAAGTCCGAACATATCACCAAAATTACTGCTGCTGGGAGTAAGCTACAAGCTGCAAGAGCAACGGCTGGGCGGACTAAGCAGAGAAGCCCGATCTCTGCTGAGGCAGCACGCGAAGGCCAATTCAGCACAGACACCGTTGTCGCCGCCGCGCAAACTCACATCGGGAACTCAGCTGGTGCGTGACTGGCACGGTACTGGCCATACAGTCACTGTCTTAAACAAGGGCTTCGAGTATGATGGTAAAGAATGGCGCTCCCTAAGCGCGATTGCCAAGGCCATCACCGGCACGCACTGGAACGGTCCGCGCTTCTTCGGTCTGACGGAGCAGCGCCGATGAAACCCCTTCGCTGCGCCGTTTACACCCGCAAGTCCACCGAGGATGGGCTTGAGCAGGAGTTCAACAGCTTGCACGCCCAGCACGAGGCCTGCGAGGCGTACATCTTGAGCCAGCGCCATGAAGGATGGGCGCTGGTCGAACGAGCCTATGATGACGGAGGCTTCTCAGGTGGCAGCATGCAGCGTCCAGGGCTGCTTGCATTGATCGAAGACGTCGAAGCAGGTCTCGTCGACGTTATCGTGGTCTATAAGGTCGACAGGCTCACTCGCAGCCTCGCTGACTTTGCGAAAATCGTGGAACGGCTGGACGCTAAGGAAGCCAGCTTCGTATCGGTGACCCAAGCGTTCAACACTACCACCAGCATGGGGCGGCTGACGCTGAATGTGCTTTTGTCATTTGCCCAGTTCGAGCGGGAAGTGACCGGAGAGCGGATCAGGGATAAAATTGCAGCATCAAAGAAGAAAGGCCTGTGGATGGGCGGGCCAGTCCCACTTGGCTACAAGGTGATCGAAAGGAAGCTGGTACCGGTGCCAGAGGAAGCCGAGCGCGTAAGCATAATCATGCGTCGGTACATCGCATCGCGCTCCGCCAATGAACTGATCGCGCAGCTTAATGCCGAAGGCATTCGAACCAAGATCCAGCGCCGTACCAGTGGTCCACACAGAGGCGGTATCCCATTCAAGCGCGGCAGCCTGTTCCACCTGCTCAAAAATCCGATCTATCGGGGCAAGATCGTCCACAAGGGTACCGCCTATGAAGGCGAGCACCAACCGATTGTCGATGAGAAGCTTTGGAACACGGTGCAATCTAAACTGAACGAAAAGGCGCCGCCGCGCAAACGTCCGAAGAACGATACGCAAACTGCATTTCTACGTGGTCTACTCACCGATCCACAGGACCGACCAATGGTCCCAACTTATGCCACGAAAGGCAGCAGGCGGTATGCCTACTACGAGACCCGCAAGGATTTGGCACGGCCCGATGATTTTCCAGCAACCCGTATCAGGCAGGGCCAGCTTGAGCGTCATCTCATTGTACAGCTCACAGCGCTGCTGGAAGACGAGCATGTACTGCGCAGGCTATCCAAATTGACTGAGGCCAATCAGCTATTGGGTATGTTCGAGGCGGGGCGTGAACTGGCTGCACGGTTAGTTATCAGTGAACTGCGCCAGCCTACCATCGCCAAACTGATCATATCGATCCAGTTTGCTGACGACCATCTGGACATCTCTTTCGATCCAAGTGCTCTTGGTATCGAGGCAGCCAATTCGTGGCGCTGGAGCATCCCCGCCCCATCTTGCAAACCGTTTCGTGAAACCAGGCTGCGGATTGATCCGGCAGCCGAGCAGGCAGAGCTAGATCCTCAACTGATCCAACTGCTTGTCGATGCGAAGGGAGTCCAAGAGTTGGTACTGGGATCACCCGAGCTAAGCCTGAATCAAATTGGCAAACGAGAAGCGCGATGCCGCACCCAGCTTGCCAAGTACCTTCGCTTTTCATGGCTAAGTCCGAGGATCGTCGAAGCCATCCTCACTGGCGATCAGCCTACGGGTTTCAAGCGTACGCAACTCCTCAAGTGTGATCTGCCCACCGACTGGGGCGCGCAAGAGCAGCTTCTCGGATTCGCTACCTAATTGACTACATCCAGCCAGCAAGCATGGTGAAGCCTAGAAATCCGCTACAGAGAATATTGCGGGTTTCGCGGTTCTGGAGACCTCTCCTGCGTCAGTCTTAGGCTGCAGGGATTCAATCGCAGTCAACAAAGCCCGCCGACTTGCGCCGTCTTCGGCGAGATCTCGGAGAGACGGTAGGTATTTGGTTCACTTGAAGACTGCTTGGTGCCCTACAGAGGACAAAGATGGGCACTTAAATTATTGGAAATTTTCGGTACAAGGCCCTGAAATAACCTACGGCGCTCCAGTTATTAATACGTCTTAATTCAGCAAGTTAGCCCACCAAGCACATACCCTCGCCTAAGGGTTAAACGGTGTGGCATAAGCAGGGGTATGGTTAATCGCAGAAATTTAGCTTATGGGAAAGACCATTGTAAGGGAGTCAGCCAATTAGCACGCTCGAAAAACCTCGTAATCATGCAATACCCAAAAGGTCTGCTTTCGCGTTCGCTGAGACTGGAGATAACTACGGTGTGAAAGCAAAAGTCATGAGGTATCCGATGGATTTCGCACCTATGCATCCTCGAGTTGCTAATACCATCGCTGTTCGCCAAAAGGAAAAACGACCGCCAAATGACGCTAAATAGTTCTCTGTTTATGCTGGTATCATTATGCAATTGTCGTGAAGAAACTTTCATCACCGTAGATATACAGATCCAGAATGAAGTTTGAATTCACACTTTCATATTTAACACTAATAGTGTTTTCATTTACTGAATCAAGAACACATTATATACTTGGCCCTTCAGTTTATGCTTTTTTGTTTGCTACTTCAGCATTTTTTCTAAAGAAAACAATGCCCCGCCTTAATTTTTTTGGGGCACTTATTTTAATGACCGCCCTGTCGATTACATTATCTTTTTTACAATTGCTTATACGCGGATACGGCCTTTACATCATCTATGATTTCGCACTCTCCATTGCATCATCGTTACTCGGTGTCAGCTCCGCCTATTATTACAACTTAGAAAAACATTAATTGACTGTAAAACTTAAGTAAAAAATATAAAGTATATTGCAACTAAAAGGCTTAGCCAGAATATTGGGAGTAGCATCAAAGCCCAACGCCAAAATTTTGCGCGAAAAACTGCCTTTTCGTTCATCAAATTTTCCCAGAGACTTAGACTATATCACACTTATTATTCTAATGGTATTTTTACTTTTTAGGCGCGGCCGATACTGTGGTAATCGAACCCGCGTGCGCGCACTTCGTCGGGGTTGTAAATGTTGCGCAAATCCACCAGCACCGGCGCTTTCGCCAGTTCCTTGACCCGCGCGAGATCGAGCGCGCGGAAGGCGTCCCATTCGGTTACGATCGTCACCGCATCCGCGTTTTCGATAGCGGCATAGGGATCGTCCGCCATGTGCACTTTAGGTAGCAGCGGCCGGGCCAGTTCCATGCCTTCGGGATCGTAGGCGGAAACCTCCACCCCGGCATCGATCAGCGTCTGCGCCACGGCAATCGCCGGGCTGTCCCGCATATCGTCGGTGTCCGGCTTGAAGGTAAGGCCCAACAGCGCGACCTTCTTTCCGCGAGCATTGTCCATGCCGCCGATGGCGTCGAGCACCTTGCGGCCCATGGCGCGTTTGCGGCTGTCATTCACCTTGACCACCGCTTCCACGATGCGGACCGGGCTGTCGTAATCCTCGGCGGTCTTTAGAAGAGCGAGCGTATCCTTGGGGAAACACGACCCGCCATAGCCCGGCCCGGCGTGCAGGAACTTCGGCCCGATGCGCCCGTCGCTGCCGATGCCGCGGCTTACATCCTGCACGTCTGCCCCCACTTTTTCGCACAGATCGGCCATCTCGTTGATAAAAGTGATCTTGGTGGCGAGGAAGGCGTTGGCGGCGTATTTGATCAGTTCCGCGCTGCGGCGGCTGGTGAACATGATGGGCGATTCATTGAGGAAGAGCGGGCGATAGACCTCGTTCATGATCTCGCGACCGAAGTCGGTTTCCGCGCCGATCACGATGCGGTCGGGCCGCTTGAAATCGCCGATGGCCGCACCTTCGCGCAGGAATTCGGGGTTGGATACGACTGCGACCTGAAAGGGTGTGTTGCTGTCCGCCAGGATTCGCTCGACCTCGTCTCCTGTACCTACCGGTACCGTCGATTTGGTGACCACTACCGCATCGCTGCTCAAATGCTCGGCCACTTCGCGCGCGACAGCATGGACATAGGACAGATCGGCATGGCCATCGCCGCGGCGGCTGGGTGTGCCGACGGCGATGAAGATGGCCTTGGCCCCGTCGATCCCTTCGGCAAGATCGGTCGTGAAGGTCAGGCGGCCCGACGCGACATTGCTGGCAACCAGCGCGTCCAGGCCAGGCTCGTAAATCGGCATCACACCTTCGTGCAGGCGGTCGATCTTGGACTGGTCCTTGTCAATGCAGACCACGTCATGCCCGAAATCGGCAAAGCAGGCCCCTGAAACCAGACCTACATATCCCGAACCCACCATTGCGATTTTCATTCGTTACAGCCTTTGCCTGGTCTGCCGCACCTTAGCAGATACGACACTTAAAGTTCGAAGCGTGTTGCCTGCCAATCTAGAGATGGTCAACCGACGGCACTAGCTTTTGAACACTGGAGGCAGTACCCACATTCAAATCACGAATTCTCATACACTAAAAGCATCTGAACGATGCGCTTGAGGTCTCAATTGAAATCGTTCGACCGCATCGTTTGGAACTGGCGCGACGCGGCGATGCGCCCGCGCGCTTCCAACATTCTTTCAAGGGCCAAACGCATCATCGCTCGCCGCACTTGGCGTCATGTGCAGTCCTTTAAGGGGGTATTTATTCCCCTGTCGGTGCAAATCGAAACGGTCCCAGTCTTTCCACATGGGTTGGATGGGATATTTATCTCGGGAGATGCGCAGATCGGTAAGGATTGCGTTATTTTTCATCAAGTCACAATCGGCAAGAACACATTGCCAGATTCTCCGACCTTCGGTTCACCGATACTGGGCGATAGTGTCTATATCGGCGCTGGCGCCAAGATCATCGGGCGCATCACTATTGGTAATAATGTGCGGATTGGAGCGAATGCGGTCGTTACCATCGATGTCCCGGACAATACGACGGTCGTCGGGCTCAATGAGATCAAACCGCAAAACCGTGCACGCGACAATCGCTTCGTCGCTCGTGGCGAGGACGGCTGGTACGCCTTCGATAGTTCCGGAAAAACAAGATTGCCGGAAGTCCGCCAGGAAATGCTCGATCAAGCAAGCCGCCGCTAACTCTGCGTTTGTGTGACTGTGCTTAGCCTGGCTTGCGCAGCAGCACGCAAGCAATACTGTAATTCCGGAACAGCCATAGCCAGCGGTGATAACGTCCCAAGAAACGTGCGCGGTCTGCGAAATAGAGATAGGGCGCTTTTGCCAGCGCCTTGATCCGCCGGAGACGCTCACTCATCGACATCGCGCGTAAATCGGCGAGAAAATTTGTATCGACTACCAGTTCGCTCCAGATAATGTCGTAATCAGGCAATAGCGCCGCGAGCTCTGTAACATCGGGCCGGAAATAGTTGTCGATCGGATCCTGATGGTAAGGGTAATCCGAAGGTACCGTGAGCAATAGATGTCCGCCCGGCGGTAGCATATGATCGCACATTTCGAGAAACCCTTCGCGATCCTCCAGATGTTCGAGCATATTCGAACAAATGATCAGCATTGGAGAGAGCGCTAGAATTCTGGCTCGATACTCGAGATCGTACACGTCGCCAGCCAGATCGACACCATCATCCGCTTTGATATCGGCATGCAGAACAGTAGTCCCGCGCGCTCTTAGCGGTGCGAAGATCTCATATTCGATATGCGGCTGCATATTTGTGCGGAAATCAGCCGTGGACGAACCCAGATTCAGGATCGGCTCGATGGCGTTATCCGGTAACTCGGACAGTATCCTGCCGATGGCCTGTGCTTCTGTCGGGCGCATTCTACGGCCTTGCTACTTGGCTATGGTTGGACTGGCGACATACAGCATATTGCTGTCCCCGGATACCGAGCCGATCAGACCGCGCGCCTTGCGCCCGAACTTGCGTTTCAAGCTACCCTCGCTGGGGCGGCTGCGCATCCCACCGGGCATCGGAATCGATTTCTGCAAATCGAATCCACCACGCTTCAGCAAGGTCGCCAAAGATGAAGGGGTAAAATACTGTACATGCCCGGGCGCGCCCAGCAAGGGACCGCGCAACCGCTCCATCCGATCGGAAAGCCGCACGGATAATGCGCCGAATGTAGGAGTTTTCGAGACATAAATGCCGTCACGGCCAAGCAACAAGCGCACGCGCTGGACAAAAGCCAGCGGATCGCGAAGGTGCTCCAGCACGTCCCACATGGTAATCACGGCAAAACTGTCAGGCTGTCCGTATTGCAGGAAATCGCCTGCCTCCGCTTTGCAGCCAGCATCGCGGCAAATAGCTGCTGCATCGTCTGAAACTTCCAGTCCCTGGGCATCCATACTTGCACGTTGAGCTGCTCGTAGAAACGCGCCGGCACCGCAGCCAACATCCAAGACCCGATCGCCTGATTGTACCGTGGGCTGAATATGCTCGGCAATTAACCGGTCAAAATTATTATCAAGCACGGGATCTTCGCGATAGCCGGCATAGCTGTGGCCGTAAACCGATTGTTCGACCTCAGATTGTTCTTGCAAGGTCGTCGGCATCCAGCGGTGACCGCATTTGTTACAATGAGGGAAATCGCGATCGTCAACGGCTGAGGCGTGCATCCCACAGGCCGGGCAATCGAGTGTCTTGTCGGTCATTCCTGCAAGTTCCATTCGGCGAAAGGTCATGCGGCGGTTGCGTCAACTTTTGCCGACGATGCCCTTGAAATAAGCAATCGTTTTATCGAGCCCATCTTCCAGCGGAATCGACGGCTCCCAGCTCAGCTTCTCTCGTGCAAGCGAAATATCAGGCTTGCGCTGTAATGGGTCGTCCGGCGGCAACGGTTCAAAGATAAGCTGCGATTTCGATCCAACCTTTTCGATCACCATTTCGGCAAGTTGGCGAATAGTGAACTCGCGTGGTGTACCAATATTTACCGGACCGGTGAAGCCTCTTTCAGTATCCATCAGCGCCAGAAATCCATCGAGAAGATCATCGACGTAGCAGAAGCTGCGCGTTTGCTCGCCTTCGCCGTAAATCGTAATGCTCTCGTTTTGCAGGGCCTGCACAATGAAATTTGAAACCACACGACCATCGCCTGCGTTCATCCGCGGGCCGTAGGTGTTGAATATCCGCGCGACCTTTATGTCAAGCCCATGCTGGCGATGGTAATCGAAAAACAGCGTTTCAGCGCAGCGCTTGCCTTCGTCGTAACAGCTGCGGACGCCGATAGGATTGACGTTGCCCCAATAGCTTTCCGGCTGGGGATGCACCGCCGGATCGCCATAGACCTCGCTGGTCGAGGCCTGAAAGATGCGGCAATCGAGCCGTTTGGCAAGACCTAGCATGTTGATCGCGCCATGCACGCTGGTTTTGGTCGTCTGAACTGGGTCGTGCTGATAATGTATCGGCGATGCCGGACAAGCTAGGTTCCATATTTCGTCTACTTCCACGTAAAGAGGGAAGGACACATCGTGCCGCATAAATTCGAAGCGCGGCTCGTTTGCCAGGTGGTCAAGATTCGCTTTCGTGCCGGTGAACAGATTATCGACGCACAGTACCTCGTCACCCCGATCGAGCAGACGGTCTATCAGGTGCGAGCCTAGGAACCCAGCACCTCCAGTGACGAGAACGCGGCGGCGGCTGTAGTTTCCCCTTGGGGTAACCGGCATAGTGGTATCCTTGAATGCTGCATTCGTGCGGAATGATGTGCGCCCTATGGCCGAATGCCGGCGAAGTCCAGCAACGGTAAAGCCGCTTGGCGCAGGAGTTCTGATCGGCTAGGCGCTTCTCGCAATGCGACGGGGCGGCTGGGGTTTACTATCGCTTACCGGGAAATGCTGCTTTCAGCCGCCAGAACCACGGATCAACGAATGTTATCGAAGCTGCTTCCAAAATTCCTAGCTTCCATCATAGGCGAGATGTATGGCCGCCGCCGCTGGCAACTGGTCGGGTTGCTGGTCATTCTGATTGTGAATGCGATTGCAGAATTTGCCAATTTCGGACTGTTCTTCATATTGGTGCGTTTGCTCAGCGCCGATCTGGGTGGGGATCAGGCTACAGCAATGCCCGTCGGTAAGATCGAAGCGACGCTGATGGAGCTTACACCGCTCAACTTGAGCTTGTTGTTTATCGCCATCTTAACAGTCGCCAGCGGTATTCGCTTGTTTACATATTGGGCCAGTGCACAGTTTTCCTACCGTTTGTCATATGATTTCGGCACGCGCGCCTATTCGCGTTTTTTGCACCAAAATCTGGCATGGCATAAGAATACCCACAGCGGCGATATCATTGCTATCCTCACCAAGGCGCAAGTATTGTCACACGCGCTCGTGTTGCCGATTTTACAGGGATTGACGGCAGCAATCACCGCGATGGGAGCCATCGCCTTTTTGCTCAGCGTATCGCTCGTTCCGACCCTCGTGCTCGCGCTAATTTATCTTTTGAGCTATCTTGCCATCGCCTTATTGGTGCGCCCCGCGCTTCGGCGCAACAGCATGAAAGTCAAGCTGGCTCACGCCTCTCGGGTGCGGTCAGGGCAGGAAGCTGCTGCATCAATTCGAGACGTTATCTTGGGTGGCTTACAAGGCCATTTTACCGAAAAATACCGGGTCTACGATGCCGATTATCGCGACGGACAATCGAACTCGCTGGTTTTGACCGGCATGCCGCGTTTCCTGTTGGAATCGATCGGTATTGGATCGCTGATTGCCTTAACGCTGTACTTCTTCCAGCGTGATGACGGGTTGGCAAATGTGCTGCCTATCCTCGCCGCCCTGGGTCTCGGTGCGCAAAGGCTGCTGCCATTGGCGCAACAGATATATGCTTCTTGGGCTACGGTATCGGCCAATCGAGAGATCGCGTCGGAAGTGCTAGAAGCGGCGCGTCGCCCGGCCCAGCTTTCATCGAAGCGTAGTGTTGCCTCGCTGCCATTTGAAAAATCGATCGAGCTGGAAAATGTCAGCTTCAGTTATTCAGATACCCTTTCGCCGGTTCTGGACAACGTAAACCTCACTTTTGATCGCAGCAGCACAATCGGCGTCGTTGGCCAAACGGGCGGCGGCAAGAGCACTTTGATTGATATCGTCATGGGCCTTATGACCCCAACGCAGGGGCGGATGCTAATCGATGGTTATGCGCTACGCGACAGCGAGGACATCCGTCGTTGGCAAGCCAATATCTCGCATGTACCTCAGGAAATCGTATTGATCGATGCATCGATCGCGGAAAATATCGCTTTCGGCACCAATCGGGACCGGATTGATATGGCCAAGATGGCGGACTGCATCACCATGGCCGAGCTTGATGCCTTTGTAGCGACTTTGCCGAACGGTGCGGAAACCCGTGTGGGTGAGCGCGGCGCGCAGCTTTCGGGTGGGCAGCGTCAGCGAGTAGGCCTGGCCAGAGCCTTCTATTCCAGTGCACCCGTCATGGTATTGGACGAAGCGACCAGCGCGCTTGACACGACCACCGAAACCAAAATTATGCACCGCATCGCACATGTTTCGGAAGATATGACGGTTTTTATAATCGCGCATAGGCTCTCTACCCTGAAAAGCTGCGATATCATCTACGAAATTGGCGAGGGCAAGCTAACACGCTTTGAAACAGAAGCCTATCTGTCGCGCCCAGAAGCAAGTTTGACTTAATGGTTCATTGGGCCAGTTGTGCGTATAAGCTGGTTAATTCATCCAGATAGTGATCCGCGTTAAAACGCGTGGCCGCAAGTTCGCGGGATCGCTGCCCCATTGCAGCCAGCTGTTCTTGATTATCCGATAGTTGTATCAGTCTATCGAGCACATCTTGTTCATCAAGGCTGGTCAGCATACCGTTGCCGTCGAGAAACATTTCTCGGCTATCGCCTGTATCGGAAATCAGCAAAGCATTGCCTGCCTCCATCGCCTCCATCACCGATTGTGAGGGGTAGTTGTCTGGCTGGATCAAGCTTACGAAAATACTGCTTTGCGCCAGAGTGTGTGGCAAATCGGGGTCGAGACCCACTTTGGCTTGGCCCGCTACTGGAGCCAGTATCTTGCGAATTTCTTCCTCCTGATCTCCGAAGCCAAGTATCTTGACTTTCCAGTCGGGCCGCGTCTGCAGGAATCGCGCCGCTACCTTTGCAAACAGCACCGCATTCTTCCGCGCCATGAACCGATGCGCAAAAACGATCGTTTTTTCCTTGGGCATGGATCGATCGCCGTTTTGCCTCGGGAGGAAAAATGGCCCGGCAGCGCGAAATAGCGGGAGCGTTGGCGCAAGCTTCGTGAATTTGCGCGCAACGCTTGGGCTGACCGCATGATAGGCATCGTGCGATACCATGCGCGCCGGTGCCCAGCGCCCCAGCTTATCCACGATATCTGGGCTCGTCAGTTCGAATAGTGTAGGCGTGTTGCGGATATAGGCGATACGCATATCCAGAAACAGATGAACCAACTCGATCGAGCGTGCCTTCAATTGCCGTTCCATAGTGGGGTTGCCCCGCCACGCCATAAGCCCGGATTGGTTGAGAAACCGCCATAAGCGAGGGCTGCGTTGAGTGGCCCGCAAAGCACGATCCATCAGTCCGCCCCACTGATAGTCGACCGCATCAGACATTAATTCGGGGTAGAAGCGTGCCAGCTCCGGACGAAGCGAAGGCTGTATCCATAGCTCCGCTGGGTAATCGCGCTGGCGCAAGGAACGATATATCTTAATCGCACGGTTTTGCGCGCCCGAAAGCTTATCTGTCGAGATCAGGATTGCGATCTTAGGTTGATGCGCGCCGCTCATAGTTCTGCGCCTGCCAAATGCGCGCGATAAGCTTGTGCAATATCCTCGATCCGACCGTCGCTGCGCACGAAACGCACTTCGGGCTCCATCCTATGACCCAGACCTTCCTCGACCGACTGACGAATTTCACCGATCAACTCCAGAATCTCGGCGGCTTTCGCCCTCCCTCGATTGATGATGAAATTCGCGTGGAGCGGGGAGACTTGCGCATCGCCGCGCTCCGCACCTTTCCAGCCCATCCGCTCAATCAAGACACCGGGAGGACCGAATTTGGCGTAACTGGCCGGATTGCTTTTGAATACAGATCCGCAATTGGGAAATTTACGTGGGAATTTAAGGCGGCGTGATCGCAATATATCGATCATCTCGCGCCGCATCGCTTCCGAATCACCCGGCTCCAGCTTCAAATCGACTTCGCCAATCACCTCGTCCTGCCCGCTGAAGACGGAGCTGCGATAGGCGAAATCGCATTCTTCACGGTTTCGCGAGACGATATTGCCTAAGCGATCGACACTTTTTACCGTCACGACATGCGATCCGATGCCGCGCCGCATGCTCCCGCCATTCATCATCACCAGGCCGCCGACTGTGCCGGGAATTCCGCAAATATGCTCCAGTCCCGATAAGCCGCGCTGTTGCAGTGCGCGCGCGACCATCGGCACCCAGGCTCCGCTCTGGAAACCGATTGTCGCCGCACCTGGGCGATGATCGAAATCGGCGAAACTATTGCCCAAACGGATACACAAAGCATCGATTGAACGATCAGTGATGAGAAGATTGCTCATTCCGCCCAGAATTAGAGTGGGAATATTCTGTTGCGCGGCAAAATACCGGAGTTGCTGCACCTCTTTAATAGAGGCGGGGCAAGCCATCACTCGGACTTTACCGCCAATTTCCCACCAAGACATTGCCCCTAAATCGACATCGAGCGAAACGCGGCCAGGGCAAATGGTTTTGATTTGCGTGATCGCCGCGCGGTCCAATGTCGCGCTCACCAACCTTGCGGTTCCAGGCTTACCTCAGCCCCCAAAGAGCGCAGCTTGGCCGCGAAATCGACGTAGCCACGCCCGATCTGCCAAGCATCTTCGATCACCGTCGTACCTTCGGCAATCAACCCGCAAAGTGACAATGCCGCGCCTGCCCGCAAATCTAGCGCACATACGGTTGTGCCCTGGAGCAATCCAGCGTTGCCATGAATCGTCAGCAATTCGCGCTCGATGCGATAATTCACACCCATCTTCGCCATTTCGGCTGCGTAATCATACCGGCCGGGGAAGCGCAAGTCGACTATGCGAGATTCGCCCTGTGCCGCAGCAGCCCAAGCAGCAAGGATCGGCTGTACATCCGAATTTATTCCGGGATGCGGCCCGGTGCTGATCTCAATCGGAAAAGGCCGCCCCCCGCGCACAATCAAAGCATCTTCGCCCCGAAACAAATTGGCACCGGCCGCGGTCAGATGGGCGAGGACCACTTCCAAATCGTCATATGGGAATTCAGCGATTTCGATATCGCCGCCCGTCATCACAGCTGCAGATAACCAAGTTATCGCTTCCATATTATCGGGGATTACACGGTGGTCGCATCCGCTTAACGTTTCGATACCTTCGATCTCGATGTGTTCCTGCCCCATCACCGTGATCTTCGCGCCCATCGCACGCAACATGGCAATCAGGTCGAGAATTTCAGGTCGAATATGCGGATTCCAGATGCGAGAAACACCATGCGCCAGCGTCGCGCACAGTACGGCGTTCTCAGTCGCGCCGGTGGATCGCATCGGCAAATGGATCTCCGCACCTTTCAACCGGCCCTCGCTGCGCGCGCAAAGATCGTCGCCATCTTCCCAGACCTCTGCACCGAGATCGCGCATTAGCTGCACATGGATGTCGTACCTGCGCTCGCCCAGCTTGCAGCCACCAGGCAAAGGCACGCGGCCCTTCCCGGTGCGGGCCAGCAGACATCCGAGAATAAGCAGTGTATTGCGGATTGAACGCCCATCCCAAGCAAGTCGATGCGGCGGCATGCGGCCCTCTTCGATGGTAATAGCGTCCGGCCCCGCTTGAGTGGTTCGCTTGCCCAACGCCTCCAACATGCCGACATGGATTTGCGCGTCCAGAAGGGCAGCAGGGTAGTTCGACAATCGTATAGTACCGCTAGTAAGCAGGCTCGCCGCAAGCAACCGCAAAGCACTGTTCTTAGCGCCAGCCAGTTCGATCCGCCCGCAGGCTGGTCTTCCGTCCATGCGGACATGGAGCCGCGCGGTATTCTCCGCAATTGTGTCGGTCGGTTCAAGCACGCAAATTCTTGTCCTGCAAAAAATCGACCAATTGGTAATATTGCGGCGAATGATTGTCGTGTTCGACGAAGTTGCCACCTGCATCGAAAAAGCCCGGGCACATGCTTACCGCCTTTGCCACATACGTATAGTTCATTTCCAGAATTTGTGGTAAGCCAGCCTCGTCGAATAGAAAATCGTAAGCCATCGTCTGAAAGTTAAAACGCTTCGAGATGTCCTGCGCCATCTGAACACAATCCATCCGCATTTCCGACGGATTATATTCGATCATCCCGCTACCGCTGGCGCGAAAATCGCCCTGCCGCGTTTTACGGCGGAACGTGAAGGCGCGGCTGCCGATTGTTGTAACTCTTAGATCGTGCGAATTGCCCGGAAGGAAGTGTTGCAGCAAAAGACATTCGCCGATTATCGGTACGCCTCTTGTTTCGCGCCCTAAGATTTTACGAGCCGTCCGCCTGAACAAGCTACCCCGTTCGGGCATGCGCTTGCCATAACTCTTGCTTAAATCGCCCTCACGAATTCGATCAGCAAACAAATCGCGCGCCAGACGCCTCAATTCAGCCTCCTCGTTCAACAACGTGACATTGATCGATCCGGCACCTTTGCGCAGTTTCGCGACAATCGGAAAGACGCCCCAATCTACGATCCAGCGCTCTACATCTGCTTCGGAAAACAGCGCATCCGTTTGCGGAGATGCAATTTTCTGAGCCTCGAAAAAGGCCGCTAGCCGCAGCTTGTCACCTGTCATCCGAAAGGTATCTCGCCCCGGCAGGCAGGCGATATCCATCGCTTCCAACTGCGGAAGGATCGCTTCCATAATCATAAGATCCGGTTCAATCCCCTTGGGGCGCGCAATGAAATGGCTAGTCTGCTTCATCTCGGGCCAGAAATCGCGATTATACCGCACTCGGCGGTGCTCAATCCCATTGCGTTCCAAAATGTTTTCAAATCGTGCAGGAAACGAAACGTCGCTCGCGCCGCCGAAATATTCGGGCATCTCGCTATCGAGGTCCAGCAACGCAATATTATGGGACATGAAATGAGGCGGCTTTCGGGGGACATGACGGAATGGCAAAATTTCACGATGCCCTAGTCGCGAAACCTTGCAAAATAAACTGTATAATTGCGTTTCATGCAGTCGCCCCTAGCAATGAACGGTTCATCGGTATTGTGTGTAACATACACGAGAGTTAACGGCTGGGCTTCCGGCAACTTGCACGGCGGGGCACTCCTATCAAAATTCTTTTCGGCGCATATCAGACGGAGCATTTTTCCAATGGAGGTGTTGAAAGCGCCACGCGCATCTTCGAGGCACTGAAGGGGTGGTTCGACTGGACCTTGGTAACGACGCGCGAAATGCCGCGCACGCAGCGCTGGCGCGAAGGCGGCGCATCCGTTTCTATTGCACCCTTCGATGAAAATGCAGGACGATTTGACCGCAGGTTTGCCGGGCTTCGCTGGGCCGCCATTTTCGCCAAGTGTCTGCGAGAATCAACACCAGACATAGTGCATCTAAATGACATCCAAAGCTATCAGGCATATTCCTTCCTGCCGCGATGGATGCGGCGGCAACCACTGATCTTCACCTTACGCGATACGCGCCCACCGGGGGTTCCCTACACGCCTATCTGGAATCGTATGGCGCGGGAGGCTGATCGTATTGTAGTGCTAAGTCGCGAAATGGGTGCCGAATTGGCTGCGGCAGTGCCGGCTGCGGCCGAGAAAATCGCAGTCATCCATTCGATTGTGGATCTTGAAAAGTTCGCACCATCGTCCGGGCCCGACCGGGATAGCGCACGCAACAGACTTGGCATCAAAGCAGACGATTTTGCGATCGGCTGCATTGGCGCGATCAGGGAAAAGAAAGGGCAGGCGGCCTTTGTTCAGAACGCCCTACCCGTGATATTCGAAAACAATCCCAACGCGCATGTGCACTTTATAGGCGATAATGGTGCACCCTCGCACCCTTATTGGACCGAATTCTCTCAGGCAGCTTCTACATCTGAGCTTTCCAGCGGCATCTCGATCCATGGCCATTGCGACGACGTGCACCGATGGTATCGAGCACTAGATCTAATCCTAATCCCGGCAAATTACGAAGGTTTGGCGAGAGCCATGATCGAAGGAATGGCCTGCGGAGTGCCGATAGTTTCGACCGACGTGTGTTCCGCACGCGAAATGCTCGATGAAACCGGTGCCGGACTCGTGGTCGAAAAAGGTGATTGGTCCGCAATGATCGCTGCCGTCGATCGGATGAAAGACCCTGCTTTTCGCAAAGCATGCGAAGCTTCGGGGCGAGCGGTAGCGGATCGATTGTTTGATGAAACAGGCATAGCCAAACAAGTTCAGCAGCTTTATGAGCAAGTGCATCGAGATAGCGGAGAAGCCCGGCGGGACGGGCAGTGAAATGATCAAGGTTTTGTTCTTTCTCACCCATTTGGGTGGGGGCGGTGCGGAAATGCATTTCGTCCGACTATCACACGAACTACGCGCTAATGGCGTCGAACCGATCTTTGCAACCACGCGCGGCGGCGGTGCATACGAGCCATTGCTGCAAGAAGATGTCGAGCATATCGTCTTGCCGACCGGCGGAATTTCTTCCGGTACAATCAGGCTCGTTCGTTCGATTACTCCGTTGGCCGATCTTATCGATCGGTTGAAGCCAGACATACTCTGCCCAGTTCTCAGTTTGACCACTTTGCCTGCGATCGTCGCAGCCAAACGCGCTAGGCATCCGGTGCAGGTGATCCTGTCAATTCAGAATGCGCTGGGTTCGCAGCTGGCCAATACGAAGCAGCCGTTCCGATCGATCCAAGAATTCTTTACCGAACAACTTTGGCGCGATGCTGATGGCGTTATTGCTCTCTCGCAGGGCGTTGCGAATGAAATTGGTCAACGCTTTCCAGCACTGCGCACGAACATAAAGGTCATCTATAATATTGGCAAACCGACTACCGATGAGCTGAGGCGCGCTGCTGCGACCGAAATTTTCCCTGCCCCCCCCGGGCGCATGGTTGCCGTGGCATGCGGTCGCCTGACAAAGCAAAAAAATTATCCTGCTATGTTTGCTGCATTGGCGCAAATCGATGCGCGAAAACGTCCATTCTTGCGCATTCTCGGCACTGGGGAAGATCGCACAGAGCTGGAGCACTTGGTATCGGAACTGGGCTTGTCTGATGATGTCGAGTTCCTTGGCTTCAGAGGAGATGTGCTGAGCTTTATGGGCGCAGCAGATATGTTTTTACTATCTTCCCGTTGGGAGGGTTTCGGCAACGTAATTGTAGAGGCCATGGCGATGGAAACAGCTGTAATCTCGACCGCTTGCCCGCACGGGCCGGATGAAATTATTACAAATGGGGTCAATGGGGTGTTGGTGCCCGTAGAAGAGCCTGCACAATTGGCTAAGGCAATCGAAGCCTTGATGGCCAACGATGCGCTGCGTGAACAACTGGCCAAAGCGGGGTCGGAACGCGCTGACGATTTTAATGCTCCAAAAATCGCTCGGCAATATGCTAAGGCTTTGCACGATTTTGCTGACCAAAAGTCGATAGTCGGGGCGGGACACGCAAATTGAGTGCATTTAGCGCCCGAGCAGGTGTCGACACCGCCGACTTCAACCCTTTCGTAGAGATTGCTCCGACCTATCGGGCAATCATCGTGGCCTATTTTATCTTCTGGCAAATACTGCCGGAGACGGTGATGGCGATGAAAACGGAAAGTGCTTCGGCAACCGTTTTGGGCCTGTCGCTTCTGACGCAATATGCGTTGATCTTCCTAGCTATCTTGCCTTTCCTGTTTAAGCGCATAGGCAGCCTTCCAATCGGCTGGCTCAATCCCCTCATCCTCGGACCGCTGCTTGATATCATCAGCAGACTGATCCGGCAGCCATTGCATATTGCCGAACCTTTTCTGATCTGGTTCAGCGAACCAAGCCGGATCGAACATCGTTTGCTTACCTATCATACGCTGGAAGCAACGCAGTGGGTATTTCTGAAGACGTTGCTGATCGCGCTCGTCGCAACCATTACCTATTTTCTGGCATTCATTCTTTCCAATCCAGGAAGCGGTCCATCGGCTAACAGCAAGCCGAAAAAGAGACCGCCACCGCCACCTGACTTGTATTTTATCGCAATATTCGGTGTCTTGTTCGCCGCATTCATCACCCTGTTGACGATCAATGGCGGGCTTCAACAACATCTAAGCGGTTTGGCGCTGGGCCGTTTTCAGATGCGAGAAAGTTTCGGACCACTTCTGGTCGCTATCGGCTTCATGCCAATCCTGTTGATCTTGTGGTATCTCACCAAGCCTACCGTGCTCAGAAATCCAATTTTCTGGATTTTGTTGCTGATGGCGCTGGCGTTCCAATTCATCTCCGATGGTAGCCGATCCTCCGTGGTTTTCCCTCTGGTGATATTGTTGGCGGCATGGATGTATTACAATCATCGCGTGCCGGCGTTGACTGGTATATTACTCGTCTTTGTCACAGTTTTCACCCTTGCGACGCTGGGGCAGATTCGGCAATCGGTGAACGATCCGGAAGCGAATATAAACGCTACGGTGGTGGCCAATTTCGACATTCCCCGCCTGGTGGCAGAAGCCGACGAACACGAGGCGGCCAGATATGCGGTTTCCGGGCCAATCGCCATCGCCGCCAAAGTGCCGGAGCAACGAGACTACCTATACGGCGAAACGTATATCGGTGCGCTTACGTTCTGGCTGCCCCGCTCAATATGGGAAGGTAAACCCCGTGGTGCTGGCGCTTCGGTCAATGCGCTGCTGTTTCAAAACAAGAAAGAGGTTGCTGGGTTTACCGGGGCGAGCTTCCCGGCAGGCGCCGCAACAGAGGCTTATTGGAATTTTGGTTACCTTGGTACCGTGCTTGTCTTTACCTTGTTCGGTGTCTTCCATCGGTGGACCGCTGCGCGGGTGGTTCACAGGCCGAATGATCCATTCAATATCATTCTCCTATTGCTAGCTGTGGTTGTATTCCAGACACCAGATACGGACAGTTTCGTGCCCTTCGTTCAAATGCTGATCTTGACGATGGTAACGGTTGCGGGGATGCGGCTATTCCCTAGCAGGGTCGGACAAAGGCCTCTGCTGGCACCCACACAACGCCCTGTGATGTAGGCGGGCTCTAATGAGCAAACCGCAGAAATGGATGTTTGTCCATGACCACCGCTTTGTGCAGACGGACGATTTTGTCGGGTCGCACGCACAATTTGAGGCGGCTCTTTGGTCGCGATATCTTGCATTTTGCGATCAGCTGACTGTTGTCGGGCGTGAGGGGCCTCGGCAAGATCCGGATACTCTGTATGTTTCATCGCGCGCGGCGGTAGATTTTCTGCTGCTGCCCGATCACGGGCGTAGTGTGAAGCGCGTCCTCCGCGCTGCTGAAACGCGCAAGACCATCGCCGCAGCAGTGGCTGAGCACGATGTTATCGTCGCCCGCATCCCGAGCGTGCTCGGCTTCCAAGCAATCGAGGAAGCGAAGCGTCAAGGGAAGGTTTGCGCGATTGAAGCGGTTGGCTGCCCTTGGGACGCCTTATGGAATTATGGTTCGATACCCGGGCGGCTGTATGCGGTGGTTCAATATCGCCAGATGCGCCTCGCATTGGCTGATGCGGATCATGTGATCTATGTGACTGAACGGTTCCTGCAGAATCGCTATCCCACCAATGCCGCCAATGTCGCCAACGCTTCAAATGTGGAGCTTGTCCCCGCGGCCGATGCCAAAGAGGCGCTGGACCCAGCAGTGCTGAACACGCGTTTGGCGCGCATTGCACAATTCGCCCCCGACCATTCTTTTCGCGTTGGTCTTATCGGCACGCTGATTGGTCGTACTAAGGGCATCCAGCATGCACTGCAGGCTATAAGAGCCCTGCAGTGCGAGTTTCCAAAGCTTACCTTACATATTTTGGGTGGGGGAGATTCCCGGCCCTGGAATGCCGAAGCAGCCGATCTGGGTATTAAGCATATGGTGAGCTTCGACGGTACGCTGTCTGGTGGACAACCGGTGTTGAAATGGCTGGACGCAGCCGATATTTATATCCAACCATCGCTTCAGGAAGGTCTTCCACGCGCTCTTATCGAAGCAATGAGCCGCGCCGCGCCCGCCGTCGGGTCTGATCGTGCCGGGATCCCCGAACTGCTCCATTCGCAGGACATTGTCGCGGCGGCCGCGCCAATGGAACTGGCATCTCAAATCCGAGCAATAGCAAATGACAAGCTACGCATGGCCGAGGCCGCCAAGCGCAATTTCGCCAAAGCCCACGAATATGTTGCCCGGAAATTGCACGCCCGCCGTTCGCAGTTCTTCGAAAAAGTACTTAGTGATTCCCACCGAGCTCACAACGTCTAGACTTACTGCCGGATCAACGCGTAATCTCAAGATCCGACAAGGTTACTACTGTTGCCATTAGTCCGAAACTACGCTCGGTCGAAATTTCGATCGTTTGGTAAGGACATCCGCCATTGACGAACAGCCTCGCGTCCAATTTTTCTGCTCTCGGTCCGAGACGTGCAATCTCGATCTCTTCGCCACCGGTGGCGCATTGCGCGCTAATGACAATTTCTTGCGTCCCGGAACCGGTACGGTCGAGATCGGCTCTCAGACGCCACTTACCTTGATCCAGTTTGACCGTTTGCCGAGCAGCCCACCCACCACCGTTCAGCATGTCGATTTCGATAGAATTATCGCGGCCCAGCGAAACGGACTGATTGCCGTTTTCCTGCAACTGCCATTCGAATGGTTCATTTTCGGACATAAATTGAAAACCGCCGAGTACGGCATCCGGATGCCCGATCTTGTAAATTTGCCAAGCCGTATCGTAATCGTTCAAGCTTGCCAGCCGCTTCACTAGTTTTGCATCGACAGCAGGGTTGCTTACGAGCTTTCCATCGGCCTGAATACGAGCGCGGGCGATCATTGGAAGAAGCTTCGGTCGGTCGGCAGCCATGCCAAGGAATATCGGAGACCAGGCAGGGGCAACTTCTAAATTAGCCGCAAGCTCAAGACTGGCAGGAGCTGCCTCCATTTCTGAAAGAAGTGCAGGAGTAAATTCACGGGCAAGGTTCGGGCGCACTAAAGTCATTCGATTTAGAAGTCGAAATGCTTCGGGCAGATCGCCCCTCAAAGCCGCCTGCTCAAGCGACATGGCAATAAAGGATGGCGTCCGCGGGCGCGCGGCAGTAATGGCCGCCACAAATGGTACATATCGAGCATCGCCTTGGCTTCGCAATGCCGCTGCATACGCTTTATGAGCAGGATGATTGAGTGGCTCTGACGCAATCGCCAGCTTTAGCATTAAATCGTCAGAGGCGTCGAACACTCTCGGTTTGGCATCGGTTCCAGATGGAGCTGGTTCCGCAAGCCGGCGCATTATTTTACCAATAGCTGTCCCGTCGAAACGCGCACCAGTCTCGGCCACCATAGGCACAGTCTGCCCTCGACTAACGGTTAGTGCGGCAAAGCCGGAGATAAACGCTGCCGGCAGGCATAGGAGTGCCATTATGCGGCGCGCAATCATTCTTTCACTCCATTACTATTTTTTTGTTGCGCTCGCGACCATAGCCATACCCATAGGCCGTTCCATATCCGTAACCATAAGCCATGTCGGTTTCAGGAACCTTGGTCATTACGGTGCCGAAGATGCGTGTCCCTGCACGTTCGAGGCGAGCGACGGTTTGTTTGATAGTCCGGCGCTTACTAGCACCCGCCTCGACCACCAAAATGGTGCCCTCCACGATCCGACCAATCTCTTGTGCGTCGGCTAACCCTAAAACGGGGGGACCATCAATGATGATATGATCGTATTTTTCGCGCAACTGTTCAATCAGATTTTTAAAAGCTGGACCGGAAAGCAGTTCGGCTGCGTTTGGCGGCATTCGCCCCGCCGTCATTACGTCAAAGGCAACTTCCGACGGCCGATGAATAAAAGATTCATCCAATTGGGCACCAGCTAATAAGCCGCTAAGTCCCTTCGTATTCTCTACAGTGATGTACTTGTGCATTCCGCTATCGCGCATGTCGGAATCTATTAGTAGTGTGCGCAATTTCTGATCTGCCGTTATCTTACTAAGAGCGAACGCCGTCAGACTTTTGCCCTCAGCTGCGCGACTGCTGGTCAGCATCATGGTACTTGGCATACCGGCGCTGGTAAGCAGCGAGAGGTTCGATCTGACTGTCGTGTAAGCCTCGTAAAGATCCGAGTGTTTGATCCCGAGTTCTTCGATCGGTTTATCTTCTTTTAATAACGGGATCGCACCTAATAATGGTATGGACAATTCCTGCGCAATTGTATCTGGATCCTGAAATCCGCGATCAATATTTTCTGCGCCGACGATAGTAACACCGGCGAACACAACGCCGAGAGCGAGAAACAAAAGCATATTTGAAATTAGGTTTGGCTCAATCGAGGAACGCGGTATCTCAGCAAGATCAACGATACTCATGTTATTGCGGCCTACTCCCGCCGCGCCAAGATTCTTATATTGCTGGAGTAGCGCGTCGTATAATTCGCGGTTCGTGCGAACTTCACGGTCAAGAATAGCGTATTGTACACCCGCCCGCTGCTCACCAAGATACTGACCCTTCAGCCCTTCAATCCGTGACCGTAATGCCCGTTCATTTATTTGCGCGGTGCTGATATTCTCGCGCACTTCGCTGACTGAGCGGCGACGTTCATCAGCGATGGCTTGGGACAAAGTACTGATCTGAGAGCGCAAAGCAATGATCGTAGGATGCTCCGGCCCCAGGACCGCCGATTGCTTCGCCAGCTCGGCCTCCGCTTGTGTCAACTCACGACGAAACGATGCGAGTAGTCCGCGAGTGTCAGCGCCACCCGCCTGCGAGTTGGAACGCGCAGCCTCTGCTGCGATCCGCGCAGCTGTCGCCTCAGCCAGTTGAGAACTCAGCGCTTCCAATTCGTCGGTGACAAGCGTACGTGAAGCTGTCGTCGATCCAGCTGCATCGTTACCCCCGCCCAAGGTTATCAGCTGCTTGTCGTTGGCATACGTGATGAGCGCACGCTCGCTCTTCTCAAGATCCCTCTGAACTTCTTCAAGACGCTCCGCGATAAATTCACGTGCCTGAATGTTGGCACCAAAACGTCGGTCCAGATTGGCCTCAAGGAATTGTGCCGCCCATGTGTTTGCAATTTTAGCGGACAAATCCGCATCAGGGCTCTTGTACTGAATATCGACAAGATTGGACGCGACCACTGGCTCAATTTCCGCATCGCGCAGCAAAATGTTTACAATGTTCCGCATCGGAATATCGCCCCGATCTTGAAGTTCATACGCGGCAAGAAAAGTAGGGTTCTTGTCCAGTCGTGCTGCGCGACCGACGCGCTCTGCTAAAGATCTTGCTTCGAGCAATTCATATTGCGTCTGAAGATAAGCGGTATCGCCCGCAGAAGCACCCTCATCTAGCGCTTCGACATTCGTAACGTTGCTATCAAGCCTACTGATCTCAATTCGCGCCTCGGCACGGTATTGCGGCGTCGTCAGCAGCGTCACGATGACGCCCAATAAGGTCGCACCAAGCATGATGGCCGCGATCACTTTCCAGTTCCGCTGTGCTACATAAATATAATGTTCGAGCGGGTTTACCGACGTCTGCTCAACATGCGGACCGACGCTTTGATTTGCGTCGAATGAATTCTGTGCGATCTGCATTATTATTCTCTACTATCTTGACGCGCGGTCGATCAGCACCAGTGGCTGGGTGACCAAGGGTAGAACCTGTAAAATCTGCAGCAAGCGACGGCGACCAGGCGAATCGCCCACTACAATCAGATCGCCTGGATAGATCGAAGGATCATCATAATTACCGCGTTGAATAGCACCGATATTGTATACGCCGATATACTTGATCCCCTCTACTTCGCGATGCACCAACACGTCATCTTGCTTACCGAATTCGCCTAAGCCGCCCGCCAAGGCGACAGCGCGCGAAAGGTCGAGATCGTTCTGATACGCGAACGATCCCGGACGCCTTACTTGTCCGCCAATTACAATTTGTCTGCTGGTTGCACGATCAACTACCACAGAAACGACAGGATCGCGCAAAAATCGGCCGCGCAACCTATCTTCGATCACTCGCTCCAAGTCGGAAGGCAAAAGCCCGCCAGCCTGTACTCGTCCAAGCAAAGGCACATTTGCCAACCCATTGGGGCCGATCTCAACAGTATTAGAAAGGTCAGGTTGGCCAAACACCGAAATGGCAACTGTATCGAATGGCCGCAATGCGAATGGCGCGTCAGGAGCCGGCAGCGCATTATCTTTTACCAATTCGACGTCAGGAGATAGTGCCACGGGTGGCGTGCTGACGCAAGCTGTCAACAATAAGATAGCGCAAAGACCTAAAAGGTTTTTAGCTAGCGAGCTACAGTTCACTAGGACACTCCATTCATGTTTGATCCGCTCTTCCTGCAATGTTCTTCGCAGACTTCACTTCTCATGCTTGGCTTCGATGAAAGCAGCACGGTGAGGATACACATAATCGCAAATGCCATTAATGGCGTCCGCAGCACGTAATCGAAAACAGAACCCAACCCGATCACCGCCACGACCCCGATCGCGACAAGCCCCCTATCCACATCACCCGACCGAAACAAGGAAACTATGCGCAAGGCTAACCATATCAACAGTCCTATCGCAACCAATCCGGCTGCGATCCCGCCTTCAATCACAATCTGCAAACCATCGTTATGTGCCTGATTAACATACTTATTGATCATGATGTCATCGGTCTCATAAACTGGGTAAATCGAACCAAAACTACCAAAGCCAAAACCGGTCGCCCATTGCTCGGTTGCTAACTTAAGAAGCACAGGAATGATCCGAAATCTTATGTCTTCAGAAAGGTCAGGCGCCTCGAAGCTCCCAATCGATAGTTCACGCTGTAATGTTGCCACATAAAGAAATGTAGCAATGCAACCGATAATTGAGAAGTAAAAACCAAATAAAAGAAACCGACCAGGCCAACGTGAGTGAGCGGTCAAACCCAGAGCTCTAGAAATTAGACCAGACTGAGAATTCGTTGCATTCGAAAAATCTAAATTGCGAGCGAACACCATGGCCGCAATCATACATGCAAATGCGGATGCTGCGAAAGCTAAACGCGACCCGGACAATACGACCCCAACAAGAAATAATAGTACTAAGGCTAAAAATGCATACCAGCGTGCTTGCCTGGCCTTTGTAAGGCTATCTTCCTTTATCAAAATTACTGCCACAAGAATAGAAATCGCACTAAATATACCAAAATGATTTGAATTGCTAAATAGACCGCCCTCTCCGATACCTGCCAAGCTGTACAACGGGAAGATAGTATGGCCAAATTGCAAATTCACTATAGACAGCATAATTGAAATAATAGAAATCGCGAGTAAAGACTTGAGGGCTAAATTATTATTACTTTTTGCCAGAGCTAAGAAAGCTAAATAGCCGCCAAGTAAGCTCAATAAGGAGAACAGAGTGTTCCAAGTAGCGCGCGGCGAAACAGTGATAGGCCGCCAGATTTCGACACCAAAAATCAAACGATCAATTGCTGAAATTTCGCCACGCCCCGGTAAGGCCGTCCATATCGATGGTGGCAGTGGGATCAATTGAACAGTACAAATTACGATAAGGCCGATGATCGCGAAACAAAATGCACGGCCGTGACGAAATTGGGTCAGCGGATATGACCACAACACCCATCCTAGTAGGCCAATGCCAATCGGACGGAAAAGTACAAGCGCTAATTCATCGGCACGCGATGCTCCACCAAGGAAGGCTGCTACAACACAAAAAACAATGAATGGACCAACCCCCATCAGCCGTGGCCCATTTTTCGCATACCCGTTCATGAGCCGCGTATAGGGGTGAACCTAAGTATATGACAAGCCAAATCCGCGCGCGGTTGCAGCCTACAACCCAATGATTTTCGTGGGAACCGGTACAGTTTGAGGCTCCGGCGGCGACGTTGAACACCGTGGAAAAGCTATTGCTTCGCTAAACCTAAAACTTTAGATTAGTCAGTTCCCAGCAAGTGAGATTATGTGCTGAAAAAAATCGTCATTTTCGGAGCGGGCGGCTTTGTCGGCCGCATTATGTGCCAGCATATGGCCCGCGAAGGTCATCATGTGCTTGGCGTGATGCGCAACGCGGCGCCTACTGGTTGCGAGTTCGATGTTATTGTTGCGCGCGATCCGGGGGATATAATTTCGCAATTACAAAGTTATGACTGGGCCATAAACTGCATTGGTCGCGCTCATGTTCTGAAGTCTGAACCGCCCGAGCTCGCGCGAAAGAGATACTTCGATGTAAATCACCATCTTGCAGTGCAGCTGGCACAGGCCGCGATCGATGCCGAGCTTACCGGATTTGCGCAAATCAGTTCAGTCGCTGCCGTGCGATCTTATTCAGACAAGGGAACATTGGTCGATGATAGCTCTTTACCTGCACCTGATCGCATATACGGCGCTTCAAAACTTCACGCGGATCGCGAACTGCTAGCGCTCAATAGCCGCAAAACTTCGGTCGTGTGCCTTCGACCGCCCGCCCTGATCGGCGAGCAGCCTGCCGGCTTAGTGGGAAAACTAGCGCGAGCGGCCAAGTTGGGCCTTCCACTGCCATTTGGATCTATCAAAAATCGGCGTAGTTTTATGGCAGTCGAGAATCTCGCTGATGCCACTTTGGCGGCACTCGAAGCCCAAGCCACCGGTGCCTTCATTGTAACCGACAGCGATCCTGTAAGCGTGGCGGAAATCTATCGCAATCTCACGCGACAGGCGGGTCATAAATATCGCTGCCCATCCTTGCCTAAACCGATTGTAAAAATGCTAGCGAAGATTGTGCTGCGCGGGCGTACCGACAGCTTGCTTGGCGATGCAGCCTATGATGGCTCCGCCTTTCGTGAGCACGTCGGATGGAAGCCCCCAATGTCCTTGGAAAAAGCGATGGTTAGAATGATGGCCTCCTTATAACGCGCTTTTTTTCAGTGAAAGCGTCGGATACAATCTTCTTATGAAACGCTTAATAGACATCTTTGGAAGCTTGATCGGTCTGCTGCTGCTAGGTCCTGTAATGCTGATTGTCGCTATGCTGATTAAATTGGATAGTAGGGGCCCGGTCCTTTACGTTTCACAACGCTTTGGGAGCGGCCACGCACTGTTCGGCATGCGGAAATTCCGCACGATGCGCACTGACACGCCGGCCTTGCCGACCCATCTACTGCCCGATCCGCAAGCGCATTTAACGAAGCTAGGCAGAACGTTGCGCAAGACATCGCTCGATGAATTACCTCAATTATGGAACGTACTAAAAGGCGATATGAGTCTGGTCGGACCGCGCCCCGCCTTGTTCAACCAAGATGATTTGATGGTGATGCGCGAAGCTGCGGGCGTTGCGAACTTGCTACCCGGTATCACCGGCTGGGCTCAGATCAATGGGCGTGACGAAATTTCACTGGAGGTTAAAGTGGCTCTGGAAAAAGAGTACTTGGAACGACGATCCACAATATTGGATGTGCGGATCATCGCCCTGACCGTCCTGAAAATCTTTGGCCGTAACTCGATTTCTCACTAAATTTGCGCATTGTCTAATTTAGGGAGGGCCCACCCCGCCCATTCCTCGCCAAGGTAGGCCCGTGCATAATTTTGCCAAACTGCGCGGTTTTCGAAATGTTCGCTGACCCATGCGCGAGCGCCTGAATATTGGTCGGCCAGCGCGGCGCGATCATCCAAGGCGTCGCGAATGAAACGTTCCGAAGCCTCCAGATCGCCAAACGGCACGAGATGGCCGCTGACGCCATCGGCAACGCTATCACGTAGGCCTACCACATCGAAAGCTAGCGTCGGTAAGCCGCAGGCCGCCGCTTCGATCCCGACATTGCCAAAACCCTCCCGATAGCTTGGTAGGAACGACAGATCGGCCAGACCCAGCCAGTCTTGCAGCCGATCGGTATGATCGAGATGGGTCACGTTCAAATGGCTGCGCTTGTAGATCTGAGCCACCAGGTCGTTCGATTCCGGCCATCCCAAGAAGAACCATCGCAATTGTTGTTCATCACCAAGCCTATCGATCAGGTCGAGCGCTTCACGAACGCCCTTATCGGGCACGATTCGCCCAGCGATAACGATCACGAATTCATCCTCGTCGATCTTTCGAGCGTGCCGCAATTTCAGCCGCTCAACATCGCTTAACACGCGGTATTTGACCAGATCGACACCGTTAGAAGAGCCTTCGCCCAACACACACCCCTTCTCCAGCGCACCGATACCGTCTTTTGTGTAAGCTTCCCGCAATGAGTGGCTTAGAAAGATCACCCGGTGGGCGAACAAGAAGCTGCCGCGATCCATCAACTCATAAGCTTTGCGCATGGCCCCCGTCATTGTTTCGTACGCACGCCCACGCACGAAGCAGAATCGTTTGCGCTGAAATGCAAAAGCGGCGGCGATCGAACCGAGCAACATAGCCTTCGGTGTCGACGAAACAACAGCCTCGTATCGGTTGGTCAGCATATGCCAGAACAGCACACACAAAGCGGCCAAATCCATTATCGGATGCGGTTTGCGACGGAACGGAATGCGAATGACTCGCCCAACTTTCCGCGCGCGCAATTTCGCAAAACCTTCTTCAGTGCCGTTGCAATACAGATCGAGCGTAACGCCGCTATCGCGGAAAAACTCCAGCTGCCCACGGCTCAGCACGTTGAAAGCATATATGTCTGTGACAACAAGCGCCAGTTTCGGACGATCTTGCGCGTAAGACTTTCGGGGCATTTTTGCATCCTGAGGCAGTATTGTGGGGGAGGGCGAATTTAGGCGTCGTTCTGCAGCATTGGCATAGCCGCGCGCGATGCCGGGTCAAGCCAGACCACGCTTGATCTACACCCCCGCTGTCCGTATGCCACCGAGTGAATTCCCTGAACTCGGAAAAACTGATTTTTTATGTCGCAAACGGTCTGCGTGATTGGCCTTGGTTATGTCGGCCTGCCACTCGCGGTCGCATTGGCGAAGAGCTTCGATACTTATGGTTTCGATGTCGATGAGAACCGCGTGCGCGAGCTCGTGGGTGGGCAGGATCGCACCAATGAAATCGGTTCGGACACGCTTGCCGTCTCCAGCCTCACCTTAACCGCCAATGCAGATAAATTGCCGCCTGCGGATTTCTACATCGTGACAGTTCCGACCCCGATCGATCAGGCAAACAACCCCGATTTGACGATCGTGGAAAACGCCAGCCGGACAGTTGGCGGCTTGCTGCGCGATGCTGCCGATGTGGGCAAGCAGCCGATCGTGATTTACGAGAGCACCGTTTATCCCGGCGTAACCGAAGGAATTTGCGCGCCAATCCTAGAAGAATTTTCTGGTCTCAAATGGCGCGTAGGCTTCTTCCTTGGCTACAGCCCGGAACGCATCAACCCCGGTGATCGCGAGCATACGATCGACAAGATCACCAAAGTCGTTTCGGGCGATAGCGAGCCGACATGCGACAAGGTTGCCGCTCTATACGACCAGGTCACTTCCGGTGGCACTTTCCGCGCTGCATCGATCAAGGCTGCCGAAGCGGCCAAGGTGATCGAGAATGCACAGCGCGATATTAACATCGCCTTCATTAACGAAGTAACCCGCATTTTCGGGCGGATGGATCTATCTGTATGGGACGTGCTGGAAGCGGCCAACACCAAATGGAATTTTCTGCCTTTCCAGCCGGGCTTGGTCGGCGGACATTGCATCGGGGTAGACCCCTATTATTTGGCGCACCGTGCGCGCGAAGTCGGGCATGACCCAGCCGTCATTCTGGCAGGTCGTTCGGTGAACGACACCATGTCCGAATATATCGCAGATGCCTTATCGCGAGCTGCGGGCCAGCAGGCGTCCAGCGCGTTGGTGCTGGGTCTTACCTTCAAGGAAGATGTGCCCGATTTGCGCAACAGCAAGATCGCCGACCTGATCGACGCACTGCGCAAGCGCCGGCTGGACGTGACAGTCCACGATCCGCTGGCTGATCCAGCCGAAGCGAAAGCGATTTATGGTTTGGAGATCGACCCGGATGCTCTGTCTCGCCAATATGATTTGGTGCTGCTGGCCGTGCCCCATGCTGAATATGTTATCATGGGCGCGGACAAATTGCTGAGTATGCGCACAAATGGTGGTCTGGCCGCGGATTTGAAGAACGCTTTTCGCGATAAATCCTTTTGGACATTGTAAGGCCGATATGCGCAAAATTTTTGTAACAGGTTCCGCCGGTTTTATTGGTTTTCACCTCTCGCAATTTCTGCTGCGCGAAGGGTTCGCCGTGGTAGGGTTCGACGGGATGACGGATTATTATGACGTCCGCCTGAAGGAAAAACGCAACCAAATATTGCTGCAGAACGAGCATTTTTCTGCGCATATCGGCATGCTGGAAGATTTTGATGTATTGCACGATCTGATGATGGCGGAAAGGCCGGACATTATCGTTCACCTCGCTGCGCAGGCGGGTGTCCGTTACAGCCTAGAAAATCCGCGCGCCTATCTGAACTCAAATATCACTGGAACATTCAATGTAATGGAATGCGCGCGCGAGTTAGCGGTGGATCACCTGCTAATGGCATCGACCAGTTCGGTCTATGGCGCGAATGTGGACATGCCGTTCGACGAGCGTGAGAAGTGCGATACGCCGCTGACCTTTTACGCCGCGACCAAAAAAGCGAATGAGGCGATGGCCCATAGCTATTCCCATTTGTGGAACTTGCCGACCACCATGTTCCGATTTTTTACGGTGTATGGCCCGCTGGGCCGGCCCGACATGGCGCTGTTCAAGTTTACCAAAGGTATTTTGGAAGGCGAGCCGATTGATATCTACAATCGCGGCAAAATGTATCGCGATTTCACCTATGTCACAGATTTGGTGCGCGGGATACGGTTGCTGCTGGACGCGGTGCCCAAACGGCCCAAGCGTAAAGAAGATATCGCCGAATATGACAGCCTGTCACCAATCGCACCCTATCGCGTCGTCAATATCGGCAATTCAGACAAGGTGAAGCTTATAGACTTCGTCCGTGCAATTGAGGCCGAATGCGAGCGCGAAGCAAAGCTTAACTTACTAGAGATGCAAAAAGGCGATGTGCCTGCCACCTGGGCCAATGCGACCTTGCTGAAGGAACTGACCGGTTATCGCCCTGAAACCGATGTGCGCGAAGGCATTAAGCAATTCGTCGCATGGTATCGCGATTACTACCAGGTTTGATGCTGGCAGAGCGAGCTCGTCCCCCCGCCGCTAAAGGCTCTGACTCAAGCGCCGACGGCACGTTGCTGCTGGCTTACATCGGCGGCGGGCAGATTGTCTCGCCGATGTTCGAAATCAGGCACCAGTTCCTCCAACAACAAAATGGCTTCCTGTCGATCGCGGCATTCTCGTAACAAACCAATGATGCGGGCTAACTCGTCCCACGCCATAAAGCTTTCCTGCGCCATTAAAATGCGCTTATGCCGTGTTGCAATGGGCTCGTTCCCGATAAGCAGTTCTTCGTAAAGCTTCTCGCCAGGGCGCAGGCCGACTTCCTTGATCTCTATATCGCCATCCGGCCGCAACTCGTCGCGCACGGTCAGGCCGGACAAGCGGATCATCTTGTCTGCCAGATCAATGATTTTTACAGGACGACCCATATCAAGCACATACACCTCGCCGCCAGTAGCCATTCCCCCAGCCTGAATAACGAGATTGGCAGCCTCGGCAATGGTCATGAAATATCGCGTCACATCGCGGTGGGTCACTGTGATTGGTCCACCGTTTTGTATCTGGCGGCTGAATAGCGGGACCACCGATCCACTGGAGCCTAATACATTGCCGAACCTGACCATGGAAAATCGCGTCGTGTCGCTCATCTCGGCGAATGCTTGAAGCACCTGTTCCGCGCCGCGCTTAGTCGCACCCATCACATTTGTGGGGCGCACTGCCTTATCGGTACTGATTAAAATAAAATCCTGCACTTTTGCATCATGCGAGGCGCGGACCATTTCCGCCGTGCCAATTATATTGTTGCGAATACCCTCAAGCGGATTTGCTTCCACTAAGGGGACATGCCTGTAAGCTGCAGCATGAAATACGGTGTCGATATGCAGCTCGCCGAATAAATCCTTCAGTCGGACACGATTGCGAACGCACCCGAGAAGTGGGACGATTTCGCATTTGGCTGCCTCAAGCGAGGTGCGCAATTCACGCTCTATCTGATAGAGCGCAAATTCCGAAACTTCATACAGTATCAATTTCCGAGCACCAATGCGCAGAATTTGCCGCGCCAGTTCGCTTCCGATAGAGCCGCCCGCTCCTGTGACCATGACAACCTTACCGACAATCGTGCGGTCAAGCAACGTCATGTCGGGAGCTATAGGCTCCCGCCCCAACAAATCCTCCACCTGCAACGGTTGGATATCGCTGACTGAAACTTTGCCCTCGATAATATCCTGAGTGCTTGGCAATATGCGCACGATTACGGGATGATCGTGCAATTCGTCAACGATTGCCCGACGGCGACGGCGGGAGGCATCCGGCATCGCCAGTAAGATATCGGTAACGCCAAAGCGCTCGATTACCGTAAGTAGATCAAGGCTGTGCCAAACTTTCGCACCGTTTATACGTTGGCCTGCAATATTAGCGTCATCATCGATGTACCCTGCAAACCTCATAGCAGGATCATCACTTAGCGATTGCAATATCTGCTGCCCGGCCTGGCCGGCCCCGTAAATCAGTGTAATCCGTGCAGATTCTCGCGGCCCAATTTTGGAGACCACATCGAAAACCAAATAACGAAAAAAGATACGTGAGGCCGCCATGAAGCCAAAATAGATGATCGGCTGCAATAGGCCCATAGTGCGCGGAACACCCTCAATACCGATAATCGTATAAATGACCACGACAACTACAGTATAAAGCAAGAATGCCCGGATCAGAATCTGCAACATGCCAACTCCGGCATAACGAAACACCGTGCGATAAACGCCGGAAAAGACGAAAATCGGAATCGCTAGCAATGTTGTAGGCCAAAGCATTTTTGTGATGGAGGGAGACAAAAGACTCCACTCGCCCGTACGCAACGAATAGGCGAACCAGATGGAACAAACCAACAGGATTCCGTCAATCGCGCCTACCACGAGCTTCTTATGATGGCGCGGCAGGCTTGTCACCTGTATGATTGCGACGTTTAGCATCGCCAACGCACGCCATATAATCTGCCCGATAGGCCCCTTTTCGAGTGGTGTTATATTCATAGAATAGGTTCTACTGCGTTTAAGCGACAAAGGACATTAAATTACGCCTAGCGGATTTGACCTGCCCCATTTAGATGGTCCGCCGATTAACATAGAGTTCCGGCGGAGACGGTCGCTGTATGGGCGGTCTGACGCGTAGCTAGGGCGTTCCAATAGGGCGAAGCAAGATCGTTTGTTATGCTAACGGTTTGTAACCGAGCGATGAGGGCGGTCTTGCCATGTCATAGTGGGCGCATCATCGCTTGATTAGGATGACCGCGTCCTTGGAGTATAAAAGACCTCACCCTTGAGCATTTCGTTTCGGAACTTGCCGTCGAAGTTGTCGTTATAACCATTCTCCCACGGTGACCGGGGTTCGATATAAAGGGTCTCCACGCCTTTCCGAACGAGCTGTCCGTCGTCAGAGCATATGGCACTAATGACTGCCTAGAGTAGCGTAGGATCGGCCTTGTCCTGTTGATTGATATTAGGCGGGTAGCTTGCGGTGTTGCAAGCGCCGATGTTCGATAGTTTTTCGTTTGATCCTTCCTCGCTGTTTGATGATGCTTCCGGCCCTCCTGAAGTAGGCGTCGGCAGGCGTCACATTGCTCAGGCTCTCGTGATAGCGCTGGTGGTTATAGTGTTCGATGAACGCCTCGATCTGGGTCTCGAGATCGCCGGGCAAGAAGTAGTTCTCCAGCAGAAAGCGGTTCTTCAGGGTCTGGTGCCAGCGCTCGATCTTGTTCTGCGTCTGGGGATTGAACGGCGCGCCGCGAGTATAGCTCATGCGTTTGGCTTCGATGTATGCCGCCAACTCGCTTGCGATGTAGCTTGGGCCTTTGTCGCTAAGCAGTCTGGGTTTGTCCATCACGGCTGCCCATTCGTAGCCTGAGACTTCCAGCGTCATACCCAACGTATCATGACATCCTCGGTTCGCATGGTGAAACAAAGCTTACAGGCGATAATGTAGCGCGAGTAATCATAGAGCACCGTAGACAAATACATCGAGCCCCACCCGATAATCTTGAAGTAGGTAAAATGAGTCTGTTGCATCTCGTTCACCCACGTCGCCTAAGCATGGAAACGATCAGCCGCTTGATCATCACATATGCCGTGCTGGCAATCAGATTGTGAGCCCTCAACAGACGGTAAACCTTGGCTTTGGACACGAGGTGACTCTTCTCATCGGTGAATCGCACACCCAGTTCTCTCGGGCTCAGTCCTGACTGTTCCAGAGCCAGCACAATGATCTGATCATGGATATGGGCTGGGATCCGGCTGCACACCCTGCTGAGCGCAGATGGCCGATCTTCCAGCGCTTCGGGTCCAGCTTCCAGATACCCGTCATACCAGCGATAAAATGTCCGGCGCGGGATGCCCAACCGATCAAGGGTTATTTACCGGGCAGGTGCGCTTGCTCAACGATGCGGATGATCTCCAGCTTCTCAGATGTAGGATATCTCATTTTGGTCACCTCCATCCGCGATCATGCTTTTTTTGGAGCAAACGGTTCTCTAGCGTCAGATCCGCCACGCATTCCTTCAGATCGCGTGCTTCGCTGCGCAAATACTTGACCTCATCGCTGGTGGCGGTACGCGCAATGTCACCGGCAAGCCTTCGTTTGCCGGTCTCCATAAACTCCTTCGATTACGCGCAATACAAGCTCTGTGCAATGCCTACCTTGCGGCACAGCTCAGCATTGCTGTCATCGCCGCGCAGGCATTCCAGCACGATCCTAGTCTTGTCTTCGGCTGAGAAGTGCCGACGCTTTGCCTAGCGTATGTCTTTTACTACCCGTTCAGAACTTGCTTTGGCCTTTAAGGACTCGAGTCTTATCTTCGTTTTATTGTCAATACGACAAGACCCAAATCCTCCTTAAATTATAACCTCAATTTTGTGCCATAGGTGCTGACGGCGAACACAAGGTTCAAAATTGGAGACGCGTTACTAAGCCAGTTTTGACTATAGAATTATTTATAACTTGGGTGAACCATGAGAACTCGATTATTCTCTGTAACGTATAAGGTATTTCGAATTTAAAACCCGATCTCGATATCTCTTTCTTAACCTGAACATATTGCATACTCGTTATTTTAGAAGGAAAAAGTCTATTAATAGTTTACAACTTCAGACTTATACTAGATTTGGGCTATTCTCGGACGTAGTTACAAATGGCGCCCGACATAACTCAACGAGCTCGTTCATGACATCCATTATGAGGGCTACTTCGCGGACGTAGCCATCGTGTTCGGCGGCAACGATTTTGCGGGCGAGCAGAACGAGTCCGTGTTTGCCGTGATGTCGGTAAATGATCAGGGCGGTACCAGGCGCGTCCAGATTGGCGGGATACTGCATCACATCCGATATGGAGATACTTTGCCATCTCGCGATAAGGGCAAACACCTATACCTCTTGTGATCGCTTCAGTATTCGGGCGCGCGCGCCCGCAGCACCTCGCGCATTTTCGTCAATCCATCCTCCGTCAGGGTTAGCCAAGACCGGCGGCAATCGGTCTCGTCCGTCCTTTTGTCGAGCAGACCCTTAGCAATCAGAATTTCGATCCAGCGCAGCGCAGTCGTTTGCGCGCTGTCCGACGCTATACACGCACTGGTAATGGAAATCTTGCGCCCCTGCTCCTGCTGCACAAACAGGTCGAGCAGCATGTCCCATGCCGGCTCGCAGAACAGCTCCTTGCCCAGCACTTCGTTGCGCAGGCGCCGTTCCTTGTACCAGGTCTGCGCGAGCCCGGCGAGGTAACGGTCGGATCTGGACAGAACTTTCACGACCTCGCGCGCAATTTCGGGTACATCCTGTTCGATCGCCAGTGCGAGCGCTTCCATACGAGCTGCCATCTGCCGCAACTCCTTTGCGCGCTCCAGTTGTTCGATCACACCCGACTGCTTTAGCCGCTTCTCGCTATTCACAGCTGCTCCCCGCGGCGCATGGAATAGACGCACCGGCCCGCAAAGATAAGGTGGTCCTTCACGACAATTTCGAACCGCCCCGCCAGGGTCACGATGTCTTCGGTGGTGGCGCGGTCCTGTTCGCTGGGCCGGCAATCGCCCGATGGATGGTTATGCGCCAAGATAACGCTCGCTGCATCCAGATCGATCACTCTCCGCAGCAAATCCTTTAAACCAATATCAATTGCGGAGCGCGTGCCTTTGGCGAGCTGTTCGTCGTGCAGATATCTGCCGCCGGCGTCGAGATAGACGATGTGGAACCGTTCCCGCCCGCCGGCCAGCGCTTTGGCCAGATGGGAAATGAGCCGGGGATCATCGGGCGTTACGGCTTCGCCGACCAGTTCCTCACGGCTCGTAATTTCGCACAGGTGGCGGGCCGCAACAATCGCGGCGGCCGCTTCGATATCGTCGGGCAAGGCGCTGGCAAGGCGCTCCTCGCTTGCCGACATGACGCAAGAGATGCGCCCGAACTGTTCGATCAGCCGCGCTGCGACGGCATCGGCCCGCGCGGCGATCAGCGGACGGAGGAGGCTCGCCAAGAGCGATACGCGCCGTGGATCCGCTGATGTCTCATATGGCTCGCTAGACCTATGCCCAGCGTTGCTATCTGCATGTACACTGGTCCGAGCGACATCAATGCAAAGGCGCCCGGCTCGAACACCGGCGTGATGACCCTTGAAAAGTGACTCGCGACCGTAATCAACTGCAAGGCCGTCAGGCATAGGGGGTATATCCGATTGGCGCGTAATGTGATCGCGAGAATGATGGCCAGGGCCGCGACGTCGATCACGACATGTCCGATATCGACCTGCCAATAGGTGCCTTCGAACCCGATTGTCTTACCGCCCGTGAGAATGAAATGGTAAAATCGATCCAGAAGAAGCACGCCCAAAAGCACGCCGGCACTGATTTTTTCCGGGCTCCCGCCGCGCCGCCAGGCTACTAGAGCCAAGGTCAGCACGGCGAGAAGTTGGAACGTTCCACGCATGGCCACAAGGTCGGTCAACGTCATGCGACGTAGCTAACGATTACCTTGGCAAGCGCGCAAGGACCATCAGGCTGCTTCCTGGTGATCCACGATAGCGCTTGGCGCGACAGGGCATTTCCCGTCATGGTCGGCTTCCCCGACGATTTTCGCGGTTTTCAACAATTCGGCATGAGCGCGGTGAATTTCGCTCTGCGCGCCGACAAGCTGCTGTTGCGCTTTCGCCAGTCGCATCAAGGCGATCTGGCCCGTACCCGATGCGGAACCGGTATCGGCCCGCGCGATCATAGCCGTTGCTGTCAGCGTGGCGATCGCTGCGCCAGCTTGATCGAGCAGGTTCTCGGTGGTCGCGATCTCGTTCGAAATACGCAGGGCGGCAATTGTGGTTGTCATGGTCATCAAGCATCTCCGTCCGGCATACGGTCTCGAACCGTGTCCGGCATAAAGGGAGAGGCCGGCTTGCGCTCGCTAGCTGGACAGTGCGTCCGAAAGGGCAGCCATTGCCGTGAACGCGACCAAAGCGACCAGCAATATCCCCAGTGCAATACCGAAAATGGCACCGACCCTCATTAGCGAAGCATGCTCGCCGTCGAGCGCCTCGGGGACTCTGCTGGGTTCGTTCCGATGCCAGGGCGCGTCGGCCGGAACGACCAAAGAATCTGACAGTCGGGACGTCGCCAAAGCAGTGTCCTTGCCCTCTGCTTCGGGCCAAGCGAAGGCGCTGGGCAGGTGGAGATTTTCGCTTGGTATTTTATCGCAGCTTTGCGGCACGCCGTTTTGCAACAGGTTTGCCTGATATGCGCGGTAATGACGGCCCAGTGCGGCCCGCGGAATGTCACCGCATTTAGCCCGCATCGCATCGATGCGTTTGTTCACCGCGGACTGGGTGACACCCAGCATTGCGGCGATTTCCTTGGATGACCGACCGTCCGCCATGAGATCCAGCGTTTCGTGACGTCGGACAGAAGTGGTGTGGAATATCTCGAAAAATTGCGACTCCGTCTTGGTGCTCACACTTTGCCCCGTTTATTGCGCACAAATGCTGCAAGCCCCACGCCGGCATCCGCGCATGTAGTAAATTAACGGCTCACACCGGCTCACTGTTCCCTAGAAGCGCATCGAGTGCCTGCGATACATAAACCGCTGCAATTTTCTGATCGGCAAGATCGAGTTCTTTCAATGCCTTCTCGAGCATCGCGGCTAGGCGCTCCTGCTCCGGTTTATTTAACTGGACATGCTTTTCCAGCCCAGCGGATCGCTCGTCGTCTGTCATCATGGCTCCGCTGTGGTCGATATATGGTAAAGAATGGCTGAACGGCCATACCCGAATTTGCGCGGATGCGCGACAGGTCGCGCTATTTTGTTGTTGCCGTCTTCCGGAAGGCGCGGTCCCTGCAGTGTCTGTTTGGGCGCTGCGGTGGCACAGGTGGGCATAAACCCGAGATTGGTAATAAATCCCCTATATGGCCGGGCTCTCTTTCGGAACTGCCCGGCGGATGAACGCAACCCCAAGCGAACGCGACAAAACCGTCTTGATCATAATCTTCTGCGTCATCGCTTCGGTTGCGGCGACGGCGCCATTTTTTGCGACGAAGCGCTACTATTATGGCGAGCTCAGCTATGCGAAAACCCGTGCCGGTTTCGTGGTGCAGGAGGCGCAGCAGGTCGGTAAAGTCGATACGCTGGTCATTGGAGACAGCCTGATCGAACAGACGTATTTTCCAGATCGCTGCGGCAGTGTTTTCGCAGCGGGCATAGGCGGGGCACGTGTGCGCGACTTTCAGGCGATTATAGACGAATTGCTGAGCGCGACGCAGCCGGACACCGTCATCGTAGCTTTGGGCGCTAAGCATTTTTCTGCTGGCGATGAGCTGCAGGAGTTCGCGCAATCTACCCCGCATTGCTCGATAGTCTGGAAGGCCGCCACCTTGTGATGGTAGGCGGAGTCAACAGCAGTGCCGCAAGCAGTTTCGTAAGTCAGTCTGCGCGCAATCGCGATGCGCAAGATGTGCCGCCCGTTCTTTCCAACCTCCAACTGGACGGGGTGCATCACACCGTATCAGGTTCACGACAATATGCTGCCGCTCTTCTGCACGGCTGCCGAAATAGCACCAAGACGAAGACGGCCGCCTGATAGACCGGCCGCACAGATCTTAATCGCGCCACACACCTACAATCTTGGCGCCTTGTGCGCCGCACTCACTGCACTTCATCTTCGGCTCGATCTGCTCCAGTGGCCAGAACTGGGCTGGTCCGGGTAATCGGCGCATTAATGCCGTCGGCCGGGCGAGTGTCTTATGCGGACACCGTTTGCACGAGACCTGGATGTTGCAGCGGGCTTTCGATATGCCGTCGAGTGTTCCATGATTGTAGCGGACCATAGTCGCCGGATGGAACGAATGCGGAACATTGGTCAATGATTCGTCTTGGCACAAGGCGCCGCGTTGACAAACCGCGCTGTCGCCGCCACGCCTGCCGCATGTGCAACCTCTATCGCATGTCTAGCAGCTACACAGAGCTGGCGCGCCTGTTCGCTGTGCCCGCACCGGAAACCAGCAACGCTGGCAAACTGATCTATCCCGGCCTTCCCGGCATCGTCTTGGCTAACGGCGCTCTGCGATCGATGACATGGGGCTTCCCGCTTTCCCGTCGCGGCAAGTCCGGGCAGGCGCTCAAACCCAAACCGGTCAACAATACCCGAACTGACAAGCTGGACAGCCGGTTCTGGAACGCCAACTTTCGCGATCGTCGCGCGCTGATCCCCGTGACCGCTTTCGCCGAGGCAGAGGGACCACGCGGGACGATGACCCGCACTTGGTTCGCGGATCCTACAGATGAGATGTTGACCTGCGCCGGCATCTGGCGAGACAGCGCCGAATGGGGCCCGGTTTATTCGATGCTGATGACTGACGCGAACTCGCAGGTGAAGCCTGTCCATGACCGGATGCCCGTCATAATCGCAGCGGCTGATCGAGCCACTTACGTGAATGGTGCCGAGGATGACGCGCACAAGCTCTGCGAGCCCTATGCGACCGAGCTGGCGATCGACCGCACTAACGATCCCTGGGTCCGGCGAAGCTAGTCTGTCGTAACCATTGGCGAACACAATGCAGCGTTACCTCTATGTCACCGATCCCGCCGGCACGGAAATCCCCGGCGGCCGCCAGTCGGCCGACCAATGCGAAACGGCGGAGCAGGTGGACGCGCTCCGCGAATGGCTGCGCGCGATCATCGGGGAAGGCTGCTCAATCGAGAATAACGTGCCCGACTGGCTGAAATTCTTCGCCGACCGACAATCACGCGGATGAAAGATAAGGTTGAATTCGTTGTGCTGCTGATCCTCTGGCTCGGCGCGCTTATCGGCGTCGTCCTGCTGATCCTTAACTAACGCTGCAAGTTGCCGGAACGAATACTGTGGCAACCGGCGATTACAGGCACTGACCCTGCTGGAATGATCCGCTCGTCGATCCCGAAAGCGACCGCAGCGTATACTGGCGCGGACAGCGGATTAGGCGAGTGACCTACAGCACCATTATGCCCAGCGGCCCTCCTATTAGAAGTGGAGTTGCTATTTCAATACGCTCCTCACCAAGCAAAACTGCAGTGTGCCATAACGCGAGGACGCGCTAAAAGCGCTCCGCATGCGACACGAGCGAGAAGGGTGTCCGGGCGAAACTTTAGACTCCCGGCCTCCCCTTCCACGGACTTAGGTAGGCAAATCATGACCGCCGCTGCGTTGCCCGGTTTCCAACCGACACACGCATTTTCGATAAGGCGCATAGAATGTGGGCGTACACTTCCTTGCGAACGCTCGCGCATTTGGGCAGCATTCGTCGTTCCTAAGCGCGGTTTTCGGCTTTCCATCGCAGCGCGACATGCCGCACTTGTGCAGAAAGAGCGGGCTACAAGGACGAAGTCTACAGATGTCGATCGCTGCCGGAGACGCTGGCAGGCTACGACGCCTATCGGTTACGCGTTGGATCATTGCTGCCTTCGTTCGCCTGAGCGAGTGCGTCGCGTATTCTGCCTTTCGCAGCTCGATCGCCGTTACCCGTTCATCGACCAGGCTCGCATACTGTCGCGTACTCATATGGCCTGTTGGGTCGACACGACTCGGAAACAGGCAGTCGACCGTCGAGCCGCCTCTGCGCTCCCACCATGCTAGCAGTGTAGCTGGCACGTCAGCGGCGATTCCGAACTGCACCGGCTTTTTGGTCTTCTGCTGGATGGCGGTTGCTCGATTGCGGATTTCGGCACCTGCAACCACGTCGCCGATATTGATCTTCACCAGATTGCATCCGCGTAGCTTGCTGTCGATTGCGAGATCGAAAGGGGTCTTGTCCCTCAATCGTCCTTCGCGATCGAGGTGGAAGCGGATCGCCCACATCTGCTTCTGTGTCAGTGAACGCTTCGTTCCAACATTCTTGCCAGCGTTCCAAGCCGGACGATGCTGCGAAGCTGTCTAAAATCGTGAGTATCACATTGATTTCCTCCTCAGCCATGCTTGGTCGTGAAGGTAACGCTCAGGATGTCGCTGCTTGTGAGTCGAGAGCGGGCTGTCGGCTTCGGTTTCGCTAGATCGACAGGCGCTATCCGCATTCAAGCTGATGATCTAATGGCCCTCGTGCTGGCCACGCCCAGCAATCATCGTGTTCATCAGGGAGCGGATGCGAAGTATCTCGACCGGGATTACGGCCAGGTTCTCATCCTGTGGGACAATTTGCTGGGACGTATAAGCGCGAGGAGGAATATCCGCGCTTTGGCCTCGTCAAACCGATAGAGAGCATGCGGCTGTAGGATATCCAGACCGGCGGGTTCCAGTGGCTCTTTGCTCAGATGGGACGCGCCAACCGGTGGCAGGACAAGCTGAAGTATTTCTTGAAGCCGCCCGGCTGGGCCCATGGTGGCAAGCATGAAACCAGCGAGACCATTCGCGGCGAAGCTGAGGACGCGGCAGGAGAGGAGCGCTAGGCATGGCATCCGCAATGAACCAAGAAACGGACAGCCGCGCGCAAGCAGAGCGCGCAATTCGCGAAGATTTGTTCTGCGCTTATCGTCTTGTCGCCAGTATGGGGTGGAACGATCTCATCTTCACGCATCTGTCCGCGCGCGTGTCCGGGCCGGAACACCGCTTCCTGCTCAACCCGTATGGCCGCGGGTTCGAGGAAATCACCGCATCCAGCCTGATCAAGGTCGACATGGAGGGCAAGCCGGTCGACGATCCGCAGGCGATTGTGAATCCGGCCGGTTTCACCATCCACTTGGCGCGCGATGATGCGCGCTGCGTGATGCACCTGTACACGCTCGACGGGCAAGCGGTCAGCGCGATGGCCAATGGCCTGCTGCCGCTGAATCAAACCGCGCTCGGGGTGGTCGGCGATTTCGCCTATCACGACTACGAAGGTGTGGCTCTCGACCATGATGAACGGGAGTAACACCTTCGTAGATCTAGGTATGAAAAACGCCATGCTGCTGCGCAATCATGGTACGCTTATCGTCAGCGAGGAGGTCGGCGACGCGTTCCTGCGCGTGTATTTTCTAGAGCGCGCATGCTCCGTGCAGGTTCGCACCTTGAGCATCGGGAGCGTAGAGATCCTACAGGTACCTGAAGGAACGGCCGATATGGTGCAAGAGCAAAATCGCGGCGTGGCTGAATTCGTCAGCCGGCAGCTTATCTGGCCGATGCTGCGGCGCCGAATGGATCGTCTGGACGACGGCTACAAAGACTAAAGCGCAACATCAGAAGAAAGGTAACGGCTCATGCAATCTGTCAAACATCGCTAACCCTTTTTTTATGGCCTGGCCCGGCAAATAACTATCGCCGTGCTGACTGGCGTGATGTTGTTTACCAACCTCGCCATCGGGACCGGCTCCTTCACGGAAGGCAAGGCGCGCGGGGATATCCAGACAGTTTATTATCTGGACCAGTCGGATTTCACCCCGGCTCCCTTTACCTTCGCCGTTTGGGCACCGATCTTTCTGAGTTGTCTCGCGTTTGCTGTTTTTCAGGCGCGCCCGAAAGAGCGTAATAACGGAGTACTGGACCGCTTTGCACTGTATTACGCCGGTGCGTTAGTCGCCAACGCAGCGACGCCGTTTGCTCCGATCGGTTGGGGGCTGATTGTCGTTTTGACCTAGTTCGTGTGTTTGGCTCTGGCCTATCGGGAGCTGACAGCAAAGACGGCGCCGGTCGCTTGGTATGACTGTGCACCAATCGCTCTGTTCGGGACGTGGGCGCTAGTTGTGACCGGACTCAACATGACACAGGTGGCTGCTGCGATGGATCTGACGGCAGGGCCGTTTGTGGCAGCGGGTCTGATCGCCGTGATTATGGTTATCGGCGCTTAAGCTATCCGTTTACCGCGGGATTGGGCTATCCTGCTGCTGATGGCCTAGGCGGGCCTCGGGATTGAATCCTAACAGAACGACAGTGCGATCATCTTGGCTACGGTTGTTGTGACGACGCTGGCCTCCGCATGGATTTCATGGTGTGCTGGTGCATTCACGACCGATAAGGCCGCTTCATACGTTTCTTACATAAATTCCCGATATCGATGAAGCGATGAATGGGGACTTTGTTAGCTGGCTCGGAAAGAGATCAAGGCGCCGATTACCTGCATCCACGTCGATAATCGCTTCGATCTTTCAGAATGACCGCTTTTAGCTACAGGCAACGGCATTGCGAATGGCCGATATGGGGCGCAATGCTGACGCGCGACATCCCAGTGATCTCTCGGACTGGAATAAGAATTGGTGATCCAGCGTTCGGTCTTACGACTGAGTTAGCGCAGCTGAACCTTTGTTTGGCAGCTACTAAAATTCCGCCTGCCTCGTCAACCTGAAGCGCTGCAGAGGATTATCACGATAGTATCGAACGTTGCAGCTGTATCGATAGAGTGGTACGCAAGCTTAACTTATCTGCCGAACAAACCTCACAAACGTTCTCGCCTCGCTATGCATAAAATGCTGAATATGGATATCGCAAAATAACGAATGTCGATTGCTGATCATTTAGAGGGCATTATCCGAAATATCGCCCCCTCAACTGTCTTAATATTATTGCGATTGCTGAATATTGATCATTAAGCAAATACATTAATCAAATCTCTGCAACTCAGAAGGCTTGGGCGCTTCCGAAGCCTCGGATAATGCGTGGTCCCACTCGGGCTCGTTTTCCATCGCGGGGTTAGCTTTCCTTTCGTCAAATGAATTGACGTAGTTTCTAATCAGAGTGTCAATCTCGTCGCGCGTGTAATCCTTCGGAGTTTTTACGAATATTTTTCGCAACTTCGAAACTAGTCGTCTGATAAACCGTAATCCGATCAGTTAAATTTCCTATAAGTCCATCTAAGTGTCTCTTTTGCCGCACAGGAAGGGTTTCCCTGACAGACTTCGAATCTGCGCCAGATAACCTTGGCTTATTTGCATTTGCGTTACTTCGATGTGTCCGCAACTCGGTCGATCCAAAAACCGTCCGCTGCCTTCTGGTAGCGCGCCTTTTGCCGTTCCGTTGCACCAAAAACGACGAGCACAAGCGGCTGAAAATTACTCTGCTTCTTGCCGCTGGGGGTTTCGAAGCCCACTCGTCCTCTGACGATGAAGATATCCGCTTGGTGCCTGAGCGTGTCGTGAAAGAACCGATGATCGGTTCTGATCGGCACCAGGCAAGCTATAGTTTCGGCATGGCCTGCCCGCCACTGTGCATGCGCGTATTCCAACCAAGCCACGATTGCGGAAAACGGAGGGTTCACGAAAACGAACCGCCCGTTCCAGCAGGCTGCCAATCCGTCACCTCCTTCGGATAGCAGGATACGGCGGCAGGCTTTAACGGTGCTCAGGTCGTTGGCGCATGGATCGAGGTCGATTTGTCCGAAGGCATCATAAATTGCGTCCATGAACTCCGGCGGTGTGAAGCGGCTGTCTGGATCCGCTTTATCTACCGGGTCCACCGCTGGACGCTTAGGCGTTGTCAGCTTGGCTTTCGGCGCGAGAACCGAAAGAAGTGTAAAAAGGCTGCCAAGAGTGCCATTCCCGGATTCGACGTTCCGGATCGCTTCGGGCGATATACCTGCCTCCGTCGATAATTTGTGTGGTGTTAGAAACAGCTTTATACGGCGCTTCTGCAATTTTTCAGGCAGCGTTTTGCCGGGTCCGATATCGGCAATTTGCACTTTCAGCTCACCCATTACCGTTATCAGGTTTCCGATCGACCCAAGACCTCTTTCCAGACGCTTAATGGTCTGACAGGTAAGCCCAACCCGAATTCCCAAGGACGCCTCGGAGAGTTCTGCCGCTTCCCTCGCCTCGCGCAGGCTCCGACATAGAGGATGGGTATCCGACAGCTTTGAATCCGTCCGAGCTGCCTCACTGGGTGGCGAGTTCTGCATGGCGACGCCATTATCGTCTTCAAGGTGTGCGCAAGGCGAGCTACGATGGCAGTGGTTTGCGGAGACGCTGCCAGTGCTGGGTTCGACATGCGGAAGGTTATCGAAATCGGTACGGCCACCTATCGTCTTAAAGAAATCCTTCTTGACACCGGGCTCGGTATAGAACTGACTCTGCTGGGCACCTGGGTTAAAATCTGGCTTACGCGCTGTGCGGTTGGCCGGCGAACTGGTTTTTGTGGCTTTCATGGACCAGCTTGTAGATTTCGACGTTGTCCGCTACGGAACAACGTCATATTCTAGCGGTAAATTAATTGTGAAACCCAGAAAAACCCTACTTCCGAGCGGCTACGGACCTCTCAAAGATGATATTGGTCAGATCATTCGGGAGAAGCGCCGGGATAATGATGGTGTGAAGCTGACCCAAAAAGAGTTGGCAGAGCTTGCCGAGGTGCCTCAGGAAACTATTTCGCGCATCGAGTCTGGCCGCCGGTTGCCGACTTATGCCACTCTGTACAAGATTATGGGGGCGCTGAACCTGGAATGGTCAGATCTCGCAGAGAAGGCAGGAAGTGGTTGGCCCACGCTGTCATCGATTAGTGATACGCAGCAGGATTTGGCCCAAGCCCTACGGGCAGGGCGGAAAGAGCTGGACCTAACGCTGCGCGAACTCTCTCGTGAGATAGGCATTTCTATTGGAACGCTGTCACGCCTTGAGCGCGGCCAGTCTCCGCGCAGCAAATGGCTCACGAGAGCCAAGCACAGGGATACTGAGTCCGACCCAGAAGAGGTCAGATATGTGTTCACCTGCCAAAACCTGAACCTGTTGGCGAACATTGGGTGGGAAGCAGCCAGTACAGTGGGGCATCCGGTGTTTGACTATCACTGATGGAACGAGACCGCGCTGGAGATTTTTGAGTAGCGCTTCCGCTATGAGCTTAGTATCGAAATTATCGCGCCACTCTTGCGCGCTCTATCATGTTCCACGCTCGATGCGCTGCGAGCAGCGATGCGCGGTCTGGATCCCTCACCAGCGCCAACGTAACCCAGTTTACCCATATCGCCTGGGCGCGCTCGGGTGCGTAGGCCGCATACATGGTATCGGTCGATAACGGCCGCTCAAGGCTGATGCCGTTCTGCCGTGATATCCCGCGAAACGTGCGCATATTGGTCTGGAGAAAGTGGCATCGGCGGAAGCAGTGCCTCGCTGGTATTGGCAGCGCGCGGCTGCGCGCCGCGACGGGATCATACACTCCGCTCGCTTGTAGAGCATGACGCGAAGGTGGAAGGATGACGCTGCCGAGACAATCGGTCTGCGGATTTGCCAGCGATGCCATGTCGGCTAGCGGCGTGCTGCCTTCTTGATTGGGATAGGCAAATTGGTGCTGACCGAACGATACGTCATCGCTATTGCGGCGCACCGCGGTGAACGCACCGATCGTGCGAATTGCTGGCGAGGGGTTGTGTCGCTGCGTACTGTAGACGATCGAAAATGCGACCACCCGCTCGGGGTGACGAATATAGCTCATAGCTTGTCCTGAAATTGCACAAGCGCGCGGCAGCCACAGCTACCACGCGCTCATTCATGGGTTCTACGGTTGGCGAACAGCGATCAGTCGGCCGACAAATCGATCTTTTCGTTAGCGAACTTCAGCCGCAACAGATGCTCGCTTAGGGCGCGGCCACCTTTACGATGAGCGAGCTCGCCCCAAGTTTGCCATCGGTCGATCCGGGCCAGCAGCCAGAGATAGAACCGATCTTGCGCATAGGCGTCGGTAAACGTTATCGTCCATAAAACGCGTCGGAGCGGCATATTAGGGCCGACGTCTTTCCCTACGAGCGTGATTGCGTCCTTTGTTCCGATCCGCGCGCGCTCGAACCGATAATCCAGCGTGTCGGCAAAGGCTTCAAGCTGAGCGATCACTTCCTCCCGTTCCTCGGCGTCAGAGGCCGGCTCCAGCCCGCTGCGATGCCGCAAAGTCGGCAGCCCTATCGACAGTGGCACATCTTCCCGGGTCCGCGTGCTTGCCAGCATGACAATGATCGCTTGCGCTTCAGTGGGTAGTCGGCTGCCGAAGATATCGGCACTGTGCGACGGGACAGTAAGGCCCAGGCCATCCAGCCACGCGCAATAGAACCTGGCCTGGTGCCAATTGTGGAAGAGATCTTCGACCGCCTCTTCGATGGGCACGATGCGCCGGTCGAGCGCCACGAGCACCGATAGCAAGAACTCCAGGTAATCATGGAGCGTGCCGGGATTTTCAGGCTCGGCCATGCGCAACCGGTCCACCCAGAGATATTGGCGGATTGACGACCAGTAATTGCCATCTTCATCGACGAGAGCTTTGCGGGGATTCCGATCCCCGGTTGCCTGGAGCCAGTAACCCCACGGCAGCCGCGAGTTCCGGAGTTGTTCGTATGATGCGTTCTCCATCTTACACCCCCTTTCCGTTGGAAGTCGGTGGCGCGATCTGTTTGGTCGCTGTCTGCTTTGTATCTTCGGCATCGATATTTGCGAGCTGCTGCGCAAGCAGCGTGCATTGTTTGAAAACGAATGCGGTGCCGCGATAGGTTCGTCCCTCTTCATCACGCAGATGGCTGTTGCCGCGGCCAGGTAGAAAATCATTGCGGTGATTGCAGCGAAACCCGAACCACCATTCTTGTTTTCTCGCATCGCGCCCACGCACGAAATCGTGCGTATGACAGACGGAGGTAGCCTCTGGCCCTCTGTCATCACACGGTTCCGAATAGTTCAGACCACCATATGCTTCGACGCTGACATCGGCCGGGATTGCTTCATGGTCGAACCCGAAGAGCGGATGCTGCAACGGCACCGCTACAAAGCCAGCAAGTGCGCCATCCGGCATTCGCAAAATGGTGCAATGCAGTTCTGTGGCCGGGTCAGTCCAAGACAGCTTGTCCGGCTCGTCGGTCCATGGACCAGAGGCCGACGGCTTGCGACCGTTGTCCATGTAGAGCTGGGTTGGTTTGATTACCTCTCCTCCGATATCGATTATATCGGGCAGATTTTCGGTCCTTGCCTTCTCGGCCTTGGTTACTTTCTTCGGCTTCTTCGCCATGATGTATTTCCTTCAAATATAAAAAAGCCGCTCCGACAGAATGTCGTGCGGCTCGGTTTGTTCGATATTTCGTTGCAGCGTGTGGCCCGCTGTCAGCTTGGTGCGTTTGCTACATAATGGCTTCTCCTATTGCTCTGATTGATCGATCATTCGGGGCGGTAGACAGTGCCGCGCAGACCAGCGGCTGCCTGACGTGCCCGCGCCCAAGGCAGAAATGTACGCGTGACAAAGGCGTTGGATGGAAAGGCCGTTGCGGCAGACTGAGCCAGCTTCATGATCGTCGCGATTCTGTCGCAGGTTACGACGCCTCTGGCAGTCAAATGAAGGATCAGAATGACGGTGGTTGTCATCACATCCGCCAACACCTGTTCCTCGACCTTCACCCAGTCCTCATGCTCGACATATTTCCCGACCGACTTGCTGGGGGAAGGTTTGGCGGGAATGGAACAAGCCGCGGCATATTCGGCAAGATGGACCCGCTCGGCCCGCACCGCGGTGGCATCGCACAGATCGATCCGGGTGCAGGCCAGCGGAGAAAGCTCCGCGATCTGGGGCGGAAGCAGCAGGTCGTTTTCTTCGGCCATGCGCCGCAGCACTGCCAGGTCGCGGGTCTCGCCGCCCCAGCTCACGAGCTTGGCGGTCGGCTCCCCGATAACCGCATCGAAGAATGCCTTGACCATTTCGGCTTCGGTCTGGTTATCGCTCGACAAAACCACTGGCGGTTCAATTTGCGGGGTTTCCAGACCCGGAAGGAAGCGCATGACTTGCCAGGATGCGGCGGCGATCCGGTGGAACGGCCAGCGGATGCTGGTCTGCGCACTAGCACCTTCTTGAACCATGTAACCTTCGTGGCGCGACCGGTCGTAAGAGAACTCGAAATCGGCGATGATGAAAACCTTCACCTCGCTTTCGTTTTCACCGCCAGCGCGCATGGAAAATTTACTGGCCTGTTGCTGGAGCAGGCATTCGAAATCATATTCGGAATTTGACATAATAAGTCCTTCAATAAAAAAGCCTGCCAAAGTGGCAGGCCCGGATTGTTGTTTGGTTGAGTTGAAAGCGCGCTCAGCGATGACGTTCATGCGCAGTGATCGGCACTGTGCGAAACATCGGCAAACCTTCCGTTCGATACCAGCTGCGTTCGGCGGCTAGGTCGTTCTGGGCGAGCTCCTTCGTCCAAAGTTTACGGTCCGGGTTCCATCGGTATTGGCGAGCTTTGAGCCGGTTCTTTGCAGCGTAGGGCGCATTCACCGCTTCGACCCGCACCGTGCTGGTCGCTGACGTCGTCAGCAACCGTTGCAGATGCGTGTACATTGGATGGCTGCCTGGACCGGCCTGTTGCTGCCGCAACAGATGGAACAGTGACCAGACATCGTCGCCAGCCCGGTGCGCATTCGAAAACCAGCCATGCTGCACCAGCAGATGCTGCTGAGCGCGGCCTTCATAACCCAGCGTAAGCCAGTCGATTTCAGCGAGGGAACACGCCCACGCCTTCCCGCGATGCTCGGGATAGCGCTGCTCTATCCATTTTGAGTCGAAAGCAGCATTATGGGCCAAACATATGTCAGCCCGGTCAATCAGCGCCGATGCCATCTCGTCGTTGATTTGTTTGCCGACCAAATGGTGGGCGGCAAGCCCGGTGAGCAACGTGATTTTCGGATCGATTACGACCTGCGGATCTTCCAGCCAACTGACCGGCCCCATATGCCGGAGAACCTTACCATCGTTGTCGACGAAGATCAGCATGATAGCGAGTTCGATCAGCTTGTCGTTCTCGATGTCGAGGCCGGTGGTTTCACAGTCTAAAATCGCGATGCAACGACCATCCGGCGGACATCCATCCTCGGGCATGTCGGTGTATGATCGCGGCACTGCCCGCAGGACTTTGTAGCGTTCATCCTGCTCCAAGAGTTCGAGCAGCACGTCGCTGTCATATTGGTGTAGTTTGTCTGTCATTTCAGCTTCCTTTCATGGAAGCCGGTGAGGCGTTAGCCGAGCGTTATGCTCCGCCTTTTTTCCTCTCTATCGCCGGCTTCACACCGGCACTCTCTTCATTCAGTCTTCTTCTGCTGGACCTCTGGCGCGTGGCCGTGCTTTTCCCGGTGTCGATCCATGCGAAAGCCTCTGCGCAGGATGCGGCATACGGTCAGCCGACATTGGCGCGGCGTATCTACTCATCGTCAATAGCGCGGCCGCGTTCCCCGCGCCCATCGCGCGGTCGCATAGCGTCGATAGTTTCCCAGTCGCGCTGGAACCGGGCTCGCACCGTAGGATCGAAACTGTTTATCCTAACAATGAGGGCACGATCAGTGCGAATAGCGGCGGCTGCCTTGTGCCGCGCTTCGCGGTCGTTCGCTGTATCGGCATCGATCCACCGGTCGATCTTTGAATTGATGCCTTTGCGCAACGGCTCATACCGACGGTCTTCGTTGGGTGTAGACGCTAGCATTTCGTCAGGAAGGATTGCCTGCGGCCTGGCTTCATGGGCGTTGCGCTTCATTTCCTCTACGCGATGTCTGACCTCATCTTCGGTAACGCGATCTTCCTTAACGGACCTGACGCCCATCGAGGCTTCCTTGGTCGGCCCGATATCAATGACTAGCTTGCCGTTGGAGTTGAGCCGGTAGCCTGTTGGAACTTTGGATGGTGGGTCCCGCTGCGGCTGACCGGACCCGGTATCGACTGTCGAGTTTTCAGGCGTCGTGCCCACCGCATTATCGCCGACCCCTCTTGTCGCCGCGCTGTCATCTTTGAACTTGTCCCGCAGTGGTTTGGACGTCTCCGGCTTTGCTATGTTCCTGTCGATCGCAGTCGACGGCAGGTCGAGCCGATCAAGCGAGGCCAAGATGTTTTGCTTGGGAGGCGCTTCGTCTTTTGAGGTCACTTTCGATTTTGACTTGGCAGGTTCTCGATCAAGCCTGTCGAGTGCGGCCTTCGCATCGCGCTGCGGACCCGTTGTATCCTCACCCTGCGTCGGGGGCGACTTCAACCGCTCTTCCTGCCGATTCTCGTCTTCTTCGTCGGACAGTCGCGGTCGGGGCGCCGGGAAGAGATCAAGCGCGGACGCATCAGGCTGTTGGCTGTGAATTGCAGGGGACACAAAGGCGGCGTCCGCTTTCAACTGCGCAGGTAGCGTCATTGAAACGGTGAATGTCGCGCGCGTCGATGCATTATCGCTCACTGCACTGAATGCCAGTGGCGTCGGCAAGGTCGATGATATCACAAAACGCCGCGTAGGCGAAAACAGGCTGTCCCCGACTCCATTTGCAAGCGGCTCCGGGAGACGCACCGGACGCAAATTGACGTGCCCACTTAATATATCTGGGGTCATCGGCTCGAGCGGCGTCGGTAGTGTCGGTATCCAAAAGTCAAAAAGAGCAGTGCGAACATCATCTGAAAGTCCGCCCAGCTTTTGTGGCAACACTGTCATGCGCAGTGACAATTTAGCTGGCGAGTTTGCATAACCCGAACGCTTGAGCGGTCGCGGCGGTATTCCAAAGGCGATCGTTCTTTTTTTCTTTATCGGCGGCCGCTTTGCTATCGAACCAGGAGCCTGAGGCGGGAGGGTCAGCTTCGTAATAAGTTCCGATCTGTCAGCGCACGAAGTCTGCCTGTCATTATCATTTGCCACGCCGGCGCTAGATTTGATCGCCGTTTGTAAAGCCGCCGGCATGGTGAAGCCAGACAACTTGGCCATAGGTCTTACCAAAGGTCTGCTGGCTGCTACAGCGGCGGCCAGCTTCTTGGCAGTCAGCTGGCGATAGGCTGAGACCTGAGCCAGCAACGCGATCTTGAGCTCACGTGCGGCGCGGCGATATTCATTCTGCGCGACGCGGCGATGGTTTTCCGCATTGACAGCCACAGTCTCGCCACGACGGACCTTTGCGGTAAGGCCCGGCCCCATATGTTGCTGCGGTATGTAGTCCAGCCCGGATGCAGCGTAGGACAAGTGCGTAAACCGTTTGGCGAGACCATGCCGCTCACAAGTGTAATTGAACTGTTCGGCCAGTAGATACCGCATCTGCTTCCAACCTTCAGGATTGTCGAGATCGGTCCGCAAGCAGCGGTCGATGATCCAATCGCCTTGCCCAGTCCGCTCCACCGGCCGGTAGGAAAACGCGATGTGAAAGTGCCAATTGCGGCTGTCGCCATCCGGATCGGGCGCGTGCATTGCGAGGACATAAGGCAAGCCTTGCGCGGCAAATGTTTGCTCGCAATAGCGCTTCGCCATCGCCAGCTGTTCTTCCGGCGACAGCTCGTGAAGCGACTGGATAATCATGTGGTGGACGATCTTGGCGTTCTTCGCGGCAGATCGATTGACCTTCTCGATCTGGTCGAACGCCTCTGCCATCTCCTCGGGCGTTTTGCCGACATTCGAGAAGACGGCGAGCGAACCATCATCCAAGATATAAGCGCCATCGGTTTGGTAGATTACGAGTCGGCGGCCACGTCCGGATTTCGATATTGCAGCACTGGAATAACTGGTCCGCATGAACGGGAAAAGCCGGCCATCACCATCGCGAAGTGCGATGGAATATGCAGGCAGTAATGGTGGCGATTTAGCAACCCGCATAGCTCTTGTGGAGCTGCCGGAGCGCTGTTCAACCTTCGGGTTTAGCGCGCTAAAACTGGCGTGTACTTTAAATTTGCGCCATTCAAATTCGCGCTCTCGCTGCAGCGCAGCCGCCTCGCGCTCCAGCTGCTTTACCGATTTGATATGATCGGGCACATCCCAGATCTCTCTCAACGACAGCCGGTCGGCGTCCACAGCGAATTTGAGTTGCGCGTCAGGCTTGCGGCACAGCCGTGCGCACTCGGGCGAGCCAGCTCTAATAATCCTTTCTCGGTGGTCGCGTTGCGGTGCCATAACTAAAAGAGGGGGGGGGGAGAGAGAGAAACAGGACGTTTGCAACAAACTTAAGACAGCCGCGCAGCGGGCAGGCTTAAGTGGCAAACATTATTTCGCCTCTCCACCCCCCATCATTACCTTTCTACTGGTTGGTTCGGCTCAATTGTCTCGTATATCTGTCCGGTCCACAAGCAGCGATGTCTTAAGTGGTCACACCAAATCCAATAACTTTTATTGAATGCTTAGGTTTGTACCGCAGGCTATCCTATAGGGTGGTTATGGAACAGAAACCCACCACAACTGCAGGCACGGACCTGGAGCAATTGGCTCATCAATTGGACCGTACGTTGAGCCAGCTGGATCAAACCGAACGCCGGTTCGCCGATCTGCAGATTACGCCTGGCGAAACGACCTTCCGCGATCCGAAAAATGCATATCATCAGATTACCATAGGCGCGGTGCTTACCGCGCGGGGGTTGTCCGCGCATGAAGCGCGGGCGCTTGATGGTTTGCTCAGCATGACTTTCGAGGAAGTGGTGGCACTGATCCAAGACATGCCGGATGAAGACCCGGCAGAGGAGGACGACGACAGCGAGACCATCGCCGATGGGCTGATCGCAATCTTGAGCCGGCATGCGACTGCGCTCGAAAATCGAGGCCGCTATGCCGACTGGAGGCGATCGTTCGACCGCTACCGAACCACGACGGATAGGCTTCTGTCGGATATGACCGAAGAGGATCTCGAAAAACTTTCGAAGCGACCGCCGACCCGCAAACAACTGTCGTTGATCCGCACTACCTGTACGCAGCTACGTCTCGAATTTCCGACGTTGGCGAACCGTGCTGACGCGTTCCGCTGGTTGCGCGATGTTGGCGCCAATACCCGTTATCGGGAGAGGCGGTGATGTCTGGCCCAGATATTGAACAGGACGAGAAGTCACCAGCTAACGCTGTCCGTGCAGAGTTGGAGAAGCTCTCCACGCTGCATGTAGCGGCGGTGCGTGAACACCGCCGCATTGACGCCGCACTGCTCGAAGCGGATTACGGAGAGAAGTTCGCGGCATGGTGCGAGATTGAAAAGGCGAATGTGTGCAACCTGATTGCGGCAGTTACAGAGGAGTGTGAAAGACTAGATCGACGTAGAGATTGGTGGCGGCAATTATCAAGTTTCAGCCAAGATGCTTCCGGTAGTTTTCCGGTAGACGGAAAGGCCTTTGAAAATTGCGAGCATGGGCCGCGGGATTGGGATCATGCCCGCAAGGCGATGTCACTGCTTCCGGAATTTACTGTGCCGGACATCGGTAACATCGACAGCTGGCAAGCAAGCTATTTCGAGATCGATGGCGCTAAGCGATTGCTTCTGCAGTACCTGCACGCAGCTCTCGCTCAGTTCGACATCACCGATCCCAGCGATCCTAGTTGGGTAGTATATCGCGATACCGGGCATGGTGCGCTTCAGCAAACTTTTGCGTTTTACGAAGACGCGTGGGCGAAGGCGGAGTTTACGAGATGATCGGCGCGAATGGCTCTCAACGAACACGGTCTAATTGCGAAGCACATCGCCGAGGCTGCGGAGCGCGATCAATGAGCTTAATAGTGCCAAACCGGTCGCGGACATGACAGATTATTCATTGATGACTGACATTGTTTCAGCAACCAAATGGATCACGAAATCGATCTATAATGGTTCCCGCGATCCTCATGGTGCCAAACTAATGAAGGATGGTGCCGACGACCTTCAATTTGTAAAGATCGGACCAAAACGGCCGTTTGGCTTAAGAGATCAATTCTATCCTTACCATCCGGCGGTTCTGGCCATGCGCGGTAAGCTGCATGCGATGGGAATTCGAACGAATACCGATGCAGTCCCCATGCCAGAAGACCGGCACCAGATCCGGGCATATCTGAGCGCGAGGTTTGTCTTTCTTTTCGACTGTGCATTTGAACAGGTCATGTCGGTCCAGTCGGTCCAGACCAAAAAGGTCCAAAAGGCCTTTCAGCATATTGCTGGGTGGGATTTCGACATCGTCGTCGCGGCTTTTGAAGCAGCCTGGGACAACCCACGACATGGCGGAGCTGGGAGGCCAGCGTTCGAACGGCTTTGGATGCGAGATCTTAGAGGCTGGAAAAACTTGTATCCGGCCGCCTCAAAAAAACAATTCGTCAGCAACGATGGCGTGGATGCGTTCATGCGTAGAATGAAATTACCCAATGCCTCGCCCAGCGATGCGATACAATACATTGCAGAGGATCTTTTCGAACTCGAGCGCGGATATGATTGCCTGGAAGGCTTTGGTTGCCATCGGCAACAGCTCAAACAGCTTAAACGTTCACAAAGAGTCCGCCTCTACGCTTCGGTTAGCCCGCATCTCCCACTGATTGCAAAAAGTCACCCAGAATTGATAAAACAAGGTGATGAGGAGCATCAGGCGGATCTAGCAGGTGAGACAGCAGCCTCTCTCACCCTTGCAATATCTGGTCTAGATAAAGACAGGCCACTAACTGAGCCGTGGTTTCTCGGTTGGAATGATCGGGGTTTCATCCTGCACCTGTTCAGCCAAATCGGCCGACGCAAAGCAGAGCAGCTCAGTCGGCATTCAGATGTGCCTGAGCATAATATACTCCGTTCAAGAATCTTCCGTCTGACAATCAACTTTCTGGCACACCACAATACTGACCGCGCAGATCGCTACCTAGCAAAGCGTTTGAACGCCGAAAGTCACAAGACAGCAGCGTCAGAACTAGCATCGAGCGCAAAACCACCCCTGTCTTATTTTGGCGAAACCACAGCCTGCAATGACAGTCCTCAACGGCAATCATTGCTGGATGCGTTATCTTGTATGGACGTCGGAGCTTCATATGTCGAACGTTTGCGAGAAGTCGAGGTAAGGCGTAATTCCGACGGGTTATCCGATCCCAAAATGGAACCAATCAAGCGCGCATTTTTCTGCCCTGATGCTTGGACTACTGATATCTTGGTCGAAACCCTTCTTGCTGAGCGCGAGGCATATTGCGGCCCACTCGGCTTGTTGAATGACCTTTACGCCAGTGAGACTCGAAAGGGACATTTGGAGGTTTCGGCAAGTGTCGCTGGACGGTTGCTTGAATGTATGGTTGCCCCGCTAACCCTTCGAGCGTTTGCAGTAAAACCGCCGGTATTAAGCGCTAAAAATGTCGCGGCAGAGCCGACAGACGGCGAATATCCGAGAGCTTATGGCGCCAGTTTGGCGAATAATTGCAAAAAAATCAGCTGCAGAACTGAAAGTGGGGCAGAGAAAGCCCAGAAATCCGCCCATTCGCGAAAAAACGCGAAGACGAGAACGGTCTCTAAAGTCCTCCTGAAGCCCGGATAAATCACACGTATTTGGTGTGCCTCCAAACAGGAAGGCATACCATGACAAACAAGTTTATCGATCAGAACGCTCGCGAAAAAACAGATGCGACGTCAGCGACAAATACCCTTCGCGATCATCTCCCCCGATCAATTGCTAATGGGAGTAAGACAACTCCTCCGCGCAAAACCGGTGTTGGCAATGATGCGGATGTTTCGAGTGACGGCAACGGACCAATAACTGAGCCGCAGGCATCCGCTGCCGCCAAGATCGGAGATAACTCACGAGTTCGCGCAGACACGATCAGTTTCGACCACTCGTTGTATCTTCGCCATTCCCATACTGAGGACGATGTAGCGCGGGCGAAAGGTATTGCCTCTCAACCGGCTTTGCATAACGCCATTCCAGTTCGTGAACATAATGGCCGCTTACTAGGGCTGGACAGTTCGATCTTCGTCGCTTCTTTATTAAGAAGTGATCCCAATGCAAAAGTCGCAATTCGGATCGTTTCCGAAACGGAAGCCATCGCGATTATGGCCAGGAGAGTGCAACAGCGCGCCAAAGAAGAACCAATGGTTCGGGCACGCTATGCACTCAACCGCAGTTGCGAGGGAATCGCTCACGAGAATATCGCCAAGGAGTTGTCGCTCCACATTTCCCGGATCTCGCAGATGGTTTCTTCGGCAAAGGCTGAAAAATATCTGAAAGGGTTGCTTCCCTTCGTCGAGAACCGACCTCGCATTCCGGTTAAATTCTTCGAGGACGTTCATACCACCATCGAGGTGCGTTCGGCTTCAGACAAGAAAACCGCGAGCGATGCGACGCCGCAAATGGACGAGTTCGACAACAGGATTGGCAAAATTATCGCTGCAGGCGAAATGACTGATATCGACACGCTGCGGGGTAAGCTCGGAATCAACAACAAGCGTTCGAAACCAAAGCGCCGCAACCGGATGATCGGAAAGCCGGTCAAGTATGAGGGGCTAAACGTTGAGCTCCACGTTGATCGCAAACGCCAGGGCGGTCGGGTGATCAACTTCCCGCCCGGTTATTCCGCTGAGAATTTCGACAAAGCGCTGGAAGCTCTCATCGCTTTTCTGATCGAACAGGAAAAGGGCGAAGGTTCGGCAGAATAAAACTGACTCGGATCGGGACGGCAGCAGGATTGCGCGAGGTCGATATGGGCAAGGATGCTAATCCCACCCGTGCGCGCGCAACTGTGCTGCCGCTCGACCGAAAGTCCATCACAATCGAGTGGCAGTCGCATCCCTCAGAAGACGCCATTGCACGTATGCTGCTCGATCTTCTCGGCGATGACGCAATCAAGGAACTCTACAATGAAGAAGGCAGTTAGTTACGTCCGCACGCCGGCATCAATGCAGGACGCCTCGCTCAGCATGACGGCTCAGAACGACCTTATTTTGAATTTCGCCGTGGCCAACGAGTACGGCGTGGTTAGCTCATACGTTGATAATGGCTCTGGGCCCAATTTGCCAGAGCGTGCGCGCATGCTCAAGAAGATCGGGTTGACCGACATCGACTACATCCTAGTCGCCAGTCGATCGCGCCTTTCGCGTGACGCGTTAGATCTGGAACGCCTTCGTGATCAGTGCGCGGCGTGGAACGTTGAGATCGTTTGCTGCTCTTGATTTTTGTCTGCGCGAAATGAGGCAAAGGGTACGTGAAACGAAGAAGATAGGGTAGAATGCCTCCTTGCCAAGTAGACGGAAACCCAAGTGATGACAAATGCAGTCAAGGCCGGAACGCGCAAAGCCTATGGGTACGTTCGGGTCAGCACAGCCGAACAGGCAGAGCATAAGACCTCCCTCAAGCAGCAGGTTGCCGATCTCGAAGCCTATGGAGCCAAGAACGGTATTGAGTTCGCCGAGATTTTCGTTGAGCCGGGTCTTTCCGGTTCGGACTGGAAGCGTCCTGAATTCAATCGGATGATCCTACTCGCCACCAGCGATGATCATCCGGTGGATTTTATTGTAGCGTGCGACATGGCTCGTCTGGCGCGAGACGTTGAGTTCACGATAACCACACAAGGCCAACTACAGCGCGCCGGAGTCCAGTGTCGCTTCGTATATCAGAAGTTTGAAGACAGCCATTTCGGCCTACTGCATAAGCTCCTGACCAGCTGGCAAGATCAGGATGCGGTGGTCAAAGCTTCGATGAATACGCGTCGAGGTTTACGCGGTACGGCCGAAGAAGGCTTTTGGGTCGGCGGTGTCATCCCGCTCGGCTACGAAAGTCGCACCGTCGAAGTTCGCTCGAAGAAAGAGAAGAAAAAACTGTTTGAGAACGCTTCCGAAGCAGCCATTGTTCGGATGATCTTCGACCTGGCCGAACGAGGTTTAAATGGCACGCCGATGGGCGGCCGGGCAATCGCTAATCACCTCAACCAACATGGCTATACCCGGCGCGGCGAAAAGTTCTTCAATTCCTCGATTGCTGGCATCTTGGCCAGACCGCATTACCTTGGCAAATTTCCGGGCAACAGGTTCGATACGGACGGGACGTTATTGCCAGAGGATGAGTGGACGTGGGTTCCGTGTCCGCAGCTTATATCTCAGGAACAGTTCGACCGGGTTGCTGCCCTGCGAGAATCGCGAGCACCGCGCAATACCGCACCACGCGTAGTGTCAGGGCCTACGCTGCTCGTCGGGATTGCAAAATGCGGAATGCCGGGTTGCGGCGCAGGTATGACCATCGCGACGGGCAAGGGTGGGCGATATCGGTATTATAAGTGTCACGCGAAAAACAGCCGCGGTGCGTCATCATGTGCCTGCCCAAATGTGCGCACGGAGCAGCTCGACAATTTGGTAATGCAACAGGTGGCAGACCGTATCTTCGATCAGAACGAGCTCGAGCCGCTGCTACAGCGCATCCTCGATGTGTCCGACGTTTCGTTGCAGAAGAAGCAGATCGAGATCGACCTATGCAAGGAGCGGCTCGATCACTGTCGCACGCGTTTGGCGAACCTTCATGACGGCATAGAGCTTGGTACAATCTCCGCCCGCGATCCTGATATTGCCGCGCGGGTCAAAGAGCGCCGCACCGAAATTGACGCCTTCAATGATAAGCTCAAGACATTACGACAACAGGTCGAGCGTGGACCAGCACGAATAACCCCTGCTGCTGTTCGCAAGTTCGGTAAGCTGGTTCGCCAGAAGCTTTTGCAGGGTGACAGCCCAGCACGCCAGCAAATTGCCCGAGCGTTCATTCGCGAGGTGCGCGTCGGCAAAGGTGTAGAAATTTCTGGTGATACCGACGCGCTTGCAAACGGTGTCGCCGCGGTCGCACGGTCAAAAGGGGCAGTGCCCATCTTTGACCGGAGTTGGTGCGGTCGAGAAGACTCGAACTTCCACGGCCTTTCGGCCACAACGACCTCAACGTTGCGCGTCTACCAGTTCCGCCACGACCGCACATCGTACTGCTTCGGGTCCGCTTGTGTGCGGCCCCATCCGGTAGGCGCGCGCCACTAGCAAAGGGTTGCCGGCGCGGCAAGCGATCATCGTGCAGTTCGCAGCGAAGATACGGGTGCGTCCGGTTGGTACGGTGTCTGCTCTTACCTTCGGTCTGGTGTTTATCTCCTCCAACCGGCTGTCCCGCTGGGGGACGAGGATGGCATCACAGTTGCGCCATTGGTTACCAGCCTATCAACCATAATACATGGTTTCTGCTTTCGTTTTGCTAATCGCCGCCACGGCTGCACCTACGGCCCCTCGGCCAGATACGGCGCAGCCGCGTTCGACATCCGCCACTAAGGTAGTGCGCAAAGTCAGCGCTCGGGTATCAATCGTGCGCGGCGAGCGTGTCGGCTCCGGCTTTCGGTCCGTGACGACACACGCCCCGCACCGTACGGTGTCGCACGATGGGGCCGACACGATCTGGGTGGAATTCAGCTAGGGCTCCAGCCGATCTCGGCGAATTTCGCGGATTTCGGCACGTCTGTCACCGCCTCATTTACGGTCAAACTTTCGCCCGGTGCCAGGCGAGACTTCGTCGGTACCACTTTCCAGCTATAGACGATCCGGTCGCGAGCATCGCGCAGTACGATCAGGATGGCCGGCACGTTTTGCGTAGTGCGCCCGACATTGGTGACGGTCCCGCTGGCCCCGAAGAATTCGGTTCCATTGGGCAGCGTGCGCCGGTCCTGCTGGCCGGGCGGGAATTCCAGCACCAGGTCCGGCTCTTCCATGGCGAAGGTCGGGCGGCTGACCGGCACCCATTCGGGCAGGCCCCAGTAAGACACTGCCGCCACTACCCCTAACGCCAGCGCCGCGAACATGGCGGCTGCGGCAGTCCAGATTTTAAGCGGATTGCGCCGTCCGCGAAATGGCGGGGCATGATCGAATTGCGACCCGTAATCGATATCGTCGCGCTCGGTCGAAACGGCAGGCGATGCGCGTTCCACGACCGAGGGTTGCGAAACGGGCGCTGGCGGCGGTTCGGGGTTGCGCTCGGGTTCGGCCGCCACGGCAGGTTCCGCCTGCGCAGGCTGGGAACGGACGGGGGCGGCAGGAACGGATGATACGGAAGCAGGCGCCTCGTCGACCGGTACTGGCGGCGTGACCTGATCGGCTGGCGGCGTGGCCGGATCGGATCGCGCAGCGTGCTCTCCTACTTCATTCCGCAGCTCCAGTTCCGGCCCATCCTGGAACCAGCTATGTTTGCATTTGGCGCAGCGGACCGTACGCCCTTCCACGCCGACCGCGTCATCGGGAACGACATAACGCGTGGTGCAGGCGGGACAGGCGATTATCATGGTGAACGGGTCTTACGCACTGCGCCGAATCGCAACAAGGCCTTCGCCGGCGGCTAATCCACGCCTGAACGGCTTTTCATGGGACTCTGTGGCTTTTTTCCACACCGAACCGCCGCTATAGGCGGTAAACGATGTCCACTGTTCCTTTCCCGAAACCGGCCGGCAGATCGCGCCGATGAATGTTGAGGACAGCTTTGATACGGATATGGCGGTCGGTGGGAAGACCGACATGCGAAACCGGACGGGCGTGGTCAGCTTCGACAATGTCGGCCTACGCTACGGCACCGACCGCGAGGTGTTGAGCGATGTTTCGTTCAATCTCCATCCCGGCAGCTTCTATTTCCTCACCGGAGCAAGCGGCGCGGGCAAGACTTCGCTGCTCAAACTGCTTTACCTGGCGCAGCGTCCGTCGCGCGGCGTGATCCGGATGTTCGGCACCGATCTTGTCACTCTACCGCGCGCGCGCCTGCCCGCATTCCGGCGTCGGCTGGGCGTGGTGTTCCAGGATTTCCGGCTGGTCCCGCATCTGTCCGCCTATGACAATGTCGCATTGCCCTTGCGCGTTTCCGGTGTTCGGGAAGCCGAATTGGCAAAGCCCGTTTCCGATATGCTCGAATGGGTTGGACTGGATCATCGCAGCCATGCCCGCCCCGAAACGCTGTCGGGCGGCGAACAGCAACGCGTCGCCATTGCCCGCGCGGTGATCGGACGTCCCGATATGCTGGTTGCCGACGAACCCACCGGCAATGTCGATCCGGACATGGCGCTCAAACTGCTGCGCCTGTTCGAGGCGCTGAACCGGCTTGGCACTACGGTCGTCGTGGCGACTCACGATGTGCATTTGCTGAAAAAAGTACCCGATTCGCTCATAATGCGGCTCGATCGCGGGCGCCTGTCCGACCCGACGGGCGCGCTGCGCTATCCTCCGCGCCGCAGCGGGATGGAGGACACGTGAGCAAGCCGCCGGCCATTAAACGTGCCGTCGCACGCGGCTTCGCCACGTTTGGCGGGAAACGCGCCGCCGATCTGGTTCCGCAGGCACGGCTAGCAGGGCCGATGCCATGGGTAATCGCCATCATGGTGGCGCTGACCGTAATCGCTGCGGCAGGCGGCCTCACGCTTAGCAACCTTGTGAGCGAAGCGCGCACCGAACTGGCCAACGGTGCAACTGTACAGATCGTCGAAGCCAACCCTGCGGAACGCGACCGGCAATCCGCCGCTGCCGAAGCAGCCCTGGCGCTGCTGCCGGATGTCACGTCCATCCGCCGCGTGCCGGAACAGGAAATGCAGGACTTGCTCGAACCATGGCTGGGCGCTGGGATCGAGGGGGGAGCCGATGGAGCCACCGTGCCCGTACCCGCGCTAATAGATATTCGCCTGCGCAATACCGCTGACGATGCTTCGCTTGCGCGGGTCGTGTCTGCCCTCGGCCCGGTAGCGCCAGCCGCACGGGTCGATGCGCAGTCGAGCTGGCTTGCACCTGTTTTCGGCGCCATCGCTGCGCTGCAATGGTTGGCGCTGGCGCTCGTTGTCTTGCTGGCGCTGATCAGTGCTGCGGCGGTGTATCTCGCCGCGCGCAGCGCGCTGGGCAGCAATCGCGGTACGATCGAGGTCGTGCATCTGCTGGGCGGCACGGACAGCCAGATCGCACGCATTTTCCAACGCTCGATCGGCTTCGATGCAGTATTGGGCGGAGCGGTCGGGCTGGCTATCGGGCTGGGCGTGGTGCTGGTGCTGGGGGCGCAGTTCAGCGCGCTAGGATCGGGCATGACGCAGGGGGCAGGGCTCGGCTGGCTAGACTGGCTCGCGATCGCGCTGGTGCCGCTGGTGGCCGTCGGCATAGCGATGCTGACCGCGCGCGTGACTGTACTTACCGCGCTGCGGGGAATGCTATGATCCGGCGGCTTTTTGCTCTCATCCTGCTCGCTTGGGCGTTAGGCTTCCTGTGGTTCGCCTTTCTCTTGCCGCAACCGATGCCCGATGGCCGCACAGACGCGGTGATCGTGCCCACTGGCGGGGAGGGACGGATCGCGCGCGGACTGGAAGTGCTGGCGGACGGGCAAGCCGAAGCGATGCTGGTCACAGGCGTGGACCGCGAAGTGAAAGCAAATGAATTTGCAGCGCAGTTCGACGTCCCCGACGCCGCGATGGAATGCTGCGTCACGCTGGGTTTTGCCGCCGTCGACACCCGCTCCAACGCCGATGAAACCGCACGCTGGCTCGCAAAACACGAATATACTACGCTCCGGCTGGTGACGACCGACTGGCATATGCGCCGCGCGGCCGGGGAATTGCAGCGTACGCTGGGCAACGATATCACGGTGCAGCGCGATGCGGTGCCATCCAGCCCCAGCCTTGGCACACTGTTCCTCGAATATCACAAGCTCCTGGCCAGCACACTTGCGCGCTGGATCGGGCTGTGACGGTGGCGCGCCGGCGATGATTACACTCCTGCGCAATCTGTTGTTCTACCCGGTGTTCTACCTCGGGAGCTTACCCATCGTGTTAAGTGGTTTCCTCAGCCTGCCGGTCGGCCAGCCGGCGGTACGCGCGGCGACCCATGTCTGGACCGCGTGGCACCGCTGGTGCGTGCGTTGGTTGCTTGGGATCAAGGTCCGGGTGGAAGGCGAAATGCTGGACCGGCCCTGTATCTATGCAATGAAGCATGAAAGCTTCTTCGAAGCCATCGACGCGCCGCATCTGTTCCGCCTTCCCGCCCCGTTTGCGAAATCCGAACTGTTCGCCATTCCCGGCTGGGGCCGTGTTGCGAGGGCCTACGGGCTAGTGGAGGTTTCGCGGGCTGACGGGGCAAAGGCTCTACGCCGGATGATTGCAGAAGCGCGAAACCGTAGCCAGGCGGGCCGCCCGCTGGTGATTTTCCCCGAGGGGACTCGCAGTCCGCATGACCGCCGTGCACCATTGCAGCCGGGTTTCCTTGGCATTTACAAACTGCTCAGCCTGCCCGTCGTGCCGGTCTCGGTCGATAGCGGGCCGCTTTACCAGCCGGGGCTCAAACGCAGCGGCACGATCACCTATCGCTTCGGCGAGGTGATCGAACCGGGGCTTCCGCGCGACGAGGTTGAGCGGCTGGTGCAGGAAGGGATCAATGCGCTGGGCGAACAAGGGTTGCGCCCACCCGCGCAAAGTCCAACCACGCTGACGTCCCACGACGCTTAGACCTCTTTCGATCCCCGCCCAAAATCGGGTTTTGCCACATCCTGTCCCTGTTCCAGAATTGCCTGCCGGATCGCGCGCGTGCGGCTGAATATTTCCAACAGCCGGTCACCATCGCCGTCGCGAATGGCGCGCTGCATCGCGGTGAGGTCTTCTGTAAAGCGCCCCAGCATCTCCAGCACTGCATCGCGGTTGTTGAGGAACACGTCGCGCCACATCACCGGGTCGGACGCGGCAATGCGGGTGAAGTCGCGAAAACCCCCGGCGGAGTATTTGATAACCTCGCCCCGTGTCACGTCTTCCAGATCGGACGCGGTGCCCACAATAGTATAGGCGATCAGATGCGGAATATGGCTGGTCACCGCCAGCACCAGATCGTGGTGGTCGGGGTCCATCAGTTCCACCGTCGCGCCGAGCTCCTGCCAGAACAGCGTCAGCGCGCTCACCGCATCGGTATCCGCGTTTTTCGGCGGAGTAAGGATGCACCAACGCCCTTCGAAGAGGGTGGCGAAACCCGCGTCCGGTCCGCTGCGTTCCGTCCCGGCAACGGGATGGGCGGGTATTACGATGGCGTCGGGCAACGCTTCTTCCAACGCTGACACGACGGAGCGCTTGGAGGAGCCGACATCGCTGACGATCGCGCCCTCTTTCAGGCACCCGGCCAGCCCACGCGCTGCATCTCCCATCGCGCCCACCGGCACGCACAGGATCACCAGATCGGCGCTTGCGACGGCTTGGGCTGCCGTATCGCAAACCGCGCCCACCAGACCATTGGCAGTAGCTCTGCCGCGTACGTCGGCGTCAGCATCGAACCCTGTCGTGGTAACCTCGGATAACTTCTCCCGGATGGCCAGGCCGATGGAGCCGCCCAGCAAGCCCAGCCCGATGATCGCGACCGAGCGGATCGTCACGCCTTGCTTCCCACCAGTGCCGCGATCGTGTCGGCAATGGTATCCATCTGTTCCGCCGTGCCGATGGTGATTCTGAGCGCATGCGGCAGGCCCTGCCCGGGCAAATGGCGTACGGCGTATCCGGCCCCTGCGATGGCCTCCAGCGCATCCGCCGCGCTGACCGCGCCTTCGAACAGGACCATCACGAAATTGGCTTCGCTTGGCAAAGCGCGCAGCCCGTAATTGCCCAACGCTCCGATCCGTTCGGCGAAGCGTGCGCGTTCGGCGGCATTATGCGCGCGCGACCGTTCGACGAAGTCCGCGTCGTCGATTGCCGCTGTGGCGGCCGCTTGCCCGCTTTGCGTGACGTTGAACGGCCCACGAATGCGATTGAGCGTATCGATGAGGCCCGGCGCGCCGGTTGCCCAGCCCACCCGTTCGCCTGCGAGCCCGTGAATTTTCGAAAATGTGCGCGTGACCAGCACGTTGCGATGCGCCGCCGCAAGTTCCAGCCCGCCATCGTCTTCGTCCTGTGCCAGATATTCGGCATAGGCCTGATCCAGCACGAACAGCACGTCGGACGGCAGACCCGCGTGGAGCCGTTCCACTTCGGGGCGAGCCAGATAGCTGCCGGTCGGATTATTCGGATTGGCCAGAAAGACCACTTTGGTGGCGGGCGAAACCGCTGCCAGCATGGCATCGACATCCGCACCGTAATCCGCGTCCGCAACTTCCACCGGAGTGGCCCCGCAGCGCCGCGCCGCGATATCGTACACGGCGAAACTGTAGCGGCTGAACAGCACTTCGTCACCCACACCGGCGAAGCCCTGCGCCGCCAGATTGAGCAATTCGTCCGACCCCGTTCCGCACACGATCCGCGCCGCGTCGAGGCTGTGCCGGTTCGCAATCGCTTCGCGCAAAACGCGCGCATCGGGATCGGGATAGGCCGCCGGATCGCGCTGCTCGTCTAACGCCGCCCGCGCTGCATCGCAGCAGCCCAACGGGTTCTCGTTCGCCGATAGCTTGACCAGCGGCTGGCCATCCGCCGCGCTGGACTTGCCCGGCACATAGGCATGGATATCGGCGATCCACGGCTTGGGATTTGGGTGGGTGTCAGTCATGGCCACCGGTCCCTTAAGGAAAAACGGTCCTTCGACAAGCTCAGGACGAGCGGTTAGGGAGCCATTGTTCTTGAACCCGCTCATCCCGACCCTGTCGAAGGATCGTACTTTCTCTCTTATGTCCGTCCGCAAACCCACAACCCTTACCCTGCCGGTACCGTTGCCGCTCGATAGCGGGCAAGCGCTGGATGCTGCGCAAATTGCGTATGAGAGTTATGGCGAGCTGGCGGCGGACAAGAGCAACGCCATCCTGGTCTGTCATGCGCTTACGGGCGACCAATACCTCGCCAGCACGCATCCGGTAACGGGCAAACCGGGGTGGTGGGACCGCATGGTCGGGCCGGGCAAGCCGATCGACACGGCCAGATATTTCGTGATCTGCGCAAATGTCATCGGTAGCTGTCTTGGCTCCACCGGCCCTGCCTCGCCCGCGGCCGATGGGAAGCCTTACGCCATGCGGTTCCCCGTCATCACTATCCGCGACATGGTGCGCGGGCTGGTGGGACTGCTGGACGGGCTGGGTATCGAACGGCTGCACGCTGTCGTCGGCGGATCGATGGGCGGGATGCAGGCGCTGAGCCTGGCAGCAAACTTTCCGGGGCGAACCGAACGGGTTCTGGCAATTGCCACAACCGCGCGGCATTCGGCACAGAACATCGCCTTCCACGAGGTTGGCCGGCAGGCGATCATGGCCGATCCGGCTTGGGCGGGCGGCGATTACTACGCGTCCAGCAAGCAACCGGATGCGGGTTTGGCCGTGGCGCGGATGGCGGCGCATATCACCTATCTTTCCGAAGAGGGGCTGACGGAAAAGTTCGGGCGGCGGTTGCAGGACCGCCCCGATGGTAGCGCGGGCGAAAAGAGTTTCGGCTTCGATGCGGATTTCCAGGTGGAAAGCTATTTGCGTTACCAAGGGAGCGGTTTCACCCGCCGGTTCGATGCCAACAGCTACCTCTACATCACCCGTGCGATGGATTACTTCGATCTGGCAGAAGAATTTGCGGGCGAGCAAGGGGGCGGCCAGCTTGCTGCTGCGTTCGCTGGCAGCTCGGCGCGATTCTGCCTTGTTAGCTTCGACACCGACTGGCTGTATCCCACCGCCGAATCGCGCCACATCGTGCACGCGCTGAATGCGGCGGGCGCGCCGGTCAGCTTCGTGGAATTGAGCGCTCCCTACGGCCATGACAGCTTTTTGCTCGACGTGCCGCCGCTCGACCGGGTTGTGCGGGGGTTCCTGGGTGGCTGAGGCGGTGTCCTACGATTTGCGCCCCGACCTCGAGGTGATCGCGCGCGAAGTGCCCGCTGGCGTGCGGGTGCTGGACGTCGGCTGCGGCGACGGGGCGCTGATGGCGGTGCTGCGCGATACCAAGGGCGTGGATGCGCGCGGGATCGAGATCGACGGACCGAGCGTGGAACGCTGCGTGGCGCGCGGGTTGAGCGTGGTGCAGGGCGACGCCGACCGCGACCTCACCTTCTACCCCGACGGCGCATTCGATTACGCGGTATTGAGCCAGACGCTGCAAACCGCCGCCCGGCCCGACCGGATGCTGGCCGAACTGCTGCGCGTGGGCCGCCGCTCCTTCATCAGCTTCCCCAATTTCGCCTATTGGCGGATGCGCCGCGCGCTGCTGCTGCGCGGCCGGATGCCGGTGACGCGGCATTTGCCGGTGACGTGGTACGAAACGCAGAATATCCACCACGTAACCGTACGCGATTTCGAGGAATTGGCGGCAGGCCTCGGCATCACCATTGAACGCCGCTGGTTCTTCACCCGCGAACGCGAAATAAGCCCAGCAGGGGCGAATTGGCGCGCGGAATATGCGGTGTTCGAAATTAGTGGGAGTGGGTGACGTTCCTGCGGCACAATGACCCATGGGTTGCTTCTGCATTGCCGTCTGATAGATTGCATGCATGGAAAGCCTTCGGGAAGTAGTCGAATTTGTCGGCGGGCCAGTTTCGCTGTGGATCCTGGCGGGAGTGTATTTCGGCAGCGTAATCCTCGAACGCATCTGGGCAATTCGCGGCAATCCGGATTACGACAACAAGGACGCGCTTGCCTCTATCGGGCTTAACCTCATGTCGAGCACGCTGAACCTCGTGCTTGGTATTTTGATACCGCTCGCGCTTTATGTGCTTGTCTATGATAATTTACGCTTATTCGAAGATATTGCGTTGTGGATTGCGATCCCCATCGCCTTCCTGGCTCATGAACTGGCATATTACTGGGACCACCGGCTCAACCACCGGGTCGGCCTGTTATGGGCGTTTCATGCAATCCATCACTCTTCCAACGAATTCAACCATTCCACCGCGGCGCGGGGATTTTTCCTCGACGGTCAACTGAAGCGATTGTTCGCCGTCGTTCCGGCCTTCATTGGAATTGATCCAGTGGTCTATATCGCGGTCAGCGTACTCACCAATGCTTATGGTATCTGGAACCATGCAAGCTACGTACCGCGTCTCGGATGGCTCGACCGGGTGTTCATGACGCCCAAAATGCACAAGGTCCATCACGCCAACCAACCACAATATATCGACAGAAACTACAGCCAGGTTACGCTGCTTTTCGACCGTATGTTCAGCAGCACTGCCTATCTCGACGAGGAACCGAACCCCGGGCTGGTGAAGCCGGTGTATGACTACAATCCGCTTACCGCGCAATTTGCCGGGCTCAAGCAGTTGCAGGAGCGGATGGACACTGCACCGCGTTGGCAGGACAAGGTCGCCTACCTGTATCGCCCGCCGGAATGGTCGCATGACGGGATTTGCCGGTCCGATTGTCCGAAATATCAGCTTCGCGAACCGCAACCGGTTTAAGTGTCTCGGCAAAGGCAGGCCGGGGCAGACCTACCCGCCCCGGCCCGCAAACGTTTTACCCAATCACCCCATGCGTTTCATCACGCAGATCTTGTTGCCAGCGGGGTCGCGCAGGTACGCGAGGTACATATTGCCGATCTCGCTTTCCCGGATGCCGGGTGGGTCTTCGATGGCGGTGCCGCCCGCTTCCAGTCCGGCCTTGTGCCAGGCCTCGCCCTGTTCTTCGCTTTCCACTGCAAAGCCGATCGTACCGCCATTGGCAAAAGTCGCGGGTTTGCCGTCGATGGGTTTGGACAGCAGGAAGATGCCGCCATTATGCATATAGATAACACGGCCCTTGGGATCCATGCTGCCTTCGCGGCCGCCCAGCGCCTTGAAGCAGGCGTCGTAGAATTTCTTGGAAGCCTCAATATCGTCGGCCCCCAGCATGACGTGACTGAACATGGTATTCTCTCCTTGGTTTCGTTGGCTCACCATAACGGTTGCAAAGTGCCACTATACTACCGCCGGCCTGCCTGCCACGCTTGACTTTCACCCGGCCCTGCACCAAAGGAGCGCCGCACAAGGGCGGCATCCCGTTTTTCGGGAGCGTCGCCTGTTTCGTTTCTGCGGCGTTCCTTGCACGAAGGGCCGCCCCGCTTTCATCAGGATACCGCCATGGCGAAGTCAGCAACCGTCAAGATCAAGCTCGTCTCGACCGAAGACACCGGCTTCTTTTACACCACCACCAAGAACCCGCGGAACATCACCGAAAAGATGACTTTCCGCAAATACGATCCGATTGCGCGCAAGCATGTCGAGTTCAAGGAAGCCAAGATCAAGTAAGGTCGAGTTTCGGGCCTCGGTTCCCAAAATTCATGAACGGCAGGAACCGGGTGGGTTCAGTGATGGTTCAATGCTCCGGCACTATCGCCCGGAGCATGACAGCAATGAAAAACCTATTCGCCGCCCAGACAATACGCAAACCGCTTGGTTTCTGTGTGGCCGCCGCAGCCGCATTCGCCATTCCCGCAACAGCTATGCTGACGATGCCCGCACCTGCCACGGCGCAGGCCAGTACCGGCAGTCTCGACAGCGCCGTGTCCGCACTGCGCGGTATCGCCACGATGAAGGCGGACTTCGTCCAGACCGACCGCGCCGGCAAATCCATTCGCGGCGTTATGACGTTAAAACGCCCCGGCAAGATCCGTTTCCAGTACGAAAAGGGCATTCCGATGCTCGTCGTCTCGAACGGCAAGTCGCTCTATCTCGTCGATTATGAAGTGGACCAGGTCCAGCGTTGGCCGATCAGCAATTCGCCATTGGGCGCGCTGCTCGATCCCACTCGCGATGTGAAGAAGTTCGGAAAGCTCAACGCAACCGGCAATCCGAATGTGCTGAGCGTGGAAGTACGCGATCCCAAGCGCCCCGAATTCGGCGTGATTACGATGATCTTCGTCAAGGATGCCAAGGCGCCCGGCGGGTGGCGGCTGAACAATTGGGTCGCGCTTGATTCGCAGAACCACCGGACCAGGGTGGATTTGAAGAACCACCGCTACGGCGTGTCGGTCGCTGACAATGCGTTCAAGTTCAAGGACCCGCGCGGCTCGTCTCGTCGCGGCAGGTAAACGACGCGGCGCGAAGCGTGCTTCGGCCGCGATGGCGGGCGCGTGCTCGTTCATTTGCGGGCAACGCTAAGAGGCGTAATTGCTTAAAGGGCAAGGTGGATGGAAGGCGGGTTTCCCCCCTGTTGCCCTGATCTTCCACATAGCATCCCCTTGTACAAAAGCGTGACGAACGCTGAATGGAAGCCCTCGCGCCAATGCCCCCGGTGCGGGGGTTTCTAGTCGTTCGGGGAGGCCGAATCGCCAGCCATCCGGGCGGAAAGGCGCGAAGGGGTGGCGGCTTGCCGCCATGCGCGCCGCGACCTAAGGCATGCGCCATGAACGCGCCCACAAATCCACAAAGCAATGTCACCCCCAATGTCACGCCCGATATCACGGTCGCCACTTGGAACATCAATTCCGTGCGGCTGCGTATGCCCATTGTTGCGCATTATCTGAAAGAGCACGCGCCCGATGTCCTGTGCCTGCAGGAGATCAAGACGGAGGAGAAATTCTTCCCGTTCGAAGCCTTCGCCGAAGCCGGTTATCCGCACGTCGCCCTGTCCGGGCAGAAGGGGTATCACGGGGTAGCCACGGTCAGCCGTTTGCCGATCCGCGAATCCTCGAAGCTCGACTGGCAGGCCAATGGCGAGGCTCGTCACGTCGGCGTTGAGCTGGTGGGGCGGGATATGTTTATCGAGAATGTCTACGTGCCCGCTGGCGGTGATGTTCCCGACCGGGCGGTGAACCCCAAATTCGGCCAGAAGCTCGATTTTCTGGGCCGCATGACCGAATGGGCAGATGCGCTCGACAAACCCACGCTGATCGTAGGCGACTTCAACATCGCCCCGTTGGAAAGCGATGTCTGGAGCCACAAACAATTGCTGAAAGTGGTCAGCCATACGCCGCTGGAAGTGGAAACACTGAAGCGGTTCCAGGATGCGCATGGCTGGATCGATTTGGGCCGCGAATTCATTGCCGATCCCCAACGCTATTTCTCGTGGTGGTCCTATCGCGCGAAAGATTACACCAAGGGCGATCGCGGGCGGCGGCTCGACCATATGTGGGCCAGCCCCGAACTTGCCAAACAGGCGGTATCGCACAGCGTGCTTGAAGAGGCGCGCGGGTGGGAGAAACCGTCCGATCACATACCGCTGATTACCGGGTTCGACCTCTGAGCGGGACAGGCACCCCAATCCCGGGCCCCTCTCCTGCGAGACGGGCGGCGCAGGCGGTGGATGCGTTGCGCCACGGCTGGCCTATTGCGCTTGCCGCCGGTCCGGTCTTGCTACCGGTCGAAACCGCAGTGGCTTCGCAGGCGAAGGCAGGCCGGATGCTGGTTTCGTCTGCCCGTGCAGCAACGCTCAAACTCACCAATCAGCGGGCTGCGGCGGAGCCGAATGCGCCGGTCCTGATACGCGGAGCAGAAGCGTTCGATTTGCGCGCCGCCCTGCCGATAGCCGATCCGGCGCTGGATCTTGCTGCGCCGTTGAAGGGGCCGTTTGTCGCGGAGACGCTGGACTTCGAAGAAGCCGCCATCGCCGCGCTGGAACTGGCCCGCATCGCCGGAATTCTCCCGGCTTTTCTGGTCGATTCAAGTGATGCAGGCGAAGCGCAGCCTTTCGATCCGGCGGACATTGCCCATCTCGCAGACCGGGATCGGCTGGTCATCGTCACACGCGCGAAACTGCCGGTCACGGCATCTGCGGACGCGCAGATCATCGCCTTCCGCAGCGCCGACGATCTGCGAGAGCACGTCGCATTGGTGATGGGGCAGCAGAGCGGCGACCGCGTGCCGCTGGTCCGGCTGCATTCCGAATGCCTGACGGGGGACGCGCTCGGCAGCCTGAAATGCGATTGCGGCCCGCAGCTCGACGCGGCGCTGGCGCAAATGGCGCAGGAGGCGGCGGATAATGGCGGCTGGGGCGTTCTGTTGTATATGCGGCAGGAAGGGCGCGGCATCGGGCTCGTCAACAAACTGCGCGCTTACCGTTTGCAGGATGAGGGGTTCGATACGGTGGATGCCAACCAACGGCTGGGTCTGCCCGACGAATCCCGCGATTTCGGCACGGCCGCCAGAATGCTGGAACTGCTGGGTGTTCCCGCGATCCGTCTGCTGACCAACAATCCGCGCAAAGTCGACGCGTTGATAGAAGCCGGTGTGACCACTGTAGAACGGGTGCCGCACCAACTGCCAGACAACCCGCACAATACACGATATCTGGCAACCAAACGCGACCGGTCGGGGCATCTGCTCGAATAGAGCCGCCTCTGCCTATAATCGGCGTGCCAGCGCCTCGCCCATGCGGGTTTTGCTGCCGGGTTTGAACTGCGGCAGAAATTCGATTTTCTCCTGTTCGAACAACAGCACAACGGTCGAGCCGAGCAGGAACCGGCCCATCTCGGCGCCCGCATCCAGCCGCGTCGCACGACCGGGTGTTTCGCGGTGCAGGCGTTTGCCGCGCCCGCGTTCTGGCGGTTCGACACGCCCGCCCCAGACGGTCTCGATACCGGCCACGATCATCGCGCCGACCATCACGCTGGCCATTGTGCCAAGCTCGCTATCGAACACGCAGGACAGGCGTTCGTTGCGGGCGAACAGGCCGGGCACATTGGCAGCCGTAGTCTGGTTCACGCTGAACAGATCGCCCGGCACATAGCTCGTGCTCTGAAGCGTTCCTGCAGCTGGCATGTGTACCCGGTGGTAATCGCTGGGGCTGAGATAGATCGTGATGAAGTCACCCTGATGAAACCTGGCCGCCAGGGCTTCATCCCCGCCCAACAGTTCGGCAACCGTATATTCGTGCCCCTTGGCCTGCACGATCCGGCCGTCGCGGATGGTACCGAGCTGGCTGACTTCGCCATCGGCGGGGCAAAGCACGTGGGTGGCGGCATCGGCCAGCGGCCGCGCGCCCGGTTTCAGGCTACGCGCAAAAAAGTCGTTGAAGCTGGCAAAATCGCCGATGTCGCGCTCAGCCTCGTCCATATCGACGTTGTAAGCACGCACGAACCGGTCGATCAGGCGGTCGCGTATCCATGGCTTCTCGCTCGCAGCCACCCGTCCGGCAAAGCGGGTGAGACCGAGTTGCGGCAGGGCGTGTTGCAGCCAGATAAACGGCTTGCTCATGCGAAACCTTCGCGCAGGTAAGTGATCATCGAAGCTGGGAATCCTTGCTGCCGCGCCGATTGATGGCGGAATGGCGCACTGACGCGTCGCGGGCGGACTGGCAAGCGACACAGGTCCTCACGCCGGGCAGCGCATTGCGGCGCTTGTCCGGGATGTCTTCTCCGCAATCGTCGCAATATTCCGCGCTTTTGCGCGATTCTGTCGCTTTCAGCCTGGCCCTTGCCGCGGCGACCGCGTCATTCACCGTATCGTCGATCTGATCCTGCACCGCGCCATCGCGCGCCCAACCACCTGCCATCGTATCGCTCCTTCACCCTAACAACCGGCGAAGCAGCGCAAAGTGCCGGAATGGATTGACTTTAGCGTCGGTCGGTAACCTTCAGACCCGGCGCCAGCGTATTGTCACCAATAGCAAGTTTATCGTCTGTCCAGTTCGCCACGAAGGTCGATTCGCGGCGTACGGTCGGCGCGAAGCGCGCATCGTTGCCGGCAATCTGAAGTCCGGCGCTGCTGTGCGAAATCGTTTCCGCACCCACTGCGATGAAGGCGCTGTAATTGTCCTTGTTCTGGCCCTGCACGAACCAGTTGTTGGTAATTTGGCCGACAGACCCTGCGGGCAGGTCGATCATGTAATTTGTACCGCGGCCATTGGCGTCATCGAAACTGGAGGAGGCAATGTCCACGCGTGCCGAGCGTGACTTCACATAATGCCCACCCGTGCCGCGCTCGAACCGGCTGCGCGTGACGCGCAAATGGCCGTAATTGCCGATATAAATGGAATGCGCGCATCCACCCGGGCCTTCGCAGGTGCCAAGCCCGCTGAAAGTCGATTTGTCGATAACGATGCGCGATGCCGGATCGTTATTGGCGAGAATGCCCTGCTGGCTATCCATGAACCAGCTTTGTGACACGGTAAGGTTGCCGCCTTCCAGACGGATGCCTGCCCCGTTGAAATCGGGCACCGCCATCTTGCGGAAGATCAGGCCGGAAACGCTTGCTTCACGCCCGCCGAGCACCAGCGCGGCCTTGCCCTGGCACGCGACGCCGTCAAAAATGGCGGTGCCGGGCTGTACAGCAAAATATGCGATCGACCCTTCGCTTTGTACCGCGCATTGGCGGTGTTCGCCCGGCGCGATCGCGATAGTCCCGGTTCCATTGCCGATGGTGTCAACGGCCTGCTGGATAGTGCCGAAGCTGCGCCCGCTTTCGACCACTGTGAAGGGCGAGCCGGAATTGGCTGGCTGGGCCAGAACGGCGGCAGCCGGAATAGCCGCAATGGCAGTGGCCGCCAACAAGAGCGACATCGTTGTCGATGGGCGGCTCGCCTTCTGCGCGGACAGGCGGGAAGGCAATTTGGCGGGTCGGGGCATGACAAAACTTTCCATACTGCCCGGCTTACGGGAAAAGGGTTAACGGGGCGCTAAGCCAGATTTACTCGCTGTCTTTGTTGCGCAAACCCCAGCGCCAGCGCCAACCGCCTCTGGTTCGCCGCGCAGCTATGACAAGGAAGACGATGGTGGCAGGAATCAGTACTGCCAAGGCGATGACAGGACCGATATCGGGAATGTACTCCGCCAGCAGTCCCGCGCCGATCGCCAGCGCGATGAACCCGCCAAGCAGCACCCAGCCCTGCCACGCGATCGGCATACCCGCTCCGTAACCGAACCGTTTGGGTGCGAACCAGTCGCCTTCCTCGAAGAACCCGCTCATCGATCTACTCCTGTTGGTCCAAAACGAAGTCGGCGATGGCAACGGTTACAGTTGGGGCGATGGGTAGTTCCGGATTGGCATAGCTGGCCATATTCTGCGCCCGGTCGGCATTCCCCACATCTTTCAGCACATGATTTACGCCGGGCAGGCTGGCAAATCGCGCAACGGGTTGCGCGGTAGAAAGCGCTTTTGCATCGGCACTCGCAACTTGAATGTCGGCTTCACCCTGCACGATCAGTACCGGCAAATCGGTATCCGCAATCAGCGCAGCCGGATCGCGCGCAAACAGGTCGATCAGAAACCCCTGCACTTGCGGTGCGAACACCCCCTGCAGCGCCGGATGCATTGCACTGACATCCACCCGCTCGCCGGCTTCCAGCGCATCGATCGCCGCCATGGCATCCGGCAGGATCGGCGCGTTCATCGGGTTGGCTGTAAACTGTTCGCGCATTATCATGCCCAGCGGCCGGCCTGGTGCGGCGATCAGTATGAGACCGCACAGGTTGTCCACTTCGCCAGCTGCCGAAAGCGCTACCAGACCACCCTCGCTATGCCCGGCCAGCCAGATGCATTCCGCACTCGTTTCCATGCGGGCGGCGGCAATCCATGCAGCGATATCCTGAACATAATCGTCGATCGTAACCGCGTTGGCGTCCTTTACCGCTGCCGCGCTGCCGAACATTCCGCGCTTGTCGATTCTGAGGGACCCGATACCGCGCGCCGCCAGATCCTCTGCCAACATCCGATAGGTCGAGGCGCTTATGCCAAGCGGGCTGTTGCCATCGCGGTCGGTCGGTCCAGAGCCAGGGATTATCAGCACCAGCGGCTTGCCTTCGGCTGGAGCAAGAAGCGTTCCGGCAAGTTCGCCGTCCGGTCCTGCAGCGGTGATAGGCCGGGCGTCATGCGCCATCAGAACGCTGCTCGACATAAGGGCAATTGTTGCGATTGCAGCTTTGGTAATATCCATCGGGTCATTCCTTTGCATCGGTTTCTGGTTTGGGCGGACGCCCCCGCCGGGCGGGCTTGCTTGTCGGTACATCTATTCCACGGGTCTTTAGGGCATCGCGCAGCATCATCTCGATTTGCGCGTTGGCGGAACGCAATTCAGTCGCGGCCAGCCGCTCGATCGCGGCATGGACTGCCGGATCGAGCCGCAGGGCAAAGGCCTTCTTCTGGGGTTTTTTCGCCATAAATGAACGCGCGCGACCTTCCGCCTACTGGTAGAGCGAGCCGGAATTCACCACCGGCTGTGCGTCACGGTCGCTGCACAGCACCACCATCAGGTTCGACACCATGGCCGCGCGGCGTTCGTCGTCCATTTCCACAATGCCATCGTCGGACAGCTTGGTCAGCGCATCGTCCACCATACCGACCGCACCGATCACGACGGTCTTGCGCGCGGCCACCACGGCTTCTGCTTGCTGGCGGCGCAGCATGGCACTGGCAATTTCCGGCGCGTAGGCAAGGTGCGTAAGGCCCGCCTCATCCACCAGGATGCCGGCGACACGAAGGCGTTCGTTCAGTTCTTCCAGCAATTCGCGATTGATGGTTTCCGCGCCGCCGCGCAGTGTTACTGCTTCGCCTTCGAAATCGTCATAGGGATGGCGCGAACCGACAGTGCGCAGACCTGCCTCGATCTGGATGTTCACGAATTCCTTATAGTCGTCGACATCGAAGCTAGCCTGCGCGGTATCGACCACGCGCCACACCACATTGCAGGCAATTTCGATGGGATTGCCGCGCAGATCGTTGATCTTGACCCGGTCCGAATGCACGTTACGCGCCCGGACGGACACTTTCTGGCGCATCATCCATGGCCATACCCAGCGCAAACCCTCGGTCCGTTCGCTGCCGCGATATTCGCCGAACAGCGTAATTGCGGCGGCCTGATTGGGCTGGATCATGAAGAAGCCCGCGGCAACGAGACACAGCGCAAGGATCGTACCGACGATCGATCCGGCAAACAGCAGCTTGGTACCCTTACCAGCCCCGACACCCGGAAAACCGGCCCACATAATGAGGAAGCCGATCGCCGCCACACCAAGTAGCACCAGCAACATCATATAGCCGTTAAAAGTACTGGACGGCCTTTCCTCGCTGACGTTCATCGCGCCTTTCGCGCGCGGCACCGGGGCGGATTGAGTGTCGGACATAGTTTCTGCTCCTGATATAATTATGATATCATATTTATCAGGAGCCGGCAGTTTGTCAATATTGCCGGATGACCGCCAGGAATGCATCGCCGAATGCGTCCAGCTTCTTCGCCCCCACACCGCTGATTTGCCCAAACTCCGCCACCGTCGTGGGGCGCGCCTTGACCATTTCGCGCAACGCCGCGTCACCGAATACGAGATAAGGCGGGACTTGCGCCTCGCTTGCGAGCGTGCGACGCAAATCGCGCAACGCCTCGAACAACGGATCGCCGATCGGATTGGCCTCGTTCGCGCCGCGCCGTCCGCGTCCGCCGGATCGCCGTGCACGCTTGGGCGGCATCACCATTTCGACCGTTTGTCCGCCGGTCAGGATGTCGCGCGCATCACCGCCCAGCGCCAGCCCGCCATGCTCGGTCGAAACAAGCGAGCCACGCGCTTGCAATGCCCGGCTCAGCGGTTGCAGTAGAACCGCATCATCCCCGTCCACAATGCCGAACACGCTCAATTTGTCATGCCCGCGCTGGCGCACGCGTTCGTCTTCATTGCCGGTCAGCACCTTGGCCAGATGGCCGAAGCCGAAGCTTTGTCCCGTGCGATAAACGGCGGAAAGCAATTTGCGCGCCAGCTGCGTCACATCGGCCACTGCCGGCGCTTCGATGCAATTGTCGCAATTGCCACAGCGTTCGGGCGGGTCCTCACCGAAATGGCGCAGCAATACCGCCCGGCGGCAACCCGGCGTTTCCACCAGTCCGGCGAGCGCATCCAGCCGCGTGCGTTCGGATTGCTGGCGGCTTTCATCGAGCTCGCCCAGCCGCTGCCGGGCCTGCGCGAAATCGCCTGCGCCCCAGAACATCGCGGCTTGCGCCGGATCGCCGTCACGGCCCGCACGGCCCGTTTCCTGGTAATAGGCCTCGATTGATTTGGGGATGCCGACATGGGCAACGAAGCGCACATCGGGTTTGTCGATGCCCATTCCGAACGCAATAGTGGCCACGATCACCATGTCTTCGGACTCGACGAAAGCGGCCTGATTGGCCTGCCGGACTTCGGGATCAAGCCCGGCGTGATACGGGCGAACCGGGCGGCCGGTTGCCGCCGCCAACTTCTCAGCAATGTCCTCAACCTTGCGGCGGGTAGGGGCGTACACGATGCCTGGGCCGGGATGCGCGGCCATCAAATTAGTCAGCTGGCGAGAGACGCTATCGCGGTGATCGATAGCGTAGCGGATATTGGGCCGATCGAAACCTGCGATGACCAGCCCGTCATCGGGAATTCCCAGCTGGGCCATGATGTCGCCGCGGGTGTGGGCATCGGCGGTAGCCGTCAGCGCCAGCCGGGGCACATCCGGAAAGGCGTTCATCATCGGGCGGAGCTGGCGATAATCGGGGCGGAAATCGTGGCCCCATTCGGACACACAATGCGCCTCGTCGATGGCGAACATGCATAGCGGCGCGGCGGAAATCAGATTGCGAAACCCCTGCTGGCTGGCGCGTTCGGGCGCGACATACAGCAGGTCCAGCTCGCCATTCCGGAACGCGTCCTGCGTTTCTCGCCAGTCGGCATCCGCGCTGGTCAGCGTGGCCGCACGGATGCCATTGGCGCGGGCGGAACGCAGCTGATCATGCATCAGCGCGATCAGTGGGCTGATCACGATGCAGGTCCCGTGCATCATGGTGGCGGGCAATTGGTAGGTCAGCGATTTGCCTGCACCGGTGGGCATGACCGCCAGGGTGGACTGCCGCGCCAGCACGCGAGCAAGCACATCCTCCTGCCGACCGCGAAAACCGGTAAATCCGAACAATTCGCGCAATCGTGCACGCGCGGCGTCCAGAGTAAGCGGCGCGAAATTCGCGCTAGCTCCGGCATCGGCACCGGCGTTCTCGCCTGTGGTCAGGGGTGCAGTGGTGCCGGGCGCGTTGTCCATTCTGGCGCTTTGACAGATGGGACGGCGCGATGAAACGTCTGCGCCACCGCTTATCCCATACCCTCCTCCGTAACGCGAACAGGTGACATAACGCATTCCCTTTGATTGCCGGTTGTGCTTGCGCTATTCAGCGTTTGCGAAGCCGCCAGCCAGCATGGAGGCGGCATTTGGTAAAAAGGGTCAGTCCCATGAAGTTTGCGTTGAAAATTACCGCCATCTCTTCCCTCGCGCTGGTATTGGCTGCGTGCGGCGATACCGATGATGCCTCGGTTGAAGCCGAAGCCGATACGGTCGAAATGCCCGCCGACGTGGCGCTCGAAACTGTGGAGGAAGAGCCGGTCGAAGATCTGGACGCGGATGCTTCCAACACCTCAGTCGCTCCGGCCACGACTGCAAATGAAGCAGTCGTCACGGAACGCCAGATCGACCGCGCAGAAGCCGCCGGTACACAGGCGCAGGACGTCGCCGCTCGCGCGCAGGCAGCAGCTGCCGCGGCTGCCCGGGACACTACCGACCGGGTCCGCGAAGAAGCACGCGACAATGCGCAGGACATGCAAAGTGCGGTGAACGGCTCGCAGGCTGAACGGGTGAACCGGTAAGAATAACACCGTTGCCGTTACGGCATCGCAGAAACAGGGCGGACGCAGCATCATGGGGTGCTTCGTCCGCCTTTTCTTTTGTCCAAACGGCAATAGAGTGCGGTGAATGAAACCGTTCTCGACTGCTCGCCGCGCGCGCATGTGCGCCGCCCTTACCGCAACAATCTTCGTCGCCGCATGCGGCCCGGCCGATACCGATCCTGGCGAAGGCGGCGTGACCGTGGGCGAAGCGCGCGCGCTGGACGAGGCGGCCGAGATGGTCGAGGCCGGACGGCTCGACCCGGCGGTCGTCGGTAACGCGCCTGAACAAGGTTCCGTTGAAACAAACCATGACGCCACAAATCCTGACCCAGAAGCCACGCCGGAGGAGCTTGCCCCATGACCGCCATCCCATCTGAAAACGGCATGGACGCCGAGACTTTCGACCAGTTCATCGAGCAGCTCCAGCGCTATGTGCGCGAACGGCTTATCCCTGCCGAATCGCAGGTCATCGCAGACAATATGATCCCCGAGGATCTGCAGGACGAAATGCGCGGCATGGGCCTGTTCGGACTCACTATGCCGGAGGAGTATGGTGGTGCAGGCATGAACGTGCCGCAATATGTCGAGGCGATCCGCGTGCTCAGCTATGCGCTTCCGGCATATCGCAGCCTGACCTCCATCAACCTCGGCATGGTGTGTTCCGCCATCAAGAAAAACGGCACCGACGAACAAAAGGCGGAGTATCTGCCCCGGCTGGCAGCGGGCGAAATCGCCTGTTTCGGCCTGACCGAACCGGGCAGCGGATCGGACAGCGCAGCGATGCAGACCACCGCCACGCGCAGCGGCAATGGTTACGTGCTGAACGGTGCGAAACGCTACATCACCAACGCCCCGTTTGCGAAGATCGGCCTGATCATGGCGCGCACGGAGAAAGACAATCAGGCCAAGAACGCCCATGTCAGCGCCTTCCTCGTCGAAATGGACACCGACGGTATCGCGCGCGGCAAGTCCGACAAGAAGATGGGGCAGGAAGGCAGCCATATCGGCGACCTGTATTTCGATGATGTCAAACTGCCGGGCAGCGCGCTTCTGGGTGGGGAGGAAGGCCGCGGTTTCGCCACCGCCATGCAGAGCCTCGATAATGGCCGCCTGTCCGTTGCCGCCGCCAGCGCCGGCTATGCCAAGCGCATCCTCGACAGCGCGCTAAAATATTCGACCGAACGCAAGGCATTCGGCGATTCCATCAGCCAGTTCCAATTGATCCAGGCCATGCTGGCCGACAGCAAGGCGGAAATTTACGCGAGTGAATGCATGATCCGCGACGCCGCGGCCAAGGCTAATAATGGCCCCGCCATTATCAAGGCGGCTGCCGCCAAGATGTTCGCATCCGAAATGTGCGGCCGTGTGGCAGACCGCTGCGTGCAGATCTACGGCGGCGCGGGCTATCTGGCCGAATACGAGGCCGAACGCTTCTTCCGCGACAGCCGCATCTACCGCATTTACGAAGGAACCACGCAGATCCTGCAGCTGGTCATCGCGAAGAACATGCTGCGGCAGTTCGCGGCCGAGAGTTGAGGGGTGATGTGTCTGTCAGTACGGCTGGGCTATCCTCGCTTCGCTGCGGGCGGTCCTTTGGGCCTATGACTGCCGTGACCTGGAAACGGGACTACCTATGTAGCTTGGCGCAAGTTCGGTCCGCGACCAGCGGACCGCAAGGCCGAACGGCCGCCCGAGCTTATGCGAGGAAGCAAGGAACCCGGATGGGTTCCGCCCGCAGGGCCCCAAACAAAAATGTATAACCTTCTCTCCGACCTCTCGATCATCGAAGCGTCCAGCTTCGTCGCTTCCCCTACTGCCGGACTTTATCTCGCGCAAATGGGTGCCGAAGTCATCCGGGTGGACCAGATCGGCGGCGGGCTGGATTACGACCGGTATATGCTGACCGAGGAGGGCCGTTCGCTCGCTTGGGAAAACCTCAACCGGGCCAAGAAATCGGTCGCGCTGGACCTGCGCAGCAGTGAGGGGCGCGAATTGCTGGTGGAGTTGTCCGCCGCGACCGGCCAGCTGATTACCAACATCCCGAATGGCAGTTTCCTCGACCATGAAAAACTGGCGGCAAAACGCGCCGACATGATCACCTTGCGTATCATGGGCTGGCCAGACGGGCGTCAGGCGATGGATTTTACCGTCAACGCCGCGAGCGGATATCCGCTGATGACCGGCCCGGCGGAATGGGGCGCTGACACCGCCCCGCCAGTCAACCAAGTGCTGCCCGCATGGGACTTCATCACGGGTGCCTATTCTGCCTTCGCGCTGATGGCGGCGCTGCGCCACCGCGATGCGACCGGCGGGGGCGGCGAGGTGCGGGTGCCGCTGGGCGATGTTATGATGGGGACGGTCGCCAATTCCGGCGCGATGGCGGAAATGCTGTATCGCGGCGATGATCGCCAGCGGCTTGGCAACGCCATCTGGGGCGCGTTCGGCACCGATTTCCGCAGCCGTGACAACATCCGCTTCATGGTCGCCGCGCTAACGCACAAACAGTGGGCGGCAACCATCGCCGCGTTCGATATCGCCGATGGTGTCGCAGCCATTGAAGCCAGCGAAGGCGTGAGTTTCGCGCGCAGCGACCACAATCGCTTCACCCACCGCGAGGCGCTGTTCGCACTGGTACAGGATCGGGCGAGCAAGATGGATTATGCCAACATTGCGCAGGCACTTGGTAAGGCGGGTGCGACGTTCGAGAGATACCGGACTATGCACGAAGCCTCGACCGATCCTGAGCTGGTTGCCAACAACCCGTTGTTCGGCCCCTCCCCCGCCAATCCCAGCGGGTTCGCCTATCCCGCCCCGGGCCCCATCGCCAACATACCCGCGCAGGATCGTGGTAACCCCGAAGCCGCGCCTTACAACGGCCAGCATAGCGAAGAAGTGCTCGCCGAACGGCTGGGGCTATCCTCCGGCCAGATCGGCGCGCTGGTCGACGCAGGAACCGTGGGCCTTTCAGACAGGAAACCGACATGACCGCACTCCGCCGCGCCGCCATCTGCACTCCGCTTCGCACGCCGGTCGGCAAGTTCCTTGGCACCTTGGCCCCGCTGGAGGCTGGCGCGCTCGGGGCGATCATCATCAAAGCGCTGGTGGAGCGAAGCGGCGTCGATCCCGAACGCGTGGACGATGTGATCTTCAGCCAAGGGTATGGTAGCGGCGAAGCGCCGGCCATCGGGCGCTGGAGCTGGCTGGCGGCGGGCATGCCGATCTCCGTGCCCGGTTATCAGCTGGACCGGCGCTGCGGCAGCGGGCTGCAGGCGGTCGTCAATGCGGCGATGATGGTGCAGACCGGCGCGGCAGATTGCGTGCTGGCAGGCGGCGTGGAATCGATGTCCAACGTGGAACATTACACCACGAAAGCCCGCCACGGCGCGCGAATGGGCGACATGGCGCTGTGGGACCGCTTGACGCGCGGGCGGTTGATGAGCCAGCCGATCGAACGGTTCGGCGTTATCAGTGGCATGATCGAGACCGCGGAGAACCTGGCGCAGGATTACGGCATCACGCGTGAGGCATCCGACTCTTTTGCGGTTCGCAGTCATCAGAACGCTGCCGCAGCATGGGATGCGGGGAAGTTTGACGAACAGCTGGTCCCGGTCGACGTGCCGCAGCGCAAAGGCGATCCCATCTCCTTTGTCCGCGATGAAGGTTTTCGCACCGATGCGACCATGGAAACGCTTGGGAAGCTGCGCGCCATCGAAGGACGCGACAATCCTGACGCAGTTGTCACCGCGGGTAATGCCAGCCAGCAAAACGACGCCGCCGCCGGGTGCCTGGTGGTGGCGGAGGACAAGGTCGAGGAACTGGGCCTTACTCCGATCCTATGGTTCTACAGCTGGGCTGCCGCCGGATGTGACCCCTCGCGCATGGGCATCGGCCCGGTGCCGGCGGTTGACCGCCTGTTCGCGCGCGGAAGACGCAGCTGGGATGATATCGGTCTTGTCGAACTGAACGAGGCGTTCGCGCCGCAGGCGCTCGCAGTCATGAAGGGTTGGGGCTGGGCCGATGACGATTCGCGCCGCGATCTCGTCAACGTCAACGGATCGGGCATCTCGCTTGGTCACCCCATCGGCGCGACCGGCCTGCGTATCCTTGCTGATATGGCATACGAAATGAAGCGCCGCCACGTGCGTTTCGGGCTGGAAACCATGTGCATCGGCGGCGGTCAGGGCATGGCGGCGGTGTTCGAGCTGGCGCGGTAGGAAGGTCCACCTATTCCACCACATAATCTTTCAGCGGTGCGACCACGCGATATTCCTCCACCAGCGGCTCATGGCCGAGGGGTGGGAAGACGATATCGGGCGGCGCGATGTCGTAGTTTGGCAAGCGATCGAGCAAATCGCGGATCAGGGTCAGCCGCCCGCGCTTCTGGTCGTTGAAATTTACCAGCGTCCACGGTGCATGGTCGGTATGCGTAGCCCGCAGCATCGTCTCGCGCGCGTCGCTGTATTCGGCGTATTTCTCGCGTGCGGCGAGGTCCATCGGTGACAGTTTCCAGCGTTTGAGCGGATCTTCCAGACGTTCTGCCAGCCGCTCTTCCTGCCGGTCCTGATCGGTTGCCAGCCAGTATTTGAACAGCAGAATACCGTCATCCACCAGCATCCGTTCAAAGCACGGTGCCTCGTTCAGGAAGCGCGCAACCTCCTCGTTCGACGCAAACCCCATCACCTTTTCGACGCCGGCACGATTGTACCAGCTGCGGTCGAACAATACTATTTCCCCGGCGGCAGGCAAATGCCGGACATAGCGTTGGAAATACCATTGCGTTTGCGCCCGCTCGTCAGGCTTCGGCAGTGCCACCACCCGGCATTGACGCGGATTGAGGCGCTGGCTTACCGCCCGGATCGCGCCGCCCTTGCCCGCCGTATCACGCCCCTCGAACAGCACACAGATGCGCTGCCCTGTTTCGCGTGCCCAGCGGGCCATACCCACCAATTCCTCTTCCAGCGGACGCAGCAGGTGCCGGTAATCCTTGCCTTTCAGCTTTCCCATGCCAATCTCCCGTTAGAAATGCGCACCTTTTGGAAGCATTTGGGTTATAGGGGAAGGCCATGGCTACTATCGCACTCGACAAAGCATCCGCCGCTGCCAATTACGCGCAGCTTCCCGAAATGCCCCAAGACGTGTTTACCGCACCGCTCCAGAAGCCGAACCATCTGGGCGAAGACTGGCTGGAGCCCGAGCAGACGAGCTACGACAGCGAGGACGATGCGATCTGGGACGACCTCTTCGCGCGCCAGATGAAAGTGCTGCCGGGACGCGCCGTCTCAGCGTTCATGCGCGGGCTCGACAAGCTGGACCTGGGGCGCGGCGGAGTGCCGGACTTCGTCGAAATGAGCGAAAATCTGGGCAAGCTAACCGGTTGGAGCGTAGTGCCCGTGCCCATGCTGATTCCCGATCACGTGTTCTTCTGGCACCTTGCCAACCGCCGTTTTCCGGCCGGGAACTTTATCCGGACGCGCGAGACGTTCGATTACATTCAGGAACCAGACGTGTTCCACGATGTGTTCGGCCACGTCCCCATGCTGACCGACCCGACCTTTGCCGATTACATGCAGGAATATGGCCGCGCAGGATGGAAGGCGATGCGGTACAACCGGTTGAAGGCGCTGGGATCGCTCTACTGGTACACCGTGGAATTCGGTCTGATGATGGAGGATGACGAGGTTCGCGCCTATGGCGCCGGTATCCTGTCGGGGCCCACGGAAGTCGTCTTCGCGACCGAGGCGAAAAGCCCCAACCGCATTATGCTCAATGTCGATCGCGTTATGCGGACCGATTATGTAATCAGCGACCTGCAGCCGACCTATTTCGTCATCGAGGATTTCGATGACCTGTACCGGCAAACGGTCGAACGCGATTTCGACAAGCTGTACAAATCTCTGCCGCCTGCCTTCACTTACGCCAACTCCGCCGTGATCGATGTGGATCACGTGGTGAACCGCGGGACGCAGGAATATCTCCTGCGCGGCGGGCGCGGCAGCGGGGCCGACCCGGTCTGATTTACGCGCCGAGGTGAAGGCATAAAAAAACCGGCGCCGGGATGATCCCGACGCCGGTTTTTTTATATTCAGAAGCCCAGTTTAGGTGGGTTCGGAATCCATTTCGTCGGCTGCTTCTTCCATGGCTTCTGCCTGGTCGTCGACATTGTCTTCCATGGCGTCGGCCTGATCGTCGGTGATCTGGCCGGTTTCTTCCATGTTTTCGATTTCCATGTCCGCGGCGTCTTCCATTTCTTCCGCGTTGTCTTCCATCTCGTTTTCAGCGGCGCTGTCACATGCAGCGAGGCTGAGGCCGAGTGTGGCGACGGTTGCGACCATGGCGGTTTTCATAGTGAACTTCATTGGTATTCCCCTTCGTTGTGGTCGGCCTGCATATCAATTGCAGACCGTTATGTAACCCCTAACTTCGGTCCCGTTACAGGGCGGGGCTATTCGTGAAAAATCGTCAGATAGGCAGGCGATCGCGCATTGCCTGAAACAACGCAAGGGCGCCCACTGCGGCAAGCATGGATATGAGGAGGGCAAGGCCGCTCAAATTGAAAAAGACCAATGCGCCCTGCACCAGAAACCCACCTACAACAGCGCCTGCAGCGCCGACAGCCATATTCAGCAGAATCTCGCGATTTTGCTGCTGCTCTGCCACAATCGACAGCAGCCATCCGAAAATGGCGCCGATCAGGGTTAGAACAATTAGGCCCATCTGCCTGCAATCCGATCCGTTGCGAGCGCACAATCGCACCCGATACTACTCGCCCAAATGGGCAAGAAGACTGCTGGTTCCGCAAAATGCGACGAAATGAAGGCAATGTACGAAATATGGCCAGCCCCTATGCCGCTAGGTTGATCCAACCCACCCTGGCTTTAACCCGCCAGCACCCAGATTGCGAACAGCCCGGCCACAATCCGATACCAACCGAATGGCGCAAAACCGTGTTTCGAGACATAAGCGACGAACAGGCGTACGATGGCGAGCGCCGTCAGGAACGCAGCGCCGAAGCCCAGGCCGATTTCCCACCACCCGATCGATGCGTTGCCCGCAAGCAGCGCCGGTTCGTCGAATATCTTTACGGTAGCGGCGCCGATCATGGTCGGTACGGCCAGGAAAAAGGAGAACTCGGCCGCGGTCTTGCGGCCCACTCCCATTGCCAGCGCGCCAAGGATTGTCGCGCCGGAGCGGCTCGTTCCGGGCACCATGGCAAGGCATTGGACAAACCCGATACCGATCGCGGTCTTCGCAGTCATTGCGGCCACGCCGGCATCTTCCGACGGCTTGATGGTTTTTTCCAGGATCAGGATGGCAACACCGCCCACCACCAACATGACAGCGACCACCATGGGTGAATCGAGCAACAGGTCGATCGCATCCTTGGCCATCAGGCCGATGAATGCGGCGGGAAGGAACGCCAGCAGGATGTTGCGCGTGAAGCGCACCGCCTCGGTTTCGCGCTTCAGCAGCCCGGTGCCCATCTGCCAGAACGTGCCCCAATAGCTGACCACAACAGCCAGGATCGCGCCTAGCTGGATGACAATATTGAACTGCCGCCACCGTGCGGCATCATAGCCGAACAGTTCTTGTGCAAGAATGAGATGTCCGGTCGAGGACACGGGCAGGAATTCGGTCAAACCCTCCAGGATTCCAAGGAGGATAGCAGTAATTGTCTGATCCATCGAAGCGCCCAAAGGCATAGGAGCGACGAAGTCAAGCGGAGGTTCTTGGTTTAGCCTCAAGCGCCGGTGTTTTTGTTTTAGACCCTGCGGGCGGGACGGAAGTTTTTGGTTTAGCCTCAAGCGCCGGCGGTCGCATCCGCTCCCTTAGGCTATCCTCGCGTTTTGCGCTGCGGGCGGCCCTTTGGGCCTATGACTGCCGTAGCCAAGGACCGGGTTCAAAATTGCAATGGTAGCGCAAGTTCCGTTTGCGACCAGCAAACGGCAAGGCCGAACGGCCGCCCGAGCTTATGCGAGGTAGCAAGCGGACCGGATGGTCCGCGCCCGCAGGGTCCAAACAAACAACTCCCGCCGGCGCTTGAGGCCAAACAAAAAACATCGGCGCTTGAGGCTAACCAGAAACTACTGACAATGCACCGGGAGTTGCCCCCCGGCCCACCATTCCTACCAGATCTTCACACGGTCTTCTGGGGGCAAATACAACTCGTCATCGGGCGTCACGCCGAACGCCTCGTACCATGCATCGATGTTCCGCACCGCGCCGTTGACGCGGTAGATTTCGGGCGAGTGGGAATCGGTCAGCAGCCGCTGTCGTCCGGTCTCCTCCCGCTGCATCGAACGCCATACCTGCGCCCAGCCGAGAAAGAAGCGTTGGTCTCCGGTCAGCCCGTCGATCACCGGCGCTTCCTTGCCGTCCAGCGCAATTTTGTAGGCGCGGTAGGCCAGGCTCAGCCCGCCGACATCGCCGATATTCTCGCCCAGCGTGAACTTGCCGTTCACGCAGGTTTCGCCATTATCGTACGGGCAGTAGCTGTCATATTGCGCAGCCAGCGCCGCACCCAGTTCCTGGAAGCGTTCCAGATCGGCATCCGCCCACCAGTTGCGCAGTGTTCCGGTGGAATCGTATTTTGCGCCTTGATCGTCGAAGCCGTGGCCGATTTCATGGCCGATCACGCCGCCGATACCACCATAATTGACCGCCATGTCGGCGTTCGGGCCGAAGAACGGCTGCTGCAGAATAGCTGCGGGAAAGACGATTTCGTTGAAGGCCGGGTTGTAATAGGCATTCACGGTCTGTGGCAGCATGAACCATTCGGACTTGTCGACCGGCTCGCCCAGGCGGCTGCGCGAATCTGCGATGGCCCATCTGGTGGCCGCCATGCGGTTGCCAAGCGGATCGTTCGCATCAATTTCCAGCCCGTCATACGTTTCGAAATTGTCGGGATAGCCGATCTTGGGATTGAAGCTGTCGAGCTTGGCATAAGCCTGCGCCTTGGTAGCCTCGGTCATCCATTCGTTTTCTTCCAGCGACGCCCGCATGGCAAGCCGCAGATTGGCGACCAGTTCGTCCATCGCGGTCTTGCTTTCGGCAGGGAAGTACCGCTCGGCATAAAGCTTGCCGAGCACTTCGCCCAACTGGCCTTGGGTGTTGCCGATGGCCCGCTTCCAGCGCGGTTCCTGTTCTTCGGTGCCCGACAGGGTCTTGCCATAAAAGTCGAACCGCGCCTGGTCGATTTCGCTGGGCAGGACGGACGCGTTTCCGGACAGGAATTGCGCCGCCATATAGGCCTGCAGCACCGGCAGCTGGGTTTCGGTAATCAGGCGCATCATGCCCGGCGTGCCGCCGCCGATCATGCTGGCTGCATCTTCCTTCGCAATCCCGGCTTTGGCCAGTTCCTCGTCAGTCGGGGGAAGCTGGCTCATCAGGAAATCGTCATGGCCGGCGAAGCCCGCTTCCGACAAAATCGTCTCGATCGGGAAATCGCCCGCCAGCCGCACCAGTTCTGCGCGGTCCATGCGGTTGTAAGTAAGGTCGCGGTTGCGAAGGGCGACCCGGTCCCATTCCAGCCGCGCGACATTCTCCTCGAAAGCATAGACCATGTCTGCCGTACGCTCCGGCGCTTTGTATCCAGCTTTACCGAGGAGGAAGGTCAAGTACTTCCGATATTCCGAACGGATATTCTCGTTCTTCTCGTTATCGACGAGATAGTAATCGCGATCGGGCAGGCCCATGCCGGAAAAACCGGTGCTGAGCGTGTGGCTGTTGGGGTCTTTCGGATCGACCGTTACGCCTACGGAAATGAGCGACGGATAACCCGCCTGCGGCATCAGTGTCGCCAGTTCCTTCACCGACTTCGCGCCATAAATCTTGCCGAGATACGGATAGGCCGGGACCAGGCCCGCCGCATCGATGGCGTCGATATCGAGATAGGCATTATACGCATCGACGATGCGCGCTTCGCTGCTGCCGGGCGCATTATCCTGCGCGACCAGTTCCTCGATCAATGTCTTCACATCGTTGCGTGACTTTTCATTGAGCACGGTGAACGCGCCGAAACGGCCGAATTCCGCCGGGAGGTCGTTCGCCGCGATCCATTTACCGTTGGCATAATCGAAGAAATTGTCGCCCGGATCGACGGCCGGGTCGAGCAAATCGGTATCCACGCCCCACGTCCCGAAGGTCATGGTGGGCAGATCACTTTCCGCCATTTCGTTCGTCATGTCCTGCACGGTTTCGATATCCACCGGCACGGCGGCTGCGACATCGCCGGAGGTTTCGGCCGAAGCGGGCGCCGCGCCCATAGCAAGGGCAATGGCGAGCGCGCTCGCGCCGGCGGTAAAGATACGTGTCATCAGGTCAGTCCTTCCAGAAATCCAAATCGGTCCGGCACAGTTTTGCGTCCGGGATCGGCCTGTTGGCCGTAGCAAATACATTGCGCGCGGTGGTGCCGCTTGTCGGCGGAAATGGCAAGTTGATCGAATGCAGGCGCGCAGCGTCCGTGTCAGGCAGCGCGTCAGGCAGCGCGTCCGGCAGTGAACTGCAATTCCGCCAATCGCGCATATAATCCGCCCATTGCGGAAAGTTGCGTATGGCTGCCCTGTTCCACGATACGGCCATCCTCCAGCACAATGATGCGGTCGGCGGAGCGCACCGTCGCGAGCCGGTGCGCGATGACCAGCGTAGTGCGCTGCGCCATCAGCCGGTCGAGCGCATCCTGCACCAGCGCCTCGCTTTCAGCGTCCAATGCGCTGGTCGCCTCGTCCAGCAGCAGGATCGGCGCATCACGCAACAGCGCGCGGGCAATCGCGACGCGTTGCTGCTGGCCGCCCGACAATTGTGTGCCGTTCTCACCCAGGAACGTATCGAGGCCGCGAGGTAGGGCGCGCAGGAAATCTTCGGCATTGGCGGCGCGGGCGGCATCCCAGATGGCCTCGTCATCTGCCTCCCACGCACCGTAACGCAGATTGTCGCGGGCGTTGGCACTGAACAGCACGCCATCCTGTGGAACCAGCGCGATGCGGCGGCGCACTTCGGCGGGGTCGGCCGATGTCAGCGACACGCCGTCGATGCGGATGGAGCCGGATTGCGGATCGTAAAACCGTTCGGCCAGCTGGAACACGGTGGTCTTGCCCGCGCCCGATGGGCCGACCAGCGCGACTGTTTCGCCCGGCTCGACCTCGAGCGTGAAGTCCTCCAGCGCCGAAATGTCCGGCCGCGTGGGGTAATGGAATGTGACGCCGCGAAACGACAGGCTGCCACGTGGCGGGCTGGGCAATGCCTGCGGGCGTTCCGGCGGCGCGATAGCGGGTTCTTCTTCCAGCAATTCCGCGAGGCGGCTGGCCGCACCGGCCCCGCGCAGAAGATCGCCATACACCTCCGTCAGCGCGCCAAAGCTGCCTGCCACGATCCCGCCGGCAAACAGGAACGCCACGATTGTCCCGCCGGTCAGGTCGCCATCGATCACCAGCAGCGCCGCACGCCACATTACCAGCGTAAAGGCGCCGAAGATCAGCAGCATAACCGCTGCCGTCATCGCCGCGCGCAGGATGATCCGCTTGCGCGCGGTTTCGAACGTATCTTCCACGGAAGCGGCGAACACCTCGCCCTCGCGCCGTTCCTGCCCGAATGCCTGTACGATCTTCATCGCGCCCAGCACCTCGGCCACTTTCGCACCCACATTGGCGACCCGGTCCTGGCTGGTGCGGCTGACCTTCTGCAACCGCCGCCCCAGCACCGCGATGGGGATGATGATAACGGGGATCGCCATCAAGAGTGTCACCGTCAGTTCCGGGCTTAGCCAGAAAAGATAGGCAGTGCCGCCGATCGCCATGATGGTGTTGCGAAGCGCGATGGACAGCGTGGTGCCGACGACGTTTTCGATGATCGTCGTGTCCGATGTCATGCGGCTGCTGATTTCCTTGGGGCTGTTCTCTTCGAAGAACGCCGGCGCCAGGCGAAGGAGGTTGGCGTGCACTTCGTTGCGCAGATCCGCCACCACGCGTTCGCCCAGAAGGCTGACGTAATAGAACCGCATCGCGGTACCGATGCCCAGCACCACCACGATGGCGAGCAGGGCATAGAAATAGATCGCGATATCGTCCGGGTCGCTACCGGCTGCGAAGCCTTCGTCCACCACCAGTTTCAGCCCTGCGGGGATCGCCAGAGTTGCGCCTGCGGTGATGAACAGCGCCAGCAGAGCCATTCCGACCCGCGACGGGAAATTCCCCATGATGCGGAAGATCATGCGCAAAGGCTTCAGCGAGCGCGCCTTTGGCGGGGGCTCGGCTGCCGCTATCGGGCCTGTGTCGGGTGCGCGCGCCATGTTCGGCTGTCATCTAGGGGCAGGCGCCATACAAATCCACCGTTCTGGACCCCTTTCCTGTTATGTTGCGTTGCAACATGAAACGAACACGCCCATCTGGAAGGGCAGACTGGCCCGATGGGCCACAGGGGGACCGCGCCAAATGCTCTATAACGCTCATGAATTGCAGAAGAACTGGCTGAACAGCGCCAGTGCGTTCGCCAGTATCGGGGCGGAAATGCTGGGCAACCCGGCCAATCCGATGTCTTATTTTGGCCTCGGCCCAATGGCTGCCTCGGCGATGGAAGTGTTTGCCCACGCGACCGCAACCTACGGTAAACCGGCCTTCGATATCGAACACGTTACGATAAACGGCACGGACCATGCCGTGAGCGAAACGCTGGTGTTGCATCGCCCGTTCGGGGACCTCAAGCATTTCGTGCGCGAAGGCCTGCCGGCGGATGCCCCTAAACTGTTGATTGTCGCCCCGATGAGCGGCCATTACGCCACCCTCCTGCGCGGCACGGTGGAACGCATGGTCGAAAGCGCCGAGGTCTTTATTACCGACTGGAAGGATGCAAGGGACGTGCCGCTGTCGGACGGCACATTCGATCTGGACGACTATATCGATTATTTGATCGAGTTCTGCGAGCATATCGATACCGATAGTGACAACGGCGTGCACATGCTCGCCGTGTGCCAGCCTTCCGTTCCCGCGCTGGCGGCCACCGCGCTGATGAATGCGGACAACAATCCCGCCGCACCCAGAACGCTCACCATGATGGGCGGCCCGATCGACACGCGGCAGTCCCCGACCACGGTCAACGATCTGGCCATGGATCGCCCGCTCGCCTGGTTCAAACAGACTGTAATTGCCACCGTGCCGATGGCCTATGCGGGTGCGGGACGCCGCGTCTATCCCGGTTTCCTACAGCTGGCAGGCTTCATGAACATGAATCTCGGCGCGCATATGCAAAGCCATTACGAGATGTTCAAACACCTGCGTTCCGGCGACGATGAAAGCGCGCAGGCGACCAAGGATTTCTACGAGGAATACCGCAGCGTGTGCGACATGACGGCGGAATTCTATCTGCAGACGGTGGAGGAGGTGTTCCAGAAACACTCGATCCCCAAGGGCACTTTCGAACATCGCGGCAAGATTGTGGATCTGGGAAAGATCGACACTACCGCGCTACTCGCCATCGAAGGCGAGCGCGACGACATCTCCGGCCTTGGCCAGACCAAAGCGGCGTTGGCGCTGGCAAAGGGTTTGAGCGAAGACCGCAAGCGGTACTACATGGCACCGGGCGCCGGTCATTACGGCATCTTTAACGGCAGCAAATGGCGCACGCTGGTCGCCCCGGTTGTCGAGGAGTTCATGGCCAAGCATGGGTGAGGGATATGTCCGGCCTGTAAACTCGGCCTGACCATTTACCGCCGAACGACATGCGGTGATGCAACGGATGACGGTAAAATGTCCTGTCTCTCAAAGTTGCGGCCATGAGGCTTAAAGCAGATCAGCGCGTTCTCGCCCACTTCCTGATGTAAAATGGTTGATTTTGCCATAAGGGTTGGCAATTCTCGCATGATGAACATGCACGGTCAGCGTTGGCGCTATCAATTGGCGAACACAGAAGTCTTTGTTGACAATGCTTTTAGCTGGTTTGGCTGGGCACAAGAACGCTTCCTCGTAAATGACGAGGTGGTTCAATCATCTGGGGCGTGGCTTGGTTTCCGAAGAACGTTCAAAGAGCCTTGGCTTACACCGACCGGAGATGGGGAGCTTGCGATAAAGATGTGGTCTGCCCGCAGCGGGATCGAAATCGAGGTTCTGCTGGATGGCGAAGCAGTCGAGCACAACGAGCTATTCGAAGCTACTTGGCATGGCAGGCGTACTTGGCCTGACAAAAACGCGTGGACCAGCACCAAAAAGTTCTCCATCTTTACAATTCCGGATTACGACTAGGCTGGCTTGTCGAAGATTTGGTGCTCATTTTGGCTTTCGTCCGCAAGCGGACCGAGTTCGGACGCGAAAAGCTTCCTACGCGACCGGGACTTCAAGCCAGCACCATCGGCTCTACCGGGCGCGCCCCTAGGTTGAATCGTCAGGCCGAATTAGGCCCGTGTGTTACGCTGCCATCGTACCAAACGCATCTTGTTATCGCGCATTCGGCAAGCCGCGCGGTTCGCCTATCTTACCGATAGGAATGTCCAGCGCATCGCGGTCCCAGTTCTGCAAATCGGCTACCGCGTCGTAGCTGCTTTGCAGGAATGCCATTAGCACTGCGTCCGGGTCATTCGCCTCGCGCACGGCTGCGTAAGGCAGCACGAATTCGCCAAGATCGCCGTGCCAGTATGCCGTATTCGGCTCGACCGCACGGTCGGATAATCCTTCCGGCGAAGGGTAGCCATAACCGTAGAACGCGGCTTCCTCGATCCCTCCCCCGCCCAGCCAGAACCCGGCGCTGGCCACTTCGTGGCTATAGGCTTCCCGCGTGACCGGGTCGGGCAAGGCGGGCACGCCGCCGGGATGCAGCGGCGCTGTGCGGCCGGAGAAGCGAGTGATAGCGAGGTCCATGCTTCCGAAAAACAGATGCGATGGGCTGGACTTTCCGACGAAGCCGGTGCGGAAAGCCTCGAATATACGATCCACGCTGCGGAAGGCGGCATGGATCCGGCTGGCAACCGCGTCGTCCCAAACGCGCGGGGCGGTATCGTTTGCGAAATCTACGGGGTTCTGGACCTCGTTCGGTGCGCCGCTCGTGTCGATGGGGACGCCCATGCCGTCCAGCATGAATGCCAGATCGGCCGCGAACGCTGCGACATTGGTGTTTCGCACCGCAAGGCTGCCGGTCTGTCCACTGGAGCTTACAGCGTCCACCACGCCGCTCGCCATGTCGAAGAACACCTCAACTTCGTGTTCGCCGACCGGCAGCGGATAGGTGCGAAAGCCGCCGGGCACTACGCGCATGGCTACATGCCAGCCATGATTGAGCCAGGGCATCGTGCGGATCGGCAGTTTGCCGATGACCTGCAGATAGGCGTGCAGGGTTTCGATCACCGCCTTGTCGGCGGCGTAATCGAGCGCAGGCCACCGGCCCGGCATGGTGCTGGTTCCGATGGCCTCGCTCATATCAGTCGGCTCCTTACAGGACTTCGAACAGGCCGGCTGCGCCCATGCCGCCGCCAACGCACATGGTGACAACGACGTATTTCACGCCGCGCCGCTTGCCTTCCAGCAAGGCGTGGCCGACGCAGCGCGCGCCGGTCATGCCGTAAGGGTGGCCAATAGAGATCGAGCCGCCATTTACGTTGAGTTTGTCATTGTCGATACCCAGCTTGTCGCGGCAATAGATGACCTGCACGGCGAAGGCTTCGTTCAGTTCCCAAAGACCGATATCGTCGACTTTCAGGCCAAAACGCTCGAGCAACACGGGGATCGCGAAGATCGGGCCGATGCCCATTTCGTCGGGTTCCGTGCCCTTGACCGCCATGCCGACATAGCGGCCCAGCGGTTCCAGCCCGCGCGCCTTGGCGACAGCGGCTTCCATCACGACGCAGGCGCTCGATCCATCCGAAAGCTGGCTGGCGTTACCCGCCGTAATCGTAGTGTCCGGGCCGAGGACGGGCTGGAGCGACTGCAAGCCCTCCAATGTGGTCGAGGGGCGGTTGCCCTCATCCTTGGCGATGGTAACTTCGGCGTCGGAGACTTCGCCCGTTTCCTTGTTCTTCACCTTGTGGGTGGTGGTGACGGAGATGATCTCGTCGTCGAACTTGCCCGCTTCCTGTGCGGCGGCCGTGCGCTGCTGCGATTGCAGCGCGTATTCGTCCTGCGCCTCGCGCGATACACCGTAACGCTGGGCCACGGTTTCCGCCGTCTGCAGCATCGGCATGTAGACTGCGTTGTGCATTTTCATCAGTTCGGGATCGGGCATCACGCGCATTTCGGGCGTCTGCACCAGACTGATGGATTCCTGTCCGCCGGCAGCGACGATATCCATATTGTCCACGATTACCTGCTTGGCTGCGGTCGCGATGGTCATCAGGCCGCTGGAACACTGGCGGTCGATTGTCATGCCGCTGACCGAGATCGGCAGTCCGGAACGAAGCGCGACCTGCCGTGCCAGATTGCCTGCCTGCGCGCCTTGTTGCAGCGCAGCGCCCCAGATCACGTCATCAACGTCGTCCGATCCGGCAACACCGGCGCGTTCCAGCGCGGCGGTCAGCGAATAGGAGCCAAGCGTGGCGCCCGGTGTGGAATTGAAAGCGCCCTTATAGGCCTTGCCCATGCCCGTGCGGGCGGTGGAAACGATGACTGCGTCACGCATGATAATTGTCCTGTTGTATGGTTTGAAATTCGGAAACGATCAGACGAAGTATTGCGTCATCCATTCACAGATCAGCGCGGGCTTTTCCTCGCCCTCGATCTCGATCGTGATTTCGCAGGTCTGCTGCCACTGGCCGGGGCGTTTTTCGGTCATTTCAATAAGCTTCCAGTGGCCGCGAATGCGCTTGCCACTGCGAACGGGCGAGATGAAGCGGGTTTTGTTGCCGCCGTAATTCACCGCCATCTTGATCCCGTCCATGCGGGGAAAATCGCTTTCCGCCGTCAAATAGGGGATCATCGACAGGGTCAGGAAACCATGCGCGATGGTGCCGCCGAACGGCGTCTGCTTCGCCATCTCCTCGTTCACATGGATGAACTGGTGATCGCCTGTTGCCTCGGCGAACTGGTTGATGCGTTCCTGGGACATTTCGGCCCATTCGCTGGTGGCGACGTTCTGGCCGACTTTGGCTTCGATATCTTGCGGGGTCATGGCGCGTTCCTTCTTACATAACAGGATTGCAGCCATTCATGGCGGATTGGAGGGGGCAGCGCAACGCACAGGATGTGGGGAAACGCGCACCGTGCAGCTGACGCTACGGCAGGACGGTGCTGCGCGTCAGCTAGGTGCAGCGGCGGTTTGTGCCACCTTCGTGCGTAACCGGGCGCGGCGGGCACGCCGGTCGGTTTCCCGCGCCGCCGATTCGCGTGTCTTGCAGTAATTCCATAGCCCTATCTGCAGCGCGAGAAACAGCAGGACGAATGGCTGATACGCGATACCCACGAACAGCGACCCGACCAGATAGACGATCTGCCCATATTGCAGCGCACTGGCGAGCGGGGCCTGCCATCCATCGGTTACCGCAGCCGCATCGCCATCGCCTGTATCCAGCGCCGCCTTCATGCGCCAGCGCCGCCGCAGCACTTCCATTTGCACCAGCCCCAGGCCGTGCAGCAGCAACCAGACCGTCAGCCCGAACCAGCCCTGTTCGCCCAGCACTTCGAAATAAGCCGAGTGATAGGCACGCGCCTCGTCCGTCACTTCCTCGCGCGTGACGATCGTTGTGGTTTCGCCAGCCTCTTCCTCCACCGGCAGTTCGTAAGTGAACTTGTTACCGCGATAGGCGTCGAAGCCCCCGCCCCACGGGTTTGCCTCCACATAGTCCAGCGTCCAGTTCCACACCGCCACGCGGGTCGATGCGGACATATCCTGCTGGTGCCCGGTGATCGTTTCCATCCGGTCGTAAAATGTCTGCGGCAGGAATGGCAATGCCGCCAGACCCAGCACACCGCCCGCCATCAGCACCATCAGCCGCCGCTTCGCATCGCGCAGCATGACCAGTGCCAAAACCGCTATGCATACAAGACCGGTGCGCGCTTCCGTACCCACAGGTATCAGGAGGCAGGCGAACACCAACGCATAACCGAACAGCTTCACCCGCCAGTCCGGCAGGAACACCGTACCATGGCGAGTGAACCACAGGATCAGCGGAATTATGGCGATGGCCACGGTGCTCAATGTGCTGCTTTCATAAATGCCGCTATTGTCGTTCACGAACAAATACAGGCTGGCATAGCCGCCGCCGCCAAGCGCGGTCTTCAGCCCGCCATTGATGATAATCGCACCAGCCGTCAGCACCATGACCAGCGCAGCAGCCTCGATCCGCAGGCGCGTGGTCAGCGTGAACGGCAGGAAAATCGCGAACACCAGCGCCTTCCAAACCCAGCCCCATTTATGCGCCGCGTCTTCCGGAAAGTCGGCCCAGCCGGTAGTGAGAAAAGCGTAGGCCAGCAGCAGCACCATCAGACCCTGCCGCACGCCGACGCGCATATCGCGCTTGCTGTCCACCGCCAGCCATCCGGCAAAGGCGGCACAAAATGCGATCAGCGACAGCGGCAGAGCCGGGGTGATCGACCAGCCGATCCGCTGCGGCGTAAGGATGTCGATATAGATATAGGTCAGCACCCACAGGAACGGCCGCCGGGTGCCCAGCGCGAGCAACGCCATGATAAAAAGGAACAGCGCCAGATCGATCATGGCGTCGGGCCGGTATTTGATGGCGGACCGGCGCGTGGGGGCTGGCCAGGTTCAGGCGGCGACGCGCGGCCGGCCGCCATGCGCTTGCGCCGAGTACGGACCGCTGCGTCCGATGGGGGCGGACCGCCTCCGGGTGATTCACGATCCAGATCTTCACGTCCCAGCAGGCGGAATACGACCACCAGCAGCAGGCCATGTATCAGTGCAAGGGAGAACAGGTCGATCACAAGTGCGCGCTTACAGGCAACCGGTTGAGCTTGCGTTAAGGGTGTTGTGGCACACACCATCGTCATGACCCGCGTGCTCCATGTCCTCGACCATTCGTTGCCGCTTCACAGCGGCTACACCTTTCGCACGCGCGCCATCATGACCGCGCAACAGGCGTCAGGGCTGGACGTGCGCGGGATTACCGGGATGCGGCACGCCGCAAACGGTCCAGTGATCGAACTGGCAGAGGGGCTGCAATTCCACCGCACTCCGGGCGAAGCGTCCGGCCCTTCCGGTATGCGCGAGTTGCGCGAAATCGGCGCGCTTGCGGATCGGATCGTGGCACTGGCAGCCACCTGGCGGCCTGACATTCTGCACGCGCATTCCCCCGCGTTGTGCGGCCACGCTGCGCTGCGGGCAGGCAAGCGACTGGGCATTCCCGTGGTGTATGAAATTCGCGCGTTCTGGGAGGATGCAGCCGTAGAAAACGGCACGGGGCGCGAAGGGTCGGTCAAATACCGGCTTACCCGCGCGCTGGAAAACCGCGCTGTCGCAGGGGCCGATGCAGTGTTCACGATCTGCCACGGATTACGCGACGATCTGATCAAGCGGGGCTTCGATGGCGGCAAGATCGGTATTGCGCCCAATGGCGTGGACCTGTCGCTGTTCGGCGAGCCGCCTTCGCGCGATGCCGCGCTGGCCGACCGGCTCGGCATCGGCGCAAATGGCCCGGTCATCGGGTTCGTCGGCAGTTTTTACGATTATGAAGGGTTGGACGATCTTATCGCTGCAATGCCGCTATTGCTGGAACGCGAACCCGATGCTCAATTGCTGATGGTCGGCGGGGGGCCGATGGATGCCGCATTGCGCGCCGCAGCTGAAGTTTCGCCTGCCGGTGACGCGATCCATTTTGCAGGGCGCGTTCCGCACAGGGAAGTGGAGCGCTATTACTCGCTGATCGATATCCTTGCCTTGCCGCGCACGCGTAGTCGCCTGACCGATCTGGTCACGCCGCTGAAACCGCTCGAAGCCATGGCACAGGGAACGCTGGTGGCGGCATCGGATGTCGGCGGCCACCGCGAATTGATCCGCCACAGTGAAACGGGGGTGCTGTTTGCACCCGGAGATCCTGCGGCCTGTGCAGACGTACTTGCCGCGATGAGCGCCGACCGGAGTGGTTGGGACGCGATGCGCACTGTCGCCCGCGCGCATGTCGCCGCCCATCATGATTGGTCGCGAAACATTCGTCGTTATCAAGACGTTTACCATCACCTGTTAGACCGTTTGCCGAATGGGGCGTTGCGCACCGCTGCCTGACCGGCGGCGGACGGTACCGGCCCGGCTAGCAACAAGGGTCGTCCACACCGTGACACGAAACGACAACACAGCATTCGGCACCAAAGCCCAGCCACCGAGCGCGAAGCGCACCGATGCGCCAATCACGGCCCATCCCGGGTTTCCGCTATTGGTGGCTATCTGGTTTGCGGCCCTCCTCGGAATCGGATCGATGGTGCTTCCCACCGCGCTGATCGAGCGCGCCGCAACCGCCTCGGGTCTCGCATCGATCCTGCCTGCCGCCAATCCGCCGCTGGGCATGACCGCCCGCATATTGCTGGCGCTGATCGCTGCGGCCTTCGGTGGAGCGCTCGGTTTTCTGATCGCCCGCAAGGCCGCTGCGCAGGCCGGGGCTGCATTAAGGGATGACCGAGTATCCGACTTGCACCGTAACGAAAGTCGCAACGAAATTCGTAGCGAGCCGGGCGATCCGGCAGTCGATCTGCCTGCAAAACGCCCGATTTCAGCTCGCGAGGAACTTGGTACCATGACTCTGGATGATCCGGTCGACGATAGCGATCTGCCCGGTTCGCAAGTGTTACCCGGCCGGCGGCGCGCGCTTTCGGTGACCGACGAAATACGTGACGTGGAAACCGGTGACGGCGAAACTGGCGACCAGAAAATCGGCGGGCAAAGCTTTGCCATCGGCGATTATGGTGATCTGGACAAGGACTGGCCATCGCAGGCAAACGACGATCCGCAGCACTACGGCAGCGGTTCGGCGGACCCTTCGGCGGCACCTTCGCCCTGGAATAATGGGGTTTTCGATCCTGCCACCGCTGCCGCAGAAACCACGCCCCAACCCGGGGCGGAAGCGCTGGACCTGGCCGATTATACCGCACCGGAAATCTCACCAAGCGAGAACGGAGCATTTGGACCACCGGGATCCCAGGATATCAGCGAGGAGAAAGCAATAGCGGATGCAGGACCTGAGATCCCGCACGCTTTCGATGACACCACCGAGTTTCCAAAAGAAAGCCGCGAGCCTGAGACAGTATTCCTTACCGGCCAGCCTGCGCAAGCTGGCGCAGCGTTCGAAAACCCCGCACGGACCGAAAGTTTCGCTGACACTGAAACCGGCGGTGAGATTGCCGGTGACGTTGCCAGTGACATAGCCGATGAAATGCCGCTCGAAGCGGAGCGCACCCCTGACGCCGCTTCGCAAACGCATTCCGAACCCAGCCTGGGCCAGTTGGTCGACCGCTTTGCCCGCGCTCTCCAGGCGCGCGAACAAGCCAACGCGCAAGGCACTGCCACATCGGCCCAAACGTCGGCCTTTGCTGTGGGCCGCCACGATCCCTTCGCGGCGCCTGCCGAACCGGCACAGCCAGCATTTTCAACGCCTGATGCCCCTTCGTTCGATCCGCAGGTTCCGGCTGCATTGCGCCCGGTCTCTCTCGAATTGTCCGACGAAGATGCTGAGCCCGACGAAGAGGACGCAAGCGACTTTCCCGATCTTTCTTTGGCCTTGGGCACCGCGCGAAAACCGTTCAACCCGCCGCAAGCGGATGCTTCGCCCGCATGCATCGCAACCGAGTTTTCATCCGGGACCGACAGTGCTTTTGGAAACGATGAAGACCAGTACGAAGCGGACGATGCCTATGGCGGCCGGGTATTTGCAAGTGGCGCTTCGGCAGCGGATAGCCAGCATGACCCATTTAGTTCCCTGTTGGCTATGAAAAACTCCGCCGGACAGACGCGTGAAGTCCCGGCAATCGACATATCTGACCAACTAGCGCCGCACCCAGCTGATACGGATACAAAGTCCGGTGTCTGGCCTAAAACATCCGCGCCTTTGGTAACGCCCTCTGCAGCCTCGCCGCGATCCAACGCCGTACCCAAGGCCGAGACGCCCGTTCCGGACAATGAACAGGCTCTGCGCGAAGCTTTGGAGAAACTGCAGCGGATGAGCGGCGCAGCCTGACGTCACGGCCAGCTCGTAGATCTCTTCACGGCTGGGTGGGGTCAGACCGCCTGGCGTGCGGCATCGAATGCGAGGCACCATCCCCTGTGCAATCGTATCCAGCAAAGCGCCCTATCCGCGAGCTTTAACCAGCCCAAGCATTCCTGTTCTCTTCGCAGTTGCAAAAAAACGATTCTGTCTTCAAAGATGGCGTTCGCGACATTTTCACATCCGCCTGGCGCGGTGTAAGTCGCGCTTCGTTGCCGGAAGCGCTGCCTGAAGGCTTGCCGTCCGGCCACTGCAGGATGGAATTGGCATGGCTTACCCAGAACCCCGGGGTCTTTATGATCCGCGTAACGAACACGATGCCTGCGGGCTGGGTTTTGTCGCGCATATCAAGGGTGAAAAAAGCCACGCCATCGTTACGCAGGCGCTGGAAATTCTCGCCAATCTGGATCACCGCGGTGCCGTGGGTGCCGATCCCTTACTGGGCGACGGCGCTGGTCTGTTGATCCAGATACCCGACGCGATCTTTCGCCGCTGGGCTGACAAGGCGGGCCATGATCTGCCGCCTTCGGGCGATTATGCCGTGGCCATGTGCTTCATGCCGCAAAGCGAAGCGGCCCGCACATTCGTCACCGAGCAGTTCGAAAAATTCGTGGCCAAGGAAGGCCAGCGCCTGGTCGGCTGGCGCGATGTGCCCTTCACGCTGGACGGTCTGGGCAAGGCGGTGATCGATTCCATGCCCGTCATCCGCCAATGCGTGATCGCGCGCGGCGAAAATTGCGCGGATCAGGACGCCTTCGAACGCAAGCTGATCGTGATCCGCAAGCAGACGCAGAACCCGCTTAAGAAGCTGGAGGCCAAGCACGACCTGCCCGGCCTGTCGAAGCTGTATATTCCCAGCTTTTCGAGCCGCACCATCGTTTACAAGGGGCTGCTGCTGGCGAACCAAGTCGGCAGCTTCTACGACGATCTGCGCGATCCAGAGTGCATCAGTGCGCTGGGGCTTGCTCACCAGCGGTTCTCCACCAATACCTTCCCCAGCTGGCGGCTGGCGCAGCCGTTCCGCCTGATCGCGCATAATGGCGAGATCAACACGGTACGCGGCAACGTGAACTGGATGAACGCCCGCCGCCGGACGATGGAATCGGAACTGATCGGGGCCGATCTCGACAAGTTGTGGCCCATTGTGCCGCACGGCCAGTCGGACACGGCCAGCCTCGACAATGCGCTCGAATTGCTGCTGCTGGGCGGATACCCGCTCGCCCACGCCATGATGATGCTGATCCCGGAAGCCTGGTCCGGCAACGCGCTGATGGACCCGGCTCGGCGCGCATTTTACGAATATCATGCTGCGCTGATGGAACCATGGGACGGGCCGGCTGCGGTCGCCTTCACCGATGGCCGCCAGATCGCCGCGACTCTGGACCGCAACGGTCTGCGCCCGGCACGGTTCTGCGTAACGAAGGACGATCTTGTCTGCCTCGCTTCCGAAAGTGGCGTGCTGCCATTTGCCGAGGAAGACATCACCCGCAAATGGCGGCTGCAACCCGGCAAGATGCTGGTAATCGACCTGGAAGAAGGCCGCATTATCGAAGACGCCGAACTCAAGGCCGATCTTGCAGCGGCCCAGCCCTATGCCAAATGGCTGGAGCAGGCGCAGTACAAGCTGGAAGATCTGGACGCGATTGAGCCCGACCTGTCCGAAGTGCCCGAACACACGACCAGCCTGATGGACCGGCAGCAGGCCTTTGGTTACACGCAGGAGGATATCACCCGCTTCCTCGAACCGATGGCAATAACCGGCGCAGACCCTATTGGCTCGATGGGAACGGACACGCCGATTGCGGTGCTGAGCGCGAAATCGCGGCTGCTCTACGATTATTTCAAGCAGAACTTCGCGCAGGTTACCAATCCGCCGATCGATCCGATCCGCGAAGAACTGGTGATGAGCCTACTGTCGATGATCGGCCCGCGCCCCAATCTGCTGGGCCGCGATGGTGGCACCCATAAACGGCTTGAAGTGAAGCAGCCGATCCTCACCAATGACGATATGGCCAAGATCCGGTCGGTCGAAGGTGCGCTGGATGGCGCCTTCCGCACAGCCACCATCGATATGACATGGGAGGTGGAAACCGGCACCGACGGCATCGAACTGGCGATCCGCGAGATGTGCTGGGCGGCTACAGAAGCCGTGCTGCAGGACCACACGATCATCATCCTGTCGGACCGGGCGCAGGGTCCGGACCGGGTCGCGATCCCCGCATTGCTGGCAACCGCCGCCGTCCATCACCACCTGACGCGGCAGGGACTGCGGATGCAGACCGGCCTGGTGGTGGAAACCGGCGAAGCGCGCGAGGTGCACCATTTCTGTGCATTGGCCGGCTATGGCGCCGAAGCGGTCAATCCATATCTTGCGTTCGAAACGCTGGAAGATTTGCGCGACGACAAGCTGGGTCATGCCTCCGCCAAGGAAGTACGCGACAATTACGTGAAAGCCATTGGCAAGGGCATTCTGAAGGTCATGTCCAAGATGGGCATCTCGACCTACCAGTCCTATTGCGGGGCGCAGATCTTCGATGCGGTGGGGCTCAGCTCCAACTTCGTGGAAGCCTATTTCACCGGAACCGCCACCACCATCGAAGGGGTCGGGCTGGCGGAGGTTTCGGACGAAACCATCAAGCGCCACACGCTCGCTTACGGTGACAATCCGCTATACGAAACCATGCTGGAAACGGGCGGTATCTACCAGTTCCGCCTGCGCGGCGAGGAACACGCCTGGACCCCTGCCAATGTCGCGCAATTGCAGCACGCGGTGCGCGGCAACCAGGCCGATACCTATGACGAATATGCGCGGTCCGTGAACGAGCAGGCCGAACGTCTGCTGACCATTCGTGGCTTGATGGAGCTCTCCCCCGCAGACAGCGCCATTCCGCTGGAGGAGGTCGAGCCTGCCAGCGAAATCGTCAAGCGGTTCAGTACCGGCGCGATGAGTTACGGGTCCATCAGCCGCGAGGCGCACACGACGCTGGCCATCGCGATGAACCGTATCGGCGCACGCTCCAACACCGGCGAAGGCGGCGAGGAAGCGGATCGTTTCCTGCCGATGGATAATGGCGACACGATGCGCAGCCGGATCAAGCAGGTTGCCTCTGGCCGTTTCGGCGTGACCACCGAATATCTTGCCAATGCCGACGATATCCAGATCAAGATGGCGCAGGGGGCCAAGCCCGGCGAAGGTGGCCAACTACCCGGTCACAAGGTCGACAAAGCGATTGCCGCCGTGCGCCATTCCACACCCGGCGTGGGCCTGATCTCCCCTCCGCCGCACCATGATATCTATTCCATCGAGGATCTGGCGCAGCTGATCCACGATCTGAAAAATGTGAACCCAGCCGCACGCATTTCGGTCAAGCTCGTGTCCGAAGTCGGCGTGGGTACGGTCGCGGCGGGTGTGTCGAAGGCGCGCGCGGATCATGTCACCATCTCGGGCTATGAAGGCGGCACCGGCGCGTCGCCGCTGACCAGTCTGACGCATGCCGGCAGCCCATGGGAAATAGGCCTCGCCGAGACCCAGCAGACGCTGCTCCTTAACGATCTACGCAGCCGCATCGCGGTGCAGGTCGATGGCGGATTGCGGACCGGGCGCGACGTTGCCATCGGCGCGTTGCTGGGCGCGGACGAATTCGGCTTCGCCACTGCCCCGCTGATTGCAGCTGGCTGCATCATGATGCGCAAATGCCACCTCAACACCTGCCCGGTTGGCGTGGCGACGCAGAACCCGGAACTGCGCAAGCGATTCACCGGTACGCCCGAACACGTCATCAATTACTTCTTCTTCGTGGCGGAGGAATTGCGCGGCATCATGGCCGAAATGGGCTTCCGCACGGTGCAGGAAATGGTCGGGCGCGTGGACCGGATCGATACCCGCCGCGTGGACCGCCACTGGAAGGCGCACGGTGTGGACCTTGCCCGGTTGCTCCACCGGATCGAGCCGCCTGCGGGGCGCGAACTTTACAACACCGAAACGCAAGATCACGGTTTGGGCGCGGCGCTCGACAATGAAATGATCGCGCAGTGCAAGCCTGCCATCGAAGGTGGCAAGCCGGTGGTGCTGGATATGCCGATCCGCAACCTCAACCGCACGACCGGGGCCATGTTGTCCGGCGCAATTGCCAGCGCATACGGGCATGCCGGTCTCGCCCCCGATACGATCCGTGTGAACTTTACCGGCACCGCCGGGCAAAGCTTCGGCGCGTGGCTCGCGCATGGTGTCACATTGACGCTGACCGGCGATGCCAACGACTATGTCGGCAAGGGTCTGTCCGGCGGTCGCATCGTGGTGCGCCAGCCCGAATACGTATCGCGTGAGCCGACCGAAAACATCATCGTCGGCAATACGGTGCTGTATGGCGCGATTTCCGGCGAGGCGTATTTTGCCGGAGTGGCAGGCGAACGCTTTGCCGTGAGGAACTCCGGCGCAATTGCCGTGGTCGAGGGGACCGGCGATCATGGCTGCGAATACATGACCGGCGGTGTGGTCGTCGTGCTGGGCAAGACCGGCCGGAACTTTGCGGCCGGAATGTCCGGCGGTATCGCCTATGTCTACGATCCCGAAGGCACTTTCGCGAAACTGGCCAACACCGCGCAGGTCGAGCTGGAGAGTATCTCCGCCGCGCCCGACCCCGATGAAGGCACGGGCCGACCGCAACAGCGTGCCAGCTCGGTTCATGATCTGGGGTTGGGGGACATGTTGCGCCATGATGCGGAACGGCTGAAAATCCTGATCGAACGACACAAGCTGCATACCGGCAGCGCGCGGGCCGCTGCTTTGCTTGGCGATTGGGACACCGCGCTCACGCAGTTCGTGAAAGTGATGCCAACCGATTACCGCGCCGCGCTGGAACAGCTGGAGGCCGAACGCGAAGAGGCCGCCGGAATCGCGGCGGAATAAGGAACAGGGCGATGGGCAAGGACACCGGTTTTCTCGAAATCGAGCGGCAGGATCGCAGCTATGCGGCGCCGGAAGAGCGGCTGGCGCATTACCGCGAATTTGCCATTCCGCACACCGAGGACGCGTTGAAACAGCAGGCAGCGCGATGCATGGATTGCGGCATTCCGTATTGTCATAACGGCTGCCCGGTGAACAACATCATCCCGGACTGGAACCACCTGGTCTATGAAGGCGACTGGAAGAACGCGCTCACCGTGCTGCATTCTACCAACAACTTCCCAGAGTTCACCGGCCGCATCTGTCCCGCCCCGTGCGAGGCAAGCTGCACGCTCAACATCACCGACGAGCCGGTGACCATCAAGAGCATCGAAGCCGCCATTATCGATCGCGGATGGGACGAAGGCTGGGTCATGCCGCAGATACCGAAGGCCAAGACCGGCAAGTCGGTGGCGATAATCGGATCGGGGCCCGCGGGCCTCGCCTGCGCGCAGCAACTGGCCCGCGCGGGGCATTCGGTGACCGTGTTCGAAAAGAGCGATCGGATCGGTGGCCTGCTTCGCTACGGTATTCCCGACTTTAAAATGGAAAAACACCTCATCAACCGCCGCGCGGTGCAGATGGAGGCAGAAGGCGTGGAGTTCCGCACCAGCAAGGAAGTGGGCGTCGATATCGCGTTTGCCACGCTGGAAGAGAATTTCGACGCAGTGGTGCTTGCAGGAGGTAGTGAAGATGCGCGCGCGCTCGCCATTCCGGGCGCGGAACTGTCCGGCGTGCGGCTGGCGATGGAATTCCTTACCCAGCAGAACAAGAGGAACGCGGGCGACGACGAAACCCGCGCCGCGCCGCGCGGAACGCTCACTGCCAAAGACAAGCACGTGATCGTGATTGGCGGCGGCGATACCGGGAGCGATTGCGTGGGCACATCCAACAGGCAAGGCGCCAAAAGCGTGACGCAGCTGGAGATCATGCCGCAGCCGCCGGAACGCGAAGACAAGGCGCTCACCTGGCCGGACTGGCCGGTAAAAATGCGCACCACTACCAGCCATGAAGAAGGCGCGAACCGCGATTGGGCGGTGCTGACCAAACGCGTGGCGGGCAAGGACGGCGATGTAACCGGCCTCGAATGCGTGCGCATCGAATGGGAAGGCCGCGAGATGAAAGAAGTGGAAGGCAGCGAATTTACCATTCAGGCCGACCTGATCCTGCTCGCGATGGGCTTCATCGGACCAAAAAAGCCCGGAATGCTTCAACAGTCGGGCGTTGCGCTATCGGATCGCGGCAATGTCGACGCAGATACGCAAAACTACGTAACGACTCGGGAAAATGTGTTTGCTTGCGGGGATATGCGCCGCGGCCAGAGCCTGGTGGTGTGGGCGATTCGCGAAGGCCGGCAGGCCGCGCGGTCGGTCGATCAGGCGCTGATGGGAACCAGCCAACTTCCGCGTTGAGCGGGTGACGGATTGTATGGGTGGTCTGTGTTTTCTTTTTAGATAACCTAGGGTTAACACCAATGATGCTGGCTGGAGAAGATTAGATACAAAAGAAAAAGGGCCCGGAATTCGGGCCCTTAAACTTATCTGGTTCTGCTAGTTTCTAGCGGCGGCCTGTGCCGAACAGTGCTTCAATGATCCACATAGCGAGCTCCTTTCAGTACGAGTTCACTATGAAAATGCATTAACCAATGAAGTTTGTCAAATATTTACCAAGTTTGTCCCGCTTTGGAACGCTCCTGGCGAAACGGTATTCTCTTCGCAAATTGTATGAGGTCAGCAGTGGATAATGGTTTCGCTATGCCGAAGCCTTGCACGATCGGACACTGCATGCGCCGAAGGTTAGCAATGGCTGCGGCATCTTCCGCACCCTCAGCAACAACCCGTGCACGGGTTTCGGCGCCGAGCTGGATGACGCCAGCGACAATACCGCGGCAAAGCGGTGAGTGATTCATTTTCGCAACGAACGTGCGGTCGATCTTAATTTCGTCGAATGGAAGGTTGTCCAGCACTTCGAAATTTGCACAACCCATGCCGAAATCATCAATCGACATCTTGATGCCCATACCCTTGAACCGGGCGAAAATTGCCCGCGCCATGTCCATATCGCCGATCCGAGAGGTCTCGGTAATTTCGAGCACCATATAGCGCGGATCGATAGTACTTTGCATCAACGCACGTTCGACGACATCGACCAGTCTCATATCGTCGAGAACAGTCGCCGACACATTGATCGATATTGAAAACGGTTCGGCGCTAGCCCAAACCTGTGAAAGTTCATCAAGCGCCCGGCGTAGGACCGTATCGGTCAGGCTGAGCATCCGGCCAGTCTTTTCACATTGTTCGATAAAAAATGACGGCGTGATGTTCCCGCGTTCTGCATCATGCCAGCGAACCAGAACCTCTACGCCCGACAAACTTCCATCGGCCAAAGAGATTTGCGGCTGGTAGACCGTGTATATGTCTCCGTTCTCGAGCGCCTGATCGATTTTCGACTGGAGGCCCATACCCCACAGTCGCTCTTCTTCGCGTTCGTCTCCGGCTGAAAATACAACCGGGTGATAGGCTTCATCACTTTTATCGGCGGCGCCATTTGCCGACGCTATCCGCGCGCGCGGACGTAATTCTTGGCTATCATCTATACCGAATGTGACCAGAGCATCGATCAGAGTGTTGCCGACCGACAGAGGTTGCGACAACAACGCGCGCAAACCGCGCAGGTGGTTTGCTAGCTCGTCGCGTGACAAACCGGGCATTCGCCAAGCCATCCGATCGCGACCATTGGTGTAGACAACCAAATCTTTGTCGAATGCGCGGATACGCCCGGCAATCGCGCAAACGAACTCCACGCGTTGGCTTTCGCTTAACAATGCGGCAATGTCCTCATGCCGATGGATACGCGCAATAATAAGAGGTTGAGCCTCGCCGGCAATATTACGGGCCAAGTCCGTTTCCAGCGCGTCGAATGTCTGCAATCCGGTGGATTGGTCGATGCCGAAACCAGCACCGAGCCTAGCCGTCGCCCTCAGCAGCGCAAAGATCCCTAGAGGTGCAAAAGCGACGCCTGCGCTGAAAGTTGCGGCGGTTAGGCCATCGAACACAATGAACAGGATTGGACTAATGACGGCTACGCCATAAGCGGCAATACGCCAACTGGTTCCGGAAAGAGAAACCGCAACGGCTAACAACAGAAGTGTAACGATAAACGGCGGCCAAGTAAGTGGCTCTGACCACCACGTAGAAGTGACGCTTTCTGCAGCCAAGATCGCTACGTACGGGCCGGGCACGGATAATTCGGAGGGGATAGCAACCACACCCGACGTGCTGCCGACGACGATTTTCTTTCCTGCCAACTTATCAACGTCGAACGATTGGTTTGCGAGGGTTTGAGCGCTCCAATTCGGAATGGCTGACCGATCTAGAGTGTAGTCGACGAAAATCGTATTCTCGATCCTTTTGTCCTGCCCGGAAAGGGATTGCACATACCAGGGTAGCCCCACATCGATGTTCTCGCTCGGACGCCTCGAATACCAGGTGTATCCCCACACATCGAACTGCTCGTCATACGCTACCGACCGTGGCTCACCGAGGGCTTTGCCCCAGTTCGGCTGCAGGGTAACGGTTCCGTCTTCGGCGATCGAGGTGCGCCGCACGATATGCAGGCCGCCGTCCCACGTACGGAATGCTTCGCGCAATTCGGCCTGGTCGTACGTGCCGGAACTTTTCGACAATTGTTCGCCCAGTTCCGGAATATCCAGGTAGACATCCTTTACCGCGGCCGCGTCCAGCGACTGGAGCAGCGCTCCCAGCTGATCGGCCTGTTGTTCCAGCGGTTGTTCGGAGAAGTCCTCGTCCAGCCCGACAAACGCGATATCACCCGAAGGCTCGCTGTCGAATGCCGCGGCCTCCACCATCCAGACACCCATATCGACCAATTCCCCAAGCCGAAGCGGGAAAATGACGCAGATGCTGAGAAGAGCGGCCAGAATGAATTGGCCTAAGCGGCTGCCTATCAACCACCGGGTCGAAAATCGCCTTCTGGCACGCCGGATGCTGTGTTTGAGCCCCATCGAGGCTGCGATAGGAGAAAGACAGTTAACATGTGGTAAGTATGACGGGTGCACTTCCCGCAGGCGTTGATATGCCTTGGTTAATTAATGCACCTATTCGTGGCGCAGCGCATCGATCGGATCGAGTTTCGATGCCCTTCGTGCCGGATAGTAGCCGAACACGATGCCCATGAAGGCCGAAAACACGAAGCTGAGGATGTTGATCGCGGGATCGAAAATGAAGTCCCATTCCAGCGCAGCCGACGCAGCGACCGAGAAAACGAACCCCAGCGCGATGCCCACCAGTCCGCCAAAACAGCACAACACCACCGCTTCGGTCAGAAATTGCAGCCGAACCTCCCGTGCCAACGCGCCAATCGCCAGCCGGATGCCGATTTCGCGGGTCCGTTCCGTGACCGAAACCAGCATGATGTTCATGATCCCGATACCGCCCACCAGCAGGCTGATCCCGGCAATCATGGCGACCATCAGCGTCAACACTCCGGTCGCCGCGCCTAGCGCGTCATTGACCTGCGCGGTGTCGATCACGTTGAAGTCGTTGTCGATCCCTTCCTGCAACAGCCGGCGTTCGCGGAGCAGTTCCACGAGTGACGCCTGGATGGTGCTGCTGGCATAGGCATCGTCATACTTGATTACGAAATACTGGATATCGTCACTGCCGACGAAACGTCGCTGCACAGTCTTCAGCGGCATCATGACGACATTGTCGTCATCCGTACCGCCGCCGCCCTGCCCGCGTTCTTCCAGCGTTCCGACAACCGTGCAGGACACGTTGTTGACGCGCATCCGTTCGCCCACCGGACTGGTGCCAGGAACAAAAATTGCTTCGACGACCTTGGGGCCAAGCAAGCAGACATTCTTGCCGGAGGTTTCCTCTTCGGTCGTAAACGGACGCCCATCGAGGACTTCGATCGATTGCGCCCGCAAGAATGCCGTGTCGGCGCCATCGACCTTGGTCGACCAATCCTGCCCGTTGTGAAACGCGGTGGCCGGGGCAGACGTGCTGCCGGCGGCATCCACCACGCCCGCGATCTGGCTGGCGACCGCATCGACATCGCTTTGGTCGAATGGACGCCGCACCCCGCTTTCGGATGGTACGGGGAAGACAATGAATACGTTGGAGCCGAGCGAGCTGATCTGCTGCTGAATGGATGCGGTCGCGCCGTTGCCTAGCGTGACCATAGTGATGACCGAAGCGACGCCGATTATGATCCCCAGCGTCGTCAGGAACGAGCGCATAAGATGGCGGCGTATCTCGCGCAGGGACAATAGCAGGGTGGCGCCGAACATGCCGAACATCAGGCAGACGCTCCTGCCGCGGGGGCAAGTGGCGCACCGGCCACGCGCGTACCGCTCTCGATCCGTTCCACGATACCGTCGCGGAAATGCACGATGGTGCGGGCAAACTCGGCCATTTCCTCCTCGTGCGTCACCATCAACACGGTGATGCCTTCGGAATTGAGACGGGTGAGAAGTTCCATGATTTCGATCGAGCGTTCGGTGTCGAGGTTCCCCGTCGGTTCGTCTGCCAGCAGTACGTCAGGCTGCGTCACGAGCGCGCGGGCGATGGCAACACGCTGTTGCTGGCCGCCCGAAAGTTCCGCCGGAGTGTGGTCGGCCCATGGCACGAGTCCCACCTGGTCCAGAGCGTGCAGCCCGGCTTCGCGCCGCTGCGCCTTGGTTTCCCCGCGATACAGCAGTGGCAGTTCCACATTCTCCAGCGCACTTGTCCGCGACAGCAGGTTGAAGCCCTGAAACACGAAACCGAGATAGCGCCGACGCAACAAGGATCGCTGATCCGGATTGAGCGCCTGCACCTGCACTCCGCGAAACTTGAATATGCCTGTGGTCGGTACGTCGAGGCAGCCGAGGATGTTCATCGTGGTGGATTTGCCGGAACCGGATGGGCCCATGACCGCCACGAAATCGCCGCGCTGAATTTCGAGATCTACCCCGCGAAGCGCCTGGAACGCGGCCTCTCCTTCACCGAAAGTCTTGGTAATCCCTTCCATTTCTATAAGCGGCGCGTCTTCGCAAGGCGCAAAACCGGGCGAAGCGCCTTCGCTTCCCGCTTCGGGAGCATTCTCGCGCGCGTCCTCGCGCCGGTCGTCGATCTCGTCCGGCTTGAAACCCGGTACGCCTTGAGAAAAAGGAAACGGTTTGCGGCTCACTCGGTTTTCGCCCCGACGCCGGTTACGACCTTCATGCCCGGTTCCAGGGCGCTGGACGTCACCACGGTCATCCGTCCGTCGGTCTGCCCGGTTATGACGTCGATCGCTTCCAGTGTGCCGTCATCTTTCAGCACATGGACGCGCTGCTTGCTGCCGACGCCGATGGAGGCCTGCTGTTCCTGCTGTTCCAGACCCACTTCGACATTCAGCGCACTACCGCCGCCCGTATCGACTTCCTCGTCCGGATCGAACCGCAGCGCGCCGTTGGGCACCAGCATCTTCTTGCCGGTGCTCTGCGTGGCGATAGTGGCCGTGGCCGTCATGCCGGGGCGCAGTAGCCCTTCGGAATTGGTCACCGCCAGCCGCGCTTCGTAACTGACCACCGAATTGGCACCCGGTGTCGCCTGCCCGGTTTGGGAGCCGGTGTTGCTGCTGGCCTGATCGACCCGCTCGACCACCGCAGGAAAACGGCGGCCGGGATACGCATCGACAGTGAAAGTCGCCTTCTGGCCCTCCTCGACCTGACCGACATCCGCCTCGTCGATTTCCACCCGCAGCTGCATGGCTGCGAGGTCTTCGGCGATAATGAACAGGTTGGGCGTGTTGAAGCTGGCAACCACAGTCTGACCAGGTTCGACCTGCCGCGCCAGCACAACACCCGATACCGGCGAACGGATTACCGCCCGGTTGCGGCTGGTGACAGAGGACGACAGTTGCGCCTCGGCGGAAGTGATGTTGGCCCGCGCAGAAGCGACTGCGGCGGCGCTGCGTTTCACTGCGGCCTCTGCCTGTTCGAGCTCGGTCTGGGACGGAACCTTGCCGCCCGATGCCTCGTACACGTTGCGCAGGCGCGCCAATTGCGCACGTTCCACATCCAGCGTGGCCCCTGCCTGGTTGAGCTGGGCACGAGCGGCGTTCACGTTCGCCCGGCCTTGCGTCACCTGATCGCCGATGACATCGGTGTTGATCTGGGCCAGCACCTGACCGCGTGCCACACGGTCGTTCACATCCACCAGCACGCGGTCGACCCGGCCGGAAACTTCGGACCCGATATCGACCTGGTTGGTCGGGCGCAGATTGCCGGTCGCGCTGACGGTAAGGTCGAGACTGCGAGCCACCACATCATCGGTAATGTATTCAGGCTGCTCGTCACCGCCCATGCATTGGGAAACCGACAGTGCCAGAATGACGAGCACCAAGACCGGCAGCCACACCTTCATCCACCGGCGCCACCACGGACGCGGTTTCGCACCCAGGAACTCGTCGATCTGGGCGGGATCCGGATTGCCGGTCCGGGGTGTTGCCCCGGTACTGCTGGCCGTGCCGGAAACATTTGCCTCGGTCATTCTTCGATCCTTTCGCCCATGGGCGTCACGTCGTCAGCTATCAGCGGTGCATCGGACAGGTCGGCATCCGGAACCCCGGCGTCCTGTAAATCGGCCCTTTGCAAATCGGCAGGAGTCCAGCCGCCGCCCAGCGCCTGCGTCAGCCGGACGAATGCAGCCGCGCGGTCCGCTTCGCTCGCTACCAATGCGTTGCGCGCGCCCAGCAACTGATTTTCCGCTGTAAGCAGGGTCTGGAAATCGATCAGCCCGGCCTGATACTGGCTGCGCGCAAGCAGAGCGGCGTTTCGGCCCGCGTCCAGTGCCTCATTAAAAATGACAACGCGTTCGCGCGCGGCGCGCAATGCCACAGCGGCGCTTTCGACATCTTCCAGCGCACCGAGAATGGATTGCTCCCACCCGGCCAGCGAAGCCCCGGCGGCCGCCTCCGCGCCGTCGATCTGTGCGCGGGTGCGCCCACCATCGAACACCAGCTGCCGGACGCCTGCGAACAGCCCGCCGGTTATGATGTCGAACAGGTTGGACGGATTAGTGAAGGCAGCGCCGATATTGCCGGTCAGTTGTACCAGCGGCAGCAATTGTGTGCGCGCCAGACCCAGCCGTGCCGTGTCCGCCAGCAAGGCGGTTTCCGCACGGCGTACATCGGGACGACGGCGCAGGATTTCGGCAGGTGCGTCGAAGCCGAACCCGGCAGGCGGCAGGGGAATTGTCGCGGCATCCTCAAGCAACGCGAGCACCGGGCCGGGTGCCTCACCGATCAGCGTGGAAATCGCATTCGCGCTGCTGGCCAGATCGCTTTCGATGGCCGGGATGGTAGCGGCCGTCTGGGCGCGCTGGCTGCGCGCCTGTTCCACATCCAGGCTGGATACGAGCCCGGCTTCGCGCCGCCAGCGCGCGATCTGCAGGTTCTCGTCCTGGATCGCCAGCGTGTCGCGCGCAATCGCCAGCCGGATCGCCGAAGCGCGCGCGGAAATGGTAGTCTGCGCGACCTGCCCCACGATCAACCGTTGCAGGTCAGCCAATGCAAAGCCGGACCCCGCCAGCTCCGCTTCCGAAGCTGCAACGGCGTAATCAACGCGGCCGAAGATGTCTGCTTCCCAACTGACATCCCCGCCGAGCGAAAAGTTGAGTTCGTCGGAAGCGAAATCACCGAAGTCGCGCCGCACGCCGCCCGACGCATCGACCTGCGGCAGATAGCTCGCACGCGCCTGACGCACCGCGCTGCGCGATTGCGCCACGCGCGCCGCAGCAGCGGCAAGTTCGCGGTTGGCGGTAATCGATTGCGCCACGAAACGGTCGATCAGCGGATCGTCCAGCAAACGCCAGTAATCGACCAGATCGATTGTAAGCGGTGCCGGATCGGCCTGCTGCCAGGCTGCCGGCACCGATACTGCGGGCCGCGGTGCTTCCAGCGCCAGCGGCGCAGTACACGCGGAAAGGACGGAAAGGGACGAAGCAAGCGCCAATGTGCCAGTCACCCGGAACCGGCGCGGAGCCTGTTGTATAGAAGTGCCGGTAATTCGCCCCAGCATTTGGTCCCATCCCCCTTATTGCACTGCCGCCCCTGATAGTCTTGTCGAAACAAACCGGTAAGGCCCGTATCGAGACCCGGCCGCGAAGCAGTGTCTTACTCGACTATAGCAGCAGCTTTTGCCAAGCCAAGAGGCGGAACCGGCTTTTATCGGTTCATCTACGCCGTTGGTCGGGTTGGCAGCGCGGATGACTCGGGGATCAAGCCGCCGCCCAATCGATCGCCCCGCGACCGCTGGCTTCCAGAAACACATTCGTCCTACTGAACGGCTGCGAGCCGAAAAACCCGCGATAGGCCGAAAGCGGGCTGGGGTGCGGCGCGGTGAGGACCAGATGCGGCGTTCCATCGCCCGGTTCGGATCGCAGACCATCGATATGCTGCGCCTTGGCCTGCGCTTGGCTGCCCCATAGAATGAAGACGGCGGGGTCCGCGCGTTTGGCTACGCTCGCCACAATGGCATCGGTAATTGCGGACCAGCCTGCCTTTGCGTGGCTTCCGGCTCGTCCTGCCTCGACCGTCAGCGCCGTGTTAAGCAACAGCACGCCTTCCCTTGCCCAGCCGTCCAGATTGCCATCGGATCGCACCACGCTGATATCGTCCGCCAGTTCGCGGTAAATGTTGCGCAGCGACGGCGGTAGCTTCACCCCGGCGGGGACCGAGAAGGCGAGACCATGAGCCTGCCCCTCGCCATGATAGGGGTCCTGCCCCAGGATCACCGCCTTCACCGCATCAGGCGGTGTCAATTCGAGCGCGCGGAATCGCTGATGCGGCGGGGGGTATATCGTCTTCCCCCGATCGCTATCGGCTTGCAGGCGTTGTTCTAGCGCAGCCGCGTGGGGGCTTTCAAACGAAGGGGCAAGCGCGTCGCGCCAGCATTCGGGAACGGTGTCCAGCATACACCGCCATGTGTCGCCTGCGCCGCGCGAAGTCGAGAGGGCCGTCACGAAAAAAACCCGCGCCGCGCGCCCTTCCCGTTTGCCTGCAATACGCCTACACACCGCCGCCTATGACCGTATACTTTCATGAAGAAGACCTGCCCGCAGGCGCGCTCGCCGATGGTCCTGTCGCCGTCGATACCGAAACCATGGGCCTCGTCACCACGCGCGACCGGCTCTGCGTGGTGCAGATTTCGGATGGCGGGGGCGATGAACACCTCGTGCGGTTCAAGAACGACAGCGCTTACGATGCGCCCAATCTGAAGGCGGTGCTGGCCGATCCTGACCGGGTGAAGCTGTATCACTTCGCCCGGTTCGATCTCGCCGCGATCGAACACTATCTAGGCGTGATGGCCGCGCCGGTATTCTGCACCAAGATCGCCAGCAAGCTGACGCGCACCTATACCGACCGCCACGGCCTGAAGAACCTGGTGCAGGAATTGCTGGGCGAGGATATGTCCAAGGCGCAGCAATCGAGCGATTGGGGCGCAGATACGCTGACCCCGGCACAGCAGGATTACGCCGCATCGGACGTGCGTTTCCTCCACCGGATGCGGGACATCCTGGAAGTGCGGCTGGAACGCGAAGGCCGCACCGAAATGGCGCAGGCCTGTTTCGACTTCCTCCCTGCACGCGCCCGGCTGGATATCGCCGGTTGGGCCGAGCACGACATCTTCAGCCATATGTAATGCGGGCAAGCGCACAGCCATCGCGATGAACGATCTCTCCACCGCCACGGCCGAGATGCCCAGCGCCGAGTTCACAGCTACCGAGCTGGAAGCGCATGAAACGCGCGCGGCGGCAGAACTGCGCAATGCGCGCCAGCATTTCGCCACGCCCGGCGGCTTTCACGATAAGGTAGTGCGGTTCCTGGGTGCAGCGCTGCCGATGGGCGTGGGTGTGGTGGCGGCGTTAATGGTGGTCACTCCGCTCACTCCGCGCGGAGAAGTCAGCTTCCTGCTAGACCGCAACAAGGTTGCCATCATCGACGAGCGCCTACGGGTGGACAACGCCACCTATCGCGGTTCCGATACCAAGGGTCAGCCGTTCTCCCTGATGGCGGGGGAAGCGGTGCAGAAATCTTCCGCCGAAGGGATCGTGCGGATGCGCGAACTGGTGGCGCGGATCATCCTGCCCGAAGGTCCCGCCCGCCTGACCGCGCAAGGCGGTTCGTTCGATATCGACGAGGATACGGTGGCCGCCGTCGGTCCTGTCCGGCTGACCGCTGCCGACGGTTATTCGATGGTCGCGCGCGGCGTGTCTGTCGATCTGGCAGACAAGCGTATGGTCGGCAGCCGAGGCGTGGAGGGTGCGATTCCCGCAGGCACATTTTCCGCCGACGCCATCCGCGCCGATCTGAACGCGCGAACCATATTGCTCGACGGGAATGCGCGGTTGCGCATGGTGCCCGGTAAGTTGAGGATGCCCTGATGAAACCTGTGTCTTTCCCGCCTTCGCGCACGGCCTGTCGGAACGCCGCCATCGGCTTCGTCGCAACGGCGATCATGCTGGGCGGTATCCAGTTGAGCGCGCAGGCGATCGGCGGGCATAACTCCAACGCGCCCGTTTCCTACGCCGCCGACCGGATCGAATTGCAGGACCGGCAGAACCGCGTCGTGCTGTCGGGCGGGGTGGACATTACCCAGGCCGGATTGCGGCTGCGCGCACCGCGCACGGTGGTGAACTATTCCGATGCGGGCGGTCTTTCGATCCAGCGCATCCTTGCCACCGGCGGGGTGACGGTTACGCGCGGCAGCGAGGCGGCGAGCGGGAACGTGGCCGTGTATGATTTCAACCGCCGCATCATCACCATGGCGGGCAATGTGCGCCTGCGCCGTGGTGGCGACACGCTGAATGGCGGACGCCTCACCATTGATCTCAGGACCGGTATTTCCAGCGTCGACGGGCGTGCGGGCGGTTCCAGCAGCGTGACCGGTGAAGACGGGACGGTGCGGGACAATGGCAGCGGACGCGTCACCGGCACGTTCTCCGTTCCCGACCGGAACTAGGCCTTGGGCTAGCGCCTGACGCGGGCAGCGCGGGCGATTTCCGCCAGACCCTGCGACAGCAGCACTTCTGCCGACTGGTTGTTGGACAGGAGCGCGCGGTGCAATTGCATCAGCCGTTCCACCAGCCGCGAAAGCTTGGCTTCGGAATTCCAGCAGCGCAGCTGGTTGTCGAGATCGCGGCGGTCCTTCCAGAACACCCGGCGCGCCTGCTGTTCGTTTTGCAGCACGCCGGAGATATCTCGCTCGCTGCGGATTTTACCCGCGATCTGCGCCAACTGTGCCGTACGCCGTTCGAACGCCAGCAGCAGCCCGACGGGGTTCAACGAAACTTCCCGCATCCGCCGCAATTCACCGGGTAGCTTGGCCGTTTCGCCCGACAGCACCGCATTGACGAGCGGCATGAAGCCGTCCTCTTCCGTCGCCGCGCCGATCGCTTCCAGATCTGCGGCATCGGCGGGCTTTGGCGATTCCACACTGGCATCGAGATATAGCGCGAGCTTGGTTACTTCCGACTGCGCCAGTCGCACGTCGAGGCCCGCGCCGCGCGCAATGCGCTCCCCCAGATCGCCATTAAGGCGCACTCCGGCGGCATCGCCCATTTGCCGGATTTGCGCGGCTACGGCAGGCAGTTCGGGCGGGTAGAACATGCCCACCAGCGCATCCTTGCGCTTCAGCAACAGCTTGGCCGTGCGGGATTTGTCGGTGGCGGACGTCGCCACGATCAGCACCGGACAGGCCGCACCCAACCCCTGGTCCACGCCATCGACCAACAGCTTCACCGCATCATGCGCCTCCTCGCCATTGGCGCGGACATAGATGTGGCGGGTGTCGCCGAACAAGGACGAGGATCGCGCCTCGTCGCCCAGCCTGACCGGATCTTTCCTGAGATCCCCACCGCTCATATCCACCCGCTCGCCGGGGTCGGGCAGGAGTTCGTGGATGCGCGCCGCCGCCGCCGACGCCCCCGCTTCATCGGGACCGCAAAAGAAGAAGATGTTCGCCTCTTTTGCCGCACGCGGGGCCGCGCCTGCGAAATCCTTCTGGGAGGTCTTCATCGCGGCCTCATTCAGGCGCGGAAGCTGGTTTCGTGGCCTCGCCGCGTGTCCGCAATTCCAGCGCCACCCGGGTCACGATCTGGTCGGCCACTTCCTTGGCGAGATTTTCCAGCGCGCGCTGTTCGGCGGCAATGGTCGCATATTCGCTCGACACGACATCGATGCCGGCGTCCGATCCCGCGGTGGCGTCAATCAGGATGGTGTCGGCAGCGATATCGACCAGCTGGTAGCGCGCACGCAGGGTCCGGCGTTCGCGGCTGACCGTATCATCGTTGAGAACGCCCAGCCCTTCCAGCTCGTCATCCAGCCGCACGTCTAGCCGGTAGATGGCCCCGCCGGTGCTACCGCTATTGCCCAGCCGCTGGTTCAATTCGCCCTGCAGCAGCCAGCCGCTGCGATACGGAATGTCGGACACCGTAATCTGGCCAAGCCCCTGCGCCACTGCTCCGCTCGATCCGCCGGCATACATCGGCGTCAGCCCGCAGGATGCGAGCAGTAAGGCCATCGGGGCAAAAAGGATTACGCGGATCATGTAACGATGTTCACCAGCCTGTCGGGCACCACGATCACCTTGCGGACCGCCGCGCCATCGAGCGAACGCTGGACCTTCTCGCTCGCGAGCGCAAGCGTCTCCATCTCGTCCTTCGGCAGGCCCTTGGTCACGGTCAGCGTGTCGCGCAGCTTGCCCTTGTGCTGGATCGCAATCGTCACTTCGTCCTCGACCAGCAGGCTTTCGATGACCTCCGGCCACGCAGCCTGCGCGATCAGCCCCTCTCCGCCGATCCTGGACCAGGCCTCTTCAGCCAGGTGCGGCATCATCGGACTGGAAAGCAGCATCAGCGTGCGGATCGTCTCGCTGCGCGTTGCGGACGGCGCGGCTTTCTCGGCCAGGCCGGTCAATTCGTACAGCCGCGCCACAGCCTTGTTGAAGGATAAAGCCTCGATATCCTCTGCCACAGCAGCGATGGTCTGGTGCGTCTTGCGTTCGAGCGTTATGTCCTCGCCAGCCGCGCTCGCATTATACTGCCCGAACAGCCGCCAGAGCCGCTGGACGAACCGCCCGCAGCCCTCGATGCCGGCTTCCGACCATGGCAGGTCGCGCTCGGGCGGCGAGTCCGACAGCATGAACCAGCGCACCGCATCGGCCCCGTAATCCGCAATGATCGCGTCTGGATCGACCACGTTCTTCTTGGATTTCGACATTTTGACCACGCGGCCGATTTCGACTTCGCCGCCATCAGCCGTCAGCCGGGCGGCCCGCGCCTCGCGACTGATCTCGGTGGGGGCGTAATAAACCGGGCGGCCATCCTGGTTGCGGCTGTACGTTTCGTGCGTCACCATCCCCTGCGTGAATAGCGAGGCGAACGGCTCTTCCAGATCGATCAAGCCGATAGCTTTAAGCGCCCGCGTCCAGAACCGCGCATAGAGCAGATGCAGGATCGCGTGTTCGACACCACCGATATATTGTTCGATCGGCAGCCATTTCGCCAGTTCCTCCCGGTCGAACGGCTTGTCCGCGGGCTGGCTGGCGAAGCGCAGGAAATACCAGCTGGAATCGACGAACGTATCCAGCGTGTCGGTTTCCCGCACCGCATCGCGTCCGCATTTCGGGCAGGCCACGTGCTTCCAGCTCGGGTGTCGTTCCAGCGGATTGCCCGGCGTATCGAATTCCACATCTTCGGGCAGAGTGACCGGCAACTGGTCTTTGGGCACCGGCACCACGCCGCAGCCTGACCCCTCCCCGTCGCTAACGGCATTGCCGCAATGAATAAACGGGATCGGCGTGCCCCAGTAACGCTGGCGCGACACACCCCAATCGCGCAGCCGCCAGACGGTTTTGCCTTCGCCCCAGCCCGCATCCTCGGCGCGCGCGATGACTGCAGCCTTGGCGTCGTCGACACTTTTACCGTCGAGAAAGTCTGAATTGACGATGCGGCCTTCGCCGGTCTGCGCCTCAGCCAAAGGAGTGGCAGCATCTGCGCCGTCTTCCGCCACTACGCGCACGATCGGGAGGCCGTATTTGGTGGCGAAGTCGAAGTCGCGCTGGTCATGGCCCGGTACCGCCATGATCGCGCCGGTGCCGTAATCCATGAGCACGAAATTCGCGATATAGACCGGCAGGTCGCCGCCTGCCAGCGGATGGATCGCAACGATCCCGGTGTCAAAGCCCAGCTTCTCTGCCGTTTCGATTTCCGCCGCCGTGGTCCCGCCGCGCTTGCATGTCGCAATAAAGTCCTGCGCGGCCGGATTGCCGTCCGCCGCGCGCTGCGCCAGCGGATGGTCGGGCGCGACCGCCACGAATGTCGCGCCAAAAATCGTATCAGGGCGCGTGGTATAAAGGTCGATCTGCTCGCCACCGACAACGCCGTCACCCTTCAGGGCGAAGCGCAATTCCATGCCCTGCGACTTGCCGATCCAGTTTTCCTGCATCAGCCGCACTTTGTCGGGCCAGCTTTCCAGTTTGCCCAGACCTTCCAGCAACTCATCGGCAAAATCGGTGATCTTAAGGAACCACTGGTTCAGCTTGCGCTTTTCGACTTCCGCGCCGGACCGCCAGCCCTTGCCGTCGATCACCTGTTCGTTGGCAAGCACGGTCATGTCGACCGGATCCCAGTTCACCGTCGCCTGCTTGCGCGTGACCAGCCCGCCGGCATACAGGTCGAGAAATAGCGCCTGTTCGTGGCCGTAATATTCCGGATCGCAGGTGGCGAATTCGCGCGTCCAGTCGAGCGCGAAGCCGATGCGCTTCAGCTGCGCTTTCATGTTGGCGATATTGTCGCGCGTCCAGCCGCCGGGATGCACGCCTTTTTCCATCGCCGCGTTTTCCGCCGGCATGCCAAAGGCATCCCAACCCATCGGATGGAGCACTTCGAACCCGCGCATCGCCTTGTAGCGCGCCAGTACGTCGCCCATCGTGTAATTGCGCACGTGCCCGATATGGATGCGCCCGCTGGGATAGGGGAACATCTCCAGCACGTAGCTTTTGGGCTTCGGACTGTTCGAATCGGCGGCGAAGCATTGCGCCTCGTCCCAGGCCCGTTGCCACTTGGCGTCGGCCTGCGACGGGTCGAAGCGCGCCGTTTGCTGTGCGCCGCTATCGTCGCTCATGTAATGCCCCGGTATGTCTGCGTGGTGGGTTTAGCCGGACACGGCCTGGCGGCGCAGCGTGCGGGCGCGGGTGAGAATGATATCCTCCAGCTTCTGCACGGTGGCGGCCTGTACTGGTGCATCGACCCAGGATCCTGCCTGCGCTACCTGACGGCTGGCAGCCACGCGCACCGCATCGGCGCGCAGATCCTGATCGAGAATGGTGACCGTCATCTTCACTCGCTCACCCGGATTTTGCGGATTGGTATACCAATCGGTCACGATAACGCCGCCAGCGCTGTCTGTCTGGAGCAATGGCGCGAAGCTTAGTGTTTCAAGGCTGGCGCGCCAGAGATAGGAATTCACCCCGATGGTGGTCACCTGCGCCGCGGCAAGGTCGGCGCGGGGCCGGTCGCCGCCGCCGCATGCGGCCAGCGCGGCAAGCGCGGTTCCGGCGATGATTAGGCGAACGGCTTTGGTCGGGTTGTGCGCGGTCATGATCGGGCGATACGTCCTTGGGCGTTGGTTGTCTGCGCCTCTATACCTTTGCGGGCGCCGGCGGCAAGCTGCATGGCTGAATGATCGCGCCCGCCATACAGGCACGAACTTTTTGCATAGGCGCTGTTGCGAACTTCTGCGCTGAATAGCGGCTTAATTGGCACTGGGACCGTAGCGAGAGCCGTAGCACACCAAGGTGTGGGCGCGGAGCAACACCTTACTTGGAATACTCCGCACGCAGCATCCGACAGCCGGGGAATGTCTGGTAAGCCCGGTCGGCATATCGTAGCATTACAGATGTTCCCGAGTCGTTTTGACGCGCAAGGCCAATATCTTGCGGTCGATAAGGGGTCAGGAACCGTTCAGCGGGTTTAGGGTCTGATTAGAACCGGACCCGAACATGAACGTTCAAACAAGGGGCGAAGGATGTCGAGTCGGCTTAGCAACACGAAGGCAGTATGGCAGCGCGCAGCGCCTGTGTTGCTGTGTGTTGCTGCGGCATCGGCACTGGTCCCTACCGCCGGTTGGGCGCTCGCTGGATTGGGCGATGCAGCCGCTTCCGACAATACTACCCAGACATTCACACCCGCCAATGTCGATCCGGCATTGGCGCTGCGCGTTGCGCAACGGATCGAGGCGAAGGGTCTGGCTCTGCGCTTCACGCCGGCAAGCTCCGCCGCACGCAACGAACGCCCGGTTACAGTGGCCGTTCGGGTGGACGACAAAACTGCCAAGGCGATTTCGATCCGCACGGCCATCAATTCGGTAATCGACGCGGAAGCGGGCAGGGACAATCGCCTGCCGGCGACGGTCGCGGTTGCGCCTACTCGCTATAATCTCGGTGTCTCGCGCGGGTATCAGAGCTTCGCCAAGCCGAGCGCGGTTTCTCCGGTCGATCTGCCCGCATCTTTGGCCGGTCCCAAGTCGCTGTCAGGCAAAGTTCGCGACATTTCGATGCCCGATCTCAGCAGTTACAAGTCCAGCGTCGGTGGCAATGACAAGCCGAGCCGGTTCCAGCCGCGCATCGCACTGGAACAGCAAGCCCGCACCGGACGCACGCCGAGCACGCTGCAGGGTCTCGGTGAACAGTCGGTCGATGTTGGCGGTGCCTATTCGATTACCCGCAATCTCGATGTGACGGCCGGTGTCCGGGTGTCGCAGGATCGCGCGCGCCTCGCCCCGCTGACAGACACTGCGTCGGACGATCAAGCGGTCTATGTGGGTACGCAATTCCGGTTCTGAGCGCCTGCCCGCCCACCCATTTAGTCTGAACAGGATTACACCCCGCCACCTTTGGCGGGGTTTTTGTTGGCGCGGCATTCGCCATTCATTATCATTCCCTCCAACGCGCAGCCGCAACAAGCGGCGCGCCGATCGACAGGGAGAATGATGAGATGGCGAATGAAGGTAAGGCGAATTCCACTTCACGAATAGCAATCGTCACCGGCGGTACGCGCGGCATCGGCCGGGCCATTTGCGAAATGCTGGCGAGCGAAGGGCGTACCGTCATCGCCAATTACGGCGGCAATGACGACGCGGCCCGCGCCTTTACGGACGAAACCGGCATCGTAACGTACAAATGGGATGTGGGCGATCATGAGGCCTGCATCGACGGCTGCGCCAAGGTCGAGGCGGATGTCGGCCCGATCGATATCGTGGTCAACAACGCCGGCATAACGCGCGACGGGGTGCTGCACCGGATGACATATGACGACTGGCACGATGTGATGCGCGTCAATCTGGGCGGGTGCTTCAACATGGCCAAGGCTTGCTTCCCCGGAATGCGGACGCGCAAGTGGGGCCGGATCGTTAATATCGGCTCGATCAACGGGCAGGCGGGCCAGTACGGGCAAGTCAATTACGCCGCCGCCAAATCGGGCATCCACGGCTTTACCAAGGCACTGGCGCAGGAAGGGGCACGGTCGGGCGTGACCGTAAACGCCATCGCACCGGGCTATATCGACACCGACATGGTCGCCGCTGTGCCCGAAGCCGTGCTGGAAAAGATCGTCGCCCAGATCCCCGTGGGCCGATTGGGCCATGCGGAGGAAATCGCGCGCGGCGTAGCGTTCCTGGCGAGCGAGGATGGCGGCTTCGTCACCGGCTCCACGATGAGCATCAATGGCGGCCAGCACATGTACTGATCTGCGCGGGCGTTTGGGTGCGGGCGTAACTTGCTAGTCAGGATACGGGGTCTGGGACAACCTCGCCGTTCGCCTTATCGGGGCCAGACTTGTCTGCTTTATCGGCGGACCGGGCATCTGCAGCTTCGAGATCGTTTTCGATGCTTTCAGCCTTTTCCTCGATTTCAGCCTGCGCCGCCTCGAACCGTTCGTCGAAATCGGGCTCGCTGTCGCAGCCTGATAGTACGAGCGCAAAACCCAGCAAGACAGCCACCTGCCGCATCAATAATTCTTGCGGTATCGCACGTTCACATCCGTGCCGCCCGATCCACCGGCACGGCTCAGGATCGACAACGCCGGCGTCAGGCTGATTTCCAGCTGCGTTGCGGTAAACCCGCGCGCATCGGTGACCAGCTCGATATAGATATCATCGGTAATGTACTGTCCGGCCGCAAGAGCGGTGCCCTGGCCGGTGGTGTCGTCCGGTCCGACGATCCGCAGCCGGTCGACACCCGTGGCAGAGCGCAGCTTGCCCAATGGATTGAGCCCGCCGCCGGTACTCCGCAGCGAATTGAGCGAGGCAGCCAGCTGCACCGCCTGAATGGCGGACAGATTGCCGACCGAATTTCCGAACAGAATGCGCGAAACAATCTCGTCCTGCGGCAAGCCGGGCGAACTGGAGAAGGCGACTTGCGGGTCGTAGGCGCGGCCGGTCACGTTCACGTTGACCGTTACATCTTCGATATCGTCGCTCGCCACCAGACGGATGGTCGGGTTGATCGTGCGCCCACCGGTAAAGCCTATGCGGCCTTCTTTTAGTTCGAACGAACGACCGGCGAAGCCCAGCGTACCGCGGATCAAATTCACCTGGCCGGCCATTACCGGGGCAGCGCTGGTGCCTGTGAGTTTGAAGTCCGCGCTCCATTCCGATTCCAGGCCCATGCCCGAAACATACAGCTTTTCAGGTGCGCGCAGGCCGATATCGAGCCGTAGCAGCGAGAACGCTCCGGTCGCTACATTGGCAGGCTCGTCACCGGTGATGCGCACCGGACCCTTGGGCGGCTTAAAGCGCACCCCTGACAGGACCGGTATTTCGGCAGCACCCTGTCTAACCACCTCATATCGCGTTTCCGGTAGGCGCAAGGTGCCTGCGAGCAGCGCTGTCTGCCCGGCAGCCTTGGTCAGACGCAAATCGCCATTGGCGCTCGCGGACAGTGCATCGCTTTCAGCAAGTCGCGCATCGTCGAGCTTGATGACTACATTCATGGGGTAGCCGCTGTCGGATGCCAGACCGACGAACCCGCTGGCAGAGACCGTGCCGTTGCCGGCAGCCGCCTGCAGCCGGGTAATTTCCAGCCGGCTTCCGTTGAACTTGCCCTCGATCGCCATATTGGCGAGGCGCGTGCCGTAAGTCTGGTTCTCGTAAGTGAGGTTCTTCGCCCGGATGATGCCGTTGAGGCACGGGTCGGACACGCGGCAGGAGAAATCAGCTGCAATGCCGATTGGACCGGACAGGCGCTGGTCGGGCTGCCCGGCGAGCGAGAACAGCGTGTCGGCCGGGCCGTTATACCGCACACCGCCACCTAAGGGCGCTTCCAGCAGGCGTGTGGTCCAGGGGCCGGTCCCCGGCGGAAGCGGCGTCAGTGAAAGATTGAGCCGCCCGATCACGCTGCCGCGCCGCCGGATTACCGCGCGCGCATCGCCGCCATCGGCCAGCAGCTTGCCTACGAAGTTCACATTGACCGGCTGACTGACCGAAACCGCCGTGGTACGGGTGAAATTGCGGATCGACAGACGCGCATCGGCGCGCGGGAAAGCATTGTCAGCTTGCGCGAAATCGAGGCTGCCGGTCGCGTTCCCGTTGATCCCGAGCCCGGGCATGAAAGCGTTCACGATGTCAAGATCGATTTTATCGAGCCTGCTCTGCACCTTTAGCGCACCCTCGCCATAATTACCGGCCAGCCGCAAATTGCCGCGGCCGAAATCGATCCGCGTCGGAAGCAGCCGGTAGTTGCCGTCGCCCGGCACGATGCGCGCAGGACTGGTCGTTGCAAAGCTGATGCCGCGTGCCTTGCCCTTGATTGCGGCACGCCAGAGATCGGGCTGGAGGTCGGCATTGGCGGCCACGCGGAAAGGCACGCCGCTTTCGCCGGTTGCCAGCAACCGCGCAGTGCCACGCCCGCCGCGATAGTCGATCTTGGCCCGCGCCGTGGAGATGAACGCAGCGCCCAGCTGCGTATCGGCGAGCTGCGCGTCGGCCACGACATAGGGCGTGTCGTACAGCACCACGCGCGCATCGACGATTGCTCTGCCGATGCTCAGCGCCATCGGCCCGGGCATGGTCGCGTTGCGCGCGCGCAGATTGACCAGCGCCTCCTGGTACTGGCCCTCCGCACCCAACCGGACCACCCCGTCGAAGCCATTGCCGGTAGCATTTAGCCGGCCTGCAAACGGTCCGGATGCGGTCTGCACCAGCGCCCCATTGAAATCCACGCCGCCCAGATTGGCGCTGCGAACATCGATGGCGAGATTGGCGCCCTGTTTCAGGATGACGTCCGCGGTTAGCAATCCGTAATCGGTATCGCCCCGTGCGTTCAGCCGGTAACCGCCATCGGCGCCTGTGATCTTGGCATCCAGATTGGCGAGGCCGATACCGAAATCCGGATTGTCGGCCAGGATCGTGGCTTCGGGGTTGGTAATCGTGCCCGCCACCCGCACCCCGACCTTGCCATAGGCGTCGGTAAAGGCGGTGCCGTTGAACGCGATCCGGCCGTCCGGGGAATAGCTGCCGCTGCCGCCCGTTATGCGAACCAGCGGCGCGCGCACGGTCAGATTGGAAAAGCGCGCCACCCCATCGGAGCCATACCGAACATCCGCCGCCGCCACGGCATTCCCGCCGAGAAAATCGCGTACGCCTTCATTGGCGATTTGCCGCGAGCGCAGATTGACGCGGCCGGCAAGGGCAAAGCCGTCGCCTTCGGTCTGCAGGTCGATATCGGTTTCGATATCGAAAATACCCACGCTTTCAACGCGGTAATTGTCGATCCGGCCATCGACCGCGCCGGTATAAAGCCCGGTGGACATATCTGCGACCAGGATCAATCCCGCATCGATCCGGTCCGACCGCAGGCGCATATTGTCGGACAGGATGCGCGGCCCTTCGATGGCGAGATCGCCGTCGAGCCGTACATTCGCAAGCGAGCCGCCCGCCACCGTGTCGAGGCCTGTGATCCGCCCGATACGCGCAGAAATCGGGATCATGATGCGGTCGGCATCGATGCGTGCCTCACCCGAAGCGGTCAGGTTTTGCAGCCCCATGTCGTTCATCACGATCCGGTTTGCGTTGATTGTGTAATCCACCACCGGCGTGGCGAATGCCCCATCCAGTGTCACTATGCCGCGCAGGCCGCTGCCGCGCAGGTTCTCCGCCAGAACCGACGGTTTGAGAAGCACGAACGAGGCCTTGAACCCGTCGAAGCCGTTGGTCGCAAGATCGATGATGCCGTTGGTGTTGAGGCGGAATGCGTCGCTGGAAATATTGCCCGCCAGATCGACGCGGCGATCTTCCGGCGTGGCGGTCAGATCGACATTGGTGATTGGACCGAGCAGCGCCTGCGCCTGCGCCTGCCCCTGCAGCAATCGCGCGATACGGGTGGGGCCCTTTACGGTGAATACCCCGTCGCGCGCAGTCAGGTCGAGCCGGGCGAACGCGCTACCGGCAAGGTCGGAAACCAGCCTGCCGTTCCAGCTTTCCCAGCTACCCTTGCCCGAAAGCTTGACCGTCAGCGGATCGGTCAGCCCGGACAGCGCGGCAATCACTCCGTCCGCCGGCGCGTTCAGGTCGAGATCGAGCGCCAGCCGGTTGTCCTCCGGTACCGCATCGAGGTCGAGCACGAACCTGTCACCGCCCGCGCGACCCCTGCCAGCTACCGTGCCGCCGGACGCCTGCACCTGAGCACGGCCATCGGAAATATGCGCCTCGCCCAAGAGCGAAAGCACACGCCGCTCGCCCGAAACCGGCGCTTCGGCAATGAACTGATCGATTTCCAACCTGCCGATATCGATGTCGAGATCGGGCAATAGCGGATCATCGGATGGCGGTGTGTCGGCGAATTCGGGAAGCCTCGCCAGGATTACGCGCTCCGCCACGGCCGAAGTGATGTCGATATGACTGCGGAGCGCCTTGAACGGGCTGTAATCCAGCGCGACCTGCGGCACGGTCAGGAACACGCCCTTGGGATCGGCAATTTCCAGATCGTGCAGCGTCATTTCGCCATAGATCGACCCCTCGATGCGCCCCACGCGCACTTCCATGCCGTTCTCGAATTCCAGCCCTTCGATCTGGTTCGCAATGAACCGCTTGCCGGGGCCGGTGTTGAGGCCGAACAGCACCAATGCGGCCAGAGCAACCAGGCCGAGCAGAACAATGCCGACCCATTTGGCGATGGTTTTGGGCCAGTTGTGCCTCTGTCCGCTCGCCCGCTCGGGATGCCGCTCGCGCTCCTCCACACGATCCACCGCGTCAGGTTCGGTTCCAGCATCGATGACGGTCGGGTCTGTCATCAGAATGCCTGCCCGATGGAAACATAAACATTGATCCGCGATTCGCCTTCACGCCGATCGAGCGGGGTTGCCAGATCGACACGGAAGGGGCCGAAATTAGTGTAGAACCGCCCGCCGATACCGGCCCCGAAACGCAGGTCCGAAAAGCCCGGTGTGGTGCTGTCATACACTTGTCCGGCATCGATGAAGCCAACCACACCGTAATCGCCGAACCGGTAGCGGACTTCGAAGGATGCTTCGTTGAAGCTGCGGCCTCCGATCGGGCGCGAGATGAACGGGTTGTCCTCCTCGTCCGGATCGGTCGGATCGAAATCGGGGTTGGGCTCGATCGATTTGGGGCCGAGCTGCTGGTAAGCGAAACCGCGCACCGATCCCCCGCCGCCGGCATAGAAGCGGCGTGAGGGTGCGAGGTCGAAGCGGTCGATGCCCTGAATGGTCCCGGCACTGGCCCGGGCCGCAAGCACGATGGAATCGCCGAAGGGGAAATATCCCGATCCATCCACCCGCGCCCGGACATAGGGCGAAAATCCACTGTTCAGCGACCCCTCCGGCTCGATCAGCGCGGTGGCACGGAAGCCCTTGGTCGGATTAAGCAGGCTGTCCGAACGGTCGATGCCGATCTGGCCCGTCAGGCCGCCGATAAAGAAGGTGCGGTCCTCACGCTCCTGCGTTTCGACGTTGAAGTCATCTTCGATCGTGCCCAGCAATTGCACGCCATATGCATAGGTGAACGGCTTCTGCCACAACGGCGTGCTATCGTAGCTGACACGGGCTGCCAACCGGCCGGTCAAAGCCTCGAACGCTTCGTAATCGCTGCGAAGTGCTTCGGCCACGGCGGTGAAGCTGCGATCGCGGCGGCCAGCGTTGGAACGGCGGAAGGTCACGCCTGCGCCCTGTTCCTGCGTACCAAGCACGGCCTGCGCGATCAGCGCGCCTTCGGGCGGGAACAGGTTGCGGTGCGCCCAGCTGCCCGAAACTCGCAGACCCTGTCCGGTGCCGAAGCCCGCACTCGCCGCCAATGTGCGCGGCGGGGAGGCGACCTGCTCGACCGCGATATTCACATATTCCGTGCCGTCGCCCGCCACTTCGCCGGTCAGTTCGGGCACGACCGAGGCGGTGCTGAGGAGCCCGGTTGCGATCAGTGCCTGCCGCAAATCGTCGACCATGCGGCTGTCATACAGTTCGCCGCGTTCGAAGCGCGCCAGCAGGCCGACATGCTCCGCATCGAAGGCAATCTCGCCGCCATCCGCCGGACCTGTGGTAAACCCGCCAAACCGGGCACGCGGGCCGGTTTCTACCGGCAGCGTATAGACGCCGTCATCGGTGTCGGGGTCGAGCAGAATGTCCCGCTGGCCGACTTCGGCAAACGGATAACCCTGCTGTGGCAAAGTGACGGCAATCTGCGCTTCGACACCCTGTACACGGGCGGCGATAATCGGATCGCCCACTTTCAGCGCCATGTTATCGGCGATCAGGGCGTCCGGCACAGTCCGGTCTGCCAGCACGTTGATTTCGGCAAAAGTGTATCGCGGCCCCGGCACCACGTCGATCACCGCTGCCAGCGGCTGGCCGTTAACTTCGGGAGAGCGGTCGATGCGGCTTGTGATTGTCGGACTGTAATAACCCTGCGCCGCCAGCAGCGTTTCAATGAGCCGGCTGTCTTCCTCCAGCCGCGCAGCCACTTGCGCGACGTTGGAAGCCTCTCCATCGCCATCTTCCAGCGCCGAAAGATCTTCGAACTGATCGCGCAGGGAGATTTCCGTATCGGCCTCGGCCAGTTCCAGCCCGTTGACGACGGTGCCATATTCCACTTCCAGAATTTCGGCATCGGCTTCGGTTTCGGCAAACTCGACCGGTTCCACATCGAACGCATCGAGTGCAGGCAGCGGCACCGTCAGTTCTGCGTCGCGCACCGGCGCATCGCCGATTTCCTCCACTGGATCGCCATCCACCAGCGCCGGGATCGGCGCTATCTCGTCGTCTGGCGGCCCCACGCTACCTTCAATACCAGTTTCAGCACCGCTGGTTTCAGCACCGGCGTCGGCCAGAGCCTGTTCCTCGGCCAGGCGCGCCTCGAATTCGGCGATGGATTCCATCGGCCGGTCGAGTTCGATATCATCCTCGGCCGAAAGCTCGGGAATATCCTCCGCGAATTCCTCGTCGGTGACGATCGGTTCTATTTCCGGCAGTTGCGCATTGAGCGGCGGGGCCGGTACGTCCAGCTCCATCTGCACGACATCGCCGTCCGGGCGCTGCTCCGCACTATCTTCCGGCGGCGTAGTCTGGCTACCATCTTGCGCAGATGTCGGTGCAGCCAGCAAAGCCACGGACAGGGCGCACAGCCCGGTACCGGCGCGAAACGCGCAGGTGAGGGCACGATTGCCCGATCTGGTCCCGCTCGCGTCCATTGTTTTCAACCCCGGCACGTGCCAGTTGGGCCCCATGCAATCACTCGATCAATCCGGCAGCAACATCCCTGCCGAGGGAACCGATGGGGATCCCGACTCAGCTTCCGTTCCCATCCACAACCAAACCGAGGCGGTAACGATACCGGGCGCTGCCGCCAAGTCCCCTTGGCAACTGCCCGCATCCGCCTGGTGGCAGATTGTGAAGCGGGCCTTCATCATGGCGGGTTTCCACAACCTGAACCTGCTGGCGGCGGGCGTGGCGTTCTTTACCTTCCTGGCCATCACACCGCTCATCGCCGCCACGGTCATGACGTACGGCCTGATCGGCAATGTCGAGACGGTGGAACGGCAAATGCAGGCGGTAACCGAATTCGTGCCGAGCGATGTCGCATCGGTTGTAAAAAACCAGCTGCTCGGCGTGGTGACGGCCAATGCCGGGGTGACGGGCTTCGCATTGGCTATCGCATTGTTCTTCGCGGTATTCGGCGGGATGCGCGCGGCGAACGGATTGGTGGCGGCGCTCAATGTCATCAACGAGGAACATGAAACGCGCGGGTTCCTGCGCGTCACCATGCGTGCCGCCTTGCTTACGCTAGCGGGCGTGGCCATCGCCATTACCGGCGTCGTCAGCGCCAGTGTGTTTGCCTGGCTGCAAGTGTCCTCCACACCGCTACTGGGACCGATTGCCGAACGCGTGGTCGAGGTGCTGACCTGGATCGTGGCGCTGACCCTTGGCAGCATAGGCTTTGCCGTCATCATGCGGTTCGCGCCTGACCGGACGCGCGCGCAATGGCGCTGGTTGATGCCCGGAGCCCTGTTATCGACGCTGTTGTTCCTGATCGTGTCGTTCGGCTTTTCGCTCTACGTCGCTTACGTATCGGACTACAACGCAACCTATGGCTCGCTGTCGGCGGTGGTGGTCTTCCTGATGTGGCTGTTCCTGGCGGCTTACGGCATCCTGATCGGCGCGCTCGTCAATGCCGAAGCGGAACGGCAGACATTCAAGGATTCCACTATCGGGCCGGATCGCCCGATGGGGCAGCGCGGCGCGGTGCTGGCCGATAGCGACATGCTGGGCGGACATAGCGAAGCGATGGCGGAGAAGAAAAGGCGCCGGCATGCGCGGCATCTCGCGCAAAAGGCCGCGCGGGAGGATGCCGGGCAGCGAGCGGGCGGGAGTTAATCCGTGGGCACGCCCTATCACCCGCCGGTAAAACGATCGGTCGAGATCGCGGGACACAAGACCTCCATCAGTCTGGAGCCGGTTTTCTGGGACATGCTGCGCGCCGTTGCTGAAGCCGAGGGCTTGCCGATTAACGCGCTGGTGGCCCGGATCGATGCGGAGCGTCTGGAAGCGGACACGGTGCCGGGCCTAGCCGGCGCAATCCGTATCTGGCTGGCCACCCGGCCTTGATTTAGCTGGTCGGCGCATCGCGGGTCCCTGTGAAGACCGCCACGGTCTTTCTGACCGACGAACCAAGTTCGATGTTAGAACCAAGCAAACGCATTTCTAAGCGCAGCCTACACAGAAAAACGCCGCCATGACGATTGCATGGCGGCGCTGTTTCATACCCGGACCTACACCAATCTTGTCAGTAATTGGCGGGCGGATCGCTGGCGGGGAAGCTTTCGTCGAGTTCCTCATCGGTCTTCGTCCAATTCTTCGGCTTGTCCCGCATCTGGTCTGCGCCAGCATTCCGGACAGTACCGGTCTGGTCCTCGTCGAATGCCGCTGGTGAAGTGTTCTGGCTTTCCTGATATTTCTTGTACCCGAAATAGCCGAGGCCGCCCAATATGGCCATTCTTATCAAACCCATAATCCGTCTCCATAATGCGTCATGCCCTATCAACGGGCAATCGTATCAATGGGTCCGGTCTTGCTACATATCACGTTGGCCCGAACTCTGGATTAGGAGAAGTCTGGTCAGTCGTCGCCCACACGCTCGATATCGGCGCCGACCAGCTGCAGCTTTTCCTCCAGCCGTTCGTAGCCGCGATCGAGGTGGTAGAGGCGCCTGACCTGCGTTTCGCCCTTTGCCGCCAGCCCAGCGATAACAAGGCTCATCGAGGCGCGCAGATCGGTGGCCATGACCTCGGCACCGGTCAGGCTTTTGACGCCTTTTACGATAGCCGTACGGCCCTGCGTGTCGATATCGGCACCCATCCGGATCAGTTCGGGAACGTGCATGTAGCGGTTTTCAAAGATCGTTTCTTGAAGGACGCTAGCGCCTTCCGCCATCGTCAGCAGCGCCATCAGCTGCGCCTGCATATCGGTAGCAAGGCCGGGATAGGGGGCGGTAGACAGATTCACCCCGCGCAAGGGGCCGTTAGCAGAAATGGTGACGCCTTTCTTGTCGGCTTCACATACGACGCCGATGTTCCTCAACGCGTGCAGCGTGCTGGCCATGTCGGTTCCGTCCGCGCCTTCCAACCGGACATTGCCGCCGGTGATCGCGGCGGCACAGGCGTAGGAGCCGGCTTCGATCCGGTCGGGCATGACCTTGTAGGTCGCACCGTTCAACCGTTCCTGCCCGTGTATGATCAATTCGGATGTGCCTATACCCTCGATCTCCGCGCCCATCGCCACCAGCAAATTGCACAGATCGACGATTTCCGGTTCACGCGCCGCGTTCGACAACCGGCTGGTGCCTTTCGCCAATGACGCCGCCATAACCGCGTTTTCGGTTGCGCCGACGGAAACCACGGGGAAGGCGTAATCGCCGCCTGACAGCCGGCCGCCCTTGGCCACCGCTTTCACGTAACCCTGCGCCAGCTCGATTTCCGCGCCCAGCGCTTCCAGCGATTTGAGGTGAAGGTCGATGGGGCGATTGCCGATCGCACAGCCGCCCGGCAGCGACACCGTGGCCTCGCCCGCGCGGGCCACCATCGGGCCGAGCACGAGGATGGAAGCGCGCATCTTGCGCACCAGATCGTATGGCGCAACGGTGCCGGTCAGGCGCGTCGCCTCGAACGTGATAACCCGGCCGAAATCTTCGGGACGCTTGCCCTGAATGCCGGTCGACACGCCGAACTGCGTCATCAGATGCTGGAAACCGTCAATATCGGCGAGACGCGGCAAGTTGCGCAGCGTGAGCGGCTCTTCGGTCAGCAGCGCGCACGGTATCAGCGTCAGCGCGGCGTTCTTCGCGCCGGAAATCGGAATGGTGCCGGAAAGCGTCTTGCCGCCGCGTACGAGTATCTTGTCCATGGGGCAGAGGCTTTAGCGGTTTCGCCCCACACGGCAAGATGCGCCCCGTTCGAGATGCCGTGCCCCCGAACTTGCGGCGGGCGCTTCTGGCGGGACAGGGCGAAGCATTTGATGCGCTTGACGCCGGCTTGCCCCGCTCCCTATCCCCCACGGCATGACCATCCGCAAACCGATCAAGAAAGCCGTCTTTCCCGTGGCCGGGCTGGGCACGCGTTTTCTCCCCGCGACCAAGGCCATACCGAAGGAAATGCTGCCTATCGTCGATCGGCCGTTGATCCAATATGCGGTGGACGAGGCGCGCGAGGCGGGGATCGAACAGCTGATTTTCGTGACCGGACGCGGCAAGACCGCGATCGTCGAACATTTCGACGTAGCGTTCGAACTGGAAGCCACGATGACCGAGCGCGGCAAGGACATGTCCGTGCTCGACGCAGCGCGCGCCACGCCGGGCGATATCATTACTGTGCGCCAGCAAGTGCCCATGGGGCTGGGCCATGCAATCTGGTGCGCGCGCGCCATCGTGGGCGACGAACCCTTCGCCATCATGCTGCCGGACGAATTGATGGTAGCGCAAAAGGGCGGCGGCACCGGTTGCATGAAGCAAATGGTGGAAGCCTATGAGGAGGTCGGCGGCAATCTCATCTCCGTACTGGAAGTGCCGCATGACGAGGTATCGAGCTATGGCGTGATCGATCCGGGCGCGTCAGGTCTGGGAGCGAACGGCGCGCTGACGGAAGTGCGCGGGCTGGTGGAGAAACCGCCTTTGGACGAGGCTCCATCGAACAAGATCGTATCGGGCCGCTACATCCTGCAACCCGAAGTGATGCGCACGCTGGAAACCCAAAGCGCCGGCGCAGGCGGCGAGATCCAGCTGACCGACGCCATGGCCAGGATGATCGGCGGCCAGCCATTCCATGCCGTGACTTTCGCCGGCAGGCGCTTCGATTGCGGCAGCAAAACCGGCTTCGTCGAAGCAACGCTGGCTCTGGCGATGGAACGCGAGGACATGGGCGAGGAGGTGCGCGCCATCGCCCGGCGTTTGCTGGGGTAGGTTTAGGGGTCGCTAAGGTCGATCCCTGCGGCATTAAACATCTGTAACAATCGCCCGACTTCTGTGCCTGCCATGGTAGTGGTGAGGCTATCGTTGATTTCTATCAACATCTCCTTGAAGCCGATAAGCCGAACAGGATTTCCACCAAGAGCCTCTTGGAATGGTTTATGGTTCTCCCACATCCCTCTATCTCCGCGAATTTTGGAAACTGCAGTAAAATATGTGAACTCACGGCTCCCTGTTGCGACCTCAATTGCGTCAACAAAAGCTTCGGACCATTTGGGCTTCGTCAGTTCGCGAAATCCCTGCCACGCTTTCCTGCCACGTATCGTTTTGTCATTCATTATAGCGCTTAGTTCGGATGAAGGTCTGAAGCCGTTTTGCCAACTCTTACAACTCACCGCGACGACGCGCTCGGGTCCAACTTTCTTCGGATGAAACCCGATTATATCGATGTCGCTATGGTTTGAGTCCATTCGGCTGTCGTGCTCAGGATGATCGCGGCGGGGTAAAAATTTTACATTGTGTTGCACGAAATAGCCGCGATGGATCAGGAACTCCTCGACGACCTGTTCTAAAATATCTTCTTTGGTCGCCATCTCAAGCCGTCCTCACATCAGCGTTAGCCCGCCATCCACCGTCAGGGTCTGTCCGATCATATAGCTGGCCATGGACGAGGCGAGGAACATGGCGGCGTCGGCTATCTCGTCCTGTTCGCCAGTGCGGCGCAGGGGGATGGTCCGCAATGTCTGGGCCTCGCGCTTCTCGTCTTCGAACTGTTGCGCGGTCATTTTGGTGCGGACGAAACCCGGTGCGATACCGTTTACGCGAATGCCGTCGCGCGCCCATGCCAGCGCCAGCGCCCGGGTGAGCGCGATGGCGGCCGCTTTCGAAGCGCCATAGGCAGGATTGGTCGCGGTGGCCTTGTATCCGGCGATGGAACTGACGGTGATGAGCGAGCCCTTCGTGGCGGCCAGCAGCGGATGCATCAGCCGCGCGCAATCCATCAGCGAAGTGAGGTTTACATCCACCACCTCGTCCCACGCATCGCGGCGATATTCCGCAAGGTCGTATTTGACCACGCCTTGGCTGAGCATCGCGATATCGAGCGTCTCGGGCAGGCTTGCCGCATCGAGCGAAGCGCGGTCCGCCACGTTGACCTGCGCGTAATGCAGCCCTTCCATATCGGAATCGCCGTAATCCGACGCTGCTGCTTGGGTGCCCCACACATGGACCGTTGCCCCGGCACGGCGGAACGCCTGCGCGGTCGTGTTGCCGATCCCGCTCGACCCGCCCACCACCAGCGCGGTCTTGCCGGAAAAGTCGAATGGGTTGCCGGCTAGGTTCGGGGCGGTATCGGTCATGGTCGGTTCTCCTGCGGCAACACGCCGCCGCGTCGGTTGGTGTCGATCGGAATTAGCTGTGCGAAGATGATGTGTCGTCTGGCGAAGCTTTGGGCAACCGGCGTTTCGAACCGCTGTCCTGTGGTTGCGAATCCTGGCGCTGCTTACCTTGCGACCCGCGGTCTTGCTGCTCGCTATCGGTCTTATGTTCCGGTTGCGACCCTGACTGCGACGCCGACTTCGATGCTGGCTGGGTAAGGGCGGGCCGTGATGCGGCAGGAGTGGCTTGCGCTTCCGCTTCGCTCGCGCCCTCGACCAGCTTGGAAAGCGAGGAGCCGTCCAGCCCCAGCTCCTTCATCAACCCGTCGAGCACTGGTGCCTGTGCACGATAGGCAAGCGCGGCCGACACGGCGTCACCGGCCAGATTGCCCGATCCGCTTCCGGAGCCATTCGACCCGTCCCCCGAACCACGGCCCGAACCGCCATTCTGGGTCAGCCCGTCGACCTGTACGATCTTGATCGAATCGATCGCTTCCATCGGCTTGGCGCTTTCACGCACCAGGTCCGGCATCACCTCGAGCAGCGCCAGCTTTGTCTTGAGCGAGATTTGATCATTGGACAGGATATTGGCCGCTTCGTTGACTGCCTTCTGGCCTGCGGCTTCCACTTCGAAACGGACGCGGGCCGCATCGGCGCGCAGTTTTTCCGCTTCCGCTTCACCCTGCGCTTCAAGACGCTGGGCCTCGGCGCGGTTGGAAGCGGCATCCTTTTCCGCTTCGGCTTCCACCCGCACGTGGATGGCATCGCGTTCCGCCGCCTTGGCCGCCTCGATCAGCTCGATGCGCTTGTCGCGATCGGCCACTTCGGTTTCGCGGGCGGTCTTCACGCCCTCTTCCGCTGCAACCGCGCTTGCGCGAGCTTCGTCGGCCTGCGCCTTGGCCTGGCTTTCCTCGCGACTTTTGTTCTGCACCGCGATCTGTTGTTCCTGACGGGCGATTTCCAGCGCGCGGGTCTGGTCGATGCGCGCCTCCTCCACCAGCCGGTCGGCCTCGATTTGCTGGGCGTCGACCTGCTTCTTCGCTTCGATCCGGGCGGCATCCGCCTCGCGGTTGCGTTCGGCCTGTTCGCGCGCAATTTCGGCGGTCTGTCCAGCGCGGCGAACCTCGACCTCGCGTTCCTGTTCCAGCCGCGCATATTCCTGGTCGCGCCCGATTTCGAAGCTTTTCTGATCCGCCTCCAGATTCTTTGTTTCCATCTGGACGCGCGTGTCCTGTTCGATGTCGTTGCGCGCTTTCTTACGCAGCTCGATCTGCTCGGTCAGCTTGGTCAGACCTTCCGCATCGAAAGCGTTGTTGGCATTGAAATGTTCGATGCTGGTCTGATCGAGCCCGGTCAGTGAGACCGATTCCAGTTCCAGCCCGTTCATGGCGAGATCGCTGGAGGACACCTGCTGCACCTTCTGCACGAAATCTGCCCGCTGTTCGTGTAGTTGGTTCATGGTCATGCCCGCCGCGACCGACCGCAGCGCATCGACGAATTTGCCTTCGACCAGATCCTTCAGCGCTTCGGGTTCCATCGTGCGTAGGCCCAGCGTCTGCGCGGCCATGGCAATAGCGCCTGCATCGGGCCGCACGCGAACGTAGAATTCCGCCTTTACGTCGATCCGCAACCGGTCGAGCGTGATGAGCGCGTCGGCATTCTTACGCTCCACTGCAAGCCGCACGGTGTTCATGTTGACCGGCATCGTTTCATGCAGGACCGGCAGCACCAGTGCGCCGCCATTCATCACCACCTGCTCGCCCCGGAACCCTGTCCTTACGAATGCGACTTCCTTGGTCGCGCGGCGATAAAGGCGCGTGATTACGAACGCTATAATCAGCAGTACAGCCAGTACGGAGCCGGCCATAACGGCGAGTTCGATCAGGTTTTCCATGAGTTCCCCTCAGTAGGATTGTTTGGGTGTTGGCAGGTCGCCGGCGGAATGACACGCCGGTCAGGGCGAAAGATTGCGTTGCTCCATCGACTGGGCGAAAAATATGTCGCCTTCGCGGCGGACGAGCAGGACCTGCTCGCCCTCCTGCAAAGTCTCCGTATCGTCATGCGGTTCGACCATCACGAAATGCGGATGGCCATGGAGGTCAATTACCTTGGCACGGGCGGATGAGGCGCGCCGTGCGGTACCGGTTTGGATATGCGCACGGCGGCCGAGCAGGCTGTCCACGGTGACAGCGGTGGTTTCGTCCTGCGGCAGGATACGGCCGAGCGGACGGGCAAGCGCGCCGGTGACCGGCACCGCTGCAGCCCCGGCGCCCAGCGCCGCCAGCCAGGGAAGCACCGGCGCGCCCAGCACGGCCACCGCCAGCATCTGCCCGCTTATTCCGATCAGCGCGAAGCTCAGCAAAAGCAATGAGAGCCAGATCATGAAGGGCACACGGCCAAGGCCCGCAACGCTCATCAACCCGTCGATCGGACCGCCGCCGGTCGCACCGTCCGCGTCGAAGCCGGGGTCCATTTCGGCATCGGTCCCATCGAGCAAATCGCCGATACCGACCATCTGCAGCAGGAGCAGCGCCAGCATTACTGCCAGCGCCAAGCTGAAGGGCAGGTTGTAGTCGGCCAACAGGGTCAAGCCGCCCTGCCTTTTATGTGCCGATACAATGGACTGCCCACGTGCCTCACCCCTTATCTGCTTGGCGGCAAGCTATCAGAGGCAAAGCACCCGTTCCAGCGATATCGGATTGAAAGCACCTGCCGACACGGCGTTCATCGGGCGTGGTGATACGTCAAAAGAAAAGCGACGAACCCTTATCGGGTTCGCCGCCTCAAATCCCGTCCAAGGGTTAAATTGATACTGGCTTACTGACCGCCGCGGCCGCCTTCGGCCATGGCCAGCGCGAACGCCTGCTGTGCCTGGCTTTCGACCATGTAAGGTACGGGGTTCACAGCCTTACCAGCGATCCGCACTTCATAGTGCAGGTGTGGTCCGGTGGAGCGACCCGTGGAGCCTACATAGCCGATGATCTGGCCTTTCTTCACACGGTCTCCACCGCTCACGGCGAGGCGCGACATGTGGGCGTAGCGTGTCTGCAAGTTCGCGCCATGGCCCAGGCTGACATAAAGGCCGTAGCTGGAGAACCAGTTGGCCCGCTCCACGATACCGTCAGCCGTGGCGTAAACCGGCGTGCCGGTCGGTGCAGCGAGGTCGACACCTTTGTGACGCTTGCGCTTGCCGAGAACAGGGTGGGTCCGCATTCCGTAATCGCTGGTCAGCGCAGCATTGCTGAGCGGCATGCGCGATGGAACCGATACTGCCGGCGCAGCGGTTTCCGATGTGACATCGCCGCCATCCAGATCACGCCATTGCGCGAACATCTTTGCGAATTTGGCATCACCCTTGTCGAAGGGCGAGGATATTGCGGACATTTCGCTGGTAACACTTACTGCGGCTGTTTCGGCGGCGGCTGGTGCCGCACCCATTGTGAGGGTTGCCCCGGCCAGAGCCGCGAAGCCCATGGCAAAACGCTTGGTAAAGTTGCCTGCAAAACCCATCCCGAACCTTCTTTCCGGTGCCTCTGACACCGTTGCGACCCCGGTTTCCCGGCTGTCATGCAAACCTGCGACCCCTCGCAGATAATGCGTTTCAAAAAATATTTTGAAGCAATCCGGAACCCCATCCCGCTTCGTGCATTTGTGGGTTAATCGGACAATCCTTAACGGGACAAGTGCGTTTATCGCTGGTCACGACAGGATGCATTCAACGCGGGTTGAACCGTTGAAATGCGCTTAAAACTGCCATTTTTTCAAACAGGAAGCGCACCGTCTGTGCGATTTTCGTACCTGAACGCGCTATCCTGTGGAAATCACAGACTGCACTCTTGCGCTGATTCGCAGCGATTGCGTTCCGGTCGTCAATTCCAACGTGGGCTGATCAGGACCGTATCGTCACAGAGCCTGCGCCGCAGCCAGAACTTCAGCAGCATGACCTTTCACGCGCACCTTGTTCCAGACCTGCGCGATGGCGCCGTCCGCCGCAATCAGGATCGTGGTGCGGACCATTCCCATATAAGTTTTCCCGTACATCTGTTTCTCGGTCCAGATGCCGAGCGCGTCCGACAAACCACCGTCAGCCGCGTCGGTGGCCAGCGGGGTTTCGAGATCATGCTTGGCAATGAAGTTCCGGTGCTTCGTCGGCGAATCCTTGCTGACACCCAGCAGGGCCGTGTCCGCCGCAGCGAAGTCCTTCGCCAAAGCTGTGAAATCCTTGGCTTCCGTCGTACAGCCCGGCGTATTGTCCTTGGGATAAAAGAACAGCACCAGCTTGCGGCCCTTGAATTCCGTTGGGCTCACGGAGCCGCCAGCAGGTGTTTCCATAGCAATGTCCGGGATCGGCTGGCCGTGTTGCAGAATTTTATTATCCAGGGTCATATCTCGTCCTTAAATCTTTCGCCGAAAATGTCGGCCCATGCATTCTTTACCGTATCGCGCGCGGAGGTGAACGCACTCTCGACCTCCATCATGTCTTTCAACCGGCAGCTTTTCGCCAAAACATTCGCCGGGCGCGCGGGGGGCTTGGTTCCGTCAGGGGCGAACAGGCGCCCGGCCACCAGCAGCCGTGTCATCAAACGATGCGCCTTGCCGATACCGTCTGGCAAATGACCTGCCGTCTCCAGCGTAGCGATGGCTGCCGTAACGTCAGGTGAAAGGCCGGTGCGATGACGCAATTGCAGATAGTGAACCAAGAACTCGCAATCGACGAGCCCGCCACGCCGCAACTTGGCGTCAAGTTCGCCTTGAGGTGCCTTATGCGCGGCCATTTCAGCACGCATGGCCATCACGTCGGCGCGCAACTTGCCAGGATCGCGCTCCGTCATGAGTACGCTTTCGATGACTGCGGCAACTTCCGCCCGGGCTTCCAACGATCCCGTCAGCGCACGCGCGCGGCACAGCGCCATATGCTCCCACGTCCACGCATCCTGCCGCTGATAGCGCGCAAAGCTGTCGAGGCTGACAGCCAGCGGCCCCTGCGCGCCTTGCGGCCGAAGCCTTGTATCAACCTCATACAAAGCGCCCTGCGCTGTCGGCACGCTGAGCGCCCCGCCAATCCGCTGCGCCAGCCGGTTGAAATACAGCGTCGCACCAAGCGGTCGATCCCCATCGGATTGGGCCGCATGGTCGCCCGTGAACAGATGCACGATATCGAGATCGGAAGCATGGGTCAGCGCCCCGCCGCCCAGCCGCCCCAGCCCCAGCACCACCGGCTCCGCGCCTGGCACGCGGCCATGGGCGATGGCGAACTCCTCCTCCGCCGCATGTTGCGCCACCGTCAGCGCCGCTTCCGCCACGCGCGCCAGCCCTTCCGCAATGTCGAGCGGGTCCTGCGCCGCCTCGATCAGTTGCACACCCAGCGCAAAGCGTTTCTCGCCCGTCACGATGCGAATGCGGTCGAGCTGGCGTTCGTAATCCTCTACCCCGCGCCGCATACTCGCGGCGATGGTGTCCACCGGGCCGGGCAGATCAAGCGCACTGCGGTCAATCAGCGCGTCCAGCAATTCCGGCCGCCGCGCCAGCCTATCCGCCAGCGGCGGAGCGAGGGTGATGATGTCGACCAGCTGATCGAGCAGAGCGGGCCGCGCTTCCAGCAGGCGGAACAAGTTGATGGCGCTGGGCAACTTTTCCAGCAAAGTCTCGAACCGCATCAGTGCGCGCGCCGGTTCGGGTGCAGCAGCGAACGCCTCCAGCAGCGCTGGCAGCAACGCATCGAACGCCTCACGCGCGCCGTCGGAACGCAGTGCGCGAAACCGGCCATCGCGCCAGCCAGTGATGCGCGCGGCCAGCCGTTCGCCTTCACCAAAGCCCATGGCGCCTAGCTGCCTTGCAAGCTTGCGCTCGTTCGGGCGCGGGGCGGGTGAGGTGTCGTCTGTCTCGATCAGCGTATCGAAAATACGCGCGACGTCGGCGGTTGTTTTGCGCAGATCGTCCAGCAGCGCCGCCCCATCCGCAAAGCCGTCGAGCCGGGCCAGCGGATCGAGCGCATCGCCGGCCGGCAGACTGTGCGTCTGCTGGTCGCGCACCATCTGGATGCGGTGCTCCGCCGTGCGCAGTCGGTCGTATGCGGTGCCTAGTATCTCCGCTTCCCGCGTGCCGATCCGCTCGCTCGCCACCAACGCTGCCAGTGCGGGCTTCGTACCGCGCACCCGCAGCGACGGATCGCGTCCGCCATGGATCAGCTGGTGGGTCTGGGTGAAGAATTCAATCTCGCGGATACCGCCGCGCCCTTGCTTGAGGTCGAAGCCGGGCTGCGGATGCGGCGGGCCGCCATTGGCGCTGCGTATGCGGGCGGTCAGCTTGGCGATTTCGCGCGCTGCCCCGAAATCGAGGCTGCGGCGCCAGACGAAAGACTGGATCGCGTCGAGAAATTGCGCGCCAGCGGCGATATCGCCCGATGCTGCGCGCGCGCGAATGAACGCCGCGCGTTCCCACGCCAAAGCGGAGCTTTCGTAATGCGACAGCGCGCCGCCCAGCGGGATGGCCAGCGGGCTGACTTCGGATTGCGGGCGCAGCCGCAGATCGACGCGGAACACATATCCTTCCGCCGTCACGTCGGACAACAGCTGCACTACGTCGCGGGCATAACGCTGCGCCGCTTCGCCCGGCTCGTCGCGCGGACGGCGCGGCAAGTTGTCGGGATCGTAGAGCAGGATGGGATCGATGTCGGAGGAGTAGTTCAATTCGCCCGCGCCATGCTTGCCCAGCGCCAGCGCGATGAAGCCTCTGGTCGCGTCGTCGCGCGCCAGATCGGGCAGGCGGCGCATCACGGCCGCCGCCATCGCCGCATCCAGCGCCCTGTCCGCCAATGCCGACAACTCCGCCATGACCCGGTCGAGCGAGAATGCCCCTGCCAGATCGCCAATGGCCAACGCGATGGCGAGAGCCGTACGTTCGCGCCGCAGGGCGACACCGACTTCCGCGATCCCTTCGCCGGCCGCGCGGGCATGAGCCAGCGCCGCCTCGCCGTCCCCCGCCGCCAACATGGTCGCCAGGTCCGGCAAGCGGTCCAAGCCGCGCGCGAGAAACGGTGCCTCGGCGCGGGCGCGTTCGAGCGCCGATGTCCAGTCCGGTTCCATATCGCGCGTCCTGACGCGGCGGCACACTTGTGGCAAGCATGCACGCTACCTTGCCTAGCGCGCCAGGACTTGCGACAAGGGCGGCAACACAAAGATAGAGCGCGAACGCGCCCGTATGAGGATCAAACCGCCATGAAACGCATCATATCGACAGTTCCCGCATTCGCGGCCGCGCTGGCATTGTCCGCCTGCGCCACTACCACCGGCATGAACGACACCGCATCGCTCGACATTCCGGCGGTTGCCGCAGGCACCATTTCCGAAGCCACGATGAAGAATATCACCCGCACGCTTTCGTCGGACGAGTTCGAAGGCCGGATGCCCGGGACCATTGGCGAGGAAAAGACCGTCGCGCTGCTGATCGAACGGTTCAAGGCCGCCGGATTGCAGCCCGGCAACGGCAATAGCTGGGTGCAGAACGTGCCGCTCGTAGAAATCACCGGGCGCGATTTCGCTCCGCTGACGATTCGCGGTGGCAGCGGCGGCAGCACGGGCGACATGAAGCTGGACTTCGCCAAGGACTGGGTCGGCGTCAGCTATCGTGAGGATGCCCGCACCGTGCTGGACGATAGCGAGCTGGTCTTCGTCGGTTACGGCATCGACGCGCCCGAGAAGGGCTGGAACGATTATGCCGGTATCGACATGACCGGCAAGACCGCCGTCATCCTGGTAAACGATCCCGATTTCGGCGCGGAAACGCTGGAAGGGGACTTCAACGGCAAGGCGATGACTTATTATGGCCGCTGGACCTACAAATACGAAGAAGCCGCCGAAAAGGGCGCGGCGGGCGCCATCATCATCCATGACACTGCGCCGGCCTCCTATGGCTGGAACGTCGTGGAATCCTCATGGTCCGGCCCGCAGGCCTATGCCCAGCGCGGCGCCAACGCTCCGGCGCTGACGCAGATGAACGGCTGGGTGCAGAAGGATGCAGCGGCGAAAATCATGGCGGCGGCGGGCAAGGACCTGAATGCACTGTCCGCTGCAGCGAAGCGCAAAGGCTTCCGCGCCGTACCGCTCGGGCTGACGGCCTCGACCAGCTTTTCAAACGACATCAAGACCTACGAATCGCAGAACGTAATTGCGATTCTGCCGGGTAGCAGGCGGCCTGACGAATATGTCATGCACACGGCGCATTGGGATCACCTCGGCCGTTGTACGCCCGCGCCGGACGGCGATGATATCTGTAACGGCGCGGTCGATAACGCGACCGGCACGGCGGCGCTGGTGGCTCTGGCCGAAGCCCACGCCAAGGCGGGCGCGCCCGATCGCAGCCTGGCATTTCTGGCGGTGACGGCGGAAGAACAGGGCCTGCTCGGCGCGGATTATTACGCTGCCAACCCCGTCCTGCCGCTCGCCCAGACGGTTGGCGGCATCAACATGGACGCGTTCCAGGTGGCCGGTGTGGCCAAGGACGTCACCGTGGTCGGTCCGAACAAATCGCAGCTCGACCAATTCCTCAACGCCGCGCTGGTGACCGATGGCCGCGTGGCGACGCCCAATCCTAAGCCGGAAGCGGGCTATTACTACCGCAGCGATCACTTCGCCTTCGCCAAGCGCGGCGTGCCGATGCTGTATATCGATGGCGGGGAAGATCTGGTCGCGGGCGGCGTGATGGCCGGCGCGGAAGTGGCGCGCGATTACACCGAAAATCGCTATCATGGGCCGAAGGACGAGTTCAACGAGAACTGGGACTGGTCCGGCGTGATGGCCGATTTGCAGCTGTTCTACCGCATCGGCCGCAGCCTCGCCATGAGCACCAGCTGGCCCAACTGGAACCCGGGCGATGAATTTCGCCAGACGCGCGACGAAAGCTGCGCGGCGGCGGATGGCGAGGGCTGCGGGTCTTAGCCCGCACCTTAGCCGGGCTTGGTCCATGTCGTTGGTAATGCCGCCTGAATGGGCGCCGCAGGACTGGTTGTGGATCGGCTTCCCTCACGATGCGACGGAGTGGCCGGGCATCCTGCCGCGCGCACAGGAACAGATCGCCGCCTTCGCCGACGCCGTTGCCGATAGCGGACAACCCGTGCGCCTGCTGGTGCGCGACGCCGCAAACGAAGCGCGCGCGGCCTCACTATGTAGCGCATCGATTGCGCTGGAGCGCCGCGAATATGGCGATATCTGGCTGCGCGACACCGGGCCGCTGGTGGTGCTGGATGATCGCGAGCGCGCGGCACGCCGGTTCGGCTTCAACGGCTGGGGCGGGAAATACCGCATGCCGGGCGACGAGACTATCGGTGCGGAACTGGTACGCGATGCCGACCTGCCGCTCGAAACCGCGGACTGGATCCTGGAAGGCGGCGCGGTGGATAGCGACGGCACGGGGCTGGCCGTGACCACCGAGCAATGCCTGCTAAACCCCAATCGCAATCCCGACCTTTCGCGATCCGATATCGAAGCGCGGCTGGCGCGCGATCTAGGGTTTGACCGGGTGTTGTGGCTCGGCGACGGATTGCTGAACGACCACACGGACGGCCACGTAGACAACCTCGCACGCTTCGTCGCGCCCAATAAGCTGGCGCTTCCCAAAGCGACCGGCGCCGATGATCCAAACGCCGCGATCTACGCCGATGCAAAAAAGCGCGCGCTGAATTTCGGTGTCCGCGTCCAAACCATCCCTTCGCCCGGGCGCATCATGCGCGGCGATCTGGTGGAACCGGCAAGCTACGCCAATTTCGCCATAACGACCCATCTGGTCGTGGTGCCGACATTCGGATCGGTGCATGATGCAGACGGCGTGGCGGCAATCGCCGACCTGTTTCCGGACCGGACAACCATCGGCCTGCCTGCCGATGCCGTATTGGCAGGCGGTGGCGGTTTCCATTGCGCGAGCCAGCAGATGCCGTCCGCCGCTTAATCCGGCGGGTCGTATTAAGGTATTCTTAGGCGGTGGCTGCGAAACTAAGTTCCATGACCAAAGCCGCCAACCAAGCCTGCGATTACGCTGCCGCACACCACGCAGCGCTGGCGGAGGCGTTGCGTATCGTAATTGTCAGCGGATGCGGCATGGCACTGGTAATGGCCGGAACCGCGCTCCCGCTCTGATAGGCTTCAGCCGCCGGCGAGCTTGATTAGCGCCGCAGCCGCAGCTGCAAACAAAACAAGGCCGGTGAAGCTTCGCCATACGGTATCGCTCACCTTGCCGAACGCCTTCGCGCCCAGCCAATTGCCGATGATGACAACGGGAAACAGCAGCAGCGCCAACCCCAACAGCCGCCATTCCAGCGCGCTGATAGCCAATCCCGATCCCAGCCCGGCAAAGGCAGCAATCGTGAAGATCAGCAGCATCGACGCCTTGGCCGTATGGCGCGGAATGTCGCGCCCGACGTAGTAAGGCACCACCGGCGGGCCGGGCATTCCGGCAAACCCTGTTAGGAGCCCTGTGGCAACACCGGTCAGCCCGGTCGTCAGCCGTCCCGGCACGGCCGCTCCCCGTTGCGGCAGCAATACGGCGGCAAACGCGGACAGCGCCACCAGCGCAATCAACAACCGGGCCAGCGCCGCCGGAGTAGCCGCCAGCAGGATCAGTCCTGGAGCGGTCGACAGCAGCACCAGCGCACCAAGTGTCCAGGCGGACCGTTCGGCTTGCTTCAGTATCCAGCGCATTTCGCTCAGGCCCAGAAACAGCGCCACGAAATTGGTGACCAGCACTGCCTCGACCGGCGTCAGGGCCAGTGCCAGCACCGGTACCATCAGGATCGCCATGCCGAACCCTGCCAGCCCGCGCACGAACGCGGCGGCGAAGGTCGCCGTCAGCGCCACCGCGATCTGCAGCAGGCTGAAGCCCGCAATCAGTTCCATTATTTGAGGTCTGGCGCAGTCGCCTCCCCGCGCAGCATTGCAATCGCCTCGTCCAGCGGCATGACGCGCTGGTCCTTACCGCCAAGCGTGCGCAGCGCGACGGTGCCCTCCTCCGCCTCCCTCTGGCCCACGACCAGCAGATACGGCACTTTTGCCAGGCTGTGTTCGCGCACCTTGTAATTGATCTTCTCGTTGCGAAGGTCGCTTTCCACGCGAATGCCCGCTGCTTGCAGTTTCGCCAGCGCCTCGCCGGCATAGGCGTCCGCATCGGACACGATGGTGGTGACGACTGCCTGCACCGGTGCAAGCCAGAGCGGCAGCTTGCCCGCGTAGTTCTCGATCAGGATGCCGATGAAGCGTTCATACGATCCGTAGATCGCGCGGTGTAGCATGACAGGACGGTGTTTGCCGCCATCTTCGCCAATATACGTCGCATCGAGCCTTTCGGGGAGCACGCGGTCGGACTGGATGGTGCCCACCTGCCAGGTGCGCCCGATCGCGTCGGTCAGATGCCATTCCAGCTTGGGCGCATAGAACGCGCCTTCGCCTGGCAGTTCCTCCCAGCCGAATTCCTCCGACGCCATGCCGGCGGCCGCCACGGCGTCGCGCAGTTCCTGTTCGGCCTTGTCCCAATCCGCATCGCTGCCGAAGCGCTCGTCGGGCCGAGTGGCCAGCTTGATGGCAAATTTTTCAAAGCCCAATTCCTTGTACACGCGGCTGGCGAGGCGGCAGAAGCGGTTCACTTCCTCCACCACCTGATCTTCCGTACAAAAGATATGCGCGTCGTCCTGCGTGAACTGGCGTACCCGCATCAGTCCGTGCAGCGCGCCGTGGGGTTCGTTGCGGTGGCAGCAGCCCATCTCGCCCAGCCGGATCGGCAGGTCGCGGTAGGACGTGATGCCTTGCTTGAACACCAGCACATGGGCCGGGCAATTCATCGGCTTGATCGCCATCCAGTCGGCATCGTCCGCCACCTTGGGTCCGGCCGCTTCGCCTTCGCTGTCCACATCGGGCACAATGTCGGGCACGGCGAACATGTTGGCGCTGTATTTGCCCCAGTGGCCGCTGCTTTCCCACTGCCGCACATCCATCAATTGTGGCGTCTTGATTTCGCGGTAGCCGCCGCCATCCATCGCGCGGCGCATATAGGCTTCCAGCTCGCGCCAGATCATGTAGCCCTTGGGATGCCAGAACACGCTGCCATGCGCCTCTTCCTGGAGGTGGAACAGGTCCATCTCGCGGCCCAGCTTGCGGTGGTCGCGCTTGGCGGCTTCTTCCAGCCGGATGAGGTGCTGTTTCAGCTGTTTGCGATCGAGCCAGCCGGTACCGTAAATGCGCGACAGCTGCGGATTGCGCTGGTCGCCGCGCCAGTATGCGCCCGACACCCGCATCAGCTTGAACGCCTTGGGATCGAGCTTGCCGGTGCTGGCGAGATGCGGCCCGCGGCATAGGTCGAGCCACGTGCCGTCGGCCCCGACATCGCCCGAATGATAGACCGTCAACGGTTCGCCTTCGGGCAATTCCTGCGCCCATTCCGCCTTGAAGCTTTCGCCCTTGTCCTTGAACCAAGCGATCAGGTCGTCACGCGTCCACTCTTCCCGGATGAGGGGTTTGTCCGCAGCGATGATCTCGCGCATCTTGTCTTCGATAACCGGCAGGTCTTCTTCGGTAAACGGCCCGCGGCTGTCGCCCGTGCTGAAATCGTAATAGAAGCCATCATCGGTCGCCGGGCCGAAAGTAATCTGTGTGTCTGGCCATAGCGCCTGCACGGCCTCGGCCAGCACATGCGCGTAATCGTGCCGCACCAGTTCCAGCGCGTCCGCCTCGTCGCGGCTGGTGATCAGTTCCATCGAGGCGTCGCCTTCGAAGGGGCGCATGATATCGCGCACTTCGCCCCCCTCGCCATGATCGATCCGCGCAGCCAGCGCCGCTTTCGCGAGGCCGGGACCGATGGCCGCCGCCACATCGGCGGGGGTGGAGCCTGGCTCGACCTCGCGCACCGATCCATCGGGCAGGCTGATTTTCAGAAGTTCGGTCATTGTCGCTCGTCTCTTTCGTTTGACGGCGCAATGGCAGAACCGGGCGCGAACCGGAAGAGGGGACTAGCCCTGCGCCAGTTTGTTCGTCCCGGCCGCCGTGGTCATCCTGTGGCTACCCGCCAGCCGGGCGGAGCGTTTCCGCACGCGTTGCGTAAATCGCCAGTCGCAAACCGCCGACGCGGGCGTCAGCTCCACCGCCATATAGCCGCGTTGCGAAGTGTCGGTCCATGTAAGCTGCGGGCTGGACTGCATGGTCGAAGCCGCCAGCATTTCGGGCGGCAGGCCGGGTAGATAGGTTTCGAAGCCGGGCGAGGTTACGCTTTGCCCGCCGAATTCGACCCCCGCCGCCATGCCGTCGTGGGTCAGGTCGAACGCCCAGGCGTTGTGCGTGTCACCCGCCAGCGAAATGAGGTTCGCATCCGCATTCAGCGCGGACACCAGCAACCGTTCGCGCGCGGCGGGGTACCCGTCCCAGGCATCCATATTGAGCGGCAGTCCCGCTCGGCTGGCAAGCGAGGCGGCGCGCAGCCGCCCCTGTACGGCAGCAGGCGCGCGGTCGACGATCGCATCGAGCAGATCGGCATTGCTGGACACCTGGCCCATCAGCACCTGCTGCGCCAACACCTGCCAGGTCTTGCCGTCCGACCGCGAGCGTTTCAGACCGTTCGCCAGCCAGTCCTGCTGCGCCTGCCCCAGCATCTCGCGAGAGGAATCGCGATAGGCGCCTTCCCGAAACGCGGCGAGCGCCGCCATCATCTCGTCCGGCGATTTCCCGCCTCGCAACACCGTGCCGATATCGAATTGCTCGGACCGGTTGGTCAGGCGCGTTTCCAGTCGGTACAACGTGGCCAGCTGCCCAATTTCATACGCCGCCCAGGGTTCATCCGATACCGGCAACCATTCGCGATAGGCGCGCGTCGCGGCATCGGTCCGCGCGCGCCATGTTCCTTCGGTTGCAACATCGTGGTTTTCCGCCCCGCCACTCCAGCTGTCATTGGCGGTTTCATGATCATCCCAGCCCAGCACCATGGGGTAGATCTGGTGCAGGCGCTGGAGGTCCGGATCGGCGCGGTAACTGGCGAAACGCGCGCGGTAATCGGCCAGCTTCAGGGTTTCGCTCGCCGGTGAAATCTCGCGGTCTGCAATCGTGCTTTCCGCATCGGGATAGGTGCCTGCGCCATATTCGTAGAAATAGTCGCCCAGATGGAGCACGAGATCAAACTCGTTCGCCTCCGCTGCATGGGCATAGGCGTTGAACCAGCCGAACCCCTTGTTGGAACAGCTGAACACCGCCATCCGGAAACGCGACACATCGCCAACCGGAAGCGTTCGCGTGCGGCCGTCCGCGCTGGTGGAGCCGTCCGGCGCTGTGAACTGATATGTGTACCAGCGCCCCGGCTCCAGCCCGCTCGCGACGGCTTTCGCGCACCAGTCGGTATCGGACGAGGCAAGCGCCGTCCCTTCCGCAACCACGCGCCGGTTCGCGTCCATCTCGCGCACGACATAGGTGAGCTGCGTATCCTGCGCGCCTGCAAAGCGCGTCCACAAAAGCACCGAGCCCGACGTCGGCTCGCCACTGGCCACACCATGAGTAAAGCCGCGCCCGCCAGAGGTTGCGGCGAGCGGCGCTGCGGCCGCGAGCCCGGACATTAGCGCCCCCGACTTGAGAAGTGTGCGGCGGTCGAAAGCGGGCTGGGGATGTTGGTTCATTTGGCGGACAATAAACATCGTTCGCAGCAGAACAATCGCCGTTTCGCGTCAAGGCTCGCAAACATTTTGTCAATCTCACTTGACAAGCAACTTTTCTTTGTCTAGTTTCCTTGACATAAATTCAATGGAGCTTGTCACATGGAAAAACGGAAAAGCACTTTGGAAAGATCTCCCGGTTTCTGGGCCGGGATGATGTTCGCGGCGTACGGGGTTATCGTCGCGCTACAACTGACAAACGCTGTCGAAGGCCCGGCCGCAACTCTGCTGTATTTCCTGCCGATCGCCCTTCTGTGGCCGCTATATCGGTCCGCGTCGGCGCTGCACCGCAAAACCGGCACGTCCAGCGCGGCGGTCCGTCGCTACAATCAGCGCTTCCTGCTCGCCGCATTGGGCTACATGCTCGGGCTTGGCATAGCCGTTACCTTGCACAACAAGTTCGAACTGAGCGCGAGTGCATTGTTCGCCATCGCCATGCTACCCGTGATCCCCATTTGCGGCATGATCTGGGCGATGGCGCGCTATCTACTGGAGGAAACAGACGAATACCTACGGTACCGCGCGGTCAACGCTTCGCTTGCCGGGCTTGCGGTATTGCTGGGGCTGGCGTCATTCTGGGGCTTTCTGAAAACGTTCGACGTCGCTCCGCACGCACCTGGCTGGCTCGCCTTTCCGATATGGGCGGGCGGCATGGGGATTGCACAATGCTGGATGAGCCTGCGGGCACGCAGCGATGATAGCGCTGGTGACGATATGGCGGGTGAGGCATGAAAAATCGCCTCAAGGTCCTGCGGGCTGAACGCGATTGGAGCCAGCAGGCGCTGGCCGACCGATTGGAAGTATCGCGCCAAAGCGTAAACGCCATCGAAACCGGCAAATACGATCCCTCCCTTCCCCTGGCATTCAGGATCGCCGATCTGTTCAATCTTCCCATCGAAGAGATATTCCTGCGCAGCTGACCGTTAGCGGCCCAATCCGGCGCTTCGCCCGACTTGTCCTTGATAACCCGAATGATAGTGGGCATCCCCTTACTAATTAAAGGGGAGGTGGGGTTATGGACGAACAGCGGCAGGACGCCGAAAGTGCATTCGGCTTCGAGGGGGCGTGGCAAGAATATGCCCCGATTGCCTTTACCAATTTGCTGCTGACGATCGTCACACTGGGCATCTACCGTTTTTGGGCAACGGCGCGCACCCGGCGGTATTTATGGTCGCGCAGCCGGTTCGTGGATGAACCGCTGGAATGGGCGGGGACCGGGATGGAACTGTTCATCGGTGCCTTGCTGGTGCTGGGGCTGATCGGCCTGCCGTTCTTCCTGTCATCCTTCGCTACCCAGGCTCTGGCGATGCGGGGCTACGAAGCTGCCGCGGTCCTGTTGCAGATCGCCGTCCTGGTGGCTGTGTTCTACCTTGTCGGCGTGGCGGTGTTTCGCGGTCTTCGTTACCGCCTGTCCCGCACACGCTGGCGCGGTATTCGCGGCGGTAGCGATGATGCCGGCTTCGGCTACGGATTTTCCTACATGTGGAAGACAGTTGCCGGCTACATTCCGCTTGGTCTGGCTGTGCCGTGGTCCATGACCAGCCTGTGGAACGAGCGCTGGAACACAATGAGCTTCGGGCCGCACAAATTCGAAGCCAACGCCGAATACGGCAATATCTTCGCGCGGTATCTACTGTTCTACCTCGCGCCGTTCGTATTCGTCATTCTCGCGATCCTGTTTGGCGCTACGGGCGCGCTGGCGGGTTTCGGGGTTGGCGGACAGGATGGCGGCCTTGGCGGAACCTTTTTCGGAATTTTCCTAGGCGTTATCTTCGCCTACCTCGCGCTGGGCCTGATCGCGATGGCGTTCTACGCCAAATACTTCCGGGAAGTCGTGGGATCGACCCGCTGGCACAAGCTGCAATTCCATTTCAACGCATCGACGATGGACTGGTTCAAGCTGTTGATCGGCGACATCCTTCTAGTGGTGTTTACGCTCGGCATAGGAGCGATCTTCCTGACGTATCGTCACTGGAAATTCTTTATGATCCACATGGATGCAAGCGGCGAAATCGTGTTGGACGAGCTGACCCAGTCTACCACAAGAACGGCTGGCCATGGCGAGGGGCTGCTCGACAGCTTCGATATGGGCGCAATCTAGGGTGCGGGATGACGGCGGAATGGCTGCGTCCGAAGCGGCGAGCGCCGTGCGCGCAAGCTGGTTCGACGGGCTTACTGCCGTCAAGCATGAAGGGGTGGCCGCCGCTTTGGACGGCAATCTGTTGCTGCGGGCGGATGCCGAACCGGGCGATCGGGTGGAGGATATCACCGTCCCTGCAAGCGAGCTGCAATATCTCGACAAACGCGCCGACGGCATAATCTACGGCCGCGGCGAGATTGAAGAATTCCGGCTGATCCTGCCTGCCGACCCTCCGCCCGCGATCGCAGCGTTGCTGCCGACAAAATCCGATTACGGCGCGTGGATCGACCGGCACGGGCTGCTGAAAATGACGGCCGGATTTGCCGCAGTCAGCGTTACTGCTGTCGCGCTGTTCATGACCGCGCCAAACTGGCTCGGCCCAATGGTACCCGAACGGTGGGAACGCAATATGGGCGAGGCGATGATCGGCGATTTCGGCGGGCGGCTGTGCAGCACACCTGAAAGCGATGCGGCGCTGGCCAAGCTGGTGCGCACAATGGACCCGGGTAGCGAGGAAGACGGCGCGCGCATCAAGCTCGGCATTGCCAATTTCGATATGGTCAACGCGGTGGCCCTACCCGGCGGGCAGGTGCTGCTGTTCGACGGGCTGTTGCAGGAGGCGGAAAGGCAGGATGAAGTGACAGGCGTGCTGGCGCATGAGGTGGGTCATGTGCGCGAACGCCATGTGATGACCGCGGTGCTGCGCCAGTTCGGCCTGTCGATCCTGTCGGCGGGTCTGGGCGGCGGTTACAGCGAAAGCGCGCTGGGCATCGCCTCGCTGGATTATTCGCGCGAGGCGGAAACGGAAGCGGACGAATTTGCACGCGAAAGACTGCGCGAAGTGCGCGTTTCACCCGATGGCGCGGCAGCGTTTTTCGATCGGGTGGCGGAAGAATATGAAGACACGAATGCGCCGGCCATCACCGGATGGCTCGCCACGCACCCCGCTGCCAAGGAACGCGCCGATGCCTACCGCGCCAGCAAGGATCCGCAGGCCAGCTATCGCGACATCCTGACGAAGCGTGAATATGCCGCCATCCTGTCCGCTTGCAAGAACGATCCCGATGTGGAGGAGTTCGATTTCTTCTAGGGAAGCGACCGACCGATGACCCACATTCCGATCGAGTATTTTGCGCTTCCCGAACGCATCGACACAGCGCGGCGGAATATTGCCTTCCGCTATCATCCCGCCCCGCCCGGCGCGCCGACAATCGTGTTCCTGCCCGGCTATATGTCGGACATGGACGGCGGCAAGGCGACCGCCACGATGGAGTGGGCGAGAGCGAACAAACGTGGCTGCCTGCTGCTCGATTATTCGGGTTGCGGATCGAGCGACGGGGAGTTTGCAAACGGCACGCTGACACAATGGCGGGACGAGGTGCTGGCGCTTATTGCAGCCAGGGCAAATAGCCCTGTCGTGCTGGTCGGTTCGTCGATGGGCGGTTGGCTGATGCTGCTTGTGGCGCGCAAGCTCGGGGCTTCGCTCCACGCGATGGTCGGCATCGCAGCTGCGCCGGATTTCTCGCAATGGGGCTTCGATGACGGTCAGAAGGCCAAACTCGCAGCGGGCGAGACAGTCTTCGAGGACAATCCCTACGGCCCTGAACCCACGCCGACATATGCGAAGTTCTGGCAGGACGCGCAGCAATCGTTGCAGCTCGGCGGCGAGATTCCGGTCGATGTGCCGATGCGCCTGCTCCACGGGCAACGCGATGCCGATGTGCCGTGGGACATCAGCTTGCAACTCGCAGCCGCGCTTCGTTCGGACGATGTACAGGTGACGCTCGTCAAGGACGGCGACCACCGCCTGTCGCGCGATACCGATATCGAGGCGCTGCTAGGCATTTATTCCGCGCTTTGACGCGCGCGCCCCACCGGGACGAAACGAACCATGACTGCTACCTTTGCCGGACTTGTCCTGCCCATGCTGATGCAGGTCGGCCCCGCACCGCGTGAAAGCGTGATAAGCGCGCTGCCCGAAGAACTCGCCAACCGGCCCGACCGCCCCACGCCGACACCCATGCCTACTCTCGATACCGGCGATGCGGACGAAACCACGGCGCAATTGCCCGCTGCTTTGCAGGATTGTCTGCAACTGATCCGCAGCAACCCCGCTGTGGCGCGCGACCGTGCGGAGCGTAATTTGCTCGGCGCGACTGGCGAGCGCCGTATTATCGCCGCTCATTGCCTCGGCCTTGCGCGCAGCGAGCTTGGACAGTTTACCGGAGCGCGCGACGCATTCCTGACCGCGCGAGAGAGCGTGGTGGATACCGATGCCAATTACCGCGCGATGCTGGGGCTGCTGGCAGGCAACGCCGCGCTCGCCAATGGCGATGCCGCCACCGCGCTGGCAGATTTCGGGCCTTATGCCTTCGGGCTGCCGCTGGCCGGTGACATCGCTCTCGACAGCGCCCGCGCGCTGGTGGCGCTGGGGCGGCTGGACGAAGCCGCAAGCGCCTTGGCTTTCGCCCGCGAGGCCAAGGCTGGCGATGCGGCACCGTTTCTCTATTCCGCCACTCTCGCCCGCAGGTTGGACGATCTGGCGGCAGCGCAAATGCATATCGAACAGGCCGTCACGCTCGATCCGCTCGACCCGGCCATCGGTTTGGAGGCAGGCGTCATCGCAATCTTGCAGGGGCGCGAGGATGCCGCGCGCAAGAGCTGGCAATCTGTACTGGACACGGCGCCGGATGGGGCGGAAGCGGAAGTCGCAAAAGGCTATCTCGCGCAGATCGCCCAACCGGCCCCGAACCCGTGACTGCACCCGCGACCACATCGATACCCGCGCTATCCGTTCTCGATCTCGTACCGGTACGCGAAGATAGCTCGCTGGGCGAAGCTTACGAAGCTGCGGCGGACCTGGCAAAAGCCGCAGAAGATGCCGGCTATGCGCGGTACTGGGTGTCGGAACACCATGCGATGGAGGGGGTTGCAGGCGCAGCCGCCGCGGTCGTCATCGCCCATGTCGGCCATGCGACGTCCACCATCCGCGTCGGATCGGGCGGGATCATGCTGCCCAATCACAGCCCATTTCTGATTGCGGAACAGTTCGGGACGCTGGATGCGCTGTTCCCCGGACGGATCGATCTCGGGTTGGGTCGCGCGCCGGGCGCGGACCAGCGGTTCCAGCGGGCGCTACGCAAGAACCTGCACGCCGCAGCCGAACAATTCCCGCAGGATGTGGTGGAGCTGCGTGCGCTTCTGACCGGCGACATCGACCTGCCGGTAACCGCCACGCCCGGCATGGGCGCGAATGTGGAAATGTGGATGCTGGGCAGCAGCCTGTTCGGCGCGCAGTTGGCGGCGAAGCTGGGGCTGCCTTATGCGTTCGCAAGCCATTTCGCGCCCGACCATCTGGATGCCGCGCTGGCGATCTATCGCCGCGACTTCCAGCCTTCCGCCGCGCTGTCGCAGCCCCATGTGATGGCCGCGATGACGGTACTCTGCGCCGAGACCGACGAAGAAGCGTACTACCACGCCAGTTCGCAGCAACAGGCCTTTGTCCGGCTGCGCAGTGGCAGCCCGGGCAAATTGCCGCCGCCGGTTCGCAATTACGCCGACAGCCTGCCTGCACCTGCCCAAGCGATGCTGGCGCATCTGTCGCAGGCCAGCGCGATAGGCAGTCCGCAAACCGTACGCACCGCCATCGAGGCATTTGTGAAACGAACAGGTGCGAACGAGATCATCTGCGCCGGATCGACTTACGATCCCGCAATCCGCGCCCGCTCGCTCGGCCGGGTCATGGATATCCTTGGGGCGGACATCCCCGGCGACTGAGCGAGCGGGCGCGGCGGCCGGTACGGGTATAACCGGCTGGGTAGAAGACCAGGCCCTTCAGGGCCGGCCTGCAAGCGGCGAGGGGCGGAAGGGACCGGCACCGCAACAGCTTGCTTTAACGTTATAGAGCGATGCGGCGGCATTCGGGCAGACGCACATAAATAAATTACGCTACGGTATGACCGCAGGGTCATGACGCAGCCAAATTAGACTGTTACATCGCTGCGCGAGGCGGCAATATCCTTGCGCCGCCCGAGGAGCACATCGATGGCCGCCCGCAAGAAATCCGCCAGCACAAAATCCGCGACGAAGGTTTCCGGGGCTGACGGCAAACTGTCACGATCGGACGCGGCACTGGTTGCAAACCTTTCGGACACCATGTGCGCCTCCATCCTGCCCGGCGAAGAGCCCTTCTCGCGCGAGCAGATGGACGAGGCTGCAGCATTCCTCTTTACCGCCAGCGAAACGCGCGAAGCGGGCGAACCGGTGGTCGAGATGACCAGCGCCACGGCGGATAAACGCTTCATGCGGATCGCGGTGGTGAACGAGGATATGCCGTTCCTGGTCGATTCCGTCGCGTCGCTGATCACGGCGGAAGGAGTCACCATCGACCGGCTGGTTCACCCGGTGGTGCCCGTAAGGCGGAACGCCGGTGGCCGGATCGAGGCACTGGGCGGGTCGCTGTCGCCTAGCGACAAGGCGGTGGTCGCGGAGTCCATGATCTATATCGAAACCGACCGGGTGGATGCCAAGCAGCGCCGCGCACTGGAACGCGCGCTGCGCACCGTGCTGGGCGATGTACGCGCCGCGGTGAGCGACTGGTCCAAGATGCGCGCGGCGATGGAAGCCGATATCGAACGCGTCGTGGACGAGGAGGGCGCGGCACTGCTCGACTGGCTCAATAAGGGGATGCTTACGCAGCTCGGCCATATCACCCGCCACCGCGATGGCAGCCATTCCAAGGTGCTGGGTATCTGCCGCCGCAGCGCCAAGAGCATTCTGGCCGATGAAAGTTACGACCGCGCGTTCGCATGGTTCGAAAGCCGTGACGAGGGGTCCGAACGCGCCCCGCTGGTGGTGAAGGCGAACCGCCTGTCGAACGTCCACCGCCGCGTCCCGCTAGACCTGTTCATCGTGCCGGTGCGCGAAAACGGCGATCTCGTCGCGCTGTCCATCCATGCCGGTGTCTGGACCAGCGCCGGATTGAGCGCGCCGCCCGCCTCCGTCCCGCGCCTGCGCGCGCAGCTGGTACTGATGATGGACGAATTGCAATTCTCCCCCACCGGCCATGCCGGCAAGGCGTTGATCCATGCGCTGACCACCCTGCCGCACGATCTGCTGGTCGGGTTCGAAGATGAAGATATCATCCGGGTGACCACAACCATGATGAGCCTGGTGGACCGGCCGCGCCCGCGCCTTGCGCTGGTCGAGGCACCGCTGGCCCGCCACCTGTTCGCTTTCGCCTGGCTTCCCCGCGATTCGCTGTCCACTGCCGTCCGCCTGCAAATCCAGAGCCTGCTGCAGCGCGGGGCGAACGCCGATATCCTCGACTGGAGCGTGCAGGTCGAAGGCGGCAACCTTGCCATGATGCGCTTCGTCCTCGACTTGCGCGGCGGCGATTACACGATCGACGAGGCAGCGCTCGACAAGCGCTTGCAGGATATGCTGCGCGGCTGGAGCGAGGCCGTGGAAGGCGAGCTGGCGCACGACATGGAGCCGGGGCGGGCGGCGGCCATCGCCCAGCGTTTCGCGGGAATCTTCCCCGCCACTTATCGCGGTACGTATGGCGCGGCGGAGGCAGCGCGCGATATCGGACGCTTACGGCGCCTGTCTGCCCTCGATCTCAAATCCAGCCATGCCGCCCCGCTGCGCGATGCCCGATTGTATCGATTTGCATCTGACGCACCGGGCCGTCTGCGCCTCAAGGTCATCCAGCATCGCGGTGCGCTCGCGCTGACCGATGCGGTTCCGGCGCTGGAAAATTTCGGTTTCACCGTGCTGACCGAAAGACCCACCCCGCTGAACGATGGCGAACTTGGCACGATCAACGATTTCCTGCTGTCCCTGCCCACATCCCCCGAAACCCCCGACGCCGCCGCGACGACCGACGCAATGCTGCAACGCGGCGATGCGATCGAGGAGGCGATTGCCGCCGTTCTCAACGAACATGCCGAGGACGATCCGTTCAACCGGCTGGTCATCACCACCGGCCTGTCGGCGCAGCAGGCCGGCTGGCTTCGGGCGACCTATCGCTATCTGCGGCAGACCGGCATGGGCTTCACCATCTATACCGTCGTCGATGCGCTGGACCGCGCACCCGACGTCACACGCGCGTTGATTGCACTGTTCGACGCGGTCCACGATCCCGATTTTTCCGGTAAGCGCGAACCGGTTGCGAAGGCTGCGCGCGAGGCAATCCGTGCAGGGTTGGCAAACGTCCACGCCATCAACGACGATCGATTGCTGCGCCTGTATCAGGCCGTGTTCGAAGCGGTGCTGCGGACCAACGCGTTTGCCCCCGCGGCGGACGAGGCGCTGGCGTTCAAGATCGATTCCTCGCTCATACCCAATTTGCCAAAGCCTGTGCCATGGCGCGAGATCTTCGTCTATTCGCGGCGCGTCGAGGGTATTCATTTGCGCGCCGGCGCAGTCGCGCGCGGCGGGCTTCGCTGGTCCGACCGACGCGATGACTTCCGCACCGAAGTGCTGGGTCTGATGAAAGCGCAGCGCGTGAAGAACGCGGTGATCGTGCCGACCGGTGCGAAAGGCGGGTTCTATCCCAAGCAGCTTCCCTCCCCCGCGATCGACCGCGAAGGTTGGGCTGCCGAAGGGCAGGCAAGTTACAAGGTGTTCATCCGCACGCTGCTGTCGGTGACGGACAATATCGTCGACGGCAAGGTCGTGCATCCCGACCGGGTCGTCATTACCGACGGCAACGATCCCTATTTCGTGGTGGCGGCGGACAAGGGCACTGCGCGCTTCTCCGACGTTGCCAACGCCATTGCGGAAAGCCGCGATTTCTGGCTCGACGATGCCTTCGCCAGCGGCGGGTCGAACGGGTACGATCACAAGGCGATGGGCATCACCGCGCGCGGCGCATGGGTTTCGGTCCAGCGCCATTTCCGCGAGATGGGCGTGGACGTGCAATCGGACGAGATTACCGTGGCCGGCTGCGGTGATATGTCGGGCGACGTGTTCGGCAACGGAATGCTGCTGTCGAAGACCATCCGGCTGGTCGCCGCCTTCGATCATCGACACATCTTCATCGATCCCGATCCGGATGCCGCGAAAAGCTGGACCGAGCGCAAGCGCCTGTTCGGCCTCGCCCGGTCGAGCTGGGAAGATTACGATTCCAAGCTGATTTCGAAAGGCGGCGGTGTATTTCCCCGAAGTGCGAAACGCATCGAACTGTCGGACCAGACCCGCGCGCTGCTCGGTATCGAGGCGGACGAGATCGAACCCGATGCGCTGATCTCCGCAATCCTCAAGGCCGAGGTCGACCTGCTGTGGTTCGGCGGCATCGGCACTTACATCAAGAACAGCACCGAGAATAACGCCGTCGTGGGCGATCCTGCCAATGACACGATCCGCATCGACGGCGAGGAAGTGGGCGCGAAGGTTATCGGCGAAGGCGCAAACCTTGGCGTGACGCAGGCAGGCCGCATCGAATTCGCGCTGGCGGGCGGGCGCATCAACACCGACTTCATCGACAATTCGGCCGGCGTGGACTGTTCGGATAACGAAGTGAATATCAAGATCGCGCTGGCCGCCGCCCGGCGTGACGGCAAACTGTCGGAAAAGAAACGCAACGCCTTGCTCGTCCAAATGACGGACGAAGTGGCGCAGATCGTGCTTGAAGATAACCGGCTGCAGGCGCTGGCGCTGTCCATTGCGGAAATTGGCGGGGCCAAGGCAACGGCTGCGCAGATGCGCCTTATCGAAACGCTGGAGGAGATGGGCGATCTCGACCGGCGGACCGAAGGTCTGGCGGATGGCGAACAGCTTTCGCGGCGCGCGGCCGATGGTACCGGCCTGACCCGGCCGGAACTGGCGGTGCTGCTATCCTCGGCCAAGCTCTCCCTGCAGGACGCGATCGAAAACAGCGCCTTGCCGGACGATCCGGCAATGGAACCTGTGCTGTTGGGCTATTTCCCCGAACCCATGCGCAAGACCTATCGCGCGCAGATTCTTGGGCACCGGCTACGACGCGAGATCATCGCCACCGAAATCGCCAACCGCGTGGTCAACCGGCTGGGCCTCGTTCACCCGTTCGAGTTGCAGGAAGAAGAGGGCGTCACGCTGGCGCAGGTCGCCACCGCTTTCGTCACCGCCGAAGAGCTGTTCGACTTTCCGGACCTGTGGGAACGCCTGGAACAGAGCGATATGAACGAAGATGCGCGGCTGTTGCTGTTCGACAGGGTGGCTGTCGCGATGCGCGGCCAGATGGCGGACCTGCTACGCATTGGTGTGGACCGGCTCGGGCCGGCGGAAACGGTCGCGCAATTGCAGAAAGGCGTCAGCGAACTTTCGCGCGAAACCGGCAGCCTGCTTGCCGCCGAATCGCGGCAGCAAGCGGAAACCCTGTGCCGCACTTTCACGCAGGCCGGTGCGCCTAAGGATCTGGCCACCGATGCGGTCCATTTGTTCGAAATGGATGGAAGTATCGGGCTGGCACGCCTGGCGGTCGATACCGGCATCGCGCCGCGCAAGCTGACCGGCGCGTTTACCGAACTGGGTGGCGCTCTCGGTCTCGATTGGGCGCAGGGAACCGCCACGCTGATGAACCCGTCCGACATCTGGGAACGGATGCTGGTAGCCGGACTCGCCCGCGACTTTCAGCAGATGCGGCTCGATTTCCTTGCCCGGCTGGCCCGCCGCAAGGATGGCAAGGCCGATCCGCGCAAGGCAGTGACGGCATGGCTGGACGCGAATTCTGACGCAATCCGCCAGTTCCGTTCGATGATCGGCCGGGCGCAGCGGCATCCGCAGGTCGCGCCTGCCATGCTCGCCCAGATCGCCAGCCAGGCTCGCAACCTGCTGCTGCGCTGATGAGGCGAGACGGGCCAAACTTGACGCGAGCCCGCCGGATGCCCATTCCGCTGCCGCATGGATAGCACCCACAGCACCGATGTCCTCATTGTGGGCGGCGGCCATGGCGGCGCACAGACCGCCATCGCGTTACGCCAGAACGGCTTCGAAGGATCGATCACGTTGCTGGGGCGGGAACGGGAGCGGCCTTATGAACGCCCGCCGCTGTCCAAGGATTATCTCGCCGGCACGAAACCGTTCGACCGGATAGCGATCCGTCCGCAACAATTCTGGGACGATCGCAACATTGCCTTCCGCATGGGCGTGGCCGTGGTGGAAGTGAACGAGGCCGCTCATAGCGTGACGCTGTCCGACGACAGCACGATGACCTATCGCAAGCTGGTATGGGCCGCGGGCGCAGATGCGCGGCGGCTGTCCTGTCCGGGGTCCGACTTGGACGGCGTCCATTCGATCCGCACCCGCGCCGATGTGGACCGTATCATTGCGGACCTTGCGCGCGGTGCGCGGCGCGTAATGGTGATCGGCGGCGGCTATATCGGGCTGGAGGCGGCTGCGATCCTGCGCGAGCGTGACTGCGAAGTAACCCTGATCGAAGCAAAGCCGAGGCTGCTTTCACGGGTGGCCGGGCCGCAGCTATCCGCCTTCTACCTCGAACAACATCGCGCCCATGGCGTCGATATTCGCCTCGAAACCGAGATCGAGGGTCTGGAAGGCGAAAACGACCGCGTTACCGGTGTGCGGCTGGACGGGGGCGAGATTTTACCGTGCGATATGGTGGTGGTCGGTATCGGCGTGGTTCCGGCAGTCGGTCCGCTGATCGCGGCCGGCGCGGCGGGCGCGAATGGGGTGGACGTGGATACGCTATGCCGCACTTCGCTCGACGATATCTACGCCATCGGTGACTGTGCCGCCCACGCCAATCCCTATGCCGATGGTCGGGTGATCCGGCTGGAATCGGTGCAGAACGCCAATGACATGGCCACCACGGCAGCGAAATCGATCTGCAAGGTACCGGAAGATTACGACGCCCTGCCGTGGTTCTGGTCCAATCAGTACGATCTGAAGTTGCAAACGGCGGGGCTGTCGCTGGACTATGACGAGACGGTCTTGCGCGGCGATCCGGCAACCAAATCGTTCTCGGTAATCTATTTGTCCGAAGGGCGGGTGATTGCCATCGATTGCGTCAATTCGGTGAAAGATTACGTTGCCGGATCGAAACTGGTGAAGGCCCGTGCCGGGCCCGATGCCGCGCAGTTAGCCGATATCGAGGTTCCACTGAAGGATCTGCTCTAGACTGCCGCCTTGCGCAATCTGGCCGCAGCCCAACCGGCGGCTTCCGCCACTACCGGATCATCGTCGCCGCGTAGCAGTTCCGCCTGCCCCAGCAGCATGGCATCGCCGCTATTGCCTGCAGCGATAAGACAATTGCGTACGAAGCGGTTACGCCCGATGCGCTTGATCGGGGAGCCTGCGAACAGCCGCCGGAACCCGGCATCGTCCAGCATCAGCAAATCCGCCAGCTTCGGCGCGGCGAGTTCCGCACGCGGCAGGAACGCGCGGTTGGCTGCCGCGCTTTCAGCGAACTTGTTCCACGGGCACACCGCCAGGCAATCGTCGCAACCATAGATGCGGTTGCCCATCGCTTCCCTGAATTCGTCGGGAATCGGACCTTTATGTTCGATGGTGAGGTAGGAAATGCAGCGCCGCGCATCCAGCCGGTAGGGCGCTGGAAAAGCGTCCGTCGGGCAGGCCGTCTGGCAGGCGGTGCAGGCGCCGCAGCGGTCCACGTGAGGGTCGTCCGGCGCGAAAGGCAATGTGGTGTACATCGCGCCGAGGAACAGCCAGCTCCCCTCGCTACGGCTGACCAGATTGGTGTGCTTCCCCTGCCAGCCGATCCCCGATGCTTCCCCTAGCGGCTTCTCCATCACCGGAGCGGTGTCGGTAAACACTTTGAGTTCCACCGGCCCCAGTCCCGCCGCATCCGCTTCGCCGACCAGCCAGCGCGCCAGCACCTTCAGCGCCTTTTTCACGGTGTCGTGGTAATCGCCGCCCTGCGCATAGACGGAAATGCGCGCGCGATCCGTCGCCTCCCCCAATTTCATAGGGTCGGTTGCCGGGGCGTAGCTCATGCCGAGTGCGATGGCGCTGCGGGCGTCGGCCCACATGGCCTGCGCGCCGCTGCGGATTTCGCTGCGCTGCGCCATCCAGTCCATCGTGCCGTGATGGCCGTCCTCCAGCCACTGTGCCAACCGCGCGGCGCGCAAGGGGTCGTCGCCTGGCGGCGCGAAACCGATCGCGGCGAAGCCCACCTCAGCCGCCTTTTCGCGCAACCGCGCCTGCAATCCGTCGAGCGCAGGGTCCTTAACCACGTTTCGGGTTGCTCCCGTTCATGGCCCGCGGGTAACACCGGCAGCGAAACCGTCAACCTCGCGCCCTGAAAGCTTGCCCCCAGACCATGAATGCAACCGCAAAGTCTACCGATCCGCAAGCCGTGCGCGTATCCGGCCCGCTGGCGATCGAAGCGACCGGCCTGGTCAAGCAGTTCAACGGCATAACCGCCGTCGGCGGGGTGGACCTTGCCGTTCCCGAAGGGGCCATTTACGGCATCCTCGGCCCCAACGGCGCGGGCAAGACCACCACCATCCGGATGCTGCTGGGCATTATTGAACCCGATGCGGGCGTGCGCCGTATCTTCGGCCATGAACGCCCGCACGATGTGGCGCGGATGATCGGCTATCTCCCTGAAGAGCGCGGGCTCTATCCTTCGATGAAGGCTTATGAAGCGATCGGTTTCATGGGTTCGCTACGAGGCCTTCCGCAGGCGGAAGGGCGCCGGCGCGGGCGCGCCATGATGGAGGAATACGGGCTGGGCGAGGCGGTCGACAAGCAGATCCGCCAATTGTCCAAGGGCATGGCGCAGACCGTGCAACTGCTCGGCACATTGGTCCACCGGCCCCGGCTGGTGGTGCTGGACGAACCGTTCTCCGGCCTCGACGCGATCAACCAGGGCAAGCTGGAAGTGATGATCCGCGATCTGGCGGCGCGGGGCACCACGGTGATCTTCTCCACCCATGTGATCGCCCATGCCGAACGCCTGTGCGAAGGGGTGGCGATTATTGCAGGCGGGCGCGTACCCTATGCCGGATCGGTGGACGAAGCGCGCGACCGTATTCCGGCGCAGGTCAGGCTGGAAACCCGTGCGCAGGATGGATCTTGGCGCGGTGCTCTGCCAGCCGACGCAAAACACGATCAAAAGCGCGAAAGCGGCGGGACGACTACGGGCTATTTATGGACATTCTCGCTCCCGGAAACCGGTATCGAACCGCTGCTGCGCGCCTTGATCGAGGGGGAGGCCGGCATTCAGTCCCTCAGCATCGAACGCGCCGGACTGCATGATGCCTTCGTGCATATCGCAGGCGAAGCGGCGGCCGCCGCGCTGGATGAACCCAATACACTGGAGGCCGCCCGATGACCGGTTCTGTAACAACTGGCCCCGCAACAGCTAACTTCGCAACAGCCGGGGCTGGAACCCACGCTAAGGATCGCCTGTCCATCTGGCAGGCAGCGTTCGTGATCGCCCGGCGCGATTTCACCGCCATCCTGTTTTCCAAGGCGTTTTTCTTCTTCCTGATCGGGCCGCTGTTCTTCCTCGCCATCAGTGCCGGGGCAGGTTTGCTGGGAGCGAGCGCGGCCAGCAGTGCCGACAGCCCCAAACTGGCGGTCGCCATGGCGGGCGAAGATACCGCCGCCTTCGCCGCTGCGCATAAGGAGCTGGACGAGCTGATCGGCATGCCGGACATTCTCAGCATCGATCCGGCCGAGGCGGACAATACGCAGGCGCTGCTCGCCGACAAGGATCGCAATATCGCGGCCGTGCTCACCGGCAGCCTGGCCGCGCCCGAACTGGTCGGCACGCAGGAACGATTGGACCGGTGGGAAGGCGACGTGGCGCTGATCGCTGCCAACGCCGCCGGAACTGCCGGCGAGTTTCCACCGGTTACCATGACGGCGACTGCCAATAGCAGTGCCAATACCCGCAGCGCCAATGTCGCCACCGGTACCGGTGCGCTTACGCTGTTGTTCATGTTGACCATGCTGCTTGCCGGGATGGTGCTGTCCAATCTCGTCGAGGAGAAGGGCAACAAGATCATCGAGATCCTCGCTGCCTCGATCCCGATGGATGCGGTGTTCCTGGGTAAGCTGTTCGCCATGCTGGCCATCAGTTTCGTCGGAATTGCGGTGTGGGGTACGGTGGCCGGTGCGCTGCTGTTTTTCGGGGCAGACGCGCTTCCGGCAATCCCCGCCCCGGCGGTTGGCTGGCCGCTGTTCGCGGTGCTGTTCCTCGTTTATTTCGCCATGGCTTACCTGCTCATCGGGTCGGTCTTCCTGGCAGTCGGATCCATGGCACCGACGGTGCGCGACGTGCAGACGATATCGATGCCGGCCACGATCCTGCAGCTATGCGTGTTTTTCCTGGCGACCTTCGCCATGACGAAAACCGGGTCTGCCATCGAGCTGTTTGCCGTGTTGTTCCCGCTTTCCAGTCCGTACGCCATGGTGGCACGCGGCGCGCAGGAAGCGGCACTCTGGCCGCATTTGCTGGCGCTGGTGTGGCAAATCATGTGGGTCGCGATCTTCGTGAAGGCGGGCGCCACGCTGTTCCGCAAGAAGGTGCTGCAATCCGGCTCCACCCCGAAGGAGCGGCGCACCAGGCGGAGGTTCTTCGGCCTCGGCCCGAAAATACCGCTCGATCAGATGGGTTGAACCGGCGCGTAATCGGTTTTCATTTGCGACCCACTATTGACATTGGTGTAAGCAGGTTCAGGATAGCGCGAACGGAGAACGGATATGGCGACCCAAGCAGCAGATCTCGGACCCATCTTGCCAGCGGGGGGAACCGGCTGGACCCGATCACCCAGCGCCTATGCAGCGCTGCGCGGTCATCGCGAAGACCATCCCGAACAGCAGCCGAAACATCCCGACCCGTTCGATGTCAGCCGCAGCGACATCTATGCCGAAGACCGCTGGCAGCCGATTTTTGCCGAGATGCGCGCCAAAGGCCCGATGCATTACATCGAGGAAAGCCCCTTCGGCCCCTACTGGGCGGTGGTCCAGCACGAAGCGATCCAGCATATCGAGGCGTTGCCCGATGTCTTTTCCTCGAGCTGGGAACATGGCGGCATCACCATCCTCGACCGGCTGGAGGAGATCGAGGGCGACCGGTTCGAACTGCCGATGTTCATCGCGATGGACCGGCCCGAACATACCGGCCAGCGGCGCACCGTTGCGCCTGCATTCACGCCGAAGGAAATGAAGCGGATGGATGGCGATATCCGCAAGCGCACCGGCGACCTGCTCGATTCGCTGCCCGAAGGGGAACAGTTCGACTGGGTGGAAAAGGTTTCCATCGAACTCACTACCGGAATGCTGGCCTTGCTGTTCGATTTTCCATGGGAAGACCGCGACCTGCTGACCTTCTGGTCGGACTGGGCGGGCGATACCGAACTTGCCAGCGTGCGCGATCTTGATGAACGCAGGCGCGCAATGCTGTATGAAATGGCAGGCTATTTCCAGCAGCTATGGGCCCGCAAGAGCGGTGAGGAGCCGCAGCCCGACCTGATTTCCATGATGATCCATTCGCCCGCCATGAACAGCATGAGCCCGCAAGAATTCATGGGCAATCTGATCCTGCTGATCGTGGGCGGCAACGACACCACCCGCAACACCATGTCCGGCATCGTGCATGGCTTCGACAAATTTCCCGATCAGCGCGAGCTGTTCGAGACGCAGCCCGACCTCATCCCCAATGCGGTGCAGGAATGCATCCGGATGCAGACCCCGCTGGCCCACATGCGACGCACCGCCACGCAGGATCACGAATTGTTCGGCAATCAGGTGAAGGCCGGCGACAAGGTGGTGCTGTGGTACCTTTCCGCCAATCGCGACGAGCAGGTGTTCGACAATCCGGACAAGCTGGACATCACGCGCGACAACGCACGCCGCCATCTCGCCTTCGGCTATGGCATCCATCGCTGCGTTGGGGCGCGGCTGGCCGAATTGCAGCTTCGCATCCTGCTGGAGGAAATGCATTCCCGCCGAATGCGCGTGAAAGTAACCGGTGATGTGGAACGTGTGCAGGCGAACTTCGTCCATGGTTTCCGCAAGCTGGAAACCACCATTTCGCGCTTTTGACGCTGCACGCAATGCTGTTCAGTAACCGTTAGACCGGTTTGCGCGAATACAGACGCATGAACAACATCCAATCCTCGCGCCGCAATATCCTACGCTGGGCCGGTATCGGTGTGGCGATGCCCATGCTGGCATCATGCGGCTCGCCCGCCGAAGCGCGCAGCTGGAAGGTTTCGTTGACAGAAGCGCAGTGGCGCAAAAAGCTGACTGCGGCCGAGTTTCGTATCCTGCGAAAGGCCGGGACGGAGCGGCCCTATTCCAGCCCGCTCGACAAGGAAAAACGCAAGGGCATCTTCATCTGCGCCGGCTGCGACAACCGGCTGTATGCCTCGTCCACAAAATTCGATTCCGGCACTGGCTGGCCCAGTTTCTGGAAACCGCTGCCCGGCGCCATCGCCACGAAAACGGATTACAAGGTCGGCTATCCCCGTACCGAGGTTCTGTGCGCCGATTGCGGCGGGCATCTGGGCCATGTGTTCGACGACGGGCCCAAGCCGACCGGCAAACGCTATTGCATGAACGGTGCGGCAATGGATTTCCGCCCCGCCTGAGCTCGGGCTCGGTTCTCAATTATGGCCGAATGCGGTAGATCGCCATGCCGTTGTTGCGCGCGGTCGCCAGCGGCTCCAGCCAATCGGGTGTGTCGCCCGATACAAGCTGCGCCATCAGGCCGTTCGGTGCCATTTCGACATAGCGCGCAGGCTCGATCAGATCAGGACATATGGCGATATAGTCGGTGCCGCGTGCCGCGAGCCGATCGCGCGCATCGGCAGGTGTCCCGGCGAAGATATCGATTGCGGCGCGCATCCCCGGCTGGCCGCGATGATGTGCGGTGGCGACCACCTCATGCTGCGTTTCATACAGCAGGCGCGGCCCGATATCGAACGGGCTGAGTATCTCGCCCTGCGGCAATGCACGCAGGAATTTGCCGGCCCGCGGAATATCGCAGCTGGCCACGCGTTGGACCGGCACGGTGCCAAGCCGCGAACTCGCGCTGGCAGGGATGGCCACGGTCAGCAATGTCAGCGGCATGGTGGGCAATAGCGCAAGGCAGATGGCGATCAGCGCCAACGCCCGTTTGCCGGGTTTGCGAACATGGCGCGCAGCGCGCACCCAGACGGCGATCTGCCAGCCAAGCGGTATTGCAGCGAGCGCGCCCGCCACCGCCCCGGCGCGGGTTACGAACACTGCCACGAGCAGACCTGCCACCAGAAGTATCGCATAATCGAGCCACCAGCGGGCGAGCCATCCGCCATTCTGCCGCGCAAGCTTGATCGCGGCTGCAATGCCCAACAGCGGCGGCACAATCGTCTGCAGCGCCAGCGCGGGCGTCTGGTGCCAGATAGGCATGCCTTCCAGCACACCATCGAACCAGAACCCGGCCACAACCGGATCCATCCCGGCAAAGCCGCCGCCTGCGCATTGCGGGACGACTTGCCACACAACAGTAAACGCAGCGGCACCAATAGCGGCAAAACCTGTCATCAGCGCCACGCGCGATATGGGTTCCATCCACGAAAGAAACGCCGCGCCGGCCGCACCAATCATGAAAATGCCCACATGCGCTGGGCCGATAGCGTCGCAGTAATTAACCAGGCCGGCCATGCCACGTGTCAACAGCAGCAGCACAACCGACACCGCGGCCAGACTGACTACCAGATTGACGAACAGCACCCGGTCCTTCCGGTCGCGCAGCCAGCGGAATGCCGCCAATGCACAGATTACAGCGGCCAGCGGCAGACCCTCGATCGATATCGCCATCCAGAACGCCAGTGCCGCACCGACGAGGCGGCCGCCCAGCGCAGGGTTGCGCGCCACCAGCCCGTTGACTGCCAATAACGCGAACACGATCTGCCACCCGTGGTGGTCGATCCGCATGGGCCGCAATTGCGAAATGACGGGAATGGACAGTGCCATGGCGAGGCACGCGAACCCGGCCGCCTCCTCCCCGATCAGGCGCCACGCAATCCGGCCTGCAAGCAGCAGGGCAATACCGAAGGTCACCAGCGGCACGGTAACCAGCGCAGTCATCTCCGCTGCCGATTGTCCGATAATCGGGGTCAGCGCGGCGATAACCAGCATCAGGGGGATGTCCACGAGGCGCGACCAGTGCATCGCCACGCCGCCGGCAGCGGCATCGATACGGTACTGCTGAAGGTCGAACCAGCTTTGTCCGGCCAGCAAATCGCGCACCTGCACCAGCCGCAGCGTATCGTCCGGATCGGGGAAACGTGCCGCGGAAATGGGACCAATATTGGTGACCAGCAGGACAGCGCAGATCATCAGCCAGGCAAGGCCCACGATCAGCAGCAGATCGACAGAGACCAGATTGCGACGGCGTTCGATAAACGACATCAGCCCGCCCTCCGGTCCAGCGCAGGCGCGCGGAACACCACGAGGGCGCGCAATAACCAGGTTGCGGTGAAACTGACGAACACTGCAATCAGTTTGGCCAGCCGCGGATCGAACCCCGCATTGTCGGCGCTCCCCACAATCAGCGTCGTAAGCAGCAAACCGATGAAGGCGGAAACGACGAACAGCGCCTTTTGCCGCCAGCGTTCAAACCCGCCATCCGCGACGTTGTCGGTAAAAACCGTGCGGCTGGACAGCAGCCAGTGGGCCAGGATGCCGAAACTGTAACCGGCAGCCGATGCGGGCGCGGGATCGAGCCCGATCTGCATCAATGACAGGAAGCACGCGATATCCAGCGCCAGCGCACCAATGCTGGCCAGCAGATAGGGCAGCAGACGCAAATTGCGGAGCAGGGCCAGCAGCCAGTTCATACCAATGCGCCTCCCCCCTTTGCCCTTGCGACGAACCCGTCGATATTCTGCGCGGCACACAGCAGCCCGCAGTCGGTCAATTGCTTCCCTATGCCTTTATTAAGGTAAAGATTTTTACAATTTCACGCCGCGCGGTTATCTTTCGATTTACCATCGGCGGCAATCCGTTCCGGCACACCGCGCAACGATGTGAGCGCCGCGACCTGATCGTCCGACAATGGTCTTGAAGCTGGCGCATTATCCGCCCCGCCTGTTTCGCGCGCCGGCAGCGCAGCTTGTGCGCCCTCGTCACCCGCCTCGTGATATTCAGCGTCTTCGTTAACGCACCATGTGTCGTAGACGCGGCTTCCGGCGAGAATGTTCTCCACCGTCAGCATCGCCGTCATCATGGCGTGATCCTGATTGTTGTAACGGTGCATCCCGTTGCGTCCGACCAAGTGCAGCGTTGGATGCGTTTCTTCCAGTTCCTGCCGCAGAGCCTCGACATGGGACGCGTAGTCGCCGTCATAGACCGGATACGCCTTTTCCTGCCGCACCACCGCGCCGCCGACCACATCGGCCGGATCGGCCAGGCCCAGCGCCTGCATTTCCTTCGCGGCCAATTCGACAAGCGCATCGTCATCCATCGACCAGAGGCCGTCATTCTCGAAGCAGAAATATTCCAGGCCCACGCAGGCGACATCGGGATCGGGCACCATCTCGGGCGACCAGCTGCGGAAGTTCTGTACCCGGCCGACTTTCACCGAATCGTCGTGGATATAGATCCAGTTGTCGGGAAACAGGTCTTCCGATCGGATCATCAACGCCACGGTCAGGAAGTCACGGTATTTCAGCTGTCCGCCGTTCCACGCGGTGTCGGGCAGGGGGTGGAGGCGTGCGGCGAGTTCGCGCATTGGCGCGCTGCTGATGACATGCTTCGCACGGATCGCCAGTTCGCCATCGGGCCCGTCCGCCGTGACCCGCCAGCTATCGTCCGACCCTTGCGACATCTGCTTGAGGCCGTGACCCATATGCACGGTGCCGCCAGCGGCCACGATCTTGTCGCGCGCCGCATCCCACATCATGCCCGGGCCTAGGCGCGGGTAGCGAAAGGTTTCCAGCAGCGTCTTGTGTTCCTGCCCGTCATTTGGCCTCTTGTTGAGGCCGAGCGAGCGTTTCAGCCCGTCGATAACCGCGCTCCACAGGCTCAACCCCTTGATCCGCTGGGCCGCCCAGTCCGCGCTCATTTCGTCGCATGGCATACCCCACACTTTTTCGGTGTAGGTCTTGAAAAAGATCGAATACAATTTCTTGCCGAACTGGTTGATGGTCCAGTCCTCGAAGCTTTCCACGTTCTTCACTGGAAACAGTTTGTAGCGCAGATAGCTCGCCATGCAGGCAGTGCTGCGCCAGATGCCCAGATTCCCCAGCGCTTCGAACGCGCGCAAGGGATAGCTGTAGAATTTGCCTTCGTAATAGATGCGGCTCATCCGCGGGCGCTGGATGAAATCGTCGGGTAATATCTCGTTCCACAGATCGACGACCTGCTGGCTTTTGGAGAAAAACCGGTGTCCGCCGATGTCGAAGCGGTATCCGTCATGTTCCACCGTGCGGCTGATGCCGCCAACGTAAGTGGCGTCCTTCTCGATGATCGCGACTGATTTACCCTGCTTCGTCAGCAGATAACCAGCTGTCAGTCCGGCAGGTCCCGCGCCTACGATCGCCACGTCGACATCCAGCTGGTGTGAGCCGGTTCCGGCATTATGTGCGGTCATCGATACAGGCCCCCATGATCATTTGCCAAAATTCTTGGCTCACTTGGGAGTGAAGGAAATTGGTTAGGCTAAAGTTAACGCGGGTGCGGGTCTCCGTGCGATGGCAGGTTTACCGCGGCCCGATGCATAGCCATTCCAGACATCGCTTCGTGCCGGTAGGCCGCGTGGTTACCTGCCCCCTGCAACGTCGCCACGAAACAGGCCAGTTCGCGCATCGAGATGGTGGTGTCGAGCACGAGGCCATAAAGGTCGCCCCTGCACCAGCGAACGCGCGCCTCGATTTCGGGCAGGCCGTCTGCGGTCAGAATCAGGCGCTGTTCTGTGGCCAGAGGCTGATCGCAACGCACCAGAGCACCTTGTTGCGACAGGTTAAGCATTTGCGCGCGGCCAGACGCGCCGCGGACGCGCAACTGGACCGCAAGGTCCAGGGAAAAGCGCAAATGGCGGCTGCCATAGGGACCTTTTTCAGAAACGATCAGGCGCAGATCGGTGGGTTCGTGGAAGCGGAACCCAGCTTCCATCTCCCGGCCCCAGACCCGGTCCAGACGATGCCGCTGGCCGCTTCTCAATTCCAGTTCGCAGCGATGGTCCGAAGGGCCAGGATGGAAAAAGCGCAGGCACAGTCCGGAGCTCGACACGTCTCTGATGACCGCCAGGAACTCCCCCCTGCCGGTAATCAGCTTGGCTGGACGGATCAGCAGCGTGACCCGTTCATCCTGCCGACCATCGATGTCGCTGGGCATATCGGCATCGTAGCGGTCGTGACCGGCGGCGTTATTGGATGCCGGGCTCGAAGGAGCGGGCGATGCGGACGAGACTTGCGGTCGCGGCTGCGGCGGCGAAATAGCGTTGTGATTCATCGGACCCTCTCTCCGGTGGAGAACAATGGATCCGAGGCATAATCACATCGGTTTGCCGGGAAATGGCCCGGCGGTTAGGGGTAACTACCGAATTTCAGAGACATTTCGCGAACACGCACCGCAAACATCGCAGCATGTTGCGGCATATCGCGGCATGGGGGCCTCCGGCCGGAGGTTGCGCCGGAAGGAATGCGCGCTGAAAGGATGGTGCGGGTGGTGGGACTCGAACCCACATGACCAAAGGTCGAGGGATTTTAAGTCCCTTGCGTCTACCATTCCGCCACACCCGCGCGCGCAAGCCTTTGTGTCTCAAAAACGGCCCTGCGCTTCAACAGGGCCGAAACGGCTTGACGATTTGCCCCTACCGCGCGTCGGCGGGCGGCGCAATCGGGCCAAGGCTGAACGCCTTAGCCAGACAAATGCGAATAAGGAAATGAGGATAGCAAGTGCAGGGGGAGAACCGGAACGCTCCGGCAATTCCCCTATTGCAGATCAGCCGGCGTTGAGACGCTCGCGCATGTCCTTGCCCGGTTTGAAATACGGCACCCGCTTCGCCGGTACGTCCACTGCCTCCCCGGTGCGCGGGTTACGGCCTTTACGCGCCTTGCGTTCGCGCGTGGAAAAGGCACCGAAACCGCGAAGTTCGACCCGGCCGCCTTCCGCAAGGCGGTTTGCGATTTCACTGAAGAAAACGTCCAGCACCTGCTCCACCTCGTCGGGCTTCAGGTCGGGATTGTCCTTCTGCAAAGCTTCCAGTAATTCGGAACGTATCATGAAAATCCTTCCGGTAATCCGGTTCGTGCAAAGGACGGTTTCGTTTCAAAGATTACGTAGTTTCTCACCACTTGACTTAATCCAAGTCAAGTCCCCCGGGAAACATCTGGGCTGTCTGGGCGCGTTAATCAGGCAGATTCCTGCGTCAAAAGAGCGGCCGGATCGATCCGTAGACGTTGCATCCGGGCTTTTATTTCCGGCCACTCCCCACTGAGAAAGGCCTGCCGTTCGGCAGTGCGCAACTTGTCGGCGGCGCCCTTGGTTACATACATGCCAACCCCGCGCTGCACAGCGACCAGCCCGTCGGACTGGAATTGTTGATACGCCTTGGCCACGGTGAGTGGATTGGCCCCCTGCTCCGCCGCGAAAGCGCGTACCGATGGCAACATGGCCCCTTCGGCATACCGCCCATCCATGATCGCCGCGGCAATCATGTCGCGCAGCTTCAAATATACAGGACGGGCAGGTTCGGACATTCGGGTCTCCGGAAGGAGGTGCATCACTGCCATAATACACCCGGGCAGGTCAAGGTTGTGGTACTATACATCCAGGCGCAAGGCAGCGCGGCGGATCATGACGTTTCCGGTCCGTAATCCTGTTCAGAACAGCGAAATGACAGTTTCGCTTGAAACTTCCACTTCACAGAACCGAATTCGCCGCTAGGGTGCGGCGCTTGACTGTCGGCGGAGGGGCCGGCCCATAATAATATGTGCAGGGAGGGCGCCGGGCCCATGTATGAGCTGATCTTTACCTTCGATTCCGCATATGAGGCTATCGCCTTCTGGGTGGCTGTAGTCGCGCTGGCAGGATTCCTGCTGGGTGGTCTGTTTCTGGTAACGCGGCCGACGGCTGAAGTCGTTGGGCACCCCAAGGGGCTTTTCCTCCTTTTCATGGCCGAAATGTGGGAACGCTTTTCCTATTACGGTATGCGGGCGCTGTTGATTTTCTATCTGGTTCAGCACTGGGCCTTTTCGGATTCCGACGCCTCGATAATTTACGGGGCCTATACCGCGCTCGTTTATATCACTCCCGTCATTGGCGGATATCTGGCCGACCGCTATCTGGGTCAACGCAAGGCTGTGCTTTTTGGTGCGGTCCTGTTGACCTTCGGGCACTTCTTCATGGCGTTTGAAGGTGATGGCGGACAGGCTGATCCGACTATCAACGTTTTCTGGGCAGCGTTGGCGCTTATCATCGTCGGCTCCGGGTTCCTGAAGGCGAACATTTCAGTCATCGTCGGGCAGCTCTACTCGCGTACCGATATCCGCCGCGACCCGGCTTATACCATTTTTTACATGGGAATTAATGTTGGCGCCGCGACCGCCGCTATCATCTGCGGTTATCTTGGCCAGAGCCCCGAATGGGGTTGGAGCTGGGGCTTTGGCCTTGCCGGGGCAGGCATGTTGATTGGACTGATTTTCTTTGTCGTCGGCAAACCGTTGCTGCTGGGGCGCGGCGAAAGCCAGCATCCGGAACGCATCGCAGGCGGCAGGGAATGGGGCATTTACGGCGTCGGCCTCGCAATGGTCGCGTTCTGCTGGATTGCTATTCAGTTTCAGGACGAAGTTGGCGTATTCCTTGGGACATTCGGGGCAGCATTGGTCTGTTATGTTCTGGCTATTGCCACATTCCAGCTTCCCTACGGTAGCTATGCCAATGCCCCGCGGCCGGCTTTCATGGTATTCATGGCCGGTGCGGCGCTGCTCGTACTTTCGATGTTCTTCCTCGTAATCGGTAACGAAGGTGCGAAATGGCCGGCCGTCATCGGCGGGGGAACGGTTCTGACCGTCTTGGTTACGCAGATGATCGGCAAAGTTGCCCACGACCGCGACCGTATTGTTTCGGCAATGTTCCTGATCATTGTGTCGGTTGTGTTCTGGGCGTTGTTCGAACAGGCGGGCTCCAGCCTCAATCTGTTTACCGACCGCCACGTGGATACGCAGGGTGTGAACGCATCCATGTTCCAGTCAATCAACGCGATTTACATCGTTCTGCTGGCACCGATATTCGCAATGCTGTGGCAGGGATTGGCGCGAAAGGGGGCCGAGCCGTCTACGCCAATGAAGTTCGGCTTGGCTTTGGTGCAGGTGGGCCTCGGCTTCCTGGTCCTTAAATGGGGTGCCGAGTCCGTTGGGGTCAATATTCCGACCCCTGTGATTTTCATCTTCCTGATCTACCTGCTGCACACAACTGGTGAATTGTGCCTTAGCCCGGTGGGTCTATCGGCGATGAACCGGTTGGCACCTACTCATATGGCTTCGCTGATTATGGGTACTTGGTTCTTCGCGTCAGCCACTGGTAACTTCGCCGCTGGTCTTATTGCGGCTGCGACTGGTGCAGAAAATGTCAGCGAGGCTGCAGGCAAGCAGCTTGTCCTCGATGTGTATGGAACAGTTGGCTGGTATGCGATGGGTATCGGTGTGGCGGCGATGGTGATTAGTCCGCTGATTAAAAAGTTGATGCATCTCGATACGCTGGCCGACGATAATGTGGGTGATGATCTGGAAGGGCTGTCGCAGGCCGGTCTGGAACAGCAGGAAGCGGGCATTCATCCCGCGACGCGCCCAAAGGGCTAATTGTATAAGCGACTGACAGGTACTGAATTGGAATGAGGAATATCGCGATGCATATCCGCGCCATGGCAACACTTGCAGGCGCGGCTATGCTCGCGGCCTGTTCCACCTCCGGCGACAATAATAGGGGCGATGTTGCCTCCGCTCGCGGTGCGCCGCTAGGCGATAATGACCGCGTTCCCTTCGCCTCGACCTACGAACCCTATCCCGGCGCGCCCACCGCTCTGGTCGGCGCGACCGTGTTCGACGGGGCCGGCGGGCGGATCGACAACGGCACGGTGCTGTTTTCCGGCGGCAAGATCGTGGGCATCGGCGACGCATCGCTCGGCACCGATGGCTACACCCGCATCGATGGGACCGGCAAATATGTGACGCCGGGTATTATCGACGTGCATTCCCATCTGGGCGATTATCCCAGCCCCAGCGTGGACGCGCATTCCGACGGCAACGAAGCCACCAGCCCGACCACGCCCGAAGTCTGGGCGGAACACTCCGTCTGGCCGCAGGACCCCGGTTTCAGCCGCGCGATGGCCAATGGCGGGATCACCAGCCTGCAAGTCCTTCCCGGCAGCGCGAACCTGATGGGCGGACGGTCCTCCACTTTGAAAAACGTGCCCAGCCGCACGGTGCAGGGCATGAAATTCCCCGGCGCACCCTATGGCTTCAAGATGGCCTGCGGTGAAAACCCCAAGCGCGTTTATGGCGGCCGTGGGCGCGCGCCGTCCACCCGGATGGGCAACTTCGCCATCAATCGCCAGACGTGGTTGGATGCTAAGGTCTACGCCGATGGCGACCGTGACAAGCGCGACCTGGCCAAAGAGACACTGGCCGGCGTGCTCGACGGCGATATCCTGGTCCACAATCACTGCTACCGCGCCGACGAAATGGCACTCGTCATGGATATGGCGAAAGAGATGGGTTACAAGGTGACCGCCTTCCACCACGCCATCGAAAGCTACAAGATTGGCGATTTGCTGCGCGAAAACGACGTGTGCAGCGCGATCTGGGCGGACTGGTACGGTTTCAAGATGGAAGCCTATGACGCGATCCCTGAAAACGCGGCGCTGCTGCAGAAACAGGGCGCCTGCGTGGTCATTCACTCCGACGATGAAAACGGTATCCAACGCCTGAATCAGGAGGCTGCCAAGGCGCAGCACGCCGGTCGCCGCATGGGGATCGAGATTGCCGATGCCGAAGTCATCCGCTGGATCACACTGAACGCAGCCAAGGCGATGGGCGTCGAAGCAATGACCGGCAGTCTGGAAGCGGGCAAGATGGCCGATGTGGTGCTGTGGAACGGCAACCCGCTGTCGGTCTATTCGCGGCCGGAAAAGGTCTGGGTCGATGGCGCGCTGCTATATGATGCGATGGATCCGAAACGCCGACCGGTGAGCGATTTCGAGCTTGGCCAACCCGGTGAAGGGGACGTGAAATGAGCCGCTTCTCGCACATCCTTGCTACTGCGACTGCTGTGGTCGCGCTCGCGACACCAGCGGGGCTTTGCGCGCAGGACATCGCGATCACCAACGCCACAGTGGCCACCGGCGACGGCAGCGAGCCGATGGAAGGCGCAACGGTCGTCGTGCGCAGCGGCAAGGTCGTCGCGGCTGGGCGCGGCGTAACCGTTCCTGCCGGAATGCAGACTGTCGACGGCACCGGCAAATGGGTCACGCCCGGCATCTTCGCCGCCGCCACCACGCTCGGCTTGTGGGACGTGGGCGCAGTGAGCGAAAGCAACGATCTCACGGCCGGAAATTCGCCCTTCAGCGCCGCGCTTGACATTGCACCCGCTCTCAACCCCTCGTCGCAGCATGTCGCGGTCAGCCGCGCGGGCGGCGTCACAAGGGCAAGCATCGTGTCGGCACCCGCCAGCTCGATCTTCGGCGGACAGGGCGCAATCGTGGACCTTGGCGCAGACCCTGACATGGTGGTCCGCCCGCGCGCGTTCCAGATGGTCGCACTGGGCGAATATGGCGCGCGTCTGGCGGGTGGCAGCCGGACAAGCGCCCACGCACTGCTTCGCAACGCCCTGCGTGAGGCGCGCGATGTCGGCAGCGGGGAAATGATTCCCGGCGGCCGGGCAGCGCGCGGCGCACCCCGGCAGGGCGACGATCTGGGGCCGGACAACCGCATGGCCCGGAACGAAACTGATCGCGGCAGCGACGTATTGCTAACACGCTTCGACGCTGCTGCACTGGTGCCGGTGCTGGATGGCACGCAGCCGCTCTATGTCGTGGTCGAACGCGCGGCCGACATTCGCGCGGTGTTGGCACTGCGGAACGAATTCCCCGCGCTCGACCTGGTGCTTGCCGGTGTCAGCGAAGGCTGGCTGGTCGCAAGCGAAATCGCTGCTGCCGGCGTGCCGGTGATAGCCGATCCGCTCGACGATCTGCCGTCCAGTTTCGAACAGCTGGCCGCCACGCAAAGCAATGTTGGCCGCATGGTCGCTGCCGGAGTAAAGGTCGCTATCGGCAGGCTCGGCAACGGTATCGAACAGCCGCGCAATTCGCCGCAATATGCCGGCAATCTGGTGGCGCTTGGCAAGATTCCCGGCGCATCTGGATTGAGCTGGGGCCAGGCGCTAGCCACCATCACCTCGGTCCCGGCAGAGATCGCCGGCTATGGCGGTCAGTTCGGGGTGCTCGCCACCGGCGCTGCGGGCGATATCGTCATATGGGATGGCGATCCGCTCGAGCTGTCGAGTGCGCCGACCGCCGTTTATATCGACGGCGTGCTGCAACCGGTCAGCAACCACCAGACCCGCCTGCGAGAACGCTACCGCGATCTCGACGAAAGCGATCTGCCCAAGGCGTATGACTGGTGAGCAGGCGTAGCGTCACCCTGTTTGCCGCAGCTGCCATGTTAGCGAGTGCATCGGGTGTAACCGCACAGGATCGTTCGGCGGACGCGACTAACCATGCGCAGGACGCCGCGTGGCATAACCGCCAGCAGGCGGCTATCGCGACACTGTCGGCCGAAGATGGCTGGGGTTACATCGATGGCGGTCTGATGTGGCGCAGGGTCGCGGGCGATGGCATTGGCCCCCGCCCGACCGTGGCCGATACGGTCAAGGTTCACTACGCAGGCACGTTTGTGGATGGGGAAACGTTCGACAGTTCCTACGACCGCGGGGAGCCGGTGGAATTCCCGCTCGGCCGTCTGATCTCCGCCTGGCAGCTCGCCATTCCGAAAATGGCTGTGGGCGACACGATTGAAATCGCGTCCCCTGCCAGTCTTGCTTACGGAGTGACGGGCAACCCGCGCATTCCCGGCGGAGCAACGCTGATGTTCAAGGTTGAGCTACTGGGAATTGCCGAACAATAGGCTCGGACGCTTAGCCGCTTCCGCTACCTGTACGGCCCAGCAAATTGCCCTTTCCGCGTTTCTCTCAGGCGCGTGCCTCTTCCACGCGCTGATCGTCCCCGGCGGTGTTGTGGCGTAGCGCCTTCAGCACAGTCTCGACGATTTGCGGCGCGTTCAGGCCGGCTTCGTCATATTGCTTGTCCGGTGCGTCCTGATCCTGGAACCGGTCTGGCAAGCGGAGCGTGCGGATTTTCAGGCCCGCATCGGTCAACCCCTCGTCACTGGCATAAGTGAGCACATGCGCGCCCAGCCCGCCAATGGCGGCTTCCTCCACCGTGACCACCACCTCATGGTCACGCATCAGCCGTGCAATCAGATCGGTATCAAGCGGCTTGGCAAAGCGCAGATCGGCCACCGTCGTACTCAAACCTTTGGCTTCCAACTGGTCGGCGGCCTTTTGCGCTTCGGCCAGCCGCGTGCCGAGCGACAGCAGCGCGACCTTGCTGCCTTCGCGCACCACGCGTCCCTTGCCGATTTCCAGCAATATGGGTGTTTCGGGCAAGTCCACGCCCACGCCATTGCCGCGCGGATAGCGCAGGGCGATAGGGCCGCTGTCATGTTCAGCGGCGGTGTAAGTCATATGAACCAGTTCCGCCTCGTCCGCGGCGGCCATCACAACGAAATTGGGAAGCGAAGCCAGATAGGTAATGTCGAAACTGCCCGCATGGGTCGCGCCGTCCGCGCCCACCAGACCAGCCCGGTCGATGGCAAAGCGCACCGGCAGGTTCTGGATCGCGACATCATGCACCACCTGATCATAGGCGCGCTGCAGGAAGGTTGAGTAAATCGCTGCGAATGGCCGCATTCCCTGCGCTGCCAACCCGGCGGCGAAGGTCACGCCGTGCTGTTCCGCAATGCCGACATCGAAGGCGCGGGTGGGATGCGCGGCGGCAAATTTATCGACGCCCGTACCGCTCGGCATGGCAGCGGTAATCGCGCAGATACGCGGATCATTATCGGCCAGTTTGGCCAGCGTTTCCCCGAACACGTTCTGATAAGCGGGCGGGCCGGCGGCGGATTTCGCTTTCTCGCCCGTGACCACGTCGAATTTGGGCACACCGTGATATTTGTCGGCGCTGTCTTCGGCAGGGGCGTAACCCTTGCCCTTCTTGGTGACGACATGGACCAGAACCGGGCCATCTTCCGCATCGCGCACGTTTTCCAGCACCGGGATCAAATGGTCGAGATTGTGCCCGTCGATCGGGCCGACATAATAGAAGCCCAGTTCCTCGAACAAGGTTCCACCGGTCACCATACCGCGCGTGAATTCTTCCGCCTTACCGAGCGAATTGTGCACCCGGCGCGACATCTTCTTCACCAGTTTTGACGCGAGGCTGCGCAGGCCGAGATATTCGCTGCTCGACACCATGCGCGCCAGATAGGCCGACAGGCCGCCCACCGGCGGAGCAATCGACATGTCGTTGTCGTTCAGAATGACCACCAGCCGATTGCCTGCCTGCTCGGCATTGTTCATCGCCTCATACGCCATGCCCGCGCTCATCGCGCCGTCACCGATGACGGCAATGCCCTTGCCCGGCGTGTCGTTGAGCTTGTTGGCCACTGCAAAGCCCAGCGCGGCCGAGATGGACGTGCTGGAATGCGCCGCGCCGAACGGGTCGTATTCGCTCTCGGTCCGCTTGGTGAAGCCGGACAGTCCGCCACCCTGACGCAGGGTGCGGATACGGTCGCGCCTGCCGGTCAAGATCTTGTGCGGATAGGCCTGGTGGCCGACATCCCAGATCAACCGATCGTCAGGCGTGTTGAACACGTAATGGATGGCCGTGGTCAGTTCCACCACGCCGAGGCCCGAACCGAGATGCCCGCCGGTACTGCCGACGGCGGAAATCATCTCGTCCCGCAGTTCATCGGCCAGCTGGCGCAATTGCGACTTGTCGAGCTTGCGCAGGTCGGCGGGCATATCCACCGTGTCGAGGAGCGGGGTCTTGGGAGCTGTCATCCCATCATGCTTACCAAGTGGCAGCCTGCGTGTCGATGAACGAGAATCAGGCCGAAGCGGCGAGCACGGCATTGAGTAGCTCGGGGAACCGAGCATCCACCGCCTGGCGGCGCAACCGATGCAGCACCCGAACGCCGTCCTTGCGAGCCTCGACCAGTCCAGCTGCGCGTAGGATGTTGTAATGGTTCGACATCGTCGCCCGCGGAAGTTCGGGGCAAGCTGCGTCGCTGCATGATAGCCCGGCGCCACCATCACGGCGATCTTCGTCCAGACGGCGCACGATATTCAGGCGTGATGGATCGGCCAGCGCGTGCAGCGCCGCGGCAAGCGGTACATCTGCAAGGTCAGGGTGAATGAAGCGGGCCACACAAACGATATAGTTCCGGAATGTCGAACTTCAATTTTTCTATTGTTCGGATATATTGAACTAATGCTCAATGCGCCTATTTCATCGACATGGTCGCAATGCCGCGGCCCCCGAGCAGGGTTGTTGCCAGCCCACAATCAAGGACGAATATCATGAGCAAATCACTTCACAACCAAACTGCCCTTGTTACCGGGGCCTCGCGCGGGATCGGCGCGGCTATTGCCCGCCGTCTCGCTGCCGACGGGGCGCATGTGCTAGTGCATTATGGCCAGTCCGCCGACGCCGCCGACGCTCTTGTCAAAGAAATCGCGGACGAGGGTGGCTCCGCCGTTTCGCTGCAAGGTGATCTGCTCGACCCCGCAGGACCGGCAGAACTGGCTCGCGAAACCGAGAGGCTGCTGGGCGAGGCCAAGCTCGATATCCTGGTGAATAACGCCGGAGTGGCCGAGTTCGTGGACTTTGCCGATACCGATGCGGCGGTGATCGACCGGCAATTGGCAGTGAATGTCCGCGCACCATTCCTGCTGGCAACGGGGCTGGCGGACAGGTTTGCGGATGATGCCCGCGTGGTGTTCACCAGCTCCATCGTGGCTCAGACGCATTTTTCCGGAATACCCGCTTATGCGCTGACCAAAGGCGCGGTGAACACGCTGGTGCGCGACCTTGCAGCCGAATGGGGCCCACGTGGCATCCGCGTAAACGCAGTGGCACCGGGCGCCATTCTGACCGATATGTCCGCTTGGCTGGAAAGCGAAGAAGGCGGTGAGAATGCGCGCAACATGCAGGCGCTGAAACGGATCGGCCAGCCGGACGATATCGCCGGAGTGGCCGCATTTCTGGCCGGTCCGGATAGTGGCTGGGTTACCGGCCAGGTGATCGACGCGTCGGGAGGCGCGAAGCTATAAACCAGTTCGGCTCAGACCGACTTGACCGAAGCCCGCCCTGCCCGCTTCTCCGGATAACCGCAAAGCAGCAGCGGCGGGCTTTCGTTTAAAGCGAAGGGATTACCGGCAGGCGCTGCATAGCCCGCGAATTTCGATAATCGGGCGCCGCGCCGTGAAATTGCTTTCCGCTGCAACGCCTCTGATGCGCTGCGATACCGCGTCGTCATCGACATGGGTGGCTTCTCCGCATTCGTCGCACACCATGAAGATGCAATCATGCGCGCAGCCGGGATGTGTGTTGGCGAGGTAGGCGTTGGCGCTTTCGACCCGCATGGCGAGGTTGTTGGCCACGAACAGGTCGAGAATGCGGTAAATGCTGTTGGCGGCCACCCGCTTGCCGCGTGCCTTACCCAGATTGTCGGCAATGTCGTAGGCGCTGGCAGGGCGTTCGTGCCGGGCGAGTTCGGCGAACACTGCCTCGCGCATACCAGTCCATTGTTCGCCCGATTCCACCAGGGAATTGCGCGCGGCATCGACCAGCTTTTCGCCGGAATGTTCGTGGTGATGGTGTTTTGCAGCTTCGCCCATGACGGCGATATAGCGACTGCCGTCGTCCGCTTCTACCCGCGCGCTGTTACCCTCGCTTGAAAGTGGCGCGGTATTTGGAAGGGTACAGCCGCTTCAGCGCGTTCACCTTGGGCGCATCCCACCGCCGGATATAGGGGTGGCCCGGGTTCTTCGCGGCAAAGTCCTGATGATAGGCTTCCGCCTTGTAGAACGTCTTGTGCGGTTCGATCTCGGTCACGATCGGGCGCGACCACTTGCCGCTGGCCTGCATCTGTTTGAGATAAGACGCCGCCACGATGCGCTGTTCCTTGCTGACTGGAACCAGCGCGGCGCGATATTGCGGGCCGCGATCAGGGCCCTGCCGGTTGCGCACGGTTGGATCGGCCCCAACGGAGAAGAAAATACGCAGCAGCTGGTCGTAGCGCACAACCTTTGGATCGTAGACCACCTTCACCGCTTCCGCATGCCCAGTGACGCCGGTGTTGGTTTGCGCGTAGGTGGCGGTCGCCTTGTTGCCGCCATGATAGCCGGCAATCGCGCTTTTGACGCCCTTGGTATGACTGAAAACCGCTTCGATACCCCAGAAACATCCGCCTGCGAAAATCGCAGTTTTCAAACCCGCGCCTTCCTTGGCGACCCGTTTGGCCAGAGGTGCGGCGACCACGTTTTCAGCGGCAATGGCGGGACCGTTGCAAGCTGACAGAACGAGCCCGGCAGCCGCGAAAAAGGGAAGTATGCGCCTCACAGTCCAGCCAGACCCAATACCGCACCCAGGATCGCAGGCGCGATTTCGGACCGTGCGGCAGAGTCCATCTGGATGATGGAAAATGCGGTGCCGATGGTGAAGCCGGCTGCAACAAGGCGGGTAACTTCGGATTTCAGAAAACTGGTCATGAGGACTCTTTCGAATGAATAAGCCAGATGGTTACAGCAGCACCTGTTAGCAATCGCTGAATTGCGGCGTTGCCTTGCGTTCAGGTGATCGGGCGGACACTGCGTAACTTGCAGAAAACAGGGGCGGTGCGATGTGGCATGTGAAGGCGGTGGTAGTGGCGGCGGGTATCGCGTCCGCTTTGTCGGTGGCCGCTTGTGTTCCGCCACCCACCACTGATCGCGCACCCACGCCTGCACCGGCAGCGGCGACACCGGCGGCAGATGCCGAAGCCGCAACCATGCTCGGGGGACAATGGATGGTCCAGCGCATCGGCGAACTGGCATATCCATCTGGCAACAGTGCGGATATCGGCATCGTACATTTTCAAAGCGACGAGTTTTTCAGTCACGAAGCCGGATGTGGTGGCGGGCATCCGGCGTTTTATGCAGCCGGGGCAGACGGGACGCTGCGAACCTGGCGGCGCGAAGCGGTGGTGATCGCCAAATGCTCAACCGCTGCAGCGCCTGAGCTGGAGCGTACCCTAGCGCGGTTCGTCGATCAGGCCAACGCATGGGCGGTTAGCGGCGACGGTACACTGACGCTGACGGCGACCGATGGGACCATGGCCGAACTGAAAAGGCGCATCGGTCCGGTTCCGGACTTGGAGGGGGATTGGCGCGTCGTATCTGTTGCTGGTGCCGCATGGAAAGGGCCAAAGCCCGCATCGGTCAGCTTCGCACCGAATTGGTACAGCGCCAGCGCGGGATGCAACAGCGGCGGCGCGCAATGGTCCTCACCCAAGGCAGGGCGACTTGTCATAGGCAGTTTTGCTAGCACACAGATGCGGTGCGAACCACTGCTGATGGAGGCGGAGGCAAGCCTGTTAGCTGCGGCCGAGATGGTGACCGGCTATCGCCTGCTGGCGAAAGATAAGCTGCAACTTACTGGGCCGGAGCCGATCCTGCTGCAGCGTATTTCGGAACCGCCGACCCGCGACCGGTAATCAATGCCGGAAGTGGCGCATTCCGGTATAAACCATCGCCAGTCCCGCTTCGTCGGCAGCGGCAATTACCTCGTCGTCACGGATCGAGCCGCCGGGCTGGATGACGGCTGTTGCTCCTGCCTCGGCGGCCGATAGCAAGCCATCCGCGAAGGGGAAGAACGCATCGGATGCCACTGCGCTGCCAACGGTTCGCGCCTGGTCCCAACCGAACGTCTGCGCAGCTTCGGCGGCCTTCATCGCGGCGATGCGGCTGCTGTCACGTCGGTTCATCTGGCCCGCGCCGATACCCGCCGTAATTCCGTTTTTAGCGTAGACGATGGCATTCGATTTGGTGTGCCGCGCCACGGTCCATGCGAACAGGCAGTCGCGCACCTCCTGATCCGTCGGTGCGCGCTTGGTGACCACTTTCAGATCGTCCGCAATGACCGCGCCATTGTCGCGGTCCTGCGTAAGGATGCCGCCCGCGATGATTGCCAGCGTCTGGCCGACGCGGCGCGGATCGGGGAAGCCGTCCACCAGGAGCAGGCGCAGGTTTTTCTTTTTTGCAAAGATTTCGAGCGCTTCATCGTCCGCACCGGGCGCAACCACCACTTCGGTGAAGATTTTCGTGATGGCCGTGGCCGTTTCCGCATCCAGCGGGCGATTCACTGCCACGATCCCGCCAAATGCCGATACGCTGTCGCATTCGAGCGCGCCCTGCCACGCATCGATCAGCGTGTCGGCCTGCGCCACGCCGCACGGGTTGGCGTGTTTCACGATCACGCAGGCTGGCGCGCCGCCGGCAAACTCCGCCACCAGTTCCAGCGCGGCATTGGCATCGTTGTAATTGTTGTAGCTGAGCGCCTTGCCCTGAATTTGCTCAGCCTGCGGCAGACCGGACGTGTGCGGCCCTTCCGGCAGGTACAGCGCCGCATCCTGATGCGGGTTTTCACCGTAGCGAAGTTTGCCTGCAAGCTTGCTCGCGATGGTGCGGCGGGGCGGGAATTTCTCGCCTTGATCGGCAAAGCCGAACCAGCTGGCGATCGCGCTGTCATAGGCGGCGGTGGCAGCAAACGCCTTGGCGGCCATGCGTGCGCGGAACGGTTGGGACGTCGCGCCGTCATGCCCGTCCAGCTCGTCTGCCAGCGTGCCGTAATCGGCGGGATCGGTCAGGATCGTGACGAAACCGTGATTCTTGGCGGCAGACCGGACCATGCTCGGCCCGCCGATATCGATGTTCTCGATGATTTCAGGGCGGTCCGCGCCCTTCGCCACGGTCTGCACGAACGGGTAGAGGTTCACCACCACCAGGTCGATCGCGCCGATGCCGTGTTCGTCCATCGCCGCCGCATGTTCGGGATTGTCGCGCACCGCCAGCAGCCCGCCATGGACCATCGGGTGTAGCGTCTTGACCCGTCCGTCCATCATTTCGGGAAAGCCGGTCAGGTCCGACACATCGCGCACTGCCAGTCCCGCATCGCGCAGCGCCTTCGCAGTGCCGCCAGTAGACACGAGTTCAACGCCGCGCGCGGCCAACATCTTGCCCAGATCGGCAACGCCGGTCTTGTCGGACACCGACAGCAGGGCCCGCTTGATCGTAACGTCAGTCATTTGTGCGAACCTTATCCCGTTTTCTTCAACAGCCAGGAAAAGCGCCCGCCGCCGCGACTCGTCATACCCTGGATGACAAGCTGCTGGATTGGTTGCGGGCGGCCCTGGCCATCCACCCACAGGCTTTCTTCCACGGCAACCTCGCCGTTGAAATTCGAATTGCCGACGCGGAACTGCCAATAGCTGCCGTCCGGCAAGGCGAGCCCTGCGCCCAACCGGTCCTCCGCCAGGCCGATTTCGATGCCAAGGCCGATGTGGAAGCGGATGGCGAAACCGATCTTGCCGCGCTTGCCATTCTTGCCCGAGGGCACCAGCACATCCTCGCCGCGCAGCTCGTCGCCATCATCCTTCATGATCAGGATGCGGCGATGGGTCAGGCCGTAACGCGCGCCATAGCCGTCATGGCTGGCCTCGATCCGAGTGGCGGTGCCGTTTTCGCGGCGCAGCGTACGGCGGTCCACCTCGACCTCCGTCACGCCCGCGCCAAGCTTGCCCTTGATATGGACGGCGGTGGAATTCGCATCGTCCAGAACCAGCGTGGAATGCGCAGCCGTGGCGCGCAGACCCTGCTCGATCCGTACCGGCGTCTGTCCGCCGGCAACCGCAGCCCCGCCGCAATTGACGATGATCCGGTGATCGCCGCTGCTCAGTTCGAACGCCAGCGTAGACGCGCAGCCCCAACGTGCGTGGCGCGCCAGCGGCGGCGGCGCGGCGTCCAGTTGCAGCACACTTTTGCCGGCAGCGATCCGCTGATACCCCCATTGCCGCACATCCTTCAGCGGGCGGGTACGGACCCCGCTGGCCGCAATCAGCGCGGCGAGACGTGGGGCGCGCACGGAATTCGCACCCTGCCAGCTCCCCAGCCGGCCATCGCTATGCACCAGTGCCAGCAGCGGCGGCACCAGCAGCGCGCGCATAGTATCGAGCGCTTCGGGTACGTCGCGTCCGGCAGCCTCGTAGCAGGCGGCAAGGTCGGTCAGCACGGTGATGGCATCCATCTGCGCCAGCGGACTGCGTGACAGCACGCCGCCATCATCCGCCACCAATTCGCCCAACGCACGTACCAGCCCGGCCTCACCAAAGATACGCCGTGGCTTGCCGTCGGGCAACAACAGCCCGGCGGCGGTAATCGCCGCCCAGCCAGCTACCGCACCCAGCTGATCGTCGGCCTTGGTCACATTCCGGTCGAGCCAGCGCGCGGTATCAGATATCGCCTGCAGGATCTGCGTGCGCGCCTTGTCGTCAGCCTTGTCCAGCACCAGCGGCGCGTGGACCAGCCACGCGAGCAGGCGATGTCCGGTATGTTCGACCTTCCATGCCGGACCGCGCGCAGGCTTGGGATTGGCTGCAAGCCATCCTGACGTCACGCGCCCCGCGGCATTCGCAACCTGTTCCACCGTACCGCATGCCGCCAGATCCCGCATCCAGCCGAAGCCATGGATTGCGCGTTCAAACGGGGGCGTGAGCGGCGCGCCGGTGGCGTAATCCATCTGCGCAATCGGCGCCTTGACGCCATAAATCAGGAAGTGGCCTGCACGCAAAGCCATGCCCGCGCTGCGATCACCGAATTCCGGCGGCTTTACCTTAGCCAGCAAGCGGGTACGCTGCGCCTTTCGGAACGGAGCCACGATGGTGGCGGAAGGGATGCCCATCCGATACGCCAGCCGGATCAGTTTCTCGCCGGGATTGAGGCGGGGCGTTGTAAAGTCGGATACGACCAGCGCACGACCGGGCTCCAGCAGTTCGCTACCCTTCGTTTCAGGCTGCAGGTCGGTATCATCCGACCCTGAATATTTGGCGCCATGTTCGGCGGCCGGTTCGTCGCGACCCGGCGCCAGCGGGATAGCCATCTGCGCCTCCTGTTCGGAATGGTCGGGCGCTGCACCATTGCCGGTGCCGTCGGAAGTATCGGGCGCTGCGGCGCGCGATGATTGCACGCCGAGATCCATTATACGCCGCCCTTCAGCGCCGCGATATTGCCGGCATAATGGTCGGGACCGCCCTTGAATGTGGCGGAACCTGCCACGAGCACGTCGGCCCCTGCCTCCACGCAGAGCGGCGCGGTCACCGCATCCACCCCGCCATCGACCTGCAACCGGATATCGCGGCCGGAGGCGTCGATACGCGCCCGGATATCGCGCACCTTGGCGAGCTGGTTATGGATGAATTTTTGACCGCCGAACCCCGGGTTCACGCTCATCACCAGCACGAGGTCGACCTGGTCGATCAGATAGTCCAGCGTATCGACCGGGGTGGCGGGATTGAACACTACGCCCGCCTTCTTTCCCAGCGCCTTGATCGCCTGCACCGTGCGATGGACGTGCGGCCCGGATTCGGGATGGACCGTAATATAATCGGCCCCCGCATCGGCGAACGCTTCCAGATACTGGTCCACCGGACTGATCATCAGGTGTACGTCGAACACCTTGTCCGAATGCGGCCGCAGCGCCTTCACCACGGCAGGACCGATGGTGATGTTGGGCACGTAATGTCCATCCATCACGTCGATATGGATCCAGTCCGCGCCTGCCGCATCTATGGCGCGCACTTCCTCCCCCAGCCGTGCGAAATCGGCGGAAAGGATGGATGGTGCGATCAACGGTTGGGGCATGGTGCCGGGGGAAACCTGGGTAAAATGTGGATACGGTTGCGACGTCGGTTACGCCTAGGTTGCAGGACCGACAAGCGCGCCCTTACCTGTTTTCCACATGGAAACCCAGCATTTCCGGCGATTCGCATGCGAAGAATCGTTAATTACGATACGGAGCGACAGCCCAACGCGAGACCCTGCCTGAAAGCCATGTTTGCGGGGGGAAGCCGGGCAGCCAGCCGCGCATCCTGCACCGCCTATTCAGGGCCAATTCAGCGCCTTCTCCCTAAAACCAAGCGCATATCACCAGCCCGACACGGGTTTCGGTCGAACGGGAATAATCATGACAAAGCATATTATTATGGGCCTGGCGGCCGCCGGTCTTATCGCGGGCAGTATCGGAATGGCTGTGCCTGCTCACGCCCAGTACAAACGTACTATTTCCAACAATCTATCCGACTGTAACGCCGGGTCATCGTCTGCCGTTATGGTGACAGTGGACGGGATCGACCAGTCCAGTGGCACAATGCGGGTGCAGATCTATCGCGGTACCGAAGGGGAATGGCTGAAAAAGGGCAAATGGCTGAGCCGGATCGAAACTCGGGCTAAAAACGGTTCGATGACGTTTTGCCTGCCGGTGTCCGGCCCCGGCACATATGCCGTGGCGGTACGGCACGATAAGAACGGCAATGGCAAGACGGACCTCACCACCGATGGCGGGGCGATGTCCAACAATCCCAGCTTGAATATCCTCAATCTTGGCAAGCCAAGTTACAAGAAAACCGCATTCTCCGTCGGTACCGGCGTGAAATCGATCCGCATCCGGATGCGTTACATGTAAGCGTGCCGGCGCCAAGTCAGGGCTGATGGGCGTCAGTGCCTTTTGCGCCTGTGTCGCCACAATCGGTAAAGGACTTCGGGCGCAGCCAGCAGCGGGCGCTTTTCGCGAGCCGGCGTGACCTCCATCGCAATGCCGGTATGCCGCTCAACCTTCCACGCCGCATAGCGCGCCGCGCCGTCGAAAGTCGTGCTCGCTTTCATCAGCCGCATCAGGTTGAGCGGTTTGCCCAAGCGTCGCCGCCTGCGCCACCAGCGCATGGCGCGCCGCTGCTCTTTCTCGCTCAACCTTGGGCGCAGGGTATTGCCCGCCCGTTCGAACACGAGGCCCTGGGCCGACCAGGCAAGTGGTAGCAATCCATCGAAATGGTCGGCGTTTACCGACAGGATGGAATCTTCCCGCCCGCGCTTCTCCACGCGAAACTCCGCCTTGTACGTCGCTTGGAACAAAGCGCGCCAATAGGCATCGGCGGTCCCGCTGGCGGGTCCCAGCGTGGCGGCCAGCCGTGACGCCGTCTTCGCCGCGTCTGCCAAGGCGGCCAGTACCGCATCGCGCGCGGCCTCGTCGCGCGACCATACCAATGCGCTCGGCTGCACGAACCGCGTCCAGATAGTGGTATCGCGCGATCTTCCTGCTGCAGCCCGCGCAAAGGTATCGATCGGCATGGTCGCCGTCTTTGCGCGCAATATCTGCGCGTCATGGCTGCATTCGCGGTACCCGATTCGCGGCCAGATACGATCGGCGCGAGTTTTTGCTGGGACGCTTTCACCCGCATCCGCCGGCATCAGCACATAGAAATCAAGCACCCCGTCGAGCGAGCCGGTCCGCAGGTTCGAACCGTAGAACAGCACCGCCGCGGCACCTGCCTCATGCGCAAGCCGTTCGGCAAACTGGGTAATGGCCGGATGCACCGCCCGGTCGGCGGAACGCGTTATCCGGTCGGCAAGTGTCTCGCTCACGGCAATACAGCGCTCATGGAACGACGAAACACAATTCAGGGCCGAGCGTGACACTGTAATTTCCCGGCGGGAACGCCTCCCCGTCAAGGATGAACTGCCCTTCCACGTGCATCTCCAGCCGGTCTGTTTCGGCACGGTGGAAGCCGCGCCCGGCCAGATAGTCCCCGTCCAAGCCCGCCGCGACTGCGGGCAACAAAGGCGTATAGCGCCGCAGCGGGCGGTCCATCGCGGCCAGCCTGATGGCTCCCTTGCGTTTGCCAAATGGCTGCAGCCGGAACGGCATCTTCTTCAACGTGCTGGCAAACAGCACCATGCGGCGGTCTTCCTCGCCAAGGCCGCTATGCGGCAGCGGGGTCTTCCGGTCGCCCAGCAGCAGTTCCATCTTTACGCCGCGGCGATATTTGTTGCGCGCACCGCCCAGCAGGATCTGGCTCATCGCCCAGCCCGTGGTCACACCCACCACCATGGAGTTGAACGCCCCGATCCGGTGCGCACCCTGCCCAGCGCGAATGGCCCGCGTAAATGCTCCCGCGCCAAGGATGAAGCCCTGCAGCACGCCCGCACTATGGTCGAGCGGTTCGATGGCGAGCGGGCGGCGGCGCACTTCCCGGCCGCTGTCCAGCGCATCGATCGCGGCATCCAGCGTCCAGTCCTTCGGCGCGCCCAGATCGACATTCAGCGCATTGGTCTTGCCCTTGGGCAGCACCGCGATCCGGGGCCAATTGTCACCGAAGAACGGCTGCCCGCAAGTCAGCACATCGCGCACCGTTCCATCGCCGCCATTGATGATGAGATAATCGATCCCGCTGCGCGCGAATTCCTCCAGCTGGGCAGGCATCTGGCGTCGCTTGCCGGGTGTGGCGATGGCGATGTCGGGCGCGTTGTCTCCACGCGAATGCAAAGCGAGGTCGCGGCCCTTGTTACCGTGGCTGCGCGGATTGTAGATCACCCCGATCCGGGGCACTCCTTCGCGCCGGACGGATGACTGGCGGAACGCGACCACACCGCCCGATCCCGCGCCGGTTATGCTGCCCGATACCGCATCGTCGCCGCGCAACTCGGCGCGGGCGGGCAGGCTGGAAAATTCCTTGATCGGACCAGGCATGGGTACTCCCTTAACGGGTTCGGCGCGGGTATGGCCAATGGATAATGCAGCGCGCCATAACGCGTGCCCCGGCCCACCCCATGTCGATTTACCCGGCGAGTGCATCCCGCACTTGGCGCATGCAGCGCTTCCTTGCTACTCCAGCGCCAAGGCCGACGTACAAATCGGCCGCAGGGAAAGGCCGGCAATGACAGCGACAACCTATGGCGAGGCACTGGCTCGTCACGCAGCAGAACGCCCGGCGCAAATCGCAGTCCGGTTCCAGGACCGGACATGCGATTACGCCGAGCTCGATCGCCGCGCCAACCGCATCGCCCGTGCTTTCGTCGCTGCAGGTTGCGAACCCGGCGCCCGCATCGCCTATGTCGGCAAGAACAGCGACCGTACTGTCGAACTGATCGCAGGCGCGGCGCGGGCCAATGTCGTGCTGGTGCCGATAATCTGGCGGCTCGCCCCTGCCGAAATCATGACCATCATCCGCGATTGCGAGGCCGCCATGCTGTTTGTGGAGGACGCCTTCATAAACGTCGCGGACGGGTTTGATGGTCCGGTCGTGCAAATGGAAACGGGTTTCGACGACTGGCGCGATGCGCAGGCCGATACCCCGCTTGGTATCGCTGTTTCGCCGGATGACGTGCTGCTCCAACTATATACCTCAGGCACCACCGGTACTCCCAAAGGCGTCATGCTGACCCATGCAAATGGCACCGCCACTCGCAAGCGTCTGAAGAAGGAGGGCATCTACTGGTATGCGCCGGACGCGGGCGACACCGGCATCCTGGCGATGCCTTATGGCCACATCGCCGGCATCGGCATGGCGCTGAACGGGCTGTTGTCCGGCATGGAAGTCATCGTCCATGCCGAATTCGATCCGCTGCTCACGATGACGGATATTGCCAGGCATCAGGTGAAGTGGATTTTCCTGGTACCCGCCGCGCTACGTATCATGCTCGCCCATCCCGAGGCGGACCGGGCAGACTTCAGCTCGGTCCGCGGGCTTACCTACGGCGCCAGCCCGATCCCGCTCGATTTGCTGAAGGAAGGGGTGGAGCGGCTGAAATGCGGCTTTGCCCAGCTTTACGGGTTGACCGAAACCTTTGGCACGGTGGTCACCCTGTCACCGGAGGATCACTTGCCGGGCCGCGAACATACGCTGCGATCGGCCGGGCAGGCCCTGCCGGGTATGGAACTGCGTATCTTGGGCGAAGATCTGGAAGCGCTTGGCGCGAACGAAACCGGCGAAATCGCCATTCGCGGTCCTGCAATCATGGCCGGTTACTGGAAGCGCGAGGAAGAAACGGCGCGCGTCATGCTGGACGGCGGCTGGTTCCGTACCGGCGATGCGGGCTATCTCGACGAAGACGGCTATCTCTTCATCCAGGACCGGATCAAGGACATGATCGTATCCGGCGGGGAGAATGTCTATCCAGCCGAAGTCGAAAGCGCGCTGTACGGGCATCCCGCCATCGCCGACGTCGCGGTAATCGGCGTGCCGGACGATGCCTGGGGCGAAGCGGTCAAGGCAGTGGTGGTACGCAAACCCGGCACCGATCTGCAAGCAGGCGATGTGATCGCCTACGCCCGCGAACGGATCGCCGGGTTCAAATGCCCCAAAAGCGTGGACTTCATCGCCGAATTACCCCGGAACCCCTCCGGCAAGATCCTGCGCCGCACCCTGCGCGAACCCTACTGGGCCGGACGCGACCGGCAGGTAAACTGACCAAGGTGCCGGATCGCCGGACTGAAATTGTGGTGCACCCGAGAGGATTCGAACCTCTGGCCTCTGCCTTCGGAGGGCAGCGCTCTATCCAGCTGAGCTACGGGTGCCGGTGCATTTTGCCAGGTTGACCCGGCGCAGGCGGGGCCTTTAGCAAAGGGCGATGCGCTGCGCCATGGGGAATGTGGGCCGGGATCGTCAGGGGCTGCTTGGCCACGGCTTGCCCGCCCGCGCGTTAGCGAATTGGCAAGCGAAATGCGGTTAGGGGTGGCATCCATGAACGCTGTTTCGAACTCCTTCCAAGGCACCGCTGCGCATTCTGCGGCACCCGCAGGTGCGGGCGATGAGCAGACAGACAACCACGCAGATAACCAAGCAAGCGCGTTTGCAGCCGAGTGGGCGGCGGTCGAGGATGCGGCGCGGGCGGTATCTTTCATGGCCGGTCTCGCGCCGGAACCCGCCTCGGACCAGCCTCGCGCCTTCCCGGATCTAATCCACGAAGCCGGCGGTTGGCGCCTGGACGAGGCTGCGCAGCGGCTCGCCGATCTCGCCGCGATCCTGACGCCCGGCGTAGCCGCGCTGCTAGGCGTGCTGGAACGAGGGCAAAATGCACGGGTACCCGCGCTCGTTCTGTGGCGCGAATATCACGCTTCCCGTTCTGCCCTGCTGGCTTTGGCAAAGTAACCGGACACGCCGGAACGCCGGCTAGCGCGCCGCCTGACATTTGTGTCGCCTCGGAAGCCATGGGCGCTTGACCGTGTTCGCTATTCGTTCCACATTGGCAGCATGAATTCACGCGCTCTCGCCCGCCCTTCGATGGATACTCCGCAGATTCGCAAACCGGCAACGGATCTGTCCCGCGACATGATTGCCGATGCAGTTGCCGTGGCGCGGGGTATCAAGCGCCTGTTTGCGCGCAACGATATCTGGTGCCTGTCCGAAATGCCGCTGCGCAACAACCGGCGGGCCGATCTGATGGGGATCGATCCCAAGGGCCGTATCGTAATCGTGGAGATTAAGGTGAGCCGCGCCGATCTGTTGGGCGATGGCAAATGGCCCGATTATCTCGATCATTGCGACCGCTTTTACTGGGGCCTGCCGCCCGAGCTCGACCGTGCCGTGCTGGAGGGAGAGGATTATCGCCCCGATTGCTGCGGGGTGATCGTGGCGGATGGCTACGATGCGGAAATCGTGCGGCCTGCGCCCTCCCACCCGCTGGCTGCTGCTCGCCGGAAGGTGGAAGTGGAACGCCTGTGCCGCACATCGCTACGGCGGCAGGTCGTTGGCGCGGACGAACATTGCGCGCCGTGGGGCGCCGGCGCCGGAACCTGACTACGCCCGGGAGTGCGGTCCCCGGTGCGGACGTCGCGCGCTCGTGCAAACCGATAGGCCTCGCGCTGCGTTAACCCTTGCGGCATAGGATGGCGGCATGACCGGCACCCTGTTCCTGTCCCTGGTTCTGACCAGCGCCGTGATGACGGCGATCGTGGCTGTGCGCTATCTTGCCATAAGCGGCGGGTTTGCATGGCTCAGCCGCAAGGTCCGCCCCGGCATTTACGACGGGCTTAGCCCCCAGATCCGGCGCGAATTGCGCTGGTCGCTCTTGTCGGCGGCGATTTACGGCATTCCGGCAGGCTTTGCGCTGTGGGGGTGGAAGGAACACGGCTGGACGCGTGTTTACACCGGCTGGGACGCGATGCCCTTGTGGTACCTGCCGGTCTCGCTGTTCATCTATCTGTTCGTCCACGACACATGGTTCTACTGGACCCACCGGTGGATGCACCGGCCGCGCCCATTCCGCGTCATGCACGCGGTTCACCATGCCAGCCGCCCGCCCACGGCCTGGGCCGCGATGAGCTTCCATCCGTTCGAGGCGCTGACGGGGGCGTTCGTCGTGCCGCTGTTGGTGTTTTTAGTTCCCATTCATGTATCCATGCTAACAGCCGTGCTTACGATCATGACGGTGATGGGCGTCACCAATCACATGGGATGGGAGATGTTTCCGAAATGGCTGGTGCATTCGCGCGTCGGGGCATGGCTGATAACGGCCAGTCATCACCAACATCATCACGAGGCCTATTCATGCAATTACGGCTTGTATTTCCGGTTTTGGGACAGGCTGTGCGGGACCGATCGCGGGCTGTCGCCAAACGCGGGCTGACGCTTTCCGCCCTGACCGTGATGGCGGTGGCAGGCGCGGTTCCAGCAGCCTCGGACCCTGCGCCGCCAGCATCTGCGACAGGGGCTACTTCGAATGTCGAGGTTTCGGTGACCAACCTGCGTTCGGGCAAGGGCAGGGTGCTCGCCTGCATGACGCGCAGTGCATCCAGCTTCCCCAAATGCGGCAAGGACCGGCTGGCTTTCCGGGTGATGGTGCCCGCGTCGGGCGAGGTTCGCCTGCGTTTCGAAGGTGTCCCCGCCGGCACATACGCAATCGCTTTGCTGCATGACGAAAATGGCAACGGCAAGGCAGACAAGGCGTTGATGCTGCCGCGCGAAGGGTTCGGTTTTTCACGCGATGCAGAGGCCCGTATGGGACCGCCCAAGTTCCGGGATGCCGCCATCGAAGTCGGCCCGCGACTGCCCCGCCAGACCATCAAGATGCGCTATATATTCTAGGCCATTGGCAAATGGCGCGCCGATTTCCGACAAGTTGCCCGGTCGCCTGTCTAACCCGTCATTCGCGATCTCGCGCAACTTAACGCGATGTTTACCATGTCGCGCCAGAACACCCTTGTATTAACCATCAAGGGGCAAACGCAGCCATGGACAGCTTGCGTGGACATTTCGACACCAACAGCACCGGCCTTTCGCCGGCTGACGCCTATGATCCGTCCGCCGAGGACGAGATCGAGCGTGAGGTGCCGCCGTCCCCCATCGGGCAGGACGAGCGCCGGATGCAGGTCCGCGCCTATAATCACTGGGCCGGCCTGCTGGCCGACCGCAGCTTCCCCTCGATCGAAGATCTCGAACCGGAAAACCTGCCTGATTTCGGCCCCTATAGCGTACTCCTCGATTTTACCGCCGGGGTAGAAGACCCGGGCATCCCGTATCTGGGTGCGGAACTGGCACGCGAATGCGGCACCGATGACAGCATCGAAACGTTGAGCGACGTGCCCAGCCGCAGCCTGTTGAGCCGGATCACGGATCATTACATGCAGATCCTGGCCAATCAGGCCCCGATCGGTTTCGAAGCGGAGTTCGTGAACCAGCGCGGCGCGACCATTCTTTATCGCGGTATTCTGCTGCCCTTCTCCAGCGACGACGACACTATCGATTTCATCTATGGCGTCATCAACTGGAAGGAGATGGCCGACCAGCTGACGAGCGACGCGCTGCTGCTGGAAATCGACCAGGCGCTGGAAACCGCAGATGCACCGCTGACAAGCGATGCCCCTCTTCCCGACGAACCGGAAGCCGACGACGACCAAAACGAGGAAGCGCAGGATGTTTTACCCGACCCCGTCCTGCGCTCCTCCGACCCGGTCACAGACTGGGCCGACGTTCCCAGGGACACGGCCCTGGACGACGCGGCAGCCAGCGATGCGGTGGCGGATGATGCGGCAGACGATACGGCAGACGGGGGGGAACCGGACGACGAAAGCGCTTTGCCGCGACCATCCTTCGGCAGTCTGGAATCCATCGCATCGGACAGCGGCGCAGATGCTGCTATCGAGGAAGACGATTACGACGACGAATATGGTGAAGACGGCAGCGATGGTACGGACGATGACGCCATCGCCTTCATCCCGCGCGGCATGCTCGATGTAGTCCGCCGGCAGACCAAGACGCCCGCTTTGCCGCCGCTCGATCTGAGTGAACTGGAAGCGCCGCTGGACGAAAGCTGGGACCAGCCGGAACCGGATTTCGATCCGCAATATTCGGTCGATGCGATCACACCGCCTGCAGCGGATTTTGCAGCAGAGGCGGAAGGCGAAACGGACACCGCAGACGCACCGCTGCCCCTTGCCGATTGCCTTGCCGCTGCCCGCGACCTCGCCCAGGCTGCGCGCAGTTGCGAAGATCGCAGCCGCAACGCGCTGTATGATGCCGTGGGCCGTGCCTACGATGTCAGCCTTGCCGCGCAGGCCGAACCGGAAGCCTATGACGAGCTTGTCAGCGAAAACGGGCTGACGGTGCAGGAACGCGCCCCGATGACTCCGGTGGTCAAGCTGGTCTTCGGCACAGATTACGACAAGACCCGGCTGACCGAATACGCGGCCGTCCTGACCCATGCCCACCGCATCGGCATCGAACGCGGGCATCTGTCACACTTCCTCGCCAATGCGGAAGGCGGCCTGAAAGGGGTGGTTACAGAGGAACGCCGCCTGCGCCGCGAGGCCAATGCGGCAGGTGAAAAGGCCGACGGCCCGCGCGAGAAACTGGCGCGGAAGCTGCGCGCGATCCCACCCCAAAGCTTCGATGACATTGCCCATGATGGCGAGGAATTCGCGCTGGTCATGATCCGCCGCACACCCGAAGGCGAAATCGTGATGCTGGGCGAAATCGAGGACGATGCCGCGCTGGTCGAACGCGCCGCGCGTAAATTGACAGGCTGAAACTACCCGCGCCTGCCATAGGTATCGCGAAGCGCGGGACTATACGGACTCGCCCCGCCGCGCTAGCCGTGGCGGCCATGGACATCATTCACGGCCCGCCCATCCGCATCCAACCCTATTTCGGTTATCGAAGTCGCCACCGGCTGGTGCTGGCAGCGCGCGCATTGCGATCCGGTAAGCCGGTTTTCGGCGCGGCCAATGGGGGCAGGCAGGCCGGTGGCCGCATCCAGGCACTGCGCACCATGATAACCCAGTTCGCCAGCCGCGAGCAGCCCGATCTGCCGGTGCGGCTGGAAATCAAATCTCCTGCGGGCACTACGCATACCCATGATGCCGTCACCGATAGCGAAGGCTTCGTCCGGTTCGATATCGCCCTGGGCGAGCTGGATGGCAGCAATATGGAGGAGGGTTGGGATCTGCCGGCGGATCCTGCGTGGGAAACTGCCAGCCTGCACTGGGAAAACCGCAAGGGTCCGCAATGCGTGCATGCGCATATGCTGGTCCCGGGTAGCAACACCACGATCGCAGTCGTGTCCGACATCGACGATACGATCATCGAAACCGGCATTACCGGCGGGTTTCGCCAATTCCTGCGCAACTGGCGCCGTGTGCTCGCCCAACTACCGGAGGAACGGATCGCGGTGCCCGGCTCCGATGCGTTCTACAACGTGCTGGGCGGGGGCGAGGTGCTGCGCGAGGCAGACGAGGTCGGCGCTCGCGTCGCTGCCAGCCACCGGCCGTTCTTCTATGTTTCGTCCAGCCCGTGGAACCTGTTTTCCTATCTCGTCCAGTTCCAGCGTCACAACAAGCTACCGCTCGGCCCGTTGATGCTGCGCGACTGGGGCCTCAACCGTGCGACGTTCGGCAGTTCCAGCCACGGCGCGCACAAGGCTGGCGCCATTGCGGACATTCTTGAAACCTATCCCGACATCAAATTCGCGCTGATCGGCGACGATACGCAGGGCGACCTGACAGCTTATGCCAAAGTAGTTGCCGCCGCGCCCGAACGGATCGCGGCGGTCTTCATCCGCACTGCCGGCGAGGCGATGACGCCCGAAGAACTGGCTGCCAAAGCCGCCATCGAGGATACCGGCGTCCATCTGTGGCTTGGCGATGATTACGCCACGGGGCACGCCTTTCTGGAAGATATCGGCCTTGCAGGCGATGGCGAAGCGGAGAATATCGTCGAAACGGTGGAGCAGGTGGCGGCATCCGGTGAAGCGGCGGACGCATTGAGCACAAGGAGTTCGTGATGGCGGGGAAGCGAAAGATGGGTTGCTGGATGTGGGCGCTGGTCGCGCTGATCGTGCTGGGTGTGCTGGCATTCGCCGCGTGGCAGTGGTCGATCCGCAACCATTCGATCGAAACGCTGGACCGGATCGACAGCTTCTGGACATCCGACGATGCAAGTGCTGCCGAAACTGTGAAATATGGGACGCATGAAAGCCAGCGACTGATGGTGTTCACACCCGCCGACGCAGAACCGTCGCGGCAACTGCCGGTGATCGTCTGGCTGCATGGCGGCGGATGGCGTTCCGGTAGTCCGGAAGGATACGCCTACATCGCCCGCAATCTCGCGCCCGAAGGGTTCGTTGTGGTCAATGCTGGGTACCGGCTCGGCCCGGACGGCAAATTTCCCGCCATGCTGGAAGACGGCGCGGCAACCGTCCGCTGGGTCACGGACAATATCGCGGATTATGGCGGCGATCCCGGACGTATATACCTGATGGGACATTCCGCCGGCGCCTATAACGCCGCCATGCTGGGGCTGGACCGGCAATGGCTTGGGCGCGAAGGGCTGCCCGAAGACACGATCGACGGCGTGGTCGGCCTGTCCGGCCCGTACGATTTCTATCCCTTCGACAAGGATACGTCCAAACAGGCCTTCGGCGACGCACCGCGCCCCGAAGCGACCCAGCCCGTCAACTTCGCGCGCGGCGACGCCCCGCCCATGCTGCTGCTAACGGGTGACGAGGATACGGTGGTGCGCCCGCGCAATTCGGTTGCCCTGGCGAAGGCGCTGACGGATGCCGGCGCGGCGACCGATCCGGTTATCGTGGCCGGTATGAACCATGCCGCCGTCGTGATGGCCCTGTCGCGCCCGTTCAACGGCGAAGGGACGGTGCGCAAGGCCGTGCTGGACTTCCTGCGCGAACGCGAACGGGCGCTCGATGCGGCCCCTCGAACTGGCACGCCTTCAGTCGCGGTTCAGGGCGAAACCGGCTAGCATTACCGCCATGCGCGTACCTCACATCGATTTCGCCCGTTCGGCTGCTGCAAAGCTGGTGGCTGCCGCCGCGCTTTTGGCAATGGCTGCCCAGCCCGCTTCTGCACAAAGCGTGCTGCGCGATGCGGAAACCGAAAAGCTGTTGGACGATATGGCCGCGCCGCTGGTGGAGGCCGCCGGGCTGGCCCCCGGTAATGTTGACATCGTCCTCATAAACGATCCATCGATCAACGCCTTCGTGGCGGGCGGGCAGGCGGTCTATATCCATAGCGGGCTGATCGACAAGGCGGACACCGCCAACGAAGTGCAGGGCGTGATCGCGCACGAACTTGGCCACATCACCGGCGGGCATATCGTCCGCTACGGCGAGGGGGTCGGCCAGGCGACCAAGATTACCGTGCTTTCCATGCTGCTGGGTGCGGTTGCCGCTGCCGCCGGGGCCGCCGATGCGGGTATGGCCGCGATGATGGCGGGCCAGCGCGCTGCGATAGGGCGCTTCCTCGCCTTCAGCAGGGTACAGGAATCCAGTGCCGACGCGGCGGGCAGCGAGTATCTTTCCAAGGCCGGGATTTCCGGGCGCGGCTCGATCGAATTCTTCAAGAAGCTGCAGAACCAGGAATTCCGCTATGGCTTCTCGCAGGACGACGAAGCTGCGTTTACCCGCACCCACCCGCTTTCCGGCGACCGGATCTCGACCCTGCGCGAAACCTACATCGCCGATCCGGCATGGGATGCGCCCGACGATCCTGAATTGCAGGCCCGCTTCGAACGGGTGAAGGCCAAGCTCTACGGCTATATCCATACGCCCGCCCGCGTGTTGCAGCGCTACCCCGAAACCGTCCAGACCACACCCGCCCGCTATGCCCGCGCCTATGCCCATCACAACAACGCCATGATCGACAAGGCGCTGGTGGAAACAGAAGCGCTGATGGCGACCGACCCCGACGACCCATATTTTCTGGAACTGAAGGGTCAGGTGATGCTGGAATCGGGCAAGCCGGATCAGGCGCTGGAGCCGCTGCGCCGCTCGACCGAACTCAGCAATTCCGACCCCCTGATCGCCTCCATGTTCGGCCACGCGCTGATCGCGACCGAGGACAAGGACAATTTCGCGGAAGCCGAGCAGGTCCTGCGCAATGCGGTGGCGCGCGACCGCCGCAATCCTTTCGCCTGGTACCAGCTGGGCGTGGTCTATGCTGCGCGGGGCGACATGCCGCGCGCGCGCCTCGCCAGCGCGGAACAGCAGGTGATGAGCGGGGAATACGCCCGCGCGCTCCGCAGTGCGCAGGCGGCAGAGGCAGGCCTGCCGGAATATACGCCCGACTGGCTGCGAGCGCAGGATATCCGGCTACAAGCGACGGCCGAGCTGGAGCGTGACGACAACCGGCGCGGCCGGCGCTGAGCGTTAGCGAGAACCGGCCCGCGACGATGTCCCTCCGCTCGATTATACTGACCGTCCTGCTGGCGCTTGCCGGCGGTTTTGCCGGTGCCGCCATCTGGCAAATGTCGGGGCTGGCCGATGCGAATACGCGCGCATATCTGCTCGAAAACCCCGAATTGCTGCCCGAAATGGCCGCCGCTTACGAAGCGCGCGAGAAGGAGAAGCGGCTGGTCGAAGTGGCGGGCAAGGTGTCCGCCCCGTTCCCCGGCATGGTGCTGGGCAATCCGGAAGGCTCCGTCACGCTGGTCGAGTTCACCGATTACCAATGCGGGTATTGCCGCCAGTCGCGCGCCGATGTGGCGGCGCTGATTGCGGATAACCCGGATTTGCGCGTGGTCGTGCGGGAATGGCCGGTGTTCGAAGGCAGTGAAGCGGCCGCGCGCATGGCTCTCGCCGCAGCCAAGCAGAACAAGTTCGCAGCCTTCCACGAGGCGATGTTTGCCGCCGGACGCGTTTCACCCGGCAGCATCGATGCGGCAGCGCGGCAAGCCGGCCTCGACATGGACCGCGCACGCGTGACCGCCGCATCGGACGAGGTCACCCGCGAAATCGCTGAAACCATGACCTTGGCGGAACGGCTGGGCTTCACCGGCACGCCCAGCTGGGTGGCCGGAAACCGCATCGTGGAAGGGGCCGTGGGCAAGGACCGACTGGCCGAAGCGCTTGCCAATCCCGCACCTGAACCTTCCGGCGCGTGACGCGTGCGTAAGGTGCGTATGACGACCACAACTCTCGGACGTCCTGTTGCCGTCATGGCTGCAATGCTGGCCATTGGCGCCACCGCGCCGGCGATTGCGCAGGAGGTGACGGGAACGCGGCAAACTCCCTTGGTCATTACCAGCGCCAGCAATGACGCTCCCACGCGAGAGGAAAGCAATTACCGCCGCTCCATCGCGAAGATGCAGTCGCAAAATGCAGCATTGCAAACGTTCGGCTACCGACTGGCGAAAGCCAATGCGCCATTTTGCAGCCGTGCAATCACTTCCATCGGGATACTGCTGCACGATCGCGCCGCCTACGACCGGCCCGATATTGCCAGGCGTATGTTCCATGCCGCCAGCGATATCGGCGTGCAGGCAGTGGCAGGCGGTTCCGCCGCCGCGCGTGCATCGATACCGGTAAACGCCGCGATATTGGCGGTCGACGGCGTGCCCCCGCCCGAACCGCAAACCCCGCTATGGCGCAGGCTGACGGCGATGCATGATGCGATCGACGCGTCGCTGATGGCAGATGGCAGTGTCGCCATCACCTGGACCACCGATACGGGCGCATCCGGCGCAAGCATCACTACGCTGACCGGGGATCCGGTGTGCCGGACCCGCTTCGAAATCCATCCTAAAACGGACCGCGCCAGCGCCGATGGCGAGCGCGTGATCTTCGGCACGGAATTTGCCGGTTTCGACTACGCACCGCATGAGTTTGCCGCCGCCATCGCGCATGAGCTGGCGCACAATATCCTGGCCCATAGGGCGCGGCTCAACGCCACCGAACGCACGAGCGCGGCCATTCGGGTGACCGAGCGCGAGGCCGATTTGCTCAGCCCGTGGCTGCTGGCGAATGCCGGTTATCCGCCCCGCGCTGCCGAAGCCTTTATGCGCCGCTGGGGGCCTGATCATGGCGGCGGACTGTTCCGCAAGCGCACGCATGACAGCTGGCAGGACCGGGCTGCAGCGATTGGCCGGGAAATGGCTCTCATTGAAAGCGCGCAGGCGGGACAGCCGGACGGAACGAAGCTCGACTGGCGCCTGCAATTACCCCGGATTCGCGCAGCTGCCGCTAGACTTTAAGGTGTCACTCCGCGGCTACCGACATGGCCGCAGGTAGCGGTTTTGCCATGACCCGGCGCACCATCGGTTCGAAGAACTCCAGCGGCTCGCTGTCATAGTCGGGATCGAACGCGGCCTGATCGTATTTCTCGCAGAACTCCGCGCAGGCATCGAAATAGGGCGAACCGCGAAACTCGTCGCGGGCATCCTTGTCCATTCCGATATAATGCCAGAAATAATACCCCTGGAACGCGCCATGATGCTGGCAGATCCAGTGCAGTTCCTCGCTGACGAAGGGCTTGATGATTGCGGCGGCGACGTCGGGGTGATTGTAGCTTCCCAGCGTGTCGCCAATGTCATGCAGCAACGCCATCACCACGTAATCCTCGCCCCGCCCGTCACGGTGTGCGCGGGTGGCGGTTTGCAGCGAATGTTCCAGCCGGTGAACCGGAAAGCCGCCGAAATCGCCGTCGAGTATCTTGAGGTGGGTCAGCACACGGTCCGGCAGGCCCTTCGCAAAGGCCCGATACTGCCCGCCGATCACAGCCCAGTCCTGCGCCGTTCCGTCCTTCATCTCGCGGAACTTCGCCCGTTCGGCAGCGCCGTGCGCAATATCCTGATCAACGTCCATGCGAGAGTCTCCTATAGGGCAGGTTGTACAAAATACCGCATCGTGCACCGGATGGCAAAAGGGCCTGCCGCAGACGCCTGAAATCGGCTATGACGGGTGCCATGGCCGTGCTGCCCTTCGAACCCACACCCTTTTTCGCCAACAAGAACCGCGCGTTCTGGAACCTGCAATTCGCCGGTTGGGGCGGGGCCTTCCTGCTGCGCGTCATGTCGGCGCTGGCCGGCAATCAGGACCTGTCTTTCGTACTGATCGTAATGATCGCCACAATCACCGGCTTTTCCATCAGCACAGCGCTTTCGGTTGTCTATCAGGATCTGCTCAATCGCAGGCCGATCGTCACCTGGTCGGTCACCGCGCTGGCGCTGGCGATCGGGGTGATGCTGTTCGCGTTCATCGATAGCTGGGTCAGCACGCTGTATTTCCCTGACAGTTCATCGTCGATCGTGCGGCGCGCGATGGGGTATATCTTCATCGACCTGATCCTGCTTGGCGCATGGTCGGCGCTGTATTATGCCATTAATTTCTTCATCCAGGTGGAAGAACACGCCGATCAGATGGAGCGGTTGCAGGCACGGGCGACCGGCGCGCAACTGGCCATGCTGCGGTATCAGCTGAACCCGCATTTCCTGTTCAACACGCTGAATTCCATCAGTACGCTGGTGCTGCTGAAACAGACCGCACCCGCCAACGCCATGCTGACGCGGCTGTCCAGTTTCCTGCGCCACACGCTGATTACCGAACCGGGCGCCAACGTTACGCTGGCACAGGAAGTGGCCACGCTGAAACTGTATCTCGATATCGAGCGGATGCGGTTCGAAGATCGGTTGCGCACCGGATTTGAAATCAGCGACCAGGCAGCCAAGGCCTGCCTCCCCTCCATGCTGCTGCAACCGCTGGTGGAAAATGCGATCAAATACGCGGTTTCCCCGCAGGAGGAAGGCGCGCGGATCACCGTTACCGCCCGGGTAAGCGCGCGTTCAGGCTGGGACCCTTCTATCGAACAGGAGACGCTTCGCATCGAAGTGTCCGATACCGGCCCGGGCATGCGTCCCACTCCTGGAAGTGGCCAGCGCCTGCCCGATGCCGTCACCGGGTTCGACCGCCGCCAGTCCACCGGCGTCGGCCTGACCAACATACGGGACCGCCTGGCGCAGGCCTATAGCGACCGGCACCTGTTCGAAATACGCAACCCGGCCGAAGGAGGGTTTACCGTGATTATCGAGATACCTTTCACTCCTGCCCCCACAGAGGACACCGGTACAAGCGACGGTAATAGCAGCATCAGCGAAAGCAGGACCGATGCACCCGGTCTGTTGCCCGCCTTTTCCGGTGCCAATCCGCCGGGTCCAAACCTGCCTGCCAGATCATACTCGAAACCTGCCGCCCCCACCGGCGACACCAACCTGCGTCAGAAGCCAGATATCGGAACTTCATCATGACCATCCGCACCATCCTCGTCGACGATGAGAAGCTTGCCATCCAGGGCCTGCAACTGCGCCTGGAACCCTTCGAGGATGTCGAGATCATCGACACCTGCTCCAACGGGCGCGAGGCGATCCGCAAGATCAAGACCGAGAAACCCGATCTGGTTTTCCTCGACATCCAGATGCCCGGCTTCGACGGGTTTTCGGTCGTGAAAGGCGTGATGGAAATCGAACCTCCGCTGTTCGTTTTCGTTACCGCTTTCCAGGAACACGCCATCCGCGCGTTCGAGGCCAATGCGGTAAATTACCTGATGAAGCCGGTAGACGAGGACAAGCTGGCCGACACGATCGAGCGTGTGCGCGTGCGGCTGGCTGAAAAGCGCAGCACCGAAGACGCGGAAAAGCTCATCCACGTGCTGCAGGAAGTCGCGCCGGATGCAGCGGAAGAATTTGCCGAAGGTGACGGCACGTCGGAAACCAGCGACCGTTTCGAAAAGCTCATCAACATCAAGGATCGCGGCCAGATCTTTCGCGTGGAAACCGATTCGATCGAACATATCGAGGCGGCTGGCGATTACATGTGCATCTATACCGGCGACAATTCGCTGATCCTTCGCGAAACGATGAAGGATCTGGAGCGCCGCCTGGACCCACGCACATTCCAGCGCGTCCACCGCTCCACCATCGTCAATCTGAACCAGGTCCGGCAGGTAAAGCCGCACACCAACGGCGAATGCTTCCTGGTGCTGGAATCCGGTGCCGAGGTAAAAGTCAGCCGCAGCTACCGCGACGTGGTCGCCCGGTTCGTGCATTAGGTTTTCGTGCACACCCATCCGGGTGTGCGGCTTCCTCGCTTTCACGGACTACGTCCGCTTCGCTGCGGGCGGCCCGGTGGGCCTATGGATTGCCGTGAATAGTTGGTCTGGCCTCAGGCGCCGGCGGTCGCGTCCGCTCCCTTAGGCTATCCTCGCTTCGCTGCGGGCGGCCCTTTGGGCCTATGACTGCTGTGACCAGGGACCGGGTGCTACGCCGCTAACTCAGTACAAGTTCGGTCCGCGACCAGCGGACCGCAAGGCCGAACGGCCGCCCGAGCTTATGCGAGGTAGCAAGGAACCTGTATGGGTTCCGCCCGCAGGGCTAAAACAAAAAACCTCATCGCTTGAGGCTGAACAAAAAACTCTCCATGAACACGCACCATGACCACGTTCACTCTCCCCGGTTTCGACCTCGACAGCTTTGTGCGCGATACGCTGGCGGAGGATCTGGGTGAGGGGCTTTCCGGTGGGGGGCGGGATGTTACGTCGCAAAGCGTCATTCCCGCCGACGCCATGTTCGCAGGTGTGATGGACAGCCGCGATCCGATTTCGGTGGCCGGATTGCCGATCGCCGCTGCATTCTTCCGCTCGCTCGATCCCGACATGGAGATCGACATATTGGCCGAGGAGGGCGCGCAGGTGCCTGCCGGAACCGACCTGATGCGTCTGTCGGGCAATGCCCGCGCTATGTTGACGGCGGAACGCAGCGCATTGAACACGGTGCAGCACCTTTCCGGCATCGCCACCATGGTGCGCATGTATGTCGACCGGATGGCCAACCCCGATTGCACGCTGCTCGACACGCGCAAGACCATTCCCGGCCTGCGCATGCTCGAGAAATACGCGGTGCGTATGGGCGGCGGCAGCAATCATCGCATGGGCCTGTGGGATGCCGCCATGATCAAGGACAATCACGTGCTCGTGGCGGGCGATGTCGGCGAAGCGGTACGGCGGGCGCGCGCGGCGGGTGTCGACACGATCATCTGCGAGGTGGACCGGCTGGACCAGATCGAACCCGCGCTGGAGGCTGGCGCGACCCGGCTGCTGCTCGACAATATGGAGCCCGATACCCTGCGCCAAGCCGTAGCGCTGGTGGCGGGCCGGGTGCCGACCGAGGCGTCCGGCGGCATTACCCTCGACACGATCGCCGCGAAGGCCGCGACGGGCGTCGATTACGTATCCGTGGGCCGGTTGACTCAGAGCGCGCCCGCCGCCGATATCGGGCTCGACTTCACGCCTGCATGACCTGCATGACGCGCCCGCGCGCCTTTCTGCCGGTTGCCGTCACCGCCGTCATCGCGGCCTTCCCGGCGCCAGCGATCGCGCAGGCCCATCAGTGCCGCGCGGCGCAGCGCGTTTCTGTCCCCACGGTACGGGTCGACGGTCCGCGCCGCACTATGCCCACCACCGGCTACACGCTGGCATTGAGCTGGTCGCCGGAGTTCTGCAAATCGCGCGAGGGGCAGGCGCGCCACGCCGCGCAGTGTTCGGGCAAAAATGGCCGCTTCGGACTGATCGTGCACGGGCTGTGGCCGCAAGGTCGCGGTGGGTGGCCGCAATGGTGCCCGACCCGCAGCCGGGTTTCGCCGGCCGAGGCGGCTCGCAATATGTGTATGATGCCCGGCGCGCGCCTGCAGGCGCGGCAATGGGTCAAGCACGGGTCCTGCATGACGCGCCGCCCACGGACCTATTTCAAGGTGACGCGCATCTTGTGGAACAGCCTGCGCATCCCCGAACTCGATCGATTGTCGCGGCAGGAGGGCCTGAGCGCAGGCGATATCCGGACCGCGTTTGCATCCGCCAACAAAGGCTGGCCGGCCCGCGCCATCGGTATCAAGCTGAACGGCCGCGGCTGGCTGCAGGAGTTGCGGCTCTGCTATTCCAGGCGCTTCCGGCCGGAACCCTGCGACGCACGGCGGCTGGGTCCTGCGGATCGCGCCAAGGTGAAAATCTGGCGCGGTATGTAAGGCAAAGCCGTGCAGCGATCAGCGCCGCGCCTTGAAGAAAGTACGTAGCAGGTCTGCCGCTTCCGCCTCCCGCATTCCACTATAGATTTCGGGCCGGTGAAGGCATTCGGGCCGATCGAACAGACGCGGTCCGTGGATCACGGCCCCGCCCTTGGGATCGGGAGCGGCAAAATAAAGCCGGGTGATGCGGGCGTGCATAATGGCGCCTGCACACATCGGGCATGGCTCCAGTGTTACCCACAGGTCGCAATCGGTCAGCCGTTCCTGGCCGAGCCTTCCGGCAGCGGCTCGCATAGCAATGATTTCGGCATGGGCAGTCGGGTCATGGCGCGCGCGCGGACTGTTCGCGCCCTCCCCGACGATGGTATTCCGGTGGACCACCACGGCCCCGACCGGCACCTCCCCCTGCTCCGCCGCACCCTGCGCGAGGGTCAGCGCCCGTTGCATGAACGGTGCAGGAAATGAGGGCGTGGAACCGGACGACAATGGCTGTTCGGCCTTCGCCGTCCGGTTCGCCTGACTGCTTACTCGGTCTCGCCGGTAACCGGCTCGCCTTCGGCATCGTCGGCGGGTTCTACGTCGACGTCGAGCGTCGGCATTTCCATGTTCGTATCGACGTCTACATCGGGTGCGCTAACGTCGTATTCGGGCAGGTTGCCGCCTTCTACGTCAACTTCGGGCATGTCGCCCTCTTCCGTCTGATCCACATCGCAGGCGGACAGCATGAATGCGGCGGTGCCGAGAACGGCGAAAGCAAAAGTCTTTTTCATATTTGCGCTCCTATGGGTGCGGGCTTGGTGCTATAGCTGTCTGCCTGCCTTTGCAACGCGCCTGTTGCATGTTGACGATTCGCGGCAGCACAGCTAAGCGCCCCGCTTCCCGGACACCCGGCACCTGTTTGGCCGGTAACCCATTTTTTGAACGAGATTGATGATGTCGCGCATTTGCGAACTGACCGGCAAGGGTCGCCTGACCGGCAACAATGTAAGCCACGCCAAGAACCGCACCAAGCGCGTGTTCCTGCCGAACCTTCAGAACGTGACGCTGCTGTCCGAAAAGCTGGAGCGCGGCTTCAAGTTCCGCGTGTCCACGCATGGCCTGCGCTCCGTCGAGCATAATGGCGGGCTGGATAACTGGCTGCTCAAGACCAAGGACGAGAAGCTGTCCAAGAACGCGCAGAAGGTGAAGCGCGATCTGAAGAAAGCTGCCAAAGCCGAGCCCAAGACAGCAGAAGCCGCCTGAGCTTATTCCGCCCGGCCCATCGCGGGTCTGGCCGGTCTGTTTATCGAAAAGCGCGCGGGAGCGATCCTGGCGCGCTTTTTCGTGCGCGTCGTAGATCTGGGGCGCTATTGCTTTCGCGCGGCGGGCGGGCGCGGATTGATGCGCGGCCGCGCCGGTGGTTCGATGCTCAGCCACTCCATCCGGTAGAGCAGCGTGCGCTGGAACTCGCCGCCATTGTCGTCCGAGATCATCCAGAGGATCGGACGGTCGCCGGGCGCCGGTTCGGGCGACAGGGCCAGCCCTTCGAAATTGTCGGTCGGCAAAGGCGGATCGAATCGCGCGACAACCTGCCCACGCCATGCCTTCCCCGCCTCGATCTCTGTCGGATCGGCCAGCACCAGCGCGGTGGCGAAGCGCGGTGGCAGGCCCCAATCGACCCGCCTTACCAGCACGAGTACTGGCCCATCGGGCAGCTGCTCGGCATCGACCGGGCGATATCCGGTTGGCGGAGTGAAGGTGAATTCTATCGGCGCCCCTGCTGCTGCCCCGTCGGTCGCCACTGGATCGCCGGCAAACAGCAGTGCCGGATGGCCAGTTTCACCGTCGGGCACGCCTTCTGAAATGGCGAGGAAGCGCCCGTCTGCCAGCCTGACCAGCGATTCGGCGCCGGAATTGGCGGACCATCCGCGCATCGCTTCAGGTCGCACCGCCTTTCGGCTGCCCAGCGCTGCGTCACGCCGTTCCAGCGTATTGCTATCCTCGTACCCGCCCCAAATCGTCCCGCTTGCCGGATCGCGCGTCAGGGATTCCAGATCGACGGTGTGCTTGTCCTGCTGCGGGCCGCCCGCATAATATCCCATGGCCAGCATCCGGCCTGTGCGTCCGGCTTCCGGCCCCGGCGCGGTCAGGCGCAGGAAGCGCCCCCGATCGCTGCCTGCCAGCAAGGTCGTATCGTCCAGTGCGACCAGCGCGGAATAGCCGCCGAAATGGTCGTTTTCGCTGCGCAATTGCCAGATGCCGGAAACTTCCACGGCTCCGATCCGGCGGCGCTCCAGATCGAGCGCGATCATGTCCATCCCGGCAGTGAAGTTGCTGGGCGGTTTGGGGGTACGCACGAATGTCCCGGGCGCAAGGCCGAGGGCAATCATGCCCACCAGCAACCAGCGCTTCATCCCGCTCATCCGGACCCGCCGCATGGCGAGGTGGCTAAGTCGGACCGACGAACAGGAGGGGATCGAGGCGGGTGTTCTGCCACTTGATGCCCCAGTGCAGATGCGGACCGGTCGCGCGCCCGGTCGAACCGATATTACCGATATATTGCCCCTGGCGCACTGTGTCGCCTTCGCTCACGGCAAGCCTGGACGCGTGCAGGAACGCACTGTTGAGCCCCATGCCATGGTCTATGATCAGCAGATATCCTTCCAGGCTGAACGGCCGTGTGGTGGCAAGTGTGACCACACCATCCGCTGGGGACACGAACGGGGTTCCGCTCTCGCCGGTCGCGATGTCGAGGCCGGAGTGGTAGCTTCCCGGCTCACCGCGATAAATCCGCTGGGAACCGAAGCGTCCCGAGATACGCCCTTTTACCGGCCACACGAAATCCTGTTGCCAGCCATCCGAATCGGCATTCACCCGCCGCGCTGCGCCGATCTGCGCCAGTTCCGGGCGGCGGCGTTCCATGAAGGATGCACTGGCACCGCCCGCCCGACGCGCCACATTTACCCGCTCGATATTCCAGTCACGCGGACTGACGGCGACGGAGCTGGAAATGATGCGGCCATCGGACAGTTGCGCCGTCAGCACCGCCTCCGTCCCGGCATCGCGGTCGAAAGCCGCAAAAAACCGTCCGTCGTCCGACAATGACAGAGCCTGATCGCCCAGCCGCGCGGACGTGGTGCCGGCCGGAACCTGCCCGCGAATCCAGCCGCCCTGCGTCAGTGCGCCATCATACAGGAATGTCGTTGGACCTACCGGCTCAGGTGCGGGAACCGGTGCGGGCGGCAGATCGACCTTGACCGGCTGCACCGTCTCGGTCGCGGTGGTATTCACCGCAACGCTGGTATTTTCGCCAGCCGCAGCGCCTCTTTCGATCCCTGCGCCATTACAACTGCCCAAGGTCAGGCCGATTGCGGCACCGAGCGCGGCTTTCGGAAGGAAGTTATGCGCCCGCACCGCCATCACGCCTCGCCCAGAAGGCGGCGGGTGGCGTTTTCGGGCGTGGCATAGGCCTCCTGCCGTTCCACGCACCAATAGCGCAATTCCTCCAGCGGAATGGCCGCCCCGCTGACCGCGCAGGCGACGAACGCCCCGCTGCGCATCACGCGGAAGCCGTTGGGGCCGTATTGCAGTTTCGCTTCGGATTTACCGGAATTCATCAACATAGGCGGCTATATAGGCGTTCAGCCGCCGCCGAACAAATCATCTTGTCGTCCCTGTGTGTCAGCGGCACTTTTTGGCGGGCGTTTGCGGGGCCTTGCGGACCGAGATGTGGGAACGCTGGGTTTGGGGGCGCGTGGCTTGCCTTCCGGTGTGGCGGCCAAATTGCCGTCGCGAAATTGCAGGACCAGCGCCGCTTCCTTCGCTGCCATAGCCTGTGTGGTGAGCGCCTTGCCGTTTGCGCTGCGCACGATCGCATAGCCGCGTTCGAGCGGGCGTTCGGGGTGCAGCGACAGCATCAGGCGCGCCGTCGCTTCCAGCCGCCGGGTGCGTTCCGCCAGCGGCGTTTGCACCAGTGCCGCGCGAAAGCCAGCGCCTGCCAGCCGCAATGCCGCCCGCTCGCCGCGCGAACGCAGCGCACCGCGCGACAATCGCACGCGGTCCGCCTGCAATGCTTCGCGCGCCTTGCCGGCCCGGTCCTTGAGGCCCTGCCGCAGCCGCCCGGCAAGATCATCGAGCCGTTGGGATTGCGGCTGCAACACCGCCTCTATCCGCGGCATTCGCTGGATGCGCTGCTCCAGCCGCTCGCGGCCCATTGCAACCGGGCGCAGCGCGCTTCGCTGCTGGCGGGCGGCATAATCGGCCAAGGTTGCGGAGAGTTCCGCCCGCACCGGCACCGCGATCTCTGCCGCCGCAGTCGGCGTGGGCGCGCGCCGGTCGGCGGCGAAATCTGCCAGCGTGGTGTCGGTTTCATGTCCGACCGCGCTGATGACGGGGATCGAACAATCGGCGATGGCGCGCACCACCGCTTCCTCGTTGAAGCCCCACAGATCCTCGATCGAACCGCCGCCGCGCGCCACAATCACCAAGTCGGGCCGAGGCACTTCGCCGCCGGGTGCGATGGCGTCGAACCCGCGTACCGCCTGGGCTACCTGCTCTGCTGCGCCCTGCCCCTGGACCAGCACCGGCCAGACAAGCACATGGCTGGGGAAGCGGTCGGCCAGCCGGTGCAATATGTCGCGGATCACCGCGCCGGTGGGCGATGTCACCACGCCGATGACCTGCGGCAGAAACGGCAAAGGCTGCTTGCGACCCTTGTCGAACAACCCCTCCGCCGCCAACCGGGCGCGGGTTTTCTCCAGCAGCGCCAGCAGCGCGCCTTCCCCCGCCAGTTCCACCGATTCCATCACGATCTGGTATTTGCTGCGGCCGGGATAGGTGGTGAGCTTGCCGCTGGCGATCACTTCCAGACCATCTTCGGGCACAAAGGCCAGCCGCTGCGCCGCGCCGCGCCACATCACCCCGTCGATCACCGCCTTGTCATCCTTGAGGCTGCAATAGAGATGGCCGGAAGCGGCGCGTTTCACGCCGGACAGCTCGCCGCGCAACCGGACGAAGCCGAACTGGTCCTCCACCGTGCGTTTCAGCCGCGTGGATATTTCCGACACGCTGACCGCTTCCGCGTTGTCGCCGCTACGCCCCTTCGCTACCAGCGAGGCGTTTTCATCTTCGGAATAGGGTGCGCCTGGCATGAATATCCTTCTGATCGGTTCGGGCGGGCGCGAACATGCGCTGGCGTGGAAGCTGGCGCAATCCAGTCTGCTGTCGTCGAGCCTGTTGTCGCACGCTCCCGGCAAATCCGACGATACGCTCTACGCCGCGCCGGGCAACCCCGGTATTGCCGACCATGCGCAGCTGGTGACGCTGGACGCTGCCGACCACTCCGCCGTGCTGGCCTTTTGCGAAGACCATGTGATCGGGCTGGTGGTGGTCGGGCCGGAGCAGCCGCTGGTGGCCGGCCTCGCCGATGATTTGCGGAAGTCCGGAGTGGCGGTGTTCGGCCCGTCCAAAGCCGCCGCGCAGCTGGAAGGCAGCAAGGCCTTTACCAAGCAACTATGCGAACGCGCGGGTATCCCCACCGCCGCCTATCGCGAAGTGGAAACCGTGGCGGATGGCAAGGCTGCGCTCGATGAAATGGGTGCCGCGCCTTATGTGCTGAAAGCGGACGGTCTGGCGGCGGGCAAGGGCGTGGTCATCGCCGAAACCCGCGCCGAGGCGGATGCCGCGCTTGCCGACATGCTGGGCGGCCAGTTCGGCAGTGCGGGCGCGCGCGTCGTGATCGAGGCGTTCATGGCGGGCGAGGAAGCCAGCTTCTTCGCGCTGACCGACGGCACCACCGTCATTCCCTTCGGCACGGCGCAGGATCACAAGCGCGTGGGCGATGGCGACACCGGCCCCAACACTGGCGGTATGGGCGCCTACAGCCCCGCCCCGGTCCTGACCGGCGCATTGCAAGCGGAAGTCATGCAGCGCATCGTCCAGCCGACCGTGGACGCATTGCGCGCCGAGGGTACGCCCTATTCCGGCGTGCTCTATGCCGGGCTTATGCTAACGGCGGACGGCCCGCAGCTCATCGAATATAATTGTCGTTTCGGCGATCCCGAATGCCAGGTGCTGATGATGCGGCTGGAAAGCGATCTGGGCGAAGCGATGCTGGCCTGCGCCAACGGAATGCTGGCGGAATTCGGCGAAGCGCGCTTCGCAGAGGATTTCGCACTGACAGTGGTGATGGCCGCAAAGGGCTACCCCGGAACGCCGGAAAAAGGCGGCGCAATCGTGCTGGGCCCGTTCGCTGATGGTGCGGCGGAAACCGGCGCGAAGGTGTTCCACGCGGGGACCACGATGGACGGCGCGGCATTGCGAGCCAGCGGCGGACGGGTGCTGAACGTCACCGCGACAGGCGCGACCGCGACCGAAGCGCAATCGGCAGCGTATGCCGAGGTGCAGTCAATCGATTTTCCGACCGGCTTCTACCGCACCGACATCGGCGGCCGGGAGGTAACGCGGGAGGTCAGTTCGCGGCGCGTCTAGACCGCGCCTCGCGAAACGTGACCAGCGTACGCTGTTCCTCGTCCCACAGCCCCAGCACAGTCGCCTTGAAGGTTTGGAGGGCCGTGAAGCGATTGAGATTGCGGATCTCGGGAAACGCGTTGAACACCTCGGTCAGGCGATAGAACGGAATCCGGCTGGCCAGATGGTGCACATTATGCACCCCGATATTCCCGGTGAACCACCGCAACGGTTGCGGCAGATCGAGGTGGGAACTTCCGAACAGGGCCGCCTCATGGAACGACCAGTCGGACGCCTTGTCCCAGTGCGCTTCTTCGAACTGGTGCTGGATATAGAACAGCCAGACGCCGGCAGACGCAGCAACCAGCAGCGGCGGCATTATCGCCCAAAGGGTCGTGGCAATTCCGAAGAAATACAAGGGGATGGCCAGTAACACGGCGGTCGCCAGATTTGTGGCAATCGCGCTTACCCAGTATTTCGATCCGTCCTTCATCAGGCCGAACGGCAACCGGTGACGCAAGAGAAACAGATAGGCGGGACCGACGCCGAACAGGACGATCGGATGGCGATATGCGCGATAGAACAGGCGCATGAAGAAACCCCGGGAAAGAAACTCTCCCACGGTCCAGGTATCGATGTCGCCAAAGCCCCGAGCATCCAGATTTCCCGTCGTCGCATGGTGCAGCGCATGCAAACGCTTCCAGCAATCATAAGGCGTGAAGGTGAGCGTCCCCAGCGCTCGTCCGATCCAGTCATTGGCGGACCGGGAACGAAGGAATGAGCCATGACCACAATCATGCTGGATGATAAACAGCCTGAGCAGCAGCAGCCCTGCGACAGGTGCCAGTGCGAGCGCGACATAATAGCCGGCATCGATCGCAAACATCATGGCGATGATCACACCGAAAAAGGGGACCAGCGTATTGCCGAGTTCCCACATACTTCGCCCCGTGCGGGGGGTTGCGAATTCCCTGAGATCGGCCGTGAGCTTGCGCGGATCCAGCGACATCGTGCCTGCGCGCGGCAGACCCCCTTGGTAAGGCGAATGACTGTTTTTCAAAATACCCAGTTCTCAATTTCAACAAGTGCGCGCCTGCGAGACCCACCCTCCAATGGCAGGAAAAACCAGATGCAGGACTACGCGGCAGGAGGAAGGCTGATTTGGTGCAATACTAGGGGGGCAGGTATTAATCAGCCATGTAGGACAATGCCCGTCTCCCATCCATCGGCAATCGTGCGGTCGGCGCGCGTTTTCCTACAGCCTTTCGCCATTCTATGACCCCTCATTATGCGCAAGACCCACCCCCGACGTTCGCCCCGCGTAGGAAATAATCTGTCGTGGGTATTCACGAATATTTGTTTTCCGGCGTTTGGCGTAACGTGCGATTATTCGCAGAATCTGGAGTGTTTCCAGTTTGTTGCGGTAGGTGACACGGTTTTAGTCCGTGTCGCTTGTGTCGCCCTCGATCCAGCGAGCGAGCTACGCATGGTTTTACCCCAGTTTGGCCTTTACCAGCGCTCTCAAATCGGCTTCCGCCCGCGCGCCATAGTGGCTGATGATTTCAGCAGCGGCGATGGCGCCCATGGTGAGGCTTTGGTCGAGACTGCGGCCTTCGATATGCCCGGCCAGGAACCCGGCAGCGAACAGATCGCCCGCGCCGGTCGTGTCGACGACCTTTGCCACGGGCTGCGCGTCCACTTCGGCGCGCACCCCGTCGGCGATGGCAACCGCGCCCTTCTCGCTCCGTGTGGCGACCAGCACGGGGACTTGCGGAGCCAGCTTTGCAAGGCCGGTATCGAAGTCGTCTTCGCCGGTCAGCGCAGCCAGCTCGGCCTCGTTGCAGAACAGGATGTCGATCTTGCCATCATCAAGCAGGGCACGAAAGTCGTCGCCATGACGGTCGATCACAAAGGTATCGGATGCGGTGAAGGCCACTTTCCGCCCGGCTTCGCGCGCCACGTCGATCGCCTGCAGCATCGCGGCGCGGGGCTCTTCGGGGTCCCACAGATATCCTTCCAGATACAGCACGCTGGACGCGCGAATGGCATCTTCGTCCAGCGCCTTGGCCGGCAGGAACTGGCTCGCGCCCAGGAACGTGTTCATCGTGCGCTCCCCATCGGGGGTGACGAAGATCAGGCACCTTGCGGTCGGCGGATCGCCCGCGCGCGCCGGCGTGGTGAAGCTGGTTCCGGCGGCGCGGATATCGTGCGCAAAAACCTCGCCCAGCTGATCGTCCGCAACCTGCCCGATGAACGCGCTTTTCAAGCCGAGCTCGGCACACCCAGCAAGCGTATTGGCAGCCGATCCACCCGACATTTCACGTCCCGGACCCATCGCCGCATACAGATCGCGGGCCTGATCCGTATCGATCAGGCTCATTCCGCCGCGCGCCATGCCAAGCTTTTCGATCAGCGCATCGTCGCACGGTGCGACCACATCCACGATGGCATTGCCGATGGCAATTACGTCGAAACGGGTGTCGGCGGGCTGGGAAGCGGTCATGCGGTACGTATCCTGCTGATCATGATAATCGGGTGCCGCGCGCCTAGCCGCTTGTGCCCATCGCGCCAAGGGGGCAGCCGACGGCATTATGGCCGGTTCGGCGGCATACCGGCGATTGACATGAGGCGCCTGCCCCCGGATGACCGGCGGCGATGCCCGGCCTTTCTTCCGCCCTTGCCAAAGCTGTCGGCCAATTGACCGATCCGGCAATCCTGCGTGTGCTCGCAAAATCGCTCGCCGTGACGCTGGCGGTGTTCGGGTTGCTGGGTGCGTTGCTGTATTGGACGGTGGCGGCGGGACTGCGGCAGAGCGGCTGGGAACTGGGCGAGGAGGCTAGCGCGCTGATCTCCTTGCTGGGGCTGATAATTGGTGGCTGGCTGCTGTTCCGGCTGGTTGCGATTGCCGTCCTGCAGATGTTCGCTGGCGAGGTCGTGCGTGCGGTGGAGGCGCGGCATTACCCGCAGGCAGCCGCTGCCGCGCGCGACCTGCCTTTCCTGCAGGACTTGGCGCAGGGACTGCGATCGACCGGGCGTGCCTTGCTGGTCAATCTGGCCGCCCTGCCGTTTGCGGCGGTGTTGCTGGTAACGGGCTTCGGCACGGTGGTGCTGTTCGGGATCGTCAACGCCGTTCTGCTGGGCCGCGAGCTGCAGGATATGGTCTGGCTGCGGCATCGTCCTCAACGCGGTATTGACGGCGAGCCGGCAGGCACGGATGGACCTCCCGACCCGCTTACCCGATCGCAGCGTTTTGCCGTGGGCGGGGCGACTGCGGCGCTGTTCGCAATACCCTTTGCCAATTTGCTGGCACCGATTATCGGTGCAGCAACCGCCACCCACCTTGTCCATCGCGCGAGCGGATCCAGATGATTATAATTCAAGTCAAACGCGGCATTGCCCTGTGCGCCATCCCCCTGTTGGCAGCCTGCGCCTCGACAAGCCCGGCAGGGCCGAGAGGCACCGATGCGGCTGGCATACCGCCCGTCAATCAACGAGCCGTTGCCGTGCCCCGCACCCAGCCTGTCGCTCCACCGACGTTCGGCTTTCGGGCGCCGAAGGTGATGAACGTCCCAGGCCTCGAAGGGGTGATCGGACAGACGGCGATCGGACTGGTCGGCCTGTTCGGACCGGCGCGGCTGGATGTGCGTGAAGGTGACGTCAGGAAACTGCAATTCGCAGGCCAAGCCTGCGTGCTCGATATCTACCTCTACCCTGTCACATCCGGCGCGACCCCGACCGCGACCTTCGTCGATGCACGGCGCTCTAGCGATGGGCTGGACGTCGACCGGACCAGCTGTGCCGAGGCGCTGAAGCGCCGGTAGCGTGAATTTACGAGATCGCCCGCTTTACTGGAATTCGAACAGGCGCGTGCCGACACCGTTGCGGCGGCGTTGGAATTTGACATCGGATTTCGCATGCGCGCGATTGTCGCGGAACTGGACCTTCACGCCTTTCATGACCCTCGCAACCGACCTGACCGCAGCGAAGGCTCTACCCTTCGGACGTTTCTTAATTCCGACACCGGGTTTCGCTTTGCGCTTTTGCGCCCCTGGCTCACGCGGCTGATCATTGAGGGTAGCAGCCGCAGCCTTGCCGGGAGAAAAGACAAGCAGCGGAGCGATTACGAGAGCGATAAATTTACGCGACATGGTGGTACAATGGATGAGACGCGAACGGGTTTCCCCTAATCCATTCAATCGTTTACGCGAAATTAACCAGACGCCCGTTCGTCACACCATAAAGCTTTCACCACAACCGCAGGCACCCTTCGCGTTGGGGTTCTCGAACGTGAAGCCGGCGGTAAAATCGTCTTCCACCCAATCCATGACACTGCCGACGAGATAGAGCACGCTGGCACTATCGATGTAAAACACGCCGCCTGGTGTTTCGATCTTTTCGTCGAAGCCGTGTTCCTCGGTCACGTAATCGACCGAATAGGCGAGGCCGGAACACCCACGGCGCGGGGTCGACAGCTTTACCCCGATCGCTTCCGCAGGTGCCTTAGCCATCAGGTCGGCCACGCGCTGTTCGGCGGCGGCGGTCAAAGTAACCGCGGCGGGCAGTTTGCGGGTTTTTGTCTGCGTGTCGGACATTACAACATCCCCAGTTCAAGGCGCGCTTCGTCGCTCATCTTTTGCGGGTCCCACGGCGGATCCCATACCAGCACGACTTCCGCATCGCGCACGCCGGGCACACTGCCGGCGCGCAACTCCACCTCGGCAGGCATCGATTCGGCGACGGGACAATTGGGCGTGGTCAGGGTCATCGAAACCGTCACATCCGCCTCATCATCGACATCGACCCCGTAAATCAGGCCCAGGTCGTAGATGTTCACCGGAATTTCCGGATCGTAAATTTCCTTCAACGCAGCGATCACCGCTTCCTGCAAGGCACCGCCTGCGCCGCCCGTGCCAAGCTCCTCAGGCTTCTTGGCGAGAAACCCTTCGAGGTAATCGCGCTTGCGCTCCAGCTTTTCGGGCGCGGTTTCAGGTTCGGCATCGACCGCATCGGCAACCCGCGCGCGCGGTGGCTTGCCCCGTGCGTTTGCCGGTTTGTTCACAACCTGCTCGTTCGGCGCGGGCGCGGCGATGAAGTCGCGTTTCTTTTCGGGGCTGGTCGTCGTGTCGATCATGGTTCTTCCTAGCCGAAAATCTTCTGCGTGCGTTCGATACCGCGCATCAGCGCGACAATGTCGCTGTCATCCGAATAGATGCCGAAGCTGGCACGAGCAGTCGCGGGTATACCCAAATGCTCCATCAAGGGCTGCGCACAATGGTGTCCGGCGCGGATGGCAACGTTTTCCTCGTCCAATATGGTGCCGAGGTCGTGCGGATGCACCCCCTCCATCACAAAACTGACGATCCCGGCACTGGATTCGGGGCCGAGCAAACGTATGGAATTGATACGCGACAGCTCTTCGCGTGTTTGGCGGACCAACGAGTTTTCATGCGCGTACAGCCCCGCCATGCCTGCCTCACCGGCAGCGGCCTCCAGGTAATCGAGCGCCGCATGGAGTGCGATGGCCTCGGTAATCATTGGCGTGCCTGCTTCAAACCTTTGCGGCGCAGGAGCGTAAGTGGTCTTTTCGAACGCAACCTGGTCGATCATCGCACCGCCGCCCTGCCATGGCGGCATTTCGGCAAGGATATCCTCGCGCGCCCACAACACGCCGATTCCGGTCGGCCCGTACAGCTTGTGTCCCGACATAACGAAGAAGTCGCAGCCCAGCTCGTCCATCGCGAGGCGCATGCGCGGCGCGCTCTGGCAGCCATCCAGCAGCAGCTTCGCGCCCACCGCATGGGCCGCCGCCGCCGCGCGCTTGGCGGACAACACGCTGCCCAGCACGTTAGAAACATGCGCCAGTGCCACGATCTTGTGGTGCGGGGTGAGCATCGCTTCCAGTGCGTCCAGATCGATCTCGCCGTCTTCTGTGATAGGGCAGACGTCGATCTCGGCACCCACACGCTTGGCCAGCAATTGCCACGGCACGATGTTGGAATGGTGTTCCAGCTGGCTGAGCATGATGCGGTCGCCCGCACCGATATTTGCGCCGCCCCAGCTTTGCGCGACCAGGTTTATGCCCTCGGTCGCACCGCGCACGAACACGACCTCGTCTTCCTTCCCGCCGATGAAATCCGCCACGCGCTTGCGCGCCGCTTCGAAGCCGAGAGTCATCTGTGCGCTGCGGGAATAGACGCCGCGATGGACGGTTGCGTAATCCATGCCCAGCGCGCGACTCATCGCGTCGATGACGGTCTGCGGCTTCTGCGCCGTAGCTGCCGTGTCGAGATAGTGCCAGCGCTCGCCCTCGGGCGTGTAGAGGCCGGGGAAATCGGTCCAGTCCGCATCCACGCGCGGTGGTGCGATGTTGGCTTGCATGTTCACAGCTTTGCCTCCTCCAGCGCGGTCAACGCTGTTTCCAGCATCCGGTCACGCTCCGCTTCGTCATCCAGCGCGACAAAGGCATCGGCGAGGAAAGCGCGTACCAGCAGCTTCTTGGCGGTTTCGGGCGTAATACCGCGCGCAGCCATGTAATAGCGCGCCATTTCGTCGAGTTGCCCCACCGCGGCGCCATGCGCGCATTTCACATCGTCGGCATAGATTTCCAGCTGAGGCACCGCGTTCGCGCTTGCCCCCTTGTTCATCAGCAGGCCCTTGAAGCTTTGCGCAGCATCAGTTTTCTGCGCGTCACGCACCACGTCGATCCGACCGAGGAAATTTCCGGTGCCCTTATCCCAATGCACCGCCCGAACCACCTGATTGGACGTCGCGTTGGGTTTCTCATGCGCGACCCGCGTCACAAATTCGCGTGTCGTATCGCCGCCGCCCAGAGTTACGCCGCCAAACTCAAAATGCGCGCCGTCGCCCAGCTGCACCACCATTTCGATCCGGCCCAGCTGCGCCGCCGCATTGACGGCGAACATCGCGCAGGTGCCGCCATCGCCAATATGGATACGGAAACGGCGCAATTCCGCAGCCCCTTCCCCGTCCAGCACCAGGCATTCGGTGAAGCTTTCACCCGCCGCAACATCGATATCGCGCCAGTCGTCGAAGCGGCCGACGTCCAGCGTGGCCAGCGCATCCATATCGGAATAGCGCCATGCTTCGTCGCGCCGCGTAGGAAAGGGCGCGCCCGACTGATCGGGGGAGGGCTGGGTTGCCATCAGGCCGCCTCTTCCATCACGGTTTCATACCCCTCGTTCTCGAGCCGGACTGCGAGGTCCGGGCCGCCGGTAGTCACGATGCGCCCACCGGCGAGAACATGCACATAATCCGGCTTCACGTAATCGAGCAGGCGCTGGTAATGGGTGATCAGCAGCACGCCCTTGTCAGGCTTTCGCATGATCGCGTTGATGCCGTCGCCCACCGTGCGCAGGGCGTCGATATCCAACCCGCTATCGGTTTCGTCCAGGATCGCAAAAGCTGGGTCGAGAATACCCATCTGCACCATCTCGGCGCGCTTCTTCTCGCCGCCCGAAAAGCCGACATTCACGTTGCGCTTGAGCATGTCCATGTCGAGCTTGAGCAACGCAGCTTTTTCGCGCGCAAGTTTTAGGAATTCACCGCCCGATAGCGGCTCTTCCCCGCGCGCCGCGCGTTGCGCGTTCAAAGCCTCACGCAGGAACTGCACATTGGACACGCCGGGAATTTCGACCGGATACTGGAACCCGAGAAAAAGCCCCGCAGCCGCGCGTTCATGCGAGTCGAGCGCCAGCAAATCCTCTCCATTCAGCGTTGCAGTCCCGCCGGTCACTTCATAGCCGGGCCGACCGCCCAGCACGTAGGACAGGGTGGATTTACCCGCCCCGTTGGGACCCATGATCGCATGGATTTCCCCCGCCCCGACTTCCAGCGTCAGCCCTTTGAGTATTTCTGTGCCGCCAACGGTAGCGTGAAGGTTTTCGATTTTCAGCATGAGTGTTTTATCTCGATCGGTTTGTAACGGGAGCGCAGGTCGCACTTAGCGACGCGGCTTCTCGAACGGCTTTTCCAGCTCGGCCAGAATTTCGGATTTCACGCGGTCCATGTCGTCCAGTACATCCGCCTCGTCATACCGCATCACGCGCACGCCGACATCGGTCAGCTTGCGGTCGGACAAAGCGGCGATGGTGGTGTCGGCCTCGGTCTCGCCGTTGATTTCGACCACCAGCCAGCGCGTCTTGCAGGCGAAATCCACAATTGCGCTGCCCATCACAACCTCGCGACTGAAAGCGAAATTGCCGACGCCCTTATTATCGAGCTCGGCCCACAAAGCCTTGTGCGCCGTCGAAGGATGCCGCCGGTTATACCGCGCGCGCTCCTTCAATTGCTCCGCCCGCTTGTCGGAAATCTTCCACGCGGCGGTAGGGTCCGCATTGGGAGCGGTACCAGCATCGAGAGAGAGGGTTTTGCGGTCAGTCACCCCACGCTCCCTTCGAGCGAGATCGCCAGCAGCTTCTGCGCTTCGACGGCGAATTCCATCGGCAGCTGCCGCATGACATCCTTGGCGAAGCCGTTGACGATCAGGGCTACGGCCTCTTCCTCGCCAAGTCCGCGCTGTTGGGCGTAGAACATCTGGTCGTCGCTGATCTTGCTGGTGGTGGCCTCGTGCTCGATCTGCGCGGTGGGGTTCTTCACCTCGATATAGGGCACGGTGTGCGCGCCGCATTCGCCGCCCAGCAGCAGGCTGTCGCATTGGGTGAAATTGCGGACATTGTCCGCGTTCGCGCCCACACGGACGAGGCCGCGATAGGTGTTGTTGGACTTGCCCGCGCTGATACCCTTGGAAATGATGGTGGAGCGGCTGCCCTTGCCGTTGTGGATCATTTTGGTGCCGGTATCGGCCTGCTGGTGGTTATTGGTCACCGCGACGGAGTAGAACTCACCCACGCTGTCTTCACCGTTGAGCACGCAGGACGGATATTTCCAGGTGACCGCGCTGCCGGTTTCCACCTGCGTCCAGCTGACCTTGCTGCGGTCACCCTGGCACAGAGCGCGCTTGGTTACGAAATTGTAGATCCCACCCTTGCCGTCCGCATCGCCTGGATACCAGTTCTGCACGGTGGAGTATTTGATCTCCGCATCGTCCATCGCCACCAGTTCGACCACGGCGGCGTGCAGCTGGTTCTCGTCGCGCATCGGCGCGGTGCAACCTTCGAGGTAGCTGACATAGCTGCCTTTTTCGGCGACGATCAGCGTGCGTTCGAACTGGCCAGTATTTTCCGCATTGATGCGGAAGTAGGTGGAAAGCTCCATCGGGCAGCGCACGCCTTCCGGGATGTAGACGAAAGTGCCGTCGGAAAAGACAGCGCAGTTCAACGTGGCGAAGTAATTGTCGCGCTGCGGCACGACTTTGCCGAGCCACTTTTTCACAAGCTCGGGATATTCGCGGATCGCTTCCGATATGCTGCGAAAAATTACGCCGGCCTTTTCCAGTTCGGCGCGGAAAGTAGTAGCGACCGACACGCTGTCGAACACCGCATCCACAGCGACCTTGCGCGCGCCTTCCACTCCGGCCAGCACTTCCTGTTCGGCGATGGGGATGCCCAGCTTTTCGTAAACGCGCAGAATTTCGGGATCGACCTCGTCAAGGCTGCCCAGCTTTGGCTTGGCCTTGGGTTCGGCGTAGTAATACGCGTTTTGATAATCGATCTTGGGATAGCCGACCTTGGCCCAGTCCGGTTCTTCCATATCCTGCCACAGGCGAAACGCCTTCAGCCGCCAGTCAAGCATCCACTGCGGCTCGTCCTTCTTGGCTGAGATGAACCGCACCGTATCCTCATTGAGGCCCTTGGGCGCGAATTCCTGTTCGATGTCGGAGGACCAGCCATGTTCGTATTCCGCCGCTTTTGCAGCAGCATCATGCGCATCCTGGTCCTGGACCGGAGTGTCTTTGATGGCGGTCTGGTCGGTCATGCGATTTCTTTCACGGAATTCGGGATTGCCGGGGTGGCAGGGCTTGCCAGCCGCGTCAGCTTGATGTCGTCGAGCGCGCCGCGCAGCGCCGCATTGACGACGGGCCAGTGGGGACGGATCGCGCAGCTATCTTCCAGAGCGCAGTCATGCGCGCCATGTTCCACACAAGCGGTAAGCGCGATCGGACCCTCCACCGCTTCCACGATATCCGCCACACTAATGGCGGCTGCCGGCCGCGCCAATTGCAAACCACCGCCGGTGCCGCGTGTGGAACGCAGCAGGCCGGCAGCCGTCAGCTTGCTCACCAGTTTCTGTACGGTCGGCACCGGCAGGCCGGTTTCGCGCGCCAGTTCGGCAGACGAAACCCGGCTGCCCCCGCAATGGCGGGCCGCGGCGCCCATCGTAACGACGGCGTAATCGGCAAGGTTGGACAATCGCATAGCTGTAATCGGAACAAATCCGTCCGATTACAAATAAGGCTGTCGCCCCGCCCTTTCAACGCCAATCCGCTTGTTGCGAGTCGTTAGCGTTTGCGCGTTCTGTCGTGGCCTACAATCATCAGGCGGCTGGTCTGGCGAACCCGGGGGTCCGTTTTACCCTATCCCATCTCGCTGGCGATCCAGGCGTCCACGTTTTCCTCCATGATGGCGAGCGGTACCGGCCCGCTTTTCAGGATCACATCGTGGAAAGCGCGGATATCGAAATCGTCGCCCAGCTGCGTGCTGGCTCGGTCGCGCAGTTCCATGATCTTCAGCTTGCCGATCATGTAAGCGGTCGCCTGGCCGGGATAGACGATATAGCGTTCGATCGCCTTGCGGATATCGCCATCGGGATTGGGCGTGTTTTCGGTCAGGTAGCCAATCGCTTTCTCGCGGCTCCAGCGTTTGTGATGAATGCCGGTATCGACGACCAGCCGCGCCGCGCGCCACAATTCCATCCCTAACCGTCCGAAATCGGAATAGGGATCGGTATAGAACCCCATGTCCTTGCCCAGTTCTTCCGAATACAGGCCCCAGCCTTCCGAATAGGCAGTCACTCCGCCAAAACGGCGGAACGGCGGCACATCGCCCAGGCCGGTCTGGATCGACAGCTGCAAGTGATGCCCCGGCGCGCCTTCGTGATAGGCCAGCGCTTCCAGCTCGTTCTTGCTCATGTCCTTGAGGTTGTAGAGGTTCACGTAATAGGTGCCGGGGCGTGAACCATCAGGTGCAGGACGCTGGTAAAACGCCTTGCCCGCGCTTTTCTCGCGAAACGCCTCGACCGGTTTGATTACCAGCGGATCGGTCGGCAAAGTGGCGAAATATTCCGGGAGCTTAGCGTTCATCTTGGCGAGCACGGCCTCGGCGTCGGCAAGATATTCGGCGCGCGTGTCGTAAAAGAACTCCTCGCCGGTGCGGGTGTATTCGAAAAATTCCTGCAAGCTACCGTCGAAGCCCACCTGCTGCATGATCTCGCGCATTTCACCATGGATCCGCTCCACTTCGCGCAGGCCGATGGCGTGAATCTCGTCGGCGCTCAGACTGGTGGTGGTGTAGTTCGCGAGTAGCGCGTCGTAATAATTCGCTCCGTCGGGAAGCCGCCACACACCGTCATCGGTCGGCGCGATGGTTTCCTGCCGCTTCATTTCGGCAAGCAGGCGCTGATAGGCGGGGACGGCCTGCGTGTTCCACGCCTGCGTCGCCTGGTTTTGCAGCTCGCTCGACTGGCGCGGTGTAAGCTTCAGCGCATCGACCTTGCCGTAAAAGTCCTTGAGCACCGCGTTTTCATTGCCTGCCCCAAGCAGGTTCTCGACGTCCGAAATGACGTATGGATACACCCATTTTGGCGGCATGACGCCGTTCGCGGCGCGTTCCGCCGACTGCATCGTCAAAGTGTCGAGCGCCTGCGACATTGCGCCGATCCGGCTGATGTAGTCGCGCGCCTCTTTCGCGTTCGACACGCTGTGGATGTTGATGAGGAAGGCGGGCCCTTGGCTTTGCGCACCGCGCATCTGGTCGTAAATATAACCGTTCTTGCGATAAGGGTGCAGCGATGCGCTACGCTGCGCCATCGCTTCGAACAGGCGCACGGACAACGCATCCTGCGGCGAAAGCTGGGCGGGATCGTACTCGGCCTTGATGCGGCGGGCATAATCCTGGGTCATCTGGAAATCGCGGATATCGGCCGCGTCGGACTGGTCGTCCCACTTGCCGTAATCCTCGTCACGAATGCCGCGATAAGCCTTGCTGGCAGGCGACGCGGCAAGGCTGTCGGCATCGTATTGCTCGAACAAAGCGGCCAGTTCGGCGGAATTTTCAACGTCGGCGGTCGCCGCGACTACGGATGGGGTAGTTGCCTGCATTGGTGCGGCGGGTGCTGGCGCTGGTGCCGGTACGGTGGCGCAGGCCGAAACGGCGGTCAGGGCGGTAACGGAAAGCAGGGCGCGCATTAACATCGATATTCTCTCCCGGAGTGAGCCGCAATCATGCGGGGGCTATGAAAGATTATCAATGCCGGAATGGGGAAGATTGCAACGCCGTGCTTGAAACGCACCCGCAATTTCGTTGTCTGGTATACCTTTGACGCCAATGCGTCGCGGATAAAACGGAGCGGCCGATGCTCCGGAATGCTTCGGGACATCGACCGCTCTCCAAGGTCGCAGGAGTGGCTCTGGTCGGGTAGGGCCGCTGTGTATTGTATCGATGCACCGGCCCAGGTGAATCCGGTCGAACTCGGACGTTGTGCTTAACCGGGCGTTTGGCCCCTTGATGCGCCATGCTCCGCTCGACTCGCCCGGATAGGCGCGGCATAGGCACGCGCGATGCTGTTCAAAATTGCCCGCCCCGCCATCTTCATGCTCGATCCGGAACGCGCGCACCGGCTGACTATTGCGGCGCTCAGGGCCGCCCCGCATGGCGCGCCGGCGTCTAGCGGACCACTGGCCGTGACGGTGGCCGGGCTGCGGTTTGCCAATCCGGTGGGCCTTGCGGCCGGGTTCGACAAGGATGCCGAAGTGCCGGATGCGGTCATGGGCATGGGGTTTGGTTTTGCCGAAGTCGGGTCGATCACGCCGCGCCCTCAGGCAGGCAACCCCAAACCGCGTCTGTTCCGGCTGGAGCAAGACCACGCGGTCATCAACCGGATGGGGTTCAACAATAGCGGGGCGCAAACCGCCCTTGCCCGGCTGACGGCACGCAAACGGCGCGGCACGCTTGGCGTCAATATCGGTGCCAACAAGGATAGTTTGGACCGGATCGAGGATTACGCCGTGCTGGCAAAGATGATGGCGCCGGTGGCGGATTATCTGGCCGTCAACATCTCCAGCCCCAACACGCCGGGATTGCGCGCCCTGCAGGACGAAAGCGCGCTGGCCGACCTGCTGGATGCCACGATCGCCGCACGGGACGAGGCCGCCCTGCCCCAGCCCCCGCCGATTTTCCTTAAGGTCGCGCCGGATCTGCAGACCGCCGATATCGAAGCCATCGCCCGGCTTTCCATGGACCGCAAGCTGGGCGCATTGATCGTATCCAACACCACGATTACCCGGCCCGAATTGCGCTCCCGCCATGCCGGTGAGCTGGGCGGGCTTTCGGGCGCGCCGCTAAGGGCAATGGCGTTGCAGCGCATCCGCGATTTCCGCAGCGCGACGGGCGGGGCCATGCCGCTGATCGGGGTCGGCGGGATCGCCAGTGCGGACGACGCGTGGGAGCGTATTTGCGCCGGTGCCAGCCTGGTCCAGCTATACAGCGCGATGGTCTATGAAGGACCCGGCGTCGCACGCGCTATCACGCGCCGGCTGGAACAGCGCCTGCAACAATCGGGTCTTACCTCCATTGAAGCTGCAGTCGGGAGCGAGTAGCCGAACGATATGAAAGCACTTTACCTCGCTCTCGCCGCGCTGCCCCTGCTGGGCGCATGTGCCACCATCCCTGCGGTGCAGCCCGATACCGCCGTGGATACACCTTCGGTCCTCGCGACATCCGTCCAGACGCGCGAGCAAGCCGCTGCCGATCCGTCGGAGGCTCTGGTCAGCGCTGCCGATCCGCGCGCAGCAGGGGCGGGTGCCAAGATCCTGCGGCAGGGCGGCAGCGCCACCGACGCCGCCATCGCCACGATGCTGGCGCTTACGGTGGTCGAGCCGCAAAGCAGCGGTATCGGCGGTGGAGGGTTCTATGTGCGCGGCAATGCCGCAGGAGACGTCATCACAATAGACGGGCGCGAAAAGGCTCCGGCTGCGGCTACACCTGCCTGGTTCACCGGTCCGGACGGAACACCGCTGCAATATAGGGACGCCGTGCTGACCGGGCTGAGCGTGGGGGTGCCGGGTAATGTCGCGCTGGCTGCTAATGCGCATCGACGTTTCGGCAAGCTTGCCTGGGCGGACCTGTTTGCGCCCGCCATCGCGCTGGCCGAGGGCGGTTTCGAGGTTACCCCACGCTTCCATGAGTATCTTGGCCGGTTCAAGGATCGCGCGGCGGCCAGTGCATTCGGGCGCAGTCGGTTCTTCACTCCTGTGGGCGACCCCCTGCCAGTGGGGACAAAGGTTCGTAATCCGCAGCTTGCAGAAACCTTGCGCGCTATTGCCACAGGCGGCGCGGCGGCATTTTACGAAGGAACCAGCGCCGCCGATCTGGCGGACGTGGCAGCCAGGGCAACTCCGCGAGCGGAGCGCATGACGGCTGCCGACCTTGCGCAATACGCCGCCACCCCACGCGCGCCAGTGTGCGGCCAATATCGCGCGTACCGGGTTTGCGGCATGGGTCCGCCATCGTCGGGCGCGACCACCGTTTACGCGATCCTGAAGCAGCTGGAACGCTTCGACCTCGCTTCCATCGGCGCGAACAGCGCGACTTTCTGGCACCTGTTCGCGGAAAGCCAGCGCCTCGCATACGCAGACCGCGAACGTTATCTGGCGGATGACGATTTCGTGGCGGTCCCGGTCGGCTGGCTGACCGACGCAAACTACCTCGCCAGCCGCAGCGCGCTCATCTCGCCGGACAGCCGGATGAGCGAGGTTGCCGCTGGCGTCGCCCCCGGCCTCGCAATGGCTCCGCCCGATGGCGACGAGCCGCCGGAATATGGTACGTCGCATTTCGTTACCCGCGACCCCGATGGAAATGCAGTCAGCTACACATCCACGATCGAGGGACCGTTCGGTTCAGGGCTGACCTTCGGCGGGTTCTATCTCAATAACGAACTTACCGATTTCAGCTTCGTTGCAGAGCAGGACGGCCGACCGGTCGCCAACCGGGTGGAAGGCGGCAAACGTCCGCGCAGTTCGATGGCACCAACGCTGGTCTATGGCCCCGATGGCAGCCTGCTCATGGCGGTTGGCGCGGCGGGCGGCGGGACCATTCCGGTGCAAACCGCCAAGGCTATTATCGCAGCGATCGACTTCGGCCTTCCAGCCTCCGAAACGCTGGCTTTCCCGATGCTGTATTCACCCGGAGACACCATAGTGGTGGAAGAAGGCACATCGCTAGTAGCTCTAACCTCCGCGCTGGAAGCTTTGGGGCATACGGTTACTGCACGCGCCCTGCCGCTGAAGGCGAACGCCATAATATGCGAAGCAAAAGGCTGCATCGGCGCGGCTGATCCGCGGAGCGAAGGCGCGACGGTTTCTCGCTGAGCCACGACATTACCGAGGCCGCCCGTGCCTGGTTGAAACCGGGCGCATGATTGACACCGGCTGGAAAGACGTTTCATTTGCAACCGGCGGTCCGCCGTAGAATAACCATTCGCTCGGATGCGCTCGGTCGTGCTCGCGGTTCAAAGTGCCGGGGCACCAGTCCACCGAAACCGCGATCTGCCAGAGCCCCGACCCGGAGGAATGCTTGGAACTTTCTGATATCGAAACGGCGAACAGTCTCGTCGAACTGTTTCTCGACCGGGCGGAATCGCGCGGCGAGACCACATTTCTTGCTACCAAAAAACGCGGCGAATGGCAGCCGATAAGCTGGCGCGAGGCGGCGGACCGCGTGTGCCTGCTCGCCGAATCGCTGCGGGAGTTGGGGCTCGAGGATGGCGACCGGGTGGCACTGGTGTCTGAAAATCGGCCCGAATGGTGCATCGCCGACCTTGCCATCATGGCGGCAGGCTGCGTCACAGTGCCGGCCTACATCACCAATACCGAACGCGATCACTTACACATCCTCGACAATTCGGGCGCGAAGGCGGTCATCGTTTCGAACGACAGGCTGTCCAAACCGCTCATCCCGGCGATGATGCAGTCCGGCATTGCCGATCACATCATCCCGATCGACCGCGTCAAATCGTCTCAGTCCGGCATGATCTCATGGCACGATTGGGACGCGATGGTTTCCGGCAGCGAGGATCGGATCGGCACCTCGCGCGCCGCTGTCCGGCAACGGTTGCAGGGTATCACCCGCGATCAAACCGCCTGCATCATCTATACCAGCGGTACCGGCGGCGCGCCGCGCGGCGTGCTGCAGCACCATGGCGCGATCCTGTGCAACGTCACTGGCGCAGCGGAAATCCTGGCCGACGATTTCGGTTGGGGAGAAGAACGGTTTCTGTCCTTCCTGCCGCTCAGCCATGCCTATGAACATACCGGCGGCCAGTATCTGCCCATCGGCATGGGCGGCCAAATCTACTACGCCGAAGGGCTGGAAAAGCTCGCGTCGAATATCGAGGAAACGCAGCCCACCATCATGGTGGTGGTCCCGCGCCTGTTCGAAGTGCTGCGTACGCGTATCATGAAAAATATCGAGAAGCAGGGCGGCATGGCGCTCACCCTGATGAACAAGGCGATCGAAATAGGTGAGCGCCGTTCGCGCGGCGCGATGAACCTGCTGGATTACCCGGTCGACTTCGTGATCGAGCGCGTTTTGCGTCCGAAAATCCGCGCCAAATTCGGCGGCAAGCTCAAGGCCATGGTCTCAGGCGGTGCGCCGCTCAATCCCGAAGTCGGCATCTTTTTCGAATCCGTGGGCCTCACTATGCTGCAGGGATACGGGCAGACCGAATCCGGCCCCGTCATCTCGTGCAATCGCCCCGCAGCCGGCATCGCCATGGACACGGTCGGCCCGCCGATGAAAGGCGTGGAAGTCCGCATTGCAGACGATGGCGAAATCCTGTGCCGGGGGGAGCTGGTGATGCATGGCTACTGGCAGAACCAACCTGAAACGGAACGTGTGCTGAAACGCGATCCGGCCGAACCCGACAAGGGGCCTTGGCTGCATACAGGCGATATCGGCCACATCGATCATGTCGGCCGGATCAAGATTACCGATCGCAAAAAGGACATGATCGTCAACGACAAGGGCGACAATATCGCCCCGCAGAAGCTGGAAGGCATGCTGACGCTGCAACCCGAAATCGGGCAGGCGATGGTGGCGGGCGACCAGCGTCCGCATATCGTGGGGCTGCTCGTTCCGGATGCGGAATGGGCGATGGATTGGGCCAGGGACAACGGCAAGGATTTCGACCTTTCCGCATTGCAGCAGGATGACGCCTTTCGCGCCGCCGTGCGCGCCGGGGTGGACCGGGTGAACAAGGATTTGTCTGTCACCGAGAAGGTCCGCAAGTTCATCTTCGCAGACGAGGCGTTCTCGATCGAGAACGAGGAAATGACCCCGTCCATGAAAATCCGCCGCCACAAGATCCGCGAACGGTATCAGGATCGGCTCGACGGGTTGTACCGCGGATAGACCCGCTACGCCGTAATCAGGCTGCTTCGGTTTCCACAAATTCGGGGAAGAAGCCCGGCTCCCGCAATGACCAGCCCGGCGCCGTGGCGGCGGCCTCGCTCAAGGATTGCAGCAACATCCGGCGGCGTTCGGGGCGAATCGCGGGCAATGCGGCGGCGGCGCAGAACGCGCTGGGCAGGAACGGGCGAACCTCGGCCCCGAGCAGTCGTTCATAAAGGAAGCGGAAGGCGCTGAAGCATTCGATCCGCTCCTGCGACAGGTCGAACACCGCGACCTTGGTCAGATTGCCGATAAACACCGCCACTGCGCCGATGGCACCTTCATGCGGGATCACGTCGCGCAGCATTTTCAAATCCTGATAGGCCACATACTGCCCGCGAATGGCGATGTTCTCCGCCGCGTCGCGCGCCCACAGCTTGAAGGCATCCTGTCGTGCCAGACCCACATCGAGGCTGCGCTTGATATAGCGCTGTTCGGCAGGATCGAAGCTGGCGAATTCACGCATCTCGGTAATAGTCAGCGAGGCGGTACTGGTTACGGTCATGGCAATTGTCCCTGTTACGCAAACAGGTGTGGCCGGACGTGGTTAATATTCCGTAACGCTTCCGAACGGGAATTACACACACGCCCATATACCGGAAACGCGCGCGCCACAGGAACGTTATCCAACCGTACCGCCGACCCGATACGATCCAAGGAAGCCCGAACGATGATCTCCACCCACAATCCCGCCACCGGCCAGAAACTCGCCGATTACGAGGAGCTGACGAAGGACGGGATCGAGGACGCGCTGGTCCGCGCCGACACTGCTTATCGCAGCTGGCGCGAAACCGGGTTGGATGAGCGCTGCGCGCTGCTCGAAAAGCTGGCCGAAACATACGAGGCGAATGCGGATCGGCTCGCACGCATGTGTACCAAGGAGATGGGCAAGACCCTGAGCTCAGCCACGGCCGAGGTTCACAAATGCGCCACCGCATTCCGTCATTTCGCACAGGAAGGCCCGGCGATGCTGGACGATATCACCTGGCAATTGGGCGGCGGCGGGACGGCGACCGGTCGCTGGCTGCCGCAAGGCGCGGTGTTGGCGGTGATGCCGTGGAACTTCCCCTACTGGCAGGCCGTCCGCTTCCTCGCCCCGACCATCCTTGCCGGTAACGTCGGCCTCTTGAAACACGCCAGCAGCGTGCAGGGTTGCGGTGCGTTGATGGAGGAAATGATGGTCGAGGCAGGCGCACCCGACGGACTGTTCCAGAACCTGCCGATCAAATCGGACGCTGTAGCAGACATCCTTGCCGACCGGCGCGTGGTGGCCGCCACTCTCACCGGCAGCGAAGGCGCAGGCCGCGCCGTTGCGGAACAGGCGGGCAAGCATCTGAAAAAGGTCGTGCTGGAACTGGGCGGGTCCGACCCGTTCATCGTCATGCCGTCCGCCGATCTGGACGATGCGGTGGAGCAAGCCGTGCAGGCACGCATTCAAAACACCGGCCAGTCCTGCATCTGCGGCAAGCGGATGATCGTGCACACCGATATCTACGATAGCTTCATGGCCAAATTCACCGGCGCCATGCAGGCGGTCACCACCGGCGATCCGTATGACGATGCGACAGACATGGGGCCGCTATCCAGTTTCGAGCAGCGCGAGACCGTGCTGGACCAGATCGCCAAGGCGCAGGATGAAGGCGCCAAGCTGGAATTCGGCGGCGAGGCGTTGGATGCGGGCGCACATGCAGGCGGTGCTTACATCAGCGCGGGCGTGCTGACCGGCATCGATCTGGACGGCCCGATGGCGAAGGAGGAAATTTTCGGCCCCATCGCAATGGTCTTTCGGGCCGAAGATATCGATCATGCCATTGCTCTCGCCAACAACATCCCCTTCGGCCTTGGTTCGGCAGTCTTCACGCAGGACGAAGTCGAACAGGAACGCTTCATCCGCGATATCGAGGCAGGGATGACCGCGATCAACCAGATGCTGTCATCTTCAGCAGAAGCTCCGTTCGGCGGGATCAAGAATTCCGGCCACGGCCGTGAGCTGGCGCAGTTCGGCCTGCACACATTCATGAACCTGAAAACGGTCATGCGGCTCGGTTGAGGCGCATTAAACTGGGACTGGGCTAGATAAGCCCGGCCAAGGGCGAACTGGGATCGGCATATTTGCGCCGTCCCATCCGGCCCGAGAGGTAGGCGTGCCGTCCGGCCTCTACCGCCAGCTTCATGGCGCGGGCCATACGCACGGGGTCTTTCGCTTCCGCAATTGCGGTGTTCATCAGCACACCGTCGCAGCCCAGCTCCATCGCCACGGCGGCATCGCTGGCCGTGCCGACGCCCGCATCGACCAGTACTGGCACATTCGCGCCTTCCACAATCAGCCGGATGGTGACCCGGTTCTGAATGCCGAGGCCCGATCCGATCGGCGCGCCCAACGGCATGATCGCAACCGCGCCGGCCTCTTCCAGCTGCTTCGCCGCGATGGGATCGTCGACGCAATAAACCATCGGCTTGAAGCCTTCCGCCACCAGCACTTCGGTCGCTTTCAACGTCTCGCGCATATCGGGATACAGCGTGCGCGCCTCGCCCAGCACTTCCAGCTTCACAAGCTCCCATCCACCTGCCTCGCGAGCAAGACGCAGGGTCCGGATCGCATCATCGGCAGTAAAGCAGCCCGCAGTGTTCGGCAGGTAAGTGGTCTGTTCGGGGTCGATAAAGTCCGACAGCATCGGCGCATCGGGATCGGTCACATTCACCCGGCGGACTGCCACGGTAACGATTTCCGCACCGGAGGCGGCCAATGCAGCGGCGTTTTCGGCAAAGTCCTTGTACTTGCCGGTGCCCACGATCAGGCGCGAATTGAACGTGTGCCCTGCAACGGTCCAGCTATCGTCCGGCGCGGCATAACCGGTATTCCCCGAACCACCGCCGACAAAATGCACGATTTCCAAGGTGTCGCCTTCGGCCAGCAGAACCCGGTCCAGATTGCTGCGCGGGACGATTTCGCCATTGCGCTCGACCGCGACCTTTTCAGGAAGGAGACCGATGGCTTCAACCAGGCTGGCGATGGTTCCGGGGGCGGCGCGCCGGGGCTCGCCGTTCAGGGTGATGCTAAGTGTGCCGCTCATCCCCGCGAGATAGCGCTTGATGCGAACCGCGCAAGTTCAGGATGTGTCCGGCAGAAACCAGTGCCACGCCGATGATCGTCAGTACCGCCTCTTCCATTCCGTGCGGCACAGCCAAGGCACCGCCCATGAAGCTGAGCCCGGTCATCGCAACCACGAACGGCGCAGCGCGGCGATGGCGCAAGGCACCCAGCCCGATGGCGACCGCCGCCACGAACAAGGCAATCACCAGCCCGAAGCGGTGGATCGCCGGATCGAGCAGCCACATGCCCAGCGCGCTACCACCCGCTCCCAATGCAGCCAGCAACACCACGCTGGCGAGGCAATGCACTGCACAAAGCCCTGACAGGACGATGCCGGTGCGGTCGAGCGTGATGCGAAATCTGGATGGCGTGCGCGTCATGACCTGCCCTATGTATGTGACAGTGTAACATGATGCAAGCTTTCAACGCTGTCCGGCATATATACATGGTGCAGCGTGAACCCCTTGCGCTTTGCTATTGCGGTCCGCAAATGACGTGTATGGTCGCAACCACACCGCTTACATCTCCGCCTACGCAGTTCCGTCTGAACGGCAGCGTGGGTGACGCGCCAAGGGCGATCGCCAACTGGCTGTGGTTCGTGGCTGCATTGGTGGTTGCGATGGTTGCGGTCGGCGGAATTACCCGGCTGACCGAATCGGGCCTGTCGATCACGGAATGGCAGCCGATAACGGGCACCATCCCCCCTTTGTCCGATGCGGCCTGGATGGCGGAGTTCGAAAAATATCAGGCCACCGGTGAATACCGGAATGTCACCGGACCCGCCGGAATGACATTGGCGGACTTCAAGTTCATTTTTTTCTGGGAGTGGTTCCACAGGTTGCTCGGCCGTGTGATCGGACTGGCCTTCGCGCTTCCGCTGGCGTGGTTCTGGGTCAAAGGGCAGATACCCAAGGGTTACAAGATCCGGCTAGTGGCACTGTTGATGCTGGGCGCGATGCAGGGTGTTTTCGGCTGGTTCATGGTGCGCAGCGGCCTGTCGGGCGAAATGACGGATGTGAGCCATTTCTGGCTGTCGATCCATCTGCTGACCGCGCTGTTCACGCTTGCCGGACTGATCTGGACCGCGCTCGACCTGAAGGCGCTGGGCCGCGATGGATCGCCGCCATCGCGCCTGACGACAGTGGCTTCGATTGCCGCGCTGGTGCTATTCGTGCAGCTTTTGCTCGGTGCATGGGTGGCGGGGCTGAACGCCGGACTTGCTTCCGATAGCTGGCCGCTGATGCAGGGCCGGATCGTGCCCGAATATGACGGGTCGCGCGGCTTGCTGCATGCCATGGCATTCGATCCGTATTTGCTGCATTTCCTGCATCGGTGGTGGGCATTTGTTGCGCTGGCCGGTCTGGTGGTGCTGGCGCGTGCGTTGCGACCGGTCCGCCGGTCCGCTTCGGTCGCAATCCATTCCGTCGTTGGCGTGCAGATCCTGCTTGGTATTGCCACCGTAATGACCGGCGTCGCGTTGTGGCTGGCCGTCGCGCATCAGGTGACTGGCGCGCTGCTGGTCGGCGTAACCGCGTGGGGCGCCCATATCCTGGGCCGCCGGGCGTGAACGGGATGGACCGGCGCGCGATCCTGCAGCGCCTTGGCTGGGGCACGGTTCTTGCCGCGGGAGCCACCGGTATCGGCGGCCCGGCATATGCCGCGACCGGGCTGCTGCAATCCAATCCTGTCTTCGATCCTCCCGACACCGATCTGGTGCTGCGGCGCGTACTAAGCCGCCCCCTGGCGAACCCGAACCCCGCAGCCCGGCAGGAAGCGATCATTGTGTCGAGGGACTGGCGCATTCGCTTCCACCGTCAGGAGCGCGCCTACATTGTGTCCGGCGCGCAATCCGCGGTAAACGTCGACACTCCATCCTCGCTCGCCTGGCTGGCCGATAAAGAGCGCGCGCGTATTGCCGACACGCAATTCCCGCTTGCACTGGACGCGGTTGGTCTGATCGGCGATGCTGGCTATCCGTCGGAGCAACACGTGCTCAACGATGCCATACGAGAAACGCGTGCATTGCTGGAAACGGCCAGTCCGCCCCGCCCCGAAGTCGAGGCCGTCCGCAATTACCTTGTCATGCTTGCCGCGAACGGAGCGCAATTGCTGTCGCGCTGGCCACGCGACCTGTTCGCCCCGCAACGCCTGCAATGGCGCGACGCAAGAACCATAGCGCTCCCTGGTGGCAGCGAAGGTACGGTCGAGGTTACATTCGATGCAGAAACCGATTCGCAAACGGGCATGATGGCGCGTGCCTCGCGGCAAGTGGTAACCTCCATCGGAACCAGTCACCGCACTACTAGCGAAAATTGGAGTCTGTCGGCAGCCCGATAAACGAAGGCATGTCACGCAAATTTGGTTCGGACGGACACTAACAGAAACCCGATCGAGCCGATCCAAATGCCTCACCAAACATCGGGCCGCACACCCTGTGTAAGTGCGTGCGGTATTATTATACCTCCCCCAAGCACCGCATGAAAGCTTGACTAAATCACCATTCGCGCACAAATGCCCGCTTCCCCGCGGACCCCGGCGCGCGAATCCAGTTTGCCGTGCTCTCCGCGATTACGTTTACGTCAAGGAACACAGCCATGAAGGCGCTCACCAAGGCGACCCGGTCGATCAAACCGGCCGAAGTCGAAAAGAAATGGCACGTCATCGATGCCGAAGGTCTGGTCGTTGGCCGCCTCGCATCGATTATCGCCAACCTCCTGCGCGGCAAGCACAAGCCGAGCTACACCCCGCATGTGGATTGCGGCGATCACGTAATCGTCATCAATGCCGGCAAGGTGCGCTTCACCGGCAAGAAGATGTCGGACAAGAAGTATTACAAGCACACCGGCTATATCGGCGGAATCAAGGAAACGACGCCCGAGAAGATCCTCGAAGGCGCCTTCCCCGAACGTGTGCTCGAAAAGGCTGTCGAGCGCATGGTTCCGCGCGGGCCGCTGGGCCGCGACCAGATGCGTGCGCTGCACCTCTTCAACGGCACCGAGCATCCTTATAACGGGCAGGACCCGCAAGTGCTCGACGTCGCTTCCATGAACCGCAAGAACAAGGCTGTTTCCTGATGGCTGACGACAAGAAAACGCCCGACACCAAGGCAGAAGACGCCAAGGCAGACGATACCGCTGCTGAGAAGCCTGCTGCGAAGAAGGCTCCGGCCAAAAAAGCTGCGGCGAAGAAGCCTGCCGCGAAGAAGGCTCCTGCAAAAGAGGCCGACGACAAGAAAGCCGACGCAGCACCTACCGAAAGCCCAGCCGAGAAAAAGGCTGAGGAGCCAAAGGCAGCTGCAGCCAAGGAAGATGCACCCAAGGCCGACGTAAAGGCAGCTGACCCTGCGGAACCCAAGGCTGAAGAGCCAAAGGCCGAGACAGCAACCGTCTCCGACCTCGCCGATCTGAAAGACATCGCTGGCGATGCGCCGAATGCCGATGCTGCCACGATCGCCCAGAACCCGCCCGCACCTTTGCGTGAGCAGGAACTGGACGCCCAGGGCCGCGCTTATGCCACTGGCCGTCGCAAGGATGCCAAGGCTCGTGTCTGGATCAAACCCGGCAAGGGCAAGATCACGGTCAATGGCCGCGAACAGGAAACATATTTCGCGCGTCCGACGCTGCGTCTTGTGCTGAACCAGCCATTCGCCATCACCGACCGGGAAGGCCAGTACGATGTGGTCGCCACCGTTCGCGGTGGCGGACTGTCCGGCCAGGCCGGCGCGGTCAAGCACGGCATCAGCCAGGCACTGACCCGGTTCGAACCGGAACTGCGTGCCACGGTGAAAGCCGCCGGCTTCCTTACTCGCGACAGCCGCGTGGTGGAACGCAAGAAGTATGGCCGTGCAAAAGCGCGCAAGAGCTTCCAGTTCTCGAAGCGGTAACAATCCGCCCGTATGGGCGCCTGATCACCGAGGAAAGGCGGCCTGCGACAAGCGGGCCGCCTTTTTCGTTTCAGCTTTGTGTGTAAGACCTCAGGGTCATGTCCAGCGTCTCATCTGGCTCAGGCCGAGCAGAAATGCGTCGCGCCGTCCTCGGTCTGGGCTTCGCTGAAATCGGCGAGATCGGGAATCCGCCCGAATGCGATCTTGGCGCCCAGATAGCCTCCAGGCAATTCGACTTTCGGGCCGATCGTGGCTGCTGCCGGCCCGTGTGCCGCTCGCAGCAGATCGAGCGTATCGCTCAATTTCTCGCGCTTGGCTTGTGACACCCGTGGACGGCCCGATACCGAGGTGGAGGACGCAGGACCGAACAGGTCGCCCTGCGCGGCGTCTTCCGCCACCAGCCCATGGACCATGACGCTGACGGAGCGCGGTTTGAAACGCCATTCGCGCGCGCAATGCGTCATGGCTTCGCTCAATATCTCCAGCAGCGTGTGATCGTCGCGCGCGGGCTCGAACACCAGTTCGCGGACCCATCTCTTCGCGCCTTTCGCGCTGCGCCCTCCGGTCGAATACCGCCCTTCGCGCAGCCCCACGGTCATTTTCGTCGCGCGGAAGCCAGCCCGTCGCAATCGCCGACCGGCGCTTAAAGCCAGTTGCCGCGCGCATTCGTGAACTTTCTCGGGTGTCCGCCAGTCCATCGGCAGCATCCGGCTATGTCCAAACATCCGCTTCACGGTTTCCGGCCGCTCCATATGTTCGCCGTGAAGCCCGTTCCAGAAACGTTCGCCTTCGACATTGCCCCAAAGCGCACGCAGATGTTTCCGGTCGAGCGCCCACAGATCGGGGAAACTGCGGATACCGGCAGCCAGCAACCGGGCCTCGATCCCATCCGAAACGCCGGGTAGCTTGGTCAGTTTCAGATGTTCCAGCTGGCCCGGCAGGTTTTGGGTGCGCAGCAGGTTGAAACCGTCGGGCTTGGTCAGTTCCGCCCCGATCTTGGCCAGCAATTCCGTACTCGCGACCCCGATGGAGCATGTAAGGCCCGAACTGAATTCGTCTGCCAGCGCGCGTTTTATACGGCCCGCCAAAGCTATCACCGTTTCCGATTGCGATGGGAGCAAATGGCAAACAAGCTCGTCGATCGAGCGCACTTTTGCGATTGGCAAACAGGCCTCGATGACTTTCAGGATGCGGTGATGCAGACGCACATAGGCATCGGGGCGGGCGACCACGAAGATCATGTCCGGCACGGTTTGCCGCGCCTCCTTGATCGAAACATTGGATTTCAGCCCGCGCGCCTTCGCTTCCCGACTGATGGCGATACAGCCGGTATGCGGCGAATCGAGCGGTACCACGCCGACCGGTTTGCCGCGCAAGTCCGGGTTGAAGTGCTGTTCCGCCGAGGCGAAGAAGCTGTCGAAATCCAGATAGAGCCGCTTCGCATCGGCCAAATTGTCAGGTGCTGAGGATACCGAATCGGACATCGCACAAAGTTAGAACATTGCAGGAACACCGGCAACCAGCGCTCTACCAAAGGTTGATTGTCAATGTACGGGCGGGTCGGTGCGCGGGACGTGTCCGACCGGTGCGACGGGTTCGCCTGGCTGGCGGGGCGGAAGCGCATTTTCAGGCACGCTGCCGATCATCATGTCGTCGCTGGCAACCGCTTCGAGATTGCGCACCGAGACGTGCAATTCGCCGTCCCGAAAAGTCAGCTCGTTGAAGCTGGGCGGGGTTGAGCGCACGCGCTGCGACAAGGTGCCCGCCCCGATCATCCGTACCGGACCATTGGGAGTGTCCTCGGTAATATCGAACGCGTCGTGCACATGGCCCGACAGCACCGCTGTAATGTTGCGCTTCGCCAATTCGGCGAGCGCTTTCTCGCCGTTCTTCGTCAGCGCAGTTCCATGCGTTCCCACCTCACGCAGGGGATGATGGACTGCGACCAGTCGCCGTGCGGTATCCGGTACCGCGTCGAGCAGGCTTAGGCATTCCTGCAATGCACGGTCCGTCACCCAGCCTTTCGACCAGTTGAGGCGCGGCTGAGCCCGCACTGCGGTCTTGAGCGGAATGATTGCCATTCCCGGCAGGCCGAGCGGCCGCTCCACCAATGCCTCCAGCCCCTTGAACCGCTTGTATGGCGCGAAAAACCGTTCGATCGGGTTGAAATAGGGCATATCATGATTGCCTACTTCCAGCGTGACCGGAACGTTGTGCGCCAGAATGGCCCGTTCGATCCATTCGCGCGCTGCGGCAAACTCGCTGTGCCGGGCGCGCATCGTCAGGTCGCCCGTGATCATCACCGCATCGGGTTTGCGCGCGGCGATCTCGGCTGCGACCCAATCCAGCGCGGTGTTGTCCTCCAGCCCGAAATGGATGTCGGACAGCTGGAAAAGCAGCGGACCCTGTGGCCTATCTTGTGGCGTATCTGTCTCGACAGGATCAGCCATGCTCGCTCGCCAGCAAATCCACCCCGGCCTGGGCCATCGTATAGGTTTCGCGCGCATCCCCGCTGAAGGGTTCACCATCGATCAGCATTTCTATCGGCTCGTCTTCCACGTTTTCGCAGACCAGTTCGTCCACCATTCCAAGTCGTTCATGCGGCCCTTCGCGGAAGCTGCGGCGAAGCAGCGCCCAGGTCTGTTGCAGGTAATCCCCCGGCGTCTGCGAATCATATGCGTCCACTTGCAGTCCCCATTCCCCGGCCGCGATTTCCATAAGTGCGTAACCCTCCCGGCGCCCCAGAACAGGTTCGATCACCGTTATCCTCGATCCTGTGGCCGTTTCCGCAGTGGCTTCCTGCGCCAGCTTCACCGTTTCCAGAACTTCCATACCGCGCATTGCCTCGCGCACTTCAGCCCACAAGGTGCCAGGCCCGATCAGGATCGTTGAATAGGCATTGCCGTGGCCGCTACGCACGATCGAGGGCCGGACCTTTCGCATCGCACCGGTGCCTGCCCGGCGGAGAATTTCCTCCTGATCCACATCGCCATGCAGGCGCTTGCACAACAGGTTCATCGTCCCGCCCGGCAGCACCAGCACTTGCCCGTCCCAACCATCGAGCTGCGACAGGCAGAAACTGAGCGATCCGTCGCCCGTATAGATTGCGACCGTATCGATACGCGCGTCGTCCAGCGCGGCCGGAATGGGGGCGTTATCGTCGGGAAAGTCGATCTGGCGGTCGATAGTGAACCCGTTTGCGGCGCACGCGTCCTTCAGCCGCTCGATCGCAGTCTCGTCATTGCTGCCGGCGCGCGCGTTCACGACCAGCCAGATGCGCCTAGGTTCCTGGTTCATATCCGCCCCGTCACGATCACCCACGCAGAGGCGTAGTTGAGGATGCTGTATATGCCATAAGCCCATGCCAGCAACGGCCAGCCGCCGCTGACCAGTAGCATTGCGCCAAGCAACACGGAAAATTCGAGCCATAGGGTGAGGCCCTTGCGGCCGCCATGAACGAACCATGGTGTGCTGGCGAGCAGTGGGTGCCCGCTTTCCAGCACTGCCTTATGTGCGGCGAAATTGCCAATGCCGAGGATGAACATGATGGTGAGGGCGACAGCGTTCACAGCCCGGCCCCTGTCATCGGCGGCCTTTCAAGCCTGACAATGGGAATGGGTCGAACGGCCAACATATGCGGTTTGTCGCCCATTTTCCGCCGTCCGTCCAGCATGATGGTCGCTGGTCGGCGAGCGCCGCATGACCATCGAACACCGGCTGCAAACGGAATGGCGTGCCGGTAACAAACTGAAGGCGGCCGGCGATCCTTCCCCGGTTGCCTCTGCGCCGCGACACCCCAAGGGCGCAGGCGAACCCGGGCTGGATCAGTCCCCCGGCCCGGGTTTTGCCTAACGGCCTGTCCGGTGCCGGCGAACGCCAGCGGAACCTGTCAGCGTCCGGCCATTGCCTTGACCTTGGGCAAATAAGTGCGCCCGATGCGCAGCGCCTCTTTCTCGCCCTGACCGCCCAGCTCCACCGACCAGACGCCCAGCCCGTCATGCCGCAGGCCGGTTATGCGGTCGCGGCGCAGGATGGTGCTGCGATGGATGCGGATAAACTCGGCCGGGTCGAGACGTTTTTCCAGCCCTGCAATCGTCTGCAGCAGGAGGTAGGTTCTCACATCAGATGCTTCGCTGCCGGTATCGGCGTTACCATTGTCGGCAGGGCCCACATGGAGCCGGACGTAATCCCGCTCGGCATCGATGCGCCCGACCTGCGCGATGTCGATCCGCAGCAATTCGGACCGGTGCGGCACCCATAGTTCCTGCAGCCACTCCTGATCCGGCCCGCTGCCCGCCGCGTTCCGCGCCCCGCCGCGTTCATCGCGGCGCTGCACCGCCCGCTCGATCGCGCGCGCCAGCCTGTCGGATGCAACCGGTTTCAGGACGTAATCCACCGCATCGAGATCGAACGCCTCGACCGCGAAATTATCATGCGCGGTAACGAAGATGACTGCCGGGCGTTTCGCGAACTCCGCCAGTTTACGAGCCACCTGCAAGCCATCGAGTTCGGGCATGGTCATGTCGAGCAGGATCAGATCGGGCGCAAGCGCGTCGGCCAACCGCAATGCCGCCGCACCGTCACTGGCGGTGCCCACGACGTCGAGCTGCCCGAGCTTTGCACAAATGACCTGCAGGCGTTCCACCGCCAGCGGCTCGTCATCCACGATGAGGGTGCGAAGGGGTGCGCCCTGCGCTTCGGAGGAAGGTTTTGCCGTATCGGTCGGGCTGATCATCGGTTCAAAATCCATGCTTGATGAGGGGAAGCCGCAATTCCGTTTCATACCCATGTGCCGTCGGGCCGGAAGTGATACTGGCATCTTTGCCGAACCGCGCAAGCAACCGGTCGCGTACATTGGCGAGCCCGATGCCGAAACCGTGCTGGGGCACAGCGACACTACCCTTGCTGTTGCCACCATCCTGCGCGCGCTCCGCAACCTGCGTTTCGTCGGACACACGCACGATAAGCCGCCCGTTTTCCTCATGCGCGGTAATGCTGATGGTGACCGGATCGGTCCGCGCAGCCACCGAGTACTTCACCGAGTTTTCGACCAGCGGTTGCAGGATCATGCCGGGTACGCGCGCCTCTTCCAGATGTTCGGGCAGGTCCAGCCGCGTCCGTAGCCGGTCGGGAAACCGCACGGTTTCGATGGCGAGATAGAGCCGCTGCGAATCGAATTCGTCGGCCAACGGCACATCGGATGTGGGATCGTCGATCAGGCTGCGACGGTAGAACCGGCTGATCGTGTGGATCATTTCCTCCGCTTGCTCGCTCCTGTCGGTCATCACCAATGCGGACAGCGAGTTCAGCGAATTGAACAGGAAATGCGGGTTCACCTGATAGCGCAGGGATCGCAATTCAGCCGCCTTGGCCGCGCGGCGAAATTCGCCGCCGCGCCGCTCCGCCGCCTTGGTCTGCGCCACGGCCAACAGGGCAAAATACAATGCGCACCATACCAGCAGCAGGTAATATCGCGCCAGCAGGATATCGGTGAGCCTTTGCCACTGCAGCTTGGTCACTGGTATCATCGTCATCGCCGGATCGGAATTGCCGGCATCGGCCTCCTCTTCATATTCTTCCGGAAACGCGCCTTCCGAACCGGCAATATCTACCAGAATATTGCCCGCTTCATCGCGGCGTACGGTCACTCCGGTCTGTTCATCGGAGAACAGGATGACCGGCCTCTGCACATCTGCAAAGGCGATCCTGTTGGCCTGCGCCAAGAACAATGCAGGCGGAATTGCGAATACGGCTGCCGCAACGATCTTCAGCCAGAGCGGCTTGCTGTCGAGCGGGCGTAAGATCAGCCACAGCGCGAGCGTTACGATCATACCGAACAGTGCCACCCCGGCACGCCGCAGCAGCAGTTCGGACTGCATATCCAGGTCGAGCATGACGCCGCGCAGGGTCGTCATGATGAAATACACTGTCCACAGGACCACTACCGAAACAAGCACTGTGCGTACGGGAACGCGCGCGTCGGGAGTTACAGGCAGCATGGCCCTGGCCTAGTCCGCAGGACCGTAGCGCGCCAGCGCCGTGGTCGAATGCCAGCCGCGCTTCGTCGATACGGGCTGCGACGCCGCCCAGCGTATGTCAGGCGAGGTAAGGTTCCAGCAGGCCCTCTTCGGCGATTTTCTTGCGCCATTTGGCCGGTGCAAGGGTATGGACATTGTTGCCGCGCGCATCGACGGCGACTGTCACCGGCATGTCCTGCACGGTGAATTCATAAATCGCCTCCATGCCCAGATCTTCGAACGCGACGACTTTGGATTCTTTGATCGCCCGGCTGACGAGATAGGCTGCGCCGCCCGTCGCCATCAGGTATGCGACCTTGTAGCGCGCGATCACTTCCACCGCGTCATGCCCGCGTTCCGCCTTGCCGATCATTGCCAGCAGGCCGAGGTCGAGCATGGTTTCGGTGAACACGTCCATCCGAGTGGCGGTGGTGGGACCCGCCGGACCAACGACTTCGCCCATGACGGGATCGACCGGGCCGACATAATATATCGCACGGCCCCTGAAATCGACCGGCAATTCCTCGCCCTTGTCGAGCATTTCCTTGATCCGCTTATGCGCCGCATCGCGGCCGGTCAGCATCTTGCCCGACAGCAGCAGGCGGTCCCCATCTTCCCAGCTGTTTACGATCTCCGGCGTCAGATGATCGAGATCGACGCGCTTGGCCGCCGCATCCGGCTGCCAGTTCACTTTGGGCCATGCATCCAGATCAGGGGCGGGCAGATAGCTCGGGCCGCTGCCGTCGAGAGTGAAATGCGCGTGGCGGGTGGCGGCACAATTGGGGATCATCGCCACCGGCTTGCCCGCGGCGTGGCACGGCCAGTCGAGGATCTTCACGTCGAGCACGGTGCTGAGCCCGCCCAACCCCTGCGCGCCGATACCCATTGCATTCACCGCATCGAAAATGTCGATCCGCAGTTTCTCGATATCCGACTGCGGCCCGCGTGCTTTCAACTGGCCCATGTCGATCGGGTCCATCAGCGATTGCTTGGCCAGCTTCATACAATGTTCCGCTGTGCCGCCGATCCCGATGCCGAGCATACCGGGCGGGCACCAGCCAGCGCCCATCGACGGCAGCTGTTCCAGCACCCATTCGACGATATTGTCGGACGGGTTCATCATTTTGAACTTGGACTTGTTCTCGCTGCCGCCGCCTTTGGCCGCGACGTCGATTTCGACAGTGTTGCCCGGCACCATCTCGACGCTCACCACGGATGGTGTGTTGTCGCGCGTGTTGCGGCGGGTGAAGGCGGGGTCGGCCAGGATGGAGGCGCGCAGCTTGTTTTCGGGATGGTTGTAAGCCCTGCGCACCCCCTCATCGACAACGTCTTGCAGGGGTCGCTGGCTGTCGAGGTGACAGTTCTGACCCCATTTAAACATCACGTTGACGATCCCGGTATCCTGGCAGATCGGCCGGTGACCTTCGGCGCACATCCGGCTGTTGGTCAGGATCTGCGCAATCGCGTCCTTGGCCGCGGGGCCCTGTTCCGCCTCATATGCTTCGCCCAGCGCGGTGATGTAATCGAGCGGGTGGTAATAGGAGATATATTGCAGCGCGTCGGAAATGCTGTCGATCAGATCGTCTTCGGTAATGGTGGTAATGTCGCTCATCGAACCCGAACTCCTGCCTGTCGAACGTGCCTTACGCCTAAGCATGGCCGCGCCATAGGGTCAAAGCGCTTGGCTGGACGGGCCGTTCCGCTTAGAAGCTGGTGGCGGGCCGGAGCGCCCTTTCGAAGTCCCCGGCGATATCTGTGAAAACGCCGCAACCGAACGGAATGCTTACGTGCGACCCTTCAATCCGACCAGTGCCGAAACGCTCGATCCGCCGCATACCGCACGCCGCGCGATGATCGACAGCCAGCTTCGCCCCAGCGGTATCAACGATCTATCGACGCTGGAACGCCTGGCCGCCGTGCCGCGCGAAGATTACGTGCCGCCGGAAATGCGCGCCTTCGCTTACACCGACCGCGCCGTATCGCTGGGCGATGGGCGAAATATCGCACCCCCATTGTTCTACGGTGCGCTGTTGCAGGAAGCGAAGCCCAGGCAGGCCGACCGCGTGCTCGTGCTGGATGGCGGCAGCGGTTATCTTGCCGCGCTTGTGCAACCGCTGGCAGGCACTGTGGAAGTCCTCAACATCGATGAGGCGGCGAAGAAATCCGGCAAGAGTGGCGACTATACGCTGCTGCTGATCGATGGTGCGGTGGAAGAGTTTCCCACTCATCTGGCGAAGCGTTTGGCCGATGACGCCCGCGTGGTCACAGGCGTTGTCACCAATGGCGTGACCCGGCTGGCATCGGGCCGCAAGGTTGGCAAATCGGTCGCTCTGGTAGAGCTGGCGGAAATGGGCATTCCGCGGCTGACCGCTTTCGACACGGTCAAGGCCTGGGCCTTCTGACGATGCTGCGCGGTACTTTGCTGACGATTGCGGGGCTGGCCGCAGGCAGCGCGCTGGTGCCAGCCAGTGCCTCGGCCGACACGCTGAGAGAAGCGTTGGCGCAGGCCTATCGCACCAATCCGGTACTGGCCGGGGCCCGGGCGCAGCAGCGTGGGACGGATGAGAACGTGGTTATCGAAAAATCGCGCGGACGGCCGTCGGTCGATGCCACAGCCGATTATATCGAATTCGTGAAACAGGCCTCCACCAGCTTTACCGCTCCTGAAAGGTCCGTCGGTACGGGACTCGATCTTGGCGTGCCGCTATATTCCGGCGGTGCGGTCAAGAATGCCGTGCGGGCGGCGGAAACGCGGGTTGCCGCCGGTCAGGCAGAGCTTCGCGCAACCGAATCCTCGCTTTTCAGCCAGGTTGTGGCCGCCTACATGAACGTCATCGGGCAGGAAGCGATTGTCGGCCTTTCCGCAAACCAGGTCGATGTGTTGGCCGTGAACCTGGATGCGACGGGCGACCGGTTCGAAATCGGCATCCTGACACGCACCGACGTGGCGCAATCGGCATCGCGGCTGGCGTTGGCACAAGGGGACCTGCAGTCCGCGCGCGCCAACCTCATCAGCGCCCGTGAAAACTATATCCAGCTGGTTGGCGAAGCGCCGACGAACCTCCAGCCCCCGCCCCCTTTGCCGGGCCTTCCCGCTACGGTCGGCGAGGCGGTGCTGATCGCGCTGGAATCCAACCCCGATCTGATTGCAGCGATCGAACGCGCCGAAGCGGCCGGGATCGACATTCGAGTGGCAGGTGCCGGACGTCTTCCGCGCGTCAGCCTGTTTGCTGGCGGCAATTACAACAACTTCCTTGGCACGTTGGGCGGATCGGGCGGCGGTGTTGCCGTCAATCCGCCGCAGGGCCAGACCAGTGCGCAGGTTGGCGTGCGCCTGTCCGTCCCGCTGCTGCAAGGCGGACTGACGGCAGCCCGCGAACGGCAGGCCAGCGCATTTGCCAGTGCCGCGCTGGAGCAGGTCATCGCGGTCGAGCGTGACGTCATCGGGCAGGTTCGCTCCAGCTGGTCGAGCTGGCAGGCCGCGCTCGCCATTATCGATTCTTCGCAATCGGCGGTCGATGCGGCGGAATTGTCACTCGAAGGCGTGCGCGCCGAAAATACGGTCGGCAACCGCACCGTGCTCGATATATTGGATGCCGAACAGGAACTGCTTGGGTCACGGGTGCAATTGGTGACTGCACGGCGCAACGCCTATGTCGCCGGCTTTTCCCTGCTGGCTGCCATGGGCCGCGCCGAAGCGCGCGATCTGGGCCTGTTCCCGGGCGAGCAGCTGTACGATCCGCAAACCAATTACGAGGCGGTTCGCGGCAAGTGGTGGGACTGGGAACGCACCGAAGCACCGACCACGACCGGTACCAGCACCGTTGACATTCCCGCCCCCGACGCGGAAATACCGGGCGAAATTCAGGGTCCGGAACTGGATCGGCGCCCGTCTTAGGGTATTGGCCCGTCTTTGGGTATGGGAAAGCGGTTACGATGCAGCATGGCAGCGATGCTTCGGTGGAGGAAATCCTCGAATCAATCAAAAAGGTAATCGCGCGGGACAACCGCAGCGGCGCGCATGATCGCAGGCGGCGGCGGGAGCGCGAGAGCCTCGAGGCCGAAATTGCCGACGAACCCGAAACAACCGAGGCCGAACCGGAAAACGCAGCCGCGCCAGAGCCCGCTTCGCATGACGAGGCGGAAGAGATCCTGGACCTGTCGCCCGCCGACTATGCCGAGGACGCCGCTTTCGATGATGAAGATATGGCGGATGAACCGCGCGACCTGGCCGATGACGATACGGTGTCCTTGCTGACCCAGCATACGCATGACGCCATGCGCCAGAACCTTGCCGCCCTGGCCACGATGGCCACACCTGGTGCCGCGCCGCAGATCGTCCGGTCCGGCGAAACGTCGCTGGAAGGGCTGGTGCGCGAAATGCTCCGTCCGATGCTGGCGCAGTGGCTAGATACCAATCTGCCGCCGATGGTGGAGAAACTGGTGCAAGCGGAAATAGCCCGGATTGCCGGCAAAAGGGGCTGAGCCCTGCAACCACTTCCCAGCAGACCGCCGCTGGGCTAGCTGCTGCACCATGAAAACAACTCTCGCATACGCAATCTCGCTCGCCGCAATGGCCGCCGCAACGCCTGCCCATTCTCAGACAAGCGCTGAAACAAGCGCCGATACCGTGGCCGAACCGCATCCCATGACGGCGCAGGATCTTGTCACAACACCTCGGCTAGGCAGTCCATCGGTCAGCCCCGATGGCGGGATGGTGGTCTATTCGGTTACAAAGACCGATCCCGAAACCTACAAGCGGTCATCGCACAAATATTTGCGCTCGATCGCGGCAATGGGCGAACCACTGCATCTGGAAGCGCTCGGCGAAGCTTCGTCGGTCCGCTTCGGCAGCGATGGTGCGTTGTGGTACCTGGCCCCGGACGAGGCAGGCATCACGCAGGTATATCGCGCAGCCTTGCAGAAAAACCGCCGCCTGGCCGAGCCTCGCCAGGTGACCAGCTTCGCCGCGTCGGTTGGCGGGTTCGTCCTCGCGCCAGACCTGTCGCGGATCGTGGTGCATGGCGCCCGCGCGCGTAGTTGCAGCGCGTTCGATTGCGATGCCGGCCCCAAGGGCGGCGACCCGGTTGGTGGTGACGCGGTTGGCGGCACCGGACGTCTGTATGAAAGCGATGGCGGCTTCATCCGGCATTGGGACGCATGGGAAACCCCTGGCACTTACAACCGCGCTTTCGCCTATGCGCTGGATGGCGGCAGCATTACCGGCGCAGCGATTCCTCTCGACGGGCCAGCAGGGAGCGGCGCGCTTGTCGGGGACACTCCAACCGCACCGTTTGGCGGGGACGAGGACATCGCGATCGCGCCCGATGGATCGGCAGCCTACATCACCGCCCGCGTCGCCGATGCAAACGAGCCCTACTCCACCAATCTCGACATTTATCGGACCGATCTGAGCACCGGCGCGGTCACCAATCTGACGGCCGATAACGCGGCGACCGATGCACTGCCCATGCCCTCACCCGACGGCCGGTATCTTGCGTACGTCGCGATGGCCCGGCCGGGTTACGAATCCGACCGGATGGTGGTGCAACTGCGTGATCTTGCTTCGGGAACCACGCGCGCGCTGACGCAAGATTTCGACCGCAGTTTCAGCTCGCTCGCCTGGACGCCTGATTCGCGCACCCTGCTGGCGACCGCGCAAAGCGTGCTGGATACGCCCGCGTATGCCATCGACGTGGTCACCGGTTCGATCCGCGAGCTCGACCTGATGCCGGGGAACGAGGCACATATCGGCAATGTCGCTGCGCTGCCGGACGGCAATATCCTCTTCACCCGCGATTCTATCGGCGCGCCTTCCGAACTGTATCTCTCCGTCGATGCAGGTCAGGCGATGCCGCTGACCGACGTCGCCAGCAGCCTGATGGGCCGCCAGCGCAGCGTTGTTACAACCCGCTTCAGCTTTGCCGGGGCGGATGGCGACACGGTATATGGCCAGATCACCAAGCCGGAACGGCATGCAGGCAAGCTTCCCGCGATCCTGTATGTACATGGCGGGCCACAGGGCAGCTTCAACGATGGCTGGTCCAGCCGCTGGAACCCGCGCGTGCTGGCCAGTCAGGGCTATGCCGTGGTGTCGGTCGATTTCCACGGATCGACCGGATACGGGCAGGATTTTGCTGACAGCATCAATGGCGATTGGGGCGGCAAGCCATTGGAGGACCTGCAACTCGGCCTGGCCGCGGCGTTGGCGAAAGACAGCCAGATCGACGGCACCCGCGCCTGCGCGATGGGCGCATCCTATGGCGGCTACATGATGAACTGGATCGCCGGAAACTGGCCCGACCGGTTCAAATGCCTGGTCCAGCATGACGGGCTGTTCGACCTGAGGATGTTCTATTACACCACCGAGGAACTATGGTTTCCGCGCTGGGATTTCGGCGGTTCCTATGCTGACAATCCCGACGCTTACGAAAAGTGGAACCCGGTGGACCACGTCGACAAGTGGCAGACCCCAATGCTCGTCGTGGCAGGCGAACAGGATTTTCGCATTCCCTATACGCAAGGTATCGCCAGCTTTACCGCGTTGCAGGAGCGCAATATTCCCGGCCAGTTGCTGGTCTTTCCGGATGAAAACCACTGGGTCCTCGGCCCGAAGAATTCGCTTCAGTGGCACGAAACCGTGTTCTCTTGGCTCGATCGCTGGTTAAAACAGGAAGATGCCGGCAAATGAACGAACCAAAATCGCTGCTGAAGGCGCGGCGCGCGCTGGCCAAGATCGGCGGCGCGGAAGCTGAACGGCAGATCTTTCTGTGCGCGATATCGGACAAGCAGAAATGCTGCAAACGTGCCGAAGGCGAAGCTGCATGGAAATTCCTGAAGCAGCGGATGAAGGAGCTGCGCCTTGTCGGCGGCAAGAGCGGGCGCGAGGCGGGCCGACCCATTATCCAGCGGACCAAGGCCGATTGCCTGCAAGTCTGCGCTCATGGCCCCATCGCCGTCGTCTGGCCCGACAATGTCTGGTATCATTCCTGCACGCCGCCGGTGCTGGAACGTATCCTGCAACAGCACCTGATCGGCGGCGAGCCGGTGGAAGAATTCAGGCTTTACCCGGCCGAGGGCGACACACTCGCCTGAAGCGACCGTGCATTTTGAACTATCGCGTTAGTCGGCGGTAGGATCGTGGATCGATGCGTCATGGCCGGTGCCGTTCGACAGGAACACCAAACCCATCAGAGCGCTCGTCAGCAGCATGGCAAATCCGATACCCAGCGCGGTGGCGATGTACAAATGTACCGACACATCGCCGTTTTCGCGCCACAACAGGTACATCGCGCCAGCCACCACGCTGACCGTGACGAACATCATGAATGCCATCAACCTACGGTAACGGGCCCACGCGAACGCCGCCTGTTCGGGATCGTCGAGCGGCGATTTCTTCTGGTTTGTCGGCTTGGCCATACCGCCTGAAATGGGCGAAGCGCTGCCTTCCTGCAACCCTTCACTAACAGCGATTCGCAATCCGGCGCGATTCATGGCAATCTTGCAGGACAATTGCAGGAGCCGACATGAACATTGCGAAATTGGTCGAAACGCGTTCGGTGGATGACATCATCAGTTGCGAAACATCCTGCACGATGCGCGATGCGGTGACGATCCTCGCGGAGAAGCGCATCGGCGCCCTCCCCGTGATGCAGGATGGCGAAGTGGTCGGCATTTTCTCCGAGCGCGACGTGATCTATCGGCTCGCCAATGAGGGCGCCGTCTGTCTCGACCGGAAGCTGGGCGACGTCATGACATCGCCCGCAATCACTACTGAAACGAGCAAAAAAGTGGATGATGCTCTGGGGCTGATGACACGCCGCAGAATCCGGCATTTACCAGTCGTCGAGAAAGGCCGGATGTGCGGCTTCGTTTCGATCGGCGACCTGGTGAAATCCCGCATGGACGAGGTGGAGCAGGAGGCGCAGGCCATGCGCGAATATATCCGCACCTGACCCAAGCGGGGCGGGCGACAGCGGGCTGCGGTAGTTGGCGGCAACGCCACCGTGCTCTTGAGCCGACCGCCCTTCGCGCTTACATCGCCTTATATGGCAGACACCCTCACTCTTACTCCCGCAGCCGCGAAACGCGTCGCTGCCATCGCGCAAAAGCAGGATCGCCCTGCTATCCTGCGCCTTTCGGTGGAGGGTGGCGGATGCTCTGGCTTCCAGTACAAATTCGACTTGTCGAGTGCGCCCGAGGGTGACGATATGGTCAGCGAAACCGCCGGCGTACGGCTGGTGGTCGACCCTGTCAGTCTCGATCTCGTTTCGGGAAGCACTGTGGACTTCGTCGAATCGCTGGGCGGTGCGGCATTTCGGGTGGAAAACCCGCAAGCGGCCGCTGGTTGCGGCTGCGGCTCCAGCTTCGGCATATAGATCGGCATGGCCGAGGACAGTCAGGGCGCGGCGCCGGTAAACGACGCTGCTTCGGCGAGCATGCGCATCGCCAGTTTCAACATCAATGGGGTGAAGGCACGGCTTCCCAGACTGCTGGAATGGCTTTCCGAAACCCGGCCCAAAGTTGCTTGCCTGCAGGAAGTCAAAAGCCAGGATGAGGGGTTCCCGGCCGAAGAATTCGCCAAGATCGGCTATGAAGCGATCTGGCACGGGCAGAAGGGCTTCAACGGAGTTGCGATCCTTGCCGATGGGATAAAGCCGATCGAGACGCAGCGCCGTCTGCCTGGCGACGACACCGACGAAATGGCGCGCTATCTGGAAGCCGATGTGGACGGGGTACGGATCGCCTGTATCTACCTTCCCAACGGCAACCCGCAACCGGGCCCGAAATTCGATTACAAACTGGCATGGATGGAGCGGCTGCGCGACCGGATGCGCGATTTGTGGGCGCTGGAAGTACCCTGCGCTGTCATCGGCGATTATAATGTCATCCCGCAGGACAAGGACACCTATTCGGTGCGGGCGATGGCGAACGATGCCCTGATGCAGCCGGAAAGCCGCGATGCCTATCAACGCCTGCTGGCCGATGGCTGGACCGACGCGCTGGACACGTACAATCCGCGCGGCGGTGTCTGGACCTATTGGGATTACCAGGCGGGTGCGTGGCAGCGCGATCACGGCTTTCGCATCGATCACATGCTGCTTTCACCCGAACTGGCCGACCGGATGGTGGCTGCGGGCGTCGACAAGGAATATCGCGGCCATGAAAAAGCGAGCGACCATGCCCCTGTATGGTTCGAGGTGTCCCGCCAACCCGCTTCGGACTGAGCGGGCTTCGCACCGGCCATAAAAAAGGCCCCCGCTTCGTGCTGAAGCGGGGGCCTTTTTTATCTGCCTACCCTGTGGTGCGGAGTGGCGCCTCAGCGATAAAAAATGTGCGTCTTGATCGTGGCACGCGCCTGCTTCTTGCGGGCCCATGACGGGCTGACGTATTTTGCATGGAAATACAGCGCGTCCTTGGCCGCGCTATCCCACAATTCTTCATGCGCGATGCGAGCGATCTTCTTCGCTTTTTTCCATGCCTGTGTGCTCCGCTTGATCCGCGGCATCTTGCCGTTTTTCACAAAGCTGAACTGGGCGCGTTGGTACACGACGCCGCAATAGCTGGCCGGAAAGGCGCGCGCTTCGCTACGGTTGATGACCACTGTGGCCACTGCCAGCTGACCGGCGATCGGCTCACCGCGCGCTTCGAAATAAACAGCACCTGCGAGACATTCCATCTCGCGGGAAAGTGACGCAGGAGCCTTGATATTGCTTACGAGCTGGCGGAGCGACGACGCTGTCGGTGTCGTTGCAGCATCCGCGAGCGCCTGATTGGCCGCTACATCGTCTGCATCGGTTGTGGGCACGGTCTGCACCACTTCGTTCGATACGAATTCCGGCGCAGCATCAGCTTCGGGCGCAGGCTTCGTTTCGGGTGTGGCGACCGGAACCAGTTCTTCGGTTACGGAAACGTTGGAAACTGTACGGTTCATTTCCGCTGTCACCGGCGCCGTTTCGGCAACCTGTGCGAACGCGCCGGAACCTTCGGCGTTGATAAACGTAAAAACCAGTGTGGCCGAAATAACTGCGGCACTGGCGAAGCGTTTCTTGTACATATAATCCGTCACTTAGGGCGGTGAGCGAGCGCTGGCGCAGGTGCAAACCCAGTTGCGTAATCGGAAATATTTCGGGTTTTGTAATCAACCTGCCGGCTGCCCCCCGTCTGCGCTGTAGCTGGGCGACCCCGTGCCAACCCTGACTACCGGCGCTCCCGGAAGTTGCTGGTGAAGTAGGCGAACTAGTTACAAAGTCAACTTAATCGGGCAGAGTTGCGGTGAAGCGTGCTGCATCCTCGACGTCTGCTTCCAGAATCCATAGATCACGGTCCTGTCGCTGTCGCCGCGCCAGATAGTCGGAAAATTCCTGTTTGTTTTCAGGGTCTTCAATGCGAGTTACCGTATAACTCCGCGAGCCGTCCAGTTCCGGCATGCGTTCCAAAAATTGCGCAGGTGCGCCGCGCGGCATTACGATTATGACGATCGTGCCGGCATCCCTTTCGCCTTTGGCGATTACCGTCCCGAAACCGCCTTGCGCCGAAACGAGGCGCAAAATAGCGGAAGCTTCCAGATGTGCAGGGAGCCTTGTCACGTCCTAACCCGAATATCCGGCCAGACCAGATAATGGGATGTGGGATTTCATAAACGTACCGGTTCCCCGCCCCACTTCATCGCCTTCCTCGTCCACCAACCGCGATTCAGCCACGAACACGCGCCGCCTGCCGCTGATCCATCGGCCATGGGCTTCGATCTGGCCTACGCCGACAGGCTTGGTGAAATGAAGATTGAAAGATGTAGTCAGCAGGAAGCGGTCGCTGACCAACGTGTTCGCTGCATAAAACGCCGCGTCGTCGAGCATTTTAAAATACAGCGTGCCATGTGCCGCCCCGCCGGCGTGGAACATTTCCGGCGTGATGACGAAGCGTATGGTCGCCCGCCCTTCCTCTTCGATCCCCAACTGCGACTTGAACAGCATATTGATCGGCGCCAGCTGGTACAATCGCTCGAGGGCGCGAAAGTGTTCGGCCGCGCCATCGCTATCCTGATCGGTCATGAACAGCCCGCCAGCATCAGGCGACCGCGCGTTCCGGGGCATTCGTTAGCAAGGCTACCAGCGTTTCCTCGTCTGCAGCCTCGATCATCTGCGTCCGCCTGGCGTCATCGCGGACAATGCGGGAAATCGCCGCGAGTGCGTGGAGATGCGCAGCACCAGCCGTTGGTGACGACAACAGACCGACAACCAGATTTACGGGTAGTGCATCGGCGGCCTCGAATTCGACCGGACTGGAAAGCCGCAACAAGGCCGCGACCGGAGCTTCGACGCCCGCGAGCCGCGCATGTGGCAGCGCCACACCGCGCCCAAATCCGGTACTACCCAGCATTTCGCGTTCGTTGAGGCCATCCAGCACGTCCGCCTCGCAATGCCCGTAGCTATACGCAAGCAGTGCCGCCATCTCAGACAACACTGCCGCCTTGTCGGCACAGTCGACGGTTCGCACCGCATGGGGTTCGAGGCGGAAATTCAGGGTCATGGTTCCGTTCATCCGGTCAACGCCGGAAAATCAGCGCAGGTTCCTGGGCTTGGGCATCACCAGCGGTGCAGACGTGTGATGCGACCGGCCAGAACTACCCTTGGCGCGGTTCGACCCAACCGATCGACCCGTCGCCGCGCCGATACACCATATTGTGGCGGCCCGTCTTGCCGTTTTTGAAAAACAGCGCGTTGGTATCCCTGAGATCGAGCATCATGACCGCGTCGGCCACGCTTGCCTCGGGTATGTCGACCTTGGTTTCGGCCACGATAGCAGGAGCGTCACTCGCCTCTTCTTCCAGTTCCTCGCGCTCCATTTCCTGCGCGAAGATGGTGTAGGCGGCTTCCTCCTCGCGGGCTGACCGGGCGGTCTGTTCATGGCGATCGGTCAGACGGCTTTTATAGCGGCGCAGCTGCTTTTCCACCTTGGCCGAAGCCTGGTCGAGCGCCTGGTGCGCGTCCTGCGCTTCCGCCGTGGCACGCACGGTACTGCCTTGCGATGCGTGCGTAACGATGTCGCATTTGAACCCGCCATTGGCGCCTTTACCGAAAGTCACGTCGGACGAGATGGCACGGTCGAAATACTTCTCGACCACGCTGCCCAGCCGGTCACGCGTATGATCCTGCAGGGCGGTGCCGGTCTCTACCTGGTGGCCTGAAATGCGAATATCCATGCGGATCTCCTTTGGAATTGGGGGAGGGTGAGTAGCGCTACGACGCAGCTATTTGAGCCATATCGGCGTCTCAATCTGGTCGAGGAATGTGCGGTGCGCAGCAAGCTCTGCAGCAGATGCAGAATGCGGACGGGCTTCGCGGCGCGGGCCGGTCGGTTTGGGTAACACCGGACTGTCGACAGGCGCATTGGATGCCTCGGTCCCGGTATCGGCCGATAATCCGAGGCCGATCTGCCGTCCGCCGGTCAGTTCGACATAGACCTGCGCCAACAATTCCGCGTCCAGCAGCGCGCCATGTTTGATCCGGTGGCTGCGGTCCACGCCGAACCGGGTACACAAATTGTCCAGGCTGACTTTCGCACCGGGGAATTTCTTCCGCGCCATCGCGACCGTATCGATCATCCGCCCAAGGTCGATTTCGGGCAGGCCCACCATCTGTAATTCGTTGTTGAGGAAGCCGAAATCGAACGATGCGTTATGGGCAACAAGCGGCGCATCGCCCAGAAATTCGAGCAATTCTGCCGCGCCATCGCGGAACAGGCCTTTGTCCGACAGGAAGCTCGCGCTCAATCCGTGTACGGCTTCTGCCCCTGCAGGCATGTCGCGTTCCGGATTGTAATACGCGTGAAACGTGTTGCCGGTTTCCACCCGTCCGATCATTTCCACACAACCGATTTCTACCATGCGGTCACCCGTTTTGGGGTCCAGCCCGGTAGTTTCGGTGTCGAAGACAATCTCACGCATATCTATACCTATCGGTATGCCACCCGTTCAAGGCAAGGGGCGGAGCGGCCTTCAGGACGTTTTTTCTCCGCCATCTGTACCAAGTTTTGTGATCAGTGCCCGTACTGCGCACCGCGTTTCATCCAGCGATCCGCTTGTGTCGATGACATGATCTGCCCGCGCGCGCTTGTCCGCATCGGGGGTCTGCAGACCAAGGATGTGCGCGAACTTTTCCTCGGTCATGCCCGGGCGGCGCAGCACGCGTTCCCGCTGAATTTCTGCCGGCGCGGAGACGACGACGATCACATCGACCGCAGTATGACCGCCCTTCTCGAACAATAGCGGAATGTCGAACAGGATCGCCGGGCTGTCCCGGTGCAATTCGAGAAAGGCTTCGCGCTTTGCGGCCACGGCGGGATGAACCAGAGCTTCCAGCCGGGCCAGCTGGTCGCGATCGCCGAACACTTTCGCGCCCAGCGCTTCGCGGTCCACCCCATCGGGGCCGGTGCAGCCTGGAAAGGCGGCCTCGATCGCGGGCACCAATTCGCCGCCAGCGCCCTGCATCGCGCGTACTTCGGCGTCGGCATCGAATACCGGCACTCCGGCCTCTTCGAACATGGCCGCCACGGTGGATTTGCCCATTCCGATGGAGCCGGTGAGGCCGATGATGAGCGGCTTGCTCATGATGCGAGCAGGTCGCGCAGGTCGGTATCGCCCGGCAGGCGAGGCGGGGGAGCTCCGAAAAACAGGGCGAATGCAGCGGCAGCCTGTCCGATTAGCATCGTATAACCGTCGATTGTCTGAAACCCTGCCTCTTGCGCAGATTGCAGAAACGGCGTTTGAACGGGATCGGTCACGATATCATAGGCGATGCTACCGGGCGGCGCATGGCTCCAGTCGAAGGGGAGGGGCGGTTGCCCGCGCATTCCCAGCGGGCTGGCATTGATGACGAGGTCGCAGCATCCCTCTCGGTCGTCGAACGCAAACTCGGTCGGTGTGGCAAAATGATCGAGAGGCGGGGCGTGGTGCTCGCCCTCAGGCGCCAGCTCGCCCAAAATCTCGCGGGCCTTGTCTGGGTTCCGGCCTGCCAGCACCAGCGCGAATCCGGCATCGTACAGCGTTGCTGCGATCGCCCGCGCCGCGCCGCCCGTCCCCAATATCCGGGCCATCCGGAAAAGGTGCTGTGCAGCAAGAACGGGTTGGAGCGGTTCGAGAAAGCCGGCCGCATCGGTATTGTGGCCCACCAGGGCGCCGTCGTCCGGAACGATCGTATTGACCGCCCCAATCCGCTGTGCGTCGGCGCTAAGCCGGTCGAGCAGAGGCAATACGGTCTGCTTGTGCGGCATCGTCACGTTGCAGCCAAGCCAGTCGGCGTCCGTGCGGCGGCTGTTCAGATAGGCCTGCAGCCTGCCACTTTCGACGCGAGTGGCGCGGTAGTCCGCCGACAGGCCGGCACGCTGCAACCAGACCTGGTGAATGGCAGGCGATTTGGACTGGGCGATGGGATCGCCGATTACCTCGGCATAGGCGCGCCCGCTCATACCTGTATCACCCCTTCTGCTCGCAACCGTTCGAGCACCGCGAGCAGTGGCATTCCCAGAATGGTAAAATAGTCTCCTGTGATCTTACCAAACAGCAACGGTCCGGGCCCTTCGATGCGGAACACCCCCACGCACTGGGACACCGCCGGCCATTCTCGATCGAGATAGTCGGCGATGAATGTATCGCTCAATTCCCGCACATGGAGATGCGCGGTCTCCGCATGGGTCCACACAATACGCCCATTTCCAGATGATCCCTCGTTATCATCAGCTCCGCGCCAGAGCGCTGCAGCGCTGTGCAATTCCATGACTTTGCCGGAGAAGAACCGTAAATGCTCGGCAGCCTGCTCGCGGCTTTCCGGTTTGTCGAAGCGCCGTCCGGCAACACTCACCAGCGAATCGCTACCAAGGACCAGCTTTTCTCCCGTGACGCCGTCGCCAACTTGCCGCGCCTTCGCTTTCGCCAGCGCCAGCACGATGATGGAAGGGGCCGCTCCAGCCAAATCGGCTTCCAACGCGCGTTCATCCACATCGGCCGGCACAGCATCGTACGGCACGCCCACCGCATCCAGCATGGCGCGGCGCGAGGCGCTTTTGCTGGCAAGTACAAGGGGTTTTAGGGAGGCGCGCACGTCACTCATATCGGTTTCTCACTCGGCTTGTGCAGTCCGCCGCGTTTCCGGCGCGCTTCCAGCAAGCGAATGACCGCAGCGGCGGTTTCCTCGATCGAACGGCGCGTGACGTCGATTACCGGCCAGCCATTGTCGGCGAACATCCGGCGGGCGAATTTCAACTCCTCGCGCACCCGCTCTCCATCCACGTAATCGGTCGCTGTCCCCTCGTTCAGGCTCAACAACCGGTTACGGCGGACCTGTACCAGGCGTTCGGGCGCCGTGGTCAGTCCGACCACCATGGGATGCCGCAGCCCGTAAAGCGCCTGGGGCGGGGGGCTTTCCACCACCAGCGGGATGTTCGCGACCTTGTAGCCGCGATTGGCGAGGTAGATGCTGGTCGGCGTCTTGGAACTGCGCGAAACGCCGGCCAGAAGGATATCGGCCTGTTCCCAATCCTCATGCGCGATGCCGTCATCATGGGCGATGGTGTACTGGATGGCGTCCACCCGTTCGAAATAGGCATCGTCCATCAGGTGCTGGCGGCCCGGCCGGCCATGCGCTTCCTGCCCCAGCTGCGATTCCAGTGCGGTCGTCACGGCGTCCAGCGCATCCACAGTCGGTAGTCCGAGTTGCCGACACTTTTCTTCCAGCCGGGCGCGCGTATCGTCGTTCACCAGCGTATAGAGGACGAGGCCGGGACTAGCGGCAAGATCGGGTACGATCCGGTCGAGATGCTGGCGGCTGCGGACCATCGGCCAGAAATGGCGGCTGATCTCGGCATTGTCGAACTGCGCGAGCGCCGCCTTGGCAATCATCTCCAGCGTTTCGCCGGTGCTGTCGGACAGGAGGTGCAGGTGCAGCCGTTGCATGATGTCTCCGGCACGATGGGGAAGAACTTGGGTATGCGAATGAGGCCCTGCGCAGCGTGCCTGTACTCGCCGGCGCCCCTGTGGACAGGCAGCGGTATAAACCACGGGAAAACTTCGCGGACAAGTTGCCGGGTCGATTCCATGCCCGGTACTCGAATTTCCCCTACCCGCTTATGGACAGCCAGCCTGCTTTCCCCACAGGCTGTGGGAAAGGCAAACAAGTTTGCTTTGACTCAAGCGCCGGCACGAGTCGCGTTGGCGCCATGCTCTGGCATTGAGCGGACAAATCGGGCAGGGCGCGCCCGTCCCCAATATCCACAGGGCCAACTACTTCATCAGAATCTATATAATACTTTATATATTATGATTGGACGCCTTCCCGATGCCCGGAATCCTGCTTGAAACGCTGCGCGGAATGCGCGCTTCGGACTTGAACCGGCCAGCGCCTGTCTGGCTCATGCGGCAGGCCGGGCGGTATCTGGAAGAATACCGCGCCTTACGGGCCGAAAAGGGCGGTTTCCTCGATCTCGTCTACGATTCCGATGCTGCTGCCGAAGTGACATTGCAGCCCATCCGCCGGTTCGGCTTCGACGGGGCGATCCTGTTTTCCGACATCCTGATCGTACCTTATGCGATGGGTCAGAATCTGGAGTTTCTTGCCGGCGAAGGGCCCAGACTTTCGCCCACGCTGGTCGACGCCGCGCTATCCAGCCTGCAAGCCGTGCCAGGGCGGCTTTCGGCAATTTACGAAACCGTGGCCAAGGTGCGGGCCGGCCTGGGCCCGGACACCACGTTGCTCGGCTTTGCAGGCAGCCCGTGGACGGTTGCCACCTACATGATTGCGGGCGAGGGGAGCCGTGACCAGCACGCCGCGCGGGCCATGGCCTATCGCGATCCTGAAGCGATGCAGGCGATCGTCGATGCCGTGACCGATGTGACGGTGGAATATCTGGTCGGACAGGCCGAAGCCGGCGCCGAAGCGGTGCAATTGTTCGACAGCTGGGCGGGTAGTCTGGCTCCCGACCAGTTCGACCGCTGGGTCATCGCGCCCAACAAGACCATTACCGATCGCTTCCGCGCCCAGTGTCCCGAAGTGCCCGTGATTGGTTTTCCCAAGGGTGCTGGCGAGAAATTGCCGGATTATGTCCGCGGAACCGGCGTCGATGCCGTCGGTGTGGACGAGACGCTGGATCCCGTCTGGGTGGCGGCGAACCTGCCCGATGGCGTACCGGTCCAAGGCAATCTGGACCCGTTGCTGTTGTTGGCCGGCTCGGATGAGCTGGAGCCGCGTATCGCGCAGATTCTGGAAGCTTTCGCGGGACGGCCGCATATATTCAATCTCGGTCATGGGATCGATCGTCATACACCGGTCGAACATGTCCACAGGTTGCTCGCAGCTTTGCGAACGTAAATCTGCCGCGTCCGGCCTACCGAGGGGTGCAATTCGCGGCTTCCGGGATTAGGTGGCGGACATGCAGGAACTACTCGCATCGTTGTATCTCTGGCTGAAGGCCGGACACATTATCTTCGTCATCTTCTGGATGGCGGGCCTGTTCATGTTGCCGCGGTTCTTCGTCTACCACCAGGAAAGCGCCGTCGGATCGCCCGAGGATGCCGCCTGGATCGAACGGGAGCGGCGGCTGCTCAAGATCATCCTGTTGCCGGGCATCATCGTCGTCTGGCTGCTTGGCCTGGCCCTTATGAGCGCGATCGGCGCACACACGCAGGGCTGGTTCCATGCCAAGTTGCTCGTGGTGCTGGCGCTGTCAGGCTATCACGGCTGGATGAGCGCCTATGCCAAGAAACTCGCGCGCGGCGAGCGGGTCTGGTCGGGCAAGAAATTGCGCCTAATGAATGAAGTGCCCGGACTTGCCGCAGCGATTATCGTGGTGCTGGCGATCATCAAACCGTTCTGAGCCGCAGGCCGAAAGCTGGCTTTGGACCCGGTTTGGTCACAGACCGATTGACGGTGGCGACGTTAGGATTTAATCCCCAGCCATCGGCACAGCGCCGCATCAATGCGATGCGGCCGGGTCGGCTTTCTCCAAGCCCTATCGACCTTACGGCCATATACAGTGACTATTCCTGCCGGACAGGGCCGCAATCGGCCCGATTCCGGCCAACACGCATCACGGATTCCATTCCATGCATCTGAAAAACCTGAAAGAGAAAACTCCAGCTGAACTGGTCGTCATGGCCGAGGAACTGGAAGTCGAGGGCGCGTCCACCATGCGCCGGCAGGACCTGATGTTCTGCATTCTGCGCGAACTGGCGGAGGATGAGGAATATGAAGAGAAGATCATGGGTATCGGCACGATCGAGGTGCTGCAGGACGGCTTCGGCTTCCTGCGCAGCCCGGAAGCCAATTACCTTGCCGGGCCGGGGGACATCTACGTTTCGCCCAACCAGATCCGCAAGGCAGGCCTGCGTACAGGCGATACTGTCGAAGGCGAAATTCGCGCCCCTTCGGAAGGGGAACGCTATTTCGCGCTGACCAGCCTTACCACGGTAAATTACGACGATCCCGACGCTGTTCGGATGCGTACCAATTTCGACAATCTTACACCGCTCTACCCGGACGAAAAGCTTACTCTGGATACGCTCGATCCCACGGTTACGGACAAATCGGCGCGCGTGATCGATATCATCAGCCCGCAGGGCAAGGGCCAGCGCGCCCTGATCGTGGCACCGCCACGCACCGGTAAGACGGTGCTGCTGCAGAATATTGCCAAGGCCATCACTGACAATCATCCCGAAGTGTTCCTCCTGGTCCTGCTGGTCGATGAACGCCCGGAAGAAGTCACCGACATGCAGCGCAGCGTGAAGGGCGAGGTTATCTCCTCCACCTTCGACGAACCGCCGCAGCGCCACGTGCAAGTTGCCGAAATGGTCATCGAGAAGGCAAAACGCCTGGTCGAACATAAGAAGGACGTGGTGATCCTGCTTGATTCCATCACCCGACTGGGCCGTGCCTACAACACCGTGGTGCCGTCTTCGGGCAAGGTGCTGACAGGCGGCGTAGATGCCAACGCATTGCAGCGTCCCAAGCGCTTCTTCGGCGCGGCGCGCAATATCGAGGAAGGCGGCTCGCTTTCCATCATCGCCACTGCGCTGATCGACACTGGCAGCCGCATGGACGAGGTGATTTTCGAAGAGTTCAAGGGCACCGGTAACTCGGAAATCGTGCTCGACCGCAAGGTTGCCGACAAGCGGATCTTCCCCGCGCTCGATGTCGGCAAATCCGGCACCCGCAAGGAAGAACTGCTGGTGGAGAAGGACAAGCTGTCCAAGATGTGGGTCTTGCGCCGCATCCTGATGCAGATGGGCACGATCGATTCCATGGAATTCCTGCTCGACAAGATGAAGGATTCCAAGACGAACGAGGACTTCTTCGAAACCATGAACCAGTAGGCTACCCGACGCTGCTCCCACCGCTGTGGTGCTTTATGGAGCGCCCACAGGCGGTACGAGGGGTAGACTGTTGAAGATAGCCCTTCGACGTCTTGGGATAGCGTGCGCGGCGCTTACACAAACCGCCTGAAGCTATCGGCCCGCGCTGCGGCCCAATGGTGGGCGAGCTTGGTGCTGTCGGGGTCGGCGACCAATACATCCGGTTCCAGAAAGCTGTAGATCCGGTCGAGCGCGTCGGAACGGGCGCCGTTCACCCGTTCACGCATATCGCGCGGTTCGATTTTCCAGGGGCTTTCCAGGCCCATCGCAACCACGATTTCACGCAATGAGTGCAGGGTCTGCTTCTGGAAACGAGCGACGCGGGGGCCCTTGTCTTCGACAACAAGCCCTTTCTGACGCCATTCTTCTTGCGTTGCGACACCTGTCGGGCAGTCCCCGCGGTGGCATTGCATGGATTGCACACAGCCCAGCGCGAACATGAACGGCCGCGCGGCGTTGCACCAATCGGCTCCCATGGCAAAGCTCTTGGCCATCTGCGCCCCGGAATGGATCTTGCCTGATGTTGCCAGCTTCACCCGATCCTTCATACCCGTTCCGACGAGCATGTTGCGAACCCAGATCGTGCCTTCGCGCAGCGGCATACCCACACTGTTGCTGAGCTCCAATGGAGCAGCACCGGTACCTCCTTCCGCGCCGTCCACAGTGATGAAATCCGGATGCAGCCCGGTTTCCAGCATTGCCTTACCGATCGCCAAAACCTCGTGAGGCTGTCCCACGCAAAGCTTGATGCCGACCGGTTTACCGCCTGATAATTCACGCAATTGCTGCAACCATTCGAGCATCTCGATGGGCGTGGAAAAGGTGCGGTGCGCTGCAGGTGAGTTGCAATCCTCGCCCACGGGAATGCCGCGCGCTTCGGCGATTTCCTCCGTTACCTTACTGCCGGGGAGTACGCCGCCGTGGCCGGGCTTCGCCCCTTGGCTCAGCTTGACCTCGATCATCTTAACCTGATCGGGTGCGGCATTGTCGGCAAATTCAGCTGCGTCGAACCCGCCATCATCGGTCCGACACCCGAAATAACCGCTACCGATTTCCCAGATAAGATCGCCATTATGGGCACGGTGATATTTGCTGATGCTTCCTTCGCCGGTATTGTGCGCGAAATCGCCCTCCCGCGCGCCGTAATTCAGCGCCTCTATCGCCTTTGCGGATAACGACCCGAAACTCATTGCGGAGATGTTGAGCAATGAGGACGAGTAGGGCTTGGCACACTGCCCTTCGCCAACAGGCACACGCCACGTATCCTGCGCACCGTCATTGGGAACGACCGAATGGCTGAGCCACTCATATTCGTCCGAATAGACATCCAGTTCGGTGCCCATCGGGTGCGAATCCAGCTCTCCCTTGGCGCGGGCATAAACCAGCGCGCGCGCTTGGTGACTAAACGGCCTGCCTTCCAGATCGCCTTCGATGAAGTAAGCGCGGACGAAAGGGCGCAAATCCTCCATCATCCAGCGAACCCGCGCCAGTAACGGGTAATTGCGGCGCAACGCATGATCATCCTGCACGAAGTCCCACAAGGCAATCAGAAGCGCGGCAGCCAGTAATCCGGTCAGGACGATGCCCCACCACGCAGGTATCGCCGCGGCGGCGAGCGCTGTTGTAAATATCAAAGCTAGCGGGACGAGATAACGCGGCGCCAGCAGCTTGCCCACGCTCATCAACCCAGATGCTGCTGAAAGAAGGCGTCCGTGCGGCTGTCCGCCAGCTTGGCACCCTCATCGTCGCGCCGCTCTCCAAATTGGGTAGCGAACCCATGATCGAGACCCGGGTAATCATGCAGGGTTACCTTCGGATGGTCGTCCAGCCCCTCATGCATCGCGGCCTGCGCATCCTTGTCGACAAAATGATCTTCGACCGGAATATGCAGCATCAACGGGTTGGCGATCGCTTTCGCCTCACCCAGCATTTCATCGACGCCAACCGCGTAATACCCGACAGTAGCATCGCTGTCGGTACGGCAAGCGGTCATGTAAGCGAGCTTTCCACCGAGGCAGTAACCGACCGCGCCGACTTTCCCGCCACCGGTCTCGCTGCGTGCCCATTTTATAGTCGCCTCGATATCACTTACACCCTGATCGGCATCGAATTTCCCCATCAGGTCAAGCGCGCGATTGAATTCGGGCTCGATATCGGGATCGAGTTCGACGCCGCGTTCCAATTGCCAAAACAGATCGGGGGCAACGGCGAGGTAGCCTTGTTCCGCCAACAGGTCGCATTTGCGCCGAATTCCAGCGTTCACACCGAAGATTTCCTGAATCACGACGATTGCTGCTTTGGCGGTTTTAGCTGGTCTCGCGACATAGGCGGAGAAGTGGTCGTCGCCTGCAAAGGTGGTAATGTCGGCGGTCTCGGTCATGCTAGTTGCTCCGTCAAATGTCGGCCCATTTACTGCGCTGGTCGGCAGAATTCGGGCATAAGGCTTGCATCCGTGGCCCCGCAACCGCAGATTGTCACAGTACCGGGGGCCAGCGGGCTCCTTCAACAAACGGAGCAGACGCCATGAAGGTCCATGTGGAAATCGATTGTACGCCGGAGGAGGCGCGCACCTTCATGGGCTTGCCGGACGTCGCAAAGGCGAACGATGTCTATATCGACACTATGACCAAGGCGATGAAGGGCGTTTCGAACCCCGAACAGCTACAGGGTTTTGCCAAGCAGTTGGCACCCATGGGCCAATTGGGTTTGAAGATGTTCCAGAATCTGGTCGAAGGCGGAATGATGGCTGGCGACGCAGCAGCCTTGGCGGCCAAAACAGGTGGCAAGAAAAGCGGCTCCGACAAGTAGACCGTCGTGGCCGGAGCGAGGTGGCTGGCGTGAGCGACACGATCTTCGCGCTTTCCAGCGGTATGCCGCCGGCAGGGATAGCGGTTATTCGCATTAGCGGCCTAGCCGCGACCGATGCGCTGACCGCTATAGCGGGACGGGTTCCGGAACCACGTCGCGCCACCGCAATGACCTTACGAAGCGCGTCAGGGGAGGTGCTGGATCAAGCACTGGTCCTGTTCCTGCCCGGCCCGAACAACGCCACGGGTGAAGATTCAGTAGAATTGCACTGCCACGGCGGGCGCGCGCTAGTCGCTGCGGTTTCGGCAGAGCTTGAGCGACAACCGGACCTTCGCCCGGCGCTCCCAGGCGAATTTACCCGCCGGGCCTTCGCGAATGGCAGGCTCGATCTGGCGGAGGCCGAGGGGCTGGGCGATCTTTTGCTGGCGGAAACGGAATTACAGCGCGCATCGGCCATGACGATGATGGGCGGGGCATTGTCGCAAGAGGTCGCCAAATGGCGCGAGGCGGTGCTGCGTCTGTCGGCCGAGGTCGAAGGTGTACTGGACTTCTCGGACGAGGAGGACTCTGCCGAATTGTCCGATACATTCTTCGATCGTGTCGGCAAATTGGTGGCAGAACTGCGCGCGAAGCTGGCCAGACCGACAGTAGAAGCATTACGGAATGGATATAGGGTAGCGCTTGCGGGGCCACCGAACGCCGGAAAATCGACGTTGTTCAACGCTTTGGTCGCCAAGGAGGCTGCGATAACATCACCGGTCGCAGGAACCACGCGTGACGTGATCGAGCGGACGGTATCGTTTGGCGGCGTACCGATGACCTTCGTTGACATGGCGGGCCTGCATGAGGGCACGGGCGATGCCATCGAGGCCGTCGGCATCGACCGCGCACGAAACGAAATCGACCTCGCGGATTGCGTTTTATGGCTCGGACCTCCCGCCGACGCGCCTCAGGACGCCGTTATCGTGCGCAGCAAGGTGGATTGCGTTGACGCTCTCGTCGTTTCGGCAGAAGTAGAAGCTCTGTCCGTCTCACCCGTTAGTGGGGAGGGTATGGAAACCTTGCGACACAAGCTCGACACTCGCGCACGCCTTGCCATGCCCAAGCCCGGGGAAGCAGCCATAAACGCGAGGCAACGAACCTGCCTGGAAGTTGCGGCGACCGCCTTGGCCGAGATCGATCATTCGACTGACCCTTTATTGGTTGGGGAAAGCCTTCGCGCGGCCAGATCGGCATTCGATGCTGTAATCGGGAAAACCTCAACCGAGGATATGCTGGACGCCTTGTTTTCGCAGTTTTGCATCGGCAAATAGTTCCACGTGGAACACTTTTCGTCGCAAACCAACCGGCGTTCCACGTGAAACGCTTTACCCGATTGGATGGGCGGCGTAATCGAACGCAATGCGCGTATTTGATGTCCTTGTAGTAGGCGGCGGCCACGCCGGAGTGGAGGCGGCCGCAGCTGCCGCGCGATTTGGCGCCAATGTAGCGCTGGTAAGCTTCGAGCCATCAAAAATTGGGGCAATGAGCTGTAATCCAGCTATCGGCGGATTGGGGAAGGGCCACCTTGTGCGTGAGGTGGACGCGCTGGACGGCATCATTGGTCGAGCGGGCGATGCGGCGGCAATACACTACCGTATGCTCAACCGGTCAAAAGGGTCGGCAGTCTGGGGACCGCGCGTGCAGGCAGATAGGACGCTATTTCGACAGGCCGTCCATGCTTTAATTCCTACCCATGGCGATATTTCAATCATTGCTGCCGAAGTGGCCGCGTTGGTGCTTTCACGTGAAACAGTTGCTGGTGTGGAGCTATCCGATGGCTCAACTATAAGCGCCCAGACTGTCATTCTTTGCACAGGTACGTTTTTGGGAGGGAAGCTTTTTCGCGGGGAAGAGCGGCTTGATGGTGGCCGTATTGGCGAAGCCTCTGCGCATAGGCTAGCTGGTCAGTTGCGTGCTGCGGAGCTTCCGATGGCGCGGTTGAAAACCGGCACACCGCCGCGTCTCGATGGCCGCACTATCGACTGGGGGCGGCTCGAAGAACAGCCATCCGACGCCGAAAGGTGGACCCTTTCGTCGCTCACCAAGCAGCGCGTCAATACACCCATATTTTGCGCGATTACGCGCACCAATGCCAAGGCGCACGACCTGATCCGCGCAAATCTGGACCGCTCACCGCTGTTTTCAGGTGCGATCGGCGCGGAGGGTCCGCGTTACTGCCCATCGATCGAGGACAAAATTCATCGATTCGGCGATCGCGACGGCCACCAGGTGTTCCTGGAACCGGAGGGGTTGGGCACGCATCTTGTCTATCCAAACGGGATCAGCACATCGCTTCCGGTGGACGTCCAGTTGGGGATGCTGCGGGCCATGGAGGGGCTTGAGCGAGTTGAAATGGCGGTACCCGGTTATGCCGTCGAGTACGACCATATCGATCCTCGCGCGCTCGACAGCGGATTGCAGGTCAAAGCGATCCCGGGGCTGTATTGTGCTGGGCAGATCAATGGGACCACCGGGTACGAAGAAGCCGCTGCGCAAGGGCTTGTCGCAGGTCTTCACGCTGCTGGCGCGGTTCTTGGTAAGGCTCCGCCAGCGCTCGACAGGGCGAATAGCTACATTGCGGTGATGGTGGACGACCTGACCCTGCACGGTGTGACCGAGCCTTACCGGATGTTGACCTCGCGTGCTGAATACCGGCTGCGTTTGCGGGCGAATAATGCCGACACCCGGCTGACAGCACTCGGTCTGGAAATCGGCTGTATCGGTCCGGAACGGCGGGAATGGTTTACTGCCAGGGAGGGTCGGCGTCAGTCGATTGAGAATGCTCTGTCGACCGTCATTCATTCCGCCGAACTGGAAAAGGCAGGCGTGCCGGTCCGCCGTGACGGTGGCCCGCAACCGGCTGCCGAGTGGCTGCGTTATGGCGGTGTAGACCTGGCGCGACTGTCGCCTTGGTTGGGTGATCTGGACACTAGTGATCCACTCGCGCTGGAAATGGCGGAAGACGCGACCTACGCGCCCTATCTGGCGCGGCAGGATGCCGAATTGCGAGACCTGCGGGCCAATGAACTGATCGCTTTGGGTGAAGGCTTCCCCTATCGCGACGTGCCAGGCCTTTCCAACGAGATGGTCGATCGGCTGGAGCGTGCACAGCCCGAAACCCTAGCCGCAGCTGACCGATTGGGCGGGATAACACCGGCAGCGTTGTCGGCTTTGCTGGTAGCTGCCAAACGTCGGGAGCGGCAAGCCGCATGATTACCACCGAAAGCGGTGCCCGCTCCTTTGTTGCTGGATTTGCCACCACTTCAGCAATGGAGCAGTTGGACCAGTTCGCCAGTGACCTGCGGCTTGAGAACGACAAGCAAAACCTCGTGGCAAAGCAGTCTCTAACGCAACTGTGGCAACGCCATTTCGCAGACAGCGCGCAACTCCTCACGCTGGTTGCGCGCGATCATGGCGTTTGGCTGGATCTTGGATCGGGCGCCGGTTTTCCAGGAATGGTGATCGCTGCTTTGCGACCTGGGATGCAAGTAAAACTTGTCGAAAGTCGCAGGATCAGAGCCGAATGGCTGCAGCGCGCGAGCGACGAGATGGGCCTTGAGAACTGTGAGATCGTGCATGCCAAGCTGGAGCTGGTCGAGCCATTTCCGGCGGATTTTATTAGTGCGCGAGCGTTTGCGCCGTTGCGTAAGCTTGTCACGATAGCCGCACCTTTTTCCACAAGGGACACGAAGTGGTTGTTGCCGAAAGGCCGTTCTGCGGCGCAAGAGTTGGCTACGCTCAAGCCCAAACAGCGCAAGGGGTTTCACGTGGAACCATCGCAGACGGATGGCGAGGCAGGGATAATCGTCGGGAAACTTACTTCCGGAGGGATCATCAGACCGTGATTACGATAGCGATCGTCAACCAGAAGGGTGGGGTCGGGAAAACGACTACTGCCATCAACGTCGCAACCGCAATGGCCGCGACCGGCTCGAAAACCTTGCTCGTCGATCTTGATCCGCAGGGCAATGCTTCCACTGGAATGGGGATAGCCGCAGCCGACCGGACCGTATCGAGTTACGATTTGCTGCTGGGCGATGCGGAACTGGCAGACGCGATGCAGCCTAGCGATATCCCCGGTCTCGATATTGTGCCTGCTACGGTCGATCTTAGCGGAGCGGAGGTCGAGCTTGTAACACTTGAGAACCGCACCGATCGCTTGCGCGCAGCGTTATCGGATCATTCCGGACACGACATTTGCCTGATCGATTGCCCCCCGTCTCTGGGTTTGCTGACTCTGAATGCCTTGGGCGCTGCGAACACGCTGCTGGTCCCACTCCAATGCGAATTTTTCGCGCTTGAGGGGCTCAGCCAGTTGTTGCAAACCGTGGAGCAGGTGCAGCAGCGCTTCAATCCGGACCTCGGCATTGTGGGGATCGTGCTGACCATGTTCGACCGTCGCAACAGGCTTACCGATCAGGTTGCCGACGACGTTCGCGACTGCCTCGGCACGTTGGTCTTCGAATCGGTCATCCCCCGCAACGTCCGTTTATCCGAGGCACCGAGCCACGGTATGCCCGCCCTGGTTTACGATCATAACTGCGCCGGTAGCCGCGCCTACATCGCACTCGCGAGGGAATTGATCGGACGACTGCCGCAAGAGAGGAAAGCTGCATGACCAACACCACCGATCCAATCCGTTTTTCGGTGCCCGCGCGTCCGGCCGGTACCCGCAAAAAACTGGGTAAGGGGCTGGGTGCGTTGATGGGGGAAACCCGGCGAGAGGAACCGCTGGTGACCAATCCGGGCGCAGATGGTCCGGGGTCAGCTGGTGTGGGGCCAACTGGTTCAGGGCCGGCACCCGGCGCAGCCACGGCGAGTCCGACCACTACAAGCGAGGGAGGCAGGACAGATTCCGGCCTCGCATCGCTCGCAATATCCGCCATCGAGGCCATGCCTGGACAGCCGCGTACATATTTCGACGAGGGCGCGCTGGCTGAGCTGGCTGCCTCCATTGCAGCGCGCGGGGTAATCCAGCCTATCATCGTACGTCCGATTGCTAACGGGCGGTATCAGCTGGTGGCCGGGGAGCGCCGTTGGCGCGCGGCGCAGAAGGCGCGTCTGCACGAAATCCCGGCTCTCGTCCGGGATCTGGAAGAGCGCGAAGTCATGGCTCTGGCGCTGATCGAAAATATTCAGCGCGAGGACCTCAACCCTATCGAAGAGGGGCGGGCCTATCAGCGGCTGTCCGAGGATGAGGACATGACGCAGGCCGAGATCGCACAGCTGGTGGACAAGTCGCGCAGCCATGTCGCCAATTTGCAGCGCCTGCTTTCCCTGCCCGCCGATGTTATCGAAATGGTTGAAGGCGGCGCGTTGTCCATGGGCCATGCAAGGGCCCTGATCGGCCATGACGATGCTGAGGCGCTGGCCCGAAAGGCCGTGAACGACAATCTGACTGTGCGTGATGTGGAGCGATTGGCGCGGGGGGAAGGCGAGCCGTCCTCCGAAGCCGGCAAGGGTGCGAGGCGGACCGCGCGTGCGCCCCGCAATGCGGAAGGCGACGCCGATATTGCAGCAGTGCAGCGCCACCTCGAAGAGTTTCTTGGCCTTTCCGTACGTATAAAAACGGATGCCGATCCACGTAGCGGGGCGGTGACGATTCGCTATCGCACGCTCGATCAGTTGGATCTGGTTTGCCAGCGTTTGACCGGCGGCGATATCTGAAAACCGCTCGAAACGGGCGTTTATAAACCAGCGAACATACGGGGCGACGGCTACTGCATCGTACACGGTGCCGGAAGCGGCGGACAGCCATGGTTAATGTAAAACGGTTGCAGTGTTAACCATTTCCAGAAGTAAAGATGGAACAAAGTACTTCTACATAGGGTCTCGAACGGGTCGCAGAACCTGTTTGCCGGAACGCTGTGGGAGTGGTCCGGCCGGGTAATAGAAGGCCAGTCTGAAGGGACCAAATACATGAACAAGACTTTCCGCATGAGCGCCGCTGGTGCCGTAATCGCCGCCGCCATGGGCATGAGCTCGATGGCAGCTGCGCAGGATACGGCAACCGTCACCGCCAAGGTCGAAGTGCTCAAGCCACTGACGCTCGTAGCAACCAATGACCTCGACTTCGGTCAGCTGGTCATCGCCGACGTAGCCCAAGGCGGCAGCGTTTCGCTGACGGCCGATGCAAACCCTGCACGCACCTGCTCGGCCGATCTGGTGTGCAGTGGCCTGTTCACCGTCCCCGAGCTCGTCGTGAGCGGCGGTACGGCCGGCAAGGGTGTTACGGTCAATGTTCCCAAGAACGTCGTGCTGCGCCTTGACGGTGCCCTCGCGACTTCGACCGATGCCAGCGAACTGATCGAACTGGTACCGACGCTGAACATCACGCAGGATACCACTGTCACATCCGCAACGGACAACTTCTACAAAACCACGTTGAGCGCCGACACGGCAGCTGATGGTGGCGGTATCGCTACGTTTTACATGGGTGGTGATATCGCTCTCGACGGTAGCGAGCAGGCTGGTAACTATGCCGCCGACTTCAATGTCTCGGTAGAATATAGCTGATTGATTGGCGTCTGCGGACGCCGTTTATTCGAGCATGGGAAGGGTCGTATCTCAGGGTGCGGCCCTTCTTCGCGTCTATAGCTCGTCATGCCGAACAGTCCTTAGCGGGTTATTAACCGTATGTAGATACAATTGGATCTGAAGATGGGAGTCCATGCAACTCCCGAAACACGTTCAGGGATGTTCCACATGAAACTTATGCCGTTCCGCCTTCCGCAATTGGGCAAAAGAGCGTTCGCGAGCACGATCGCTGGGGCGGCGCTGGCTGCTTCGCTGGCAGCTCCGGTCCCGGTTGCGGCGCAAGGCGATTTGCTGGTCGCTCCGACCCGCGTCATTCTGGATGGCCGACGCGGTACGGAAGTCATTTTGAGCAATATCGGAAGCGAAGAGGCGACCTATCGCATTTCGCTCGTACTGCGGCGCATGAATGCGTCTGGCACGCTCGTCGAAGTGTCTCCTGACGAAGCCAACGAATTGGAGGAAGCAGCTCTCTCCATGGTGCGCTACGCACCGCGCCGGATTGTCCTGCCGCCGGGTCAGCCGCAAGCGGTTCGGATTGCCGCGCGTCCATCGACCGATCTTCCTGACGGCGAGTATCGTGCGCATATGTCGTTCCAGTCGATACCCAAAGCTGCACCGCTGACGGAGCAAGGTTCGAATCCCGAGGGTGTATCATTGCGCTTGATCCCGATTTACGGGGTGACGATTCCCATTATCATCCGCCACGGCGAGGTCGCCGCTACGGTGGCGCTGGCTAATCCACGTGTCACAACCGATGTGAATGGATCGCTATTTCATCTGGATATGCAACGCAGCGGCGAAAGTTCAACCTACGGCGAACTGCGCGTGCTAAAGCAGGGGTCTGACGAGCCGATCTATATGGCGCGCGGCGTGGCGATCTACCCAGAGCTTGACGAACGGCAAATTGCCTACCCTGTGACCGCTGAACAGGCGGCACTGATGAGCGGTCCCGTGCGGGTCGAATTCCGCGAAATGCCGGAAAAAGGCGGAGCGCTGATCGCTTCCGTCGATACGGTGATGGGCTAGGACCCAGGCGCCAAAGCGTCACCGGTTAAAGCCGTGACCGGTACTATCCCAGACAAACTGCGTGGTGCCCGAGGGCTCCTGAGCGTCGCTGCGGTCTTCGCGGCGGCGTTTGGCATGCCAGACACAGCCAGCGCGCAAGATACGCCGTCTGATCCACCCAGCGCTCAGGTCGATGAAGACGATTTCCTGTTTCTACGCCTGATGCACGGCACTTACGCGCTGTCGGAAGAGGTGCGCGGTTATCGCATCGAAGGCGGGGTATGTTTGGACCTGGCAGACGTCATACAGTCACTGGACCTGCCCATACGGCTCGACAAGAAGTCGCGCCGCGCGACTGGCTGGCTGTTTTCAGAAGACCGCAAAATCGTAATCGATCGGGGGTCAGGCGAAGTACAAAAGGTGAACGCAGATACCGCGCCGATCGACGGTGAAATTTACGATTCGCCAGAAGGGTGGTGCGTCGACGCAAATGCTTTGTCGCGTTGGTTCGGAGTCGATCTGAAACCCGATCTCTATAATGCTGTTGTCACATTGGAGAGCGATGAGCCGCTTCCGTTTCTGCAAGCTATCGAGCGCAGAAGTCGCGCGGCGCGACTTCGCCCGAAACGCGAAGCGTTCGACCTTTCGAAGTTCCCCAGCAAGGACATGGAGTACAAGATCTGGCGCACTCCCTCGGTGGATGCCGTGGTTCGTTCGACTTACGCCCGATCGCCAGATGGCAACTCCCGGCTGCGGTCGCGGTATGAACTTTATGCAACTGGTGAGCTGGCAGGCGCCAGCGTTGACGCCCGCATTGCGTCCGACACCGACCTGGTGCCCGCCAGCCTGCGTGTGCGAGCGTACCGCTTCGATCCGGACGGGGAGCTGCTCGGGCCGCTAAAGGCGACCAGGATTGCAGCCGGTGACGTCGAGAACGAAGCGGGGCAACTTACCGGCGGAAGCGTGGTTGGGCGTGGCGCCTATATTTCCAACAGCCCACTTGGCGGTCTAGCGCGTTTTTCTACAACGACTCTGCGTGGCACCCTGCCGGCGGGTTGGGACGCTGAACTTTACCGCAATGGCCAACTGGTCGCCTTTCAGGACGATCGCGGCGACGGACGCTATGAATTCCTCGAAATCCCGCTGTTTTTCGGCCGAAACGCGCTGGAAGTGGTGTTGTACGGCCCACAAGGACAGATCCGGCGTGAACGGTCCGACTTTCCGGTCGGCCGGTCCAACATCAAACCCGGCAAAACGTTCTGGTTTGCCAGCGGATTGCAAGAAAACCGTAATCTGATCGACTTGCGAAAACCGGTCATCCGCCCGGGCGCGCCAGAAGCCGGGGCATGGCGTTGGGGCGCAGGACTGGAACACGGTATCGATGCGCGAACCACTGGCGCGCTGGGCGTACAAAGCTTCATGCTCGACGGGCGACGGCGAAACTACCTCGAAGGTCGTCTCAATCGGTCATTCGGGATCATGCAACTGGAAACAGCCCTCGCCCACGAATTGGGCGGCGGGCTGGCGCTGCAGGCCAATGCAATCGGACGTGTCGGCTCCTTTAATCTAGGTGCAAATGCAACTATATCACGTGGCGATTTCTCCAGCGAATTCATTCCCATATCGCTGGATTACAGGGCTGGTTTCTCGGCCGACACTTCATTGAAACTGGGCCGGTTGGTCGTGCCGTTGCAATTCGGGTTGGACCGGCTGGTGCTGCGTGATGGCAGTACCGAAATGACCTATAATGCCAGTACGGCCATGGCGATCCGCGGGCTCGACCTGACAGCCCGGTTGGAACGCAGGGTTACAAACGATCTGACTGGACGCATCGACGATCCGGAAACAGAATTGCAACTACTTGCAAACGCAAGACTCTTCGGTCTTCGCGTTCGTGCGGCTGCGGCGGCGGAGCTTTCGGGACGTGAGAAAGGTCTGCAGTTCGTCCGCATATCGACTCGCAAACCGCTCGACCGTGAATCCGAACTGGCGGGCGAGATCGAATATTTCCCTCAGCAGGACGATACGCGGTTCAGCCTTGGCTATGCGCGCCGGTTCGACAAGTTTGCGATCCGCACCGATGCCACCGCCACGACGCGCGGATCGTTTGGGGCGAACTTCGCCCTGTCGTTCAGCATCGGACCCGATCCCGTTTCCGGAGGCATTCGCTTCAGCCAGGCCCCGCTGGCGCGTAGCGGGCAGGCCGCGGTCACGGTCTTCCGTGACATAGATGGCGACGGGGTGCGAGATGCCGACGAGGAAACGCTGGAAGATGTGTACGTTGTCGCTGGCACAGCACAGGGCAGGCGCCCGACCGACGCAGACGGCAGCACGATTGTGGACGGGCTGAAACCGTTTCGGCCCGTGTTGATAGGGATCGACGAATCCAGCCTTTCAGATCCGTTCCTAGCGCCGAACGGGAAGGGCATCGTGATTACGCCGAGGCCAGGCGTAGCGACGCGGATCGATCTGCCGGTCACTCCGACAGGCGAAGTGGAAGGCACACTGCTATCCACCACAGGGACGGCGCGCCCTGGGGTTACGCTCGAACTGATTGACAGCCGGGGCCAGATCATCGGACGAACGGTAACCGAATTCGACGGCTTCTTCCTGTTCGACCGTATTCCCTATGGCAGATACCGCCTGCGGGTAGGGGCCGAGGCTGCGCGCACGCTACAGGTTGCTGAACGCCTGCGTGACGACGTGGTGCTGGACCGCACTAACGATGTAGCGCGGATGGGTGTCGTTCGATTGCAAGCAGGCAACCGAACGATCGTGATCGCCGACCCGATCGCCGATGACGGTGGATAGCGGACATGAAAAGGTCCGACGGGCGGATACCTGCCGGACCTTTTTTGTGTGGTTGAGTTCGCTTGTTTCTAGCGGTTCTTGATCGACTTGATGCGGCGAACAGGGCGCGGCTTGTGCGCCTTGACCGGCGCTTTGATATAGCGCGGCGGATGGACCACTTCGACGGTTTCTTCCACTACCGGCACGTCGACCCATTCCTCGGTCACATATTCACGGACGACCAGCCGCCCGGGAGGCGGCGCGTGATGCGTAACGGTCACGATGGTCTGCGCCCCGCCATATACCTGACCGCCATGGCCATAGCCTGTGCGCGCCGCATAGCCCGGGTGATGGCCACCCTGGTACCCTCCGCGGTAGCCATGAGCCATGCCGCCCTGGCCATTCATGTAATCGGAATAGCCGGGATAGGCGCTGGGGTTCGGGCCATAACGGTCGAGATAGTCGCGGCAGGCATCATCCTTGCGCGACGTTACCTGTCCGATCAGCGTACCGATTGCCAATCCAGCCAGACCGCCGATACCAGCACCGATCAAGGTACCGCCCAAGCGCTCGCTGTCATAAACGCGATTGCCGATCACACCGCCTGCTATGCCGCCCAGAATACCGCCGGCGACACCTCCCCTGCGGCCTGCACGCTTGCGCTGCGCCCGGTAAGCATCGCGGCATTCGTCGAGCCATGCGTCGCGATCATACCCGTCTGCATACTGGTAAGCCGGGTAGGGCTGGGCAGGATAGGCCGGTGATGGGTAGGCCTGCGCAGGGTAAGTCTGGGCGGGATACGCGGTTCTCGGATACGCAGAAGCCGGGTAGGCTTGCGCAGGATAGGTCTGGACAGGATAAGCGGGCGCACTGTGTACCGGCGTGGCGACGGGACGGTGCTGGACCGGGGTGCCATATTCGTAAGTATACCGGTCGGTTTCATACCGATCCGACTGGGTGATAACGTCTTCCTGAACCACTTCTTCCGCTCGATACACAACCTGCGGAGCCGGAGCCGGAAGCGGTTGCGCATATTCGTAAGTACGCGTTTCGTAATTCATTTCCTGCCCGGCGGTAGCATTGGCATTGGCATTGGCAGGAGCGGCGCTGAGGATAGCGCCAAAAGCGGCTCCCAGCGAAAGAACGTGACGGACACCCATGTTAAATTCCCTTGTTCAACGGCGCGATTGCATTTTTAAAACCGGGTTCAGGATATTCCTCCCGGACCGATGCGATCATGATGTTAAGGGAAAATTTAGCACTACTGCCCGCAGGAAAGGGGCGAATTTCCATCGCTGTCCTGTTTCGGGTCATCCCGGCCCGCGTTAACCAGCGGCGTCAGGCGGCAGCTTCGGTAATCCGGCCGGCCAACATCTGCGCAAGTGCCTTGATGCCTTCGGCGTCTTCACTATCGAAACGCGCTGGTGAAGGACTATCGAGGTCGATCACCGCAACCACGTTATTGCCCGACACGACCGGTACGACCAGTTCGGAAGCGGTGTCGCCGTCGCAGGCAATATGGCCGGGAAAGGCGTGGACATCCGGCACAATTTGCGTTTCCGCGCTGCTCGCCGCAACGCCGCAAACCCCTTGGCCGATCGGTATCCGGATACAAGCCGGCCGGCCGACGAACGGGCCGAGCACCATTTCGCCGCCCATAACGCGATAGAACCCAGCCCAATTGAGATCCGGCAGGTATTCCCACAACAAGGCTGCGATGTTCGCCATGTTGGCCACACCGTCAGGCTCATCATCGGTGAGCGCGCGAGCCGCATCCAGCAATTGGCGATAGATTTCCTGTTTGGGCAGGTCGGGGTCGGGCGCGAAATCGAACATGGCTGCTGCGCCTAATCAGCGAGCGCGCCTTCGGCAAGCTTGCGTGCCCCCGCGCACGGGCCACGGGTCTATCGCATCGCGCCATTGCCGCATGGCAGTCTGCGCGATAACACTGCCGTCATGAGCAGAACCAAGAAAATCGTCATCGCCATCCTCGTCGTGATCCTGCTGCTTCTGGGCGCATTCGCGTTGTTGATGCGCGGCGATATGGCGGATTACGATGTCGCCGCCGTCACCGGGACCGATCCCATGCTGGACGAACCGGATCCGGAAAGCTTCCCAACGGTCAATATCGCCGAACCTGTGGGCTGGGCGGACGACGCCATCCCCGACGCGGCGGAAGGGCTGGTCGTCAATCGCTTCGCCGACGGACTCGATCATCCGCGCGTCATCCACACGTTGCCCAATGGCGATGTGCTGGTAACACTGACCAACAGCCCGCCGCGCAAAGGTGGCGGGATCGAGGGGTTCATTGCCAAGATCCTGTTCTCCAAGGCCGGTGCCGGCACGCCGTCCGCCAACCAGCTGGTGCTGCTGCGCGACGCCGATGGAAACGGTGTCGCGGACCAGCGCACGATTTTGACCGGCGAACTGGATTCGCCATCCGGGATCGCGTGGGATGATGGCGTCCTGTATGTTGCCAATCACGATGCCCTGCTCGCCTTTCCATACGATCTGGGCCAGACGAAACTGACCGCTCAGCCGCGCAAGCTGATGGATCTGGCGCCCGCAGGTAATCACTGGATGCGCAACATCATGTTAAGCCCCGACAAGCAGTCGATCTATGTCGCGGTCGGGTCCGCTTCCAACATCGGTGAAAAGGGAATGGAGGCCGAAGAAGGCCGCGCGCTGATCTGGGAATACAATCTGGCCACAGGCCGCCAGCGGATGTTCGCTACCGGCCTTCGCAATGCCAACGGCCTGGCCACCAACCCGTGGAGCGGAGAGCTTTGGACCACCGTCAACGAGCGTGACATGCTGGGGAGCGATCTCGTGCCCGATTACCTAACGAACGTGCCGATCGGCGCGCAATATGGCTGGCCGTGGATTTATTGGGGCGACATGGTCGACGACCGTGTAGACGCGCCGATGCCCGCTTATCTGGTCGAATACGCCCGTCGCCCCGAATATGCGATGGGCCCACATGTGGCGGCACTAGGCCTGGCCTTTACCGAAGAGGGCACCCGGATGGGCGACAAGTTCGGGCAGGGCGCTTTCGTGGCGCGCCATGGTTCCTGGAACCGCAAGCCGGCCGCTGGCTACGATGTGGTTTACGTCCCCTTCGACAAGCGCGGCAATCCGCTAGGCAAGCCGCAGCCGGTGCTAGAGGGGTTCCTGACTGGCGAAGGCACCACGCGCGGCCGCCCGACTTGGGTTGAATGGGCAGGCGACGGTTCGCTGCTGGTATCGGACGATACCGCCGGGATCATCTGGCGCGTGATGGCGAAGGGGGCAGGACCTGCTCCTGCCATTGTCCGTAACAGCAGCGACCGCCTGCCGCCGCGCCGGGAATTGCGCGGCGATCCCACGGCCAGCTTCGGGCGCGACGATCCTGCCGGCGAAGTGCCTGCGCAGTAATGCTTAGCCGACCAGCTGGTCTGCGCTGAGTTCGTAAAGCAGTCCGGCCCCGGCGATGGCTGCAGCTTTCAATCCCGAAGCCTCGGGCACCACGTGGTCCAGGATGTAGCGCGTCGTGACCGGCTTGATCGCAGCCAGCGCGGGCGCGTCGCCAGCGCTTACGGCGCGGTTCTGCCGGACCATCTGCCAGGCGGCGACTGTAACCGCGCACATGGTGGTGAAGGGCACACTGCCCGCCAGCCGGTCGTCCAGGCTCGCTTCATCGCGCATCCAGGTGCCCACTGCCGCGCATTCGCCTGCCAGAGCAAACAAGGCGGGATGATCGGCGCAATCTCGCGCGATATCCGCCATCAGCGCGGCGAACACCTCGCCATTTTCCAGTCCAAGCTTGCGGGTGACGAGATCGGCGGCCTGAATGCCGTTGGTGCCTTCGTAGATCGGCGCGATCCGCGCATCGCGGTAGTGCTGTGCAGCGCCCGTTTCCTCGACGAAGCCCATTCCGCCATGGACCTGCACGCCAAGGCTGGCGACTTCGATCCCAATATCGGTACCCCATGCCTTCAGCATCGGCACCAGCACATCTGCGCGCGCCTTGGCCGCCGCATCGCCCAGCGTACCGCGATCGACCTGGCCGGACGTGTAATACAGCAGCGCACGCGTCGCTTCTGTCAGAGCCTTCATCCGCAGGATCATGCGGCGCACATCGGGATGTTCGAGAATGGCGACCGGGTTCGCATCGCCCGACCCGGCACGCGCTGACTGAATGCGCTCCTTGGCGTAGCTTTGCGCCTGCTGCGTGGCGCGTTCGGCGATCTGTACACCCTGGCTGCCGACATTGATGCGAGCGTTGTTCATCATCGTGAACATGGCGGCGAGACCGCGGTTTTCGGACCCGACGATCTCCCCGATGCACTCGTCATTATCGCCATAGGACATCACACAGGTCGGGGAGGCGTTGATGCCCAGCTTGTGTTCGAGGCTGACGGGACGCACATCGTTGGCCGAGCCCAAGGACCCGTCAGCATTCACATGGTACTTCGGCACCACGAACAGGCTGATGCCGCGGCTACCTTCCGGTGCCTCGGGCGTACGGGCCAGCACGAGGTGGACGATGTTGTCCGCCAGTGTGTGATCGCCCCAGGTGATGTAGATCTTTTGGCCCTTGATCCGGTATTTGCCAGTATGTTCGCCATTGAACTCGTCCGCGGTGACCGGATGCGCAGTGGTGCGCAACGCGCCGACATCGCTGCCCGCCTGCGGTTCGGTCAAATTCATAGTGCCCGACCAGCGACCGCTGACGAGGTCGGGCAGGTACATCGCCTTTTGCGCATCGGAGCCATGGTGGTCGAGCGCCTCGATGGCTCCGATGGACAGCATGGGCAGCAGGGTGAAGGCCATATTGGCCGCGCCCAGGTTCTCGATCACATTGCACCCCAGCGTGAACGGCAAACCCTGACCGCCAAAATCGGCAGGGCTGGCAATCGCGTTCCAGCCCTGTTCGACATAATGGCCATAAGCTTCTTCGAACCCGTCGGGCAGCCTCACCACGCCGTTCTCCAGCACCGCGCCCTGTTCATCGCCGACGCGATTGAGCGGCGCAAACTCGCCAGCGGCAAATTGCCCGATACCTTCCACGATCGCCTCGACCAAGTCGGGTTCGGCGGCTGCGAAGCGTTCGCTTTGCGCCAACTCCTCGATGCCGGCATTGATGCGGATGGCCAGCAACTGGTCCTGCGTCGGGGCGGTATAGGGGATCATGATCGATTTCCTTGAGGTGGGGCTTTATCCGCGCCTATGGGTCGCAAACGGGCCGCATTTGCGCCCATGAATAGAGCGAGCGGGCATGGGCGGCAAGGACGCTACGGAACGGCTGCACGACGATGCGGCAGGCATCGCGCGGGCGATCGAGCTGCTGTGTGCAGGCCATCCTGTCGCCCTGCCGACCGAGACAGTCTATGGATTGGCAGCGCGTACCGATGATGCGCAAGCGGTTGCCGGGATCTATCGCGCCAAGGGGCGGCCCGATTTTAATCCCCTGATCGTGCATGTGCCCGATATTACCGCCGCGAAACGGCTCACAACGTGGGACGAGCGGGCTGTCAGATTGGCGGCGCAGTTCTGGCCTGGCCCGCTGTCGCTTGTGTTACCGACATTGCCCAACTCCGGTATTGCGCCGGCGATTACCGCAGGCCTCAATACGGTAGCGCTGCGCTGTCCCGCCCATCCAGTCATGCGTGCCGTGCTTGGCGAGACCGGACCACTCGCTGCGCCGTCGGCCAATCGCAGCGGCGGCGTGAGCCCGACGACTGCCGACCACGTGCTTGCCTCCCTGGACGGTCGCATTGCTGCGGTAGTGGATGGCGGCCCGAGCGGGCGGGGTATCGAAAGCACGATCCTTGCACTGCGCGAAGGCGGCAGGTGGGAGATATTGCGGCCCGGGCCCGTAACACACGGTGACATCGCAGGAGTGCTGGGCATGCGCGAAGACGCCATGACGGAAGGCACCAGCGGTCGCGGGGTAGAGGCCCCCGGCCAGCTTGCCAGCCACTATGCGCCCGGTAAACCCGTTCGGCTGGGGGCAGTTCAAAGCGAGGAAGACGAATTTCACATCGGTTTCGGAGACGTGCCGGGTGATCGCTCATTATCGCCGAGCGGCGATCTCGCAGAAGCAGCAGCCCGACTTTATGATTGTCTGCATATAGCGGCGCTGGCTCCCGAAACACGGATTGCGGTCGCGCCCATACCGGAACGGGGCATCGGTGCCGCCATCAATGACCGGTTACAGCGCGCCGCTGCGCCGGTTGTCTGAAAGTAACCGCGGGGCGCTTAGTCGTCGTCGGCTCGCTGGGCGGGAAGCGATGGGATCAGCGCCTGGATTTCGCGGTGCGCAGCGCGAGCCTCATCGCAGGCGCGGCGGTTGCCATCACGGCACTCTTTCATTTTCCTGTCGTAACGCCGTTCCAGCTTGCCGAGCCGTTCATAGCGTTCGCGCAATTCGCGTCCGCGTTTCTCATCGCTTTCCGATTGGCTGGTCGTGGCAAGGTCCACGGCCTTGCCCGCCACCTTGATCGGCGCCGTAACTACATCGGCCACGGTGCTCATGACACAACCGCCAGTCATCAGGCTGGCAGCGAGCAGGGGGAGAACGAGGACACGGCGTGCGGTCGAAGACATGACAGGCTTCTTTCCACACGCCACCTAAGTATTTGATGAACGGCGCGCCCATTTATTTGGATCGCTTTAGCTCTGCGATAAGGGCTTGCGTGACCCGCCGATTATTCTGAGGCGCAGGTTAACTTGCCCGAACCCATCGTGTTGACGTTACACGTAGCCTTGCCGATCACGCGAACATTGCCGGATCCCGCGATGGACGCGTCGACGGTGCCGTCCGACGCGAATTCGGCGTCGCCTGAGCCAGCGATCGAAATATCCGCGGAATCGGCTTTAAGGTCAGCCAGCCGGACATCGCCCGACCCGGCGATACTCAATGCAAGCTTGCCCGTACTGCCGCCGCCATCGACTTTGCCGGATCCGGCAATATCGATCGCAAGCGCATCCGCCTCGATGTTTCGTGCCCGCGCACTCCCGGATCCGGCAATTTCTATTTTGGCATCGCCGGACAGGCTTTCGGCGTCGATTGTGCCGGATCCGGCCTGCGACATGGCGGTCAGGCGGGGAAGTGTGACGGTAACGGTCGCAGTTCCATCACTGCTGTTATAATCCCTCCCCTCGCGGGCAATCCGCAAAGTATCGTCGTCGAGTTTGAACCGCATCGCTTCGACTGCGGCGGTATCGCCCTCCACACGGACATCGAAACGGGCGCCATCTTTTACGAGGACCGTATCGGGCGACGCGAGCGAGACGCCTTCCGGGGCGGCGGCATTAAAATCGAGTTCCGCCAAGGGGACGCCATCGAACTTCGTCATGCCGTAGTCGAAATTGCAGCCCGACAGGCCGGCGCTTGCAAAGCCGAGAGCGGCGACAGGGGCGAATGTACGATAGAATTTGCGGAACATGAGCGTCTCCTCCAGAAAGCTTGGCGTGTTACGATGCTAATACACCCAAACATGTCTGGCAACAAAAAGGCCGCCGGAAACCGGCGGCCTCGTTGCACTTTGGTCGGACCTGATAAGTCCCTGGTCGAAAGATCGAGCTTTCGAACTCCCGAAGGGTCAGCTTTCGTCTTCGTCGTTCCCGTAATATTGCGGCGCGTGTTCGCGCAGCACTTCGAGGATTTTTTCCAACGCCGTGGGCTCGTCGGTCTTTTCCATTGCGGCCAACTCACGAGCAAGGCGGCTGGAGGCCGCTTCGAAGATCTGCCGTTCGGAATAGGACTGTTCGGGCTGGTCTTCGGGCCGGAACAGGTCGCGAGTGACTTCCGCGATGCTGACGAGCTCGCCGGAATTGATCTTCGCTTCGTATTCCTGCGCGCGGCGCGACCACATGGTGCGCTTGACCTTGGGCTTGGCTTTCAGCGTTTCCATCGCTTCCTTCAGCGTCTTGTCGCTGGAAAGCTTGCGCATGCCGATCGATTCCACCTTGTTGGTGGGTACGCGCAGGGTCATGCGCTCTTTCTCGAAGCGCAGGACATACAACTCCAGCTGCATCCCGGCAATTTCTTCATTCTGCAATTCCATCACCCGGCCCACGCCGTGCTTTGGATAGACCACATAATCGCCAACATCGAAGGCGAGCGTGTCATTGGCCATAAAAAAATCCTTTGTTCCGGCGTGCTTCGCCTGGCCTTTTATCCGTACCTTATGGTCGGCAGCGCCGCGCCATTGCGGGGCCATCCAATGGAAACAGACAATGGCCAGAAAATCCGCAGCGCCACCCGTTCGACAAAAATCAGCCCTTGCCAGTGCGGCGTTCAGACCGCGCTGCAAGGGCTTGAAAGATTATATAGCACGTTCGGGCCAAAAATTCCAGCGCCGCAGTCGGCAACGCAGGCGCGCGGTGTTTGTGCGGTGGTCGCGCAGTATTCTCGCGGTGGGCCTAGTCGCCCTCGCCGGGTTTTTCGGAGAAGAACTTTTCGTACTTTCCTTCGACGCCTTTGTGCTCGTCGGCATCGGCGGGCGGTTCTTTCTGGCTGGTAATGTTAGGCCATTCGGCCGACATCTTGGTGTTGATTTCCAGCCACTTTTCCAGATTGTCCTCGGTATCGGGCAGAATCGCTTCGGCCGGGCATTCCGGCTCGCACACGCCGCAATCGATACATTCGGACGGATTGATGACGAGCATGTTCTCGCCTTCATAGAAGCAGTCGACGGGGCACACCTCCACGCAGTCGGTGTATTTGCATTTGATGCAGGCGTCGGTGACGACGTAAGTCATGGCAGGCGTGCCCTTCTATTCGGCTGAGTCCGTATCCGGCGCTGCTAGGTCGCTTTGCCCCGATGCGTCAAGCACGCGGTAATGGCTGCGTGCCTCCGCAGCGGGTCCGCGGCGGTTCGGTAACGCAAGCAATTCGAGCACGCGCACCTCGTTTCCCAGCATCAGCGTCAGCACGTCTCCCGCCTCGATCGCCTGGGCTGGGCGGTCGGTGCGCTGGCCGTTGATCCGCATATGTCCGCGCGTGATATAGGCGGACGCGCGGCTGCGGGTTCTGGCCAGACGGAGATAGCACAGCAGCCGGTCAAGCCGCATCAGCGCCTCATTTCAGCAGGTCCGCCAGCCCTGCAAATGCTTTGCCGGTAGCGGGGCCAGGTTTGGGTTTCGGAGCTGCAGTCGTGCGCGGTCCTCGGCCAGCGGGTGTGCCATCGTTGCGTAGGGCCGGCTTCCCGCCCGTCTTCGCCTGTACATGGCGCGGTTTGTTTGGGGCGGAACTGCCGCGCGAAGGTCGCCATTCCCACATATCGGGCGCGGCAGGTCCCTGCGCGCCTTCAGCCAGTTTACGGGCCGGATGGTGCCGGAACCCGGCAGAGCCGAGCAACCGTCGCCAATTGTCCTCCGCCAGACCGGTCGACACGCCAAGCGCCGGATCGATGGCGAAGCGGCGCATACCCTTGGGGGCTTTGGCGCGCGCATCGAACGCCGCCTTCAGCAGCTTTTCCGCAACGTCCACGCGCATCGCCTTCGTTCCGGCCCGGCGATAACCACTCGGCATTTGTCCCTCGGCGGATTTGACCGGTTGCATATCTGCCTCCAGCCTGCGTTTGTCGCGGCCCAGCGCGTGGAGCAACGCGCGCGGCGCCGGCTTCAACAAAAGCGGCGCAAACAGGTCAAGCGCGCCGAATGCGATGCCAAGCCGCCTGAGGAAAGGCCGCGCTTCCTTCGGCAGATGTTCGATGCCCGCTTCGGCGCGGTCGATATAGCCATGCCCGGCAATCAGGTTGAGGAGGATCGCGCGCGCTTCCGAGCCCGCCGCAGGATCGCGAGCCGCCTCCTGCAACTTTGCCAGCGGAGCCAGCGGTTGCAGCTTTGCGGCCAGCCATGTGGTGATGCCGTCGGCCAGCTTCCGGCGCGATGGTTCAGGCAGCAGGGCCGTATCGCGCGACAGAACGACGCGCGGTGCCGTGACGTCGGCAGTGTCTTCCAGCGTGGCAATGTCCTGCGATGCCTCGCCGGTGTTCCAGCGGACGTTCCAGCGGACGATGCCGTTCACCAGTTCAAACTGATCCAAATTACCATCGAGCAACTGGTCGGCGCGTTTGGCGAGTAGGCCGGGGAGCGCCTTTTCCGCGGCTGCCAGAAGCATCTTGCGATCCTCGTGTCCGGCATTAGGATCGACGATGAAGCGGAACCCCTCGATCCGGCCGATGGCCTCGCCCTCGACTGTCAGTTCGCCATTGTCGGCGAGGTCCACAGGCAACAGGGCGGCGTCGGGTCCTAGGCTTTTCATCAGGATTGCAGTCCTCCGGTTCACGAATCGCTCGGTCAGTCTTGCATGGAGCGCGTCCGACAGTCGAGCCTCCACCGCCCGCGCGCGAGCCGCCATTTCGTCGCGCGCCAGCACCCAGTCGGGCCGCTGACAGATATAGGCCCAGCTGCGAATTGCGGCGATCCGGCCTTGCAGCGTGTCGATATCACCCACCGTCCGGTCGAGTTCGGAAATACGCGTGGCGACATAATCCGCGCCAAGATACCCTTCGCCCAGGTCCTGCCACAGCCGTGCGACAAACCGCGCATGCGTGTCCGCACCGACTTGCCGGAAGTCGGGCAGCGAGCAAGCTTCCCAGAACCGCCGCACCGCGCCTGCCCCCTTGACGCCATCGCCCATTGGCTCGTCAGCAAGCTTCTTGAGCACTATAAGGTCGATGGATTCCGGTGCCTTGGCAAGTTCCGGTTCGCAGGGCGCCGTTTCCAGATCGGAAATCAGCAGCTGCAGATTATCGAAGCGCGGGGTCGGGTTGCGCCAGAACAGGCGTGTGACCGGCGCGAAACTGTGTTCCTCGATGGCGAAGATCTCCTCTTCGCTGAACTCGGGTGGAGGGCCGCCGCCACCTTTGCCGCCGCTACCAGCCAATGTGCCGAAGCTGCCATCGGTCTGGTGCCGCCCGGCACGCCCGGCAATCTGTGCCATTTCGGCAGGGGTCAGCCGTCGTTTCCGCACGCCGTCGAACTTTGTCAGTCCGGCGAACGCCACGTGGCGGACATCCAGGTTGAGACCCATGCCAATGGCGTCGGTGGCGACGATGTAATCCACCTCGCCCGACTGGAACAACTCCACCTGCCGGTTGCGCGTGTCGGGGCTCAATGCGCCCATCACCACTGCCGCCCCGCCGCGAAACCGGCGCAACATTTCGGCGACAACATAAACCTGCTCGGTTGAAAACGCGACAATCGCGCTGCGGCGCGGCAAGCGCGACAGCTTGCGGGTGCCCGTATGGGTCAGGGTGGAGAAACGCGGGCGCGTGATGATTTCCGCGTCCGGCTCCAGGCTGCGCACAAGCGGCTCCAGCGTGGCGGAACCAAGCAGCAACGTTTCTTCCCGACCCCGTGCATTCAACAATCGGTCGGTAAAAATATGCCCGCGTTCGCGGTCGGCAGCAATCTGCGCCTCGTCCAGAGCCACAAAAGCATGGCCGCCTCCAGTTCTGGGCATAGCTTCGGCAGTACACAGGAAATAGCGCGCATCGGGCGGTTCGATGCGTTCCTCGCCCGTAATCAGGGCAACCTGCCGTTCGCCCTTGATGGCGACCACCCGGTCGTACACCTCGCGCGCCAGCAGCCGCAAAGGGAAGCCGATGGCACCACTGAAATGCGCGCACATCCGCTCGATGGCGAGATGGGTCTTGCCGGTGTTGGTGGGGCCCAGAACGGCCTTCAAATTGCTGTCATCATGCCGGGGCACGCTGTGAAGGTGGCATCGGCCCGCCGCCTCCGCAACCGTCAGGTCCGCACAATCAACGGCTGATCGCATCTCGCGCGCGGAATACCCCGGTTTAAATCGAACTTAACTTTGTTTTGGCAAGTTTCACGGGCAATCGGCCGCTCGGTCGCAAACAGGATTCCGCGTGTATATTCCGCCCGAGGGCACAACTCATATTACTGACGGTTCGCCGGATGGCGCTGGTTCTACCGGGCATGAGCCGTCATTGGGCGAACCGCGTGTGTATGTCGGTGTCTGGGAGGATAGCGATCCAGCGCGGCCGCTCGTGCTTCAACGCAAGCAGACGTTGCGCGAACGCTATTCCATCTGGCGCAATGCGGCGGGTGAACGTCTGAAGCGCATCGACCTTGCGCCCGATCTAGCCAACGATATTGGCAGTACACGCTGGTTTCGCGGACTGGGCACGCTGGTTGCGCTGGCGGCGGTTTCGCTCGCTTTCTGGCCAGAATTGGCTCCCTTGGAAGCCGCACCGGCGATGCGGGTGGACGATGCCGCGCGCGACGAATTTCGCAGCCAGATGATCACGCCGCTTGCAATGGGCGGGGATAGCGGGCGGCGGATGGGCTTTACCGAGGCGGTGCTGCCTCTGAAATCCGCACCCGAACGCCCGCAACTTCAAGTGCTGGCCACGCTTGCAAAGGGCGATGGCTTTGGACGGATGCTGAAACGCGCCGGTGTGGGCGCAGGGGACGCGGAACGGGTAAGCGACCTTGTAGCCAAAGCCATGCCCCTTTCTGATATCGAGCCCGGGACCCAGGTCGATATCACGCTGGGTCGCCGGATCGCCTCGGGCAATGCGCGTCCGCTCGACCGGCTCGATTTTCGCGCTAGGTTCGATCTCAAGCTGGGGATCGAGCGGGATGCTGGCGGCAATCTGTCACTGGTGCGCGAGACGATCGAGGTGGACGAAACTCCGCTCCGCATACGTGGTAGGGTAGGAGACAGCCTCTATCGCAGTGCCCGCGCCGCCGGGGCACCCGCCGGCGCGGTGCAGGCATTTCTCAAGACCGTCAGCGCGCACAAACCGCTCGACCGCGCAATGCGCCCGTCGGACACATTCGACATCATCGTCGCCCATCGACGCGCCGCGACCGGCGAACGGCAAGCAGGGCAATTGCTGTATGCAGGCGTTGAACGCGGTGGCCGCGCCTCCATGCAACTGATGCGATGGGGCGAGAAAGGGCGGTTCTTCGAAGCATCCGGGCTGGGGGAGCAGCGCCATGGCCTTGTCGCTCCGGTGCCTGGCCGCATGACGTCACGCTATGGTATGCGCCGCCATCCGGTGCTCGGTTATCGCAGGATGCATGGCGGAGTCGATTACAAGGCGGGCTACGGAACGCCGATCGTCGCAGTAACGGACGGCCGTGTGTCGAGCGCCGGACGGGCCGGAGGCTGCGGCAATACCGTCAAGCTGGCGCATGGGGGTGGTCTGCAAACGCGGTACTGCCATATGAGCCGGATTGCGGTGCGCGGCGGGCAGAGCGTGCGACGCGGTCAGGTAATCGGCTATGTCGGTTCGACCGGCCTGTCTACCGGCCCGCACCTGCATTACGAAATGTATCGCGGCGGCCGGAAAGTGAACCCGGCTTCGGTCAGTTATGTCACGCGCGCGGAATTGTCGGGCAGCGAATTGCGCCGCTTTCGGGCAACTCTTGCACAGCTCAAGCAGGTCGAAGCTGGCGCGGCGCTGGTCGATCTTCGTCCGCAGGTGGATCAGCCTGTCACTAACATTCGGGAAATCGAGAAGCTCGACCGGCCGCGGCAGGTCGGCTGACGGCCATCGGAGTCAAAGCGAGACCGATTGCGCCCGGTTTGCCTTTGCGGCAAGGCTTTGTGCCATGATCCGCACTCCAGTATCCGCCAGCTATCCCGCCACCCGCCTGCGCCGTACCCGGGCCCATGGCTGGAGCCGGGCGATGCACCGCGAAACCGTGCTGACGCCGGCGGATTTGATCTGGCCGTTATTCGTCACGTCCGGAAATGGTGTGGAGGAACCAGTTGCCAGCTTGCCCGGCGTGTCGCGCTGGTCGGTGGACGGGATTGCGAAACGGGCGAGGGAGGCGGTGCAGCTTGGTATTCCCTGCGTTGCCCTGTTTCCCAATACGCCCGGCGACGCACGCTCCGATGACGGGGCCGAGGCGTATAATCCCGACAATCTGATGTGCCGCGCGATCAACGCGGTGCGGCAGGCTTGCGGCAACGATATCGGCATCCTCACCGACGTCGCGCTCGACCCCTATACTACACATGGTCAGGACGGGCTGGTCGGCACGGACGGCTACGTCGTCAATGACGCCACGGTGGCAGTTCTGGTGGATCAGGCGCTCAACCAGGCGGAGGCCGGCGCGGATATCATCGCCCCGTCGGACATGATGGATGGCCGGGTGAAGGCGATCCGTATGGCATTGGAAATGGGCGATTATCCAAATGTGCAGATCATGGCTTACGCTGCCAAGTTCGCCAGCGCGTTCTACGGCCCGTTCCGCGATGCCGTGGGCAGTGGAGACCGGCTGGCAGGGGACAAGAAAAGCTACCAGATGGACCCGGCCAATGGCGACGAGGCGCTACGCGAAATCGCGATGGATATTGCCGAGGGCGCGGACAGCGTGATGGTGAAACCTGGCCTTGCCTATCTCGATATAATCTACCGCGCAAAAGAAGCCTTCGGGGTGCCGGTCTTCGCCTATCAGGTGAGCGGCGAATATGCTCTGATCGAGGCTGGCGCGGCGGCGGGCGTAGGCGACCGCGACGCGCTGATGATGGAGAAACTGATCGGCTTCAAACGCGCGGGCTGTTCGGGCGTGTTGACCTATCATGCACCGCAGGCGGCGAGACTACTTGGTGGCTGAAGAGGCATCACCTTTCAGGCTGGAAACCGAGCGTCTGATCCTGCGCGACTGGCGCGACGAGGATTGGCCAGAGTTCTGGCGCGTCACCAATACCCCCGCTGTGATGCGCTGGCTGGGGGACGAAGCGGACGCCGCAACGCGGGACGCTGCGCGTGCGCGCTTGGAAGGCTACCGCTCGCAACATGGTCACACCTTTTGGGTGCTTCAGCGCAAGGATGATGGCGGCCATTTGTCGGGCGAGATGCTGGGCTTCTGTGGACTGAAACGCTCGAACGTGGTAGGCGAGACGGTCGAGGGAATGATGGAAGTGGGTTGGCGCCTGCGCGAGGATGCCTGGGGCTCGGGTTATGCCAAAGAAGCGGCAGTGGCTTCGCTCGACACAGCATTTAACCGATTTGGTGCGGACGAAGTCGTTGCGCTCACCGTTGCGGGCAACAAAGCGAGCTGGGGTCTGATGGTGCGCCTTGGTATGCAACGGCGCGAAGATCTCGATTTCACCGACCCGCGATACGGGCCCCACCTCAACCCCAGCATCGTTTATGCGGTTACATTCGAGCAATGGCAGGAGTAGAACCCATGACTGCGATCAATCGCGGCGCTGGACGCCCCGGCGTCAACATCATTCCGATCCACAGCAAGACCCCGAACATCCACGACAGCGCGTTCATTGCGCCGGGCTGTTCCATTATTGGCGACGTGACCATAGGGGCGGACAGCTCGGTCTGGTATAATTGCGTGCTGCGCGCCGATGTCAGCCAGATTGTAATCGGCGAACGGTCGAATATCCAGGATGGCAGCATCGTTCACTGCGACCCTGAACGTCCCGGCGATCCCGATGGTTCGCCATGCATCATCGGCGACGATGTGCTGGTCGGCCACATCGCCATGATTCACGGTTGTATAATCGAGGATCGCGGGTTCGTCGGGCTGGGGGCAATCGCGATGAACAAAGCCCGCATCGGTTCCGACGCCATGTTGGCAGCAGGCGCCATGCTGACCGAGGGCAAGGTGATGGAACCGCGCCAGTTATGGGCAGGCCGACCCGCGCGATTCATGAAAGACCTGACCGATGCGGCTATTATGGGGATGCGAATGGGCGTGGCGCATTACGCCGAAAACGCCAAAGCTCACGGCAAGGCTGTCGGCGAAGCATTCTAACTCCGTTCGGGGGTCAATCCCGCACCAGCGCCTGCAAGGATTCGATCCGGTCGGCCTCGTGAGCGGGCTTGTCCCAGCGGATACGGTGGATACGGGGAAAGCGCATGGCGAGGCCGCTTTTGTGGCGCTTGGACTGGTGCACACTGTCGAACGCGACTTCGAACACCAGTTTTTTCTCCGTTTCACGCACCGGACCGAAGCGGTTGATCGTGTTCTGGCGAACATGCTTGTCGATCTTCTTCAATTCCTCGTCGGTGAACCCGGAGTAGGCCTTGCCCACGGGTAGCAAATCGGCCCCAGCGTCGGGATCACCGTTCCAGCAGCCAAACGTATAGTCGGAAAAGAAGCTTGATCGTTTACCGCTACCGCGCTGGGCGTACATCAAAACACAATCGATCAGCAGCGGGTCACGCTTCCATTTGTACCACAGCCCGGTCTTGCGGCCCGAAACGTACGGGCTGTCGCGCCGCTTCAGCATCAGGCCTTCGATCGCATCGTCGCGCGTGCCCTCGCGGATTTGCGCCAGCGCTTCGAAGCTGTCGGCTTCCACGATAGCGCTGATGTCGAAATGGGTATCGGGCAATCGCGGGAGGAACCGTTCGAGGTGTTTGCGGCGCGCCTCCCACGTCAGGCTGCGCAAATCTTCCCCATCCACGGCCAGCGCATCGTACAGGCGCACGAAAGCTGGTGCTTCGGTAAGCATCTTCTTCGATACGGTCTTGCGGCCAAGGCGCTGCTGCAATGCGTTGAAGCTTGCGGCTCCACCTTGCGAAGGCGCACCAGCTTCGCCACCCTGGACATCCCCGCGCACAAGCAATTCCCCATCGAGTACGGCAGGAATGTCGAGCGCACTAACCATTTCGGGAAACGTGGCGGAGATATCGTCACCGGAACGGCTATAAACGCGCGTCTCGCCACCTGCGTGAACGAGTTGGACACGGATGCCGTCCCATTTCCATTCCGCGGCATAGTCGGCCATGTCGATCACTGTTTCTTCCAGCGGGTGTGCCAGCATGAACGGGCGGAACAATGGTAGGTTTTCGGTTTCCGGCGGCTCCGCACCATCCGCAGCCCAGGCAAACAAGCCCGCATAGGGAGGCGCAAGTGCGTGCCAGTATTCCTCCACCTCATCGACGGTAACATCGAACGCCTGCGCAAAAGCGACCTTGGCAAGCCGGCTGGAGACGCCGATCCGCATCGCACCGGTCGCCATTTTCAACAGCGCATAACGCCCCGAATCGTCCAGCCGATCGAGCAGTTGTGGCAGGTCTTTCGCCACGGTTGCACGGTTCATGCCTTCCAGCATCGCCACCGCTTCCGAGACGGTCGGAGGCGGCCCGACATCGCCAAAAGGTTCGGGCCAGAGCAGGCTGGCGCATTCTGCCGTGTCGCCCACGAAATCTCGGCTGAGCGACCATAATAGCGGGTCGACCCGGTCTTTCATGATATTGCGGATGGTGGAGGATTTAACCGCCTTGAAGTCCAGTCCGTCGGACAGGGCCGCCAGTGCCCACCCGCGATCCGGATCAGGCGAATCGCGCAGATACTCCGCGATAAGGCGCAATTTTTCGTTACGGCTGCGGGTGTAGACCAAGCGGTCGATGAGGGCGGCGAATTCTTCCAACCGGCTATTCGTCCTCGTCCTCACGCCCGACCATGGCGAGCGCGCGGGCACGGCGCTGGGTCAGCTGGCACCAGCGCAGCAGCGCATCCTCGCGGCCGTGGGTAATCCATGTCTCGGTCGGCTTAACCTCCTCGATGGTGCGGGTCAGCTCGTGCCAGTCGGCATGATCGGATATGACCAGCGGCAATTCGACATTGCGCTGCCGGGCTCGCTGGCGAACCCGCATCCAGCCGCTTGCCATGGCTGTGATGGGGTCGGGCAGGCGGCGGCTCCAGCGGTCGTTCAGTGCGGACGGGGGCGACACGATGATATGTCCGCGCATATTGTCCTTCGGCGTGTCGGCCACCAGCCGCAGCTCACCCAGATCGACGCCGTGATCTTCATACAGGCGGCACATCTTTTCCATTGCGCCGTGGAGATAGATCGGATCCTTGTGCCCGGCGGCGCGCAGCTCCGCAATGACGCGTTGTGCCTTACCGAGCGCATAGGCCCCTACCAGCACGCAGCGATCGGGGTTCTGCGCCAGCGCATCCAGCAATTTTTGCATCTCGCCTGCGATCGGCGGATGGGTAAAGACCGGCAATCCAAACGTCGCCTCAGTAATCAGGATGTCGCACGGCGTAACTTCAAAAGGTGGGCAGGTGGGGTCGGGACGACGTTTGTAATCGCCGGTTGCGATAATTCGCTCACCCGCATGCTCGAGCAAGATCTGCGAACTTCCAAGAACATGGCCGGCCGGAATATAAGTCGCATCGACACCCCCGGGCAGCCGGATCGTTTCACCGTAGGGGACAGGCGTGGCCTTACCCCCCGAAGAACCTTCCCCTGTCTGGTACCGCAATTTCATGATTGCCAGCGTTTCGGGCGTCGCGACAGTACCGCCGTGCCCACCGCGCGCGTGATCGGCATGGCCATGCGTCACCAGTGCGCATTCGACCGCTTGTGACGGGTCTATCCAGGCGTCGGCTGGCTTTACGTAAATGCCGTGCGGATGGGGTTCGATCCAGGAAAAGGGGGCGGCCATGTCTGACTCAAGCAAAGGGGGCGCAAACCGTTCCCAGCCGCGCCCCCTTGCGGTCTTTTGTTATCTGTCAGCTTTCGCCGTCACCCGGGCTTTTTTCCGATCCCGGGCCGTCACTGTCAGCGGCGGCATCGGGCGCCTTGTCTGGTGAAGCCTTCTTGGGTGCCGCCTTCTTTTTCGGCTTGGCCTTTATCTTGGGCGGCGCGGGCGTCAGTTCGAAGGCGGGTTTGCCATCCTTCACGCTCACCTGCACTTCGCCGCCATCGGACAATTTTCCGAACAGTAGTTCTTCGGCGAGTGGTTGCTTGACCTTTTCCTGGATCAGGCGGCCCATCGGGCGCGCGCCGTACAGACGGTCGTAACCCTTGTCCGCCAGCCATTTGCGCGCTTCTGTATCGAACTGAATATCGACATTCTGTTCCGCCAGTTGCAGTTCCAGCTGCAGGATGAACTTGTCGACCACGCGCGCAACCGTGTTCTTGCCGAGATATGCAAACGGTACGATTGCATCCAGCCGGTTGCGGAATTCCGGCGTGAACATCCGCTTCACGGCTTCTTCGGATGCATCTTCCTTGGATACGTCACCGAAACCGATCCCCTGGCTCGCCATATCGGCAGCGCCAGCATTGGTCGTCATGATCAGCACAACATTGCGGAAGTCTACCGTCTTGCCGTGATGGTCGGTCAGGCGGCCATTATCCATCACCTGCAACAGGATGTTGAACAGGTCGGGATGTGCCTTCTCGATTTCGTCGAGCAGCAGCACGCAATGCGGGTTCTGATCAACCGCATCGGTTAAAAGGCCGCCCTGATCGTAACCAACATAACCCGGAGGTGCACCGATCAAGCGCGATACGCTGTGCCGTTCCATATATTCGGACATATCGAAGCGTTTGAGTTCGATCCCCATGATGGAGGCAAGCTGCCGCGCGACTTCGGTCTTGCCGACGCCGGTGGGGCCGGAGAACAGGAACGAGCCGATCGGCTTGTCCGGATCACGCAGGCCCGCGCGGGAAAGCTTCATGGCACTGGCCAGCTTGTCCACGGCGAAGTCCTGCCCGAACACGACATGTTTCAGATCGCGGTCGAGGTTCTGGAGTGCCTTCTTGTCATCCTTGCTGACCGATTTGGGCGGTATGCGCGCCATCGTGGCGATAACCTGTTCGATCTCGCGTGCGGTGATCTTCTTCTTACGGCGGCTGGGTGGGACCAGCATCTGCATTGCGCCCACTTCGTCGATCACGTCGATCGCCTTGTCCGGCAATTTCCGGTCGTTGATGTACCGCGCCGACAGTTCGACGGCGGTTTTCAGCGCGTCCACCGTGTATTTGACCTGGTGGTGATCCTCGAACGCGGACTTCAAGCCCTTCAGAATGGCCACCGTATCTTCGATTGTCGGCTCGTTTACATCGATTTTCTGGAACCGGCGCAGCAGCGCGCGATCCTTTTCGAAATGGTTGCGGAATTCCTTGTAGGTGGTGGACCCGGCGCAGCGGATCGTCCCGCCCGACAGCGCAGGCTTCAACAGGTTGGACGCGTCCATCGCCCCGCCGCTGGTCGCGCCCGCACCGATCACGGTGTGGATCTCGTCGATGAACAGGATTGCATCCGGCATGGCTTCCAGTTCGGACACTACCTGCTTCAGCCGTTCCTCGAAATCGCCGCGATAACGGGTGCCTGCCAGCAGCGCCCCCATATCGAGCGAGTAGATGACTGCATCCTGCAGCACTTCGGGCACTTCGCCTTCCACGATCTTGCGCGCAAGCCCTTCGGCGATGGCAGTCTTGCCAACGCCGGGGTCGCCCACATAGAGCGGGTTGTTCTTCGACCGGCGGCAGAGGATCTGGATCGTGCGATCTACCTCGGGTCCGCGCCCGATCAATGGATCGACCCTACCATCCAGCGCCTTCTGATTGAGATTGACGGTGTACTGGTCGAGCGCGGTTTCCTTCTTCTTGCCGCTGCCTTCCGCCTTTTCCTCTGCGCCGCCGCCATCGTCGGCATTGCCGATCGCTGCGCCCTCGACCGTCTGGCCGCTTTTGCCGACGCCGCTGCTGATGTAGCTGACCGCATCCAGCCGGCTCATATCCTGCTGTTGCAGGAAATAGACGGCATAGCTGTCACGTTCGGAAAACAGCGCGACCAGCACATTCGCGCCCGTCACCGAATCCTTGCTGCTGGATTGCACATGCAGGATGGCGCGCTGGATCACGCGCTGGAAACCGGCGGTGGGCTGCGGGTCTGAGCCGTCTTCGGATTTGAGCGACTGGTATTCCTGATCGAGATACTGCTTTACCACTTCGGCCAGCTCGCCCGTTTCCACGCCGCATGCATCCATCACCTCGGCGGCGTCCTTATCCTCGATAAGAGCCAGCAGAAGATGCTCGAGCGTGGCATATTCATGCCGCCGTTCGGCAGCGAAGGTCAGCGCGGCATGAAGGGTTTTCTCAAGGTTCTGGGCGAAACTGGGCATGGAAGTGCTTTCTAGTTCTGCGACTCGCATATGTTCGTCGGGGGGAGGGCTGCGCCGGGAAAGCGCGCGCCCCTGTCATGCATGGGATATGGGGATGCAGCGCGGCAATTGCCAACCATCGCGGCGCGATGCGGGGCACAAGAATTGCTTGGCCGCGCCATCATTACCCCTTCCCGCCGAACAGCGCATCGGCGGCACTGCGATGGGCCGCGGCCTTGTCGCGGTGGGCGGCAACGCGCGCCACCTCGGCTTCAAGCAGGGCGATACGGTGGTTAAGTTCGTCCTGCGAATAAGGGCCGAGTTCCTCGGCGGCGAGCTGGCTCGCGGCGTCGCCCTTGCGGCGTGGATTTTCTGGCTCTTCCATCGCCTGCACTTTCGCGCGGGCAAGCGCGTGCTGTCAATGGGCGGCAATGCGTGGTCGGCACGAGATGTGGCTGCATTCGGCTGGCCCGTACACCAGCCAAGGCAATGGGCGTAAAAGGAGATGGCGTCCGGCGCTTGCGAGGCGCAAGGTGATTAAGCTACGTGCGGCGGGTAATAAGGGGCTGGGCAGAATGACGATACCAAAGGAGATGACGGCCATCGGTTTCGATGCGCCGGGTGCGGCCGATGTCCTGCGGCCCGAAACGACTGCCGTCCCAAGCCCCGGCGTGAACGAGGTGCTGATCAAGGTCAGCCATGCGGGCGTGAACCGGCCTGACGTAATCCAGCGGCAGGGTTTCTATCCGCCGCCTCCCGGGGCATCACCGATACCGGGGCTGGAAGTGTCGGGCACCATCGTGGCGCTGGGGGAAGGCGTCGGACGCGACGTGAATGGTCAGATCGTCTGCGCGCTGGTGACGGGCGGGGGATACGCCGAATACTGCCTCGCCGATATTCGTCATTGCCTGCCGGTCCCTGCCGGAATGGACATGGCCGCCGCCGCCGCAATTCCCGAGACCCTTTTCACCGTCTGGCACAATGTGTTCGAGCGCGGCTGGGCAACCGAGGGCGAGACGTTGCTCGTGCATGGCGGCACCAGCGGCATCGGCACGATGGCGACGATGCTCGGCAAGGCCTTCGGGTTGAAAGTTATAACCACGTGCGGTTCGGACAAAAAATGCGCCGAGAGCCTCAAGGTGGGCGCGGATTATTCGATTAATTACAAGACCGCCGATTTCGTCGAGGAAGTGGCGCGCATAACTGGTAAGGCTGGCGTCGAAATCGTGCTCGATATGGTGTCAGGCGATTACGTGCCCCGCAATCTCAGCGCTCTTGCCCCGGACGGGCGGCATGTGACTATCGCCGTATTGGGCGGGTTGAATGCAACGCTCAACATGGCGCAAATCATGCAGAAACGCCTTACTCTGACCGGATCGACCCTGCGTCCGCGCCCGGCGGAGTTCAAGGCGCTGCTGGCGGACGAGATTCATAACAACGCCTGGCCGCTATTTGCAGACGGTACGTTGCAGCCGGTGATGGACCGTATCTTCCCGTTGGCAGAGGCTGCCGCCGCCCATGCGCGGATGGAGGCAGGCGACCATATTGGTAAAATCGTGCTTCAGGCCTGATGGACTTTTGCCTTAGGCCGGGCAGGGCACGCATACCGCTTTTCCTTGCCGCCGCTGCCCGGTTGCCCTAGTCAGGGCCAGCAACGGCCGCTCCGCAAGGGGCGGCCCTTATATTTTCAACAAGGAATTTTCCATGGCCCAGCAAGCCGCCCCGCTGATGCCGCACGCCACCGCCACCTGGCTGATCGACAACACCAGCCTCGCCTTCGAACAGGTCGCCGAGTTTTGCGGCATCCATATCCTTGAAGTGCAGGCCATGGCCGATGATCTGGCGGGCAGCAAATATACCGGGCGCGATCCGGTTCACGCCGGCGAACTGACGCAGGAAGAAATCGAGAAGGGTCAGGCGGACTCAAGCTACAGCCTCGTGATGCAGAAGGCGCCGCTGGAAGTTACCCGGACCAAGGGACCGCGCTATACTCCGGTTTCCAAACGGCAGGACAAGCCCGACGGTATCGCCTGGGTACTGCGGAACCATCCCGAAGTGTCCGACGCGCAGATTTCCAAGCTGATTGGCACCACTCGCAACACCATCAACGCCATCCGCGATCGCAGCCACTGGAACATCCAGAATATTCAGGCGAAAGACCCTGTGACCCTGGGTCTGTGTTCGCAGCGCGAGCTGGACGCGGTTGTTGCCAAGGCTGCGAAGAAGGCCGCCAAGGATGCTGCTGCTTCGGGCGAGCCGGTCGAGGAAGCACCCGCTCCCGACGAAGGCAAGCAGACCGATCGCGAACGCCTGATCGAGGAGCTGCGCGCCGAGCGTGACGCCAACGAGAAAGCCGCCGCCGAAGCCGTGCAGGAGGCCGAGGCTGCTGAATGGCTTGAGAACAAGCGCGCGGCGGAAGCTGCTGGCGAAACCGTGGAAGATCCCGATACCCCGCCATCGACATCCGGTGGGTTCTGATACGCGCCTGACGGTTTGGATATGAAGAAAAGGGGCGGCTCGGGCCGCCCCTTTTTCTTTCATGCCTAGGCGAGCATTGCGCGAAAGACCGTAGGTCGCCCGGCCAAAACTAGCTGGTTGCAAAATCTGCGTTATCGCGGCGCTATGGCTTGCTCTGGCCGCCGCTATGGGCCAATCCGCTGACATGGATGTCAGTAAGCCCGCCTATCGCCACCCGACCGAATGGGACCTTTCGCTCGAAGCGATTCCCATGCCGGAATTCCTTCGCCGCAGCGCGCAGCGGACGCCGGATGCTGCACTCGTCGATTTTATGGGGCGTACATACAGCTATGCCGAAATCTGGGCGGAAGCGCAGCGCTTCGCCGCTGGTTTGCAGGCCCGCGGCGTAATGAAGGGGGACCGCATCGGGCTGTTCCTGCCCAATGTGCCGATCTACATTTCCGCCTATTACGGGGCGATGCTGGCGGGCGCAGTCGTAGTGAATTTCTCACCGCTTTATTCGGCCGACGAATTGTCGCAGCAAGTGCGCGATTCGGGTACCACGATGCTGGTCACGCTGGATGTGCCGGCCTTGCTGCCGACCGCGATCGAGGTGCTCGAAGCCTCGCCGCTCAGCCAGCTGGTGGTGGGCAGCCTTGCGGCCCAGCTGCCGACGTTCAAGGGTATTGCGCTGCGGTTGTTCGGCCGCAAGCAGCTGACAGCACTGCCGGACCGTGCCGATGTGATCCACTGGACGGACATGCTGGGCCTCAACCCGGCTCCCGTGGCTATCGATGCGGATGAGGATCTGGCGCTGCTACAATATACCGGCGGCACCACCGGCACGCCCAAGGGTGCGATGCTGACCCACGCGAACCTGGCCGCCAATGCGCAGCAGGTGGACGCGCTCGACCCGTTCGACCGCAGCGATCCCGATATCATCCTCGGCGTGCTGCCGATGTTCCATGTCTTCGCCAACACCTGCGTACTCAACCGGACGGTGGTGCGCGGCGGCATGATCGCGATGTTGCCGCGGTTCGAGGCAAAACAGGCGTTGAAAGCGGTCAATCGCGTTCGCCCTACGGCATTTCCGGGCGTGCCGACCATGTATCAGGCGCTGCTCGATCATCCGCAGATCGCGAAGACCGATTTCTCGTCCCTGCGGGTATGCATTTCCGGCGGAGCGGCATTGTCGGCCCCCACGCGCGAAAAATGGGAGGCGGTGACCGGATCGCGGCTATGCGAGGGTTATGGCCTGACCGAAAGCGCCGGGGTGGTCTCCGCCAATCCATACGACGCGGAGCGTAAGCCGGGCACCATCGGGCAGGTCATTCCGCAAACCTGCATTCGGCTGCGCGACAAGGAGGACGCGGCGAAGCCTGCGCCCGAGGGCGAGCCCGGCGAACTGGTGATCCGCGGGCCGCAGGTAATGCGCGGCTACTGGAACCGGCCCGAAGCCGCCAAGGATGCCTTCGTAACCATCGATGGCGAGGCCTGGCTTCGTACCGGCGATATTGCGGTGATCGACGATGACGGCTTCATCAAGATCGTGGACCGCAGCAAGGATATGATCGCCGTTGGCGGGTTCAAGGTCTTCCCCAGCCAGGTGGAAGAGGTGCTGGTCGAACACGAGGCCGTGAAGGAAGCACTGGTCATCGGCGTGCCCGACGATCGGATGGGCGAACGGCCCAAGGCCTTCGTGACATTGAACACAGGCTTCGAAGACACTGGCGGCGATGGCCTGTCCGAATGGCTCAATAGCCGGGTCGGCAAGCATGAGCGGGTGAGCGGTGTGGTGGTGCGGGACGACCTTCCCAAGACCATGATCGGCAAGCTGGACCGCAAGGCGTTACGGGCTGAAGTACTCGATTAAGAGCCGGGATTCGCGCGGGGGGGGGCGCTCTTACAGGCGGCGTACCTTGCGCCTGAATTGTTTACTTAGGTCGCCAGGGCCAGTTTGGGATCGCTGTTCGCATTCGCTGCGGCATCGGCAGCGGCGCCATTCGCGATCGGCTTGCTCGAGGCAAGCCCGGTGCCGCCGCCCGAACGGAATGCCAGCCGCCCTTCGACCTGCGCGCCCTGTTCGATGGTCAGCGCATCGTAATGTACATCGCCGTCGATCTTGGCGGTCCGCAGGATCGTGAGTTCGCGGGCGTTGATACTGCCCGAAACGGTTCCGGCGAGACGGGCGCTTTCAGCCTTTACCGCGCCTTCGATGACGCTTTCCTCGCCTTGGACAAGCGAAGCGCAGGCGATATCGCCATCCACGCGTCCATCGACATGAAGATCGACCGAAGCGCTGATATCGCCCTTGATCGTGACGTCGGTCCCGATGACCGAAAAAGTGCTGTTTCCCTTGGCCATGGTCTTACTCGGCACGGGCGCGGAGAGCGCCTGCTCTGACTTCTTCGAGAACATCTGGGGCAGTCTCCAGGAAGTGGCGCGGATTGACCGCACGATTGTTGATACGCACTTCGAAGTGCAGATGCGGGCCGGTCGAACGGCCGGTGCTGCCGATGGCGCCGATGCGCTGGCCGGCAGCGACCGGATCGCCCAGCTTCGCACCAAGGCGCGACATGTGGGCATAGCGGGTCATCAGTCCATTGCCGTGGCTGATTTCGATCGTCTTGCCGTACCCGCCGCGATAGCCGGCATATGTGACCTTACCCTTTGCCGCAGCATGGATCGGCGCTCCGGTAGGGCCGCGGAAATCGAGGCCCTTGTGCATGGCGCCGCTGCCGTTGAACGGATCGCGGCGATAGCCGAAGCCGGATGAAATCATGCGGATATCGGCAGGAGTAACCTGCGGCACGCCTTCCAGCCCGTTTTCCAATGCGGACATCCGTTCCAGGCTAAGGCCGAGGCGGGCAAAGCGCGGGTCGATCGAACCATCGGCTTCGGAAGCCAGCTTCTCGAACGGACCACCCATCGCCGCAGCGAAGCGTTTGCGGTTGCCGCGCAGCATGAGGTCGGGGTTGAGGCCAAGCTTGCGAATGGCGGATGCCGCCAGATCGGCACGGCGGTCTGCAAAGCGAGTCAGGCGCTCCACGAACAGAAGCTGCCGCGCTTCGATACGGGCAAGCTCGGCCGCTTCGGGAACCGACGCGCTTACTTTCTTGATGGTATCCTGTGCTTCAGCACTGGAATCGGAAACCGTATCGCCCGACTTCACATCGGCCGGCAGCCCCTCGACGATACCGTCGATGAAATCCTGCCGTTTCTGAAGATCGGCGGTTACGGATTCGATATCCGCACCATAGGCATCTACGCGCTCTTCCGCAGTGGCAACCTGCGCTTCGCGTTGCAGCAGGGATGTCCGTTCGGCCTGTGCCTGAAACTGAGTCCAGCCCATTGCGGCCATTGTCAGCCCCCACGCCAGCAAGGCACCTACCAGCACGGTAGCGGCCACCAACTGAAATTTCGATGTCACTTTGATGAAGCGAACTTGGCCCTGCGACCGCATGAAGAATTCGCGGTCCGGAAACCAGCTTTTCACGCGAGCAAATGCGCCGTCAATATGCGTATTATGTTCCAATGAGATCCCCACGACCCGTCGTTTTTCCGTGCCTTGGGGCTAGCGGCATAATCATGAACAAGTCGAATCGAATGGCGCAGATTAGGGACGAATGGACAAGTCGAAGCGGTGAAACGTTCAAAATGACATATATTTATGATAATCTGGGGAACTAGCGCGGAACTTGCTGGTTAGGTCTCTTCGCGCCACGCCGAATTCGGCTCATGCCCGGCCCCGATCGAGAAATGACGCAGCTACGGTCCGCGCTTAGACTCGTTATGGTGCATCAGCCTATGAAACAGGGAATGCCTGACATGGCTGCAATGCCTTGCTAGCAGAGCTGCATGACCCGCGAAGACAGCAACTCCAACAATACGGTGGCTTCCGATCCGGTAGCCCTTGTGGCGAAGCTGGCGAGAGCAGGCCGGATTGCCCAGCGTGCCCTCGCTCGGATGACGGACGAAGCTCGGGCCGATGCACTGCGCCGTGCCGCGCGCCAGGTGCAAAACCACTCGGATGCCATCCTGGCTGCGAATGCGCGCGATATCGCGGCGGCGGAAGATCGCGGACTGTCCGCCGCGATGATCGACCGGCTGCGGTTGGACGAGGATCGGCTCGGCGCAATCGCTGATGCCGTGGATGCCGTTGCGGCGCTGCCGGGGCCGCTCGGACAAATCATCGACAAGAGCCGGCGGCCCAACGGTCTGCAGCTGGCGCGCATTCGCATTCCCATCGGGCTCATTGGGATAATTTACGAAAGCCGCCCCAACGTCACTGCCGACGCGGCGGCGCTCTGCCTACGCAGCGGTAATGCTGCCATCCTGCGTGGTGGCAGCGAAGCTGTACATTCCAACCGGGCCATCCATGCCGTCATGGCGGCGGGATTGGCGGAGGCAGGCGTCCCTGCCGATGCCGTGCAATTGATGCCGACTCAAGACCGCGCGGCAGTCGGCGCTATGTTGCGCGCCAACGGGGCCGACGGAGCGGGGCGGATCGACATGATCGTACCGCGCGGGGGCAAGGGGCTGGTGGCGCGCGTGCAGGCCGATGCACGGGTGCCGGTGCTGGCCCATCTCGACGGAATCTGTCACACTTACATCCATGCCGCTGCTGACCCAGCCATGGCGCGTGACGTCACTCTCAATGCCAAGCTGCGCCGAACCGGCATTTGCGGGGCGATGGAAACCCTGCTGATCGATGCGACCTACCCTGATGCAGCGGCGGTGCTGGCCGGTCTGGCCAATGCGAATTGCGAATTGCGCGGCGATGCGCGGGCACGCGCGATAGACAGCCGCGTCCGCCCGGTTTTGCCGGAGGATTGGGACACCGAATATCTCGACGCCGTGCTTTCGGTCGCGGTCGTGGATGGGATGGAGGATGCCTTGGCGCATATCGCCGCCCATTCCAGCGGGCACACTGATGCCATTGTGACGTCAGACGATCGGGCGGCAGAAATTTTTCTGGCGGAAGTCGATTCGGCCATCGTCATGCATAACGCGTCATCGCAATTTGCCGATGGCGGAGAGTTCGGGCTTGGCGCGGAAATCGGCATCGCAACCGGCAGGCTGCACGCGCGCGGTCCGGTCGCGCTGGAGGGACTGACGACGTATAAATGGCAAGTGCGCGGCTCCGGCCAGACCCGGCCCTGACTGCGCGGATGTTCCAGATTAGCGGAAACACAGCGCTGACCGCGCGAACGCGCAAGCGCATCGGCCTGTTGGGCGGCAGCTTCAACCCCGCCCATGGCGGTCACCGACGAATCAGCCTGTTCGCAATGAAAGAGCTGGGGTTGGACGAGGTGTGGTGGCTCGTCTCACCCGGAAATCCACTGAAATCCAAAGCCGGAATGGCCCCGCTGCCTGCGCGCATTCGGTCCGCACGGCAGCAGGCACGGCGCGCACCGATTCGCGTTACCGCAATCGAACAGGCGTTGGGCACGCGGTATACCGCCGATACGTTGCAACATATGCGACAGCGATATCCAAAGCTCGAATTCCTCTGGCTGATGGGGTCGGACAATCTGGCGCAGTTCCACCGCTGGAAAAACTGGCGGCAGATCGCCCGGACCATGCCGCTCGCCGTGGTGGCGAGGCCGGGATACGATGCCGCAGCGATGGCCGGCCCGGCAATGGCGTGGCTGGGGCGCTACCGCATGACGCCTGCCGCGTTCCGTGCGAGCGAATCCACAACGCTACCAGCGCTTGTCATGCTGCGTTTCCGTCCCGACCCACGTTCGGCCACGGCGATTCGCGCGGACGATCCCGACTGGGCTGAAGCCTATGCGGCACGTCCCCAGCCACGCGATCAGGTCACGCGCAAACGCATCCGGCCCGGCTAATCACGGGTCCGCGCGGCTTTGACGCACGGCAGATGCCTCTTCCCATTAGCCCGCGCGAAGCCTACCTTTGCACGATGAACGCTCCGCAAACCGATAATAACGCCTCCCCGGGCCGCCAGAACGCGACTGCCAGCCCGGTATCCGACATCGAAACAGAACCCGGCTCGCTCCATGCGCTCGTCATTCACGAGCTGGACGAGAACCAGGCGCAGGACGTCGTCTCTATTCCGCTGGAAGGCAAATCGTCCATCGCCGACCATATGGTGATCGCCTCGGGCCGCTCGACCCGCCAGGTCGGCGCAATCGCGCAGAAGCTGGCCGAGGAAGTAAAGCACGCAGGCCACGGCCCCGTCCGGCTGGAAGGCCTGCCTGCTGCCGACTGGGTGCTGGTGGATGCAGGCGACGTGGTAATCCACCTGTTCCGCCCCGAAGTACGCAGTTTCTACAATCTGGAACGAATGTGGGCCTTCGGTGATACCGAAGGTTGAAACGGGGTGTTTTTGTTCAGCCTCAAGCGCCGGCGGTCGCGTCCGCGTTATTTGTTTGGACCCTGCGGGCGGGGACCATCCGGTCCCCTTGCTTCCTCGTATAAGCTCGGGCGGCCGTTCGGCCTTGCCGTTTGCTGATCGCAAACGGAACTCGCACCGGACCTGCAAGCTCGCACCCGGTTCCGGGTCACGGCAGTCATAGGCCCAAAGGGCCGCCCGCAGCGCGCAGCGCGAGGAAAGCCTAAGTGGCCGAATGGCCACGCCGGCGCTTGAGGCAACACGAATATGCTTCTTCACGTTATCGCTCGCGGAAAGATCGGCCGGTCGCCCGAGGCCGAGTTGGTGGCGCGGTACGAAAAGCGTATTACCTGGCCGACCAGGCTTACAGAACTGCCTGAAACCGGCGGCCGGATGGGCGACGCTCTGACACCGTATCGCACGGTGCTGCTGGATGAGCGCGGCAAGGCGATGGGGTCCGAAAAGCTTGCCGCCACGATCGGGCGCTGGCGCGATGACGGCGTGCGCGAGGCGCGCTTCGTGCTGGGCGCGGCCGACGGACATACCGATGCGGAGCGCGCCGGTGCGGATCTGCTGCTGGCTTTCGGTCCGGCGACATGGCCACATCTGATGGTGCGCGCGATGCTGATGGAGCAGCTCTACCGCGCCACCGCGATCCTTGCCGGGCATCCCTATCATCGTGCAGGGTAACCGGGATGTCCGCTGCCAGAACTTTCCTGCCGGTTACCCTCGCGATAGCCACGCTGACCCTGTCGGTCGGCGCGATCCAGGCGCTTGCGCAAACAGGAACGGTGCAAGCCGGTGGGTCCGCCGGTGCAAATACCGCCGATACGCAGGCTGCGCTGGCCCGCGCGCAAGCGCAGGCCGCCAGAGCTGCTGCGCGCGGTGCGAAGCTGGAACAGGATGCGCGCGCTGCGACCACGCAGGCAGAAAAAACCGGACAGCAGGCTGCGGCGCTTGCCGCCCGCATCCAGGAATCGGAGGCAGGGATCGATGCCGCACAGGCGCGTATGCAACTGGTCGATCGTCAGCGGCGCGCTCTGTCCCGCCGCCTCGCTGAACGGCAGGAGCCGCTGGTCCGCCTTACTGCTGCGTTGCAGAAATTTGCCCGGCGGCCGCTGGTTCTGTCGGCGCTGCGCCCCGGGTCCCTGCGCGAAACGGTCTATCTGCGCGCGGTGCTCGACAGCACTGTACCGCAAGTCCGGGATCGAACCGCAGCCCTGCGGCAGGAGATCCTGCGTGGCCGCCGACTTCGCCAGCAGGCTTTGGTTGCGCTGAACACTTTGCAGGAAAAGCAGCAGGAGCTGGAGCAGCGCCGCCGCAAGCTGGCCGCGCTGGAGAGCCGCCAGCGCCTGGAATCGCGGCGGATCGGCGGCGTGGCGGCACGCGAAAGCGAACGGGCGCTGGCGTTGGCGGAAGAAGCGCGGGACCTCGATGCACTGATGGGAGAGCTCGACCGGGCAGGGACCCTGCGTGCCGACCTCGCTGCCTTGCCCGGCCCGCTGCTGCGCCCGCGGACGTCCGGGGAACGCGCGGAAGGCACGAGGGTAGGCGGCACGACGTCACGCCCCGCCGACCCCTCGCCGGCACCACCCACGCCTCGTAGCTCTGGCAGGCCGGCATTCCAGCTGCCGGTCGTCGGCCGAACGGTTGCGGGGTTCGGCTCGCCGCTGGCCGATGGCACGCGCAACAATGGCCTGTCGCTTGCCCCGGCGGACGCCGCTCAGATCGTGGCACCGGCGGCGGGGCGCGTCGTGTTTGCCGGGCCGTATCGCGGCTATGACCGGATCGTGATCATCGAACATGCGGGCGGCTGGACCAGCCTTGTCACCGGTATGGCACGCACGGATGTGGGTATCGGTGCGGAGCTTGTAAAAGGCGCTCCGATCGGGGTCGCGGGGACAGGCGATCCGGTCGTCACATTGGAAGTGCGCAATGGCGGTTCGCCGGTAAACCCGCTGTCGGTGCTGGGCGGCTAAAGCGCACTAGTCGCCAAGTTTTCAGGTCTGGCGCGCGTGAACAGTGCGTCAGCATTACAGACAGGGTTTACGATATGCGGGTTTTGGTAACGGGCGTAGCAGGCTTCATCGGGGCGGCAGTGGCGGATGCGTTGCTGGCACGCGGCGATGCGGTGATCGGCCTCGACAATCTGAACCCCTATTACGAGGTGGCGCTGAAGGAAGCGCGGTTGGCCCGCGTGGCAGGCAATGCACCGAGCGGCGCGTTCGCTTTCAAGCGCGCGGACTTCTCCGACGAGGCGGCGTTGGCAGATGCGCTGGAAGGGGAAGATTTCGACCGCATCGTGCATCTGGGCGCGCAAGCGGGCGTCCGGTATTCGCTCGACAATCCGATGGCCTATGCGCGCTCCAACCTGGTGGGGCACCTGGCGCTCCTTGAAACGGCGCGGCACCGGCAATTGCCGCATATGGTCTATGCATCCTCCAGCAGTGTTTACGGCGCGAACCGCAAGACACCGTTTGCGACAGAGGACCGGACGGACCGGCCGATGTCGCTTTATGCCGCCACGAAAAAGGCGGACGAATTAATGAGCGAGACATACGCGCATCTTTATCGTCTACCCTTGACCGGATTGCGGTTTTTCACGGTTTACGGACCTTGGGGGCGCCCCGACATGGCGCTCTGGCGGTTCGCGGAACGCATTTTCGCAGGAGAACCCATCCCGGTTTACAATGGCGGCGAGATGAGCCGGGACTTCACCTATATCGACGACATCGTCGCAGGGGTGCTGGCCTGCCTCGACAAACCGCCCGAGGATAACGAGCAGGAGAAACCCGGCGGCAGCATCGCCCCGCATACAATATACAATATCGGCAACAACAATCCCGAACAGCTGATGACCATGATTTCGGCACTGGAAAGCGCCATCGGGAAGAAGGCGCAAATCGATTACCTGGCGATGCAACCGGGCGATGTGCCGACGACTTACGCCGATATCAGCGCGATAGCCCGGAATGTGGGTTATGCGCCCACGACAAGCATCGCCGAAGGCATTCCCGCCTTCGTTAACTGGTTTCGGGAATATCGCGGCCTGTGATAGTTGCAGGTCATCGCACCTAGGACATTAGATTGATGAAAACGTCGCTGAAATTCGGGCCGCTTATCCGCTCTGCCGCGCTGGTCACCGCCGTGGCGATGATACCCGCTTCGACCATTGCCTTCGCACAGGTCGATGGCCGCGCCGGTCCAGAATTTGCGCGACTGTTCGCGATCTACCAGCGGGTGAAGGCAAGTTATGTCGAACCGGTGGACGACGAAAAGCTGATCCGAGGTGCGATCGACGGGATGTTGGCCAGCCTCGACCCGCATAGCGCCTATCTCGACGGGACCGACCTGCAGCGGCTGGAAACCATGATCGATGGCAATTATTCGGGTCTCGGCCTGTCGGTCGTGATGGAGGATCGCGCGGTCAAGATCATCTCGCCGTTCAAGGGCAGCCCGGCGGACAAGGCCGGAATCAAGGCGGGCGATTTCATCACCCATCTCGATGGTGCGCTGATTTATGGTGTCGACCTCGATGAGGCGGTCAATCGGATGCGCGGTGCGGCGGGTACGGATATTCGCCTCACGATCTTCCGTGCGGGCCGTGACGAGCCGTTCGACGTAACGGTGACGCGCGGCGTGATCGAGCTGGAGCCGGTGACGCATGAATTGAAGGACGGCAATATCGGCTATATCTCGGTGAACGAGTTCAGCCGCGATGTCGGCGCGGACGTGTTTGCCGCCTGGGATGCGATGAGCAAGGAAGCCAGCCAAAAACCGGGTGGCGCGATGAACGGACTGGTGCTCGATATGCGCCGTAATCCGGGCGGTTCGCTGGACGAGGCGGTGGCCCTGTCCGACCTGTTCCTGTCCGAAGGTCGCATTGTCAGCCAACGCGGCCGCGCACGCGGCGAAACGGCGTTGTACGACGCCGAAACCATGTTCCGCGGCGAAATCGCCAATGGCGTACCGATCGTGGTACTGATCGATGCGGGCTCTGCCTCTGCCAGCGAAATTGTGGCGGGCGCGCTGCAGGACCATCGCCGCGCGGTGGTCATGGGCGAACGCAGTTTCGGCAAGGGCAGCGTCCAGACCCTGCTGCCGGTCGGCAACGATGCGGCGCTGAAGCTCACGACGGCGCGCTATTTCACGCCGTCGGGCCATTCCGTGCAGGAAGGCGGCATCAAGCCTGATATCACCGTGCCGCAGCTGTCCGATCCGGACCTGGCCAAGCGCGCCCAGTTCCAGATGCGCGAAAGCGATCTGCGCGGTCACCTCGTCAACGAACTCAAGCTTGAAGACGAAGCGCTGACCAAGGACAGCGCCCCCGATCCGCGCTTCACCCAGACGGCGGAGGAACTGGAAGAACAGGGGATCGAGGATTACCAGCTGCATTACGCACTGAAAACGCTGCGCAAGACCTCGTCCACCAACCGGACCAAACGGAAATAGGGCGGCCGGCCATGCCCACCAAGAGCGCCAAACGCCTTCGCGCTGCGCACGTGGCTGCACTGGCCGTTCCGGCGGTCCTGCTGGCCGGGGCCTATGCCAGCGAGTGGGTGCTCGGCCTCTACCCATGCGAAATGTGCTGGTGGCAACGCTGGCCGCATTTCGTGGCGCTGGCGTTCGGACTGATCGCCTGGGTGGCACCCGTAAGGCGGTTATGGGTCGCGCTGGCCGGGGTTGCGATCCTCGTGTCGGGGTTGATCGGCGGCTTTCATGCCGGTGTCGAATATGGCTGGTGGGAAGGCCTGACCGCCTGCGCCAACACGGTTACAGCTGGCGGCGATGGCGGAAGCGCTCTCGATGCGGTATGGGATGCGCCGATGATCCGGTGCGACAAGGCGCCATGGGCGCTGCTGGGCATCAGCCTGGCGGGCTGGAATTTCCTGATTTCGACCCTGACCGGGCTGGGTATCGTGACGTTGTTGTTATTGCGCGGAAAGTTTGGACTCGATGACTGATACAGCCACTGCGACAAGCGGGCGCGATGCCCGCAACAAGCGGATGATCCGCGTCGATCAGGCCGGTGAGTTCGGCGCCACCCGGATTTACGAAGGCCAGCTTGCCGTGATGGGCAATCGCGGCCCGCATTCGGCAGAGATCGAGGCCATGGCCGCACAGGAGGCGACCCACCGCAAGGAATTCGACGCGCTGATGGCGCGGCGCGGCGTGCGGCCAACGGCGTTGCAGCCTGTATGGTCCGCTGCTGGCTACGGCTTGGGTGCGGTGACCGCCCTCATGGGGCCGGAAGCGGCGATGGCCTGCACTGCAGCTGTCGAAACCGAGATAGACCGCCATTATTCCGATCAGCTGGACGAGCTGGAAGCCAATGGCTCCGATCCCGAACTTGCCGAAATGATCGAACGCTTCCGCGAGGATGAACGCGAACATCTCGACACCGCGATGACCTCCGGCGCGGAAAAGGCAGCCGGTTACCCGCTGCTGTCCGGAGCGATCCGGCTGGGCTGCCGCTTTGCCATCAAGCTTTCGCAGCGTGTCTGACGGCCACTCCACCACTCGGGCCGCCCGGAACCACGGGCTGGTTTCGCGCGCTTCATAACGGGTTCAGCGCGACAGGCGCTTGCTTGAACCGAAACGTTCTATCCAAGGATGCCCTGATGTATCGCTCTTTCAATGCCGCTATCCTCGCCGCTTCGGCGCTGTTCGCCATACCCGCCGCCGCGCAGGACGAAGCCGGCGATTCGGTAAACATGGTTATTGTCTACGGCGACGATGCGTGCCCGCCTTCCACCGGCGGCGAGATCGTGGTGTGCGCACGGCAGAGCGAAAGCGAACGGTTCCGGATTCCCGAGGCGCTCCGTCTGAGCGACGATCCGGCCAACGCAGCCTGGGCCAAGCGGGTCGAAAGCCTCGAAGCCATCGGCGACTTCGGGACGTTGTCCTGTTCGCCAACGGGCGCGGGCGGCTTTACCGGCTGCACGCAGAAACTGATCGATGCCGCCTATGGCGAGAAGCGCACCGACAGCTCCGTCCGCTTTGGCGAGATCATCGCGGCGGCCCGCGCCGACCGGCTTTCCACGATCGATGAAGACGCCGCCGAACAACAGCGCCGGGTCGAGGAGCTGGAAAACGCCTACCTACGCCGGTTGGAAGCGGAACGCGATGCCGAGCTGCCCGACGCGGTGGTCGATCCCAGTCCGCCGCCGATCGTCGGCACCGATAACAGCCTGCCGAATGCCGAGCCGTCCAAGCCCGGTCCGTTCGACGACGGTGACGAGGAACAGCGCGCGGTTGGCGACAACGCGCCTGCGGTTTCCGCCGGAATCGACTAAGAACGCTCAGGTGTCGAGCGCGATATCCGGCGCGTCTTCCTGTTTCATGCCAACCACATGATAGCCCGCATCGACATGGTGGGTTTCGCCCGTCACGCCCGATGCAAGGTCGCTCAGCAGATACAACCCCGCGCCGCCGACGTCGTCGATCGTGACGTTCCGGCGTAGCGGTGCATTCAGTTCGTTCCACTTCAGGATGTAGCGGAAATCGCCGATTCCGCTGGCCGCCAGCGTCTTGATCGGCCCGGCGGAGAGCGCGTTGACCCGGATACCGCGCGGGCCCAGATCGTTGGCGAGATATTGCACGCTGGTTTCCAATGCTGCCTTGGCAACGCCCATCACATTGTAATGCGGAATGACCTTTTCCGCGCCGTAATAGGTCAGCGTCACGATGGAGCCGCCGCCGCTGCGCGTGCCATCCTCCGCCACGACCTGTTCCGGCATCAGGGCCGCAGCACGCTTGGTAACGGCGACCAGCGAATAGGCGGAAATGTTCATCGTCATCAGGAAATTGTCGAGGCTGGTATCGACATATTTGCCGCGCAGTTCGTCCTTGTCGGAAAAGCCGATGGCGTGGACCAGAAAGTCGAGCGTGCCCCAGCGTTCCTCGATCTTCGCGAAGGCCGCATCGAGCTGCGCCATGTCGGACACATCGCAGTCGATCAGGAAGTCGCTACCCAGCTTCGCCGCGAGCGGCCGGACACGCTTCTCCAGCTTGTCCCCCTGATAGGAGAACGCCAGCTCCGCACCATGCGCGCCAAGCTGTTGCGCGATACCCCAGGCAAGCGATTTATCGTTGGCGAGACCCATGATGAGCCCCTTTTTGCCTGCCATCAAACCGCTCATGCCAAATGCTCCTGTTCTTCGGCGACCAAGCTGTTGTCCGCCGTATCGTCCGCCGCACCGAAGGCTTCTTCTTCTTCGGGCGTTTCCGCCAACGCTGCGTTCAGTTCGGCACCTACCACGACGCCAAGCCCGACCAACCAGAAAAAGAACAGCGCGATCATCATGCCCGCCAGGCTGCCGTAGGTGAGATTGTAGCTGAACATCATCCGTAGCACCGGCGGCAGGGCCAGCGTGACCGTCACCCACCAGACCGTCACCAGCAAGGCACCAGGCCATTTGGGATAACGGCTGGTGCGATAACTATGCGGAGTGAGGGTGTAGAACAGCAGGTAAATCGAACCGAACAGGCCGAAGGCGGGGATGATGCGGGTGAGTTGTAGCTTCCCGATTACATCGATCAACTGCGGGACATAGGCCGAAATCACTTCGGTGGCCGTACCGATCAGGACCTGCAGGATCAGCGACGTCATCAACAGCACGACGGCAAAAATGATCATGCCCGCACTAAGCAGCCGGTACCGCCAGAAGGCCAGGGTGGCCTGCGTGCCATAGGCGCGGCGCAGGATGTCGCGAATGGTTTCGATCAGGCTGGATACGGTCCACAACCCGAAGGCACCGCCTGCCCATAACAGCCATCCACTGCGCGCTTCTACCACGCCGCGCGCGACAGGTTCGATCACATTACCCACCACGGGGGGCAAGGCGAACAGGATGGCATCGATGGCGGCGGCGCGGTCCGCCTCCTCGCCAAACAGGCTGAACAGCGCGGCACCGGTAATGAAGAAGGGGAAGATCGCCAGCATCGCCATGTAGGCAAGGTTTCCGGCGTGGATGAAGCCGTCATTATAGGCACCGACGGCCACGCGCTTTACCACGTTCCAGACGCGCGTCCCTGGGCCGACACGCTTGATGACGCGGCGTTTCAGCTTCGTACGCAAATGCGTCGCTTCGAGGCGACGGTCTTCCGGTGTCAGACGTTGGACGGTGCGCTGGTCAGGGTCGGGTACCGCGTTTTCCATCCCGTCTCCCAACACCGATCCCGCTTATACGCCCATCTCGCTGCGCGGATTGGATGTATCCTGCCAACCTTCCAACCGTTTGGCCAGTTCCGCCGTATCATCGGGCAGGGCGATCTCGATCGTGAGCAACTGGTCACCGCGCTTGCCATCCTTGCGGGTAAAGCCCTTGCCTTTCAGCCGCATCGTGGTGCCGCCCGATGTGCCCGGCTTGATCGTCAGCATGACCGGACCATCCACTGTCGGCACCTTGACCTTTGCGCCGGCCAGTGCCTCGTCCAGCGTGACAGGCAGGTCAATTCTCACATCGTCCCCATCGCGCACGAAGAAGGCATGGGGGTCGATCTGTATGATAACCAGCCCGTCGCCAGCGCCGCCCGGACCCTGCTCGCCCTTGTCCTTGAGCCGCATCTGGGTGCCGTCTTCTACCCCCTTGGGAAGGCTGAGATCGATGGTCTTGCCGTCGGACAAAGTGATGCGCTGTTTTGCCAGCGTTGCAGCGTCGGTGAACGGTACGCGCAGGCGGTACTGGATGTCGGCTCCCTTGCGCGGTGGGGCCTGCCGACCGCCGCCCATACCCCCACCGAAGCCGCCACTCGCCGCGCCGCGTCGCGCGCCGCCGGCGCCACCGAACAGTCCTTCGAAAATGTCGCCCAGATCGGCTGTCTGACCGCCGCCTCGCTGAAAATCCTCGGGCCGGAAGCCGCCGCGTCCCCCGCCCATACCGCCACCGAAACCGCCGCCACCTCCGCCGCCCATCCCCGCAAACGGGTGGGTCGGGTTGCCGTCGCCGTCGATTTCGCCGCGATCGAACTGGGCGCGCTTGTCCGCGTCGGACAGGAGATCGTAGGCATTGGTCACCGTGGAGAACCGTTCCGACGCCTTGGGATTGTCCTTGTTCCGGTCCGGATGAAGCTCTTTCGCCAATGTGCGATAGGCGCTTTTGATGTCTTTTTCGGTTGCCGTGCGCGGCACACCAAGAATGGTATAGGGATCGGCCATAGCGTGTCAGCTAGGTAAGACAGCGCCGCGGTGCAAGCGCCGCAGTCTTTTCACAGGGCCAAGGCGGGAGTAGGGCTGCCAGTATGGACCGCGCCCCAACCGATACCGATTGCATCAGCGATATCCCGCGCAGCGACCCGTTCGCATTGTTCGATGAATGGTTCGGCAGGGCGCAGGAGAGCGAACCGAACGATCCCAATGCGATGGCGCTCGCCACCGCGACCACAGACGGTTTGCCGTCGGTGCGCATGGTTTTGTTGAAGGGCCACGGCCCGCACGAGGCGCTAGGCGGCGGTTTCACATTCTTCACCAATGCATCCAGCCGCAAGGGCGGTGAAATACGCGCCAATAGACAGGCATCCTTGCTGTTCCATTGGAAAAGCCTGCGCCGCCAGATCCGCATCGAAGGCCCGCTTGCCGAAGTAAGTGCCGCGCGCGCCGACGATTACTTTCATTCACGGCCGCGCGATTCGCAGATTGGCTCGGCAGCATCGGACCAGTCGCGTCCGCTCGACCGGCGGCAGGATTACCTTGATCGGTGCGAGGCGATTGCGGCGGAATTTCCCGAAGGCGATATTCCGCGTCCGCCGCATTGGACCGGTTTCACTATGACGCCTGTGCGGATCGAATTCTGGCTCGATCGCCCGGGCCGCCTGCACGACCGCCGCTTGTTCACCCGGCTTGGTGAGGATGCCGGCGGCGGCTGGGAAGATACGCTGCTGTACCCATGACCGAACGCACCCCTGAAGAAATTCGCGCACGGCTGACCCACGGTGCTGCCTATGCATCCATCGCGGTGGCGAGCATGCTGCTGGTGCTGAAGCTGTGGGCAACGTGGCGCACCGGCTCCACCGCGATGCTCGGCAGTCTTGCGGATACCGGGTTGGACCTCGTTGCCAGTATCGGCACATTGATCGGCGTGTGGGTGGCCGCGCAACCGGCGGATCGCGAACATCGTTTCGGCCATGGCAAGGCGGAAGCGATCGCCGCCATGGCGCAGGTCATGCTGATCGGACTGTCGGCCGCCGGAATTGCCTTCCGCGCAGTCACGGTGCTGGTGGAAGGCGGGCGTACGCAAGCGGCGGGCGATGGTATCGCTGTATCCGCCTTCGCCATCCTGGCGACATTCGGCCTGATTGCCTGGCAGTCCTACGTCATAAAACGCACAGGTTCGGTAGCCATCAAGACCGACCATCTGCACTATCAGTCGGATTTGCTGCTCAATCTGGCCGTCATAGCAGCGCTGGTGCTGGACCAGTTTGCAGGGCTTGGCCTAGCCGATCCGCTGTTTGGGCTGGCGATTGCCTTGTGGCTGGCATGGAATGCTTGGCAGGCGGGGCTGGAAGCGGTCGATCACCTGATGGACCGCGAATGGGCCGACGACAAACGCCTCGCCTTCGTGGAAGCGGCGGCGAAGCACCCCGAACTCAACAATTTGCACGATCTGCGCACCAGGACATCCGGCGCGCGCGATTTCGTGCAATTCCATGTCGATATGCCCGCCGCGATGAGCGTGGGCGAAGCGCATGACATCATCGACCGGGTCGAGGAGGACCTCTGCCGCCAGTTTCCCGGCACCGAACTGATCGTGCATATCGACCCCGCAGGCCATGTGGACGAGCCGGGCAATCCGCTGGTCGAGGAAGATGAATTTGCCAAGCTCTCCGATACAGGGGAGCCGGTGCACGAGACGCCTGACAAGGATATTTGATGCCGAAGCTTCCCTATACCCACGTCGATGCGTTTGCGGACCGGCCGTTCGCGGGCAATCAGGCGGCGGTCATGCCGCTCGACACGTGGCTGCCGGACGATGTGTTGCAGGCGATCGGGGCGGAAAACAATTTCGCCGAAACCGCTTTCACCGTGCCGGACGAAACAGGCGCGGCGGATTACGAATTGCGCTGGTTCACGCCGACCGACGAAGTCGCGATGTGCGGCCACGCGACGCTGGCGGCGGGACATGTCCTGCTCGCCCAGAGTGGCGGCGACCGCGTCACCTTCCGCACGCGCAAGGCTGGTGTGCTGGAAGTGCAGCGCGCGGATGATGGCTATGCGCTGTCGCTGCCCGTGACACTGGTGGAACAGCGCGACAACGCTGCCTTGCTCAGCGCCCTCGGCTGCGAAGGCACGGTATATGAATCGATCAGTGGCGCGGAAGCCACGGCGATCATCCTGGTCGAGGACGAGGCGGCGCTGCGTGCAATCAGACCCGATATGCGGGCGCTGGGCGGCATCGATCTGATGGCGATCTGCACAGCGGCGGGCAGCGATACGGATGTTGTGAGCAGGGTGTTCGTACCTGCATGGGGTGTGGACGAGGATAGCGTGACAGGCTCCGCCCACGCCGCGCTCGCACCGTTCTGGACGGAGCGATTGGGTCGCCGCGAATTTACGGCTCACCAGGCCTCGCTACGCGGCGGCGATCTGACCTGCCGGCTCGAAGGTGAAGGCAAGGATGCGCGCGCCTGGCTTGGCGGTCCGTGCGTCACAGTGGTGGAAGGCGTATTTCACTTGCCGGATTAAGGTCGGCGATGCTTGCGCTTCAGCGCTCCGGATACAACTCCACGATATCCATCAGCTCGTCCACCATGGCGAAGCGTACGTCCTGGCCGGAATGGCCCAGCCGCACGAGCGTCAGTTTCTGGCGCGGCGATACCATCACATACTGCCCCATATGACCGATGGCGGAAAACAGCGTGTCCGGCCCGCGATCCGGTTTATCCGGGTCACGGTCGATTCCCGATTCGCGGTTGAGCCATGTTTGCGCGCCGTAGAATTGCGCGCGTGGGCTGGGGCTGCGCATGAAGTCCATCCATTTGCGCGGCACCAGCTGCGACCCGCGTACCGAGCCGCCATGGCGCAGGAATTCGCCGAATTTGGCCCAGTCGCGTGCGGTAGCGTGCATCAAGCTGCCGCCGATCATTGTGCCTGCCGCGTCATATTCCACGACCATGGAATCCATGCCGAGCGGCCCGAACAGACGCGTCTTCAGGAAAGTATCGACGGCTTCCCGCCGCGTGTCGGGATCATCGCTCCGCGTGAGAACATTGGCGGCGATCTTGGCCAGGATTACGGTCGTATTGCTGGAATATTCGAACTGGCGACCGGGTTCGGCCTCCAGTGGCTGCGCTTCGGCCCAGTCGGCCATATCATCCCGCCCATCCAGGAACAGCATCCGGACTTCCGCCGAATCGTAAGGCGGGTCGCCAGCCTCGGTATGGCGCAAGCCGGAGCGCATCTGCAGAAGTTGGCGCAAGGTAATCTCGCCGCGCGGATCGCCCGGCCTTTGCCAGCGCGCGATCGGCGGCGAATCATCCAGCCGCAGGCGTCCGTCGGCCACCAGCATCCCGATTATCACTGCAGTTACCGTTTTGGCCATCGACCAGGAGATATGCCGCGTGTCCGCGTCATAGCCCGGGGCATAGCGTTCGGCCGCGATCTCGCCCGCATGCATCACCAGCAGCGCGCGGGTTTCGCCCAGACCTTCGGTGTCGCGGAACAGATCGTCGACCTCGCGCGCCAGCCGGTCTTTCGGCGCGCCGGGCGTGTCGGTAACCGCTGCCAGGGCCGCCGCGGTAAGGGGCGGCGGACCGGCCGGGGCCTCGCCGCACCCGGCCAGCAGCAGACCGCCGCACAAAGCAGCCGCCACAAAGGCTGGCGGGCGGGTAAATCGGACGATAGGGGAGAGGGCACAGCGCATTACGGGACCGTGTGTCGCAAGGGAGCTTGGGCTTGGCAATCGCAAAAAATCGCAGCGCAGGCGGATCGCGCAAATGGGTGACGCTGCTGCTGCTTATCGTACTGGTGCTGGCAGCGGCAATCGTATGGTTCCGGGCGCCGATTACCGGGTACAGCTCTGCTGGGGCGGCCTATGCCGCTCGGGTTGGCTGCTCCTGCCGCTTCGTCGCCGGACGGGATCTTGAAAGCTGCGAGACCGACCGCATCACCGGCATGGAGCTGGTCACATTGGTCGAGGATACGGACGCCAAAAGCGTCACTGCCCGCTTCCCGCTGATCGCCAGCGCCACGGCGACTTACCGCGAAGGCTATGGCTGCGTGCTGGAGCGGTGGGAGGGTTAAGCGCCCGTGCTGCTCGGCCCTGTTTGTCCTGCGCAGGTCTAACCCGTGATGCCGATGGTCGATTCGATCCAGCCGCCGCCAACCACCCGTTCGCCGTCATAAAGCACTGCCGCTTGTCCGGGTGCTACGCCGTATTCGGGTGCGGCGAACCGCAAGAGGACGGCCGCGCCATCACCAGGAATACCTTCCAGTTCGACCGGTACCGGTTTGGACAGTGACCGGACTTTGGCTGTCAGTTTTCCGAGCTCCGGCATCGGACCGATCCGGTTGGTTTGCGTCAACCGTGCAGCCGCCACGCCGAGCAGGCGCTTTGGCCCGACCCGTACCGCATGGGATGCAGCATCGATGGCGATCACATAAAGCGGTTCCGGCTGCCCGCCGATCTCAAGCCCGCGCCGCTGGCCGACCGTATAATGGATCACACCTTTGTGCTGGCCCAGAACGTCGCCCGTCAGCGCATGAACGATATCGCCCGGAGTACCACCCTCGGGCCGCATCTTTTCGACGATAGCGGCGTAATTGCCATCGGGGACGAAGCAGATGTCCTGACTGTCGGGCTTGGCCGCGTTGCGCAGCCCCGCCCGCTCCGCCAATTCGCGCACCTGTGATTTCGGAAGGCCGCCCAGCGGGAAGCGGATGTAATCGAGCTGCGCATCGCTGGTGGCAAACAGGAAATAGGACTGATCGCGCGCCGGATCATGGGCGCGGTGAAGCTGGCGGTGGGTGCCATCGCTCGCCTCGACCCGCTTCACATAGTGCCCCGTGGCAAGGCAATCGGCGTCCAGTTCGCGTGCCATGCGCAGCAGGTCGGTAAATTTCGGCCCCATGTTGCAGCGAATGCAGGGCACCGGCGTGCGGCCTGCGAGATATTCGTCGGCGAAAGTTTCCACCACTTCTTCGCGGAACGATGATTCGTGGTCGAATACGTAATGCGCGATGCCCAGCCTGTCGCACACGGCGCGCGCATCGGAAATATCGTCACCGGCACAGCAAGCGCCCTTGCGCCCGGTCGCGGCACCGTAATCATACAGCTGCAGGGTGATGCCGATCACTTCAGCCCCGGTGGCCGCAGCAAGCGCGGCAACGACGGACGAATCCACGCCGCCCGACATCGCGACCACGATCCGGCAGTCCGCAGCCGCGCGCGGTAAATCGAACAGCGCCGCAGCGTCCAGCGTGCCCGTCAATCCGGCTTCAAGAGTGGACGCGTCTGTCATGAACGCTGCGACATATAGCGGTACTGTGCCGCCAGTGCCAGCTTGCATGAACTGAGCCGCGCGGGAGCCGGCAAGGCACGTTTTTCAAAAATGACCGCAAAGTAAATTCCGGCTTTACCTGTTCTTGACCTTAGTCGGTCTAATAAGACTGCCATGTTGCACGAGACATTCGAAAAGATTGGCCGGAATACCGGTTCCGCGGGGTTGCCGGCTGAAGGTGGGCGCGATGGCACCGCCTTGCGTGCGGTGAGCTGGGGTGAATTGTCCGCACGGCTCGATGCTGCCCGTGAACTGCGAAGTATGCTCCGCTCCGACGCGGCCGCAATGAGGGGAAGTTTCGCTGCGATGCAGGTCGGCGCGTTGTGCACAGCGGCTGATCAGCCACGCGGGCTTCAGGACAATCACGCGGATGATAAAGCTGGTATTAACCCTGATATTTCAGGCGATGGCAAACCCTGTTGGCATAATAACGTGCCAGCCGCGCGGGATGCGGCGTCAGGCGGACGAGAGACACGATGATCGAGAACCAAAAAATTCGTCCGGCCGAAGTTATCGGTCCCTTAGGGGAGCCGCTGACGCTGGACGACCTGCCATCGCCCAAAACGCGCCGCTGGGTGGTACGCCGCAAGGCTGAAGTGGTCGCGGCCGTCAATGGCGGCTTGCTGACCATCGACGAGGTTCTGGAACGCTACGGCCTGACGCTGGAGGAGTTCGCGTCCTGGCAGCGGGCGGTCGACCGGTCCGGAATGCAGGGCCTGCGCGTCACGCGTATCCAGCATTACCGCGATCTCTACGAACGCCAGCTCAAATACTGATTAGCGATACCGAAGACGAGGATCTGAAAAGCTCGTCGATACGATCACGCCTGCCAGACTAAAGCACGGCGCGGATTAGGTGTTTTCCGCAAGCCTTGCTAACCTTCCGGCGGTTTCCGGCAAAAATGCGGGGAACCCCTTGGCTATACCGCACGTTGTGATGCGGTACGGCCCGGATAAGGGTCTTAACAGGAGGTTTTAAGTTATGGGCTGGATTATCGCAATTATCGTTGGTGGTGTCGCGGGCTGGTTGGCAAGCCTGGTCATGAACCGTGATGCCTCGATGGGCATTTTCTGGAATATCGTGGTCGGCATTATCGGTTCGATCCTTGGCAACGTCATCGCCAACGCAGCATTTGGTCTTGGCGGGTCGATCCAGGAATTCAGCCTGACCGGTCTGATCATCGCCATCGTTGGCGCGATCGTATTGCTCGGCATCGTGAACCTCGTCCAGCGTGGGCGCGTTCGCTGAACTATTTATAGTCGTCCGGCTTCTTTAGCCGGAAATAAAACGATGGGGCGGGAATGGCACAGGCTGTTCTCGCCCTTTTTTCGTCTGCTATTGACCTAATAACCGATCGCTACCCATCCGGTAGCGAAAAGCCGTCCGTCGGATGGATACGCGCCCTATCGAGCGGCACGTTGTGATATTGTGCGGTGCAGTGTAGAGCGTGGTTCCGAATTTCGCGCGTCCGGAACGCCCGGCCATGAGGCATCGAAACCATGAATTACGAGAGCCCGCTCGAACCGCATGACGAGCCTGGCAACAGCCGCAATCCAGCTCGTCAGGGTCTGGATGCAGTACCCATGCGTGATGCCGATGGCGTGCTGCAGGATGACCGTGTCGGCGGGCCGCGCAAGCGCCGCACCGGGATGATCGTTCTGATTGCCATCGGGCTGGCGCTCGCTGCACTCGCGGCGTTCCTGATTTTGCGGGGAGGCGAGGCGACTGAAGAAACCGCAGCCCAGCTACCGCTCGTCACCGTCAGCGCACCGGGTGCAGGAACGGTCGAGGGCATGATCGAAACTACCGGGACCTTGTCTGCCCGCCGTGAATTGCCGGTCGGGATTGCGGGTGAAGGCGGCCGGGTCGTCTCGGTGCCGGTTGATGCGGGCGACTGGGTGTCTCAGGGTCAGGTGCTGGCAGTGATCGATCGCTCGGTACAGAACCAGCAAGTGGCCAGCGCCGCCGCGCAGATCGACGTGGCGCAGGCCGATGCGAATTTGGCGCAGGCCAATCTCGACCGGGCGCTGAAGCTGGTCGACCGCGGCTTCATAAGCAAGGCGGATGTCGATCAGTTGAGGGCCACGCGCGACGCTGCTGTCGCGCGGGTACGCGTGGCGCGCGCACAGGTTGCCGAATTACGCGCGCGGAACGCCCGACTCAACGTCTATGCTCCCGCCGCCGGACTGGTGCTGGAACGCAGTGTGGAACCGGGGCAGATCGTCTCCGCCGGCTCGGGCGCGCTGTTTCGGATTGCGCGAGGCGGCGAAATGGAACTGATGGCCGATCTGGGCGAAGCAGACCTCGCGCGTATTTCCACCGGCGCCACCGCGCAGGTCACTCCGGTTGGCTCCGACACGATATTCGAAGGGCAGATCTGGCAGGTCGCGCCGACGATCGATGCCACCAACCGGCAGGGTACGGCGCGCATCTCGCTGCCATACTCGCCCGAATTGCGTCCCGGCGGCTTCGCCACAGCGACCATTTCCAGTGGCACAGTGGTTGCGCCGCTATTGCCCGAAAGCGCGATCCAGGCGGACGCGAAAGGCAGCTACGTCTATATCGTGGGTAGCGACAACAAGGTCGCCCGCCGCGATATCGAAACCGGTAACGTGACGGCGGATGGTATCACTGTGGCTTCCGGCCTGACAGGGCGGGAACGCGTTGTGATGAGCGCTGCCGGGTTCTTGAGCCCCGGTCAGGAAGTCAAACCCGAAACACTGAAGAAATAGGGCCGCGCGTCATGGATTTCAGCCAGATTTCCGCATGGTCCATCCGCAACCCGGTGGTACCCATCGTGCTGTTCGTGGGCCTGATGATAGCGGGCCTGATGGCCTTTTCAGGCATGAAAGTGCAGGATAACCCGGACGTCGAATTCCCGATGGTCATCGTGGGTATCAGCCAGCCCGGCGCGGCTCCGGTCGAAATCGAGAACCAGATTACCCAGCGCGTGGAATCCGCATTGCAGGGCGTGGAAGGGGTCGAAAACCTCAATTCCACGGCCAGCGAGGGGTTCACCCAGACCATGGTCGAGTTCGAGATCGGGACCGACATTGCCCAAGCCGTGAACGAGGTGAAGGCGGCAGTGGACCAAATTCGCGGCGAACTGCCCGACGGGATTCTTGAACCTCGTGTTTTCCGGGCGCAGACCAGCAGCGAACCAATCGGCTATTTCGCGGTGGTTGCGCCCAATCTGACGCTCGAACAGCTCAGCTATTTCATCGACGATACTATCACCAAGCGGCTGACCAGTATCGAAGGCATGGCCGAAGTGGGCCGAGGCGGCGGGGTGAACCGCGAAATCCTGGTCACGCTCGACCCGGGCCGGATGCAGAGCTTCGGCGTCACGGCCAGCCAGATCAACGGCGCGCTACGGCAGACGAACGTCAATGCGGCAGGCGGCGCCGTGGAAATCGCCGGTTCGCGCCAGTCCGTGCGCGTGCTGGGCAACGAGAAGACAGCTTACGATCTATCGCAGGCGCGTATTTCGCTGGGCGGCGGGCGCACGATCAAGCTGACCGACGTGGCCGACGTGTCCGACAGTTATGGCGAGATTACGCGCATCGGCAAGATCGCGGGCAAGCCGGTCGTCACTTTCAGTGTGACCCGCGCGCGCGGCGCTTCCGACGTTGCCGTGTATGACAAGACGCTGGCCGAACTGGACAAGATCGAAGCCGAGAACCCCGGTATCACCTTCACCCGGCTTTTCACTTCGGTCGATTATACAAAGGGGCAGTATGAAAGCTCGCTCGCGGCGATGATCGAAGGGGCTATTCTGGCGGTGGTGGTGGTGTTCTTCTTCCTGCGGGATTGGCGCGCGACCATCATTGCAGCACTTGCCATTCCACTTTCGGCGATACCGACCTTCTGGTTCATGGATTTGCTGGGCTTTACGCTCAACACGTTGTCACTGCTCGCACTCGGATTGGTGGCGGGTGTCCTTGTCGATGATGCCATTGTCGAGATCGAGAACATCGTGCGCCATATGCGGATGGGCAAATCCGCCTATCAGGCCAGTATCGACGCGGCGGACGAGATCGGCCTGCCGGTCGTAGCGACCACATTTTCGATCGTGGCAGTGTTCCTGCCGGTCGGCCTGATGCCTGGCGTCTCGGGACAATTCTTCAAGAATTTCGGCCTGACGGTGGTGGTATCCGTGCTGATGAGCCTCGCCGTGGCGCGCATGATAACGCCGATGGTTGCGGCCTATTTCCTCGAGGCCAAGGGCACCGGATCGCATGGTGAAGGTCCGATGATGGACCGATACGAGCGCCTGCTGCGCTGGACGCTCGACCGTAGCGGCGCAGACCGCGTTCGTGACACGTTGCAGCCTGTGCGGTCGCACTGGTGGTACTGGCCGTTGGTGTCCGTGCTGTTCACCCTGATCGGCGCCGGCGCGCTCGCCGCGTTCGGCGGGGCGCTTTACGGGCTGGGTCAGGTAGCAGGAGAAGCCACCGATATCGCGTTCTGGAAGACGCGGATGGCCGAATTGCCGGATATCGCCGGGCAATTGATCGGCTTCGTCTTCGCGTTTACTTCCATGCTGCTGGGCGTGGCGATTGCGGCGGTCGTTGGCTTCGCCGCCGGTTGGCTGCTCGCCAGCGTGGTGCGTGTGTTGGCGAAGGTATTGATGGGCAAGCAACTGGGCGGGTTCTACGCCTATCGCGCCGGCCATTTCCGCGCCCGTTTGCGCGATCATCGTAGCTGGATGATGGGGGTCGGTGGCGGGGCGCTACTTTTGACCGGCCTGGTCGCGATCAATCTGCCGACGCAGTTCTTCCCGACATTCGACAGCGATTTCAGCCGTATCCGGATCGAAATGGTGCCGGGCACGACGCTCGCCCAGACCGAACGCGTGGCGGACCGTGTGGACCGGATCGTGAACGAGCGCCCCGAAGTCGAAGCCGCGCTTCTCAGCGTGGGTGAAGGCAATGCGCGGCTGTTCATCACCTTGTCCGAAGACCGCGAAAAATCGCAACAGGAATTCGAACGGGAAGTGACGCCGCTGCTGCAAGGTATTCCGGACGCGCGCATCAGCTTCCAGGGGCAGGGTGGAGGCGGCGGTACCGGTCGGCCGATTTCGGTCATGCTGTCCGGTTCCGATCCGGAATTGCTGGAAGAAACCGCCAACACGCTGGTCACACAGATGGCCGACGTCTCGGGCGTAGTAGCCCCGCGTGTCGAAGCCGACATGCAGCGACCTGAAATCATCATCACGCCGCGCGCTGACCTTGCGGCGTCTTTGGGCGTGACAACAGCCGCGCTCAGCCAGACGATCCGCATCGCCACTATTGGCGATATTGACCAGAACGCAGCGAAGTTCTCGCTATCGGACCGGCAGGTGCCGATCCGCGTGCGGCTGCCGGTGGAGGCGCGGCGCGACCTGTCCTCCATCGCCAACCTGCCGGTACCGACCAGCAGCGGCGGCAGCGTGCCGCTGTCTCGAATTGCCGAAATCGGTTTCGGCAGCGGACCGACCGCGATCCAGCGCTACAACCAGCAACGCCGCATTTTCGTCGGTGCCGATCTCGCGCCGGGCGTGGCCCAGGGCGATGCGGTGACTGCGATCAACAAGCTGCCCATTATGCAGGACCTGCCCCCCGGCGTGACCAACGCGCCGTTTGGCGACCAGCAATGGCAGCAGGAAATGATGGACAGTTTCGAGGTCGCGCTGGGAGCGGGCGTGTTGCTGGTATTTGCCGTGCTGGTGCTGCTCTATAGGCGATTTGTGTCACCGCTGGTGAACATGGGCTCTCTCTTCCTCGCCCCACTTGGCGGGCTGATTGCGATCTGGATGATTGGCCAGCCGGTTTCCATGCCGGTATTCATCGGTGTGCTGATGCTGTTCGGTATCGTTGCCAAGAACTCCATCCTGCTGATCGATTTCGCAATCGAGGAAGTGGAACGCGGCACTCCGAAATACGAAGCTATCGTCGAGGCCGGGCGCAAACGCGCGCAGCCGATCGTGATGACCACCGTGGCCATGACCGCCGGGATGATCCCGACCGCGCTTTCACTGAGCGGCGACGGAGCGTTCCGCGCACCGATGGGCACCGTGGTGATCGGCGGGCTGATACTGTCGACGCTGCTTACGCTGCTGATCGTTCCTGCAGGCTTCAGTCTGGCCGACGGAATGGAGCGGCGGCTGGGTCCGTGGCTGCGGACGCGGTTCCTTACTTTCAAACCGGGTGACGACGATTACGAAGATCCCACGCGGTCCCCCCAGCCTGCCGAGTGACCCGCAAACCCATTCCGACCGGGGGAGCGCCGTCCGAGAGCACGCCCGGCAAAGTCACGCATGGCAAGGGCCTGCCCGGTGAGGGAACCCCGGCGGCGTCCGGGGATAGTCTGACTATGCGGGCGCGCCCTCTTATCGATGACGAACAGGTGCGGCTCGATGCCGAACGTCTGGCGGCCGCGGTGGCGCTGGCAAACCCGCCGGATACCGGTCGGCAAATGCGGATGGTAGCCACGGCGACGTTGGCGCTGATGGCTTGCATCTTCTTCGCCACACGCGGGGCGGAGGCGGTGCATCCGTTCTGGGGTTTCGTCCATGCCTTTTCCGAAGCGGCCATGGTCGGCGGGCTGGCTGACTGGTTCGCCGTGACCGCCTTGTTCCGCAAACCGCTTGGCCTGCCGATCCCGCACACCGCAATCATTCCTGAAAACAAGGATCGGATTGCCGATACAATGGCGGCGTTCCTGCAATCCAACTTCCTCATCCCGTCGGTGGTCGCGCGGCGGATGGGCGCGATGAATATCGCCGGAAACGTTGGATCGATGCTGGCCGAAGGACAGAAGGGTGCGCTGGGATCGAGAGTTGGCGCGGGCGCGGCGGAGTTGTTTGCGCAAATTCTGGAATCGCTCGATCCCGACCGGCTGGGAACTCAGGTCCGTACCGGCCTGAAGACGCAATTCGACCGGTTGGAAATCGCGCCGCTGCTTGGCCGGATGCTCGACAGCATGATGGCCGACAGGCGGCACCTTCCGCTGATCGACAGCTTCGTCAAATGGGGCGGGCTGACGCTGGAAGATAACGAACAGCTGCTGCGTGACATGATCCAGCAACGTGCCAACGCCCTGCTGCGCTTTACGGGTCTCGATGTGCGGATCGCCAATTCGGTGCTGGACGGTCTCTACCGCCTGCTTGCCGAAGTGCTGGTGGATCAGGAACACCCATTGCGGGCAAAGGCGCAGGAGGGGCTGGAACAGCTTGCCAACGACCTCCAGCATGATCCGGAGTTTCAGGCCAAGGTGGAGGGGTGGAAGCGTGAACTGCTCGACAATCCGGCGGTTGCCGAATGGTGGCAGGGTGTGTGGGAGCGGATGCGGCATGGCATGATCCGGCTGGCGCGCGAGCCCGATGCCCTGTCGAAGGGTATGGTTGGCGAGGCACTGGCAGAGGCCGGCGCGGCGCTGCGTGACGATCCGCAAATGCAGCGCCAGATCAACCGTTTCGCACGCCGTACTGCCGTCGGCGTGACTACGCGTTACGGCGAGCAGATCGTGCGGCTGGTATCGGAAACGGTCAAGCGCTGGGATGCCAGCACGATCACTTCCCGGATCGAAAATGCTGTGGGCCGCGACCTGCAATTCATCCGCATCAACGGCACGCTGGTGGGCGGTCTGGTGGGCGTTGCGATCCACACGCTGGACAAGATTCTGTAACGCAGCGGCGCTTCACTCAAGTTACGCAAAACTGCTTAGGCGCACGCTTGGCCAGCGATAACGGGGACCGCGCTATCCCGATCTTTCCATTAAGGGATGGAGATCGGGATGACGGATATTATTGCGAGCACCGCGCCGCAAATTGACCGGCTTGCGCTGGCCGTGCGTTTGGCACGTGAGGACGGCGGGTCCTCCAGCACCTTGCCAAACCATGCGGCCGAACGGCTGTTCAAGACTTTGCTGACACGGCTCCAGCCGCTCGCAAGGAAGCTCGTGCGCTGCTATGGCCTGACAGATATGGAAGACGACGCGAGGCAGGCCTGTGCGATAGGGATACATCGTGCGGTCGACAGCTACATCACCGACAAAGCGCGCTTTACCACGCACGCAACCTGGCAAATGCGCGGCGAATTGCAGAGCCTACGTCATCGAGTCCGGCTGGATGACAGGCGGGGTGGGAAGAAAGCGAGTATCCGTACCTGTTCGCTCGACGGGTCGGCTACCGAGCCTGCGATCGAAATAGTGGACGAGTCGGCCAGTCTTCGGACCGAACGCGGTGCTAGCGATATCATGGCGCAGCGCTGTCTAACGCGTCTGCTGGATAGTTACGACAACACCCGGAAGGACAGGGCCGCATCCGATATAATCCGGGCCGAACGGCAGTTGTTTCAAACACAGATTATCGGGTCACGCCGTAGTTTTATGCCTGCTTGGTCGAACGAGCAGAAACGCCAGATCGTACGCAGGATATCGCGCAACTGCGCGAAAATTGCACGGGTCGAGGCAGGCCTTTAGGTTCGCGGCAAGTGCGCGAGGAGTTTCCTGTAGTGCCGACTTTTAGAGCTTCTCGGTAAGCTCCGGCACAATTTTGTAGAGATCGCCGACGATGCCGATATCCGCGACTTGGAAGATCGGGGCGTCCTCGTCCTTGTTGATGGCGATGATGGTTTTTGAATCCTTCATGCCTGCCAGATGCTGGATCGCTCCGGAAATGCCGATCGCGATGTAGACTTCCGGTGCCACGATCTTGCCGGTCTGGCCCACCTGATAGTCGTTGGGGACATAGCCAGCATCGACTGCGGCGCGGCTAGCGCCGACGCCTGCGTCCAGCTTGTCGGCCAGCGGGATGATGACTTCCTGGAACGTTTCAGCGTCTTTCAACGCGCGGCCGCCCGATACGATGATCTTGGCGCTGGTCAGTTCGGGGCGCTCGCTCTTGGCGAGTTCCTCGCTCACGAAGCTGGAAAGGCCGTCTCCGGTTGGGCCCGACACGGCTTCCACTTCGCCCGTGCCGCCTTCCATGGCGGCCTTGTCGAAAGCTGTTCCGCGCACGGTGACGACCAACTTTTCATCGCTCGATTGCACGGTCGCGATGGCGTTGCCAGCATAGATCGGGCGGGTGAAGGTCTTGTCCCCTTCCACCGAAAGGATATCCGACACCTGCATCACGTCGAGCATGGCGGCGACGCGCGGGGCAATATTCTTGCCGTTGGTGGTGGCGGGAGCCACGAACACGTCGTGATGGCCCATCAGGTCGACGATCAACGGCGCGACATTTTCGGCCAGGCCGTTTTCGTAAGCTGGATCGTCCGCAACGTGTACCTTGCCGACACCAGCGATTTTCGCCGCCTGTTCACCGACCGCAGAGCAATTCGACCCCGCGACCAGCAGGTGCACTTCGCTGCCGATTTCGCCGGCAGCTGTCACAGCTGCCAGTGTGGCGTCGTTTACAGCGGCATTGTCATGTTCGACCCAGACGAGAGTTTTCATCGTTCAACTTCCAGTTTCTCATCCACCCGTTCGGGCGGGTTATCGTTTAGCCACGAATGATCGGACGCACTGATTATACGACGCCCAGTGATTTGAGCTTGTCTACCAACGCGTCGACATTCTCCACCTTTACACCAGCCTGACGAACCGGCGGTTCGGCGACGTGGCTGGTGGTGAGGCGCGGAGCGGTGTCGACGCCGAAGTCGGCCGGGCTCTTTGTGTCGAGCGGCTTCTTTTTGGCCTTCATGATATTGGGCAGCGACGCATAGCGCGGCTCGTTCAGGCGAAGGTCGGTAGTGACGATGGCGGGCATCGTCAGCTTGACCGTCTGCAAGCCGCCATCGACTTCGCGCTTCACCGTAACACTGTCACCATCCACTTCGACTGTGTTGGCGAAGGTGCCTTGCGGACGGCCCATAAGAGCAGCCAGCATCTGGCCCGTTTGGTTGCTGTCATCGTCGATCGCCTGCTTGCCCAGCAGGACGAGGCCAGGCTGTTCTTCGTCGGCGATGGCTTTGAGGATTTTCGCCACGGCGAGCGGTTCGACCGTGTCGTCGGTTTCCACCAGGATCGCCCGGTCCGCACCCATGGCGAGTGCGGTGCGCAACGTTTCGGCAGCTTTTGCAGGGCCGACCGATACGGCGATGATTTCTTCTGCCTTACCCGCTTCTTTCAGGCGAATGGCTTCTTCGACCGCAATCTCGTCGAACGGGTTCATGCTCATCTTCACGTTGGCCAGGTCGACGCCGGAGCCGTCCGCCTTGACGCGCGGTTTCACATTGTAATCGATTACCCGCTTGACGGGCACGATGATTTTCATGGGCGAGGACCCCTTCCTGCGATGGTCTGCGCGGCGCGACGCCGCCGAGATAAGCAATGTCTAAGCAATGATGGACGCAGGTTTGCGTTCCATGGAAGCACCCGTCAAGGGCGCGGAACTGCGGCTGGCATTGCCGTAGCGGAAGGTTGCCGGATGCGCGCAAGGCCCGCATCCGGCATGACCGAATCAGGCCGCCTTCTTCACTTCCGCGACGATTTTGCGCGCTGCATCACCCAGATCGTCAGCCGCGACGATCGGCAGGCCGGAATTGGCGAGGATTTCCTTACCCGCTTCCACATTGGTGCCTTCCAGACGAACGACAAGCGGGACGGACAGGTTCACATCCTTCGCCGCCTGCACAATGCCATCGGCGATGATGTCGCATTTCATGATGCCGCCGAAGATGTTGACGAGGATACCTTCCACTGCGGGGTCTTTCAGGATGATCTTGAACGCCGCCGTCACCTTCTCGGTCGTCGCGCCGCCGCCCACATCCAGGAAGTTGGCCGGGAACGCGCCGTTGAGCTTGATGATGTCCATCGTCGCCATGGCAAGACCTGCACCGTTGACCATACAGCCGATATTGCCGTCCAGCTTGATATAAGCGAGGTCGTATTCGCTTGCCTCGACTTCGGCCGGGTCTTCCTCAGTTTCATCGCGCAGTTCCTCCACGTCGGGGTGGCGGTAGAGCGCGTTGCCGTCGAAGCTCATCTTGGTGTCGAGCACCAGCAGCTTGCCGTCCTTCGTTTCGACCAGCGGATTGATTTCCAGCATTTCACCGTCAAGATCCATGAAAGCGGTGTAGAGTTGCTTTGCCAGCTTCTGGCACTGCTTGTTGAGATCGCCCGACAGCTTCAGTGCGAACGCCACGGCGCGGCCGTGATGCGGCATGAAACCCTGCGCCGGATCGATGGTGATCGTGGTGATCTTTTCAGGTGTGCTGTGCGCCACATCCTCGATATCCATGCCGCCTTCGGTCGATGCGACCATGGCGACCTGCCCGCTGGCCCGGTCGACCAGCATTGCGAGGTAGTATTCCTGTTCGATGTCCACGCCATCGGTCACATACAGGCGGTTCACCTGCTTGCCTTCGTCACCCGTCTGGATGGTGACCAGCGTGTTGCCGAGCATGTCTGTTGCATCGGATTTCACGTCATCAAGGCTGTGCGCCAGCCGCACGCCGCCCTTCGCATCCGGGCCCAGTTCCGTGAACTTGCCCTTGCCGCGTCCGCCGGCATGGATCTGCGATTTCACAACGTAAAGCGGGCCGGGCAGCTTTTTCGCGCCTTCGACGGCTTCTTCCACCGTTGTGGCGGGATAGCCTGCCGGAATGCCGATGCCGTATTTCGCGAGCAGATCCTTGGCCTGGTATTCGTGGATATTCATGGGGCGCCGTGGCTCCTGTCTGGATGGTGCGGAATTTGTGCCTGCCTAAGCATGGATGGGCACACTTGAAAAGTGCCGCCGGTGCGCGCACCGCAATTCGGCAACCATGATCGATGAAAAACGCCTTGTACGGATTATGCGCGAAGCAGGGCGCATCGCGCATTCGCGCTGGCCCGGTGCCGGGCATGAGGTGGAACAGTGGGAGAAATCTCCCGGCGACCCTGTGTGCGCTGCCGACCTGGAAGTGGACGCTTTCCTGAAGCGGGAGCTTGGCGCGTTGCTACCTTCTGCCGGGTGGCTTTCGGAAGAAACATCGGATGATCCGGCGCGTCTCGACAAGGGGCTGATCTGGCTGGTCGACCCGATCGACGGTACCCGCGATTTCCTGCGAGGGCGCACTGGTTGGGCCGTGTCCGCCGCGCTGATCAGTGAAAAACGTCCGCTGATCGGAATGCTGGTTGCGCCGGCTCGCAGGGAAGAATGGTCCGCCATCGCCGGGCAGGGTGCGACGCGCAATGGCAAGGTGCTGACCGCTTCGACCCGCACGGAGTTGGCAGGGGCACGTATTCCGGCCGATTCGCTGATGGAGAAGGACCGGCTGCTGACCATGGTCGACAAGCCCAACTCCATAGCGTTACGTCTGGCCATGGTGGCGGCGGACGAGGCCGATTTGCTCGCAACCCTGCGCTGGGGTTTCGAATGGGATGTCGCCGCCGCTGCTCTAATTGCTCGGGAGGCGGGTGCCGCAGTGACGGATGCGCTGGGCAACCCCTTCGGCTATAATGCGCGCGATCCGCGTGCCTTCGGCCTTCTCGCATGCGCGCCTGCGATACATGGCGCTGCAGTAAAACATCTGGCGGAACGCGCAAAGCAGCTGATCTGAGCGCCCGCTATTCAAGGGGACAACAAAAAAGACCGATCCTTCCGGACCGGTCTTTCCTGTGTCGTCAGTGAATGTAGCGTTTGCTTACATGCCCTGCGCTTGGCGAACTTCGTCCTGGCTGATCGGAACGATCTTGATTTCCACCCGGCGGTTCATCGCCCGGCCTTCTGCCGTGTCGTTGCTGGCGACGGCATAACGCTCATCTTCGCCGAAACCCTGCGACTGGATACGCGTCTGCGCAACACCGCGCGAGGTGAGGTAGTTGGCAACTGCCTGCGCACGCTGTTCGGAAAGCCTCTGGTTGAACGCGTCCGAACCTGTCGAATCGGTGTAGCCATACACGTCAATCAGGCTGTTGGGGTACTGCACCAGGCTTTCGGCAACGCGGTCCAGCGTGTTGCGGAATGTCTGATTGATGTTTGCGCTGCCAGTGGCGAAAGTAACACCATCGGGCAAGTTGACGAGAATGGCATCGCCGCCATCCACTTCGCTGACATCCACGCCGGTGCCAGCTGTGTTGGTGCGAAGTTCCTTGATCTGTTCGTCCATGCGGTAACCGACATAGCCGCCGATTGCGCCACCGGCTGCCGCGCCGATAATGCGGCCGGTCTTGTCGCCGATCAGGCCGCCAAGCAGGCCGCCGGCAAGAACGCCGCCAAGGCCGCCGATGGCGGTACGCGAAATCTTCTGTTCGCCGGTGTTGGGGTCGGTCACACAGGCCGAAGTGCCCAGCAATGCTGCGGCTGCGGTGCTGGCGACGAGAATACGTTTAATGTTCATGGGTTTGGTCCCTCTTATGTCGGGCTGCGTCATGATATGCGGCGCACGCCCATGGAGCGCGTCCACCCGCGCGCATGGTGTGTATAACCGCTTACCCAAGCGGCTGTTCCCGCAGAACTGCATTTCCTGTGGCAGACCGGGATGGTGCAGCGGGTAAACCTTGTGCTAGCACACAAACCGTGACCCCCTTTCCCTGGACAGATCTCCTCATTATCGGCGCGCTGATTCTCCTCAACGGAGTGTTCGCGATGTCGGAACTCGCCATCGTTTCGGCGCGTACCTCACGGTTGCGCTCGGCGGCGGAGCAAGGCCGGACCGGCGCTGGCGTCGCAATGTCGCTGGCGGCGGATCCGGGCAAGTTTCTCTCCACCGTGCAAATCGGCATCACGCTGGTCGGCATCATTGCCGGTGCCTACTCTGGGGCAAGTCTGGGCGGTCCGGTGGGCGAGCGGCTGGCGGCACTGGGCGTCGCGCCCGAATGGGCGGACGATGTGGGTTTCATCACCGTAATTGCGGTAACCACGTATTTCAGCCTCGTCATCGGCGAACTGGTGCCCAAACAAGTGGCTCTGCGCGCGGCAGTGCCGATCGCCGTTACCATGGCGCGTCCAATGGCGATGATCGCACGAATTGCCGCGCCTCTGGTGTGGCTGCTCGACAATTCCTCCGCCCTGATAATCCGTCTTCTGGGCGTACGTCCGGCGGGACAGACGAGCGTTACGGCGGAAGAGCTGCACATGCTGTTCGCGGAGGCCACCCGTTCCGGCGTGATCGAGGCGGAGCAATCCCAGATTCTGGCCGGCGTGGTTCGCTTGACGGAACGTCCGGTGCGCGAAATGATGACCCCTCGGACCGAGCTGGACTGGATCGACATCGCCGCCGACGAGGACGCCATCCGCGCGGCCATCGAAGCCAGCCCGCATTCGCTGTTGCCGGTGGCGGACGGCTCGCCCGATACCGTGCTGGGCGTGGTGAAGGCGCGCGAAGTGCTCGGCGCGCTGGTGGCCGGACGCAGCATCGATTTGCGCGCCCTGATGGCGAAACCGGCGATCATCCCCGACCAGCTCGATGCAATGGATGCGCTTCGCAGCCTGCAACAGTCCGAGGTGCCGATGGCGATGGTGCATGATGAATACGGCCATCTCGACGGGGTGGTGACGCCGGTCGACGTTCTGACGGCACTGGTGGGCAGTTTCGCCAGCGATGTGGATCAGGGCGATGTACCGGAAATCGTCGAGCGGGCTGACGGCTCGTTGCTGGTCTCGGGCGCGGTATCCGCCGACACGCTGGCCGACCGGCTGGGGCTGGAATATGGTCAGGACCGCGAATTCGCCACGACGGCGGGGTTCGTTTTGTCGGTGCTGAAAAAGCTGCCGGTCGAAGGCGAGCACTTTACAGAACAGAGCTGGCGCTTCGAAGTCGTGGATATGGATGGCCGCAAGATCGACAAGCTGCTGGTGAGCGAGGTTGCACCGTAGCGCGGCGGGGGAGGTTTTGTTTTTTGTTTGGGCCTCAAGCGCCGGCGGTCGCATGCGCTCCCTTACGCTTCCGGCCTACCGGCCGGCGTGCGGTCGCACGCTGGACCGCCGTGACCTGGAACCGGGTGCGAGCTAGCAGGTCTCGCGCGAGTTCCGTTTGCGACAAGCAAACCAAAGGCCAACCGGCCGCCCGAGCTTATGCGAGGAAGCCAAGCCTGCGGATGCAGGCGCCCGGCGTTTGAGGGGCCTGACCGCTAGGTCAGGCTCACATCAAGAAGGTATCACCGCCTGCGCAGTTGCCCCGTCGCCTTCGGGTGCGGCGACGATGTCCTGCGTGACGCGGCCCTTGGCGACCGTGTTGGTTTCAGGATCGCCGATCGAACTGCGGATGCCGGGCGCGGCAGTGCCGGCGCGGTCGAGAGCGCTGGTTTCAACGCCGCTGCGCGCTGCGGGGCCGCCGAACAGCACTTCGAGTGCCTGCTCGCTGGCAGTGCCTTCCGCCGGACGCGGAGCGCCGGGGGCTGGCGGCACCAGGTTGAAGTCGGGCGGTACAACCAAGGGTGCCTGCCGCTGCACGGCGAACTCGTCTGGCCGTTCGCGGTTCAGGAACCCGCCGCTGCCGCAGCCTGCCAGCATGGCGGCCGCGCCGATGATCAGGGGAAGGGTGACTTTAGCTTTACGCATGGTTTGTCTCCGCGGCATCGGGTGCCGGTTCGTCGTTTTCGCCATCCTTTTCGGACATGAAGAAGGAGCGGGCAAGGATAATCAGGACGCCGATGGTGATCGCGGCGTCCGCTACGTTGAAAATCAGGAACGGTCGGAAGGTGCCGAAATGCAGATCGGCATAGTCGATCACATAGCCAAGATCGTACCGGTCTTTGATATTGCCGAGCGCGCCGCCGAGGATCAGCGACAGGCCGATGATGTCGCCCATCACTCGCTCGCGCAGCATCCAGATGGTGACGACAACGGCGATCAGTGCAGTGACCGCGACCAGCGCCCAGCGCATTTCCATCGAAGTCGCTTCGAACAGGCCAAGCGAGATGCCGAAGTTCTGCGTCCAGCGCAGGTCGAAGAACGGGATCAGTTCGATCACGCCGCCCGGTTGGTTGCGCAGATCGAGCGGGCCGACCATCAGCCATTTGATGTATTGATCGACGGCGAAGATCGCCAGCGCGATGGCGAGCCCGATCAGGCGGCGCTTGGTCACGACGGTCATGCCGCCACTCCTGCATTGTCCAGGCTGGTAACCACATCGTCGCACCGATCGCACAGCGCGCCGTTCGCACTCACATCGGGCAACAGCCGCCAGCAGCGGCCGCATTTATGGTCGGAGGTACGGGTGACTGTCACATCTCCGCCTTGCGTGCGAGTGACTGACGCGGCGATGAACAGCTCGGCCAACATGGCATCGCTCACGCCTTCGGGAATGGCACTTTCAGGCACGGTAACGTCGGCTTCCAGGCTGGAGCGGATGGTCTTGTCGCGGCGTAAGGGCTCGATCGCCTCATTGGCGCGTTCGCGCAAGGCGCGCAGTTTCGCCCAGCGGTCGGTATCGACAGTGACCTGCGGGATATCGGGCCATTCCAGCAGATGCACGCTGCCGCCCTGTTCGCCGTCCTGCGGGTATCGGGTCTGCCAGACCTCTTCTGCGGTATAGACCAGCACCGGCGCGGCATATCGAACGAGCGCGTGGAACAGGATATCCAGCACCTGCCGGTAGGCACGCCGTTCGGGCGCGTCCGGTCCGTCGCAATAAAGCCGGTCCTTGCGGATATCGAAGAAGAACGCGCTCAGGTCCTCGTTGCAGAAATCCACCAGCAGCCGAGTGTAGGTGTTGAAATCGTAATCATCCACGGCGCGGCGCAAATTCGCGTCGAGCTGCGCCAGCAGCGACAGGATATAGACTTCCAACTCGGGAATCGGCGTCTCGTCCGACAGATCGCCCACGAACCCGTCCAGCGCGCCCAGCAGATAGCGGAACGTGTTGCGCAGTCGGCGATACTGGTCGCCCACACCTTTCAGGATTTCGTCCCCGATGCGGTGGTCTTCGGTGTAATCGACCGAAAGCGCCCACAGGCGGATGATATCGGCCCCGTATTGCTCCATCACTTTCAATGGATTGACGGTGTTACCCAGGCTCTTGGACATCTTGAAGCCCTTGGAATCCATCGTGAAACCGTGAGTCAGCACTTCGTTATAGGGCGCGCGGCCACGAGTGCCGCAGCTTTCCAGCAGGCTGGATTGGAACCAGCCGCGATGCTGGTCGCTGCCTTCCAGGTAGAGGTCGGCGGGGCTGGAAAGTTCGGGCCATTCGTCCGATTCTAGCACAAAGGCATGGGTCGATCCGCTGTCGAACCAGACATCGAGGATATCGGTGACCATCTCGTAATCGTCCGGATTGCGGTCCGGGCCGAGGAATTCCGACGCGCGGGATGCTTCCCATGCGTCCACCGTGCCTTCGGTGATGGCGGCCTGAATGCGCTGGTTCACGTCCCTGTCCACCAACAGCTCGCCCGTCTCGCGGTGGACGAACAGAGCCAGTGGCACGCCCCAAGCGCGCTGGCGGCTGATTAGCCAGTCCGGGCGGCCTTCGACCATGGAGCGCAGGCGGTTGCGCCCCTTTTCCGGAATGAAGCGCACCCGTTCGATTTCCGAAAGCGCGGTCTGGCGCAGGGACTGCGATCCATCGCGGCCTTCTTCGGACGGATCGACAGCGCCACCTTCGCTTTCCCAGCTGCGGTCTTCCGGTGATTTGGGGCAGATGTGCTCCAGCTTCTCGTCGATTGCGATGAACCATTGGGGCGTGCACCGATAAACGACCTTGGCCTTGGAGCGCCAGGAATGCGGGTAGCTGTGCGAATAATCGGCGCTGGCGGACAGCAGCGCGCCCGCATCGCGCAGATCGCTGCAGATGGGGCCGTCGGGTGCGTTGAAGGGCTTGTTGATGACCGACCGGCGCCGTTCATCATCACCGCCCAGCCACAGCCAGTCGTCGCGATAGCGGCCATCGCCCATGACCGCGAAGACCGGATCGATGCCGTTGGCCTTGCACAGGTCGAAATCGTCCTCGCCGTGGTCGGGCGACATATGGACGATGCCGGTGCCGCTGTCGGTGGTGACGAAATCGCCCGCGAGCAAAGGGCGCGGCTTGGCGTAGAACCCGCCAAGATGGTGCATCGGGTGGCGGACGATGGTTCCGGCTAGGTCGGAGCCTTTGCCGGACCACAATTCAGATACCTGCACGCTTACTTCATCGCCTGAGTTGCGCTTTAAGAACTCGTCTTGGAGGCTTTTTGCGACCAGCAAACGAAAATCCATCGACCCATTGCCGGGCGATGCCCCATTCTGCGGTGCGTAAAAACTGGCTTCGATAAGAGCGTATTCAATTTCCGGCCCGTACGCGAGCGCCTGGTTTACAGGAATCGTCCAAGGCGTCGTCGTCCAGATGACAGCGTATGCGCCGACGAGTTCCGTAATCGGCGACTCCACAATCTCGAATGCCACGTCGATCTGCGGGCTGTCGGTCAGGTCCTGATATTCGACCTCGGCGTCTGCCAGCGCGGTTTCTTCCACCGGGCTCCACATCACCGGCTTCGCGCCGCGGTAGAGCTGGCCGGTCTCGGCGAATTTGTGCAGTTCGGCGACGATCGCGCCTTCCGCTTCGGGGCGCATGGTGAGGTAGGGCTTGTCCCAGCGTCCGCCGATGCCCAGCCGTTTCAACTGGTCCCGCTGCACGTCCACCCATTTGGCGGCATAGGCGCGGCATTCGGCGCGGAATTCGTCGGCCGGCACGTCCTTCTTGTTGCGCTTCTTCTTGCGGTAGAGTTCCTCCACCTTCCATTCGATCGGCAGGCCGTGGCAATCCCAGCCCGGCACATAAGGCGCGTCCTTGCCCAGCAGCGTCTGCGTGCGGACCACCGTATCCTTCAGCACATGGTTCAGCGCGTGGCCGATATGCATGTCGCCATTGGCGTAAGGGGGGCCGTCATGCAGGATGAACTTTTCGCGGCCCTCCCGCGCGGTGCGCGTCTGGCCATACAGATCGTCCGCTTCCCACTTCGCCTGAATGACCGGCTCCTTCTGCGGCAGACCGGCCTTCATCGGGAAGCCGGTCTTCGGCAGGAAGACGGTATCCTTGTAATCGCGCGGTGCGACGGGGGTCCGATCGGGGGGAGTTTGGTCAGGGGATGGAGTATCGGCCATAGGGATGCGCCGTTACGGCATAAGCGCGCCCCGTTAAACCCTATTCTCCCTGTGCGATGCGCCGCGCCTGAAACGCGTAACGCGCCGCCTTGCTGACGTCCTGCTGGAACTGCGAATTGACGAAGCCGCCCACGGCTGACCCGATCAGCGGCACCAGCATGCCGGCGCGCCTGCGGAACGTGGCAAAGGCGATGGCGCGGCTGACGCGCTCCACGATCTGGTCCACCAGCGGTTCGATGCTCTGGGTGGCAATCGGTGTCAGGCTGCCATCGTCGGCAATATCGTTTTCCAGCATATCCAGCCGGGCCTTGCGGTCCTCTGGATCGTCCAGCGCGGCGAGTTCCAGCACTTGCAGGCGGAACACCTGTTCGCGCTTGCCATCACCCTCGTAGCCATAGGCGCGTCCGGTATCGCGGATGTTCCGCAGCGCGACTGCAATGGTGGCGGGAATATCCGCACTGGCGGTCAGCGCGCCGGCGAACCCTGCCGCTGCGCCGCTGGCGGCGTTGATGCTGCGGGCATAGCGCTCAACCTTGCGCGCCGCCTTCTGGCTGGCGGCAAAGTCAGCCTTGTCGTGATCGAAATCGAGCAATGCGGGCACGCTCATCGCGCTGTCGATGCCTTTGAGAACCCCTTCCATCAGCGACTTGGGCACCAGATTTGCCAGAGTCTTGCCGACCGGATTGGTCAACCGCTCGATCCCGCGTCCGAGGAAGGAAGGTTTGCTGTTTCTGTAAGCTTGCTGCTGGGCTTCGATGGTGTCGGGAATGGGCATGCGGGCGCTCCAATGCGGGTATTTCGTCGATGGTTTGCTTTACCAACCGGTTCGCGCGCCGCGCCGTTCCCGGCCAACGGATATGTTATGCCAGCAGGTGGCGCGCGCGTTCGCAGTCCTTGTCCATCTGCGAGATGAGTTCGTCCAGCGAATCGAACTTCGCCTCGCCGCGCAGGAAGTGGTGGAACGCCACCTCGATCTCCTGCCCGTAGAGATCGCCGTCGAAGTCAAAGAAATGCGGTTCGAGCAATTCCTTGGGCGGTTCGAACTGCGGGCGGATGCCGATATTGGCCGCGCCTTTCAGCACCTCGCCGGTGGCCAGCACGCGCCCGGTGACGGCATAGATGCCGTATTTCGGGCGGAGATAGGTTTCCAGTGCGATGTTGGCTGTGGGATAACCGATGGTGCGGCCCACCTTGTCGCCATGTTCCACGATACCGCGAATCGCGAATGGGCGGGTCAGCAGGGCGGCGGCGGTTTCAGGATCGCCATTGCGCAACGCCTCGCGGATGCGGCTGGAGGATACGACCGCGCCTTGGTCGCCAACTGGGGACACAGTGCGCGAATGCAGACCGGCGGAAGTGCCCGTTTTGCGCAGCATCGCGACATTACCGCGCGCGCCCTTGCTGAAAGTGAAATCGTCTCCCGTCACCACGCCATGCGCGCCAAAGCGGCTTACCAGCAGCTCGGTGATGAAGTCCTCGGCGCTGGTCCCGGCCAGTTCCGCGTCGAAATGGAACACTAGCATCGCGCTTGCTCCGGCGGCCAGATAAAGCTCCTGCCGTTGCTCCAGCGTGGTCAGGCGAAACGGCGGTACGTCGGGTTTGAAGAAGCGCACCGGATGCGGGTCGAAGGTGGCAACAATGGAAGGGCGACCTTCGCTGCGCGCCCAGTCGATCGCTTCGCCTGCTACCGCCTGGTGTCCGCGGTGGAACCCGTCGAAATTGCCGAGCGCGATTATCGCGCCGCGCAAGGGTTTGGGAACCTCGTCACGGTGATCGAGCCAGCGCATCAGGCGGCTGGTCCGGGGGCGGTCCGGCGATAGGTTACGAAGGAGAAAGCAGGCCTGTCTCCCTCTGCCGGATGATCCTCGCGCGCGGTGACTTCCCACGTCGCGCCGAGCGGCTTCATTACGGTATCGCCGTCGAAATCGGCGTGGATCTCGGTCACCTCGATGCGGTCCGCCAGTTTGCGAAAGGCGTCGTAAACCGCTGCCCCGCCGATGACGGCAACTTGCCCGCTGGTATTGTCCTGTGCTGCCATGGCGCGCGCCTCGGCGACGGAATGGGCAATGTCCACGCCGTCCGGATGGAAGCTGTCACGCCGCGTCAGCACGATATGGCGACGACCCGGCAACAGGCCGGGCAGGCTTTCGAAAGTCTTGCGGCCCATCACCATCGGACGGCCTAGCGTTAGCGCCCTGAAGCGCTTGAGGTCGGCGGGAATATGCCATGGCAGCGTTCCGTCGCGCCCGATCACGCCATTGGCAGCGCGGGCATAAACCATGAAGATCTCGGATGCGTCGGAATCGCTCATTCCGCTGGCGCTACCGGATCGTGCCCGATGCGCGTGACATGGCCCATCTTGCGGCCCTTGCGCGCCTTGGTCTTGCCGTAGAGATGCAGATGCGCGCCGGACTCGGCTAGCAGGTCAGTGGCGGTCCCAGCTGCCTTGCCGATGATGTTTTCCATCTCGATTTGCGGCGCGGTGGTGGTGGTGTCGCCGAGAGGCAGACCGCAGATGGCACGGATGTGATTGGCGAACTGGCTGGTGACCGCGCCTTCGATGGTCCAGTGGCCCGAATTGTGTACGCGCGGCGCGATCTCGTTGAACACCGGGCCGTCTGCCGTGGCGAAAAATTCCGCCGTCAACACGCCGGTATATTCCAACGCATCCGCCACCTGCCGCGCCAGCTCGCGCGCAGCCTCGACCTGATCGGCGACTGCCTTGCACGGGGGCAGGGTAGAGCGAGTAAGGATGCCGCCTTCGTGGGTATTTTCCGCGCTGTCCCAAAACCGGATTTCGCCGTTCTGTCCGCGCACCAGGATGACGGAGAACTCCGCCTCGAACGTGACCAGGCCTTCGTAAATGCACGGCGTGCCGGGTAGCGCGATGCCATCCGCGTCATGGCGCGATTCGATGCGCCACTGACCCTTGCCGTCATAACCGTCGCGCCGGGTCTTAAGGATGCCGGGCGCGCCGATGCGGTCGATCGCGGCATCGAGATCGGCGGTGGTCTCGACCGATGCGTAAGGCGCGGTGCGCCCGCCCAATTGTTCGACGAAGCGTTTTTCCGCCAGCCGGTCCTGCGCTGTTTCCAGCGCGCGCGGATGCGGGGCGAGCAAGCTTTCCAGCGGGGCAAGTGGTTCGACCGGCACGTTTTCGAATTCCCACGTCACCACATCGCACTGCGCGGCAAACGCCGCCATCGCCGCGCTATCGTTCCACTTGTTCTGAAACACGTCGTTGCTGACCTGCGCCGCTACGCTGTGCGCTTCCGGTGCGTAGGTGATCACACGGTAGCCCAGATAGGCCGCCTCGATCGCCAGCATCCGGCCCAGCTGCCCGCCGCCCAATATCCCGATGGTGGAGCCGGGTTTCAGTGTCGCGTTATCGCTCATTCGCAGGCCCGATCAGTCAGACGGATGGTCGGCCACGGCATCGCTGCGTGCGGCGCGCCATGCCTTGAGACGGTCTGCGAGGCCTGTATCGCCCAGCGCCAGGATGGCCGCTGCCATCAGCCCGGCATTGGTCGCGCCCGCTTCCCCGATGGCAAGTGTGCCGACCGGCACGCCGGCGGGCATCTGCACGATGGAAAGCAGGCTGTCCTGCCCGGAAAGCGCTTTTGACTGCACCGGCACGCCCAGCACCGGAAGCTGCGTCATCGCGGCGATCATGCCGGGCAGATGCGCCGCGCCGCCAGCACCGGCAATGATGACTTTTACCCCTTCCGCCTCGGCCGATTTCGCAAATTCCACCATCCGGTCGGGGGTGCGGTGGGCCGACACGATGCGCGCTTCGTGCGGGACGTCGAGATGCGCCAGCACATCGGCGCATTTCCGCATAGTCGGCCAGTCGGACTGGCTGCCCATGCAGATCACGACTTCGGGTTTCTGTGCGGAGGGCTGGTGCGCGGCCATCTCAAATATCCTTCAGATAGCGCATTTCGCCCGGCTGCATGCGATCATCGAATTCATAGATGATCGGCTGCCCGGTCGGGATTTCCAGGCCCGTTATATCTTCGTCGGAAATATCGGAGAGATGCTTGACCAGCGCGCGCAGGGAATTGCCGTGGGCGGAAATCACCACCGTCTCGCCGCTGGCCAGCACAGGCAGTATTTCCGCTTCCCAATAGGGCAGCACCCGCTCGATGGTCATTTTCAGGCTTTCGGCCGATGGCACATCGATACCTTCATACCGCACGTCGTTGGCCGGATCATACTGGCTGCCCGGCTCGATCGGCGGGGGCGGCGTGTCGAAGCTGCGGCGCCAGATATGCACCTGCTCGTCGCCGTGCCTGTCGCGGGTTTCCTGCTTGTCCAGCCCGGTCAGCCCGCCATAATGCCGCTCGTTCAGGTGCCAGTCGCGAGTCACCGGGATCCACACCCGGCCCGCTTCCAGCAAGGCTAGATGCGCGGTGCGGATGGCGCGGGTCTGCACAGATGTGAAGCAGATCGTGGGCAGAACGCCGCGTTCTTTTAGCAAAGCGCCCGCCGCTTTCGCCTCGGACACGCCCTTGTCGGTCAGATCGACATCCCACCAGCCGGTGAAACGGTTCTGGAGGTTCCATTCGCTCTGGCCGTGACGGACGAGGATGAGTGTGGGCAAGGCAAGCTCCGAAAAATTCGAACCGCGACGGTTCGGGAGCAATGCGGGTTAGCTTTCGGACGCCGGTTTGGGAAGCTTAGATTGCTGCGCATCCCTTTCCATCTGGCGCGCCTGGGTCTTGCGCCGCTTCAGGTTCTCCCGCAGTTTTGCCGCCAGCCGCTCGTCCCGCGATGAATCGTTGCCAATCGTCATCACATCAACATGGTCGGCAGCGACCGCCCGCACAAGCTTAACTTGACTTTGCAAGGCCTCGCGACAATAGCGCGCCCCCTGTAAGCCAGCGCGTATCCATGCGCCGGCCCGGCTGCTGTAGCTCAGAGGTAGAGCACTCCCTTGGTAAGGGAGAGGCCGAGGGTTCGATTCCCTCCAGCAGCACCATTTGTTTTTTTGTTTAGCCCCTCAAACGCCGGGCGCTCGCATCCGCTCGCTTGGCTTCCTCGCATAAGCTCGGGCGGCCGTTCGGCCTTGCGGTCCGCTGGTCGCGGACCGAACTTGCGTTACCCTCGCAATCTTGGATCCGGTTCCAGGTTACGGCAGTCATAGGCCCAAAGGGCCGCCCGCAGCGCGAAGCGCGAGGATAGCCTAAGGAAGCGAATGCGACCGCCGGCGCTTGAGGCGAAACAAAAAATTGCCTTTCCCGTACCGGCACGCGAAACAGCTTCCATGGATATCGAAACTACCGCGCCCGTGGCCACGCCGCCGTCCAACACCGGCGATGCGCCGTTGACTGAGCTCGATCCGCGATATCGCACCGTGCTGCGGATCGAATTGTCGATCCTTGCCGCGATTGTCGTGATCGGGGCGGGTGTGCTGGAATTCGTTGTGCCGGGTTGGACCGGGGTGTTTTTCATCCCGGTGCTGCTCCTCGCGGCCTTGGTGATCATCAGGATTCCGATGCGCCGATACCATGCGCGCGGTTATACGATGGGCGCGGACCGGCTGCGCGTGGTGCGCGGCATCTGGTTCCGGTCAGATACCGTGGTGCCGTTCGGACGGGTGCAGCATATCGACGTCGGCCAAGGGCCGCTGGAACGTGCTTTCGGACTGTCCAACCTCACCCTGCATACCGCTGGCAGCCACAACGCCTCGGTCAATCTGCCGGGCCTCGCGACCGACGATGCCAACGCCATGCGCGAGGAGATCCGCGCCCATATCAAGCGCGAAACGCTGTGACCGCGATCCCGCATCCGGAAGAGCCGGTGGCCGCATCCGAAACGCAAAGCACAGGCTCCGCCACCTCGGTGGGCGAGGGGCTGCGGACCCATCCTGCCAGCATTGCCATCGGTACGTTGAAAGGCCTGCCCAACGCATTGTTCGGGTTGGCGGCGGTTGCCTTTGCAGGCGATCTGGTCAGCCGGGAGTATCTGTATATCGGCGGGCTTGCCGTCGGTGTCGCGTTGCTGATGTTGTTTTTCGCATGGCTCAGCTGGCGCCGCCGCACATATATCGTCGGTGAAACCGACATCAGAGTCGAAGCGGGTATCGTCAGCCGTCAGGCCCGCTCTGTTCCGTATGAACGCATCCAGGATGTCAGCCTCGAACAGGGGCTGCTGCCGCGCCTGTTCGGGCTGGTGCAGGTGCGGTTCGAAACCGGCGCTGGCGGCAAGGACGAGTTGGCGCTGGCCTATCTGACGGAGGATGAGGGCGAACGGCTGCGCGAAACCGTGCGAGCGCGGCGCGATGGGCATGAGGCTGCCCCGGCTGCGGACGATAGCGAGTCGCCGCTGCAGGAGCCGCCGCCATTATTTGCCATGCCGCCCAAGCGCATTCTGACATTCGGATTGTTCGAGTTCTCGCTTGCCGTTTTTGCGGTGTTGTTTGGCCTGCTGCAGCAATATGGCGACGCGCTGCCATTCGATGTGTGGGAATCGTCATTCTGGAAGGAATTGATGGTTGGGCCGGGCGAACAGATTGCTTCGCTCGGGCCGATGGCCCAAGCCATCGGGATCGTCATGGCGCTGCTTTCCGTGGCCGTGCTGGGCGTGGCGACGGGGCTGGTGCGAACTACTTTGCGCGAATGGAACTTCCGCCTCGACCGAACGGAGAAGGGATTTCGCAGGCGGCGCGGATTGTTGACGAAAACTGACGTGGTCATGCCGGCGCACCGGGTTCAGGCGGTAACCGTGGGCACCGGGCTGATCCGCCGCCGGTTTGGCTGGCATAATCTGAAATTCGTCAGCCTCGCGCAGGATTCAGGCAGTGCGAATCACGTGGTCGCTCCGTTTGCCAAGGTGGAGGAAATTCGCCCAATCGCCGCAGCGGCCAATTTCGCGCTGCCGCAGGGCGATCTCGACTGGCATCGAGCAAGCAGTCGCTACCGCTTCGATAGCGCGGTTTTGAACGGGTTGTTCATGGGGGTGGTTGCGCTGGGTGTCGCGCTGTCCGATTACCCTTGGTTCGCCATAATCCCACTCGCAATCGGAGCGCTGCAGGTAATGCGGCAGGCGTTTCTGTGGCGGTTCGAACGTCACGCGCTAAGCGAAACGCAGCTATTCCGCCGCGAGGGCTGGCTTGCACCGAAACTTGCAGTCGCCAGCCGGGTGAAGCTGCAATCGGTCGAGATCGCGCAAGGGCCGATCACCAAATGGCGCGGCTATGCCACGCTGCATCTGGGGTTGGCGGGCGGTAAGCTATCTATCACCGGCATTTCGCTCGATCGTGCACAAAGCCTGCGCACCGCCATTCTGGAAAGCATCGCGCAGACGGATTTCAGCGAGCTGGTGGACGCGCCGCCCGCGTCAACGATCTCGGCGCGCCCGGCAGGCTGATGTTCAGCTCTCGATTTCGGCACGTAAATCCGCCCAATCGGGATTGCGGCGGAACTTCGCTTCGACGTAGGAACATTGCGGGCGAATCTTGAACCCTTCCGCCCGGGCATCGGCCACCAGCCGGTCGACCAGCTGCGCCGCGATACCGCGCCCGCCGATTTCGTCAGGCACCCGTGTGTGATCCGCGATCCGGACGTTGCCTCGCTTCTTGTAAGTCAGCCGTCCAACCGCATCATTGTCGGCGGGAGAAGCGCGATATTCCCCTTCCGAGGCTTCTTCGTGGTGGGTGATTTCGACGTCGGCGCCCATGTTTTCAGTGGTGTTTTCAACAGTCATGCAGATGTTCTCCTTCTTGCACCCAACGCAAGGCCGACTATGGCCGTTCCGTGATGCAGCCAGCCACCAATCCCGTTCCGCATCAGGGCCGCCAGTTCCTGTCCGATAATGCCGCGCCGGTTCATCCAAAGGTGTGGGACGCGATGCGCGCCGCCGATGCGCAGGACGCGCCGTATGACGGGGACGCGGTTTCCGCGAGGCTCGACGCGCATGTGACCGCGCTGTTCGGGCGCGAATGCGCGGTGTTGTGGGTGGCGACTGGAACGGCGGCGAACTGCCTGGCGCTGGCGACGATGTGTCCGCCCTACGGCGGCGTCGTCTGCCACCGCGAGGCGCATATCGAGGCGGACGAGGGCGGTGCGCCGGGCTTTTACCTGCATGGCGCGAAGCTGTTGCTGGCCGATGGTCCTTCGGCAAAACTGACGCCGGATACCGTACGCGTAGTGATCGACCCGATCCGCGACGATGTGCACCAGGTGCAGCCGCACGCTATCTCGGTCACGCAGGTCAGCGAATACGGCTGTGCCTACAAGCCGGACGAGATTGCGGCTCTGCGCCGGCTTGCGCATGAGCGGGATCTGGGTTTCCATGTCGACGGCGCGCGCTTCGGCAATGCGGTTGCCTATCTCGGATGCTCGCCGGCAGAAGCAATCGGCGGGGCGGACGCGCTGAGTTTCGGGTTTGTAAAAAACGGCGGCATGAATGCGGAAGCCATCGTGTTTTTCGACACGGCCCGCAATCCTGATGCTGCGCGCGAGGCGCGGTATCGGCGCAAGCGTGCGGGGCATCTGCAATCCAAGGGGCGGTTTCTGGCGGCGCAGATCGAGGCCATGCTGACAGACGATCTCTGGCTGGAAAACGCCCGCGCGGCAAACCACGCGGCAGCCAGTCTGGCGGGCGCGGAAGATCGCCTGATGCATCCGATCGAGGCCAACGAGGTGTTCCTGCGCTGCACCGCTGCCGAACGTGAACTTTTGCGCGCGCAGGGCTTCGGGTTTTACGACTGGGGCGCCGATGCAGCACGCTTCGTCATGAGCTGGGACGCATCACCGGATGCCGCCACCGCGCTTGGCGAAGCCGTTTCCCGATTGTGAGCGAGCCACCGCCGGGCCAGCCGCCCCAAATCTCCGGGCAGCATAACGTTTCGGAACACAGCCTGCTGCATTGGCGGATTGCGGTGCCGTTCGTCCTGACAGGAGTGATCTGGGGCAGCACTTGGTGGGTTATCACCGACCAGATCGACGGTGTGCCGCCAAGCTGGTCGGTCGCCTGGCGCTTCCTGTTGGCGACGCCCGCGATGTTCCTTGTGGCAAAGCTGATGGGCAAGCCGCTTGGCCTGGGCACGAAAGGCCAGCTGCTGGCGCTGGCTATCGGGATCGCGCAATTCTGCGGCAATTTCAATTTCGTTTATCGCAGCGAACTGCATCTGACTTCGGGTATCGTGGCGGTGCTGTTTACGATGCTGATCGTGGCCAATGCGACCTTCGGCTGGCTGTTGCTGGGTCAGCGCATCACGCGCAATTTCGTGATCGGTACGGTGATTGCTTTGGGCGGTATCGCGCTGCTGCTGCTTCACGAGGCGCAATTGTCGCCGCTGGGCGGGAATATCGGGCTGGGCGTTGCGCTGGCGGTCGGCGGTATCCTGTCAGCCTCCATTGCCAATGTCGTGCAGGCAAACGAAACCGGGCGCGGGCTGCCGATGGTCAGCCTGCTGGCCTGGGCGATGCTGTATGGCACCATCGCCGATGTGGGCTTAGCATGGTTCACCGCCGGTCCGCCGGAACTGCCGGTGCGCGCAAGTTTCTGGTTGGGCATCGGTTGGCTGGCGCTAGCGGGTAGCGTGGTAACGTTTCCGCTTCACTACACGCTGGTGCGCCAGATCGGGGCGGGGCGCGCGGCATATAACGGGATCGTAGTGGTGATCGTGGCAATGATCCTGTCGACCCTGTTCGAAGATTACCGCTGGACGCCGCTCACGGGATTGGGTGCAGTACTGGCGCTGATCGGGCTGGTGGTCGCCCTGCGCGCACGGCGCTCCTGACCAAACCCGCGCGCGGCGCGCCTGACCAGACCCGCGCGCGGTACGTCTAAAGCAGCGAGCGAAGACCCGTTTTGTAATCGGCGAATTCCGGCTGCCATCCCAACACCCGCTTCGCTCTACCATTGGCGACCCGGCGGTTTTCCGCATAGAATCCGCGCGCCATTGCGGACAGGCCCGCCTCGTCCATGGTCTGCAAGGGCGGCTGGTCCACGCCCAGCAACCGGCAAGCTTCCTCGATCACGGCGTTCTGGCTGCATGGCAGATCATCGCTGAGATTATACGCTCCCGCCTGCGCATTCATCGCTGCCAGCACACCCGACACGATGTCGTCCACATGTACCCGGCTGAAGACTTGTCCTGGCAAATCGATCCGATGCGCGCGGCCCGCTCTCACACGGTCCAGCGCGCTCCGGCCCGGCCCATAAATGCCGGGTAGGCGCAGCGCCCGCGCGCCCATATCCAGCCAGCGCGCATCGCACCTTGCCCGTGCACTTCGCCGACCGCCGCCGGTCGGGCTGGCCTCGTCCACCCAGGCGCCGTCCGCATCGCCATAAACGCCGGTTGAGGACAGATAGACCAGCCGCTTGCCCGTCAAAGCCTCGCCATAAGCATCGAGCACCGGATCGCTGCCGTCTGCGGGAGGCACGCTCGACAATACGTGATCTGCGCCCGACAACGCCTCGCTCACCGCATCCCCGTCGGCAAAATCGGTGTCACCGTCCCTGCCCGTGGCGCGCACTGCGAAACCATCTGCTTCCAGCGCCGATTTCACGCGTTTTGCGGTATAACCTAAACCGAAAATGAACATTGTCGCCATCGGTGCGTTGTAGCGGTTCAGGGCCTAGGCAAAAGGGCTCATCCTCTATTGTATAAAGAAAGCCAGCCCGCCTTATGGATATTGTCAGCACGCCAGCTACCGCCGAAGACAATCTGCAAATGGCGGACGCTCCGCCGGAGCCCAAGGCGCCCGCGATCATCCAACGCAAGGATTACAAGCCATTTCCATGGCTGATTCCGCAGACACATTTGTCGTTTGAACTGGGCCTCGAGAAAACGCGTGTTACCGCAACGCTTACGGTAGAGCGCAATCCAGAGGCAGAGGCCTCGCCGACTATCCGGTTGAATGGTGACGGGCTGAAACTGGGCGAGTTCAAATGCGATGGCGCCAAGTGCAGCGGCCACACTATGGATGGCGACGATCTGGTGGTGACGCTGGAAGGCGACAGCCACACGCTTACCATCGTGACCGAAATCGACCCATCGCAAAACACCCAGTTAATGGGCCTGTTCGCCAGCGGCGGGATGTTGTGCACACAGTGCGAGGCGGAGGGTTTCCGCCGCATCACCTTCTTTCCTGACCGGCCCGACGTGCTTAGCACCTATACCGTGCGGATGAGCGCGCCGAATGCAGAATTCCCGGTGCTGCTGTCGAACGGCAACAACACCGATAGCGGGGAGGGCGAAGGCGGCACGCATTGGGCGGAATGGCACGATCCGTGGCCCAAGCCATCCTATCTCTTCGCGCTGGTGGCCGGCGATCTGGTGGCCAACTCGGACAGCTTCACCACCATGTCGGGACGTGAGGTTACGCTCAACATCTATGTCCGCGACGGCGATCTGCCGCGCACGGAACATGCGATGGAATCGCTGAAGAAATCGATGGTCTGGGACGAGGAGACCTTCGGCCGGGAATACGATCTCGACCTGTTCAACATCGTCGCCGTAAGCGATTTCAACATGGGCGCGATGGAGAATAAGGGCCTCAACATTTTCAACACGAAATATGTGCTGGCCGACCCCGAAACCGCGACCGATGGTAATTTCGACGCCGTGGAAGGTGTGATCGCGCACGAGTATTTCCACAATTGGTCAGGCAACCGCATCACCTGCCGCGACTGGTTCCAGCTGTCCCTGAAAGAGGGCTTCACAGTGCTGCGCGATCAACTGTTCAGTCAGGATATGCAGGGTGAGGCCGTCAAGCGGATCGAAGATGTTCGCGTGTTGCGCAGCGTGCAGTTTCCGGAGGATTCCGGCCCGCTCGCGCACCCCATTCGTCCCGATTCCTACCGCGAGATCAGCAACTTCTATACGTCCACGATCTACAACAAGGGCGCCGAAGTCATCCGCATGATGCGCACGATGGCGGGGCCCGACGCGTTCCGCAAAGGCACCGATCTGTATTTCGGCCGCCATGACGGCGAGGCAGCGACCTGCGAGGATTTCGTCAGATCGATGGAGGATGGTGCAGGGCTGGAGCTCGAACAGTTCCGCCGCTGGTATTCGCAGGCCGGGACGCCTGTCGTCGAAGCCGTTCTTGTCCATGACGGCGATACTGCCGCGTTGACACTAAAGCAGACCGTGCCGCCAACGCCCGGCCAGGTTGAAAAGCAACCTATGCCGATCCCCTTGCGGATTGCGCTGTTCGACCGGGCTACGGCCACGCATCGCGGCGAGGAACTGGTCATGCTGACGGATGCCGAACAGACCTTCACCTATGAAGGTTTCGCCGAAAAGCCCGTATTGTCGATCAATCGCGGCTTCTCCGCGCCGGTCACGGTTCGCCGCGATATTCCGCAGGACGAACTGGTGTTCCTCGCTGCGAATGACGATGATCCCTTCGCTCGTTACGAAGCGATGCAGGATCTTGTCACCGACTATCTCACGCAGGTCGCCGCCGGTTCGCAGGATGACGCGATGCGCGCCGCCATCGGCGAGGCTTTTGCAGCCATTATGCAGGATGGCGACCTCGAAGACGCCATGCGCGGCGAACTGATGATCCTGCCGGGCGAAACCTATCTGGCCGAACAAGTCGACGCTGCCGATCCCGGCCGCATTCACGAGGCGCGGCAGGGTTTGAAGGCGTGGCTTGGCGAAACCTTTGGCGATCAGCTTCGGGCTTTACATGACCGGGCCAATAATGTCCCTTACGGCCAGTCCGCGGAAGCGCGCGGAGCCCGCAAGGTGAAGACGCTGGCGCTGACCTTCCTTGCCGCCGCCGACGCGGACGGGACCGCGAAACGGGCGGCAGGCCAATATGACGCGGCGGACAACATGACCGACCGGCAGGGTGCGCTGATGGTGCTGGCGGGGCTTAATTCGCCTGAACGCACAGCGCGTCTGATGGATTTCTACAACCGCTATCGCGGTGACGAACTGACCATCGACAAATGGTTCGCAACGCAGGCCGCCTCGCTCCATCCCAATGTCATCGAGCATGTAAAGGCGCTGGCAGAACATCCCGATTTCACCATGCGCAACCCCAACCGCGTACGTTCGCTATATATGGCGTTCGCCGCCAATCCGCAGGGTTTCCATGCGCCCGATGGCTCGGGCTACAAGCTGATCGCCGACGTTATTCTGGCGCTCGACCCGATCAACCCGCAAACTGCCGCGCGGTTCGTGCCCTATCTCGGCCGGTTCCGGCGGATCGAGGCTGGCCGGGCCAAGCTGATGCGGGCCGAGCTGGAGCGGATCGCCGCCTCTCCCACCCTGTCTCGCGACACCCATGAACAGGTCAGCCGCAGCCTTGGCTGAGGAAGCCGCGGTGCTCCTGCAGGCTGCCGCGCTGGACAGTATACCGCACGGGTTCGGAACGGCGATGGGGGGCGTCTCAACCGGGAAGGTAGCGGGCTTACAATGCGGTTTCGGCGCGGAGGACCATGACAGCAATGTGGCGGAAAACCGCCGCCGCGTAATTGCCGCTACCCTGCCGAGCGCCTCGCTTGCCACACCCTATCAGGTGCACTCGGCGGAAGCGGTGATTGTCGAAGCCCCCTGGAGCCATGAAAATCGTCCGCGCGCCGACGCCGTCGTCACAGCGGTGCCGCAATTGCTGCTTGGTATCGTGACGGCGGATTGCGCGCCTGTATTGCTCGCCGACGCCCAAGCAGGTGTCGTCGCCGCCGCCCATGCCGGTTGGCGCGGAGCAACGGGCGGCATCCTGGAAGCGACCGTTGCCGCAATGGAACAGGCAGGCGCCCGTCCGTCGCGCATCGTTGCCGCTATCGGCCCGTGCATCGCGCAAGCCAGTTACGAAGTTGACGAGGCGTTTCGCGCCAATTTTAGCGCGGCCGATGACCGTTTCTTTGCTGAAGGACACGGCGGGCATTGGCAGTTCGACCTGCCCGCCTTTTGCGCCGCCCGCCTGCATGCCGCAGGTGTCACTCAGGTGAGCGATTGCGCGGAAGATACCTATAGCCAGCCGGACCGGTTCTATTCCTATCGCCGGGCCACACATCTCGGCGAAGCTACTTATGGCCGCCAGATATCCGTCATCGGGTTGCACCAAAGCGCATGATGGTTGCCAAAATGGCGGTTGGCAAAAGCGGGCCGCTTGGCTATCGCGCGACAAAATGGTTTGAGCAAACGGCCGGTTGGGGCAATGCGCGGTTCGTCGAGGCGCGTGCGCGACATCCCCTCCAACGGTGCGGTAACGGGCTCGGTTCGAAGATAAGGCAGGTTGATGGCTAACAGCACGGTACCGGCAGACAGCGCGGACCCGGCTCTGCATGGGGCGGAAACGGGTGACGATGGCGTGCGCCGCCGCGATTTTATCAATATTGCTGCCGTCAGCGCCCTGGGCGTCGGCGGTGTGTTCGTGCTGTTGCCGCTGATCAGTCAGATGGCCCCATCCGCTGATGTGTTGGCTGAAAGCTCGACCGATGTGGACGTCTCGCTGATTGAGCCGGGCCAGTCGATCAAGGAAATCTTCCGCAAACAACCGCTGTTCGTGCGCCGTCTGACTCCAGCCGAAATTGCCGAGGCGAACGCCGTGCCGACCGGTTCGTTGCGCGACGCGCAATCGCTGGCCGACCGGACCAAGGAAGGGCATGGCGACTTGCTGGTCACCATGGGCGTCTGTACCCATCTGGGCTGCGTCCCGCTGGGTGCGGCGGAAGGCGAGAATAAGGGTGAATATGGCGGTTATTTCTGCCCCTGCCACGGTTCGCATTACGACACCGCAGGCCGCATCCGCAAAGGCCCTGCACCGACGAACCTTGTGGTTCCCGATTACGAATTCACGTCCGATACGGTCATACGCGTCGGTTGACGCTTAGAAAGTGCTGAGACCATGAGCTTCCCCTGGGCCAAACAATATACGCCGACCAACGGCTTCATGCGTTTTATGGACGAGAAGCTGCCGTTGCCGCGGCTGGTCTACAACGCCGTGGGCGCGGGTTATCCGGTGCCGCGCAATCTTAACTACATGTGGAATTTTGGCGTGCTCGCCGGGTTCTGTCTGGTGCTGCAGATCGTCACCGGGGTCGTTTTGGCGATGCATTATGCCGCCAATGCGCAGGTCGCTTTCGCCACTACAGAACACATCATGCGCGACGTAAACTGGGGCTGGCTGATGCGTTATATGCATGCCAACGGTGCCAGTTTCTTCTTTATCGTGATCTACCTCCATATTTTCCGCGGGTTTTTCTATTCGTCCTACAAGGCGCCGCGCGAAATGATCTGGATCTTGGGCGTGGTGATCTTCCTGCTGCTGATGGCGACCGCGTTCCTCGGCTATGTGCTGCCGTGGGGCCAGATGAGTTTCTGGGGCGCGAAGGTCATTACCGGCCTGTTCGGCGCAATTCCGCTGGTTGGCGAACCGATCCAGGTTTGGCTTCTGGGCGGTTTCGCGCCTGACAATGCTGCCCTGAACCGCTTTTTCAGCCTGCACTTCCTGCTGCCATTCGTAACGGCTGGCGTGGTAATCCTGCATATCTGGGCGCTGCACATTCCCGGTTCGTCCAACCCGACAGGCGTCGAGATCAAGAGCGAGAGCGATACCGTGCCCTTCCATCCGTATTACACGGCGAAGGACGGGTTCGGGCTCGGCGTCTTCCTCATCCTCCTGTCGATCATGGTGTTTTTCCTGCCCAACTATTTGGGCCATCCGGACAATTACATCGAAGCAAACCCGCTTTCGACCCCGGCTCTCATCGTGCCCGAATGGTATTTCTGGCCATTTTACGCGATCCTGCGTGCGTTCACGATGGATTTCTTCTTCATTCCGGCCAAATTGATGGGCGTGCTGGCGATGTTCTCCGCGATCCTCATCTGGTTCATTCTGCCATGGCTCGACCGGTCCCCGGTTCGCAGTGGCCATTATCGCCCGTTGTTCCGCAAATTCTTCTGGTTCGGCCTGATCCCGGCGATGCTGGTGCTGTTCATCTGCGGCGGGGCTCCGCCTTATGAACCGTATGTGATGCTCAGCCAGGCAGCGACCGCCTACTACTTTCTGCATTTCCTGGTGATCTTGCCGATCGTATCCAAGATCGAAACGCCGCAGCCGATGCCTTACTCCATTACCGAAGCGGTGCTGGGGTCGGACAAGAAGGCCGTACTTGGCGAAAACGCCTCACCTGCGGTTTGATCCTGAAGAAAGACACAGAACAATGATCCGCATTATCGCAATCCTTGGCGGTCTCTTCTTCGCCGTTGCCGCGTTCTGGGCTTTGGGCGTTGGGGCCTACACCGCCATGACCGTGGAAACCGAGGAGACCGTAGAACACGAATTTTACGTACATCCCAAAGATGTGTCTTTCTCCAGCGATGGGCCGCTCGGCACCTATGACCGTGCGCAATTGCAGCGCGGGTTGAAGGTCTATCAGGAAGTATGCGCCGCTTGCCACGGCATGAAGTTCGTGGCGTTTCGCGATCTGGGCGCGCTCGGCTATACCGAACCGGAAGTGGCTGCAATTGCCAGCCAATTCCAGGTTCCCGGTGTCGATCCCACGACTGGCGAACCCGTCCTCCGTCCAGCAGTGGCAACGGATTACATGGTCGGTCCCTATCCAAACGACATTGCCGCGGCCGCAGCGAATAACAACGCCATTCCGCCCGATCTTTCGCTGATGACCAAGGCTCGTCATGATGGTTCGGCTTACGTTTATTCGTTGTTATCGGGCTATGGCCCAATCCCGGCTGAATTGAAGGCGGCGTATCCGGACTTCGAAACTCCGCAGGGGCTTTATTTCAACCAGTACTTCCACAACCTCAACATCGCGATGGCTCCGCCACTGACGGCCGCCGGTCAGGTGACCTATTCCGATGGTACCGACGCGACGATCTCGCAGATGTCGAAGGACGTGACGGCGTTCATGACGTGGTCGGCGGAGCCGAAGCTGGAGCAACGCCGCCAGACGGGCTTCGTGTTCATCGGCTTCCTGATCTTCGCGACTATCCTTGCATATATGTCCAAGAAACAGGTCTGGGCGGGTGCGAAGCCGAAGAAGCGCAAGGATTAAGCTCGCGGCGATATCGATACTGGGCAGTCGGTTCGGCCGCCCGTTCAGCGACGTCCAAGCAGCCTCCAGCGCATGAACTCGCGGCAATTGCAGGCGTTGGTACGCACCGTGCCGGATTTCCCCGCGCCCGGCATCATGTTCCGTGACCTTACGACCCTGTTTGCCGACCCGGCCGGCCTCGCAGCCACAGTCGACCAGCTCGCAAGTCATGCACGGTCGATCGGTGCGGACGCGATTGCGGGTATCGAAGCGCGGGGTTTTATCTTGGGCGCAGCTATCGCCGCCGCTTGCGGCAAGGGGTTCGTGCCGTTGCGCAAGGCGGGCAAACTACCCGTGCCCGTGATCGAGGCGGAATACGAACTGGAATACGGTAACGACCGGCTTGAGCTCGACCCTACGCTGATCGCCGACGACGCGAATATCCTGTTGGTGGATGATCTGATCGCCACAGGGGGAACCGCGCTCGCGGCGTTGGGACTGTTGCGCCGCGCCGGGGCGCGGGTCACTCACGGCGCTTTTGCAATCGATCTTGCCGATCTGGGCGGCAGCAAGGCGCTTCGCGAGGCGGATTGCGCGCCATTTTCGCTGATGGCCTATCCAGGCAAATAAGGATCGGGGATTGACGGCACCCCGCAAACGCCGCAGCCGTATCAGGAAGTTGGCAAGCCATCGTGCAGCGACTGGCGGATCGATCGCCAAAGTCGAACAATGGCCCCGATATGCCGTCGTGTGGGAAGAGAATTAGGTCATGGAAGAACAGGCACTGGTAATTGCCATGGTCGGCTTGCTGGGCATTGGCGCACAGTGGATCGCCTGGCGTACAGGCTGGCCAGCCATCGTGCTGATGCTGGCTGCAGGCTTTCTCGCCGGGCCGGTGTTCGACCTGTTCGATCCCAAGGAAGCATTCGGCGAACTGTTGAGCCCGATGGTCAGCATCGGCGTCGCGCTGATCCTGTTCGAAGGCGGGCTCAGCCTGAATGTTCGTGAGTTGCGACATTCGGGCGATGCCGTTTGGCGACTGGCCACGATCGGCGTGCTAGTTGGCTGGGCGTTTGGCTCGCTTGCCGGGTTCTACATCGCCGGCCTGGTGTGGCCGGTCGCAATTCTGTTTGGCGGGATCCTCGTGGTCACCGGACCCACGGTGGTGCTGCCCTTGCTCCGACAATCCAACGTCAAGACCAGACCGAGCTCGATCCTGAAATGGGAAGCGATCGTCAACGATCCGACCGGCGCACTATGTGCTGTTATCGCGTATGAATATTTTCGCAAGGTCGCCGAAAGCCCCGGCGCTTCGCTGTTCGAAGTGGTCCCGCCGCTGATCATCGCGGCCCTGCTGGCAGGAGCGATCGGCTATGCGGCCGCCTGGGTCATCGCCTACACATTCCCGCGCGGAGGGGTGCCCGAATATCTCAAAGTGCCGGTGCTGTTCACAGTGGTGGTCGGCGTGTTCGTGCTCTCCAACGCGATCGAGCATGAGGCTGGCCTGGTAGCCGTCACCGTAATGGGTGTGGCGATGGCGAACATGAATGTGCAATCGCTGCGGTCGATCCATCCGTTCAAGGAGAATATCGCGGTCCTGCTTGTCTCGGGCATATTTATTCTGCTTTCGGCATCGCTGGAATGGGAAGATCTCACATATCTCGGCACGACATGGCGCTTCGGTGCATTCCTGCTGGCGCTGCTGTTCCTGGTCCGTCCGGCAACCGTCCTGATTTCGCTATTGGGCAGCGATGTACCGTGGAACGAACGGCTGTTCGTGGCCTGGATCGCACCCCGAGGGATCGTGCTGGTCGCGATCAGCGGCCTGTTCGCGCTACGTTTGGGCGATCTGGGTTATGCGGGTGGAGAGCTGCTGATCGGCCTCAGCTTCGCGGTCGTCGTGGCGACAGTGGTGGCGCACGGCTTTACCATCGATCTTGTCGCACGCTGGCTCGGCATCAAGGGCGTGTCGAGGCCCGGCCTGCTGATTGTCGGTAGCACTCCGTGGACTATCTCGCTGGCACAGGAGATGAAGGATCTGGGAACGCCGGTTATGGTCGTGGACCCGAGCTGGCAGCGGCTCGGTGCCGCGCGGCAAAAGGGGCTGCCGTTCTATCATGGTGAAATCCTGAACGAGGCGACCGAGCACAATCTCGACCTTGCGCCGTTCCAGGTGCTTGTCGCCGCGACTGAGAACGAAGCTTACAACACGCTTGTCTGCAACGAATTCGCGCACGAGATCGGTCGCGATTCGGTGTATCAGCTGGGCGAGGCGGGCAGCGAGCACGATCGCCATGCCTTGCCGCCGTCGCTGCGCGGGCGCGCCTTGTTCGAAAGCGGGTTCGGCGTGTCAGATGTGCATGAACGGCAACAGCAGGGCTGGCGGCTGCGCAAGACCAAGCTGTCGGAAGAATTCGACTTCGAGGACGCGCAGCAAACCCTGCCCGAAGCAACGCATATGCTGCTATTGCTTCGCTCCAGCGGCGTAATGCGCTTTTTCACCCACGCATCCCGTCCGGAACCGCGCGCTGGCGATACCATCATTTCGTTCTCCCCCCCGGTCGAACGCAAGCCGGACGAAAAGGCCGCGCGCAAGGCAGAAAAAGCCACCGCGGAATCGCGTGAAGGCGCCCGGACGGGCCCGACAACCGATCCGGATACCGGACCGCAAACTGCATGACTTACAAGAAGGAGTACACCGTGATGCGCTGGCTACCCGCCATCCTGATGCTGGCCGTTCTGGGCGCTTGCAAGAAAGACACGCCGCCGGTGCAGCCGGAAGAACAGGTTTCGATCATCCGTGAGGATATCGAGCAGCCGATCGAAGCGCCCGCGCTGGAGCCGCTGCAAACCAGCATCTCCTTTGCTGGCGGCGGTATCGAGATGACCGAAGAAGCCGCAGCGGAAATTGCTACGATTGTGAACGCCCCGCAAACGGAGGAGAACGGTCAGATCATCTTGCGTGGCCATAGCGATGCAGGCGGCAGCGATGCCGTGAACATGCGGATATCGCTGGAACGGGCCGAACTCGTGCGCGATGCCCTGATTCAGCGCGGCATCGCCGAAGACCGCATCACGGTTATCGCTTTCGGAGAACAGAATCCGATCCAGCCCAACGCTCTGCCCGATGGCGAACCGAACGAGCCAGGCCGCGAGGCAAACCGGCGGGTGGATGTCTCGGTGAACCTGGCAGAGGCTGTTTCAGACGCCGAACCAATTGCCGACACGGATGGCGAGACGCCGGATGTGATCGAGGATACTGCCGAATAATCGAGCCGGTGAGGCGCAGTGGGCAGTTGACGGCAGGCACCTGTCTGGGGCAATTGCCGTGCCATCGATCAGCACTCGGCGCGAACGATATGGTTTGTTGTGCGGGCAAAAGTGCGATGCGGGTATAGCTTAGTGGTAAAGCCCTAGCCTTCCAAGCTAGTTATGCGGGTTCGATTCCCGCTACCCGCTCCAACCTTTACAATCCGGTTTCACGCTATGTGCATTTCGTGATCCGGAAGCCGCCAACGCTGCTGCCTCATCCTACCGCCATGTTGTCGATCAGCCGTGTACCGCCGATCCTGCCCGCCACGATCAAGCGGGCAGGCCGCTCTCCCACGCTTTCAAGCGGGACCAGCATTTCCGCGTCGGCCAGTTCGGCATAGTCCACGCTTTCGAAGCCCCCTTCCAACAGCTGTTCGCGAAATTCCGCCAATGCAGCGCCGGGCGTCGTTCCAGCTTCCATCGCAGTGATTGCGGCACGCATCAGGCGGGGCAGGGCGGCGGCCTGCCCTCGCTGCTGGGCATCCAGATAACGGTTGCGACTGGACAGGGCGAGGCCGTCCGTCTCGCGTATGGTCGGAATTCCAAGGATGGCATCGGCTTGCGGGCGCGTAAGGTCGAGGTCTCGGGCCATGCGGCGAATAACCGCGAGTTGCTGCCAATCCTTTTCCCCGAACACCGCCACGTCCGGCTGCACTTGATTGAAAAGCTTGTTCACCACTGTCGCCACGCCATCGAAATGCCCCGGCCGGTCGGCACCGCAGAAATGGTCGCTCACGCCAGCTACCGTGATGCTGGTCGCATACCCGTCGGGGTACATTTCAGCTGCGCTGGGAGCCCATAACAGGTCCACCCCCTCCGCCTTCAACAGGGCGCTGTCGGCGTCCAGCGTGCGGGGGTAAGCGTCCAGATCCTCGTCCGGGCCGAATTGGGTGGGGTTGACGAAAATCGACACGGCCACCCGATCCGCCTCCGATCGCGCGGCCCGCACCAGTGCGAGATGTCCTTCATGCAGGGCGCCCATGGTCGGCACCAGCGCCAGGGTTTCGCCCGCGCTGCGCCACTGTGCTGTCAAGGTTCTCAACATATCCAGCCGTTTGACGGTTTGCATGGGGGCCTGGCTCCGGTAGGATTTGCAGCATCGGACGCGTTCGGCGTCCTGTATCGAGAAACCGGCCTTGCCGGACAAGACTGTCCCGCGCAATTGCGCCAACCACCGCGAGGTTCCCTGCGTGCCGCCACCTTCAAACACCCAACAGGCACACAGGATCGTTTTCGCAAACGAGAAGGGCGGAACGGGCAAGTCCACGACCGCCGTGCATATCGCAATTGCGCTGGCCTATGGCGGCGCGAAAGTGGCCGCAATCGACCTCGATCCCCGGCAGCGCACGCTGTACCGCTACATGGAAAACCGCGACGCCTTGCAGGAAAAGCGCGGCGTGACCTTGCCGGGGGCACGGTACGAAGTGCTCGATTCCACCGATCCACAGGAGTTCGAAGCGCTCGCGGCGGAGCTGGAGCGAGAGGCGGATTTCCTGATCGTGGATACGCCGGGCCGTGACGATCCGCTCGCCCGCCATGCTGCCGCGCAGGCCGATACGCTGGTCACGCCGATGAATGACAGCTTCGTGGATTTCGATCTGATCGGGCAGGTCGATGCCGAAACATTCAAGGTCAGGAAGTTGTCCTTCTACGCCGAACTGATCTGGGAGGCGCGTCTGAAGCGCAGCCGGGCCACTATCGAGGAAAAGCGGCGCGAGCTTGACTGGATCGTGGTGCGTAATCGCACCGGTTATACCGAGGCGCGCAATATGAGCCGGATCGAACAGGCACTTGCCGAAATGTCGAAGCGCGTGGGCTTCCGCGTGGCGCATGGCCTGTCCGAACGCGTGATCTACCGCGAACTGTTTCCGTCTGGGCTGACGCTGCTCGACAAGGGTCATCTGGGCAACCTCGGCACCAGTCATCTGGTAGCGCGGCAGGAGCTGCGAAACCTGCTGGCGGCACTGAAATTGTCGAAAATTGCAGATCGGGCCAAACCGTTGCTGGAGCCTGCCTGAACGATGCTCCGCATTTTCGTTATCGCCGCGCTGATTTCCATCGGCTGCAAATTGGCGCTAGGCCGCTGGCCGTGGGATTACCTCCGCACCACTTCCACGCGCCAGCAGGCCGTGTTCCGCGCACGCAAGCTGCTCGGCGTGCGCGAAAATGCCAATCACGCTGACATCCGCGAGGCGCATAAACGGCTGCTGATATTGGTCCATCCCGACCGCGGCGGCTCCGACGCGCAGGTTCACGAGGCAACGGCGGCGCGTGATCTGCTGCTGGGCGAATTGCCTTACGAGCCCGGCCAAAACGACATCATCGATCAATGAACGGACAACCAATGACCGACCATGACAGCCACCAGTTCGACTCTACCACCCTGCGCGAATACGACATTCGCGGCATCGTGGGGGAGACTTTGGGGGAAGCCGATGCGCGTGCGATCGGGCGCGGTTTTGCAACGCTGCTCACCCGCGCGGGCGGCAAGCGTGTTGCGGTCGGTTATGATGGGCGCACCAGCTCGCCGGTGCTGGAAGCGGCCCTGATCGAGGGGCTGACCGTCAGTGGCTGCGATGTGGTGCGGATCGGTATGGGGCCGACCCCGATGCTGTATTACGCCGAAGCGTCAGCCGAAGATGTGGACGGCGGCATACAGATAACCGGCAGCCATAATCCCGCCAATTACAACGGCTTCAAGATGGTGTTTCAGGGCCGTCCGTTCTTCGGCGACGATATCCAGGAGATCGGCCGACTGGCCGCTGGCGGGGATTGGACGACCGGGAGCGGCACTACGCAAAGCCGCGAGGTCCTGGACGAGTATGTCGAGCGCATCGCCGAAGGGCTGGACGGTATCGACACCGCCCGGCTTTCGGGATTGCGCGTCGGTTGGGATAACGGGAACGGTGCTGCCGGACCCGCGCTTGAAAAGCTCGCGGCTAAGCTGCCCGGGGAGCATCACCTCCTCTACACCGAAGTCGACGGAAACTTTCCCAACCATCATCCCGATCCCACTGTCGAGGCCAATCTGGAGGATCTGCGCCAGCTGGTGGCGGACAAAGGCCTCGATTTCGGCATTGCCTTCGACGGCGATGGCGACCGGATCGGCGCGATCGACGGCGAAGGACGGGTTATCTGGGGGGATCAACTACTGATGATCTATGCCCGTGACCTCCTGGTAAGAATACCTAACGCCACCATCATCGCCGATGTGAAAGCCAGCCGTGCGCTGTTCGATACGGTTGCCGAGCTGGGCGGAAAACCGGTGATGTGGAAAACCGGGCACAGCCTCATCAAGTCGAAAATGAAGGAAACCGGTTCGCCGCTCGCGGGCGAAATGAGCGGTCATGTGTTCTTCGCCGATACTTATTATGGTTATGACGACGCGCTTTATGCAGGAGTGCGGTTGATGGCGGCATCCGCGCGGCTCGGCAAATCGGTCACACAATTGCGCGGCGAGATGCCCGCTATGGTCAACACGCCGGAATTGCGGTTCCAGGTCGATGAAAGCCGCAAATTCGCCGCCATCGACGAAGTGAAGGCGCGCCTTGCCAATAGTACGGACGATGTGGACGGTACCGACGGTGTGCGCGTGACCGGCAAGGATGGCTGGTGGTTGCTGCGCGCGTCAAATACGCAAGACGTGCTTGTCGCCCGCGCCGAAAGCGACAGCGAAGAAGGTCTTGCCCGGCTCGTGGCGAAGATCGATGAGCAATTGCAGCTTTCCGGACTGGAGCGCGGACCGCAGGCGGGACACTGAGGGCAAGTCACAAATTTGGTTACTGAGGGGATTTGAGTTGGAACATAGAATAGTCGCATTAAGCGCCATTGGCGCTGCGCTCGCTTTTATTGCTCCCGCTTCGGCGCAGGATGCGGACGAAGTGCCACCTATCACGCTTGGCAAAAGGATCGGCGATGCGCCCGTTCCTGTCATGACGATGCGGGTGGAGGATCTTACCTGCAAGGAACGCGCCGACCTGCCCGAGGACGCACAGTGCACCGAAGAAGAGGCCGCTGCCGAACCGGCAGATGATTTTTCGAACCCCGTTTTCTCGCCCGAAGACGAAGCCGAGATGGCGGAGGCCTTTGGCATATTCAGACAATTGTTTCCGACGACACCGTTGACGACGGAGCAGGAAGCGCTGCTGCCGCAAGCTGAAAAGCTGGCGAATGATCTTGTGCCGGATGGCAGTTATGCCCGTATCATGCAGGACACGATGGAACCGATCTTCAGCGGTATTTTCGGTGATCTGATGGACGATCCCGCCAGCCATCTGGTGGATGTTACGGGGCTGGAGGAAGAAACCTTCGAAGAGCTGGAGGATACAGCGATGGAACAGGCGCTGGCTCTGCTCGATCCGCGTTACAAGGAGCGTAATCGCGCAATGGGCGAAGCGCTGACCGGACTGATGGGCGAGTTGATGGGAGCGATCGAGCCAGCTTTGCGAACGGGCTATTCGCGCGCACTGGTAAAACGCTTCGACGCGGCAGAACTGGCAACGCTTTCCTTGTTCTTCGATACACCTACGGGCGGCAAGTTCGCCCGCGAGCTACTGCCAATATCTGCCGATCCGGAAGTGATGGGCGCCATGGAAGCGATGGGCCCGGCAATGGTCGGGCTGATGCCACAGATGATGGAAGAGTTCGAGGCGGTCACTGAAGAATACGGCGAAGCGCGTGCCTTTTCCGACCTGACCGCCGCAGAACAGGGGCAACTGGCGTCGTTACTCGGCAAGGCGGAGGCGGAACTGCGTGCTGGTGAAGAAGCGCTGAATTCCCAAGTCGAGGTCGAAGAAGAGATCGGCGCGGATGCCACCAGTCAGGAAGCCTGAATTCCGTATCGGTTGCTTGGCGGCGGTCGGTATTTCGCTCGCCACTATAAGTGTCGTTGTCTAATGGCCTGCCGCTGAAGTCGTCGCGCCTGGTGAAAACGTGTGAATGTCCCGCGCGGGAGACTTTTGCCGCGCGGCGCATTCTAAGGATGTGAACAAGCGCACCACCCAAACCGCATCCCGCGTGGTGCCGCCTGAAATCGAGGCATGGTTTACAGGCCGCGACTGGCGCGTGCGCCGCCATCAGACCGAAATGCTGGAAGCCAGCGATGCCGGACGGCATTCGTTGCTGGTGGCCGATACCGGTGCCGGCAAAACGCTGGGCGGTTTCCTGCCAACGCTGGCGGCATTTTGTCCTTCGCGGTTGAATGGTGAAGACCCGCCCGAAGGCCTGCACACCCTGTATGTCTCCCCGTTGAAGGCGCTGGCGCATGATGTGCAGCGTAATCTGGTAACGCCCGTGGAAGACATGGGCTTGCCGTTGCGGATCGAAACGCGCAGCGGCGATACGCCGTCGGATCGCAAGAAACGCCAGCGTACAAAGCCGCCTCATATTCTGATGACAACGCCGGAATCGCTTTCCTTGCTGCTGTCCTATCCTGACAGTTTTGCAATGTTCGCCGGGTTGAAGCGCGTGATCGTGGATGAGGTCCACGCTTTCGCAACAGGCAAACGCGGCGATTTGCTGGCGCTGGCGCTATCCCGGTTGCAGGCCATCGCGCCCGATCTGCAGCGGGCCGCTTTGTCCGCGACGCTAGCCGATCCGGAAAACTACCGCACATGGCTCGCGCCTTGGGGCGATATCGAGGAAGTCGCGCTGATCAAGGGGGAGGATGGTGCGCCTGCCGAAGTGGAAATCCTGCTGCCCATCGAAGAACGCGTGCCGTGGGGCGGCCACGCCGCAACCTGGTCGATCCCGCAGCTATACGATCTGATCAAGCAGAACCGCACGACGTTGGTGTTCACCAACACACGCTTTCTTTCGGAATATATCTTCCAGTATCTGTGGGATGCGAACGAGGACAAGCTGCCGATCGGTATCCATCACGGGTCGCTGTCGAAGGAAGCGCGGCGCAAGGTGGAAGGCGCAATGGCGCGCGGCGAATTGCGGGCCCTGGTGGCCACTGCCAGCCTCGACCTAGGGGTCGACTGGGGGGATATCGATTGCGTTGTGCAAATGGGTGCTCCGAAGGGTTCGTCCCGCCTGTTGCAGCGCATCGGCCGTGCCAATCACCGGCTTGACCAGCCAAGCCGCGCGGTGCTGGTGCCCGGCAACCGCTTCGAATTCCTGGAAGCGACCGCGGCCAAGGAAGCGGTGGATGCAGGCCAGCGCGATGGCGAGGATTTCCGCCCCGGCGGACTCGACGTACTGGCGCAGCATGTGATGGGGTGCGCCTGCGCCGCACCGTTCGAAGAGGCCGCGCTGCTGGCGGAAATTCGCTCCAGCCATGCTTATGCATGGGTCGACACTGCGATCTTTACTCGCGTGCTCGAATTCGTGGCAACCGGCGGATACGCGTTGAAGGCCTATGACCGGTTTCGACGAATCGTACGCGAAGGCGGAGCGAAAAAAGCGGCAGCCGGCGGCGATGCCACATGGCGGCTCGCGCATCCGCAGCAGGCCGCCAAACACCGGCTGAACGCAGGGATTATCATGGATGGCGAGATGCTGCAGGTCAGGTTTCGCAACGGTCGCTCGCTCGGCAAGGTCGAGGAACGCTTCGCTGCGCAGCTTTCGCCCGGCGATACATTCGGCTTTGCGGGCATGAGCCTGGAAGTTGAAAAAGTGCAGGACATGGACGTGGTGGTCCGCGCCAGTAGCAAGGCGGCGATGATCCCGTCCTATGGCGGCGCGCGGATGCCGCTGACCACGCATCTGGCCGACCGTGTGCGCGAAATGCTGATCGACCGGGCAAAATGGGGCCGCTTTCCGGACGATGTCCGCGAATGGCTGGAAGTGCAGGATTGGCGCAGCAAGATGCCCGCGCCCGGTACGCTGCTGGTGGAAAGTTTTCCGCATGGGAAGCGGTATTTTACGGTGTACTACACCTTCATCGGCTGGAACGCGAACCAATCCCTCGGGATGCTGGTGACCAAGCGGATGGAAGATCGCGGGCTGAAACCGCTGGGATTCAACGCCAATGATTACTGCCTCGCGGTGTGGAGCCTGCGCCCGGTAGAGGATCCCGTGCCGCTACTCTCACCGGACATTCTTACCGACGAATTTATCGACTGGGTGCAGGATTCGCACTTGCTCCGCCGCGCCTTTCGCGAAGTGGCGGTGATCGGCGGGCTGGTGGAACGACAACAACCGGGCAAGCGCAAGACGGGCAAGCAGGTCACGTTTTCCACCGACCTTATTTACGAAGTGCTGCGAAAATACGAGCCGGATCACGTGCTGCTGGAGGCCGCGTGGGCCGACGCGCGCACATTAATGACTGATATCGGCCGATTGGGCGATATGCTTGATGTGGCCGCCGAACAGCTCGTCCATGTCGAACTCGACCGGGTCAGTCCGCTAGCAGTGCCGGTGATGGTGCTGATCGGCCGCGAAAACGTGCCGCAGGGTGCAGCGGATGACGAATTGCTGCTGGAAGCGGAAAGCCTGGCCGATGCAGCCATGCGAACCGATCCGCTGGAGGAGCTGGAGCCGGACTGACACTCGCAGAGGTTACCAGTGAAGGTCCGGCCGGTAATTCGTGCGCGGGTTGCATTCCTTTGGCGTTGCGGCTGTCGTCTTGCCGTCCAGGGCTTCGTATCGCTGGTTCGCTGTGGTGCCGCCAAAACAGAATTGCCAGCTGGCAAGTCCAGCCGTTTTGATGACTGCCAGAACCGGCAACCATTGGGATGTTGCCGTATTGTCCGCCGGTGCAAAGATAATTCCCGCTTCGGTAGGTAGGCTAGCAATCGTTTCCAATCGCTTTGGAAGCGCATTCAAGGGTGCTACATTACCATCAACATAAATCGTCCCCGTTGGCATAATTGTGATTGTATACACGGGCATGTCCGAATGAGGAGCCTCGCCGTCATAGCCCGGGAACGGGAGATCGATGAGTAGTGCATGGGTTTGCACCGGCCATGCTGCGAAGAACAGAATGCCGACAATCATCAGGACTCCGGCTATCGGCGCAAAGTTGGGGCGCCAGATCGGTTCGCCATGATCGAACGGCTCGATGTAGTTTGCGAACAGATCCCGCCGGCAGGGGTCAATCGGCACGCGCGAACTGGCGGTAGCGGTCATTGCCCACGAAACCGAATTTGGTTACGCCGGATTGCCGGATCAGGTTTAGCGTACTCGCGGCGGTACTGTAGCTGGCCTGTGCGTCAGGTTCGTACTGGAGTTCCGGCTCAATGGCAGCGTTGCGAGTGGCATGCAGCACGCGCAGGAGCTGCGTTTCGCTGATAGCCTCGCCGTTCCATAACAGCTCGTCTTGCTGAGTGATAACGAGTTTGTTCTTGATATCGTCGAATGCGACATCGTCGCATCTGGCGCCGCATTGGGGCAAGTCGACGGCGGTTTCGTGGGTTGCCACCGGTATCGTGACGATGAACATGATGAGCAGGACCAGCATCACGTCGATGAGCGGCGTGGTATTCAGTTCGCTCATGGGGTCGCTGCCGGAATGCGAAGTTGCGAAGGCCATCATCTTCTCCCGTTATGCATGATACAACATATCTAAATATTGTAGTTTGGCAAGGGAACGAGCGAAATCTTTACTTTCGCTTCGGATGCTGTGGGGAGTGTCGGAAGATTGACCGTAAGAGCTGTGTAGTTGAGCGCTCTGATTAAAAGGGAATATCGATCGAGAATTTTTATATGGGTTAGTGCTTGGTAACCCGCCTGTACCAAGAGCAGCGTGGTTTTTCCTGAGCGAGGTAAGCTGGCAAAACTTGGCATAGAGAAACGCGCCGAACCTGTTGCCCGGCAACAGGTCGACGCCATGCCTATCGTGCCGACCATGCCCATTGTACGGACTGTACCAGCCCAACCTGATCGACCGCATCCACCGCTCTTAGCTAAATGCGCCTTCGACTTGGTGACGCTTGACCATCCTGTTGGCACAGGAAGCTAGCCTGTTAGGCAGATACAAAAAGGGGGCGGATCGCTCCGCCCCCTTTTTGTGGGTATCCGGTCCTGCCGGGTTATTCCGCGGCGATCGATCCGAAGGTGCGGTACTTTTCATTACCGACGAAGCCGAACTTCGAGACGCCCGACGCCTTGATCAGCTCCAGCACTCGCGCCGAGATATCGTAGCTGGCGAGTGCTTCTGGCTCGAACTGCAGTTCCGGCTCGACTTCGAACTTCAGTGATTCCTGAAGATTGAAAACTAGCTGCCCTTCGTTGATCGCTTCGCCGTTCCAGAGAATCTCGTCATTCTGGGTGAGAATAAGCTTGTTCTTTACCGGATCGATGATCTGTTGGTCATCGTCCGGGCTTGGTTGCGGAAGATCGATATTCACCGCGTGGGTAGCCACCGGAATGGTGATGATGAACATGATGAGGAGCACAAGCAGGACGTCGATCAGCGGCGTCATGTTCATGTCCAGCATCGGCGAACCGTCGTCGCTGCCGCCTGCCATTGCCATCGTCAAATACTCCTAAAGTCTTCGTGTAAACTATCGGACAAAGCGAATTGCACCGTCCGCCTGCCAATCCTGAACCGCCTTAGCCGTTCGGATCGACTGGATTGGAAATGAACCCGACCGTCGGATATCCAGCGGCCTGAACGTTGTAGATCGCACCTGCGACGCAGCGCCACGGCGCATTTACGTCACCGCGAATATGAACCTGCGGAATCTGGTCGGGATCTTCCAGTATGGCTTCCGGACCGCCTGCGCGTTCTACGATCGTGTCCAGCCGCTCGAAGGAACGGTCGTACAGTTCGGTCGACGTCACCGGGGTCGTGTTGTTGAAATAGACCCGGCATTCACCTTGCCGTGCGGCACCTGTGAACCCAGGTTCCCCTGCGCTGCGACCGGCTTCGTCCGTGGTCGAGACAGTCAGCAACAGGTTTTCAACCTTGTCCTTGGATTCGACCGATTCGAACACCGGAATTTCTAGCTTTTCGATGGTCTGGATCGCAACTGGAACCGCGATGAGGAAGATGATCAGGAGCACAAGCATCACGTCCACCAGCGGCGTGGTGTTGATGTCCGACATTGGCGTCTCGCCGCCACCTGCCAAGGATACTGCCATGAATTACATCCTATCCGTTGTGACCGGACCAGCCGTTACCGACCCGGTTGGAATAATGGGAGCGACCACCCGATGCGGTCGCCCCCGCAAGCACTTTAACGCTTCGGCGGAACCGTAGTCGTTGTCGTTGTGGTCGAAGCCGGACGGGCCGGAGCGGTCGCTGGCTTTGTAGCGGCGGGCTTGGCAGCCGCCTGGCCGGCCGTCTTGGTCGACGTGGCGGTCATAACCTGCGGCTTCACATTGCCGCCGGAGTTAATGTTGGCCAGAAGCGCAGTCGAGAAACCGGTCAGCATCGAAGCAATCTTGCGATTGCGGCTCTGCAGCCAGTTATACGCGAGCACTGCAGGCACAGCGACCAGCAGACCGATGGCGGTCATGATCAACGCTTCGCCGACCGGACCCGCAACCTTGTCGATCGAAGCCGACCCGGCGAGGCCGATGTTGATCAGCGCGCGGTAGATACCGATCACCGTACCCAGCAGGCCGATGAACGGTGCCGTCGCGCCAACCGATGCGAGGAACGAAAGACCGCTTGCCAGCTTGGCATTGATGGCTGCTTCCGAGCGGGCCATCGTGCCGTGGATGTAGTCATGCGCTTCCATCTTGTCGGTCATCTTGGTGTAATCATCCTGCGCCGCGATGCTGTCGTCGACGAGCTGACGCCATGCGCTGTTCTTTTCCAGCTTGGTAGCGCCATCCTTCAGCGAGTTGGTCTTCCAGAAAGAGGAGCGTACGTCCTTGTACTGGTTGAGCACTTTTTGCTGTTCGAACAGCTTGGTGAACAGGATGTAGAACGAACCTACGGACATGATAACCAGAACACCAAAGATGGCCCAGGCGATCGGACCGCCCTGTTCCATGGCTTCCCAGAAACCGAACTGGTTCTTCGGGGCTTCCGCGGCAGCGGCAAGAAGGTCGATTGTCATTGCGAGTATCCTCTCAGATAAAAATTAGTTGTTGGCTTAATCAGGTAGAACGTAACGAATGGACTGCGAAATGGTCGCTGCGATTGGGTTGCCTGCAGCATTCAACGCCGGCTTGTACCGTGCATAACGTTCCATCCCGCGGCAGGCGGCCCTGTCGAGTTCGCTCGATCCCGAACTGCCAGTCACATTGCATCCCGACACGCGGCCGTTTGTGCCTACCGTAATCGACATACTGACCACGCCCTGTTCTTCGGCGCGCAACGCACGCGAAGGATAATCGGCCTGGATCCGCGATGCCCAACGGCTTTGGCCTTCAGGCTGAACACCGCGCGCCTGTGACGGCGGTGGTGGTGGCGGTGGTGGTGGCGGAGGCGGCGCAGGTGGCGGAATTACGCGCGCAGGCGGTGCTGGCGGCGGAATTATCCGCGCCGGCGGTGCAGGTGGCGGAATTCTGATTTGCGTCTGCACGTCAGGTGGCCTTGGCGCGATATTCATCGGCGGCGGCGGTGCAACGGGAGGCGGGGGAGCCACATCCGGAGTTTCTGGTTCCGGTGGAGGCGGTTCATCCTCCGGTTCCGGAGGAGGCGGTTCCTCGATATCTACCGTCGTCACCCGCTCCACGATCTTCTCAACCGCGGAAAAGGCAAGGCCGGTAACCAGTACGTAGCCGACACCGATATGGATCAGCGCGACGATAATCAGGGCAATTACCCTGTTACCGCTCATTTCTTGGTCAGCGTAGGCCATTCAGTCCCATCACTCCATCGTAACCTGCCGGGGACGTCCCGGCTTCGGACCCGGCCTGGCACCAGACAAGGATGCCACAACCGGAAATTTCGTCGTATCCCGCCGCGCTACCGATGCGAACAAAAGACCGAAGGGCCGTTTCGATGCTGCCGTGCGAGGCGGAATCTCTCGGGGATATTGTGTTTTGTTACCCCAAGAGCCTCATTCCTTAGCGGCGATGAAAGGCACGATGCAAACGCTTTATCGGTTAATAGACGATTCATCGCAAATCTCTTGAAACAACGGAAACCTTGAGGCTTCGGCGCGTTATGTCCTGTCGCGCTTCGGCGAACCACCATGGATCGGAACCTGTATCATGCGCCGTATCGCTTTTGTCGCCCTGGCCTTGTCGGCTGGCTGCGCTCCGCTTGTGCCAAGTATGGCGCAAGCCCCGGTTACTGCCGATTCGCAGCCTGATTCGAGCAGCGTGCAGGGTGGGCAAACCACGCTGTCCGATGGTGTATCCTGGGCTGATCTTGCTGATCTGGCGGACGCCGCACCTATGGTCGTGCGCGCCGAAATCAGAAATCAGGCGGAATTAAAGCCCGAGCGCGCCCCCGGCCTCGCCGCGGGCTATACCCGGCTTTATATCGAAGCACGGACCGGGGCACTGATCGCCGGCAATGCGGCGGTTGGCGAATCGCTGGCCTATCTGGTCGATGTGCCCCTGAACGCAAAAGGCCGCGCGCCCAAGTTGAAGAAGCAACAGGTCATTCTGTTCGCGCGCGACGTGCCGGGACAACCCGGCGTAATTCAGCTGGTGAAACCCGACGCGCAGCTCGACTGGAGCCCCGCGCTGGAGGCCCGGCTGCGCCCCATATTGTCGGCCTTTGCCGATCCCGCTGCGCGCCCGGCCGTAACGGCGATACGCGATGCGCTGTCGGTCGAAGGCAATCTGTCCGGCGAATCGGAAACGCAGATCTTCCTCGCGACGGCATCGGGCGATCCGGCTTCGATAACCGTGGTGCGTCGGCCTGGCGCGCCGCCCAGGTGGGGTGTGTCGTGGTCTGATATCGTGGACCAGGCCGCTGCCGCACCGCGCCGCGATACGCTGGCCTGGTACCGCCTCGCATGCTTCCTGCCGCGCACGCTGCCTGCCAGCGCCAGCCTGTCGAACGATGCTGCCGCCCGTCAGCGGGCAGCAGCCGATTACGCCTTCGTACTGGACGAGCTGGGCCCGTGCGATCGGCGTATGAACTTCGCCCCCTGACCCAACCGGCGCTTGGGTGTGCCCAAGCCTTTCACGGTTCACAAATGCCGAGGCACAGGCCACAGCGCGGCACATCATGTCCGACGCCCCGAACAACCATACCGCCAGCCCGTTCACCACCGAGTTTGCAGTCCGCTATGCCGAACTGGACCCGCAGAATGTAGTCTTCAATTCGCGTTATCTGGAATATTCCGATGTCGTGATCAGCGAATACTGGCGCGCGTTGGGGCTTTCGGGGCCGGATGCGCCCGACCTTCAATTCCATATTCGCCATGCCGGAGTGGACTTTCTTGCGCCGCTGCGTGGCGGCGACGTGGTGCGCGGAACGGCGCAAATCGCGAGGCTGGGCAATAGCAGCCTGACGATTCGGGTGACCTTGCGCGAAGCCCGCGACGATGCCGCTGCCGCACCGCGTGCCACAATCGATCTCACCATGGTCCATGTCGATCTGGCCAGCGGACGTCCCACCCCGGTTCCGGACCATGCGCGCAAGGCATTTGGAAATGAACTGGCCCGACAACAGGATATCTCCGCATGACCGATGCCGGCCAATTGCATGACAAACCCTTGCGAGTCGCGATCGCAGGATTGGGCACGGTCGGCACCGGCGTGATCCGGCTATTGCGGGAAAATGCCGCCTTGATCGAGGCGCGGGCGGGCGTGCCGATCGCCATCACCGCTGTCAGCGCGCGCGACCGCAGCCGCGATCGCGGGGTCGATATCTCGCATATCGCGTGGGAAGACGACATGACCGCGATGGCCGCGCGCGACGATGTCGATGTGGTGGTGGAACTGGTCGGCGGATCGGATGGACCGGCGCTGGTGCTGGCCCGCCAGGCGCTTGGCCGCGGCAAGTCCTTTGTCACCGCGAACAAGGCGATGGTGGCGATGCACGGCATGGAACTGGCCGAAGCAGCCGAGGCCGGAAACGCCGCTCTTAAATTCGAAGCGGCGGTGGCAGGTGGCATTCCGGTGGTGAAGGGCCTGCGCGAAGGGGCCGCAGCCAACCGCATCGAACGCATTTACGGCATCCTCAACGGCACCTGCAATTACATCCTCTCCGCCATGGAAAGCACTGGCGCGGATTTTGCCGAAACGCTGCAGGAGGCCCAGGCGCTGGGGTATGCCGAGGCTGACCCGGCGTTCGACATCGATGGGGTGGACGCTGCGCACAAGCTCGCCATCCTGGCAGCGATCGGGTTCGGCAGCCGCATCGATTTCAGCGCCGTCGCCTGCACCGGGATCGCCGCTGTACGCGCCGCCGATATCGCGCAGGCCGACGTGCTGGGTTATGTGATTCGGCTGATCGGAATGGCCGATATGCTTGACGGGGAGCCGGGGGCGGTTGGGGAAGCCAAACTGCTCCAGCGGGTGCGCCCGTGCCTGGTGCACAAGCGGCATCCGCTGGCCCACGTTACGGGACCGACCAATGCTGTGGTGGCAGAAGGAAATTTCTCCGGGCGGTTGCTGTTCCAGGGTGCAGGCGCGGGCGATGGTCCTACTGCAAGTGCGGTAGTGGCCGACCTCATCGACCTTGCGCGGGGCGATACCTACTCGCCCTTTTCCGTGCCCACGCGGGCGATGGAAGCGGTGCCGGCTGCAGATCCCGGTGGGCGTATGGGACGAACTTATCTGCGCTTCACTGTGACAGACCGCCCCGGCGTGTTGGCGGAGATCGCCGCTGCCATGCGCGATGCAGGCGTTTCCATCGAAAGCCTCAACCAGCCTGCCCTGTCGGAAAATGCCGGCGGCGAAGCATTGGTAGCGCTCGTCACCCATGAAGGCGAAGAGCGTAGCGTCACGCGCGCGCTGGAATTGCTGGAAGGTTCGGACAGCCTGACCGGCCCCCCGCTGGTCATGCCGATTCTGAAAGATCGGGGATAGACTTCAAACAGGCTCGTCGAACAGCGATTCCCTGCTCCCAAGATCGCTGCCCGCGCCAGTAATGGGGCGGGATTCGCCAGTCCGACCGTCGGATTGCGCTTCGTCCAATTCGCCTCCCGACGACAGGTTCGGCGGCGGCAAGCCCAGCGCCTCCTTGCGCTCCTGCTTTTCAAATTCCGACAATTCTTCTCGCACGGCGTTTCCGTTGTCCAGCGGCGCGAGGCCGCGCGCGACGCGGTCTGCGTCGGACCCGGGCGGGCTTTCCTCGATGGCTTCCAGATCGATCAACAAGGCAGGCGGGGGCGGGCACGGATTAAGGCCGAAGCCGCATAATCCGCTGACCGTAGCAGGCCCGCGAAAGATACCTGCGCCGGCTACGTCCGGTGGCGGGATATCCCCCGCATTGGCGGTTTCCCGAGCAATCCGGTCTTCTGCAGCTTCCTTGCTGCCGCTCCAGTAATAGGCCGAATCGTCCCCGCTCTCGCCGCAGACCACGATTTCGCCCGGGTCGCCATCATTGCCGTCGGCAGGTGGTTCAAGATCCTTGCACCCCTTGGGCAGCCGGTCGTCCGGATGCGGCATCGGCACGAGGATATCGATACGTAACGGCGGCGATCGATCTGGTGGAGTTCGCTCACCGGGGGATGGGGCGATTGGCGGCGGCTCGTCCTGCGCCATCGCAACGGCGGGAGCCAGACCGACCAATGCCGATACAACTGCCGCCCATATCGGTGTTCTGGTCGACAAGCCCCGTCCCCTTGGTTAAGCGCCGACACACGCCAATGGGACTGAATAACTTATGAATGATATGACCAAGAATAGCGCCAAACCGGCCGCATCCTCGGTGCTTGACCGGGTTCTGGTGTTGGAGATGGTGCGCGTCACGGAAGCCGCCGCCATCGCTGCGTCCGAACTGATCGGCCGGGGCGACGAAAAGGCCGCCGACGCTGCTGCCGTGGAAGCCATGCGCAAGGCGTTCGACGAGTTGTACATGGACGGAACCGTAGTCATCGGTGAGGGCGAGCGGGACGAGGCGCCCATGCTGTATATCGGCGAGAAAGTCGGCGGCGCACCGGGCAAAGGCCCGCGTATCGATATCGCGCTGGACCCGCTGGAAGGCACCACGATCACTGCCAAGGCGGGGCCAAATGCGCTTGCCGTACTGGCCGCTGCAGAAAAGGGCGGGCTGCTCAATGCGCCCGATACCTACATGGACAAGATCGCCGTTGGTCCGGGCTATCCCGAAGGCGTCATCAGCCTGGCCAAGACGCCGACGCAAAATGTCGAGGCGGTGGCTGCCGCCAAGGGTGTGCAACCCAAGGATATCATCGTCTGCGTGCTCGACCGCCCGCGTCATGCGGACATCATTGCCGAACTGCGCGGTATCGGTTGCGGCGTGGTGCTGATCGGTGATGGCGATGTGGCGGGCGTGATCGCCACCACCGATGAAGATACCACGATCGACATGTATATGGGGCAGGGCGGTGCGCCTGAAGGCGTTTTGGCCGCGGCGGCCCTGCGCTGCGTCGGTGGGCAATTCAACGGGCGGCTGGTGTTCCGCAACGAAGAAGAAAAGGAGCGCGCCCGCAAATGGGGCATCGCGGATGCGGATTTCGACCGGATCTACAAGCTGGAGGAGCTGGCCAGCGGGGACTGCATTTTTGCCGCGACCGGTGTGACATCGGGCTCGTTGCTGGATGGCGTGAAGCGCAAGCGCGGCGGGGTGATGACGACCGAGAGCGTCGTGATGCGCGCCAGCAGCGGCACTGTGCGCTGGGTACGCGGGGAACACCGGGTCGGTTAATTCAAGGACTTGGTCCTGCGATCCTGAATACCTCCACAATCTAAACCGGCCGGTGGTTGCAATCGCTCGGCGGGTTTGCAATCCGCTGCGATATGGCGCCCCCGGCCCCGAATCTGGCGCTCAAGAACGGAACCTGCTGATGAAATTGATGTCCGGCAACGCCAACCTGCCGCTTGCCCGTGCCATTGCAGGCTATCTCGAAATTCCGTTGACCGACGCCAGCGTGCGGCGGTTTGCGGATGAGGAAATCTTCGTGGAAATCCACGAGAACGTTCGCGGCGAAGACGTGTTCATCATGCAGTCGACCAGCTTCCCGGCGAATGACAATCTAATGGAACTGCTGATCGGGATCGACGCGCTGCGCCGCGCCTCGGCCAAGCGGATTACCGCCGTGGTGCCGTATTTCGGATATGCCCGGCAGGACCGCAAACCGGGCCCTCGCACACCGATTTCGGCGAAGCTGGTGGCGAACCTGATAACGCAGGCTGGTGCCGACCGCGTGTTGTCTGTCGACCTGCACGCTGGCCAGATACAGGGCTTCTTCGATATCCCGACAGACAATCTGTACGCAGCGCCCGTCATGGCGGCTGATATCCAGGCGCGATATGGCGATCAGGATCTGATGGTCGTTTCCCCCGATGTGGGCGGTGTGGTGCGCGCGCGCGCGCTTGCCAAGCGGTTGGACAATGCCCCGCTGGCTATTGTCGACAAACGCCGTGAACGTGCCGGCGAAAGCGAAGTGATGAATATCATCGGCGACGTGAAGGACCGCGCCTGCATCATGATCGACGACATCGTCGATTCGGGTGGCACGCTCTGCAACGCAGCTCAGGCATTGCTCGACAAGGGCGCGAAAAGCGTGGCAGCCTATATTACGCACGGTGTGCTGTCGGGTGGGGCCGTGGCGCGGATCGACGCCAGCGCGCTGAAGGAACTGGTCATCACCGACACCATTCGCGCGACCGATGCCGCCACCGATTCGCAGCGCATCCGATACCTCACCATCGCCCCGCTGATCGGCGAGGCGGTACGCCGCATCGCCGACGAAAGCAGCGTTTCCAGCCTGTTCGACTGATATGGCATATGCTGCCGAACTCGCATTGGCGAACCGGCTGGCAGAGGCGGCTGGGGCAGCCATCCGGCCCAAATTCCGCGGGGCGTTCGAACATGAGCGCAAGCACGATGCTTCTCCCGTAACCGAGGTAGACCGGGCGGCGGAAGCTGCCATGCGCGCTATTCTGGAATCCGAACGTCCCGATGACGGCATCATCGGCGAGGAATACGGGCGCAGCAATGAAGCCGCCGGGCGGCAATGGGTGCTCGATCCGATCGACGGCACCATTTCGTTCATGGCCGGACGCCCGATCTTCGGCACCCTGATTGCGTTGTTGCAGGACGGCTGGCCGGTCCTGGGCATTATCGACCAGCCAATTGCGGGCGAGCGCTGGGCCGGGGTGATTGGCGAAGGCACGACGCTGAACCAGGACCCTGTTCGCGCGCGTTCCTGTCCATCGCTCGATCAGGCGGTTCTCGCCACCAGCAGCCCGCATTATTTCACCTCGCAGCAGGCCGACCCGTATATGAAGCTGGCGGCCAAGGTCGGCGGCAACGAGCGGCAGGGCACCATCGTCTATGGCGGGGACTGCTATAATTATGGCCTGCTCGCGGGCGGCCATCTGGATGTGGTGTGCGAGGCCGGACTGGAAATCTACGATTACGCGGCTCTTGTTCCGATCGTGGAAGGCGCGGGCGGCACTGTGAGCGATTGGCAGGGCAATCCGCTGGACGCGGATAGCGACGGGACCATTCTCGCACTGGGCGATCCGGCGCGGTTGGAGGATGTGCTGGAGGCCATGGGGTAGGCGCTCCACGTCCAATCTCGTCACATCCGCAATTTAGCAGGATTGCAAGGTTTTCAGGTTATCGCGCGTTCCCGAACAGGGAGATACGCCGCCGTGGCCACCCACGCCGCTTCAACACACGATACGAGTTCGCGCGCCGTAGAAGGGCGCGCGAGCGAGCTTTCGCGTTCGGGTGCCGGAAGCAGCGTGTTGGCGCGCTGGCTTGGCATAGGCCCGGTAGCAGTCGTACTCGCGGCAATGTTCGTGGAACTGGTTCTGGCGGACCGGAAATACGGGCTGTTCACCGGCGGCTTCGGCCAGTCGCGCGCGGTGGACAGCCCGGCCGAGCTGGCCCTGTTTGCTATCGGCTATACCGCATCGATGCTGTTTCTTGCGATTGCAGGCTGGGCGTTTGCCCGGCGGGTCACACGCGGTCGGCTGGGTTGGGCAGCGGTGTTTGTCTTCGCGCTCACTAATGGCATCGTGTTCGCATTGGCATTGGCCGCGCAATACCAGCTACACAGCTACTTCAGCGACGCGGTTGGTTTTGCATTGCTGAAACAGCTGGGCGGTGGAAGCCTGGTCGATGCGCTGCTTTATGGCCTCAGCGAAATCGGCATCGCCTTGCTTGCTCTGGCCGGTTTAGCCGGAGTGGTCTGGTGCGTCTGGAAACTAGCGAAGCGATTCCTGCCTGCCGACCTGCCGGTTCCGCGCGCGCCTTCCGGCATGCTGTTGCTGTTTTCAATAGCTGCTCTGGTGCTGACAGGCTGGTTCATTCCGCGCAGCGGCAGCGATGCTGCCTTCGGCCTCAATCGAACGCTCGGCTGGCAGATTCTTACAGGATCGCTCGATCTTGCGAGCGATGTGGATGGCGATGGCTACGGCTTGTTTGCCATCCAGCATGACACTGCCCCCTTCGACGGCGCGCGTCACCCGCTGGCGCTGGATATTCCCGGCAATGGCGTGGACGAAGACGGCTTTGGCGGAGACTTGCAGCTCGTCGCGCTGCCTGCCGCATTGCCGGCGCTCGCGATCCCGGACGGCGCGCCGCACGTGGTGGTCGTGGTGATGGAATCGACCCGGTTCGATGTGCTGGGCAAGCGGGTCGGCGGAAAGCCCGTCGCACCCAATCTGGAACGGCTGGTAGTTGCCGGAGACGCGGTAGCCCCCGCTTACAGCCATGTCGGTTTCACGACGGAGAGCTTGAAATCTATCTTTTCGGGCCAGCTCGCTCCGCGCGAAGGCGACCCGTCGCTGTTCCGAGACCTTGATGCGGCGGATTACCGGATCGGCGTCTTTTCCGGGCAGGCGGAAGACTTCGGCGGTATTGCGGAAACCGTGGGAATGCGTGAAACCGCAGACACTTTCGTCGATGCAAAAGTGCTGCGTGAAAAGCGCGCTTTCGACTTCGCCGCAGAGGGCTCGTTGCTGGTGGACGAGGCGCATTTGCTGGATGCTTTCGACAGTAGCCTTGGCAAAAACGATTGGGACAAGCCGCATTTCGCCTATTTCAATTTCCAGAGCGCGCATTTCCCCTATCATCATGATGGCGTGGACATGCGGGTTGCCGAGACACCCGTCGCCCGCGCTGATATCCGCGCCAGCAATGCGCAAGCTGTCCGCACGACCTACTGGAATGCCGTCGCCAATGCGGATTACTGGCTCGGCGAAGTCATCGCCCGGCTCAAATCGAAGGGTGTGTGGGACGACACGGTCCTGATCGTGACCGGCGATCATGGGGAGGATCTGTTCGAAAACGGATTCCTCGGCCACGGGCATATCGTCAACCAGCGGCAATTCGGCACGTTTCTCGCCACGAACCGACCGGACAGCCTGCCCGGTGGCCCGTTGGCGCTATCCGATTACCGGGCGATCGTCGCTGCTATGCTGACGGGCTCCCGGCCGGATACCCCGGACGCGCCGCCATTCCTGCATATCGGCCCCTTGGGTGCTCCCACCGCGATCGGGCTGGCAGGGCCTGGGCGCGAACTGACGAGCTTGCGGCTCGATACGGGTGAGGCGTGTCTGCTCGAAAAAGGCCGCTGCATCCCGCATAAACAGTTGCGGGGTAAGGACGCGCAGCGGGTTGCTGCGCTTGTGGCGCGGTGGGGTTCCGAACGTTGGCGCGACCATCTTCGCGACTGACGCGGCTTTTGCTTGCTTTTCGGGTGCACGCGCCCTAATTGCCCGCGCTTCACTGACACGTGATTCCAAGAAGTCGGCCTGGCCGTTAGGGCTGCCAGGGCTGACTGGACGTGTTCCGTAACAGGAGACAAAAATGCCCAAGCTGAAGACCAAGAGCGGTGTGAAGAAACGCTTCAAACTGACCGCAACCGGCAAGGTGAAGCATGGGGTGGCCGGCAAGCGCCACCGCCTGACGCATCACCGTGCGAAATATATCCGCCAGAACCGCGGCACCGACGTGTTGGCGAAAGCCGACTGGGCTGCCGTGAAAAAGTGGGCTCCATACGGGCTCAGCTGAACTGGTAACCGGCCGCTTACGCAGCGGCCGACTTTCAAAAGGATAATTTCACATGCCACGCATCAAACGCGGCGTTACCACGCGCCAGAAACATAAACGGCTTCTCGAACAGGCCAAGGGCTATCGCGGTCGCCGCAAGAACACCATTCGCGTTGCGCGTCAGGCCGTCGAAAAGGCCGGCCAGTACGCCTATCGCGATCGCAAGATCAAGAAACGCAATTTCCGCGCCTTGTGGATCCAGCGCATCAACGCTGCGGTTCGCGCGGAAGGGCTTACCTATTCGCAGTTCATGCACGGCGTGAAGCTTGCCGGGATCGAACTCGACCGCAAGATCATGGCCGACCTCGCCATGAACGAAGAAGCGGCGTTTGCCGGTATCATCGCGCAGGCCAAGAAGGCCTTGCCCGCGTAAACCGCACGCCATAGCGACAACCGGAAAAGCGCCATTCCCGCCAGCCGGGGGTGGCGCTTTTTCTTTGTCCCCCTTAACGACCGCAGGCATCATGGCAGACGAACTTCAGACCCGCACGGACACCACCTTGGCCGACATTGCCGCCGCACCCGACGGCGAGGCGCTGGAGGCGTTGCGCGTTGCCGCTTTGGGCAAGAAGGGCTGGGTCAGCGCGCTTCTGAAAACACTTGGCGGGATGACCCCCGAACAGCGGCAGAGCGAAGGTCCGAAAATCCAGGCCGTGCGCGCTGCGGTCGCCGATGCCATCGCGGCGCGCAAGGCAGCGATCGATGCGGCAGAGCTGGATGCGCGGTTGGCGAACGAAACACTCGACCTGACACTGCCTGCACCCGAAACCCCGCGCGGCAGCGTCCATCCGGTAAGCCAGGTGATGGACGAGCTGGCGGAGATCTTCGCCGACTTGGGCTTTGCGGTTAAAACCGGCCCGGAAATCGAGGATGATTGGCACAATTTCACCGCGCTCAATATGGCCGAAAGCCATCCGGCGCGCGCGATGCACGATACGTTCTATTTCCCTGACACGGATGCAGAGGGGCGCAAGATGCTGCTCCGCACGCATACGTCGCCGGTGCAGATCCGGTCGATGATGGCGGAAGGCGCGCCGATCCGCATCATCGCGCCAGGCCGCGTCTATCGAAGCGACAGCGATGCCACCCATACGCCCATGTTCCACCAGATCGAAGGGCTGGTGATCGACCGCGACATTCACCTCGGCCACCTGAAATGGACCCTTGAGACGTTCCTGAAAGCGTTTTTCGAAACCGACGATATCGTGCTGCGGCTGCGGCCGTCCTACTTCCCTTTCACCGAACCCTCGGTCGAGGTTGATGTGGGCTTCGCTGTGAATGATGCTGGCAAACGCACTCTAGGCGGAAGCGGCGATGCGCCGGGGCACGGATGGATGGAGCTGCTCGGCAGCGGCATGGTCAACCGGCGCGTGATCGAATTCGCCGGGCTGGACGCGGACAAATATCAGGGCTTTGCCTTCGGCGTCGGCGTGGACCGGCTGGCCATGCTGAAATACGGCATGGACGATCTGCGCGCCTTCTTCGATGGTGATAATCGCTGGCTGGCGCATTACGGCTTCAACCCGCTGGCCCAGCCGACGCTTTCCGCCGGTGTAGGAGAGCGGGCATGAAGTTCTCACTCACATGGTTGAAGGACCACCTCGAAACCGACGCCAGCGCGCAGGACATTTCCGACGCGCTCAATCGTATCGGGCTGGAAGTGGAAGGGCTGGACGATCCGGCGGAGCGCCTGGACGGCTTCTGCGTCGCCGAAGTGCTGACAGCGCAAAAGCATCCCGATGCCGACAAGCTGCAAGTGCTCACCGTCGATACCGGAGAGGGCGATCCGCTGCAGGTCGTCTGCGGCGCGCCCAATGCGCGGGCCGGTATGAAGGGCGTGCTGGGCCTGCCCGGCGCGGTGGTTCCCGCCAATGGCATGGAGCTGAGGAAGAGCGCCATTCGCGGCGTGGAATCGAATGGCATGATGTGTTCCGTGCGCGAGCTGGAGCTGGGCGACGAGCATGACGGCATCATCGAATTGCCGGCCGATGCGCCTGTGGGCGAAAGTTTTGCACGATATCAGGGCACATCGCCGGTGTTCGACGTCGCGATTACGCCGAACCGGCCGGATTGCATGGGTGTGTACGGTATCGCGCGCGATCTGGCGGCGGCGGGGATTGGCAAGCTCAAGCGGATCGCCATGCCGGATTTTGCGGAAAGTGGAGAAAGCGCGCCCACCATCCGTACGGACGATCCGGAGGGCTGCCCCGCGTTTTACGGACGCACGATTACCGGCGTGCACAACGGCGCTTCACCGGACTGGTTGAAGCAGCGCTTGCTTTCGGCAGGCCAGAAACCGATCTCGCTGATCGTCGACCTCACCAATTACCTTATGCTGGCCTATGGGCGCCCAGCGCATGCCTACGATCTGGCGAAGCTAGATGGTGCGGTTGTCGCTCGGCGCGCAAAGCAGGGCGAACAGTTCACCGCGCTTAACGAGAAGACCTACACCCTCGACGACAGCATGACCGTTATTGCCGATGATCAGGGTGTTCACGATATCGCCGGGATCATGGGCGGTCTGGGTAGCGGTTGCGGGCCGGACACGACCGACGTGCTGCTGGAAATCGCCTATTTCGATCCTGAACGCATCGGCACGACCGGCCGGAAACTGGGCCTCGCCAGCGATGCGCGCACCCGGTTCGAACGCGGCGTCGATCCTGCGTTTCTCGATGATGGGATGGACCTTCTTACCGGACTGATCGTGGAGCTGGCTGGCGGAACCGCATCAGCAATCGCCCGCGCTGGATCGCCGCCCACCGCACCGATGGTCGTCGCGTTCGATCCCGCTCTCACCCAGCAATTGGGCGGGGTCACGATTGCCGAGGATGACCAGCGCCGCATCCTGACCGCGCTTGATTTCGCCGTGTCGGACGATTGGCAGGTGACCGTACCTTTGCGCCGCCACGACATCGAAGGGCCAGCCGATCTGGTGGAGGAAGTGGTCCGCATCCACGGTCTCGACAATATTGCCAGCGTGGCTTTGCCTCGCGCCGAAGGCGTTGCGCGCCCGACTGCCAGCCGCGAACAGCAGCAGGAGCGCCGGCTGCGCCGTGCCGCTGCGGCTCGCGGGTTGAACGAGGCCGTCACCTGGTCATTCCTGCCTCTATCGCAGGCGGAGCATTTCGCCGCCGACGGGCAGCACTTGTGGGTGCTGGAAAATCCGATCAGCGAAGATATGAAGGCAATGCAGCCATCGCTCATCCCCGGCCTGCTTTCCGCTGCGAAGCGCAACGCGGATCGCGGCACGGACAGCAGCCGTCTGTTCGAAATCGGGCGGCGCTATTTTCGCGCCAAGGATGGGTCGAGCAACGAAAAACCGACGCTTGGCATCGTACTGGCGGGCCATCGCAAGGCGCGCGGCTGGCAAAATGGCAAGGCGCAGGGCTTCGATGCCTATGATGCCAAGGCAGAAGCAATGGCTTTGCTGGGTGAGGCAGGCGCGCCGGTCCAGAACCTGATGGTGATGGGCGAAGCGGGCGCGCAATTCCATCCCGGCCAGTCGGGAACCTTGCGCCTTGGCCCAAAAAACGTGCTCGCTCGGTTTGGCGCGTTGCACCCCGCGACTTTGGCGGCGTTCGATATGGACGGGCCAGTCATGGCGGTGGAACTGTTCCTCGATGCAATACCGGTGCCCAAGGGCAAGTCCGGCTTCGCTCGCAGCGCCTATGCACCGCCCGCGTTGCAGCCCGTTACTCGCGATTTCGCGTTCCTGTTCGATGCGGACAAGCCAGCCGCCGACTTGCTGCGTGCAGTCAAAAGCGCTGACAAGCAGGCCATAACCGATGCGCGCATTTTTGACGTGTTCGCTGGGCAAGGCGTGGCTGACGGGAAGGTGTCCATCGCGGTGGAAGTCACACTGCAACCGGGCGAAAAAAGCTTCACCGATGACGAGTTGAAAGCGGTGTCGGACAAGATCGTCGCCGCTGCCGCGAAACAGGATGCGGAGCTGCGCGGCTGACCATGTCTGGCTCCACTGACAATTCGGTGAACAGCCGCCGTACCTTTGCGATCATTTCGCATCCCGATGCCGGTAAAACGACGCTGACGGAAAAGCTGTTGCTGCAGGGCGGCGCGATCCATCTGGCGGGCGAGGTCAAGGCGCGCGGGGCCGCGCGGCGTGCGCGGTCGGACTGGATGAAGATCGAGCAGCAGCGCGGCATCTCGGTAACGTCATCCGTCATGACGTTCGAGCGCACCGATCCGGATGGCAACACCATCACCTTCAACCTGCTCGACACGCCGGGGCACGAGGATTTCTCCGAAGACACCTACCGCACGCTGACGGCTGTCGATTCTGCAATCATGGTGCTGGACGCCGCCGCCGGGATCGAGCCGCAGACGCTGAAACTGTTCGAGGTGTGCCGGCTGCGGTCGGTCCCCATCATCACGCTCATCAACAAGATCGACCGCGAGGGGCGCGACGCGTTCGAGTTGCTGGACGAGATTGCGGAGAAACTGGCGCTGGATGTCAGCCCGATGAACTGGCCCGTCGGCATGGGCGGATTGTTCGAAGGGGTGTTCGATTTCGAGGAGAACAAGCTGCGGCTGCCCGAAGGCGACGGCAAGGAATATCGCGGCAAGGTGGTTTCCGTCGAGGGGGCGAATGACCCCAAACTGGCGGAATTCCTTTCGCCCGAAGGCGTGGCACGAGTGGCCGAGGAAGGGCTGCTGGCCCGCGAAGGCTATGCGCCGTTCGATTACGAGGCGTATCGCAATGGCGATCTGACCCCAGTGTATTTCGGCAGCGCCCTCAAGCAATTTGGCGTGACCGAGGTGATCGATGCCATCGCCAAATATGCACCCCCGCCGCGCCCGCAGCCTTCGGACGATGGTGAAATCAGCCCGGAGCGCGATGAAGTGACCGGCTTCATCTTCAAGGTGCAGGCCAATATGGACCCGAACCACCGCGACCGGATCGCCTTCATGCGGCAGGTTTCGGGCACCTTCAAACGCGGCATGAAGCTGACGCCGTCAGGCCTTGGCAAACCTATCGCGGTGCATTCGCCGATCATGTTTTTCGCGCAGGACCGGGAAATTGCCGACACAGCCCAGCCGGGCGACATCATCGGCATTCCGAACCACGGCACGCTGAGGGTTGGCGATACTCTGAGCGAGAACAACGACGTCCGCTTCACCGGTCTTCCCAACTTCGCGCCCGAAATACTGCGCCGTGTCATCCTGAAGGATCCGACCAAAACCAAGCAGCTGCGCAAGGCGTTGGACGACCTGTCCGAAGAGGGCGTGATCCAGGTGTTTTACCCCGAACTGGGCGCACAGTGGATCGTCGGTGTGGTGGGCCAGTTGCAGCTGGAAGTGCTGGTTTCGCGGCTGTCTGCGGAATACAAGGTGGAAGCCGTGCTGGAACAATCGCCGTTCTCCACCGCCCGGTGGGTGTTGGGTCCGGAAGCCCCGCTGGCCGAGTTCGAACGCTTCAACAGCGCGAACCTTGCGCGCGACCGTGACGGTGACATCGTCTTCATGGCGAAAAGCCCTTGGGACGTGAATTATCAGGCGGAAAAGCATACCGACCTGACCTTCAGCGCGACCAAGGAACGCTGATGTTGCAGGCCGCGCTGCATTGCAGCATGAAGGCCGCATGACCGGACCGACCTCCCAGACGTTTTTCTCCCAGCGCCTTCGCCTGCATTATGTCGATTGGGGCAATGCGGACAAACCGCCGCTGCTGCTGATCCATGGCGGCAAGGACCATTGCCGCAGCTGGGACTGGACAGCGGAGGCCTTGAGCAAGGACTGGCACGTCATTGCCATGGACCATCGCGGGCACGGCGATAGCGAGTGGGTGACCGACGGCATCTACGAGGCGCAGGACATGGTCTATGACGTGGCGCAGCTCGTCCATCAGCTGGGACTGGCGCCGGTTACCATCATCGCGCATTCGCTGGGCGGCAATGTCGCGCTGCGCTTTGCCGGAATATTTCCCGAACAGGTCCGCCGCATCGTGGCGATTGAAGGGCTGGGACCGTCGCCGAAGACTTTGGAGGAGCGGCAGGCGAAGCCCTATCCCGACCGCGCGCGCGAATGGATCGAGAAGAAGCGCAAGGCGGCAGGTCGGTTGACCAAACGTTATGTCTCATTGGCGGAGGCGCAGGCCCGGATGCAGGAGGCCAACAGCTATCTGACGGACGCTCAGGCTACCCATCTGACCCTGCACGGCGTCAACAGGAACGAGGACGGCACTTTCAGCTGGAAATTCGACCCGCATCTCAACGTCTGGCCATTCGAGGATACGCCCCGCGACACCATGCATGCGATCTGGGGAAACATAATCGCGCCAGCCCTGTTGTTGTACGGTGCCGATAGCTGGGCCAGCAATCCGGAAGGCGACGGGCGGATGGAACATTTCAACACCGCGAAGGTCATCGAATTCGACCGCGCCGGGCACTGGCTGCACCATGACCGGTTCGACGATTTCATCGACACCGTCACGGATTTCATCTGATGGAATTTTCGGACGCAATCGACGCCAAACACCGGGCCATGATCGAGGCGCAGCCGGTGTTCTTCGTGGCGACTGCGGCAGCGAGCGGGCGCATCAACTTGAGTCCCAAAGGTTATGATGCCTTTCGCATCCTCGGTCCGAACAGAGTGGCTTATCTGGACCTTGGCGGATCGGGCAATGAGACCCACGCCCATGCCCTCGCCAATGGGCGCATCACGGTCATGTTCTGCAACTGGCAGCAACCGGCGCTGATCCTGCGATTGTATGGCGCGGTTACGCCGGTCCTGCCGCAGGATGGCGGGTGGGACGCACTGGCTGCCCACTTCACGCTGATGCCGGGGACGCGGCAGATCTTCGATATCGAGGTGGACAGCGTACAGACCAGTTGCGGATGGGGCGTGCCGGTGATGGAGCTGGATCATGAACGCAAGACCCTGCTCAAGGCTCATGCCAATAGCGAGCCGGAGCAGTGGGCGTCCAAGATGAGCAGCCGCACATCCAGCATCGATGGACTGCCGACCCGCGCGACCGACCGATATATCGAGGGCGAATTCCCACCCGGGCTCGAATGAGCGGGGCCGTACACAGACCGCACGGATCGCACAAACCGCATGGCCCCACCGGCCGGATCCGGGTTGCAACCTACAACATCCACAAGTCCATCGGCACGGACGGGGTGTGCGATCCCATGCGGATCATTTCGGTACTGCGCGAGATGGATGCCGATATCGTCGCCTTGCAGGAAGCTGACCGCCGCTTCGGTAGTCGAGCGAGTACTCTTCCGCTTGTCGCTCTCGACGATACGCCATGGCGGCCACTCGACCTAGGGCGCAGGCCACGCAGTATCGGCTGGCACGGTAACGCCTTGCTGGTGCGGCGGGGGCTTGAAGCGAGGGCCGTGCACGCGCTCGACGTACCCACGCTGGAGCCGCGCGGTGCCGTTTCCGCCGATATTGTAACGCACGGCGGCGCGCTGCGCGTGGCGGGTATGCATTGTGACTTGTCGGGCTTCCGCCGCCGCGCGCAGTTCCGCGCTGTGCTCGACCATACCGAAGCGCAGCGGCCTAATTTGCCAACGGTCCTGATGGGTGACTTCAACCAGTGGGGCGTGGCGAGCGGAGCGATGCGCGCGTTCGGCAATGGATGGCAGGTGCTGACCCCTGGGCCCACCTTTCCCGGCCGCCGCCCCGTGGCGCAGCTCGACCGGATCGTCATTACCCGAAACCTGCATTGTGTCGCTTCAGGAGTCCATCACAGCGGGTTGGCAAGCATCGCATCGGACCACCTACCGGTCTGGGCGGATATCGAACTGCCTAACTAATAAGCTCTTGCCTAATCATTAGGCACATCTGCCAGGCTTTTTGTTGGGCCTGCGAACAAAAGCCTCCAGTTTGCGCCGATAGATGCATCTGGCACGCCCATTGCTAGGCAGTGGCTGCCGGCATCGGGATCGGCCAATCCAGCAGGGGGGATCGATGAAATTCATCATCGCCATTATCAAGCCATTCAAGCTCGACGAAGTGCGCGAGGCGCTGGCCGCCATCGGCGTTGCCGGCATGACCGTCACTGAAGTGAAGGGGTTCGGCCGCCAGAAAGGCCAGACCGAGATTTATCGCGGTGCGGAATACACCACCAACATGCTGCCCAAAGTGAAGCTGGAAATTGCCGTGGCCGAAGGGTTGGCTGCGCAGGCGGTGGAAACCATCCAGCAAACCGCCGGCACCCAGAGCATCGGGGATGGCAAGATCTTCGTGCTCGATATCGCGTCCGCAATGCGCATCCGCACCGGCGAAACGGGCGACACCGCGTTGTAAGCGCCCGTCATCGAACAGAGGGACCAAACATGCTCCAAACGACATTTCGCACAGGACTACGCAGCAGCCGCAATATCGGGGCCTTCGCTGCCACCGCATTCGCCGCGTCATCTGCGTTCGCACAGGACGTCGCCGAGGCCGCCTCTCCCATCGCCGCCCCTCCGGTGGAAGCCGCGGCCGAGGTCGCTGCGGTCGCCAATCCGGGCAACAACGCGTTCATGATGATGGCCACCATCCTCGTATTGTTGATGATCCTGCCGGGCCTCGCGCTTTTCTATGGCGGGCTGACCCGGTCCAAGAATATGCTCAGCACGTTGACACAGGTTGGCGGGGCGGCATCGCTAGCGATGCTGATTTGGGTGATGTGGGGCTATTCCACCGCATTCGGGCCGGAAGGCAATGCGTTCTTCAGTTGGGGGAACCTGTTTCTGAGCGGGGTTACACCGGACAGCACGGCGGCCACATTCAGCGATGAAGTCATCAGCGAATATGTGTTCGTCAGTTTCCAGATGACCTTCGCTGCGATTACCGCCGCGCTCGTGGTGGGCGCCACGGTGGAACGGATCAAGTTCTCTGCCGTGATGCTGTTCACCGCAATCTGGCTGACGATCGTTTATTTCCCCATTGCCCATATGGTCTGGGCCGAAGGCGGGCTGTTGTTTGACATGGGCGCGCTGGACTTTGCCGGCGGCACGGTGGTCCACATCAATGCCGGTGTATCGGCGCTGGTCCTGGCGATGTTCCTAGGCAAGCGAAAGGGCTATCCCACTGAACCCATGCCGCCGCACAGCCTGGTCATGACGATGATCGGTACGGGTCTGTTGTGGGTGGGCTGGTTCGGCTTCAACGCCGGGTCCGAACTGGAAGCGGACGGCACCGCCGGGCTCGCCATGATCAACACCTTCGTCGCCACGGCGGCGGGTGCGCTGACATGGATGCTGATGGAACGGTTCGCCGGTCATAAGGGCAGCGCGCTGGGCTTCTGCTCGGGCGTCATCGCCGGCTTGGTCGCGGTGACACCGGCTGCCGGCAACAGCGGACCGTTTGGCGCGATCGTGCTGGGTATCCTTGCCTCGGTCGTCGCCTATTTCGCGGTCGCGAAGCTCAAGGCGAAGCTTGGCTATGATGACGCGCTCGATGTGTTCGGCATCCACGGAGTGGCCGGTATCGTCGGAGCGATCGGCACCGGCATCGTCTACCAGCCGGGGCTTGGCGGACCGGGTGACGGTTCGGTCGCAATGGGCGAGCAGGTGGTGATCCAGATCATCGCCGTCGCCGTTGCCATCGCCTGGGCTGCCATCGGCACCGCCATCGTCGCGGTAATCGTGAAGGCTCTGACCGGCCTGCGCGTCAGCGAAGATGTCGAACGCGAAGGCCTCGACATCGGCGAACATGGCGAGCGGGCGTATAATTGATTTCAAGAATTGGCGGGACGGGAGCGATCCTCTCCCCGTTTCCGACCCGCCAAACCATGTTCCTCCTGCGAACAACACCTCGACCCGGAGCGCGGCACCCGCGCTCCGGGTTCTTTTATCGAAGCGCCGCGCTTACGAAATCGGCGGCACGTTCGCCGATCATGATGCTCGGCGCGTTGGTGTTGCCGCTCACCAGCCGGGGCATGATGCTGGCATCGGCCACCCATAGCCCTTCTACGCCGCGCGCCTTCAGTGTGGTGTCGACAACCGATCCGTCGTCGTTTCCCATGCGGCAGGTACCGACCGGGTGATAGACGGTGTCGGCGCGGCTGCGGATCAGATCATCCAGCGCCGCATCGTCTTCCAGATCGATCGGATAACGGTCCTTCGGGTTGTGATTGGCAAGCGGAGGGGCTTCCACGATCCGGTGGGTCAGCCGCACGCCTGCGCGCAAGGCCGCAATGTCGCGATCATCGTCGAGGAAGTTGGGATCGATGACCGGCGCGGCGCGCGCGTCCTTGCTGGATAGCGTCACCGTTCCGCGGCTTTCCGGACGCAGCACGCAGGCGTGGATGGAAAAACCATGGCCCTTCACCTTCTCGCGGCCGTGATCCTCGAGCAGACCTGGAACGAAATGCCATTGGATATCGGGCGCTGGCGCATCGGGCATGACTTTCCAGAAACCGCCGGCTTCCGCGTAGGGCGTGGTCATGATGCCGGTGCGCTTGCGGCGATGTTCGACGATCGCCTTGGCCATGGCCAGATTGCCCTTCATCGAACTGCCGATGAACTCCTTCGATTCGGTTTCGAAGCTGGAAACGTAGTCGATATGGTCCTGCAGGTTCTGGCCGACATCGGGCGCATCGACTTTTACCGAAATGCCCTGGTCCTGCAGATGCCCACCCGGACCGATCCCCGAAAGCATCAGGATTTGCGGGCTATTGAAGGCACCGGCGCTCAGCACAACGCCGCCGCGCGCTGTTACCGTGCGCTGCTTATTGCCGACACTATAGGTTACTCCGGTGACCCGTTTCGTGCCGCCGGTGTCGTCGATTTCAAGCTTCTGGACAGTCACTCCGATACGGACATCCAAGTTCTTGTTGCTGCGCAGTGGCTCGATATAGGCACGGCTGGCAGACCAGCGTTCGCCGTCTTTCTGGGTAACCTGGTAAAGGCCAAAGCCTGCCTGGTCCTCGTCGTTAAAATCGTCGGTGGTCGTCAGTTGCAGCTGCGCAGCGCTGTCGACGAATTCGCGGCTGCCCTTGAAGGCGTAATGCTGATCCGAAACGTGCAGCGGGCCGTCCGCGCCGTGATAGTTATCGCGGCCGCGTTCGTTGTTTTCGGATTTCTTGAAATACGGCAGCACATCGTCATAGGCCCATCCGTCGCAGCCCATTTCGGCCCAGTTGTCATAGTCCCAGCGATTGCCGCGAATGTACACCATCGCGTTGATGGCCGACGATCCGCCCAACCCCTTGCCGCGTGGCTGATACCCGACGCGGCCGTTCAGGCCCTTCATCGGGACGGTGTCGAACCGGTAATTCTGTTTGCCGCGCAGGAACGGCATGAAGCCCGGCGTCTTAACCAGCATATCGTTGTTGCGGCCGCCCGCTTCCAACAGGCAGACGCGCTTGCCGCGTTCGGCCAGCCGTCCTGCGACCGCGCTACCCGCGCTGCCGCCGCCGACCACGATAATGTCGAACTCGTCCCAATTGTTCTCAGCCATGCAACTCTCCCAAGTTTGTGCGGGAGGTTAGGCGGGGCGGCTCCCCTCCGCAATCGCGTTTTCGTCTGAAACCGATTCGGTCGGAGGATTGGGGCGCGAACCGGCGGACTGTCGGCTCTGCCAGCGGGCACGGATGGTACGGGAGGTTTCGCGGCTGCCATCGTGACTCCACCCGGGCTCGCGCCATACGTAGGACAGCTTGTGCCGCCACGGCGCGCGCCACACATCCTGCGCCATGCCGATCCATTCGTGGAACACCGCCCATAACAGGTTAAAACTACCCAGCTGCTTCACGATGCCATAGCGGATCGGCTCGCCATCGGTTTCTGGCTCGTATGTACCGAACATCCGGTCCCAGACGATGAAGACGCCGGCATAATTGCGGTCGAGATAGCGGGGGTTGGTGGCGTGATGCACACGGTGGTGGCTGGGTGTGTTCATCACCGCTTCGAACCAGCGCGGCATCCGCTTGATCGCTTCTGTATGGATCCAGAACTGGTAAACGAGGTTCAGCCCGCGAACGAATGCGATCATCAACGGATGGAAGCCAAGCAGCGCCAACGGCAGGGCAAAGATAAAGGATAGCGCCAATGGCCCGGTCCAGCTTTGCCGTAGCGCGGTAGAGAGATTGTAATGCTGGCTGGAATGGTGGTTCACATGGGCCGCCCAGAACCAGCGCACCCGGTGTGCGGTGCGGTGAAACCAGTAATAGGCAAAATCGTCGAGCACGAAGGCCAGCGGCCATGCCCACCACACCCAGCCGAACTCGAACACTCGCCATTCATAGAGCCACATGGCAGCCGCCAGCGTTGCCACGCCGAACACCGCGCCTGCCACCGTACTGCCCAAGCCAAATGCCAGGCTGGTCAGGGTATCGCGGGTTTCATAGGCCTGCGGATTGCGGAACTTGGCCCAGACGATTTCTGCCAGCACGAGGATGACGAATAGCGGCACGGCATAATCGGTAGGAGAGAAATCGGGCATGGATCAGGATGATAGCGCAGCGATGCGCTGTTCCCAAATGCGGGCGGCGTCCGGCGGCTCTTTCAGTGTCAACACGGCAGCACCAAACTGCGCCTCGCCGGTATGTATGGTCAGGGTTGGCCCGTCCCGGCTGACGCGGGCATTTGGGCCGAGCAGCCGGCCCGCCCATTGCGCGCCATGGAGGCGCAGCAGCATGATTCTGCCTGCATCATCCATCAGTAGCGCAGCCGTGCCGTCGAAACTGCGGGCAATGGTAACCGGTTCGAAGCCACTATCGGCCAGTCGCGCCTCCTCCATCGCGAAAGCGTCGGTTTCGAGCGTCGGCGCTGTACCCAGCCGCAAACGGTATACGCCATAAGTCAGCAGCAGGATCGCTGCGAGCGAGCCGCCGAACTGCAACGCCTGTTCTATCATCGCGCCTGATCGGTTGGCACACGCACTTCGGCACTCACTCAGCTATTCTGGGTGTTCGCGGCCAACATATCCATCATGGGCCGAATCGGAGTTACGTCGTAACCTGCATCGGCGGCTGCTTTCGCCGTTTCTGCGGGCGCATGCCCGGTTTGCGATTGCGCCAGCGACCACAGGAATGTCGACCGTGTTCCCGACCGGCAATAGCCCAGCGCCGGACCATCGGCCTCGGCGAGCGCCGCGATGAACGTGGCAATCTGCGCTTCGCTGAAGCCGGCTTGCGTGATTGGGATCGCAAGATAGTCCATCCCGGCGGCACGTGCGGCTGCTTCGATCTCGGCGCCATCGGGTTGCCCCGAATCCTCGCCATCGGGACGATTGTTCACGATCAGTGTAATGCCGCGATCCGCTGCGGCGGCGATGTCCTCCAGCCCGATCTGCGGGCTTACATACATCATGTCGGACAGGCGGCGGAAGTCGGGTTCTGTGTCGCTCATGGGAAATCCGTGCTCTAGGTTGCGTGGAAGGTAAGGCCACGTATTTGTGCTGCCGATGCGGTCTTATGGCGTGTATCTGGCAAGTCGCACACCTCGCTCGATCTGTCCTATAAGCAGCAGCAGGCGATCTAAACCTAAATTATTCGCGCATTATCTGATTTTACGCTATGCAGGGGCCTTGCCATGAAGGCGAGCGGCAAAACCGCGCCCTTCGGACCGGCGAGTCGGAGCCGTCGACGACTCGCTGAAAATATCATGCGGACGGCAACACGAAGGTTTAAGTTTCAATATGGGTTACGACAGAGGCCGGAAGGGCCGCGGGCGCGACAAGCGCGATGGGTTTGGCGAAGACAGTTTCGATCCGTTTGGCGGCCCCGGTGGCGGCGACAGTTACGGCGGCTCCGGCGGAGGCGACCGATTCGGTGGCGGCAATCGTGGCGGTGGTGACCGGTTTGGCGGCGGCGGAGGCGGCGGAGATCGTTTCGGCGGTGGTGGCGGCGGTGGTCCCCGTAGCGGTGGAGGCGGCTTCGGCGGCGGTGCAGGTGGACCTGGCGGCGCTGCTGGCGGCGGCAACCGTATGCCGGCCCAGGTTGTCGGTACCGGCAAGGGTACGGTCAAGTTCTTCAATTCCGAAAAGGGCTTCGGCTTTATCGCGCAGGAAGGCGGCGGCGAGGACGTGTTCGTCCATATCAGCGCTGTCGAGCGTGCCGGCCTGTCCGGTCTTGCCGAAGGGCAGGAGCTGGAATTCAACCTCATCGATCGCGGCGGCAAGACGTCGGCGCAGGATCTGCAGGTCGTCGGCGATGTTATCGAAGCACCGGCCAAGGCAGCGCCGCCGCAGCGCGAGCTGACCGGCGAAAAGGCGACCGGTACGGTCAAGTTCTTCAACGCCACCAAAGGCTTCGGCTTCCTGGTGCGTGATGATGGCCAGCCCGATGCCTTCGTGCACATTAGCGCCGTCGAACGGTCCGGCCTGTCGACCATCAACGAGAACGAACGCTACACGTTCGACATCGAGATGGACCGGCGCGGCAAGCATTCGGCTGTCAATCTGGTGCCTGCACAGGATTGATCGGCGCTGCTTGCATACCCTTTATTTGACCGGGTATGCACAGTCTGACATCACCATGATGGCGGCCCCATATGGGGCCGCCATTCTTGTTTCCGGTCGGCGGCAATCGCTCAATTCCGGTCCCGTTTCATACCCGCATCTATCCGAGGCCCAGCCATGTCGATTACACCCCTTATGCCCGTTTACCCCCGGTGCGGTGTGCGCCCGGTCGAAGGCGATCATTGCCACCTGATCGATGAAGACGGTACGCGCTACCTCGACTTTGCAAGTGGGATCGCGGTCAATCTGCTGGGCCATTCGCATCCCGGGCTGATCGAAGCGATCAAGGCGCAAGCTGAAAAGCTTATGCATGTCAGCAACCTGTATGGCAGCCCGCAGGGCGAGGTGCTGGCGCAGCGGTTGGTCGACCTGACCTTCGCCGACACCGTATTCTTCACCAATTCCGGGGCCGAGGCTGTCGAATGCGCCATCAAGGCGGCGCGCGCCTATCATCAGGCGAACGGCAATCCGCATCGGCACGAATTGATCACCTTTACCAACGCCTTCCACGGTCGGACCATGGCCACCATCAGTGCGTCCAACCAGGCGAAGATGCACAAGGGCTTCATGCCGCTATTGCCGGGCTTCAAATATTGCGAATTCGACGATCTTGCGGCAGCGGAAGCTTTGATCGGACCGGAAACGGCCGGTTTCCTGGTCGAACCGATACAGGGCGAGGGCGGCATCCGGCCCGCGAGCCAGGAATTCATGACGGGCTTGCGCGCATTGGCGGACAAGCATGACCTGATGCTTGTGCTGGACGAGGTGCAATGCGGCGTGGCGCGGACCGGCAAGATGTACGCCCACGAACATTACGGTATCGATCCCGACATTCTTGCCAGTGCCAAGGGCATCGGTGGCGGCTTCCCCTTCGGAGCCTGCCTGGCCACGGAAAAGGGCGCCCGCGGGATGACCTTCGGCACCCATGGCAGCACTTATGGCGGTAACCCGCTCGCGATGGCGGCAGGTATGGCCGTGCTGGATGCGGTTGGAAACGATGAATTTCTCGCGGAAGTGACCGAGAAGGGTGAGCGGATTCGCGGCCGGTTGGAACAGTTCATTGGAAATTACCCGGACCTGTTCGAACTGGTTCGCGGCAAGGGTCTGATGCTGGGTATCAAGATGAAGGTCGAAAGCCGTCCGTTCTTCGTCCATCTGCGCGAAAACCATGATCTGCTTACCGTCGCGGCTGGCGACAACACGCTGCGCGTGCTTCCTCCGCTGGTGATCGGCGATGCGGAAATCGACGAATTTTTCGACAAGCTGTCGGCCGGAGCGGCCAGCTACACCATTCCCGAAGCTGCCTGATGGCTGCCGGCACCGTGCGGCGCTTTCTGGATTTGTCCGATGCGGGCGGCGATGCGCTTGCTGCGATGCTTTCGGACGCGCAGGACCGCAAGACTGCCAGAGATGGATGGCCGAAGGGACGCGCGGATGCCGACAGGCCGCTCGCCGATCACACTCTTGCCATGGTGTTCGAAAAGAGCTCGACACGCACCCGGGTAAGTTTCGACATGGCAATGCGTCAATTGGGGGGCGGCGCTTTGATCCTTGACGCAGGCACAACCCAGCTGGGCCGGGGTGAAAGCATCGCCGACACCGCTCGCGTACTCAGCCGGATGGCCGATGCCGTCATGTTGCGTACAGACGATCACGCCAAGATCGAGGAATTCGCTCACTACGCCAGCGTACCTGTTATCAATGGCCTGACGGACAAATCGCACCCGTGCCAGATCGTAGCCGATCTGCTGACAATCGTGGAGCGCGGGAAGCCTTTGCCCGGACTTGAAGTGGCCTGGTTCGGGGATGGCAACAACGTGTTGCATTCGATCCTCGAGGCGGCCGGCATCTTCAAATTTAATGTCCGTGTTGCGACGCCCGCCGGGTTCGAGCCCGATCCAGGCTTCGTCGAACAAGCTCGCGCAGCAGGCGCCACAATCACTCTGACCCGGTCGGCTGGGGAGGCAGCGCAAGGAGCCGACGCGCTGATTACGGATACCTGGGTTTCTATGGGACAGGCCGAAGCCCAATCCAAGCTAACCGCGATGGAACCATATCGGGTGGACGACGCCCTGCTGGCACAGGCCAAGCCGGACGCGATCGTCCTGCATTGCCTGCCTGCCCATGTCGGGGACGAGATTTCGCAAAGCGTGTTCGAGGGCTCGCAATCGGTGGTCTTCGACGAAGCGGAGAACCGCCTGCATGCTCAAAAGTCCATCCTGCTATGGGCGTTTGGCCGGCTGTAGCGGTTGCATCTTGGGTTTGTGCCGCCCGCTTCCCATATGGTCGCCATGACAGATACAAGACGCAAGGCAGCGCCGGACGGCAATCCACCTGCGCCCGGTACCGCCGCGCGAGTGGAAGACGAAACCTATGCCGACCAACTGCTGGGCTTTACCATTCCGTCGCGCAATGTTCGCGGGCGCACGGTGAGGCTGGATCGGACGATCGACACCATATTGTCGGCGCATGACTACCCTCCGGCCATTACGCACCTGCTGGCAGAGGCGCTCGTGCTGACTGCGCTCATTGGCGGCCTGCTAAAGGATGCAGGCGATCAGATGACCATACAGGCGCAGACCGATGGCGGTGTCGTCCGACTGTTGGCTTGCGATTACAAGGATGGGGATATCAGGGGTTACGTCGATTTCGACGACAAGGCGCTGGCCTTGCTCGGGGCAAATCCGTCGCTCGATGCGCTGTTCGACAAGGCGTATCTGGCCATCACATTCGATCGACCGGAAAGCGGTGGCCGCTATCAGGGGATTGTCCCGCTGGAAGGGGCATCTCTATCCGCTGCTTGCGAGGCGTATTTTGTGCAGTCGGAACAGGTGCCGACGCTGTTGCGCGTTGCGATTTCATCCGGGAAGGACGGTTGCTTGGCCGCGGGCCTGCTCCTTCAATATTTGCCGGAGGGCGAGGACGGGCGAGAGCGGTTGCATGTACGGCTCGATCATCCCGAGTGGGAGCACGTCGCCATCATGGGCGGATCGATCCGTCATGAAGAACTGCTTGATCGCGATCTGTCGATGGAGGCGCTGGTGTGGCGGCTGTTCCACGAGGAAGATGAGGTTCGGGTAGAGCGCGGCTCACACCTTGCCCGTGGTTGCAGGTGCAGTGTGGCCCACTATGCCGATGTAATTGGCCGGTTTCCGGAAGTCGAACGTGCTGAAATGCGCGACGACGATGGACTTATCCGCGTCGATTGCGCGTTCTGCTCCAAAGTTTTCGAGATCGCGCGCTAACCAGGCCATCCTCGTTAGGGAACCATTCACCGGCGAAAGCTTATTATCACATAGCCGAATTTGAAGGACTTACCGCGATGGCTACTCGCCAGACCATCACTATATCTGCCGCACTGTTTCTCGGTACACTTGGCGTATCAGGGATTGCGATGCCCGCGTTTGCGCAGAAGACGGCAGCCACAGTTCTGAACGGGCTGGACAAGGGCATGTGGACGATCCGATTCCGCGATGGAACTCCCTCGCGCAGGATTTGCGTGAAGCAAGGCTCCGATCTCATCCAGCTGCGCCATCGAGGCTCGAATTGCCGCCGTTATGTGGTTGAGAATTCGGGAAATGTCGCCTCGGTACAATATAGTTGTCCTGGCAACGGCTTCGGGCGAACCAGTGTTCGGCGGGAAAGCAGCTCGCTGGTACAGCTTGAGAGTCAGGGAATTGCTGGCGGACAGCCATTCGAATTTACCGCAGAAGCGCGCCGGACCGGACCCTGCGGTTGACCTGAAGCTGCACTGCTCGCGCAATCGCATTGCGGGCAACACCCAAGGGCGGTAGCCCGGATACATGACGAATCTTCAAAGTAACGGACAGCCTAAGGCTGTCGTTTTGCTGTCTGGCGGCCTCGATTCGATGGTTACGGCGGGGATTGCTCGTGAGCGGGGTTTTGCCCTTTATGCCCTGTCCATCGATTACGGTCAGCGACACCGGCGCGAACTTCTTGCAGCTTCCAAGATTGCAGAACTTTTGGGGGCGGATCGGCACGTCGTCTTGCCGCTCGACTTGCGTGCTTTCGGCGGCTCCGCATTGACCGACGATATCGCGGTTCCAAAAGGCGGTGTCGGTAACGACATACCTGTCACTTACGTGCCGGCGCGCAATTTGATCTTTCTGGCTTTGACCACGGCGTTTGCGGAAAGTTGCGATGCACGCGACATTTTCATCGGCGTCAACGCACTCGACTATTCCGGCTATCCCGATTGCCGCCCCGAATTTATCGATAGCTTTGCAGAAACAGCCCGTCTGGGAACAAAGGCAGGTATCGAGGGGGCACCATTCGTAATCCATGCACCGTTGCAGATGTTGGGTAAGGCAGAAATCGCTCAGGAAGCTGACCGAATGGGTCTCGATTCCGGGCTGAGCTGGTCCTGCTACGATCCAAGACCTGACGGGCTGGCATGCGGTGGATGCGACTCTTGCCGCTTGCGCCGTCAAGGCTTTGCCGATGCAGGGCTGGTTGACGGAGCCGCATATCCGGTCAACAGTCCGCCGATCCGGGGAGAGACAGCTTGAGCGACAACCAGACGGCGGCAGTTACGGCCGAAGCGACCACACCGCCCGACGATCAGCCGGTCCCCGCATATAGCTGGTACGCGCTTGGCGTGCTGGTTCTGGTCTATATTCTGAACTTCATCGACCGTCAGATTCTTTCGATCCTAGCGAACGATATCAAGGCCGACCTTGGGGTCGACGATGCTTATCTGGGATTCCTCTACGGTACTGCTTTCGCGATATTTTATGCGCTCTTCGGAATTCCGCTTGGGAAACTGGCTGACAGTTGGAAGCGCGTCCGCCTGATGACGATCGGCCTGGCGGTATGGTCAGGCATGACAGCCCTGTCCGGGTTCGCGAAGAACGGCACGATGCTGACTTTCGCACGCGTCGGTGTGGGTGTCGGGGAAGCCACTGCAAGCCCGTCGGCATACTCGCTAATATCGGATTGGTTTCCAGCCAGGCTCCGGGCGACTGCGCTCGCCATTTATTCCAGTGGATTGTATATCGGCGGCGGCATCTCGCTGCTTATCGGCGGACTGATCGTCGAAAACTGGAATGCCGCCTATCCAGATGGTGGCCCGCTGGGGCTGGCAGGCTGGCAGGCAGCCTTCATATCTGTTGGTTTACCCGGACTGCTGCTGGCCTTGTGGGTGATGACTCTACGAGAGCCGATACGCGGCGCTATCGATGGAATGCCGACCCGGGAAGATCCGGCTCCGTTTCGGGGATTTGTGCAGGAATTGATGACGGTCATACCGCCATTCACCCTGATCGGTGCGGCCAAGCGCGGTATGCCTGCCTTGTTTGTGAACATTGCGGTTCTAATCGCTGCATTCGTGGCCGCGTATTTTATTACGGGCCTCCTCGATAGTGGTGAAGGCGCTATTTATGGTCCAATTTCGGACCAATGGTTTTTCCTAGCAATAGGCTATTATGCGATTTTCTGCTGGGCCACTGCGCTTCGAACTAGAGACGCACCAACCTTCGCATTGACCTGGGGTTCGCCAGCGTTTCTCTGCACAATTCTTGGATATGGCTGTGTCGCATTCATAGCCTACGCCGCATCGTACTGGACCGCGCCCTATGCCGAACGCGTGTTCGAGGTGAACAAGGCGGCGCTTGGCTGGTGGATCGGCGCGCCGAGCGCGGTTGCCGGGTTCTTGGGTGTCATTACCGGGGGGCGTGTGGCTGACATACTATTCAGGCGCTACGCAGCAGGCCGGTTGTTCGTTGTATTGTTCGGATTGATAGCGCCGATCCCGATCGTGCTTATTCAGTTCACCACGGATAATCTGGTGCTGTTCTACGTCTTGGCATTTGTAGCTCAGCTGTTCACATCATCGGCTCTAGGTGCGGCTGCAGCGTCGAGCCAAGCGCTCGTCCTTCCCAGAATGCGAGGTATCGCTACAGCTACATTCTTCCTGGCAACCACTTTGGTTGGTTTGGCCTTAGGGCCATATCTAGCGGGGTATATTTCATCCAAGACCGACGGTGATCTTGGATTGGGTGTGATGAGCACATTGGGAATCGCACCGATCGGCTTTGTTCTGCTGGCGGCTGCGATTAAACTGGTACCGCGCGCGCAAGCCGGTTTGCTGGCGAAGGCTCGTGCAGCTGGAGAGCAGCAGTAGGCGTCGATCCAAACGCGACAATGTCTAGCGTTGCGGAGCAGCTATTACTCCGCAAGCGATTCGTGAACCCGCCGCGCCGGACGGATCGGTGCGATAATCGTCGGCTTTTGCATGGATCACGACGGAAGTTCCGTCGCTATCGAATATCGCGGTCGTAACATCGGCGCGCGGACCGTCGAGGCCGCTTGCGATGGAGCCAGTACCGTCCGCGGAAACCTCGAGATTCGTTAGATCGCCCAGGTGTGCTCCGTCAGGACTTTCCAGTCCGTGCGATGCCCCGAATGGGTTCAAATGTCCGCCAGCCGATTGAAAATCGGGAGCGCGGCACTGGCTGGTCTCATGAAGGTGGAAGCCGTGTAGTCCCGGCGCAAGGCCAGACACAGTCGCTGTGATACTTACCGTATCGCCAATGGCGAGCAGCCGGGCAGACCCGATCTTCTCACCGTTGGCGTCGAGGATAGCTGCTGAACCGAGGTTCTGTACCGACTGGCTAGTTGTCGTAGTGCAGGCACACACGGCTAGCGCCATGCCCGAAGCGAAAATGATCTTTGCAGCATTCATTGTGGTCTCCAAGCTACCGGTCTGACCACATAACGAGCAGGCATCAAAAAAGGGGCCGGATTTCTCCAGCCCCTTCTCGAAGTGTTCGCTTTCGCGAAGCTTACATGCCCGAACCCGGACCGTAGGTGATTTCCACCCGACGGTTCTGCAATTCGCGCACACCGTCCGCAGTCGGAACACGTGGACGCGATTCGCCGAAACCTTCGCTGGCAATCCGAGTGGCCGGAATGCCGCGGCTGCTAAGGTAGGACTGCACCGATGCGTTACGACGCTCGGACAGCGGGATGTTGTAGCTCTGCGGGCCGGAACGGTCAGCGTGACCGGCGAGCATGACAGATGCGGTACCGCAATTGCGATAGGCCGAAACTGCCTGATTGAGCGTATTGGCCGCTTCAGGAGTGATATCGGACTGATCCCACTCGAAGAAGACGATGTACGGCCCCTGGTTACACTGCACCACTGGCGGCGGAGTAGGCGCTGGTGGTGGCGGTGGAGGAGGGGGTGGTGGCGGTGGGGGCGGAGGAGGCGGTGCAGGAAGCACAGGCTCTTCGCCACCGAAGTTGAACGTCAGCGTTCCGAGTAGGGAGTGCGACGTGAAGTCCGAGTTCAGATCACGACCGGCAATGTCAATGAAATCCGAATTAGGACCGTTGAAGTAACGATACTTTACACCGACATCGATTGCGTCAGTCAGAGGCGCGCGCACACCGGCGAGCAGCTGCCATGCAAGACCCGTATCGGAATCGTCCAGCGATTCGCCGATCCGTGTGTTGACAATAAAGTCATTGTTGATGCGAGCGATACCAAGACCGCCACCGAAGAAACCCTGGATGCCATCATCGTCACCGAAATCGGCAAGTGCATTGACCATGAAGCTGAGAGCGCTGGTTTCACCATTTGCCACCAGCGAACCGGCGCCGCCTACCGTTGTGCCGGACGTAGCAATACGGCCGGTTTCAACGATAACCTGATCGATTTCCTGTTCACGATAACTGGCTTCAGCTTCAAGGCGAGCCGGACCGAAGTCGTAGCCAACGATGCCGCCAAAATCATATCCGTAGTTTTCATAATCGAAAACGAAAGTATCGACGCTATTGTCGCCGTTTGTTTCGAATTCCGAATCTTCGGCGATCATCACACCGCCATCGACTTCGACGTAAAAAGCACCGTCGCGCGCGAGAGCAGGAGATGCGAGGGCCGTCGAGGCCATCGCCATTCCTATCACGAGTTTCCGCATTACTGTATTCCCCTTATAGCGAAAAAAAGCCACCGAGTGGCGAGTTTTCTAAACTTTCCCGACATGCGAGGCAAGTCACATGTTAGGTCAAACTGTTGCAAGAATGCCTCGTTTCGACCTTACCGTCGTATAAAACCGAGTTCGATCGTTCTTGAATAGCGACAAACGTCGCAACCGTATTTCTGTTCCCGTAAATTATCCCAGGATTCCCGCGCTTTTCAATACATTTACAATGTTTTCCAGTCCGGCGCGTGCTTCCACGTCTATTGTATTGCCGCCAGAAGGAGCTGCAGGAGCATCGAAGGACTGCCAGCCATTCGCGAATTGGACGAAGCGGCGTTCATCGATCCGGTATATACGCGTCCCTTCTGAAGGGGCGACAAAATTCCATTCACCAGCCTGCCACGCTGCGAGTTCTGCGTCATGGCCCGCCCATTCCGAGGTTGCGGCACTGCCCACGAGCCAGGTCTCACCCGGTTCAGGAGTGGCCGGCGGCGCTGATGCTTCGCCCGAGACAGCTGGGTGCAGCAAGGTATCGATGCGTGCCAACGCCTCGTTCACGAAAAACTCTTTCTGAGCTTGGCCGACAAAGAGGAATGGCAAAGAATAGCGCGGGCTGGCTGAAATAAAACTGAGAGGGGTGGTCATTACATTATCTCCGGAAGAGCGGATTGAGTCAGGATATGTTATGCAGGAGCAGCGGCTGAGACTGGGCAAAGTCTCCGATCTGGCGAACCCATATCCCGCTTCCGCCAAAGCGGTCACGGATATCGATAACGGTTGCAGGATCTAGGGACAGGCGCGGCTCACCAACAGTCCACTCGAGGGTAGGCGAGTTGAGCGGTCCGATCCCGACACGATACTTCTCTGCCTGCTCGACAAGCGGCGTTTCAACCTCGTCCAGCCAACGATACTGGCCGCGCGCCCGCCGTGTCCAACATAGCTCCAGCCCTCCGTCGGGCGTCGCGGAGGTTTGCGGGTGGACCGGTACCAGTGGTCTCAGCGATTGTCCGGCATTGCCGAGCGCCGCCGTGACCGGCGCATTGTCGCCCGCGCCGATTGCGGCGATTGTCGTACCGGTTGCTGAAGGCACTTCGGCAGGGTCGAGTGGTAGCAAAGCGTCATCGATGAGAATGACCGCCGTGCCCGCCGCGTGACCAGACAAGGCAGTTGGTTCGGTTCCGCCCCGGCCCCGCAATAGGCCGGAAAGATGCCAGCGACGCGATCCTGTTTGGATTGCTGATGCGAACTGCACGATCTCCCCGCCGACAAAAAGCCGGTTGGCTCCCGCAGCGATGGCGCCGATGCTTGCTGGCGCAAAACCCAAATCGTCGGCCAGCAGTTCTACTGTAAGCACCGCTGCCTCTTCCAGCATAATGGCCGGCGACGGGCCAAGCGGTTCTATTAGGGAACCCATTATACTGCGAGCCCTGCCGCTGCCACCGAGGTCGATCAGTTCGCCGGCCCGCTCGACGAATAGCGCGCTCCCGCCCCACTCGCTGCGCTCGGCAGAGACGGCAGCATAGATTCTGGGGGCACTACTCGACCCGGTGCCATCCCAGGGCAGTTCCAGCAGGTTCAACTGAGTTTCCCAACTACCGAAATCAGGCGGTAGCACGGGCGCGCCTGACGAACCGGAGGGACTGGGAGCGGTATGCGGCGCAATACGCTCCAGTTCGAGTTCGATACCGCGATCCCGCCATTCCCATCCTGTAACGCGCCACTGTCCTGAATAGCCCGGTGCAGTAACCTTGGAACCCGGGCGAAGCTCCGGCTGCAATTCGGCCAGCCTCCAGCTAAGCGTCTCTCGCCGCCAGCTTGCCCGCTGTGCAGCACCGTCGGCCAGCGTTCTCGCACTGTCGGCTGACAGCGCGCCGGGAAAGCTGATCGTACGGTCGCGCCCGGGTTCCGATTGTCCTTCCGCACGCTGCGTCCCGGGTTGGTAATCGCGCCCGGTATCGTAATAGCGCAAGGCTGCCGGCCGACTGCGAGCAATATTGCCGCGGCTTGCAAGCTGCCCTGATGCGGTTCCAAAATCCGTTTCGTCGACGCCGGGCACCGGCTCGCTCAGCATGATCGGAATAGCAGGATCGTCCGGCTGACCCGTCGTGACCGTAAGCATCCCGGCCCCGGCATCAAGCGTAAGCGGGTAGACTGGATCGATCGAAGCCAGATTGGCAGCGATGGTGCTGCCTTCGTGTGAATACCCTTCCAGCCCGGCAAAGCTTCCGGCACCGTCGATCCGGCTTTGCGGCACTGAATCGCCAATCAAATCCTGCACGCCGATGGCCGCGTTATCCGCGATGATTTCAAAGGTAAGGGCAGGGATGCGGTTGCCGAATTCGGCCAGCTGCAAATCCTCGAACACAACATAGGCCGTGCCGCGATGGGCGGAGCATTCGTTGCCAAGTGCGGCCGACAGCAAGGGATCGACCGGTTGATCCCGATGGCCGTGATAGATTCGTATCGAGCCGCCGGTTTTCAGAGTACCGGACTGGCCGCGTAGCAAATTACCGTCAGCCCAGATGCGACCGATGTCCTGGATCGGACGGCTGGCAATGGCGACTGCGAAGGAGATGCTGTAATTGTAGGCAACAGTGGACGGACGCCCCTTGCCATTGCCGCTTTTTTCGCGACTTTCGATCAGGTCGGTCGACCAAATGATGGAACCGGGAACGCGCATCCGGCCGAAATGGCGCGGGATCGGCTGGCCGTAGCTTGACGTGGTAATCGCCAGTTCTTTCAGCCTTGGCCCTTCCGAGGGGCCGGGACCGAACACTTCTCCGTCGATCCGCTGTCCGATCGCACCCCCGATCAGGGCGCCGATGGGACCTCCGACGATCGAGCCTAAAGTTGTAAAGACCATGGTTGCCATTGTCAGGACTCCGATGCGGCGGACATCCGCCATTGGATTTGAATTGGCCAGTCAAGCGGTCTTCGGCAGGACACCACACGGCGCAAACCGGCATGGGCGTGTACGACCCGCCATTGGTCCAGCATGACAACCAGATGATGTTGGGCGGGGCCGGGGCAAACCAGCAGTATGTCGCCGCGACGAATTGCAGCTTCGCTTCCGATGAACTGCTGAAGACCGGCAGCTTTCGCGAAAGGTAGCAACGCCTCGATATTGAGGTTGCGAAGGCCGTAATTGCGGGGGGCTTCTACTGGAAGGCCGACCGTGTTGAAGCTGGCCGCAATCAGACCGACGCAGTCGATCCCGAAACGGGGATCGCGCCCGTGCAGGCGAAACGGCGTGCCGACGAGCGCTTCTGCTGCGGCCGCAAATTGCGAAGCCTTGTTCTGGCTTGGGACACTCATGGCTTGGGGCTCATTGGGCGAAAGGGGTGCGGGTCAGCAGGTCGTTACCCGGCAGGAACGGTTCGCCCTGGAAGTTGATGGCATTGCCGAACCGGTCTGCGCATGTCGCGAGGGTATGATCGCATCCCTGGCGGAGCCGTACCCGGGCGTTGGCTGGAGTATTGATTGCAGGAGGTCGTTCGAGGATCAGCAAGTCCTCGTCATTCTGCAGAATACGCACGGAAAGGCCCACTTGCGGGCCGTCCAACCATGTCAGCGTTCCGTAAGCATAAAGTGAGCTGTTAATACTAGCGGCGGTAATCGTACTGGCGTCGGCATCGAAAGTGGTGACAGTCGCTTCCACCGTGAACCGAGCAGGCGACAGGGTACAACCCGGACCACAGAAACGCGCGCGGCAGGTCGGGCTGGTTCGAGGTACAGGGTCCGTATCCAGCGCAGCCTTGGCAGATTGCAATTGCGCTGCGTATCGGCCCGCCTCCCCGCTCACGGTACCGATCGCACCGCGATACAGGATCGCATTCTCCAGCGTTTCCCAATCGACTGCGCCGACGGCCACTTGAGCCCCGTCATACCGGCCGTCGGCCAGATCCTGCTGAGTAATGGTGTCGTGCGAAAGCGCACCTTCCATCTCGGCGCTGTCCTGCGAAAGATCGCTGCTACGGCGGATGGCGGAAGGTAGCATTCCTGGCGCGGCGCGGTGCAGCACTCCGTCGAACCGCAGATCGCGATCATGCCTGGAAAAGCCGAGCGTGACTCCGTCGCGTCGCTCGATTCGCCAGAAAGTAGCCACACCTTCCAGTTCTGAAGCGAAGAAGGTCCGGCTCATACCGCCTCACGGATTTCGACGAGCGGTATGCTGGGGGCTTCACCGGCGGTGAACGCAGCCCCCGTGATGTCGATACGGTCTTCGGCGAAGCGTACGGGCACATCGAACAAGAATCCCGCTCTGATGATCGCGCCTTCGGCTGGAGCGTTGCTGAAAGTAACAAGACCGCCCGAATCGAGCATCCAATCGGTGTTGGCGACGCCGTCGACACTGATGGCCACCGTTTCAATCCGCGCCCGGGTGATAGGCCGGATTTGCGGCTCGGTACCGGCATCTTCGCCATAATGTTTTACGAGCGCGTAGCTTGCCCGCAATCCGTCTCCGATACCGATCTGCTGGTCCAGCATGGTCGGGGAACCGGTCATTCCGTTCGAGCTGAAATCGAACGGATCGGCTAACCGGAACCCACGCGCCGCACCGCGTCGGGCTCGGAAGAATGAGATCAGGGTGCCAAGTTCGTCCTGGCTGCGAATACCTGGCCCGACATCGAAGCGCAGCCGCGCATCAGACCAGAGAGAATTGCGGCGCTCGTGGCCTGAAGCGGTCACGACCACGCTGGTTGAGAATTCCGGGCTGACGCCGGCATCGCGGCCCAGCGCGAGCGGGTAGAGAACATCGTCGAAAGCTTGCACCTGATCCTCCTGTGATGCAGCGAGCCGGGTGTAACCGTCCCGCGAAATCTGCGGCAGCGCCCATACGAAGCGCCGCGTGATGCCGCGCGATGCGGCTTCGTCCAGCCCGGCATCGATGCGCAGCCAGTATTCGTCGGCGTCGCTTTCCTTCAGCACGAAGCCGGAAAGGTAGTCTTGTTTGTCCAGGGGGTAGCCAAGCCGTGCATCGACGGTTTCATAAGCTGTCCGGCGCAAGGCATCGGCCCCGGCTGTCAACCAGTCGTAATCCTCCAGTTGAAGCCGGTCGAAGGCCGGGTAAGCCCAGGCCTCGGGCAGGTTGGCGCGGCGAAGTTCCGGTACGGCAGGATCCAGGACGGTCGGCGTAAACGCCAGCAACAGCACCTCGGTGTCCGGCCCACCTTCGGCGCGGACAACATCCGCCAGCGCGAGGGTAGAATCGGCAAGAACCGACCCTGCGAAATCCAGGTAATCCTGTTCCTCGCTCGTTTTCGGCCCGCGAATGTCGGTGATCAAAGGCACGCTGCCGCCAGCCAGTTGTTTTACGAAATAATCGTAGATGCAGGGCTTGCACGTGTTCGGCGTAACCCACCACCACGGTTCGCCGATCTGGAACCTTACAGGCAGGTCTGATGCCTTCATCAAGTTCACGAAATTCTTCGCGACCGCTTGCAGCCAGTCGTTCACCTGTGTTCGGGCGGGGGTCAGCAGGGCCGAAGGCGGAACCCAGCCGGTGCGCGCTTGTTCGCCGTCGAAAGCAAGCTGCTGCCAGCTGTGATGACAATCCGCGGCGAACAATTCGTAGGACAGCGACGCAATCGCCTCGAAGCCCAAGGTCTTGCACTCGGCGAAGAACGCTGCGTGCCAGGATATTGCAGGTGTGCATAATGTGCCGTCGATGGCAGCCAGTAGCTTACCTTGGTAGTCGGGCGCGAGCCGGTAGAAATGGCTCATGCCGACATAATGCAACACGCTGCCGCGATAGCCCAAGGCGCGGATAATGCGGAGCAGGCGCTGTGGTGTCTGGTTCAGAGCGTCGTCATAGGCGGTCGCTATCTGTTCGCCATGCGGTGGCAACATGACGTCGCCGATCGACAGCATGGGGCGGTCCCCCTCGCAAACAATATTCGACAGCGTGACCGAAGCGTCGGTGCGTGCAGGTAGGCGGTCCGTACCTCCTGCCTCATATCCCGGCGGCGCAAGGCTGATGAACATCCGGTCGATGCTGGATGGGACGACGGCTTCGCCCGGGAGGGTGTAGCCGCTTTGCAGCTCGGAGAAAGGCAGCGTAACCGTTGCCGATACCGGTGAACCCACAGCGTAATTCCAAAGCCGCACATACCAGCTACGTGAAGCCCCGGTTTCGTCGCGCCCTTCTATGGTCAGCGTGGGACCATTCGGCTGGTCCAGCGGCACCAGACCCGATGACTGCCAGTCGAAGCGCAGAACCGTGCGCGAGTAATCCTTGTCGGTAACGTACGCCAGCAACGGGTGGTCCAGCGTATCCTCGCTTTCCCAGATCAAACCAGCCAGCTCGCCTTCGTGATGGAACTCGCAATCCACTCTCAGCGCATCCGGCCCGGTGGTCACCACCGAAGCCATCATCGGGCGAGGAAAATTTACCGTCCAGAACCTGGGATCGAAACGCTGGATGAAATCGGTCGTCTGCCCACGCGGATCGCGGGCCAGCCAGAAAGCCATGGCGTGGTTCCTTTGTCGGTATAAGCTAGAAGAGGATACATCTTGCGCAGCACGCGCGTCGCGCAATGCGGTATCAGTCGTTGAAAGCCCGCCGGACAGCGCTGGCCATCTGGCGGGAAGATCGCTGCATAGCAGCCGGGGCGGAGGTCCCGCGCGGGGCATTCAGGTTGATCGCTACGCGCACATCGCGCCCGCCCCCAGCTAAATTGCCACCGTCCATCGTTTCTACCCTGCCGGAGCTTGTCGGGACGAACATTTCCGGTCCTCGCTCACCCACCAGATAGCCGCGACCTGGCGATACCGGTCCGCCGGTCGCGCGTCCGGGCAATCCCAGCAACGAGCCGAACGCTCCGGTAACCAGAGTGCCGAGACCGCCAAGCAGGCCGCCGCCGGCAGCCCCTGCGCCCGCCGAGCCAGCGCCGCTCAGGGATCGCGCCATTTGTTCGGCAATTTCACCCAGCGCCTGGAATGCAACCCGCTTCAAATCGTCGAAGCCGAGGCTACCGCGCTTGATGGCTGACATCAGCCCGCGTTCAAGCACGTTTCCGGCATCACGGAAGCCATCCACCAGCGTGCTGTCGAACGTGCCGCGCATGGCCGCGATATCTTGCGCGAAACCCTGTGTGCTGGCGCGAATATCGATTACCAGCTCGTCCAGTCCGTCATCCATTTCAAATCATCCTGTGTCTTGTTGCAGCAGCCGCTCGAGATCGGCGCGGCTGATGAAATCCGGCGCGCTTTGCATGGGTGCGATTGCGGTCAGGAGCTCAGCTGGGGTGGCCTGCCAGAATTCTGCTGGGCGCCAGCCGAGCGCCCGGGCGGCCAGACCAGCCAGCCGCAGAGTGCCGGGCGCGAAGCGGTCGCTGTATTCGGCAGAGTCCGCCGGCGCTGTTTCGGTGGTCACCCGGCGCCTTGCAGAATCTGGCCCAGCAGCAGGCGTAGCGGCTTCGCGCTTCCTGCCAGGCCCGCTTCCAATACCGCCTCACCGACAAGTTCGCGGGTCAGGCCTTCCTGCTCGGCCAGACAGTGCCAGAATAAAGCGGCCATTTCAGTTAGGCGGAGCTTGCCTTCGCCAGCCCGCTCGACGAGTGCGAAAAGCGGACCCAGCTCCTCCTCCGCTGCGACCAGCGCGGTAAAACTCGGTCGCAGCAGTCGCGGCCGGCCAGTGACCATCAGGATCGCTTCACCGCGTAAGACATTTGCGACCGGTTGGGGCAGGACGGTCATGCAGGCAGCACCGCGCCGGAGCTTTCCAGCTGCAGTGTGTAATTGCGTTCACCATTGAAATCGCCCGCGTAATCGAGCCGCTGAACGAGGAACCGGCCGCGCAAGCGCTCGCCATCCTCGAACGACAATTCGTATTCGGCAATAGTACCGGCCAGCGCGTGTCCGCGCACCGATGCTTCGGCGGTGCTGCCAAGGAAAATGCCGCTGGCAGATACCGAAACCGAGCGCGTTCCCGCGCCCGACAACAGGTCGCGCCAACCTTGCGATTCCTTGTGGGTCACAACTACGATGTCGCCATTGACGGACATTTGCGTGGTGCGGAGGCCGGCGACGGTTTCGTAAGCAGGCGGCTGTGCGCCGTCGCCGATTTTGAGCAGGAAGGCAGAACCTTTTTGGGCGGTCATGGGCGGATACTCCGTATAATAATGGGGTCGGTGGATCGGATCAGGCAGCAGGATGCGAAAGCGTGCGGAAGCGGTATTCCAGCAGGGTCGATCGCATGTTCCTTGCGCGGCGTTCGGTGCGCGCGCGCAGGAACTGAATGCCGGCTACGGCGAAGTCTGGCTGTGCCGCAGGCAAGTTTTCGATGCGCTGCGAAATGGACGTCAACAGCGCGGCATCGCCCGCAGTCCGGTCGCCGCGCGTCGTCAGTTCGAGCGCAATACGGATTTCGCGTCCGCTATGCGTTTTCGTGCTCCAGTCGGTGGATGCGCTTGCGGCGATGCCCAGCCATGGCGCGGTGGCGGTAACCGGCGCTTCCTCTTCGATCGCGTTGAGCTCGTCATCTACGGTCGGATCACCGGCGAGCCATTGGATGAGAGCCGCGCGAAGCCGAGCTTCGATCATGGCAAATCTCCTGTAAAGTCAGGCCAGAGCAATTGCGCCTTGCGCCACCGCCTTGCGTCACCTCGCCGTGAAGCCATTGCCAACTCGGCGCTTGCTTTGGCGCGGCGGGCAACACGGGCAGCAAGAATTTGAGCGAGGGTTTCGAATGCCGTGCGCGGGATGGCGGAAATCATGCCAGCCGCATCCGGCGCCAGGGATGCCACAATGCAGCGACAGCGGCGGGAGGGATGCCGGCCGGACCATCTTCCCGCTCACGCCAGGAATGTACTGCAAGACGAATGACACCGCTCCGCAAGGCATCGGGCAACGCCTCCCAAACCGGGGCCAGCCCGGTTACGTACCGGACTACGACGCGTCCTGCCGCACCTTGCCGGATGACACGGATGCGGCCGGTACCGTCCGCGTCCAGCTCGATATCGTAGGCGTCGCTGGCAAGAGCGAAGCGCGCGCCTTCGGTTGGCAGAACTTCGACGCCGGTAATCGCTTGCACTGGCCGCGCGGCTAGCGATTGCCATTGCGCGGTCGCGGCCACGGTTTCCTCGGCCGTCACCTGCAACGGCATGATCCCGGTATAGGCTTCGCACATGTCGATACTGGCGCGCAGCACCGAAACCAGCGCCGCGTCATGCGTAACGACCGTAATGGCGAGCCATTGTTTCAGCTCGATGAGTGCCGCCCCTGCAAGGTCTGCAGGCACGATGATAGCCCGCTTCATGGGCGGTCTCCTGATGATGATGTCTGGTATCCGCGCCGCCGGGTAAGGGGGCCCCCGGCGGCGCGGAAAGGGTTCGAAGTCGCAATGGTCCGGTGGCGCTCAGGCCACCGGAGCGGTCACAACTCGATTTTCAGGAGCTTGATCGCGGCGCTGTCCAGCACCTGCCCGCCGACACGTTTGGTGGCGTAGAAGTGCACGAACGGCTTGTTGGTGTACGGATCGCGCAGCACCTGTGTGGCACTGCGTTCGGCGATCAGATAGCCATGACGGAAATTGCCGAATGCGATCGGATAGGCGCCGTTTGCAATGTCGGGCATGTCCTCCGCTTCCACCACTGGATAGCCCAGCAGGCGGTCGGGCTGGCCGTCGACCATGCCCGGCTGCCACAGGAATGCGCCATCGGCGGTTTTCAGCTTGCGCACTTCGGCCAGCGTGGTGGAATTCATCACGAAGCTGGCGCCCTGACGGTGGCCCGACTTCATCGTATGGATGAGATCGATCAGGCGGTCGTCGGGATCGATACCGAGGCCCGCATCGTCGCCGGTACCGACATATTGCAGCGTGCCGAATGTACGCACATCGTCGCCGGCCGTGCCGACAGGCGCCTGCAGGAACCCTTCGGGCATGTTGATGCCGGTCCCATTGACGAAGGCCGCGCCTTCGGCCCGGGCGAACTCCATGGCAATTTCACTGGCGAGCCAGCTTTCCAGGTCGAACCCGGCATCGTCCAGCATAGCCTGACTGGCAGCGGGATTGGCATACAGTTCGCCTGTCGGCGGGGCGATTTCGGCAAAATTGGGAGCGTCCGTTTCCGGGCGACCCGCCGTTTCGGAAACCCAGCCCGATGCAGTACCGCCGGTAGCGACCAGCTTGCGGTAACCAGCAGTACCGGTCTGGACGACTTGCGCCAGGGAGCGGATCGGGCTGATTTCCTGCAATTCGCGGGCGATCATGGCATCGATGGTGCGCGGTACGGCATAACCGCCATCCGATGGAACCTGGCCGCTGATGGACTTGATTTCGGCGGTTGAGCCGCGGCGTAGATACCCGTCGACGAAGCCTTTTACTTCGGCGCCGCTGTCGCTGGCCCCGGAAATGGCGGGGCGGGTGGCGGCACGGCCCATCTTGTCCATGCGTGCCTTTACTTCGTCCACATCGGTGCGCAGCGTATCGACGCGAGCCTCGACCTTGTCCTGGCGCGCGACGATGTCGAAGCTCTGCTCCGCGGTGTCGCCTGTGCGGAGCGGGTTTGCCGGGATGGCGGCGCCGGTCAGGGTCTGGTTGGGGATGGAAATATCCATAGGGTAGTCACCTTTCATTGAGGGTATTCGTGAGTTGGTCGTGGGGGTAAAATCGGTCGTCATTCCGGTTCGATGAAATGCACCCGCGCCTCATGCTGGAGCGGGTGAGTCACTAGGCTGACTTCGAAAATCTCGACCTCGTCGAGCGCGCGCCCGCGTTCATCGCGTCGGAAGGCACGCGCCCGGTAGCCGAAGCTCAATCCATCGATCGCGCGTTGGCGCAGGAGAAGGGCCGCGCGACTGTCGGGGTTGTCGATATTGGCGACGATCCTGAGACCGCGCGCGTCCTCGCTGGCATGTTCGACCCAGCCGATGCGCTGTTCGGGATGATGTTGCCAAAACAGGGGAAGGGGATCGATCCGTTCGCCCAGGCTACGGCGGAAAGCACCGATGTGGATGGTATCACGCGCGCCGTCGGGCACACCGAACAGGGCGGCATATCCTGCAATCTTCATCGCAGCAGCCCCGGCACGCCCAGCCTGACCGCAATGCCGATCAGCAACAGCGCGCATAGTCCGCGCACGATCCATTCCACGGCGGCTTTCCAGGCGCTGGCTTTCGCGTTTCGCCAGGCACCCAGCAATTCGCGCAGCTCGTCGAGATCGTCCTGCGCCTGCGGATCGGCGAGGCCGAGGCGGCCGAGCACGCGGTTCGCACCAAGCTCGCTCGATTCTTCCACGATAGCCCGCAGCGTGATCAGTTCCGCGCCAGCCCCGGCTGCCTGCGATAGCAAGCGCGCGAGCATGTCTTCGCGGTTCATGGCGTTTCTCCCTTACCCTGCGCGGGTTCGAGTCCGAGCAGCTCGCGTTTTTCGGTATCGGTAAGGAAATTGGCGGCACTGACCTGCGACCAGAGCTTCTCGCGGTCGTCCGCAAGGGCCGGTACTTTATCAAGGTCGATTGCGAGCTTTGCGCCTGTGAACCACGGCTCCAGCCCCTCGGACAGGCCGGACAGGATCTTGCCTGCCAGAGGCAGCAGCGTCAGTCGCCACAGCGCGCGATTGGCCTCGCGGTAATTGGCATAAGTGTTGTCGCCCGGCAGGCCGAGCAGCATCGGCGGCACACCGAAAGCCAGTGCGATATCGCGAGCAGCAGCAGCTTTCAGCGTCGCGAAGTCCATGTCCGCCGGGCTCATCGACATGCCCTGCCATTTCAGGCCGCCTTCCAGCAGCATCGGACGTCCGGCATTGGCGTGTCCGGAATAAGCGGACGTCAACTCGTCCTTCAGCCGGTCGAATTGCTGGGTCGTCAGTCCGGCGCTGTCGGGATGGTCGTAAACCAATGCACCCGAAGGGCGGGCTGCGTTTTCAAGCAACGCCCGGTTCCAAACGCTGGCCGCATTGTGGATCGCAACAGCCTGTTCGGCAGCTGCCAAACCGCCGGCCCCATAATGATCGTCTGCCGGGTGGAAGCTTTTCAGATGAATGATGTTGGGCCAGCCACCCTCGTCTTCCACTGGGATGGTCAGCGTCTTTTCAGCCAGTCGGTAGGCATAGGCACGCGGCCAGCCATCATCGCCCGGCACCACCGAAACCCGTTCGGGGCGCAGCGCGAACAGTTCAAGCGGCCGGCCCGCGCCATCCTTCAGGATCTGCACATAGCCATTGCCATGCAGCAGCAGATGCGCGGCCAGCGTCTCGAGCAGCGATTGCCCTGCGCTGGTGGCGTTGACGAGCCGTTGCAGCGCTGCGCTGTCGCCGACCTGCGAAGTGGGCGGCGAGAGCGACGCAAGCGGCGCCCCGCCAACTCCCTCGGCAACCACGCGAACGGCGCGCTGGGCAACCGGGTTTTCGATAAAGGCGCGGCGCACGCTGCGCGAATACTCGTAGGAGCTTGCAGCGCCTGCGCCGCCCGCAACGGACGTACCGCCGTCGAAGGCGACCGCCCAGGGGGATACGAACCCACGCGCAATCGGCACGCGGGCGTCGCTCCCGCCCTTGAAGGCGGAAGCGAGATTTTCGAAAAATGACATGGCAATTCCTTTGTCCGCCAATGCCCCTGCGAAGGGGTGCACCGGCGAATTGTCTTGCGGTTTTCAGATTGTCTGCACGCGTGGCTGGCTGCGGCTGCCCAGCATCAGTTCGGTCAGCGCCCAGACCAGCGCGTCTGCTCTGTCGGGGCTGCGGCCAGGTCCTTCGTAAGTGCCGCCTGCCATCAGGCCGCACAGTTCGTCTTCCAGTTTGGCGAACATGGCCGAATGGCGCACCCGCCCGGCTTCATACAATGCCGCCACGGGTTCAGCCCGCGCCACCTTGCCGCGGCTGGCATGGACCAGTTTTACAGGCAGGGCGATATCGGCGGCGCGCAACACGCTTTCCACCATCGCGCCGCCCTGATTTGCTTCGGCAATGACGCGATCGACGTTCCAGGCCTTTGCTGCCCTAGCGACCGCACGAGCCCATTTTTCGGGACTGGCCTTTTGTACGGAAGCATCGGCGAGCACGGTGGCGACGCCGCTGTCTCCGATCCCTGTGACGATGATACCGCAGGCGTCTCCCTTTGCCGACGCCGGTGGATCGACGCCGATCACGATCCGCGATGATGCTTCCGGCAGGGCGGTTTCGCGGCACCGTTCCAGCAGGGCGCGGGTCCACAGCGCACCTTCCACATCGGCCAGAATTTCGCCGTCCAGCTCCTGCCGACCGAGCGCCGTCTTGCCGAAACTTCGCTTCATTTGCCGCACGAACCGTTCGGGCAGATTGGTAGCATTATCGTATGTGGATCCGCGCGAGACGATCACATCGCCCGCATCCGCCTCGGCGAGCAGACGGCGGACCAGTGGCACGGCGCGCGGTGTAGTCGTGGCGAGGATGCGCGGATCTTCACCGAGGCGCATACCCATCAGGAGATTATCCCAGGCGCTGATGGCGCGCTGCGATGCGTTTTCCCATTTGCCGATTTCGTCGCACCACGCGGCGCTATGTTGCGGGCCGCGCAATCCTTCGGGCTCGGCTGCGGAATAGAGAAACGCCTGCGCACCGTTGGGCCAGGTCAGCCGTTTCAGCGAAGGTTCGAACTGCGGCGCACGATCCGGTGGGGAGATCGCGAGCAAACCGCTTTCTCCCTCCACCATGACCGCGCGCACTTCAGAAATGGACGAGCCTACCAATGCGACGCGGGCGTCGGGATCGCGCTTGGCCACTGCGCGCACCCATTCTGCGCCCGCACGGGTTTTGCCAAAACCGCGTCCGGCGCAAATCATCCAGATGCGCCAGTCGCCCGGTGGCGGCAGTTGCTCCTTGCGCGCCCAAAGCCGCCAATGTTGGCGGAATTCCTCCTTTTCGGGACGGCTGAAGTTGCCCAGGCGCACCATGGTTTCGGTAGGTTCGAGGCTTAGCAGGTAGCGGAGCAACCCGGCGCGGTGGGTCAATTCTCAGCCGCTCCGCCGCCGACATAATAGGTATCTCCATTGTCCTTCAGCATATCCTGCACCGCTTTGTCGCGCTGGCGCATGGCTTCCAGTTTGCGGTCGATCGAATCGAGGATAGCGTCTTCATCCTCATTGCTGCGAATAGCTTTTTGCCTGCCGACTGCGTCGCGGTGGGCGGTCAGCAGGCGGAAGGATATGGCGTTGTCGAACTTGCGCCGAGCCTTGGTCTTACCGCCTTCCAACTCGCCTTCGCGGAGCCGGTGCAGCAGGTCCATTTCCAAATTATCATATCCTTCGGCGAGCGCGTCCTGCCATTCGCGGGCAAATTCCGGCTCGTTGCGCCGGGCCTTGTAAACCTTGGCAGTGTTGACGCCGGCTTTGCGCGCGGCGCCTTTTACGTTCGACGTCTCGGCCAGCGCGGCAAGGAAGTCGTCCCGCCAATCGTCGGCTGTAGATTTGATTTCGAAAGCTGGAGTTAGTGTAGCCTTGATGGGTGTCGTGCCGGGCCTGTCCGATGCACCATCGGCAGTGCCCGGCGAAGAGAACTTCGCCGTGGTCATGGTCGTGCAATCCTGAAGCTTGAGGCGATACGGTCTGGTCCGGGAGGCGTCCCGTCCGACTCGGTCTATCGCGATGTTCCGTTTCTCTAACCAAACAGTGTGACGATGTCAATACAAAAGTGCCAAATAGGTTATAATAGGATGTTTGCGTACGCGCGTGCGATTGCCTAAACGGCTCGCAAAGCCCGCATGGTCGCGGCGTCGGGAGCAACGCCATGCTGCGTAGTCTGTACAATTGGGTTCTGGACAAGGCAGCGCATCCGCACGCCGAATGGTGGCTGGCGTTTTTCTGCTTCCTCGAATCGAGTGTATTCCCGATCCCCCCGCATCCGCTGCTCGGCCTGATGTGCCTTGCCGAACCGGGCAAGGCGATCCGGTTTGCGTTGATTGCGACTGTGTCTTCGGTCCTTGGCGCGCTGGTCGGCTATGCCATTGGCTGGGGGCTTTATGCCTCTATCGGGCAGCAGCTTATTGCCGGGCTCGGTCTGACCGATGCGTTTCCCGTGGCGGCGTGCACCTTGCGGGAGTTCGGGGCTGAAGCGGTGATCTTTGCTGCGATGACGCCGGTGCCCTACAAATTGCTCACGATTACGGCCGGCTTCATCGAGATGAACCTTGTCACGTTCATTGTCGCCAGCATCGTGGGGCGTGCGATGATCTTCATGACGGTCGGTGTTCTGTTCCGCGTTTTCGGTGCGCCGATCAAACGCGTGATCGATAAGTATCTCGGGTTGCTGACAACAGTGTTCGCGGTTCTGATCGTCGGCGGCATTCTGGCTGTTACGCAACTGGGCGGCGATGACAGCGCAAACGGCGAACCCCTGACGGGCTGCGAAGCGGCGACGATCGATACGCTCTGAAAAAAGACCGGGCGGGATCGCGCCCGCCCGGCCGTGTCCCGGTTCTACTCTGGATCGAAAGTGCCCTGCCCATCGAATACCGGGGCTTAACGGATATCGAGCGTAATCGATGTGTCGAGCAATTTGGAAATCGGGCAATTCTCTTTCGCCTTGTTTGCCAGTTCCTCGAACTTCGCGCGGTCGACCTCTTGCACGTCGCCGTTCAGGGTCAGGGCGGACCGGGTCACAGTGAACCCGTCGCCATCCTTCTCCAACGTGACTTCGCACGAAGTTTCGAGAGTGCCCTTGTCATACCCGGCATCGCCCAGCTGAAAGCTTAAAGCCATGGTGAAGCAGCTGGCATGAGCGGCCGCGATCAGTTCTTCGGGATTGGTGCCTGCCGCATCTTCGAACCGCGTATTAAACCCGTATGGCTGGTTATCGAGCGCGCCCGATCCCGTCGAAACATGGCCCTTGCCAGCCTTGCCAAGGCCATCATATTTCGCGCTGCCTGTGTTGGTCGTCTTCATATTTATTCTCCTTCACACACAGGATCTGACGCTGAAAGCAACGTTCTTGTGGTGATATTTTCTATAAACCGAAACTTGCGCGGCCTGCCTTACCGAAACAGTAGGCAGGCCGCACAAAGTCGTAGTCCAGCGCCGAAGCGCGATTGGAAGGGCCGTCAGCTAGTCCGCGACCTGGGATAGCGGACGTAGTACGTCTCGCTGACTTCGCCTGTAACATTATGGCGAGCAGCATATGTTTCCGCCGCTTCGCCATAAACGACCTTGTCGTCATGGATTTCAAGTGGCTCGACAGATGCCAGGCGGCCGTCGTCCAGCCTGATTGCGATAACGCGCTTTTCATCCTTGTCGATCAACAACTCGTCGATCGTGCCATAGGTATGGCCGTTGGGGGACACCAAAGGCCGTCCGCGAATATCCTGCTCGCCGTGTTCGACTTTCCAGTCGCCGGCAGCTTCGAGGGTTTCGAAACGTTGATCGTGTTTCATGGTTCTTACCTTATTCCTGGGCCGCGGCCGTCATCAGCTCGGTCGCATAGATGTATTTTTCGGTCCCGGCGGGGATATCGGCGGTGACGCCCGTTGGTAGCGCATCGGAAGCGCTTCGTACGGTGCCCTCGATATCCACAATCGATCCGGCGTTGATGTCGAAACGGCCTTCCGTAGCCGTGTTGGCGGTGCGCTGTTGATCGAACAGGACCAGCATTGGCTCGCCGTCCACATCGATGGTAAAGGCCATATCGCCGGTCGCTTCGATGACGCGTACGCCATCCAGATCGACATTGTCGCCGATCGCATAAGTAGCCATCCCGGCAGTTGCTGCCGTGGCAGCCGGATCGAGCGGCTCCGTAATTGCCGTTTCGTCCATGGCCGGATCGACGGTCGCGACATCAGCGTCGTTATCTGCGGCTGCAAGCAACCACCACAGCAGTGCAGCTATGCCGAGCAGCAGCAACAGCCACCATAGCCACGCCATGCTCGATTTCTTTTCTACAGGAATTTCAGCCATCCAAGCCTCCGTTATGCAGGTTCGCCCCAATACGGGGCCGAATGCATAATCAATGAAGGCCACTTAGATAATGTTCCGAAAGATCTGCACCAGGATGCCGTAGCGGCAATTCGATCAGATAATTCCCACCATCTTGCCCGCACGTTCGAACATGCCGAGGATGGTTTCGACTTCCTCTTCGCTATGTTCCGCACATAACGAGCAGCGTAGCAAGGTCATGTTGGCCGGGGTCGCGGGTGGGCGTGCGAGGTTCACGTAGAGCCCTTCATGCAAGAGCGCCTCCCACATGGTCGCGCCTTGCGTGAGGTCGGGCATGATGACTGCCACGATGGCGCTTTGCGGGGTATCGGTGCCCAATTGGAACCCCAACGCTTTCAGCCCGGCGTGCAACCGCTTGGAATTTTCCCACAGATGCGCGCGTTTTTCGCTGCCATGCATCAGTTTGCGAATGCTGGCTTCCGCCGTGGCGACAACCGATGGCGGCAGGCTGGCTGTGAAGACATACGGCCGACAGACCAGCCGCATGATTTCGAATTTCGGATGGTTGGACACGCAGAAGCCGCCCACCGTACCGACGGATTTCGAGAACGTGCCGATGATGAAGTCTACATCGTCCTCGACGCCCGCATCCTCGACCACGCCGCGTCCGTTGTCGCCGATGAAGCCCATGGAATGCGCCTCGTCCACCAGCACCATCGCGCCGTTTTCTTTGGCGATGCGCACCATTTCCTTCAGCGGGGCGACGTCGCCCAGCATGGAATAGACACCTTCCAGGATAACCAGCTTGCCGGCACCTTCGGGAATGCGCTTGAGGCGTTTCTCCATCGCTTCGATATCGTTGTGCTTGAACGGTACGATTTCGGCGTCGCCCAGCTTGCAACCATCCCAGATACTGGCGTGGCTATCGATATCGAGGACAATATAATCACCTTTGCCCGCAAGCGTGCTGATGATCCCCAGATTGGCCTGGTACCCGGTGGAAAAGACCATCGCGTGGTCCATTCCGTAAAATTCCTTGAGCGCGTCTTCGCATTCCTTGTGGCCCTGATAAGTACCGTTGAGCACACGGCTGCCGGTGGTGCCGGTGCCGAAATCCGCCAGCGCCTGCTTGCCCGCATCGACCACATCCGGATCGAACGTCATGCCCATATAATTATAAGTGCCGAGCAGGATCGTGTCGCGCCCGTTGCAGATGGCGCGAGTAGGGCTGAGAACCTTTTCCATCACCAGGCTGAACGGATCGGTTATCCCGCCATCGAGCAGACCCTGCCGCATCGCGATCAGGTCATCGAACTTGCTGAACAGGTCGGTCTCGCCGCCAACGACTGTGTCCGGCTTGTCGGCCTGCATGATACCTTCGCTCATGCTGCGGCCTGCATCTTGGCGACAGCATCGACCAGCTGGCCGAAATTTTCGATTTCCGCCTGCTGGTTCATGCTGATGATGATGTCGAATTCGTCTTCGATCGCGGCGACGAAGTCCATCACGGTCAGGCTGTCGAATTCGAGGTCGCCAGCAAAGGTCGTCTCGTCCTTCACGATTACGTCCTTCTTGTTGAAGGGGGCAATCAACTCACGAATTTTGATGTCGACGAGGGAACGGTCCATTGGCCTTACGGCTCCTGCATAAAGGGTGCGGACGCTATAGCGTCCGGACATGAACGGGTGGGAAAGCGGTTCGGCACCCGCCTTGTCAAGCCGGGCGTCAAGCGGGGGGTCGAGCAGGGCGTCAAGCAGGGGCCATTTCGAGCAACCGGTTTACCGCCTGCGTGAACGGCCCGATTGAGACCGGCTTGGAAAGGTAATCGCGTGCGCCGGCATCGCGAATTTTCGCCTCGTCTCCCTTGCCGGCATAGGCTGTCACCGCCAGCACGGGTGTGCCCTGCAGGGCCGTATCGGCGGCGATGGCGGCAATCAGGTCGATTCCCGAGACACTGCCAAGCTGGATGTCCATGATTACCAGATCAGGCGCGAATGCACGCGCGGCGTTCATGACCAGCTCGCCATCGGCTACCGGCTCCACCTCATGCCCACCTGCCCGCAATACATCGCAGAACAATTTTCGATTAAGGTCGTTATCCTCGACAACAAGGATGCGCTTTGCCACGTGATCAATTCCCCCCAATGTGCCCCCGGCGTGCGCATCGCGCGCGCCCAACCAGCAGGATAGCGCCAATTCCTCTTTCATCCAAACCCCATCATTCACCAAAGGATGCCGACGCGCTGGCACTGGCGGCGCTGGGCTGGCTGCTGACCGATCAGGATCGGGCGGAGCGACTGTTGTCGTTGACCGGTCTCACACCTGAAATCCTGCGCGATGGCTTGACCGATCCAGCGGTTTTAGCGGCCGTGATGGAGTTCCTGGCGAATCACGAACCCGATCTGGTGAAGGCAGCCGATGCGCTGGACGTTACCCCGGAAACCCTTATTGCCGTCCACAGAAAGCTTTCTGCATGAACGCCCAGACCCCGATCCCGAATCCGCGACCATTGGTCATTTCCGACTGTGACGAGGTGCTGTTGCACATGGTCAGCCATTTCAAGAACTGGCTGGGCGAAACGCAGGAAGTCAGTTTCGAGCTGGAAGGAAATAATTTCGCCACGGCCATGCGCTGGACTGCGAGCGGTGAACAAGTGCCGGAAAAAGACATCTGGCGGCTGCTAGGCGCGTTTTTCGATACCGAGATGGGGCGGCAAGACGCCATTCCGGGTGCGATCGAGGCGATGCACGCCATTGCGGAAAAGGCCGATGTCGTCATTCTGACCAATCTGGTGGACAAGAGGCGCGACGACCGTGCGGCGCAATTGCGCGCTCTTGGCCTGGATATAAAGGTGTTCACCAATCAGGGTCCCAAGGGGCCGGCGATTGCCGCCATCCTGAAAGAATACCAGCCGAGCATGGCGATATTTATCGATGATCTGGCGCAGCATCACGCATCCGCCAAGGAAACGGTACCGCACGTTACGCGCCTGCATCTATGCGGCGAACCGTCGATTGCGGGGCACATCACCTGCGGGCATGCAACGGGTCACGCCCATGCCCGGATCGACAGTTGGGACAAGGCGCTCCCATGGATCATGGACCGGATCGAGGAGGACGCGATATGACGATTACTGCACGTTTGAAGGAACTGGGCATTACTCTGCCCGACGCCGCCGCGCCTGTGGCAAGCTATGTCCCGGTAGTAGTAAGCGGCGGTTTCGCCCATGTCAGCGGCCAGCTACCTTTCATCGATGGCAAGCTGGTCACCGGGCGGCTGGGCGAGGATGTGTCGCTGGATGACGGGACTGCCGCGGCGCGCGCCTGCGGGCTGATGATCCTTGCTCAGTTGACCAGCGCGCTAATTCCGCTCGACCGGGTCGAACGGATCGTGAAATTGGGCGCATTCGTAAATTCGACAGCAGACTTTACCGATCAGCCCAAGGTGGCAAACGGCGCATCGGAACTGATGTTCGACGTGTTTGGCGAAATCGGCCGCCATGCCCGCGCTGCTGTCGGGGTGCCTGCTTTGCCATTGGGTGCTGCAGTGGAAGTGGATGCAATCATTGCCATCGCTGCCGACTGATATTTCTGTTCCCACTACACCGGCCACTACACCGGCAACTGCAATGATGGACATCACATGGCTGGGGGAGGGGACCTATGCCCATCGCGGGCTTCATGGTGGCGGCGCAGAAGGCTTGCCGATCGAAAATAGCCGCAGTGCGTTCGCAGCTGCGATTGCGCGCGGGCTGGGCATCGAATGCGATGTGCAGATCAGCCAGGATGGTGAGGCCATGGTCTTTCACGATTGGCAGCTGGAACGACTGACCGGCCGCGCCGGATCGGTGCGCGCGCGTAATGCGGCGGAACTGCGGGCATTTACGCTCAAGGAAAGCACCGACCGGATTCAGTCGCTGCCCGAATTGCTTGACCAGATCGATGGCGCCGTGCCGCTACTGGTCGAAATTAAGTCGCGTCGTGACCGACCCTTCGTGCCGATTTGCGCAGCGGTTGAGCGGGCGGTGTCCTCCTATGGCGGGCATGTCGCGATCATGAGCTTCGACCCGCGCATTTCCAACTGGTTCTGGCGCAACGCCGCGCATGTCGTTCGGGGGCTGGTGGTCACAGAAGAAGGCAGGCGCGGTGTGTGGGGATTTTTCGGTCGCCACGCAGCCCTGCGCCATGCGCGTCCGCATTTCCTGGCTTATGATATTCGCGATCTGCCCAGCGGTTTCGCTTCGCGGCAGCGTGAGCAGGGATTGCCGGTACTGACATGGACGGTCAATACGCCGGAACTCCGTCAACTGGCGGCGCAATATGCCGATGCTCCGATCGCGGAAGGCGCAGGATTGCCATGAAAGGGCTGGCGTGAGTGATGCGGCACCGGCGCTGACGGCACGGATCAGGGATGGTGTGGGCGCCATCCCGCCAGCCGAATGGGACCGGCTGGCCGGCACCGACAATCCTTTCGTCGGGCACGCATTCCTGACCGCGCTCGAAGATTCCGGCAGTGTCGGATCGGGCACCGGGTGGCAATCGCTGCCAATTACGGTGGAAGATGCCGCGGGTCATCTGGTCGGTGCGATGCCAGCCTATGCCAAGGGTCACAGCCAGGGCGAATACGTGTTCGACCACGCATGGGCCGATGCATTCGAACGGGCCGGTGGCAACTACTACCCCAAGCTCCAGATCGCGGTTCCGTTTACGCCCGCGACTGGGCCGCGTCTGCTTGTGGAAGACGAAAGCCATGCCGCCGCGCTGTTGCGCGCAGCTGAAGCGTTGTGCGTCCAGAACGGGTTCTCCAGCGCTCACGCCACTTTCATCGAACCTGCCCAACAAGCTTTGTTTGCAGATAATGGCTGGCTGCTGCGGAGCGACATTCAGTTTCACTGGACCAATCGCGGTTACGCCAGTTTTGACGAATTTCTGGCCGTCCTGACATCGCGCAAACGTAAGGATTTGCGCAAGGAACGCGCCGCGGCGCAGGATGGAATAACCATCCGCCATCTGGTGGGTGACGCCATTCAGCCGAAACATTGGGATGCGTTCTGGCTGTTCTACCAGGATACCGGAATGCGCAAATGGGGTACGCCCTATCTTACGCGCGCCGCCTTCGATCTGATGGGTGAACGGCTGGGGGATCGGCTGTTGCTGATCATGGCGTTCGAGGATGGGGAGGCTATTGCCGGCGCGCTGAACGTGATTGGTGGATCGGCGCTGTATGGCCGGTATTGGGGCTGCATCCGGAACAAGCCCTTCCTGCATTTCGAGCTTTGCTATTACCAGGCGATTGACGCTGCCATCGCGCGCGGGCTGGGCCGGGTGGAAGCGGGCGCACAAGGCGGGCACAAAATGGCGCGCGGTTACGAACCTGTAGAAACAGTCTCAGCCCACTATCTCGTCGATCCGGGCTTTCGCCAGGCAGTGGCGGATTTCCTCGATGCGGAACGGCGCGGTGTTGCCGCCGACCGGGAATTGCTGGCCGGACGCACGCCTTTCAAGCTTGGCGATAGGTAAATTCGGTCAACTCGTTCAGGCAGCGTCGCGACCGGTTGAGCTGAGCCATTCGCGGGCCTGACGCTGGGCTTCGGCAATTTCGCGGGCGGTCATCTCGTCCGACACATCGGCACGGCACCAGGCAGCTTCTTCATGCCCCTTGGCGGCGGCCAGATTGAACCACTTATGGGCTTCGACAAGGTCGCAGATTATGCCGTGGCTACCTGTCGAATACGCTACTCCCAGATCATAATACGCGCCAATATCGCCCTCGATCGCCGCAGCGAGGCAATTGGCTACGGCCAAATCGTCACGTTCGATACTGGCCGGAATTCGTGCAGTATCCTTGATAGCTGTCATTTGCATCGTTCAGGTCCCCCCTTGGTCAGCGGCCAACCTGCCGTCTGCTCTGGAGTCCGTTCAAAACGTTTATGGTCAATAAATAGTTAACAAGGCCGTCCGATTGGATCGTGCAAATGGCTTATGTTGTTCTTGGCAAACGTAACTCTTGCGGCTGGCTGACCGCAAACGTATAGGCCCGCCAATTGGCTGCCGGATAAGCGGAAGACCGCTATCAGCACTCCATCCTGTCGACTTAAGCAATTGGGAAGAAACGGGTCAGATGCCAGACAAGATGCCACCGGACACCTCGGACGAGATCGATATTCTCGAACATGCGCGCCGGTCTGTGGCCGCCGGGCAGGGCGATGAAAGCGACTATGTTCCGACAATTTCGGAAACATACATGTCGGATGCGCAGCGCGATTATTTTCGCCGCCTGCTCATAGAATGGAAGGCTTCGATCCATGATGCCGCCAATGCGACCCTCCAATCCTTGCAGAACGGACCGATCCGTGAGGCCGATGCCAACGACCGCGCTTCCAGCGAAACGGATTGGGGTATCGAACTGCGCACCCGTGATCGCCAGCGCAAGCTGATTTCCAAGATCGACGCCGCACTCCGCCGGATCGACGATGGCGACTATGGATATTGCGAAAAAACCGGCGATCCGATCGGCTTGGCGCGGCTGCTCGCGAGGCCCGTCGCGACTATGACGGTCGAGGCGCAGGAAGCGCATGAGCGACGTGAGAAGGTTTCGCGCGAAGTCTGACTGCCAGGTTTTTCGAGGTACCCCCCGTCGAACGATTCCGGCGTTTAAGGTTATTTTATCGATTGCCCAGCTAACAGGTCGGGGTCGCCGCAAGCGGTGATGCAACGATAAACTGGGGTTCTTGTTTAGCCATGTCAGCGGTCGATACTCGTTCACTTTCGCGCGACAGCCTGTTTATGATGGCAAACGTGCGTTTTGACGGGTCCGACGACACATATCGCGTCAAAATTCGCAACCTTTCGTCCGGCGGCATGATGGCCGAAGGCGATTTGCAGGTGGTTCGCGGGGCCAAGCTGGAAATTGAACTGCGCAATGTCGGCAAGGTCGATGGCAGTGTGGCATGGGTGCAGGACAACCGCTTCGGGATCGCCTTTGCAAATGAGATCGATGCGAAGGAAGTCCGCGCGCCCGTGACCAGTTCGGAAACGGTTGCCCCACGGTTCGTACGAACCCCGATAGCGCATCCGGCATCCGATGCCGATAAATTGAAAAACATACGCAAACTCTAATTTTAACCCGTTATTGCCGCAGGTCGGCTATTTTCTTCGACGACCATTGCGACACGTCCCATTGCGGAGCGCAGGTTCGCCACCTACTCCCATTTCATGCCGCGCACCTTTCCCCAGATCCTGATCCTGATCGCGGGCGCGCTGTTGGTATCGTGCGATAGTGCTGCGGAGGATGCGGCTCTCAATGTTGCTTTCGTAGGCGCAGCCGAAGCGCCCTTCCAGGCTGGCCTGCGCATCGGCCAACCGGCCCAACATGTGCGGGCCGCCACGAGCGAAGGCCTGGTAGCGCTCGACGCAGCGGGCGCGACAGTGCCTGCCCTGGCGGAAAGCTGGATCGTGACCGACGATGGCCTCAGCTATTTCTTCCGTCTGCGAAACACCGAATGGCCGGACGAGCGCAAGCTGACGGCTGACGATGTGCGGGCAGGGCTGATGCGCAGCATGTCCGCGTTGCAAGGAACATCGCTCGGCCTGGATCTTGCCCAGTTAGACGAAATCCGCGCGATGACGCAGCGGGTGGTCGAAATACGTCTGACCAGTCCGATGCCCGATTTCCTGCATTTGCTGGCTCAGCCCGAACTGGGCCTCGTGCGCGAACAGGCCGGCGCTGGGCCGATGATGTTTGCTGCACGAGGCCCTACGGCAGGTAATAACCAGCAAGCTTCCCGCGCGGACATGGTTCGCGAACTCGTTCTCCTGCCGCCTGAACGCCGCGGTCTGCCCGAAATCGAGGATTGGCGGGAACTGGTCCGCCCGGTTGCGATATCGGGAATGGACGCGCGCTCCGCGATCGACGCGTTCGGCGAAGGCGGCGTCGATCTGGTGCTTGGCGGACGCCTTGCCAGCCTGCCGCTGGTGGACACCGGACCACTTGCGCGAGGCACGGTGCGCTTGGATCCGGCAATCGGCCTGTTCGGGCTGCGCGTGCAACGCGCCGACGGGCTGCTGTCCGATCCGGCGCGGCGTGAGGCGATTGCAATGGCGATCGACCGCGAGACCTTGCTCGAACCGTTCAATATCGACGGCTGGGTGGCTTCCACCAGGCTGGTACCGGACGGGCTGGATCCGGACGGCATTTCTGTCACGCAGCGGTGGGACGGCCTTTCGCTGGAGCAAAGGCAGGCTGAGGCCGCGCGCCGTGTCGCAATCTACGATGATGGCACTGGCGGACGCCCCAGGCTGACCCTGCAAATGCCCGCCGGACCCGGAACTGATATTCTCCTGCGAGAGCTGGCATCCGATCTCGATGAAATCGGTATCGACCTTATTGCGGCTGACGAAAGTTCGCGGCCCGACCTCGTTCTGGTCGACCGGACGGCGCGTTACGGCGATGCACGCTGGTTTCTCAACCAGTTTCACTGTTCGTTGGGCCGCGGGCTGTGCTCGCCCGAAGCCGACCTGCTGGTGCAGCAAAGTCTTGCCATTCCGGACCTCGCGGCCAGTAACGATCTCATGGCGCGGGCCGAGACGGTCCTGTTGGAGGATGGCGGCTTCATTCCATTGGGCGCACCAATCCGCTGGTCGCTGGTGCGCAGTACGGTGGACGGGTTCGTCGAGAACCGCTGGAGCTTCCATCCCTTGCCGCCCCTTGCGCTGCGCCCCATCTAGAACGCCGAGGAGACGCGCGTGACCGACCCCAAGTTGACCCCGTACCGGCAAACCGATGCCCGGCAGGCGCAGCAGATGCGGCTGGAAATTCCAACGGGCAACGATCCTGTCTCGGTGCGCAAGCGGGTGGAGGCGATGGAGAAACTGCTCGAACGCAGCATGACCATTCCGGGTACGAATTATCCGATCGGCCTTGATTCCATCGTGGGTTTGATACCTGTTGTCGGCGATCTTCTGACCGCCGCGATGGGTGCCTATATCGTGTGGGAGGCCCGTAATCTGGGTATGCCTAAGTGGAAATTATGGCGTATGGCCGGCAATATCGCGATCGATACGGCCGTTGGCGCGGTGCCATTGGTGGGCGACGCGGCGGATCTCGTGTTCCGGTCCAACACCCGCAATCTGCGTATCATCCGCAAGCATCTCGATAAGCACCATCCGGAAACGCGCATTATCGAAGGCTGAGCCGCGCCGGTTCCACTGGACGCGCATTTGCGCCTATAGGCTCAGACCATGCCTTCCGACATAACCTACGCTTCCTATCTCGATCTCGACCGGCTGCTGGCGGCGCAGCATCCGCTGTCGGACGCGCATGACGAAATGCTGTTCGTCATCGTCCATCAGGCGAGCGAGCTGTGGCTGAAGCTGTGCCTGCACGAACTGGAAGCAGCGCGCGCGCAGATCGTGGCAGATGATCTGCGCCCTGCCTTCAAGATGCTTTCGCGTGTGGCGCGGGCACAGGGGCAGTTGATTGCCAGCTGGGATGTGTTGAGCACGATGACGCCGCACGATTACTCGCTCGTGCGCCCGCATCTTGGCCAATCCTCCGGCTTCCAGTCGGCGCAGTATCGCCTGATGGAATTCGTGTTGGGCGGACGCAATCCCGATATGGTGACGATGCACGAAGCTACGCCCGATGTGGCGGAAGGTTTGCGCAAGGAACTGGCCCGGCCCAGCCTGTATGACGAGGCGGCCCGGCTGCTTTCGCGGCGCGGGTTCGACATTGCACAGCATGCGATGGAGCGCGACCTGTCGGCACCGTGGCAGCACGAACCCACACTGGAAGCGGCATGGGCAAAAATCTACCGCACTCCGGACCAGCATTGGGACCTGTACGAACTTGCCGAAAAGCTGGTCGATCTGGAATACCATTTCCAGCGCTGGCGGTTCGGGCATCTGAAGACGGTGGAGCGGATTATCGGCTTCAAACGCGGCACCGGCGGCAGCGCGGGCGTGCCCTATCTGGCCAAGGTGCTGGAGCAGGTATTCTTTCCCGAACTGCTTTCGGTCAGGACAGCACTATGAGGAACATGGCGTGAGCGCGATTACCGACGACAAACGCCGCATCTGGGATATTTCTCAGCGGCTGCGCCCCGGTTTGCCGGTATGGCCGGGTGATACCAAATGGGCGCAGGAGCGGACCTGGCTGATGGAGGATGGCAGCCCCGTCAATGTCTCGAAACTCACCATGACCACGCATTCGGGCAGCCATGCCGACGCGCCGCTGCACTATGCGGCGGACGGTATCGATGCCGCCGCGATGGACCTCGCGCCGTTTATTGGCGAATGTCTGGTAGTCGATGCGCGCGGTGCCGGCAGCGAAGTGGGCGTGGGCGACCTGCCGCATATCGAAAGCGCGGATCGCGTGTTGTTCCGCACGTTCGACTCCTTTCCGCATGAGGAATGGGGCAGCAATTTTACCGCCATCGCGCCCGAAACCATCGAATGGCTGGCCTTGCAGGGCGTGCGCCTGATCGGCACCGATGCGCCGTCGGTCGATCCGCAGGACAGCAAGAGCATCGCCGCGCACAAGGCCGTATTGGAAGCCGACATGCGGATCCTGGAAGGGCTGGTGCTGGATGACGTGCCGGAAGGCCGGTACGAGCTGATTGCGCTGCCCCTGAAAGTGGTCGGCGGCGACGCCGCGCCGTGCCGAGCAATCCTGCGGGAATTGCCATGACCGATCTTGTACGGGCACGGGAACTCGATGCGGCGGACCCCCTGCGCCACGCGCGCGACTTGTTCGACCTGCCTGAAGGGGTGGTCTATCTCGACGGCAATTCGCTGGGCGCGCTGCCCAAGGCGACGCCGGGGCGGATGGAACAGGTGGTGCGGCAGGAATGGGGCGAGGGGCTGATCCGCAGTTGGAATACGGCGGACTGGTTCACCCTCTCGCAACGCGTCGGCGCGAAACTCGCACCACTGATTGGGGCAGCGCAGGATGAGGTCATCGCCTGCGACACTACCTCGGTGAACATTTTCAAGCTGATCTCGGCAGCACTTGCCGCTCGGCCCGGGCGCAAGGTGATCCTGTCCGAACCAGGCAATTTCCCAACCGACATCTACATGATTGCAGGTCTCGAAGCGCAGGGGCTGGCACGGCGGCGGCTGGCCGATGTGGACGCGATCATGGCGGCGTTGGATGATGATGTCGCGCTGCTGATGCTGACCCACGTGCATTACAAGACCGGGCGGATGCTCGATATGCAGCGGCTGACCAAGGCTGCACATGATGCGGGCGCACTGGTCCTTTGGGATCTGTCGCACAGCACGGGCGGCGTGCCGGTAGACCTGGGTGGCTGCAACGCGGATTTTGCGGTCGGTTGCGGGTATAAATATCTGAACGGTGGGCCGGGCGCGCCGGCTTTTGCCTACGTCGCCCAGCGCCATCAGGCAGGCTTGCAGCAGCCACTGACCGGCTGGTTCGGCCACCGCGCCCCGTTCGAATTTTCCGACGATTACGACCCAGCGCCCGGTGTGGACAGGCTGCTGGCCGGAACGCCTGCGATTCTCGGACTGGCCGCGCTGGAAGTGGGCGTCGATCTGATCGCGGAGCTGGGCATGGGCGCACTGGTCGCCAAATCGCGGGCGTTGAGCGAGTTTGCAAGCGGCGCCATCGCGGAACGGCTATCCGATCTCGAACTGGCCAGCCCTCACAACCCCGTGCAGCGCGGCAGCCAGCTCTCCTATCGTCACGAACACGCCTACCCCATCTGCCAGGCCCTGATCGCGCGCGGCATCATCGGAGACTTCCGCGCTCCAGACATACTGCGCTTCGGCTTCGCACCTGCTTATCTGCGATACGAAGACGTTTATAATGCGGTTGAAGCGCTGGCGGAGATAGTAACTACCGGCGCGTGGAATACACCCGAATTTCGCAAGCGCGCGGCAGTGACATGACAAAATCCGGTTCGCGCCTTGTTCTTATTGCCGTCAGCATTGCGTGGCTGATCGGCCTCGTCGCATCGGGGTGGGACCCGTATGACCGTGCGACATGGTGGATGGAGGTGGCACCAGTCCTTATTGCAATACCGATCCTGTGGCTGACAGCGCAGCGTTTTCCGCTCACTGTGTTGGCCGTAGCTTTGATCGGACTGCATGGCCTCGTCCTGCTGCTTGGCGGCGCATATACTTATGCCCGCGTCCCGATAGGTTTTGAGGTGCAGGATTGGCTCGGACTGGCGCGCAATCCCTACGACCGCTTCGGGCACTTTATACAGGGGTTCGTCCCTGCGATCGTGCTACGCGAATTGCTGGTACGATGGGGCGGGCTGCGCCCCGGCGCGTTATTGGCTGTGCTGGTAACCGCTAGTTGCCTGGCTGTGAGTGCTACCTACGAACTGCTGGAATTCGGTGCAGCGATGGCGCTGGGACAAGGTGCGGACGAATTTCTGGGCACGCAAGGCGATCAGTGGGACACACAGTGGGATATGCTGATGTGCGTGATCGGTGCAATCACCGCGTTGCTGACGCTATCGGGGCTTCACAACCGCCGGATGGCCGAACTGGAGCGCGCTGCGACGTAGCAGCTCAAGCCTCCAGCTCGACATCCCAATACAACCAGTCCCGCCAAGTTTCATGCAAGTGCCCGGGCGGGTAGCTGCGACCGCGTTGCTGCAATTGCCAGCTGGTCGGGCGGATCGGTTTCAGAGCGGGGTGCATCTTCGCCTTGTCGGGGGAGCGCCCGCCTTTCTTCATGTTGCACGGCGCGCAGGCGGCGACGATGTTTTCCCATGTCGTTTTCCCGCCAAGGCGGCGCGGGACGACATGGTCGAACGTCAAGTGGTCCGGACTGCCGCAATATTGGCAGGCGAACCGGTCGCGCAGGAACAGGTTGAAGCGGGTGAAGGCGGGAAATTCGCTCGGTTTGACGTATTGCCGCAGCGCGATCACGCTGGGCACCTGCATGTCCAGCGTGGGCGAATGCACTTCCCGGTCATAGCATTCCACGATATCCACCCGGTCGAGGAAGACTGCCTTGATCGCGGTCTGCCACGGCCACAGGCTCAAGGGATAATAGGACAACGGCGTGTAATCCGCGTTCAGAACCAGCGCCGGGCAGGCTGCCAGGTTACGGGTCGGATCGCCCGTTGCGCTACGCATCGCGGTGGCGCTGTCGATAAGGTCGGCCTTGAACATGCCGGTATATGTCTCCTCCTTCACCGAACGCAGCATTTGCACCAAATGGCGTCAACCCTGTTACACAGGCTCATGCACAGCGCAGACAACCCCCCATACATTACCCGCTTCGCGCCGAGCCCCAACGGACCGCTGCATCTGGGTCATGCTTTTTCCGCCATCGTGGCGCATGATCTGGCGCAGGCGAGCGGAGGGACCTTCTTGCTGCGGATCGAGGATATCGACGGTGCACGCAGCCGCGATCGGCATGCCGAAACCGCGCGCGCAGACCTGGCCTGGCTTGGCCTGACGTTCGAAGAAGTGCCCGCCCAGTCGCAGCGCATCGACAGCTATCGCAGCGCGCTCGATCGGCTGGTGGCGATGGACCTTACCTATGCCTGCACCTGCACGCGAACCGAGGTGCGGACGGCGCAAAAGGCGCAGGGTCTTTCGCCCGAAACCTACCCCGGTACCTGCCGCAATGCCCGGCGATCGCTCGACGAACCATACGCGGTGAGGCTGGATATGGCGAAGGCGGCCGCCCTGACGGGACCGCTGGATTGGACCGACCGGCTTTCGGGCAAACATCGTATTGTGACTGAAACGCTCGGCGATCCGGTGATCTGGCGCAAGGAAGAACCTGCCAGCTATCATCTGGCGGTGACGCTGGACGATGCGGCCGACGGGGTGACGTTGGTGACGCGGGGGACCGATCTTGCCGCGTCGACGCCGTATCACCGCATTTTGCAGGAATTGCTCGGCCTGTCGGTACCGATCTGGCACCATCATGCGCTGTTGCGCGATATTGACGGTACCAAGCTTGCCAAGCGCAAAGGCTCTCCTTCGCTGGCGGATCGCAGGTTGGCGGGGGAGGACGGGCGCGCGATTGCAAAACGGTTGCGGGCAGGTGAGCTGCCATCTGGTATTTCACTTCGCTGAGGCCTACATCGCACTCATGCAAACATTCCTCATCGTCGTCATCGTCATCTTGTGCATCCTGGTAGTTGTCTCGCTTGTGCGCGGGATTGTGGCGTTTATGCAATCGACCAAACTCGATCTGAACAGCCCTACGGAAGAGGCGCGGGCAACGGCGATGCAGGTCAAACAGAACAAGATGATGTTCAACCGCATCAAGTTTCAGGCGCTCGCCATTATAGCCGTGGGCATCCTGCTGGTTGTTTCGCGCTAGAGCGCGGGCGCACAGCAGATGGTCAAGCTCAACAAGATCTACACCCGCACCGGCGATGACGGTTCGACCGGCCTGGTTGATGGATCACGCATCGCGAAGGACGCAGCGCGCATCGCTGCGATCGGTGCGGTTGACGAAGCGAACAGCGCCATAGGCTTTGCCGTTGTGGTGCTGGAAGGCGATAACCGAGGCGATGCGACCCGCATTCAGAACGACCTGTTCGATCTTGGAGCCGATCTTGCGACTCCGCTAGGCGACATAGGCGGCGAGGATTTCACGCCCGGCGAAATGGTTCTGCGCATGGTACCGGACCAATCGGACTGGCTGGAACGCCGGATGGACACCCTGAACGAGGCGATGGAACCACTGTCCAGCTTCGTCTTGCCGGGCGGGTCGGAAGCTGCCGCCCGGGTGCATGTTGCCCGCGCCAGCACGCGCCGCGCCGAACGCGCAATGGTCGCGCTGTCTCATGCAGAGCCGGTCAATCCTGCCGCGCTGACTTATATCAACCGCCTGTCCGACTACCTGTTCGTCCTCGCCCGCGCACTTAACGACGATGGCCGCGCCGACGTGACCTGGGTTCCCGGCGCGAGCCGTTAGGCGAGCAACCTAACAAGACAGCGCGAGCCGTTAGGCGAGCAACCCCACGGCGCAACGCGAGCCGTTAGGCGAGCAACCCACGGCAAAGCGCGAGCCGCTAGGCAGGGTGGCATCCTTTCGCTAGTGCGGCCACAATTGCTGCACTTGCGAAGGAAATATTCGATGAAAAAGATCGCCATTATCGGTGCGGGCCAAATGGGCCGCGGCATCGCGCAAACCGTGGCTGCGCGCGGTATGGATGTGCTGCTGGCGGATATCGATCTTCCCACGGCGCAACAGGCACATGGCGACATCGAAAGCGCGCTGGGCAAGCTGGTCGGGCGCGGCAAGATCGAGATTGCGGACGCCGAAACAACCCTATCGCGCATCACGCCCGTGGGCGATTACGAGCAGATGGACAGCGCGGACCTGATTATCGAAGCCGCGACTGAGCGGGAGGAGATAAAACTCGCGATCTTCGAAAAGGCTGGCAAGAAGTTGGCCGACGATGCGATCATGGCGAGCAACACCAGCTCCATCCCGATCACCCGCATGGCCAATGCCGCCCCCGATCCGGCCCGGTTTATCGGACTGCACTTCTTCAACCCGGTGCCCGTTATGGGTCTGATCGAGGTCATTCCCGGCCTCGCGACCTCGCCTGAAACGACCCAGACCACCGTCGAATTTGCCGAAAGTCTGGGCAAGGAAGTGGTGCTGAGCCAAGACGAACCCGGCTTTGTCGTGAACCGTATCCTGCTGCCGATGATCAACGAGGCGGTGTTCGTGCTGGGCCAATCGACCGCTAGTATCGAAGATATCGACAAGGGGTGCCGGCTGGGCCTCAACCATCCGATGGGTCCGCTACAACTAGCGGATTTCGTAGGGCTGGATACGTGTTATGAGATCATCCAGGTGCTTTACAACACTACCGGCGACAGCAAATACCGGCCCGCGCCGCTGCTGGTGAAATATGTCGAAGCAGGCTGGCTGGGCCGCAAGACGGGCCGCGGTTTCTACGATTATACAGGCGAGCTGCCGGTACCGACACGGTAATGCGGGAACGAACGGCTCCAGGGAACAGCCACTTTGGGGAACGGGTGTGACCGCGCGCTCGTTATCTCGGAAAGGAGTATTTCATGACCGACCGTAAAAAAACCGAACCGCTGAGCCAGGAAGAACGCCAGGCGAACCTTGCCCCCGAAACGCATAATGACGAGCAGGACGATCACCGCGAACAGGCGCAGGAGGTGGCGCAGCAAGCGCGGAAGAATGCCGGCAAATCCGCCAGCCCGACCGAAAGCACCAAGCCCAAGGGCGGCATAAATCCAGAGGACGATTCTACGAAGGACGTCATCGATCATATGCGCGACATGGAAAGCTCTGGCCGGATCGACATGGACGCCTATCGCGGCGAACCGAACCACGATGACAATGTCGATAAATTCGGCAAGGCTGCAAAACCCGATGGCTTGCGCGGTGATGGAACCTGACCGCGCTATAACATGAGAAGAGTTAGGCGGTCCCGCTTTGCGTCGGTTCGTGCAACCACCAAAGCGCGACGACCAGAACGACCGCCGCCGCTGTTACACAATAACTGAGAATGCGCATATGGCGTGTTGCAGGGGCCCGAATGGCGTGGGTCGATAAATGCGCCAAGCTCGCACAAGCGCGCTGCTGGGCAGTAAAGGCAACAATGCCGCCCATGACGATAAATCCAGTCGCAATGGCCTGTGCCAACCATGGCGGTTCGAACTCGCCGAATACGGCACGGAAGCCAAGGCCAATCCCGATGGCAGCGAAAGCCGTTCTCAACCATCCGGCAAATGTGCGCTCGGTCGCCTGAATTGTGCGGTCTTCGGCCCAGTCGGTCCGATCTTCCGCCATATCGGTGCGCTTTTCAGCAAGATCGTTGCTGCTGTTTTTGTTATTGGTCACTCGGGCAGGATAACGAGCCCGGCTGGCCCTGCCAATGGTGATCCCTGCACTGTTGGAGCGGGATCATCCATCGGAGTAGGTTCGAAACCCGTTCCAGCGTCCATCGGTAAGCCATCGACAAACGGTTCGCTGAACTCGTCAGGGGAGATTTCGTCGCCGTCCACGGCCCATGGATTGGCGAGCTGTTCGTCGATTGCGCCGTCTTCTTCATATTCGCGCGGTTCGGGCGGCAAAGCCTCGACATCGCCCCAGTCTCCGCCGCTCGCGCGGCTGCGATTTTCCTCGACCTTTTGCGCGGTCTTTACGACCAGGCCCTCATCCTCTTCGGTGCCGACGAGTGTGGCCGCGCCATATGCACCGGTGAGCACGAAGATCAGCGCCATCCAGCGGTTCTTGAACAAATAACTGAACATGATCGCAGATTTACCAGCGCCCGGTTAATTATCGGTAGCCGCTGCTTCCCGCTTGAGTTCATACAGGATTTCCAGCGCATCGCGCGGCGACAGCGCATCGATATCCAGCGTATCGAGCCGCTCGCGCAAGATATCGCATTCTTCCTGTTCTGCTTCTGCCGCGATGGCGAACAATGGCAGATCGCCGAGCCCGGCTGCCAGGCCGCCGGTTTCCGCGCGGCCCTTCTCCAACTTGGCGAGGACCGATTTTGCGCGATTTACCACCGGATCCGGCACGCCTGCCAGCCGCGCCACGGCGAGGCCGTAGCTGCGATCCGCAGGTCCCTTCGCCAGTTCGTGCAGCAGCACGAGGTCGCCCTTCCATTCCCGGGCGCGCACATGGTGCAGCGACAGCGCTGGGCAGGTTTCCGCCAATCGCGCCAATTCATGATAGTGCGTGGCAAACAGGCAGCGGCAGCGATTGGTCTCATGCACCGCCTCGGCCACTGCCCAGGCAAGCGCCAGCCCGTCATAGGTGGATGTACCGCGCCCCACCTCGTCCAGGATGACGAAGCTTTGCTCGGTCGCCTGCGACAGGATCGCGGCGGTTTCCACCATCTCGACCATGAAGGTGGAACGTCCGCGCGCCAGATTGTCCGATGCGCCGACGCGGCTGAACAGGCGGTCGACAATTCCGATCGTGGCGGAAGCGGCTGGCACGAAACCGCCCGCCTGCGCGAGCAACACAATCAGCGCATTCTGCCGCAGAAACGTAGATTTGCCGCCCATATTCGGCCCGCCGACCAACCATAGCCGGTCATCCGGACCAAGCTGGCAGTCATTGACCACGAACCGGTCCCCGCCTTCCGCCAGTGCCGCCTCCACCACCGGATGACGACCGCCGCTAATTTCCAGGCAGGGTGCGTCGTCCAGCAGATCGGGCTTGCACCATTCGCCTTCCGCCGCGCGTTCTGCCTGCCCCGCTGCCACGTCGATGCGCGCCATGGCATCGGCGGTCGCGGCAATGGCGATCCGCGCCTCGCTCACCATGCCGCACAGCTCCTCGAAATGTGCTTCTTCGGCAGCCAGGGCGTGACTGCCCGCTTCGGCTATGCGGGCGGCTTCCTCGTGCAGGGCTACCGAGTTGAAGCGCACTGCGCCTGCCATCGTCTGGCGATGGGTGAAGCCGCTATCGGGCGCCATCAACGCATCACCATGTTTGGCGGGCACTTCGATGAAATATCCGAGCACGCCATTGTGCTTGATCTTCAACCGGTCGACGCCGGTTTCGGTGCGGTAGCGGGCTTCCATGGCGGCGATGGCGCGGCGGGAATTGCCCGACATCTCCCGCAACTCGTCGAGGGCCGCGTCATAGCCTTCCGCGATGAAACCGCCTGTATCGCGCAAGGTTGGCGGCGTAGCGATCAAAGCGCGGGATAAACGGTCAGTCAGCGCGCCATGACCGGTCATTTGCGGCATCAGGGTTTCCAGCAAAGCGGGCCGGTCCGGCTTTGTTGCCAGCACATCGCAAATGCGGCGTGCTTCCGACAGGCCATCGCGGATCTGGCCAAGATCGCGCGGACTGCCACGTGCCGCCACCACCCGGCCCAGCGCGCGCCCGATATCGGGCAGGCTGCGAAGCATGCCGCGCAAGTCGCCGCGCAGCAGCGGATCGCCACGGAGCCATGCCACCAGTGTGAGCCGCGCCTCGATTGCCGGACGGTCGCGCAACGGTGCCGACAGGTCTTCCGCCAATTGCCGGGCACCTGCGCCCGTCACGCAGCGGTCGATCGCATGGACCAGACTGCCGGCCCGCCCGCCCGATTGCGCTTCCAGAACTTCCAGGCTGGCCCGTGTCGCTGCATCCATCGCAAGATGTGCGGCGCTGGAGCGGGAGACGGGTGGCAGTAGCAGTGGCAGCTTCCCGCGCCCGGCATGGTCGAGATAAGCAATCAGTCCGGCTGCCGCGGCCAGCATCGGGCGGGTGAACTGGCCGAACCCGTCCAGCGTGTGCACACCGTGGATCGCCTTCAACCGATCCTCACCTGCATCGCTAGAGAAATCCGATTTCGGGCGAGCGATATGTTCGGGGGACGCGGCACGCATGTCGTCCGGCGCGACAATCTCGCTTGCGCCAAGCCGCGCCAGTGCTGCGTCGACTGCGCTTTCTTCGCATTCTTCCAGCTCCATCCGGCCGGTTGAGATATCGCAGGCCGCGAGGCCGAATGTGCCGCGCACTTCGCACACTGCAGCCAGCACGTTGGCGCGGCGCGATTCCAGCAGCGCGTCTTCCGTCAGCGTGCCTGCCGTCACGAACCGTACGATGTCGCGCGCCACCAATGCCTTGGACACAGGGGTCCCTTCGGCCTTGGCACGCGCTTTTGCCTCGGCAGGCGTTTCGGTCTGTTCGGCAATCGCCACCCGGCAACCGGCGCGGATCAGACGGGCGAGGTAGCCTTCCGCCGAATGCACCGGCACCCCGCACATCGGGATCGGTTCGCCATCCTTCTCCCCCCGGCTGGTAAGCGCGATATCCAGCACCGCCGCGGCCTTGCGCGCATCGTCGAAGAACAGTTCGAAAAAATCGCCCATCCGGTAGAACAGCAGGTGATCGTCGCCGTCCTTCGATGCCTCCGCCTTCAGCGCATGGTATTGCGCCATCATCGGGGTAAGCTTGGTGGGTTCGGGCCGGGCCATTCTGCAAGGCTTGCCCGCCCGTTACCGATTCGGGAAGCGACAGTGCGCGCCCTTTCCCCTATCCCTTGTCCGGCGCAGCGTTTATCGCGCCCGAAACACACCAGATACCACCGCGACGTTACGGCAAGGGGCTATGCATTGAGCGACGAAAACACCGACGGTTCGACCAGCGACTTCACCACGCGTGAGGCGCTGTTCTATCACGAGACGATCCGGCCCGGTAAGCTGGAAATCGTCGCGTCGAAGCCGATGGCGACCCAGCGCGACCTGTCGCTTGCCTATTCCCCCGGTGTCGCCGCCCCGGTCGAGGCAATTGCAGCGGATCCTGCCAATGCCGCGCGATATACCGCGCGTTCCAACCTCGTCGCGGTAATTTCAAACGGTACCGCCATTCTCGGTCTCGGCAATCTGGGCGCGCTGGCGTCCAAGCCGGTGATGGAGGGGAAAGCGGTCCTCTTCAAACGCTTCGCCGATGTCGATTCCATCGATATCGAACTTGATACCGAGGACCCTGAAAAGTTCATCGAAGCAGTCGCCCTGATGGAGCCGACTTTCGGCGGGATCAATCTGGAAGACATTGCCGCTCCCGAATGCTTCGTGATCGAGCAGGCCCTGCGCGAACGGATGAATATTCCGGTCATGCATGACGACCAGCATGGCACCGCCATCATCGCCGCCGCCGGGATCATCAACGCGTGCCATCTGACCGGGCGCGAGTTGAAGGACGTGAAGATGGTGGTGAACGGTGCCGGCGCGTCTGCGCTTGCTTGTACCGCGCTCGTCAAGGCAATGGGCATCCCGGCCGACCAGGTGATCGTATGCGACCGCAGCGGCCCAATCTATCCCGGTCGCGCCGACGTGGACCAATGGAAAAGCGCGCACGCGACCCCCACCGAAGCGCGCGATCTGGAACAGGCGCTGGACGGTGCGGATATCTTCCTCGGCCTATCGGCTGCCGGAGCGTTGAAGCCTGAATGGGTGACCAAGATGGCCGAACATCCCATCATCTTCGCCATGGCCAATCCGGTGCCCGAAATCATGCCGGACGAGGCCAAGGCGGTCCGCCCCGACGCGATTGTCGCTACCGGCCGGTCAGACTATCCCAACCAGGTCAACAATGTGCTGGGTTTCCCGTTCATCTTCCGCGGCGCGCTCGACGTGCGGGCAACTGCCATCAACGAGGAAATGAAGATCGCCGCGGCCCATGCCATCGCTGCGCTGGCGCGGCAGCGCGTACCGGAGGAAGTGGCAGTGGCTTACGGCACCAACCACCAGTTCGGGCGCGACTACATCATTCCTGCCCCCTTCGATCCGCGTCTGATGGAAGTGGTGTCCTCTGCGGTGGCGCAGGCCGCAATGGATTCCGGTGTGGCGCAGACCCGGATCGAGGATATGGAAGCATACCGGCTCGAACTGAAGGGCCGGCTCAACCCGACCACTTCGGTGCTGACGGGCGTGTACGAGCAAGCCAAGAACAATCCCAAGCGCGTGGTGTTTGCCGAGGCGGAGGAAGATGTGGTGCTGCGCGCCGCCATCCAGTTCCGCGATTTCGGTTACGGCACCCCGGTGCTCGTCGGCCGCACCAAGAAGGTGCACGCGAAGCTGGTCGAACTGGCGGTGGATGATCCCTCCAGCTTCGAAATCCAGAATTCGCGCGATAGCAAGCACGTGCCCGCGATGGTCGAATTTCTCTACGAACGGCTGCAGCGGCGCGGTTATACGGAACGCGATGTTCGCCGACTGGTAAATCAGGAACGCAACGTGTTTGCCGCTTTGCTGGTTGCGCTGGGCCATGGCGATGCGATGATTTCGGGCCTTACCCGTACCTTTGCGCAGTCCGCTCGCGAAATTAATCTCGTGCTCGATGCGAAAGAGGACGCGCTGCCGTTTGGCATTCACATGATGCTGGGCAAGAACCACACCACGTTCATGGCCGATACCACGATCAACGAGCGACCCTCCGCCACGCAACTGGCGCATATCGCCAAGGAAACTGCTGCGGTGGCCAGGCGACTGGGGCACACCCCGCGCGTCGCCTTCCTGTCATATTCCACGTTCGGCAATCCGAGCGGGAAATGGCTGGAAGCCATCCGCGAGGCGGTGTCCATCCTCGATGCAGAAGAGGTGAACTTCGAATATGAAGGCGAAATGGCACCGGACGCCGCGCTCAATCCGACCGTGATGGCGCTATACCCGTTCAGCCGCCTGTCCGGCCCGGCCAACGTGCTGGTCATGCCGGGGCTGCAATCCGCCAATTTGTCAGCCAAGATCCTCCGCGAACTGGGCGGTAACGCGACCATTGGCCCGATGCTGGTCGGAATGGAAAAACCGGTACAGATCGCCCCGATGACGGCCATCGCGCCCGATGTGCTGACGTTGGCTGTCTTGGCGAGCGCGGGGGTGGTGGGGTAGGTCCAAGGGGCCTTCCCTGACAGCGCAGCTGTCAATAGCCGAACTTGCGTAAACGGCGTAAATATTGCGCTGGATATCATGCGATTAGCTGCTTAGCGTCTTGGGCATGAGCAAGTCGCTGGTCAGCCGCTACCTCGCCTCCATCGTACAGCGGGGTACGTTGGATGTCAGTTTTGCCGATGGTACGAAGCGCGTATTCGGCAGCCCTGCCGAGGGGTTCCCCGATGTGGCGGTGATCTTCACCGATGCCAAAGTTCCGCGCGATATCATGCTCGATCCGCGGCTCGGCGCGGCGGAAGCCTTTATGGATGGACGTCTTACGCTCAAACGCGGCGGGATCATGGAACTGGTCGAATTGCTGCGTTCCAATGCGCCATGGGACAGGGGCGGTAGCATCGGCAATCCGCGGCTGGTGCGCCGCGTTACCAATCGGCTGGCTTTCGCGCGTGAGGGTATCAACGGCCGCCTCGGTGCACAGCGCAATGTCGCGCATCATTACGATATCGGCAACGATCTCTACCGCCTGATGCTCGACTGCGAGCATATGCAATATAGTTGCGCTTACTGGGCGGACGGCGTCAGCACGCTGGGAGAAGCGCAGGAGGCGAAGCTGGCACATATCGCCGCGAAGCTTGCTTTGAAGGACGGCCAGACGGTGCTGGACATCGGGTGCGGCTGGGGCGGAATGGCAATATACCTGGCCCGCCGGTTCGGCGTCACAGTCACCGGCATTACATTGTCGAAGGAACAACTGGCGCTGGCGATGGAGCGGGCCGAGGAAGCCGGTGTTGCAGAACGGGTCCAGTTCGAACTCGCCGATTACCGCGACCTTCCAGCCAGCGGCAGACGGTTCGACAGGATCGTATCGGTCGGTATGTTCGAACATGTCGGCCGGCCGCAATTCGATACGTTTTTCAAGACCTGCGCGAACTTGCTGGCGGATACCGGTGTGATGCTGCTGCACACGATTGGTCGGATTGGTTCGCCAGGAACCACCGATGCCTTCACGCGAAAATATATCTTTCCCGGCGGTTATATTCCGGCATTGTCCGAAACGGTCGCGGCGAGCGAGAAATACCGCCTGATTGCGACCGATACCGAGATGTTGCGACTGCACTACGCCAAGACGCTACGCGCTTGGTACGCCAACTGCATGGTCCATCGTGAGGCGATCGAGGCGATGTACGACGAGCGGTTTTTCAGGATGTGGACATTCTACCTGGCGGGCGCTGCGGCAAGTTTCGAATATGGCGGAATGTGCAATTGTCAGATCCAGTACACCCGGGATCGCCGCGCCCTGCCATTCACGCGCGACTATATGACGCAAGCGGAAACCGAGTTGGGAACGCCCGCCTGATCTTTGGTGCATATACCGGAGCCGTCAACTCCTACCGCCGCCGGTATCGAAAATACCACACTTCGTGCTCGAACACTTCGCGAGCCTTTTTCTCGTATCGCGTTTCGCTCCATCCGCCGGGGCGGTTCTGGAAAGCTTCGGGGCCGTCGGCCAGCCATTCGAACGGCGCATCCGGCCTGCCGGTGAAGCGTTGCATCACCATCAGCGCGTGCCGGAGATAGACGTCGTGATCGGTGCCGAAGCGGAATTCGCCGCCGGGCTTGAGCTTGTCCGCGATCATCTGGATCGGACCGTCATTGACCATGCGCCGTTTGGCATGGCGTGCCTTGGGCCAGGGGTCGGGGTGGAGCAGATAGACGAAGCTGAGCGTTCCGTCCGGCACGCGGTCCAGCACCTGCAGCGCGTCGCCGTGCTGGATGCGGATATTGGTCAGCCCGCGATCCTTCACGTGGCCGAGCGCGCCCACCACGCCGTTCAGATAGGGCTCGGCCCCGATGAAGCCGTGATCGGGCAACATATCGGCGCGGTCCGCCATGTGTTCGCCCGCGCCGAAGCCAATTTCGAAATGCAGCGGCATATCGCGTCCGAACAATCGCTCCGCCGTGACTGGGCCGTCTTCCGGGACCGCGATGCGCGGCAGCAGTTCCTCGACCATTTGTTGCTGACCCGCGCGCAGGGCTTTGCCAACCGAACGCCCGTACAACCGGTTCAGCGTGGTAGGGTCGCCGGGTTTATGCGCGCTCATTCGACCGGACGACCTTCGTCCAGCAGATCGTTCTCGTCGCTTTGCGCCGACCGTTCCCGATCGACCATGCGGGCGACCTCGTCCTGCGGCGCGACATCCTCGTCCGCTTCGGTAACTGTAACATCGGCGTGTGCGGCTTTTTCCCGAGCGGGTTCCGGATCACCCTTCTTCGGCTTCGCCTTTTCGATGGTTTCAAACGGCAGGGGCATGGTGCGTTCATCGAAACGCAGGCGGTAAATCGGTTCCGGAAGGCCGAACCCGGCGCCTTCCAGCGCGTCCTTTACGGCAGGGATCGCGCGGGTTTTCGCCTTGAAGAAGTCCGCCTGGCTCTGGTCGATCCAGGCCAGGAAGCGGATGACGATATTGGAATCGCCGACCTCGATAATGCGCGCTTCCGATGGCGGGTCGCGGAGGATAAACGGCAATGCGTCGAGCGCGGCCTTGCCGACCTTGCGTGCGGCCCGTGGATCGTCATCGGCATCCACGCCTAAGTCGAATTCGAAACGGCGCTGCGGATTGCGGGTGTAGTTGAGGATCACTGCCTTGAAGACGGTCGAATTCGGGATGCGCAAATGGTTGCCGTCCAGCGTCATCATCACCGTGGCGCGGCTGGTCAGGCGGATGATGCGGCCCTCCATGTCGTCGATCAGGACATGATCGTTTGCGCGAAATGGCTGGCGCAGGCTGAGCATCAGCGAGGCGACGTAATTCTCCACCGTATCGCGCAACGCAAACCCCAGGGCCAACCCGATAACGCCGGCCCCGCCAAGCACCGCGCCGAGCAATGCACTGGCGCCGATCATGTCCAGCGCGATCACGATGCCGCCAACGATGAACACGAACCGGATGGCGCTCGCCAGCAATTCGGCGAGGAAGGAATTGGGTGCGATCCGGCGCCACAGCCCGGTCAGCCCGGCGATAAGGTAGCCAATCAGCCCGATGGCAAACGCTACCCCTGCGGCCAGCGCAATCAGCGGCAGCATTTCGAGGAAGCTTTCCGCCATATCGCGCAGCCCGCCAAGCGAGGCGAGCCCATCATCGACCGAGACATTACGCTCAAGCTGGTTTTCGACAGTAACCACGCCTGCAACACGGCCGGCAATCTCGGCTCCGCGCTCGATATCGGTGTCGTCCGGCACTGTGCCTGCGAGCGTGACGACGCCGCCATCCACAGTGACGGTCGTATCCGCAAAGGCAGGCAGAGCGGCGAAGATATCCTCGATCCGGTTGGCAATCCGCCTGTCGGCACCCGCATCCTGCGTGTCGTCGATTTGCGCAGCAGGCTCGTTTTCGGGGGCAGGCTCCGCCACCTCGGTGTCGAGCGAGGGCAGCATTGCGGCACTCGCGGGTGCAACGAAAAGCAAGGCCGACAGGGCGATGAGCAAAGCTGCAAGCCAAGTGTGGGCAGCTGTTCCGATGTCACGCGTCATGTTATTCCCCCGCCACGGTCATGCCATCGACACGCAGCGTGGGCACATCGATCCCGCCCTTGAATTCCAGATCGTCTGCAGCGCGAAGGGCGGGGAACATGGTCAGCAAATTGCCGGCAATAGTGAACTCCGTCACTGGCCCGGCAATCTCGCCGTTTTCGATGCGAAAGCCGCTCGCGCCACGGCTGTAATCGCCGGTCACCATGTTGATCCCCTGGCCGATCAGTTCGGTCACGAACACGCCGCGTTCGATATCGGCGATCAGATCGCGGACGGATATTGTGCCGGGTTCGAGATAGACATTGCTGGCTGAAATGCCCGGTGCGCCTCCCGAACCGAGCGCCGCGTGACCTGTCAGGCCGATGCCGAGCTGTTTGGCCGCGGCGGCATTGGTAAGCCAACCGGTTACTTTCCCGCCTTCGACCAGCGCGCGCTTGCTGGTAGGCAGCCCTTCGCCATCGAGAGGGCGAGAACGATGGCCGCGCAATCGGTGCGGGTCATCCATGATGCGTATCGCCGGACCAAACAGCGGTTCGTCCATCCGGTCCAGCAGCAGCGAGGTTCCCCGCGCCGCCGCAGCACCCGACATCGCGCCGAGCAGATGCGAGACGAGCGAACTGCCGACGCGGGGATCGAATACCACCGGCATCGGTCCGCTCGGCAAGCGGCCGGGATCGCGCTTGGCGGCGGTGCGCTGCCCTGCCTCTGCGCCGATGTCGGCAGGCGAGGGCAGGTCTTCGAAATGTCGGGTCGCGCGATATTCGTAATCGCGTTGCATATCCGCGCCTTCGCCCGCGATCATGGCCGCACCCTGCGCGTGGCTCGTTGCGGCATAGGCGGCAGCTACCCCGTGGCTGGTGACGAGCGCGGCAACACTGCGGGCGAAGGTTGCGCTCGCCGAAACACTGGTGGTTACTCCATCGACATCGAGCGCGGCGGTTTCGGTGGCGATGGCCCGTTCGCGCAAGGCTTCCGGACCGGGTTCGTCATCGCTGTCTTCAAGGTCCAATTCGGGCAGGTCGCCGGTTGCCAGCAGGTCTTGCGGCGCGAGACCTGCGTAGCGATCCTCCGGCGCAGCGCGGGCCATGGCAACGGCGCGAGCGGCGATTTCTTCCAGCGCATCTCTGGCGAAATCGCTGGTATTGATGCTGGCGGAACGCTGGCCGACAAACACCCGCAGCCCGATCGCCTCGCTCTCGCTGCGCTCCACATCTTCCAGTGCGCCCAGCCGGACCGACACGCTCTCGCTCGACGAAGCGCGCGCGACGGCGTCCGCACCATCGGCGCCCTGACGCATGGCGGACTGTATCAATTGCTGGGAGCGGTCGAGCGCGGTGGCTTTGTTAATCATCGAAGCGACCTAATGCGGGGCAGGGCGCAGCACAACACACCAGTGAGTTCACCGCCCTCTAGCAGTATTGACATCCGGCGAGCGAATTACCCAGTCTGGGCTGCCCGCAAAGCGTGTTAAAGGATGGCGCGGAACAGGGCGGTCAGGATGGCCGGCAGCCCGATGGCCATCAGCCACAGTCCTGCAGCATCGCGCATGAACTCCCCCCGCAATGCCGGGTCGTGCGCCGCTTCGTCAGTCAGAAAGCGCCATCGCCGTTCGAACCAGCGGCAGGCCGGAATGATCGCGGCCACCAGTACCACCAGCACAAGATAGGGAAGAATGCCGGGCGCACCGTCCTTCAGCGCGGCAGTGGTCATGAAAATCTGCAGGCCGGTATAGACCAGCAGCGCATAGGCAACATGATCGCTCATCCGGCGTCGCCAATCGAGGGCGTGCGCATGCGCGCGCTGGCTGTCGCCAACTGCCGTGCGGGCGGTGTGCTGCGATGCAGCCTGCGGTTTGACCCACGCCATAATCGACTCTCCCCAGAGCGTATTGGAATGCCATCCTGTCAAAACATGTGCGGGTTGGCAAGTTGGGGGGATGCGGGGGGTGTTTAGCCTCAAGCGCCGGCGTTTTTTGTTTAGACCCTGCGGGCGGGGACCATCCGGGCGTTTTTGTTTAGCCCCTCAAACGCCGGGCGCTCGCATCCGCTCGCTTGGCTTCCTCGCATAAGCTCGGGCGGCCGTTCGGCCTTGCGGTCCGCTGGTCGCGGACCGAACTTGCGTTACCCTCGCAATCTTGGATCCGGTTCCAGGTTACGGCAGTCATAGGCCCAAAGGGCCGCCCGCAGCGAAGCGAGGATAGCCTAAGGGAGCGAATGCGACCGCCGGCGCTTGAGGCAAAACAAAAAACACCGCTTGAGGCTAAAACAAAACCTCGCGCCCGCAAGGCCAAAACAAAAAACTCCCAGCGGGCTTTCCACCAGCGTTCGTAATGCTAAGTCTCCGGATATGACGAACAGCGCCGATACCCTCGACCATCCCACCGCCGCGGAGCCGGATCAGGCGGTGCAGCCACTTCCGCCGCAGGGCGGGCTGGAAGTGATTTCCATCGCCAAATCTTACGATAAGCGTGCGGTCCTGTCGGATATTTCGCTTACCGTCGGGAAGGGCGAAGTGCTCGGCCTGCTAGGGCCGAACGGTGCGGGCAAGACGACGTGCTTCTATTCCATCATGGGCCTCGTGCGTCCCGATAGCGGCCGTATCCTGATGGACGGGGAGGACGTGACGAAGCTGCCGATGTATCGCCGCGCGATTCTCGGCCTTGGCTATCTGCCGCAGGAAACCAGCATATTTCGCGGCATGACCGTAGAACAGAACATCAATTGCGTGCTCGAAATGGCCGAGCCGGACAAGGGTATGCGCGCTGCTGAACTTGAACGCCTGCTGGAGGAATTCGGGCTGGCACGGCTGCGTTCCAGCCCGGCCATGGCGCTTTCGGGCGGTGAACGACGCCGCTGCGAAATTGCGCGCGCACTTGCGGCAAAACCGTCCATCATGCTGCTCGACGAACCGTTTGCCGGAATCGATCCGCTGTCGATCAGCGATATTCGCGACCTGGTGAAGGATTTGAAGACGCGCGGCATCGGTGTGCTGATAACCGACCACAATGTGCGCGAGACGCTGGAAATCGTCGATCGCGCCTGCATCATCTATGGCGGACAGGTGCTGTTCGCGGGCACGCCCGAAGCGCTGGTGGCGGACGAGAATGTGCGCCGCCTGTATTTGGGCGAAGGGTTTACGTTGTAAGCCATGGCTTTGGGGCCACGCCTCGACCTCAGGCAAAGCCAGTCACTGGTGATGACGCCGCAGCTGCAGCAGGCGATCAAGCTGCTGGCGCTGTCGAATCTGGAAATCGAAACCTTTATCGGCGAGGCGCTGGAAGCCAATCCCTTGCTGGAAGCGGGCGAGGTCCGCCGCGAACAGGGCGATGCGGCGGATACCGTTTCGGGGCCTGCAGAGGCCGAGCGTTCCGCAGATGGCGAACCCAATGCCGGCGGCGAGGCGGCGCTCGATATCGACAGTAGTGCGCTGGACCGGGACCGTGATACGGGCGACGCCGACTGGTCCAGCGCGGCTTCGGGCGGCGGTGCGCCGGGCGAGGCAATGGATTTCGGCAATGTGGGCGAAGCGGCCCCGACGCTGGCCGATCATCTCGAAGCGCAGATCGGTCCAGCCGCCCGCGACGCACGCGAAGCTTTCGTTGCGCGGCACATCATCGGCTTGCTGGACGAGGCCGGATATCTGACCACCGATTTACGATCCGTGGCAGCGGATCTGGACATCGCGCTGGCTGAAACGGAGCGCGCACTTGAGCTTGTGCAATCGCTCGACCCGACCGGCGTGGGTGCGCGCACTTTGTCGGAATGTCTCGCTCTGCAGGCGAAGGAAGCGGACCGCTACGATCCCTGCATGGCCCGGCTGATCGACAATCTGGAACTGGTCGCGAAAGGCGATGTAAACCGGCTGAAACGCCTGTGCGAAGTGGACGAGGAAGATTTCGCCGACATGCTGGGCGAACTGCGCAGCTACGACCCCAAACCGGGCCTCGCTTTCGGCAGTACGGAATCGGGCACGGTGGTGCCGGACATATTGATGAAACCGCTCAGGGCCCGCGCGAATGATGGCAGCGAGGGCGGCACCGGCTGGGACATCAAGCTCAATGAAGCAACGCTGCCCCGGCTGGTGGTCAATCGCAGTTACGAAGTGGAACTGCGCGATGGATGCCGCGACAAATCCAGTCGCGCCTGGCTGAACGAGAAGCTGGCCGACGCGCACTGGCTGCTAAAGGCGCTTGACCAGAGGCAGAAGACAATCCTGAAAACAGCAGCCGAAATCGTGAAGCGGCAAGCAGGATTTTTCCGGGGCGGCGTGTCCGAATTGCGCCCACTGACCCTGCGCGAAGTGGCAGACGCCATCGATATGCATGAAAGCACGGTCAGCCGGGTAACCAGCAACAAATATCTCCACTGCAATCGCGGCACGTTCGAACTGAAATACTTTTTCACCAGCGGTGTTGGCAGCGCAGATGGCGAGGGTGCCTCCAGCGAAGCAGTGAAATCGCGGATCAAGGCGCTGACCGATGCGGAGGAGCCGAAGAAGATATTGTCCGATGACAAGCTGGTAGCGCTGCTGAAATCCGAAGGCTTCGATATCGCCCGCCGCACCGTGGCGAAATATCGCGAGGCCATGGGGATAGGCTCGAGCGTACAGCGCCGAAGGGCCAAGAAGATGGGCATGTGAGGGGGGGTGTTTTAGACCCTGCGGGTGGAGTGTTTTGTTTTGGCCTCAGGCGCCGGCGGTCGCGTTATTTGTTTAGACCCTCAAACGCCGGGCGCTCGCATCCGCTCGCTTGGCTTCCTCGCATAAGCTCGGGCGGCCGTTCGGCCTTGCCGTTTGCTAGTCGCAAACGGAACTTACGCTTTACTATCTATCTCGTCCCCGGTTCCTGGTGACGGCAGTCGTAGGCCCAAAGGGCCGCCCGCAGCGCGAAGCGTGAGGATAGCCTAAGGGAGCGGACGCGACCGCCGGCGCTTGAGGCTAAACAAAAAACACCAAACAAAAAAACCCCCAGCGCTTGTGGCCAACCCCAACAACCAAACCCTTTATTCAAAATTAACCTTTTCTCTTCACAAACGGTGTGGTTAATCCATGGCAACACCTCTTATCGAGTTGTTACCACGCGAGTTCAGGTAAAAGGGGGCTACCCACAATGCGCGTTCTGCTGATCGAAGACGAGCCAACGACTGCAAAGGCCATTGAGCTGATGCTGACCACGGAAGGCTTTAACTGTTATTCCACCGATCTGGGCGAGGAAGGCCTCGATCTGGGCAAGCTGTATGATTACGATATCATCCTGCTCGATCTCAACCTGCCCGACATGCATGGCTACGATGTGTTGAAGAAACTGCGCGTCGCCAAGGTGCAGACGCCGGTCCTGATCCTGTCGGGCATTGCCGAAATGGACAGCAAGATTCGCAGCTTCGGCTTCGGCGCCGACGATTACGTGACCAAGCCGTTCCACCGCGACGAGCTGGTCGCCCGCATCCACGCCGTTGTGCGCCGTTCGAAGGGCCATAGCCAGTCGATCATCCGCACCGGCAAGCTGGCTGTAAACCTCGATGCGAAAACCGTCGAAGTCGACAGCGCGCGGGTACACCTGACCGGTAAGGAATACGCCATGCTGGAACTGCTTTCGCTCCGCAAAGGCACCACGCTGACTAAGGAAATGTTCCTCAACCACCTGTATGGCGGGATGGACGAACCGGAACTGAAGATCATCGACGTCTTCATCTGCAAGCTGCGGAAGAAACTGTCCCACGCATGCGGCGGTGAAAACTACATCGAAACCGTATGGGGCCGCGGATATGTCTTGCGCGATCCGCAGGAAGAAGCCGAAGCGGCGTGATTACGCCCCTTCGGGGGTAATCACTTTTTGTTTGGGGCCCTGCGGGCGGTGGGCGCTCGCATCCGCGTTATTTGTTTGGCCCCTGCGGGCGCAGGCCATCCGGCCTGCTTGCCTCCTCGCATAAGCTCGGGCGGCCGGGCAGTTGTGCTTCGCACGTCTACGCCTTCGGCTTCGACTCCGGCCTTTGGTTTGCTGGTCGCAAACGGAACTTGCGCTAAACTAGTTACGTAGCTTCCGGTTCCTGGTCACGGCAGTCCAGCGTGCGACTGCACGCCGGCCGGTAGGCCGGAAGCCTAAGGGAGCGGACGCGACCGCCGGCGCTTGAGGCCAAACAAAATACAATCACGGCAGTCATAGGCCCAAAGGGCTGCCCGCAGCGCGAAGCGCGAGGATAGCCTAAGGAAGCGAATGCGACCGCCGGCGCTTGAGGCTAAACATAAAACTTTCGCCCCAAGCTAAAACTAAAACACCCTATTCCTTCGCGCGCTCGATCGCCTCGATGATAACCTGGCGCGCTTCAGCGGCGTCGCCCCATTTGCCGATGCGGACCCACTTTTCCTTTTCCAGGTCTTTGTAGTGGGTGAAGAAATGTTCGATTTGCTGGAAGATGATGCTGGGCAGGTCCTTGGTTTCGCCGACATCCGAATAATACGGGAAGGTGGTGTCCACCGGCACGCAGATCAGTTTCTCGTCGCCGCCATGTTCGTCTTCCAGATTTAGCACGCCGATCGGGCGGGCGCGTACGACGCAGCCGGCCATGAAGGGGCTGCGCGCGATGACCAGCGCGTCCAGCGGATCGCCGTCGGGGCTGAGTGTGTGCGGCACGAAGCCGTAGTTCGCCGGATAGCGCATCGGTGTGTGCAGGATACGGTCGACGAACAACGCGCCCGATGCCTTGTCGAATTCGTACTTCACCGGCTCGCCGCCAGTGGGCACCTCGATGATGACATTGAGGTCGTGGGGCGGATTATCGCCCGTGGGGATCATATCTATACGCATGGGTGGTCCGATAGCGGCGCGATGCGGCATCGCCAACCGGCAATATGCTGCGATGCAATATTTATCGCCCTTGCGTCCCGGCTGCGTTGCGGCAAGCGAGCGGCTAGCCTAAGCGCACACACCATGTCCAACACTCCAAAAGCCATTCGCGGCACGCAGGATATCTTCGGCCCTGACGCGGAAGCCTTCGCCTTCGTGGTCGAAACCTTCGAACGCGTGCGCAAGCTATACCGGTTTCGCCGCGCCGAAATGCCGGTTTTCGAAAAAACCGAAGTATTTGCGCGGTCCATCGGCGAAACGACCGATGTGGTGTCGAAGGAAATGTATTCGTTCGAGGATCGCGGCGGGGATTCGCTGACCTTGCGCCCCGAATTTACCGCCGGGATCGCGCGCGCCTATCTGACCAATGGCTGGCAACAGCACGCGCCGCTGAAACTGGCGACGCACGGGCCACTGTTCCGCTACGAGCGCCCGCAAAAGGGCCGCTATCGCCAGTTCCACCAGCTGGACGCGGAAATTATCGGCGCGGGCGAACCGCAGGCGGATGTGGAGCTGCTGGCGATGGCGGACCAGCTGCTGCGCGAGCTGTGCATTGCGGACGGTGTGACGCTGCAGATCAACACGCTGGGCGATGGCGATACGCGCGCAGCGTGGCGCGCGGCGTTGATCGAATATTTCGGCGCGGTGCGCGGCGAATTGTCGGAGGACAGCCAGGACCGGCTCGACAAGAACCCGCTGCGCATCCTCGACAGCAAGGATCCGCGCGACAAGGCATTCGTAGCAGATGCCCCGCAAGTGGATGAGTTCCTGTCCAGCGCCGCGCAGGACTTCTTCGGCGCGGTCACGTCGGGGCTGGATGCGGCAGGCGTGGCCTGGGAGCGCGCGCCGTCGCTGGTACGGGGCCTCGACTACTACCGCCACACCGCGTTCGAATTCGTGACCGACCGGCTCGGCGCGCAAGGTACCGTGCTGGGCGGCGGACGCTATGACGGATTGATGGAAAGCCTCGGCGGCCCGGCAACGCCGGCGGTCGGCTGGGCCGCGGGTATTGAGCGGCTGGCGATGCTGGTGGGGGAGCGGGAAGAAGCGAGCGCTGACGTTTTCATCGTAGTCGAAGACGACACACTCCTCGACGATAGCATCGCTGCGTTGACGCGCTTGCGGCGGCAGGGTGTGTCGGCCGATCTGTTCGCCAGCGGCTCGCCGCGCAAACGCTTCGACAAGGCTGTAAAGGCGGGCGCGGAAACCATCATGGCGCTGGCTATGCGCGATGGGGAGAAGGCAGTGCGGTTCAAAGGTGAAGACGCCGAAGTTTCGCGGATCGAAGGCTTACTCACATGATGCATTCGGCCCTCGTCACCCCGGACGTGATCCGGGGTCCAGGTCTCCACTTGCGCTGTCCGTTCGGGAGGCGGAGTGGATGCTGAAACGAGTTCAGCATGACCACGTCTCCAAAGCTGCGGTGATGCTCCCATGACTATCCCATCCGACCGTCTGCGCCAGCTTACCGGGCGCTTTGCCGAGCTCGAGGCGCGGATGGCGTCGGGTACGCTGGAAGGTGACGCGTTCGTGCAGGCCAGCCGCGATTATGCGGAGCTAGAGCCTGTTGCCGCGACCGCGAATGAAGTGCTCGCTATGCGCGACGAGATGGACAGCCTAGCCGAAATGGCGTCCGATCCTGAAATGAAGGCCATGGCCGAAGAGGAGCTGGCCGCATTGCGCGCAAGCCTGCCCGAAAAAGAGCGTATCCTCGCCATCGCCATGTTGCCGCGCGACAGCGCCGATGCGCGGCCCGCGATGCTGGAAATCCGCGCAGGCACAGGCGGCGACGAGGCGGCGCTGTTCGCGGCCGATCTATACCGCATGTATGAACGCTTCGCCGCCGAACAGGGCTGGAAGGTCGAGCCTGTTTCGATGAGCGCGTCCGATGTGGGCGGGTTCAAGGAAGTGGTTGCCAATGTGCGCGGCAATGGCGTGTTCGGGCGGATGAAATTCGAAAGCGGCGTCCACCGGGTGCAGCGCGTGCCGGTGACTGAAAGCGGCGGGCGCATCCACACCTCCGCCGCCACCGTCGCGGTGCTACCCGAACCCGATGAGGTGGATGTCCGGATCGACGAGCAGGACCTCAAGATCGACACCTACCGTGCGAGCGGAGCGGGCGGCCAACACGTCAACACCACCGACAGCGCGGTTCGCATCACACATGAACCCAGCGGGTTGGTCGTCACCTGCCAGGACGGCCGCAGCCAACACAAGAACAAGGAAAAGGCGCTGCAGGTACTGCGCGCGCGATTGTATGAAAAACAGCGCGATGAAGTTCAAGGCGCGGAGGCCGAGGCGCGCAAGGCCATGGTCGGCAGCGGCGACCGCTCCGAACGCATCCGCACGTACAACTTTCCGCAGGGCCGGGTCACGGATCACCGCATCGGGCTGACTTTGCACAAATTGCCTGAAATCCTTGCCGGAGCCGGCCTGGCGGAATTGGTCGATGCTTTGATAGCGGAGGATGAAGCGAAACGGCTGGCGACGCTGGATGGCTGATAGTGGGCCAAGCCAACCGATTATCAGGGACGCGGTGCGTGACGCAGCCGCGCAATTGGCCGATACCTCCGACACGGCACGTCTCGACGCCGAACTGCTGATGGGTCACGCCCTGGGCATCGATCGTTCGACCCTACTGCTGGACCGAATGGCAGATAATACGCCGCCGATATTCGCAGAGCTGGTCGCCCGCCGCGCCGCGCACGAACCCGTGGCCTACATCATCGGCGAGGCGGAGTTCTATGGTCGGACGTTCGCGGTAAATTCCGATGTCCTCATCCCGCGCAGCGACACCGAAACCTTGATCGATGCCGTGGCCGGGGACGAGCGACTGCGCGAGCTGGCTAGGGCTACCGGAGCGCGAATCCTCGATTGCGGGACAGGATCGGGCGCGCTGTTGTTGACGTTGCTGGCGGAATATCCGCAAGCTACCGGGATGGGCGTGGAGCGCAGCCTTGGGGCAGTGACTCTCGCCGCACTCAACGCGGCACGGCTGGGCGTGGCGGACCGCGCACAGATCGATCATCTCGACTGGCACGATCCCAATTGGTGTGACGGGCTGGGCCGGTTCTCGCTTATCGTGGCCAATCCACCTTACGTGGAAACGGAGGCGTCGCTTGCGCCCGGCGTTGCCCGGTTCGAACCAGTCGGCGCGCTATATGCAGGCGTTGACGGGCTGGACGATTACCGGGTGCTGATACCCCGGTTCCGTGCCCTTTTGCGGGACGACGGCGCGGTGTTGCTGGAAATCGGCCGGGACCAGGCGCAGGCGGTCGCAAAACTGGCAGAGAGCGCCGGATTTCAGACCGAACTGCGCCGAGATCTGGCAGGTCGCCCGCGTGTATTGATATTGCAATCACCGACTTAAATATCGATTTGGCTACTTAGGGGCTTGGCAAAGCCGGAACCAGTGGTTACGCCTTTGATCAGGTCAAGCGGTTTGTGCAACACGGCACACCTGCTCTGGCTGTGCTCCAACATTTGTCGGCCGTCTCGCGCGATTGTTCGCGCTTGCGGTAAAGCAGATGACGGGCCGTGCCTGCCCAGAGCCGAATTTTTGGGCAGTGTTGGCCGGGGGAACACCATAGGGATCATGCGCCGCATAATACCCCGCAAAATACCATGCGTAGCGGCACCGAATGAGGACCATCTCCTTTGAACAACAATCGTAACAACAATCGCCGTCGGGGCCGTAGCAATCGGCAGCAGCCCGGCGGTGGTAACGAACTTAATCGTATCGACAGCCGCGCGCGGGGCAACGCCCCGCAGTTGCTCGATAAATACAAGAAGCTGGCGCAGGATGCGCACCATCATGGTGATCGGGTGCAGCAGGAATATTACTTGCAATTCGCCGATCATTATTTCCGCGTAATCGCCGACAACAAGGCGTTGCAGGACGAGCAGCGCGCACGGAAACAGGACGATCGCGGCGCTCAGCAGGATACAGGCAGTGGCGATAGTGACGATAGTCGCAGCGACAACCGCTCCGATAATCGCTCTGATAATCGCGGGCGTCGTGGTGGAAACACCCCTGGCGGGAATACACGCCAGGGCCGCCCCAACCGGAACGACCGCTCCAATCAAAATGACCAGAGTGAAGGTCAACGCGACGGTCAACGCGAAAGCCAGCGTGAGGGCCAGCGCGGGAACGAAGATGATGCGCCTCGCGCACCGCGTCCCCGCCGCACAAATGCCAATCGCGACGATGCGAATGACGGCAATGGTGCGGCTGATACCCGCGATGCCGGAAGCGATGCAAAGAACGATGATTCAGCGACGGCAGAAGCGCGCCCCCGCGCCCCGCGCAAGCCTTCCGTTCGCAAGGCTCCTGCACGCCGGCCTGGCGCAGAAACAGCCGACGGCGGGGCGGAAATCGATGCGGCGGTTTTGCCTCCCTCGATCAGCGCCGACAGAGGCGGCGCGGCCGACGGCGCGGATGACAAGCCCGCTGCAAAACCGGCCCCGCGCCGCCGTGTGCGCAAGCCCGTAGCTGAGGCCGACGGCCCGCTCGGGGCTTCCTGAAGGATCGCGTCGTGGCAAGGAGCGACAGTGACAATGCGGTCGCTGCACCCCCCATGGCGCGAGCCGACTATCTTCCGGCACCGCTGACCCGCTATCCCCGGCTGACTGCAATCGGTGCGGGGCTGCTGGCGGCGACCGGTTTCCCGCCCTTGGCCTTGTGGCCAATTGCCTTGCTGGCTGTCGGGATTTTCGCGGCGACCATCCACGCGGCGCCGACGGCTCGATCCGCCTTTGTCCGCGGCTGGCTGTTCGGGGTGGCGCATTTTACGCTTGCGAATAACTGGATCGCTACCGCATTCACCTATCAGGCGGAAATGCCCCAGTTCCTGGGCTGGCTCGCCGTGCCTCTGCTATCGCTCTACCTCGCCGTCTATCCCGCGCTGGCAGCGCTGGCCGCATGGTGGATCATACGGCGCGCGGGCCATGCGAACACGTCCTTCCTCCCGTTTGTTGCTGCTCTATCCGGCACCTGGATCGTAACCGAATGGCTGCGTAGCTGGGTGTTTACCGGATATGCCTGGGATCCGCTGGGGCTGATATTGCTGGGCGGATTCGAACGGCCCGGACTGGCGGCAGTGCTGCCGGTTATAGGGACGTATGCGCTTTCCGGCCTCGTGCTTTTGTTGGGCGGCGGACTGTGGGCCTTGGTGGCGGAACGGCGCTGGGTTGCGGGCGTAGTAACCGCGGCGCTGATTGTGGCGGGTATGTTCCTTCCAGCGGGGGCGATGCGCGAAGGTACTTTGCCGTTTACCTTGGTACAGCCCGATTTGCGCCAGCCCGAACTCGACGATCCGACGCGTTTCGAAGATCAGTTCCAGCGGATCACCCGGCTGACCCTGCCCATGATATCCGCCGACGACCGGGCCGGTGCAAGAAGCCGCCGGCTGGTCATGTGGCCCGAATCGGGTGTGCCGGATTATCTCCGGGACGGCTATCCTCAGCGCTATTACGACCGGGCAACGGCCGCCGGCGATCCTGCATTTGCACGCCGCCGTATCGGCCGTGTCATCGGCTCGGAAAGTTTGCTGCTGACCGGATCGGTCGATCTGGAAATCGAGGATGGCCGCGCAGTCGGTGCCCGTAATGTCGTGACCGCGCTTGACGGGGAAGGCGCGATTCGCGCCAGCTATGCCAAGGCGCATTTGGTCCCCTATGGCGAGTATCTGGCGCTTCGCTGGCTGCTCGAACCGCTGGGTGCGTCACGGCTGGTGGCAGGCTCGATCGATTTTTGGCCGGGGCCGGGTCCGCAAACGCTCGACCTCGGGGAATATGGACAGGCGGGCATCCAGATCTGTTACGAGATCGTGTTTTCCGGACAGGTAACCGATCCGGACACGCGGCCCGATTATATCTTCAACCCGTCCAACGATGGCTGGTTCGGAAGTTGGGGGCCGCCGCAACACCTGGCGCAGGCGCGAATGCGCGCCATCGAGGAAGGGTTGCCGGTCCTGCGTTCCACCACCACCGGTATCAGCGCGGTTATCGATGCGCGCGGTGTGGTGCGCGACCATATCGGGATGCACCGCGCCGCGCGGATGGACGGGATCGTGCCACCCGCCCATGCCCCTACGCTGTTCTCGCGGCTTGGTAATGTCCTGCCGCTTGCATGGGCGATCCTGCTGATTGGATTATCCATTCTTGCCAGTCGCCGCTGGCACCGCTAACACGCGCTGCAAGACATAAAGCTTTCTTTATATGATGGCCTTTGGCTGCCATTGGATTGCTATCCCGATCACGTTCAAGCACTGGCAGGCATAATATGCGCGAGCACTATCTCTTCACTTCCGAAAGCGTTTCCGAAGGTCATCCGGACAAGGTTTCCGACCAGATTTCCGACGCAATCGTCGATCTGTTCCTCTCGAAAGACCCGGAAGCGCGCGTCGCCTGCGAAACGCTGACGACGACGCAGCGCGTAGTTCTGGCCGGCGAGATTCGCTGCAAGGGCGTGTTCGAAAATGGCGAATGGGTCGCCGGGGCGCTGGACGAAATCGAACAGGTTGTGCGCCGCACCGTGAAGGAAATCGGGTACGAGCAGGACGGTTTTCATTGGAAAACCCTGACCCTGGAAAACCATCTGCACGCGCAGTCCGCCGAAATCGCACAAGGTGTAGATGCCGGCGTGGAAGGATCGAACAAGGACGAAGGCGCTGGCGATCAGGGCATCATGTTCGGCTTCGCGTGCGACGAAACGCCCGACCTGATGCCGGCCACGCTGGATTACAGCCACAAGATCCTCGAACGGTTGGCTGCCGACCGCAAGAGCGGCCACGCATCGTTCCTGGAACCCGACAGCAAGAGCCAGGTCACCCTGCGCTATCATAACGGCAAGCCGGTCGGCTGCACCGCAGTGGTCGTCAGCACGCAGCACGCCGCTGGCTATGACACCGGCGACAAGGAAGCCGAACTGAAAGCATATGTGAAGGCCGTGGTGGCGGATATCCTGCCCGATGGCTTCGTATCCGGCGGCACCGCGTGGCATATCAATCCCACCGGCGCGTTTGAAATTGGCGGTCCGGACGGCGATGCGGGGCTGACCGGCCGCAAGATCATTGTTGATACATATGGCGGCGCCGCACCCCATGGCGGCGGTGCGTTTTCCGGCAAGGATCCGACCAAGGTGGACCGGTCCGCCGCTTACATCACCCGCTATCTGGCGAAGAACGTGGTGGCTGCCGGCCTTGCCACGCGCTGCACCATCCAGCTCGCCTATGCCATCGGCGTATCGGAGCCGCTGTCGCTGTATGTCGATACGCATGGCACCGGCAACAATGACGATGCGGCGCTTGAAAAGGCGATCCAGTCCATCGGCAAGCTGGGCGGCCTGACGCCGCGCAGCATTCGCACGCATCTCGGGTTGAACAAGCCGATCTACCGCAAAAGCGCCGCCTATGGGCATTTTGGTCGCGCTGCGAACGGCGATCATTTTCCGTGGGAGCGCACCGATCTGGTGGATGATCTGAAAGCCGCACTCGGCTGATCGTTAAACTATTGCCAAACAGAAGGGGCCGCGCAGCAATGCGCGGCCCCTTTCGTTATGGCCGAAGTTGGGCTCGCTTAACTGGCAGCGTAGCCCGGCGTTTCATGCAGCCACTGTCCGACCTTGCGCCCGAATTTGGCGATCGCATTCATATTGAAGAAGTGCATGCCGCCTAGAACGAACACGGCGTCCTTAATCGTTCTCGTCATGCTCGCCTAGTTTGGGGGAGGGCTTCCCGATTGCCAGGCTGGCGTTTGAAAACGCAAACGGGCTGCGCAGCCCCGGTATGCCACCATCCAGCTTGACTTGCATACCGCGCGCGCGAACTTGCGGATCGGCAAAGACTTCGCCCAGGTCATTGATGGGACCCGCCGGGATCCCAGCGTCGGCGCAAGCGGCCAATAATGCATCGCGGCGCATAGTGCGGGTCTCGCCTGCAATGATAGCGTCGAGTTCATCACGGTGGGCGAGACGGCTTTCATTGCTGGCGAAGCGCGTATCGCCTAGCAGGTCGCCGCGTCCCAACACGCTCAGCAACTTACGGAACAGGCCGTCATTAGCAGGCGCGAGCACCACCGGGCCGTCCGCCGTCTCGAACACGCCGTATGCGCTTACTTGCGCGTGCGCGTTGCCCATACGCGGCGGGTTCTCGCCAGTGGTGAAGAATGTCATTGCCTGATTGGCCAGCAATGCGACCGAACAGTCCATCAGCGCCATGTCGATGTGCTGCCCGTTACCCGTCCGCGCCCGCATCAGCAACGCTGACTGGATCGCGATGGTGGAATATAGCCCGCAGGCGAGGTCGGAAATCGATAGCCCATGCTTCATCGGCGCCCCGTCAGGTTCGCCAGTCAGGCTCATCATCCCGCTCATCGCCTGAAGCACGAAATCGTAGCCGGGTTCGTCGCGGCGAGGGCCGGTCTGGCCAAAGCCGGTGATCGAGCAATAAACCACGCCCGGATTGGCGGCACGGATGGTCTGGTGGTCGAGGCCGTATTTCGCCAGCTTGCCCGGCAGGAAATTCTCGACCACCACATCGGCATCGCGGCAAAGCGCCTGCACACGGGCGAGGTCGTCCGCATCGGTAAAGTCCGCCACGATGCCGCGTTTGCCGCGATTGCAGGCGTGGTAATAAGCGGCCTCGCGAAGCTTCTCGCCATCGGTCCCCTCGCGCTCGATCCAGGGCGGACCCCATTGCCGCGTACCGTCGCCATCCGGACTTTCCACTTTAAGGACATCGGCCCCCAGATCGGCCAGTGTCTGTCCGACCCATGGCCCGGCCAGCACGCGCGCCAGTTCCACCACTTTCAGCCCGGCAAGCGGAGTGTCCGGATTGACCATGGCCGCTCGCTCAGTCGGTGATGTAATGGGCAGTGGTCTGCTCAGCGACCTCGTCTGCCGTCACGCCGGGCGCGAGTTCCACCAGCTTGAACGGACTGGAGTGATCGGGCCGGCGAAACACGGCGAGATTGGTGATAATCATGTCGACCACGCCGGTGCCGGTCAGCGGCAGGCTGCATTCGGGCAGGAACTTGGGATCGCCCGTCTTGCTGGTATGGTCCATCACCACAATGATCTTCTTCACACCGGCGACCAGATCCATCGCGCCGCCCATGCCCTTGATCATCTTGCCGGGGATCATCCAGTTGGCGATGTCGCCATTCTCCGCCACTTCCATCGCGCCCAGCACGGTCAGGTCGATATGGCCGCCGCGGATCATGGAAAAACTGGTGGCGCTGTCGAAATAGGCGCTGTGCGGCAATTCGCTGATGGTCTGCTTGCCCGCATTGATAAGGTCCGCATCTTCCTCGCCCGCATAGGGGAAAGGCCCGATGCCGAGCATTCCGTTCTCACTTTGCAGCGTAACCTGCATACCGTCAGGGATATGGTTGGCGACGAGCGTGGGGATGCCGATGCCGAGATTGACGTAATAGCCGTCCTGCAATTCCTGCGCCGCGCGGGCTGCCATATCGTCGCGGGTCCAGCCCGCTATATCCTGGCTCATTATATATCCTTCGGTCGGTCCGGCTGTCGGGTGAAAATGATTATGGTGCGTCGCTTGTAGCAGTATCGCCCGCGAGCGGTGTGGGGGTGAGGAACCAGCCTTGGCCAATTATCCCTTCCAGGGCGGCGGCGTCCTGTGGATTGCGCAAATAGGCATAGAGCTCGTCGAAATCTTCCCGCTCGTCGCCCGCAATGGCAATGAGGCAGCGATCCGCCCCGATCGCGCGGCGACGCGTCTGCTTGCGATCTTCGGCATAGCGCATCAGCAGCAACTGGTCCTGCCCTGCCGCGTCGAGCCCTGTTTCTTTCAGCGCGCGGCGAATGCTGCCGGCTTCTGCCGCCGACGCTCCGGAGATCCAGATGATATCGACGTCGCGCTCACGAAATTGCGCCAGCGCAGCAGCCAGCGACGGGTCTGCGACGGGCGGGGTTGCCGGATCGAAAATGTCGCCTGCCGGATCGAGGTCGAGCAGAACCGCCCGCTGGGCGAGCCCGCAGTCGAGGCGGTCGTCCCGCAGCGAACTGGGCTGGCTGAGAAGCACAGCGCGGCGCTTCGCCCCCAGCCTGCTCGGCTTGGTCCGGTCCAGTACGAAATTGGTAAAGTCCGCGTAGCCACCGGCGCTGCGGGCGGCAGTGGTGCTCGCGTTGCCAAATGTGAGGGGTGGGGGCGGCCCGTCGGTGATCGGCGCGGCGGCAATCCTGACAGGCGTATTACCCGCCACCGGCACTCCGCCGCTCATGCGTGTGGCGGTTGCGGTGTTCGAGGTGGCTATGGTGGGTGTCGCTACAGCCGTTGGCGCGTCGTCGCTGATATCGATCGCACTGCGCTCCGCTCGGGCGGCACTGTCGCTTGCGGCATTTCCGTTCTCGTCCATGATCTGCGTACCGGCTACCGTGCCTCCTGCGAGTACCGGCAGTGCAGCTACCGCTATACAGCCATGCAGCGCGGGCGCGGCGCACACAAGTGCGACGGCGGGCGCGACCTTGCGCGGTATTGCGGACCGCAGGATCATGGAAACACCTGCATATCAGGCGCTTTCCCGCTCCCGCACGGTGCGAAATTCGATTTGCTTGTCGTAGGGCGCGCCGACGATCATCCGTTGCACGAACACGCCCGGCAAGTGAATGCAGTCGGGGTCGAGCGAGCCTGCGGGCACCACCTCTTCCACTTCGACCACGCAATTGCGGCCGCAGGTGGCGGCGGGCTGGTTGAAGTTGCGCGCAGTCTTGCGGAATACCAGATTGCCTGTTTCGTCGGCTTTCCATGCCTTGATGATGGCAAGATCGGCGAACAGGCCGTGTTCCAGAATATAGTCCTCATCGCCGTCCCGGCCGGGGAAGCTCTTCACTTCCTTGCCTTCGGCCACCTGCGTGCCGACGCCGGTTTTGGTGTAGAAGCCGGGGATGCCGGCGCCGCCTGCACGCATCCGCTCCGCCAGCGTGCCTTGCGGGCAGAATTCCACTTCCAGCTCGCCCGCCAGATATTGCCGCTCGAATTCCTTGTTCTCCCCCACATAGGACGAGATCATTTTCTTCACCTGCCGCGTGCGCAGCAGCTTGCCGATGCCCTCATTGTCGATACCGGCATTGTTGCTGGCAAAAGTGAGGTTCTTGACGCCGCTGTCGCGGATTGCGTCGAGCAGGCGTTCGGGAATGCCGCATAGGCCGAAGCCGCCCGCTGCAATCAGCATATCGTCCGTGAGCAACCCATCGAGAGCGGCCGCTGCATCGGGATAGAGTTTGTTCATTCATGGCCTCCAGCTAGAACGCCGCGTTAGCATGGCTTTGCCGACTTTCGCCACCCCGCTGATGCCATCGGAAAATGCATCTGTCGTTACGGCTCGAAACCCACGATTTGCTACGAGGTATGTTGCAACAGATGCAACACCGCGTGTTTTTTTCGCACTTGCACAAAATGCCGCATCGCAACATATAGGACGGGCCTTTCAGGCATCCTCTCCCAAAGACTTTTATGGCTCGGTCAGCAATGACCGGGCCTTTTTTTTGGCTTGCTGACGTTGGGCATCGGCACCGAATGGCTTGCTGCTCATTGGCAAAGCACAGGTGGCTCCCTAGCTTGGGCTGCAACGGATATATGCGCTGACGCAAGCGCGACGACACGCAATGCCCGCGGGAGACGATACGATATGGCCGACGCCGAAGCGCAAACGACGGAACGCACAGTCCGGCTGGAAGTGGCCGCTGCGCGGCAGGAAGAAAGCGGGCAGGGCATTGCCCGGATGCCGCGATCGGCGTTCCAGGCTCTCGGCATTACCGAAGGCGATGTGGTCGAACTCGTGGGCAAGCGCACTACCGTCGCCATCGCAGCGCCCGCTTACGACGAGGACCAGACGCTGGAAGTCGTTCGGCTCGACGGTTTGCAGCGCGGCAATGCCGAAGCTGGCAGCGGCGAGCATGTGAAGATTCGCGTGGCATCGTCCCGTCCCGCCACCCGCGTGGTGTTTGCGCCGGCACAGCGCGAAATGCGGCTGCAGGGCCCGACCCAGGCATTGCAGCGCAATTTCTTCGGCAAGCCTCTGGTTGCGGGCGACCTGGTGGCGACGACCGGGCAACAGCCGGTACAGAACATGCCCGACGAGGTCCGCCGCATGTTCAACGCACCTGCCTATGCATTGACCCAGATCCGCCTGCAGGTCGCTAGCACCAGCCCCAAGGGCATCGTGCATATCGACGAGAACACCGAAGTCGAATTGCGCGCCGAGTTCGAAGAGGCACGTGGCGGGCGCGCCGTTGTAAACTACGACGATGTTGGCGGTATGGCCGACACGATCAAGCAATTGCGCGAAATGGTGGAGTTACCGCTGCGCTATCCCGAACTGTTTACCCGCCTCGGCGTCGACCCCCCCAAGGGCGTGTTGCTGCATGGCTCCCCCGGTACCGGCAAGACCCGCCTGGCGCAGGCTGTCGCCAACGAATCGGATGCCGAGTTCTTCACCATCAATGGCCCGGAAATCATGGGTTCCGGCTATGGCGAAAGCGAGAAGCGGCTGCGCGAGGTGTTCGAAGAAGCGACCAAGGCGGCACCCGCCATTATCTTCATCGACGAGATCGATTCCATCGCACCCAAGCGCAACCAGGTGCCCGGGGAAGCGGAAAAGCGCCTTGTCGCGCAGTTGCTGACGCTGATGGACGGGTTGGAAGCGCGGTCCAATCTGGTGGTAATTGCTGCCACCAATCGCCCTGACGCCATCGACGAGGCGCTCCGGCGTCCCGGCCGTTTCGACCGCGAAATTGTGATCGGTGTACCGGATGAAAGCGGCCGGCGGGAAATCCTCGCGATCCATACGCGCGGCATGCCGCTGGGCGATAAGGTCGATCTGAAGGAACTGGCGCGCACCACTCACGGCTTCGTCGGTGCGGATATTGCCGCACTGGCGCGCGAGGCAGCGATCGACGCGGTCCGCCGGATCATGCCGCGCCTCGATCTGGACGAGCGCACAATTCCGCCCGAAGTGCTGGAGGATCTGTCGGTCACACGTGAGGATTTCCTCGGCGCGCTGAAACGCGTGCAACCATCCGCCATGCGTGAGGTTATGGTGCAGGTGCCCAATGTCGGCTGGAGCGATCTGGGCGGCGTGCAGGATGCCATCGACAAGCTTCAGGAAGGCATAGAATTGCCGCTGAAAAACCCCGAAGCCTTCGGGCGGCTGGGAATTCGTCCGGCCAAGGGTTTCCTCCTCTATGGTCCGCCTGGAACCGGCAAGACGCTGCTGGCCAAGGCCGTGGCCAAGGAAGCAGAAGCGAATTTTATCTCTATGAAATCGAGCGACCTGTTGAGCAAATGGTACGGCGAAAGCGAGCAGCAGATCGCGCGCATGTTTGCCCGGGCCCGCTCGGTTGCGCCATGTGTCGTGTTCATCGACGAGATCGACAGTCTGGTACCGGCACGCGGCAGCGGTCAGGGCGAACCGGCGGTGACTGGCCGTGTGGTCAATACCATTCTGGCCGAAATGGACGGGTTGGAAGAATTGCAGTCGGTCATCGTGGTCGGGGCCACCAACCGGCCCACTCTGGTCGATCCGGCGCTGCTGCGTCCCGGTCGATTCGACGAACTGGTATATGTCGGCACACCCGACCAGCCAGGGCGCGAGCATATCCTGAAGATACACACCGCCAATACGCCGCTGGCGGACGATGTGAAGCTGGCGGATATTGCCGGTAAAACCGACCGGTTTACCGGCGCGGACCTAGAAGACGTGGTACGCCGCGCCGGCCTCAACGCCCTGCGCCGTGCGGGCGGCGAGGTTCAGCAAGTCATCGGGGAGGATTTCACGGAAGCGCTGAAGGATTCGCGCGCAACGGTCACGCCCAAGATGGAAGCGGAATACAAGAAAATGCGCGGCGAACTGAAGAAGCGCGCAGCCGAAGCGATGCCGATCGGGTTCCTGCACGACGGGATGGTGGAAAGCACTCGCGCCAAGAAGCACATGTAGAATGGGTAAACGCGGTCGAAAGAAGGTGCAATATGTCGAACGATCAAAAGAGGAGTTATTGGAATCGCTGGTCCGACAAATAGCTAACATGCGACGATCGGCTCTAGCGTTTGATAATGGTGCGATGGAGGAAGCCGAACGGCTTGCATCATCAGTTTACATTTTATGCGCCGATGGGTCACAGCAAAAGTCGTTGCTTCGAGTTCTAAACATGCGTTCGCGAGAGAGATTTCCTGATACTGGGTATCGAAGCAAAGGAATGAAAATTGCTTTTGGTCCACCATTGCTATGTTTATGGAAAGAAGATGGCAAACTATCCTATAAACCTCCATTGGAGGGCTTTCGAACTTGCGAGTTTCTGAGGTTTGGTAAATGGTGGGAGCAATCAGTTTTTACCAATGAACATGGTCGAGCTATCTCAAGACGCGAATTAACGTTTTATATTCGCTCTACAGATGGTGGGGCTCATGTTGACAAAGCTCACGCTAATACCGAATATCATGACTTTTCAAAAAATGGTGGACATGTGACTTGGAGTGAAGATAAAAAATTTTATAGTCAATTATCCGTGCCTCAGCAGAATACTCATTGGCAGACGATGCGACAAATCACGTGGGAATTAGACTACGTGATCAAAAGGCTTGGTCTTTAAAATTTCGCCCGTTCGTTGGCCGCTTCCACTTCGAGCCGGTGCCGTATCAGCGCCTCGGGCTGGTGTGTCTTGAGCCAGGCCAGCATATGTTCGCGAATGGCGCAGCGCAGCGCGAACAGGTCGCCGATTGTCGCCGCGCTTACCGATAGTCGCAGCTCGATGCTTTCGGGATGCGCTTCGGTCATAAGCAAAGCGGCGCTTCGCTTGTCCCATAGCTCCTGCGTTTCGGTAAAGCGCGTGAACTCCGCCCGGATCGGTTCGATCTCGGCAATCGGATCGAGGTGCAGGAACACCGGCCCGGTCAATTCCTCGCTGCGCCGCGACCAGTTTTCGAAACTTTCGTCCAGGAAGCGTAGCGTCGGCACGACGATCACGCGTTCGTCCCAGGTGCGCACCGTGACGAAGCTCATGCGGATTTCCTCCACCCGGCCTGTATGACCGTCCACCACCACCATATCGCCCAGCCGCAATGGCTCGGTGATGGCCATTTGCAAACCGGCGATGAGCGATTTGAGCGCTGGCTGTGCGGCGGCACCGACAGCTAGGGCAGCCAGACCGGCGGATGCCAGCAAGGTCGTGCCGACATCCCGCACGCCCGGCACGCCCAGCAGCATCAACCCGACCGTGATGATGATAATAATGATGCCGATGGTGCGCGAGAACAGGGAAATGCGCGTTTTTCGGCTGCGCGCGGCAACCGGGTCCATCGATTCGTCGGTGCGCCGGTCCAGCCCGGCGGCAACGGCTCTTACCAGGGATAGCGCCAGCCAGCCCAGAATGGCGGGAATGGCGAACGCATCCACCGCCTCCCACGCATTTGCGATGTGCCGGTCGGTCTGTGCCGCGATGCTGATTGCGATTTCGATGAACACCCACGCGATCGGGGACCGCATATGCACCAAAATCGTATCGTCGACACTGGTCCGGGTAAGCCGCGCGATGCGGGACATGAAACTGAAGACGACGCGGTGAACCAGATACGCCGCCAGCACGGCGATCGACAGGATCGCAAGCGACCGCACGATCTCGTCCCATTGAATGGTGAATTCGGGCAAGGCCAACGATGCGAGCATGGGGCGGGCTGTTAAGGGCACGCGTTACGGCTGACAAGCAGCTTCGCAATACTCAAGGATATCCGCCGCCGCGATTTACCGTGATGGCTGTCTATTCATCTATTCGATGGGGGCGGGGACGTAGTCACCTGCTTCTTCGTCCTTCATGGTAATTACCACGCGCACGCCATCGGGGGTAAACTTGCGGTCGATGGTGCCGCCCAACTGCTGCGCGGATCCTTTCATAAGCAAGCTGCCAAACCCAACCCGCTCTGGCTCGTCGGCGGATCCCGGGAAGTGTTCGTCCCAGCGGATCGTGATCTGACCATCGGCGCGTTGCCAGCGAACTTCCAGTTCACCGCCCTGCGCCCAACAACCATATTTTACCGCGTTGGTTGCAAGTTCGTGCAGTACCAGGCCCAGCGGCGTAACCTGTTTCGCCGGCAGAACGACTTCCGGCCCGTCCGTAATCGCCGCACGCTCTTTCGAAAGGTAGGGTGCGATTGTCGTGTCCACGAGCGACGATAGCAGCGCCACCGGCTTGTCCAGCGACCCCTGCGTCACTTCATGTGCGGTCAGCAATGCGCGGATACGTTCGGAGATGCTGTTGGTGACAGGTTTCGCTTCCGGCGCATCGCGCGCGCTCATCTGCACGATTGCAAGAATCACGGCGAACAGGTTTTTAACGCGGTGGTTGAGTTCCTTCGCCAACAGATCCGCCCTGTCGCGCGCCTCGGCCAGAGCGGACGCCTGCGCTGCGCGGACTTCGGCCTGCGCCGCGCGCGTGATTAAGCGATAACCGAAAGCGATGGCGATCAGTTGCAGCAAGATCAGCCCAATCAGCAGCGGCAGGACACGGCCTTCACTGCGCGCTGTGTCTCCGACCGAATCCACCAGAATGCGCGTCTCGATCGTCTCCATTTCCGAAATGGCAGCGCGCAATTGCTGCATCAGATTTTGCCCTTCGTCGGTCAGTACCTTGCGCCGTGCGTCCAGCAGTCGCCCTTGCGAAAGCAGTTCGACCGACCCATCGAGTTCATCGAGCTTGGCGGTGGCCAATGTGTCGATCCGGTCGAGCAGGATGGTCTGCCGCTCCGTTGCGACCGGTTCCACCAGTTCGCGCAAACGGCGCATACTGGCCGGCACGCGCTCCCGTCCGGCCTGATACGGCTGCAAATAGCTGCGATCCAGCGTGATGAGGTAGCCGCGCTGCCCGGTTTCGGCATTGATAACCGCGCGGCTGACATTGCGCAATTCCAGTAGTATCTCGTTGGTCTGGCTGACCTGCTCACGCTCTGCCCGTTCGGACTGGATGGTCTGGTAGACCAGCAACAGCCCCGCAATCAGCAATCCCGCGACCAGCGCCAGCAACGTAAGGTTGATGGTCCGCCGGCGGGACATTCCCGCGCGCAGCCGCACGCCGATGCCGGGTCGCCTGGGGCTTGCGGTCCCGGTCAATGCGCTGCGCCCCAGCTTTTGCCGGTGCCGATTTCGATCCCCAGCGGGACGCTGAGTTCGACGGATGGTCGCGCAGCGTCTGCCATGATGCGTTCGATGATCGGGCTGGCATCCTCGACATCGCTTTCAGGCAATTCGAAAACCAGCTCGTCATGTACCTGCAATAGCATTCGCACATCAGGCAGGCCGGCTGCGGCCAGCGCCGGGTTCATACGCGCCATCGCGCGCTTGATGATATCGGCGCTGGTACCCTGGATCGGCGCGTTGATAGCGGCGCGTTCGCTGCCCTGCCGCTCGCTCGGGTTCTTGGAATTGATACGAGGGAACCAGGTCTTGCGGCCGAACAGCGTTTCGGAATAGCCGCGCTGCTTCACGCTTTCTGTGGTTTCCAGAATGTAACGCTGGATGCCGGGGAAGCGTTTGAAATAGGTGTCGATCATCTCCTGCGCTTCGTCCGCTTCCACGCCGAGCCGCCCGGCCAGCCCCCAGCGCGAGATACCGTAAAGGATCGCGAAGTTAATGGTCTTGGCCTGCGCGCGCGTATCGCGGGTAACCTCCCCGAACATTTCACGCGCAGTGCGGGCATGGATGTCCTCCCCTTCGGCGAACGCTTCTTTCAAGGGCCCGACATCGGCCATGTGCGCCGCCAGACGCAATTCGATCTGCGAATAGTCGGCGGCGAGCAGGACGTTGCCGTCATCGGCCACGAACGCATCGCGGATCTGACGGCCGATCTCGGTACGGATCGGAATGTTCTGCAGGTTTGGATCGGTCGAGGACAACCGGCCGGTCTGCGCACCCACCAGGCTGTAACTGGTGTGCACACGCCCCGTGCGCGGGTTGATGGCGGCTTGCAAAGCGTCGGTGTAAGTCGATTTCAGCTTCGAAAGCTGGCGCCATTCCAGTACCTGGCGAGCTATCGGGGCGCCTTGCGCTTCCAGTTTTTCAAGGGTGGTCTGGTCGGTCGAATATTGCCCGCTCTTGCCTTTGCGCCCGCCCTTGTAACCCATCGTGTCGAACAGGATTTCACCCAATTGCTTGGGGCTGCCGATGGCGAATTCCTGCCCGGCGGTTTCGTGGATGGCGCTTTCCAGTCGCGCCATTTCCTTGGCGAACTCCTCGGACAGCTTGGCAAGATTGGCCCGGTCCACCTGGATGCCGTGGCGTTCCATCCCAGCGACGACCGGGATCAGCGGGCGGTCGACGCGTTCGTACACCCGAGTGCCGCCTTCGATCGGCAGGCGCGGCTTGAGATGTTTGTACAGCCGCCACGTCACATCGGCATCTTCTGCGGCGTATTTGGTAGCCACATCGAGCGCCACTTCGCCGAAGCCGATCTGCTTCTTGCCGGTCCCGCACACTTCCTTGAAGGTCATGCAGGTATGGCCGAGGTGCCGCTGCGCCAGTTCGTCCATTCCGTGCCCGCCGCCGATCCCATCGAGCGAACGGCCGGCATCCAGTGCAAAGCTGAGGATCATCGTATCTTCGATCGGCGCGACGGCGATGCCATTCCGGGCGAGGATGTTGAGGTCGTATTTGATATTCTGCCCGATTTTGACGACCGCATCCGATTCCAGCAGCGGCTTCAATGCTGCAAGGGCAGCCGCAGGATCGATCTGCTGCGGCTTTTCGGACAGCAGATCCGTGCCGCCATGGGCGAGCGGTATGTAGCAAGCCTCGTTCGGACCGAGCGCGAGACTGACACCGACCAGATCCGCGGAAATGGCGTCGAGCGCGCTGGTTTCGGTATCGACCGCCACTTCGCGCAGCGCAAAAGCACGCTCGATCCAATGGTTGAGCCGCTCCATCGTTTGCACGCATTCATAGGCATTCCGGTCGATGGCGGGCATATCGGGCAGGGGTTGGCGGTCGCCCTCTGACGCCGCGTCGGCACCCTTGCGCTCGGCCTTGGTCGGGTTGAGTTGGTTAGGCCGGTCGGGGCTACCGCGTCCCGCGTCGAGCCGACGGAGCAGGCTGGAAAACCCGTGCTTTTTCAGGAATTCCGCCAGTGGTTCGGGCGGAACGCCGTCCAGCTTCATGTCGGCAATCGGCATGGGAAGATCGGCATCTTCCTTAAGTGTCACCAGAACCCGGCTCATTTCCGCATCTTCGCGCCCTTCCAGCAGGCGCTCCTTCAGCTTGGACTTTTTCATGTCCGGTGCGGAATCCAGCGCAGCGGTCAGATCGCCATGTTCTGCGATCAGCTTGCTCGCCGTCTTCGGACCAACGCCGTAAATGCCGGGTATATTGTCCACGCTATCGCCCATCAACGCCAGCACATCGCCGACCAGGTGCGGGGGTACGCCGAACTTTTCCTCCACTTCTGCTGGCCCGATGCGCGCGTTCTTCATCGTGTCGAGCATATCGATGGTGCCGCCGCTTTTCGTATCCGTCCCGACAACCTGCATCAGATCCTTGTCGGAGGAGACGATGGTGACATTCCAGCCTTCACGCTGTGCGGCGCGGGCATAGCTGGCGATCAGGTCATCCGCTTCCAGCCCGCCTTCCTCGATGCAGGGCAGGCTGAACGCACGCGTGGCGTCGCGGATCAGCGGGAACTGGGGGCGCAAATCCTCCGGCGGTTCGGGCCGGTTGGCCTTGTATTCGGGATAGATGTCGTTGCGGAAACTGGTGGAGTCCTTGTCCAAGATTACCGCCATATGTGTCGGGCCGTCCGCCGCGTCGAGGTCGTCGGCCAGCTTCCATAGCATCGTGGTGTAACCATAGACCGCGCCAACCGGCGTTCCTTCAGGATCGGTAAGCGGTGGAAGGCGGTGATAGGCGCGGAAGATATAGGCGGAGCCATCGACGAGATAGAGGTGCTGGGTTTCGGCCATGGAGCGTTCCGTAGCAGGAGAGAATGCCCCGGTCAGCCTGATTCGACATCAGTTCGCCGCCATAAGAGCACAATGTCGCCATATTTGGCTGGACTAAAAAGACTTTGAAAACAAAGGACTATAAAAATAAAGGCGGAAATATGGCAAATATAGCTTGCTGGAACACATTCCCGCCATTATTTCAGAACCCGAAGCCAACAGGTTTCTACGGCTGCCTCTTCAACGAGGCAACCGGACCAAAGAAGTTGATCAAGGATCAAATACTATGCGTAAGATCATTCTCGCCGCAGCCGCCGCTGGCGCCGCTCTCAGCCTCTCGGCTTGCTCGGAAGCAACCGAAGAGAACGCAGAAGCCACCACCGAAGGCGCGATGGCCGACACCGAAACCAACATGGATGCGGTCGGCAACGAAATGGAAGCTGCCGGTGACGAAGTCGCCATGGAAGCTGACGAAGCCGCTACCGAAGCAGAAGCCGCCATGGAAGGCGAAACGGAAGCTGAAGCAGCTGCCGACTAAGCTTCGCTATGCGAACAAAAAAGGGCGGTACCTTCGGGTGCCGGCCTTTTTTTGTCTGCTATCAAGAAAACTGTCGGTCAGTTCGCGCCGTATGTAGCGTTGGCGTAATTGCGGCCGTTGCCCGATCGCCGTACGGAAAACCCTTCATACAAGGCGCGGCTGATATCGGCGATTCGCCGGTCACGCTTGGACCGTGCCGCGCGCTTGTTGCGGGCCTCGTCAAGCAGCGACCGGCTTTGCCCGGTCACATAAATTGCGACCGCGATAGTACGGCCATCGGTTGTATCGAAATATCCAATATCGCTGGCGGTCCGATTGAGGGTGCCGGTCTTGTGCGCCACATTGGCATAGGCAGGTAAGGCAGCGACCATCCGGTTCTTGCCGGTGGTCGTCTTCTTCATGGCATTGATCAGGACCGAGCGGCTGTTCGCGGATAGCAGGCGACCCTGATATATCCCGGCGAGCAGCTGGCCCATGGCGCGCGGAGTTGCGCTGTCACGGCGATCCACCATGCTGGCGGGATCGAATTCGCCATCGTCGCGCACCAGAGTGGCAATATCTCGTGTCAGTTCGAATTCGCTGATCCCGGCACCGCGCATCCATGCATTCACGGCTTCTGGCCCGCCGACCACGCGCAGCAACGCGTCGGTACAGCTGTTGCAGCTTTTGCTGATCATCAAATCGAGATGCTTGCGGGCGCTGATATAATTGCCGTTACGAACAGGCGCGCGGGCCGAAGAGTATTTCGCCGAACGCACCGGACGCAGCAGCGGATATTCACTCGTCAGGCTCCAGCGCCCGGCATCCACGCCCGCCAGAAATGTAGCTGCAATTGCAACCTTGCTGGTAGAAGCCATCGGGAATCGCTGGTCGCCCATGATCGACACTTCTTCGCCCGAGGCGAGGTCGATCGCATAGACCCCGATGCGGCCCGCACTGCCATCGGCCAGTTGCGCGATGCGCTGTTCGAGCGCTGTATCGTACCGCGCCACGAAGTCTTGCGGTGCGCGAACCTGCGTGCCCAGCGTGCTGTCGAACGCAGCTTCGAAACTGGTGGTGCCAGGGGTCTGCATGGACGATTGCGCCTGCGCAGGCATGGCCAGCAGGCCAAATGCGGCAGTTGCAGCAGCGATTGTGGCTTTGAATGTAAACTTCATTTTCGCAGGTTACCCGTCCCATGGTTTGCATAAGCTTAACGGGCCAAAATGCAGTTTCGGGCAAGCGCTGCTGCGACAAGAGGATTCCTGTAAGCGACCAGCCCCCGAAAGGCACCTGCCCGCTGCTGGAACAAGCCCTTCGAGTGTTGCCCTCAATGAAATCCGGGGCTGCATTGTTTTCAGGTCAGGCGGCGGAGATTGCCTTGCCGATCCTATCCAGCGATTCGCCGGTCAATGTCTTGTCGATTTCACCCACGAGACGCTTTTCCAGTTCGCCGTGATAATGGCGGCGCATTTCGCCCAATGTCTTGGGATCGGCGATAATCACCAGGTCATCGATCTCGCCCGCCACGCATTTCGCGTTTAGCCATTCGGCAACGGCGGCCCCATGCGCAAGTTCGGCAAGGTCTGTCGCGCCGGTTTGCTGGCTGACGTCATCCTGCTTGCGGACACCAGCACTGAAATTTGTGGCTTCGAGATCGGGCTTCGCTTCCTGCTTCAACTGCGGTTCGAACGGCTTGCCGTGATTGCGCAGCAGCACGAATGTTTCGCCATCGACCAGTGCGACATGAGCCTTGTGCGGTGCCTTCATATTCGATCGTCTCCTGTATTTCGGGTCTTGTCTTTATAACGGTCATGCGCGGCGATCGTTGCGTGTGTCGCCGCGAAAGTTCGCAAAGGATTGGGATGGCTGCAAAACCCATGGCGCGGGCGGCTCGCCGGGGCTAGGTAACAGCCATAAGGCCTTAATCGGCACGCCATACCACGGGTAGGGGATAATTATATGAGCGGCACATTCAGGGTATCGACGACGGCAGGCCTGTTGGCATCGGCGGTTTTCACCGCGGCAGGTTTGGGAAGTGTGGCCATACCCGCCACCGCTTATGCGCAGGACGCCAGGATCGTGCAGCCCGGTGCGCCCGGCGCCCAGCCTCGTCTCCTGACGGCGGAACAGGCAACGCAGCTGGCGGATAACCGCTTTTCCCCTGCCGATGTTACTTTCATGCAGATGATGATCGTGCACCACCAGCAGGCTGTCGAGATGGCAAAACTGGTGGAAGGCCGCACCAACAGCGAACAAATTATCGATATAGCTGGCCGTATACGGGCAAGTCAGGATGATGAAATAGCGTTCATGCGCGACTGGCTGGAAGACCGCGGTCAACCTGTCGCCATGATGGCCGGCATGACAGCGGGAGGCGATCATGCCGGGCACGCCGCACATGCCGCGCACGACCACAAGAAGATGGCCGGCATGGCCACCCCTGTCCAGATGGCCGCGCTTGCAGAAGCGCAGGGCATTGCCTTCGACCGGATGTTTCTCACGCTTATGATCGCCCATCACGATGGCGCGCTGGACATGGTGGACGACCTGCTCGATCAGCCGGGTTCCGCCTACGATCCGGTATTGTTCGAATTTGTTGGTGATGTGAAATCGGATCAGCAGGCCGAGATCGACAAGATGGACCGGCTACTCGCCGCCCTGTCCCCCGATCCGCGCGTCGGGCTTGCCGCAGGTTTGACCGATGCGGGCGAGGCGATCATGGGTCTGCGCAAGATCGCCAGCCTGCCGCGTCCTGCCGGGTTCTTCGATCCGGCCAATCCGGCAGGGCTTAAACCGCCCAAGAAAACCGACGACACAAAGCAGCAGAGCGATGCCGAACAGGTCGGCGATCCAGAGCGGGCCGATCCGGAACGCGGCGAGGAAGAGGACAAGACCGAGTTTTCCGAACGGTCCCCGCTGCTGGATTTTGCGAATACCGACATGGCGTTTTCCGGCAACACGCTGGTCACCGGAAGCTATCATGGCTTCAATATCTATGACTTGGGTACGGACGGTGTGCCGACGCTTATCAGTTCCGTCGTATGCCCCGGCGGACAGGGCGACGTATCGATCGCGGGCGATTTGCTGGTCATGTCGGTCGAACAGACTCGCGGCCGTGTCGATTGCGGGCTGCAGGGGATCGACACCGATGTAAGCGCGGAGCGGTTCCGGGGCCTGCGCATCTTCGATATTTCCGATCTTACCCAGCCGCGTCAGGTCGGGCAGGTGCAAACCTGCCGGGGCAGCCATACGCATTCCATTGTGTCGCAGGACGCGGATATGCTGGTGGTGTATAATTCGGGTACGTCCAGCGTGCGCGACGAGAAGGAACTGGCAGGCTGCATCGGCAACGTCGCCGGCGACAGCCGCACCGCCCTTTTCAGCATCGACGTGATCGAGATCCCGGTGGCGAACCCTGCGGCTGCGCAGATCGTGGACAGTCCGCGCATTTTCGCCGACGACAGCGGCAACATCGCAGGGCTGTGGCGCGGCGGCGATCATGGGGACGGCACGCAGGAAACCAACGTCACCAACCAGTGCCATGACATCACGGTCTTCCCGTCGAAGAACATCGCCGCGGGTGCCTGTTCGGGCAACGGTATCGTATTGGACATCAGCAATCCGCGCGCACCAAAGCGCGTCGATGCGGTGACCGACAAGGGATTTGCCTATTGGCATTCGGCCACATTCAACAATGATGGCACCAAGGTGCTGTTCACGGATGAATGGGGCGGTGGCGGACGTGCGCGTTGCCGGGCTTCCGACCCGATGGATTGGGGCGCAGACGCCATTTACGACATTGAGGATGGCAACAAGCTCAGCTTCCGCAGCCTGTACAAGCTGCCTGCGCCGCAGGGCGAGAAGGAAAACTGCGTGGCGCATAACGGCTCCATAGTGCCGGTGCCAGGCCGCGATATCTTCCTGCAGGCGTGGTATCAGGGCGGCATTTCCATAATGGACTTCACCGACAGCAGCACCCCGCGCGAAATCGCCTATTTCGACCGTGGTCCGATCGACGAGGAGCAGCTGGTTGTGGGTGGATACTGGTCCGCCTATTATTATCGCGGGCGTATCTACGCGACGGAGATCGTACGCGGGTTGGACGTGTTCGAACTGATGCCGACCGACAATCTCAACGTGGCGGAAATCGACGCCGCCAAGGCAGCGGACGGGGGCGACACATTCAACCCTCAGACGCAGGTTCCGGTGACGTGGCCCGCCGCAGCACTGGAAGCGGTAGAGGCCAGCCGAAAGGGCGGTTGATCATCGCGGGCGCTTCGGTTCCTTCGGACAGACTGGCGATATGAAAAGCGTCCTGGCGTCGCGTCCGCTGCTATGGCTTGTGCTGGCGCTGCCGGGCGGCTGGATGCTGTATCGCTGGGCCGCATCGCCCGACTTTTATGGCTATGGCCATGTGATCGGGGATAGCGGCCGCTGGGCGGCGTGGCTGCTGATGCTGACGCTCGCCATAACCCCGATCCGGCTGCTGTTCAGGAAGCGCGGCTGGACTGGCTGGCTGATGCGGCGAAGGCGCGATTTCGGGGTCGCCAGCTTCGCCTATGCAGCTGGGCACACGATGATTTACCTCGCCAACAAGAATGACCTTGCGCCCGTCCTGGAGGATGCCGGATTGGCGGAATACTGGACCGGTTGGCTGGCGCTGGCGCTGTTCGTGCCGCTTGCGGCGACGTCCAACGATATGGCCATGCGCGCGCTCAAACGGTCATGGAAGCGGCTGCACCGGCTGGTCTACCCGGCCGCTATCCTGACTTTCGTTCACTGGGCCTTGGCCGCCTTCGATCCGATGACGGCCTATCTCCATATCGGAGCGTTGGCCGCCATCGAATGCATCAGGGTTTGGCTGCAACGACGTTAAAGCGTGACGTATTTGCGGAACCGGGCGACTTCGTCCGCATCGACATATTTGCCGATCTCGCGGTCGAATGCAGCCATGTCGGCATAGGGGCGATATTCCAGGAATTCACCGATCATGCGGTCGGTCATGCCGGGGATAAGTGCAATTTCCTCACGCGTGGCGCTGTTGAGGTTCACCGGTACGAAAACGCGCTCCAGAATATTTCCGGCTGCATCGCCGGAGACGTTTTGGGTCACGGCCGCGTTCAGTTCGGTCACGTTGGCAAATGGCTGCGCGGCCACGATGGCGGCGGCGAGTTCGGGGGACACACCCTCGATCGCAGACAGCTGTTCGGCAGTAGCGGTGCTGGCATCCAGAACGGCATCGTCCGCCACCATAGTTTCGACCGACCCGGAATCGGCCGCGGCTTCCTCGGCGGTGGGCTCGGTTACCGGCTCGGCAGTTTCGGAGCAGGCGGAAAGAGTAAGTGCGGTACCGGCGATGGCGGCAGTCAGGAAGATGTTACGCATAATGTCCCTCTTTTGGTTGCGGCTACCTTTTATAGAGCTCGTGTGAAATTGCGAAGCATTATCGTGTGCCAGTTTTTCTCGACCCTTTCGAGACACAAAAAAGGCCCGGAGGATTGCTCCCCCGGGCCTGTATGTGTTCGGTACTTCGACCGGTAAGCAGCGGGCTTAGAAGCCCATGCCGCCGCCCATGCCGCCCATGCCGCCCATATCGGGCATGCCGCCGCCGCCGCCGGCGCTCTTGTCTTCAGGCTTTTCCGCAATCGCCGCTTCCGTGGTGATCAACAGACCGGCCACCGAGGCTGCATCCTGCAGGGCCGTGCGAACGACCTTGGTCGGATCGATCACGCCCGCATTTACGAGGTTCTCGTAAGTGTCGGTCGCAGCGTTGAAGCCAAGATGCGGATCGTTGCCTTCGATCAGCTTGCCCGAAACCACGGCACCGTCATGGCCCGCATTTTCGGCGATCTGGCGTACCGGCGACCACAATGCACGGCGGACGATGTCCACACCGCGGGTCTGGTCGTCGTTTGCGCCTTCCAGCCCTTCCAGTGCCTTGGTGGCATAGAGAAGCGCGGTACCACCGCCAGGGACGATGCCTTCTTCGACAGCTGCGCGGGTTGCGTGCAGCGCATCGTCGACACGGTCCTTACGTTCCTTCACTTCGACTTCGGTTGCGCCGCCAACCTTGATGACGGCCACGCCGCCAGCAAGCTTAGCAAGACGTTCCTGCAGCTTTTCCTTGTCGTAATCGCTGCTGGTGGTTTCGATCTGCGCGCGGATCTGTTCCACGCGGTTCTTGATCTCGTCACCCGAACCGGCACCGTCGACGATGGTCGTGTTGTCCTTGTCGATGGTGACGCGCTTCGCTTCGCCGAGCATGCCGAGCGTTACGCTTTCCAGCTTGATGCCGAGGTCTTCGGAAATCATCTCACCCTGCGTCAGGATGGAAATATCCTGCAGCATGGCCTTGCGGCGATCGCCGAAGCCCGGTGCCTTGACGGCCGCGACCTTCAGGCCGCCGCGCAGACGGTTGACGACCAGTGTTGCAAGCGCTTCGCCTTCGATGTCTTCCGCGATAATCAGCAGCGGACGGCCCGACTGCACCACGGATTCCAGGATTGGCAGCATGGCCTGCAGGTTGGAAAGCTTCTTCTCGTGGATAAGAATGTAAGGGTTTTCCAGCTCCACCGTCATCTTTTCGGGGTTAGTCACGAAGTAAGGCGACAGGTAGCCGCGATCGAACTGCATGCCTTCCACGACGTCGAGTTCGAATTCGAGGCCCTTGGCTTCCTCGACGGTGATGACGCCTTCCTTGCCGACCTTTTCCATGGCTTCGGCAATTTTCTCGCCGACTTCGGTATCGCCATTGGCGGAAATCACGCCGACCTGGCTGATTTCGCTATTGCCAGCAACATCCTTGGAGCGGCTCTTGAGATCATCGACGACCTTGCCAACGGCGAGGTCAATGCCGCGCTTCAGATCCATCGGGTTCATGCCGGCGGACACGGACTTCATGCCTTCGCGTACGATGGCCTGAGCCAGTACGGTGGCGGTGGTGGTGCCGTCACCGGCGCTGTCATTTGCTTTCGAAGCCACTTCGCGCAGCATCTGTGCGCCCATATTCTCGAACTTGTCGGTAAGCTCGATTTCCTTGGCGACGGTAACGCCGTCCTTGGTGATGCGCGGTGCGCCGAAGCTTTTGTCGATAACGACGTTGCGACCCTTGGGGCCGAGTGTGACTTTTACTGCGTTTGCGAGCGTATCAACGCCGCGAAGAATACCTTCGCGCGCGTCGCGGCCGAACTTTACGTCCTTGGCTGCCATGATGTGTTCCTTTCGAAAATTATAAAAAATCGTCATCCCCGCGGAGGCGGGGACCCAGTTAGGGCTGCCTTCCCGGTGGATTCCCGCGTTCGCGGGAATGACGAGGGAGGTGGCGGGGCGTTAGGCTATGATCAGCCGATAACGCCCATGATGTCGCTTTCCTTCATGATCAGCAGGTCTTCGCCGTCGAGCTTGACCTCGGTACCGGACCATTTGCCAAACAGGATGCGATCGCCTGCTTTCACGTCGAGCGCGGTAACTGTGCCGTCTTCGGCCTTTGAGCCGTTGCCGACGGAGACGATTTCGCCTTCGCTGGGCTTTTCCTTGGCGCTGTCGGGGATGATGATACCGCCGGCCGTTTTCTCTTCGGCTTCGATACGGCGAACCAGCACACGGTCGTGCAGGGGACGAAATGCCATCGTAGTGACCTCTTTCGGTTGAGAGTGAATATGAATTGGCACTCTATAGGACAGAGTGCCAATATAAGGCATATGTGAATGCCAGTATGGGGAGTCAACGGGTGGCGGCGTAATTTTGTTTCGTGCTGGCGCAACCGGTCAGCCGAACCGTGCCTGAGCCTAGGTCGTCTGCGCGAATGGTGCGATTTTCGGCCCCGCGCGCCGGGTCAGCTCCAGTTTCTCGCGCCGGGTCCAACGCCATGTGAGCAATATTGCAGCCGCCAGCAAACCGCTGGCGAGACCGATCCAGACCCCCACGCCACTAAGCGATGTTGCATAGCCCAGCAGGAGAGCGGTGCCGAACCCCGGCACCCAGTAGGCAAAGATCGCGATTATCATCGGCACGCGCGTATCCTGCAATCCGCGCAAGGCCCCTGCCGCTACGGCCTGCAATCCGTCCGCCAGCTGGAACGCGGCGGCGATAGCGAGGTAGGGGAGCGCGAAGGCAACGAGCGCGGCATTCCTCGCCGCGTCCGGATCCACATAGATCGATAGCAGTGCCTTGGGAAACAGGATCATGGCGGATGCGGTGATCACCATGAAGCCGGTTCCTATGCCGATACCCGCCCAGCCGGCGCGTGCCATACCTGCCCTGTCACGAGCGCCGTAGAAATACCCGACCCGGATCGTAGTCGCCTGTCCCACGCCGAAGGGAACCTGAAATGCCAAAGCCGCAATCTGCAGCGCGACCGTATGCGCAGCCAGCTGCACCGCGCCGATACTGCCCATCAGGAACGCTGCGGCGGCGAACAGGCCTGCTTCCGCTGTGATCGTGCCTGCAATCGGCGCACCGATTTTGGCAATGGTGCGCAGCCGTGCCCAGTCCGGCATCCAGAACCGCCCGAACACATGGTATCGGTGCATGCGCGCATCCAGCCTGATGGCTATGATATAGGCCGCAAGAATGAACAGGCTGGTGATTATGGTGGCAATGGCAGCCCCGCGCAGGCCAAGCTCCGGCGCGCCGAAATTCCCGAAGATGAATGCGTAATTGGCCAGCGCATTCACGCCGATACCGGCAGCGGTAATCGTGGTGGCGAAAATCGGTCGGCCGAGCGCGGATACAAAGCTTCGCAGGACATACGCCGCCAGCATCGGGATCATCGACCATATCAGCAGGCCCATATATGTAGATGCCAGCGTGACAATCCCCGGTTCCTGCCCGGTCAGCCGCGCGATCGGTCCGATAGCCAGGCAGAGCGCCATGCCCGCCGCCCCGCTGATCACCGCCAGCCACAGCCCCATGCGGGTGGACCGGCGCACCGCGCGCAAGGCAGGTCCGCGCTCGCCCAGCTCCGCCGCGATGACGGCCGAAACCGCACCGACCAGGCCGGACATCGCCCACAGCACCAACCCGAACACCGAAACTGCCAGCGCGGATGCGGCAAGCGGCATCGTTCCCAGCCGCGCAATGAATATCACATCGATGGCATAGGTGAGCATCTGCAACAGATTGGCGAGCGCCAAGGGCCAGGACAGCCGAAGCGTGGCCCCGAACTCCGACCGCCAGGGGCGCGCTGGAGCGAGCGATGCCGATGAGAAAGCTGGCGTAGGGGGCGTGGTGTTGGTCATGCAGCCGGCCGCGATAGGCGCAGCGCTGCTGTTTGCCTAGCGCGGCGATGGGTATAGGGGGCGGCAAGCCATAAGGAGCATGAAGCGGTGGGACACGAAGCAGGACATTCCTTCCTTGAAACGGGCGTTGTGCTGTTGGCCGCGGCGCTGGTGTTCGTGCTGCTGTTTCGTAGGCTGGGTTTGGGTGCAACGCTTGGCTATCTGGTGGCAGGTGCGGTTGTGGGACCGCAAGTTCTCGGGCTGGCAGGCGATGGCGAAGCGATAATCGGTATCGCAGAACTCGGCATCGTAATGCTGCTGTTCGTGGTCGGGCTGGAACTCGATCCGAAGCGGCTGTGGCGGATGAAAGGCGCAATTTTCGGACTTGGGCTGGCGTAGGTCGCGGCGTGCGGGCTGGCAGTCACCGCGATCATCTGGTTCGCCGCGAGCTATCCGCTGGTGGCAGCGCTCGCACTGGGTTTGCCGCTGGGACTGTCTTCGACCGCGCAGGTCCTGCCAATGCTGCAGAGCAGCGGACGGATGCGGACGCCGTTTGGCGAGCGCGCCTTTGCCATCCTGCTGTTCCAGGATCTGTCGATCATACCGCTCATCACGATAGTCGCCGCGCTGGGCGTGGAACAGGGCGACGGTAACGGAGCATCAGGCTGGATGCTGGCGCTGCAAACCGTGGCGGCCATCGCTGGTCTGATCCTTGCCGGCCGCTTTCTCTTGCGTCCGCTGTTCCGCCTGATCGGCGGCATGGGGGAACGCGAGATGTTTGTCGTGGCCGGTCTGTTCACTGTGCTGGCTTCGGCGGCGGTGATGGAACTACTCGGCCTATCAACTGCCTTGGGCGCATTCATCGCGGGCGTCATGCTGGCTGACACGCCTTACCGGCACGAGTTGGAAGCGGACATAGAACCCTTCCGCTCGATCCTGCTTGGCCTGTTCTTCCTCGCCGTCGGCATGATGCTGGATTTGCGCGCCATTGCGGACAATCCCGGCTTCGTCATTGCGATGGCAGCGGCCTTGGTGGCGGCCAAGACGGCGGTGATTACCGCGCTCGGCATGGTCATGAAGATGGCTTGGCGCAGCGCGCTGGCGCTCGGCCTGCTGCTCAGCCAAGGCGGCGAATTCGCGTTTGTCCTGTTCACCGTGGCGCAGCAGGGGCAGGTCATCGATGCCGAAACCGCCAGCCTGTTCGGCGCGATCGTCACGCTGTCCATGGCCACCACGCCCTTCCTGATGATGCTGACGAAGTTCCTGCGCGATCCGGATAAGGCCGGACCACGCAAAGGCCCCGCGGCCGACGGCGCCAGCGCGCTGGTGATCGGCTATGGCCGCTTCGGCCAGACGGTGGCGCAGATGCTGATCCTGGCCGGCATTCGCGTGTCCATGATCGACACCAAGGTGTCGCAGATCGACATTGCGGAAGAGTTCGGCAGCACGGTGCATTACGGGGATGGCACGCGCATGGACCTGTTGCGGCAGGCAGGCGCGCAGGATGCGGCACTGATCCTGTTCTGCATCGATGGCGACCAGCTTTCGCCGGATTTCCTGGCCATGGTGAAGGAGGCGTTTCCGAAAGCCGACATTCTGGTGCGCGCCTTCGACCGGCGCACCCTGATCAAGCTGGCCGACGCGCCGATTGCCCGGTCGGTGCGGGAGATGATGGAATCGGCCATTGCCATGGGCCGCGGCGCGCTCGATAGCGCAGGCCTTTCGCTGGGCGAGATCGAACGGGTCGAGGAAACCTACCGCGATAATGACGCGATGCGGCTCACCGACCAGATCGCGGCCGGCGATATTTATGGCGGGCGCGAACGGGCGATCGTGCAGGGCTCACAGAGTGGCGGCAAAGCGCGCGGGGAAAACTCCGGCGATCCTGCCGCCACCATCTGACCGTTCGCTTCAGCCCCGCGCAATGCAGCGCGTGCCATGCAAATTTCTCAACATCGGAGACTTGCCAATGCACCGCCTTACTGCTCGCTTCAAATTACCGTTTGCGCTTGCGATTGGCTTGGCCGCAAGTCCTGCAGCCGCGCAGGAGGCGTTCGTCGGTGTGTATGTTCATGAGGTCGGCACGCCGCTGACCTTTGCAGTGGAGGAAGAAGGCGCGGATATCGAGCTGGGGTACCGGTTTGCCAGATCGGAAGCGCTGGGCTTCATCGGCAAGCCGCAGCCTTATGTGCTCGCCTCCCTCAACACGGCCGGCGACACCAGTTTCGTCGGTGGCGGTTTGTCCTGGCGGGTCGATGCAGGCCCGGTCTATCTGCGACCCGGCCTTGGGCTGGTGGTGCATGATGGCCCCGATCGCCGGGTCAGCGCGCGCACCGGCAATCGCACCGATCTGGGCAGCCGCGTGCTGTTCGAACCGGAGATTGCCATTGGCGTCGCAGTGTCGGAACGCTTGTCCGTCGAGGCGAGCTGGGTCCACATCAGCCACGCGCAGCTGTTCAATTCCGAACAAAATCCCGGCATCGACATGATGGGCGTGCGTCTGAACCTGCAAATGTAACACCGGCAGGGCGCTTTCCTAATCCGCCAACCTGCCCTAAGGGGCTGGTCCACATCAGACCAACGGAAGACGCACCATAATGCCGCAGTTCAAACAGCCCAGTTTCGAGGAACGCACCGCAGCAGCGGCCAAAGCCAAGAAGGCGGCGTTGAAGAAGCTGGCGGCGAAACCCAAGCTGTCAGACGAGGAACTGGCTGAGCGCAAGGCTGCACGCCTGAAGCGCGAGGAAGAAGCCGCTGCCAAGCGCGAGGCGAAACGGGCTGAAAAGGCTGCCGCGCTTGAAAAGGAAAAGGCTGAGAAAGAAGCCCAGAGACGCGCCGAAGAAGAAGCCGCCGAAGTCGAACGCCTCGCCAACATGAAGCCGGTCAAGACCGAAGCGGAAAAGAAGGCCGAACGCGACCGCAAATACGCCGCCCGCAAGAAACGCGGCCGGCGGTAACGGGCGGGATTTTTCGAGTAAAGACCGAGACAGGCTCTTCGCCTGTTCCGCGATCGCGAACTATTTCAAACCTTCATCTCGCATAAAAAAACGGGGCCGAAGCCCCGTTTTTATTCGTGTCAGATCCAAAGCCTTAACGGCTTAGTACGTCATCATCATCATCATCATCCACTGTGAAATAAATGAATGCGCCCAAAATTACGGTTGCCAGAACTGCGAAGATGACCCCGTCGCTGCTTTCACCGCCAAGCTCACTGGATCCAGTTACCGGAGCCGAAGCATAATCGGCTTCTGCCGCCGAAACGGCAGGGGCTGCTGCCAAGGAAATCGCCGCTACAGCGGCGAACATGGATGGAATTTTCATATATAATATTCTCCTAAAAGGTGCACAAAAACAATACGTTTGCTACGGGCAATCTGTCAAGCGGCCTTTTTGCCTGAAGTTAACTATTTTAAAATCCTTTTAGACAAATCGTAAATCCCATGTTTTTATTAACATTACCAAGACAAATCTAAACCATGAAAATCGCGCAAGAGCTGATTGCTTCGGCCGTCTGCCGGTCCGGAGTTACGCGCTTAGCTCCTGCCGTACACGGCTTCATCAAATCATTGGCTACGTCCCCCGGTATCAAACATCCAGCGATTACTCCGCTATACCCAGCAAAGGGCGGGAGGAAGGCAGGGCGCTTCGGTGCCAAAGCAACCGCCGAAGCAAGCGCTTCACCAGCCTGAAACCGGACGAAACGAAGCGGAAAAGAAAGCCGAACGCGACCGCAAATACGCCGCCCGCAAGAAACGCGGACGGCGTAAAGATCAACTGCGCTACAGAAGCGTTATCTTACGGCGTCGTCTTCAACCGAACATTCGAAACATGATCAAACGCGCGATCGATCGGCATGACGACTGCCGTATAATTGACCGTCGCGTAGGGTCCGCCGCCACCGGCCAGGATGCCTGCCGCGGTAATTTCGCTGGGCCTGCTGGAATCCAGAGTGACAAACGCCGGGCCACCGCTATCTCCGCCTTCGGCGACCGTCGTGGTGCTGGACAGCCTGAGCCATTCCGACGATCCGGTCCGCTTCCAGTCGTAAGTCGTCGAGATGGATTTGGCACATGTCAGGCCCGTCGTCGTGCCCATCTTGCAGGTGTACATGCCCACCCATTGGTTCGCGTGACGAATGAAGTTTTTGACGGAAAGCCAACCCTGGCTGCTATATCCCGGAGTGGATTTGGTGTTCCTGTAATAGACCCGATAATCGGTCAGCAAGCCATCGGTGCGATAGATCGCGTAATCGTGGTTCTGCGCGGTAGATGACTGGTAATACGTATCGGGAAAAACGTATTTATGTGTGCCCCGGTCAACTTCCTTTGGCTCTGTGCAATGGCTGGCCGTCAGGATGCCTTGCAGGTTCGTCCCGAATGTAATCGTGAAGCCGAGCGTGCACGGAAACCCTGAACCTACGGTCCGGTTACCCCAACCGGCAACAGCCCAGTCACCGGATCGCACACCGGTCGGAACAGCATTCGGATCGCTGGTCTGTTCAGGAAGGGCACCCGTCAGCAAATCCACTTCGCCTGCCAGCGCTGAAGGTATCAATGGTTTGAGCCGACTGGTTGTTGCGGCATCTGCGGTGTCTACGAAATACCGTTCCGCATCGGCGTTGTAACCGACGGCAAAATCAGCGCCGGCAATTTTGAACGCGTTTGTGAGTGTAGCGATGGCATTGCGCCGGCCGCTCTTGTCATGTTTGGCTTTGCGAACCTTGACGAAGCGCCGCAGCTCATTCGGCACACTGGCGATGATTTCGTTGACCCGCACGTCTTTTCCGAATGTCAGGATGATCTGATAAGGCTTTGGCCGCACCACCAGGTCGAGAAAATCAGGGCGCTGCGTTACGCCGCTCGTTTCGAGATAGGATTGGATAGCGCCTTGGCGGTCGAGCAGTGCGGTCGCCTCTTCGGCTGTAAGTCCGTCTTGCGCCATCAGGAGCGGAATTGTGGGGCTGCTGGTCAAGGTCTCCGTTTCGCCGACCGGCGGCGGAGACGGTGGTACATCCTGCGCGGATATCCCAACCGGGATTGATACAAGAACCATGCATGAAGCGAACAAGTTCACTTTGCGCGACATCAGCTTTCTCCTAGGTAGTCCCCCAATATGATCTGCCTGTCCGGGCATTGGTGTGGGCGAAGGGCGCCATAAAACCCTTCGCCGCCGTTGAACTTTACCTGCTTCCCCAGCGGAATAATGACATCGCCTACTGCAACCGTTCGCTGATTGGGTGCGAGCTTCGCGTCCGGTGCCAGAATTGCCAGAAAATGACCTTGCTCCGGGACTGCAAAGAGCAGGCAACCGCCTACAATCTTCAACGTGCCGGATATGTAGGTGGCTGGAATTTCGTAGGTCGCATCATACCGTCCAACGAACACATCGTCCGGATTGGTCGTAGTTCGATCATCGGTCACTGTGGATTCGCCAGCTGGTGGGTTATCTTCGATGGGATCGATGTCGCATGAGACAAGAACCGCAATGGAGAACGCAATCGTAACTGAAGTCTTTTTCATCGAAAAGCTCCTGACGCGATACAATTAATCGATCAGGGCACCAAAAGGTTCCTGTGTCTGCCGCAAATCCTGTTTTGCGTTTATGTAGCTGGGGCAGACATCAAACTGAAAAGGGCGGCACCTTGCGGTACCGCCCTCCCATCTGCAGGCGCTTCAAGACACCTGCAAAACTGTTGGTCAAGATTACTTCAGTTCGACGGTACCGCCGGCTGCTTCGATCTTGCCTTTGATTTCTTCGGCTTCAGCCTTGTTCACGCCTTCCTTGACGGGCTTTGGCGCGCCTTCGACGAGGCCCTTGGCTTCGGTCAGGCCGAGACCCGTAATCGCACGGACTTCCTTGATGACCTGGATCTTCTTGCCGCCGTCACCGGTGAGAATGACGTCGAATTCGTCCTTCTCTTCGGCTGCGGCTTCACCACCGCCAGCGGCGGGTGCTGCGGCGACGGCTGCGGCGGCGCTGACGCCCCACTTGTCTTCAAGTGCGGTTGCAAGCTCGGCGGCTTCCAGGACGGTCAGGGCGGAAAGGTCTTCTACCAGTTTGGCGATGTCTGCCATGATGTATCACTCCAATTATAATGTTGGCGAAACGGCTGCGCCGCTTCGTAAAATCGTTTTGCGAATAACCGCTTACGCCGCATCCTTGGCCGCATAGGCCCCGAATACACGTGCAAGCTTGGCGGCTGGTGCGTTGACGACCTGGGCAATTTTCGTTGCCGGTGCGTTGACGAGACCAACCAGTTTTGCGCGCAGCTCGTCGAGGCTTGGCAAGGACGCGAGCGCCCGGATACCTGCTTCGTCGAGCATCTGCCCGCCCATGGAACCGCCGACGATTTCGAGCTTGTCGTTCGTCTTGGCGAATTCGACCGCAGCTTTCGCCGCCGCTACCGGATCTTCCGAGTAAGCGAGCGCCGTCGGGCCGGTGAGGTGTTCCTCGAGCCCTTCGTAAGCCGTGTCTTTCAGAGCGAGCTTGGCGAGCGAGTTTTTCGCGACCTTGTAGGAAGCCCCTGCTTCACGCATCTGCCCACGCAATGCGGTGGACTGGGCCACCGTAAGGCCGGAGTTGCGGGTCACGACGACCACGCCAACTTCCTTGAGAGCTGCGTTGAGCTGGGCAACCGCGTCGGACTTTTGCGAACGATCCATGCCATACTCCTTCACTATGACCGTGCATTCCCGCCGCGTTTCCACAGCAAGGCCGCACGATCGGCTGCATTGTCACCCACCCGCAAGCGGGCAGATGGACGAATCCGAACAGAAGGGAAGGAGTGCACGCCATCATCTGGAGTGCGATTGAGGGGCGGCACAGCGAACCGGCAAAGCCCATCGGTAAGTCTCGTTTCCCCGCCTAGGCTGGACATTAAGGCCGCGCGTATCGTGGCCACCAACTGTCTCGGACGGATAACCGGCAAACACAAAGAGGCCCGCCGGTTGCAGCGAGCCTCTAAAGAATGTGCGCGCCGAGTCAAGCCCGGCGAGCCGTGTCGGCGAGGCTAGATGCCGTCGGCCGTATCTTCCAGATTTTCTGCCTTCTGATCCATGGCATCGGCGCGCTCGTTCATGCGGGCTTCGCCCACGGCATCGCCCTGCTCTTCGGCAACGTCTGCCCGTTCCTCGGCCAGGTCGGCCCGTGCGGCGGCCACACCGGCCTGCGCATCAATGACTTCACCCTGAGCCTCGCGGACATCATCCATTTCTTCTGCCACTTCTTCCTTCGGTCCGTCGCACGCGGTTAGCGCCAAGGCGGCAGGCAGGGCGGCGGCAAATAGAATTTTCTTCATCATATGGTCCTTCATCCGGCGGCGTTCTGCCTTGGTCGAGGTGTGGCAGTTACAGCGTTTCAGTCGGCGTTGCCAACCCATTCCAGCAAGTCCCCCGGCTGGCAATCGAGTTCGCGGCAGATCGCGTCCATGGTGGAAAACCGCATGGCCTTGGCCTTGCCCGTCTTCAGGATCGACAGATTTGCAAGCGTCAGGCCCACCCGGTCGGCCAGTTCGGTCAGGGTCATGCGGCGTTCGTGCAGCAGATCGTCGAGCTTCACTGTAATGGGCATTATACCGTCCCTTCCAGATCGTCGCGCATACTGGTTCCCTGACGGAACACGCGGGCCAGGATGAACAGGACTACCACGAGCAGGATGCCGCTGACGTCCAGCCCGACGTCAACTGTGAGATCGTCCAGTTCGGCAGCCGCTTCGCCCATCAGTTTGGCAACATAGAGCCCCAGACCGGCCAGGGGAATGGCGAGCAGCTGCACACCCAGCATGATCCACGCCATGACAGTCAGCCGGCTGGCATTGTCCGATACGAACGGATCGCCCTGTTCGACGGTGCCGATGATATGGCGCAGCTTACCGAAGAACACAAACAAGCCCGCGACCGCGACGAACGCCAGCAACAGCGCGCCGACAATGGGGAGTGTGGGGAACACGATGTCGGTATCGGGATGTTCGGCTGCCATTTCCGCTACGATGGTGTCGCGGAAAAAATACAGGGCCGGTATTGCGATGGCTACACCGAATGCGGCGATGGCCATCAGGCCCTGCGCGATCAGAACGGCAATTCGTCCGATCAGCAACAGTGGGTCGGTATGAGTGGGGCGCATGGCGTTGGTCCTTGTTTTTGTATGGGTCGCAGCGGCAGAGGTCAGGCGAGCGTTGTCGTAACGCTTGAATGCACCTGTGTGGTTGTATCCGAAGCCGGAACGGTGAGCAGGGGCATCATGCTGGCGACGCACAGGGCGATGGCGGCGAGAGCGGCGAGCGAATGTTCAGTGAAACGGGTCATTTATCGATCTCCTTGATTGTCGATATCGATAAACAACAACATTTACGCCATATCGTCAATCAATAAATATCGAAAAACGATAAAACCTTGATTGTTTTGCGATATTTTTAAGGTCTTTAGAGTTTTGCCGACCAATCCGGGATGCTGTGTCCACGCTTGCTGCCTGCCTGAGGTCATTATGGAGCGGCATCATCCCGTGGAGCGATTCGCTGCCGGGCTTCGCACCGCAGCCGTTGACGCATGCGGTGCGCATCCCTAAATGACGCGCAACCGCACGCTTCGGGAAAGACGGGTTCTGGCGCGGGAACCTGGCTGAGAATAGAAGCGGCTTTCCATATTCGCGAATGCATGAAGCTGCAGCAGCCACCCGGGCAAGGGTGCGCTTTTCTGCGGCTTTCGTCCGTTCGCATGATGCAAGGCAGCAGGCCGCGCCGTACTTATTTTCCCACGGCCAGCCCACCGGGTGCGGCCGAGATGCAAAGGCGAATCATCTCTCATGGCGACCAAGGCTAAGGCTCCGAACGCTCCCAAAAAGGCAACCGGCACCGCGAAAAAGCGCATCCGGAAGATTTTCGGCGACATTCACGAAGTCGTTCGGATGCCGAACCTGATCGAAGTGCAGCGCGAAAGCTACGAGCAGTTCCTGCGCTCCGACCCGGCGACCGATTACGTGTCCGGCCTCGAAAAGACGCTGCGTAGCGTTTTCCCGATCCGCGACTTTGCCGGCACCGCGGAGCTCGACTTCGTGCATTACGAGCTGGAGCCGCCGAAATACGACACCACCGAATGCCGCCAGCGCGGTATCACTTATGCCGCGCCGATGAAGGTCACTTTGCGTCTGATCGTGTTCGAGGTGGATCAGGAAACCGAAACCCGCAGCGTGCTCGATATCAAGGAGCAGGACGTTTACATGGGCGACATGCCCTTGATGACGGATAACGGCACCTTCATCATCAATGGCACGGAGCGGGTTATCGTTTCGCAGATGCACCGTTCGCCCGGTGTGCTGTTCGACCACGATCGCGGCAAGACGCACAGTTCCGGCAAGCTGTTGTTCGCCGCCCGCGTGATCCCGTATCGCGGTTCGTGGCTCGACTTCGAATTCGATGCCAAGGATATCGTCAACGTCCGCATCGACCGGAAGCGCAAGCTGCCCGTGACCGGCCTGCTCTATGCGCTCGGCCTGGATAGCGAACAGATTCTCGATACCTTCTACGATACGGTCGTGTGGGAACGCTCCGGCGGTAAGAAGAAGGAAGCGGAAGGCTGGAAGATGCCATTCCTTCCCGACGCATGGCGCGGCCAGAAGCCCGCTTTCCCGTTGATCGACGCCAAGACCGGCGAGGAAGTGTTCAAGGCCAACGAAAAGATCAGCCCGCGCGGTGCCAACAAGGCTGCCAAGGATGGGCTCGACACCCTGTTGCTGCCGACCGACGAAATCTTCGGGCGTTATGCCGCGCGCGATCTGATCGACGAGAAAACCGGCCGCATCTATATCGAAGCGGGCGACGAACTCTCGGTCGAGAACCTGGAAATACTGGATGCCGCAGGCGTCGACCGGCTGGAACTGCTGGACATCGACCACATCAACACCGGCCCCTGGATCCGCAATACGCTGAAAGTCGACAAGGCCGAAAACCGCGACGAGGGCCTTGAGGCCATCTACAAGGTGATGCGTCCCGGCGAACCACCGACCAAGGAAACCGCCGAAGCCCTGTTCGAAGGCCTGTTCTTCGACGGCGAACGCTACGACCTGTCCGCCGTGGGTCGCGTGAAGCTGAACATGCGTCTCGAACTCGACGCCGAAGACACCGTGACCACACTGCGCAAGGAAGACATCCTGGCCGTGGTCAAGGAACTGGTCGACCTGAAGGACGGGAAGGGCGAAGTCGACGACATCGATAATCTCGGCAATCGCCGGGTGCGTTCGGTGGGCGAGCTGCTTGAAAACCAGTACCGCGTCGGTCTGCTTCGGATGGAGCGCGCCGTTAAGGAGCGCATGTCCAGCGTGGACGTGTCCACCGTGATGCCGAACGACCTGATCAACGCGAAGCCTGCCGTCGCCGCGGTGCGTGAATTCTTCGGTTCCAGCCAGCTTTCGCAGTTCATGGATCAGACCAACCCGTTGTCCGAAGTGACGCATAAGCGCCGCGTTTCGGCGTTGGGCCCTGGCGGTCTGACACGCGAACGCGCGGGCTTCGAGGTGCGTGACGTTCACCCGACGCATTATGGCCGGATCTGCCCGATCGAAACGCCGGAAGGCCCGAATATCGGCCTGATCAACAGCCTCGCATCGTTCAGCCGGGTCAACAAATACGGCTTCATCGAAACGCCTTATCGCAAGGTGAAGGACGGTGTGGTGTCCGGCGATGTGCAGTATCTTTCCGCGATGGAAGAACAGAAGCACGCCGTGGCGCAGGCCTCGGCCTCGCTCGACGACAAGGGCAAGTTCACCGACGCGCTGGTTTCGGCCCGCGAAAGCGGCGAATTCGTGATGACGAACCCCGAAAATGTCACACTGATGGACGTTTCGCCCAAGCAGCTGGTTTCGGTCGCCGCATCGCTCATCCCGTTCCTGGAAAACGATGACGCCAACCGCGCGCTGATGGGATCGAACATGCAGCGCCAGGCCGTACCCCTGGTCCAGGCCGAGGCGCCGTTCGTCGGCACCGGCATGGAAGAAACCGTGGCGCGCGATTCCGGCGCTGCCATCGCTGCGAAGCGTGGCGGCATCGTCGATCAGGTGGATGCCACCCGCATCGTGATCCGTGCGCAGGGCGATGTCGAAGTCGGCCAGTCGGGCGTGGATATCTATACGCTGCAGAAGTTCCAGCGTTCGAACCAGAACACCTGCATCAACCAGCGTCCGCTGGTGAAAGTGAATGATCTGATCGAGGTTGGCGACGTTATCGCCGACGGCCCTTCGACCGATCTGGGCGAGCTGGCACTGGGGCGCAACAGCCTCGTCGCCTTCATGCCCTGGAACGGCTACAATTACGAAGACAGCATCCTGATCTCCGAACGGATCGTGAAGGATGACGTGTTCACGTCCATCCACATCGACGAATTCGAAGTGATGGCGCGCGACACCAAGCTTGGTCCCGAAGACATTACCCGCGACATTCCTAATGTCGGCGAGGAAGCGCTCCGCAGCCTCGATGAGGCGGGCATTGTCTATATCGGCGCCGAAGTGCATCCGGGCGATATCCTGTGCGGCAAGATCACGCCCAAGGGCGAAAGCCCGATGACGCCGGAAGAAAAACTTCTGCGCGCCATCTTTGGCGAGAAGGCCAGCGACGTGCGCGACACCTCGCTCCGCCTGCCGCCGGGCGTTGCCGGAACGGTGGTGGAAGTTCGCGTGTTCAACCGTCACGGTATCGAGGTCGATGACCGTACCCGTGCGATCCAGCAGGAAGAAATCGAACGCCTAGGCAAGGACAGCGCCGACGAACGCGCCATCCTGAACCGTGCAACGTATAACCGCCTGCGCGATATGCTCACCGGTCAGACTGCTTCTGCGGCACCCAAGGGCACCAAGAAGGGCATCGAGATTACAGACGACGTGCTGGACAATATCGATAAGCACGAATGGTTCAAATTTGCCGTGGCCGACGACAATCGCCAGCAGCAGATCGAAGCGGTCAAGAGCCAGTACGACACCAGCGTGAAAGCGATCGACGACAAGTTCGCCGACCGTAAGGAAAAGCTGGAGCGCGGCGACGAGCTGGCCCCCGGCGTGCTGAAGATGGTCAAGGTCTTCGTCGCGGTGAAGCGCAAGCTGCAGCCAGGCGACAAGATGGCTGGCCGTCACGGTAACAAGGGTGTGATCTCGCGCATCCTGCCGGCCGAAGACATGCCGTTCCTGGAAGACGGTACGCCCGTTGACGTGGTGCTGAACCCGCTCGGCGTGCCTAGCCGTATGAATGTCGGGCAGATCTTCGAAACGCACCTCGGTATGGCGGCTCGCGGGCTGGGCCAGCAGGTCGCGGCCTCGCTGGACGAATGGCACGCTGCCAATCCGAACGCAGCCGACGATTATGCCAAGGCGAAGAAGCCTGCCGCATTGGTCGATACGCTGAAGAGCATCTACGGCGAGCAGTATCACGACGATCTCGACAACCGCTCGACCGAGCAGGTTGTGGAGCTTGCCGGCAATCTGCGCGCCGGTGTTCCGATGGGTACCCCGGTGTTCGATGGTGCACGCGAAGGCGATGTCACCACCATGCTGGAAAAGGCGAACCTGCCGGGCAGCGGGCAGGTCACCCTGTTCGACGGCCGGACAGGCGATGCCTTCGACCGCAAGGTGACGGTGGGCTACATCTACATGCTCAAGCTGCACCACTTGGTGGACGACAAGATCCACGCGCGTTCGATCGGGCCGTATTCGCTCGTCACCCAGCAGCCGCTGGGCGGTAAGGCGCAATTCGGCGGGCAGCGTTTCGGCGAGATGGAGGTCTGGGCGCTCCAGGCCTACGGCGCGGCGTATACGCTGCAGGAAATGCTCACAGTGAAGTCCGACGATGTCGTCGGCCGGACCAAGGTCTACGAGGCGATCGTCAAGGGCGACGACACGTTCGAGGCCGGCATTCCGGAAAGCTTCAACGTGCTGGTCAAGGAAATGCGGTCGCTCGGCCTGAATGTCGAACTGACATCGCTATCCGATGGCGACGAGGATGAGGACGGGATGAAGATCGCGGCGGAGTAACGCTCCGCCGCGACGCAGACCCACCGACCCAGAGATTTGACCCGATAGGGAACACGAAATGAACGAACTTTCCAAATTCACCAACCAGCTCGCAAAGCCGGAAACTTTCGACCAGATCCAGATCGGTCTGGCCTCGCCGGAGCGTATCCGCAGCTGGTCCTTCGGCGAGATCAAGAAGCCGGAAACCATCAACTACCGCACGTTCAAGCCAGAACGTGACGGCTTGTTCTGCGCGCGCATCTTCGGTCCGGTGAAGGATTACGAATGCCTGTGCGGCAAGTACAAGCGGATGAAGTACAAGGGCGTCGTTTGCGAAAAATGCGGCGTCGAAGTGACCGTAACCAAGGTCCGCCGCGAGCGGATGGGCCACATCGAACTGGCCGCGCCGGTCGCGCATATCTGGTTCCTGAAGTCGCTGCCTTCGCGCATCGGCCTGCTGCTCGACATGCAGCTGAAACAGCTCGAACGCGTGCTGTATTTCGAAAGCTATATCGTCACCGAACCCGGTCTGACGCCGATGGAAAAATTCCAGCTGCTCACCGAGGATGAACTTCTCGAAGCGCAGGACGAGTATGGCGAAGACGCCTTCACCGCCGGTATCGGCGCGGAAGCGGTCAAGATCATGCTGATGGACCTCGATCTGGAGCAGGAACGCGACGACCTGATGGAGGAACTCGCCACCACCAAGTCGAAGCTGAAGCCCGCCAAGATCATCAAGCGGCTGAAGGTCGTGGAAAGTTTCATCGGTTCGGGCAACCGCCCCGAATGGATGATCCTGGAAGTCGTGCCGGTCATCCCGCCCGAACTGCGCCCGCTGGTGCCGCTGGATGGCGGCCGTTTCGCGACGTCCGATCTCAACGATCTCTACCGCCGCGTCATCAACCGTAACAACCGCCTGAAGCGCCTGATCGAGCTGCGCGCGCCTGACATCATCGTCCGCAACGAGAAGCGCATGCTGCAGGAAGCCGTCGACGCCTTGTTCGACAATGGCCGTCGTGGCCGCGTAATCACCGGCGCCAATAAGCGTCCGCTGAAATCGCTGTCCGACATGCTCAAGGGCAAGCAGGGCCGGTTCCGCCAGAACCTGCTCGGCAAGCGTGTCGATTATTCCGGTCGTTCGGTCATCGTGACCGGTCCGGAACTGAAGCTGCACCAGTGCGGCCTGCCCAAGAAGATGGCGCTCGAGCTGTTCAAGCCGTTCATCTATGCGCGCCTCGATGCGAAGGGTCTTTCGATGACCCTGAAGCAGGCAAAGAAATGGGTCGAGAAAGAACGCAAGGAAGTCTGGGACATCCTGGATGAGGTGATCCGCGAACATCCGGTGATGCTCAACCGCGCGCCGACCCTGCACCGTCTTGGCATCCAGGCGTTTGAGCCCGTACTGATCGAAGGTAAGGCGATCCAGCTGCACCCGCTCGTCTGCTCGGCCTTCAATGCCGACTTCGATGGTGACCAGATGGCCGTCCACGTGCCGCTTTCTCTGGAAGCCCAGCTGGAAGCACGCGTGCTGATGATGTCGACCAACAACATCCTCAGCCCCGCCAACGGCAAGCCGATCATCGTGCCGTCGCAGGATATGATCCTGGGCCTGTATTACCTCTCGATGGACCGCGAAGGCGAGCCTGGCGAAGGCATGATGCTGGCCGACATGGCCGAGATTCATCAGGCGCTGCATGTCGGCGCGGTGACTTTGCACTCCAAGATCGTCACACGGGTTCCGCAGACGAACGACAAGGGCAAGATCGTGATGGAGCGTGTGGAAACCACGCCGGGCCGGATGCTGATCGGTGAATGTCTGCCGAAGAGCCACAAGGTGCCTTATGCGATCATCAACCACCTTCTGACCAAGAAGGATATCGGCGACGTGATCGACCAGGTTTATCGCCACACCGGCCAGAAGGACACGGTCCTTTTCGCCGATGCCATCATGACGCTGGGCTTCACTCACGCGTTCAAGGCCGGCATTTCGTTCGGCAAGGACGACATGATCATTCCCGACAGCAAGGACGGCATGATCGACGAGGCCAAGAAGCTGGTCGCCGATTACGAGCAGCAGTATCAGGACGGCCTGATCACGCAGCAGGAAAAGTACAACAAGGTGATCGACGCCTGGAGCCGTACCGGCGATCAGGTGGCCGACGCCATGATGGAAGAGATTAAGGCGCGACCCAAGGACAAGGATGGCCGCGAGGCGCAGATCAACTCCATCTATATGATGAGTCATTCGGGCGCGCGTGGTTCGCCCGCCCAGATGAAGCAGCTTGCCGGTATGCGCGGCCTGATGGCCAAGCCTTCGGGCGAGATCATCGAAACGCCGATCATCTCCAACTTCAAGGAAGGCCTGACAGTCCTTGAATACTTCAACTCTACTCACGGTGCGCGCAAGGGTCTGGCGGATACGGCGTTGAAGACGGCGAACTCGGGTTACCTTACGCGCCGCCTCGTCGATGTGTCTCAGGATTGCGTCATCGTGGTGGAGAACTGCAAGACCAACAACAGCCTCGACATGCGCGCTATCGTGCAGGGTGGTCAGGTGATCGCCTCGCTCGGCGAACGTATTCTTGGCCGGACTGTGGCGGAAGACATCGTCAACGCCGCGACGGACGAAGTCATCGTTAAGAAGGGCACGCTGATCGACGAGCCGATGGTTGTGGAAATCGAGGCCGCCGAAGTGCAGGTCGCGAAAATCCGTAGCCCGCTGGTTTGCGAAGCCGATCAGGGCGTTTGCGGCACCTGCTACGGCCGCGATCTCGCTCGCGGTACGCCGGTCAATATCGGTGAGGCCGTTGGCGTGATTGCCGCGCAGTCCATCGGTGAGCCGGGCACGCAGCTGACGATGCGGACGTTTCACATCGGCGGCGCGGCGCAGCTCAATGAAACGAGCCACCTCGAGGCGATTTCGGACGGCAAGGTCGAATATCGCGACATGCCGACCATCAAGGACAAGAAGGGCCGGATCCTGTCGATGGCACGCAACGGCGAGCTCGCCGTGATCGATGCCGAAGGGCGTGAGCGTGAAATCCACAAGGTGCCTTACGGTACTGTCCTGCTCAATGCGGACGGCGCCAAGATCAAGGAAGGTGACCGTTTGGCAGAGTGGGATCCGTTTTCCCTGCCGATCATCACCGAGCAGTCGGGCGTGGTCCGGTTCAAGGATCTGATCGATGGTACCACGATGGAAGAACGCGTCGACGATGCTACCGGCATCGCCCAGCGCGTGGTCACCGAACTGCGCGCTTCGGGGCGCAAGAAAGGCGAGGATCTGCGTCCGCGCATGACCCTGCTTTCCGAAGGCGATACCGACGAAACCGAGGAAACGGCCGCAGCGCGCTACATGCTCGCCCCCGGCACGACGCTTTCGGTGGAAGACGGCCAGCAGGTCGATGCAGGCGACATTCTTGCCCGTGCCAGCCGCGAGGCTGCCAAGACGCGTGACATCACGGGCGGTCTGCCGCGCGTGGCGGAGCTGTTCGAAGCGCGCATTCCGAAAGACAATGCGATCATCGCCAAGATTTCCGGCAAGATCGAATTCGTCCGCGAATACAAGGCCAAGCGCAAGATCGCGATTGTCCCGGAAGAGGGCGAACCGGTCGAGTACCTGATCCCCAAGACCAAGATCATCGACGTGCAGGAAGGCGATTTCGTCAAGAAGGGCGATACGCTCATCTCCGGCTCGCCCAATCCGCATGATATTCTGGACGTGCTCGGGATCGAGGCTTTGGCCGAATATCTCGTCACGGAAATTCAGGAAGTCTACCGTCTGCAGGGCGTGAAGATCAACGACAAGCACATCGAAACGATCGTGCGCCAGATGCTGCAGAAGGTCGAGATCACCAATGGCGGGGATACCGTCTTGCTGCCGGGCGAACAGGTTGACCGGGACGAAATGGACGAGGCGAATGCCAAGCTCACCCGTTCTAAGAAGCCTGCCGAGGGCAAGCCGGTGCTGCTCGGCATCACCAAGGCTTCGCTCCAGACGCGCAGCTTCATCTCTGCCGCCTCGTTCCAGGAAACCACGCGTGTGCTGACGCAGGCCTCGGTCGAAGGAAAGAAGGACACGCTGATCGGTCTGAAAGAAAACGTGATCGTGGGTCGTCTCATTCCCGCCGGTACAGGTGCGGGCATGAACCGGATGCGCGTCACCGCCTCCAGCCGCGATGCAGCCCTGCGGGCACAGTGGAAGAAGAATCAGGACGCGCTGCTGGCCGCTGAAACGGCCGAGGAAGAACGCAAGGCGGAATTGGCCCAGGAAGCGGCCAATGTCGCCACCGGCAACGCCACCATGGGCGATATGGTCGCAAGCGGCGACGGTAGCGACGAAGCTGCCGGCGACTACCTGCGCGAGGACCAGTCCGTGGCACCCGAACCGATCGCCAAGAACGAACAGGCGAAGGAAGAGGCCGCCGCCGACGAGGCCGCTTCAGCAGAAGCACCTCCCGCGGATGCCGCTCCGGAAGAGCCAAAGGCAGACGACGGCGAGTAACACGCGCCGACCGATGCGAACTGGCCCCGCTGGAGAAATCCGGCGGGGCTTTCTTTTACATTCCAGCGCGATAGGATGCATCCGGCTGGGAGGTAATGCCGACAAATGTTCCTAACTGCACGCGAATGGTTTCGAAAGCGATCGGAAGTGCATCCGAGGGGGCGCAAGCGACGCATTGCCAAGCTGTTTGTATTTGAATTCACCATCGTCGTGCTCGGCGTTCTGGCAGCTCAGATGCTTCAGAACCAAGTGGTGCAGAACACCGAAATACGACGCGGAAATACGGTGGCTTCGCAGATGGAGCAGGCTGCCCTTCACTTTGCTGCGATTGCTAATGTCGGCCAGCGTAACGAAAGTTGCTTTCGCGAACGCCTAACTCGCCTCAGTACCGTAAATCGTTTGAACGAGCGCATGTCGGTGAATGCATTAGGGCGACCAAACCTTTCGGGCGTTTACGAATTCGAATGGGGCAGTGCCGCCTTTCGCGAAGCTTCCAAGGCGCGGGGACATGTATTTACCAGCAAGGCACAGCAATTGGTCGGTGTGTTCGAAGACTACGATCGGCTGGCCGCGCAGATCGAAAATAATTGGCGAACGGTAGGATTGCTCGATCCTTCTAACGGACCCCTGAGTGTGCAGGACCGCGCCGAAATTCGTAATGCTTTGCTGGATATACAGGCCGACTGGACCATTGCGCAGCGGATATACCGAACCATCGATGGCATAGTGCAGGATTGGAAATTATCGGGCGAGAATTCTTATTTGGACCATCATCTGCCCGATCTGCAAACCTGCCAATTCACTCAGGTCGAGGCCGCGTCGCCTACCAATCGCTAGTAATCTTCGGGAACCTGAAACCTCGTAATACGGGTTTCCCGCTGTAATTCCTCCGGTGCCTTGTGTAGCGCTTCGCTTCATGACCGAACATGCTGCTGCCAATACCACTCGCTTTGCCCCGTCCCCCACAGGCCGCCTTCACGTCGGCAACATTCGCACCGCGCTGCACAACTGGATGCTGGCGCGCAAGTCAGGTGGACGTTTCCTGCTGCGGATCGACGACACCGATGCTGCGCGGAGCCGGGAGGAATATGTCGATGCGATCCGGGCCGATCTCGACTGGCTGGGCCTCTCGCCAGATGGCGAGGAACGGCAGTCGGAGCGGCTATCGTTATACGATGGCGCTTTCGAGGCGCTGAAGGAAGCGGGGCGTATCTATCCAGCCTATGAGACGGCGCAGGAACTGGAGGTAAAGCGCAAGATCCAGCTCGGCCGGGGCAAGCCACCAATTTACGACCGAGCGGCACTGGCGCTCAGTGATGCAGACCGGGGAGCGATAGAGGTGCCCGGGGTGCAGCCGCACTGGCGCTTCCTGCTCGATCATGACGAACCTATCACGTGGGACGACGGCATCCGCGGCCCGCAGAAGTTCGATGCTGCGCAACTATCCGATCCTGTCATCAGGCGCGCCGATGGGTCGTGGCTGTATATGCTGCCCAGTGCGGTGGACGATCTCGAAATGGGCATTACCGATGTGCTGCGGGGCGAGGACCATGTGTCCAACACTGCTGTGCAAATACAGATGTTTACCGCACTAATTGCTGCGCAGCATCAAGATAGCCAGATGCCGCGTTTTGCCCATGAAGCGTTGCTGGTCGGCAAGGAAGGCAAGCTTTCCAAACGGCTCGGCTCGCTCGGCTGCGATGCGTTTCGTGAGCGCGATATCGAGCCTGCCGCAATTATCGCTCTGCTGGCGCGGCTAGGCACTTCGCAACCGGTCGAACCGATCGCGGATCGTGATGCGTTGCTGGAAAGTTTCGACCTCGGCACGTTCAGCCGCGCACCGGCCAGGTTCGATGACACGGACCTCGCGCGGATCAACACCGCCATCGTCCACCAGTTCGACTACAGCGACGTTGTAGACCGTCTACCCGCCGGGATGGACGAAGCGGGCTGGCATGCGATCCGACCGAACCTGGAAACGGTATCGGACGCTGGTGAACTGTGGCGTGTCGTCACCGGCCCCATCGAACAGCCCAAGTTTTCAGACGAAGATCGCGCATTTCTCGCCCAGGCTACCGAGGCGCTGGAGTGGAGCGAGAACCCGTGGGCCACGCTGACGGCAACGTTGAAGGCCCAGACCGGCCGCAAGGGCAAAGCGCTGTTCCTGCCGCTGCGACAGGCGTTGACTGGGATGAATCACGGCCCGGACATGAGCGAACTGCTGCCGCTGATTGGGAAGCAGGAAGCGCGAGGTCGCTTGCAGCGCGCTGCTTCTTAGATATCTGCTATTGGATGGAGGGCAGACAGACGGCTATCAGCTCGCGCATTACCGAAAATGGATATTGGACTCACCCTTTCGACGGGTGCTCCTCAAACTGCTTTGCGCCATCACAAATTTCGTACCAAGCGGGTTTCTCTGAGACAAACTCATGGAACCGATTGCGTACGACGGGGTCATCGTCGAACGCATTCGCTGCAATGGGAAAGCTGGGCTGATCAGACACAATCTCACCTAAGGCGGTCCCACAAATGCTGCAAAAGCAACGAGTGAAACTATAAGGGGGGTCGGGTTCATAGCGCATAACTAGGTCGCGCCCTTCGACCCATCGTAGGTCTTCGGCCTTTACAAAAACGAAAGTGCTGGCGCCAACCTTGCGGCACCGCGAGCAATGGCATGTCGCCATCATCGAAGGAGGGCTTGCGAGTTCGAACCGAATAGCGCCGCAGCAACAACTTCCCCTCATGTCCTAATCTCCTGTACCTTGCAGAACATTAAAAGAACATTTGGCGGATACGACGTCAAGTATCACGGTGATTTCGCGTCAATGTAGCCGTCAGCACCTAAGTCGGAGGCCGACGTAAGTCCACTATCCCCCATGCTTATCCAGCTCATCACCAGCCACCGTCACCACGTGCAGCAGGTTGGTGCTCCCCGGCGTTCCGAACGGTACGCCTGCCAGCGCGATCAGCTTGGTGCCGCCTTCGGCAAAGCCGTGGCGTAGGGCCATGCGTTTGCCCTTGCCGATCATTTCTTCGAAGCTGCCGATATCCTTGGTCATGACCGGCGCTGCACCCCATAGCAGGGCGACGCGGCGGGCGGTGCGTTCGGACGGGGTCAGAACCAGCATCGGAACGCTCGGGCGTTCGCGGGCGACGCGCCGTGCGGTGCTGCCCGATCCGGTAAACACCGTGATGGCGGCGATCGGCACCGTGTCGGCGATCGTCATGCAGGCATGGCTCAACGCGTCGGCGGTGGTGGGATCAGGCGGCGTATCGAGGAAGCGCACGCGCGGTAGATAGGCGTCGTCGCGCTCCACCTGCCGCGCAATACGGTGCATGATTGTGACGGCTTCCACCGGCCAGTCGCCTGCTGCCGTTTCCGCACTCAACATGACCGCGTCGGCACCGTCATAGACGGCGTTGGCGACATCGCTAACCTCTGCGCGGGTCGGCGTGGGGCTTTCGATCATCGATTCCAGCATCTGCGTGGCGACGATGACCGGCTTGCCCGCCGCGCGGGTGACGTTGACGATATGCTTTTGCAGCGGCGGCACCTCTTCGGGATCGAGCTCCACGCCGAGATCGCCGCGCGCGACCATGATACCGTCCGATGCTTCCAGGATTTCGCCCAGCCGCCGCACTGCCATCGGCTTTTCGATCTTGGCACAAAGCGCGCCGTAATCGCCCATCAGGCGGCGTGCTTCGGCAAGATCTTCGGGCCGCTGCACGAAACTCAATCCGATCCAGTCCGCCTTCTGTTCGACCGCGAAAGCGAGATCCTTGCGGTCCTTCTCTGTAAGGGCGGGTATGGGGATTTCGGCATCTGGCACATTCACGCCCTTGCGGTCCGAGATGACCCCGCCGACTTCCGCCGAACACAGGATTTCATCCTCATCCGCGCGGATCACGCGCAGGCGAATCTTGCCGTCGTTGATCAGCAGGCGTTGCCCCTTTTCGAGCAGGCCGAACAATTCGGGATGCGGCAACTGGACGCGGGTTTCGTCGCCCGGTTCATCCTTCCGGTCGAGCGTAAAATGTCCGCTGTGACGGATGACCGCCTTTCCATCCTTGAACTTGCCGACGCGCAGCTTGGGGCCCTGAAGGTCGCAGAAAATGGCGATGGGCCGCCGAAATTCGCTTTCCAGCGCGCGGATATTGGCGATGGTTTCGGCGTGAATGGTGTGTTCGCCGTGGCTCATATTGACGCGGAACGCATCGACACCCGCCTTGAACAGCTGGCGCAGGACTTCGGGATCGCTGGTCGCCGGGCCGGTGGTGGCCAGGATCTTGGTCTTGCGACCTCTCGGATCGAGATGCTGGCTTCGCTGCGTATCGTTTTTCGTCATGGGTTCAGCTATGCGCGTTTGCGATCACAAAACAAGGATGCCTGCCATGACTACGAATGCGAACACCGAGGACAATACCGGGGCTGCGCAGGCGTTGACCGATCTTCCGGATGATGTGGCGGCGGCTGCCTTTCGCCGGCTGGTCCGGCATTTGCAGCATCGCCACGATGCGCAGAATATCGACCTGATGGGTCTGTCTGGCTTCTGCCGCAACTGCCTGGCCGACTGGATCGTCGAGGCGGGATATGACGGTGACAAGGCCGCTGCGCGCGAATTGATCTACGGCATGCCGCAGGACGAGTGGAAGGCTACCCGCCAAAGCCCTGCAACCGAAGAGCAGCTCGAACGGATGCAGGCGAGCGTGACGAAGAACGCGGGCTAAGCGGCGCGGGTCAAAGCGCGGCGGAATATAGCGCCAGCATCCGGCTCCACGCACGTTCCGCCGCCGGTTTGTCGTAAGCGGGCGAGTCCAGCACGGTCCAGCCATGATCGCCTGCATAGACTTCGACTTCGGCGGTGACGCCGTCCATTGCCGCTACCTGTTTCAGCGTGGCAGTGGATTCCGGGTCTTTCGCATCGTCGTTTTTGGCGATGGCAATAAGGTAGGCCGCATCGCCGCTCTGCATCAGAGTGTGCGGGCTGTCCTCGTCATCTCGCACCATGCCGCCGCCGTGGAAAGATGCGGCGGCCTTGATCCGGCCCGGCACCGCGCTGGCGCTGTAGACGGTGAAGCTGCCGCCCATGCAGTAGCCCTGCGTACCGATCCCGCTGGACGTATCGACCGCGTCCTGCCGGTCCAGCCATCGGACAAGCGATGTTGCGTCGCGCATGATTGCGCTTGATGACAATTTGTCGCGCCACGGACCGACCTTGTCGAACCCGCCACCGGACCGAAAGGCAGCAAAATCGGCGAACTGGTCCTTCGGCACGTCCCGGTAATAGGGGTTGGCGACCAGCACGGCGTAACCTTCTCCCGCCAGCCTGCGCGCCATCATGCGGAACGCGTTCCGCAGGCTGGCGATATCGGGCCAGATGATGATTGCGGGATGGTCGCCCGAAGCGGGGTAAACGAAGAAGGCATCCATCGTGCCATCCTCGGTTGCAATGCTGACCGCGCTTTCGGACAGGCCGGCTGATTTGGTTTTGTTGCTGCCCGCCATGGGGGCGCAGGCAGCCAGTGTACCGGCAGCCGCGGTTGCTCCGGCAAGGCCGAACTGGCGCCGTGACAGGGTTTTGGCCGAAGCCGCCGGGAAGCTATCTTGATCGCACATGAAATTGCTCTCCTCGTTCAATTCGATACGCAGCGCTTTGGCAACAGGTTACCGCCGCGCCAGCGCTGCCTCGCACTCGCCCATCAGGCCGGCCATGATATCGGCTACCGGCTCTTCTGCCTTGACCATCCCGACCGACTGGCCTGCCATCAGGCTGCCATTTTCCACATCGCCATCGATCACGGCTCGGCGCAAGGCGCCTGCCCAATAGTGTTCGACCTGCAATTGCGCTTCCGCCATGGCGACTTCCTCGCGGTCGAGAGAGCCTGCGATTTCGCGCTGCTTGTCGGTGAATTCCTGCGTTCCGTTGTTTTTCAGGGCGCGTACCGGGATAACCGGCAGCCGCGCATCGACCTGCACGCTGGCCACCGCATCGCGGGCATTGGCGCGGAAAAATGCCTTCTTGAAGTTTTCATGCGCGATGCTTTCTGTCGCGCAGGCAAAGCGCGTGCCCAGTTGCACGCCGACCGCACCCATTTCCAGGTAGCCCGCAATCGCCTCGCCCCGGCCGATGCCGCCCGCCACGAAGACGAGATGATCCTCGGCCAGAACGGGCAGAAACTCCTGTGCCAGCACGCTGGTGGAAACTGGGCCGATATGACCGCCCGCCTCCATCCCTTCGATCACCAACGCATCGCCGCCAGACCGCAGCAGCTTCTTGGCCAGCGCCAGCGTAGGCGCGAACACGATGACCTTGGCGCCGAAATCCTTGATGGCTTCCACGCTGCCCTTGGGCGGAATCCCGCCTGCCAGCACGACATGGGTCACCTCATGCTTCGCGCAGATAGCAATCAGGTCGTTGAGGTCGGGGTGCATGGTGATGAGGTTCACGCCGAAGGGTTTGTCCGTGCGCGCCTTCGTCTCGGTAATTTCCGTGTCGAGCAAGTCGGGTGTCATGGCCCCGCAAGCTATCACGCCGAAGCCGCCTGCGTTGCTGATGGCGGACACCAGATTGCGTTCCGACACCCAGCTCATCGCGCCGCATAAAATGGCGTGTTCGGTGCCGAGGAAGTCACGTCCGCGCTGCATCAGCGCATGGGTTTTGTCGTAGCTGTTCATGCCCCCGGCCTTAGGCGGCGGCTCAGCGGTAGGCAATGCGAACCGCGCTGGCGGCGTCGGCAGCCATGCGGCGCGCCTCGCCTGTGGAACCCGCGCTGGCGAGTGCCACGCCCATGCGCCTGTAAGGCCGCGTGGCAGGTTTGCCGAACAGCCTGATATCCGCGCCTTCCGCCATGGCCTGCGCCAACCCATCGAAAGCAAATTCTGTGCTGTCGCGGTCGGCCAGGATAACCGCGCTGGCGCTGGGCCGGGCGCGGATTGCGTCAGGCACCGGCAGGCCGAGGATGGCGCGGGCGTGCAGATCGAATTCGGACAAGTTCTGGCTGACCAGCGTGACCATCCCGGTGTCGTGCGGACGCGGGCTGAGCTCGGAGAAGATGATTTCATCGCCTTTCACGAAGAATTCCACACCGAACAATCCGTGTCCGCCCAGTTCATCCACCACGCGCCGCGCCATGTCCTGCGCGCTTGCCAAGGCAGCATCCGTCATGGCAGCCGGTTGCCAGCTTTCGCGGTAATCACCGCGTTCCTGCCGGTGGCCGATAGGCGGGCAGAAGCTGACGCCGCCCGCGTGGCGCACGGTGAGCAGCGTGATTTCATAGTCGAACTCGATAAATTGTTCGACGATAACGCGCTGCCGGTCGCCGCGCATGTTTTCGGCGGCGTACGTCCAGGCAGCGTCCAGCTCGCCATCGCCCCGCACGGTGGATTGGCCCTTCCCGCTGGAGGACATCACGGGTTTAATAACGCAGGGCAGGCCGATATAGGCCACCGCCTCGCGCACCTCATCCAGGCTTTCGGCATAGCCGTAGCGCGAGGTAACAAGGCCCAGCGTGTCCGACGCGAGATCGCGAATGCCATCGCGGTTCATGGTCAGCTGCGCGGCGCGCGCGGTCGGCACCACGGTAAAGCCTTCCGCTTCCAGTTCGGCTAGCACCTCGGTGCGGATCGCTTCCACTTCGGGCACGATGAGATCCGGCTGGTGTTTCAAAGCGGCAGCGCGCAGGGCATCGGCGTCCAGCATGGAAAACACTTCGCGCGCATCGGCCATCTGCATGGCCGGGGCGTCATCATAGGCATCGCAGGTCACGACCCGGCACCCGAGGCGCTTGGCGGAGATCACGAACTCGCGCCCCAGCTCGCCGGAACCGAGCAGCAGGATGGTGGCGGTATGACTCATTGCCCTACGCTCAGCTTTCCGCATCCAGCCCGTAAGCCGTGTGGAGTATGCGCACGGCAAGCTCCGTCTCGTCCTCGTCAATCAGCACGCTGACCTTGATCTCGCTGGTAGTGATAGCCTGGATATTGATCCCGCGATCGGCAAGTGATTTGAACATGGTGCTGGCGACGCCCGCGTGGCTTTTCATGCCGACACCCACCACGCTGATCTTGGCGATGTTACTGTCCGTAATGACGCGCCCGAAACCGATGGCTTCCCGCCGATCCTCCAGCAGCGCCTGTGCGCGGGCGAGGTCAGCTTGCGGCACTGTGAAAGTGACGTCGGTCTCCCCTTTGTCGCGGCCCACATTCTGGATGATCATGTCCACATTGATGCTGGCGCCTGCCAGCGGTTCGAAAATCTCCGCCACCGAACCTGGCCGGTCGGGCACGCGGGTGAGGATGATCTTCGCTTCGTTCTTGTCGTGCGCGATACCGGTTACAAGCTGGCGCTCCATATCGTGTTCCTTGGCTAAGGCGTCCATTTCGGTGTCCGACACGATCAGCGTGCCTGGTAGGTCGTCAGCGGAAACGGCGCTTTCGTCGGTAAAGCTGGACAACACCTGCACCCGTACGCCGGCCTTCATGGCCAGACTGACGGAGCGGGTTTGCAACACTTTCGCGCCCACGGATGCAAGTTCCAGCATTTCCTCATATGTCACCGCCTTCAGCTTGCGCGCCTTGGCAACGATACGGGGGTCGGTCGTGTAAACGCCGTCCACATCGGTATAGATATCGCACCGGTCCGCGCCGATGGCGGCGGCAACGGCAACGGCGGAAGTGTCCGACCCGCCGCGCCCCATGGTGGTGATGCGGCCATCATCCGAAAGCCCCTGAAATCCGGGAATGACGGCGACTGCACCGCTTTCCATCGAGGCGATCAGTCTATCTGCATCGATCGTGCCGACACGTGCCTTGGCGTGCGCCTCCAGCGTGCGGATCGGCATCTGCCAGCCGAGCCAGCTGCGCGCCGGGGTGCCGAGCGATTGCAGCGTCATTGCCAGAAGGCCGGCCGTAACCTGCTCTCCGCTGGCCACGACCACGTCGTATTCCGCCGGATCGTACAGCGCGTGCGCCTCTCGTGCGAAGTTCACCAGCCGGTCCGTTTCGCCGGCCATGGCGGAAACTACGACCGCCACTTCATTACCGCCTGCCTGCTGCTTGCGCACGATCTGGGCCACGCGCCGGATGCGTTCCGTGCCGGCCATGGACGTGCCGCCGAATTTCATCACGATACGGGCCACGATGCGGCGTTTCCCCCTGCTATCCCCCGCCTGCATCTGCTGGCGCGGTTCGGTGGTCGCTGTTACGGTGCAGGCATGACCGATGCAACCATTCCCGCCGCCCCCGTGCAGCCTTCCGTCCCGCCACCCGGACCCGTGACCATCCGCGCTGGTGAAGCCGCGCATTTCGGCCGGTTGGCGGCAGAATGGTGGGACCCGGAGGGGTCGTCCGCGATGCTGCACCGGCTGAATCCCGTGCGGCTCAAATTTCTTCGCGATGCGATAGATATGCATTGGGCCGGCGATATCGAGACGCGCAGGCCGCTGGCAGGCAGGACGGTACTGGATGTCGGCTGCGGCGCGGGGTTGCTGGCAGAGCCGCTGGCGCGGCTGGGCGGCAAAGTGACTGGTATCGATGCGGCGCCCGAAAACGCGAAAGTCGCGGCGCTCCACGCAGAAGGATCGGGGCTGGATATACGGTACATGGCGGGCGAGCTGGGTGCGCTCGATCTAGGCACATTCGATCTCATCACCTGTATGGAAGTGCTGGAACACGTCGCGGACAAACCCGCTTTCATCTCGCAGCTGGCGTTGCGGCTCAAGCCCGACGGCTTACTCGTCCTGTCGACACCCAACCGCACCACGCGCTCCCGCATCCTGATGGTCGAGGGGGCTGAGGCTATCGGTATGATCCCACGCGGCACACACCACTGGGAGGATTTCGTGACGCCGGACGAACTCGACGATTTGCTTTCTGATGCAGGGCTGGTGCGCGGTCAGCAGCAAGGTGTGGCATTCTCACCCACTAAGGGCCTGCATCTGTCGGACGATCTCTCGCTCGACTATATCGTTACGGCGCGAGTTCCGGCTTAAGGGGCGGCCATAACTGCACATAGCAGGTTTTCCGTGCGCGTTCTCGCCGGATCGTCGGTGAATATGCCGTCTGCTCCAGCCTTGCGCAGAGCGTCAAAAACATACTCCACACAGCCGGCAGTCGCATTCAAATTGCTCAACTTGGCAAAAGGCGGGAGGAAAGCATTCTCTTTCCGCACGGTCCAGACATGAACGAGCAATCCGGCCTCCTGCGCGGCAGCCACCAATCCGGTGGCCGCGCCGCTTTCGTCGAGCACCATCGGGATGGAAACGCCAATCCCATCGGCATATTGCGCGATTTCGGCCAGTCCACTTGGCGTGACCATCTCGGCGTAGCGCATGGCGGGTTCATCCGCAGGACCGCCTTCGGGTTCCAGCAATTGCACCAGTTTTACGTCACTCATCGCATCAAGGCGTTTGAGCGGGGCGACTTCGAAGCTTTGCACGAAGACCGGCGCGTCGGCGCTGTCCAGATCATGCTTGCGAAGCGCTGCGATCAGCAGGTCCACCCCGTCCAACTGTTCGCGCAGCAGGAATGTATAGTGCTTCAATTCCGGATACAGCCCGATGCGGCGACCGGTCTCGGCTTCCTTCGCACGAACGAGCATCACGATCTCGTCGAACGTCGGCACCTGGTACAGGCCATCATATCGCGCATTGGCCGGACGGATGCCGGGAATGCGTTCGCGGGCGCGCAGAGTGCGAATTTCGGCCAGCGTGAAATCTTCCGCAAACCACCCATTCGCCAATTGACCGTCGATCGTCTTCGACCGTCGACGATCGACGAATTCGTCTCGCGCAGCCACGTCGGTGGTGGCGGACAATTCGGTGTCGTGGCGCGCGATCAGATGCAGGTCGCTGGTGATGACCAGGTCGGGCTCGATATAATCTGCGCCCTGATCGATGGCGAGTTCATACGCGGCCAGCGTGTGTTCCGGCCGATCTCCGCTGGCCCCGCGATGCGCGATGACGAGCGGGCCATCCGCGGCGAATGCGGCGGCAGGCGCGGTGCAGATCAGCATGGCCAGCAGCAGGCAGATCCATTTCAGCACAGCCAGTTTTCCCAGTCGCTCTGATCGAAGCCAACCAGAACGCGGTCGCCATCCTCGGTTTCAGCCACCGGGCGTTTGATCATGCTGGGGTGTTCGCGCATCAGCCGCAGCGCCTTGTCGCGGTCCATATCCGCCTTGTCCGCATCGTCCAGCTTGCGATACGTCGTGCCGCGGCGGTTCAGCAGGCATTCCCAGCCCGACCGGTCGGCCCAGCGTTCCAGATTATCGGCATCCACGCCATCCTTCTTGTAATCGTGGAAGGTGTATTGCAGCCCTTCTGCATCCAGCCATTTGCGGGTTTTCTTCACCGTATCGCAATTAGGAATGCCATAGATATGCAGCGTCATCGATTGCGCTCCGACTGTTGAAAGGTTTGACTTGGCATATAGCGCATTAACGGGGGCGTCCTGCCAGATGCGCATCCGCAATCGCGACCGCCAGCGCGTCGGCCGCATCGGCGCCGGCAATCTTCGCGCCCGGCAGCAGCACGGCGAGCATGGCCTGGACCTGGGTCTTGTCGGCGGCCCCGGTGCCGACCACCGCTTTCTTCACCAAGCGCGCGGCATGTTCGTTCACGGTGAGACCGGCTGCACCGCAGGCCGCCAGCACCGCCCCGCGCGCTTGCGCCAGTTTGAGCGTGGATTGCGGGTTCTTGTTGACGAAGATTTCTTCCGCCGCCGCGCGGGCTGGGGCGTGTTCCGCGATCACGGCCGCGAGCCCCGACTGCAGCTTCGCCAACCGCTGCGCCATCGGCATTTTTGGTGGGGTCGGCAGCTGGCCATTGGCGATATGCGTGATCCGGCTCCCCTCGACGCGGATTACGCCCCAGCCGGTACAGCTGAGCGATGGGTCGAGGCCGAGCACGATCACTCCGCGTCGAGCTTTTCCATGACCTCGTCGGAAATTTCGTAATTGCCCCACACGGTCTGCACGTCGTCATCATCGTCGAGCGCGTCGATCAGGCGCAGCAGGACCCCGGCATCCTTCTCGTCCATATCGACGGTCAGGTTCGGCTTCCATGCCAGCTTGACTTCCTTCGCCTCGCCCAGCGATTTTTCCAGGTCGCTCGACACTTGGTGCAGATCTTCGGCAGCGGTCCAGATTTCATGACCGTCTTCGGTGGAGGCGATGTCTTCCGCGCCCGCTTCCATAGCGGCTTCCAGCACCTTGTCTTCGCTACCGGCGTCCGGACCGTATTCGATATAGCCCAGCCGTTCGAACCCGTGTGCCACGCTGCCTTCGGTGCCGAGGTTCCCGCCATGCTTGGAAAAGGCGGTGCGCACGGCAGTGGCAGTGCGGTTGCGGTTGTCGGTCAGCGCCTCGACGATAATCGCGCTGCCGCCTGGGCCATAGCCTTCGTAGCGCAGCTCTTCGTAATTCTCGTCATCGCCGGCGGTCGCCTTGTCGATGGCGCGCTGGATGTTGTCCTTTGGCATGGACTGCCCCTTGGCCGTGTTGACCGCGAGCCGCAGGCGCGGGTTCATGTCCACATCGGGCGTGCCCATCTTCGCCGCCACGGTTATTTCGCGGCTCAGTTTGGAAAACAGGTTTGAACGCTTCTTGTCCTGCGCACCCTTGCGATGCATGATGTTCTTGAACTTGGAATGGCCTGCCATGGGGTCGTTTCGCACCAGCTAGAATGATTGATCGGATAGGGGCGCATAGCCGGATGGACATACAGGCCACAAGCCCGGACGCGGATGCGCTGCGTGACGATACGCCCCAGAACCGGAACGCCATGGCGCAGGCACCGCAATGGCCGGCGTTCAGACGCTTCGTGGCCGAGCCTTTCCTGCCGGAACAAGCGAGCGGCATCACGCGGCCCGCCATAAACGCCACGGTGCGGCTGTTTGGCATCGATATCGCCTTCATGGCGGTGCTGATCGGGATTGCGATGCTGGCGATGGCGGCCGGTTTCGAAGCACCGGTGAACGTGATGGACGACATGAAAATCACCGCCGGCATAGTGTTCGCCATCGTGGTTTTTGCGCCGGTGGTGGAGGAGCTGGTTTTCAGAAGCTGGCTGTCGGGCCGCCGGGCGCATGTGTTCGTGCCGCTGGTGCTAGGGCTGGCCATCGGCGGGGGGGTGGGCGCGAACCTTTTGGGTGCTTCGCTATTGATCGTGATTGCCTCCGCCATCGGCGGGCTGAGCATAGCGGTATGGCTGCTAATCCAGTTTCCCAGTGGTGGACCGATGCCCTGGTTCCGCGCAGGCTTTCGCTGGATCTATTACGCCAGCGCGGCGCTGTTTGCCTGCGTGCACTTGCTAAATTACGAAGGCAGCGATCCGGTGCTGCTGCTGTTCGTGCTGCCGCAATTCGTGGCCGGCCTGATCTTCGGCTTTGCGCGGGTGCAATACGGCCTCTGGTCGAGCATTGCGCTGCACGTGGTGCATAACGCATTGTTTATCACCATCGCGTTGCTGGGCGAGGGTGCAGCATAGCTTGCGGTGGTCTAGATCGACACGGCCGTGCCGCTGACGCTGACCATCAGCATGGAGCCATTCTGGCCCAGCACTTCGTAATCGATATCCACCCCGACAACGGCATTGCCGCCCAGCGCGCGGGCCTGTTCCTCCAGCTCCTCGAACGCTTCGCGGCGCGCACGGCCGAGCACCTTTTCATATTGGCCCGAACGCCCGCCGACGATGTCGGTGATGCTGGCAAACAGATCGCGGAACAGGTTTGCGCCAACGATGACCTCACCCGTCACGATCCCGTGATAGGTCTTGGCCGGGCGGCCTTCGACAGCATTGGTGGTGGTGATGACGAAGCCGGTTTTGGCAGTGTCCCAAGGGCTTGGCATAATAGGGTTCCTCGTTCTTGTCCCGCGTGGTGGAGCTATTCCAGACCGAGCGCCGATTTGTAAGTATCCAGCACCATTTCCATTTCGCTGCGATCGTCAGGCTTCATTTTGCGCAGGCGCACGATCTGGCGCATGATCTTGGGATCGTAACCGACCGCCTTCGCCTCGGCATAGACGTCGCGGATATCGTCGGCGATACCCTTCTTCTCCTCTTCCAGCCGCTCGATACGTTCGATCAGCAGGCGCAGGCGGTCGTCGGTGGCTTCGGCCATGGTTCGGGCTCCGGTTCATTGAGAAGATACAGGTGGCGAGAGAATCGCCTGTCGAGCGCGCTGATAGCGTTTGGCGGGATGCCGGGGAAGGGCGTGCGGCGCCAGCATGGCAGCTTTGCCACAACCGGCTGGCGGCCCCGGCTATGCATCCCGGTTTTGCATCCCGGTTTTGCTTTGCGGCCCGCACCAGCTAGTCTATCCTGCAAAGATTGAATCGTAGGGGAAATAGCGTGGAATTCTTCCTGATCGGACTGCTGGCCTTGCTGGTAATCTTCCTGCTGATGGGCGTGCGGGTGGTGAAGCAGGGTTATGTCTACACTGTCGAACGGCTGGGCAAATACACGCTGGCAGCCGAACCTGGCCTGCATCTCATTATCCCGTTCATCGACCGCGTGGGTCAAAAAGTGAACGTGATGGAGCAGGTGCTCGACATTCCAGGGCAGGAAATTATCACCAAGGACAACGCCATGGTCGGCGTGGATGCGGTAGTGTTCTTCCAAGTGCTCGATGCGGGCAAGGCGGCGTATGAGGTGTCGAACCTCTACAACGCCATCATGGCGATCACGACCACCAATCTGCGCACCGTCATGGGCAGCATGGATCTCGATGAAACCCTGTCCAAGCGTGACGAGATCAACGCGCGGCTACTAGGAGTGGTGGACCATGCCACCTCGCCATGGGGCGTGAAAATCACCCGCGTGGAGATCAAGGATATCCGCCCGCCGGTCGACATTTCAGAAGCCATGGCCCGCCAGATGAAAGCCGAACGTCTGAAGCGAGCCGAAATTCTGGAAGCGGAAGGCGACCGTGCTTCCAACATCCTGCGCGCTGAAGGCGACAAGCAGTCCGCCATCCTGAAAGCGGAAGGCAAGCGCGAGGCCGCCTATCGCGACGCCGAGGCCCGCGAACGGGCGGCAGAGGCCGAGGCCAAGGCCACCCAGATGGTGTCCGATGCCATTGCGTCTTCCGGTAGCCAGGCGATCAACTATTTCATCGCGCAGGAATATACCAAGGCGGTGGGCAAGTTTGCCGACAGCCCCAATGCCAAGACCATCCTGTTCCCGATCGAGGCGACGCAGCTGGTCGGATCGCTGGGTGGCATCGGCGAATTGCTGCGCGGGGTGGTAACGGGCGAGGGCGATGTCTCCGTACCGGGTTCCGGGCCGGCCCGAAGCGGACAATCGCTCCGCACGGATCGTAGCTACACCACCGTGCCGCGGACGGATAACACTTGATGGATGGGCTGGGCGGGTTCGAGGCGCATTGGGTCTGGGCCACGCTTGGCCTGATCCTGGCTGCGCTCGAAATCATGGTGCCGGGCGTGTATCTGATCTGGCTCGCTGTCGCTGCGCTGGCAACCGGCCTGCTGACTTATCTGTTCGACCTGTCGCTCGCCATGCAGGTGATCGATTTCGTATCGCTGGCATTGATCGCGGCGTTTTCCGCCAAGCGGTTCCTGCGCGACAAGCCGATCATCGGCGCCGACCCCAAACTGAACCAGCCCGGCCTGCGGCTGGCCGGCGAGACTGCGATTGTGACACAGCCGTTCGAAAGCGATCATGGCCGGGTGAAGGTGGGTGACAGCGAATGGCTTGCGCGCCTGCCTGCGGGTAGCAAGGATATTGCGCTGGGAGAACGCGTGCGGATTACCGGCAGCGATGGATCTTCGTTGCTGGTCGAACCGATGCCGCTATTGGCAGGCGAGGAAGGCCAGACCATCGAGGGCCGTGTGTCGCCCGCGGGGTCCACATCCAGTCCGGGCGGTAGTTCCGGCGGCTGAGGTCGCACATACGCACCAACGGCTCCCAAAAAGCTCTTACCGAACAGAAGGGCGGCCGGACCTTAGCAATTACCGTCAGACGATCGTCTTTATCAGCTGGACTACACGCACACGCCGATCTTTGGAGTCAGTGACGGCCGAGATAATATCTTTTTCCTTCAGGCGTTCGAACGCCAGATAAAATCCACGGTAGGAGGATTTCGATGCGAGCATCAATTCCTTCACCCGCGTGGGACCATTTTCATGAAGGTAGAGAATAATTTTCCCATCGGTCGTGAGTAGTTCGACACCGAACTGTCCGAAAGATTCAAGAAAATTTCCGACTTCGATCGACGTACTAATCACCTGCTCCCAAGACTGATTATTGAAAATCGAAGCTACTAAACCAACCGCTACCAAGGCGCGTTACATGATGAAGTAGCTTGGCGAAAGCAAATGAAGTGTCACGGATAGCATGTATTTAATACATATATCTAATGTATTTTTCGGATTTAATTTTCAGAAAGCTAAGTTTTAGCAAAAGAAACTAATTGGCGGCATTTGTCAATATTTGTAGCTAGTAAATAGTTCCACAGAGTATATCTCATATGCGTCGATTTCGTACAGCCTCCCTTAATATAGGGGCGCGGCTAGATGCTAATTAAATTGACCGGTTTGGCGTGCATTGATCATCCTGCGAGGCACAGGCTATCCCAGTCCAGGTGGGTTCTCGCCTGATCGACAGCCTCGCCGGAGTTGTGTCGCGGTTCTGCCTGCGCAAACAGTTCTCTTACCCAAAGCTAGACGTGGGAGGTCTGGACCTAGTTCGGCAATTTATCTGCCGCTTTGCGCAAGGGCGCCAAACAACGGCGGTGCACCAGACTGACTGACAGGGCAACACCGCGACCGCGCGGTGTCTCCTGTCCGATCGCTCAGACTGGCTCGTACTGTTTTCCGGTGAACCGTCCGCGCTTCTGATAGCGTGTCATCCAGCGATCGAGGAACAGGCCCAGCGGGCGCGGCGTGATACCCAGCTTTTCGATCCCGGAGAATTCGCCGCTCACCACATTGCCCTGTCTCAACATTGTCCATTGATCGGTATCCATCGGCGTGCCGGGCAGGGCGGCGAACATGCCGCTCACCGTATCTGGCATCTCGATGAAGGCGCGCTTGCGGCCCTGCGCATCGGCGATCCGCCGGTTGATCTCAAGCATGGTCAGCTTTTCGGGGCCGCCCAACTCATAGGTCTTACCGCCGTACTTGCCAGGTGCGCCTAGCGCGTTCGCCACTGCTTCTGCCAGATCATCAACATATAACAGCTGCAACTCGGCATCCGGAGCAAATACCGGCAGCACCGGAAAATTGCGGATCAGCCCGCCGAACATATTGAGGAAATTATCGTCCTCACCAAAAATGATGGAAGGCCGAAGGATAGTGGCCGCAGGAAATTGCTGCCGGACCAGCTTTTCGCCCAGCGCCTTGGCCCGCGAATATTCCGCTTCGCTATCGGCATTGGCGGCAATCGCACTTATTTGCACGAAGGCGCTGGTACCGGTTTCGGTCGCGGCGCGTGCCATGACACCTGCCGCCTCGCCCATCAATTGCATCAGATCGCCGTCGAAGCTCCCGATGAGGTTCACCACCGTGTCGGCCCCGTCGATGGTACGGACGATACTTTGTTCGTTGGTCGCGTCGCAGCGCACGAATTGCAGCTGGCCAAGGTTGGCGAGTGGCTTCAGCTTGAAGGCCTGCTCGGGATGGCGCGCCGCAATCCGCAACCGGGCGCCGCGTTCCAGCAGCGCCTGCGCCACATGGGTTCCGACAAAGCCGCTGCCCCCCATGAGCACGACCAGCTTGCCATCCAGATTCTTGCCGCCTTGCAGCTTGTTGACCGCCATCGTTCCTGTTCCTGCCGTATATCTGCCTGCGCGCCTACCGCGCCATACCGAACGTGCCGCCCAACTGTGGGCCGTAGCGCACGCAGTATGCCATCATGCCCGCGCTATGTCCCCAATCATTACGAGCCCGCAACCGTTCCCGTTCGACAAGCGGCTTGCGTTACTAGCGGCTACCTCTCGCAAACCCGCATCGGCTCCCCAAACATGCACCCTTTTCGCGTTGACAGTCCGGGCCCCCTGCCGCTATCGGCCCGCACCTACCCGCAGCCCGGCCAAAGACGACCGCGCTGCTCCGGTGCCCAGATGGCGGAATTGGTAGACGCGCTAGCTTCAGGTGCTAGTATTCGCAAGGATGTGGAGGTTCGAGTCCTCTTCTGGGCACCATTTGTTCTCAACAGTCTGAAACCCTTAAGAAATCGTCATCTAGACGGTCGCACACCAGCGTTTGCTACGACCAACTGCTACGAGATTCTTCCCAACCATACCCTGAAACGTCGCAGAAACTCTCGGGTTCTGGGAAGCGTGATTGCTACGATCAGTTGCTACGAGATTTGCCGAAAGGTGTATCCGTTCGGGGTCGTCAATATTGCTACCGCCACATGGTTCCGCTCGACGCGCAGCCGCTGATCGGTCGGAAAGAAATCTGGCGATCATTACGAACAGACAGCGTCCAGATCGCGCTTCGACGGTTGCCAATGATCGTCGGGGCGATCGAAGCGGATATTGAGCAGGCGAGAAAAGTGGCGGGGAGGGAGGTGGATCCAAACCTTCTTCCAACCGTCCACACCCCGTCCCAAGACGATTTAATTGAAGGGTCTGCGACTGTCTCCGATGGTCTGAGGCCGATTGACCTGAACGATTGCCGACTGTTGACCCTTGGCGATGCGTATGCCCGCTATATTAATGATCCTACCAAGGCGTGGTCGCCAAGCACCCGCGAAGCATACGAAACATGCCGTCGAACGATTACCAGCATTGTCGGTAACAATGTGTTGATGTCCGACCTTGCGCGCACGCACTGTCGCGATCTTCTCGAAGTTCTGCGGTTCCTGCCAACCAACGCCACGAAACGGTTTCCGAACCTTACACACCGTCAAGCTTCGGATCGAGCGAAGAAGATCGGGGATGACGCTGTCATCAGCGCAGCAAACGCAAACAGCCTTATGTCGAATTTTTCCAGCTTTCTGAATTGGGCGGTGAATGAAGAACTTATGCAGCGTAATCCTCTGCGTGGACTTCGTCTTCCTGATCCTGTCGCAAGGCGAGATAAACGGCGTCCGTTCGATAGGATGCAGCTTCAACAAATTTTCAATGCACCCTTATTTTGCGGCTGTGTGGATGGGGAGAGGGGCTACAACAAAGTGGGCATGGAACGTCCACGGAATGCACGGTTCTGGGTGCCGCTTATCGCACTTCATTCAGGCGCGCGGCTCGGGGAGATTACCCAGCTTGATGTGTCGGACATCCGTTTTGATGATGGCATACATCATATCGCAATTACGGTAGGCTCGATGGTGGGAAGCGGTGATAAAGTATTGAAGACGAGATCGAGCGAACGCCGCATTCCGTTGCATCCAACCTTGATTGCCCTTGGACTTCCGCAGTTCGCGCAAATGAAGAAACGGACAGGGGCTATCAAACTGTTCGACGATATCGAAGCTGGATCGACTGAATCCAGAGCCACGGCATTCAGCAAGTGGTTCACACAGTTTCTTCGCGCGAGCGGAGCAAGACAGCAACGCACAAGCTTCCATAGTTTTCGTCACAACTTCCGCGATGAACTGCGTGCAGCCGACATAAATCACGACATCGCAATGCTGCTGGGAGGTTGGGCAACTGGTGGGACTGGCAGACAAGGAGTATCCGATAACTACGGTAGCGGCTTTAAGCTCGAAGCGCTGCACGAAGCAATTTCGAAGCTTGCTTTTAAAGAGATCAATCTTTCCCATCTGGCGCAGGACGCCAGATAGCAATCACGCTTCCCAGAACCCGAGAGTTTCTGCGACGTTTCAGGGTATGGTTGGGAAGAATCTCGTAGCAGTTGGTCGTAGCAAACGCTGGTTTGCGACCGTCTAGATGACGATTTCTTAAGGGTTTCAGACTGTTGAGAACAAATGGTGCCCAGAAGAGGAGCGATCAGGTGGTCGGTGTTCGAGTCCTCGTTTTTGGTGGTAATTTGTTCGGCGTTTTCAGTGTTGGCGGGTTCGAGTCCCAGAAGAGGACCTGCATCTCTCGCACCGTTCCTCAGAGCCTGCCCCAACGCTTCCTTCACGCCCCGCGAGCGTGTTTCAAGGCTGGTCAGGACGGTATTGATCCACTGCTGGTCATCGCCCGCCAAAACACTCGTTACTGCCTGTGACGGCTCTTCCATGCCTGTTTCAACGATGGGGCCACAGCGGGGCTCCAGCGATCTATCTGACGCTGCTTCCACGATTGGCGGCGATACGGTCTTCTTCATCATCGCTCGATGGTCGGCCAGTTCATCGGCGGAAGGTCAAGAGTTCGGTGGATGGTTGGGCGCTGGTGTTTCGTTGTTGATTGCTGCTCGAAGGATGCGCGCCTCTTTGGCGGGGTGCAACAGATCGAGCCATTGTGGCGATTGCTGGCCGAAGGTCTGAGCATATCGCTTGCGCAGAGCCTGGCGCGCAAGGCCCGTTCCCCATGTCGCTTTATGGGTAATCGTCTGACCATCGTCGGCGCATCGTCGGACGGTAATCGTGCCAGTGCTGTCAGGTTGGGCGAGGATGGCGGCGACTGTTTTGTCCAATGGTCGATCGTTTTTGGTTTCTATTTCAGCCTCCTGTTTGCTGGGATACGGCGACATCACCAACGAAGATTATGCTGATCGCTCGTTACGAGTAGCGGCCAAAGCCAGGTTTGAACGCCTTGGCTATCTTGCCACGCGCAGTTCGTGATTGATGGTTGCGCCGTTTTTTCTTCGTGGGCGTTGTGGGATGGGGCCAGTCGGGCCAGGTTCCGTCCGCAGCAAGTTCTTTGGTCGTGCGGTGTTGTGCCAGCTTGTCGCTGGTGAGGTTTTTGTAAGTCATGCACCAGCATACCGTAGAGGCCGATCGGATTGCATTATTCATCTGCAGGTTCTCGATCGCATGCTGGATGTAGCGGTGATCAGAAGGTTAACCGTCAACCATCAGGGATCATCGGATCGCCATCGTTCCAGACCAGCGGCGGGATGCACGGACTGCGGATCGGCACGTCATCTCGCTTCAGTATTTGGCTGATCCGTGTGGCGCTCAAGCCGAACGCGCGAGCGATGTCAGCTTGGGAATATCCGATCTCGTAAGCACGGCAGATGTTGGCATCACGATCCGTCTTTGTAGGATGGCCGCCAAGCACTTCTACGCTGCCAATGCCCGATAGACGCTCGCACGTCCGATCGATAGTTCACGGGCGATCTGTGAGGCTCCATGACCTTGCTCATGAAGCTTTTTCACCCTTGAAGGATCGATGCTGGGTGGACGGCCTTTATAGACGCCGCGCTCTTTGGCTTTGGCGATCCCTTCCATTTGACGTTCGCGGCGGATGTCGTTTTCGAAGGCGGCTACCGCACCCAGAACAGCGAGCATCAGCCTACCAGTTGACGTGTCGGTATCGACGCTAGATTGGTTGATGCACTTGAACGCAACGCCTTTGCTGTCCAGGTTCTCAATGATTTGATGAAGGTCGCCAACACTTCGCGCCAGACGGTCCAGCCTCGTCACCACCAGCGTGTCGCCATCACGGACGAAATCGATGGCGTTTTGCAGTTGCACCCGATCCTTCGCCGACCGTCCGCTCATCTTCTCTGCGAAGACCTTGTCGCATCCTGCTTCCGCCAAGGCTTCGTTCTGAATGTCGAGCGACTGCCCCGCGCTGCTCACTCGCGCATATCCAACCAGCATTCGCGTCTCCTGTCTCACATGGGTCTAGGGTCACAGTTCTGATTGTCTCAGAAAAGAACCTCCTACCCTATGTAGACGGAATCACCCGCGGTTTGAGACGCCTCGCCAGGGCTTAGCCTAGTCAGACTCACTTACAGCAAAATTCGGGGGACCTTTAGCTATCTCAATCCCGCATTTTACGCTGTCTATGATTGCTTCACACAAATATATGACGGCCTCAGATTCGCAAGTTATGGATTTGATCTGACCATCAAATAGGAGGATGGAGAATTTGAATGGACTGGCTTCGATCTCATATCCTTTATAAAAGTCAGTTGGGTCAGTCCGAATCAGAACTTGCATTAGCTTTATCAGTTCAGCTTCCCTTCTTGCGGCTGAATCATTTTCGTGGATGATATGATCCATCGGCGCGTCGGTTTCACCGGATTGAGATTGGTTTAACATTTCATACTCCATTGTTTTCTTGGTTAATTTTGGGGATTAGGTCAGTTTTTCCTTCGCCGTATCCATCATTCGTTGGACGTAAGCGCCGTCGTAGTCGTCCGCCCGCCCGGCAGCGGCGACTCGCTGAAGAACTTGATCGACAAAGACTGCTTCATCGCGAAGTAGAGTCGGTGTGGTTCGGATATACGCGTAGGCCGCGTTGCGTGCGGCGGCATGAATATGACCGTCCTCACCTATCGCAGCGATCATCGCGCTCAGGTTATTGGGTGAGCAGCCGGTGCCACTGCATGGAGGGCGGACCGGTGGCACCCATGGGTCCAGCTCCACCTCTTCAAACATGCCGATCCGCACACCTGTGCGGTGAATGGTCAGAGGATCGGCTGCGCCTTCCTTGAACACTGGCGCGGCAGTGTAATGCAATTGATTTGGAACGAACGGCGCAGGATCGATTACACCGTCAGACCAGTCGCCTTGCAATGTCCGGCGATGAAGGTCCTCGCAGGTTCTGGGCCGAGCGAGCCAAAAAAAGAGATGCCCCGAGGCGAAATCGAATTTCCCGTCCAGAAATGCCTTGCTAGACCATTGATACACGTAACTTGCATCACGAAACGGCTCAGGCAATTCGTCGGTCAGGATGTCCAAAATTTGGTCAGTATCTTCGAGAAATGGAGGGAGTGGATATTTGTCGATATCGAACATGACCCAGCGCAATCCCTCCGCTACCGGTTCGATGGTTGCGGATTCACCTGCCCGAGCGCGCAAGCGGCGAAACTGGTTGGGTCCTTCGATGATCGCTCGCCCGCGAACCAAAGCCATATCGCGCTGGCTCGATAAAAATTGAATGAGGTCAGACAACTCATCGAAGCTGCCGATATAAATATTGAGCAAATCGTATTTGGCGACATTAGGAAACGGTTTGATTTCGGTAGGCGAAATGATTTTCGTTAGCGCGGGGCGATACGTGCCATAGCGTCCTTTCACCTCGCTCGATCGAACAAGACAGGTCATGCCGCCTTCCTCCAAAGGTCGGATACATTCCATCGGACCCCAACCCCATGTCGGACCTTTTCGATGCCCCATGAGCTCTCGTGCTCGGTAATGCGGCGCAGTTCAGCCGAAAAAGTCGAAGCCGTTCGTGACTGATAATCCAGACCCTGCACCGCGCTCTCACGATAGTCGCGGAATTGCTCGAACAGTCGCTGTGTCGAATACGTCCCGCCGGCGAGCGCATGGCGGCGATTCTGCAGCCAGTCGAGCACCGGCCCTGCCACGGCTGACATAGACTGGTATTCCTGCAGTTCAGGCATCAATTGCGCGATCGGATCTACATCGCCCGGTTGGACAGCAGCCCACATTTTATTGAATTTGAAATGTTTGATAGCTGCGTGCTCGACATCGGGCCGGAAGAGCAATTCCGCAAAGCGACGGTTGCCAGTTTCATCGCGGATAATCTCGTCGAGCCGATGGTTTGACGCACCAATCAGCACGGCGCGATTCTTGATCTGCACCGTATGATTTGACCGCATGGGACGGCGATCAAGAGAGGCAGCCGTGATGACGTGTTTTATCGTTTCGATATCCGCCCGTTTGGATTTTGCCATTTCATCGAGCACGATCACTCGGTGCTTCCATAAATCGAGATTACGTCCATCGCTGATCTGTTCGAAATCTGACCAAGCGGAAAATTCTGCTAATGGCGCGAGCAGCTTCTCTAATAGATAGGTTTTACCGCAGCCCTGTGGTCCATGCAGGACGAGCATCAGATGGTTCGTCACATCTTGCCCCGCCAGCTTCCTCCGGACCTGATGAACAAATTTTTTGAGGATGGCAGCGACCATCTTGTGATCACACTTTGTCGTTTCGCTGAAATACGTCCGGGCGAAGTGATTGAAATCAAATTTCTGTCGAACCGCGAACTGCTCAGCAGCCTCCTTCACTCGTTCTGAACGTGAACTTTCAAACCATTCAGTAGCGCAGTCATCAATTCCTGAACGCTCCGACGGAGAGAACCCTGCCTCGCGCGATGCGATACGAAGCTGCCGCTGAACATTTGGAAGAACGTGCGTGTTTCCGTTGATGACGATCTCGCCCTTGAACGAAACCTGCGCCGCCAATTTGCGCAGGCGGCCATATACGAAACCGTAGGGAGTTGTTGGGTCCTCGCCATCTATGGTCTCGATGATTGACGCGAGTGCTTCTGCCTGTTCCCGATGTTTCGCCGCCGCACGCCGGGCCTTCTCTATTGCGTTGCGTGTAATCACCTTCGATTGGGTCAACCGGCTCAGATAATAGTCGGTCTCAGCAGCAAGTTCTTGGCCCCACTCGATGTCCTTCAACACATCGACGCAGTCGAGGCCTTTTGCAGCCCGGTCCGTGTAGTAATTTAGCTGCGCGCCCAACTTGGCGGCATATTCTTCTCTATTCATCGCAGTGCCTTTCAATTTGCTTCTACCGGACCGGGCAGAGGCAAATTGAAAGGAGGCGAACATGTCAGTCTCATTAAAATCTAACCAAACAGCGCCCGGTCCGGCGACGTTATGATCTGATCGTAAAGAGGCGCGAATCGAAAAGTCTATATTAAAATTCAGGCTTTCTAAATTTTAAAATAAGGTTTTATATTCAGTTATTTAGCGTGACCGGTAGCCCGCGCGAAATAGAGTTCACCGCATATCAAGGAGCGCGACGCTGCGAGCTTCCGCTGGGCAATTTTAAAGGGCGATATCCCGTCGCTGCTCTGGTGAGCGCATCGTTCGCGAAGTGCAGTAGTGTATGGGGAGTTTAGTTATTTCACCCCGAAAGAAACCGGCTGCTAAACGAGACACATCGCGCAAATGTGCCTGTTTGGGGTGCACACATACACCTCTTTGGAAGTTACGATTGCCTGTCGGCGCACATGTCGATTCCGTCTGCGGCGAAAGTTTAATGACACGGCACGGTGGATCGCTGCAGTGACGCGCGTAATCTGGTGGCCCGGGTGCTACCGCATGTTCCGATGTGGTTAGATCAGGCGAGCTATCGGTGTCGTTCGTAAGGTGTCTGGCAAAACCTTCGCACGGCATCCCACTGCGATGGGCGGCAGCGGACTGTTCTACATACGCCGTTGTGTTCAAAATACTCAAATACTCCATCTGCGAGTTTCCGCGTCACGGGCCTGTTCGATATGCCCACGATATCCCCAATGACCCACCTCCCATCTTCGCGCTCCAAATGGACCATCCCGACTGGATCATCAGGGCACATTACATAAAATGCGGAGCGGCCATCGAGAACGTCAAACATGTAGGAGGCGGAACAATTGCGCAACGCACGGGCGGCGGCACAGAGTTCCGCAACGGACGTAACCGCGACAATGGTGGTGTTTCCCGGCAGCGGATGATCTGTAAATTTTAGTCCAGACATCAAAGCCCTGAACGCTACTGAGAGTTTCTTCCTCGAGGTAATGTTCGAAATACGCGACAGAAGCTCCACCTGATCCAGACCTGCCATATTTAAAACTTTCAACGCTGCGAGAAGCTCTTCGATCTCAGCCTTGTCTTTGAACACCGACAGAAAACTGGGTTTCCGCAGTTCTGCCGGAGCAATTTGCCATCGCTCGAGAAAATCGAAATCAAAATTCCTTAGGTGCGAGAGCGCACGCCTTTCACCGGCAGACGCTTTGCGGAGGATCGCCGCCAACAGATGGTAAAATGCTTTCGGATGTGACTGCTTGGCAGACCGACCAAGAATGCCTCGGAGGCCCTTTGGCGCATGCCCAATGGCTTGACGTAGGATCTCGTCGTGAGTTCCGCGCCACAGCGTCTCAGCCGTCGCATCATTGATTACATCGACGCTTGTGTGCGCCAAATATACAGAGATAACTTGCTTTCGCTCGTGCGAGCTACGCAGAAAATGACCCGCAAGTCCCGGATGTCGTTCGTCGATTTCAGCAATCTGCTTGATTGCCCAATTTTTGTCTTCGCGTATTCCTTCCTCCTTTCAGTGATTTGACATCTAGCTATAGCATAGAATTTAATTGGCGAGACGGCGGTGCGCTAGCGATTTCGAGGTTCTCCCATCTCGAATTCCTCATCAGAAATCATTGAAGCACAATGCGGGCTTGACTAGGATCGTATCGGTAACTGGTAATAGAACCATCGCGTATGCGTTCGACAGCTTCGTCTATGGCGTTCAAAGGCACAAGAAACCATTCTCGTGGTTTGATAAGCGTCCCGAACCGATCAGAAATTTCCAGATCGAGCTGAGCCGCGCCAAATACGCGGTGGATCAGCTTCTCGAGCTTGGTCCGATTGATGTTGAATAGCTGATACTGGGCGACGATCTCGACATTCGCCATGAGGAAAGTTGGTTGAAGGTGCGCACCTGCAATCCGCTTCTCAACTTTCATATTGGTGACGCCTATTTTGTGCACCAATTCGCGATGCTCAGCGACAACCGGATGATCCGACTTGCTGCGCAGGACATAGATGATACCACTGGCCTCATCGCCCTCTTCGGCCTGACCAGAGAACAATGGGCCAGCCTCGGATTCAGTAATCCTTCGACCTGCGTCGTCCTTGTTCAACGCCCGCTGCAACGACCGCATGAGCATCGTGCTCTGGGTGGCATTGTCAAAGACTACTCGCAGACGGGCATCTGAGCGCCCCTGATCGTTGGTGAAAATCTCGTCCATTTCGGCGACGAACGCAGTTTGCCCGCCGACGATGAAGAACGCCCCCGGACGAATCTCGGCCTTAAGTTCGAACGGTCTGGTCTCCCGCGCGCCTGTCTCAAGCTCTTGTTGAACCTGCTCAAACAGCGGCTTGAATTTCGCGAAGTCCTCGCATTTCTCGCGGTTCGCGATTTCTTCGGCGGCACGGCGCTCGTCAGCGGTGGGCACATGTCGAAGCACCCGAATATCGTCCCCGCCTGCTGGTTGAATGCCAAGCTCAGCTAGCAAGGAATCATCGTCGATCTCGTCTGCTGCAACCGCGTCGTCACCTTGCGTCCCAGCGAGCAATCCATGCTTGTCCATGCCTGTTAGAAGGTCACGGCAGTCCTCAAGACTGTGCAGGCGATCAAGACGGACCGCATATAGGCGTTCGAAGATGTCGCGATCTTCGCCATGCTGCGGCGCGCGTCCATGCTCCTCATAGAACCGAACAATATCCTCGAACCCGGCAATGATCCTTTCTTCGCGCGGCGTATAGGTGCGCGCCTTCTGCTGCTCGACCTCAACCCCGAGTTCAGCGAGCAGCTCGTCGTCAGAAAGATCAGGCATTGGATGCCTGTGCACGGTAACGAGCAAAGGCTGCAACCCCTTCTGCCATCCGTTTTTCCCAAGCGTCTTGAGAGGTGATTTCGGGAAGGCGACCGCGCTCTTTCTTGAACCGCAATGCTCGCTCCGCGAGATCGCGCGCTTCCTCTGGTGAAATCTTGACCTTCTTGGCTGAAATCACTGACTGCACCTGCTTTAGAACTTTCTCGTCCATCGACTTGGCGAGCACTGAATAGGCAGCCTCGAATGGGTTGATGCTGTCGATGAGGTCGATGTCGAGATCGCGGACATCCATTGCGAACTTGCGCACCCCATCAATCAGAGCCGTGTTGACCTTCTCGTTGTCGCCAATGCCCGTATCGAGTCCGCTGGCGATTTCCTTCGCCTTTTGCGTGAGGTTCAGAGCCGCAATTGCGTGCTGACGCACTGACTCCTGATCCTCTTCATCCAACTCAGGGTATCGGTCGCGGACGATCTTACCCATCTTCAACTGGGTGATTTCTTGTGGGACGGTTTCCTCATTGAACATGCCCTGCTCGAGGTTGTTCTTATCCTGCACGAACTGCGTGATGACCTCATTGAGGTCTTCCTTACAGATGCGCTGGGCCTCGTCGCTCTTGGGCTCAACCAGTCCCTTGATCTCGAAGTGAAGCTGGCCCGTGGCCTCGCGCACACCGACATTCGTCTCGCCTTCCTTGTAGCCACCGGGACCGTAATCGAAATCTTCGATGGGGCCGGTATCCTTCGGAGTGAAAGTGAAGCGAGGCGCGAGAACCTGTTCCATCAGCAGGCTGGCTGCAATGGCTTTCAGCGTGTCGTTTATCGCGCCCACAACCGCTGCTTCTGAGGCATCGGGCTCAGCGATCAGGTTGGTGAAAGTGGCATTTTCCTTGCCGGGCGCGTCGCGGGTCGCGCGCCCGATAATCTGGATGATCTCGGTCAGGCTGGACCGATAGCCAACTGTCAGCGCGTGTTCGCACCAAATCCAGTCAAAGCCCTCCTTCGCCATACCCAGCGCGATGATTATGTCGACATGATCGCGGTCATTCTTGTGAGTAGGGTCTTTCAGGGCATTCAGCACTTTGCTGCGCTGTGATCCATCACTGTCATCAACAAGGTCGGCGATCTTGATCACGTGGCCATCGGGCAGCTTCACACGGTGGAATCCAGTCGTGGGGTCGGCACCCTGCCACTCCCCAAGGTAATCCATGATCTCGTTCACTTCCTTGATCTTGTCCTTCGTGCTTTCGCGCGAATTGACCGAAGGAATGTGGACGATGGTCTTCTTGGCCGGGTCGAGCACGGCCTCGATCGCGGTAAGGTAGCGACCAGTGTAGAAGAAATAGACGATGTTGAGCGCTTTGAGATGCTCGTAGCCGTTCAACTGCTCATAGTAGGTGTAGGTGACCATCTCGAACTTGGCCTCATCCTCAGGGATGAGGACCGGCAACGCATCGCCACGGAAGTAACTCCCCGTCATCGCCACGATATGAGCCTTATCGCGTCGGATGAAATCGGCCAGATGACTTCCGAGCCGGTTGTCCTCGCTCGCCGACACATGATGGAACTCGTCCACGGCGATCAGCCGATTGTCGAATGCCTCAACGCCAAGCTGCTCGACTGCGAAACGGAAAGTCGCGTGGGTGCAAACAAGAACTTTGTCGCCGCTGGCAAGAAACTGGCCGACCGCCTTTATCTTGGAAGGATCAACGCGCTCCTCATCTGGCCCGGGGGCATTGCATAAGTTCCACTGCGGCTTCACTTCCCAGTTCGACCAAAAACCGAACTTCCTGAGGGGCTCGTCCATAAACGAACCGCCGATGGATTTCTCAGGCACTACGATGATCGCCTGCTCAATGCCCTGATTATGCAGCTTGTCTAGCGCGATGAACATCAATGCTCGAGATTTGCCCGAGGCTGGCGGCGACTTGATCAGAAGGTATTGCTCGCCGCGCTTGGCGTATGCGCGCTCCTGCATCGGGCGCATGCCCATCTCGTTCGACTTCGTGGAAGCTCCGGTGCGGGCGGTCTGGAATGAGACGGCGGGGATGGGTTTAGATGTGGTCAATTAAGCGCTCCCCCGAACTTAGTCCCATGCAACATTCTAGTGGCCTCCGATGATCTTATTTTGGCATTTTATAGAATGGATTTTCTGCAGCTTCTTTGATTGCAAAACTCCGCTCTGAATGCCGATTAAACCGAGCCATAATTGGTTGAGTGTCCAAACTCAATTTGATTGGCGAGTATTCTTTCAGCCAAACTTTCAAGCGGTCGCGACGATCAGGCGACAGTTCCACAGCAAGCTTCGCCAATGCCGAGCAATCACCCGTTTTCATTAAGTGCTTGAGTATCCTTAACGCCGTGATTTGAGCTAACTCATCTTTCTTCGAGCCGCCCAATACACCAAGCAATTGGACGAATTCGCCTATACTCCATGAAGCCTGCAACCCCTCTCTCTCGTATCTTATCGCGAGTTTCCCTCTCGCAATTGCGATTCTTTGCGCTTCGGTTTGGACTGCCTTTTTGGCGCGGCGAAAGGATATCAGCTCGAGCATGGGTTCACCCGACGATTTCAATCCAATCGGTATAGTCGCAGCACCAACAATCGAAAGAAATATGCGTTTGTCACCTGCGCTGAATAGTCGCGATTGAGCGCCATCAATCCTGACGAATTTTTCCAGAAAGGAATCTGCTCCACCAGATACCAGAACAACAAGACTCTCTGGCTCGCCCGCTGCAATTGTCAGAAGAGTCCGGCGTCGATCTTCGCTAATTTCGGAGGCTATCACGACGCCAAATATATAGTCTCGATCTTTGCCATTGTCCGGTAAATCGGTCCGAAGGGAATTTGTTAAATTCGCTGCGGCTTTATACCCGATCTTCGCACGATCCATGCACTCATGCCGATCCCATGGTGGACCAAGTGGTGGGTCAATCCACACACTGCCCTTATTACGGCGGATGAAATACACTTCACCCCGACATTCGGGGCAGTTGGTCTTTCGGCATTCCCCCGTATAAGTTCTGCGAAGACTGTTAGTCGCATCGACAGAACCTTTGTCAGAGCAACCGCCTTTGAGGTGCAAGGGCTTCACAGTTCCATCGATGAACCGAAAGTGGATAATGTGTCCGCACTGATCGCAAATGTTCACCCCAATGCTTTTCAGGCAAGCTGCCAAAGGATCGTGATCATGCCACCTTCTTCCCGGTCATTTTGTTGTATAAGTCGATCAGTTTTTCAAGGAATTGGGCACTGACGGAAGCAGCGACCGATATAGACGCGCTCGAGCACTTCGCCCAGTTCACCATGCGCACGGTGGAAATCTCTGGGATGAGTTTGGACGTGATTATGACTTCCAGTTCTCAGCAGCTTTGATCGCTGCTTGCCAAGCACGCTTTATCGACTGTTGGTCAGCGAGAAAAAATTCACCACCGAGTGACTTTCCTTCATGATAGAGCAAGCCCTTCATCGCATTCTCCCCCGCTATGGCGTGGTTTGATGACGGGAATGGAGCACGCTTCTCGGCATAGGTTGAGTTCTCGATTTGCCATGCGAACGCGCAGGCAGGCAGTGTTTTGTTATGTGCGTCGCGTCGGGTCTGAGGGCTGACAGAAAAGCCAACCTTCACGATCGAGCGGCCCTGAGCCCCATAGCCTAGGAAGCTCTCCTCATCGCCATGCAGTCGAAGAATGTAGAGGTGTTTCGGCCCTTCGGCTTCACGGACCATATATCCCGATTGCGAAACCGGTCCCGGCCTGCTCGGCCTGAGCACCGTAGCTGCAGGCCCCGACAGTAGAGCTTCGACAGGTTCTCCGCCGTATATGTCGGTCTCAAATATCGGCAGTTTGAGGAAGCGTTGAGCTTCCTGAAAAGTGATCTGCATGCCGTATGCTCCGATCGCCGTTCCATTCTTCCCGCCGTTATGTGTTTCTGGAAAGGTGTCGCGAACGAACGGCCTTTCCTCCGCAGGAATTTTCCAAGCCCGGATCGCTTTGAGTCCGTGAATCCAACCATTCACACGATCGGGGTCGTTCCGCTCCTCGTCGTGGCGGTGAGGTGCCAGATAGTCCCACTTAGTGCCGTGGATATGAGTTTGCTGCTGCATTCCGAGCACTCGCAATCGTTCGCTTGCATCGGGCGCTTTGGATGTGCCTGCGACAATTAACAAAGCACCCGGCTTGCTTTCGCGAACAAATTTATCGCGCGCAAATGCTTCGGTGAAGCCAAGGAAGCCCCAATTTTCTGGCGTGAACCCGTGGAAACTTTTGAGAAAGATCTGTGGCGGATCGGTTCTGAAAGCTGTTTCAACATTCAGCATGGGGTTGAGCGCTCGGCCATCTGCGTGTGCCTTCACGAATGAATCGACGCTCCCATAGGTCTCCACAACCTTCGTCGGTGCGATCTGGCCGAAAGTGCGTTCTCCCTTTTCCCACCCATGCGCTTCGAACATCGCATCAAGGCCGCCATATTCATCGCGCGCGATTTGATTGATCGCTTGCTTATCCCATCCCGGATGGCGGCTTTCTTGCATCATTTAGTTCAATCTCTCATCACTCTTTGCTGAAAGGCATTCTAGCCCCTTTTTGAAGCCTTCATCCGTTCAATCCATCTTTCCAATCAAAACACGATCAAAACCAAATTTGCGTTCTTTCCCAAGGGAATTCCCTCTTTTTCCTGTTTATTCCCATTTCCAAAGCTGGCTTTCGAAGCCCAAAATCAAAACACGATCAAAACTTTCCACAGGCTAAGCCCAATGCGGAACATAGCCAGCACGCGGGTGCTCTGGGTCAGCTGGACGAATTTGCCCTTCATCTTGAGCCATACGGATAACCCCAGAAGCTTGCGAAGCATTGTGCTCTGCGATCCCAAAGCGTTCACGCAAACTAGAATTCGTCATCCGCTCACCACTAACATATTTCAGCGCCGCATGCTGATAACATGCACGCACACGCTCTTCCTGTGTCATGTCCGCAAAGCGGCGCGGGGCGAACAGTGTCGCGCGCACGGCAGTATCGACATTCTGAAAATCTGGCGGCGGAAGTTGATGCAGCTCTGCCGAAGCCAGAACCTTGTCGATCCCGGTTCCCTGCTCTTCACAAAGCCGCATCCGACGCATCAACGATGCAAGCGCCTCATTCCGCGAGCGTGGCGGTGAATCGAGAAAGCGATCTGGGCTGACCAAAGGCTCGCCCGGATTGGTAATCTCAAGGCGATCTTTGAACAATTCGATCAGCGGCCCTGCGCCCGTGATCGTCATGTCTTGGTGAATGAGCGCGTTGGCAATCAATTCGCGAATGGCGATTGATGGATAGAGAGACTCCTCCTCTCTAAACGCCTTGCCGATATGCTCATTGCTGGGCAGCAGAGCGTCGATGTAATCGGCGAGGCCAGAAAAACCGCAGGCATAGCCCTTCTGCCCGTCACGACGATGCGTCACCTTGGTTGCGCGATTGTTGCCTTCATATGCAACAAACCGAACGGCCTTTCGTGCGATCGAAGGTGAAAACTCCGACAATTGCTTTGCAAACAAGATCGCCCCGAGATTGGTGATGTTCCACTTACCACCAACATCGACCTCAATCAGCCGATCAGCCTGCAAGCGATCAAATATCCCGTCGCGATTATCAGGAAGGGGTTGCTCAGTAAGCTCGAAATAGCTGGTGTGATCCAACTTCGCCAACACCTCATCGCCGCTAAGGAACTGAGCGCCTACGCCAGTTTCCCAAGCATAAGGCTGTAGCTTTGACCACAGGAGCTTCTGCCGCTCAGGGTGATCGGAAAGACGCGGTGTGGCGCTGCCAACACGAATGTAGGCCGTTCGGTCAAACTCGACCGGGCTCGTAGCCGCTGCCGGGATTTCCAGCATAACAAGCTGATTGCCGTGGTAGTCGAGACTTTTGAAGCTGAAGGCGATCGCTGGCTGCAGGTGCTGGCTGAGCCAGAATTCCAGCGGCTGATCCTTATGCTTGGCCGATGACGGCTCGAAGCTTGTGCCGACAGGCGCATGGTCGCCATCCCGAATGCCCCATACGACATAGGCGAAATGCTGGTCGGCGAGCCGTGCGGAATTCGACAATGCCGAGATCAGCTTGCCGATCATCTCGGCACTATCATTGTTCTCCTTGAACTCGACCCATGACGTTTCGGCGGGCAGCGCACGCAGATCGCCGATCAGAGCGAGCTGTCGTGTTTCCTCGGTGGGAGTTGCGGTCGGCGGTGGCGGGGTAGCGTTGCTCATGACACCGCCTTCTTATCGATTATCTTGTATTCGGAAAGAAACTTGAAACCCCAAGCCGGTGGCTGAGGCCAATGGCGCTGCCCGTGATCCCGCCAGCGCTCACTCTCCTCGTTCAGAGCCCCGCTGGCTATGACGGTCGCCAGTAATTCATCGTGCGGGTAGAGGAAGCAATCATCGCCATGAAGGAAGGCGATATGGATGTCCTTGCCGATGTATTTCTTGTCGAGACAAAGCCGCCCCTTCAACTGCACCTTAAGGAAGGTCTGCCCATCGATATGACAAGCGATGAAGTCTGCACCCTGCCAGTCGTCTGTGAGCCGCAGACAGTGAAAGCCGTAATCAGCCAGACGCGCAGCGACCTTGTGGAAGTTGTAGTTCTCTTTCTGTCGCGAGTTGAGCTGAGTGTAGGGGACTGGCTCGAACATCAGAAACGGCTCTTCCAGAAGCAATCTCTAAGCTCGGTCCTTGATACGAGCCAAGTCACGGGCATCGTCCCGCCTGATCGCGACTTACCGAGATACTCCTCACCATGATGTTCGGCATGAGTCGACGCACATTTGCAGGCGAATTGCTCACGCAATTGAAGGGCTCGAAGTCTGGCGGAGACTCATATTCGCTCAACCCCAATTCTCTTCACACTTCCCGCTCCCACAGTTCGATTGCCTCATCAGATTGATCTGCGGATGTCGAATATTGAACGGAAATAAAGCCGGTTGCATGGCTGGCACGGTAGGTCAAACCAACGACTGGATCGGCGGCATTACCACAACTGTATATGCAATCGGCGGTGAACTGGCCCAAATTGTCCCGGTTGAGAATTTTGCCGAATGTGGTGCGGGGGCCGATGCGGGTGCCGCGAATGGTGGGTGAACAAGACGGGCCTACATCAACGGTGAAACCGGTGATGCGGCTTCCCGCAGACCAATAATACACGGTGCAACTGCCGAGTTCGAATGCCAAATGACCAGCGCTTTTTTCCCTCGGCACACCAAGTCGCTCTTCGAGATAGGCGGGTTTGACCCGATCACCTCGTCGGAGGTCGCAAAGCTCAAGCGGTCATGCGCAGAAATCGCTGGGGCTGCCTCGGGACTTGCAGAGGCGATCGGAACAGGCGGTTCTGATTGTGAAATGATCGAAGATTCAACGGGTGGCAGGGCAGAGGCAGATGCATCGACCGGATCGCCATTTGGGTTCAAGAAGAACGCGAGAATGGCTACGCCAATAACGGCTACAATCGCCGCACCGCCCAACAGGGCTTGTCGCGGAACGCGCGACGCTGTTTGCCCTGTAAGGATCGATTGCTTTTGTTGTTCGAACTCACTGTCAGACAAGACACCAGCTTCACGCAGACGGTTGAGGCGCTCCAACTCTGGTCTAGGTTATCGCTGCTCATGCCGCTGCCTTCTTGCCGGTCATCTTGGTGTAGAGTTCGAACAGTTTTTCGAGGCGTTCTGTGTCGTTGCGGAAGCGGCGACCGATGTAGATGCGTTCGAGCACCTCGTCGTTTTCCTCATGCGCGCGGCGGAGGTCTTCGGGCATGGCCTCGGGATCGTAGAGGTCTGCAATGGTCGCCGGGAAATGCGCCTCGCGTGCGAGTAGGATGTTCTCGGCGCAGCGGGTTAGGTCGGTCTTGTTCTGCTCGGTTAGCTTGGGGAGCGGGAAAGTGTTCCAGCCAAGGGTATTTGAATAGCGATAATCCATTCTCATTCGAGAGCAAACCGTCGCCACCCATTGTTGATGCATCCTACTTGCTAAGATCGAAAAAAGAGGCACTTCTGCTTCGTAGATCACCGCCGCACCATCAGAGACTATTGTCGAATCGTCCACAAACCCCACCGGAAGATAGGGTCTTCGTTCCGATGACACTCTCGGAATGATGATTGCAATCCCTGACCTATGAGGAGCAAAAACAAAGCGATGAGGTGTCGATGCATTTGCGTTCGCTTGAGAACCAACGCTGGCAGATCGCAATTTACGGACTGCATTGAAGCGACGATGAAGTTCGGGAATGTGGTCTGCTTCTTCTAGACAGTCGTCCTCCACCCATATGCAATATCGGGCAGTCGATCGGATAAATTCTTGCGATCCCATGTAACCACGGACGAACTTTGCGGCATCTGGGCACTCGGCGATCAACCTATCCTTTTCGTCTTTTCGGAGGATCAGATTTCCGCCGTCTGTTGGCTTGTTACCATAGTCCATCTTCGAAAGTGAATGGATCGCCTGTGACGACTTCCTGACAATCACATTGCTCATGGGGATAAGATATGGGCCGATATTACGGCATTCCAACAAAGCACCTTCGTCATACAGAAGAGCGGTTTCGGGCCCATCATTAGATATTCCGACGATCACGCAAGTAACCCCGGCCTTATTAGATGCCAAATTAGCCCAGTGGAATGGCCGATGAGCAAATTTTATACTGAACCCCATTTTAAATAATGGCCCCCAAAGCATCTCAACCTGCTCGCCCTGACAAATTGACTTCGTTGCAACGAAAGCCGCATCTGCTTTGGTGGCTAGCCCAAACTGAGCGGCCTTGAGAAACCATGCAGCGACATAATCCAAATCTTTGTAATTTTTGGAAATTGATCCGAATACTCGATCCATATCCTCCTGTTGCTCGGTGTTTCTGTTCAGGCTACCGAGATATGGTGGGTTGCCGCAAAGGTAGGTCTCGCCACCGGCATTCTCGAAATCGATCTCAGACTGGTCGAGCGGGGTCTCGAACAGATCATCCCCGCGCACCTTTACACCCGTCCCAGTCGGTGGGCAGATGCTCAACCAGTCGAGCCGAAGAGCATTACCCGAAGTTATCCAGTTTTCTGAATCGAGCGGTAGAAATTCGGCTAATGCTTCCTTCTGCCCACGATAGAGAACATCGCACTGATACTCGGCGATGATGAGCGCGAGCCGAGCGACTTCTGCTGGAAAGCTCCGGTATTCGATGCCGCGAAAATTCGTCAGCGGCATTTCGGTTTTGCGGTCAGGCTCACCGCGCCGTTGATTGATCTCGGCCTCAATCTCCCGCATCTCCTTGTAAGCGATGACGAGGAAGTTGCCGCTGCCGCAGGCCGGATCGAACACCCTGATCTTGGCCATGCGATTGCGCAGGTTGAGCAGCTTGCGCGCATTGTCCCCCGCCTCTTCCAGATGGCTGCGCAGATCATCAAGGAGCAGCGGATTGAGCACTTTCAGGATGTTCGGCACGCTGGTGTAGTGCATGCCGAGCGCGCCGCGCTCCTCATCGTCGGCTACAGCCTGAATCATGCTGCCGAAGATGTCCGGGTTGATCTTCGTCCAGTCGAGATTGCCGATGTGGATGAGATAGGACCGGGCTATTTTGCTGAAACGCGGAACCTCCATTTCTGCGCTACCGCTTCGCTTCTTGAGCGCGTGGTCGCCGCCGAACAGATTGCCGTTTACATAGGGGAAGCCGCCTGCCCAAGTCTTGATGCCCTGTGCCGTCCGATCCGCATGCTTGGTATTCATGGCACGGAAGAGTTCGCCGATCACCTCATGCGTGATCTCATGCGCACCCGAACTCATACGCTCAACAGTTTCGGTGAACTGGTATCCAGCGTGAAAGATGTCCGTATCCTCGGCGAAGAAGCAGAAGATCAGCCGCGCCATAAAGTGGTTCATGTCAGTGCGGCGTTCCGGGCTTGCCCATTCGGGATTGTCTTGCAGCAACGTGACATAGAGCCGGTTGAGCCGACTGGTCGCGCGGATGTCGAACGAGCTTTCGCGGATCTGCTGAACCGTAGTGATGCCCGCCAGCGGCAGGAAGAAGCCAAAGTGGTTCGGGAAATCGGCAAAGTCGCAGGCGACAGTTTCACCGCTGATCAAGTCTTCGGCCTGAAACTCCTCCCCATCGGTGGCGAGGATGAACTTCGCTTTGTTGGTGCCGGTCTTCGGACTGTCGCGTAGAGCGGTGAGCGTCTGGCCGACCGTGCCGGAATCGCAGGTGGCAATGTGGATGTTGCTGCGTTGGAGCACACCGCCCGCAATGTCGGACTGGTTGGTGTTGCCCTTCCGCAGCCTGCTGATTGTCGTCTTCTTGTTCCCGAAAGCGGCGAGGAACTGGAAAGGGAACTCGGCTCGATCAAACGGCTCTTCGGCAAGCCCAGTGACGGCTTCTTCGATCTCAACGGGGTTCATGCTTGACCGATAGGACGCATTGCGTTGTTCCGCCACAGGGTTCTTATTGTAGGGACCAAGGCACATTAAATGCCTATTGTGCGGTAAATTTAGGAGAAAATGATGCCATCGCTATTCGACAACGCGGTCGCGTCTATCCGCATGGGTGTAGAGGACTTTCGCCAGCAAGACCCTGACCGAGATATATCTGCCGTTCGCAATTTTTACGCAGGTGTTCTGCTTCTTGCGAAAGAGGCCCTTATTCGCGCGGCACCAAGGGCTGATCCAGAGCTTGTCATAGGTGCGAGGCTGAAACCTGTCCCGAATGGCTCAGGGGGCATTGAGATGGAGCGAGTCGGGCACACTACCGTAGACTTCCAACAGATTGGTAATCGCGCCAAGGATTTCGGCGTCAACATCGATCACAGAGCGCTCAAGGCCCTCAACAGAATTCGCAACGATATGGAGCACCACTACACAGACGAATCTGCAACTGCGATCAGGGCAGCGATCAGTAAGGGCTTCCCTGTGGCTGCATCCCTCTTCCGGCAGATGGACGAAAACCCAACAGACCTTCTCGGTGACGCATGGACTACCATGCTAGATACCAAGGACCTTTATGATCAGGAATTACGGGAGGCACGGGCTACACTCGAGAATGTGGCGTGGCATTCCCCCAGCCTGGCGGATGCTTCGATTCAATGTGTTGCATGTAAGTCTGAACTGGTCGAGCAAACCGATCCCGATAATGAGGCTCAAGACTGTGTTGAACTGCGATGCCGCATCTGCGGGGATCTTCCCGATTTAGCCGATGTAATTGAGCTGGTAATCGAAGACCTCTACGGAGCCGAAGCCTACATTCGCCACAAAGACGCGGGCGAGGATGGTCCGGTATACGCCTGCCCAGCGTGTGGACGGGACGCCTTAGTCGAAGGTGAAGACGTCTGCGCGAACTGCAATGAACCGTTGGATTACAGTTCCGAATGCAGCCGGTGTGGAAACGAAATAACCGTGCAGGATTTTTTGGACGGGCTAGATGGAGGGCTTTGTTCCTACTGCAATTGGCAAATGGAGAAGGTCATGAATGAGGATTAGGTTTCCATACCTCTCTCTCATTTATTTAAGCCCAGGCGGGACGTTTCAGACCGCGGCTGATTCCGTCTCCATAGGGTAGGGAATGTTTTTCTGAGACAGTTGGATGAGCGTCCTTAGACCCTAATGAGACGGAGATGCGGATGGTGGTGGGATACGGAAGGGTAAGTTCAGCAGGACAATCGCTGGAGATCCAGCATGAGGCACTGGCCCAAATCGGGTGCGAGAAGATCTTCAGCGAGAAAATGAGCGGACGGTCAGCCAGTAATCGGATCGAACTGACGAATGCCATCGACTTCGTCCGTGATGGCGACACGTTGATAGTAACACGGTTAGATCGATTGGCACGCAGTGTCGCCGATCTTCACCAGGTCATCGAGAAGCTATCGGCCAAAGGGGTTGGCTTTCGATGTTTGAACCAATCTGGCGTCGATACCGATACCAGCACGGGCAAGTTGATGTTGGCGGTGCTTGGTGCTGTTGCCCAGTTTGAAAACGACATCCGCCGCGAACGTCAAATGGAAGGGATCGCGAAGGCGAAGGCAGAGGGACGCTACAAAGGTCGGCCAGCCACTATCGATCCCGAAGAGATCAAAGCCATGCGTGAAAGGGGTCTGGGAGCCAGTCAGATTGCCCGTGAGATGAACATTGGTCGTGCCAGCGTGTATCGAGCATTGGCTGCGTAACAAGACTGAGAGAAGATGCCATGAAGACGATAAAACAGAAAGAAGAGAATGACTGCGGAGTAGCGTGTGTAGCTATGCTGGCGAATGCATCTTATGATGAAGCTCGCCATGCAGTCTATAAAATGGGGCGGTCAAAACTGACAAAAACCAAAGACCTTCACGAAGCCTTGATCAAGCTCGGACGCAAACCCTTGAGCGCGCGCCGCAAGCCCTTCGGGAAGAAGGCTTTGAGTGATCTCGATACTGATGCCTTGGTCTTCGCCGAATTAAAGGATGGCGATAACTCAAAACACTGGATGGTATGGGATACGAAGGCGAAGACGTTACGCGATCCCTACCATACGAAATATGAGCATCGCCTGAGAGGCTATGTGTCAGTCGAATAATGGTGGTCGTCGCAATCTACTGACACACGGGCGCACCCCAAAAGTTTGACCGTCAACCTTCCTACCATCGATCGAAACTAGCGCCCGATCGATCATGTGGAATTATCTTGGATGCTAAGTGAGGGTTACCTCAATCGGAATCGTTCTGTCGGCTCCCAACCAACGAACCCAAGGAACGATACAAATGATTACCAAAGCCGATGCCATTTTAAGCGACTGCGAAAACTACCGCTTCTTCCTTGAGCGCTCATGGGACGACGACCTGCCCAAGCTACCCGCCTGCATGCTTAATCCAAGCACTGGCGATGCTGATGAAGATGATCCAACCATCCGCCGCCTGACTCACTTCGCGAAACGATGGGGCTATGGCGGACTTGCTATCGTTAATCTTTATCCTCTTCGTGCGTCGGAGCCGAGTGTGATGTGGGCGAGCGACAAACGGTCGCATGACGACAATGACCAATGGCTTGATGCCATTATCGTCGTTGCCAAGAACAGTGGCAACAAGCTGCTCATCGCTTGGGGCAACGATGGTGCGTGGGAAGGCGAAGCCGACCAGTTCATCCAGAGGGTGAAAAAGTGTTCGAAAACAGTCGAACTGGTGACGCTTGGTAAAACGGGACACAGTAATCCTCGCCATCCGATGGCACGCGGTCGGGGTCGAGTTGCTGACGATCAAAATATGGAAGCGTGGTAAAAAACGCATAATATGCGATTTTTAGAGAGGAACGAGTATGACGACCAAGGCTATCCCTGATGATGCGATCATCGCTGATGTGCTGCCAACGCTGAATGATCGTGAAGAGTATGTGCGAGTTGTTCTGGGCAATCTCCACGAATGCCAAAAAGAACACGATACCTGTTCGGTTCGGATCGGCATTACGGGCGAAGGCAAAGCGCCATATTACCGCATCGATTACACCGACACGGATGGCAGCATGGGACTCTACGACAGCTATGCTGGCAAGATCGCGGGCAAAGGCATGGACACGCATGAAGATACTTGGAGCAGCCGCTCGATGAGCAAAGACGAGGTAGCCGAACTTCTTGGTCAGATCAGAAAGCGGAAGTAGGCAGACCCTCAAGGTTGACGGTCAACCTTCTGATCACCGCTACATCCAGCATGCGATCGAGAACCTGCAGATGAATAATGCAATCCGATCGGCCTCTACGGTATGCTGGTGCATGACTTACAAAAACCTCACCAGCGACAAGCTGGCACAACACCGCACGACCAAAGAACTTGCTGCGGACGGAACCTGGCCCGACTGGCCCCATCCCACAACGCCCACGAAGAAAAAACGGCGCAACCATCAATCACGAACTGCGCGTGGCAAGATAGCCAAGGCGTTCAAACCTGGCTTTGGCCGCTACTCGTAACGAGCGATCAGCATAATCTTCGTTGGTGATGTCGCCGTATCCCAGCAAACAGGAGGCTGAAATAGAAACCAAAAACGATCGACCATTGGACAAAACAGTCGCCGCCATCCTCGCCCAACCTGACAGCACTGGCACGATTACCGTCCGACGATGCGCCGACGATGGTCAGACGATTACCCATAAAGCGACATGGGGAACGGGCCTTGCGCGCCAGGCTCTGCGCAAGCGATATGCTCAGACCTTCGGCCAGCAATCGCCACAATGGCTCGATCTGTTGCACCCCGCCAAAGAGGCGCGCATCCTTCGAGCAGCAATCAACAACGAAACACCAGCGCCCAACCATCCACCGAACTCTTGACCTTCCGCCGATGAACTGGCCGACCATCGAGCGATGATGAAGAAGACCGTATCGCCGCCAATCGTGGAAGCAGCGTCAGATAGATCGCTGGAGCCCCGCTGTGGCCCCATCGTTGAAACAGGCATGGAAGAGCCGTCACAGGCAGTAACGAGTGTTTTGGCGGGCGATGACCAGCAGTGGATCAATACCGTCCTGACCAGCCTTGAAACACGCTCGCGGGGCGTGAAGGAAGCGTTGGGGCAGGCTCTGAGGAACGGTGCGAGAGATGCAGGTCCTCTTCTGGCACTATTTATCTGTTTCTGAACACATGTAAAAATATCGACAAAGCGGCGTAAGTCTGCCATTCAGTGCGCCTTCATGTCGCTCAATGTCGGTTGGCACTCTTGCGAAATCCGCAACTTTGGGGGCATGATTAGGGGCATATCGCGGGATTGTCGGCAAAGTACCGAAAGGCCATGCCCCTAAATGCCGCTCAACGACGCTGAAATTCTTGGATCTAAGCCGAAGGCCAAGCCGTTTAGATGGGCCGATGCCAAAGGACTTTTTGTCGAAATCCTTCCCAGCGGCTCCAAACTATGGCGATTTAAGTATCGCTTCACAGCTAAGGAAAAGACATTGGCGCTGGGGGCGTATCCCGAAAATTGGCAGATGCGCGCAAACGATAGCTTTGTGTGGATTGCAGAAGAATAGATTGCAAAAATGGCCAAAGAGGGTCGGGCGAACAGCACGCTGCGAAAGGCGCAGTGGTTCCTTTCGTTACTCCTTCCAGCGATAGGCAAAATGCCGATTACTGAGGCTGATCCTCAGCTATTGTTAGCGACACTGAAAAATTGGAAGCCCAGGGGAATTACGAAACCGCCAAAAAGACCCGAAGCTTCGCGAGCCGTGTGTTTCGGTTTGCGGTGGCGACGGGCCGCGCCAAGTCTGACCCGGCAACCCTACTCAAAAGGGGCGCTAATTACTCCCAACGCAAAACACTATGCTGCTATCCTGGAGCCTGCGAAACTAGCCGAGCTGCTCCGGGCCATCGATGCTTACACTGGTAGCCCAATTAACAAGCTTGCTTTGCAGATCGCTCCGCACGTTTTTGTTAGGCCAGGAATGCTCCGTCATGCTGATTGGAGCGAGATTGATCTAAGAGAAAAGATATGGCGCATTCCAGCCGGAAAAATGAAAGCACGAAAGCCACATTCGGTTCCGCTTTCTAGCCAAGTAGTGGCGTCGTTTTTGAGTTGCGCAAGCTGACCGGCCCGAAGGGCTTTGCTTTCCCTGCCCTGCATACGTCGCTGCGCCCGATGAGTAAAAACACCTTAAATGCAGCGTTCCGTCGCATGGGTTTTTCAAAAGATGAGATTACCGCTCATGGCTTACGCTTTACCGCGTCGACGTTGTTGAATGAAATTGGCCTTTGGAACCCAGATGCAATCGAAGGGGATATAGCCCAAGAAATCAGCGGCTAATGACAATCGATGTGGTGCGGCTATTATAGGACGGTTCTTCGGAACATTCGAGCAAGCCGATGCTGCTTAAGCGGGGCGGTGCGCGCGGCAGCCGCAATCGTGAGAGTTGGTAGCTTAGCGAGCATGACTGCTACGAACTGATAGGGGCAAGCGACGCTCCTTTTGCGGTTGGACTGCCATTTAATCGGTTTGCGACGATTGCATGGGGCAAAGGCGGTATCGACGCAAAGGGCAGTGTCGTGGCCACAGGTAATTTTGTGAAGCTAGCGCGTGACTTGTCAACGGCGCGCGATCAATTAATGCCTGGGGCTTGGGTGCAGGAATGCGGAAAGCGTTTTGGCCAGTATTGCCACCTGTTGCTGCACGTTCCGCCCGAGCTTGATCAACTGTTCCGGCCAATGCCCCTGCGCTGGGTGAAAGGAATTTTGCCGGGACGCTATTGGGCTGATACGTTGCAAAGCCAGAAGCTGGGAGCGGCACGTTCCGTACAGGACAATCCAGCCGCGTATGAAGTTGAGTTAAAGGGCAAGCTGCACTACATGCTTAAACGCGCCCCGGAGCGGCTAGGAAGTCCGCTAGGCTTAGGCGGATGGTGGGGGGCAGTCATGCCGCGTATGAGGCAAGGGTGCTGGCGTGTGGCAGGGGCGGCGGCGGGTGCCTTGCTGTTTAACATCGCAAAACTGTATGGCGGTCCCAATCCTCTGCGTAACAGTTAACACCGTTTTCTGCCCGCGTGCGAGGGATTACTAAAGTAGCAATAAATAGATTCAGCGATCGGCCCGTCTTGCGCCCCGCCGTTCCACCGCAATAAACTCTGCAAATGATTTTGAGAAAATGTTGGCGTGCGTGCGGCGGGTCGATAAGCCGGTTCAAGTGACCGATACCACTCTCTTCACCGCTGGCGCGCTTTTCAATCTGGATTATCTGGAAGAGGGCATAACCCGCAGCAGTCCGTGGCAGGACACTGATCCCGCCGAACTGCGCGCGGCGCTCGCTGCAATCATGGATGGCTTCCCGCACGGCACCAGCCCCAATGAGGCGACGACGGAATCCGATCTGGTCTGGCCCGTGCTGGAGGCGCTTGGCTGGGCGGATTATCTCACCCAGCAGAACCTTTCCGACAGAGGCCGGGTGGATGTGCCCGATGGCCTGCTGTTCATCGATGCCGATGCGAAGGCAAAGGCCAACACCCATGCCGAAGAATGGAAACGCTACGAATTCGGCGCGGCAGTGGTCGAAAGCAAGCGCTGGGGCCGCGCGCTGGACCGGGCAGAGGGCCGCCGGGGCGCAGACCGCGACACCCCTTCGACGCAGCTGCTGCGCTATCTGAGGCGAATTGATGACCTGACAAGCGGGGCCTTGCGCTGGGGCATTCTGACCAATGGCGCGCGCTGGCGCATTTACTATTCGGGCGCGCGTTCCACCATCGACGAATATCTGGAACTGGACCTGTCCCGCATCATGGGGCTGGACGGGGATTTGCTGGATGCAGGGATTACCGATGAGGACCGCGACCACTGGCTGCGCGTCTTCGCCACTCTATTCAGCCGTTCCGCATTTGAACGCGCGGCACCCGATGCGCCCAATTTCCTGGAACGCGCCCGCAAGGATGCCGCATTTTACGAAGAGCGCGTGGCCAAGAGCCTGTCCGACCTCGTGTTTGATCGGCTTTATCCCGATCTGGGCAAGGCGGTCGCTAGGGCCGCGCCGGATGATGCCTCGCTGGACGACATCAGGCAGGCCACGCTCATCCTGCTCTATCGCCTGCTGTTCATCCTCTATGCCGAGGATCGCGGCCTGTTGCCTGTGCGCGACCCACGCTTCGACGATTACGCCCTGCGCGTGGCGCGGCTGGATGTCGGCAGGCGCAAGGATGACGGCGACACATTTTCCAGCGTGGCGCGGCAGATCTGGGCGCGGTTCTCCAGCCTGTCGGAGATGATCGACAAGGGTGACCCGTCGGTTGGCCTGCCGCCGTATAATGGCGGGCTGTTCAGCGCGTCCCAGCCGCTGCTGAACGATATTCGTTTGGGCGATGACGTGATGGCAGAAGCGCTGGACATCCTGTCCTTCGAACAGCGAGACGGCCGGCGGCGCTATATCAACTACCGCGATCTGACCGTGCAGCAACTGGGTTCGATCTACGAACGGTTGCTGGAATTCGAGCTGGTGCGCGGCGATGACGGCGAACTGGACATCCGCCCGAACATCTTCGCCCGCAAGAACAGCGGCAGCTATTACACGCCCGACGAGCTGGTGCTGCTGATCCTAGATGAAACGCTGGAGCCGCTGGTTACCGACGCGCACCGCGCCTTTGCCGATGCACTGGGCAGGCTGAAGCCCGGCGACAGCGAAGATTACAAGCTGGCGCGCCTGCAACAGGCGGACCCGGCAAAGGCCATCACGCGGCTGCGGGTATGCGATCCGGCAATGGGATCCGGCCATTTCCTGGTCAGCCTGGTCGACAGGCTGACCAATCTGGCGCTGGATGCGGTGGCAGAGGCGGCGGCGCTGGCGATGCAGGAACTGGGGCTGGAATATGAAAGCCCGGTGTCGGAGGAAGTGCGCAGGATACGCGGCACCATCAGCGCCAATGCAGAAAGCGCGGGCTGGGCGGTAAGCGAGGAACAGCTGGACGATCCCCAGCTGGTCAAACGCATGGTGCTGAAACGCTGCGTCTATGGCGCGGACAAGAACCCGATGGCGGTGGAACTGGCCAAGGTTTCGCTATGGCTGCACACCTTCACCGTGGGCGCGCCGCTCAGCTTCATCGATCACCATTTGGCGGCCGGCGACAGCCTGTTCGGCCTGTGGGTGCGCGATGCCATCGACAAGGCCGGTAAAGGCGGCGAACTGTTCCTGCACGAACCGCTGGCCAATGCGCAGCGGCAGGCGGCGGCGATGCAGACCATCGAAGCGCTGACGGATGCGGAAATTGGCGAGGCCCATCGCAGCGCGGAAATGTGGCGCGATGTGGAAGCGCAAACTGGCGCGCTGGACGGCTTTGTCAGCTTCATCCATGCGCTCGACTGGCTGGACCTGAAGGGCGATGACAAGCCGCTGGTGGCACAGTGGCTGGACGGGCAGTTTGGCGACCCCCTGAACATCGCCCGCGGCCGGCTGTCCCCCGAAGAAGGCAAGGCGCGCGCAGAGGATGTGGAACGCTTCGCAGAAATATGGACAGAGGCCCGCGCGCTGATCGAGGAAGAGCGGTTCCTGAACTGGCAGATCACTTTTCCCGGCGTGTGGACCAACTGGGCCAGCGCCGAACTGGAGGGCGGGTTTGACGCCGTGGTGGGCAATCCCCCGTGGGACCGGATCAAGCTGCAACAGGTCGAATGGTTCGCCGCGCGTCGGCCGGAAATCGCCAGAGCGCAACGCGCATCCGACCGTAAGAAAATGATCGGCGCGCTGAAGGTCGCCGAAGACCCGCTGCATGGCGATTACCTGAAGGCTGACAGGCGCGCGGCAGACACGCTGCGGATCGCCCGGCGCAAACCCAAGGATGGCGGGCATTATCCGCTGCTGGGGCGGGGCGACATCAATCTTTACAGCCTGTTCGTGGAACGCGCGCACCGGCTGGTAAAGCCCGGCGGCATGGTGGGCCTGCTAACTCCCAGCGGGATCGCCAGCGACCTGTCCGCCAGCGTGTTCTTCCGGCAGGTGGCGACCGGCGGGCATATCAAAGCGCTGTATGATTTTGAGAACCGGCGCACTCGCCACAAGCTAGAACCGTTCTTCCCAGACGTGGACAGCCGGTTCAAATTCATCGCCATGATCGGCAGTCCCGGACGGACATTCGATGCTACGCAGTGCGGGTTCTTCCTGCAATCGGTGGAGGAGCGCGCAAACCCCGATCAGGCGTTCCCGATTACGGCGGAGGACTTCGCCCGCGTCAATCCCAACACCGGCACCGCGCCGATCTTCCGCACCCGCCGGGATATGGAACTGACGACGGCCATCTACGCCCGCGTGCCGGTATTGGTGGACAAGTCCACTGATGAGCCAGTGGCGGCTTGGCTCGTAAAATATCGTCGTATGTTCGACATGACGAACGACAGTCACCTGTTTCGGACCCGTGCGGAGCTTGAAGGCGCAGAAGGTGCATGGCCCATCGGAGGCAATTGCTGGCAATCTGAGGCTGGCGAATGGGTCCCGTTGTATGAAGGCAAGATGGTGCAGGCCTTCGATCACCGAGCGGCAAGTGTCATTACCAATTCTGAAAATGCCAACCGACCAAATCAGCCCGTCAATACGACGCTCGATGAACACCAAGATCCTGCTTGGCTAGCAACGCCAAACTCATGGGTGCTAGCAGATGAAGTGAAGCCAAGGGCGCTATGGCACATCGGAATGAAGCATGTGACTTCATCTACCAATATGCGCGCCATGATTGCGGCAATCGTGCCAGACTCGGGTGCGGGTAACTCGCTTCCGATCATGAAGATCGAAGGAGCCGCTGAGCAGTCGGCCTTATTCATCGCAAATCTCAATACGGTGTCCTTTGATTTCGTGCTGCGGCAAAAGGTACAAGGCAATAACCTCAACTGGTACATAGTCGAACAACTCCCCGTCATCCCGCCAGCTGCCTACACTCGGACCCAAGACTGCCGCCGAGATCGTGCAGGAGGCGGTGCTGGAGCTGACCTATACCGCGCACGACATGGCCCCCTTCGCCCGCGATATGGGCCATGTGGATGCAGATGGGGAAGTGCTGCCGCCCTTCGCATGGGACGAGGACCGGCGGCTGGCCCTGCGCGCCAAGCTCGATGCGCTGTATTTCATCCTCTACGGCATATTCGATCCCGACCTGCCCGATCATGATGCGGCCCAGGCCCGCGACGACATCCGCTACATCTACTCCACCTTCCCGATTGTGGAGCGCGAAGAGACCAAACGCTGGGGCACCTACCGCAGCCGCGATCTGGCCCTGTCATGGGTCAACGCCCTGCTGGCAGGCCAGCCGGATGCAGAAATCGAGGGATAGAGCTACATGAAGCGCAGCGGCGGAGATGCTGGCAGGCCCATGCGCCATTATTCAATTGGGCAGCTTGAAGAGAACGTAACGCGTTGCACAACCGACAATGATGAGTTGCAACTCGTTTTAGCCGAACTCGGTTACCGGAAAACCAATCGCGCAACGGAACTCAAAGATTTGGTCAAACGCTTAATTGACACAAACCGCCGCGCCAGAATTGCGGCGATTGGCCCCCTATTCAGGAACTTTTGATAATGGCGAACGGCTACACAAAACCCAAGCAGATATCCTTGCGAAACCATCCCCAATTTTCGGAAGAGTGGGTGCAAAACATCATTGCGGATGATCCTTCTGTTTTGGGGCTTGGAACTCTCGTCCTACGTGATCGGGAGCGGATACAGCCGAAAGCAGGGCGTCTGGATTTGCTGCTACAGGATACTGAAACCTATAAGCGTTTCGAGGTTGAGCTGCAGTTGGGTGGTACTGATGAAACGCACATCATACGGACCATCGAATATTGGGATGTCGAGCGCCGCAGGTATCCCCAATATGAACACTGCGCAGTTTTGGTGGCTGAAGACATCACAAGTCGCTTTTTGAATGTTGTATCGCTCTTTAATGGGTCGATCCCGCTCGTTGCTATCCAGATGCAGGCGTTCCAAGTTGGAGAGCATGTCACTCTAGTATTTACAAAGGTGATGGATGAGTTCGAACGAGGTTTGGTCGATGAAGATGAGGATGCTGCCAGCGCACCGACTGACCGCGCTTACTGGGAGAACGACAAGGGTACACCGGCTACAGTAGATCTAGCAGACAAAATGCTTGTCTTAGCAAAGGCGCTCGATCCAGAATTAGAATTGAAATACAACAAATTTTACATCGGCTTGTCTCGCCATGGTCAAGCTTATAACTTCATATCGTTTCGGCCGAAAAAGCAATTTTTGGTTTGGGAAGCCAAGCTTCCAAAGTCAGAAGAAGTCGATGCAATGATTGAAGAGGCCGAACTGGAGACGCTCGAATATAACCAGCGTTGGGGGTTATATCGTATTCGATTGAAAGCGGCGGATATCAAGAAGCATGAAGCAACGCTATGCCAATTGATCAAAATGGCTCACGACTACCGAGTGGGCTAGTGGGCAGTTATGGATCAGGCCGGCAGCCGTACAGCAAACCGCTGACAGACAGTGCTGGAACCGCGCTTCATTGCGTCGACCTGTGAAGCCGCTAAGCGCGATTACGTCCAGCGTGTTTCGCTAAGCTATACCGTTCCGCATTTTGGCGGGCGACGCTGGTGGATGCATTGCCCCTTAGCGGCGAACGGGTCGGCAAGCTTTGTTGTCCAGAGGGGTATGTAACTTTTGCCAGCCGCAATGCGCGCTGGATCGGATATCAGTCACAGCGCAGTGCGCCCTAAGAGAAACCCTTTGAAGCGCTTCTCAGGCGCCAAGAGCGTCTGGGATGGCGTATAGGCTGGGAGCAGCCTATACGCCGCCCTGAAGGTATGTGGTGGAGAACCTATGCGCGGCTGGAGCGGCGCTATGGGGAACTGGACCGGCAATGTGGTGCTGAGATGATAATCAGTCGCGGTGGTCCGCCAACTCCGAACCGTCGATCTCCTTGATTGAAGAGCGTCCGGTCAACGCCAGCACCCGGCGTGTTTCGGTGGTGAGGATTTCTAAGGCCTTGTCCACACCGTGCCCGCCGGCCGCGCCCAGCCCGTAGAGATAGGGCCGCCCAACAAAGCAACCCTTGGCCCCAAGCGCGAATGCTTTCACGATATCGCTACCACGGCGGATGCCGCCATCGAGAAAGACCTCGCCTTGCGAGCCGACGGCATTAGCAATCGCGGGGAGCGCTGCAATCGACGAAATCGCGCCATCCAGCTGCCGCCCGCCGTGATTGCTCACGATGACGGCGCTCGCCCCGCTGTCCAGCGCTGCACGCGCATCGTCGGGATGCAATATCCCCTTTATCGCGAACGGTCCGCCCCATTCGTCGGCTATCGAGCGAGCATCCGCCCATGTCATCGCCGGGCTGAACTGTTTGGTGATGTATCCGCTCAGGGTAGATATATCTGCATTAGCCTCGTCGATACGGTGGGCGACGTTGGCCAGCGTCATGCGCGGCGCACGCGCATAATCGAGTGCCCAGCGCCAGTGTCGCAATACGTCTAAAACGCCCATCAGGCCAAGCGCAGGCGGCAATGTCATTCCATTGCGCAGGTCGCGTTCGCGATTGCCCGCGACGGGTACGTCTACGGTCAGGATGAGCGCATCGTATTTTGCTTTGCGAGCGCGCTCGATAAACTCCGACGTCAGATCGCGGTCGCGAAAGGCATAGATTTGGAACGCCTTCGGCCCGCAGGAGCGGGCGGCAACATCTTCGATACTGGTCGATCCCATCGTGGAAAGCGAATAAAGCGTGCCCGCCTTCGCCGCGGCCGCCGCTACGGCGGATTCGGCATCGGGATGAAACATCGCCGACATGCCGGTAGGTGATATCATGAAAGGTATGGAAAGCTTGGCCCCGAAAGCCTCGGTCGAGAGATCGACCTCGGACACGTCCACGAGTTGGTGCGGCACGAGCGACACTGAAGCGAAGTCCCTGCGGTTCGCGTGCATCGTGGCTTCGTCTTCGGCGCCACCATCGATATAGTCGAACATCGCCCGCGGCAGACGCCGCTTTGCCAGGCGCCGCAGATCGTCGATATTGTACGCTTTGTCGAGCATGGACATCGACTTCAGCACGCACCATCGCAGCGCATGTTCCAGTTGCGCAGGGTGGACACGCGCAATCCTTCGCTCTCGGCTTTTACGGTCGCAAGAAGCGGAACTGGCAGGGTCGGAACTGCAGCGTAGGTGTCTTGGCCCATCGGCCGCAAATCATACCGTACAGAACCGCTACCGCCCTCCACAAGCAGTTGCCTGCCTTCGAATGAAAGTCTGGTGTTGCGGTAACAAAATGGCGAAGCTGGCAACTCCATAGCTGCATCGCCCGCAATCGGATCGAGCCGCCTGGTCTGGCCATGTTCGTGCAGCCAGACCTCCTGGCCATCACATTCGAAGGCGAGACGGCCCATGCCTGCGCTGTCGGCAGCGACTGTGGCATCGCCCTGCTTATATAGCGGCAGGCGCTGTACGTGCAGATCGAGCTCGCCTGGATTGAGCGAGAAACCCCGCCCCATTGCATCATCGTAAAATTGGCCGGTCGGCCCGCTTTCGGCAGGCAACGGCGCAGGCGGGAGAATGCCCAGCTGCTCGGCCAACCGATCGGCCAGGTCCGGAGCGGCGATCGCGCCGTTGTTGCTCGCCACGGCTATGGTGCAATCGGCATCGGGGTAAGACACCAACTGGGCAGAGCCGCCGATCACCCCGCCCGGATGGTGGACCCGCGTAACGCCGCGGAACGAAGCCTTGATCAGTCCAAGGCCGTAGGCACTCGATCCGCCACCTTTTAATGGGGTGGCAGAACTCATACGTGCATATATCTGCCTCTGATCGATATTCTGCAGCCATCGGTTCCAGCGCAGCAGATCGGAGGGCGTCGAGATGAGCCCACCTTCGCCCGTGATTTCTGCTGGAAAACGAGCGAGCGTAAAGCCGGTGGGCGATGGCAGTGCGGTGCGCGCGCAATGCGCTGGAAGGTCATCATCTCGGGCCACCAGGCTTGTAGCTCGCAATCCGGCGGGTCCGAAAAGATACTCACGCAGAATGTCATCGAAGCCCAAACCAGTCGCGCGTTCCATCGCCAGAGAGGCCAGCGCAAACCCGGTATTGTTGTAGCAGAAATGCGAACCCGCTGGGAAATTGAACGTGTCGCGCGCGAATGCCTGCGCGAATCCTTCACGCTGCGGCATGAACGAAAGGCCGTTTGCGAATAGCCACATATCGAGTTCGTCGTGCATTCCGGACGTGCAACTCAGCATATGCCTTAAACGAACTTTCGATAGCAGTTTGGGCAGTTCGGGTATTTGGTCACGGATCGATGCATCGAGGTCTAGAAGTCCATCACGCTCCAGCAGTAGCGCCGCAGCCGCCGTGAATTGCTTGCTTGTCGAGCCGATCCGAAATGGGGTTTGGTCGGTTATGGCACCGCCATGTTCGGGGTGAAGCATGCCGCCGCACGCCTTGGTGATCACCTTTCCGCCCTGTGCCAAGGCCATGGAAACACCTGGCTTTCCAGCAAGGTTAAGGCTGCCGACGAATGAGTCCACGGCACTGCGTACCAGATCTTTGTCCATCAGCTGCCGACCTTCCGCGCAAAACGCGCTTGCATCGGCAGATAGAGAAGAATTGCCACGACAAGGATCGGTAGCGCGGTAGCAGTGACGGAGTAGCTCAAAGCGCGTTCTCCGTCGAAGAACAGATCGGAAAAAAGACCTGTCACGACCGGACTAAATCCTTGAAGGATCGTTGATATCAAGGTTGCAAGGGCCAGGATCTGACCGCGCATTTCGTTCGGTGCAATTTCCTGAATGAGAACAGGGCTTAGGGCGACGATCCAAAACAGTCCGAACAGCTGGGCTGCGCCCGCAATCAACGCGATATTCGCACCGGCAAGCCATGGCAGGGCAAGGACAACGACCAGCGAAAGCGCAGCACCTGCGGGCAGGATTGACGCGACCAGTCCAGCATTGCGGGCGCGCAGCCGCTTTTCGAAAACGATCGCGATTGGCACAGCGATGCCGGCGCAAATCGCTGCGGCAAGGCCATAGCGAATTCCGGCCTGCGATGCTGGCCAGCCGAACTCGCGGATCATGATTGTGGGGTGCCAGCTGTTGATCGCATTGCCGACCGCAAGCGCGGCGGCCGAACCGAATACCAGCGGCCCGAACAGCATCTTGTTCTCGAAAAGGTACGCCACGACTTGCTTGACGCTAAGGCCCGAACCATCCCGTAACACCAGATCGTGCCGTTGGGGCTCGCGCAAAGTCAGGCCGATCAGCAGGGCAGCAACCGGCCCGGGCACGCCGACGATGATGAAGGCTGCGCGCCAATCCTCAAAATCAGCTAGGGGGGGCGGAAAGATGATCGCGCCTGATGCAAGTGCGCCGAGCGCAAGGCCGCCAAGGCTGACCGAGAGGCTCGCACAGACAACCACCGTCAGGTAGAACACCAGCATGGCGGTTGCCCGCTTCTCGCGCGGGAAGAAATCGGCCAGGAGGGAATAGATGAGCGGCATGATCGCCGCCTCTCCAATGCCGACCCCCACCCGAAAAGCGAACAACTGGTTGAAATTCTGCGCGAAGCCGCACAGCACGGTCATCGACGACCAGATGAGCATGCAGACAATCAGCATCCGCACCCGATTGGTCCGATCGACCAGCCTACCGAGCGGCAGGGCTGCCACTGCGGCAAAGAGGGAGAAGGCAAGACCCTGAAGGACGCCTATCTTCGTGTCGGAAATATCGAGAGAAGTTTGCAGCGGTTCGACCAGCAGCGAGATGATCTGCTTGTCGATGAAGGCCAGCAGGATCGTCAGGACGAACAGAGCCAGCGCATACCAAGCGTAAGCGGGCCGGACATAGACATCTTGATCCAGGTCCGACCCGCTTGTTGCCGGAGAGGCGATTGTAACGCCGCTCAGAAGTCGGCCCCGACCAACAGGCCAAAGGAACGTGGCCGCCCGACTGCGACGTCAAGCCGTCCGCCGACATTGGTTGCGCCGAGTTGCGGGATCTCGTTCGTCAGGTTCTTCGCGAACGCAGCCACTCGCAAGGCACCGAAGTTCACGCTCGCGCGCAAATCGACCGTCAGATAATCGTCCAGTGTGAATGACGGGTTCGCCAAACTGGCCGGAAAGCCTGATTCCCTATCGCCCGCGTAGCTGATCGTTGCTCCGACATTGCCGAAAACGTCGCCGGAAAGCGGAAAGGTGTAATCCGCGAAGCTCGTGGCGGTCCATTTCGGGACTAGCGGCAGACGATCGCCATCCTGTCCGCCGACCACCAGACTGGTATCATCCGTAAGCACTGCGTTGGTATATACCACATTGCCGCCAAGCGTCAGCCCATCGAGCGGCTCGAATGCGACCTCCGCCTCGACACCTTCACTGCGCGCGCTTTCACCATTTCCGCGAAACGTCGCGCCGTTGACGATCTGAATGATCTGGATATCGTCCCAGTCGATACGGAAGGCTGCGACACCGAATGTGCCCGAGCGTCCGAAATTGCCCTTAATTCCGGCCTCGTAATTCCACAGTGTGTCCGGGTCGAAGGTCAACGGCACCAGACTTTCGCCTGGATTGGCCGGGTTCGGCAAAATCGCATTTGGGCCGCCCGGACGATAGCCGGACGCTGCGCGCGCATACAGCGTGACATCCTCGGTAATCTGCCAACTAGGAGCGACGACATAGGTCGCGCTGTCGTCGTTCGATTCGTTGGTCACTGTCGACACTACGCCCGGCGGCAGGCCCACGGCGGGGCCGCTGGTGCTCTGGCTAAAGAACTGTTCGTTTTCCGCTATACGTAATCCAAGATTGAGGGACACGCGCTCGCCGAAGAAGAGCGTCGTATTGGCAAAGACGGCAAACTCCTCGTAACTCGTCGGGAGTTCTACCACAGCCGTCGGGTTCAATGGCACGAATGGCCCATCGCGAACTGTCAGGACCTGATCGTTGCGGCTGTCCTCTTCGGTATAGAATAGCCCTACCTGCCATTCCAGCGGCATGCCCTCGTCACGTGAAGCTGACGTGAGCCGAAGCTCTTGCACGAATTTCTCGGTTTCCGCTTCCCGCAGCAGAGCAACAGCGGTCGAGCCAAATGGAGCGCCGAAACTGGCGGTGGCATCGCCGATTGCAGGTGTTTCGAGTTCGGAATAGGCGGAAACCGACGTCAGCGTGGCAAAGCCGAAGTCGAAATCCGCGGTCAGCGAATATTGCTGAAAGTCCTGCGTAAGTTCTGCCGCGACAGTGCGGTCGTTCTCGAGCTCACCATAGACAGGGTTCCCCGTAGCGAAATCATACCGCACAAGCGCGCTATCGTCCTGTTCGGTCCGCTGGTACAGGGCCGCGGCGCGCAAGGAGATATTGGGGCCCGGTTCGATTAGAAGCTGCGCCCGCCCGCCATAGCGTTGGTTGCTGTTGATATTATCCCGGCCTGTAAAAACGTTGTCTACGAAGCCGCCGTCCTCCGCATAGAAGCCGGTGAACCGAAGCCCCGCGACCCCCGCTATCGGCACGTTGACCGCACCCTTCACACCATAGTTGAGATCGCCGCCGTCCACTGCGAAAATGTCGGCTTCGACGCGCCCTTCGAACGCATCAACATCGGGCGCACGGGTCACGTATTTCAGCAAGCCGCCGAGCGTGCTGGCGCCGTAGATCGTCCCTTGCGGGCCCCTCAGCACCTCGATCCTCTCGATATCGAACGGAACCAGCTCAAACCCTAAGCGACCACCTGTAGCAAGCGAGGTCGAAGAACCGACCGGCGCTTCGTCGACATACACACCGACGGTCGACGCCGGGTCGTCTCCCGCATTGACACCACGCAGAATGAGCTGCCGCTGACCGGGTCCGCCCTGGGACGAGGAACCAAGGCCTGGAATGTATTTTGCATAATCTTCGAAATTGACGGCGCCGATATTTTCGAGCGCCTCGCCATCCAGCACGGTGATCGAGCTTGGAACTTCAGTTAAATCCTGCTCCCGTTTTTGCGCCGTGACGACGATTACGCGATCTTCAGGCGCAATCTGCCCGTCCGATGCGCTTTCCCCCGGTGACACACTTTGCGCAACGACTGGCGAAGTTACCGAAAGCGCGATCAGCGACGCCGCCCCATACAGGCAGCTGTTAGCGAAACGAGTCATCATCCTCTCCCATAGCTCACTTGTATGTTTCGCATAATGGACAGTGTTGTCTATAGGAAACTTTCCAATGACCGCTTGGTTGTGGCTTTCGTGCTTGAAATGCGCCAATCACGAGCTGAAACAGGATTATGAGAATGGGGGCCGCTATCGGTACCGAGACAAACCCACTTGCAGTCGCCTTGCGCGCGCTACGCAAAACCAATGGGTGGAGCTTGGCCGATGTTGCCAGGAAAACCGGTATTTCCACATCGGCTCTGTCTAAAGCGGAGAACGGACGCCTGTCGCTTACTTACGACAAGCTTGCAGCTCTTGCTGGCGGTCTCAGCGTCGATATCGCCACGTTTTTTGAGAAAACTCCTGTCGATCGTGCATTTGCCGGCCGGCGCAGTATTGACCTAGGAGATCCGCGATCCGGTGTAATCGATACACCGAACTATACCTATCATTACCTGAATACGGAAATTTTGAACAAGAAGATGGTCCCGCTTATCGTCGAGCACAAAGCTCGCAGCAGGAAAGAGTTTGGAGATTTCGTGTATCACGAGGGTGAGGAGTTTCTTTACGTTCTAAAAGGGCGTCTTGAAGTTCAGACGGAACTGTATGAGTCTTCGGTTTTGGAAGAGGGACAGTCCGTTTATCTCGATAGCGCCATGGGTCACGCTTATATCAACGCTGGCGAAGGTGTTTGCCGCACCCTCGCTGTTGTAAGCGCACCCGCCGAAACGCTGGAGCGAGCCCTTGATCTGCCAAATCGGAAAAACTTGAGCGATTAAGGCGGCTCTGCTGCGTCCCCCCATTTAGATTGCCGCTTGTTTCGTTTAGGAAACATCGTAGGGTATTCGGCGACTGACGGAATGGATGCTGGCGAGTGGCTCTTAATTTTGACATCGTGGTAATTGGTGCTGGCATGGCAGGCGCGTCCATCGCATCTGCGCTCGCACAAACCAAACGGGTCGCCCTGATCGAGATGGAAGCTGCGCCCGGTTATCATACGACCGGACGGTCGGCGGCACTTTATACCGAACTTTATGGTAACAGCACGGTGTGCGAGATCACAAGTAGGGGCCGAGCGTTTTTCGAAAACCCGCCGCGAGGTTTCTTGCGGCCTCTCTTGCATCGCCGCGGATGCCTCTATTCGGTTCGACCGGACCAAATGTCAGCGGCTGACCACCTGGTTGCGAATGCTTGCCAGCGCGAGATAGAATTGCAAACTTTAAGTCCCGATCGCATGGCGGAGTTGATTCCTGCGCTGAGGTCGGATGTCCTGGCGTTCGGTTTGTTCGAGCCGCAATCCATGGATATTGATGTAGACGGTCTGCACCAAGGCTATCTACGCTGCGCCAAGGAACGCGGCGTAGCGTTCTTTGTGGGTAAGAGGCCTGTTATCGAGCAGACTGGTAACAGTTGGCTCGTAACAGTCGGGGATGAAGAAATTTCCTGCGCCGTGGTGGTGAACGCAGGTGGAGCGTGGGCCGACAGTCTGGCTGCTGAATGTGGGGCGGATCCGCGGAGGCTGATACCGCATCGCCGGACGGTGGCGTTGGTCGATCCGCCGGTGGGCAGGAACCCGCAAGACATCTCCGGATGGCCGGCGGTGATCGACATAGACGAGAAGTTCTACTTCAAGCCTGAAAGCGGGAAGTTGCTCTGTTCGCCCGCCGATGAGCATCCGTCCGATCCATGCGACGCCGTACCCGAAGAGATCGATATCGCCATCGCCATCGACCGTATGCAAGGTCTGCTCGACTTCCCTGTACGCCGGATCGAAAGCAGTTGGGCAGGTTTGCGAACCTTCACCGCAGATAAGACGCCGGTGGTCGGTTTCGACCCGCAGGTCGAGGGTTTCTTCTGGTTCGCGGGACAGGGCGGCTATGGAATACAAATGGCGCCAGCTCTTTCGGATTTAGGCGCGCGCATGCTGCTGGGGGACCCGCTCGACGAGGCAGACCGCAGGCTGGCGCGCGCCGTGAAACCATGCCGCCCGGCCCTTCGGGCGGCGGCATGACAAACCGCGCGGTGTTTATCGCTGGTCTGATGACGGAGACCAATACCTTCTCCCCCATCAAGACCGACCTTGGTGCGTTCGAGGAACAGGGCCTGTACTACGGTGACGGGACGCGGCGCGCGCCCGATGCGCTGCACCTGTTGGCGATGTCCCATTGGCGCGCGCTTGCGGACGATAAGGCTTGGACAACGGTAGAAAGCCTTGCCGCGTTCGCGCAGCCTGCCGGACCGACGAACAGGGATTGCTACGAAGCTTTTCGGGCCGCGATCCTCGACGATCTGCAACGGGCTGGAGAGGTCGATCTCGTCCTGCTCAACCTCCATGGCGCAATGGTGGCCGAGGGCCTGGACGATTGCGAAGGCGATTTGCTGCAGGCGATAAGAGAAATTACCGGACCGGATGTCGCCGTTGGCGCTTTGCTCGACCTGCATGCCCATTTGACACCCGCCATGGTGCGATCCGCTGATCTAATAATCTCTTATAAGCATTACCCGCATGACGATATCGTGGAGCGCGCCGCAGAACTGTTTCGCCTCACCTCCGACGTGGCGAGCCACAGGATCAGTCCGGCTGCAGCCGTTGCCGATTGCCGCCTTATCGGGCTCTGGCCCACGACCGGCCCCGCAATGGCCTCGATCGTGAACGAGCTGACCGAGCTGGAGAAGCGACCTGACATCCTAACCGCCTCACTCGTTCATGGGTTTCCATGGGGCGATGTGGAAGACGCCGGCGCGCGCGCACTAGTCTATGCCAATGGTAATCCTGGCAGCGCGAAAGCGGCGGCACTCTACATCGCCAGACGCTTCCATTCCCAGCGCGAGGCTGTGTCGAGCCGTTATCATTCTATTGAACAAGCTTTGGACGAGGCTGCGAAGGTTGCGGAAGGTCCGATCGTCCTTGCCGACATGGCGGATAATGCAGGCGGCGGGGCTCCTTCGGATTCCACCTTCCTGCTCCAAGCCATGCTCGAGCGTGGCATGTCGAATGCGATTATTGGCTGCTATTTTGATCCGCAATCGGTCGAGCGGTGTTTCGCCGCAGGCAACGGCGCCAGCGCGCGGCTGGAACTGGGCGGGAAGCACGGGATCGCGAGCGGACCCAGTCTTCCGGTCAAGGTTCGGGTCATTGCTCTGGAGCAAGACCACTGGCAGACCGGGCTAGGCGGTTCGCGCGTGCATCTGGGACGCACCGCCCTCGTTGACGCAGGCGGGATTTTTATCGCGATCTGTTCGGTTCGCGCGCAGGTTTTTGCGCCCGACGCGTTCGTGGGGCTAGGGGTGGACGTCGAAACGATGCATGTGGTCGCGGTGAAATCCACGCAGCACTTCCATTCCCGCTTCGCCCCAATTGCCCGCCGGGTCATTTACGTTGCTACGCCAGGCGCGATCTCGCCGCAATACGACCGGTTGCCATTCACAAAGCGCGATAGCGATGTCTGGCCGATTAACGCTGATCCGCCGCCCCCGCATCTGCTGGACCTGAAAGCTACCTGATGACCTTAGCCATTCTTCTCCTGGCATTCGCCAGCGCCCTGTCGCTTTTCGGCGCGCGAAGCATGGTCCGCCGCTCTCGCAAGGCTTGGCTTGTCGCTGCCGTAGTCGTCTTGGTCGCCGCCATTATGCTCGTGCTCGCCGTCGAGCCGATGCGCTGGCAGCTCTATGCGCCGCTTGGGCTGGCCGTCCTGGCGTTGCTGACTGCCGTGCTGCGGTTGTCGCGGGGCGCGCCGGATCGGCCGCGGTGGTGCTCTGCCCTGGCCGCCACCGGTGCCGCTTCACTATTTGCGCTCGCTCTCCTGCCGCCGCTCCTGTTTCCGATGTTCACCGTCCCGGAACCGGTAGGTGAAATGCCAGTCGGTACGCGGAGCATCGCACTTGTCGATCCGGACCGTCCGGACCCGGTGGGAGGCGCTCCTTCCGGCCAACGCGAACTGGCGATACGCGCTTGGTACCCGGCATCAAGGGCTGACGCCGACCGCGAAACAGCGCAACTCATGAGCAAGGGTGTCGCCGATGGTATGGTGTCCGGCGCGACGCCAACCTTTATCTTCCAGCACCTGCAATTGATCGGAACGGCGAGCGTCGTCGATGCGCCGATCTGGCAAGACATCGAGCGCGCACCCATTGTAATCTTCGTGCCAGGCTTCCGATCGTTCACCACGCAAAGCAGCGTCTTGGCCCAAGATCTTGCCAGCCAAGGCTTCGTCGTCCTTGCAATCGGCTCGCCCGGCGATGCCAGCGCGCTCGAATATCCAGACAGCCGGATCGCCGCCTTCAACAACGACAGCCTGTTGGCAGATGAGAAGGGTGTCGAGGCGCTTACCCGCGCTACGACTGCCACAAACGTGAAGGCACAGCGCGCCGCGATCGGCGAAGCTTTGGAAGAAATGCGCGGTGCCGATGCGACGCTTCGTCATCAGGTTGCCGATGTCCGGCTGCTTGCCGATGTCATCGCGCGCGAGGAGGTGGACGGCTTCGCAGGCCACCTGGATACATCGCGTGTTTTTATTGTCGGCATGTCGCTCGGCGGAGCGGTCGCCGCACAAGCCTGCGCCGAACTTTCCATATGTGCTGGCGCAGTCAATCTCGACGGGTTCCAATTTGGCGACTTCTTCGAGCGTTCCTATCCCAAGCCGCTTCTGGTGCTCATGTCCGACCGCGGCGAGGTTCCGCCGCTCAACGGATCAATGTACCGGGAACGGGGCAGCTCATTCCCAAACAACGTGCTCTATCGCGAAATCGCAGGCGCCAGTCACCTGGACTTCACCGATTTCACGCTGGCAGCCCCGTGGCTAAAACGATGGGCGCCCAACCCGTTATTGGGCGCGGTCAATGGTGAGGACATGGTGGCAGCCACTTCGTCTACCATAACCGGTTTTTTAAGGTCGGCCATAGCTGGTCGATCAGCCTCTTTCCGGATTCGGTCTACTGACAAAGTGCGCTTTCGGAGCGTTGATTCCGGCTCCAAGGCGCAGCCCTGAAATTCGGAAATTCGGGCGTCATCGCGTTACATCTGAAGGCGGGCGCTCAGCGTAAAGGAACGGTCAACCGTTTCCAAAGCGTTCTTTCGCCATCCATCGGATCGCCAAGAGCAGTCGTGTCGCGCTCGGAGAATGTGCCAAAGATCCGGTCCCACAATGTCATAGCGCAGCTGTAATTGGTCTGGCTTTCGGCGAATACCGAAGAGTGATGCTGCATATGCTGGCTGTTGGTCGTGAGTACGAGCCCGACCAGTCGCTCGTTAAGACGCAAGTTCGCATGGGCGGTCGCAGAGATAATCATCACCAGGCTTGCCGCAGCCACTGCAACGTCGGTCAGGCCAAACACGATGGAAAGAATAATCGCAGGCGCGACCAGCGGGACTGCCTCGAACGGGTGCGTCGTGTTCCAGTTCATAGCGCTCAGTTTCGTATAAGTATGATGGGTGCCATGCCCGAATATTCGCCACAACAAGCCGATTTCATGCTGCAGGCGATGCGACCAATAAGCGATTAGCTGAATGAGCGCGAAACCCAGCGCGACCTGCACGGTCATCGGCCAATCGGATGGCCAGTATATCGCGGCAAACGAACGCGTATGGTCGAACCAGTTTGCCGGGAAAAACAGCGCGCCAAATTCGACCAGTGCCAGCGATGCAGCAACGATGGCAAACATCGCGACGACCTGAAGCCACTCGCGCGCATTTTGTTTCCATTCGAGGCGCGCCGGCCAGGTCCGCTCGCAAAGCGTGAGGGTAGCGAAGCCAATGGCGAGTGACAGATAAGGCCCGATACCTGGGATAGCGCCGACCGACGCATGATAGACAAACGCGATCAAGCCCGGTCCCAAAAGCCAGTAAAGAAGCACAGGAGGTTGTGTATCCGTGCGGATCGGAATGCCATCCGCATTGCGGAATCCACCGCCTGACCGAAGAAGTTTTAATCGCTTATACGTCATACATCCTATAAACATACAATGTGTATGTTTGCAAGTCTCAGTCGACCTCCTATTCTCTCATGATGCCTTCGCAGATACAGAAACAGAAGAGCGCAGCCATGCGCGCGCGCCTCATCAAAGAGGCCCGCCATCTTTTTGGCAGGCAGGGATACAGCGCCACGTCGCAGGCCGAAATATGCGCTGCCGCCGAAGTGTCTCGGGGTGCGCTCAATTATCATTTCGACGGAAAAAAGGATTTGTTCGAGGCGGTCGTGGAAAATGTACTCAGCAGCTTTCGCGATTGGGGAGACGACAGGGATTTACGCGAGGAGCTGGAGCATTATTTTCGGACGGCACTGGATCCCGAAATTTTCAGCATCACGATTAGAGATGCGCCCGCAGTGCTGGGTATCCAAACCTGGCGCGACATCGAACTTGCACATTTTGTCGAGCCGATGGTCGCACGCGGGCTTGAACCGCTGAGTGCACGCATGGTTTATGGAGCATTGCTAGAAGCGACCATAGCGGCGTTCTCGGCCAACGATCGCGAAGACACCATCTCGCGAGCGCTCTTATTGGTGGAGCGGATTATCCACGCTTGGAACGATTAATGTACGAACCTGCCACACTAGTACCGCAACCAGACATTCCTCTTTCCATCCAAGCCCCGACATCTCACCCTCCAAACTAGGAAGATGAAAGCTGTCGACCACAGTTCACTTACCTCGCACCTCAAACAATGCCCAAAGCGGACTTTGGAGTTGAATATCTCCGAACCGGATTAGGGGGCCGCCTTTGCTGGTCGCAGGATACTCTCCGGTCGATTGTTGAATTTACCGGTCCAGAAGGACCAGCTCGCGAAGAGCCCGAGCAGCACCAGAGCCAACCCTGCGAAGGTCATAGAAATCCGCCAGAGGATGCCACCAACCTTGGCGGCGTGTATCGGGTAGAACTTCTCGACAACTGCAGAAGCGGTGTCACCCATCGCCGGATCATCTTTGGCAACGACGATTCCAGTCCTTGGCGCGACCCATGCATAGCTTCGACCGTTGGGCGTCCACTCAAAGTCCTGCCGGAAACGAATGGCAATCGGTTCTTCAGGAGTTGGAGGCAGCATCAATCGACGAGCTGCAGCCGAAGGAAAAGCCGATTGAGCGTTGGCCATCACAGCTGCCCAATCAGTGCTTCTGCCGACGGATGCGAGGTCGGTCGGAAGTTCAGGCTTGGGATCGGCAGTCGTGACCGGTGACAGCAGCGCGGAAGAGATCGCCGGGAACACCATCATCGTGCCAGTGGCAGCCGCGATGAGCAACAAAGGCGATGCGACCACACCCAAATCGCGATGGTGCCTGACGATTGCGCTAGCCGTGTAGCGCGCCGGCCAAAGGCGGAACCGGAAGGTTTGTTTGGTACGCCACCAAAGGATCGCCCCTGTGATGGTGAAGGCCAACAGGATGATACCCAGAACTCCGGTAATGGTTTTTCCAACTTCGCCCATCAGCAGGTAATGATGTAGTTCGAACAACCACAGTTCCGGCCGCTCCCAGATCCCCGACCAGCGATCAACAACGATCCCCTCTTGTGCGATGTACGCACCGCTTCCGTCTGCGTAGATTGCCTGGTGCAACCCTATCTCCTCGCCAGCAAACGTAACGCGGGAGAGTTCGGGTGCGGTCTCAACGGCAACTTCGATCGCTTTGGCCAGTTGGGCAGTGTTGCTGGTTGGTGCGTCGTTGGCACCTTCCAGCAGGATCCAGCTGTCTTCCCAGAGGAGAACGGTGCCGGACAGGCCGATTACAGCCAGCATCATACCGACCAAACCGCCTGTCCAGCGATGTAGAAGCGACAGAAGCTTCATCAGAATTTGCTGCGCAAGCTCAAGGTAAAGGTGCGCCCGCGACCAGAGAAGAAGCGGTTGTTATCGGTTACCCGGACCGTATCGCTGTTGTAGGTGACGTAGAACTCGTCGGTCAGGTTCTGGGCTGCAAAGGAGATATCCCCGAAGTCCGCACGGTATGAAATGAATGCATCGAGCAGCGTGTAGCCTTCAAAGTCCGTAGCCATAGAAACATCGTTGAACTGACGCTCCAGGTACATACGCGCTTGCGCCCGAGCGCTGAAGCGTCCCGTTGTGTAATCGGCTGCTAGGTTGACGCGGTCGGGCGACATGTTTGCGCCATCTAGATCATCGTCGACGAGGCCATCGTCGTCCGCATCCGTCTGCCCTTCAAGCGCCGCGTAGCCCCCGCTCAACAAAAGGCCGGTAATCGGCGTCTCCCATGCGAGACTTGCCTCTAAACCCTCGATCTCGATTGGCTGACGCTCGACTTCGAATACATCATTTCGCAGGACGAGAAGCGAACCGAAGTCGCTCGACGACCAGAAGTAGCTGGCCGAAGCCTTCAGAGCGCCTCGGTCCCATTCGAGGCCCAGCTCGCGATTGTTCGAGACCACCGGCTCAAGGGAAAGGAAATTGTCAACGTCGATTCCCGGCTTTGTAATCCCGCGAAGGATGCGGCCGACATCGGCGATTGTGAAACCTTCGGCATAATTTCCATAGGCCCTAAAGCCATCGATTGGCTCGATGATAATGCCGCCGTTCAAAAGCACGTCGTCGAACGATGGTGAGCCACCCGCGACATCCACGGATCCATAGCTTGCGAGCGTCGTGAAATCATCAACGTTGAGTTCGACATTCTCGTAGCGAAGACCGCCCGCCAGACGCACTACTCCATCGGCCAAGGTCAAATTGCCCTGTAGGAAGGGAGCCAGGCTCCGAAAATCGCTCTCAGGTACCCAAACGCGATCGGTTTGCACGAGAGACTGCGTGGTACGGTCGAACAACGCATCGAAACCGGCGGTCAACACAAGGTCTTCAAAGCCTGGAAGCGCGCGTTCGTAGCTGACCTTTGCACCGAGCTTACGTGACCGGTTGGCCGACTGATCGAAGAGGGTTCCGCTTGGATCGATAGCTGGATCCTGAAAGATTCTAAATGCACCGCCGCCGAAGACGTCGCTGGTGCGGCTATAGAAGCCCTGCAACACGAAGGTGCCGCCAGCGAGGTCGGGGTCGGTCAATGAGGCTGAAAGCAGTTCCGCGGTGTTCGAAGGCGGCGCGCCCGGCGTTTCGCCACGTTCGCTGGTAGATGGAATGCTGGCCGAGCGGTCGCCGGTAACGGAAACATAATTGGCATTGCCTTCGAGTTCGAACCTGTTCGCGACTACTTCAAAACGGGCACCAGTCGCGAGATCGTAGCCGAGGCGACCGAAAACCGACCAACTATCGCTGTCCTGGATTTCACCCTGAGTGCCATCGACCCCGATGCGATTGCCCGCGCCATCGAAGAATGCTCCGCGCTTCTCAAGCGTAACACCAAAGCTCGCATCGAACGATCCGGCACGATAACCAACCAATGCGCCTGTTTTCACACCAATACCCTCGCCATCGAAGCCATTGGGAAGCGTAACCTGCGAGAGGGTACGGAAAGAGACGCCGTCTTCGCGTGGCGCGCCGGCAGTTACCTGGTTCACCACGCCACCTGTGGCTCCGATACCCTGAAGTGCATTCGAGCCGTAAATGACTTCAACGCGATCGATGAAGAACGGGTCGATCGTGTAGCCGTCACGTGAACCATCGCGAACGGGCGTCGACTGGGGAATGCCGTTGATAGCATAAAGCGGAGCACGCCCACGCAAGCTTTCCCCTGCTCCCGACAGTTTCTCCCGGGTGGGAGAAAAGGACGGCAACAGCGCGGAGACTGCGTCGACCGTCGAGCCTGAAACCAGGACCTGCCTTTCGAGCGCTTCGCGATCGATAATGTCGACGGTCAGCGGTAGCGCGCTAGCGGGTAGCTGCGTTCGAGCGGCGGTGACGACAATCGTATCCTCCCCATCCGTGTCGGACGACACCACTCCTGCAGCATCGGTGGTTTGCGCGAAAACGGGCGAAAGCGGTGCCAGCGCAAGCGCGCCAACCAGATAGCGGTACATCGATAGCTCCCTTGATATTCGCCACCACCTAATCTTTCTGCGACTAATTCGCAATAGCAATATAGGGACTTGCTTTCAAGGAGCGTGTTTACCGCAATAGTCGGCTTATGGACCGCTCGTTGACCGGCCTCTCTTGGTGACAATTCGGCAAAAACTGCCGTCGAACAGCTTACTTTTAATCAGCGGATGCTAGCTTCGATCCCTAGTGCGTCCACCACGTACCCCGCAGAATTACCAAGGTTTTTTGCCGGTTTGGCGGCGCGAGCTGCAGGGCTTTCTGCGTTTTAGATGACGCGGGGGAGTAACTGATGCTCTTGCAGCCGCAGGCTTCAAATAGGGGCATATATTAAGCACGGCCCCGCGACGGCTTCCAGATAGGTTTCCGCCATCTTACTGCACCGCTTCACGCGAGCGACCCATTCAGCTGAGGAACGGCGGTAGCCTCTGTCGGCTATATCTCTCCAGCCTGGGGCTACCTTGTCGCTGTAGCCCACCATCAGGGCCTGCGTTAATGGTACCTTCTATAGTCGCATCCACCGCATTGCGGCAGCGCTTGAGGCGCTCTTTGAATTCATAGCAGCGATTGAAATACATCTCACACATGTTGCGGATGTGGTCCTCCTCACTCATTGGCAGAACAGCAAAGGGGTGGCGTCGTAGATAGAATTTGCACGGCTGCAGGGTGTAAAGGGATTGAGCCAGGCTCAGGTAAGCCAATATTGCCTTATGCTGGCGGTCAACTTCAGCTGTGAATTGGTTCGCCATCTGGTGATGCCTCTTCGCATGCTACAAAATCTATCGTTGAGATGACGAAAGTCTGAAAATTTCGGCAGGGTATCGCTTGCACAGACGTAGAGCCAGTGCACTCCGCAACTCATTGTCGATGTTGACGTAAGGTTTCGTCGAGGGAGCCAAAAAAGGCAACGAAGGTTTAAGTTTCGTAACGAGCCTGTCACAACGCTGTCGCATATCATGCTCGAGGAATTTGAGCTGATGCACACGATCAGGATACTTTCGACGCGCGACTTCATGGATGACGCCCCGACGATATTATCGGGCGGTATGGTCTATGAATTCGAACGGCTGGATATTGACGGTCTGGATTCGCTGAAAAGCCAGTCTGTATGGGTCTATATCGATTGGATCATGCCTGAAATTTCCGGCCTTGAACTCTGCCATCGTCTTCGTGCCATTCGCTCGGCGGATCAGACGCGCATTACCCTCATGCTGGAACGTGATCGGCTGGAAGATCGCCGTCGCGCCATCGATGCCGGGGCAGATAACTACCTGATCGAACCGTTGACCCTCGACGTTATCACCGCTCAGATCGCCGCCATCAGCGGGCAGGCCATGACGGATGAAGGCGACCGGTTGGCTATTGGCCACCTGTCGCTCGACGAACAGACTTCGATTGCGTTCTGGAAAGACGAGCCGCTATTTCTCAGCCCGACGCTCCTCAGACTGATGAAATATTTCATCGAGAACGCCAACCGGCTCCTGACCCGGGAGGAAATACTGGCCTCCATCAATGTGGCGGGCCAGGAACTGGATGCGCGCAGTGTCGATGTGGCCATCAGCCGCATTCGCAAGGAATTACGCAAGGTCGGGGCAGGAGCGATTTTACGCACGGTCCGTTCGCGCGGGTATGTGCTCGATCTGCGGATCGGCTGACCTAGTTGGTGTTAAAAGAAAAACGGCCGCGCGAACTGCAGCCGATCCAGCTTCAACAGCGTTCAATTATCAAAATTCGGCAGATACACTTAATGAAAATGCAGTGCCGCGTTCGTAGCTGTTGATCTCGATACGATCGGTACCGTTGGACTGAAATTCCTCAAAATCCCGGCCGAAAATGTTGCGTATTTCCGCCTTCACTTCGAACTCCCGACCGAAGAGCGTGGCCAGTTGGCGGCCGACCAGATCGACCTGCAGGCCGGGCTCCTCGACAATATCCGGCAAGGCGTTCGTCCCGCGGCTCGTCACCCGCTTGCTGCCATAGGATAGCAGCAGGGTCAGCTGCTGCAGCCGGTCCAGATCTTCGAACCCCAGCTGCAGATTGGCGAGATGGTCGGATTGCCCGGTCAATGCAGCGCCGTCGCGGAAGAAGTCTGATGCCGGCCGCGTGCCGCCAGGAAAGACATTGGTCGTGTCTTCGTCCGCAACGGAGATTTCCGACTGAGTATAAGTGTAATTCGCGGACACGACCGCCTGCTTGGTCGCGAACCAGCCGCCCAGGGTGTCCAGGTCGAAACTGGCCTGCACATCCACTTCTGCGCCATACAAATTTGCGCTTGGTGCGTTGGCGAAGCTCGTCACCTGTTCATTGTCGGAAAAGCTGGAGAACGCCTCTATCGGGCTGTCGATTTCCTTGTAAAAACCGGCAATGGACAATTTCTTGTCTCGTTCCAGATAGTATTCCAGTCGCATTTCGGCGTTGAACAATTCACTATCGGTCAGGAATGGGTTGCCGTTGAATTGCCGGTTCGTTTCCGGATCGAAATAGGTCTGGAATACCAGTTCGCGAAATTGCGGGCGGGCGATGGTTTTGGACGCAGCGACGCGCAATTGCAGCCGGTCGCTCGCCTCGAAAGTGACGGTCGCAGCGGGAAGGAAATAATCGTTCGACAGCGCGGTCAACGCGCTTGATCCCAAATCGATGTCGAACACATTGATCGGATTGACGGTTTGATCGGCAGTTTCATATCGCACCCCCAAATCGATGGTCACTGTATCGACCGGGGCGATCTGCAATTTGCCGTAACCTGCGTGAATATCCAGCGCAGCGGCGAAGGCGGGGTCGGACTGGGTTGTTTCGATAAGCCCGATATCAAAGAAATCTATGACGGCATCGCCCAGCAGGAAATCGGGCCGGAACAGCCCCACGCCGTCGGGAAAGCCGGTGTCGGCGTCGAAGAAGAACTCGCGCCGTTCGGACCGCCGGTCGGTATCGGTGTAGGCATAACCGACAGTCGCCGCCAGCCAGTCCGTCACCGGGTAACTGACATCGATCCCGCCATAATAGAGATCTTCGCGCAGCTGCGAAAAGGCAACCGATGCGAAGCCGCGCTGCCGGTCCAGTACGTTGACGAAGACTTCGCCGAAAGGATCGTTGGGCTCGTTGGTGCGGACATACTGGAATGTGTATTCGAAAGGCGCCTCGCGCTGGGTCTGCGCGTAACCGGCCCGTATATCGACGCCGAGCCGCCCGAATTCCAGCTCACCGACGAACTGCGTGTCGAGCAGTTGACGCTCGAACCAGCCGGTATTCTGGATCTGCTGCGAAAACCCTGACTGGAAATCGTCACCGAACGACAGTTGCGCCTGTTTAAGCGTGTCGCGGATGTAGAGATTGGTGAAGCGGAACTGGTGTTCACCGATCTCCAGGCCGAAACCGAGCAGGCCGTTCACCACGACGCGATTGTCGGTAGTGAAATCGCGGAAATCGGTGTCGAGATCGAGGTCCGCATTGACCGCGCTTTGCGAGGTGATGACCCGGTTGCGCCAGCTATTGCTGATCGATGCGGTGGCGATCACGCCGAACCGGCCATCGCCAAATACATCGAATGACGTGCCCCCGGTGATCGAACCGCTGAAGTTGGCGGGAACCCCGTCCAGCCTCTGCGTCAGGACTAGATTCGGATTGCCCAGTTCCCGTGCGATAGCCTGCTGATCGACGCCGATATCCGACAGGCGCGCTCCGCTGTCGAAAAATGTCTGCAGGCTGGGCGGTGTGTCGCGCGTTCCATCGTCGAAACCAAGCCAGTCGAGATCCGATCCAAAAAACGCGAAACCCTGCTGCCCGGTGGTTTGCGTGTCACCGCTGATCCCGCCGCCGATCTTCAGGAAGCCTTCTTCGGGGACGGCACGGGTGGTCAGGTTGATTACGCCACCGCCGAACTCGCCGGGAAAATTCGCGGAGTAGGTTTTTTGCACCAGGCTGGATGCGATGATGCTGGTGGGGAATATGTCGAGCGGAACCACCCGACTTAGCGGTTGGGGGCTGGGCAATGGCAAGCCGTTAAGCAGGGCCAGCGAATACCGATCGCCCAGGCCGCGCACGAAGACGAGCCCGTTGCCGCCGGTCGAAAGGCCGGTGACTCGGCTCAGCGCGCCCGCGATATCGCCTTCGCCGGTGCGCGCGATTTCGGTGGCGGACAGGACGGAAACGACCTGTGTGGAACTGCGCGTCACGTCGCGGTTGCGGCGTGCGGTAACGACGATGGTTCCACCGCCCGGCACGGATATGTCGGGATCGCCCACGTCCTGCTCATCCACGTCCTGCCCCTCCGCGTCTGGCACATTGCCATCCTGCGCATCGGGGGGAGGAATAAGGTCCTGCTGACCGTCCGCTGGTGCGACCTCGCCAAATTCCTCTTCGTCATCGCCGACCGGGACCGCGTTCACATCCTGTGCGAATGACGCTGCCGGAATAGTGAGCGCGGAGGTGAGGAACAGGACGCGTGTCATACGCTTGCCGATTGTCTGTGCCGCGGTGGACATGTCGGGATGACCCCTTCAAAAATTGCTTCAGAAGCAGGACGCAAATGTCCCGAAAATCGGTCCGGGCGCGGTAGGCATCCCCGCCACGCCCGGTCTGCGATCCGATCAATAGATCGGTAGGGAGGCGCAATTGCCGGTATTGTCGTTACCGAACGACACCGCAGAGGAATTGCAGGTCCATTGCGTGAACCAGCCATCGTTCTCGTCACGCACCGCGCCCACATAAGCGAGGTTCTCGAAGAACGAGCCGAGAGAGGTGGCATTGAACGCGCTGGCGCCGCTTTCGTTGCTGCCATTGATGAACAGCATCCCGAGGGTGTTGATGAAGTCGGCAATATTGTTCGATCCGGCATCGAAGCGCGCCTGAACCTGCGCGGCGGTTACGCCGCCGCTTCCATCCCGGAATGCCGATGCGCAGTCGAGCACGGTCGATTCGAAGCGTACGGGGCCTGCCTCATCCGCGCCTGCACCCGCAGCGCGGAGCGTTTCGGGCTGGTCCACCCGGATGCAGGGCACCCCGCTATCGGCAACGACCACGGTATTGGCGATCGTATAGTCGGCCGCCCCGCGAATGCGGATTGCCTGCGACGCGCTGGCATTGCGGTGCTGGAACACGGCATTCGATATAATCGTGTTCTGACGCGGTGTCTGTTCTTCCAGGCCGTTGGTGGAGTCGGCCTCGATAATCGTATCGCCTGCGCCCTGCCGCTGAATAGCGATAACCTGCTGCAGATTGGCTTTCACTCCGGTATCCGTATCGATGGAGTCGTCTTCCGCGCCGACCACGATCAGCCGTTTGACATTCACGCGGCCACCGAAGAATTCAACGCCGTCATCCGAGCTGTTGTAGCTCATGATATTTTCCAGCACGGTCCCGGAACCGGAGCCGCCGGTTGTAAGCGATTGCAGCTCGTTGTCTCCGGACAGGACGAAGCCGGAATATCTGATCTGGACGAACTTCATGGAACCCGAGCTGTCACCCGGTGTGGCGCCGCCGAACAGCGCCGGCTGCGCCGCACCTTCGACCTGGCGTTCACATCCAGTGGTACCAGGCGTTGCGCCCGGCGCGATACAATCGGTGACCGGCGCACGGCCGCCCAACACGACGCCGCCCCATTGGCCGGACGAGCTGTCCGAATTCAGCCCCAGCACGTTGTCACGGCTGGTGAAAATGATCGGTCGCTCGGCGGTTCCTTCTGCATCGATCTGGTTGCCGCGATTGACCATCAAAAAGGCGGCGCCGCTGGCGTAAACCATCGCACCTGGTTCGATGGAAAGAGTAACATTGGTGTCCGCCGCCGATGCGGTCGGACCACCATCGGTACCGACATCGACGCGGCCGGGCATCCGGTACAGCAGGCCTTCGATGTAAGGCAGTGTGGAAGATGTGTTGAACCGCGCCGGCATTGCACAGATGCGGTATTGGCCGGTCGGACCGCTGATCGTGCCTTCGTCGGTCAGGCCCTGCGCATCGCTGATGGTGGGACACCCGCTCGCAGCCGATACCGTCTGAGTCGGTGTAGGCGTTGGGGTTGGTGCAGGTGTTGGTGCAGGATTATTGATTATGACGTCACCGCCTGTCCCAGGTGAGGAGATTTCGTCTGGACCACACCCGGCCAACGCCAGCGCACTACAGCCCATAAACAGTACACGATAGGAAGTTTTCATGGCGAAATGCCCCTCGATTGCGTCGAAACAACGGCGATTCGTCATCGCTCGATCAGTTGACTAGGGCATTGCTGTGACAGTTTTCTTTCAGTCGAAATTATTACTTTTATTGACGCAATATTACAAATAAATCTGTTTTGTTACAGCGTTGGGTTAAAACTGTGGGAAGTATTGGTGTCATTTGATTGTCATAGAGGTTGTTCAACTCTCCGATGGTCGAGAGGGTATCACAACATGCGCTTCAGGCGTCTGGATCGCGGGGAGGGCGGTGCCAATCCGGATAATCAGTTCGTTAATCTAGAAGGCGTTGCCCAGTATCTACCTGAGCAGATCGACCGGTTCGCCGGGGACCTGGAACACGCGCTGGCGAGGTTGGCGGAGAAAGCGGCGAAGCTATAATTTAGGTAGCTGCACCGTCCCTGGTGATCCGATAATCGATCGGGCGGAAGCTGCCGCCGTTGGACGCGTAGGCGGAACAGGCAGTCAGCCCCACCACAAGATCCATCTCCGCCCGCATCGTAATGTAGTCCCCAGGCTTACTACTAGGCGGGAGGACTTCCAGCTGCCCGGTCTTGCCATTAACCGGAACGTTCATGAAAATGTTGAATGCGCACGGGATTGCATCCGCCTCGATGCCGTAAGGCGCCAGTGCTTCTGCCAGATTGCCGAAGCAGCCGCGATGGACAGGCTTGTCGGGATAAAAATGGCGGAACGTGTCTGTGCTGCAGGGGGTAAGCAGAAAATCGTGCCGACCGACGGTATCCTCGATGATGGCCAGCATCTTACGCGAACGGTTGGACCACAGCACATTGCCCTTAGTAAGCGATATCGTTTCCTCGTAATCGAAGGTGCGCCCGTTCGAGATCACCTCGCGCACGTCGTCTTTCCCGTAAGCAAGCATATCGGACACCTGCATGCCTTCCGGATCGATGACAGTCAGCAACTCACCCTTGGCAAGCGTGAAAGCCGCCCCGCTGCGCGGCGGGATGCTCGTTGTGTCGTTCATGTATCGGCGCGCTTATCGGAAAACGGGCATTGCCATTCGCCGCCGACCTTGCGGCCACTATACTGCGCCGCTTCGCTACGTTCACCGTGGCGCGCCAGCATCGGGTTCACATCGCCGGCCAGTGCCACATCGCGGTCGAGAATGGCAGAGCGGAGCCGTTCGTAGCGGCCCATAGTGCGCAGCTGTTCGAACTGGTCGTGCAGGTTGAACACAAGCACCGGACGCTGGAACCGCCGTGCAGGGCGCGAGGCGGCGGCATGCATTCCGACCACGAAATAGGCCTGCCCACCGAAACTCAGGCCGAAGTGCGGATCGTCGGGATCGGGGCTGACGGTATCGTCGTAATCCTGCTCCAGCCAAACATCCTTGTCGGCAAGCGACTGGAGCCGGGTCCACAAATGCTTCTCGAACTCGGCTTCCTGCATTGCGGGTGCATTCCGGAAAATGAAAGCGAGCGAGCGAAATTGCGGCGGGGTCATCGGGCGGCCCGATGTTTCGGCAAATTCTTCCGCATCCTTCAGTTCGTCCGCATAGTCGCTGGACCAGTTCAGCAATTCACGATGAATGCGCAGATCGTCCCACCCGCTGGTCAGATCGTGACAGACGACCGTTTGCAGGGTTCCCCGTGCCAGCGCCGATTTCGCGCCCACGCATGGGAACTCCGCATCGCGCACGTGATCCTCGAAAGCACGCGCCAACACCGCATCATCTGCCTGTTCGGCTACACTTTCGGCATTCGGCAGGCTGGTGATGGTCTGTCCCCTCATGAAGCTGCAACGCCATATTGGATGGAAGGTTGCGAACCGTAAGGGATAGCTATCAAACGTTATGCGCAAGCTACTCCGACCGCTTGGGCACTGTTTCGGTGTTGCTGCCAGAGAATGGATATTGTCAGAAGCGACATTGCTCAGCACGGTCAGCCGGTGAAGCGCGCAATCAGTTCATCGTATGACAGGTCTTCCCGCTTGCCCGTGGCGCGGCATTTCAGTTCGAACGTGCCGCGCTCGACGCCCTTGGGTCCGATGACGACCTGCCAGGGCAGGCCGATCAAATCCATCGCGGCAAATTTCGCTCCGCCGCGATCGTCGCGATCGTCATACAGCACTTCGATGCCGGCGTCGGTCAGCTGGCGGTAGAGCTTGTCCGCAACCGCCGCGCTGGCTTCGTCGTTGGCGCGAATATTGATGATGCCCACTCTGAAAGGAGCCACCGCTTCCGGCCAGACGATCCCGGCATCGTCATGCGAGGCCTCGATGATCGCTCCGACAAGGCGGGAGATGCCCACGCCGTAACTGCCCATTTGCGGCGCAACCAGCCCGCCATCTCTCGCCTGCACCTTGAGGCCCATAGATTCTGAATATTTGGTACCGAAGTTGAAGATATGGCCGACCTCGATCCCGCGCGCTGTCCGTATCTGGTCGGCCAGTTCGGCTTCGCGGCTTTCGTCGCGCATTTCGTCGGTCGCAGCGTAATGGCTGGTACGCTCCGCCACGAAGGCATCGATAGCGCTATCGTCAGTGGCATCGGGCAACTCATATTTAGCGTTCGCATCCCATTCGCGGTGATAGAATACGTCACTTTCGCCATTGCCTGCCAGAACGATGAACTCGTGGCTCATGTCCCCGCCAATCGGACCGGGATCGGCTTTTACGGGAATCGCGTGCAAACCCATCCGCGCATAGGTGCGCAGATAGGCCACATACATCCGGTTGTAGCTCTGGCGGGCCGATGCGTTGTCGAGATCGAAGGAATAGGCATCCTTCATCAGGAACTCGCGCCCGCGCATGACGCCGAACCGGGGGCGGATTTCGTCGCGGAACTTCCACTGGACATTGTACAATGTGCGCGGCAGGTCGCGGTAACTGTTCATCGAACTGCGCATCAAAGAGGTGACGACTTCCTCGGCTGTCGGTCCGAACAGCAGATCGCGGTCGTGCCGATCCTTGATCCGCAGCATTTCCGGACCATAGGCTCCGTAACGCCCGGATTCCCGCCACAATTCGGCGGGCTGGATGGTGGGCATCAGCATCTCGATGGCGCCAGCGCGGTCTTGTTCCTCGCGCACGATTCCGGCAATCTTGTCGAGCACGCGAAGCCCCAGCGGCATCCAGGCATAAATGCCTGCAGCGACCTGTCTGACGAGTCCGGCACGCAGCATCAGCTGGTGGCTGGCAATCTGCGCCTCGCTCGAGTCCTCGCGGAGCAAGGGCAACACGTATTTCGATAGTCGCATAGAAACTTTCTGGTCTTGGCCAAGCGCCGGATGGAGCGGTTCGCTGGCTATTGCAGGGCCGCAGGGTTGGCAAGGTTCGAATGCGGGGTTGGCCGACAGCGACCGCGACCGCGACCGCGCCTTAAAGCCTGAAATTTCCTGTGACAGGCGAGGGCGCGTTTCCTAGGGTCGGCGTCCCTGTTTCGGAGAGACCGCCCATGACCAGATCGATACCCGTCACCGTCGCACTAATCGCCAGCCTGTTGTCGACCACGGCCTTGGCGCAGGAACCGGCACAACAACCGGCCGTGGCTCCCGATCCAGTGGAGGAAACCGAAACGACGGAGGACGAGACCCGGCGCCCGGTCACCGCCCCCGATGCGGACCTCGCGCAGACGGTCGAGACCGATGTCGCCCCAGCGGCCCCTGCGGACGAGGCGGATGCGAAGTGGGACGTGAACGCCCCGCCGGGCTTCACCATCAAACAGGTACCGATCCGCACCGACGAAGGCACCTGGATGGATGTGGACGTTTCACCCGACGGGCGCACTATCGCTTTCACCATGTTGGGCGATATCTACACCATGCCGATCACGGGCGGCACGCCGACGCGTATTGCGGAAGGCCTTGCGTGGGAAGTGCATCCGCGCTTCTCCCCCGATGGCAGCCGCATCGCATTTACCTCCGACCGGGGCGGGGGTGACAATATCTGGATCATGAACGCCAACGGGTCGGACAAGCGGCAGCTGACGAAGGAAGATTTCCGCCTTCTCAATCAGCCCAGCTGGTCACCCGACGGGCAGTTCATCGCCGCCAAGAAGCACTTCACTACGGGCCGTTCGCTCGGCACAGGCGAGGTGTGGCTGTATCACGTGTCCGGCGGCAGCGGCGTGGCGCTGGTCGAACGGCCCAATCCGCAACATCAGAAAGAACTGGGCGAGCCGACTTATGCGCCCGATGGCAGCGCGATCTATTTCACCCGCAACGTGACCGGTGGGCCGATTTTCGAATACGCGCAGGACTCCAATACCGAGCTGTTCAACATCGAACGCTACGACCTTGCCTCCGGGGAGCGGACCACGGCGGTTGGCGGGCTGGGCGGGGCAGTGCGACCGCAGCCTTCGCCAGACGGTAAAAAGATCGCCTTCGTGCGGCGCGAAAACACCCGTTCCAAGCTGTTCGTGAAGGATCTGGCCAGCGGAGCCGAACGCAAGATCTACGACGATCTCGATCAGGATGTGCAGGAAACCTGGGCCGTGACCGGCGTCTATCCCAACATGGCGTGGACGCCCGACAGCCGGGACATCGTGTTCTGGGCGGGCGGCAAGATCAGGCGCGTTGCAGCGGCTGGCGGCGCAGCATCGGTCATACCGTTTGCCATCGACGACATGCACAATCTGGCCGATGCGCCGCATCCTGTCATCCCTGTCCATGTGGACCGGGTGGATGTGTCCATGTCCCGCTTCCCGCGCGTATCGCCGGACGGGCGTAGCGTAGTCTTCGAAAGTTTGGGCAAGCTTTACACCATGCCCGCAGGCGGCGGCACGCCGCGCCGGCTTACCCAGGATGAGAGCGGGGTAGAACTTCACCCCAGCTGGTCACGCGACGGATCGCGGCTGGTCTATGTCCGCTGGACGGATGACGGGCTGGGCGAAATTCGCACCATGGATGCGCGTGGGCGGGGCGGCCGCACAGTCACAACACAGCCGGGGCACTATGCCAACCCGCACTTCTCCCCCGATGGCCGCACCATCGTGTTCGAACAGGGCACCGGCGGATACCTGACGGCACCCGAATATAGCGATAATCCCGGTGCCTATCGCATAGCCACCTCTGGCGGCGCGCCGACCCTGCTGAGCCGCAATGCCGGCCGCCCGCATTTTGGTGCGGCGAATGACCGGGTGTTCATGACCAGCTCTGACGGCGGCGCGCAGCAGCTCATTTCCACCGATCTCAACGGACAGGACGAGCGCGTCCATGCCAAGGGCGAGCTTGTCACGTCTTACTCCGTGTCGCCATCGGGCAATTATTTCGCCTTCACCGAAAATTACGATGCGTTCGCCATGCCGCTGATGCCGGGCGGCCAGGCGGTGTCGATCTCCGCCAATGCCAAGAACGTGCCAGTGGTCGAACTGTCGGATTCCGGCGCGGATTACGTTCACTGGTCGCAAGGGGCGCGCGGCGCGGAAGAACGCGTGCACTGGGCGCTCGGCCCCACTCTCTACAGCGCGCGGCAAAGCGAACTGTTCGCAGCCTCGCCCGCCGCCGAAGGAGAGGAGCGCGCAGGCTACACGCCGCCCACAACCGGCGTTTCCATGCTCCGCACGGTCGACGCAGCGCCTGCACCGTCCGGGACGGTCGCCATCACCGGCGCGAAGATCATAACCATGCGCGGCGATGATGGCGGGGTCATCGAAAACGGAACGGTCATTGTGCAGGGCGGCAAGATTGCAGCCATCGGGGCGGCAGGCTCGGTCGAGATTCCTCGCGGTGCCCGCACCATCGATGCGGCGGGCAAGACCATCGTGCCCGGCTTCGTCGATGCGCACGCCCATGGCGCGGTGGCCGATGGAGAACTGGTGCCGCAACAGAACTGGAGCCTGCTACAAAACCTCGCGCTTGGCACCACCACCATTCACGATCCATCCAGCGGCACGGAGTTTTTCGTGGCGGAGGATATGCAGCGCACCGGCATGATCGTAGCCCCGCGCATGTTCAGCACCGGGCGCATTATCTACGGCGCGAAAAACCCCTACGCCTATGCCCGCATCGACAGTCTGGAGGATGCGCTGGACCATGTGCGCCGGCTCAAGGCCGAAGGCGCGCCGTCTGTTAAAAACTACAACCAGCCGCGCCGCGAACAGCGCCAGATGGTGGTGGAAGCCGCCCGGCGGGAAAACATGCTGGTGGTGGCCGAAGGCGGTTCGCTGTTCGGGATGGACATGAACCTGGTGGCGGACGGCAATTCCACGCTGGAACACAACATTCCGGTCAACGTGATGTATGAAGACGTGCTGCAGTTCTTCGCCCAGTCGGACACCAATTATACTCCCACGCTGGTGGTGGGATATGGCGGTCTTGCCGGTGATCCCTACTGGCGGCAGGCGACAGATGTGTTCGCGCAGCCATTGCTGATGGCGCACACGCCGCCTGCGATCCTGCGCGCTGGGAACGCCCGCCGCACTACCGCGCCCGAAGGCGATTTCATCGATGACGATGTGGCGCGCGAGGCGAAGAAGCTTGCCGATCGCGGGGTGAAGGTTTCCATCGGCGCACACGGCCAGCAGGCCGGGATCGCCACGCATTGGGAAATCTGGTCCTTCGTGCGCGGCGGGATGAGCCCGCTACAAGCGTTGAAGACGGCCACCATCGATTCCGCCCGCTCGCTCGGCATGGATACCGAAATCGGCAGTCTGGAAGTGGGGAAGCTGGCAGATCTGGTCATTCTCGACGGCGATCCGCTCGACAATATCCGCAATACCGAACGGGTGGAAACGGTGATGCTGGGCGGGCGAGCGTACGATGCGGCGACCATGAACGAGATCGTCACGGGCGACGGCAAACGCGCTCCGTATTGGTGGGAATGATGTGAAGCCGGAGAGCGCGACCTGACAGGAGCGCGCTCTTCGGCATCAAGTATAGACCGGTCAGTCTTGCGGTTTGGGCTTGTGCTTTGGCTTGCCAGCGTTCTTGCCGGGCTTCTTGTGCTTCGCCTTCTTGAAGGGCGCTTTTTGAAACTGGCCGGGTTTCTCGCCGCCAGCATCATTGCTGTCGCCGCCGCCTTTACCCTTGAACGGTGCGCCCGGCTTGCCGCCCTTGCCGAACGGTTTGCCGCCTGGCTTGGGCTTGCCGCGAACGAATGGTTTCTTGCCGCCCCCACCGTGACCGCCGCCATGCCCTCCACCGGGACCACCTCTGCGCGGACCGCCGCGATGTTGCTGCGGCGGCGGGCCTTCTGGTGCAGGAGCGATAGGAATGTCGCTACCATCTTCGGCCGCTGAATCAGCGGTGCGTTCCAGCGCGGCAGTGAACTTGTCCGCCACGGCGCGGGGAACCTGGAAATGGGTCTGTTCCTGCCCGATCCGGATCGCGCCGATCTCATTGCGGGTGATGTGACCGCGGCGGCATAGCAGCGGCAGAATCCAGCGCGCTTCCGCGTTCTGTTTACGCCCCACATCCATCTTGAACCAGACGATATCTTCGAACCCGGGGCGCTGACGGTCTTGCTTATCCGCCTGTCGTGCTTCCGGCGTGTTGGGCAACATCTCCTCAGGCTGCGGCATGGCGGCACGGTGCGCCTGTACCAGCGCGGCGGCGATATCGGCCGGTTCGCGTTCCGCCATCAGGCGCTCTGCCAGCGCGCGGTCTTCGTCATCGAACTGGCCCGGTGCCATCAAGGCCGACAGGAGGCGTTCGCGGTCCTGCGCCTTGATCGATTCAGGCGTCGGCGCTTCAATCCAGTCGGCCTCGATCTTCGCGCCGCGCAGCATGGAGGCCACGCGTTTGCGGCGGGTGTAGGGGACCACCAGCACGGCGGTGCCCTTCTTGCCCGCGCGGCCGGTGCGGCCGGATCGGTGCTGCAAGGTCTGTGCGTCGCGCGGTATTTCCACATGGATGACCAGGCTTAATGTAGGCAAATCGATGCCGCGCGATGCGACATCGGTCGCCACGCAAACCCGCGCCCGGCGGTCACGCAAGGCCTGCAGCGCTTGGTTGCGTTCCTGCTGGCTGTGCTCGCCCGACAGCGCCACCACGCCAAATCCGCGTTCCTGCAAGGCGCTGTGCAGCCGCCGCACATTGTCACGCGTGGCGCAGAACAGCATGGCCGTTTCCGCCTCGTGAAAGCGCAGCAAATTGACCACCGCGCGCTCAATTTCGGAGGGCGACACGGTCATCGCCTGATAGCTGATATCGCCATGCCCGCGATCTTCCCCGACGGTCGAAATCCGCAGGGCGTCCTTCTGGTAACGCTTGGCGAGCTTGGCGATCTGCGGCGGAATAGTGGCAGAGAACAGCAAGGTCCTGCGCTGCTCCGGCGTCGCGTCGAGGATCTCTTCCAGATCCTCGCGGAAACCCATGTCGAGCATCTCGTCCGCTTCATCCAGAACGATAGTGGTAAGCGCGGACAGGTCGAGCGCGCCGCGTTCCAGGTGATCGCGCAAGCGGCCCGGCGTGCCGACCACGATATGCGGAATGTTACGCAGGGCGCGCCGTTCCTTCGATGCGTCCATCCCGCCCACGCAAGTTGCGATGCGCGCACCAGCGGCAGCATACAGCCATGTCAGCTCGCGGCTTACTTGCAGGGCCAGTTCGCGCGTCGGGGCAATGATGAGCGCCAGCGGAGCCTGCGCGATAGCCATCTGCGCGGAATTGCCGCTCATATCGCCCAACATATCGGGCGCCATGGCGAGGCCGAACGCGACCGTCTTGCCGGAGCCGGTCTGCGCCGACACGACCAGATCGCGTCCTGCTGCATCGTCTGCCAGAACGGAGGTCTGAACAGGTGTGAGTTCGCTATAACCGCGTTCGGTCAGCGCTTCGCCGAGAACCGGCGGACAGTTTTTAAAAGGCATGGCGGGCCAGATAGGCGCTTTTGCGCGCTAAACATACACCTGCCAGCGGATTTATTTTGCAGGTGCGAACAAATGCGACTGGCTCAGGCGAATTGGGACCTGAATAGCTGCCATAGCAGCCGCAGCGCTACGAACAGGATAAGCAGCGCCGTGCCAACTTCCAGCGCCCGGCGCGGCAGGCGCACCGCCCCCAGCCAGCTGCCGATCTGGCCGCCCAGGACGACTGCCACGAACAAGGGCCAGAATTGCACCACACCCTCGGCGCGGCCATCCTTGGAAAGCTGCCCCGCCAGCCCGGCGAGCGAGTTGAACAGGATGAACGCGCTGGCTGTGCCGGCTATCGCGCGCGCGCTCTGCCAGCGGGTGAGATAGAGGATCGGCGCAAGGAACACCCCGCCGCCGATGCCCACGATGCCGGACAGGAAGCCGAGCGCGCCGCCAGTTGCAGCAGTTGCAGCCATCCCTTTTGCGGTGGGCGGCGGCACGATGGCGACCGGTTCGCCGGCGCCGCGCCGCAACAGCATCAAGGCGCTTGCGACCAGCAACGACAGTCCCAACAGGCCAAGGAAAACTTCGCGCGGAACCTCCAGCGACCCGCCGACCAGCGCCAGCGGAAGCGAGGCGGCGAATAGCGGCCAAATACGGCCCCATTCGATCGCTCCGGCTCGGTGGAAGCGCCAGGTACCACCCGCCACCACCAGCACGTTACAGATCAGCGAAACAGGCGCGATTAGCCGGTAATCGATCTCGGCCAACGCCAGCAGGGAGGTATAGGTCGATCCGCCGCCGAACCCGACCGAGGCATACAGCAACGCCGTTACAGCGAAGGCGATGACGAGGAGCAAGATCTGCATGGCGACATCTCCTTATCGGCTGGCCGCCACGCTGTCCCTACCGGCATTATCGCGGTCATAAGGGAATCCATCGTGCAATCTGCGCTCCGTTCCCTAGATAGGTTGCAACACGCAACACAAGGGAGACGGCATGATGAACAGCTACGAACAGAATTACATCGACGGCAAATGGGTGGATTCAAACGGCGGAACGGCGCATGACGTGATCAGCCCCTCGACCGAAGAACCGGTGACGAAGGTGGTTTTGGGCACCAAGGCTGATGTCGATGCCGCCGTTGACGCCGCGCGCCGCGCCTTCGCCTCGTTCAGCCAGACCAGCCGCGAAGAACGCGCCGAATTGCTCGGCCGCATTGTGGAAGAATACAAGAAACGTATTCCCGACCTTGCAAAATCGATGGCCGCCGAAATGGGCGCGCCTGTCAGTTTCGCTTCTGCCGCGCAGGCGCCTGCCGGTCTCGGCGCGTTCCTGTCCACCATTCCGGCCTTGCAGAACTTCGAATTCGAACAGCAGGAGGGCAAGACAAAAGTGGTGTACGAGCCCATTGGCGTGGTCGGCATGATCACCCCATGGAACTGGCCGCTGAACCAGATCGCGCTGAAAGTCGCGCCCGCGCTGGCCGGCGGCAACACCATCGTGCTGAAACCGTCGGAGGAATGCCCCGGCAACGCGGCCATCTTCGCCGAAATACTGGACGCTGCCGGTGTTCCCCCCGGCGTCTTCAACTTGGTGCAGGGTGACGGGCCGACCGTGGGCGAGGCGATTTCAGCCCATCCGGGCATCGACATGGTCAGCTTCACCGGCTCCACCCGCGCAGGGATCCTGGTGGCGAAGGCGGCAGCAGATACGCTGAAACGCGTGCATCAGGAACTGGGCGGCAAGGCGCCCAACATCGTGCTGCCCGGTGCGAAGCTGGAAGAGGTGCTCCCGCCAACCATCGGCGGCGTGATGGCCAATGCCGGGCAAAGCTGCATCGCCCCCACCAGAGTGCTGGTGCACAAGGATGACGAGGCGGAGGCCATCGCCGTCACCAACCGGATCGTCAATTCGCAGGAAGTGGGCGATCCGATGGTCGAAGGCGGCCATATGGGCCCGGTCGTGAACAAGACCCAGCATGACAAGATCCGCGAACTGATCACTTCGGCCATCGACGAAGGCGCGAAGCTGGAAACCGGCGGGCCGGACCTGCCAGCGGGCGTCAATCGCGGCTATTATATCAAGCCGACCGTCTTCAGCGGCGTGACACCCGACATGCGGATTGCGAAGGAAGAAACCTTTGGTCCCGTCGTCACGATCATGAAGTATGACGATCTCGATCAGGCCGTCGCCATTGCGAACGATACCGATTACGGCCTGTCCGCCGTGATTTCCGGCGATCCGCAGGCTGCGTCCGAAATCGCCCCGAGGCTGCGCGCGGGCATGGTCTCGGTCAACAGCTGGGCCCCTGCTCCGGGCGCTCCGTTTGGCGGGTACAAGCAATCCGGCAATGGCCGCGAGGGCGGCGTGCACGGCATGCGAGATTTCATGGAAGTGAAGGCAATCACCGGCACTGCCTGACGCCAAATGCACCTGATTCTGCGCCCCGGTCGCTGGTTTGTCAGCGATCGGGGCCATTCCGGGTCAGGGAAATAGATTTCAGGACATGGTTGCAGGCGCCGGGCAGTATTTCTGCACATAGTCCCTATGCGATGGCATGGCGCCGACCAGGTGGGTGATGGACCGTTCGACTTCGGACAGCTCCTCGCTCAGCGCTGGTTCCTTTAGCGTGGCGGTCATCGGGTTGTATCCGGTCGGCGCGATGCCTTGGCCCAGCATCACCGCGACCCAGCTGGTGGCGGTGAACAGTTCGTCCTCCTCGCGGAAGATCTGGCCGTTGGCGCGAAACAGGTCGATCTTTTCCTGCAAGGTTTCGGGCACGTCCATCGTGCGGCAGTAATCCCAGAACGCGCTGTCGGTGCGCTGGGTGGCCTTGTAATGCAGGATCAGGAAATCGCGGATGCGGGCATATTCCTTGCCTGTCAGCCGGTTGAACGCATCCTCTTGCGCCTGCGTCACGCCGTCTAGGGAAAACAGCGCCACCAGTTTGGAAATGCCGGTGTTGATAAGATGGATGGACGTGGATTCCAGCGGCTCCATGAAGCCTGCCGACAGCCCCAGCGCCACCACATTGCCGTTCCAGAACTTGTTGCGACGCCCGGTGGTGAAGCGCAGGAAATTAGGCTCGGCCAGCACCTCGCCATCCAGATTGTTGCGCAGGATCGCGTGCGCTTCATCGTCGGACATGTACTCGCTGCAATAGACGTGGCCGTTACCGTTGCGCTCCTGCAAGGGGACGCGCCATTGCCAGCCGGCGCTGTGCGCGGTGGCGCGGGTGTAGGGCAGGGTGCCGCCATCATTGGTGCATGGCAGGGCGACCGCGCGGTTGCAGGGCAACCACTGGCTCCAATCCTCATAGCCTGACGCTAGCGCCTGTTCGATCAGCAGACCGCGAAAGCCGGAGCAATCGATGAAGAAATCGCCTTCGATCACATCGCCGCTGTCCAGCGTCACAGATGCGACATGGCCGGTTTCGCCATACAACGCGACATCCGCCACCTTGCCTTCACGCCGGACAGCGCCGCGCGCTTCGGCATATTTCCGCAGGTATTGGGCGTAGCGGCCCGCATCCAGATGATAGGCGTAATTGATCGGCGGTAGATCGTCGCGCTGGAAGTCTTCCGTGCGGCTGAACTTGCGATGCATTGCGGCGATGGTTTCGGCGCTGAAGGCGTGGATCGGGCGATCGTTGCCTTCCATCCGTTGCTTCAGCCAGATATTGTGAAAATCGACCCCGTCGATCTGATAGCCGTAATTGCCGAACGGGTGGAAATAGCTCTCCCCGATCTGACCCCAGTTGACGAACTGGATACCCAGCTTGAACGTGCCCTGCACCTCGCTCAACATTTCGCGTTCGTCGATATCGAGGAGACGGTTGAAGTCGACGAAGTGCGGAATGGTCGCCTCCCCCACGCCAACCGTGCCGATCTGCTCGCTTTCCACCAGCGTGACGGACACGTCGTTGCCCGAAACCAGCCGCGACATGGCCGCCGCCGCCATCCAACCCGCCGTGCCGCCACCCACGATAACGATTTTTCCGATAGCCATGCGCGTCAGATATCCTGCTGTAAGCCCATTGGCCGGACTATCCTGCCCGGCCTCTTGTGGCCATATTGCAACATCGTGTCAGTGTCGATTGTGAACGTTCATTTGTTTCTTGTGAACGCTAACAATATGCGATAGCCGCAAAATGGAAGCCCGATCTATGCACCGGCAATGTGTGCGGGGCGGGCGGATTCGAAATTTTCGAACCGCGATTTTCGGGAGGATCACATGTCTACTAGCACTCAGCTCACCACCGGCCCTGACGGCCGGCTTCGCAGCCTCATGACGGTATCCAGCCTCGCGCTATGCATCGGACTAGCCAGTCCTGCGTTTGCGCAGGACCAGGATGCGGACGAACAGGAAACGCCCAGCACGATGGAACCGGACGAAGTTGTCGAGACTTCCAACGAAATCGTGGTCAGCGGCTTTCGCGCCAGTCTCGAAAACGCGCAGAATATCAAGCGCGATGCAGACACTTTCGTGGATGCGATTACCGCCGAAGATATTGGCGCTTTGCCCGACCGTTCGGTTGCCGAGGCGCTGCAGCGCGTCCCCGGCGTCAATATCAGCCGCTTCCAACAGCGCGACGATCCCGATCGCTTCTCGGTCGAAGGTTCGGGCGTTGTCATCCGCGGTCTGCCTTATGTCCGGTCCGAACTGAACGGCCGGGACATCTTCTCCGCCAATGGCGGGCGCAATCTCAGCTTCAACGATATATCGCCCGAACTGCTGGGCCGTGTGGAAGTGTTCAAGAACAACACCGCCGACATGATCGAGGGCGGCATTTCCGGCACAGTCAATCTCGTGGTCCGAAAGCCGCTGGATTTCCCCGGGCTAACGATCTCAGGAACGGTAGAGGCCAATTACGGCGATCTGGCAGAAGAGTGGTCCCCGGGTTTTTCTGTGCTGGCCAGCCAGACTTATGAAAATGATGCGGGCCGTATCGGCATCCAGTTGGGCTATGCGCAGTCCGAACTTGTGACCCGTACCGATGCCTCCCAGGTTACCGATCCTTGCTATCGTGCGGCTGATCTGTCCGGCCCATGTTTGCGCACGCAGGATGTCGGTTCGGGTGGCTTTGGCGGCCCCACCGGCTTCGACGAAACTAACTTTCCGCCCGACGGTTCGGTGCTGGTGCCCAAGGGTGCCGGTGCACGCACCACCACCTTGCAGCGTGATCGCAATGCTTTGTCCGCCATCCTCCAGTACGAATCCCCGACCGGCAATCTGTTGCTGACGGCCGAATATCTGCGCGCCAAGACCGAGGGTACGCTGGACGAATTTGCGGTGCTGGCGTTGGTCAATAACGATGCATTGTATCCCGTTCCACTCGGCGGAACCACGTTTCAGTTCGACAATGCCGGGATTTTCCAGTCGGGTACGCTGACCCGCAACGATGGGCAGCCGCTGGAAACGGAATTCCTACGTTTTCAGCGTGAGGACCAGGCCGAAACGGAAGATCTGGCGTTCCAGGCCAGCTGGAGCCCGACGGATCGTTTGCGCTTTAACGGCGAGATCCAGCGGATCACTTCGGACCGGAATGAAGACGGTTTTATCGCCGCGATGCAGAACGGCCTTATCTTCACCGAGTTCAAGGGATCGAACATCGATATCGACCTTACCGGGAATACGCCGTCGGTACAGTTCCTCGCCCCTCAAGGTGCCGGCGCCAACTACTTTCAGGACTTCGACCAGTCCTTTTACTGGTTCGCAATCGATAACCAGGTGCGGAACGAAGGTTCGCTCGACTCCTACCGTGTCGATGCGGAATACGATCTCGACATGGGTCCGCTTGAGCGTATCCGGTTCGGCGCACGCTGGGCTGATCGCAATCGCGTGACGCGCTCCTCCAACTTCTCCAACTGGGGTAATCTATCGATTCCATGGACTGGCAATCCGGCCTTGGCAGGTGAAGTGCCATACAGCCAGGTGCGCACGCCGTTCGACAACTTCCAGCGTGGCAAGGTGCCGTTGCCAATTCCCGGCGGCGCGGGCATCTTCTTCGGCGGCGACGATCTGGTCGGTGACTACCTCAACCGTGAAATCGTGGATCAGGTGGAAGATATTCGCCGGGTTGGCGACTTTGCCGATTTCGCGCCTTACGGCCCGATCTACAATCGCAGCGGGTTGGTACCCGGTACGGTTTTCCTGCCGGGCGAAATTTCCGATGTCGATGAAAGTACCGAGGCGTATTACGCTCGGATCGATTTCAACGGCGATGCGATCTTCGGCGGCGATATTACAGTGAACGGCAATTTCGGCCTGCGCTATGTCGAGACCAGTGTCGAAGCCGGCGGATTGATCGAGTTTCCAAGCCTTACCGGCTTCACTCTCGATAGTGCGGGCAATATTGACTTCGCTGCAACCTGCGCCGGTTTCGATACGAATGGCGGGAACATCAATATCCCCGGATTCTGCGAATTGTCGCCTGCACGGCAGGCCGAATTCGGCTCGATCGTCGGCGATGGTGAATTGAACGACGATGCGGACTTCAAGTTCGATGCCTGGTTGCCCAGTTTTAACATCAAGTTCGATTTCGGAGGCGGCAAAATCATTCGCGGCGCGGTGTCGAAGAACATCACGCGGCCGGACCTGGCGCTGTACCGCGCAGGCGGGACGCTGATTGATAATACCGGCGATCTGCGGCAGGCCAATATCCTGGAAACAGGACCGTTGTTCCGTATTCAAACGGGCAACCGTCAGCTGACGGCAACCGAAAGCTGGAATTACGACCTGTCTTTCGAATGGTACTTTGCCAGGGTCGGCTCGCTTACAGTCAGCGGCTTCCTGAAAGATCTGGAACAGATCGTCTCGGCCGGTTCGGAAATCCGCAGCGTTACCTCGCCGGAAGGCGATGTCACAGACGTTCGGTTCGACGTCCCGACCGGCGACCTGGGCGGTTTGCTGAAGGGAGTGGAGGTAGCCTACCAGCAGACCTATGACTTCCTGCCTGGGGTGTTTTCGGGATTGGGGTCGCAGTTGACATATACTTATGTCGACGCTTCCGACTTTGAGAATCCGGATCTGGCTGGCAACCTCGGGGGTCTTTCGGACGGTCTGCCTTTGGCGGGCGTGTCCAAACATACGGTGAACGCGGTCGTGTTCTACGAAGCTGGCCCCCTGTCGGCCCGTGCCGCCTATAATTGGCGGTCCGAATTCCTGCAGACGCCGCGTGATGTGATCTTCCCGTTCTCGCCCATTTTCGGCGAGGATACGGGCCAGCTGGACGCATCAATTTTCTACGATATTACCGATCAGTTGAAAATTGGCGTACAGGGTGTGAACCTGCTGGATGAAGTGACTGAGACATCGCAGCTGGTCGACTTTGACGGCAACCGAATTACCCGTTCTGCCTTCCGAAACGACCGCCGCTACACTTTCATCGCGCGGTTCACCTACTAAGGTCGGCTTCGCAGTTTGAACAAGCGGGCGGGCCCCTGCATGGTAAGGCCGTGCAGGGGCCTGTTTTCGTTGAACTGACAAGCGCGCCAAGGATGGCCGCACCCGGGAGGTGAACCGATGCGTTTTGCAAAAACGATATTCGCAACAGTAACGCTGGCTGCGATGACCACGGGATGCGGCGTGGGCAGGGGGGGTAACGGTGGTGAGACCGCCATCTCCGCCGCACCGCAACCCGAGTTGCCTGCCGCAATCGCCATGCCGCCGCAGGATGGCTGGACACTGGTTTGGTCGGACGAGTTCGACGGGACCGCGATCAATGCTGCCAAATGGAGTTTCGACGTGGATTGTTGGGGCGGCGGTAATGACGAACGCCAGTGCTATACCGATGATGCGCGCAACGCATTCGTGGCGGATGGTATCCTCAACATCGTGGCTCGTAAGGGCGATACGACAGGCCCGGCCTTCCCGCCATACCTGCAGGACACCGCGGCTAAGAAAATCGCAACTCGGACGCAGCCATACAGTTCTGCCCGGATGGTCACCAAGGGCAAGGCTGCCTGGAAATATGGTCGGATCGACGTGCGCGCCAAGCTGCCGCAGGGGCAGGGCACATGGCCCGCCATCTGGATGCTGCCTGAAGACAATGTCTATGGCAGTTGGGCGATGTCGGGCGAGATCGACATCATGGAAGCGGTCAATTGGGGCGTTCCTTGCGCAAAATGTCCGGGCGGAAAGGAAAATACCGTGCTGGGCACGCTGCATTTCGGCGGCGCATGGCCTGATAATCTGCTCGACAGCACCGAAGCTCCGCTGGCTGGATCCATCGACGAGTTTCACACCTACACGGTAATCTGGCGGGAGGGGCACTTTCTGTGGGCGGTGGACGGCGTATCGTTCGCCAGCAAGACCGCTGCGGATTGGTCAACCACGGCGACCGACGCGCCAAACGCGCCGTTCGACCAGGATTTTCACCTGATCCTCAACCTCGCGATCGGTGGGGGCCTGCCCGAAGAACGCGGGTTGAAAGGTGTTTCGCCAGAAGGCTTTCCCAAACGTTTCGCGATCGACTATGTGCGCGTCTGGCAATGCGCCGCCGATCCCGCAACTGGGGCCGCCTGCGCCCGGGACGAAGGCAACTGAAACCATGGCGCGGCGCAGGCAGGCGGTAACGATCAAGCACGTGGCGGCCGATGCGGGCGTGTCGATGCAGACCGTCAGCCGCGTTATCAACAAGGAACCCAACGTCCGCCCTGAAATGCAGGCGCGCGTGCAGGAATCCATCGACCGGCTGGGCTATCATCCTTCCATTGCAGCGCAGCGGATGAGCGGATCGCGTTCATACCTGATCCTGGCCCTGAACGACCGCGAGCGCACCATTGCCGAATGGCAATCCCGGCAGGGCAGCGACTGGGTCGACCAGATGCTGCTGGGCGGAATGCTAAAGTGTGCCGAACATGGCTACCGCATGATTTTCGAACTGGTCGATACGCATAACGATCATGTCGAGCGCGAACTCAAGGCTGCCATTGCCGCGCTGCAGCCGGATGGCGTGATCCTCACCCCGCCGCATTCCGACAATCCGCTGATCGTCGGCCTGCTGGACGAATACGGCATTCCATTCGCGCAGATCGGATCGTCCGGCGGAGAAGGGGGTTCGGCAGGCGGCATCCCGCTCATCATGGGGGATACGCAGGCGTCCAGTAACGCCACTCAGCATCTGATAGACCTGGGGCACGAGCGCATCGGTTTTATAAAGGGGCCGGACGATTACGTGCTGTCCCGTTGGCGCGAGAATGGCTGGCGGTCCGCAATGGACGAGGCTGAATTATCGGCTGAAGGACTTAGCGCGCAGGGTGATTTCAGCCCCGCTTCGGGCCGGATCGCGGCGTTGCAGCTGCTCGATCTGGCCGACCCGCCGACCGCTATCCTGGCCAGCAACGATCACATGGCAATCTCGGTGCTGGAAGTCGCACAGGAACGCGAGCTGGCCGTGCCAGGCGATCTGTCCGTTATCAGTTTCGATAACACGCCTATTGCAGCACTGGCCAACCCCCCCCTGACAGCGATCGATCAACCTGTGGCGGAAACCACCAGCCGTGCAGTGGAACTGATCATCGCGGCGAAGCGGGGCGCGAAGAGGCCGGACAGCCCAATCGATATTCCTTCGAAATTGGTGCTGCGCGCCTCTACCGCGCCACCGGCCAGTGCCACCACCAGGCGCAAGAGCGGGACGTGATGCAGAACGGGTGCGGTTCGACGGGCCATTATGACCGCTGAGGCTGGTCATAGGGGTCGGCAGCGCACGCGCTTCTTGCTACTTTACGCGCTGGCCGTGGCCGGCGGTTCGATTGCTTACGCGCCGCTCCTCACCCTACTTTTGCCGGGCCGGATAATGGACCTTGCAAGCGATGCGGGAGTCAGCTGGATCGCCTACCTGACCTTTGCCGGTGCGATTTGCGCCAGCATTGCCAATATCGCATTTGGCTGGGCGAGCGATCTTACAGGCGGCCGGCGCGGCTATATCTGGGCCGGGCTGGTCCTTTCTGGCGGGCTTCTGGTCGCGATGCCCTATGCGACCGGATTCATGCAGCTCCTGATATTGATTTGTTGCTGGCAGATCGCCCTTAACATGATGTTGGGGCCCCTGTTTGCATGGGCCGGCGATTGCGTTCCGGACCGGCAGAAGGGGTTGCTGGGGGGATTGCTGTCGGTGGCACCGGCACTGGGCGCGCTGTCGGGTGCCATTGTGACTTTCAGCGGATTTGCAGCAGTGCTGGACGGCTTCGGCGCCCGGCTTATCGCCGTGGCCCTGATGGTGGCGGGCTGCGTAATGCCGGTACTGCTTTTCGGGAGACCGAAACACATAGCCGCTCTCGAACCGCATGCTGTGCGCGGTGCACGGTCTGCGGTTCCTCCGCAGCGCAAGCAGATCGTGGTGCGGATGTGGCTGGCGCGGTTGCTGGTCCAGATTTGCGAAGCGGCCTTGTTTGCATACGCGTTGCTGTGGTTCGCCTCCATCGATCCATCCCTCGACGAGCGGGGCACGGCGCAGGTATTGTCGGCTGTGCTGATCGTAGCGGTACCGTTGGCGCTTTTTACAGGACGCTGGATCGACCGGCGCGATCGGCCGATCCTGCCGCTGGCTGTGTGCGCGCTTGTCGCTGCAGCCGGCCTTGCCTTAATGGCGTTGGCGCAAAGCCCGGCGCAGGCCATCGCAAGCTATGTCCTGTTCGGCGTGCCGGCGGCAGCGTTCCTGTCGCTCCATACCAGCCAGACCCTTCGGGTGTTACCCGATCCGGCCCGCCGAGGGCGCGATATGGGTGTTTTCAATCTCACGAATTCCGGCCCGTCGCTGGTGATGCCGTGGCTGGTGCTAACCCTCGTGCCGCTGTTCGGCTTCAGCGGATTGCTGGCGTTGCTGGCCATGCTGTGTGGTGCTGCGGCGCTGCTATTGGCAACCGCGCCGCGAGTTGCTCCGGCACCCTATGCACCTGTCCAGGTCGCACCAGAACAAGCGTAACCCACACCGTGCGCCAGAAGCGGGTTGCAAAGCTTCGTTGGGTGCGTCACACACGTTTGATAACGTTAACAAGCGATGGGCGGCGGATTATGAAGCGGGTATTCGGCAGAAACGTTCTGGCAGGTATGGGCACCTGCGTTTCGGCGATCGGATTGGCGGGCTGTGCCACGATGTCGAACCCGGCGATGGACGCCGCCGATGCAGCCGCAACGACGGCGCGGGCCGATGCTGTCGTTACGATGGTTACGCCTGAACGAGCCCGGGCCAATCCCGGTAACTGGCCCAATGCGGACAGTCCCGATGCGCTGACCGACACGGCGACCGAAGCGCGCATTACCGGTATCATTGCCGGCCTAACGCTGGAACAGAAGGTCGGCCAGCTGATCCAAGCCGACATCGGCTCGATCTCGCCAGCAGACCTCAAGACCTTTCCGCTCGGCTCGCTACTGGCTGGCGGCAACAGCGGACCTTATGGCGACGAACGCGGGAGCGCAGCTGATTGGGACCGGATGGTGCGCGAATTCCGCGCAGCCGGCCTGTCCTACGATGGCGGCGGAACGCCGGTTCCGCTGATCTTCGGGATCGATGCCGTGCACGGCCACAACAACATTCCGAACGCTACGATCTTCCCGCATAATATCGGCCTTGGCGCCGCGCGCGATACCGACATGATCCGCCGCATCGGCGCCGCAACGGCTGCGGAAGTGGCCGCCAGCGGCATCGAGTGGACCTTCGCGCCGACGCTGGCCGTGCCGCAGGATTTGCGCTGGGGCCGGGCGTATGAGGGGTACAGTTCCGATCCAGCCATAGTCGCGGCCTATTCCGCCGCTATGGTCGAAGGGTTGCAGGGTCAGATCGAAAGCCGCGCCATGTTGCCCGCAAACAAGGTCGCTGCCACCGCGAAGCACTTCCTCGCCGATGGCGGGACCGCTGGCGGGAAGGATCAGGGCGACGCGCAAATGGACGAGGCGGAACTCGTCCGCATCCATAATGCCGGTTATCCGCCTGCGATCGAGGCCGGGGTACTGACAGCGATGGCCAGTTTTTCCAGCTGGAACGGGGTCAAGCATCACGGCAACAAGACCCTGCTGACCGACGTTCTGAAAGATCGCATGGGCTTCGACGGGTTCTTGGTGGGTGACTGGAACGGCCACGGGCAGGTGCGCGGCTGCGAGGCGACGGATTGCGCGCAGGCCATCAATGCCGGGCTCGACATGTTCATGGCGCCCGACAGCTGGAAAGACCTGTATGCCAACACGCTGGAACAGGCGCAAAACGGCACGATCCCGGTGGCGCGGCTGGATGATGCGGTGCGACGGATCCTACGGGTGAAGGCCAAGATTGGCCTGCTCGACAACCCGATGCGCGACACGGCACCCTATGCAACCGTCGGCAAACAGGAACATCTCGACCTTGCACGCGAGGCGGTGGCGAAATCGCTCGTCCTCTTAAAGAACAACGGTTCCGTTTTGCCGATCAAGCCCGGCGCGCGCGTCATGGTGACCGGGCCGGGTGCAAACAGCATGGCCATGCAATCGGGCGGCTGGACGGTAAGCTGGCAGGGCGCGGATGTCACGTCCGAAGACTTCACCAATGGCCAGACCATCTGGCAGGCGCTGGACGCCGCCACCGGTGCCGCAGGCGGTACGGCTGTGCTGAGCGAGGACGGGTCTTTCAAGCAGAAACCCGATGTGGCCATCGTGGTGTATGGCGAAACGCCTTATGCAGAATTTCAGGGCGATGTGGCGACGCTGGATTACCAGCCCGCCAGCGCAACCGATCTTGCATCGCTTGAAGCCATCCGGGCCAAGGGTGTGCCGACCGTATCGGTGTTCCTGTCGGGCCGTCCGATGTTCACCAATCCCGAAATGAACGCATCCGATGCTTTTGTGGCCGCATGGCTGCCGGGCACGCAGGCCAACGGTATTGCCGACGTGCTGATCGCGAGGCGTGATGGGAAAACACCGCGCGGCTTTACCGGCAGGCTATCGTTCCCTTGGCCCAACAGTTGCGGCGGACGCGGTACGCCGCTGTTCCCGCTGGGCACCGGCTACACCTACGCCAATGTACCGCAAGTCGGTACTTTGCCTGATACGTGCAGCGACGCGGTCGCAGGCGCTGCCGGTGAAGTGCGTTTGTTCGACCGCGGCCTCGACCAACTCGCCACCGCGACCGTCATCGACGGCGGAGTGACCAGCGCGCTGGTCAACCTCGTCGGTAGCAGCGGGGGCGGGAATTTCGTTGCGGCAGGTTTCGACCGGACCGCGCAGGAAGATGCGCGGCGTCTTACATGGACGGGCCCTGCAACCCTGCAGCTCGATTTCGCAGGGGTCGAGGACACGGCGGATCAGGCGCTGGAGATGCTGGTCAAGCTGGATGCCCGCCCGGAAGGCGCGGTCATTCTGAAAAGCGGGCGCGAAGGGGCCACCGGGATCGACCTTGCACCGACGTTGGCACTTGCAGCGCAGAAGGGGTTCCGGACCATCTCGGTGCCGCTCCGCTGCTTCGATACAGGTACGCAAAGCGATTCCGGCCTCGACCGGATCATGCTGGAATCGTCCACCCCGTTGGTGCTGGAGCTCGCCAGCGCGCGGATCGTGAGCCAACCACCCGCGGCTGGCTGCAACGGACCGTTCTGACGCGAACTTAAAAATAAAAGAAGTTATTTGGGAGGATAATTCATGGCGCTGGCACCCGAGGTATCGTCGAGCACAGACCCGCTACCCATAGAGCAGGAAGGCAGCGGCATAAACGCGCCGGGGCTGCAGGGGTTCGTCTTCGCGCTGTTCTTCATCTTTGGCGGAATCACCTCGCTCAACGATGTCATCATTCCGAAGCTGAAGGAGCTTTTCACGCTCAACTTCACGCAGGCGATGCTGGTCCAGTTCTGCTTCTTCACCGCCTATCTGGTGATTGGCATTCCGGGCGCGAAGCTGGTGAAGAAAATCGGGTATATGCGCGGCGCGGTGACCGGCCTGCTGGTAATGATGGTCGGCTGCCTGCTGTTCATTCCGGCCAGCCAGACCGCAACCTATGCCTTGTTCCTGTTTGCCCTGTTCGTACTCGCTAGCGGTGTGGTGCTGGTGCAGGTCGTGGCGAACCCGCTAATTTCGCTGCTCGGCCCGGCGCAAACGGCCCATAGCCGGCTCACCTTCGCGCAGGCATTCAACTCGTTTGGCACCACCATTTTCCCGATTGCAGGATCAATTCTGATCCTTGGCAGCATTGCCAGTCTGAAGGCGGAAGATCTGTCTGGTGCCGAGCTGGACGCCTATCGCACGGCTGGCAGCCAGGCGATTGTGACAGGTTACATCGGCATCGCCATCATGCTTGCCATCGTGGCGACAGTGGTATGGATGTTCCGCAACAAGCTGAAGGGGGAGCGGCATGAACCCAGCACGGGACTGGGTGGTGCGGACCTCCTGAAACGTCCCCGCTTCGGCTACGGGGCGTTGTGCATCTTCCTGTATGTTGGCGCGGAAGTGTCGATCGGTTCGATCATTGTGAACTATCTAATGCAGCCCGGTGTGATGGGCCTGACCGAAGCACGTGCAGGCCCGTTGATTGGTCTGTATTGGGGTGGCGCGATGATTGGCCGCTTCATTGGTTCGGGCCTGCTGCGCGTGGTCAGCCCGGGCAAGCTGCTGGCTTTCGTTGCCATCGGGGCGATTACGCTGCTTCTGGTGTCCACCAACACGACAGGTGAGCTTTCGGGTTACAGTCTGCTGGCCATTGGTCTGATGAATTCAATCATGTTCCCGACCATCTTCAGCCTCGCCTGCGAGAAGCTGGGAAGCCGTGCGGCGGATGGATCTGGCATCATCAATGTCGCCATCTTCGGCGGCGCGGTCATCCCGCTGCTGACGGGGATGCTGGCCGATGTTTCGGGCAGCCTCTATCTGGCCATGGCGATACCGGCAATCTGTTACGCCATCATCGCCGGCTTTGGCTGGTATGCGCGGCGGCCTGCGGTCTAGCGGAGTTCCTTTGGCAGACTGCCAAACAGGGCGGCGAGGGGGACACCTTCGCCGCCCTGTCGACGCGCTCTTTCGCATCGGCGCGTTAGCTTGTCATTCAGAGGGGGTATCCTACATTGGCAGGGTGAAAGGTTCCTGCTGACATGAACGACCAGAACGATTCGAACGAACCCGGACAGGGCGGCCCAAACCCCTGGATTAAAAGCATGATGGTATGGGGCGGTATTTTCGTCGCCCTTATGCTGGCGGTTTCGCTGTTCAATGGCGGGCAGCAGCAGGCGGGCAACACCATCCGCTATTCCGATTTCCGCGACAAGGTTGCGGCTGGCCAGGTGGAAGAAGTGCAGATCGCGCCAGACCGCATCACCGGTGTGCTGAAGGACAAGGAACCCTTCGTCACCGTGCCGGTCGCCAGCGATACCGAATTGACCGGGCTGCTTGAGCAGAACAGCGTGACCTATTCCGGCGCTCCGCGAGAGGAAATGAGCCTGTTCGGCGCTATTCTCCTGCAGACCCTGCCATTCCTGCTGATCCTCGGTATTGCGTTTTTCGCATTGCGTCAGGTGCAAAAAGGCGGCGGCGCGGGCGGCGCGATGGGCTTCGGCAAGTCCAAGGCCAAGATGCTCACTGAAAAGCAAGGCAAGGTCACTTTTGCCGATGTCGCTGGCATCGACGAGGCGCGCGAAGAACTTGAGGAAATCGTCGAATTTCTGAAAGACCCGTCGCGGTTTTCCAAGCTCGGCGGACAGATTCCCAAAGGCGCATTGCTGGTCGGTTCTCCCGGTACCGGTAAGACACTGCTGGCCCGCGCAATCGCAGGCGAGGCCGGTGTGCCGTTTTTCACCATTTCCGGTTCGGACTTCGTTGAAATGTTCGTCGGCGTAGGTGCAAGCCGCGTGCGCGACATGTTCGAGCAGGCCAAGAAGAACGCGCCGTGCATCGTCTTCATCGACGAGATCGACGCGGTCGGCCGTTCGCGCGGTGGCGGTCTTGGCAATTCGAACGACGAGCGCGAGCAGACGCTGAACCAGCTGCTGGTCGAGATGGACGGGTTCGAGGCCAATGAAGGCATCATCATCATCGCGGCCACCAACCGTCCCGACGTGTTGGACCCGGCCCTGCTGCGTCCCGGCCGCTTCGACCGTCAGGTCGTTGTGCCGATCCCTGATATCGAGGGGCGCGAGAAGATCCTCGACGTGCACATGAAGAAGGTGCCGCTCGCGCCCGACGTTAACCCGCGCACCATCGCGCGTGGTACGCCCGGCTTCTCCGGCGCCGATCTCGCCAATCTGGTGAACGAGGCGGCGCTGCTTGCCGCCCGTCGTAACAAGCGGTTGGTCGCCATGCGCGAGTTCGAGGACGCCAAGGACAAGGTGATGATGGGCAGCGAACGCCGTTCGATGGTCATGACCGACGACGAGAAGAAGATGACCGCTTATCACGAGGCAGGCCATGCGCTCGTCTCGCTGAACGAAGAGGCGTCGGACCCTATCCATAAGGCTACCATCATCCCGCGCGGACGTGCGCTGGGCATGGTGATGCGCCTGCCGGAACGGGACAATTACTCCTACCACCGCGACAAGATGCACGCGAACCTTGCCGTGGCGATGGGCGGCCGCGTGGCGGAAGAAATCATCTTCGGCCATGACAAGGTGAGTTCGGGCGCATCGTCCGATATTCAGTATGCCACCAATCTGGCGCGCAACATGGTTACCAAATGGGGCATGTCGGACAAGCTTGGCCCGCTGCAATATGAAGAGCAGCAGGAAGGCTATCTCGGCATGGGTCAAACCAGCCGCACGATGGGCTCGGCAGAAACGAACAAGCTGATCGACAGCGAAATTCGCAAGTTGGTCGACGACGCGCACAAGCGGGCAACCGACGTGTTGCAAGGGCAGGAAGACAAGCTCCACGTGCTCGCGCTGGCCATGCTGGAATATGAAACGCTGACCGGCAAGGAAATCGACGAGCTGATGGAAACCGGCAAGCTGGAACGCCCCGATGAACCGAGCGGACCCGTAGCGCGTCCGGTGGGCGGGTCGTCTATTCCAAAGGCGGGCAAACGGTTCGGCGGCTCCGACGAAGGTGCGCCGGCTGGGGCCTGACGGGTTCGCATTAAAAGGTCGCAAGACGATTTTGCGGGGCGCGTTCCAGCTGGAACGCGCCCCGTTCGTTTGTCTGTGATTAGCGTGCGAAGTGTCGTCAGTGTGCGTTCATCGCCGCCGGCTAGGTGACAGGCGGTCATTTAGGGGAGGGCAATTCCGTGCGTAAACGGTTCAATTTTCTGGTTATCGCCGCAGGCACTGCGCTGCTTGCCGCTCCGCTTACCGCTGCGCCAGGCGATGCGAACGCGGACGAATTTTACCGCGACGCCAAGGAATTGAATGCAAAGGGCATGCGCGCCATGTTCGACAAACGGACCAAACCCCGCATGGCGCAGATCAAGGACGCAGCCGAGACTGTGAAGGCTGCCAACGAGGTCGCTACCAAAGCGGGCAAGCCGCTTTACTGCGTCCCGGCTGCCGCCCGGAAAAAGGGTATCGATGTCCCTTTCATCATCAGCCGCCTCGGCGCCATACCCGAAAGCCGACGCAAAACGATGACGCTGAAGAAAGCTTGGAGAGAGGTGCTGGTGACGGAGTACCCTTGCAGCTAATCAGCTGACGACCAGCACCGTCATGATCGTTATGAACAGACTGATGACGATCCAGATAAAGACGGACAGCACCAGCATCCGCCAGGTCGCGCCCCACCGGCTCAAACCGTATGTGCCCTTCAACTGGCGATACAGGTGAAACGGTGCATACAGCATGGGTAGCAGCACCAAAGGTCCCCAACCGGTCGCGCCAAGCGCGGTCATGATAATCGCCAGAAAGGTCATGAAAGCGATCGAGTAGGTCACAAACACCGTGTGATCGTACATCCGGAACTTGCGGCTGAAGGGGAACAGCAACCATATGAACGGCAGGCTGAGCGGTATCAGCAGCCAGCTCAGCTTGTATGAATTGGTCTGCAGTTTGTAGACGAGCAGATCGGGGTTTTCCTTGGCCTTCTTCCAGGCATCGTTGATCGAATCCACGATATTTCCGGGCGTGCTGTCCGCCACCACCAATTCTTCATCCTGCGGTATTTCGCCTGTTTCGTACATGCCTGCGAGCTTGGCGAAAAAGACGCGCTCCTCCTTCAGCGTTGCTATTTCCTCCCGAAGTTCGGCAGCATAGCCTTCGCTGATGTCGGGATCGGTTAAGGTTTCCTGTTTGCTCGCCACCCGTCGATCGATCTCGGCCACCGTTTCGATGACTTCGGGTTCGGTGGCGATATCAGGACCGTTGTCGAAGTTTCCAACGCCACCAAACAGGCTAATCAGCGCGAAGGTGATGAAGATGGTGAACAGGAACAGCGCGATGGGCGAGATGTACCGCGCGCGCTGTCCGTCGATGTAATTGCGCGTCAGCTTCCCCGGTTGCCAGGCCAATACTGGGAGTGTGCGCCACAACTTGCCTTCAAAATGTAGCACGCCATGGACCAGATCATGGAAGAATGCGCCAAGGGTCCGATGCAAATGCGCCTTCTGGCCGCAATGGTGGCAATGCGCGCCAGCTAGCGGTGTGCGGCAATTGAGGCAGGCCGCTTCACCGGTATGACCGACGGTTACCGTGTCACCGTCCGCGCCCTGCGCCGTTCCGCCCGCTGCGGGCTCGACCGCACGTGCGACCAACCCTCCGGTTGCCATGGCCCCGGCTGCTTCCCCAAGATCGCTCATCCGAAGAACCCGTTCATGCAATCCGCCCTTCGCGGAAGATTGTAGCGAAGGCAAAGCCGTCGGTCGAGATGGCTGACGGCAAGATCAAAATTACACATGCAGCTGGAACATTAGAAGAACAAGTGTGTTGATTGGGCAAAGGAGAATTCACATGACTGCCACGACCCCGAACGAACATCCCAAGTCCGAGCCGACCTCTAACGCGGTAAAGGATCCGGACAATTGGACCACAGGCGACGAGAAGATGACCGGCGCACAGGCAAGTTACCTCAAGACGCTGAGCGAAGAAGCGGACGAGCCGGAAGCGTTCGATACCGATCTTACCAAGGCTGAAGCGTCCAAGACTATCGACGCGCTGCAGGAAGAAACCGGCCGCAGCAAATAACGCCGACTTTGCCATAGATACGAAAAGGGCCGCTTCCGGTGAACGGAGCGGCCCTTTTTCATAGCTACCGTGAAGCTGCCTCAGCCGTCGTAATCGGCACCCACGCTGGTGGAGCGGGTCGGGGCCGACGCAGTAATCCGCAAGGCTTCTGCCGACTGGCTCAGCGAACCGATTTCATCGATATCGTCATCATCGTCGGGCAGGATCTTCTGCAGGCCAGTGACCACCGATTCCATCAGTTCCTTGGGCTTCAACGTCTGTTCCGCGATTTCACGCAGCGCCACGACGGGGTTCTTGTCCCGGTCCCGGTCCACGTTGAGTTCGGCACCACCAGAAATCTCGCGTGCCCGTTGGGCCGCAAGCAAAACGAGGTCGAAACGGTTGGGAATCTTGTCGACACAATCTTCGACGGTAACGCGCGCCATAAGGGCACTCCGTAAAATGCAGGTTTGATAAGGAGAACGTGAAGGCGGCCATTACGGCCCGTGCCGCCAAAAGTCAAGATTTTCCGCTATGTTTGCGGGCGTGTCTCCGGCCGCGTTCCCAGCGACTTGCGCAGTTCGGCCACCGCCGCCAAAAGGTCACCCCATGGGGACACTTGAAACGACCGAAGGCGAGGCCGCGGCAACAGCGAACGATTACCGCGATCCAGAACCGTTCGATTTTGAATCTCAAGGACAATCGCTGCGTTTCTATCCGGCAGGCGAGGATCGGCGCAATGCGCTGATTGAGCTGGTCCGCAATGCCCAAACCTCGCTCAAGCTATGTTTCTATATTTTTGCGGAGGATGAAGTCAGCACCGCTTTGCGCGACGAGCTGGTCGCGGCTGCTGCGCGCGGTGTCAATTGTGTGCTGATAACCGACCGGTTCGGATCGCCGGCAACCGACGAATTCTTTGCCCCCTATACCGATGCAGGCGGACGACATTTCAGCTTCAGTTCCAAATGGACCCACCGCTATCTGATCCGCAACCATCAGAAAATGGCGATCGCGGACGACAGTCGCGCCATGTTCGGTGGCTTCAATATCGAGGACGATTACTTCAACCCGCCAAACAAGAATGGCTGGAACGACATCGGCGTGCATCTGGAAGGGACGGCTGTCGAAGGTCTGGTCAAATGGTTCGCCAAATTGCACGACTGGACCGATGACGGTGAAGGTCATTTCAGCGAAATCCGCGATACGGCGGATGACTGGGTGTGGACCGGCGGAACCGATAACAAGGCCAGCTGGCTGGTTGGAGGTCCGACAAGAGGCCTGAGCACATGGGCGCAGCGCGTCCGGGACGATTTCGACCGGGCGAGCAGGCTCGACCTGTTCATGGCCTATTTCAGCCCGCCAAAAAAGTTCATGAAGCGCATCGGCGCGATTGCCCGGCGTGGCGAGGTGCGGCTGCTGATGGCCGGGAAGTCCGACAACAACGCTACGTTGGGTGCGACCCGGTCGCTTTATCACTATCTCCTGAGCGAAGGCGCGAAGATCTGGGAATTCGAACCGTGCAAACTGCATACCAAGCTCGTGGTGGTGGACAATGCGGTGTATCTCGGCAGCGCCAATTTCGACATGCGAAGCCTCTATCTCAATCTGGAAATCATGCTGCGGCTGGACGATCCCGCGCTGGCGAGGCGGATGCGCGAATTCGTTTCGGACCACATTGCCGCGTCACGCGAGATTACACCCGAACGCCACCGCCGCCGCGCCACATTGTGGAACAGGGTGCGCTGGAACCTCGGCTGGCTGCTCGTTTCAGGGTTGGATTACAACATCAGCCGGCGGCTGAACCTGGGTCTGTGATACGTCAGTCGTAAGCCTGTCGTTCGTCGTCTGCCAAGTCGCTGAACTTCGTAATTTTGGGCTCGAACCGCATCCGCACCTTGCCGGTGGAACCATGGCGCTGTTTGGCCACGATCAGTTCGGCGAGGCCATAGACCCGCTCCATTTCCGCCTGCCAGGTCGCGTGCGCCTCGTGCGTGGCCATGTCGTCGTCGCTTTGCGGGACCTTAGGTTCGCGGCTGGCAATGTAGTAATCCTCGCGGAAGACGAACCAGACCATATCCGCGTCCTGTTCGATAGAGCCGGACTCGCGCAAATCCGACAACATCGGGCGCTTGTCTTCGCGCTGCTCTACCGCACGGCTTAGCTGAGAAAGCGCGATGACCGGCAGTTCCAGCTCCTTCGCCAGCGTTTTTAGCCCGCGCGAAATCTCCGAGATTTCGTTTACGCGGTTGTCGTTCGCGCGGCCGGACCCTTGCAACAATTGTAGGTAATCGACCACAATCAGGCCGATATCATGCTTGCGCTTCAGCCGCCGGGCGCGGGTGCGCAACGCACCGATGGTAAGCGCGGGGGTATCGTCGATATATAGCGGCAATTCGGCCAGTTCCTGGCTGGCAAAGCTCAGTTTCTGGAAATCGTCGCGGCTGATCTTGCCCATCCGCAGTGCCTCACCCGAAATGCCGGCCTGTTCAGATAGGATACGCGTGGCAAGCTGGTCGGCGCTCATTTCCAGGCTGAAAAACGCCGTCCCGGCCCCCACCGATTCCGCTTCAGCGATACCGTCTCGCTTGTCGCGCAGCAGGCGGGAGGCGCAGTTATAGGCGATGTTGGTGGCAAGCGAGGTCTTCCCCATGCCCGGGCGCCCCGCCAGGATGATGAGGTCGGAATCGTGCAGGCCGCCGATCTTGTCGTTGATACTGGTGAGCCCGGTGGTTTTGCCGGCGATGTTGCCGCCGGAATTGATCGCCATTTCGATCATGCCCAGCGCCTTGGTTGTCGCCTGGCCGAAGGTTGAGGCCTCGGTGCCGGACGCCGCGCCTTCCGCGACCTGGAACAGGCTGGCTTCGGCCTGTTCGATCTGTTCCATCGGCGCCACGCTTTCGGATGTGTCGAACGCGCCTTCCACAAGGTTGCGGCCCACACTGACCAGTTCGCGCAGCAATGCGAGGTCGTAAATCTGTTCGGCCAGTTCGCGTGGCTGCAACAATCCTTGTCCATCGGCCGTCAAGCGGGCCAAATAGGTAATTCCGCCAAGCGCCTTGAGCGCATCGTCGGCCTCGAAATAGGGCTTGAGCGTAACCGGCGTAACCACCGCATTTCGGTCGAGCAGCACCAGAATGCGTTCATAAACGCGCTGATGGACGGGTTCGAAGAAATGCTCGGGGCGAATCGGGGTCGGCAATTCCTCGATCACGCGGTTGTCGATCAGCACCGCACCCAGAAACGCGGCTTCCGCCTCGATATTGGAGGGCAGGGCGCGGCCCGGTACATCCGTGTTGCCGCCCTTGCCCTGCGCGTCGGGCGTTTCGGCTACGGGCCGTTCGATGACATCGGAATCGCTCATGCCACGCTAAATGCGGGGTCGCGCCGCCCGGGGCAAGGGCCGAAGGCGACGGACGGAGCCAGCATTTATCCACGCCATGTGGAAAGACTTGCCCGCATCCCTTCGCACCTGCACAAGCGGCAGCCCATGTCCGGTTCGGAAATCCCTTTCAAAGATACGTGGCGTATTGCCCACATCGCCCTCGACGAGGAGACGATCCTGTGGCGCAACGCCGATGTCGAACAGGAACGTCGGATCGCAATCTTCGATCTGATCGAGGAGAACACGTTTAAGCCAGTGCGCGCGGCGGCTGCGGGGCATGACGGGCCTTACCGGCTGCAACTGGCAGTGCAGGACGGACGGCTGGCGATGATGATTGCCGATGGCTCTTCCGGCACTGGTGACGGGGCCGGTGAAGGTCATGGCGACATACTGGAAACGCTGATTATCGGGCTGGCCCGCTTCCGCCGTCCGATCCGCGAATATTTTGCCATTTGTGACAGCTATTACCAGGCGATACGCAAGGCAACTGCAGCAGAGATCGAAACCATCGATATGGCGCGGCGCGGCGTACACAACCGCGCGGCGGAGCTGTTGATGGAGCGGCTGGAGGGCAAGGTGGAAACGGATTTTGCCACTGCAAGGCGGCTGTTCACGCTCATCTGCGTGCTGCATATTCGCGGCTGATCGGCAGGACGCGCGCGAACATCATGGCAGCAAGAAAACCTATCCGCCACAAGCGTGTTGGAACCAGCAAAACGGCCTGCTCCGGTTGGGCGATGAAGCTGGGCGCTCTGCTCCTGCTCGCCTTGACTGCTGCGGCAGGCTGGTTCTGGTGGGACACCCAGAACTGGCGGCCCGATGAAGCCTTGTTCGCGGAGCAGGGAATGTTGGTGGGCGATAGCGACGGAGCGGTAAATTTCCGCACCGCACGCGCGCTCGGAGCGCAGTTCGTCTATCTCGAAGCGAGCGATGGTGCTGAGGGACAGAATGCGCGCTTCGCCAACCGGTTCGAAGCGGCCCGCGCTGCCAGGATGCGGGTGGGGGCAGTGCACCGGTTCGACCCGTGCGTGATGGCCGATGGCCAGTCTGCAAACTTCGTGACCATGGTGCCGCGCGATGCGGACTTGCTGCCACCCGTGCTGTCGCTCGATACGACGGGTGCGTCCTGCGAGGAACGGGTTAGTGATGCGGCGATCGAAAGCGAAGTGATGACGCTGGTCAACCAGATTGAGAACCATGCGGGGCAAAGCGTGATTCTGAAAGTGTCCCCCGCCTTCGAGGAGCAATACGGTCTTGCCGCCCGGATGGACCGGAACCTGTGGTTGACGCGTACGCGGTTCGAACCGGAATATGCGGGGCGGCCATGGCTGTTATGGACCGCCAATACCGCGCTGCGCAGCGACGCGGCGGACGAACCGCTGCGTTGGGTCGTGGTGCGGCCATGAGCAGCACGCTTGGTGTCGAACCTGCCAGCCTCCTGTCAGCGGCTCGTGCATCGGCAGCGACAGCCTACGCGCCCTATTCCGGGTTCAGGGTCGGGGCCGCGCTGCTCTTTTCCGATGGCGAGATCGTGACGGCCGCCAATGTCGAGAATGCGAGCTATGGGCTGTCGCTTTGCGCCGAAACGCTTGCGGTGGGCGCTGCGCTTGCCTCAGGAAGGCGTGGTGGGCTGGTCGCAGTCGCGGTTGCGGGCGCGGACGAGTGTCAGACTGTCCAGCCGTGTGGCAGGTGTCGTCAAGTTCTACACGAACTGGCTTCGCTAGATAGCTCCGATCCGGCCGTAATCACGGATTCGCCGGATGGGCCTCAGCGCCTACTGCTCTCGCATTTGCTCCCTCACGCGTTCGGGCCGGACAGCCTCGTCATCCGCGCTGACTGACGGGTCAGGGAGCGGCGTGTTAGCAGGCCTCTCAGCCGGCGAATCATAGCGTTCGGACACGTCCTGCGAAGGGCGGTCGGCAGCAGGTGATGGCGAAGTCGCGTCCGGTTCCGGAGCGTCCTGCTCCGCTGCGTCGGTTACACCGGTGCCCTTGCCGTCCCCTTCATCGGAGGATTTGGAGACATTGCCGCGCTCTGCTTCCGGTGAGCCGAGCGGTTCGGTTGGTGCGGAGGATGGGACGCACGCGGTCACCATAACGGGCAGGTGGTCGGCCCCGACATTGTTGAGAACGGAATAATCGCGGATAGTCACACCGTTCTTCGCGAATGCATGGTCGAGCGGCCAGCCGATGAAGGCGTAGTTCGCAGGAAAGGTCGGGAAGCTCCCCCGACCGGCACGCGGATCGCGATAACCCCCACCTTCGCGAAACTGCGATGTCGTATGGGACCATGGCACGTCGTTGAAGTCGCCCATCACCAGCACGTCCGGCAGGCGCGTGTCCATACCGGCCATCAGGATCGATTTGTCACGCGCGGCGGTATCCTGCCCCGGCAGTGGCGGGCGTGGATGCAGGCCGATAAATTCAAAACGGCCGCCATTGGAATGGGTGAGCAGGGAATAAAGAGTGGGCGTTTCAGCCTCGGTATTATCCACCGTCTGCATCCGGTCGACCGCAATGCGGCTGGCGAAGATCAGGCCGTATGTGTTTTCCAACGGTTCGGACAGCACGTGCGGGTAACCCGCCAGCGCAGGCTGCATGGCGTCCAGCCAACGCTTGTTCGTTTCCATCAGCAACAGGATGTCGGGGTCCTGCGCGGCAATCAGGTCGAGCACCGCCTGGTGATCCTTGTTGTCCTGATAGACGTTCAGCGAAAGCGCGGTGAAGCAATCCGCATCGGCATAGACCTGTTCGGGTTCGTCGGTGCCTGCCAGCCGCGTGTAAGGCCAAATAGACACGAACTGGAACAGCGCCACCGCGACGAAACCTACCGCCAGCCAGATACGTTGACCTGCCGCAGCTGTGAGAGCAACGATCGCCAGAATAAGCGACAACCACATGGTGGGTTCGCGCATCATGTCGAGCTGGCGGACATACCACAGGTCCCCGTCGATCTGTGAGGCGAGTGCCGCCACCGCGAAAAGCAGTAATACGACAACCAGGATACGGCCCCAGATCGTGCGGCCGCCCAAAGACGTTTGTGACATTCGAATTCCCCCCGTCCCGTTGCACCGGGCCTACTTGCCTAGCGCGCTTCGATCCATTCGAGCAACGCGGCAAGGCAATCTCTTGCCAGCGCGCGGCTGCGTTCGGGGCTCCATCCCTGTTCGGGATCGGGCGCGTCGTCATTATCCTTGAAAGGCATTTCCAAGGTCATGGCTACCGCATTGTAGCGTTCGGCCACCTGATTGGTGCTCATCGAAAGATTGGCCGTGCCGGGTTTGGAAACCGGATAGCCTTTCGCGGTCTGGAAGTCTGGCGTGCGCCGTTCCAGGATCGCGCGGTAGCTTGTGAAGCCGTCATATAGTTCGTCGGTCATCGACGGGATGCCTTCGAACCCTGCCAAAAACACCGCAGGAATGGCTTCGTCGCCGTGGACGTCCATCGCGAAATCGACCCCGGCTTCGTCCATCGCGTTACGAATGGCGAGCACTTCCGGGGATGCCTCGGCAGTGGGGTTCTCCCATTCGCGGTTTAGATTGCTGCCCGCCGCGTTGGTGCGAAGATGCCCGCGCTGCGAACCGTCGGGATTGCAATTGGGCACAATATGGAAACGGCATTTCTGTCGCAACACGCGCCCGACCGTATCGGCCGGGTCGGTCAGGCATTCCAGCGCGCCTTCTGCCCACCAGCTGGCCATGCTTTCCCCTGGATGCTGGCGGCAATAGAGCCAGACACAAAGCGGTCCGTCGCCCATGGAAAGACAATCGAGCGGCTGGCCATCCAGCGTGGAACCAAGGCGGCGATAGTCAACGCCTTCGCTTGCAGCAGCTTCCGCCACCAAATCATGATGCCGGTCCATCGAATAGGGTGCGAAGTAGGAGAACCATGCAATGTCGCTGGCCGGGGTGTAGCGAATGGTGAGCGTGCCGTTCTGTTCGCCCTTGTCATAAGTGGATGATGCACGGCCCCAATATTCCCGGTCTTCCGAGACACAGCTGTCGAAACCCGGCCAACCTGCGGGATAGGCGCTGTCTTCCAGTCCGGTGATCTTCAGTTCCAATTCGCGGCCAGCCGCGCCCGAAACGCGGAAGTGGTACCATTGGCGAAATTCCGACGCATGATCCTTCCGCAAGGCCAGCACTGCTGTGGCACCACTGACCGATAGAACTTCGATATTGCCGCTGTCGAAAGCGGCGTCGACGTGGATTGTGTCGCCGGTCTGCGCAGCGTCTGTCGTATTGGTCATTCGGGAAGGTCTACCTCGATCGTTTCGCCGTCGCGGCCGGGAAAGCCTTCGAACAATGCGTCGGCCAGCGCATCGGCGCTTCGCGCGGGCTGCGCAAGGTCGTTGCGCGTATCGGCGAAAAATCCGGCGCGGCCTTCCCATAGCGAGGTCCCGGCAGCCTTGTCACGGATCATCACGCCGAGGCGCGTTGTGACCACATCTTTCGGCCCGCCGCCACCCAGATTGATACCGACACCGACACCGACCCCGGAACCATAGCTGCCGGTGGACCCGCCGACGCCCACGCTGACGGGACCGCGCCTGCCGGTAAGCGGTTCGTTGACGACGCGTTCTAGACTGACCTGGGCCACCTGGTCCGCTTCGGCGCGGCTGGTTTCGCGGTAGCCCTGCGCCGCAAGTTCACGCGCTACGGCGGCCTTGTAGGCAGCCATTTCCATACCCGAATTCCCGAGCCCGGGCGCGGTTTCGATAAAGATCGTTCCCTGACCCAGCTGCGCTGTAGCGGCAGGCGCTACGAAGCGAGTGACTTCCGCTGGCCCTGCGCGCGGCACGGTAGCGCAGGCTGAAAGAGTGGCGAGCGCGGCGGCGCTGGCAAGGATGGCTTTAAGGTGGCGCTTCATCTGCATTGGTAATCTCCTTCGTCCCCTATTCAACGCATGGGCGGGCAAAGGGTGTCCGGTATCGGCTGCCGAACCGGATCGCACTGCTCGAAGCCAGATATAAACAGGCTGTTTACCATTTGGGGTGATAGCGCTTCGCATGGATACAAAATGCCCCGTGCTGGTGACTGGCGGTGCCGGCTATATTGGTAGTCACGCCGTGCTCGCCCTGCTCGATGCAGGCTGGCCGGTTGCGGTGATCGACAATCTGGCAACGGGGTTCCGCTTCGCCGTTCCTGCAGGCGTACCGTTCTACGAAGGCGACATTGCCGATGCGGAACTGGTGGCGCGCATCATCCGCGAGCTTGGCATCGGTGCGATCCTACATTTTGCAGGCAGTGTCGTGGTCCCAGATTCGGTCGCCGATCCGCTGGCCTATTACGACAACAATACAGTACGCAGCCGCCAGCTTATCGCCAGCGCCGTGGCGGGCGGGGTACGGCACATGATCTTCTCCAGCACGGCGGCGACGTATGGCGTGCCGGATGTTGCGCGAGTGACCGAAGATACGCCGACCGTGCCGATCAACCCCTATGGCTGGTCCAAGCTGATGACGGAGCAAATGCTGGCTGATACTGCATCTGTTGCCTCAATGAATTATGCAGCATTGCGCTATTTCAACGTGGCGGGCGCGGACCCCGATGCGCGCAGCGGACAATCGACCGCTGGTGCGACGCATCTCATCAAGGTCGCGGTCGAGGCAGGGCTGGGCAAGCGTTACGGCGTGGCGGTGTTCGGCACCGATTTCGATACACCCGATGGCACCGGCGTGCGCGATTACATCCATGTCAGCGATCTGGCGCAGGCTCATGTGCTGGCGCTGGAGGCACTGATCGCTCAGCCCGAACGATCCATGACTTTGAATTGCGGCTACGGGCGTGGGTTTTCGGTGAACGAGGTGCTGGACGCGGTCGACCGGCAGACCAATACCGTGGTTCAGCGTAAATACGAGGCGCGGCGCGCGGGCGATCCCGATTCGCTGGTGGCCGACAATAGCCGGATTACCCGCGAATTGGGCTGGAAACCTGCCCACGCCGATCTCGACACGATCGTATTTCATGCCCTGCAATGGGAACGGATGCTGGGCGCTTTGCGTGAGGATATGCCGGCCCTGCAGAACCGTGTTAGGCGTAGCGCACGACCGGCCGCCTGACGCGTTTTAAGACGCCCCGAACCGCCATCCGCGCTTGACTCGATGCTTGCTTCACCATAGTGGCGCGCCTTGATTTTCCGGCATCGGGCACCATCTGTCGCTGCCGTAACTATTTTACCGGAACGAGAAATCCCATGAAAGTTCGCAACAGCCTGAAGTCGCTGAAAGCTCGCCATCGCGATTGCCGCGTGATCCGTCGTCGTGGTCGCACCTATGTGATCAACAAGACGAACCGCCGCTTCAAGGCACGCCAGGGTTAAGGTGTAGCCGGGCGGCGATGTCCGGCTCCCCCACATGACGAACGGCTCCGATACTGCAGGAGCCATCGACGCGGTCGTCTTCGATGTCGGCCGCGTTCTGGTGCAATGGGACCTCCGCGTCCTGTTTGCGAAGCTAATCCCCGACACAAGCGAACTCGACTGGTTCCTTGCTAATGTCGTCACAGAGGACTGGCATTTCCAGCATGACGCCGGCCGTCCGCTCGATCCCATGATCGCGGAACGCAAGGCCCAGTTTCCTCGCTATGCCGACCAGATCGACGCCTATCGCGCCCGCTTCCTCGAAACCATTCCCGGGCCGGTGGAGGGCACGCATGAACTTGTGCGCCGCTTGCAACAACGCTGTGTGCCCCTGTTTGCCCTGACCAATTTCGGCGCGGAGTTCTGGGATGTGTTTCGCCCCACCGAACCCACGCTGGACCTTTTTGACGATATCCTTGTGTCCGGCCGGGAGAAACTGGCGAAGCCCGATCCCGCCATCTATCGTGCCGCCGAAAGCCGGTTCGGCCATGCGGGCGAGCGGATGTTCTTCATTGATGACAACGCGGACAACATCACCGCCGCCGCGCTGGCTGGATGGCAGACGCATCTGTTCAAGGATGCGGATGCGCTCGAGGCCGGTCTCGTCGCGCGCGGCCTATTGTAAACGCTTGTGAAATTTTCGTTTCGGCTTTGGATGACGTTACGGTAAGCTCGGCTCAGGAGACAAGGTATGGGTCAAGTACGCGAACCGCTGGCGGAACTGTCCGAATGCGGCCTGCCGCAAGCATTGGAAGTGATGGGGGAGCGGTGGTCCTTCATGATCCTGCGCGCCAGTTTCAACGGGCTCCATCATTTCGAGGAATTCCTGACCGAGTTGGGCATTGCACGCAATATCCTGTCGAACCGGCTGGGGCGGCTGGTTAACAACGGCATTCTCGATCGCCAGCCGTGCGAGGGCGACCGCCGCCGCATCGAATACCGTCTGACGGCGAAGGGGCTCGACCTGTTGCCCACGATGGTAGCGCTGCGGCAGTGGGGCCAGAAATACGGGATGGATTTCATTGCTGAAGATCCGGTGCTGGTTGACCGGCGCGATATGCTGCCCATCGGTCCGGTCGCGATCCTGTCGCATGACGGCCGCATCCTCGCTCCTGAAGACCTCGCCATGACGCCGCGCGCGGAACTGGGCCAGCGCAGCGACGGCACCGTGGCCCAATGCTGCGGCCCTTTCGTGGCGGGCGATTTCGTGGAACTCGACGATATGGACCGCTCGCCTGCCAGCAAGCCCGAACGTATTGCGGCCAACGGATAGCCTCGTAGGCGAGCATTCGTGATGTCCGATGCAGACGGCCCGCCGCGCACGCCTGATGGGCGCTACATCGTGGTGCGAGGCCGGTTGTGGCGCGCCGCGAACCCTAACCTGACCGAAGACGAACGCCAGCAGCACGTCAACGCCCTGATGGATGCGCGCCGCGCCGTACGCGATGCCAAGCGCAGCGGCAATGCCGAAGCCATGCGCGCCGCCCGCGCTGCCGTTCAATTATCAAAAGAGGCGCTGGGTGAGCGCGGCCCCGTCTGGTGGAACGACGGCGCGCCTGATGAAAACCGCCGCATGGCGCGCAACACCCGTTACGCCCGGTGGTATGCGGAGCTGGGCGAACCGGACACGTCGGACACGCAGCGCATGAATTGACGCTTTATTCGCCATCCTGCGAACGGTCGCCCGCGCGCACGCTTTCGCTATGCTGCGCGACGTATTGCCAGATCGCGGAAACCACCACCGACCCTTCGCCGACAGCCGATGCCACTCGCTTGACCGAGCCATGGCGGACGTCGCCCACTGCATAGATACCGGCGGTAGACGTGGCGAAGATCGACTCTGACCCCGCCGCCTCGCCCGTTTTCACAAAGCCGCGTTCGTCGAGCTCGACATGACCCTGCAGCCAGTCGGTATTGGGCGCGGCACCGACCATGATAAACAGCGCCCCGCATTCGAGGGTTTCCTTGCCATCCGGCGTATCGACCTCGATCGCATCCAGCCATTCATCGCCGTCCAGCGCACTGACTTCGCTGTTGTAATGGATCGTTATGCGCTCATCCGCGACCAGCCGTTCTTCCAGATAGGAGGACATCGAATCCGCCAGGCTGTCGCCGCGCACCAGGATATGTACGTGCTTCGCCCCGCGCGACAAGAACATCGCGGCTTGCCCTGCGGAATTGCCGCCGCCGACGATAACTGCCTCGCGATTGGCGCAATACCGGGCCTCCATTTCGGTGGCGGCGTAGAAAATGCCTTTGCCTTCGAATTCCTCAAGCCGGTCGATCGGCAGCTTGCGATATTGCACGCCGGTCGCGACCAGAATGGCGGTGGCACATAGCTGCCCGGAGCTGGAGGATTCGCACTCCGTGCTTTCCAGCCTGTCCTCGGGATCGTCATGATCCAGGGTAATGCAAAACGTGCCATCTTCGCTGCGCGACAGCCCTGTCACTCGGCGCGGCATGGCAAACCGAGTGCCGAATTTTAGCGCCTGTATCTGCCCGCGATAGACGAGGTCTGCCCCCGAAATGCCGGTTGGAAAGCCCATGTAGTTCTCGATCCGGCTGGACGTGCCCGCCTGCCCGCCGATGGCGATATCCTCCACCACCAGCGCGTTCAGCCCTTCGGACCCGGCATAGACCGCCGCCGCCGTGCCGGCGGGGCCGCCGCCGACGATCAGCAGATCGACAGGTTCGTCGTGGCAGATATCGAGGTCCAGCCCCAGCAGCCGGGCCACCTTCACCGGCGTGGGTGCATCGACCACCGTATCCTTGTCGAAGATGACAGAGGGCTCGTGGTCCGCAATCTTGCAGAGCTGGGCGCTTTCCTCATCCTTGCCGTCGAGGTCGAAGGACTGGAACGGGATGCGGTTGCGCGATAGGAAGCTGGCGACTTTGCGTACCGCCGCGTCCTTGTCAGCGCCGATCAGCTTGATGGAGCTGCGATTGGCTTCGTACTGATTGCGGCGACGGGCGGAAAAGACCGTGATGATATGGTCTGAAAGTTCGGGGACTTTGGCCATCAGGTCCAGCATCGCCTCGCGCGGGGCCTCGTATGTCCGGGTCGGTTTGGCTGCGCGCATCGGCAGGGTGAAACTGCCCGCATTGAGAAACGCCAGCTCGCCCATGAATTGCGTCGGACCCAGGCTGGACTCGATCATCCGCTCGCCAGAATAGGGGTCCACCACTTCTATCTCGCCTTCAATGACATAGACGAACCGGTCCATCGGCTGACCCACCTCGGCCACCATTTCGCCCGCGTCATAACTGCGTTCCCTGGCAATAGCGGCAATTGCATCGACATGCGCCGGATCGAGCGCGCGGCGCTGCATCGTTTCGAGGTGTTCGCCGATCTGTTCCATCGTGCGGTCTCCGGGTTCATCTTGTTCTTGAATTTGTCCGGGAAGTAAGCCGCCCGACGAGGTGCCACAAGCCTAGCCGGAATATGGGTCGGGTGAGGCAATTCGGCCGAAAAACAGAATTTCGCCTGTTTGCGTATCGCGAATGGCAAACAGGAACGGCTGGTCCACCCGGAATTCCCTGCCTGTAAAGGGTGGCGGCACGGAAACCGGCACGGCAACGGCAATGGTCGCCGCCGCTGCCTTGGTGCCGGTTTGGAAAACCTGCAATTTCGCGACCTGAAACGCCTTTTCGATGTAAAGCCGGGCCGAAGCAGGGTGAGACATGCCCGTCAGGTCGGCTGCCGCTCTGTCGAACGGCAAAGTCAGGCCCAATCGCCGTAATGGCGCAATCAGGTCTTGCTCCATATCCGCCTCGAAACGTGGCAACCACAACCGTGTGCTTGCCGGCTTCGCTTTCGTAAGCTGGCTGTCGAGTTTGGCAATCCGGGCAACCCCAAGTTCCGGCAGCTTTGCCGTACGCTCTTCCGGCAGCATAATGTCCATCACGAACCGGCGCATGCGGCCATACGGCATCCGGACGGCGCGCCAGCCATTATCGATGACGGTCGCGTAATCGGCCTCCGCCTTCATCAGGTCGAAAGTGGTTTCGCGCCCGTTGCCGAACAGGAAGGGAGCGCGTTCGACCTGCGTGAATGCGCGCGACCAGTCTCCCTCGAAATAGGTGGCATTGGCAAGATAGGCTGCCGCGTCGCGGACAATGGATTGCGGTGTGACGACTTGCGGTATCAGTCCGTTGGTTTCGCGATCCGCCCACGCGTTGATAGTGCGCGCTGCAGCGGCCGGACGTAATTTGAAGTTCACCGTATCGGTAGTGGCACCATATATTGCCTTGGCATCGGCCACGTACCGGTCTCGCAACCTGTAATTATCGGCCAGGAACAGCGCGTTCGCAATGCGCAGCTTCACGCCCACGCCGGGATCCGACAATGCGGTGCGCCGATGCCCCAACTGAGCATCACCTTTCGCGCCCGCAGGCAGCGCGAAAGTCTGCTCGATCTGGGCCGCTGTTTCTCCGCGAGCGCCAAGATGGACAAGGCCGAAGGCCTGCGCCGCGCTTGTTGGAGAATAGACGATGTTTTCATCCGCGGCCGCGGCATCGGCGAGCACCGTATAGACGGCGAGCGGTCCTGTTGGACGTGCCGCTTGAACTTCGTCAGTTTCGGATGGGGCGGGTGTGGGCTGCGCAGGGGCGTTCTGGGTACAGGCGGCAAGCGCCAGAACAGCAACACAACTTGTCAGGATCTTTCTCATCGAACATCCTTTCGGCAAGGCAATCAGGCCCTTGGTGGCTGCCGACGATAACTCAATGCCTCCGCGATGTGAATGCGGCCCACGGTATCCGCCTTGGCAAGGTCGGCTACGGTTCGGGCCACGCGCAGCATTCTGGTATAGCCCCGTGCGGACAAGCGCATGGCTTCGGCAGCCTGCATCAGCAGCTTGCGACCCGCTTCGTCCGGCCCGGCGAATTTCTCCAATGGCTCGCCGTCCAATTCTGCGTTGCTGCGCGCACCGGTTTCCCCGGATCGGGCCGTCTGAAGCGCGCGCGCTGCGGCCACGCGGGCCGCGACTTCGGCGCTACCTTCGGCAGATGGCGGCAGACCGAGATCGGCGGCACTGACCGGGTCGACATCGACATGCAGGTCGATCCGGTCGAGCATCGGCCCGGAAACTTTGCTCTGATAATCGGCGGCACATCGCGGCGCGCGACTGCAAGCCAGCGCAGGATCGCCCAGATGGCCGCAGCGGCACGGGTTCATTGCCGCGATCAACTGCACGCGGGCGGGAAAGCTGACATGGGCGTTGGCGCGCGCCACATCAACCTTGCCGGTTTCCAGTGGCTGACGCAGGGAATCGAGCACAGGCCGCTGGAATTCGGGCAGTTCGTCGAGGAACAATACGCCAAGGTGCGCCAGGCTGACTTCGCCCGGTTTTACCTTCAGCCCGCCACCGGTCAGCGCGGCCATACTGGCGGAATGGTGCGGCGCGCGGAACGGGCGGGCACGGCTGATGCGACCTTCCTGCAGGGTGCCTGCGACCGATTGCACCATTGACACTTCCAGCGCCTCGGCCGGGGAAAGTTCGGGCAAAATGCCGGGAAGGCATGATGCAAGCAGGCTTTTGCCCGCACCGGGCGGGCCGTTCATGAGCAGATTGTGCCCCCCGGCGGCAGCAATTTCCAACGCGCGCTTGGCGGTTTCCTGGCCCTTCACTTGCTTGAGATCGGGGCCGGGCGGGGCGGGCTCTACCTCGCCCGGCTCAGGGTCGGGCAGGCGTGCGGTGCCTTTGAGGTGGTTGAGCAGACTGACCAGGTCGGGCGCGGCGGCAATCGGCACGCCGCTGGCCCAGCGCGCTTCCGCCCCTTGCGCTGCCGGACAGATCAGGCCGGTTTCCGCTTCGTTGGCCTTGATCGCCGCGAGCAGCACGCCGGGCGACGCCACGATGCGCCCGTCCAGCGCCAGTTCGCCTACCACGATCCAGTCGCCAAGCTGCTCCGCATCGGTTACCCCCATCGCCGCCAACAGGGCCAACGCGATGGGCAGATCGTAATGCGAGCCTTCCTTAGGCAGGTCGGCGGGCGACAGGTTGATGGTGATGCGTTTGGGCGGAAGCGACAGGCCCATCGCGCTCAATGCGCTCTGCACGCGTTCGCGGCTTTCGCCCACAGCCTTGTCCGGCAAGCCCACAATAGCGAAGCGCGGCATGCCGGGCGCGACCTGACATTGCACTTCCACGCCGCGCGCTTCCAGCCCGAGATAGGCCACCGTCCGGACCAGAGCGACCACTGCAACACCCCCTGTTTGTTCTGCGCCTGTCTGGCGGGTTTGCCAGGCACTGTCGAGGGGTGTTGCTGCGGCGCGCACGATTATCGCAAAACATCCTTACCGGCGCGGCAACCATTCGTGTTGGCAATACCGCAAGACCCGCCAGCGCAAACGGATGCACATGCGCGGTGTTGTTGCTCTTTTCCTGGCCCTTGCCACTCTGTTCGCAGCGCCACTATCCGCGCAAACCGTACAAAGTCGTATGGTCGTAACCACTACCATCGTCGAAGAATGGGTCGAAGCTTCGCCGTCGCAAACGGCCAGCGCCAACCGCCTGGTCAGCGCGCATTCCATTGATGTGCCGGAAGGTATCGCAAGCTACGGCCCGTTTCGCGTGCTGGACGATAGCCGTGCCGCGCTCGTCGATGCGACCAATACCGGCAGCCCGGCGCATTTCGCCGCCATGCTGGCCGCGCATCCCGGTATCGAGACGCTGCAACTGGTCGAATGCCCCGGTACTGACGACGACCGCGCGAACCTTGCCTTGGGCCGGATGATCCGCTCGGCAGGGCTTGCGACCCACGTGCCGCGCGGTGGCTCGGTCCGCTCCGGTGCGGTGGAATTGTTCTGGGCAGGCGCAACGCGCCGGGTCGATGAGGGCGCCGAGTTCGCAGTACATAGCTGGCTTGACGAAGATGGGTTGCAGGCGGATGATTTCGCCGCGACAGCGCCCGAAAACAGCATGTATCTGAATTACTACATCGAAATGGGCATGGCAGCGCCGGATGCTCGCGCGTTTTACGATCTGACCAATTCCGTGCCGCACGAACAGGCGCTATGGTTGACGGCGCGTGATATTCGCGGCTGGATGAAGGATAGTGCTGGAGACGCGGTTCGCGTTGCGCAGCCATCGGATCAGCCTATGCCGCAGATCGCCTACGCGCTGCTTGACTCAGGGTCGGAGCCGCTCTAACGGATTTCATGCAACACGGTCGCCCTAGCTGGCGGCCCTTTTTTATGGTGCCGTTCCGTATGTTCGGGAGGTGCCGGTGACAGACAGTTCTCAGAGGTCGATATGAAGCGGACATTCCAGCCAAGCAATCTGGTGCGCCAGCGCCGCCACGGTTTCTTTGCCCGCAAGGCAACGGTCGGCGGCCGCAAGGTGCTACGCAACCGTCGCCGCAAGGGCCGCAAGAAACTCTGCGCTTAGTTTGTTTTTCGCACACCCATCCGGGTGTGCGGTAACCTCGCTCATGCGACCTGACGGTCGCGTCGCTGCGGGCGGCCCTTTGGGCCTATGACTGCCGTGACCAGATTCTTGATACCACTTCTATAGCTTAGCGCGATTTCGGTTTGCGACCGGCAAACCGCAAGGCCGAACGGCCGCCCAAGCTGATGCAAGGAAGCCAAGCGAGCGGATGCGAGCGCCCGGCGTTTGAGGGCCAAACAAAATACAATCACGGCAGTCATAGGCCCAAAGGGCCGCCCGCAGCGCGAAGCGCGAGGAAAGCCTAAGGGAGCGAATGCGACCGCCGGCGCCTGAGGCAAAACAAAAAAGACTCTCACCCCCAACCGCACTATCATAGCGATCGATGACTTCTCCGTCCGCCCCCACCACCATCACGAAACGCGCCGACTTCCTCGCCGCGAATCGCGGGCTTCGCAATGCGCGGCCCGGCTTCGTGTTGCTGACACGGCCGAATGACGGCGTGGCCAAGCGGTTCGGGATTACTGTCACCAAGAAGATCGGGAATGCCGTAATCCGCAACCGCATGAAACGGCGGTTCCGCGAATTGCTGCGCGATGCCCTGCCGACCGAGGGTTTGGCGGGGCACGACCATGTGTTGATCGGGCGCGAAGGCGGGCGTGAGCGGGACTTCGCCACCATGCGGGCTGAATTGTCCCGGGCGCTCGAGCGGGCGCGGCGTGGGGAGGGGGATCGCAAGCGCGCCCCTCGCCGGAAATCCGGCAAATCCCGCAATTCGACTGCCGGTTCAGCCACATGAAGACCCTGCTAATCTGGATTGCGCGCGGCTGGCAGCTTGGCCCGTCGCGCATATTGCCGCCGTCCTGCCGCTTCGCCCCGTCCTGTTCCGCCTACGCGATCGAGGCGCTGGAGAAGCATGGCGCAATCAAGGGTGGATGGATGGCGGCGAAACGTATATTGCGCTGCCACCCCTGGGGGGGACACGGTTACGACCCTGTGCCGTAACGCCGTGACATCAGATTTCACCGGGCTCCCATATTGCGGCGCCGTTCCCGCCGGCGCCATGTCGGCGGTGCATTGATCGAGGATCGTCTTCACCTTGGATAACCAGCGCAATCTCCTGCTCGCAGTGGTGCTATGCGGCCTGCTCCTGTTCGGCTGGGAAGCCGGCATGCGGTACGTCTACCCGCAGCCGGACACTCCTGTTACCGCGGCTGGCCGGGTCGACGCACCGACCCAGCGGGCCGAAGGGCGGCTGGCAGACGGCAGCACCCGCGTGAGCGACGATCTGGCCGAAACCATGGTCGATACCGATCTCGATACCGCTCTTGCCAGCTCGGGCCGCATCCGCATCGATGCGGGCGAACTGGCGGGCTCGATCAATCCTGTCGGTGCGCGGATCGACGATATCGTGTTGAAGTCGCACCGCCAGACGGTCGAGAAGGATAGCGGGCCGGTGCGGATGTTCGCCCCGCAAAGCACGCCTGTCCAGCAATTCGCGCAGTTCGGCTGGGTCGGTTCCGGCGCCACACTGCCCGACGCACGCACCGTTTGGGAAACCGATGGCGACGTGCTGACGCCTGCAACGCCGGTCACGCTCAGGTGGGACAATGGTGCGGGCCAACGGTTCCAGATCGAGCTTTCGGTGGACGACCAGTACATGATTTCCGCCCGGCAGACGGTTGTCAACACTGCCGGCGGTCCGGTGGTGGTTACGCCATTTGCATTGGTCAACCGGACCAGCCTGACAGCCAGCGCCAGCACATGGAACGTACATTCCGGCCCCATCGGGATGTTCGGGGACGCCGTCGATTTCGGCTATGATTACGATGATATCGAGGAAATGGGCACGGTCGATGGTGAAGGATCGGCCAAGTGGATCGGCTTTACCGATATTTACTGGATGTCCGCACTTATTCCCGATGCCGGAACGCGCGCGGACGGCACGTTCCGTTCGCTGGGTCAGGATCGCTATCGCGCAGACCTGATCTATGCGCCCGAAACCGTGCAGTCGGGCCGCCAGGTCAGCCGCACGACGCAGCTGTTCGTGGGCGCGAAGGAAAGCGATGTCCTCGATGGGTACGAGGAAGCCGGGGTCGCCAAGTTCGATCTCGCGATCGATTGGGGCTGGTTCCGCTGGTTCGAAAAACCGATCTTCTGGCTCCTGACTTCGCTTGATGAACTGGTTGGCAATTTCGGCCTCGCCATCATCCTGCTGACGGTGCTGATCCGTGCCGCCATGTTCCCCATCGCGCAGAAGGGCTTTGCCAGCATGGCTGCCATGCGCGCGATCCAGCCGAAGATGAAGGCGATCCAGGAACGGCACAAGGAAGACAAGCAGAAACAACAGCAGGAAGTGATGGCGCTGTACAAGAAGGAAGGCGTCAATCCGCTTGCCGGGTGCCTGCCCATGCTGCTGCAGATTCCGGTCTTCTTCGCGCTGTACAAGGTGCTGATCCTGGCGATCGAGATGCGGCACGAACCGTTCATCCTGTGGATCCGCGATCTGTCCGCGCCCGATCCGGCCACCATTCTCAACCTGTTCGGCCTGTTGCCGTTCGATCCGCCCAGCTTCCTGGCCATCGGTGTGTTGGCAGTGCTGCTTGGTGTGACAATGTGGCTCACTTTCCGGCTCAACCCGACTGCGATGGACCCTGTCCAGCAACAGCTGTTCAACATCATGCCATGGGTGCTGATGTTCGTAATGGCACCATTCGCGGCCGGGCTGCTGCTTTACTGGACAACGTCGAACCTCCTGACCTTGGCTCAGCAAAGCTACCTCTACTCGCGTCACCCGCAGCTCAAGCAACAGGCCGCGGAAGATCGCGCGAAGAAGGCAGCGGAAGCCGAAGCGGCGAAAAAGACGTGACGAAGAAAAAGGAAGCGGAGGGATACCGCGAAACCGAGGCGGCCAAACTGTTTTCAGGCCGGGTGGACTTTCTGCTATCCGCACCGCAACTGAAATTCCTGCCCGAACCGACAGTGCCGGAAATCGCGTTTTGCGGGCGCAGCAATGTCGGCAAATCCAGCCTGCTGAACGCACTTACGGGCCGCAAGTCGATCGCGCGCGCTTCGGTAACGCCGGGTCGGACGCAGGAGCTCAATTATTTCGAAGTCGGCGATCCGACCGTGCTGCGGCTGGTCGATATGCCGGGCTACGGTTACGCCAAGGCGCCGCTCGCCGTGGTCGACAAGTGGAAGAAGCTGGTAAAGACCTTCCTGCGTGGGCGGCAGGTGCTGGCCCGCAATCTGGTGCTGGTGGATGCGCGCCACGGTTTCAAGGATGTCGACCGCGACATGATGCAGATGCTCGATGGCGCAGCGGTGGGCTACCGCATCGTGTTGACCAAGGCGGACAAGCTGAAGGCGTCCGAACTCGACAGAGTGATCGCGGCAGTCGAGATTGAAGCCCGCGCGCACCCCGCCGCCTACCCCGCGCTCCATGTCACCAGCGCCGAAACCAAGCATGGCATTCCCGAATTGCGCGCAGCTATTCTGGAAGATGCGAACCTTTAACACCAACAGGCCGTGTTTTCCCGAAATCTACGGCAATAGCCGGGCAATCGCTCGTTCAGTATAGGGCGGTACTCTGATAAGAGAATTCGCGCTGGTCCCTCTTCAGTCGCGGCACGATCGATTTAGCGACGAGGCGGAGAGACAATATGGCCGATGGACCGGAACAGGCGGCCTTGCCCGCACGCAATCGCTTTACGAAGTTTTTGGACGGGGTCGAGTGGCTGGGCAATCTGCTGCCGCATCCGGTCACGCTGTTCGCGGTGTTGGCGCTCAGCATCGTCCTGATTTCGGGTCTGCTGGGCTGGTTGGGTGTGGCCGTGATCGATCCCCGGCCCGCAGGCGCACCTGGCGTGGCTGCGGACGGCATGATCCGCGCGGTAAGTTTGCTCGACGGGGACGGTATTCGCCGGATCTTTACCAATCTGGTCGGCAATTTCACCAGTTTCGCGCCGCTGGGTGTGGTGCTGGTGGCGATGCTGGGTGTTGGCGTGGCGGAAAAATCCGGATTGTTGTCGGCCGCCGTACGCTCGATGGTCCTGTCCGCGCCGCCGCACATGGTAACGGTGGCGATCGTGTTTGCCGGCATCGTTTCGAACACCGCGTCGGAAGTGGGCTATGTCGTCCTGATCCCGCTGGCTGCGGGAATTTTCTACGCGTTGGGGCGGCATCCGTTGGCGGGCATGGCCGCGGCGTTTGCGGGCGTTTCGGGCGGCTATAGCGCAAACCTGCTGATCGGCACGATCGACCCGCTGCTGGCCGGTATCACGCAGGAGGCCGCACGCCTCATCGATCCCGATTATGTCGTGCTGGCAACGGCAAACTGGTATTTCATGGTCGGTTCCACGTTCTTGATTACTGCCATAGGTTCGCTCGTCACCATCTTCATCGTGGAACCGAAGCTGGGAAAATACGACCCTTCCGGGGCAGATCCCACCATTCTCGACGACCGGATGATGGAGGCGATCGCGCCGAAAGAACGCAAGGCGCTGCGCTGGGCGGGCGTGGCGCTGCTGGGCGTGTTGGGGCTGATGGCGCTGACATTGCTTCCCGAATGGGGTGTACTGCGCAATCCCGACACGGGCGACCGGATCGATTCACCCTTCTTCAAGGGATTCGTCGTGTGGATCCTGATTTTCTTCCTCGTAACCGGATATGCATATGGCCGGGTGGCGGGCACGATGAAAACGGACCGCGATGTAATTGACGCGATGGCAGCCGCGCTAGCTTCGCTCGGCCTGTATATCGTGCTAGTGTTTTTCGCCGCGCAATTCGTGGCGTTTTTCGGCTGGACCAATCTCGGCGCGATTACAGCGGTTACCGGGTCGCAGTTCCTGCTGGACACCGGCATGACCGGGCCGCTGGTGTTCTTCTTCTTCATTCTCATCTGCGCGTTGATCAATCTGTCGCTGGGATCCGCATCCGCGCAATGGGCTGTGACTGCGCCGATCTTCGTGCCGATGCTAATGCTGATCGGCTATTCTCCCGAGGTGATCCAGGCGGCTTATCGGATCGGCGATTCCACCACCAATATCATCACCCCCATGATGAGCTATTTCGGGCTGATCCTGGCCTGGGCGACGCGGTATGACAGGAACCTAGGCGTCGGCACGCTGATCGCCATGATGCTGCCCTATACGATATTCTTCCTGCTGTTCTGGTCGCTGTTCTTCATGGGCTGGACGTTCCTGCTGGATATCCCGGTGGGCCCGGGCTCACCGACTTTCTACACGCCGTAAGCGGCTATTCGGCGAAGCCCAGGAACCGGCTGGCTTCGGCAACGTCCTTGCGTTCGGACACCACGGCGTTCGCAGGGAAATTATCGTCCGGCCAGCCAAGGGCGACGGCTTTCATGATGACCTGATCGTCCGGAATGCCGGCGTGTTCGCGCACTACCGGGCTTTGCATAATGCCCTGGCTGTTGATGACGGCACCCAGCCCGCGCGACCATGCGGCGTTTACCAGCATGGTGGTGACCGCGCCGCAATCGAAGATCGGATCGTCCCACCCCTCCAACGTGCGGTCGAAAGTGATGATGATGCATACCGGCGCGTCGAACTGGCGGAAACCGCGCATTACCCAGTCCTGCCGCCGCGCCTTGTCGTCCCGTTCGATACCCATCGCGCCGAACAACTGTTTCGCCACACCGATCTGACGTTCGCGATGTGCGCCTTCGAAACCCGTCCCGCTGCGGAATTCGCGGCTTTCGGGAACGCCGGCCAGCATCTTCTCGGTATTGCCCGCGCGTATCCGGTCCAGCGGTTCGCCGGTCAGCACGGTGAAGTTGTAGGGCTGGGTATTCATGGAGGACGGCGCGCGCATGGCCAGCGCCAGCACTTCCTCGATCAAATCGCGCGGCACCGGGTCCGGCTTGTAACCGCGAATACTGCGGCGGCCCTTGACGACATCATCGAAATGCATGGGGTCGGATTTTGGCAGGTCGGATGGCATGCTGGCTCCCAGGTTTCGTTTTGTGGGTGCGATACAGGAATTACCGTTCGGTGGAAGGCGACAATATGGTGCAATCCGCCTGGATGGCGTTCACACTCGACTTGGCTTTCCTGAACCCCTACGTCCGGTTGGACGCGCGTATGGTGGGCGCGCAATAGTCAGGAAACGCTCAAATGAAGCTGGTTATCGGAAACAAGAACTACTCCAGCTGGTCGCTTCGCGGGTGGCTTGCGGTGAAGCAGTCCGGCCTCGGTTTCGAGGAAATCCTGGTGCCGATGGTGGGCGAGGGCTGGGAACAGCGCAAGCAGGGCGATAACGGTCTGCAGGCTTCCAGTGGACGGGTGCCGATCCTGTGGGATGGCGACGTGATCGTGTGGGACAGCATGGCAATCATGGAGTATCTTTCCGACAAGGTGGGGCGCGATCGGTACTGGCCCAAGGACGACGCGGCGCGAGGCATGGCCCGTTCGATGGTGGCGGAAATGCACAGCGCCTTCGCCGCGCTGCGCCGTGAAATGCCGATGAACATGCGCAAGCGTTTTTCAGGCGTTACCATCACGCCCGATTGCGAGGCGGATATCGTGCGCGTCCTGCAATTATGGGCCGAGGCGCGGGCCCGGCACGGCGCGGGCGGGCCATTCCTGTTCGGCACGTTCGGCGCCGCCGATATCGCCTTCGCCCCGGTGGTCAGCCGCTTCCTGTCTTACGGCGTGGGCGTACCCGGCTTTGCACAAAGCTATATGGAAGCGGTGTGGGAGCATGAATGGATGACCGGCTGGCTGGAAGCTGCCGAGGACGAGCAATGGGTAATCGAACAATATGAAAACGCCGGGACTGCCTGAGGTGACGGACGCCGCTGCCGAACAGGCTGTCGTGGAAAAGGCCGTGCGATTGATGCAGGCGGCCAGTGTGACACCTGCGCGCGGCGAGGTGTTCGATGCTTTCGAAGCCATGCTGACGCCACTGGGCTTCGAATGCCACCGGTTCGTGGCGGGTGCCGAAGATCCTGAAAACGGGCCGGTCGAGAACTGCCTTGCGATCCGGCGCGGACCGGACGGGTCGAAACACTTCGCCTTTGCCGGACATCTCGATGTGGTGCCTCCAGGAGAAGGCTGGTCGAGCAATGCGTTCGAGCCAGAAATCCGCACCGCACCCGGTGGAGACCTGCTGTATGGGCGCGGCGCGGTCGACATGAAGGGTTCGATCGCCTGCATGGTGGAGGCGGTGGCGGACATTCCGCAGGACGCCGGTACCATCAGCTTCATCATTACCGGCGACGAGGAAGGGCCGGCGCTATACGGCACCCGCGCGCTGATCGACCTGATCCGCGAACGCGGCGAAGCGCCGGACCTGTGCCTGGTGGGCGAACCGACCAGTGTGAACCAGCTGGGCGACATGATGAAGATCGGCCGGCGCGGTTCGGTCAATATCTGGCTGGAAGTGGAAGGCGTGCAGGGCCACGTCGCCTACCCGCATCTGGCTGACAACCCACTTCCACGGCTGGTAGCAAAACTGGCCGAGCTGGAAGCGCTGGTGCTGGACGAGGGCACCGACTGGTTCCAGCCATCCAACCTTGAGATTACCGAACTGGAAGTCGGCAATCCGGCACATAATGTCATCCCGGCCAAGGCCACCGCGCGCATTTCGGTGCGCTTCAACGACCTGCATTCCGGGACGAGCATTTCAGAGCGGGTCATTGCCATCGCCGAAAAGCATGGCGGCACCGCGCGGCCGGTAATCTCGGGCGAAAGCTTCCTCACGCCGCCCGGCGAATTTTCGCAGTTGGTGGCGGATGCGGTGGAAGCCGAGACAGGCGTCGTGCCGGAAGCCTCCACCAGCGGCGGCACGTCGGATGCGCGCTTCTTGAAGGATATCTGCCCGGTCATCGAATTCGGGCTGGTCAACGCGACTATGCACAAGCGCGACGAGGCCGTGGCTGTCGCCGACTTGGCCGTGTTGGCGCGCATTTATCGTCGTATCGCAATGGCGGCGCTGAGTTAGCCATCCAGCAGACGCATTCGCTTGCCTCGTAGGATGGCATTGCTAGGCTCGCTCCGAGGATTTGAGGGGACAACACGTGAAAAGCTGGTTCGCCATTCCGCTATGGCAGCGGGTTATTGCCGCGCTGGTGCTGGGCATCGTGGTCGGGCTGGTCTGGGGGCCGGGCGCCGCAAGCATCAAGATCATCGGCGATGTGTTTATCGGCTTCATCAAGATGCTGGTGGTTCCGCTTATCTTCTTCAGCCTGGTGTCGGGCGTCATTGCCATCGGCGACTTGCGAAAGCTCGGCTCCGTCGGTGGGCGGGCGCTGCTGCTGTTCGTAATTACCGGGCAGATCGCGGTGTGGCTGGGGCTGCTGCTGGGTTCGGTGTTCAAGCCTGGCGTGGGCCTCGACCTGTCCGGCATCGAGCGCGGACCGATCCCCGAACCCAAGGACCAAACCTGGCAGGACATGGTGCTCAGCATCATTCCGCAGAACCCGGTCGAAGTCATGGCTGCGGGTAATATCCTACCGCTGATCGTGTTCGCCTTGCTGCTGGGTGTCGGCATCCTGATGGCGGGCAAGGACGGCGATCCTGTTGCGCGTGTGTTCGACAGCGGCAGCATGGTGATGCAGAAAGTCACTGCGGTGGTCATGGAACTGACGCCGTTCGGGGTGTTTGCGCTGATGGCATGGGTGGCCGGAACGCAAGGCGTGGATGCGCTGCTTGCATTGAGCAAGTTGGTTGCGCTGAACTATGTCGGTTGCCTGCTGATGATCGTGCTGATGTATTCCGCCATCGTCAAATTGTTGGCGAAGCTGCCGGTGGTGGATTTTTTCCGCGGGATTACCGACGCGATGGCCGTGGCCTATTCCACCGCATCGTCCAACGCGACACTGCCGGTCACGCTGCGCTGCACCCAGCGCAATCTGGGTGTGGCGCCCGGCACGTCCAGCTTCGTCGTATCATTGGGCGCGACGGTGAATATGGACGGCACCGCCATGTATCTCGGCCTCGCCACCTTGTTCGGCGCGCAGATTTTCGGCGTCGATCTCAGCTGGGCGGATTACGGCATGATCGCACTGCTCGCGACGGCAGGATCGATCGGCGCGGCGGGGATCCCCGGCACGGGCCTCGTCATGATGGCGCTGGTGTTCGGCGCGGTTGGTGTGCCACTGGAAACCATCGCCTTCGTGGCGGGAGTCGACCGGATCATGGACATGATGCGCACCACCACCAATGTCACGAGCGATTCGGCAATTACCGTGGCCGTCGCCAGCATGACCGGCGATATCGACCGCGAGGAAATGATCTCGGCGGATGATGTTTAGGGGGGGTTGTCCGGGCGTTTTTTGTTTAGACCCTCAAGCGCCGGGCGCGGGCCATCCGGCCCGCTTGGCTTTCCTCGCATAAGCTCGGGCGCGCATTCGCGCTTGCCGTTTGCTGGTCGCAAACGGGATCAGCGCCAACCTCGCAATCTTGGACCCGGTGCCAGGTCACGGCAGTCATAGGCCCAAAGGGCCGCCCGCAGCGCGCAGCGCGAGGAAAGCCTAAGGGAGCGGATGCGACCGCCGGCGCTTGAGGCAATACAAACAACCTCGCCGGCGCCTGAAGTTGAAACACCTAACGCCCCTTCGGCACCTCCAGCACTTTCTTCCGAAAACTACACAGATCCACTACCGGGCAGCGCCAGCATTCCGGCGTGCGAGCCTTGCAGACGTAGCGCCCGTGCAGGATCAGCCAATGGTGGGCGTGCAGGCGGAAGGGCTGGGGAACGCGCTTGTCCAGCTTGGCCTCGACCTGTTCGGGCGTCTTGCCCTTGGCAAGGCCAGTGCGGTTGCCAACGCGCAGGATGTGAGTATCGACCGCGAAGGTCTCCTGCCCGAACCAGCAATTGAGCACGACATTAGCCGTCTTGCGCCCTACGCCGGGAAGGCGAACCAGATCCTCGCGCGTGTCAGGTACATCGCCGCCATATTCGTCCACCAACAGCTGGCTTAGCGCGATGACGTTCTTCGCCTTGGAATTGAACAGGCCGATGGTTCGGATATGCGCCTTCAGCCCATCTTCGCCCAGATCGAGCATCTGCTGCGGCGTTTCCACGCGCGCGAACAGCGCCCGTGTGGCCTTGTTCACGCCCACATCGGTCGCCTGCGCCGAAAGCGCTACGGCCACCACCAGCTGGTAGGCATTGCCATATTCCAACTCGGTTTCCGGCGAAGGATTATCCTCCGCCAGGCGGCGGAAGAATTCGAAAATTTGGTCCTTCGTCATCAGTCGCCAGTCACAGCGCAAGCACATCGTTCATGGTGTATCGCCCGGCGTTCTTGCCGATCAGCCATTCGGCCGCGCACACTGCGCCGCGCGCGAAGATGCGCCGGTTTTCGGCCGTATGGGATAGGGTGATGCGTTCTTCCTCGCCCGCCAAAATAACCGAGTGGTCACCAGACACCGTGCCGCCGCGCAGGGCTGCAAAACCGATCGCGCCTTCGGCCCGCGCGCCGGTGTGCCCGTCGCGCCCGCTTTCGGTATGCTCTGCCAGCGACACGCCGCGCGCTTTGGCGGCCGCTTCGCCCAACAGCAACGCAGTACCCGACGGCGCGTCGACTTTCATGCGGTGATGCATTTCTACGATCTCGATATCCCAGTCCGGCCCCAGCGAACTTGCCGCCTGCCGCACCAGATGCGCAAGCAGTGTCACGCCCAGCGACGTGTTGCCGGTTTGCAGGACGGCCACCGCGCGCGTTGCATCGTCGATGGCGGCGTGATGCTTTTCCGTCAGCCCGGTCGTGCCGATGACCAGGGGGATGCCCGCACCAATGGCGGCGTGAAGGTTGGTGGCCAGCGCGCCCGGAGTGCTGAAATCGACCAGTACATCGCTGCGATCGGCGAGCGCTGCCACATCCTCGCCCGCATCCGCGCCGCCCGCCAGCTCATGCTCACCCGTTTCGATGATAGCGGCAATGGCCTGACCCATCCGGCCCTTGCTGCCGATGATGCCGATGCGCGTGGCTGCCATTGATATTCTCTCGCTGTGGTGGTTGATCCGGCATCATGCCAGACATTCGAAAGCTCGTCATCCTAACCGGCGCTGGTATCAGCGCCGAAAGCGGTATCGACACCTTCCGTGCCGAGGGCGGCCTGTGGGAACAGCACCGGGTGGAGGACGTCGCCACGCCTGAAGGCTTCGCGCGCGATCCCGATCTGGTGCTGCGGTTCTACGACATGCGCCGCGCGGCGCTCGCGGGGGTGCAGCCGAATGCGGCGCATCGCGCATTGGCCCAGCTGGAGCGGGAATGGGCCAAACGGGACGGGTGCGATCTGCTGCTCGTCACCCAGAATGTCGACGATCTGCATGAACGCGGCGGCGCAAATGACGTGCTTCATATGCACGGGCAATTGAACAGCGCGCTGTGCAACGCTTGCGAAGCCCGCTCGCCGTGGACGGGCAGCATGGCGGACCGCCCACCCTGTCCGGTCTGCGGGGCCTATGCGCTGCGCCCCGATGTCGTGTGGTTCGGCGAGATGCCCTACGATATGGACACGATCTATGCGTCCATCAGAAGCGCCGACCTGTTCGTATCCATCGGCACGTCGGGCGCGGTCTATCCGGCTGCGGGGTTTGTGCGCGATGCGGCCGAATGCGGCGCAGCGACGCTGGAACTTAATCTCGAACAAAGCGAAGGGTCGGCATGGTTCGATGAAAGCCGGCTCGGCCCGGCAGGCGAGTTGGTACCGGCCTGGGTCGAGGAAGTACTAGCCCTCTAAGCTGCCGCAGGCACGGCAGGCAGGGTCCTTAGGCAAAGTCATGGTCCGCATCGATGGGGCAAGCCCGTCCATCAAATGGAGCTGACCCCAAGGCGCGCCTTTCGCACCGCCATTGGTAGGGCCGCCAAACGCTGCGTGACCCTGCAGGAGGATGCGTATGGCCTGCATGGCGGCAAAGCTTCCCGTCCAGCCGACCATTGCACCAAGTACGCCGTCCTCTGCGCAAGTATCGCAATCCTCGGCATCAAAGGCGTCGCCGACGAAGCAGCGGTAGCAGGGCTGATCTTCGAGATGCCCCGCAAACGCCGCCACCTGTCCCTGAAAGCGTCCGATGGCGGCGGATAACAGAGGGATTCGCTGGGTCACGCAGGCGTCCGACACAGCCAATCGGGTAGCAAAATTATCCGTTCCGTCGATCACCAATTGCGCTGTGCCGATCAGGGCCTCGGCATTGACAGACGTGACACGCTCATCATGCAAGGTGACTTCCAGCGCAGCGTCGAAATTGGCAAGCCAGCGACGAGCGGACACTGCTTTCCCATGGCCAATATCGCGGGCCGCGTAGATAGTCTGGCGCTGGAGGTTGCTGGCTTCCACATCGCCATCGTCAATGAGGGTGAACTGACCTACGCCTGCGCCTGCAAGATATTGCAGCACCGGGCTGCCGATCCCGCCAAGGCCGACGATACAGACATGCGCCTGCGACAAGGCGAACTGCCCCGCACCGCCAATTTCGGGCAGTACGATATGACGCGCATAGCGGTCCAGTCGTTCAGGCGAGGCCGGGCTGTAAGTCACGCCGCGGCCTTAGGGTAAGCCGCAGGCGGGTGGGAAGGTATTGTTTAGCCTCAGGCGGCGGCGTTTTTGTTAGGACCCTTGCGGGTGGGAGTTTTTTTGACCCTGCGGGCGGAACCCATCCGGGTTCCTTGCTTCCTCACATAAGCTCGGGCGGCCGTTCGGCCCCTTCGACAGGCTCAGGACATGCTTGCCGTTTGCTGGTCGCAAACGGAATTAGCGCTATCCTCGCAATCTTGAACCCGGTTCCAGGTCACGGCAGTCATAGGCCCAAAGGGCCGCCCGCAGCGAAGCGAGGATAGCCTAAGGGAGCGAATGCGACCGCCGGCGCTTGAGGCTAAACAAGAAACTCCCACCACCACTTGAGGCAAAACTAAAACACCCCTCAGCTTTCCAGCTGGCGCAGCAGGCTCCGCACATCGCCGTCCATATCGGCATCGCGGGTGCGCAGGTCTTCGATCAGGCGCACGGCATGGATCACGGTGGAATGATCGCGGCCGCCGAACTTGCGGCCGATTTCGGGGTAGCTGCGCGGGGTTAGCTTCTTCGCGAGGTACATCGCCACCTGGCGCGGGCGGACCACAGCGCGGGCGCGGCGCTTGGAACTCATTTCGCTGCGGTCGATGCGATAGAACTGGCAGACGGTGCGCTGGATTTCATCGATCGTGATACGGCGGCGGTTGGCCGACAGAATATCGGTCAACTGGTCTTCCGCCAGCGCCAGAGACACCTCCTGCCCGGTCAGCTGGGCATAGGCGATCAGCTTGTTGAGGCCGCCGATCAGCTCACGGACATTGCGGGTCACAGTGCGGGCGAGGAAATCGATCACGTCGGCAGGCACGGCAAGCGGTGCAAACCGTGTAAGCCGCGCTTCCAGGATCGAACGGCGCAGCTCGATATCGGCTGGCTGGATATCGGCGACAAGACCCATCGAAAGACGGCTGAGCAAGCGCGGCTCCACCCCATCGAGCGCCTGCGGAGCGCGATCGGCAGCAAAGACCAGCCGTTTGCCTTCCGCCAGCAGCGCGTCGATCGTGTAAAGCAGTTCTTCCTGCGCGCTGGCCTTGCCGATGATGAATTGCAGGTCGTCCACCAGCAGCAGGTCGAAACTGCGCAGGCGGGCCTTGAATTCCATTGTCTGGCCGGATTTCAGCGCCTGCACGAATTGCACCATGAACCGTTCGGCGCTGCAGTAGAAGATCCGGGCGCGTGGATGATGCGCCAGATACGCGTGGCCGATGGCGTGCATCAAATGCGTCTTGCCCTGGCCGGTCGCGCCCTTGAGATAGAGCGGAGAGAATTGCGGCGTTTCGTTGGCGGCCATGCGCTGCGCTGCATTGCAGGCAAGTACATTTGCCTCACCCGTGACGAACGCGGCAAAGGTCAACGAAGGATCGAGCCCGACGGGGCCCGACAGTCCATGGGTGTAACCGGTATCGCCGCCCGCAGCCGCGCCGCCAGCCATTCCGCCGCCGCCATCATTGGCAGCCTGCCTGCCGCCAAGTTGCAGTTCGGGCAATTTGCGGCGGCCGGGATGCACAGCGATTCGCACATTGCGCACTTCGCTGCGGGCAATCTTCCAGGCCAGGCTCAGGCGGTCGGCAAAGCGGTCCTGCACCCAGTTGGCGCTGAAATCGGTGGGCAGGAAAAGATCGAGCGTTCCGGTATCCTTGCAAAATCCGCCGACCTGGATCGGTTTGATCCACTGGCTGTGCAACTGGTGGCCGAGATCCTTGCGCAGACCCTGGCTGATATCCGACCAGTCGGCCGCGAGATTAACCGCTTCGATATCTTCCATAGCCCCATCATCCTCAAGTTCGCGCCAGCTTGATCGCCGCGCGGTCCCGCCCTGCCGGGTGTTTGGCAAACGCCTGCCGCGAGTCCCGCATTTCGCGGTTTTAATCACAGCTTCGCCCACGCCGAAAAATGCGGTTTTAACCGCCTCTCAGCTTGCGTTCGAAACACTCGTTTATTCAATTGGAAGGGCGGTAACAGCCCTGTCCGATAAGCAACTTACTGCCTTTAGCGGCGGCCTTGATCAAGGCTCCAATCCGTAAAAAAACTGAAATAAAATTCTTGACCGAAGCAAGCCCGCAGGCTGCCGTTAAACACCCTGTTTACCTTGGGTTTGGACCAATAGCGGCTCCGAGAAACGCGGTCTTACGAGCTGCGAATCGCGGAGCATCCTAGGGTTTGCCCGGATCGCCTGCGCAGCTGCTAAAGTGGAGGCAGGCGATGGGGCATATCGCAGCCCGCCCGCGTTAAGGATGATACAAACGAAAAAGCCGGCGCGTATGCACCGGCTGGATCGATTCGCCAGCATCGCAAAGGATGCCTGGCCTGTTCCGGGGGGATTAAGCGATTCGCGCCTGGACCACCGGAAGGTAGGAAATGAAGCCGGCGCTTACAGCGCAGACACACGCTTCGAAAGGCGCGACATTTTGCGCGAAGCGGTGTTCTTGTGGAACACACCGCGAGCTACGCCCCGAGCCAGTTCTGGCTGCGCAGCGCGCAAGGCGGTCTTGGCATCGTCTGCATTACCGCTTTCGATGGCGGCTTCCACACGCTTCAAAAAGGTGCGGATGCGGCTCATGCGGGCACCGTTCACTTCGGCGCGGCGGTTGTTGCGACGGATGCGCTTCTTGGCTTGCGGCGTATTGGCCATGTATCGTCCTGCTTTGCGGCCCGGATGGTCACGCGTGCGATATTGCAGCGCAGTTCAGACGGGCGAATATGTCATTGGATCGGCGGCAAGCCACCGGAAGGCAGGCCACATAGGCAGTAGGAGCAGCCGCGTCAAGGAATTGCGGGCGGTTTATGGTGCTCTCCCGCCGGTTCAAAACACTAAGGCCTCCTTATCGCTGGCAGCGCGGACAGAACCATGTGCTGCGCCCGCCTTGCACCACGCGCCGGATCACACGGCCATCCGCCGCGCATTCGGCGCGCTGGCAGAGCTCTCCCTCGCGCCCATACACAGCAAACCGTGTAGCGAAATAACCAAGCTGGCCGTCGGGCGCGGCATAGTCTCGCAAGGACGATCCGCCGTCGACGATCGACTGTTCCAGCACTTCGCGAATCGCGGGCACCAACCTTCGCAATGCCGGGCGCGACACCTTGCCGCCTGCCTTGCGGGGATGGATGCCGGCACGGAACAGCGCCTCGCACACATAGATATTGCCAAGACCGGCCACGATCCGCTGATCAAGCAGCAGCAGCTTGATTGCCTGGCTGCGTCCTTCCAGCGCGGCATGAAGGTGCTCCGCCGTCAACGCCTCGCCCAGCGGTTCCGGCCCCATCACGGCAAATGCAGGCCAGTTCATCAGGCGCGGCGTATCGACGAGGTCGACATAACCGAAGCGGCGCGGGTCATTGAGAGCGAAGCGATGGGTGGCCGTCTCGATCACCATATGATCGTGCTTTTCGTCGTCCGCGGGGTCGATCCGCCAGCGCCCGCTCATTCCGAGATGGAAGATGAAAGTCTGGTCGCGGTCGGTGCCGATCAGTCCGTATTTCGCGCGCCGGCCCATGGTCGTTACCCGCGCGCCGGTGAGTGATTGCACCAGACCTTCGGGGAAGGGGAAGCGCAGGTCGGCGCGGTTCAGTTGCACGCGTTCCAGCCGCTCCCCTTCCAGAAAGCGCGCCAGGCCGCGCACGGTGGTCTCGACTTCGGGCAATTCGGGCATGGCGGTGCACCTAACAGCCTTTGCGAGCGGCCGAAATAGCCCTAAGGCCGGGGCCATGCCCGATACCAATTCCACGTCCGGAAGCACTGGCGCTTCACCAGCGGCAAGCATGTCCAGCTCGTTCGGTTATGAAACCGTCGATCCAGCGGACAAAACCCAACGTGTTGGCGACCTGTTTTCCAGCGTCGCTTCCAAATACGACATCATGAACGATGCGATGTCGGGCGGGATGCACCGTTTGTGGAAAGACCGTTTCGTGCGCCGCGTCAAACCGCAACCGGGCGAAGCGACCCTCGACATGGCAGGCGGCACCGGCGACGTGGCGTTCCGCATGGCCGCGCGCGGGGCCGAAGTGACGGTTGCGGATATCAACCAGGATATGCTGGATGTGGGCATCGAACGCGCGATGGCTCGCGGGATTGACGATGCGGAAGGCGGGCTTAGCTGGTCGTGCCAGAACGCGGAAAGCCTCACTTATCCTGCACGCCAATACGATGCCTATACCATCGTTTTCGGCATTCGCAACGTGACCCATATCGACCGCGCGCTGGCAGAGGCGTATCGCGTGCTGAAGCATGGCGGGCGGTTCTTCTGCATGGAGTTTTCCACCACCAGCTGGCCCGGTTTCAAGCAGGCTTACGACGCCTATTCGCACAGGATCATGCCGAAGATCGGCGGGGTTATTGCAGGCGACGAGGATTCCTATCGCTACCTCGCCGAATCGATCCGCCGGTTTCCGAAACCGCCACAGTTCGAGGCGATGATACAAGGCGCGGGCTTCTGCCAGACGAAGGTCGAGCCGATTCTGGGCGGCGCCGTGGCGATCCATTCCGGGTGGAAACTGTAATCCTGTGACGCGGCCTTCCACGCATATTTGGCGGCTTCTGAAATGGGGCCGCACCGCCGCGCGGCATGGCGCGTTGCGCGGGATCGAGCGCGACCCAAACACGCCGCCGCAGGTGAGCCGGATGGTGCGTATCGCGCGCTTCGGCACGTCGCAAAAGGCGCAGCCCGATTACGCCGCCGCATTCCGCGCCATCGGCCCAGCCGCAATCAAGCTGGGGCAATCGCTTGCCACTAGGCCCGATCTGGTCGGGGAGGAGGCGGCCCACAACCTTCTCAGTCTGCAGGACCAGCTACCGCCCGAAGACCCAGGCGCCATTCGCCGCGCCATCGAATCCAGCTTCCAGCGCCCGATCGAGGACCTGTTCAGCGCGTTCGATCCGGAGCCGGTCGGCTCCGCGTCCATCGCGCAGGTTCATCGCGCGACCACCACCGAAGGCCGCGAGGTTGCCGTGAAGGTGCAGCGCCCCGGCATCCGCGAACAGCTCGCCCGCGATATCGCCACCTATGAATGGGCCGCAGCCCATGTCGAGGCGCTGGGCGGGGAGGCATCGCGGCTGCGCCCGGCGCTGACCATTGCCAATTTCAAACGCTGGACCAACCGCGAACTCGATCTGCGGCGCGAGGCGGCATCAGCCAGCGAGCTGGGCGAGGCGATGGCGCATTTTCCCGGCTACGAAGTGCCTGCGATCGACTGGGACCGCACCAATGGCCGGGTGATGACGATCGACTGGGTGGACGGTATCAAGATATCGGACCGTGCCGCCTTGCTGGACGCGGGACACGATCTGCCCGAACTTGCCAACCGGCTGGTGCTGGCCTTCCTTACCCAAGCCATTAGCGCGGGGTTCTTCCACGCTGACATGCATCAAGGGAACCTGTTCGTGAAAGCGGACGGCACGATTGCGGCGATCGATTTCGGCATTATGGGCCGGATCGACCGGCAGGCACGGCAATGGCTGGCGGAAATCCTGTATGGCCTGACTACCGGCAATTACAAACGCGTCGCGGAAATCCATTTCGAAGCGCAATATGTGCCCAGCTATCATTCGGTAGAGGAATTCGCGACTGCCCTGCGCGCTGTCGGCGAACCGATGCGCGGCAAGCCTGTCAGCGAGCTTTCGGTGGGCCAGATGCTGGACGGGTTGTTCGCCATCACCCGCGATTTCGACATGCAGACCCAGCCGCATCTGCTGCTGCTGCAAAAAACGATGGTGATGGTCGAAGGTATCGCGACCCAGCTCGACCCCGATATCAATATGTGGGACGTCAGCGCGCCTTACGTCCGCAGTTGGATCCGGGACGAGCTGGGCCCGGAAGCAATGATTGCGGAACGCCTGCGCGAAGATGGTGAAACGCTGCTGCGCCTGCCGCAGCTGATTCGGCGGATCGAGGAGCGCTTCCCGGCCAAGGGCGGCGCGCCCGAACAGCCGCCCGTACCGGAGATCGAGCTGATTTGGGAACGCCGTACCAGAGAGGCGCGGCGCTGGCCTGCGCTGGTGCTGGCAGCCGTTCTGGGTGGCGGCGCGGTAGCCACTGCCACCGCGCTTGGCTGGCTGTTTTAACCTAGACGCCCAGCGATTGCAGTCCGCTGCGCTTCACCGGCAGCATTTTCGCGCCCAACAGGCTGAGCAGCACGAACAGCGCCTCCAGCAGCATTGGCAACCAGAACCCCTCATACGTCCCGTCGGCAAAGGCGCTGACCATGCGGCCCAGGAAAGCGATGGACAGCAACATCGCGGACACCACCAGCGCTCCGCCACTGCGCTGCCATGCTCCCCAAAGCATCGCACCGCCCGCAACCACGAAGAACGCGGTCATATCGGCACGAAGCACGGCCAGACTGCGCGTATCGCCGACTGCGGCGCCCAGGCTGTCAGCTGCGGTTTCAGGAGTGACGAGGAAGCCGATCCCCTGCATCACCATTATCATTCCGGCCACGAACAGCGCGGCACGCAGAAGCAAAATCATTGAATATTCCCCTGAAGCATGCGCGTCGCATACTATCGTTGCCGCAAGAGTTAAGGCGCATTTACCATGTTTCGCCAGTTTTAAATTTACTATCCTGTGTACCGCCGCCGTCCGGATAGCAGCGATGCATGGGGGCTGGCCTGATGGCCGATGCACGGTTACGCAATGAATGTAATGACAGACGATTTCGAGGGAGCGCATGACGCGCGCATGACGGGGCCTAAGATCCTGCTGGTGATTGGCGGCGGTATCGCCGCTTACAAGTCTTGCGAGCTGGTGCGAATGATCCGCCGCGCCGGGGGTTCGGTAACATGCGTGCTGACCGAGGGCGGGCGCGAGTTCGTCACCCCGATGTCGCTCGCCGCGCTTTCGGGCAAGCCGGTCTATACCACCCTGTGGGACCTCAAGGACGAGGCCGAGATGGGCCATATCGAATTGAGCCGGGAAGCCGACCTGATCGTGGTCTGCCCCGCCACCGCCAACATGATGGCCAAGATGGCGGCCGGCATCGCTGATGATCTCGCTTCGACGCTGGTCCTCGCGACGAACAAGCCGGTTATGGCCGTGCCCGCAATGAACGTGCGGATGTGGGAGCATAAGGCCACGCAGCGCAACGTCGAATGGCTGCGGCAGGCGGGCGTCCACGTGATGCAACCCGATGACGGCGAAATGGCGTGCGGCGAATTCGGCCCCGGCCGGTTGCCCGAACCGGACAATGTCTGGCGCGAAATTGCCGGTCTGCTGGAAATCGATGCGGGTACGGTTGGTACTCCGCAAGGCAATGCAAGCCTGATGCAAGCCATCGAGGCCGAGCCCGAGGCACATGAAGTCGAAACGGGCGAGGGCCAGGCCGAGAACGAAGAAAAGGTCGGCGGGTTCGGCGGAATGCTCTCATCGCTGATCGGACGCACCACGCCGCGCCGCTCTGCCGAAGAGATCGAGGCTGAACTCGAACAGGAAGATTTTGCCGAATCGGGCGAACCTGCCGAATGGGCGGAAGAAGCTGAGACGCTCGATAATGGCGAGACCATTGCCAACGAAGATGTCCCTGCCGAACCGGCCATTGCAAAATCCGCCGATAGTGCCACTGACACTGCCGTCTCGGCAGGACCTCTGCTGGCACAGAAGGGCGCAGGGCGTGCCGCTCCCCCTACCGATGCCGAGGCAATCAACCATACGGTGCATACAGGCGCAGGCGATGCGGCGCCCGAACCGTTTGCCGAAGAAGCGGTAGATGAAAGTCCCGAGAGCGACCCGCTATGGGGCCAGCCCGATTTCGATACCGATCCGGAGCACCGCCTGCTCTATGGCCGCCACGTGCTGGTCACGGCCGGGCCCACGCACGAGCCAATCGATCCGGTGCGCTATATCGCCAACCGCTCCAGCGGGAAGCAGGGCTTTTCCATTGCCGCCGCCGCCGCCCATGCCGGCGCGCGAGTGACGCTGGTGGCCGGGCCTGTTAATCTGACCACGCCGCGCGGAGTTGACCGGGTCGACGTGGAATCGGCGCGCGAAATGGCCGATGCCGTGCGCGGCGCGCTTCCTGCCGATATCGCGGTGATGGTGGCTGCCGTGGCGGACTGGCGCACGCGCGACTATGCGGACCAGAAGATGAAGAAACGCGGCAGCGCACCTCCTGCGCTGATGCTGGAAGAAAACCCTGATATCCTCGCTAATGTCGCATCCGGCGGCCAGCGCCCCAAGCTGCTGGTAGGCTTCGCCGCCGAAACGCAGAATGTGGTCGACAACGCCCGTACCAAGCGCAAGCGCAAGGGTGCCGACTGGATCGTGGCGAACGATGTTTCGGATGGCGTGATGGGCGGCGATGAGAACCGCGTCCATATCGTGACGGAAGCGGGCACGGATGCATTCGACACCATGCCCAAGCTGGAAGTGGCGCGCGCGCTGGTCGACAAGATGGCGCGCAAACTGGATGAGATCGATCCGCGCGGCGATGCCGATGCCTGACAAGTTTGCCGCTGCGGTTTCGGTGCAGATCAGACGCCTGCCGCATGGCGAGGGCTTGGATTTGCCGCATTACGCCAGCCATGGCGCGGCGGGTATGGATGTGGTGTCGGCAGAGGACGTCACGATTGCGCCCGGCGCGCGCCATGCGGTGGCAACAGGACTGGCCGTGGCCATTCCGCACGGTTTCGAAATTCAAGTCCGCCCGCGCAGCGGCCTTGCGCTGAAGCACGGCATCAGCGTGCCCAATGCCCCCGGTACCGTGGATTCCGATTATCGCGGCGAATTGAAGGCGATCCTGATTAATCACGGCGACACACCGTTCCCGATCAAGCGCGGCGACCGCGTGGCGCAGATCGTGCTGGCACCGGTAGTGCAGGCTTTGTGGGACGAAGTGGATACGCTGGGCGAGACTGAGCGCGGCAGCGGCGGCTTCGGTTCGACCGGCGGTCACGGCAAGCTTTAAACTGGACACTTCAAGTCGGCTAATGATCAGACTTTCATGCATTGATGCATGTTGTGGGGTTTTGGCAACATTCTACGACCGCAAATCGATAGGCATCGCGATATTTTTGTAGTCGATGCAGATGGCCGCCTTTATATTACGTATCGGGATATCCCCGCCTGCAAAAAGGTCATGCCATGCGATCAATACTGACCGTAGCTTTACTTTCCCTCGCCACGATCGCCAGCGCGCAGACACCTGAGTTGGGCTTCTGCGAACGTCTGGCGCCGCAATTGGACATGAAGCAAAAGGGTGACCGCGACAAAAGCGGCATTGCCACGTATGAAGTGAACACGCTGGGCGGGGTAAAGACGTTCTTTCTCGGCGGTTCAACTACCGTATCGTTCACAACCGAACCGGTGACGGATGACGATACCGATGTTACGCTGGACGATTATCTCCGCGTTCGCAAAACCTGTGAACAGACGGAGCGGGGCGTAGTCTGCAACGTTGCCGAACCGCTGCTGCTAACCATCCAGGTCAAGGATCAGAAGGCCGAGGTCGAAGCGAAACCTGGCGAGCGAGCCACAGTCGCCATGCACAAAATGCGGATTAGTTGCCGCAACGTTTAGGGGGACTTGACAGCAACCTGACAGCAAAAAGGCGGACCATGCGGCCCGCCTTTCGCGATTTTTCGTAGTGTTACAGCAGTCTAGCGACGGCGGCGCTGGACGACCTGTTCCTCGGGCTTGATCGATATTCGCACCGTTTCACCGGAATTGCCGGGGAAGTCAGTGAACATCGCGTCCACCAGATTGGGCACCAGATATTGCAGCCGGTTGGACGTCGATACCGCTTCCGCCTTGCCTTCGAACAGACGTTCGCCGGTAGCCTTGTCGTCGATCTTCATGTCCACGCCGCTGGTATATACGGTGTAGCTGCGAATATCGGGGCCACCGAACCATGGATCGTAGAAGCCATAGCCCCAGTTCGCGCCGTAGCCCAGCCGGCTGCGATAGCCGAACGGGCGGTGATAGCGCAGGCGGCTGCGATAGCCGAACGAACGGTAGCCGTAACCATGCCACGGATCGAAGAACGGATCGCGCAGGCCGGTTGAACGGATCCGTTCGCGCCCTGAGCTGATCCCGTAATCGAAGCGCACCAGCAATGTCGCATCATCGGGCGAAGCGGCCTGACTATAGCCGAGGCGCGCCATTTCGGCTTCCACGACGTCGGCATAGCGGGAGAATTCCAGCCCGCCAGCCAGTGCTGGATCGTCAGCCACCACAGCGAAAGTCTGACCCTGCGGCGCGGGCAACATGCTCGGGCTCTGGAAGCGCGAGACATCCGCCTTGAATGGCGTGGCGCAAGCAGCCAGTCCAGCCAGCATCAGCGGTGCCGCTGCGAGTTTGAAACCGCGCGAAAGGGCGGCTTTCCTGATTATAACTTTCGTCATGTGCGTACCCCTGGTTAGCTATCGATGCCACAGCGGCCCATCGATCGAGGAGGGCGCAAGCTGTCATCCATATCCTTTTCCTACAAGGGGAGATGTGAACTCGGTTTGAATAATCGACTAAATAAATATCAGCATTGCCGACAAATCAGTCGGTTACCACACGCACCAGACCGAGTGCTTCATAGGCCGAGGACAAAGTTGGCCGCGCCAGTTCGCGCGCATGGGCTGCACCGCGTGCCAGAATCGCGTCCAGTTCTTCGCGATCTTTCAGCAATGCAGCGAACCGTCCGGTAATCGGTGCCAGGGTTTCTACCAGCACTTCGCCCAATGCAGGCTTGAACTGGCCGAAGCCCCGTCCGGCAAATTCAGCCAGCACGTCGGCAGGCATCGTGTTCGTCATGGCCGCATAGATCGTCACCAGATTAAGCGCTTCAGCCCGACCGTCGAGCCCATCGAGTTCGGACGGAAGCGGCTCCGCATCGGTCTTTGCCTTCTTCACCTTTTTCATGATCATATCGGCATCATCATTGAGGTTGATGCGGCTCATTTCGGACGGGTCGGACTTGCTCATCTTGGCTGTTCCGTCGCGCAGCGACATGATGCGCGCAGCCTGCGGCGGGATGATCGGTTCGGGAAACGTGAAAATGGTGCCGCCTTTGCCGTCGTCGTCGCTTGCGCCCCCGAAGTCGTTGTTGAACTTCTGCGCGATGTCGCGGGCCAGTTCCAGATGCTGCTTCTGGTCTTCGCCAACCGGCACATGGGTTGCCTGGTACAGCAGTACGTCGGCCGCCTGCAGCACGGGATAGGTGAACAGCGCGATGGAGGCCCCCTCGCGGTGCTTGCCGGCCTTGTCCTTGAACTGCGTCATACGGTTGAGCCAGCCCATCCGCGCGGTGCCCGACAGCAGCCATTGCAGCTCGGCATGGGCCGGAACCTGTGCCTGGTTGAACAGGATGGAACGCGCCGGGTCGATCCCGCACGCGACCAGCGCGGCAGCCATTTCCAGCGTGCCACGCCGCAGCTCCGCAGGATCGTGCGGCAGCGACAATGCGTGAAGGTCGGCAAGGAAGAACAGACACTGATTCTGCGCTGCGCTACCGCCCTCGACTGCTTCAATGCGGTTCGCCTCAGCCATCTCGTCCTGCATTCGCACCCAGTTGCGGATCGCCCCAAGATAATTGCCAAGGTGGAGATTGCCGGTCGGCTGGATACCCGAAACGATGCGCCGTGAAGTTTGGGGCGCCGTCTTGAGTGGGGTTTCGGTTTGCGTGTCTGCGCGCATCGGGAATATGTCCTGCTGGTGGAGGGCCGGAGGGGGTGCGTTGGGTGGCGGGGTCTGTCAGCTGGAGCGGTGGGCGCCGGTCAACCCTGCCTTCGCATCAGCCGCTGGATGGTCGATTTGTCGACCACACGCAAGGCCAACGCGCAAATCGCGAACACCGCGAGACCAGCCGACACGATGGCGGCGATACCGCCCGCTTTCTGCGCCACGTTACCCGTAAACCAGGGATCGACCAGCGGCATCAGCAGCCAGAGTGCAACCCCCATGACCAGCGCGGCGATCGTTATGCGCGCCAACCGTCCAGCAATACGCGGCGGCAGGCGGAACAGGTCGCGCCGGGCGAGCAGGAAATACAGCAGCGCCACATTGCACCATGCGCCCACTGAGCCTGCGACGGCCAATCCCAGCACGCCGATCTGCGGCACCAGCACGACATTGAGCGCGATCGTCACCGCCAGCGAAGCCGCGGCGGTGTAAACCGGCGTGCGCGTATCTTTCCGCGCGAAGAAATTGGGGGTCAGCACCTTCACGAGCACATAGGCGGGCAAGCCGATAACCAGTCCGGACACCACTGTGCCGGTAATCATCGCATCCTCCACCGTGAACTCGCCCGCAGCGAAGAACACGCGGGTGAATGCGCTGCCGGTTACGAACAGGGCGACGGCAGCCGGCACCGTCAGCAACATGGCAAGCTCCACCGCGTTGGATTGCAGGCGCTGCGCCTCCTCCCCTTCGCCGCGCCCGATATAGCGGCTGAGAGCGGGCAGGATCGCGGTGCCGAGCGCTATGCCGATTATGCCGAGCGGCAACTGGTTCCAGCGGTCCGCCATGGCGAGGTAGGTGTAGCTGCCGACCGGCAGCGTAGACAGGAAGAACATGTCGATGAAGCGGCTGATCTGATAGACCCCGGCGCCGAATATGGCCGGGACGACCAATATGCCCAGCTCCTTTACTCCGCCGGTGATTCGGGGCGCGATAAGGCCGATACGGAAACCCGCTCGCCGCATCCAGATCATCAACCAGACAAGCTGCAACAGCCCCGACAGCGACAGCGCAATTGCCATCCAGAACGCGGCTTCGCGGCGGGCGTCCACTCCGCCATCGAGGGTTACGCCGTAAACCAGCGCCATAATCAGGCAGATGTTGAGAAGGATGGGTGCCGCAGCGGCGGCGGCGAAGCGCGAGAGCGAATTGAGCACCGCAGCGAACAGCGTGGCGAGGCTCATGAACAAAAGGTAGGGGAAAGTGATGCGCGCCATCATGGTCGCGATAGCCAGGCTGTCGCCGTCTTCCGCCAATCCTTCAGGCGCGAAATAGGCCACCACCCACGGCATCACGATCAACGCGATGCCGCCAAATACGATCAGGATCGGCAGCAATACCGCCAGCACGTTTTCCGCGAATTCACGCGCTTCACTGGTGTCGCCATCCTCCTTCATGCGCCGGTTGAACAGCGGCACGAAGGCGGATGCGAAGGCCCCTTCGGCAAACAGGCGGCGGAAGATATTGGGCAGCATGAAAGCCAGCTGCCAGGCATCCCCCATCGCCGTCGCGCCCAGCACGCGCGCCACCAGCATATCGCGCACGAAGCCGAACAGCCGGCTGACCATCGTCAGCCCGCCGATCGTACCGACATTTTTCAGCAGGCTCATACCATCATGCGCCCGGCGCTTTCAGGGGGTTCGGGAGTATCGGGGGTCAGGCGTTGCCGACCGGCGATCCGCCAGCTGCTTCCGCTGCGGCTTCCTGCTGCGCCTTCTGCTCCAGCTGCTGCATATACAGGCCGTTGAAGTCAATCGGGTCGAGCATCAGCGGCTGGAAGCCGGTGTCGCGCGTGGCGTCTGCCACGATGCGGCGCACGAACGGAAACAGGATGCGCGGTGCCTCGGCGAACAGGAAAGCGTGCTCGTGCTCCGGAGGCAGGTTGCGCACGCCGACCAGGCCGCAATAGGACAGTTCGACGATATAAACCTTGCCCTGTTCGGTGCTGGCAGTGACTTGCAGCTTTAATTCCACTTCCTGCAATTCTTCGTTTACCTTGCGCGCGCCGATGTTGAACTGCAGGTCGATGGCGGGCTGTTCCTGCCACTGGAAGCAATCGGGTGCGTTCGGGTTTTCGACCGACAGGTCTTTCACATACTGGTTGATGATGCCTGCGACGGGCTGGGTATCCTCGCCATTAAGGGCCGCGGCGTCGGGGCCATTATCGACCGGGTCCATGTCGAGATCGGTGAGGATGTCGGGCCCATTTTCGTTTTCATCAGCCATAGTGCAAGCGATTCCTCTGCTAATTCGGTTCTGGATCGGCCGCGCCGGTATCCCGGGCGGCATTTGGCTGCGCGCCTAGCAGTAGGGGCGCAGCGGCACAATTGGTTATGGCGGGACCTGTTATAAGCCGGCTCGTATACATCAACTGTCGTCGGTCCGCCCGATATGCCGCGCGGATCGCATCCAATTCGCACTGAAATGGCCGCTCACGACGCTTGCCGATTTGATATCCCGACCTAGATAGGTAACATACAGATTGTTAGGCAAAGCTGCAGGTTTGCGCTGCTATGCCTGGCTCCGGCGGATTTAGCAGCCGGTCATTCAAGCAGGTAGTGTTATGCCGATATTCGAAATTGTGGTTCTCGCGGTCATTGCAGCCTTTCTAGGCCTCCGGCTGTATTCGGTGCTGGGACGCCGTGCCGAGCATGAAGAGGAATCCGTGCCGCACCGGCTGGACCGCCAGAACTCCCCCCCGCCTGCCACAATGCCGCAATTGCGCCTGCGCGAAAATCGCGATCACGCGCCGGAAATGGAAGGTGCCATTCCCGCGGTCGAACGCGGTGTGCGCGATATCACTGCGGTCGACCGTAGCTTCGATCTGACGTCCTTCCTAGAAGGCGCGCAGGGCGCATACGCCATGGTGCTCGAGGCGTTCTGGAAGGGTGACCGCGAAACCTTGCGCGAATTGTGCGACGATGATGTGTATGAAAGTTTCGCCGCCGCCATCGACGCGCGTGATGCTGCCGGCGAGACGCTGGAAAATGCGCTGATCCGGATCGAGGATACCAAGATCCATAGCGCGTCGCTCGACGGGCGAATTGCGCGCGTCGCGGTTCTGTTCGTGGCCGATATTGCTGCGGTAACGCGCGACAAGAATGGTTCGGTTATCGCCGGTTCACTCGACGATGCGATCGAGAGCCGGGATGTGTGGACCTTCATGCGCAATGTCGATTCCGGCGGGCCGAACTGGCTGGTCGATGAAACAGACGAAGGCTGATTACCGGCATGACCGCTTACGGCAAGGCGGTGCGCCGCCGCTTCCGGTCGCATTTGTCCGCCATGTGCGTTGCTGCCGCAATGCTTGCCGGATGCGCCACCGTGCCGCCAGCAAATATACCGGTATCAGTGCCGGTTCCCGAGGCAGTGCCGTTTATCGACAATGCGCGACTGGCTGGAATAGCATCCGGTCCGGCCTTCAGCAGCCTCGGTGTGACGCCGGATGACGCCGCCAGCGCGCTGGTTGCATTCCGGCGAAGTTGCCCCAAACTGATAGTCCGCAATGATGCCACCGGTCTGCTAGCCGCCAGCGATTGGGAGCCTGCCTGCGCCGCGGCGACAAGCTGGCCCGACAGTAACGCACAAAACTTCTTCGAAACCTATCTGGAACCGGTACGCATCGGTGACGGCACGGCGTTCGCCACCGGCTATTTCGAACCGGAGATTGCAGGAAGCCGGGTGCGCCTGCCGGGCTACGACACGCCGGTCTACGCCATGCCCGACGATCTGGTGCGCGCCTGGCCCAACGATATTCCCGAAGCCGAGCGTGAGGGCCGCCCACCGCTGGGCCGGTACGGTGCAGATGGCACTTTCACGCGATATTATACGCGCGCCGAGATCGAACAGGGCGCGCTGGCCGGGCGCGGGCTCGAATTGGGCTGGGCGAAAGACCCGGTGGAGCTGTTTTTCCTCCAAATACAAGGCTCCGGCCGGCTGATTTCACCCGACGGTGAAGTGATGCGAATCGGATATGCGGGGCAGAACGGCCGCGCCTATACCGGCATCGGCAGTGTCATGCGTGAGCGCGGTCTGCTGGGTGACGGACCCGGACAATATGCGGGATCGATGCAGGGTATCATGGCCTATATCCGCGAAAATCCGGAAGCGGGCGCGGATCTGATGCGCCTCAACGAAAGCTGGATTTTCTTTCGCGAACTGACCGGAGAGGGCCCGATCGGCGCGATGGGCGTGGCCGTGTCTGCCGAGGATAGCGTGGCTGTCGATCCCAAATTCGTACCGCTTGGTGCGCCGGTCTGGCTCGACCTCGACCGGGCTGAGGCCGACGGTATGTGGGTCGCGCAGGACACCGGTGGCGCGATCAAAGGCGCGAACCGTTTCGACACCTTCTGGGGCGCGGGCGAGCGGGCCCGCGACGTTGCAGGCGGAATGAGCGGGCGCGGCAATGCGCTGGTGTTTATGCCCAAGGGTACGGTTGCGCGCATCCAAGCGGAAAAATGATCCAGCAGCGCCGCACGCCTCGCGGCCTGACCGACGATGAAGCGCGCGCATGGGAAGCGCTTGCCGATACGGTGGCACCTTTAGACCCGACGGATTTCACACAGATAACCCGAGCGAAACGGGGCGCCGACCCGAAAGCCAACATTGTCAAACCTGCCCCCGCTCCCACGCCTGCGCCGGCAAAACCCACAGCGTCGCAACCGCCACGCCTCGATCGGCAGGCCTTCAATGCGGCGATGGAAGCGCATCGCAGTGCTCCTGCGCCTGCACGCGAGGCTCCGGTTCGTGTTACTCGCCCGCGAGCGCCCAGCGGTGGTTCGCTGGACGGCCATTGGGACCGCCGCTTGAAAGCCGGCGATGTCGCGCCGGATTTCTCGCTCGACCTGCATGGGCACGGCCTCGACGCAGCTTACCACAGATTGATGGACGGCATGGCGCAGGCGCAAGCAATGGGGGCGCGGGTGGTGTTGGTGGTGACCGGCAAGGAGCGCCCGGTTGATGCCGCCGACAGGGGGACAAAACGCGGGGCCATTCGTGCCAAGATTTTCGACTGGCTTGCGGCGAGCGAACATGGCGGGTCGATCGCTGCCATCCGCAAGGCGCATCGCCGCCATGGCGGGGACGGCGCGCTATACCTCGTCCTGCGCCGTTGAACACATTACAATGAAAAGGGCGGCGCTTCTTGGTGGAAGCGCCGCCCTTTCGTATCTCGCTAAAGCCAGGCTCAGGCGAAGTTGGCGTTCATCACCTTGGTCCACGCCTTGACGAAGTCGGCAGCGAATTTCTGTTCGTTGCCGTTTTCGGCATAGACTTCGGCAACCGAGCGCAATTGCGAATTGGAGCCGAAGACAAGGTCCGTACGCGTCGCGTTCCATTTCGTCTCGCCAGTCGAGCGATCCTTGCCGACGAATTCCTCGTCGCCGCTCTCATCGACCACTTCCCACATCACACCCATTTCCAGCAGGTTGACGAAGAAGTCGTTGCTGAGCACACCCGGGCGATCTGTCAGCACGCCGATATCGTAACCGTGTTTGGCATGTTTGCTGACCGCACCCAACGCGCGCAGCCCGCCAACCAGCACGGTCATTTCCGGGATCGACAGGCCTAGCAGGCTTGCCCGGTCGATCAGGATATCCTCGGTCTTGATGCTGGCCTTGGTTTGCAGATAGTTGCGGAAGCCGTCGGCGAACGGTTCCAGCGGTTCGAAGCTTTCGGCATCGGTCTGCGCTTCGCTCGCATCACCGCGGCCAAGCTTGAGATCGGCTTTCACGTCGAACCCACCATCCTTCGCCGCTTTTTCGACCGCTGCGGTCCCGGCAAGCACGATAGCATCCGCCATCGAGATATCGCCGCGCAGCTCATCGATCTTACTCAGAACTTTCGACAGCTCTTCGGGATCGTTGACCTTCCAGTCCTTCTGCGGGGCAAGCCGAATACGCGCACCGTTGGACCCACCGCGGCGGTCCGACTGGCGGTACGTACTGGCGGATGCCCACGCGGCCTTCACCAGTTCGCGCACCGACAGCCCGCTATCGAGGATTTTCGAGGTGAACTCCGATACCACACTGTCCGACGGCACCGAGCCTTCGGGTACCGGATCCTGCCAGATCAGATCTTCGGCCGGCACTTCCGGGCCGAGATAGCGGGACTTGGGACCCATATCGCGGTGGCACAGCTTGAACCATGCGCGGGCGAAAGCATCGTCGAGCGCAGCCTGATCGTCGCGGAAGCGTTCGGAAATTTTCCGGTACGCCGGGTCCATCTTCAGCGCCATGTCGGCGGTGGTCATCATGGTCGGCACCTTCTTGGAAGGGTCGCGAGCGTCGGGCGCCATGTCGGCTTCCTCCGCATTTACCGGCTGCCATTGCTGCGCACCGGCGGGCGACCTGACCAGTTCGTAGTCATATTTGAACAACAGCCGGAAATAATCGCCGCCCCATTGCGTTGGGTTGGGTGTCCAGGCGCCTTCAATGCCCGAAGTGGTGATGTGACCCTTGCCGATTTCCTCAGGGTCGGACGTCCAGCCGAAGCCCATCATGTGCATGTTGCCGGCTTCGGATTCCGGGCTGCCGCTCATATTGTCGACCGGCACCGCGCCATGCGCCTTGCCGAAGGCGTGGCCACCGGCGGTCAGCGCCACGGTTTCTTCGTCGTTCATCGCCATGCGCCCGAATGTCTCGCGCATGTCGCGTGCCGATTGCAGCGGGTCGGGATTGCCGCCCGGACCTTCCGGATTGACGTAGATCAGGCCCATCTGAATTGCGGCAAGCGGGTTTTCCAGAGCGCGCCCTTCTTCCTCGACGATGCGCGTTTCGGCGCCTTCATCGATCCACTTCTCTTCCGTACCCCAATACACGTCCGTTTCGGGCGCGTAGACGTCCTTGCGCCCGCCGCCGAAGCCGAACACCGGGCCGCCCATCGATTCGATGGCGACATTGCCGGTCAGGATGAACAGGTCGGCCCAGCTGATATGCTTGCCGTATTTCTGCTTGATCGGCCAGAGCAGGCGGCGCGCCTTGTCCAGATTGCCGTTGTCGGGCCAGCTGTTGAGCGGGGCGAAACGCTGCTGCCCGCTACTGGACCCGCCGCGCCCGTCGCCGGTGCGGTATGTGCCGGCCGCGTGCCATGCCATGCGGATGAAGAAGGGGCCGTAGTGACCGTAATCTGCCGGCCACCAAGGCTGACTGTCGGTCATCAGCGCCTTCAAATCTTCCTTCAACGCGGTATAATCGAGCGCATTGAACGCCTCGGCGTAATCGAAATCTTCTCCCATCGGATCGGGCGAGGCACCGTTCTGCGTCAGGATTTCGAGCTGCAGCGCATCGGGCCACCAGTCGCGGTTGGTCCGGCCCAGCAGCGCGCGCACGCCGCCATCATTGCCGGAGAAAGGGCAGCCGCCGCCAGAAATTGAACCAGTTTCAGCATCCATGATCGAGTCTCCAAAGTTAGCGTTTATGCTCGGCCTTATGGAGTACGATCGACTGATTAGTCCAATCGATTAATCCGGTGTTCTTAATCGTTTCCGTAATTATCCAGCGGCGGCATTGCGCCGCGTCAGGCAGCCTGCGCGATTTCATCCGCCGGTTCGGTACGGATGAGGTAATCGAAGGCGGACAAGGCAGCCTTCGATCCTTCACCCATGGCCACCACGATCTGCTTGTACGGCGTAGTGGTGCAGTCGCCCGATGCAAATACGCCGGGCAAGTTGGTCGCTCCGTTGCCGTCGATCTCGATCTCGCCGAATTGCGAAAGCGCAAGCGGGCTGTTCTTGAGCCAATCGGTGTTGGGGACCAGGCCGATCTGAATGAACGCCCCGGCCACGTCCAGCCTATGCGTGTCACCGGTCTCGCGGTCTTCGTAAGCTAGCCCTGACATGCGGTTACCGTCGCCTTCGATCGCAGTGGTCTTGGCAGATGTCAGCACGGTAACGTTGGCGAAGCTGCGCAGTTTGCGCTGGAGGACCTCGTCCGCGCGAAGCTGGTCGTCATATTCGATCAGTGTCACATGGCGCACGATATTGGCAAGGTCGATGGCCGCCTCGACGCCGGAATTGCCGCCCCCGACGACCGCGATATCCTTGCCCTTGAACAGCGGCCCGTCGCAGTGCGGGCAATAGGCGACGCCTTTGTTGCGGTACTCTTCCTCGCCCGGAACGCCGAGGGAGCGCCAGCGGGCACCGGTTGCCAGAACCAGGGCGCGGGATTCCAGCGTGGCACCGTTCGTCATCTCGACACGGTGCATCCCGCCCGCTCCGGTAGCTGGAAGGAGTCGGCGTGCATCGGTCATGTCCAGCAGTTCGATCGTGTTGTCGCTGACCTGCCGGCGCAATTCGTCCGCCAGTTTCGGGCCTTCGGTATAAAGCGTACCCGGCAGGTTCTCGATCCCCAGCGTATCGTTCAACTGCCCGCCGAAACGCTGCGCCGCGATGCCGGTACGAAAGCCCTTGCGTGCAGTGTATACCGACGCCGCAACGCCCGATGGCCCGCCGCCGATAACCAGCACTTCGAACGGATCGAGCGCATCGAGCTTCGCCGCGGCCTTCTCGTCCGCACCGCTGTCCAGCTTGGCCAGAACCTCGGCAAGTGTCAGCTTGCCATTATAGAACGGCGCATCGTTGAGGAACGTGGCTGGCACCGCCATCACATCGCGGCTGTCGACTTCTTCCTGAAACGTGCCACCTTCGATCAGCGTCGCGCTGAAATCGGGGTTTTCCATCGCCAGCAGGGTCAGCGCTTGCACGACGTCGGGGCAATTGTGACAACTCAGCGAGAAATACATTTCGAACGTGTGGTCGCCCGTCAGCTCACGCGCCTGTTCGATCAATTCCACATCGACCTTCGGCGGATGGCCGCCGGCCCACAGCAGCGCCAGCACCAGCGAAGTGAATTCATGCCCCATCGGCAAACCGGCAAAGCGGACCGACCGGGTGTGGTCGGATGCCCGCGTGATGGAAAAGCTGGGCTTGCGCGCATCCTCTCCGTCGAACCGGGCCGAGACCATCTCGTGCAGTTCGGCGATTTCGGCCAGCAACTCGCGCGTCTGATCGGATTTCGGTCCGTCGCCCAGCGACGCGACCAGTTCCACAGGCTCCCGCAAATTTGCAAGATAGGTCTTGAGTTGCTGCTGCGTGGCGGAATCGAGCATGGGAAAACCTTCGAATAATTCGCTATTCTGGATGGAGTCGGGGCGGCTAAATGCAGCCGCCCCGATGTTCAGTTCAGTGACTTGCGCTTAGATCTTGCCGACGAGGTCGAGCGAAGGTGACAGGGTGTCGCTGCCTTCTTCCCAAGCCGCCGGGCACACTTCACCAGGGTTGGCGCGGACATATTGCGCGGCGCGGATCTTGCGGACCAGCTCGTTGGCATTGCGGCCAACACCTTCGCAGGTCTGTTCCATCAGCTGGATCACGCCGTCGGGATCAATTACGAAGGTGGCGCGATCGGCCAGGCCGGAATCTTCGCGTAGCACGTTGAAGTTGCGCGCCAATGTGTGAAGCTGGTCACCCAGGAACGCGAATTTCAGCTTGCCGATCCGCTCCGACGTGTCGTGCCAAGCCTTGTGGCTGAAATGCGTGTCGGTGCTGACGCCGTAAACATCCACATCCAGCTTCTGCAGCTGCTCGTAATGTTCGCCCAGATCTTCCAGTTCGGTGGGGCAGACGAAGGTGAAATCAGCGGGATAGAAGAAGAACACCGCCCATTTGCCCTTCACATCCTCGTCGGTGACCTGGAAAAAATCCTTGTCGGCTTGGAATGCGGTGGCTTCGAATGGCTTCAATGTGCTGCCGATAATACCCATGACGGTGTCGTGTCCTTGTTATGATAGGGTGAGTGTTCCAGCTCCACATAAGCAATGCTGCGCTGCAACAAAGGGCTTTGTTGCGATTGTAACCATCGGAAAACTCAATCACGAAAATTGGGAACTTTATGCACCGATCGATGGGAGTTTATCAGCCGCCGCACTGGGCCCTGTGAAGCATCTTGTGGTCCGCCAGCACCAGAGCCATCATCGCTTCCACCACCGGCGTTCCGCGAATACCGACGCATGGGTCGTGGCGGCCCTTTGTGCGTATTTCTGCCGCTGCACCGTCGCGCGTGATCGTCTCCACCGGAGTCAGGATGGAACTGGTCGGCTTGAACGCCACGCGCAAAACCACCGGCTGGCCGGTGCTGATGCCGCCCGCAATGCCGCCCGCATGGTTGGCCGCGAACTCCGGCGCATCGCTGTTATCGCCGGGGCGCATCGGATCGGCATTCTGTTCGCCAGAAAGGCGTGACGCGGCAAACCCGTCACCGATTTCCACGCCTTTTACTGCGTTGATCGACATCATGGCGGCGGCAAGATCTGCGTCGAGTTTCGCATAGATCGGCGCGCCCCATCCCGCCGGCACACCGGTCGCCCGGCATTCGACCACCGCGCCAAGCGATGATCCGGCCTTTCGTGCCTCATCCACCAGCACCTCCCACCGTTTCGCGGCGTCGGCGTCGGGGCTCCAGAACGGATTGTTGGCGATCTCACTGGCGTCGAAATTAGCCGGATCGATCCGGTCGCCGCCCAACTCGCAGACATAGGCAATTAGCGTGACCTCGGGGATAACCAGCCGCGCAATCGCGCCAGCTGCCACTCGTGCGGCCGTTTCCCGCGCGCTCGACCGGCCACCGCCGCGATAATCGCGAAAGCCGTATTTCGCGTCATAGGCATAATCGGCATGACCGGGGCGATAGGACTTGGCGACTTCAGAATAATCCTTCGATCGCTGGTCCATGTTTTCGATCATCAGGGAGATGGGTGTGCCGGTAGTGCGCGGTGTCTCACCGTCCTGTTCGGCGAAGGTGCCGGACAGGATGCGGACCTGGTCGGGTTCCTTGCGCTGGGTGGTGAACTTGTTCTGGCCGGGCTTGCGCGCATCGAGAAACGGCTGGATCGCGGCCTCGTCCAACAGCAGTCCCGGCGGGCACCCGTCCAGCACTGCGCCCAGCGCCGGCCCGTGGCTTTCGCCCCATGTCGTAAAGCGCAGCACGCGCCCGAAAGTGTTGTGGCTCATGAGCTGTGTCTTAATGGCTGAACCGTTCGTGTCGAGGCTCTGGCCATCCGCATCTGTTTGCCGCATGGAACAAACCATGATTGCAAAGCTATCGGGCAGGCTGGACGAAACTGGCGCGGACTGGGCGGTGATCGACGTCGCGGGCGTCGGCTATCTGGTGCATTGTTCCACAAAGACGCTGACCGCATTGGGCGAGGTGGGGGAGGCGTGCCAGCTCTACACCGACCTGCAAGTGAGCGAGAACGACATGCGCCTGCTCGGGTTTGCCGACGGCGCAGAGCGCGACTGGTTCCGCGTGCTCACAGGCGTGCAGGGCGTGGGCAGCAAGGTCGCGCTGGCGATCCTGTCGACCCTGTCCGCGGCCGAATTGCAGGCGGCCTGCGCGGGCGGCGACGCGGCGACCGTAGCGCGCGCAAACGGGGTCGGACCGAAACTGGCCGGGCGCATCGTCAACGAATTGAAGGACAAGGCTGGCGGGATGGCGGGCGGCACCGGCGGGCCGGGTTCGGCCGTCGCGGCACCTGCTGGCGGGGTGGGGGCGGACGCGGTGTCGGCGTTGGAGAACCTCGGCTTCAAGCCGGCGGTTGCCGCGCGCGCCGTGGCTCTGGCGCAGGAGGAACTTGGCGAAGGCGCAAGCGAAAGCGCGCTGATCGGACTGGCGTTGAAGAGGGCGGCGGGATGACGGCAGCGCCAGAATTTTGCGCTCAAGTAACAACGGATGAGTGGATGCTGAAACAAATTCGGCATGACGAATTGCGGGTAGGTTCATGACCGACGCCCCGATCCATACCCCCGACCGTCAGCCGGAAGACCCGGACGCGGCGCTGCGTCCCAAATCCCTGCGCGAATTCGTGGGTCAGGAGGCGGCGCGGGAAAATTTGCGGGTGTTTGTGGAAGCTGCCAGCAAGCGCGGCGAGGCCATGGACCATGTGCTGTTCTTCGGGCCGCCAGGGCTGGGCAAGACCACTTTGGCGCAGATCGTGGCGAAGGAACTGGGCGTCGGGTTTCGTGCCACGTCCGGGCCGGTGATCGCCAAGGCGGGTGATCTCGCCGCGCTGCTGACCAATCTTGAACCCAATGACGTGTTGTTTATCGACGAGATCCACCGGCTCAATCCGGTGGTGGAGGAAATCCTCTATCCGGCGATGGAGGACCGTGCGCTCGACATTATTATTGGGGAGGGGCCGTCGGCGCGCAGCGTGCGGATCGACCTGCCGCCGTTCACGCTGGTCGGTGCCACGACCCGGCAGGGATTGCTGACAACGCCATTGCGCGACCGGTTCGGCATTCCGGTGCGCCTTAATTTCTACACGGTCGAGGAACTGGAAAGCGTCGTTACACGCGGCGCCAATCTGCTGGGTATGGCTATCGAGCCCGGCGGTGCGCGCGAAATTGCCCGCCGGTCACGGGGCACGCCGCGCGTTGCCGGGCGCCTGATGCGCCGCGTGCGGGATTTTGCGCAGGTCGCGGGCGACGGCACGGTAACCGCCGCCATTGCGGACGAGGCGCTGACCCGGCTGGAAGTGGACCGGCTGGGCCTCGACGCGATGGATCGCCGTTATCTCACCATGATCGCGGCCATATATAAGGGCGGGCCGGTGGGCGTGGAAACACTGGCTGCTGGATTGTCGGAACCGCGCGATACGGTTGAGGAAGTGATCGAACCGTACCTGATCCAGCTTGGTCTGGTTGCCCGCACTGCGCGGGGTCGCTGTCTCAACGATGCGGCATGGAATCACCTGGAAATGACCCCGCCTCCCGCCGGAAGCGGTGTCGGCCAGACCGGCCTGTTCGACGCGAAACCTTAATTTCGCGGCAAGGTCTGCGCCGGTTTCGGTTCCATAACGGGACAACTGACCCGTGCGGTACCGGCACGCGCCCAAAAAATTGCTCCCGGCAGCCATTATGATGGTTAATCGCATTGCCGCCTTAACCGTCAATGCGCTTCAAGACATGTGAGGGAAGTGCCCGAGACCGGACCCGCCGGCCTCCAGCACCCCGAGATGGTAACGAGAGAGCATTCTCATGTCGGTAAAACTGGTCCTGGCGAAATTGTCCGCAACAGCCGCAGGCACCGCCCTGCTTGCAGGCGGCGCGGTGCATGTCGCAGAAACTCCGGTAACGGACAGCCCGTCCTACAAGACGTCCGTCAAATCGGTGAAGGCGCAGCCGGTCAAATACATCAAGGCCCAGCCCAAGCAGGCGGTCCGGCGCATCCCGAAAACCGTGAAGCGCAAGCGGCGCATCGTACGCCGCGTGGAAGAATGCGTGCCTGACTTCGGTGCAGATTACGCAAATAGCGGAGCGGCTTATGCTGGCGGCGGGTACCGTCAGGGCGCGACGAACACCACGATGACGAACGAAATCTGCGATTACGGCGCCCGCGGAGCGACCACGGTTACCGTGGCGGCCGCGCCTGCCTATCTGCCTTCTGGTGGACCCGTATTCAACGGCGGCGGTGGTGGCGGCGGTGCAACCGTAATCGGCGGCAGCGGCGGCGTGGGTGGCGGCTTTGGCGGCGGGTTCTTCGGTGGCTTCTTCGGCGGCGGTGGATCGAGCGGCGGCAGCGTGGTTGTCAGCAGCACCACCACGACTTCAGGTGGCGGCACCAGTTCGAATGGATCGACTTCCAGCTCGGGCGGATCGACCTCTACTGGCGGTTCGAGCACATCCACCAGTACCAGCAGCGGCGGTTCCAACGGCGGCAGCAATGGCGGCATCGTGATTGATATAGATATCGATGGTGGCTCGACTTCCAGTTCTACCGGCGGATTTACGTCTACCGGCGGTTCCACTTCCAGTTCCACGGGCGGCTTCACATCCACTGGAGGTTCGACTTCAACCGGTGGTTTCACATCGACATCTACCGGCGGATCAACTTCCACCGGCGGACTCACCTCGACCAGTACAAGTTCGACGGGCGGCAGTTCAACGGGCGGCAGTTCAACAGGTGGAAGCTCCTCTTCCACCGGCGGCGTTACATCGACCAGCTCAACTGGTGGCAGCTCGTCCTCGACCGGCGGTGTGTCCAGCACCACGGGCGGCCTGACTTCGACCAGCTCCAGCAGCACCGGCGGCGTCACCAGCACAACCGGCGGCGTGACCAGCACCAGCTCGACCGGTGGATCGTCGTCTTCGGGCAACGTGTCCAGCTCGTCGGGAGGTTCGTCGTCCTCGGGTAATGTGTCCAGTTCGACCGGCGGATCCTCCTCCTCTGGTAACGTGTCGTCGAGCAGCAGCGGTAATGTGTCCAGCTCCAGTTCGGGGAATGTGTCGAGTTCCACTTCGAGTTCGACTTCGGGCAATGTATCCAGCTCGTCCTCGACCTCCGGGAACGTGTCGACCAGCACCAGCACGTCGGGTAATTTGACGAGCAGCACGAGCAGTTCGACATCCAGCTCTACCTCGTCGAGCACGAGTTCCAGTTCCAGCAGCTCGACATCCAGCTCCAGCTCGAATGGCGGAACGCCGGTTCCGGCACCGCCGATGATGCTGCTGTTCGGCGCCGCTGCTGTTGCGGTCCTTGGACGGCGGAAGTGGAAAGTGAAGCACGCCGCCTGATCGGCTGATCACATATCACGCAATTAAGAGCGGCCCCGGCAACGGGGCCGCCCTTTGTTTTACGCGCGTCGGAAATCGCGGGGATGGCGCTCTTACAGAAGAAGGGCCGGAACCACATTTGCAGTCCCGGCCCCTTTCAAACCATTTCGATAGTGGCCGGTGTTACGCCGCCAGATTGCGGATCACGTATTGGAGGATGCCGCCATGGCGGTAGTAATCCAGCTCGTTCTCGGTATCGATCCGGCATTTTGCGGTGAAGCTGCTGGTCGATCCGTCGGCCTTCGTCACATCGACCTGGACGTCCTGCCCCGGTGTCAGGTCGGTCAGACCATTGATGCTGAACGTATCGTCACCCGACAGGCCCAGGGTTTCGCGCGTATCGCCGCCTGTAAACTGCAAGGGCAGCACGCCCATGCCAACCAGGTTGGACCGGTGAATGCGTTCGAAGCTTTCCACGACTACTGCGCGCACGCCGAGCAGGATAGTACCCTTCGCCGCCCAGTCGCGGCTCGATCCGGTGCCGTATTCCTTTCCGCCGATCACCACGAGCGGTGTGCCGTCGTCCTTATGGCGCATCGCGGCGTCGTAGATCGGCATTTGCTGGCCATTATACGTCGTCTCGCCGCCTTCGACACCGGGGACCATTTCGTTCTTGATGCGGATATTGGCGAAGGTGCCGCGCATCATAACGTCGTGATTGCCGCGGCGCGAGCCGTAAGAGTTGAAGTCCGCACGCGCGATCTGGTGGCTCTTCAGATACTCCCCGGCCGGGCTGTCTTCCTTGATGGAACCGGCAGGCGAAATATGGTCGGTCGTGACCGAGTCGCCCAGAATTGCTAATGGTTTCGCGTCCGTGATGTCGGTCAATGGCGGCGGGGTCATGGTCATGCCGTCGAAGAAAGGCGGGCTGGCGATATATGTGCTGCCCGGACGCCAGTTATAGGTGTCCGACGCCTCGACTTTCACGGCTTTCCAGTGCTCGTCACCTTCGTAGACATTGGCATAGCGGTCCACGAACATCGAACGATCGATATTGGCCGCGCGCAATTCGTGCACTTCCGCATTGGTCGGCCACACGTCAGCCAGCATCACATCATTGCCCTGCTGGTCGATGCCAAGCGGCGTGGTGGTGATGTCTTCCGTCACCGTGCCTTTCAGCGCGTAAGCCACCACGAGCGGCGGGCTGGCGAGGAAGTTGGCGCGCACATCGGGCGATACGCGGCCTTCGAAGTTGCGGTTGCCCGAAAGGACGCTGGCCGCAACGATATCGTTGTTGTTGATTGCGGCGCTGATCGGCGGGGCGAGCGGCCCGGAATTGCCGATGCAGGTAGTGCAACCATAGCCGACCAGATCGAAGCCCATCGCATTGAGATCGTCCTGCAGGCCGGATTTTATGAGGTAGTCGGTGACTACCTGCGATCCGGGCGCAAGCGAGGTCTTTACCCACGGCTTGGGTTTCAAACCCTTCTCACGCGCTTTTTTCGCAACCAGACCGGCGGCGATCAGCACGTCTGGGTTGGACGTATTGGTGCAGCTTGTGATGGCCGCGATGACCACGTCGCCATCACCAATATCGTGGTGGGTGTCCTCCACGTCCACACGCACGGCGGCATCCTTGCCGTAAGTGGTCTTGAGATCGCTGTTGAACAGCTCGTCCACCATCGGCAGCGCAACCTTGTCCTGCGGGCGTTTCGGCCCGGCGAGGCTGGGGACAACGCTGCTCATGTCGAGGCCGAGTGTGCTCGAGAATACCGGTTCGTGATCGGGTTCGAACCAAAGACCCTGTTCGCGGGCATAGGCTTCGACCAGTTCGATCTGGTGATCCTCGCGCCCGGTCAGGCGCAAATATTCCAGTGTCTTGTCGTCGATCCCGAAGAAGCCGCAGGTTGCGCCATATTCGGGTGCCATGTTTGCGATGGTCGCGCGGTCGGCCAGCGATAGTGTCGATACGCCGGGTCCGTAGAATTCGACGAAGCTACCCACGACGCCATGTTCGCGCAGCATTTGCACGCAGGTCAGCACGAGATCGGTGGCAGTAACGCCCTCGGTGAGCTTTCCGTCCAGCTTGAAGCCGACCACTTGCGGGATCAGCATCGAAATCGGCTGGCCGAGCATGGCGGCTTCGGCTTCGATCCCGCCGACGCCCCAACCCAATACGCCAAGCCCATTGATCATGGTGGTGTGGCTGTCAGTCCCCACGCAAGTGTCGGGATAAGCAACCAGTTCACCATCGGGACCTTCGGAAGACCAGACGCAGCGGCCGATATGTTCCAGGTTCACCTGATGGCAAATGCCGACGCCCGGGGGCACGGCGGAGAAGTTCTTGAAGCTTTTAGAACCCCATTTCAGGAAGTCATACCGTTCCGCATTACGGGCATATTCCAGCTCCATATTCGCTTCCATGGCCTTGGGATGGCCAAATTCGTCCACCATGACAGAGTGGTCGATAACAAGATTGACGGGGACCTGCGGGTTGATCTTCGCAGTATCACCGCCAAGCGCGGAGATTGCATCGCGCATCGCGGCCAGATCGACCACGCAGGGAACGCCGGTGAAATCCTGCAGGAGAACGCGGGCCGGACGGTACTGGATTTCGCTGCCCGTGACCGGATTGTTCTGCCAGGCGGCAATCGCCTTCACATCGTCTACAGATACGGTGTGGCCGCCGTCTTCGAACCGCAGCATGTTTTCCAAAAGCGATTTCATGGAGAACGGCAGCCGCGAGATATCACCGATGGTCTCGGCAGCCTTGGCGAAGGAGTAATAGGCGTATTCCTTGCCTCCCACGCTGAGAGTGGAACGGGTGCCTAACGTGTCCTTGCCGACTTGCGTCATAGGGGGCTGCATCCTTGCTGTTTGCTGGTGTGTCTGAGGGGCTGTTCCAGATTAACGGTCATCGGCCCGATATGTGCCGCGCATCTGCGCTTTTGCGCCGGTTGGGTCAAGTGCGGGGAAGATCGTTACGGCAAAGTGCCGTGGACTAACGCTACGGTATTGGCGGGCTGCTGCCGGGTCCTGCCGCGCTGTCTGCCACGGGCCGTGTGGCAAGCCAGCAGCCGATCACGATCAGCACGGTTCCCGCGCTGGTGGCGGGTGTCACTCGTTCGGCAAAAAACAGCCAGCCGAACAGGGCCGCCCACAGAAAGCCGGTATATTCGAGCGGTACCAGCGTTTGGGCCTCGGCCCGGGCAAAGGTCCATGCGAGCAGGATTGCGCCTGCAACCGTCAGCGCACCTGCACAGGCAATGTCGACCAGCACATCAGGTGCAGGCAGGACAAGAAACCAGGGGGCCGCCAGCAACAGCACTGCCCCACCGACGCCCGAATGAAACGTCGCGACTTCCAGCGGCAGGGCCACTTGCGATTGCTTGCGCATGATAACGAAATTCGCCGCGTAGAGCATGGTGGAGAAGGAAATGGCGGCTAGGCCCAGCAACAGGTCGCGGTCCACTTGCTGGCTGCCGATCTTGCCGCCTACGATGACGATGGTGCCGATCAGGCCCAGCACCGATCCCGCAATGGCGGCGCGGCGGATCACCTCGCCCAGGAACAGATGCGCCAGATACAGGGCCAGCAACGGTGCCATGAAGGAAATCGCGATGGCTTCCGCAATCGGCAACTTGGTAAGCGAATAGAAGAAACTGAGCGCCATGATGGCGGACACTCCGCCGCGCAGCAGGTGCAGCCGCAGCACGTCCGGACCGGGCCAGGTCGCCCCGCGTGCCAGCCAGATCGGCAGCGCTATGGAAGCGCCCACGAGGGACCGGAATACCGCGGCGCTATAAGCCCCGGTGGCCAGTGCCGCACCTTTCATGAACGCATCCATCAGTGCCAGCACAGCCACGCCCGCGATTGCGGCGAGCATCGGAGCGGCAGCGGCGGAAAGCGAGAGGCGGCGGCGCGTCATCATCCATGCCCTAGGCCGCGTGCGGCGCGGCGTCATCATCGCTATGCGAATTCAGCCCAGCTTCAGCCGCCAAGCTTGAAGATTGCCGTTAAGTTGGGCATTTCGCCCTAAAGCCGTAACATTTCCAGACGCGGCGGAAAAGATGAGGACATGATGGTTAAACGGTGGGGCAAGGATACGATTGCGGTTCTGATGACGGGAACGGCCATACTGGCAATTCCGTCGGCTGCCTTCTCGCAGGCTGGAACGCAAAGCGCGGGCCAGCCGCAAAACCTGCTTCCGGCGGAACGTCCTGCTGCCCAGCCGCGACCGGCCCGGCCACAGCCTGCCCCGATATCTTCTGAACCGGTACAAACAGATACGGCGCAGCCCGCCGCCGACCAGTCCGAGCCTATGACAGTGGACACCCGCATCGAAACCGATGCTCAGCGCCTGCTCACCGAACAGGACGATGCCACGACCCAATTCGCATGGACCCTGGCGCAGGCGGGCGAGCTTGTGGACGTGATCCGCAATATTGGTGCTGAAGGCCTCGATCCGGGTGATTATCGCCTGCCCGATCTCAACGCCGCGATCGATGCGGGTGAGGGCGCGCAGCTCAACCGTACTGCCAGCGAGATATTCGCGTGGCTGGTTGAGGACGTGCGCGACGGGCGCACACCGATGGATGGGCGCAAGCAGTGGTTCGTCGTCGATCCCGATGCGGACCGCTATCCTACGCAGGAAGTGATGCGCGCCGCGCTGACTTCCGGCGATATTAGTGGCACATTGATGAAACTGGCGCCGGTCCACCCCGACTATGCGCGGTTGCGCGATGAGCTGGCGGCGACCCCACTGGCGAAGGACAAAAGGCGCAAGTTAATTGTCGCTAACATGGATCGCTGGCGCTGGCTGGCGCGCGATCTGGGCTCGCAATATCTGATGACCAATGTGCCGGAATACCAGTTGCGGCTGACGGTAAACGACCAGATCATCTCCACCTACCGCACGATCGTTGGCAAACCGGGCCGCACGGCCACGCCGCAAATCGCGGAGCTGGTGGAAGGCGTGGTGTTCAACCCGACTTGGACTGTGCCGCAGTCCATCGTGAAGGGCGAAGGGCTGGGCAACAAGGTGCTCAACAACCCCTCATGGGCGCGGACCAAGGGCTATAAGGCCACACGCGGCGCAAACGGCTGGACGTCGGTGGTGCAGCAGCCGGGACCGGGCAATGCGTTGGGCCTGATGAAGCTGCACATGCCGAACAAACACGCGATCTTCCTGCATGACACGCCCAGCCGCGGTCTGTTTAAGCAGGCGGAACGCGCCTTGTCCCATGGCTGCATCCGGACCGAACGTGCGCAGGAACTGGCAATTACGCTGGCGATCCTCGGCAATGCTTCGAACACCGAAGAAGGCCGTCAGGAAGCCGCCGCTCAAGCTGTCGAAATATCCGCCGCCGGCAAATACAAGATCGTCCCGATCGAAAAGGAGATGCCGGTCTACATCACCTATTTCACCATGGCGCAGGATATCGACGGCAAGCTGCGCAGCTTCCCTGACATTTATGGCCGGGACAAAGCAGTGCTCGACAGTTTCGAAGCCCCGCGCAAGGCCAACCGCAGTCGCGTTACGGGCGAACAGGTCATCCCCATCGTTTTCGACGGGGCGTAACGCACAGGGATTGGGGTAACGGCAAACAAAGAGGGCGCGGCAAGAAGCTGCGCCCTTTTTTGTTCAATCGCGCGAATGTGAAACCGGCCTCAGAACGACCCGGGGTTCAAGCGCTGCGCTGCGGTCGGCGTTTCCGGCTGGAGCAATTCCAGTTCCGGCTGCGCAGGAAGGATCGGTGCGGGCTTCGTCACGGTGGTGCCATCTGCGGCCAGCCCCAAAGAGTCCGCGTAAAGCAGCCGTCCGCCCGACAAATTGGTTAGCGCCATGCGGAACTGTTCCTCACCCATGGCGAAGCATCCGTTGGACCGACCCAATCGGCCCCATTTCGCCAGGTGCTCGTTCTCGGCATATTTCGCGCGGTGCATGACGATGTAGCGTTTCAGTGCGTTGGAATTGCTGTCGTCCAGCCCGCCAAGCCGCACCGACGTGCCATAGCGGCCAGTATACCACTCCCACGTCACATAAGCCCCGCGACTGGTTGCGTTGGAGCCGTGGACGTTAGAAAAATCGTTCAGCCAGCCATCATGTTCCGGATCGGAGCCGGTACCATGGCTGACGCGGAAGGATTGCACCTCGCTGCGGTCGAGATTGACGAAGTGGAAGCGCGGCTCGCTCGACCGGAGGCCGAAATCGGCGATCCCCACGATGTCGCTACGCCAGATGGCTTTGCCCGCCTTGGCGAGTTCGCGCTGGGCGATGGCAAAAAGCTGCCGATCGCGCGGTGTGCCCGCAGCGGGCGTGGCAAAAACGGTCGCAGGCAATGCAGCGCTCGTAGCTAGAATTGCCCCCGCCTTCACCCCTGTTCCAAGAAAATCGCGTCTGTTCATGCCGTGTGCTACCATAATGACGATAACTGAACCGTGAATAGGCAATCGCGGCCAGAGAAGGGCGTTCCCGATGAGAAGTGCACAGCGAACGGCAGCCGGACGTGGCGGATACATTGGGCCAACCGCCTTGCGTTGCATTTTGCCCGGAATCTCCGCTTTTCTGCTATCGGTCCTGTTAGCGGGATGCGCGGCGCAGGGGCTGGAGGATTACGAACCTTCGGTAAACCCGCCGGGTTCGGCGGTGCCGCAAACGCCCTTGCCTCAGCCGTTACCTACGGCTTCGCCTTCCACAACATCCGGCGCGCAGGATCCGGCGATCGCTCCCACGACTATCCGCGACCGCACCGCCGCGCGCCGGCTTCGCGAAAATAGCGGAGTGACCTTGCAATGGATCGGCTGGGATCAGCGCGGCTTTGCGCGGGTGACGGTGGGCGATGACGGAGTGTACCGGTTGAACGCGGCGCAACCCAGCTTCGACGGGGTGGGCGGCATGTCGCTGTCCGGCGTGGTGACAGAGATCGGCAGCGACTATTTCCTGTTCGACGGGCGGATCGTGATCGTCGGCACACCCGATGCGGAACGCTATTGCGCCGATAATCGGCTGTGGCGTTTCGGCGTGACGCAGAACCGGAAATACTGGCGGCTGCGTGAATTCGAATGGTGTGACGAACTGACGGATTACATCGACATATACTTCTAGGCGCGCGCGTCAGGCCTCGTTCCGGGCGCGCTGTTCCAGGCTGAGCTTCTGCAGGTTCGGCACCGCCGCCATGGTCGCCTCACGGATTTGCATGGCCGCGGCCTTGGTCGCGTCGTCCGCGCCCGCCATCGCCGCCATAATCCGCGTGCCGGGATCGAGCCGTGCCTTGGCGAGGAAATCCTGGATCGGCTTCTGCTGCGACCACAACATCCGGTTCATCGCGTTGCCCATCATCGCGGCGGGATAATCGCCCGGCGTCGCCGTTATGGTGCAAGGCACCGCGACCGCGTTTTTCTCTGCATCGGTGCCATACTGCGCCTCGATAAAGCCGATGATCGTGGCGCTCAGGGAGACGAGCGGTACTTGCAGCAATTGCGGCACGATGCGGCCTTCCTGCCAGATCGGTTCGGGCGGGCGCGGACTGGCGGCAGAAGCGGTGCAATCGACGAACAGCGTGTCCTGCGGGCATTCTGCCTCGCCATCCTGGCCGATCATCTTACCCGGCTCGATGCGGGACAGGCGGCCGATACGGATCACATCCTCGATCCGGCGCAGCTGTTCGACCTCGCCTTCCGAAATGGTCGGGAACACGAACTTGGTCGGCAATATGTCCCTGTCGAAGCGCAGCATATGGCCGCGTTCTTCCAGCGCCAGAAAGATTTCATCGGCAGAGGTTGCATCCTTCGCGGCGCGCATCTGGGCCAGCTGCCAATCGACCGTATGCGCCACGTGTTTGGTGCCGGGCTGGGTGGACAGGCGGTTGATCATCCACGTCTCGCGCGGGCGGACCCAGCCGATCTTGTCCGGCGAAACGCCCATCTGCATCAGCCAGACGCCGACATCCATGGCAGTCTTGCCTGCGCCCAATATGACATAGCGTGAGGGGGGCGCGTAATCCTCGCCCTCTTGCCCGACCCAGACCTGCGGTAGCTTACCTGGCGTGGTGATGCGGACACCGTCCGCCACTTCGAACTTGCGCGTGTGAGTGGCCGGAACGCTTGCGGTAAAAGCGCGCCCGTCGACCACTTTGCGGCGCACCGTCACCGTCGTTTCGGTGCCGTCGAGGATGGAGGCGAAGCCGTGGGCCTCGCCATCCTTTGCAGCGCCATTGCCGCAATAATCCGACATCGGGTGATAGGACACACGCCCGGTCGGCAGAAACTTCTCACGCATGGCCCGATCGAAATAATCGCGCACCTGCGTGCCTGTGGCGAGTTCGTACATGCCCGCATTCGGGCCGCTCGCATCGATCCGGTCATCGCCGAGATCCACCGAATTAAGACCGTAAGTCGCGCTTGGCTGATGCAGAGTGACGAAGGGATAGCTGACATTCCAGTGCCCGCCGGGCTTTGCATGCCGGTCGATGATGGTGACATGTGCGTCGCTGTGTTCGAGGATGCTTTCGACGAAACCCATGGCCAATGCGCCAGCACCAATGACGAGGTAGTCGGTTTCAAGTCTGGTCATGGGCGCATCCTGATAACGGTATGATCTGCTCGCTAGCATTGATATTGGCGCGCTGGAAAGGTGCAGGTTTAGCTGCCGGGTCGCGGGTGCCGGACGTTCTCTTCGGCCATGGCCAGCATCGATGCGGCGTGGCGGGTGGCGACTTCGCGCTGATCGGTCCCGTAACCGCCGCCCAATGCGCTTGCGACCGGCACGCCGCGCCGCCGGGCTTCCCGAACCACGAACCGGTCACGCGCGGCGAGGCCGTCATCGGTCAGCGACAACCGTCCCAAGCGGTCGTCATGATGCGGATCGACGCCTGCCTGGTAAAGCACGATATCTGGCGAGAACCGGTCGAACAGAGGCGGCAGGTGTTCTGCAAGTTTCGCCAGGTAGGCGGCGTCGCTCAGCCCATCCGCCAACGGCACGTCCAGCGTCGAGCGGGCCTTGCGCACCGGGAAGTTCTTTTCCGCGTGCATGGAGAAGGTAAAGACATCGTCGCGCCCTGCCATGAGGCTGGCGGTCCCGTCTCCCTGATGTACGTCGAGATCGACGATTAGTACGCGCCTTATGTCCCGGGCCGCATCGCTATCGGCACCCTCGGCAATCAGGCGGTTGGCGGTCACGGCGAGATCGTTGAAGACGCAATAACCTGCACCGGTATCGTGCAGCGCATGATGGCTGCCTGCCGCGCTGTTGGCGGCATAGCCGTGGTGCAGGGCAAGCTGCGCGGCGAGCCAGGTTCCGCCATTGGTGTGGCGCACGCGGCTGGCGATGTGGGGCGTGACCGGGAAGCCGATGCGGCGCTCCTTCTCGCGCGGGACCTGCGCCGCGAAAACCTGCGCCACGTATTCGGGATCGTGTACCGCTTCCAGCCATTCGCGCGGCATGGGTTCGGGCGCATGCTCGGTCAGCGGCCCACCGCTGTCCCGCAAAACCTGCATGACCAGCTGGTACTTGTCGAATTTGAACGTGCCACGTTCCGGCGGCGGGGCCATGTAATCAACGTGATGGACGACGTGGAGCAGGGACTAACTTTCCGCGTTCGTATCTACAGCAGGCTCGATGTCGGCGAGCGCCAACAACTCGCGCAGTATGGCGTCCTCGCTGCGGCTGGCGGAGTTGCGCCAGCTGGTTGCAGTGTTGGGATTGACCGGCACACCATCGGGCGTGACCACGATGACGGTGGGCGTACCTGCCAGCTTTGCGATCCCGTAACGTTGCGCGATGGCAAGATTGTGCGTGTCGCCCGTTTGCGGCATTCCGATATTCACGAACACCACGTGGTATTTATCCGCCAGCGCATCGCGGAAACGGTCGGTCATGAGCCAGCCGGCAAAGGCCCGGCTGTCATGACACCAGTTCGCGCCCATCACTAGCATCACCCGCTTGCCACTTTCCTGCGCTCGTTCGAAAGCTGCCTCGACCTTGGCTTCCGCGCTGGTATCCACCGTAGTCCCGAAGACGCGTGCTTCCGGATGATTCGGTTTCGCCAGAACGACACCGGTGCGGGCATCGGCCTCTGGATCGGTCGCAGAGCAGCCCGCCAGAGCAAGGGCGGCCATGATTGCGAATGGATAGCGAATGGTCATGCGGTCTGCTCCCTCGATAAGGGCAAGGTAGGGAGCACTTTGCTGTAGCCATGATATGCAGCCGAACCGACCATCGTGGCCATCAACCCGACCACCGCCGCATCGAACACCATGAGCGCCCATACCAGCCACGAGGCCGCACCCAACGCCCAATCATGCAACGCCATGTGCAAAAGCTGGAGCGGCGCGAATACCACAGCCATAAAAACCGCGATCCGCAATGCCGGCAACCAGCCGGCAGTCCAGATCCGCGCGAAAGTCATCTCCCGGTCGCCGATGATGGCCGACACCAACCATGTCAGCAAGGGCAGGGTAGCGATCGTAAGTACGATGTCGACGAGTTGACGCGGCAGGGTGCCGAAGCTTTCGCCCATTACCATGCCCGGAACGCCCGCAAGACCCAACAAGACGAGCGAAACCAGCAAGCGACCCCACAGCACTCCGTGCAGGTTCCACCATGGCAGCCCCTGTTCGCGTGCGCCGAAAAACCGCAGCGCGGCAAGGATGGCGAGCAGCAGCCCGATCAGCTTCAGCGACCCGAACATCAACCGCGTCGGGTCCTGTGCGAGTTCGGAAAAAGCCGCAGCGCTGGCGAACATGCCCAGCTCGATCTCGGCAATATGCTGCACGAACTCCGGTATCACGACGATCAGGGGAACCAGCGGAGCCAGCCACCACAGCGCGAAACCGTCACGCAGGGCGGCGAGGAAGCGTATGATCACGAATTTCATCGGCCAACCCTAATCATCCAGCGTCTCTCACTCGGCAGCTTCCAGCGTATCGGCACTGTCCGCCTCGGCTTCCAGCGCCGCTGCCTTCGCCTCGACCAACTCCACGATATGGTCGAGCATGTCGGCGCTTTCCACCGTGTGGTCAGTCACGCCGCTGAGATAGACCATATGCTTGCCTGCACCGCCGCCGGTCAGGCCGATATCGGTTTCGCGCGCTTCGCCCGGACCATTCACCACGCAGCCGAGAACGGACAGCGACAGCGGGGTCTTGATGTGTTGCAACCGGTCTTCCAGCGCCTCGACCGTGCGGATCACGTCGAAGCCCTGCCGTGCGCAGGACGGGCAGGACACGACACGGACGCCGCGAGTGCGCAGGCCGAGCGCTTTGAGCATTTCAAAGCCCACGCGCACTTCTTCTTCCGGTTCGGCGGAAAGCGAGACGCGGATCGTGTCGCCGATGCCCGCCCACAGCAGATTGCCCATCCCGATGGAGGATTTCACCGTGCCGCCGATCAGCCCGCCGGCTTCCGTAATGCCCAGATGCAGCGGACAGTCCACCGCGTCTGCCAGTTGCTGGTAAGCAGCCACGGCGAGGAACACGTCCGATGCCTTTACCGCCACCTTGAATTCGTGGAAATCATGGTCCTGCAGCAGTTTGATGTGATCAAGCGCGCTTTCCACCAGCGCTTCGGGGCAGGGCTCGCCGTATTTTTCCAGCAAGTCTTTTTCCAGGCTACCGGCATTTACGCCGATGCGGATGGCACAACCATTCGCCTTGGCTGCACGGACTACTTCCGCGACGCGTTCGCTCGATCCGATATTGCCGGGATTGATCCGTAGGCAGGCGGCACCGGCATCGGCAGCCTCAAGCGCGCGCTTGTAATGAAAATGAATATCCGCGACGAGCGGCACGCGTGCGGCCTTCGCGATCTTGTGGAAGGCCGCGGTGCTGGCCTTGTCCGGGCAGGATACGCGGATGATGTCCGCGCCCGCATCTTCGCACCGACGGATCTGGTCGAGCGTGGCGACCGCATCTTCCGTCGGCGTATTGGTCATGGTCTGCACGGTAATTGGCGCATCGCCGCCAACCGGCGTATCGCCCAGCATGATCTGCCGGGATGGGCGGCGCTCGATAGTGCGCCAGGGGCGAATTGAAGACATGCTGGATGTTATAGGCGCTTGTTCGTCCGAGCGGAAGCGGGGTGTTGCTTGGGTCTTTTACGAGCGTGGCTCAAGGCTCTCAGGCGGTGCGCGCCATGGGCATCTGGTTGGCAGAAACCTGGACGGGACTATCGGCTTCCTCCTCCTGTGGCAGGCCCAGCATGTGCCGCTGCGCCCGGACAACCGGCATCGGGCGGGCATAATAATAACCCTGTCCGTAATCGATACCCATCGCGGCAAGCGCGGCGGCTTCTTCGGCGCACTCGATACCCTCTGCAACCAGATTGGCACCGATTTCGGCGGCGAACCGCACCATTGCGGACGACAGCGCATGGCGCGCCTTGTCGAGATGCACATCGCGCGTCAAACTCATGTCGAGCTTCAATATGTCGGGCGACAAATCGACGATATGCCGCAATCCGGCATAGCCAGCGCCAACATCGTCGATAGCCACGCGGGCGTTTTTCGACAGGCCGCGCAATGCCTCTGCCAGTCCGTCATAGTCGGTCACATGCGCGTGTTCCGTGACTTCCACCACCAGCTTTCCGGAAGGAACCTTGTGCAACAAATTGTGCAATTCGCCTGACAGGATGGTATCAGGCGAAGCATTGATGGAGGCGTATCGGCCTTCCGGCAATGCGCCCAATGTTTCCAATGCGGCGCGGATGGCGAACATTTCCAGTTCCAGACCAAGCCCGACTTGCGCCGCCTCGTCGAACCATAGGTCAGGCCCGCGGGTGCCGGCATCGGGGAACCGCGCGAGGCATTCCACACCCACCGGCAGACCCGTTACCAGGGAATGGATTGGCTGGTGAACGATAGTAAGCTGTCTTTTTTCCATTACCGCTGCGATGCTGTCGGCCAGGTGTTGCTGGACAACCCCCTCGCTTAGCTCGCTTTCGATGGACTCTACCGCCAGTTCGGCAAAGGCGTTCAGCACGCCCATGTCACGTTCGGTAATCTCGTGATTGGCGACGCGGCTCAGCGCGCAGAAACTACCATATACGGAACCGTCCGCCAGCCGCAGCGGCACATTCAAATGGCAGCCGACCGGCAATATGTCGGTGATGGGCAAACTGCGCGCAAAGGGTATGGCCTGTGCATCGGGGATCAGCTGCGGCAGGCGACCTTCCAGGATGTGGAAACAGAAACTGTCTTCCTTGGGCTCGCGGTGCCCGGCACCGTGTGGTAGCGGCAGGTCGCTGGACATATGGGTGAATTCACGTTCATCCCCTTCGACGTAGCGTGAGACGAAGGCGATCTCCATGCCCAGATGACTGCGTACCGTATCGAGAATACGGTCGATCCGGTCTCCGCGCAATTCGCCCGGTATCGGCCCTGTCGCAGCCATGAAGGCGGCGAGGTCGCTGGCGTTTTCCTGTTCCATTCCGCAATGTTATGCGCGAAATCAATAAGTTCGGATTAATGAAAACATAGGGTAGTAATGGTCGCTGCCAGGTCTTCTTAAAACACCAAGGAAAGCGAACGTTGAACCAGAGCCCGATCTTGACCGAAAGCGATGCGCAGTCCGGAAAAAGTCCATTGCTGTTCGGCCGTGTGCTGGATGGAAAGGGCAGCGGCAGAGCCATCGATTGGACCGAAGCGATGGCCTGGCGTCCGCAGGCGGCGGGCGAGGTGTTGTGGGTGCATTTGTGCCGCAACGAACCCGGTGTGCAGCAGTGGCTGGAAGAGGATTTGAACGTTCCCGAACCCACTGCGGAACTGCTGGTGAGCGACGCCACTCGCCCGCGCGCCTTTCGCGAAAACCGCACATTGGTGGCCACGCTGCGCGGTATCAATTTCAATCCCGGGGCCGAGCCCGAGGACATGGTGTCCATGCAATTATGGGCGGATGGGGAGCGGCTGGTCACGCTGCGCCGCGACCCGTTGCAGACCCCGCGCGATGTATTGGCGGAAATTGACCGCGGGCACGGGCCGGGCGATGTCGGTGCGCTGATTACGAACCTGACCGAACGAATGGTGGCGCGGATGAACCAGTCGATCGTCGACATGAACGACCATATCGACCGGGTTGAGGATGGGGCGATGGCCGACCAGCCCGAAGCCATGCTGGAAACCATCGCCACCATCCGCCGCAATTGCCTCGCCCTGCAGCGCCATATGGGACCGCAGCATGTCGCCTTCGAAGCGATCTCCCGCGACGCGCCGTCATGGTTCGAGGATCACGATCGCCGTGAGATCGCCGAGGTAATCGATCGTCTGCGTCGCTATCTGGAAGATATCGACATCAGCAAGGAAAGCGCGGTGGTGTTGCAGGACGAATTGCGCGCCCGTGCCTTGTCCCGTTCGGAACGCACGAATTACATCCTCACGATCGTGGCGGCGGTATTCCTGCCGCTGGGTTTCCTGACGGGTTTGCTCGGCATCAATGTGGGCGGAATGCCCGGTATGGAGGATCCCGATGCGTTCTGGATCGTGGTCGGCCTGTGCTGCGCGGTGTTTGCCATGCAACTGGCGTTGTTCTGGCGGTGGCGCTGGCTCTGACGGTTTGCGCCCGGGCGCCTACCAGCGCAGCAGCCGGGGCACCGCCAATCGACCGAGCAGTCCGGTGACCATCACCGGGGCGACATGATAGATGGCCAGGTGACCGAACCCATCCAACGGGCAGGACAGGCCATAAGCGACCGAACCCAGCGCGCCCGCGGCGACTCCCAGATGCAGGCCAGCTGCAGGCAAGGACACCGGCGCGCCGCGCTTCAGGAACGCGAACAATGCGGCCGCGCTGATGGTGGACGCGGCTATGGCCGCTGCAGCGCAGCCCAAACCATAAGGGAACTGCACGACCACACTGATGCCGCCATCGCCTACTGCCAGCGTCAGGATCGCGACCAATGGCAGGATCGCCACCATTGCCATTGCCCATAGCGGCCCGTCATGACGGTTGCCGACACGCGGGAATGCAAGCCGCAGGGCGGTGCTAGCGCTGGCCAGACCGAGCACCAACAGCAATCCGTTGACGATGTAGAAGAAGGGGGAGGCGGCACCGGTCAAGCCGCCGTTCCACAGACCGGAAATCAGCGACACGCCCAGTACCGTGGCGACAGCGGCCAGCACAAGCATGGCAGCGCCTTCCACCATACGCATGGGACGCACAGGTGTGAGAGATTCCGCCAAACTGTCGATCAGCACGCCGGATGTTCCGGATTCTTCGGTCCGGGGAGTGCCGCGGCGGGGAGTAGTGTCGTTCATCGTCAGTCTGCCTTTTCGACGATTTTGGCCAGTTTCTTGAGGCCGCGATGGATGTTTACCTTGATCAGGCTTTCGCCTTGTCCGCTGCGCTGTGAGGCCTCGCGGATGGACAGTCCCTCCACCTTGACCATTTCGATTGCTTCGGCCTGGGCGATGGGAAGGTTTTCGAACAATCGGTCGAGGCTGAGGCGGGCGATTACGCTGTCCTCGTCACTTTCCGTTTCCGGTTCGTTGCCGTCCAGACTGCGCGTTTCGACGCGGTAAACCTTGCGTAGATGATCGATCCAGCGATAGCGCGCGATGGCCGCCAGCCACGGCAGGAAGGCGCGGCTGCTATCCCAAGTGGCGCGTTTCTGATGCACTGCGATCAGAACGTCCTGCACCAGATCGTCGACCTGCTGCGGCGGCAGTTTGCGTCGGAAATAGCGGGTGAGCCAGCGCTGCGCCTCTTCCAGCAGGACAGTATACGCATTGCGATCGCCCTGTTGCGAAGCGGCCATGAGGCGGGCCAGCGTGGCTTCGTCTGCAATCACGGCCTGGTCCTCCAACTGTTCGCTGCACACATGCAGGCGGCGTTATGCGCGGTCTTGCTTTGGCTTTCGCCGTTGCTGGACGATTGGTTACACCGCGCTTTGCGGTTTCTCCTTACAAGCGCAATTCGTACAGGAATTCCGCGTCGCAAGTATTACCGACCCAGAACTCGATGTCCTTGATCTTGGCGAAACCATAACGCTGGTAGAACTTCTGGGCGCGCGTGTTCTCGCTCCAGACTGATAGCTGGATGGCATCGTGGCCGCGACTGCGGGCGAGATCGAGCGCCCAGTCCATCAGCCCGGCCCCGATGCCCTGTCCGGTGGCAGCGGGATCGGTGTAAAGCTGGCCTAGCGCGATGGGGTTGGCGGCGTTGCTGTCATCGGCATACCAGCTGGGATCGCGCATCTTGCAGAAACCAAGCAGCTTTGCGTCGGGTTTGTCGGATACGGCAGCGAGCTGGTGGATGCAAAAATCGTCGGCGATCTCTTTTGCCACCACCTCCGGCGCGTAAACCTGTTTCAGAAATGTATCGAGATCGGCAGGATCGTACAGATGCGCGAAGGCGGCGCAAAAACTGTCGCGGCCAAGCGTGGCCAACGGCTGGGCGTCGGACAAAAAAGCGGGGCGCAGGATGGTCATCCCGCGCCCCTAACTTTTTGTGCGCCATCAGGGAAGATGGCGGCGGCTTAGCGCCCTGATCGGGCGGCTGGCCTATGCGCCCGGCGGCAGCGGCTTGTCGCTCTTGGGAGCGACAGGCTTCGCAGCAGGCTTGGCAGTCGTGCTGCCCAGGTTGCCGGAACCGGACGACGAAACCTTTTCCTTGGCCTTATCGTCGATCTGTTCCAGCTTGCGACCAGCCCATTCGCGGCCACCGAGGCCGAAGGCGAGCGCGGCTGCAACCGCCCCGCCGATAACCAGCGCGGCAAAGGCCATCTGCACGATTTCATCGCCGACACCCATGAAGCTAAGGCCCATGAACGTGAACAGCACGATGGTGGCATATTTGACGATGATCCCGCCAAGGCCGGGTTCGCCGGTGTCGCTAATCATCCGTGCGAGCAGATTTGCCAGCATGAAACCAACGCCAATCACGACGGCACCGAAGATGACCTGACCGCCCAGTTCGAGAATTTCCCCGAGCAGCAGCGTCAGTTCCGGAAAGCCCAAAGCCCGCGTGGCCGCGATCGCCGCGACCAGCATGATGGCAATCTGCGCGATGCGCGCCAGGACGTTCGAAGCCGATGTGGTTTCCGGAACGAACCCGGCCGAAGCCATAGCGCGGTCGACGCCGAGGCCCGGCAGCACTTCCTTCAGGATCTGCACCACGAAACGGCTGATCACATAACCGATACCAAGCAGGACTGCCGCAGCGATGATGTTCGGAATGGCCGACAGGATCATGTTGAGCATATTGCTCGCCGGGCCGGAAATGCTGGCGATATCCAATGCTTCCAGCGCCGCGATGGCGACCGGGATCACGATCAGGACATAGACGATCGTGCCGATGGTCTTGGAAATCGTGGTGTTGCCGGTGGCTTCATCCACACCGCCGCGATTGGCCCAGCGATCGACGTCGAGCGTCTGCATCGTGGTGACCACCAGGTCACGCGCAATACGCGCCACCATCAAACCGATGAAGAAGATCAGGCCCGCACCGATAAGGTTGGGAATGAAATCGACAATGTTCTCAAGCAGGCTGTTGATTGGTCCGCCCACGACGCCGAGTCCGAGAACGTTCAGGATCGCGATTAGGCCGAACAGCCAGATCAGGAGCGAAACGATCTTGCCGAGCGAGGTGCCGATGCTGGCCCCGCTGGCCGTACCGCGCTGGAAAAAGGCAACATTATCGACCAGTTTGGCAAAAGCCCATTTGGCGATTTTCGCCAGAACCCATGTAACAATGAGTATGCCGATGGCGTAAAGCGCCTTCTCGGCGATATTCATCGCGACATCTTGATCGAAACGATATCTGTCGAGCATAGTGACTCCCCTATTCAAGTGTCTGGCCTATTCAAGTATCTGACCTGTTTATGTGCTAAGGCCTGTGCACGCGTTCGGCGGCAAGTTAACACAACCCCACACAATTCATAGGGGATTAAGCGCATTTCGCCGCATAATGCGCAAGGGAGAGTTCCATGATACGCTCGATTTTTGCAAGCGCCGCCGTTTTGGCAGTTTTCTGCGCGCCCGCCGCTTACGCCGCCACTCATGAAGTCGCGGCCGGCGAAGGCGCGGCTGAGCGGTTGCAGGAGGCGCTGATCCTGGCCGAGCCGGGCGACGAGGTGGTGCTGGGTGCGGGGCGCTTCGTGCTGATGGACGGCCTCAGTCTGGATGTCGACAACGTCACCGTGCGCGGCGCGGGAATGGATGAAACCGTGCTCGATTTCACTTCCCAGGCAGGCGCGGGGGAGGGAATGCTGGTCACGTCCGACAACGTGACCCTGCGCGACTTCGGTATGGAAAACCCCAAGGGTGACGGTATCAAGTCCAAGGGGGCCGACAATATCATTTACCACCGCGTCCGGGTCGAATGGACGAACGGCCCGGATAGCGGCAACGGCGCCTATGCGATCTATCCCGTTGAAAGCACCGGAGTATTGATCGACGGCGTAAAGGTATCGGGCGCGTCTGATGCCGGCATCTATGTGGGCCAGTCCACCCGCATCACTGTGCGCAACTCCATTGCCGAAGCTAATGTGGCCGGGATCGAGATTGAGAACAGCCGCGATGCCATTGTGGAAAACAACCTCGCCACCCGCAACACGGGCGGTATCCTGGTGTTCGACCTGCCTAACCTGCCCGTTATGGGCGGCGGCAATGTGATCGTGCGGCGCAATCTGGTGGTGGCGAACGACGAACCGAACTTTGCGCCGCCGGGCAATATCGTGGGCAGCGTGCGGCGCGGCACGGGTATCCTGATCATGGCGAACGACGATGTGTTCGTCGAAGGCAATATCGTTACCGACAACCCGACCAGCGCGGTGATGGTAATCGCCTATCCGCTTACTTATGACGATGACAGCTACAATCCGTATCCCCGCAATGTCGTGGTCGGCACCAATGTGTTTGCCCGCAATGGCACCGATCCGCAGATCGATGGCAAGGAACAGCTGCTGGCAGCATTCGGCGGCGCGTTGCCCCCGGTGATGTGGGACGGAAACAGCAGCGATGTGGACGCGCTGCGTGTGGCGCCGCGAACGCAGGGCTGGACGATGGGACTGACGAAGCCGGGGCAGGACCTGGCGACGGCTCAGCCCGCACCGCTAAAAGTAAGCGCACCCGATGGCGCGGCGCGTGACGACAGCATTGGCGCGCCATCCGAACTGGAAGCGCGGTTGGCGCTCTGATGCGTTGGGGCGGGCCTTTATTGCTGGCAGCCGGGCTCGCGCTTGGCGGTAGTATCGCGGCCGGCACTATGGCGCGCGGGGCGGAACCTGCCGCAGTTTCCGACGCGGCCGTAATGGACGGCATACCGCGCACCCTTTCCGAATACGGGTTCTTCGCGGACCTGACGGCGCACATCCCGAAAGCGGGTGTTACACCCTACCGCCTCAACACCCCGCTCTATTCCGATGGCGCGGCCAAGCTGCGCTTTGCCTACATCCCCGATGGCAAGCAGGCGGTCGCAGATGGCGAGGGGCTGCTGAAGCTACCGGTCGGCACCGCGCTCATCAAGACATTCGCGTTCGGCGAAGGGGCGGATCGCCGCCTGATCGAGACCCGCGTGTTGCTGCACCGTGAGGATGGCTGGCTGGCGCTGCCCTACAAATGGAACGACGCGCAGACCGAGGCGCGTCTCGCGCTGGCGGGCGGGCGCGTGCCTGTCACCACGCCGGAAGGCCGCCAGATTAGTTACCGCATTCCCAACAAGAACCAGTGCAAGGAATGCCACGGACTGGCGGGCGAAGTCGTGCCGATCGGCCCCAAGGCGCGCAATTTGTCCGCCGTATGGCTTGAGGACTTCGTCGCTGCGGGACGGTTGAATGAAATACCGGAGGGGCATGATCAATTGCCCTTGTGGGAAAACTGGGCCGCCGCCGATGCCGGCAAGGCGGCGCGCGCCTATCTCGACGTGAACTGCGCACATTGCCACCGCCCGAAGGCTACCGCTTCCAATAGCGGGCTGGACCTGCGCTGGGAGCAATCGGCGGAGGAGCTGTTCGGCGTGAACAAGCGCCCCGTCGCCGCCGGACGCGGATCGGGCGGGCTGGAATTCGATATCGTGCCGGGTTCGCCCGACCAGTCGATCTTGGTTCACCGAATGCGTAGCGAGGAGGCGGGTGTTGCCATGCCGGAACTGGGCAAGGCAACGATTGACAATGACGGTGTGCTGGCCGTGGAACGGTGGATCGCGGAAATGACTGCCGGGAGTTAGGTCGGCCCGCGCGGTTCTCTGTAAGTTTTCGCGCGTTTGAAGGGGTAGCGAACCGATGATGAAATGGGCTCTTCGCATCACGGTCTTGCTGGCGATATTGCTGGTTTCGGCTTTCCTGTTTTTCCGGACGCCGGATACCGATCCTGCTGAAATGCGCGCCAAATATGGGCGTGCGCCATCGCAATTCATCCCGATTGGCGATGGCCTGACAGTGCATCTGCGCGATGAAGCGACACCGGATGCCAAGCGAGTGGTTGGAACGATCGTCCTGCTTCATGGATCGAATTCCGACCTGCACACGTGGCAAGCATGGGTCGCCCGGCTGAAGGACGATTATCGTGTCATCCGCTTCGACCAGATCGGCCACGGCCTGACCGGTCCAGCGCCCGATGGCGATTATTCCAACGACGCGTTTGTGGCGCAGTTGGACCGGGTGGTCGGCCATTTAGGTTTGGACCGTTTCGTGCTGGCAGGCAATTCAATGGGCGGCTCGATTGCAATGGGCTATGCGATGAAGCACCCTGAAAAACTTGCCGGCCTAGTGCTGGTCGATGCAGGCGGTGCGCCTATAAGGCGCGAGGAAGACGAGGGCGGGAACATTGGCTTTACCGTTGCGGCCACGCCGGTCATTCGCAACCTCATTACCCAGATTACCCCGCGGTCGATGATTGCGGCAAGCCTGTCCCAATCTGTGTCCAACCAGGACATCGTCACGCCGGAAGCGGTGGACCGGTACTGGGAACTGCTCCGTTATCCTGGCAATCGTCAGGCCACGTTGGAAAGGTTCTCGAACGGTTGGCACGTTTTCAAGCCGCGCGATGTGGCGATGACCAGTGTTCCCACCTTGGTTATGTGGGGCGAGGAGGACGCTTTGATCCCTTTCGCTGCCGGGCAGTGGTACGCCCGGACACTGCCGAATGCGACGCTGGTATCCTATCCGGGCATTGGTCATCTGCCAATGGAGGAGGCGCCGAAGCGCAGCGTGCGGGATTTGCGCGCGTGGCTGGAAAGCACAGTCTATCGGCCGCGTTCCGCCGCGCCTGAACCCCGGCCGGAAAACGAAATCGGAACCGGCTGACGCGCGCGTCGTTCACCTTTCGTGAAGTTGTTGGGATCAATGTCCCGAATAGGCGACGTAACCTGATATTTACCGAATTTGGGGGCTTATCTTGCGCAAGCTTGGAATGATTGGCGGGATGAGCTGGATTGCCACCCGCACCTATTACGAAAACATCAACCGGCTGGTGCAGCAACGCGGTCCGCAGACGGCCAGCGCGCCGCTGCTGATCGAAAGCCTGTCGTTCGAAGACCTCTACAATCTCAGCGATGCGGACGATTGGGACCGCGCCGCGTCGACCATCTCCGCCTCGGCCAAACGTCTGGAACAGGCGGGTGCCGGCGCAATCATTATCTGCGCCAACTCCATGCACCGCGTCTATGACGCAGTGCAGGAACAGGTTTCCGTGCCCGTCATCAACATTGCCGATTGCGTGGGCGAGGCAATGGAAGAGAAGGGTGTGAAGAGCGCCGCATTAATTGGCACGCGCACTGTGATGACCGAAAGCTTCTACCGCCGCCGACTGGTGGCGCATGGTGTGGACCTGCTGCCGCCCGACATGGATGTGGTCGAGATGGTGGATTCCATCATCTACAAAGAACTGGTGCTGGGCCGGGTCACGCGCGATGCGGAACGCGCCTTGCGCACCATCATCACGCGCAAGGAACAGGACGGGGCCGATGCGATTGTGCTGGCCTGTACGGAACTGGAAATGGTGGTCGATGTGAAAGCCAACGTGCTGCCGATCTTCGATTCCACGCGCATCCATTGCGAAAAGGCGACTGACTGGCTGCTCGGCAGCGACTGAAGCCTCCGGCCGAAACTTGCTTTCGCCGCGACCGGACCGTTTTTCGTGACCGGCGGCCCATGTTGCCAACCTGTTCCTGTTGCCCGCATTCCATGCCCAGCCTAATCGTGTGGGCACATGGAAAGAGCACCCTTCGCCGCCGATCCCGCCGCCAGCAAAGGGCGTGAATTCTCTACGAGTACGAGTGTTTCGGGCGGGTTGGAAACGCGCGGGCCGCGCAGCGAATTCCAGCGCGATCGCGATCGCATCATCCATTCGATCGCCTTCCGCCGGCTGCGATCCAAAACGCAGGTATTCGTCAGCCCCGATGGCGATCATTACCGCACTCGCCTGACGCACAGTCTGGAAGTCGCGCAGATCGGCCGCGTCATCGCCCGCGCGCTGAAGCTGGACGAGGATCTGACCGAGGCGCTATGTTTGGCCCACGATATCGGCCATCCCCCCTTCGGCCATGCCGGGGAGGAAGCACTGGGAGCCGCCATGCAAAGCGCAGGAGGCTTCGATCACAACGCGCAGACCCTGCGCACCTTGATGCGGCTGGAAAGCCCCTATCCCGGCCACGACGGGCTGAACCTGACATGGGAGTTGTTGGAAGGGCTGGCAAAACATAACGGCCCGGTCCTTCAGCCGGGCTGGGCGCTGGCGGAACTGGACGCTGCTTACCCGATGGAATTGGCGCAGCATCCTTCGCTCGAAGCGCAAGTCGCTTCGCTGGCCGACGACATCGCGTATGACAATCACGACATCGATGACGGGCTGCGCGCTGGTTTTCTGCAACTGAACGATTTGCTCGGTCTTGATTTCGTGGCCGAGCAATGGCGGACCGTCGAACGGCGGTTCCCCGACGCACCGCATGACCGCAAACTGCGCGAACTGGTGCGCGGCCAGATCGGGCTGATGGTGAACGATCTGCTTGCCCACACGGGACAGGCGGTGAAGGGCGCCGGTTCGATTGGCGATATCCGCGGTGCAGGCACGATGCTGGCGGGATTTTCGCCTGCCATGGCTGCGAACGAACGGGCGTTGAAGGCGTTCTTGTACGACAAGCTTTATTACCATCCCGAACAGACCGGCACGGCAGCACGCGCCACACAGATTATTGCGCGGTTGTTCGATGCCTACGCTGCCGATCCGGCCCTGATGGGTGATGAATGGACTGCCCACTTGCCGCAGGACGAGCCGCAGCGAAGCCGCCATATTGCGGACTTCATCGCCGGCATGACCGACCGGTTCGCCATCGATCGCTACGAGGTGCTGTTCGGCGCGGCTCCCGAAGGATTGCGAAATGTCTAAACCTTCTTCCGCAGGCGGCCCTGCTGCTGAAAAGATCCTGCTGGTCGGCGCGACGGGCCTGGTCGGCTCGCGGATCATGGAAGCCTGCACCGGCCGAGCCGATTTCCAGCTGGTAGCGCTGGCTCGGCGGGAGGCGGAATTGCCAGCCGGTGCACGAATGGAAATGGTGGTGGCCGATCCTGCGAACTGGAGCGAAGTGTTGGAATCGGTCCGCCCGGACGTGGTGGTCAACGCGCTGGGCACCACCTGGAACAAGGCGGGCAAGGATGAAGCGGCATTTCGCGCTGTGGATCACGATCTCGTGCTGGCAGTGGCCGCAGCCGCGCATCAGTTCGGCGTCGAACGGTTCATTTCAATCAGCTCGACCATGGCCAACGCGGCATCGAACAATTTCTATCTAAAAGTGAAGGGTGAGGCCGAACAAGCTTTGATGAAGACCGGCTTCAAGCGGCTCGACATCGTGCGCCCGGGCTTGTTGAAAGGGCCGCGTTCGGATGACCGGCGTCCGGCGGAACGGCTGGGCATGATGCTTGCCCCCATTACCGACCTGTTCCTGCACGGCAAATATCGCGCAGTGCGGTCAATTGATGCGCGGATGGTGGCGGATGCGGTTCTGGCACTGGCCAAACGTCATGCAGCAGGCCGGTTCAAGCATGACAATGACGCGATCCGCCGGGCGGCAAACAGCCTTCCCGCAATCGCCGCCGACATTGCGGACACAGGAGGCTGACGCGATGTGGGACGCTCTGTTCGGATTTGCCAACATGCTGGCGCTGGCCTGCTGGATCATCCTGATCCTGTTGCCGCGAAAGCCATTTCCGCTCGCCTTCGTCCTTTATGCAGGCGTCGGGCTTTTGTGCCTGGCATACACTTTGGGACTGGCGGGAATCGTTAGCGGCGCGTTAGACCCTGGAGCCGCTGGCCAAGGCGGCAACTTCTCCAGCATCGAAGGCGTGCGCGCAATTTTCGCCAGCGATGGCGGTGTCGTTGTCGGCTGGATGCACTACCTCGCCTTTGACCTCTTTGTCGGCTTGTGGATTGCGCGGGACGCCGATGCGAAGGGGTTTTCGCGTTGGCTGCAGGCCCCGGTGCTTGCGGCCACCCTGCTGGCAGGCCCGCTGGGGCTGTTTGTCTGGCTGCTGCTGCGAGAACGGCGCGCGCGTGCGCTCCATCCGCGCAAGCAATCGAAACCGCGACTTTAGGATGAAACGCCATGCGCCCGCCGCAGCCCGTAACGGGGCAGCCATTACAGCGGTGCTCGCCGAAGAACTGCCGCAAACCGGCACGGTGCTGGAAGTCGCGAGCGGCACGGGCGAACACGCGGTCCGGTTTGCGCGCGCCTTCCCCCACCTTACCTGGCAGCCCAGCGATATGGACCAGTCCGCCATGGCGGGAATTGCGGAATGGGCCGAGGAGAGCGGGCTGGCCAATCTGCGAGAACCGATCACGCTCGATACTGCTGGCGCCATGACTGACTGGCCTGGCGGTCCGTTTGCCGCTGTGCTGTGCATCAACATGGTGCATATCAGCCCATGGGCCGCGACGGAGGGATTGTTCGGCGGCGCGGCACGGCTACTGGCAGGCGACGGCCCGCTGGTCCTGTATGGTCCGTATATCGAAGCGGACCTGGACACAGTCGCATCGAATCTTGCGTTCGACGCCAGCCTGCGTGCGCGCGATCCCCGCTGGGGTTTGCGTGATACGGCAACGGTGGATGCTTTGGCATTAGACCAGCGGATGCTGCGGACGGCGCGTCATACGATGCCCGCGAACAACATTATGCTCACATATCGCAAGGCAGCAAGGTGATCCGAACGCAAAACGCCCGCCGTTTGACGGGCGGGCGTTTCGTTGCGGCTCTGTCAAGAACCGAAAATTAGCTGAAATCAGATTGCTTCATCGACTTCGTCAGCAACGGAATCGACGTCGGCAGCGGCACCGCGGACAGTGTTGCAGGCGGTTGCGGTCAGGGCCATCGCGCCAATGCTCGCGGCGAGGAGGAATTTCTTGATCATATTAGTACTCCTTGAGGGTAAACCACCGATTGGAAGCGAAAACGTATCACACACCATTCCGTTCCCGACTTTTGCCGGATCGCTCGCTTTACACTGAAAGTGCTGTCGCAGCTCTTCCGGCACGCTCCCTCGCCAGCCGGTGTTCGCGCCATGCAATTATAAGCCCTGCGCTAATGATAAGCGGCGCGCCGGCCCATATCGCGGCCACCGGCAGTCGGTCGAACACGGCCCAGCCGAACAAGGTCGCCCATAACAGCGCGGAATAATCCATCACGATCACACTCGACACCGCGCCGAACCGTAATGCAGCTGTCAGCAGCAATTGCCCGGCAAGTCCGCTTGCCGCCAATCCGCCCAGCAGTGCCCACTGGTAGGCGGTTGCGGCCTGCGCCGTGAGCATCATCGGGACCAGCAGGATCGGCAGCGAGAACGCGCTGAACCAGAACACGATGGAAACTGGATGCTCGGTCGCGGCGAGATCGCGGATCAGGATGGAAATCAGTGCAATCATGAATGCCGCCCCCAGCGAAACCAGCGCACCGAACAGGGGTATCGCATCTGCCCCTCCAAGTCCTGGCTGGGCGATGACGATCACGCCGGTAAAGCCCAGAGCGACCGCGCTCCACCGCCAACGCCCTACCGCCTCATGCAGGATGAGTGCGGACAGAACCACCGCCCAGATGGCGCTCGTGAACCCGAAGGTAGTGGCCTCTGCAAGCGGAAGCAGCGTAACCGCACCGAAATTCAATCCCATGCCGATCAGCCCGATCACCGCGCGCAGGGCGTGCTTGCCCATTCGCCGGCTGCGCAGCAGGCCAAGCGACCGGCGCGCGCCGAGCCAGAGCAGCAGCATCGGTATGGTAGGCAATTGCCGCCAGAACAATATCTCCGCCAAGTGCAGGCCCGCCTCGCTCGCCAGCTTGACCAGCACCAGCATGACCGACAGCACGAAGATCGCCGCCAGCCTGATGCCAAGCGCCAGCATCGGCCGCTGCACCGGAGGGTGCGCGCTAGTTTGCGTTGGTGGCAGGATGTCCATCCGGCCCGCATAGCCGCGCGTTGCATCCGCGCAACCCGCGCCCCATATCGCGGCCCGTCATGGGTTTCGGAAATTATCTCATCTTCACCAGCGAAGCAGAGCGCGTCGGCCTTGTCGGGCTGGTGTGCATAGGTCTGGCCATTCTCGCCATGCTGGCCGAGCGCCGGCGCATGAAAGTCGCCCGCCTGGACCGCATCGGCTGGATGCCGTGGACCGGCCTGTTCCTGGTACTGGTCGTGATCGGCGCGACCATGGTGATCTTCGGGGTGCAGGGATTGCTGACGCCGGAGTGAGGTGTTTTGTTTGTTTAGGTGTTTTTATTAGCCTTAAGCGCCGCAGTTTTTGTTTTGACCCTGCGGGCGGTGGTATCCGGGCGTTATTTGTTTGGACTCTACGGGCGCAGGCCATCCGGGTGTTTTTTGTTTGGGTCCCTCAAACGCCGGGCGTTCGCGTCCGCTCGCTTGGCTTCCTCTCATAAGCTCGGGCGGCCGTTCGGCCCCTTCGACAGGCTCAGGACAGGCTTGCCGTTTGCTGATCGCAAACGGGATTTGCGCCACACTATCTATCTCGGACCTGATCCCTGGTCACGGCAGTCATAGGCCCAAAGGGCCGCCCGCAGCGCGAAGCGCGAGGATAGCCTAAGGGAGCGGACGCGACCGCCGGCGCTTGAGGCTACTACAAACAAGCCTCGAGAAACGCCTGGTCGAACCCGAACTGGCGGGCTTTTTCCAGGGTGTAGGGACGCAGGCCGCTGCTGCGGAATTCGCCGATGATCTTGCCGTCATCGTCCTCGTCCAGATATTCGAACTTGAACAGGTTCTGCGTTACGATCACGTCGCCTTCCATCCCGATCACCTCGGTAATATCGGTGGTGCGGCGCGAACCGTCGCGCAGGCGCTTTACCTGTACAATCAGGTCGACGGACTCCGCGATCTGACGGCTGATGGCTTCCTTGGGGATCTTGATATCGCCCATCAGGATCATGTTCTCCATACGCCCGAGGCATTCGCGCGGGCTGTTGGCGTGAAGCGTACACATCGAACCATCGTGGCCCGTGTTCATCGCGGCAAGCAGGTCGAAACATTCTGCGCCGCGAATTTCGCCCAGGATGATGCGGTCAGGGCGCATACGCAGGGCGTTCTTGACCAGATCGCCAATAGTGATGGCACCTTGCCCTTCGAGGTTGGGCGGGCGAGTTTCCAGCGGCAGCCAGTGCGGCTGCTGCAGACGAAGCTCGGCCGCATCCTCGATCGTCAGCACGCGCTCGCCCGGGTCGATCATCTTCGACAGGGCGTTGAGCATCGTCGTCTTACCGGAACCCGTACCGCCTGAAATCACCACGTTCATGCGGCAGGCCCCGGCGATTTTGAGGCAGGTCGCCATCTTGTCGCTCATGGAACCGAATTCCTTGAGCATATCGATGGTGATCGGCTTTTCGGAAAACTTACGAATGGAAAGCGCGGTGCCCTTCAGCGAGAGCGGCGGCACGATGACGTTCACACGGCTGCCGTCCTTCAGACGGGCATCGGCCAGCGGCGTGGTCTGGTCAACACGGCGGCCGACCTGGTTCACGATGCGCTGAGCGATCTGGAATAGATGCTGCTCGTCACGGAAGCGGATGCCCGCCATCTGCAGCTTGCCGTTCTTCTCGATATAAGTCTGGTCGGGACCATTGACCATAATGTCCGACACGTCGGGATCGTTGAGTAGTTCTTCCAGCGGACCGAAACCCAGCAGTTCGTCGATCAGCACCTTTTCCAGCGCAAACTGCTCGCGGCGGTTCAGGGTGACCTTCAGTTCCGCCAGCACTTCCATGATGATCGGACGGAATTCTTCCGACAGTTCATCCTTGGTCAGCGTAGCTGCGGCTTCCGGATCGACACGTTCCAGCAGGCGGGGAAGCACCTGTTCCTTGATCTTGTGAACGCTCTGCTCAAAACCGCCCTGTTCGTTGGTCTCGTGCACATGATTGGCGCGGTCGGCCAGCCGCGACATTGCGTCGCCTTTTTCTTGTCCTCCACCACTTTCGGGCGCCGCGCCGGGAACGTCCGCATCGCCGGGAAGCGGGGGAAATTGCTCGCCGCCTGAAGGAGGGGGCGTAGCGTTGCCGCCACCCATTCCGCCGCCAGCATTTCCGCCGCCGCCGCTCATGGGTTTGGCAACACCGAAGGATGGGCGTCCACCGGATTTCATTCCGCCGGCTCCGTTCTTACGGCCAAAAGCACTCATCTGTGTGTATCCCCAAAACGAAGCGTCTCGTCGTCATCCGCGCTGTTTGGCGAAGATGGCGTTTGCGGGAATGGTGAATAAGTTGGAAACCTTATTTATTTCTAAACACGCGGCGCTGCCGGGTAATAGCCTTGAGAACCCACATTCAGGATGCATCCGCGGTACTTGGGGAAGTTATGTCCCGCCCGAACCTTACCGGGGATAGCGAAATCCAACCTTGGCGAAGCGGGCAATCCTAGGGTTTGATTAACTATCCTCTGCCACAAGCGGCGACAAGTTAACGCGCATCTACCACGTCGGTGCGCTGGGGGTCTCGAACCGGTTGTGCGAGCCGGAGTTCTAGGGGAGGGGAGCAGGACGTGCTGAAAATCGGTGCTCCCGAACGCACAATGCCGAAATTCGAATTGCTGCGCGCGTTGCCGCTGCGCTGGACGCTGATCTGGCTGATCCTGCCCAACCTCGTCATCATCGCCATGTGGCCGATCGGCGGGCCGTCGATGGCAGCACCGCTGTTCCTTGGCGGGTTGTATGCCATAGCCGTGTCGCAGCTGCCCTCCGCCCGGTTGCGGCGGCTTGGCATCGCGGTGTTGTTCGCATTGGTGCTTGGCAAATATGTGACGAAATCGTTCAATGTGGACGATCTCAACATCCTCCACATGACCGCCTATTTCGGCCAGCTGCAGGTGTTCAAGGCACCGGAATACCTGTTGGCAGCGGCGGTGCTGGGCGTAGCGTTGCTGGTGGCGCTTAAATACGAGGCGCGCGCGGAGCGGTTCACCTCCATGCAGCAATTGCTGATGGCAGGAGCAACCGTGGCGTTGCTGGTCATGGCCGACACTTACGCGACGGCAGGCGTGCGCGGTACTTACAAGGCCAGCGCACCGGAAGGGTTTCCGGTCGATTCCGCCATGCTGCAGAACACGATTGCGCCGGATACCGTTGCAGCAAAGAACCTTGTCGTCATAATCGTTGAAAGCTGGGGCGTACCGAACAATCCGGTCGACAAGACGATCGACGATGCCATCTGGAACCCGGCGCAATGGTCCGCGAAATACGAGGTCGACAGCGGCATCTCCACCTATTTCGGATCGACCACCAATGCCGAATTGCGCGAGCTTTGCGGCGTTTGGGCGGATCATCTGTCATTCGATTTCGGGAGCGCCAATTGCCTGCCCGGCCAGTTCCGTGAGGCCGGTTTCCAGACCACCGCGATGCACAGTTTCAATCCCGATTTCTTCGGCCGCGACGAATGGTACCCGCAGCTTGGTTTCGACACGATTCGCTTCGACCAAGCCTTGCAGGATCGCGGCGCACGTTTCTGCGACGGCGTTTTTGCTGGTGCCTGCGACCATGACGTACCACGCCAGATCGGCGACACGTTGCGGGAACGGAGCGGAAGCCGCAACTTCATCTACTGGCTAACGCTGAACGCGCATCTGCCGATTAGCGCCAACCGCGAAATGGGCACCGACACTTGCGACCTCGGTCTGCCTGCGTGGCGCAAAGATTACCCGATCCTGTGCCGCAGCTATACTGCGCAACGAACGCTGGCGAACTCGATAACTGCTGAAATCATGCGGGACGATTTTCCGCAAAGCGACATCCTGATCGTTGGCGATCATATGCCGCCATTCTTCCCGCGGGCCCTTCGCACCCGGTTCGACACCACTTCGGTTCCCTGGATCCATCTGACTGCGCGCAGGGATGGAAAAGGTAGCGCACCGGCATCATTGGCATCCGCTCGCTGAACATCGGATCGCGGGACTGGCGCGGGGGCTGCGGTGGCCGTAAGGGCGCTCACATGTCCGCCGCCTCTATCCACCAGAACGACCGCCTCGGCCTGCTTTACGCCGCCGCCGGTTTCGCCTTGCTGTCGTTCGGGGATGCAGTGGTCAAAACTATGGTCGACGAATGGCCGCCCACGGCCATCGCCGCCTTGCGCTACAGCCTTGGCGCGGCGGGGCTTTCCGCATTGTTGTTGGCGAGCGAAGGACGCGGGGCTTTTGCCGGGTTCCTGCAACCGATCCAGTGGCTGCGCGGTGCCAGCGTGGCGATCGCCACCATCTGTTTCTTCGGTTCGCTGCTGGTCATGCCGCTGGACGAGGCGACCACCATCGTGTTCGTCGCACCGATGCTGGTGGCTTTGTTCGCGCCTGTGTTCCTGGGCGAGAAATCCCGGCGGGAAAGCTGGATCGCGTCGGGCGCGGCGTTTGTCGGCGTGTTGATCGTGCTGCGGCCCAATCTGGCGGAGATCGGCTGGGCGGCCTTCCTGCCGCTTGTCGCTGCCACCGGCATGTCGATCCTGATGATTGCCAATCGCGCGGTGGCGGGGCGTAGCAGCGCGCTTTCCATGCAGGCCTTTGTCGCGCTGGCCGCCGCCCCGGTCATTGTGACGGTCGCCATTGTCGCGCATTTCACGGTCGATGTGTTGCGGGTGGGCACGCCGGACTGGACGGTGATCGCTCGCTGTGCATTTGTGGCAGTCAGCGCCAGTAGCGCGCACTGGCTGGTCTATCTTGGTACCACGCGGGCAGGCGCGGCCACGATTGCGCCGATGACCTACATCCAGCTGGTCGTTGCAGTACTGCTGGGCTGGTGGTGGTTCGGCGATGTGCCGGACCTTGCCACGCTGGCAGGCGCCACAATCATCATCGGCGCGGGCCTCTACCTCTGGCATCGTGGGCGCGCTGCGCCTATTCCCGCCGGAAGGCAGGCGGTGGTGGAACGCACGCAGGACTGAACCCTTTTGCAAGGGACCGATGCTAGCAAGACTTGGCTGGCAGCAAGAACGAAATGGGGACCTGACCAATATGTGCGGCATTATCGGCATTGTGAGCGAAACAGGCGTAGCCGACCGGCTGGTCGACGGACTGAAACGCATGGAATATCGCGGCTATGATAGCGCCGGGGTCTGCACGCTCGACACGGACAATAATGGCGGCCACGAACTCGTCCGACGCCGGGCGAAGGGCAAGCTGGAAAACCTCGTCGCGGAACTGGCCGGCAATCCTGCGCCGGGCACCATCGGTATCGCGCATACGCGCTGGGCAACCCACGGCGCACCGACTGCCGCCAACGCGCATCCCCACGCAACGGACCGCGTGGCTCTGGTCCACAACGGCATCATCGAGAACTACAAGCCCTTGCGCGACGAGCTGGTAGCTGCAGGGCGCACATTGGAAAGCGAAACCGACAGCGAAGTGGTGGCCCATCTCGTAAGCCAGCAGATCGAAGTTGGCGCGAGCCCGGAAGACGCTGTGCAGACGGTACTGCCGCGCCTTCGCGGTGCGTTCGCGCTGGCGATCCTGTTCCGCGACCATCCGGGCATGATGATCGGCGCGCGGCGCGGTTCGCCGCTGGTAGTCGGGTATGCGGAAGGCGAGATGTTCCTAGGGTCGGACGCGCTGGCGCTGGCCACCCTGACCCAGCGCATCGCTTATCTGGAGGAGGGCGACTGGGTTGTCCTAACCAGAGACGGCGCGGAAATCCGCGATACCGACAACGCGCCGGTGCAGCGCGAGATCACGACTTCGGGTGCATCTGCGGCCGCAGTGGAGAAGGGCAATTACCGCCACTTCATGCAGAAGGAGATATTCGAACAGCCTACAGTCGTCGGCCAGACATTGGGATCCTATCTGCGCCAGTCGGATGGCACCGTGGCCCTACCGCAATTCGATTTCGACCTGTCGAGCGTGAAGCGCATCACCATCGTGGCGTGCGGCACCAGCTTCTATGCCGGAATGGTAGCCAAGTACTGGTTCGAACAGTTTGCCCGCGTGCCGGTCGATATCGATGTAGCAAGCGAGTTCCGCTATCGCGACCCGGTGCTGGAGGATGGCGGCCTGGCGCTGTTTATTTCGCAAAGCGGCGAAACGGCGGATACGCTGGCGGCGCTGCGCCATTGCAAAGAAGCCGGGCAGACCATCGCAGTGGTGGTGAATGTCCCGACCAGTTCGATGGCGCGCGAGGCCGACCTGCTGCTGCCCACCCATGCCGGCCCGGAAATCGGGGTGGCAAGCACCAAGGCATTTACCTGCCAACTTGCCGTACTCGCCGCGCTCGCTGCCAACATGGCGGTGAAGAAAGGGCACATGGACCGGGCGGAGGAACAGGAGGTGGTGCGTCACCTGTTCGAAGCGCCCGCCTGCCTCAATGCGGCGCTGGGTCATGACGAGGATATCGAGGCTATGGCTCCGCTGATCGCCCCGGCACGGGACGTGCTGTATCTGGGGCGCGGCCCGGATTATCCGCTGGCGTTGGAAGGGGCGCTGAAATTGAAGGAGATCAGCTACATCCATGCCGAAGGCTATGCCAGCGGCGAGATGAAGCATGGGCCCATCGCACTGATCGACGAAGATGTGCCGGTCATCGTGCTCGCGCCGTCGGGCCCGTTATTTGAAAAAACGGTCTCCAACATGGAGGAAGTGCGTGCACGTGGCGGGCAAATCGTCCTGATCTCCGATGCAGAAGGGCTGGCGGCCGCTGGCGAAGGGTGCCTGGCCACCATCGAAATGCCGAGTGTCCATCCGCTGATTGCACCGCTCGTCTATGCGGTACCGGTGCAATTGCTGGCTTACCACGTGGCTTGCGTGAAGGGTACAGACGTGGATCAGCCGCGCAATCTGGCCAAATCGGTGACTGTGGAATAGCTTGATATTTGCGAAGGAATAGAAAGCCGAAGCGGCTTATTTCCTGCAATTCAGAAGTGGTTTACTGGAAGCTAACACTTCTACCGTAGCGCTCCGGGGGTGAAACATACGCCCCCTCCTATTCCGGGTAAATCCGGTCCGCTTACGCTTCGCGTCCTGCTTGGCTTGTCGGATAGCGACGAAGATAATTGGGGGCGGCTGCGCGGGATCCAGTTCAAGCGCATTGCCGAGCTGACGACCAGCCGCATCATCGTCACATTGATTGCCGCCGCACATATTGTGGCGCTGTTTTTCGGGAAAGCTCCGTCCGCTATATTGGGGATCTGGGCCATCGCGGTGTGCGGGTTGCTCTATTACAACATCAAATTCGAGCACAGCCTGTGCAATCTGGGCAAATGCGTGCTGAGTCGGGCGCAGTATCGCAAACATGGCATCAACGCTGTAATCACGGGGCTAGTCTGGAGCGCGCCGCTCGCCATTTTCGCTCCCTACGCCGGAGCGCCGGAATTAGGGATGTTGGTCGCAATTTTGGGACTGCTGGCAGTGGGTACCGCCCTCGGGCGGAACGCCGCGCCGGTAGGAGCGCTCATTTTCATCGGGATCGTGAGCATATCGGCCTTGATTGCGTTGGTGTTGATGCAGCAATGGATGTTTGCGCTGGTCGTTGCGTTATATGCGATCCAGTGCATCGGAGGCACGCTGACCGGTGCGCGTACGTTCCTGACGGGGCGTCTTGCGGAAGCGGGCCTTTCCGAAAAGTCCGAAGTCGTGTCGCTGCTGCTGCGCGAGTTCGAGGAAAACCAGGCGGACTGGTTATGGCAGATCGACACGGCGCGCCGGGTTCGTTCGGTATCCCCGCGGTTTGCGTTCGCCACAAAAAGCCCACCCGAAGAGATCGAAGGAATGCCGTTCCTCGAACTGATTTCGGGCGATGCATGGCGCACCGGACAGTTTCCGCCCAGCCTGCATGAACTGGCCGACAAACTGAAACGGCGCGAAAGTTTCTCGGCATTGCTGGTCAAGGTGACGATCGGCCGTGAAACCCGCTGGTGGGAGCTTTCCGGCACGCCGATGCTGAACCATGATGGCAAGCATATCGGTTTCCGCGGTGTCGGTTCGGACGTGACCGAGCAGCGCGAATCGTCGGAAAAAATTGCCTATCTTGCCCGTTACGACACGCTCACCAGCTTGCCGAACAGGTTGATGCTGACAGAATCGCTCAACGATGCGCTGCGTTATGCCGAACAATGGCGCACGCGCTGCGCGTTCCTGATGATCGACCTTGATCGGTTCAAGGCCGTGAACGATTCGCTGGGGCACCATGTCGGCGACCAGCTGCTCGCACAGGTTGCCGAGCGGCTGCGTGGTGTGATGGGCAAGAACGAACTTGTCGGGCGGCTTGGCGGTGACGAATTTGGTATCGTGATCCGCGACGCTAGCGAACAAGGCACTATTACAGGGGTTGCCGGGCGCGTAATTGAACAATTGTCGCAGCCTTACACTCTCGACCATCAAACGTTGTATGTGGGTGCCAGTGTCGGTTCGGCTATCGGGCCGCGCGACGGTATCAATGTCGAAGACCTGATGCGCAACGCCGACCTTGCGTTGTACCGCGCCAAGGACGAAGGCGGCGGCGAGCACTGGGCTTACGAACCCGGCCTGCACGCCACGGCTGAAGAGCGTCGGAAACTGGAATTCGCGCTTCGCAACGCACTGGAACGCGGCGAGCTGTCACTCAACTTCCAGCCGGTGGTGGATGCGAATTCGGAACAGGTTCTCAGTTTCGAGGCGCTGGTACGCTGGAACAATTCCGAACAGGGCTTCGTCAGCCCCGGCAAGTTCATTCCACTGGCGGAAGACACCCGCCTGATCGTACCGATCGGCGCATGGGTGCTGGAACAGTCATGCAAGGCGGCGATGTCCTGGCCGTCGAATATTCGCGTTGCCGTAAACGTTTCGCCCGAGCAGCTGGCAGAACCCGACTTTGCCGACACGGTGGTGCGCGCGCTGGCAAATAGCGGTTTGGATGCGCATCGTCTTGAAATCGAAGTGACCGAAAGCATTTTCCTGCGCGATGCGAACCTGGCCAGCAAGTCGCTGGAACAGGTCATGGCGCTGGGATGCACCGTGGCGCTCGACGATTTCGGTACCGGCTATTCCTCGCTCGGCTATTTGCGCAAATTACGCTTCACCACGATCAAGGTGGACCGCAGTTTCGTGCAGGGCGCAGCGACGGACAACCCTGAAAGCCTGGCGATCATCCGGGCAGTGGTGGCCATGGCGGACAGTCTGGGCATGAAGACCACCGCAGAGGGCGTCGAAACTGCTGAAGAAGCCAAGATGATCCGCGAGATGGGCTGTACCAAGATCCAGGGATATTATTACGGTCGGCCCATGCAGTTGTCCGATACCGCGAAAATCTTTCAGCGCAGGGCGGCGCAGCCGCGGCTGTCGGCTTAAACCTCCTCAGGCGTCCGCCAGGCTTTTCACCGCGCTTTCGAACAGGATCGCGCCGTCCGTACCGCCCGTGGCCGTATCCACGGCACGTTCGGGATGGGGCATCATGCCGAGCACATTGCCCGCCGCGTTAAGTACCCCGGCAATATCGCGCTGCGATCCGTTGGTGGCATCGAGATAGCGGAACGCCACACGTCCATCACCCTCGATCCGGTCGAGCGTTTCTTCGTTGGCAAAATAGTTACCGTCGTGATGCGCCACGGGAATCGTAATCGCGGCATCTTTGTCATAGCCGGCGGTGAACAGGGACTGCGTGTTTTCAACCTTCAACTGGACATCGCGGCACACGAAATTCTGCTTCGCATTGCGCAACAAGGCGCCGGGCAGCAGGCCGGCTTCGGTCAACACTTGGAATCCGTTGCATACGCCCAGCACCGGCACACCGCGCTCGGCCTGTTTGGCGACTGCGCGCATGACCGGACTGTTCGCTGCCATCGCGCCCGAACGAAGGTAATCGCCATAGGAAAACCCGCCCGGCAGTGCGATGAAGTCCAGCCGGTCGGGCAGGGCGGCATCGGCGTGCCATACGCGCAAGGGCGGCGTTCCCGCCGCCCGTTCCAGCGCGACCGCCATGTCGCGGTCGCAATTGGAGCCGGGAAAGGTGATGACGGCAGCGCGGAAGGACATCAGGCGGCCTCCGCCTTCCGGTCCAGCTTCTCGATGCGGTAATTTTCGATCACCATATTGGCGAGCAGCTTGCGGCACATCTGGTCGATTGTTTCGTCGCTGGTACCGTCAGCCAGGTCCAGTTCGATCAGGCGGCCCACGCGAACGTCTTCCACGCCATCGAAGCCCAGCCCCTCCAGCGAATGGTGGACGGCGCGTCCCTGCGGATCGAGCACGCCGGGCTTCAGGGTGACATGGATGCGCACTAGCATGAGGCGGGTCCCTTTCACAGGATGCAGTCTGGGTTGCGGGTTGCGGCCCCGTATAGAATGCCCGGCGCATCATGCAATTGTGGCGGGACGCTTTTCGACAAGCATCCCGCCACGATAGGCCGCCGGAAACGGCGCGGTTCGCCTGTGCCTATTCCGGTTTCAGGCTTTCATGCACCACGGTCACTTTCTTGGCGCCGCCCGGGGTCAAGTACTTCAGCGCTGCAGCCTGGAGGTCGGCCGTTGTGACGGAAGCATACCGTTCCTTGCGATTGCGCACGCGGTCCAGCCTGTCGGCTTCGGATTGTGCGGTGGACGCCACTGCGGTCCAGTAGCTGTTTTCACGCTGGTCCTTTTCGAACCGTTCCATCAGCGGCTTGCGCGCCCGTTCGAGCAGATCGTCGGACACTGTTTCGTCGCGCAATTTCCGTGCGATTTCAGCCACTGCGTCGTAAACGACATCGGCTTGGTCGGGCGCGATGATGACGCTGGTGGTGAGCACGCCGTAATCGTCATAGATGCTCGACATACTGGAACTGGCCGATGGCGAGTAGCTCGCCCCCAGTTTCTCACGCACGACTTCCAGCAACTCCAGCCGCATGACGCTGCCCAGCATGGACATCACCGCCTCTTCGCGCGCATCGTCGTCATCTGTTGTCGGCCAGGTCGCCGTGGCGAGGGCCTGATCGGGTGTACCCGAATGATAGAGCGTAACCGGCGAACGGTCCGCCGGGAACGATGTGGTCCGCGCTTCGGTAAATTCAGGATCGGTCAACCGACGTTCGGGCAGCGCGCCAAACGTCTTGGCTACTGCTGCGATCACCTCATCGGCGTCGAATTCGCCCACCACGGCGATCTCGATCGGCGCGTTGGCGAACTGTTCCGTAAGCGCAGCCTTCAGCTTGGTAGCATCGAGGCCGAGCAGGACGTCCTGCGATGGAATACCGAACCGCATATCCCCGTTGTTGAGAATGCGATTGAGGTCGCGCCCGGCTACCTGTTGCGGCGAACTGTCGAGCTGCGCCACGAGCAATGGCACGATCGCTTCCCAACGTTGCTGCATTGCAGGGCGATAGCCTGGATCGGTCAGGAATGCGGCGCTGACTTGCATCTGGCGTTCCAGATCGGCCATTTTGGTGCTACCCGAAGTACCGAAGTAATCGGTGCTGACGCTCAGCCCCGGTGCAACATCGCGGCCAGCCAGAATGGCCGACAATTCGTCGCTCGAATGCTTGCCCAGGCCGCCATTTGCAAACGCCACGCTCATATAGATGGGTAGGCCGTACTGATCCTGCGGCAGCGCCAGCGCGCCGGAGCCGACCTCGATCGAATAGCGCAGCTTGCCCTGTTCGAAGTCGGTCGGTTTCAGGTTGAGCATTACATTGTTGGCAAAGCGGATCGTGCGAATGCCCAGATCTTCGATCATGGTGTCGCTGACGACCGTGCCTGGCGTGCCGAAATCGTCATAGGCAAACTCTGCCGCAGCTTCGTTTGCGGGGGCCATGACCGCCACTTTCGACGATGCGTCGTAAGCAGCCAGAACCGCATCCGTGCCGCCGGGAATGTCTTCCTTCACGCTGACATGGATCAGCGGTTCGGAACCCTGGATTCGGTTGGCGAAGACGGTGTTTATGTTTTCGACGGTCATGACCGGCTTAAGACGCTGGAACAGTTCCAGCTGTGTTTGCGGCTTCAGGAAGATATCCTCTTCCGCCAACGTGCCGATAATTTGCGCCGCCAGTTGCGCATTGCGGCGTGTCCCGGCTTGTTCCGCCTGGCTGGTCACCGCCTGTTCGTAATTGGCCAGCTGTTCGGTCAGTTCGGCCTGTGTGAACCCGTATTGCTGCGCCCGGCGGGTTTCCTGTTCCGCGATCTGCAGGGCTGCCTGCCATTCGCCATCCTTGCCAACTGCAGTGACCGACGCCTGATCGGCAGCCATCAGGAAACTGCTGAAATCGACCACCCCCTGGATCAGTGGCGAACCATCCTGGTTCGAGATTTTCTCGAACCGGCGGTTCATCATCCGCGATGCCAGGTTCAGCATCAATCCTTCGGTATAATTGCGCAGCGTGGTGGGCCGCTTGGTATATTCGGCAAACCTGTCGATCGTGACGATGTTGGGCACTGCCGGGTCGACGAAAATTCCCGCTTCCGGCTCACGCAGGGTGTCGATCCGGCCGCGCTCCATCGGTGCGCCCGCCTCGCCAACGCCCCGCCAATCGGCAAACCGGCTTTTGATCTGCGCTTCGATCATCGCAGGATCGAAATCGCCGACCATTACCAGCGTGGCGTTTTCCGGACGGTAGTACCGGTTGTAAAGGCTGCGGATGGTGTCGGCAGAGGCGTTGTTAAGCACCTCCGCCGTACCGATGGGCAGACGCTGGTAGAAAGGTGTTTCCGGCCCGGCGAACTGGAAATAGTCCTTGATCCGGCGCAGGTTGAAATTGTCGCGCGTGCGCATTTCAGACAACAATACGCCGCGTTCCCGGTCCACTGCATCGGGGTCGATCGTCAGGTTGGACGCGGTTTCCCGCATGATCATCAGCGCCGTTCCGACCAACTCCGGGCTCGTATTGGGCAGGTCGAGCTTGTATTCGGTCTTGTCGAACCCAGTCGAGGCGTTTGTGTCCGCACCGAAGGCCAGGCCTTCGCGCTCCAGGATTTTGATCATTTCGCCTTCGGGAATGTTCGCCGAACCGTTGAAGGCCATATGTTCGAGGAAATGGGCCAGGCCAAGCTCATCCTCGCCCTCGCCGATGGAACCGAAATCGAATGCCAACCGCACGGACGCTGCGTTTTGCGGCGTCTCGTTGCGCAGGACGGCGTATTTCATACCGTTGTCGAGCATTCCGTAAATAACGCTTTCATCGGGCTCGATATCGTAGATCGGGAAGTTCCATCCCGTGCGCCCTGTCGGCTGCTGAGCGGTTTGCTGCGCTGCGACGGCGTCTTGGGCCGGAGCGGCTTGTTGTGCGTGCGCGATACCCGTCATGCCGGCGGTACCAAGCGCGAGCGAAGCGGCAATCAATGGCAAAGTGCGGATGTGGCGGGCGAAGCGCCGTGCTGAATTGGATGCGGTCATGTGATCAAGTCCCCCTCGATTGTGCAAATGTTTCGGCGCCAACAGGGAAAGCATACGATATGGCGCGCGACGAAAGCGGTTTGCGATTGGGCATCATATCCCTAATTCAGCAAATATGTGCCAGCTTTTCCGACATTCTGTTCTGCTAACGACATTCCGCAATCGACGAAGCGCAGGCGCAATTTGAAGCTGGAGCTCGTCTACAACCGTCATGCGGGCAGTTTTCGCGAGGATCGGCTGGCGGCCTTGCAGGCGGCGCTGACCGAACGCGGCTTTGCCGTACGCACGCATCGTACGCGGCTGGAGGGTATGGAGCTTCCGGCGGACAGCGAACTGGTCTGCGTCCATGGCGGGGATGGGACGCTGCGTGATACGGTGGCCGCCATGGGCCCGCTGGTGGAACGCGCCGCGCTGGCCATCGCGCCGTCCGGAACGATCAATCTGGTTGCGCGCGAGCTTGGCTATCACCGCAAACCCCAACTTCTGGCGGCGCAATTGGCGCAAGGTTGGGAGCGTGGGCGCAGTAGCTGGCTCGCCTCGCCACTGTTCCATTGGGGTAAGGTGCCAATGGTGTCCTGCCTCAGCATGGGGCCCGATAGCCATGCGGTGGCGGGCGTGTCCGCCAAATTGAAAGGCAGCATCGGCCGCTACGCCTATCTGGTCGCGCTGGCGCGGCAAATGGCGAGATGGCCGCGCCATGCCACGCGCGTTTCCGGGGAGCTGGCCGATGGCACTCCGTTCGAGACCGAGGCCGAGGCAGTGATCGTATCGCGCGGAAGTCTTTACGCAGGCTCGTTCCGGCTCAGCGCGAAAGCGCATCTGGCGACCGAGACGTTCGAGCTGATTACGCTGGCCCGTTCCACCCGGCGCAGCACCGCCGCGCTGATCGGTGCGACCGTCGCCCGCCTGCCGATCGAGAAGCTGGGCCTTGCCGAAATCCGCACGGTGCACAGCGCGCGCATCGGCGAATGCGAAGCGCCGGTGCAAGTCGACGGCGACACGGTATTTACACCCGGCGGTGATGCCTGCGACACCACGATCGCCGCCAGCGGCCTGACGCTACGCTACTGCATCTAGGCGGCATCACTGCAGCGAAACCACGCTATTACATTATAGGCCTTACTTTTTGGGCTTGGGCGCGGCCCCCTTGGTTCCCCCGCGCAGGCGCCCGCGGTGCGCGCTCATGTCGAGCACTTCGCCCGGTCCGCCATCGTCGTTCTGCAAGATGCCGAGCCGCCGCGCGACTTCCTGGTAGGCTTCTTCCTCGCCGCCCAGATCCTGCCGGAAGCGATCCTTGTCCATCTTGTCGTTCGTTTTCATGTCCCAGAGGCGGCAACCGTCGGGGCTGATTTCGTCGGCCAGGATTACGCGGCTGAAATCGCCTTCGTAAATGCGCCCGAATTCGAGCTTGAAATCGACCAGCCGGATATCGACGGCGGCAAACATGCCGCACAAAAAATCGTTGATGCGGATCGCCATGCTGGCGATGTCCTGCATTTCTTCCTGGCTGGCCCAGTTGAAGCAGGCAATGTGCTCTTCGCTGATCAGCGGATCGCCCAGCGCATCGTCCTTGTAATAATATTCGATCAGCGTGTGCGGCAGCGGATCGCCTTCGGTAAGGCCCAGCCGTTTGCAGATGGAGCCTGCGGCCACATTCCGCAGCACCACTTCGATCGGCACAATCTCAACCTGGCGCACCAGTTGTTCGCGCATGTTCAGCCGCCGCACGAAATGCGTCGGGATGCCGATATGCGCGAGGCGGGTGAACACATATTCGCTGATGCGGTTGTTGATCACGCCCTTGCCGTTGATCGTTCCCTTCTTGTCCGCATTGAACGCGGTGGCGTCGTCCTTGAAATACTGGATCAGGGTGCCGGGTTCGGGGCCTTCATACAGGATCTTGGCCTTGCCTTCGTAGATCTGGCGGCGACGGGACATGGGCAGGGTTCCTGTGTGGAATGGATTTGGTCGTCTGGCCTGCGCCATAGTGGGCGGGGCGGCCATACGCAATCGGGGGCGGTTAAGGCTTCACGGTCAGCTTCATGGCTCGGGGCAGCATTTCGAACATACCCAGTACCGGATGGGGCACATAGGGTTCTTCCAACGCGGCGCATTCGTCTGTGGTCAGCGTCAGGTCCAGCGAACCGATCGCGTCGGACAGATGTTGCGCCTTGGTCGCGCCGACGATGGGGCTGGTGATGCCCGGCTGCTGGCGCAGCCATGCCAGCGCGATTTGCGCCATCGGCACCCCGCGCGCTTTTGCGACCTGTTCCACCGCGTCGATCACCTTGCGGTCGGCTTCCTCGGTCCGGTCATATAGGAGGCCTTGCAACCGATCGGTTTCGGCGCGGTTGGTGCCGCCCGTTCCGGCGGGACGCGCAAGCCGTCCGCGAGCGAGCGGGCTCCACGGCATGACCGCGATGCCCCGGTCGCGGCACAGCGGCAGCATCTCGCGCTCTTCTTCGCGGTAGAGAAGGTTCACGTAGTTCTGCATCGACACGAAGGCGTGCAGCCCGGCGCTGTCCGCAAGATGGAGGAGCTTGGCAAATTGCCAGGCATACATCGACGATGCGCCGAGATAGCGGACCTTGCCCGCCCGCACGACACTATCCAGCGCCTCGACGATTTCCTCCATCGGAGTGAGCGGGTCGAGCCGGTGGATCTGATACAGGTCGATGTAATCCGTGCCGAGCCGCCGCAGACTGTCGTCGACTGCCTGGATGATCGCCTTGCGTGACGAACCGCCGGTATTAGGTGCGTTGCGCCATCGGAAATACCCCTTCGTCGCGATGACGATCTCGTCCCGGGTGGCCATTTCCTTCAGCAACTTGCCGGTAATTTCCTCGCTGGTGCCGCCGGAATAGTTGTTCGCGGTGTCGAAGAAATTGATGCCCGCTTCCAGCGCCTGCCGGATCATCGGCCGCGCTTCGGGTTCCAGCATCGCCCAATCGTGGCCGTCGGCTTGCGGATCGCCGAAGCTCATGCAGCCAAGGCAGAGCGGGCTTACATCGAGGCCCGTCCTGGCGAATTTCACATAGTCCATTCGCAGGTTTTCCTTACGCTGGCGGGGGGACGGGCGGATTGTCGGCCAGTGGTCCATCGCTTTCGACAGCGGGCACATGCTTGCGCTTGAGGCTATCGATGAGCGTACCCAGGGTGGCGCGCTGCACCAGCACGCTGAACAGGACGGCGGCAAATGTCGCGGCGAGCAGCAGGTTGCGCGTTTCGCCCGGCGGTAGCGACAGCGCCAGCGCGATGGATATACCGCCGCGCAAGCCCCCCCACCACAGCACACGGCCCGCGCCCTTGGTATCAAGCCGGGCGGCGGGCACGATCTTGGTCATCGCACCAACCGCCACACCGCGCCCGACCAGCGTAATGACGATGGCCGCGACCCCCAGCACGATGTGCGGAATACCCGGCACCAACGCGATCAATTCCAGTCCGATCAACAGGAACAGAACGGAGTTCAGAAGCTCGTCCACAAGCTCCCAGAACTTGACCACGTAATCGCGCGTCACGTCGCTCATGGCATAGGTGACGCCATGATTGCCGATCAGCAATCCCGCCACCGCCATCGCCAGCGGGCCGGAAATATGCAGCTGCGTGCAGAGCGCATAACCGCCCATTACGATGGCCAGCGTAATCAGCACTTCCAGCGTATATTCGTCCATGCTGGCAAGCGCGCGGTAGCCGACATAGCCGAATACGAGACCCACCAAAACACCGCCGCCGGCCTCTATCGCGAACAGCCGCACGCCTTCCGACAGGCTGAAATCCGCGCCCGTTACCGCTGCGCCGAGCAGGATGGTGAAGATCACGATGCCGACGCCGTCATTGAACAGGCTCTCGCCCGCCACTGCGCTTTGCAGCGATGCGGGGACGTTTTCCTCCTTAAGCACACCCAGCACTGAAACCGGGTCGGTTGGAGAAATCAGCGCGCCGAAAACGAAGTACCAGATCGGCGCGAAGGTCAGGCCGAGCAGGATGCCCACACCCCATGTCAGCGCGCCTACGATCAGCGTGGAAATCACCACGCCCACGGTGCTGAGCAGCAACACCGGCAACCAATCCGCCCGTAATCGCTCCAGATCGACATGCAGCGCGCCTGCAAACAGCAGGAAGCTGAGCATTCCCTGCAGCAGCGTGTCGGTGAAGTTCATCTGTTCCAGCAGCCGCGCGACCGTATCGTCCAGCGTGATTCCCGGAATGAACGCGTCGGCCACCATCAGCGCGATGGAAGCAAGCGCCCCCATCACGGTCAGGCCGATGACATGCGGCAGCTTGATAAAATGGTGATTGGCCCAGCCGAGGATGGCGGCCATAACCACTAGCAGCGCCGCGATGTCGAATGCGCCCAAAGCGCCGCCTGTTTCATGCATCGCACCGGCCTAGCGCCCTTAGCCGATTGCCGCCAACCGGAAATAGCGCGTGGAAACCGCCTTGCACATATAACGATATCTTTATATGACTACCTGAATGCGGATCGAACCCACCATGCGCGCTCTGGCGGACCCGACGCGGCTGCGTGTGATGCGGCTGCTTTCGGCCATGGAGCTGGCTGTGGGCGAACTGGCGCATGTGCTGGGGCAGAGCCAGCCGCGCGTGTCGCGCCATGTGGCGATCCTGTGCGATGCGGGCCTTGCCGAACGGCACAAGGAGGGAAGCTGGGTGTTCTTGCGCTCCGCCCTGGCGGCGCCCGATGATGGCAAGCTGGCGCGCGCTGTATCCTCGTTGCTCGCCGCAGCTGAGGCCGAGGATAGCGAATTTGCCGACCAATGCGCGGCCGACCGCCGGTTGCTTGCCCAGATCCGCGACACACGCGAACGCCATGCCGCGGATTACTTCGCGCGCCACGCGGCAGAATGGGACAAGCTGCGCGATTTGCTGACACCGGCGGACCAGGTGGAAGATGCGCTGGTCGAGGTATTGTCCAGCGAACCGCTCGGTCAGGTGCTCGATATCGGGACCGGAACGGGCCGGATCGCCGAATTGCTTGCCGACAACAAGGGTCTCGGTGCGGATCACATCGTCGCGCTCGACAAGAGCCCGGAAATGCTACGCCTCGCCCGCGCCAAGCTGCAATCGCTGCCAACTGGCGAAGTCGAGCTGGTGCAGGGCGATTTCGGGGCGCTTCCGTTCGCCGATGCTGTGTTCGATACCGTCGTGTTTCACCAGGTGCTGCATTATGCATCCGAGCCTGCCTACGCTCTCGCCGAGGCCAGCCGCGTTACTCGCCCGGGCGGCCGCATCGCGATCGTCGATCTTGCGGCGCACACGCAGGAGGATTTGCGGCGTACGCATGCGCATGCCCGTCTTGGTTTCGAGGATGCGCAGATGGTGCGGATGCTGGAAAGCCATGGCTTCGACCCCGCGCCCGTTCAGCGGTTGGATGGCGGCGAGCTCGCCGTATCCATCTGGACCGGACGGCGGATGGGCAGCTCCGTAACCCGGATCGATAGCGGCGTTGCCTCGGCCGTGCCTTCCATATCACGGCAGAATACCAGAAAGACACAGCGCCGATGACCCAAGCTACTCCATCCGCAGGACGCACCGTCGCGCCGCGCTTTTCCGAAGAGCAGCCACTGTTCGCCGGTCTTCCGGGCGATATCGCGATGTCGTTCGAATTCTTCCCGCCAAAGAGCGAGAAAATGGCGGAAAAACTGTGGGACGCGGTGCAGGAACTGCGCCCGCTCGCGCCCGAGTTTGTCTCGGTAACCTATGGCGCGGGCGGCTCGACCCGCGAACGCACGCACAACACCGTGGCGCGGATCATCGCAGAAGCCGGCATTCCTGCCGCCGCGCATCTGACCTGCGTCGATGCCAGCAAAGCGGAAACGCAAGCCGTGGCAGAGCAATATTGGGAAGCGGGCGTGCGCCACATCGTTGCCCTGCGCGGCGATGCGGGCGAACCCGGCGCACCCTTCAAGCCGCATCCCGAAGGCTATGATAGCGCTGCCGATCTGGTGCGCGGGCTGAAAGAAGTGGCGGATTTCGAGATTTCCGTTGCCGCCTATCCCGAAACGCATCCCGACGCCGATTGCCCGCAATCCGATCTCGACAATCTGAAGCGCAAGATCGACGCTGGTGCGACGCGCGGCATCACGCAGTTCTTCTTCTCCGCCGACACGTTCTTCGATTTCCAGAACCGGGTGAAGGATGCCGGGATCGAGGCGCCCATGGTGCCGGGCATCCTTCCGGTCACAAACGTGGCGCAGGCGCGCAAGTTTGCCGGGCAATGCGGCGCGGTGATCCCGGAATGGATGGACGGATTGTTCGAAGGGCTGGACGAACGCCCCGCCGCGCGCCAGCTGGTCGCCGCCACGCTGGCGGCGGAATTATGCCGCAGGCTGTATGCAGGCGGCGTGCGCGACTTCCACTTCTACACCCTTAACCGCGCCGATCTGGCTTATGCGATTTGCCACATGCTCGGCCGCCGACCTGTTGGAGAATTGTCGTGACTCCGCGCAAGAAACTGAACGCCGAAGCCGCAAAGCGCGTGCTCATTTTCGACGGCGCGTTCGGCACGCAGATCCAGAATCGCAAGCTGGGCGAAAGCGATTATGCGGGCGATCTGGGGCTGAAGGCCGATCAGAAGGGCAATAACGACATTCTGGCGCTGACGCGGCCTGATGTGATCCGCGACATTACCCGCGCCTATCTCGATGCGGGATCGGATATTATCAGCACCAACACGTTCTCAGCCAACACCATCAGCCAGGCCGATTACGCCGCCGAGGCCATCGTGGACGATATCAACATCGCGTCTGCCAGGATCGCGCGCGAACTGGCGGATGAATACGAGGCCAGGGACGCTAAAAACGGAATAGGCCGCCCCCGGTTTGTTGCTGGCGCGATCGGTCCGACCAACAAGACGCTGTCGCTCAGTCCCGATGTGGAAGATCCCGGCTTCCGTGAGATCACCTTCGATCACTTGGTGGATGTCTACCACCAACAGGCGGCGGGCCTCGTGAAGGGCGGGGCGGACTTCATCCTGATCGAGACGATTTTCGACACACTTAACGCCAAAGCCGGCATTTTTGCGGTAAAGAAGCTGGCGCGCGAACTGGATCGCGATGTGCCGGTCATGTTGTCGATGACGCTGACCGATCTGTCGGGCCGCAACCTGTCGGGCCACACCGTGGAAGCGTTCTGGTACGCCGTGCGCCATGCCAACCCGATCACCATCGGACTCAATTGCAGCTTTGGTGCAGAGCAGCTCCGCCCGCATGTCCAGCTCCTTTCCCAAATCGCGCCGACATTGGTGATGGCCTATCCCAATGCGGGCCTGCCCAACGAGCTTGGCGAATATGACGAAGCGCCGGAAACCACGGCGGAATTGGTCCAGCAATGGGCGCAAAATGGGCGCGTCAACATACTTGGCGGCTGCTGTGGATCGACACCAGAACACATCGCGGCGATGGCGCAGGCAGTCCAAGGTCTACCTCCACGTATTGTGCCTGCGGAAGACGCGAAAATGCGCCTTGCCGGGCTGGAGCCGTTCGAGATCGCTGCATAAATTAAAGCAAATATCGTCATCCCCGCGAAGGCGGGGACCCAGTGCCACTGGCACCACAGCCAAGACTGGATCCCCGCCTTCGCGGGGATGACGAAATAGAAAGTATTTAAAGTGTCCAACCCCGCCCCCCAGAACAGCACCGCCCGGTTCGTCAATATCGGCGAACGCACCAATGTCACCGGCTCCGCCCGCTTCAAGAAGCTGGTGATGGCGGACGATTATGCCGCGGCGGTCGAAGTCGCGCGCAGTCAGGTGGAAAACGGCGCGCAGGTTATCGACGTCAACATGGACGAAGGGCTGCTCGACGCGCACCACGCCATGACGACGTTCCTCAAACTAATCGCTGCCGAACCCGATATCGCCCGCGTGCCGGTGATGGTCGACAGCTCAAAATGGAGCGTTATCGAAGCCGGGCTGAAATGCGTATCCGGCAAGCCGATCGTCAATTCCATCTCCATGAAGGAAGGCGAGGCGCAGTTCCTCGAACAAGCGCGGCTCTGCATGGATTACGGCGCTGCCGTGGTGGTGATGGCGTTCGACGAAACGGGTCAGGCCGACACCAAGGCGCGCAAGATCGAAATCTGCAAGCGCGCCTATGATCTGCTGGTGAACGAAGGCTTTCCGCCCGAGGATATCATCTTCGATCCCAACATCTTCGCCGTAGCGACAGGGATCGAGGAGCATGACCGCTACGGGCTCGATTTCCTGGAAGCCGTTGCCGAAATCAAGAAACAGTGCCCGCACGCCAAGACGAGCGGCGGCCTGTCCAATTTGAGCTTCAGTTTCCGCGGCAACGAAACCGTACGCCGCGCGATGCACTCGATCTTTCTCTATCACGCCATCCCCGCCGGGCTGGACATGGCGATCGTCAACGCGGGCCAGCTCGATGTGTATGACCAGATCGACCCGGTTCTGCGCGAGGCGTGCGAGGATGTGATCCTGATGCGGACTCCCGCGGCAGGCGGCTGGGTGTCCGCAACCGAGCGGCTGATCGACCTTGCCGAAAGCTACAAGGGTGTGTCGGTCGAGGACGAGAAAAAGGCCGCAGAATGGCGCGGCTGGCAGGTCGAGAAACGTCTGGAACATGCGCTGGTGAAGGGCATCGACGCTGATATCGTCTCCGACACAGAGGAAATGCGCACCCGCATCGAAGCCGAGGGCGGCAGGCCGATCCAGGTGATCGAAGGCCCACTGATGGACGGTATGAATGTGGTCGGCGACCTGTTCGGCAGCGGTAAGATGTTCCTGCCGCAGGTGGTAAAATCCGCGCGCGTTATGAAGAAGGCGGTCGCCCATCTCATCCCCTATATCGAGGCGGAGAAGGAGGAAGGCGCCAAGGCCAAGGGCCGTATCATCATGGCTACTGTAAAAGGCGACGTGCACGATATCGGCAAGAATATCGTCGGCGTCGTGCTGCAATGCAACGGCTACGAAGTGCTCGACCTGGGCGTCATGGTCCCATGGTCCACCATTCTCGACACGGCGAAGAAGGAACAGGTCGATATCATCGGACTGTCCGGCCTTATCACGCCTTCGCTCGATGAGATGGTGACGGTTGCGGAAGAAATGCAACGGCTGGACTTCGATATCCCGCTGCTGATCGGCGGGGCGACTACCAGCAAGGTCCACACTGCGCTGAGGATCGACGGAGCCTATGACGGCCCGGTCATCCATGTACTCGATGCGAGCCGCGCGGTCGGGGTCGCAAGCAAGCTGTTGTCAGACACGCAGAAAGATGAATTCGTCGGCTCCACTGCGGCCGATTACGAAGATGTGCGGGTGAAACGCGCCAATAAAGGCCAATCGAAGCTGCTTTCCCTGCAAGAGGCACGCGCCAACCGGTACGAAGCGGATATCTCTGGCAAACCTCCCGCGCCTGCGAAGCCCGGCCTGCATGTGTTCGACGACTGGTCGCTGGCCGATCTGCGCGAAGTGATAGACTGGACGCCGTTTTTCCGTGCCTGGGAACTGCACGGCAACTATCCCGCGATTCTGCAAGACGCGGTCGTTGGGGAGGCAGCCCGCAACCTGCACGAAGATGCGCTCGCCATGCTTGATCGCATCGTCGAGGAAAAATGGCTTACCGCGCGTGGTGTGGCAGGCTTGTGGCCTTCCCGGCGCGAGGGTGACGATGTGGTGCTGACCGACAGCGATACGCGCCTGCCCTTCCTACGCCAGCAGGTTTCCAAGACGCGGGACCGCGCGAATTACTGCCTGGCCGACTTTGTGGCCGAGCAAGACGACTGGCTGGGCGGGTTCGCGGTCGGCATCCATGGGATCGACGAACATTCCGCGCGCTTCCAGGCGGACAAGGACGACTATTCCGACATCTTGCTGAAAGCTTTGGCAGATAGGTTTGCGGAAGCCTTTGCCGAACGCCTGCACCAGCATGTCCGTAGCGATCTGTGGGGTTATGCACCCGGCGAACAGCTGACCAATGCGGCATTGATTAAGGAAGAATATCGCGGCATTCGTCCTGCACCCGGCTATCCCGCTTGCCCGGATCACAGTTTGAAACCGATATTGTTCGACCTGCTGAATGCGCCGGCAAACACCGGACTGGAACTGACCGAAAGCTTCGCCATGTTCCCCACCGCCGCTGTCAGTGGGTTCTATTTCGGCCATGCCGATGCGTCCTATTTCGGTGTCGCGCGTGTCGGACGGGACCAGTTGGAGGAATATTCGGACCGGCGCGGGGTGGACCTTTCCACGGCAGAACGCTGGCTGCGTCCTAATCTCGATTGACCGAAGGACTGGATTGCAGCACTGATTATCCGTCGTCCGGGCAAGTGATTCCCGGACCCGTACGTGGGAGAGATCGCGCGGTTCCGTGACAGGAAACGCGCGGCGCCGAAGGAGCAACCGCCCCGGAAACTCTCAGGCAGCAGGACCGCGCACGGGCAGACACTCTGGAAAGCGTATCGGATGAAACCGGTACCACCGAAGGGGGAAGCGCGGCGATGTATCCGTTCGCGTCAAGCTCTCAGGTTTCCCGACAGAGGGGGCGTGCGACGCGGCAATCCTGCTGCCTCGCGCCGCCTTGCCTTACGGGATTTGACCATGACCGATACAGCCCCTGATCAGACCGATATCGACCCGGGTGATATTACCGGCGACGAACCGGAGGTCGAGACATTGCCGCTGGATGCCTGGCACCGCCGCATGGGCGGGCGCATGGTGTCGTTTGCAGGCTATGACATGCCGATCCAGTATTCCGGCGAAGCGGTCGGCCATGGCGGCGGGATCGTGGCCGAGCATGAATGGACGCGCAATTCCGCCAGCCTGTTCGATGTCAGCCATATGGGCCAGCTCGGTCTGGTGGGTCCAGACGGCGATGTGGCCGCTGCTGCCGTGGCGCTGGAAGCGCTTGTCCCGGGCAATGTGACCGCATTGAAGCCGGGCCGGATGCGCTATTCGCTGCTGCTGAACGAGGACGGCGGAATCCTCGACGATCTGATCATCACCAACACCGGCAAGAGCATCGGCATCGTCGTCAACGGCGCGGTGAAATGGGATGACATCGCGCATTTACGCGAACATCTGCCCGATGAAATCACGCTGACGCATTATGCCGAAAACGCGCTGATCGCACTTCAAGGCCCGAAGGCTGGCGAGGCTCTGGCCACGCTGGTGCCGGATGCTGCCGAGCTGACCTTCATGACTGCCGGGCAGTTCGAGTGGGCCGGCATTCCGTTATGGATCAGCCGCGCGGGCTATACCGGCGAAGACGGTTTCGAGATCGCCATTCCTGGCGAGCACACCGAAAAGCTGGCCGACGCGCTGGTGGCCGATGAACGCGTGGAACCTGCCGGGCTGGGCGCACGCGACAGCCTGCGGCTGGAAGCCGGCCTTCCGCTTTACGGCCATGACCTTACCACCGAAATCGACCCCGTTTCCGCCGATCTGACCTTCGCGTTGACCAAATCGCGGCGCGAAAGCGGTGGCTGGATGGGCCATGCCCCAAACGCCTCGCGGCTGGCAGACGGCACGCCGACGCGCCGTGTCGGGCTGGTACTGGAAGGCCGGATGTCCGCGCGCGAGGGCGCCGAAGTATTTGCCGATATAAACGGCACGGACACCCAGGTCGGTGAAGTGACCAGCGGCGGGTTTTCCCCCACGCTCGGCCATCCGATCGCGATGGCCTATGTCGCGGCGGACCACGCCGAACTCGGCACAGAATTGCAGATCGCGGTGCGAAACAAACGCCTGCCCGCCCGGATTGCCCCCATGCCCTTCGTTGCACATCGCTATTATCGCGGAAAGGATGCCAAATGAGCCGTTATTTTACCGAAGAACACGAATGGATCGACGTGGAAGGCGACAGCGCCACTGTCGGTATTACCGATTATGCGCAGGAACAGCTGGGCGATATCGTGTTCGTCGAAGTGCCCGATAGCGGCACCATGCTGGACAAGGGCGGCGATGCTGCTGTGGTGGAATCGGTGAAAGCCGCCAGCGACGTGTATTCTCCCGTCTCCGGCGAAGTGACCGAGGGTAATGACGCTCTGGAAGAAGACCCCGCGCTCGTAAACACCTCGCCCGAAGAAGAAGGTTGGTTCTTCAAGCTGACGCTGTCCGACAAGGATGAGCTGCAAGGCCTGATGAACGGCAAGGCATACGCCGCCTATGTTGACGGGCTGGACTAACCTTCCGGGTGCGATCCTCCCCTGCAAAGGCCGGGGTTTTCACTTGATATGCGACCCGACTGAACAAGGCTCCTGCTTATGCGCAGGTGCATAGAAAGCCAATACAATGCGCTACCTACCGCTGACCGATACCGATCGCGCCGCCATGCTGGAAACCATCGGCGCACCCGATATAAACGCGCTGTTTTCCGATGTTCCGCAAGAGGCGCGGCTGGATGGTCCGATCCACGACTTGCCGATGCATGCGAGCGAAATGGCGGTCGAACGCCATATGCGCACGCTGTCGAAGAAGAACCTGGCTGCTGCCGACGCGCCGTTCTTTCTGGGCGCGGGCGCCTATCGCCATCACGTCCCGGCGTCGGTCGATCACATCATCCAGCGCGGCGAGTTCCTGACGGCCTATACGCCCTACCAGCCCGAAATCGCTCAGGGCACGTTGCAAATGCTGTTCGAATTCCAGAGCCAGGTCGCCCGGCTGTATGGCTGCGCGGTGGCGAATGCATCGATGTATGATGGCTCCACCGCCTGCTGGGAAGCGATCACGATGGCGGGGCGCGTCACGAAGAAAGCGCGCGCGGTGCTGAGCTGCGGGCTGCACCCGCATTACGTCGAGGTGGCGCGGACCATGGCCAAATTCACCGGGGACGCAATCGTGTCCGCCGCACCAGACCTCGATGCAGGCTGCGCCGAAGATGCACTGATTGCGGAGATCGACGACGAGACCAGCTGCGTCGTGGTGCAATATCCCGACATTCTTGGCCGCATTCCCGACATTCGGAAAATCGCCGCCGCGCTGGAGGGTTCGAAGGCGTTGCTGATCGTGGTCAACACCGAACCTGTCGCGCTTGGCGCGCTGGAGGCTCCGGGCAATCTCGGCGCGGATATCGTCGTCGGCGAGGGACAGGCGATCGGCGTCGGCCTGCAATTCGGCGGGCCGTATCTCGGCCTGTTTGCCGTGACCAACCAGAAACTGGTCCGCCAGATGCCGGGCCGGCTATGCGGGGAAACCGTGGATGCGGACGGCAAACGCGGCTTCGTATTGACGCTGTCCACCCGCGAACAGCATATCCGGCGCGAGAAGGCGACCAGCAACATCTGCACCAATTCCGGCCTCTGTGCGCTGGCGTTCTCGGTTCACATGACCCTGCTCGGCGGGGAAGGGCTGGAACGCCTTGCGATGGAAAACCACCGCCTCGCTTGCATCGCAGCCGACCGGCTGGTTGAAATTTCTGGCGTGAGCGTGCTGAACGATGTGTTCTTCAACGAATTCACCGTGGTGCTGGACCGAGACGCGCGCGAAGTGGTCCGCGTTCTGGCTGAGAAGGGCGTGCTGGCGGGCGTGTCGCTTGGCCGGCTGTTCCCGGCGGAGGATGCGCTGGCAAACGGCCTGCTCGTGGCCGTCACCGAAACCACCAGCGAGGAGGACATCGAAACGATGGCGACCGCGCTTGAGGAGATACTGGCATGAACGCCCCCAACACATCCGGCTGGAAGCCCGAAGCGCCGGTGGACCACGCCAAGCTGGCCGATGGTCCCGCAACCGTGACCGGCAACCGCGCGCTGATGCTGGAAGAAGCGCTGATCTTCGAAATCGGCAGCAACGATACGACCGGCGTCGATCTTCCGCCAGTGGACCGTAAACGCAGCACGCGTCTGGGTGCGTTTGCCCGCGCTGAAAAGCCGGAGCTGCCCGGCCTGTCCGAGCCGCAGACGGTGCGCCATTACACCCGATTGAGCCGCCAGAATTACGCCATCGATCTTGGCCTGTTCCCGCTCGGCAGCTGCACCATGAAGCACAATCCGCGACTCAACGAGAAAGTCGCGCGGATGCCCGGCTTTGCCGATGTGCATCCCTTGCAGCCGGTTTCCACCGTGCCCGGCGCGCTCGAAGTCATCAACGAATTGTCCATGTGGCTGATCAAGCTGACCGGCATGCACGCCGTCGCCATGAGCCCGAAGGCAGGCGCGCATGGCGAACTGTGCGGCATGCTGTGCATTCGCGCCGCCCTGGAAGCGCGCGGCGATGCGCGCGAAGTGGTGCTGGTGCCCGAAAGCGCACACGGCACCAATCCCGCCACCGCTGCCTTTGCCGGGTATCGCGTGGAAAATATTCCTGCCACCGAAGATGGGCGCGTGGATCTGGAAGCGATGAAAGCACGCCTCGGCCCGGATGTGGCCGCGGTGATGATTACCAACCCTAACACCTGCGGCCTGTTCGAACGCGATATGAAGGCGATTTCCGATGCGGTCCACGCGGCGGGCGGGTTCGTCTATTGCGATGGCGCGAATTTTAACGCCATCGTTGGCCGCGTACGTCCCGGCGACCTTGGCGTAGATGCGATGCACATCAATCTGCACAAGACCTTCTCCACCCCGCATGGCGGCGGCGGACCGGGTAGCGGACCGGTTGTTCTGTCGGAGGCACTCGGCCCGTTCATGCCGCTACCCTACGCTTCGCGCACGAAGGATGGCGTGGTGCATCTGGTGGAGGAAGAAAGCGCCGACGCGTTTTCGCAGGAGCATTTCGGCGGCATCATGCAGAGCTTCGGCCGGATGACCGCATTTCACGGTCAGATGGGCATGTTCACCCGCGCGCTCACCTACATGCTCAGCCACGGTGCGGATGGCCTGCGGCAGGTGGCAGAAGATGCGGTACTGAATGCGAACTATGTGCTGCGTTCGATGGAAGACCTGCTTCACGCGCCCTATGCGGCGAGTGGGCCCTGCATGCACGAGGCGCTGTTCGGAGATCGCGATTTCGCCAAGGGCTTCTCTACGCTGGACCTCGCCAAGGCGCTGATCGACGAGGGGTATCACCCGATGACGGTGTATTTCCCGCTCGTGGTACACGGTGCGATGCTGGTCGAACCGACCGAGACGGAAAGCAAGGCGGCGCTCGACCAGTTCATCGCCGCCTTCCGCAATGTGGCCAGCCGCGCCAATGCGGGCGAGGAAGCGATGAAATCCGCGCCCTATTACGCTCCGCGCCGCAGGCTCGACGAGACGCAGGCTGCGCGCAATCCTGTGCTGGCTTATACCGGTGAGGTGGCTCCGGCAGGCAAGCCGACGATGAGCGAGCGGGGCGGACGATAATCGCAAACGGCACCCTTCGGCGGTGAAGATCGTCTTCAGCCGCAAGGGTTTCGACAGCGCATCGGGCGGCGGACCATCGCCAATCGTGGATGGCGCGCCGGTTTCGCTGCCAATCCCGGCGATGCTGCGCGATGGCGCGCCGGTTTCGCGCACGACCTATGGCGACCTTGGTTTGGGCGAAGCCGTCACAAAGGCAAGCCGGGGTAAGCTGGGTGCGAGCGACTTCGCGCATCACGATCCGATGTTTACAGGCGGCGAGTGTCTGTTCGGTCAGGTCGGCACGGCGCAGTCGCATCTTGCTAATCGCGGTGTCGGGGTGGGAGATGTGTTCCTCTTCTTCGGCTTGTTTCAGAAGGCAGGCTGCACCCCGCATCACCGGATATTCGGCTTTCTCAAGGTAGAGCAGAAAATTAGCCTGGCCGACTGCCCACCTGAAATCCTGGCCGAATTGAAGGCGCATCGCCATCCTCATGCTCTGGCGATGCACGGGACGAATGACTGCATCTATCGTGGGCCGGGCCGAATCGCGGTGAATGCCTGCGACGTGTTGCGGTTGAGCGTGCCGGACGGGCAAGGTTCACCCAGCCTCTGGAACCGCCCGGAATGGCTTAAACCGGACGGGTTAAGCTATCACGACCGCGCCGATCGCTGGTTGCATGGCAGACGCCTGCAAAGCGTGGCGCGCGGGCAGGAATTCGTGGCGGATGTCGGCCAGCGCGAAGCTCCACGCCGCTGGCTGGACGACGTGATCGCAGCGATCAACAATCCCTAAATCCAGCGCGACCTAGAACGTTTTCAGGATCGCGCTGAAATCCAGCTGCCCGTTACCTGCTCCGGCAAAATCCTCGTAGAGCGAAGCCGCCCGTGCGCCCATCGGCACCGGAGCATTCGCCGTCTCCGCTGCCTCCATCGCCAGTCGCAAATCCTTCAGCATCAGCGCGGTGGCGAAACCGCCCTTGTAGTCATTGTCCGCCGGGGATTGCGGGCCGACACCGGGCACCGGGCAATAGCTGGTCATGGACCAGTTCTGTCCGGAACTGACTGACGCGATATTGTAGAAGGTCTGCGGGTCCAGCCCGAGCTTTTCCGCCATGGCAAAGGTTTCGCACGTTCCGGTCATATGAATGGCGAGCAGCATGTTGTTGCAGATCTTCGCCGCCTGTCCATTGCCCGCGTCGCCTGCATGAATGACCGCCTTGCCCATGGCGTTCAGTACCGTTTCGGCGCGCCCGAACGCGTCGTCCGTGCCGCCCACCATAAAGGTGAGCGTTCCGCCAGCCGCGGCTGCGATGCCGCCCGAAACAGGCGCATCGACCATGGCGTATCCGGCCTTGGCTGCCTGGCTTGAAACCTCGCGCGCGGTCGCAACATCGATGGTGGAGCAATCGATCAGGATCGCGTCCTTGGGCGCATTTCCGATCACGTCCGCAGTATATGCCGACAGCACGATCTGGCCATTGGGCAACATCGATACGACAGCCTCTACCCCATCAACCGCTTCGGCAACTGAGGTGCAGGGGGTGCAACCATTTTCACGCGCCGTATCGAGTGCGTCTGCGCTGAGGTCGAAGGCGCGCACTTCGTGCCCTGCCTTCACCAGATTGGCAGCCATCCCGCCGCCCATATTGCCGAGGCCGATGAATGCAATTTTCATGGATTGGGATCTCCGGGATATTCAGGGCCGAGCAGGACGATAGCCATATCGCCGTTGTTCTTGTAAATTAGATACGGAAGATAGACGAGCAGAAAGCCGGCTCCACCAAACATGGCGAAAAAGGTAAGCACCCAGCGCGCCGTGCCCCCATTTCGATTGCGCCACGCGGTCCAGCCGGCCGACAGAATCAACATTAAGAAGAAATCGAAATTGAATTGGCCGGGCCAACCCATTTCCGCGATATCGCCAAAGAATATAGGGAGCAGGCCCAACCCGTGATTAGCGATTGTAATAGAGGTGTAGGCGGCGAGCATCGCCCATAAAACAAGGCAGAAAAATGCGAAACCGCGCATAATTACCGCCCCTTCCATACCCCGTCGCGCTTTTCGATAAACGCGGCCATGCCCTCGGCCTTGTCTTCGGTCGCGGTCAATATCTGGAACAGGCGGCGTTCGTGCAGGACGCCTTGGCTGAGTGTAGTCTCATACGCCGCATCAACCATTTCCTTGTTCACCATCGCGGCAAGCGGCGGCATTCCGGCAACGGTCTTCGCGGTCTTCAGTGCGGAGTTCATCAGCTCGTCATGCGGCACCACGCGCGCGACGAGGCCGCTGCGCTCGGCTTCGCCCGCATCCATCATGCGGCCTGTCAGGCACATTTCCATCGCTTTCGCCTTGCCGATGGCGCGGGTCAGCCGCTGGCTGCCGCCCATTCCCGGTGCCACGCCGAGCTTGATTTCCGGCTGGCCGAATCTGGCGTTTTCCGATGCCACGATAAAGTCCGCCATCATCGCTAGTTCGCATCCACCCCCAAGCGCGAAGCCGTTCACGGCCGCGATCCAGGGTTTGCGGGTCGCTTCGACAAGATGGCTCGTCCATTTGGAGAAGAAGTCCGCAGCGTAGAACTCAGCCGCCGATTTCTCGGCCATTTCCTTGATATCCGCGCCCGCTGCGAAGGCCTTGTCGCCGGAGCCGGTGAGAACCGCGCATCGCTGGCTGTCGTCAGCCTGATAGGCGGCAAACGCCTCGATCAGTTCGTCGAGGACTGCGCTGGAAAGCGCGTTCAAGGCCTTGGGCCGGTTCAGCGTGATGATGGTCACGGCGCCATCGGTCGCAGTCTGGATGGTTTCGTATGTCATAGCGGCTTCCATTCCTCATCGGCTGGCAAGGGGGCAAAAATGCTGTCGATCAGCGCATCGTCCACTTCCTGCGGCACGGGCGGGTTCCATTTGGGATCGTTCGATTTGTCCACGATCACCGCGCGCACCCCTTCGGCAAAATCGGGTCGGTTGATAACGCGGCTGGCGATGCGGTATTCCATCCGCATATTGTCGGCAAAGTCGGTCATTTTCGCGCCTTCGGCCAGCTGGCGAAGCGCGACCTTGCAGGTTTGCGGGCTTTTGGTGCCAAGTGTGTCGCGTTCCTTGTGCGACCAGTCGCTGTCCTCGGCCTCAAGGCTGGCGAGGATGGTTTCGAAGTCGTCCGAGGCGAAGTGCTTGGCGATCTTGTCCGCGTTTTCCTCGATCCGGGCCTTGGGCGGGCTGCCGACCATTTCCGACAATACGCCCGCAATCCGATCCGGCTTTTCAATGATGCGCGCCTTGGCATCGGCTGCCATTTGCGATGGCAGATAATGCGTGGCGAGTCCGGCCCAGAGGCATTCCGCACCATCCAGCCGCGCTCCGGTCAGTGCAAGGAATTGTCCGAGCCGGCCGCCGAGCCGCGACAAATGCCATCCGCCGCCAACATCGGGAAACAGGCCGATCCCGGTTTCGGGCATGGCAAGCCGGGTGTTCTCGGTCGCCACGCGGAATTTTGCTGGCAGCGCAATGCCCACTCCGCCGCCCATCGTGATGCCATCCATGAAGCAAACCACCGGTTTTTTATAAGTGAAAAGCTGGTGGTTGAGCTGGTATTCATCATGGAAGAACTTGCGGCCCGACACACCATTGTCGTTCAGCGCGGAATTGCGAAGAAAGGCGATATCGCCGCCCGCGCAAAACCCGCGCCCTTCGGCATGGTCGATAATGACAGCCTCGACGCTGTCGTCATCCGCCCAGTCAGCCAGCGCCGCGCTCATCGCGTGGCACATGTCGAGCGTGAGCGCATGGAGCGCCTTGGGCCGGTTCAGCGAGATATGTCCCACGCGGCCGTGGGTGTGAATTTTTACGTCTTGGGTCATGGGGTAGCCTTTACTGCCGCAACAAATCGCGGCCGACGATCATGCGCATCACCTGGTTGGTGCCTTCTAGGATCGAGTGCACCCGCAAGTCGCGCCAGAAGCGTTCGATGGGATAGTCCTTCAGATAGCCATAGCCGCCGAACAACTGCAGTGCGTCATTCACCACCTTCGATCCGTTGTCGGTCGCCAGCCGCTTGGCCATGGCGGAAAAGCGGGATTTGTCGGGCGCGTTGTCGGTGACTTTCGCGGCGGCGAGGTACAGCAGCGCGCGAGCGCTTTCCAGATCGGTGGCCATGTCGGCGAGCATGAACTGGGTGTTCTGGAAATCCGCCACGGGCTGGCCGAATTGCTGGCGTTCCTTGGTGTAGGAAACCGCCTCATCCAGACAGCGTTGCGCGCCGCCCAGCGAACAGGCGCCAATATTCAGCCGCCCGCCATCCAGCCCCATCATGGCGAAGCGGAACCCTTCGCCCTCGGCCCCGACGCGGTTGGCCACCGGCACGCGTGCATCTTCGAAAATGACCTGCGCGGTGGGGCTGGCGTTCCAGCCCAATTTCTTCTCCGGCGCGCCGAAGCTGACGCCGGGTGTGTCCTTGTCGATGACGAGGCAGGTGATGCCTTTCGTCTTATGATCCCCGGTGCGGACCATCGTGACATAAACATCGTTCACGCCGCCGCCCGAGATGAACTGCTTGGTGCCGTTGAGGACGTAATGGTCACCATCGAGCACCGCACTGGTGGCAAGGCCCGACGCGTCCGACCCGCTGCCCGGTTCGGTCAGGCAATAGGAGGCGATCTTGTCCATAGAAACGAGGTCAGGGAGGTAGCGGTCCTTTACGTTCTGCCCACCGAAACTGTCGATCATCCAGGCGGCCATGTTGTGGATCGAGATGAACGCGCTGGTGGTGGGGCAACCATAGGACATCGCCTCCATTATCAGCGCCGCTTCCAGCCGGCCAAGCCCGATGCCGCCCGATTCCTCCGACACATAGATTGCGCCGAAGCCCAGCTCTGCGGTGGATTTGATCACGTCGCGCGGGAAGTGCTTCTGTTCGTCCCAATCGCCCGCGAACGGGGTGATGTTGTCGGCCGTGAATTTCGCGGCCATCTCCTGAATGGCGAGCTGTTCTTCGGTAAGCTGGAATTGTCCGGTCATTGCGGGCTTTCTATGGGCGCTTGGGCCTTGATCACTTGGCGTTCAAAAATACGGCTCGCCATATCAGTGCTCATCCAGATTGGCGAGAAGGGCGGCTGGATGTCCTGTTCCCATGCCATCGACCCGATTAGCGTCCCGTAACTGTAGGGAACGTCGGGCATGGCAGTGTTGATCGGATCGGCAAAGGCCTCGTCCGCAGTAATGATTGTCCAGCCTTCGCGGCGTAGTTCCGTCACCAGATCGCCAATGAACATGGCGGCCAGATCGGTTTCATGGAGCAGCATAACATGGGCCGGCGAACGGCCCAGTGTGCGCTTTGCCAGCACGTCGTGGTAATCAATTCCGCTTAGCTGGGTTTGCAGATACAGCTTCCGCAGCGCCTTCATGTCCATGGGCTTGCCAGCTTCCGCAGCCTTGATCGTCAAAGCCTCCAGGTGCCAATCAGAGCCGTCAGCCGTGACGTAGCCATTACGCAGACCGCGCTCTGCAAGACCGGCCCGTATCGCATCGCGCTTCGCCTTGTCCCGTCCGCCTTCGTCGAGATAGGGGTGGCGAAACCAGGGTCGGTATCCGGGGCGACCTTTCAGCCATGCCTCCGCCGTGTCGATATCGGCGAGGTAAGCGGCCGCCGGGGTCTGGCGGAGATGCGAATGGCTGGCGCTGTGATTAGCGATAACGTGTCCGGCGGCAACATAAGCGGCAATCCGCTCTTCGCCGCGCAGCCCGTCGGGCTCGCTTAAATTGCCGGTCGTCACGAAGAATGCTGCCTGTTCGACGCCCGCCTGTTCCAGTGCCGAAATCAGTTTCGCCGTGCGCTCTTCAGGAGTGAAGAACGCGCCCGCCATGCGCGGCACGTCATCGAAAGTAAGCGCAATGCGCTTGGTTTCGATGATTTTGTCTGAGGCGGTGGTTATGGTGTTTGCTGACGGCGATGCGCATGCGGCCAGCGCAAACACCACAAACGCGGTGAAGATCTGCTGGGGGCGGCTCAAATTCATTACCCCATCGTTGGAATGACAAATGCGTTTTCGCCGGTGCCGTCTGCGGTGCCGTCGGGCCAGCGTTGGGTCACGGTCTTGGTCTTGGTCCAGAACCGCAAACCCTCCATGCCGTACTGGTTGTGATCGCCGAAGCCCGACCGTTTCCACCCGCCGAAGCTGTGATAGCTGACCGGCACGGGGATCGGCACGTTGATGCCGACCATGCCAACTTGCACCCGCGCGGCGAATTCGCGTGCGGCGTGGCCGTTGCGGGTGAAGATGGCGACGCCGTTGCCGTATTGGTGCTCGCTCGGCAGGCGCAGCGCGTCCTCAAATGTGTCTGCACGCACGATCTGGAGGACGGGTCCGAAGATTTCTTCCTTGTAGCTTTCCATATCGGTGGTGACGTGATCGAACAGGCTGGGGCCGATGAAGAAGCCCTTTTCATGGCCCTGCAATTCGAAGCCGCGCCCGTCCACCACCAGTTCGGCGCCTTCGTCCACGCCCTTCTGGATCCAGCCTTCCACGCGCTCTTTATGGGCGGCGTTGATCACCGGGCCGTATTGCGCGTCGGGATCGGAAGAAACGCCCAGCCGCAGCTTGTCTATCGCCGGCAGCAGCTTCTCGCGCAGCTTGTCTGCCGTGTCCTGCCCAACGGGCACCACTACCGGCAGCGCCATGCAGCGTTCGCCTGCCGAGCCATATGCCGCGCCGATAAGGTCGTTCACCGCCTGGTCCATATCGGCGTCGGGCATGATGATCCCGTGGTTCTTCGCGCCGCCCATGGCCTGCACGCGCTTGCCCGCATCGACACCGCGTTTGTAGACGTAATGCGCGATATCGGACGATCCGACGAAGCTGATGGCGGAAATGGCCGGATGGTCGAGGATGGCGTCCACCATCTCCTTGTCGCCATGCACCACCTGCAGCAGCCCCTCAGGCGCGCCTGCTTCGAGAAACAGTTCCGCCAGCCGCACCGGCACGGACGGATCGCGTTCGGATGGCTTGAGGATAAAGGCATTGCCGCACGCTGTCGCCATGGCGAACATCCACATCGGGATCATGGCAGGGAAGTTGAACGGGGTGATGCCGGCACCGATGCCAAGTGGCTGGCGCATCGAATAGACATCGATCCCCGGACCCGCGCCGTGGGTGTATTCACCTTTCAGCGCCTGCGGAATACCGGCGGCGAATTCGACCACTTCCAGCCCGCGCTGCACGTCACCACGCGCATCGTCGATCACCTTGCCATGCTCGCTCGACAGCAGCCGCGCCAGCTCGTCCATATTCTGTTCGAGCAGGTCCTTGAACTTGAACATCACGCGCGCCCTGCGCTGCGGATTGGTGGCGGCCCATTCGGGTTGTACGGCCTGCGCATTGGCAACCGCCTGATCGAGCAAAGCCTTGCCCGCCAGCTTGACCGTCGCCTGCACGTCGCCGGTGTTCGGATCGAAGATATCGCCGGTGCGCGAGCCTGCATTGCCGCCGGCACCGCCCTTGATGAAATGATCGACCGTTCGCATCGTTTTCTCTCCTGTTGCCGGGTCAATGGATGGCGGCCTGCGCGCGTTCCATGATGCCGGATCTGCTCTTTGACAGCGGTTTCGTTTGCAACCTGTATTGGAAAAGGCCCTTGCGCGGAACAGAGCGGATTGCAACCGGCGGCATGTTCGGTCACCACCGGGCGACTTACCCGGGGGAGGGCAGGCGGTGCTGGACAGAACAGGCGAAACCGGGCCACCGGACAACATTCCATCGAGCGGGACGCCGCGTCAGAGCCACGTAAAAGTCATCGCCGCCAGTTCGCTCGGCACGGTGTTCGAATGGTACGATTTCTATCTCTACGGCTTGCTGGCGGGCGTGATCTCGGTGCAATTCTTTGCCGGGGTGGACGAGACCACGGGGTTCATCTTCGCGCTGGCCGCCTTTGCGGCCGGGTTCGCCGTGCGGCCGTTCGGTGCGCTGGTGTTCGGGCGGCTGGGCGATCTGGTGGGGCGCAAATACACCTTCCTCGTTACGATGGCGATTATGGGTCTGAGCACTTTTGCCGTTGGCCTGCTGCCGTCCTACGCCAGTATCGGAGTGGCCGCGCCCGTCATTCTTGTGACGCTGCGACTATTGCAAGGGCTGGCGCTGGGCGGCGAATATGGCGGCGCGGCGACCTATGTAGCGGAACATGCGCCGCCGGGTAAGCGCGGGTTCTACACCAGCTTTATCCAGACAACAGCGACCTTCGGCCTGTTTGCAGCGCTGCTGGTGGTGATCGGTCTGAGGACTTGGTTGGGCGAGGAAGCGTTTGCGGAATGGGGCTGGCGGCTGCCGTTCCTAGGTTCGATCCTGCTGCTGGGTATATCGCTGTGGATCCGGATGCAGCTGGAGGAGAGCCCCGTCTTCGCCGAGATGAAGGCGCAAGGGACCACTTCCAAAACACCCTTGCGCGAGGCATTCGGCAAGCGCGCCAATCTAAAGATCGTGATGGTGGCGCTGCTGGGCGCGGTCGCGGGGCAGGCTGTGGTCTGGTATACGGGGCAGTTCTACGCGCTGTTTTTCCTCGAACGGGTGCTGAAGGTGGACGGGGCGACGGCAAATATCCTGATCGCCATCGCGCTGGTGATCGGGACGCCGTTTTTCGTGTTTTTCGGCTGGCTTTCCGACAGGATCGGACGCAAGAAGATCATTCTCACTGGCTGCGCGCTGGCGGCGGTGCTGTATTTCCCGCTGTTTGCCGCGCTGACACAGGCTGCCAATCCTGCGCTGGCAGAGGCGCAGGCGCGCGCGCCGGTCACGCTGGTGGCGGACCCTGCGGAATGTTCGGTGCAGTTCGATCCGATCGGCCGCAACAGCTTCGATACGACGAGCTGCGATATTGCCGGCGCGTTCATGGCGCGCACCGGCCTCGGTTACAATCGGGTGGACGGCGAAGCGGGACTGCTCGCCGCCATCCGCGTGGGTGCGGGCGAGGACGCGCGCGAGATCGTTGCGCCCGATCCGGCAGATGCACGCGATGCCGATAGCCGCGCCGTCGCCATCAACGCCTTCCGCAGCAATGCGGCGGAGGCTCTGGCGCAGGCAGGCTATCCCGAACGCGCCGATCCTGCCCGCATCGACCGGGTGGCGGTGGTGGCAATTCTGACCGTCCTCGTGCTGCTGGTGACCATGGCCTACGGACCGATCGCGGCGCTGCTGGTGGAGTTGTTCCCGGCCCGCATCCGCTATTCCGCGATGAGCCTGCCTTATCATATCGGTAATGGCTGGTTCGGCGGGTTCCTCCCCACCGTCAGCTTCGCCATCGTCGCATGGACCGGGAACATTTACTACGGATTGTGGTATCCCATCGCTATCGCCGCGCTGACGGTGGTGGTGGGCGGGTTGTTCCTGCCCGAAACGCTCGGCAGGGACGTGGATGTCAAACGCGGGGATGCCGGTTGAGGTTGTCGATTGACCGCCAACAGGCCTTCCGGCAAAGGCGCGGACCTGCCGGTTCGCGGGTGTAGCTCAATGGTAGAGCAGCAGCTTCCCAAGCTGACGACGAGGGTTCGATTCCCTTCACCCGCTCCAGCGCCGCCTTCCGCTAGCCAGGCTTCCTCGCTCTTATCAGCGATGCCGGTTCGCTGAGGGAGGGTATTTCAGTGGCCAAGGTCATTCGGAGCATTATCGACCGGGCGTCGTCAAATTTCTATGCCAGCCCCTGCAGATATGTGGTCCGTAACCGGCCCAGCCGGTACCGCTTCACTGCGCGCAGTTCCATGTTGCGATAGGGCACCCGGTAGCTGACGTGGATCCATCCGCTCTCGCCGAATTCATATATTAGCTGGTCGTAATTAAGGTTCGCCTCCATCCATTGGCAAACTTCCAGATTGCCGACGCCCGGGACGGTGAAATCGGCCGCCTCGCCTCTGGCGTGCTGGCTGGTCGGGCTACCGCCGATCGCGGTGTTTAGGCGCGGGGAGCGATAGCCGCTGGTGATCACCACCGGCCGGTCATAATGCCGCCGCACCGGTTCCAGGACCCTGCGGCACAATCTGCGAAGTGCGGCGATCTCGGCCATGCCGGGCGTGTTGTCGATACCGCGCCGCGCGGCGGCAGGGGATGCGGTCATCTCGCGCAGTGTGAAGTGCGGGGACAGGCGCATGTTTGCATGGGTCATCGGCGTACTTCCCTCGATCCGCATTTTTCGTACAGGCCAACCGGCAGGTCTCGTCAGATCGCCACCCGTCTTTAACCTGTCATGCAAATCGTCTAGCCTGCGGGGAAGCCTGTAGGACATGCCGAAATGCTTTATCAGAACCGCCGCAACTTTCTCGCCGCCACGGGCAGCGCCTTTGCCGCACTCGCCACATCGAGCTGTATCCGACCCGGCGCGGTGGCGAAATCGGGGGCCGCAGCGGGAACTGTCCGCGGGCAGCTTACCGAAGGATACGGGCCGCTGGTGAAAGACCCGGCGGGCTTGCTCGATCTGCCGGAGGGGTTTTCCTATCGCCTTTTGTCGAAGCTCGGCCAGCCCATGTCCGATGGCGGCACCGTGCCCGACCGGGCCGACGGCATGGGCTGCCTCGACCTTGGGAAAGGACGGATCGCGCTGGTTCGCAATCACGAACTGATGCCCGATCATGATGGCGGCGGACCGATTGCGTCAGGCTACGGCTCGCTGGGCGGGCAGGTAATGCCCGGCGGAACCACGACGATGGTGCTGGATGCCCGAACACTGGCGCTGGAAAGTGAATTTCGCAGTCTTGCCGGCACGATCCGCAACTGTTCCGGCGGCGTTACGCCCTGGGGTAGCTGGCTCAGCTGCGAGGAAGCGGTCATAAAACCCGGCGATGCTCGCGACCCCGGCGACCTTGCCACGACCCACGGTTGGGTGTTCGAAGTGCCCGGCGCAGCCACCGGACTGGTCGACGCGAAACCTTTGAAACATCTCGGCCGATTCAATCACGAGGCCGCCAGCGTCGATCCGGCGACCGGTATCGTGTACCTATCCGAAGATCGCGAAGACAGCCTGTTCTACCGCTTCGTACCAAGCGTTCCCGGCGACTTGACGGCACCCGGCAAACTGCAGGCGATGGCGGTCGAAGGCGTCGCAGACAGCCGCAACTGGACCGAACTTACCATGCGCGCGGGCGAACCGCGACCCGTTCGCTGGATCGATATGGACGAGGTGCACGCGCCCGACGATGATCTGCGCACGCGCGGCGCCGCGCAGGGCGCAACATTGATCGCGCGCGGCGAGGGGCTGCATATGGGCGTGGCCCGGGATCGCGGCGAAGTGTATCTATGTTCGACCAGCGGCGGTGCGAAACGGTTGGGACAAATATTCCGCCTCGCCATCGGTGGCGGACGCGGCAAGCCAGATACGTTCGAACTCTTTTTCGAATCTTCATCCCCCGATCAAATGAACTACGGCGACAATCTGACGGTTGCACCCAACGGCCATGTGATCGTGTGCGAGGATCAGTATACCGATACCGTCACCAACCATCTGATCGGCGTTACCCCTGACGGCGCGCCCTACCGCTTCGGCCTGCTTACGCAGCAAACCGAACTGGCGGGCGGATGTTTCTCGCCCGATGGCAAATGGTTCTTCGTCAACGCCTATAGCCCGACGGCAACGGTGGCGATCACCGGGCCCTGGATGGCATGACCGGCACGCAGCCCGGCCGAATTTAGTCATGGCCTCGCTGCTGTTCGCTTTCGTCGCCGTGTTGCTGTTCAGCACCGGCGCGCGCGATCAGATCATCGTTGCGCGTTTGAGCGAGACCCTGGGCAGCAAGGCGCGCCCCGCCGTTCCGCTATTGCTGATCGCCTGCATCGTATCGGCCGGGACCGCCGCGATCATGACCGCAGCCGGAGCAAGCATCGCAGCCATACTGCCATCCGCTGCCAAGACCATGCTGGTAGCGCTGGCGCTGCTGTTGGCGGCAGGTGAGCTGCTATGGCCGAACCGTATGGCAACGCCAGAAGAGCCCACGCGCTCCGTCGCCGCAATCGGCGCAGTGCTGTTTCTGCGGCAGCTGACCGATGCTGCGCGGTTCGCCATATTCGCGTTGGCAGCCGCGACTGGTGTACCATGGCTTGCCGGGTTCGGCGGTGCATTGGGAGCGATGTTGGCGCTTACTGCGGCATGGTGGATGGCGGGCGAGTGGGAAGCACTGTTACCGCTGCGCCTGATCCGCGTGGCGCTCGGCGTCGTTACGGGAGTGTTGGCTATTGTCATCGGCTTGTCCGCGCGCGGGTTGATCGGCGCGTAATTGCCTTCGATCGTGCGCGGCGATCACACAATTCGCGCAAAACTGCGAAACCCAGGGCGTTGCGGCACGTTTCCTTGTCGACACTTCCGAATTTTAAACGAGAGAGACATCATGGCCGAACGCGACACCAAAAGCGGCGACAATTCCAAAAGCGCACTGGTAGCCGAACTGAACGGGCTGCTCGCCGATCATTTCGCGCTTTATATCAAAACCAAGAACTTCCACTGGCACGTCACCGGGCCGCGCTTCCGCGACCTGCATTTGCTGTTCGACGAACAGGCGATCGAAGTCCGCGATCAGATCGACGACATCGGTGAACGCGTGCGCAAGAACGGCCGCATGACGCTGACTTCGGTCGCGTCGGTCGCACAGCACACGCAGATTGCGGACCAGGACGACACGTCCCTGAAACCCGATGCGATGGTCAAGGAATTGCGCGACGACAATGCCGCGCTGGTAAAACGTCTGAAGGGTCTGAAAGACCTGGCTGAGAAAGCCGGCGACAACGCCACCGACGGCATGCTCGACGAATGGACGGACATGGCGGAACAACGCGTGTGGTTCCTCGATTCCACGCTGAAATAGCGCAGACGAATGCACGGCGAAGGGCCGCCGCCGGGACTATCCGGCGGCGGCCCTTATGCGTTAGGGTGATGTATGACCAACATCGAAATCATCGACCACGCCGAACCCGCTGCCATTGCCGGCTGGATGGCGCAGAGCATCGGAACGGCGTTGGTTCAGGGTGGACCGGTGGCGATTACCGTGCCCGGCGGCTCCACCCCGTTCCCGATCTTCGAAGAATTGGTAATACGCGATCTGGACTTTGCCCGGCTGACCGTATGGCCGGGGGATGACCGCGTCGTGCCCGAAACTCACGCTGCGTCTAATACCGGCAAGCTGCGCGCATTGTTCGAACCGGCGGGCGCGGATGTGGCCACGTTGACCATTATGGAACAGGTGCCGCCCTTCGCCCTGACCTGGCTCGGCATGGGCACGGATGGCCATATCGCCTCGCTGTTCCCCAACACCGATCCGCGCGCCGACGACCCTGCACAAATCAAGCGCCTGACGCCCGACCCGTTGCCGCCCGAGGCACCGTTCGACCGTGTCACGTTGACCATCCCAAGCTTGCTGGCGACCGATGCACTGGTGTTCACGCTCGGTGGCTCGGCAAAGAAGCGCGCGGTGTTCGATGCTGCTGCAAAAGGCGACAACGACCTGCCCGTGGCGCGCGTGCTGGGCGCAGCGCGCAAGGCCGGATTGCCGGTCACATGCTTCGCCTGATCGAGCAGCTGGCGGAGCGGATCCTGCCCGCGCCGCTCCACCGATTCGCGCTGAATTTCGCTCACCGCACTCGCCATACCTACCGGCGCATCGCCAAACCGCAGCTGGAAGGGGTTTCGGTAATCCTGCGCGATGCGGCGGGCCACGTGCTACTGGTGCGGCACAGTTACGGCCCGCCGACATGGGCGCTGCCAGGTGGGGGGATCGAAAGCGGAGAGGCGCCCGCACATGCTGCGCGGCGGGAGCTGCGCGAGGAGCTGGGCGTGGATGTGCCGAACCTCGCAAAACTGGCCGAGCTTGCCGAAACACTGTCCGGCACGTCCCACACCGCGCACGTGTTCACCGGGCTGGCCGAGGGTGGCGTGACGCCGGATGGGCGCGAGATCGTGGAGGCGCGCTGGTTCGCGCGCGATGCGCTGCCGGATGCTCTCAGCCAGGTCGCGGCAACTCGGCTGAGACTGCTGGATTAGAGCGGCACTGTAGCGCTGCGCCGGGTCCAGATTGCAAACTAAAGCAGATCCAGCTGCGCCGCCCGTGCTGCTTTCTCCTTGCGCGTTGCCTTGACCACCCCTTCCAGCGAACTGAGCGTCAGACCCATCAAGCGGATCGGGCGGGCGAGCGGCATTTCCTCTTCCAAAAGGTCCCGCGCGATGGCTGCAAACTGGTCCTTGTCAGCCACGAGATAAGGCACCGATTTGGACCGGGTATGCAGCGTGAAGTCATTATATTTCAGCTTTAACACGACTGTGCGCCCCTTTGCGCCGTTGCGCTCGATCCGTTCCCACACGATGTCGATGATGCGCTCGCATGTTTCGCGCAATTCGTCAGGCGCGTGCTGGTCCTCATGGAAAGTCCGCTCGCCGCCGACCGATTTGCGCTGCCGCGTGGAGCGAACGGGGCGCAGGTCGATGCCGCGAGCAGCGCGGAACAGATATTCCCCGAAACTGCCGAAATTCGCGGTTAGCCAGGTGATTTCCTTGGCCGCGATATCGGCGCCTGTTGCCAGCCCCAGCCGCTTGCATTTCTCCTCCGCCTTTGGACCGATGCCGTGAAACCGCCGGACCGGTAGCGATTGCACAAAGGCCGCGCCCTGGCCGGGGCGGATCACGCATATTCCGTTGGGCTTGTTCTGGTCGCTGGCCAGCTTGGCGAGGAACTTGTTGTAGCTGACGCCGGCGCTGGAAGTGAGCTGCGTCTGTTCGAATATCTGCTTGCGGACGGCTTGCGCAATGCGCGTCGCGCTCCCGAGGGCATGAATATCATCGGTCACATCCAGGAACGCTTCGTCGAGGCTGAGCGGTTCTACCAGCGGCGTGAAATGGTTGAAAATTTCGCGGATGATACCGCTTGCCTCGCGGTAGGCTTCGAAGCGCGATTTGCAGAAGATCAGGTCCGGACACAGGCGTTTGGCCGTGACCGACGGCATCGCCGATCGCACGCCGAACTTGCGCGCCTCGTAACTGGCGGCTGCCACCACGCCGCGCCCGCTCGACCCGCCTACCGCCACCGGCTTTCCGCGCAATTCCGGATTGTCGCGCTGTTCGACGCTGGCGAAGAAGGCATCCATATCGACATGGATGATCTTGCGCAGGGCGTCTGTTTCGGGGGCAGCATCGGGGTCGGGGGATTCGCTCACGGTGGGGATATAGGGCGAAACTACGCGCGATTCGACTGCGCCGCTTTTCTTTGCTGCACAACAGGCGCAAAGGCGGCGCATGGCCACCACCGCAACCCTCGAACGCGCTCCGCTTGGCGAGCGCGAACTGATCGTATTGATGGCCATGCTGATGAGCCTGCAAGCGTTCGGGATCGACTCCATGCTGCCGGCATTGGGCGCGATTGCAGACGATCTGGGGGCGGGCGGCAACAATCGGCAGCTGGTGATCGGGGCCTATTTTCTGGGTGCTGGATTGGGCGCGGTGTTCCCTGGCGCTTTTGCCGACCGGTTCGGCCGTCGCCCGGTGCTAGCCTTCGCGCTGGTCTGCTACATCGTGCTGTCCGCGGCCTGCGCGATGGCGACGAATTTCACCATGCTCGTGGCGTTCCGGCTATTGCAGGGCTTGTGTTGTGCCAGCCTGGCAGTGGTGCCGGCGGCGATCGTGCGCGATTATGTGGGCGGGGACCGGATGGCGCGCATGATGAGCCTCATCATGATGGTGTTCCTCGTGGTGCCGATCCTGGCCCCGTTTGTGGGGCAGGTGATCCTCAATCTGGCGGGCTGGCGCGCGATATTCTGGGTGATGGCGCTGGTCGGCGGCGGTGTGGCGTTCTGGGTCTGGCTGCGTTTGCCGGAAAGTCTGACGCCGGAAAACCGGCAGGAAATCCGCGCCGCCACGATTTTGAAAAACATGGGCGCTGCCCTGAGCGTGCGCGGCGCAATCGGCTATGTCATCGGCAGCGCGCTGGTGTTCGGCAGCCTGTTCGGCTTTCTCAATTCCGCGCAGCAGCTGATCGGCGAGAGCTTCGGCGCGGGCGACAATTTTGCCTTCATCTTCGGCGGCGCGGTGCTGGGCATGGTGCTGGCGAATTTCACCAATTCGCGGATCGTCGAACGGTTCGGTGCGCGGCGGGTGAGCCATGCGGCGCTGTTCGTGTTCATCGTCGTCGCTATCGTGCAGCTGATTTCCGCCAGCCAGCCAGACCAGAGCCTGTGGCAATTCGTGCCGTTGTTAAGTGCATCAATGGCCTGTCTTGGCTTCATCGGCGCCAATTTCAGCTCCATCGCGATGCAACCGTTCCAGCATATCGCAGGCGCGGCATCTTCGGCGCAGACCAGCCTGCGGATGATAACGGGCGCGGTTCTGGGCAGCGCGATCGGCTACGCCTATGACGGCACCGCCCGTCCGCTCGCCATCGCGATGCTGAGCTGCGCGCTGCTGGCGCTGGCCGTGGTGCTGTTCAGCGAGCGGGGCAAGCTGTTCGGGCGGCGGCAGGCTGGGTGAGCGTCACAAATCCTCCTCGGCACGGGGAGGGGACCGCCGAAGGTGGTGAAGGGGCACCATCAGTGTTTAAAGTCTATTTGGTGGCAACTTGCCCCTCCACCATGCTTCGCTTGGTCCCCCTCCCCATTCTGAGGAGGATCAGTCGGCTTCCGCAGCCTCCACCACCGCCAACACCGCCTCGACCTGCACCTGCCCGCCTTCGCTGGCATTGAATTCGGTTACGACCCCTTCGAACGGAGCGGTCAGCGCATGTTCCATCTTCATCGCCTCGAGTACCATCAGCCGCTGGCCCGCCGTGACCGCATCACCCTCGGCCACATCGACCGCAATGACCTTGCCGGGCATCGGCGCAAGGATCGCGCCGTCGGCGGCGGAGGCTTGACCGGTGCCGCGTTCGTCGATCGAAACCAATTCAAACCGATGGGCTGCGCCGCCGACTAATCGACTCCAACTCGCGCCGTATCGACTGTAGTCAATTTCGTCAGCGCCAAGCAACGGTTCCGACAAAGTGACTTCGGCGGGGCCTCCATCGGCTCGGAGCCTGATGTGCCTGTTTGGATTGCTGTTGAGGCGGAACCCGAAAAGGGGACTCAGCTTGGCGCTGTCGCTAATGCGATGGTCGCGCACACCATTCGCATCAAGCAAGGGAAAACCCATTTGATCTCGAGTTTGCACCATCAGCAGATTGAGCGCGCCAACGACCAGCTCGCTCTCGGTTGGCTTAATTGGAACGGTCAGATCGTCGGATTTCCGGCCAATGAGGCCTGTATCGAGGTCGGCGTCGCGGAACTCTTCGTCGTTGATACAACGCAGCAAAAAATGAACGTTCGTCTTTACCGGCCAGATTTCGGCTCGACTTAGCATTGCGCTCAGTTGTGAAATCGCGTGATCGCGATCTCGGCCCTTAGCAACGAGTTTGGCTATCATAGGATCGTAGTGCAGTGTGATTTCGTCGCCAAGATCGACGCCGCTTTCGATCCTACCTCGGAACCCTAAATCGAATTCTGAAAGTCGACCTATACTCGGCAAAAACCCCTTCGCCGGGTCCTCCGCGTAGAGCCGCGCTTCGATGGCCCAACCGTTGATGCTCAGCTCGTCCTGCTTAAGCGGGATTGGCTCCCCGCTCGCCACGCGCAGCTGCCATTCCACCAGATCGACCCCGGTGATTTCCTCGGTTACCGGGTGTTCGACCTGCAAACGCGTGTTCATTTCCATAAAGAAGATACGGTCGGCGCATAGGCCTTCGCTGGCATCGGCGATAAATTCGATGGTGCCCGCGCCTTCGTAATCGACCGCCTTGGCGGCGCGCACGGCGGCGGCGCAGATGTCCTCGCGCGTGGCCTCGTCCATGCCGGGGGCGGGGGCTTCCTCGATCACTTTCTGGTGGCGTCGCTGGAGCGAGCAGTCGCGTTCGAACAGGTGGACGACATTGCCGTGGCTGTCGCCGAACACCTGCACCTCGATATGGCGGGGGGAGGTGATCCACTTTTCCAGCAGCACTTCGTCATTGCCGAAACTGGCCTTGGCCTCGCGTTTGCAGCTTTCCAGATCGGCTTCGAAGTCGGCGGCCTGTTCGACCTTGCGCATCCCCTTGCCGCCGCCGCCTGCGACTGCCTTGATCAGCACGGGGTAGCCGATGGCGTCCGCTTCGGCCTTAAGGCGCGCGACCGACTGGTCCTTCCCCAGATAGCCGGGAGTGACGGGCACGCCTGCTTCCATCATCAGCGTCTTGGCGGCGTCCTTCAGGCCCATGGCGCGGATGCTGGCAGGCTTGGGGCCAACCCAGATCTGCCCGGCATCGATGACGGCTTGCGCGAAGTCTGCGTTTTCGGACAGGAAACCATATCCGGGGTGGATCGCCTCCGCCCCGGTTTCCTTGGCCGCAGCGATAATCTTCGCGCCTACGAGGTAGCTTTCGTTCGCGGGCGAGGGGCCGATATGCACGGCCTCGTCCGCTTGCCGGACGTGCAGCGCCTTGGCATCGGCATCGGAATAGACCGCCACGGTGGCGATGCCCATTTCGCGGGCGGTGCGGATAATACGGCAGGCGATTTCGCCGCGATTGGCGATCAGGAGTTTGGCAATCATGCGGGCGGTTTAGCCGGGGGCGCAATGAAATGCGAGCGCCGAACCGACCCCCTCACCACCCCTTGGGCGGTTGCAGCTCGGTCCGGGTCCAGCGGGGCGGGTTTTCGGGTATCGCGGGATTGTTGGCCAGCGCCTCGCCAAATGCCGCAGTGACGTGCGCCGCCTTTTCCAGCGGGCCGATGACGGTGCGGCTGTTCCAAGCCAATTGTCCGCGATCCAGCACCCTACGCCCGATCGCGCCGTAGATGCGCGCGGCGGACAGCACCGCCCAGCGTTGCCGGAAACCCAGCTGTTTGATTCCAACGCGCGCCCAGGCCTCGTGATGTTCCATCAGCGCGATCATGCGTGGCATCAGGCTTGCGAGCACGAAGCGATTGGCGGGGATGGCGTGCTGACCGGGTTCGAAATCCTTTTCCACCAGCCAGTTCGCCGGCAGGTAACAGCGCCCCACCGCGTCATCCTCCACCACGTCGCGGCTGATATTGGCAAGCTGGAAGGCCAGGCCGAGATCGCATGCCCGGTCGAGCGTTTCAGAATCGCCTGCTGAAACACCCATCACGCGTGCCATCATTACGCCAACCGCGCCCGCGACGTGATAGCAATAGCGCATCATGTCGCCTTCGGTCTTGGGTCGCCAGTCGCCCGCGTCCAGTCGGAAGCCGGCGATCACGTCATTGGCCATTTCCATCGTGATACCGCATTCGCGCGCCACCACACCGAAGCCATCGAAGGCCGGGTCTGCGGTGGGCAGGCCGTCCATCGCCCGCTGGGTCAGCACGCGGATGGCCTGCACCTTGTCCTGCTTGTTGGCCTGTTCCCCAAGCTTGTGCCCGTGATCCTGCTCGTCCGCGATATCGTCGCATTTACGCGCCCATGCATAAAGCAGCCAGGCCCGTTCGCGCGTGTCCTTGTCGAACAGGCGCGATGCGACGTCGAAACTGACGGAGCCCTTCGCAATGCTTTCACGCGCCTTTTGCACCAGCACGGCACGGTGCCGGCCACCGCCGGACAGTTGGGGGGTTTCGCGCATCATGCGTGATGGGGAAAGCGGGCGCTGCGTACTCAAACCTCGTCCCCCGTTTCTGGCCATACCCGCTTAAAGATCGCTCGCCTCCATCGCCAGGATCGGCGTGTGCGGAACATAGGCTTCCATACGCGTAAGCAGCGCGGCAATGTCCGCATCGGCCAGCAGGATAGCCCGATGTTGCTCCCGAACGAAACCCGCTTGTGTCATTTGTTCCACGAATGCGAGCAGGTAATCGTAAAAGCCGAAAGCATTGAGCAATCCGACAGGGCTCGAATGATAGCCGAGTTGTGCCCAGCTCATCGCTTCCCATAATTCGTCCATCGTGCCCACACCGCCGGGCAGGGTGATGAAGCCGTCGGACATGTCGGTGAAGGCGCGCTTGCGTTCGTGCATACCGGCCACCACGCGTAATTCGCTGCAATCGCCATTGGCCACTTCCGCTGTCGCGAGTGCTTCGGGAATGATGCCAATCACTTCCCCTCCCGCATCCAGCGCGCCGCCTGCGACCGCACCCATCAATCCGAGTCTGCCGCCGCCGTACACTACGCCGATACCGCGCTCCGCCAGCGTGCGGCCGATATTACGCGCAAGCTGCATGTAGCGGATGTCCGCCGGCGTGGCCGAACCGCAATAGATGGCGATGCGTTTCATGAGTGTCGCGTCACCCGGCGAGATCGTCCAGCATCAGTCCAGCGGTCGCTTTCGCGCTGCCAACCACGCCCGGAATACCAGCGCCAGGATGCGTGCCCGCGCCGACAAGGTAGAAATTCCCGATCACATCGTCGCGATTGTGGCCGCGGAACCACGCGCTCTGCGTTAGCACCGGTTCCAGGCTGAAGGCGCTGCCGAGGTGGGCGTTGAGGTCCGAAGCGAAGTCCTTGGGCGCATAGCTGAACTTGGTCACAATGCGGTCGTGGATGTCGGGGATCAGGCGGCGGCCGATCTCGTCCAGAATGCGCTTTTCCAGGATCGGGCCGATTTCGTCCCAGTCCACTGCCAGCTTGCCCATGTGAGCGACTGGCACGAGGGCGTAGAACGTGCTCTTGCCCGGCGGTGCCATGCTGGGATCGGTTACTGTCGGATGGTGAAGATAGATGCTGAAATCTTCCGGCAACACGCCGTGATCGTAGATGTCTTCCAGCAGCCCCTTATAGCGCGGGCCGAACAGGATCATGTGATGCGCGATGCCTGGCCAGGTTCCTTCCAGCCCGAAATGCACCACGAACAAGCCAGGCGAAAAGGTCTTTTTCGCCAGTGTCTTGGTATAACTTTTTCCGCGCTTGGAGTTTTTCAAAAGGTCGCGGTAGGAATGCATGATATCGGCATTGGTCGCCACGGCGTCGAAGTCCTGCTTCCAGCCGCTGGCGCATTCCACGCCGGTTGCCCGTTCCTGACCTTTGGCACCCGTGGTGTGCACCTCGACCGCCGCATCGCCGACGCGCATCGTACCGCCGAGCCGTTCGAAATGCCGGATCATGCCTGCAATCAGCCGGTTGGTGCCGCCGCGCGTCCACCAGACGCCGCCATCCTTTTCTAGCTTGTGGATGAGCGTATAGATCGCGCTGGTCTTGAACGGGTTGCCGCCCACCAGCAACGTGTGAAAACTCAGCGCCTCACGCAGTTTCTCGCTTTTGACGAAGCTCGAAACCATCGAATAGACGCTGCGATAGGCTTGCTTCTTGGCGAGCGCCGGTGCGGCTTTCAACATGGATTTGAAGTCAAGGAAAGGCACGGTGCCCAGCTTCACATAGCCTTCTTCGTATACGCCAGCGCTGTATTCCAAAAAGCGTTCGTATCCTGCAACATCTTCAGGATCGAGTTTGCTGATCTCCTCGTCGAGAACCGCTTTCACATTGGTGTAATCGAAATTCGTGCCGTCGGGCCAGTTGAGGCGGTAGAATGGCTGGACTTCGACCAGTTCCACGTCCTCTGCCATATCGTGACCGGAAATCTCCCACAATTCCTGTAAGCAGGGCGGGTCGGTGACGACTGTTGGCCCGCCATCGAAAGTGAACCCGTCCTTCTCCCAGAAATAGGCGCGGCCACCGGGCTTGTCGCGGCCCTCGATCACGGTCGTCTGAACACCTGCGGATTGCAGCCGGATGGCGAGTGCCATCCCGCCGAAGCCCGATCCGATGATGGCGGCTGTCTTGCCTTCTACGCTCACGATGTAATCTTTCTAATCAGATTGGGGCGGGCGCCCACAAGCGCGCCGATGGCCCGCGAAACCGGAACGGGCGGGCGGCCCGAAAGTATCCGGGCCTTATCGGCAAAAGTGGAATTCGCGGCATAGAACCGCTCGATCAGCGGCTGTCGCAGGCGGTAGAACCGTTCGAACACGCGGTAGCGTTCGTCAGGCTCGGCCGCGCCGAACAGCATATTGCCGAGTAGACGGTAGAAACCGGTGCGCTGCCAGTGCCGCTTCGCCTCGACCGCCAGCAGCGCGGCAAGCTGGTCGCCGGGAAGTAACGCGTTATTCGCCACCAGCAACGCGATGCGGGTCGCCATCGCCAGGGTGTAGCTGGTGAGCGGGTGGACAAATCCGCCGCGCGCGCCGGCCAATGCCACGCCGGGGGTCGCGCGCGCCTGCTGGAACGCGCCGAAATCGCCGCCGGTAATCACCGGAAGTACGCCGGTTTCGTTGCCGATGATCTCTCCGTCCCAGCCATTGGCCTTGGCATAGGCTTCGATCCGGGCACCCAGCGCACGGCGGTCGAGCGCCGGCTCATCGGCATAGTAGGTGTCTTCGATAAAAACCTCGTTCGCACCCAGGGGCAGTACGTAGACGAACCGGTAGGCACCGTGCTGCGCAACCGTTGCATCCATAATTATGGGGCGATCGAGTCCATGCGGCGCGGCAGTACGCATATGGCGGCCCATGAACACTTGCCACCCGCCGGTGAGTTCGGGTGCATCGCTGATGCCGCGGCAGTCAATGACGGTTCGTGCATCTATAGTGCTGCCATCGGCCAGTGTCAGGCCGCTTGCATCGAAGCGCGTGACAGCCTGCCCGGTGACGATGCTACCCTGGTTGAGTTCGCGCTGCAGCGCCGCATCGAAATCCTCGCTGGCAAGACTGCGATAACGCGCATCCAGCGTGCGGGCGTAAGCCGGGAACCGCACATCGTAGCCCGTATCCCACTCGGTCTTGCGAAACGGCGCTAGCAGGGCGGTGGCAGCAGGATCGAGATCGCTTTCGAACCAGCTCCAGCGGTGGTTGCCGCCCAGCGTTTCGCCAGCCTCGATAAGTGCGATGTCGAGCTTCGGGTGCGCCCGTATTGCGGCCAGTGCAATCAGCCCCCCCGAAAGCCCTCCGCCGATGATGGCCATATCGCATTTGCGGAATTTCTTCACGCCGCGTTCCTAGCTCGCGCGGGCGAAGGGCGCCAGACAAGAACACACCTTCGACAAGGCCCGTGCGAACGGCTAAGGGGCAGGGGAAACTCGCAGGACAGCATTCTTATGACCAAAACCTTCATCGCCGCGCGGCTCACCGGAACTGCCATCGCCACATCTTTCGCCATCGCCGCTCCGCTGGCGGCGCAAACCCAGGGCGAACCGGGGCTGGACGGCGCGGCCATCGATAACGAAGCGATCGAGGAAGAAGGCGTACCCGGCGATCCGTTTGCCGACAGCGTGTTTGCCGGCGACTTCCTAACTATTGGTGCCGGCGCGGCATTCGGGCCGAGCTATTCCGGGTCGGACGATTACGTCGTTTTCCCGCTGCCGCTGGTGCAAGGTTCCTACAAGGGCGTTGATTTCAATCCGCGCCCCGGCGGTCTGGCATTCGACTTCATGCCAGACTTCGAGAATGGTCCCAACATCTCGCTGGGCGTAGCGGGCCGTATCAACGGCGATCGAGCCAACAATATCGAAGACCCCGTGGTCGAAGCGCTGGGCGAACTAGACACGGCTATCGAAGTCGGCCCGACGGCGGGCATCGGATTTTCCGGCGTGCTCAACCCGTTCGACAGCATGACGTTTACCGTTGATGCACTGTTCGACGTGGCGGGCGCGCATAATGGCGCCCGGATCAGCCCTTCGCTCACCTACTTCACGCCGCTGAGCCGGGGGATCGCAACCTCGCTGTCGCTCAGCACCAGCTATGTCAGTGACGATTTTGCGGATTATTACTACACAGTCACGCCGCGCCAGACGTTGCTGCCGGAAGTTGGGCTGCCCGCATACCAGGCCGATGGCGGCTTCAACAGCGCCGGGGTGAATGCGCTGGTGGTGTTCGACCTGGGCGGCGATCTGACCGACGGCGGCCTGTCCATTGCCACCATCGCCGGGTATTCGCGGCTGTTGGGCGATGCCAAGCGCACGCCGCTGACCAGCATTCGCGGCAGTGCGGACCAGTTCCTGTTGGGCGCAGGGCTGGGTTATACGTTCTGAGGGACAGCATCCTGCGCCGCTTCGACCAGCGCGTGTAGCGCGGTCATGTGGCTGGCAAATGCCTTCCTGCCTGCGCGGGTGATGAGGGCCCAGGTTCGCTGGCGGCCGTCGACGGCCGCCTTTCGTGTTTCGGCGTAACCTGCCTCCACCAATGCGGACAAATGCTTGGACAGCACGGAATCGCTGACATCCACAATGTCGCGCAGGACCGCGAATTCCACCTCGTCCACTTTCGCCAGCACGGCTGCAATCTGCAATCTTGCGGGGGGATGCAGCACGGTATCAATATCCGCCACGCTCATGCCGAACGCGCCTCCAGTTCGTCATTATAAACGCCCTGCCATGCGTAACTTCCCAGCGTGCAACCCAGGAAGCAGATCGCTGTCGCGAGCACGGGAATTAGAGCGGGGAAGGGGTCTCCGCGGGACATCCACGACAGGATTGCACAGCAGACGACGAGCGCGGTCGTGCCAAGCAATACAATCGTGGTGCGCCCGCCTTTGAAGCCAGATACGAACATGCCATGCGTTCGCTTGTCGCTGCGGATCACCAGCAGAACCGTGATCATCGCCAGAACGGCAAACAGCGCCAGATATGACGTGGGCAAAGACAGCCCGAAAACAAGCAGGCTTTCGGCCAAGCCGAATGCTGCATGGCGACCCAATGGCCAGCGGGTTCTCTCTGCGAGCCGATGGTTAGCCTGCCTTACTCCGGCCAGAGCGGCACTCGCTTGATCATGGTTCATCTTCGTGCTCCTTCATTTTCCAATACGGAAAGTGATAGGCGGCACTTTCCATATTGGCAAGCGATAAGTTTCCAATGTGGAAAGTTGGGTGGTGATGGTTGCGTTAAGTTTTTTGTTTAGCCTCAAGCGCCGGCGGGGGTTTTTGTTTGGACCCTGCGGGCAGGGACCATCCGGTCCCCTTGCTTCCTCGCATAAGCTCGGGCGGCCGTTCGGCCTTGCGGTCCGCTGGTCGCGGACCGAACTTGCGCTACGCTATCGAAATAGCATCCGGAACCTGGCCACGGTAGTCATAGGCCCAGCGGGCCGCCCGCAGCGCGAAGCGCGAGGATAGCCTTAGGGAGCGCATGCGACCGCCGGCGCTTGAGGCCAAACAAAAAAGACGGACACTTCGCAGCGCCCGCCTTTCTTTACTATTTACGTTTGCCCGTCAGCTCTCGTCGTCGTCCTTGGACTTCGCGCCGGTGACCCCTTCGGCTAGCATGGGTCGGGCGTCGGGCAGCTCTGCATCGCGGTTGCCCGGTTTGAGATAGGTGTCGAACCAGCGCATCATCCGTAGATTGTAATCGTAACGCGATGCGGCGCGGGCGTTGCCGTGGCCTTCACCCGGATATAGCACCAGCCTGACCGGCGTTTCGGGCTTGCGCACCTTGATGTTGCGATACAGCTCGTAGGACTGGCTGGGCGCAACGCGCGTGTCTTCCGCGCCGTGCATGATCAGCAGCGGCGTTTCGGCCTTCTCGACGTGATAGATCGGGCTGACTTCCAGCATTCCCTGCCAGTCTTCCCATGGCCATTTGCGGCTGTGGACGTTGAACATTTCCTTCGGGATATCGGTCGTGCCGAACTTGCTGATCTGGTTGGAAATACCAACGAACATAACGCCGGCGGCAAATTCCTCGCTCAGCGCGGTAGACGCCCATGCGGTAGCATAGCCGCCATAGGAACCGCCGGTGATACCGGTACGGTCGGCATCGGCGATCCCGGCGGACACCAGTGCGCGCTTGCCGTCGACGAGGTCGTTGAACTCCTTGCCGGCATAGTCGTTCTGGTGCTGCTTGGAAAACGGCGTGCCGTAAGCGGTCGAGCCGCGATAGTTGGGCTGGAACACAGCATAGCCTTGCCCTGCCGCCACCTGTCCGGGACCGGAATAGTTGGTCGTCCAGCCGTTGGAGTCATGCGCTTCCGGGCCGCCATGCACGTCCAGGATCAGCGGCGCGCCGCCTGCCGGGATGCCCCCGACGGGTTCCACCAGCACGCCTTCGACCTGCTGCCCGTCGCGCGCGGTGTAGGTGAAGGTGCGCTGCTTGCCCATGTCGATATCGGCCAGCCATGAATTATGCTGCGTCCAGCGGACGAAACGATTGCCGTCCAGCGCGTAGAGTTCGCGCGGATGGGTCGGGCTGTCCGCCGTCACCAGCACTTTGTCACCGCCCACGGTGACACTTCGCAGGATCAATGCGCCGGGATCGACCTCGCGCACCAGCGAACCGTCGGGATTGTGGATCCGTAGCACGCTTTGCGCGCCGATATGGACGACCGCCAAGATGCGCCCGTCGGCCATGTATTCGGTGTCGATGACCGCTTCGGGCGCGTTGGCGTTGTGGACCGTGAACTTCCCGGTCGACGTATCGACGAAGTGCAGCGTGGTTGCCGCCGGATCGTTGACGTCGATCCCTGCAATCATCGCGAGCTGGCGGCCGTCGGGCGAAATTTCGACATCGCCCAGCTTGCCCGGCGTAGCGACCACTGCGCGAACATCTCCGCTGGTGAGATCGACGATGTTGACCCGCTTGGCGGTGTAGCTGTCGTCGACGTTGGGCGTCGGCGCGGTCTGAATGATCGCGGTGCGCGCGTCGGGCGCGATCTCGAATGCGCTGACGTAGCCGGGAAGGGTCAGCGCCTGCGGCTCCGCATCCACTTCCATGCCGATATTTGCGCGGAACAGGCGGTTCAGCCGCGCCTCTTCCTCATACACGATCGCATTGAAGCCCGCATCGCTCTCATCCTCGCGCGCAGTGTCCTTCTCCGCCCCGACCAGCAGGTGCATATGCGATCCGTCAGGCGCCCAGACGTAGGAACGAACGCCCGCATCCTTGACCGCGGCCAGCTTGCGCTGCGCCCCGCCATCGACCGGAATGCCCCAGACCGCGCGGTCTTCGTCATCCTTCGCCCACAAGAAACTGACCATGCGGCCGTCGGGGGAAAATTCGATGCCAGACACGTTCATATCGTCAGGCAGGAAGTCGCGCAGGTTTTGCGGACCGTAAGCCATCTTCAACTGCTGCGTGGTGAAGCCGTTGTCTTCGCCGTCGGTGATGTCGGGCAGGCTGGCAGTGGTAAGTGCAACACCGCTGCCATCGGGCGATACGGCGACCTGACCCACGCTTTCCAGCTTGGCGACATCTTCCGGTGTCATCGGACGGGCCAGCGCGCTGGCGGGCACCAGCACGGTGGCTGCAATCAGGGCGCCCTTCAGGGCAGAAGCGTGACGAAGCATATTATTCCTCTCGACTGAAATATTGTGAGCGCACCTTAACCATAAAGCTGCGCGCGGGGCAAACCCGTGCCGTATCCGGCAAATGGACCGGCAAGAGGTGGTGATTTGAGCGCCCGTGCGCGCGTCAGTTCGGGTTAGTCTCTGCAGCGAACTCGCGCCATCCTGCCGGGATATCGCGGCCATCCGCTTCCAGTTTTGCAATGGCAGCACGCATGGTTTCAGCGGTATCGGGCAGACCCTGTTCGCGCCCTAGGATCGCCAGATTGGCCAGGTTTTGGGCATCGGCCATGCCGGCTTGGCGTAAACTTACAAGCCGTTCCAGCGCCAGGCCCTTGTCTCCCGAACGAAGCGCGGAAGCCACCAGACTGCGGCGGGCCGATACCTCGTCCGCCCAATCCATTGATCCGCTGTCTATCAACCCTTCAAGCACAGCCTCGGCGGTTTCCTTGGCACCCGATTGACGGGCGAGCCGGTAACGCCATTCCATCGCGGCACGCCGTTCATCGATCCCGAGTTCGGGCATATCGGCTATTGCCGCATAGAGGTGGTCCGCCTCGGCCATGTCACCAGCTGCATAAGCCGCCTGCGCCTCGCCCATCAGGCATGCGGCACGCTTGCTCATGGCCGGATCGCTGCTAATGCATGTTTTGGTCCGTCGGGTGCGGGTGTAGCCTCCCGCCGGGTCCATTCCGCTGCCCGGAGTAAGCCCGCCAAGGCTGGTATTGGTCGCGATCGGTGTGTCGACGATTAGGGGCTGACGCGCAATTCTGGAACCCGCAAACACGGTTTTCGCCGCTTCGCGCTCGTTCTGTCGATCATCAGCATCACCGGGCCCGGCAACGACGATCTCCTCACTTGGATCGGACGGTTCGTTCGACGGAGGCGTATCGCCCTTCTGCGCCAATACAGGGACCGCAACCAATGATGTTGCCAAAACTATCGCCAATGTAATTCGCATTATCGCGTGCCTCCTCTTGCTGGTACGAGCCTCGCATTGCATGAACTGGGCTCAAGGGAGATAGCATGATGACCTTCATTGGTAAAATGGCAGTACTAGGTGCTTTTACAATAACCACCACGCTGGCCTGTCCTGCAACTGCGCAAGATGCGGCTGCTTCCCCGGAACTGCTGTTCATACATGCGGGCAGCGTGCTGGCCGATGCCGATACCCGGCCGACCGGACCCGCTACCATCGTGGTGCAGGATGGCAGGATCCTGCGGATCGACAACGGACATACCGCGCCAACCGGCGGCGCGCGCGTCGTTGATCTTGCGACCAAGACCGTTTTGCCCGGCCTGATCGACCTGCATGTCCACCTGACCGGCGATCCCGGCGGGGACTTCTGGCGCGAGGCGGTGGAGCCGGATGAATGGGGCGTGGTTGTCGGCGTGAAGAACGCGGCGAAGACCTTACGCGCAGGCTTCACCACCGTGCGCGAAGCGGGCGCGGCGCAGCACAGTGCCTTTGCCCTGCGGCGTGGTGTGGCAGAAGGCCTGATCGAAGGGCCGCGCATTATTGCTGCCGGACCGGCGCTTGCCATTGTCGGCGGGCATGGCGACGTGTCGGGCTTCCGCCCCGAAATTAACGAGATCCTATCGTCCGGCTATAGCTGCACCGGCCCTGTCGAATGCGCAGGGAAAGTCCGCCGCGCCGCGCAGAACGGGGCCGACACGATCAAGATCACCGCAACCGGCGGCGTGCTCAGCCAGCAGGGCCGCGGGCTGGAAGCGCATTTCACCGATGCGGAAATGACCAGCATCGCGGACACAGCCCATTCGCTCGGCCTGAAAGTGATGGCCCATGCCCATGGCGCGCGCGGGATCGAGGCTGCCAGCCGCGCCGGTATCGACAGCATCGAACACGGCACGTATCTGGACGAGGCCGCCGCCAAGGTGATGCGCGAAAACGGCACCTATCTGGTGCCCACGCTGATGGCGTTTCAGGGCGTGACCGAGCGGCTGGGCAAGGGCATCTACACGCCGGTTGTGGAGGACAAGATCCGCGCCGTATCCGAAACCGCCAAAGTGTTCATGGGCAAGGCGTATCGCTGGAACGTGCCGATCGCGTTCGGCACCGATGCCGGCGTGTTCGAGCATGGCCGCAATGCCGAGGAATTCGCGCTGATGGTGCGGCAGGGCATGAGCAATCGCGACGCGCTGGCGAGCGCCACTACCGTGGCGGCAAAAGTGCTGGCAATGGAAAACGAAATCGGACGCCTCGCGCCCGGCTATTCAGCCGACATGATCGCAGTCGAAGGCAATCCGCTCGACGATGTGACCGTGCTGGAAGATGTCGACTGGGTCATGCTGCGCGGGCGCGTGGCTGAGTGAATAGACGCCCCCGGCCCAGTTAGTCCCTGATGCCCGGCGCGTCAGGTAGAGGCTCGGCGGTTACGCCGACCTGATAGCCGGGCCGCGCGCGCCTTCGGTGTCGTCAGCGGTATCGGGTTTGGTACTGGCAAGCTTCAGGATCGCAAGGTTTGCCGGTTCGCCATCCGATGCAGCGTCCAGCCCGGTGCCGCGCAAGTCGGTGAACTGGTCGGGCCGTTCGGGACGGGAGAACAGGAAGCCTTGCGCTTCGGTGCAGCCTTGCACTTTCAACTCTTCCAGCTGGCTTTCCAGTTCGACCCCTTCGGCAGTGGTGGTCATTCCAAGGCTGCCCGCCAGTTCGGTGACGGCACGCACGATGGCCTTGCAGTCTTCGCTGTCGGCCAGATCGGTTACGAAACAGCGATCGATCTTGATCTTGTCGAACGGAAAACTGCGCAGGTAGTTCAGCGAGCTGTAGCCGGTACCGAAATCATCGAGAGCGATGCGAACACCGAATTCATGCAACTGGTGCAGGATGGCGATATTGGCCTCACTGTCGTGCAGCAGGACGTTTTCAGTAATCTCCAGTTCCAGACGGGATGGATCGAGCCCCGCATTCGCGATCGCGCTGAAGATTGTGGCCACAAGCCCCGTGCTTCGCATTTGTACAGGCGACAAATTGACCGACACCCGCATATGCGATGGCCAGTTGGACGCCAAGTGGCAGGCGTGGCGGATGATCCACTCGCCCAGTTCGGTGATTAAACCTGTATCTTCGGCGATACCGATAAAATCGTCTGGCATCACGATGCCGCGTTCGGGGTGGTTCCAGCGGACCAGTGCCTCGAACGAGGTCGTCTGCCCTGTTTCGATATTGATCAGCGGCTGGAAATGCAGCTCGAATTCGCCATTTTGCAAGGCGTTCCGTAAATCCATTTCGAGGTCGCGACGCTCGCGGGCCGCGATGTCCATTTGGCGTTCGAACCGGGCAAAACGGTTTCGGCCGCCTTCCTTCGCTGCATAAAGAGCCAGGTCGGCCTGCTTCATCATGGTGGCCGCATTGACAGGGCCGTGGAGCTTTTCGGCGCCATGCGCCGGATTCCACGATGCAATGCCGATACTGACCGAGGTGGCAACCTGTGCCCCGTCCAAATCGAACGGTTGGCTTACCGTTTCGAGGATGCGGCCTGCGATGTATTCGGCCCGTTCTGCAGCCTTGTTACCAAGAATTAATACGGCAAATTCATCACCGCCGAGGCGCGCGACCATATCCTGGTTTCGGACAGAACCCAGGATACGCTGGGCCACTACGGCCAGCAACCGGTCGCCTGTCGGGTGGCCGAGCGTGTCGTTGACAGACTTGAATCCATCGAGATCAAGGCACAGCACAGCCAACTGGTTGTCGGGCGCATGGTTTGCTGCCTCGCCAGCCGGGTATTCCGCCATCTTGCTGAGATGTCGCTGCAGTGTTTCGTTAAACAGGAACCTGTTGGCCAATTCAGTCAGCTCGTCATAATGGGCCATATAGCGCACCCGTTCTTCGGCCCGCTTCTGTGCCGTGACATCCGCCGCAACGCCGCGCATCCCGCCCTGGTCATCGCGCTGCGCACTGAGAGTCCACCAGTGCGGCTCGTCCCTGATCGTCAGGCGCAGGGTCAGGTCGCGGAACGGATGCTGCCCGTGAATGTGATCCTTCAAAATATCGCGTCCGCGGCTCTCATCGAAAAGATCGAGAAAGCTCATATGGCCGGGCATGTCCTCGTCGATGCCTGACACCTCCCGAAATCGTTCCGACGGGTTGAGGATGATGCCGGCAGAATCGACCTGCCACAGCCAGTCCGAAGATTGCGATTCGTAATCGTTAAGCAGCAGTTTTACCGTCGCGCTGCTGCGCGCCAGATGGTCCCGCGCCCAGATCCGTTCGAGGAAGCGCGATTGCCTGCGTTTCGCGCCGCTGGCGAGCAGGATCATGTAACACCCAAGAAGTGCGATGCCCGGAACAGTCGGCGCGATGGGATGGATCATCAGCGCCATCAATCCGCCGATACCGACGGGGATCACGAACAGCATCGCCGCCCGCGCCATCGATGTGTAAGTCGTGACCGACGCACCCATCATGCCGCTGCACAGGATGACGACGACGACATATTGCGCCGGGCTTGCCAATGCGGCGCCTGCCGCCACGCCAGCTCCCCAGACGATCCCGTTGTAAAGCGCGATTCCTTCGATCCAGCGCTTCTTTTCCCGGGTCTTGTCGTCACCAAGCCGGATTACCAGCAGGCGTATACCCGAACCGATCAGGACCAGAACGCCCCATAGTACAAGCGGCAATGCGAGCGCCGCAGACCAGAATACCACGAGCGCAATTAGGGCGTTGAATACGCCTGCAAACGATGCGGCTGCGGCATAGCGCAGGTTCTCGTCGACCTGTTCCTGCAATTGTATGGCAGAAAGTCCACCTGCCTCACTGCAGGTGGCCGCCCCATTATCCATGGCCATGAAAGTCTCGCCCCTTCAACCCGATTGCCGGTTTGGTAGAAAACGAGAGTTAACAGTCATTTGACGATAAAACATATTTTGCGGGCGCTTTGTATATGGACCAATCAGGCCTGCGAAAATGCCGGGTCAGTGGCATCGTCATCCATATCGACAGGACGGGCCCGACCCTGTAAGGACAAGACATCCCCGGGGAGCCTGCTGATACAAGGCTGAGAGGGATGGGTAGCGCCATCCGACCCGTCGAACCTGAACCGATTAACATCGGCGGAGGGAGTGGGCGGGCTTCGCGCGTTGCAGCGTACCGGCGGCCACAGCTCCCCTCCCGCCAACGGAGAGCGAAACCATGGCCGACATCAACTCGAAATTCGACATAGGCGTCACCACCGGGCCCATCCGCGGTTCGTCGAAAGTGCATGTGGGCCGCCTTAACGTGGCAATGCGCGAAATCTCGCTGGAGGGCGGCGAGACCCCTGTGCGGGTGTACGATACGTCCGGCCCCTATACCGACGAGACTGCCACCATCGACATTCGCGCAGGCCTGCCGCAGCTGCGCCGTCCATGGCAGCTGGAACGCGGCGACGTGGAAGAATACTCAGCACGCGAGGTAAAGCCGGAAGACAACGGCCAGCTCGGGCCGGACCGTTCAGGCGGCGTGCCCGCGTTTCCCAATGTGGCGAAGACCGTGCTGCGCGCGAAGTCGGGCAAGAACCTCAGCCAGATGCACTATGCCCGCCAAGGCGTCATTACGCCTGAAATGGAATATGTGGCGGAGCGCGAAAACCTTGGCCGCGAACAGGTGCGCAAGGAACTGGACGGTAATTCGTGGGGTGCGGAAATCCCCGAATACGTCACGCCGGAATTCGTCCGCGACGAAGTGGCGCGGGGCCGTGCCATCATCCCCAGCAACGTCAACCACCCCGAGGCCGAACCGATGGCCATCGGGCGCAACTTCCTAGTCAAGATCAACGCCAATATCGGCAACAGCGCGGTTGCGTCAGACGTTGCGGCGGAAGTCGACAAGATGGTCTGGTCAACCCGCTGGGGCGCGGATACTGTCATGGATCTGAGCACAGGCCGCAACATCCACGACACGCGCGAATGGATCATCCGCAACAGCCCCGTGCCCATCGGCACCGTGCCGATCTATCAGGCGCTGGAAAAGGTCGGCGGCGTGGCCGAAGACCTGACATGGGAGGTGTTCCGCGACACTCTGATCGAGCAGGCGGAGCAGGGCGTGGATTACTTCACCATCCATGCCGGCGTGCGCCTGCCCTACGTGCCGATGGCGGCGAAACGAGTGACCGGCATCGTCAGCCGCGGCGGCAGCATCATGGCGAAATGGTGCCTGGCGCATCACAAGGAGAGCTTCCTCTACGAACATTTCGACGACATCACGGAAATCATGCAGGCTTACGACGTGGCTTACAGTTTGGGTGACGGCCTGCGCCCCGGCAGCATCGCGGATGCGAATGACGAGGCGCAGTTTGCCGAACTCTACACGCTGGGCGAGCTGACCCACCGCGCTTGGAAATCCGATGTGCAGGTGATGATCGAGGGGCCGGGCCACGTGCCGATGCACAAGATCAAGGAGAACATGACCAAGCAGCTGGAAGTGTGCGGCGAAGCGCCCTTCTACACGCTCGGCCCGCTCGTCACCGACATCGCGCCGGGATACGACCATATCACCAGCGGCATCGGCGCGGCGCAGATCGGCTGGTATGGTTGCGCGATGCTCTGCTACGTCACGCCGAAAGAACACCTCGGCCTGCCCGACCGCGACGACGTAAAAGTGGGCGTGGTAACCTACAAGCTCGCCGCCCACGCCGCCGATCTGGCCAAAGGCCATCCAGCCGCACAAGTCCGCGACGATGCGTTGAGCAAGGCCCGCTTCGAATTCCGCTGGCGCGACCAGTTCAACCTGTCGCTCGACCCCGAAACCGCCGAGGACTTCCACGACCAGACCCTGCCGGCAGAAGGCGCCAAAACCGCGCACTTCTGCTCCATGTGCGGCCCAAAATTCTGCAGCATGAAGATCAGCCAGGAAGTCCGCGACTTCGCCAGCAAACAGAACCAAAGCGCCGAGGGGTTTTTGGAGAGCGAGAAGTGGGGCGCGGAAACCGCGGCAGCGAGCAAGGCTGCTGCGGAGGAGGGAATGCGCGAGATGAGTGAGAAGTACGCCGAGAAGGGCAGCGAGCTGTATTTGCCGGAGGATGAGCTTGCGGACGAGTGATGACACGCGGACGCTCGTTCGCGGCGCTTAACGTTGAATTCACCGTTTTATAAAGCGTCGCGCTTCACCACATCAGTGGGGAGCTTATCTCTAGGCGTCACGGTGTATGAAAAGCTGCATTCCGATTGTCATTCAGGTTCTCTATTCTAATTGCCATGGCCGATTGACTAACTTTAAATTCTTTGGCGAGCCTAGCTATCGCTAGATCGTCTAAGACATCAATGTTTCCGAATACTTTTAAGGCACTTCTTGGCATCAACAATTCAGCTGCAAATGCGTTGGCTTCGACCTCTTTCTCGTCTTCACCGGTCCGCGAACGCGCATTTCTGTGAAATACAGCAGTATCCACATGCACGTCGTCGGAAATGTGGTTGAGGACATGATGTCCCAATTCGTGAGCTGCGGTAAATCGCCGTCGATGTATATGGTGCGTCGAATTGACAATAATCACGCGCTTTTCGCCTTCACGAAAAGCCATTCCTGACAGTTCGTCGTCAAGGGGAAGCGCATGAAGCTCTACGCCAAGTCGTTTGGCGATCTCGGTGGTGTCGACTGGGATCACCGGTGGTCCGAGCCTTTTCAGGATTAGGCGCGCTTTTTCTTCGGCGGCCATTCGGAGGCGTAAATAGCTCACTCTTCGTCAGTACCCTTAATCGTCGTCCCAACGGCAGTTCTGACCTGATCTCTTAAGTCCCGACTCAGACGGCCGTCAGCGCTGATTCTAAATTTCAGATGAGTCGATGGCGCGTCAAGAACGCGTTGCGTTGCCAACAACTCATGCACCGAACTCAGTTCTAAAGCCTCCGTTATCCCATAAACGTGATGTAGGAAAACCTTTTGTGTGCCTTTTTCAATATGGGCGATCGAGCCTCGCGAGAGCCCTACTCGCTTCGCCAAATCAAGCTGAGTTAATTGAAGTTGCTTGCGACGGTTCGCCACGGCGCGGCCAAAGGCACGATAGATCGATTCTAGGTTATCCATCGCGTTCTGCTTGGGCTGCCATATCCAAACTTTGGCGGAATCTAGCCTCTTCGTCAAATTTGTCGAATTGCAAATTATTCTCGTGCGTCTGACAGGCGCACTAAAAGCGTCCAATGGACGCACGTACTTGACCGGGTCTACGAAACGGGTTAAGCCCACTTTGATGGACAAGAAACTGCCCCCGCATGTTCGACAGAATCTAATCTACGTGGGTGAAGAGCTGGACATCGACAAGCAACTCGCGGTCGGTTTCGGCGGCGTGGTTTCAATCAACGACGAAGATGAAAGGTCTGAAGATGCCGAACGAGAATGCGAAAGGTCCACCGAAGGGCAAAGGTCACAACGATGGGCCGGGCAAAGCGAAGGGACACGACAAGCCCGATCCCTTGCCGAAGCACGGCTCCGGAGCGAAAGCCTTACGGATCATTATCTAAGCGGTGAGCGTGAAGTTCTTGATCGTTATGACGCGAATTTCACGGTTACCAATTTCGGGCTGTGGGTCGTCGCACCTAGCTATCCGCTAGGAGTGGATGGCCCACAGTTTCATCTCGTAATATTTCTACCGCAAAATCCGTCAGCAAGGCCCGCAAGCTGGGGTTGGGGTGTCCGCAAGCTCGGCAAGTTTCCGAAATTTGTGGGTCCGCGTCACACCAATTTTCCATATCACGATATTTGCGCGCAAGGTCCGCTCGGAGAGGCATGGCAACCACAGGATGGTGTCAGGCAACTTTTAAATCTATATTCGAGTTGGCTCTTTCGACACTGCTATCTTGAAGAGATTGGGAAATGGCCAGGCCGACAGTGGGGCGCAACTGCGCTATACCGGCGCACAGAATTTCACGCTGACGAATGGTGCGGCTGTGGCAAATTCGCACGATATCGCGATTGTCATATGGATGCGGACTTAGCTCTTTCCCAAAGGGACGCGGAGGCTGAGCATATCGCCAATTTCAACACTCTGCACTTTAAGCGTAATCCACCGAAAGCCCTGAAATCGTTTATTCGAAGCGAATGGAGCAAGGTTCCTGCCCATCCATTAATCTAAGTGCAGAGTAACGCCTCGCGCTCAAGTACGGACTAAGCTCATATTTCATCTTGCGTCATTCCCACTCCAAAAACTTTCCTACACCGCCAAAATCTGCCTTATCCTGCCGGATGAGCAAGCATGACACATCCCTCTGGCCCGCCGCGCCCTCAAAGCCCGCAAAACGCCACGACGGCTGGACTCTCGCCAAGCAGGCGGCGTTTCTTCGCCAGCTATCCGCCACGCACTCCGTTACCGAGGCGGCGAAGTCGGTCTCTATGTCGCGGCAATCGGCTTATCGGCTGCGCTCGCGGCTGAAGGGGCAGGCGTTCGATCTTGCTTGGGAGGTGGCGTTTCATCATTCCTATGATGTGCTGGCCCATGCCGCGCTGGACCGCGCGCTGAATGGGGTGGAGGTGCCGGTGTATTTTCAGGGCGAGCAGGTCGGTAGCTATCGCAAGTATGACGAGCGGTTGACGGTGGCTCTGCTGGGCAAGACCACGCTGGGCGGGAACCCTGCGATGGGGCGACTTGGCCCCACGGCGGAGCGCCATGCTCGCGATTTCGAAGGGCTGCTCGGCCAGCTGGAAAGCGGCGAGGCGGTGGAAACGGGCGCGCCCGGCCTGGATGATCCCGGCGAGTTGGAAGCCCTGCGCGCGGCGACAACCGCGCGGACGACCAATCTGGGCGCAGAAAAGGGTGCGTTCCCCTGTCCGTCCGCCCTCTCCGACGAGGAACTTATGGCCGCTTTACAGGAGGTTGAGGCGCAGAACGAAAAGTGACACGGTGTCACTTTCGTCACCTATTACACGCGCACCTCCGCTCTATGCCGGACGGCCACGCGCTTTTACCGGGCAGCCATCGGCCTAGATTGGGATGGTAAGGGGGTCCGTCGCTTGGCCAGTCGAAGGCGCGGGTGTGGGGGAGGGAGCGCTCAGGGGGTGAACTCGCCCTGCTCGCGGCCGTCCCAAAAGGCGATGCGTTTGGGGCTGACTTCGATCAGGATCAGACCGTCGGTGTCGAGGCCGTTCTCGAACCATTTTTCGAGGTCTTTCACCCAGTGCTTTTCTTGCACGGTGCGGTTGCGGTGGATTTTGCCGGTGCCTTGGACCGCGCAGTAGAATTCGCCGTCGGAATAGGTCGCGCCGCATTGATCGGAGCGTTTCAGGTCGTCATCGATCCGGCCATCATCGGTCGTGAAGTGATAGCTTGTGCCGTCCTGCTCGCTGACATCTTTGTTGTTCGACATCGGGCGAGCCGCGATCGCGCCTTCCTCGCCCGTCTTCGTCACCAGCATGGCGATGTCGATGGATTTGAGCTTGGATACGATGTCGGAAAGCGAACGGTCTGCCATGGGGGGAGTCTCCTGGAAAAGGCGAGTGTGGCGCATCAACGAACAAGCGGCCGATTGGTTCGCGGCCTCGCTACGGTACCGGCCGGGATCTTTCAAAAGGCTCGACCGCCCATTCACGCCGCCGAATTTACTGGCAATCTCGTGCGCAATTGCGGGGCGGGCGACAAGCGCGGTCCTACGCGCGCTTCCCTGCCACAGGAAGGTTCGTATTTTGGCGGCCTTCCACCAGGCAGCAAGTCCTGCCGCCAACGCAATGCCGCGATTGAGGTCCACGAGGCTGCAAAAGGCTCAGGGAACTCCCGCCCATGACCACAAGCGCGGCAATCGCAAAAAAGCATCGCCAAGCCTCCCTTTCGGTCGCGCAATCGAGTCGACACATCAGGCTTTTCCGTTGCATGACAGGCCGTTAACGGTGCCGCGTATTAGAAGGCCAGAGCGAAAGAACAATAAGTGGCTGTCTTGCATAGCGTTATCGAACCAGCAGGATGTATATTTTCCAATGACCTCTTTCATCCACCCGGTCATCCTATGTGGCGGAAATGGTAAGCGCCTTTGGCCGCGCTCGCTGGCGGCAAGGCCAAAGCCGTTCCTGCCCTTGGTCGGGGATTGCACGTTGTTTGAACAGGCTCTGGACCGCTGCGACAACCGCGATATCTACGGTGCGCCGGTTATAGTGACCGGTGCCGACCATCGACCGCATGTCGAGGACCAGGCGGGGCATGTCGCGGATCTCCGTATCATTGTCGAGCCGGACGGGCGCAACACGGCACGCGCAATCGCTCTGGCAGCGGCAATGCTGCCAGACGATGCGATCATGCTCTTCTGTCCAAGCGATCATCATGTCGCAGATGCCGCGGCATTCACCAAGGCGGCGCAAACCGCCGCCGCACTGGCGGCGCGGGGTCACATGGTCGCTTTCGGCATCAACGCCGAAACGCCCAATACCGGTTTCGGTTATATCCGACGGGGCGATCCCATCGAGAATGTCGGTCCAGGCGGGGCTACAGGATATCGGGTGACTCAGTTTGTCGAAAAACCCGATCTGGCGACGGCCCAGCAGTTTCTGGAAGATGGCAGTTATAGCTGGAATTGGGGAATTTTCGCCTTTCAGGCAGGCGCGCTCCTACACGAGTTGGAAACGCATCTCCCCGAAATGGCCCGTTTAGTAAAGGAAGCCGTTGCACAAGGTGAACAGGACCGGTCATGCTTTTACCCCGCTGCCGAGCATTTCAGGCAAATCGAAGGGGAATCACTAGATTACGCCGTTATGGAAAATGCGAAGACCGCAGCGATGGTGCCGGTCGATATGGGTTGGTCGGACATTGGCAATTGGTCCGCTTTGCACAATGCACGCGGCAAGGATGAGTCGAGCAACAGTACGCTTGGAAAAGTCGAACTAGTGGAATGCCAAAACGTCGCGGTGGAAACCGATGGCCCGCGTGTGTCGGTGGTCGGTTTGCAGAATGTTGTGATCGTCGTAGATGGTGACGAAGTGCTCGTCACAAGCGCCGCTGGCGCGCAATTTGTCGGCAGGCTGGAGGGGGCAATCAATCAATGACGGCGCCGTATCTTTTGCAGACCCGCATGGTGGAAAAAGTATGGGGCGTCGCCGCTCTTCCCCCGCCATTTGCGGATAAAAGTACGAGCAAGTCCGACTCGAAAATCGGTGAGATTTGGTTCGAACCGACCGCTGATAATTCCGATCTGCTGGTCAAATACCTGTTCACGAGCGACAAATTGTCGGTGCAGGTGCACCCTTCGGACGCGCATGCCGGCGAAGGGGAAAGCGGGAAGGAGGAATGCTGGTATGTGCTGACCGCCGAACCAGATGCGGCGCTCGGCATAGGCTTAACCAGCGAATGCAGCAAGGAAGAACTGCGTGCCGCCGCGCTCGACGGGTCGATCGAGAACCTGCTCGACTGGCGTCCGGTATGCGCCGGCGATTTCTTCTACCTGCCCGCTGGCACCATCCATGCCATCGGTCCGGGTTTGACCCTTCTGGAAGTGCAACAGAACAGCGAAACTACATACCGCCTTTACGATTATGGTCGGCCGCGCGAACTGCATCTGGCCGATGGCATTTCCGTTGCCAATAGGGGTCCATACGATGCGGCGAACACACGCAAGGTCCCCGCAACCGGCGACGTAACTTTAGTGGACGGGCCGCATTTCCGCATGACCCGCAGTGTAGAACAGGCGCCGGATGATTACCGCAATGGCGCATTGGTCGTGCCCTTGGACGGGCTGGCGCAAATCGGCCATCTGAGGGTCGAGGCGGGGCAGTGTGGGTGGGCGCCCGATGTGACTGCTATCGATCTTTCGAGCTGTCCATCAGCGATGATTGTGGCGCGCTGATACGCTGTCGGTCGCCAGGGCGCTTTTGGCCGGCGTCGGCCCATAGTCGTCCCACCCATCGTACGACAAGATCGCGCGTCCGCCATAGTCCGGCAATGCGCTTGCCGGCCAGCGAACCAATGCTCGACATAACGCCGCCTTTACAGCTTCACAACGCTTGGTGCGTCGGGACGGAACGAAGAAGAAATCAACTTCGAAGGCACAGGGATAACCCTAGCGCAGGCGATGGGTCGTGTTGGCGGTTTGCAGGATGGGCGGGCGGATCCGAAGGGAGTATTTATCTTCCGGTGGGAACAGACAACACCTGCTATTATGGATGTGTCCACTACCAACATGCAAACCCTACCTAGCACGCCTTACCCCCAGGGTTTGCCGGTAATCTATCAAGTTAATTTGCGGGACCCGTCCGTTTTTTTCGCCATGCAGAATTTCCAGATGGAAGATGGCGACGTGATGTTCGTCGCCAATTCGTCTCTTTCTGAAATCCAACGGTTTGCTGGGATTATTTCTTCGACCCTGCTGCCAGCGGTCGCGATCGAAAACTCGGTCAGCAACTGAGCCGTTTTTGGATTAAATAAAACTGAACGTTCTGCCCGACAGATATGCCGGGCAGAACGTTCAGCATCTATTTTTGCGGGATGTCGAAATCCGCTTCCTCGTCATCGTCCCAATAGGCCGCGCGGGTGGCGTGGACGTGCAGCATGACCATACCATCGGTATCGATCCCGTCCTCGAACCAGCGGTCGAGTTCGTCCACCCAATGCTTTTTAAATTCGGCCTTGTCGCGAACAATTTCTGCCTTTCCCTCGACCGAAATGAAAGTGCCCGGCGCTCCTTTGGGGGACGGCGCGCCCTGGAATGACAGGCCAATCTTGGGATCGCGTTTGATGTCGTCCACCATTAGGCAGTCTTCCCAAGTGAAGTAATAGCTGTCCCCATCGTAATCGACCTGGCGATTGTTGCTCATGGGGCGGGCGCCGATCTGCCCGTCCTTGGTGAGGGTGTTGAGCATCACGAAGTCGATGTCCTTCATCGCCTGCGCGATGTGTTCAAGGTGCTGCTGAGGAGTTTTGTCGCTGGCCATGAGTGGGTCCTTCGTATCAAGCTTCTGAGGAAACAGCGCACCATGGATGGAGTGGTTCCTGCGGTGGAGCCGGACATAATGGCCAAGCGAGCTGGTGCCGAATGCACGGCCCGACCGTTGGGAAAGGGAAGGCGGCGCAATTCGCGCTGCCGACCCATCAGGAGATTGCACATATGTCCGTTGCAAAAGTCACAGAAATTATCTCTTCCAGCCCCAAGAGCGTGGAAGACGCCGTTCGTGAAGGCGTGGCGCGCGCGTCGAAAACCATCAACGGAATCACCGGCGTATGGGTGAAGGACACTAAGGCCACGGTCGACAATGGTAACATTACCGAATGGCGCTGCACGCTGAAAATCACCTTTGTGCTGAACGACTAACGCTTATCGGATGCCGCGCGCTGGTGCAGCCGGGATTACCGCCCGAGCCGCACCAGCGCCGCATCCAGTGCTTGCAGAAACGCGGAACGGTCACGCTTAGAAAAGGGTGGCGGCCCCCCGGTCAAACCGTCGACTCCGGCGCGTAGGTCGGCCATCAGCGCCCGTGTAGCCACCGCCCCGCCAATACTGGCCGCAGTAAATGGTTTGCCGGTTGGGGCGAGCACGGTGGCACCCACTTTCACACAACGTTCGGCGAGCAGAATATCAGCGGTCACGACCACACTTCGGTTAGTCGTTTGCTCGGCAATCCAGTCATCCGCTGCGTCGAAACCATCATCAACCACGACGCGCCGAATGAGAGCGTCACGCGGAATACCGAACGGCGCATTGCTGACGACCACAACCTCCACACGGTGGCGGAGGGCAACGCGGTAAATCTCATCCTTCACCGGACAGGCATCGGCATCCACAAGAACACGGAGGGCAGTTGGTTCAATGGTACTGTCTGACATGGTGTCTCATCTGAATCGGCCCTGGGTGCAATCTCAATACCAACATTTTCCAGCAAGGCACTGAAACTGGCGGAATGCCGCAGGATTAGGCGAATCCGTGCGCATGTGCTAGATAGACCCCACTAACGTCGAAATTTGCGACGGACTTCGACGATTGACTACCGCCAACGGCCCTCGGGCCTGCGCGCGATACTGACGACGACTTCCCTTCGATTGACGACCTTGGTCCCTCGGCCTGCAATCCTGCCGGCCGGGACAACGATACCCGTGGCACCATTTTGCTGCGGTAATACAGGTTTCTCGAAAGGAAACGCATATGCCTACTGGCACAGTAAAATTCTTCAATGCAGACAAGGGCTATGGTTTTATCCAGCCCGACGACGGCAGCGCCGACAGCTTCGTGCACATCACGGCCGTTCAGGCCGCTGGCATGCAGTCGCTGGATAAGGAACAGCGCCTCAACTACGAAGTCGAAACCGGCCGCAATGGCAAGGCTTCGGCTGTCAATCTGAGCAACGCCGACTAACGGCAGCGAAGATTTGGAGTACCGGCAACCGGGCATCGCTTTTTGCGGTGTCCGGTTGTCACTTGATTACCGGAACGCTGGTCGTTCCGCCCATTTGACCCGATCGAGGAGTATTGCGTGAGCCAGACATTCGAATTCTATGACGCCCGGGCCAAAGAAGCACAAAAAGAGGCTGAGGGCGCACAGCTTGTCATGGTCAAGGAACGCGCATTGCGCGCGGAAGCCGTCTGGCGCGGTCTGGCCGAACAGGCCCGCAACGTCAGCCGTGAACGGGAAAAGGCAGAAGCCGTACGCGCCGCCCGCCGTGAGGCGGAACAGGCGCTGCAAGCCGAAAAGGCCTGAGGCGTATCATGTTGCCGAGGCGCTCTCCTGCTTCCGGCGGGTTGGCGCAATCATATTTTCCGCGTCGGATAATTACCTGCTTATCCATTGGCCTGTGCGCAGCCTTGTCTGCCTGCCAGATGTCGTCCGAGAATGGCGAAAGCGAGGTTACTACCGATCGCACGCCATACGCGGATGTCGGTGAGCAGGATGTCATCCAGTTTACCGGAACGGAGCCGTTCTGGGGCGGATCAGCACAGGGCGCCAGTCTTACGTATGCTACGCCGGAGCGACCAGATGGCGAGACAATCGCGGTCCGACGCTTTGCCGGGAATAACGGGCTGGGACTGAGTGGAACCCTGTCCGGGCAAGCGTTCGACCTGGTTATCACCCCGGCCGAATGCAGCGACGGTATGAGCGACCGGACGTATCCCTTTGTCGTCACACTGAAAATTGGCGACCAGATACGCAATGGTTGCGCCTGGACAGACGCCAAACCTTTCGAGGGTTCGCAATCGCCATGACGCCGAACCAAGGCGGGACCCGCGCGGTGGGTATTGCCGACATTCCGATGGTCCCGCGTATGCTTGGCTTTGCAGGACTGCTGCCTCAGCTCGCATGCGTCGTTGCGGTATGGCTGGGGCCGGAGGAGTGGTTATGGACCGCCAAGGCCATCGGCTTCGGTTACGCGGCAATCATCTTTAGCTTTTTAGGCGGAATGTGGTGGGGTCTGGCTGCAGCTACGTCGCTTCATACTCCAGGGTCGCAGTCGAAATTTGAAAGAGGGCAAACGCGGACCTTGTCCGTGCCAAGCTGGATATGGTTCGCGGCTATAGCACCGAGCCTGATCGCGTTGGCCGCATATTTGCCATGGATCTTCGGTGGACCGTGGCCTGGACCGTCTATGATCGTTCTGGGCGGCGCGATAGCAGGGTCGCTGTGGGTCGACAGAGCACTCGGTAAATATACGCCGGACTGGTGGATGGCCTTACGCATTCCGTTATCTCTTACGCTTGGCGCAGCGACGGTGTTGCTGGCCTGAAATAGCGCAATGATCGTAGATGATTGAGGCTTATTTCTGCCATATTTCGGAACCAATTGCGGCCGCAATCCATTGAGTTGGGTAAGAGCGCGGCCCGAACGGCGCTCGCAAAACATACCGACCGAACAGGAATTATCATGAAACGTTTTACACTCCCGCTCCTCGCAGCATCCGCCCTCGCAATTTCGGCATGCGCTGAAACGAATGACGAAGTCGTGGTGGATGACACCGCAGATACCATGGCCAATGAGACAGTCACGGATGCTGGTACGCTGGTGGAAGTCGCCCAGGGCGATGAGAACTTCAGCACGCTAGTCTCTGCTGTTACGGCAGCAGGTCTTGGCGAAACGTTGAGCGGCGAAGGTCCGTATACGATCTTCGCGCCAACCAACGCAGCGTTCGACAAGCTGCCTGCAGGCACGCTGGACACGCTGACAATGGATGAAAACAAGGAGCAGCTTTCGGGCATCCTTACCTACCACGTAGTCAGCGGTGAAACGATGGCCGAAGCACTCACCACCGCGATCACCGACGCCGGTGATGCAGGGTACGACATCACCACGGTGAACGGTGGTACGCTGAATGCGAAGCTGGTCGACGGCAATGTAGTTCTGACTGACGCGATGGGCGGAACAGCCACGGTAACCGCTACCGATGTTGATGCATCCAATGGCGTAATTCACGTGATCGACACCGTGTTGATGCCGAGCTAACACGAGCAACAGCATTTACGACGCAAGGGCGCGCTCTCCGTAAAGGATGGCGCGCCTTTTGCTATTTTGGGACAAGGATTTCGATCGCCATGCCAGACCTCCTCGACAAGTTCGCTCTTCTAAAGCAAGTCCGGTCGCATCGTAGTAGCTGGGATGCATCGTTTCGCCCGGCTAACGTAGAACCGGCCGGGCCAGGGGAGGAATCCGTGTGGAACTATCCTCGCCCGCCAATAGTCACCCTGGCAGATGACGAATTGCGCGTCCTGGCAGGGGATGTAGCGGTCGCGCAAAGTACCGGCGTATTGTGGCTTAAAGAAACCGCCAGCGCGCCAACGGCGTATTTCCCGCCCTCGGATGTCAAAACCGAATTGCTGCGCGCAAATGGGGGCGTGTCGGTTTGCGAATGGAAGGGGGCAGCAACTGCATTCGACGCGATCCTACCCGACGGGCATACAATTCAGGACGCTGCATGGTGTTATCCCGACCCATTCGACGATTTGCCGGAAGGCTACGCACAGATTGCAGGCTGGTATGCGTTTTATCCGGCCAAGCTCGATTGCTTCGTAGGCAAAGAGCGCGTTCGTCCCCAAGGCGGCGGATTTTATGGTGGCTGGGTTACAGACCGTATCAAGGGGCCCATCAAGGGCGAAGCAGGCAGCTCCGGCTGGTGATGATTATGCCGGCGTGTTGCGGTCGGCGGTATCTACGCCTGCCATGTCCAGTTCGCGGTCGATCCGCCCCGTGAGCCAGCACCACCACATCTTGAAGTCGGCAGCCAGGCTCCATAGTGGATAGGTAAAGGTAGCGGGACGGTTCATCTCGACCCGGAAATGCGCGATCCATGCAAAGAAATATCCGGCAACCGGCATCGCGGCAAGCCACCAGAACCGGCCGGTTACAATCGCAAAGACAGCAATGGCTACCACCAGTGTGGTGCCGATATAATGCAGCGTGCGGGTGCGCGGTTTGGAATGTTCGCGCAGGTAGAACGGCCAGAATTCAGCGAAGGTGGTGTATGTCTTTGCCATCTGTTCAGAGTGCGCTCACGCGCAAAATCCGTCAACCGTGCGCTGCGCCCCGGCTTCAGCCATGTGTACCGGAACCACCTGCATCGGATGGGCGGGTATAGCCGGTATCGTCTTCGCCGCCGCTGGCATCCTTGTTCCACGCGACACGGTAAAGGTCGAAGCGCCGGTCCTTCAGGTTCTGCACCGCCCCATGCTGACGCGCGGTCAAAAGGTTCGACATCGACAGATCGGCAATCGCGATGGTTTCCGTATTGGGAGCGGTATCAGCCGCCACGCCATCACGCGCAAAAGGAAAATCGGACGGGGTCAGGATCGCGCTTTCGGCATAGTGCACGTCCATATTCTCGACATTGGGAATGTTGCCGACCACGCCGGAAGTTACAACATAGCACTGATTCTCGACCGCGCGGGCCTGGCTGCAATAGCGCACCCGCAGATACCCGCGGCGTTCATCGGTGCAGAACGGCACGAACAACAATAGCGCGCCCTGGTTCACCAGGTGGCGGGCAAGTTCGGGAAACTCGCTGTCGTAGCAGATCATCACCCCGATCGGGCCGCAATCGGTGGGTATGGCGTCCGCGCCATAGCCACCCTTAATATTCCACCAGCGCCGTTCGGACGGGGTGGGATGCAGTTTTTCCTGCGCATAGACTGCGCCCGAGCGAAGGAAAACGTAGGCGATGTTGCGAATTTCGCCGTTGGCCATTCGCGTGGGATGGGATCCGCCGATGATGTTGATGTTGTAGCTGACCGCCAGCTTTTCCATGAACGCCTTGAAGCGCTCTGTATAATTGGCGACTTCCTCGATCGCTTCGGCTGGCGGTATCGGCGTGTCGGGGATGCTCAGCAGTTCCAGGGTGAACAATTCGGGGAAGACTACGAAATCCGCTTCGTAATCCGATGCCACGTCGGTCCAGTATTCCACCTGCTGTTCGAATTCGTCGATCGCACCGATACGCCGCATCATGAATTGCACGGTAGCGACGCGCACGCTTTCCGGCAGGTTCTTGCCGATGCCGCTGGGGCCTTCCGTGCGAGTTTCCGGCGCAAGCGGGTTGGGCCAATACATCAGCACCGCGTTGCCCCCACTTTCCTTGTCCTCAGCCAGGTACTGGCGAAGCACGCGTTGGGGCTGGAACCCCAGATTTATCTGGAAATTGATGACCTGGTCCGGGATCTTCTTTTCCAGCACCGCAGCCAGATAATTCTGCGGGTCGGGAAACTTGCGGCGCCGGCGCTGATATCCCGGCATCCGGCCGCCGAAAACTATGCCGTCAAGTTCCAGATACTGGCACAATTCCTGCCGCTTGCGATAAAAGCGCTGGCCGATGCGGAGCCGCCGGAAATCGGGGTTCACGCATACTTCGATACCGTACAACACGTCGCCGGCGCTATCGTGGCGGGTGGCAAAGCCCTGTCCGGTAATCTCGTCCCATCCGTGATCGGCGAATGCGATGTCGCGTGGCACAATCTGCGTGGCGCAATAGCCTGCCAGCTTGCCTTCGAATTCGGCGACGAACTGGCCTTCGGGGAAGTTGTTGATCTGGCCGCGAATTTGCGCGGCGGAATATCCTTCGCCCTTGCCGTAGACGCGCCCGGTCAGGCGCGCGATGCGCAGGGCATCGGCAGGTTCGGCGGGGCGGATGACGAGTTTTGCTTTGGTGGCGTCCATGGCCGAGGCGCTTACTGTGCGAGCAGTCCCGCGTCTATCGCTGGTCTAACGCAAATCGCCCCACCCGCCAGTCGGCGAGCGGGGCGATTTCATTTTCGGTGGTCAGGTTCGCGTCTGCCTAGAACAGACCAGGCACTTCCCGCTGGGCGGCAGTCGGCTGTCTGGGCTGCAACAACTCGCGCCTGTCCTGCACGGTACGCGCTGTAGTCGTGCCGCCGCGTGTAGAGGCGATGGGGGTGCAGGCGCGGCCAGCCAGGAAATCGAGCGAGCGGGCAATCGATGCCTCACCCGGCTCACCCAGCTGAGTGAAGATATCATCATCGGCCTGGCAGGTGCGCGGAACGACCGAAGCCAGTCCGGTGAAATATTCGCCCTGGTTGTTCGCGTTGGTGGTCTTCAATGCCACGATCCGCAACCGGTCGTCACAGCTTTCCTTGTCGCGCGCGATCTGCCCGACCGGTTTGCCGAAGGTGTTGGTACCCACCAGCGCCATGTTGTTGCCCAGATACGGGATGAAGGAATTGGTCACCAGTTCAGAAGCCGAAGCCGTGCCGCCGCGCCCGATGAAGGCAATCTTGGTGGCGGCAATCGCCTGCGGCAGGCTTTCGAACCGTTCGGTCGAATTGTTGCTGGCGAGGCTGGGGCGGAACACCGTGTTGCTGAACACCTGCCCCACCTTGTCCCGGCCCATGAGGTCGCCCATCAGATCGGCAATGAAGATGAAGCCGCCGCCATTATAGCGAAAATCCACGATCATTTCGGTCACGCCCTGCGCCCGGAAATCGTTGAATGCCGCCAGCAGATCATCCTCTGCCGGACCGATGAAGGTCCGCAGGTTGAGATAACCCACCTTCTTGCCGCCATCATTGATGATCTTTGCGCCATAGCGGTTGGAAACGGGATCCAGCTCGAATTCCGTCTTGGTCACGTTCATGGTAGTGACCGTGCCGGCCGCATTGCGATATTGCAGAGTGCGGGTGACGCCTGCATCCGATGCGCCGAGCGCGTTGACAACAGCCTGCGGGCCACCCGAAGCCATCAGGTCCGCAACTGATTGGCCGTTGATTGCCAGCAGCTCGGTACCGCGATCGATCCCTGCAGCCAACGCAGGCGCGCCCTCGTAGGCTTCCAGCACGAAAACACGATTGGCCGCTGTGTCATAACCCAGGCGGACGCCGAAACCGGCGCTCGACCCGCTGTTGAAGAACGCTTCTTCTTCCTCGATCGAAGTGATGTAGGTGAAGAACCGATCTTTCGATTGCGCGCGCGCCGGGGCCACCAGCGCGTCGATATAGCCTTGCACGGTGCCAAAGGCAGCCGGGTTGGCATTAGTGTCCAGCAAATCCGGGAAGAGGTAGAACTGATTGATTTCCTGGAATGCAAAATCCTGGCGTTCGGACAGCGAACAGCCCGCCGTGGGTGTCGGCGCCGGAGCGGGCGCCGGGGTGGGCGTGCCGGATGTAGGCGGCGCATCGCTACCCCCTCCGCCATCGGAAATACTGCCATTTCCACCGCAGGCGACAAGCGCCGTTGCCAGAGTAAGACTTATTGCTGTGCGAACGATTTTCATGTGCGACCCTTCCCATCGGGTACGGATGCACCCAACCCCTTGACGTAGAATGCGAATTATCAAGCGCAAACTCATGTCGAACATCAGTCTATGTCAGCGCGCGGCGGATGTGAAGGGGGCAGGGTGCGTCGGCGCTATCGCTGGGCCGAGAACGCCGGTTCTTCTCGGACCAATATCAGGATTTCCGCGCATGAAAAACGCTGCGCTATGCGTAAAACCGGGCAAAATGATGTGTCGGCTCTGTTCTGCGGCGTCGCACGCGGCTAAGTCCATGGCCGTATCCACCTGCGGAGATTAGACGACAATGCCCGAAACCGTGCCTGACTGGTTGCAGTCTGCCTTGCATTCCCCCCATTCGGGCCATGCTTCGCTGACCATTGCAAAGCTGGCGGACCAGAAGAGTTTCGGGCGCGGCAATCTAGCGCTGAGCAGTCCTGCCTTTCGCGATGGGGAGGAACTGGACCCGTGCTTCACCGCGCAGGAGGAGGACGCGGTCGCTCCGCCGCTGGAATGGACTGCGCCACCACCCGGCACGCAGGAACTGGTTATCGTGGTGGAGGATGCGGGATCTGCTGCCGTTCCCACCGCATCCTCCGATCTGCCGTGCCATTGGCTCGTCTGGGGACTAGCCCCCAATTCGCGTAAGTTGCTGGAAGGCGAAACGCCGCCGCGCGTGGGTAAGAATTCGCAGAAGAATTCCGAATGGCTGTTGCCCGATCCGGCGGCAGGCGACGGTGCGCATCACTATGTGTTCCAGCTGTTCGCGCTCGACCTGCCACTGGTGCTGATGCCGGGCGCAAGCCGCGCGCAATTGCACAAGGCGATCGAAGGGCACGTGATCTCCGCGACTGTGCTGACAGGCACATACGAACATCAACCCGATCTGCTGGATGATTGGGACGGCGACGCCGACGGTGCTTGAAGGCGCCTGATCGGGCCGACCCCGGCCGCACGAATTTACACGACCGCGGGCATTTTGCCCGCAACCTGAAAGGAAGTCATAATGGCTGGTAAGAACAACGCATTGCAGAAACCCGTCACCCTGTCCCCGGAACTGGAAAACGTGATCGGCAAGGGTCCGATGACCCGCGCGCAGGTCACATCCAAGGTTTGGGAGTACATCAAGAAGCACGATCTGCAGGATTCCAAGGATCGCCGGCAGATCAATGCGGATGACGATCTGGGTGCCGTAATCGGCAAGGAACAGATCTCGATGTTCAAAATGACGGCGGCGGTGTCCAAGCACCTGAGCTAAAGGCGATTATACGCTGCCGCCCATGCCGGCGGCAGCGCGGGTTTTGCGGCGAAGCGGCCAGTCGGTCGCTTCGCCCACCCATAACGCGAGCCAGATAATCAGCGGCTGAGCCACCATACGCGGGCCGTGATAGGCCATGGACGGGCCATCGATGGTGCCATCAAGATACATCATCATATGGTTCACATTGGCCGGCCATACGCATAGCGCATAGAGCGCCAGCCCTATGCCGGCCGCCCGCCGCAATCGCTTCGACCAAGGCTGCAACAGTCCTGCCGCGCCCGCAAGTTCCGCCCAACCAGTGAACGCGACCACGAAGGCTTTTGCTGGCACCCAGTCGGGCGTGATCGACAGAAACGGCGCTGGGTCCACCAGGTGCCTGTAACCGGCGAACCCGTAAAATAGCGCCAGCAGGACGCGGAAGATATTGCGGGTCAATGAAATGTCCTTCGCACAGGCGGCTGTTTGATACCTATGTTACCCGTCAGCCGCGGACGCAATACGATAGGGTCCTTTAGGCGCGGATTTGGGACTGCCTTTCCAACTGAGCCGGATTGCCCCGCGCTTCAACATATGTGCGACCGCCCGATGGACGGACGCCATTTGCGCGCGCCAGTCCCCGCCCGGGCCTGCAACCACGCGAGCGGCCTCGCTGGGACAGATCGTCTTGCCGGCGCGTCGTTCCAGCAGGACGGTAATGGCATGTTCGGGCGTTACTGAATCAAAGCCATGGTCGGACGGCATTGATGTAGCTCCTGTGTTTACGGTAGGACCGTGACGCACCCCAAGGGGAGGAAAAGAGATGCTTAGGATACCCGCGATCGTCGCTTCGGCAACCGCCATCGCATTAGCATTGGTGACCGCCACGGCTCCTGCCAAAGCTCAGACAGCGGAAGAAACCGCGGCTGCCGCCCTGGAAGCCGCGCCGGTGTGGGACGGGCACAACGACGTGCCGATCCAGCTTCGCGCGCGCTTCGATAACGAGATTGGCGATTTTGACTTTGCCGATACGACCGGGACCGGCGCGGACCATGCCGAAGGGCGCGTGATGCACACCGATCTCGCCCGGCTGGGCGAGGGGCAGGTGGGCGCGCAGTTCTGGTCGGTCTATGTCAGCGCCGCGCTGACCGAACCGCAGGCGGTTCTTGCCACGCTGGAACAGATCGACGTCACTCGGCGCCTGATTGATCGTAATTCGGGCAGGCTTGCTCTGGCATTGACTGCAAATGATGTGGAAACCGCGTTGGCGGAAGGAAAAATCGCCTCGCTGCTGGGCATGGAAGGGGGCCATTCCATCGGCAGTAGCCTCGCGGTGCTGCGCCAGATGTACGACCTTGGCGCGCGGTACATGACGTTAACGCATTCGAAAAACACACCGTGGGCCGACAGCGCCACCGATACGCCGGAGCATGGCGGCCTGACCGATCTGGGCCGCGACATGGTGCGCGAAATGAACCGCATCGGGATGCTGGTGGATTTGAGCCATGTCAGCGAAAAGACGATGCTGGACGTGTTCGATGTGGTACAGGCTCCGGTCATTTACAGCCATTCCGGCGCAAGGGCGATCAACGGCCACGCGCGCAACGTGCCCGACAACGCGCTTCGCCGCCTGAAGGACAATGGCGGCATCGTGATGGTGGTCGCGCTGCCAGGCTTCCTGAGCGAGGACGCGCGCCAGTGGTATGCCAATCGCACGGCGGAAAAGGCACGGCTCGATGCGTTGTTCCAGGGGCAGCCGCGCGAGGTTGAGAAACGCATTGCGGTGTGGGAGCAGGACAATCCCGAACCGCAAGCGACCATCGCCGACATGGCCAACCATATCGATCACATCCGCACCGTGTCCGGTATCGATCATATCGGCATCGGCGGTGATTACGACGGGATGCGGACAGGGCCGGTCGGGATGGAGGATGTAACCGGCTATCCGGCCCTGTTCACGGAACTGGCCCGGCGAGGTTATTCGCAAGCCGACCTTGAGAAGATATCGATGCGCAACATGATGCGAGTGATGCGGAAGGCAGAAGCGGTGGCGGCCGCGCAATCCGCTCTGCCTCCATACGAAAATCCCGCTGCCGAATTCTGATCCGGCAGCGGGATTGTCCGCTTTTCATATCTAAATGCCTGCCTAGTCGTCCCTGACCGGATCGTGGCCCCAATTCTTCAGACTGTAACGCCAGTCGCTGTTCTCGATGTTGCCGTCCGGCAGCTGGGAGAGGTGGCGCGCAATATAGCCGTTGACCTTGTTCATGTGATCATACTGGTCATCGGTCAGATCATCTTTTGCGGTGCGCTTGATCTCGACAATACGCCGACCGGATTTGTGGCCCGTGCTTTCACCGCTGTCGCTGTCCCCAACCGACTTGGAGTCATCGGTTTCGAGCCACTCCTCCAGTTCTTTGGGCTGCATGTTCACGCGGTCGTAGAACGTGTCGTAAATATCGTCTCGATCCTTGTCGGACATCAGTCCTTGTCCCACGCGCTCAGTTCACTGCCGCGCTTCAGCACCTTGTCGCCATCTTCTTGCTTGATCAGATAAGCAGGGTTGTCGTCATCGCCATCCTTGGTGACTTCGGTGCCCTGCAACGTGCGGGTTACCTCTTTCTCGAAACGGTCTTCGATCTGGCCTTTGCCTTCGCCATTACCCCAGTTCCATTTTACGTACTGGTTGGTCTGAAAGCTGTTGGAATTGCTCATCGGGTATTCTTTCGTTGCTGTCCCCGTCCGATAAATTCAAAACGCGCAGCGCGCCGATCAGTTCTCGATAACTTCCACGCCATCGTCCATCACCGTGTCATCATCGGACATCTCGTCTTCCATGATTATGCCGTCGGTGTTGCTGGATCCGGTTTCCATTTCTTCCACGGCATCGATCTTGCCGGTCATGTCGGCCTGTCCACCGATCGTGTCGGAAGTTGCTGCCCCGAAGATCCATATTGCCGAGAGCCCGAGAATGGCGAGCAGCGTGCCGATACCCAGCACCCAGCGCATCACGCCGGTCTTTTCGCCGCCGCTGGCTTCTTCCGCATCGACGTGAACTTCGTTGCCTTCAGTATGCATGGTGGTTCGCTTTCCGTCCTGTGATCCAAAATTCGAGTAATAGCGCAATGTCCGCTCAATAGCGAGGTTCCGCGCCGTTGCCGATTCAATCGCGCAGCAATTCGTTGATGGCGGTCTTGGCCCGCGTTTGCGCGTCCACCGTCTTCACGATGACTGCGCATGCCAGCGATGGTCCGCCGGCAGGGTCGGGCAGGGTGCCTGGAACCACGACCGAGTAAGGCGGGATCTGCCCGCGCATGATCTCTCCGCTGGCCCGGTCGACGATCTTGGTCGACTGGGTGATGAAGACCCCCATGGCCACCACGCTGCCCTCGCCGACGATTACGCCTTCCACGATTTCGGAACGCGCGCCGATGAAGCAGTTGTCGCCAATGATGGTGGGATTCGCCTGTAACGGCTCCAATACGCCGCCGATCCCCGTTCCGGCGGAGATATGGCAGTTTTCACCCACTTGCGCGCAGCTACCGACAGAGGCCCACGTGTCGATCATCGTGCCATCGCCGACATAGGCACCGATATTGACGAAGCTGGGCATCAGAACCACGCCCTTGCCGATATACGATCCACGCCGGGCGACCGCACCCGGCACCACCCGAAAGCCTGCATCGGCGAAGCGAGCCGCATCCCACCCTTCGAACTTGGACGGCACCTTGTCGTAAGCAGGGACACTGTTCGCGCCGTCCACCACCATGTTGTCGCGCAAACGAAAGGACAACAACACAGCCTTCTTGAGCCATTGGTTGACCTTCCACCCGCCATTCCCGTTGGGCTGAGCGACGCGCGCCTCGCCGCTATCGATCATGGCGATCGCGCGTTCGACCTGCTTCGTGATTTCGGTGTCGCCCTGGCCGATATTGGCCCGGTCGTCCCAGGCAGCTTCGATCGCAGTGGCAAGTGTGTCGGTCATAAAGGGTATCCCGGGAGTAAATAGTGACGCGGGAGTGCTGCTAACGAGGCCGCGAAGCGCGCACAAGGCGGGAGAGGCACTGGCGTTCGGCAAAAGCGTCACGCCGTGATATGAGAGCGTAACTAGCGAAGGGGCGAGTTACAGCCATACCTGTTCATAATTGCTTTAAACTCAAACTGCTAGGCACTCTACAAATTGGATCGAAGGAACGGACGGGCATGGCTGCGACGCGGATCAAATCGACACGTCACCGGATTGGCTGCGCGCTGGGTGCGCTGGTGCTGGTGTCTGCCTGCGGCGGCGGCAAGAGTTCCGGTGGTGGCGGGCCGATCAGTACGCCGCCAGCCCAACCGGCACCTACTCCGGCACCGGTTCCAACACCAACACCAACACCAACACCGGCCCCGGCTCCCACGCCGACACCGACACCTAGTCCGACACCGACACCCACACCCACACCCACACCTACTCCGACACCGACCCCCACACCTACTCCGACCCCGACTCCCACACCAACCCCCATTCCGGTGACCAGCTTCGACACGGCCGAATTCCGCCGCTCCGACGGGCCGCAATTTCACGGTGCCGTTTCCGCATGGTCACGCGGTATTGCCGGTGCGGGTGAGATCGTGGCGGTGATCGACACGGGCATCGATCCGGACAGTCCGGAATTTATCGGCCGGGTGCATCCTGATTCCACCGACCTATTCGGCAGTCGCGGGCTGGAAGGGGTGGATGATCACGGCAGCAATGTGTCCATCGTTGCAGTTGGCGCGCGCGATAACGCAGGGGTGCTGGGCATCGCTTACGAGGCGCAGGTCCTCGCACTGAGGGGCGATACGCCCGGAAGCTGCGATGTGGCCGACCCTGACGACGATGCGGCTGGCTGTTCGTTTTCCGACAGCACAATCACGCGCGGTATCGACATCGCGGTTGCGGCCGGAGCGACTGTTATCAATCTCAGCCTCGGCGGCGGCGGAGTGAACAGCACGTTGCGCGCCGCAATTGCCAGGGCCGCCGCAGCAGGCGTTGTTATCGTGGTTTCAGCCGGTAATGATGGCGACAGCACCGATGCAGGTATCGACCCGACCCAACCGGACCCGTTCGGTACCGCTATCCGTGAAGCTGGAGGCGACAATGTCATCATCGTCGGCTCGGTCGACCAGAACGGTATGATTTCCGACTTCAGCAACAAGGCGGGCACACAAGGCGCGTTTTATCTTACTGCGCGCGGCGAGCGCATCTGCTGCATCTACAAGGATGGCGAACTGGAGATTACCGAGGAGAATGGCAGTCGTTTCGTGACGCTGTTCTCCGGTACAAGCTTCTCCGCACCGCAAGTGTCTGGTGCGGTCGCGCTGCTGGCGCAGGCTTTTCCGAATTTGACCGGCAAGGAGATCGTCGAAATCCTGCTGGTTAGTGCACGGGATGCCGGCGCGGCCGGGATCGACGAGATTTACGGGCGCGGCATTCTGGATATTGCGCGCGCGTTCGAACCTGTCGGAACCACGTCAATTGCGGGAACCGGATCGGTACTCGCGGCGAGCGATACGACTGCGACCGCCTCGACCGCCATGGGTGACGCGTTTGTAGATGTCGCGCTTGAAACTATCGTGACCGACCGGTTCGACCGCGCCTTCGGCTATCAGCTTGGTCAGAACCTGCGCGGGGCTCTGCCGCAGCAACGGCTGCGCGGCGCGGTCGAGAATAATGGCCGCCATGTGGCAATCGGCGGGGGCGGGGTGGCGATGGCGTTCTCGATTGATGAATCGGGTTCGCAGGATGAGCTGACGGTAGCCAATGCGCTGCGTCTTTCGACTGAAGATGCACAGCAGGCGCGCGTTCTGGCAGCGCGTGTCGCCATGCAGATTGCGCCAAAAACGCAGCTTGGCGTTGCCTATCGCGAAACCGAGAGCGGCATCGTGGCGCAACTGCAGGGGCAGGACCGCCCCGCCTTCATGATCGCGACCGGTGCGGCGGGTGATACCGGCTTTTCCCGGTCGGGCGATGCGTCGCTGGCGGTGCGGCAGACTGTAGGGCCGTGGGGTCTGACCGCCAGTATGCAGAGCGGCAGCGCGGTACTCGGCAATTTTCGAGGGCCGGGCCTGTCGCTATCGAGGGAGCGAGAACGGTTTGCCACGCGCAGTTTCGCTTTGGCCGCGGACCGGCGCTTCGGCAATCTCGCGGCTACGCTTGGGATGAACTGGCTGGACGAAGACGACACGGTACTGGGCGCCTATTTCCACGAAGCTTTGGGCGGCAACGGTGCCAGCACCATGTTCGTGGATGCCGGTGCGGCATGGCATTTTGCGCCCGGCTGGCGATTGGGCGGCGATGTTCGTCAAGGGTTCAGCCGCGCGCGGTCTGGCGGACTGGTGGCTGCCGGTTCGGACTTCACAAGCCGCGCGTGGTCGTTCGATCTGTCGCGCAGCGGCGCGCTGAAGCTGGGGGACAGTCTGGGCTTTCGCGTCTCGCAGCCGCTTCGGGTGTCGCATGGCGGACTGCAACTGTCTCTGCCAGTTGACTACGATTACACCACCGAAAGCGCAATCTATGGCAACCGGGCGCTATCCCTCAGCCCCGATGGCCGCGAAATGATGGGCGAGATTGCCTGGCGCGGTCCGCTATGGAACGGAAATGGGGCGCTAAGCGTGTTCTATCGCAGCCAGCCGGGCCATTTTGCGGGCGCGCAGGATGATACCGGCATGGCGCTGCGATGGAACAAGAGTTTCTAACCGGGCGCTTACGAAAGCGTTAACCGCTACGCCCCGGCCTTTTTGGCGAAACCCCATGCAGCCTCGGCCAAAGGGGCAACCCGTTCGCTCATCGCCTTGGCATGGGCGGAGGATGCGGTGCCGTCGATCACGCGTTTCTTGATGCCCTGCATGATGCCTGCCAGCCGGAAGAAATTATAGGCGAAGTACCAGTTCATATCCGGCACGCTGTCGCGTCCCGTCGCGGCGGAATACCGTTCGACGACTTCCTCCAGCTCCGGAATGCCCAGCGCCTTGCGGTCGACATCTTCGACGCCTGAACGGCCACCGTTTTCCGTTACATAAGCCATGCAGAAATAGGTGAAATCCGCCAGCGGATCGCCCAGTGTGGATAGCTCCCAGTCGAGCACTGCCAGCACCTTGATGGCATCAGGCGTGCCTTCCGCGCCGAAGATCATATTGTCGATGCGGTAGTCGCCGTGGACGATGCTGGTGCGCGTCTGTTCGGGCAGGGTGGCGGCAAGATATTCGATCAGCCGTTCCATCGGCTCCAGCCGCTCGGTTTCTGCCAGCTTGTATTGCTTGGTCCAGCGTCCGACCTGGCGGCCGAAATAATTGCCTGGCTTTCCATATTCGGTCAGGCCTGCGCGTTCCAGGTCGACGGAATGCAGCTGCGCCAGAACGTCGGTCATCTCGAAATAGACTGCGCGGCGCTCGGCCGGGTCCGCGCCGGGCATAGCGCCGTTCCAGATCGTGCGCCCGTCGACCATGCCCATCACGTAAAACATCGAACCCGCGACATCGTCATCCTCGCACAACCCGTATTGCGGGGCGACCGGGAAGCCGACAGATTCCAGGCCCGACTGCACGCGAAACTCGCGGTCGACGGCGTGGGCGGACGGCAGCAATTTGCCATAAGGCTTGCGCCGCAACACATAGTTCCCGGATGGGGAAGACAGCTTGTAAGTCGGATTCGACTGGCCGCCCTTGAATTTTGCCTGCTCCAGCGGGCCGGTGAAGCCCGGCACATTGGCCTCCATCCAAGGGGTCAGCTTCACAAGATCGAGCCGGTCGTCGCCTTCCGGCGCCACGGTGCCGACGAATGCCTTTTCGGCATCGATCGCGGGAAGGATGCTGGTCATCGGTCGAACACGATCACGCTGCGCGCGCTGCTGCCGCTGCGCATGGTGTCGAAGCCATCGTTAATCTGGTCCAATGAAATGGTCTCGCTGATAATGGTGTCGAGATCGAGCAGGCCGCGCATGTAAAAATCGACGAGGCGCGGCAGGTCCACAGGAAAATGGTTCATACCCATGATCGCGCCTTGCAGCTTCTTGCCGCCGAGCAGGTCCAGCGCGCCCAGACCGACCTTGCAGTCCAACGGCATCATGCCGAGAATGGTCGCGGTGCCGCCGCGTTTGAGCACCTTCACAGCCAAATCCGCGCTGGCCTGACGGCCGACCGCCTCGATCGCGTGATCCACGCCGCCATTCGTCAGCGCGACGATCTGCGCCGCGGCATCGTCCGCCATCGCGTCCACCGTGTCGGTCGCGCCGAGCGTTTCGGCCATTGCGCGTTTTTCGGGCAAGGGATCGGCGGCGATGATCCGTCCGGCACCTGCAATCTTCGCAGCATTTATGGCGGCAAGGCCCACTCCGCCGCAGCCGATCACGGCAACTGTTTCGCCGGGCACCAGCTTGGCCGCATTGAAGATCGCGCCTGCGCCAGTGGTCACCGCGCAGCCGATCACGGCGGCCCGGTCCAAGGGCATGTCCTTGTCGATGGCGACGCAGGCGTGTTCGTGAATCAGCATCTGTTCGGCAAAGGCGGACAGGTTGAGCAACTGGTTCACTGGCTCGCCGTCTCCGCGCGTCAGCCGCGAAGGCGCGTCCTTGCCGCGTCGTGTTCCGGCGCCCAAGCACAGCGCCATGCGCCCCGTCACGCAGAATTCGCATTGGCCGCAAAAGGCGCTGAGGCAGGTGACGACATGATCGCCCGGCTTCACCGTCGTCACTTCGCTGCCGACCGCCTCGACCACGCCGGCAGCCTCGTGGCCCGGCACCAGCGGCAGCGCGTGGGGGTACGCGCCATCGATGAAATGCAGGTCCGAATGGCACAACCCGCAAGCCTTGGTGTTAATCAAGACCTCATGCGCCATGGGTTTGGCAGTCTGCACATCGGCAATGACAAGCGGCTGGCCGGGTTGTTCGAGTAAGGCGGCTTTCATGGCAGTGATCCCAAATCTTCAAGAAGCGCGCCCCGGCGTTGGCCGGGGCGCGCGAACAGTAAGCTCTATGCGCTGGCAGCAGCGCCGCCAGCACCGGAGCCTGCAGCCATGCCGCTACCCATACCCTTATGGGCAGGCTCGTTCGGATCGGGCGCGTGGCGGGCGAATTCCATCCGGGCGATGGAGCGTTCGTGCACCTCGTCCGGACCATCCGCTAGCCGCAGCGTGCGCTGATGCGCCCATGCCTGCGCCAGGCCGTAATCCTCCGACACGCCGCCGCCGCCATGCGCCTGGATGGCATCGTCGATGATGCTCAGTGCCATGTTGGGCGCCTGCACCTTGATCATGGCGATTTCCTGCTTGGCGTTCTTGTTGCCGGCCTTGTCCATCATATCGGCGGCCTTGAGGCAGAGCAGCCGCGTCATTTCGATATCGATGCGGGCCTTGGAAACCCGGTGTTCCCAGATCGAATGCTTATAGATCGGCTTGCCGAATGCCTCGCGCTGCTGCAGCCGCCGCGCCATTTTCGCCAGCGCTTCTTCCGCCACGCCAATGGTCCGCATGCAGTGGTGGATGCGACCCGGCCCTAGGCGGCCCTGCGCGATTTCGAAGCCGCGTCCTTCGCCCAGCAGCATGGCTGATTTCGGGATGCGGACATCCTTCAGTTCGATTTCCATATGGCCGTGCGGCGCGTCGTCATAGCCGAACACGGGCAGGTGCCGCAGGATGGTCACGCCGTCTGCATCCAACGGCATCAGCACCATGCTCTGCTGCGAATGACGGTCGGCGCTCTTGTCGGTCTTACCCATGACGATGGCGACCTTGCAGCGCGGATCGCCTGCGCCCGAGCTCCACCATTTACGGCCGTTGAGCACGTAACCGTCGCCATCGGGCGCGATGGTGCATTCGATGTTGGTCGCGTCGGACGATGCGACGTCCGGTTCCGTCATCAGGAATGCGCTGCGGATTTCACCATTCATCAGGGGTGCAAGATACTGGTCCTTCTGTCCGCGCGTACCGTAGCGCAGCAGCACTTCCATATTGCCGGTATCGGGCGCGGAGCAGTTGAACACCTCGCTTGCCCAGCCGATGCGGCCCATCTCTTCGGCACAGAGCGCATATTCCAGATTGGTCAGGCCCGGACCTTCAAATTCGAAGCTATCGTCCACATGGGCGCGGCCCGAACGTGGCGGCATGAACAGGTTCCAGATACCCTGCGCCTTGGCGCGCTCCTTCTCCTCCTCGACCACGGGCAGCACCTTCCAGCGTTCGCCCTCGGCAGCTTGCTGGACATATTCATGGTGGCGCGGGCGCACGTTCTTTTCGATGAAATCGCGCACGCGGTCGCGCCAGTGTTGCTGCCGGTCGGTCAGGTCGAATTCCATGGTGGAGGTCCTCTCTCGAATATAATTCGCGCTATCGTTGCTGTGTAAGTGGCAGAGCGCAACTGGTCCGCCAAGCCTATTATATCACGTGGTGTTCAGCCCATCGGGCGTCTCGGCACTGCCGGATCATCGGCATGCGCCACTACTGGCGGCGCTGCCGCCATCTTGGCCACGCGCGCTTCATGCTGTTCGCGGCTGATCGGGAACCGGCCAAGCCAATAGGCCGCCAGTAATGCCAGCACGAAGGAAGCGGCGGCGTATAACACGATCATGCTGTCGAGCACCGGTTGCGCCACCGTGCCGGGGCGGGCGTCGGTCATGAGTTGCGATATCGCCACGATCTGACCGGTCAGGAATATGCCGATGCCGGTGGCGCATTTCTGGACCAGCCAGTTGCCCGAATAGAACGCGCCTTCCGCCCGCAGGCCGGTGCGTTCCTGATAGGACTCCACGATTTCCGCCACCATCGATGTGGCGGAAATCATCACCACGATCCCCAGCGTATTGGCGATGCCCAGGAAGAGGAAATAGAGTGCGGTCGACAATCCACTGCCGGGGTCCGGCCATACTCCTGCGAGCAGTAGCCCATAGGGCGTGAAGCCCACAAAGAACGCGCCGATCGCGCAGAATGTCGCGCTGGCCGGTTTACCGAACCGGCGGTGCAGCGGTCCGACGATGAAGAACATTACGATTACGCTAGCCGCCAGTACCAGCGGGTAAAGCTTGAAGGCATCTTCCGACAATTGCCAGATGAACAGGTTCACATACTGGCTGATCGAGAACGTCATGCCCTGGCTGATGTAGGCCGCCAGTCCGCCAGCAGCGAAAATGAGAAACGCCTTCTCGCTGAATGCCTCGACGATTTCGGAAAAAGCGCCTTTCAGGCTGAACGGTGGAGGTTTGACGGCAGGCAATTTGGCAACGAGGCTGTGCTGCCCCCATGCCGACCCCATCACCGCGACTGCCATCAGCACTGCGCCGAATATGCCATATTGCCGATAGCCTTCTTGCCGCAGCAGGCCGTCCGCACCCGGCATGAAAACCGTGTAAGCGAGGATCATCATCAGCAGGCCGCCAATCCAGCCGAACAGGAAGCGGAACCGGAACAGCGTGGTGCGCTCGTCGTAATCCGATGTCAGCTCCGGCACCAGGCTGATGGAGGGAACCTCGCAGGCAGACAGCAGGATGCGCACCGTCGCGGCAATTCCGAGCAGGCCAAGCGCGGTCGGCGCTTCTCCGCCCGGCGGCGACCACAGCAGCACCCACACAAACGCCAACGGAATCGGCGCGGCATACAGCCACGGCAGGCGGCGGCCCCATTTTGTGTATGTGCGGTCGGAAAGATTGCCGAGAATGGGGTCGATAACTGCGTCGATCAGCAGCGCCGCCAGCAATACATAGCCGACAGTGCCCGCATTCATGCCGAGGACCTGATTGTAATAAATCAGCAGAAAAAACGAAAAGCCGCTATCCTTCACCCCGAACGCAACCGCACCGAAGCCGTGGATCAGCTTCAGCTTCAGCGGCAACGCGGCGGACGGCGGAACGGCAGGTGCAACGGCACCGGACGCGGACGCCGAGGCAATTGGTTTCGAATCAGAACTGGACGCCAAGCTGCTCTCCCAAGCTATGGCCTAGCGTAGGGCGTCGGCGTGCTGCGTCAACGCGCGTCATGCTGACGTTACGGCAAGGGGAGGGGCGCGTTCACGGCTTGCCGGATGCCATTGTTCTGGCCTAGCCTGCTTTGGTATCACCTACCCGAGAGGACGCAGCACATGGCCGATCTGGAAACCTTCCGCAGCGAAACGCGCGACTGGCTGGAGGCGAATTGCCCGCCTGAGATGCGCGCCCCCGTGCGCGACGAACGCGATGTCTATTGGGGCGGTCGCAACGCCAGTTTCAAGAACGATGCGCAAAAGGCGTGGTTCGAGGCGTGCCGGGACAAAGGCTACACTGTGCCCGCTTGGCCGAAGGAATACGGCGGTGCCGGCCTGTCGCCCGCAGAAGCCAAGGTGCTGCGCGAGGAAATGGGCGCAATCGGTGCGCGCCCGCCGCTTTCCAGCTTCGGCATCTGGATGCTCGGCCCGGCGCTGTTGAAATTCGGGACCGAGGAACAGAAGGTCCATTACCTTGGCCAGATCGCGCGCGGCGAAATCCGCTGGTGCCAGGGATATAGCGAGCCGGGCAGCGGCAGCGACCTCGTCTCCTTGCAGACATTCGGCGAAGATGCGGGCGATCACTGGGTGGTCAATGGCCAGAAGGTCTGGACCAGTTACGCCGATCAGGCGGACTGGATTTTCTGCCTGGTGCGGACCGACAAGTCGGACAAGTATCAGGGCATTACGTTCATGCTATTCGACATGGAATCGGACGGCATCTCGACCAAGCCGATCCTGCTGATCAGCGGCAACAGTCCGTTCTGCGAGACGTTTTTCGACGATGTCAAAGTGCCCAAGGGCCAGTTTGTCGGCGAAGTGAACCGCGGTTGGGACGTGGCGAAATATTTGCTCGGCCACGAACGCGAGATGATCTCAGGCGCCGATGGCGGCGACCGGACCAGCGCAATCGGTGCGGCGATGGCACGGCATTCGAACGAACATGCAGGCGAACTCGATCCGCTGCTGCGCGCCGAGCTGGCGATGTTCGATGTGGATGCGCTTGCTTATGCTTGCATGGGCGAGAAATTCCTCGACGAGATCAAGGTCGGTAAGGCGCATCCAGCGCAACCCAACACCATGAAATACGCGGGCACCGAACTGAACAAGCGCCGTCACGAACTGATGATGGCGACCGGCGGATCGCGCAGCCTGGAATGGGACAGCAAGGATACCGACGGCGGCACACCCGCGCGCAGCTGGCTGCGGACCAAGGCCAACTCCATTGAAGGCGGCACCAGCGAAATCATGCTCAACGTGATTTCGAAGCGTATTCTGGAATTGCCGGGGGCGTAAAACAGGGGCGCGAAAAGCCACAACCGTCATTCCCGCGAAGGCGGGAACCCAGTGTACCGGTTTCGACATTCCGCCCTGGGTCCCCGCCTTCGCGGGGACGACGAAGTTAAACAGATTTGGGGGAGTAACCCGAAAATGCCACTCTATCACGATGATGACCAAGCCATGCTGGCCGATACCGCGCGGCAGTTCATGGCCGAGGAAGGCAGCATCGCCAAACAGCTGCGCCATTGGCGCGACCGCGATTGCAAGGACGGTTTCGGCCATGGTCTTTGGGAACAGTTTGCCGAAATGGGCTTCACTGGAATGCTGGTTGGCGAGGATGATGGCGGGCTGGGCATGGGCCATGTCGAAGCCGGCATCGTGCTGGAGGAAATCGGACGAAACCTGACGCCGTCGCCGTTTCTCTCTTCTTCCGTGCTGGCCGCCACTGCTCTGGCGGGCGGCGACAAGGCGGCGCGTGAGAAGTGGCTTCCGGGGCTGATCTCTGGCGAGCATGTCTACACCGTCGCGATTGACGAAGGCGCCAAGCACCGCCCCCAGCGTATCGCCGCCCGCGCGGAGAAATCCGGCAATGGTTTTAAGCTTTCTGGGAAGAAGGATTTCGTCATCCATGGCGCCAGCGCCGACATGATGATCGTCGCCGCGCGCACTTCCGGCGACGACGATGATGAAGACGGCATCACGCTGTTTGCCGTACCGAAAGACGCTGCGAATATGAGCCATGACAGCGTCCGGCTGGTGGATAGCTCCATGGCGACGCACACCATTTTTGATGGGGTGGAGCTCGATGGCGACGCCGTAATCGGCGACGTCGATGGCGGGCGTGCATTGCTTGACCGGATGCTGGATGCAGGGCGGCTCGGCGCTGCAGCCGAAGGCGTCGGCGTGGCTGGCGGCGCGATGGATATGACCGTGGACTATCTCAAGCAGCGCAAGCAGTTCGGCAAGGTCATCGGCGAGTTCCAGGCGTTGCAGCACCGCGCCGCGCATCTCTATTCCGAAGTCGAAATTGCTCGCGCCGCCGTCATCAAGGCGCAGCAATTGATGGATGCCGGCAGCGAAAAGGCCAGCCTGATGGCATCCGTCGCCAAGGCCAAAGTATCGAAAACCGCAGGTCTCGCTGTGCGCGAAGGCGTGCAGATGCATGGCGGTATCGGCATGACCGACGAATACGATATCGGGCTGTACATGAAGCGCGACCGGGCGCTTGCCGAATTTCTGGGCGATGCGAACTATCACGCCGACCGCGTGGCCAGCCTGAGCGGATATTGATTGCTGCATAACCACACCTCGTCGTTCCCGCGAAAGCGGGAATCCATCTGGCCGGGTTTGCCCGATAGCCCTGGGTCCCCGCTTTCGCGGGGATGACGGATCAGGAGAAACAACATGATGACGCTGAACGAACTTTTCGGCCTCGAAGGCCGCATCGCACTTGTCACCGGCGGCAGCCGCGGGATCGGCAAGATGATCGTGGAAGGTCTGCTGGAAGCAGGCTGCGCGCGGGTTTACATCGTTGCCCGCAAGAAGGAGCAGGTCGACGAAACCAGCGCCGAACTGGGCGACAAGGTTGTTGGGCTGGTCGGCGATCTCAGCCAGATGGACGGCATCCAGACGCTGGCCGACGAGCTGGCCTCCCGCGAGGACAAGCTCGACCTGCTGGTCAACAACGCTGGCGCTGCCTGGGGCGAACCGTTCGAGAAGTTCACCGAGGCGGGTTGGGATCGCACGATGGACCTCAATGTGAAGACGCCTTTCTTCCTGACGCAGAAACTGCTGCCGCTGCTAAAAGCCGCCGGCACGCAGGAGCGCCCGGCCAAGGTGCTGATGATCGCCAGCATTGACGGCATGAAATCAAACCCCTGGCCGACCTATCCCTATCAGGCATCGAAGGCCGGTCTGATCCACCTGACCCGGCGCATGGCGGCCGAGCTGGTTGGGCACAATATCATCGTCAACGGCATTGGCCCCGGCGCCTTCCCCAGCGCCATGAACCGCGCCGCGCGCGATAATGAGGACATGGTCAAGAAAGGCATTCCCAGCCGCCGTGTCGGCGTAACCGAGGACATGGCAGCAGGTGCGATCTATCTACTAAGTCGGGCCGGCGATTATGTGGTCGGTACGACAATTCCAATCGATGGCGGCGTGGTGAACGCCAATATCGGTGCGGGTAATTTCGTCGATCCTGCGGGGGACTGATCCGACCGCCATTGCCGGAGACCTAACGCATCAGATCGCGCACGAAATCCACCAGCCCGGTCTGCCGGGCGCGGCGTTTGCGTTCCGATTTCAGGATCCCGTGGACCCGTTCGAAACAGCTTTCCACATCGTCGTTGACGGTCACGTAGTCATATCCGTCCCAGTGGCTGATTTCGCTGCGGGCGCGGTTCATACGGTCGGCCACCACCTCGGGCGTGTCCGTGCCGCGCCCTGCAAGTCGTCGCTCCAATTCTTCGATGCTGGGAGGTAGCAGGAAGACTCGTACCACGTCGGTTTCCATGCGCTGGTGCAGCTGTTGCGTGCCCTGCCAGTCGATATCGAACAGAAAGTCCTGCCCGTCTTTCAACCCGGCCTTTATCTGGGCACGCGGCGTACCGTAGAAATGATCGAACACGATCGCCCATTCCAGGAACTCGTCATTGTCCACCATGCGCTGGAAGGTTTCACGGTCGGTGAAGTGATAATCCTTCCCGTCTACCTCGCCTGGCCGCATCGGCCGGGTGGTGACGGACACCGACATCGCGATCTGGTTATCCGCGCCCAGTAGCTTACGCGCTATGGTAGTCTTGCCCGCGCCCGAAGGGGAGGACAGGACGAACATCAGTCCGCGGCGATGCAATGTATCGAAACCGGCCATGCGCGCTGTTGCCGCAGGCCGGGTTAAGAAATCAACCCTCTACCTGGTTCGGCGAGCCGCGACTGACAACAGGGTTATTCTTCGGCCTGCTTATCCAACTGCTTCAGTCCCGCACGTTTTGCAGAGCGCCGCGATTGGCTGCGGTCGAACAGGGTTTTGGCAACCATTCCTGTGCTGACAAGAACTGCGCCGGGTATCGAGCGAGTGGCGATCTTTGTGACCCCATAGGATGCAAGCGTGCTCAGCATGGAACGGTTTTCCACGATATCTTTCGCTAGTTTCGCGTCGAAACTGCGGCGAAGCAAGCCCTTCTGCAGGGTATGACGTGTCAGGCGGCCGATCCCACGCAGCGCAATATCGTACAAAATGAGATTGGTGGCAGGGTTCGGACTGGGGCCCGCAATCTCACGAGTTTCCGAACTTGGCGCACGGCTGGAATTGCCATCGATCGCGGCGGCCATCTTGTCGGTAATATGTTCTTTTTCCGGCTTGGACTTCTTTGCCATATCCGCTTCCCCAATCTATACCGCGCGCCCGGTATCGAGGGCGAGCCAACCTATTTCTTGCGGCCGAAATCGACCGTGACGACATTGCTGCCATCTTCGCTTTTACCAACGGGCTGCGAGCCGCCCTGTTCCGTTTGCGCGTCGTCCGCGCCGGGTTCGTCGTTCTGGGGGTCGTCATGCAACTCCGGCGCCATGTCGGCCACGGTTGCCTGAAATTGCAGACCGAAATCCACCGCCGGATCGACGAATGCAGTGATTGCGGCGAAAGGAATGTCGAGTTTGGCCGGCATCTGGTTGAAACTGAGGCCGACCGTGAAGCCTTGTTCATCCACACCCAGATCCCAGAACTTGTTCTGCAACACGATGGTCATTTCGTCGGGGAAACGCTCCATCAGATGCTGCGGAATCGATACGCCTTCGGCATGGGTTTTAAACGTGATGTAGAAATGATGGTCGCCCGGTAGTTCGCTGCCGCCGTCGATGATCTGGTTCAGCACACGGCCGACCACGGCGCGCAGCGCCTCCTGAACGATCTCGTCATAGGGGATCAGGCTATCGGGCATGTTTTCGTCCATATCGGGCGACAGGTGGCGGTGGGGACGGTCGCGGTCAACCCTGAAATGCGCGTATCGGTGCCCGCCACGGTGCTTGCGAATCCGGCTGTATGGCCCTAGCGCGCTACCCATGCGCACAGGCCGGATAGAGCGAAACACCACCGAAACGAAGATCGCCGTCGAGGTGAATCTCGACGGGACAGGCAGCTATGACGTATCGACCGGGATAGGTTTCCTCGATCATATGGTCGAACAGTTTAGCCGCCATTCGCTGATCGACGTCACTATGAACGTGGATGGCGATTTGCATATCGACCAGCACCACACCACCGAAGACAGCGCAATTGCGCTTGGTCAGGCCCTGTCGGATGCCTTGGGCGACAAGGCCGGGATCGGTCGGTACGGGCTTGCCTATTCGCCGATGGACGAGACACTGGCACGGGTTTCGCTCGATATTTCGGGCCGGCCCTATCTCGTCTGGCGGGCTGGCTTCAGCCAGGAAAAGCTGGGTGAGTGGGACACCGAACTGATCGAACACTGGTTCCACTCGGTGGGTCAGGCAGCAGGCATCACGCTGCATATGGAACTGCTTTACGGCAGCAACAACCACCATATTTGCGAGGCACTGTACAAAGGCTTCGCCCGGGCCATGCGGCAGGCGGTGGAGATCGACGCGCGCAAGGACGGTGCCGTACCCAGCACGAAGGGCCAACTTGGTGGCTGACACGGGCATGACCGCGCTTGTCGATTACGGCGCGGGCAATCTGCATTCGGTGCACAACGCCTTGCGGGTCGCAGGGCGCGAAGCAGGGGCCGAAAATGTTGTCGTGACCGACGATCCGGATACTGTGCGCCGCGCGGACCGCATCGTGTTGCCGGGTGTCGGCAGTTTCGGCGCGTGTATCGGCGGCTTGCGAGCGCTAGACGGCATGGTGGAAGCGCTGGACGAGCGGGTCCGACGCGACGGCGTGCCCTTCCTGGGCATATGCGTCGGAATGCAATTGCTCGCCACAAGGGGGCTGGAGCATGGCGGAACGCCCGGCCTCGGCTGGATCGCGGGCGAAGTGCGGCTGATCGAACCGACCGACCGGGGCGTAAAGGTGCCGCATATGGGCTGGAACGATGTTGCGGTAACCGGGCACCCCTGCATTGCGGGTCTGGTCGAGGATGGGGAGGCGTATTACCTCCATTCTTACGCTTTCCATCCGGCTCATGGCCATGACGTCGCGGCAATGACCGATCATGGCGGCGGCATCTGTGCGGCGGTGGCGCATGAGAACATTCTGGGTGTGCAATTTCACCCGGAGAAGAGCCAGGCCTACGGGTTGGCGCTGTTGCAACGCTTTCTGGAGTGGCGAACATGAAGGATTTGGCATGATCGTCTTCCCCGCCATCGATTTGAAGGACGGCCAGGTCGTCCGCCTTGCGGAAGGCGATATGGACCGCGCCACCGTTTACGGCGACGACCCCGCTGCACAGGCGATACTGTTCGCAGAAGCCGGCGCAGAACATCTGCATGTCGTCGACCTCGACGGGGCCTTTGCGGGCGAAAGCCGCAACCGCGAGGCTGCGGAGCGCATCGTCGAGGCGTTTCCCGGCCATGTGCAACTGGGCGGCGGCATTCGCACGCCGGAAGCGGTGGCAGGCTGGTTCGACCTTGGCGTCAGCCGCATCGTCATCGGAACCGCAGCGCTGACCGATCCGGCCTTCGTGCGAGCGATGGCCCATAATTACGAAAACGGCGTCGTAGTTGCGGTCGACGCAAAGGATGGAATGGTTGCGACGCAGGGTTGGGCAGAGGTGTCCGACGTGCCGGTTGCCGACATGGCCCGCCGGTTCGAGGATGCGGGTGTGGCGTCCGTGCTATTCACCGATGTCGGCCGCGACGGCTTGCTGAAGGGCTGCAACATCGACGCCACGCTGGAACTGGCGCGCAGCACCGATCTGCCGGTCATCGCCAGCGGCGGGGTGAAGGGGCTGGACGATATTCATCTGCTTTCGATCCACGCGCATGAGGGGATCGAAGGCGTTATCACTGGCCGCGCTTTGTATGACGGGCGGCTGGATCTGGGTGCGGCGCTAGCGATGGCGCAAAAGGCGGACGAGCGCGAATGACCGTCCGCATCCGCGTGATCCCTTGCCTCGATGTCGCCGATGGGCGCGTGGTGAAAGGGGTGAACTTCGTCGATCTGAAGGATGCCGGCGATCCGGTTGAACAGGCGCAGGCCTATGACGCTGCCGGCGCGGACGAACTGTGCTTCCTGGATATTTCCGCAACGCATGAAGGGCGTGGAACGCTGCTCGACATCGTCCGGCGCACGGCGGAAGTGTGCTTCATGCCGCTGACTGTAGGGGGCGGAGTGCGCGAAGTTGCGGATGCGCGGGCACTACTGCTGGCAGGAGCTGACAAGGTTGCGGTCAACAGCGCCGCGGTCGCGCGGCCCGAACTGGTAGGCGATATCGCGCAGAAGATGGGCACGCAATGCGTCGTCGCTTCGGTCGATGCGCGGCGGCGGCCGGATGGTGACGGTTGGGAGATTTTCACCCATGGCGGGCGCAAGCCGACCGGTATCGATGCAGTCAGCCATGCTATAAAGCTTGCCGAACTGGGCGCAGGGGAATTGTTGGTCACGTCCATGGATGGCGACGGAACGCAGGCTGGCTATGATCTGGAACTGACCCGCACCATCGCCGACGCAGTATCGGTGCCGGTGGTGGCGAGCGGGGGTGTCGGTACGCTCGATCATCTGGTCGAGGGGGTGACGAAGGGTCACGCCAGCGCCGTTCTGGCAGCATCGATCTTCCACTTCGGAAAACACACGGTCGGTGATGCGCATGCCGCGTTGCGCGCTGCCGGATTGCCAGCGCGGGCCGCTTAACTTTTGCAGGCGTCGCATCCCGAAACGGGACGGTTGTACCTGCGCGCTTGTTGCGGCGCACAATTCTGCGATGAAACCGTCATGCGCTACCTTGCCCTCATTGCCCTGTTCCCCGCCGCACCTGCCGCGGCGCAGGTTGCCACGGTGCCGGAGCCATCGAATTTGGCGCTGTTCGGACTTGGCGTCGCGGGCCTGATCATCGGGCGGTATGCAGCAAAACGATCAGGCGACTGAAAAGCGCGGCGTGAGTGGCCTGGAAGCTCCTTGACTACCCTTGACCCTGCAGCAGGCCTTTCGCATGGCGACGTGATGGACATTCTCTCCCGCCTCGAAACCACGCTGGCGTCCCGCAAGACAGCCGATCCAGAAACCAGTTACGTGGCGCAGCTGCATGCACGCGGCCTGCCCGTGATCGCACGTAAGTTGGGCGAAGAGTCGATCGAGGCGGTGGTGGCTGCATTATCGGGCGATCGCAATGAGTTGGTTGGCGAGGCGGCAGACGTAATTTTTCACCTGCTCGTCCTGCTTGCCGCCAGGGACATCACGTTGGACGAGGTGCTTGCGGAACTTGCGCGCCGCGAGGGACTTTCTGGTCTTGACGAAAAAGCCAGCCGAACTGCCAAGGATACCTGACCCGATGCCCATCAATCCCGCCGCCCCGTATGACGACCAGAACGTATTCGCCAAAATCCTGCGCGGCGAAATCCCCTCGCAGGAAGTGTATCAGGACGAATTCGCCTACGCCTTCCACGATGTGAACCCTCAGGCACCGGTGCATATATTGGTGATTCCGCGCGGATCGTATGTGAGCTGGGACGATTTCAGCGCGCAAGCCTCAGCCGAGGAAATTGCGGGCTTTGTCCGCGCGGTAGGCCATGTTGCCCGGGAACAGGGACTGGTGGTGCGTGGCTATCGGATGATGGCCAATATCGGCCGCAATGGCGGGCAGGAGGTCGCGCATCTGCATGTGCACTTGTTCGGCGGTCGGCCGCTGGGTCCGATGATCGGGGAATAACACCTCGCCGCCCCCTGCCATCGTTCCGCCGCGCGGTTGCACAATGCGCTTGCCGCCGGACTCGGGCCTTCGCTATTGCACGTCACGCACCATGGATAATCCCCTCCAGCCCCATACAGGCCGTTTCGACGGATCGCTGCACCAGTTCGCAGTGCGGGTCTATTACGAGGATACGGACCTGTCGGGCATCGTCTATCACGCCAATTACCTGCGTTTTTTCGAACGCGCACGGTCGGATATGCTCCGCCTGCTGAAGATCGACCAACGCGCGGCGATCGAAGCGGGGGAAGGCGCCTATGCCTTGGCCGACCTTAATATCCGCTATGTCCGCCCGGCAAAGCTGGACGATGCCATCCGGATCGATACGCGATGCGAGGATATGCGCGCCGCCAGTGTCCGGATGCATCAGTGCGCGTTTCGGGCCACAGATAATGAGCTGCTGGCAGAAGCGCGAATGCGTGTCGGCTTCGTCGCGCCCGATGGCCGCCCCCGCCGCCAGCCGCAGGATTGGCGCGATGCCTTTCAACCTGTTGTAACACCGGAAAAGTCATAAATGACCGTGATGAACCTCCTCGCCGTGGGCGCCAATGGGGCACCGACCCGGCTCGATCCTGTACAGCTGTTTCTCGAGGCCGACATCGTGGTGCAGGCAGTCATGGTCGGGTTGCTGCTGGCCAGCATCTGGACCTGGATGATCATCCTGTCGTTTTCGCTGCGGATGAACCGGCTGAATGCAAAGGGCCGCCATTACGAAACCGATTTCTGGGGCGCGAGCGATGTCGAGAAACACTTGCGAAGCGAGGACCGCAAGGCAGTGCCCGCCGCGCGGGTTGCGGCATCTGGCTATGGCGAATGGCGGCGCTCCACGGCAAAGGGCGTCAGCGACAAGGACGGCGCGCGCCAGCGGATCGCCGGCGCAATGGACGGGCAAGTCGCAGTCGAGGCGGACGAGCTGGCGGACCGGCTGAATTTTCTTGCTACCACCGGCTCGGTCGCCCCGTTCGTTGGCCTGTTCGGCACCGTTTGGGGCATCATGAACAGCTTCTTCCAGATCGGGCAGCAGAACAGTTCTTCGCTCGCAGTGGTAGCGCCCGGCATCTCGGAAGCGCTGTTTGCCACGGCTATCGGCCTGTTTGCGGCGATTCCGGCAGTGATCGCTTACAACCGGTTCAGCCATGCGGTGAATTCACATGAGGCGCGGTTGCAACGCTTTGCCGACCGCTTCCACGCCAGCCTCAGCCGCGAGCTGGATACGCTGTAATGGCGATGGGCGTCGCAAAAGTTGGAGGCAGGGCGCGCAAATCCCGCCGCACGCCGATGGCGGAAATCAACGTCACTCCGCTGGTCGACGTGATGCTGGTGCTGCTTATTATCTTCATGGTCACCGCGCCGTTATTGACGGCGGGCGTGCCGGTTGATTTGCCGGACAGCCGGGCCAACCCGTTGGACCAAACACCCGATCAGGTTACGATTTCGATCGACGATGGGGGGTTCATCTTTCTGGATGACGATGCGGTGCCGGTCGGCGGGCTGCCTGCCGCGCTGGACTCAGTGCGCGCGGCCAATAGTGGCGGGGAACTACCGATGGTGACGCTGCGCGCCGATCGCGGGCTCGATTACGGGCGGGTGATGGCAGTGATGGGCGAACTCAACCGGTCGGGCTTCACCGCCATATCGCTGGTCACAAACGGTTCAGGAGACGCGCCATAGCGCTGTGATCCTTATGGCAGCACGCACTCTTCGCAGCGAGGAAGCCATCGCACTCGGCATCGCTTTCGCGTTGCATCTGGGGCTGGCTGCCGTGCTGCTGACGCGGCCCGAAGCATTGCCGAAACAGCCAGAGCCGGAACGCATCGTGGTATCGCTGGCGACCGAAGTGGGGCTGGCAAGCACCGCGCCCGAACCAGTGCCCGAAAGCCGCGCGCCAGCAGCCCCCGACATGTCGCCGCAGCCCATCCCTGCACCGGTGACCCAATCCATGGAAGCACCTCCACAGCCAGTCATCGAACGCCCGGTACCGCAGCCGAAACCACGTACCCGGAATGCGCCGACGAAACGGGCCGAACCGCCCAAACCGAAACCGGCGGCAAAACCGAAACCGCAGCGGCGTGCGGCAGCCAAGCCTGCCGCGAAACCCCCGACTGCGTCACGCAAGTTCGACGATGCTTTTGCGGGCGCGGGCCAAAGCGCAACCAGTACGGAAACACGCGCGCCCGCCGCGACTTTCGGTGCGGCAGAACAAGCCCAGCTTTCCAGTGCCATCAACCGGGCGTTGAAACCGCACTGGCGCGCGCCGCAGGGGGTCGATGCCGACCGGCTCGTAACGGTCCTTTCGTGGCGCATGAACCCGGACGGATCGCTCGCGGGCACGCCGCGCGTCGTCAGCCAGTCCGGCATCAACGATTCCAACCGCCCGCAGGCGGCGCTCCATGCGGAACAGGCGATCCGCGCCGTGCAGCTGGCCGCGCCGTTCAATCTGCCGGACGAATTCTACGATAAATGGAAACGCATAAACGACTGGCGTTTCGACAGGAGACTTTGATTTCATGACCCTGCGCCACCTTATTATCGCCCTGTTTGCCGCACCGCTGATGTTCGCGGGCACTGTCCATGCGCAAGATCTCGGCCAGCCCGCGCCCGAAGGCGGCGAAGTGGAAACGGTCGAGGAGGAGCAGGGCGGACTGTCGGGTTCGGTCACCGATGAAAGCGAATGGCAGGACCTTGGTATTGCTATCCCTGGTTTCGCAACCGACCGCGACGTCTCCACGACCGCGCGCGGGCAAAGCACTGCGGCGCTGGGGATCGAGCTGGCGCGGGTGATTACCGCCGACCTCAAGAATAACGGGCTGTTCAAACCTACCGGCCCCGACGCATTACCGCGGCCGGATTACCCGCAGATCACCGATCCCGTCTGGACCACCTGGTCCAATCGCGGTGCGGAAATGTTGGTACAGGGGTATGTCCGCGGCCGCAGCGACGGCAAGCTGATCGTGGGCTGCTATCTCTATGATATGGCGCTTCGCGGCGAACTGGCGCGAGGCGGCTGGATCGTCCAGCCGGCCGACTGGCGGCGCGCCGCCCACAAATGCGCCGATCTTGTTTACTCACGTCTGTCCGGCGAAGATCCTTTCTTGGACAGCCGGATCGCCTACATCGCCGAAACCGGGTCAAAGGATAACCGTACCAAGCGCCTCGCTATCATGGACAGCGATGGGGCCAACCACCGCTTCATCACGCTGGGCGGTTCGACCGCGCTGACGCCGCGATACTCGCCCGATTACAAGCGGCTGATGTATTTGAGTTATGTCGATGGCAACCCGCGCATCTATATCTACGATATCGGCAGCGGGCGGCAGACGCTGGTGACGGAGAATACCAATCCAACTTTCGCCCCGCGCTGGAGCCCGGACGGCCAGTGGATCCTGTATTCGATGGCCGTGAACGGCAACACCGACATCTACCGCATTTCGGCAGCAGGCGGACCAAGCGTGCGGCTCACCGATACGCCGGGCATCGATATCGGCGGGTCCTACTCTCCCGATGGCAGTAAGATCGTGTTCGAAAGCGACCGGTCCGGCAGTCAGCAGATTTACGTCATGAACGCCGACGGGTCCGGTCAACGCCGCTTGTCCTTCTTCGGCGGACGCAGCGCGACCCCTGAATGGAGCCCGCGCGGCGATGCCATCGCCTTCACCCACATGGGCGGCAATTTCCGCATCGCGGTGATGAATACCAGCGGCAAGAACATGCGCTTCCTGACCGATAGCTGGCAGGACGAGGCCCCTACATGGGCCCCCAATGGCCGCATCGTGCAGTTCTTCCGTACGATACGAAACACGGGCGACACCGCGCTTTACCAGGTCGACCTGACAGGCGATAACGAACGCCGACTGCCAACGCCGGTAAATGCATCCGATCCGGCATGGGGGCCGATCCTTCCATGATCCGGAACGGAATACTTTAAGATTTCCAAGAACGTGCGAGGAGACTGCACATGAATAGCCGCACCCTGATTTTGACCGCAGCCATCGGCAGCCTTGCGCTGGCCGGTTGCAAATCCAGCGCACCGGACGATCTGCCCCCCGTGGGCGGTGATACGCCGGTGATGGATGCAGGTCCGGCAACGACGAACACCGGCGCTGGCCCTCAAGTGGGAACGCAGGATCACTTCGTGGCGGCCGTAAACGGTCAGAACGTGATCTATTTCGACACGGATCGCTACAACATCGACAGTCAGGACGCTGCTGCATTGCAGACGCAGGCGCAGTACATGATGCAGTACACCAACCTGAATGCCACGATTGAAGGTCATACCGACGAGCGCGGGACCCGCGAATACAATCTGGCTTTGGGGGAGCGGCGCGCGAATTCCGCGAAGAACTACCTGGTAAGCCTTGGCGTGCCGGCCGGACGCCTGCGGACCGTCAGCTATGGCAAGGAAGCGCCTGTCGCGCTCGGGTCCAACGCTCAGGCATGGGCGCAGAACCGCCGCGCCGTTACCGTCATACTGAACTGACCTAGACAATCGCTCGCATGGTCTATCGTGCGAGCCAAACATAAGGCGCCGGTACTTTCACAATCGTGAGGTGACCGGCGCCATTTTCGTATGCGCTTGCCGGCGTTGGCAACGCCTGCGGCGCAGGCAACTTCGCCGTCAGTGCGCACACCGTCATCAGCGATGCCGACAGAGCGGCGCAGAGGCGAAGCTGTTTGCTCATGGTGAAGGGAACGCGCTCGATCTGATGGCATGAAGAAATCTGACGCGCGTGTTGCGCCAGAGGTGTTAACATGCGCTCAATCCCGTGACTGAAACTGGGGGCCGGACCGGGCCGAGCAGCTCGCGAAAGACTGGCCACCACCGTCATGCTGGCCTATGGCGCACCACCTATGCTTGAACTGATTTCCTGATGGTGGGCGCACGCCGTTCCAACGACTGGGGCTTCCCCCGCTGGCGCAGCTACGACGCGACCGAGCGCGAGGCGGTGAAGGTGCGCTTGTGCGACCGGCACAATTGCAGCGAGCCGGGCGATTGCCCCGCACCCAAATCCCCCAACAATCCGGATCGCTGGTATTTTTGCCAGAAGCACGCAGCGGAATACAACAAGGGATGGGATTACTTCGAAGGTCTGGACAAGGAAGAAAAGGCCGCGCGCACGGCGTCCGAACAATCCGAAAATGCAGGCTACCAGGAATCGCAACATTACGGCTGGGCCACCAGTGGCGACGGCACCCGCAGCGCGGATGAAATGCGCGCGCTGGACATTCTGGAACTGGAAGCGGACGCGGAATTTGCTGCCGTGAAGAAAGCCTTCCGCGCCCGCGCCAAGGAAGTGCACCCCGACGTAAAACCGGATGACGCGGAAGCGGCGCTGGAATTCCAGAAGGTCAGCCTGGCCTACGACATTCTGAAGTCCGCAGAAGAACGGCGGGAGTGGAAGGGGTAGGGCTTACAGTTTGACTGTCAGCCCCGGAAAACAGCAGGCGGGCACGTTGGCCCGCCCCCGTTGCTTACACGCCATCCACGCTTTTGCTCACCAGCACATTTACCGAAACGCGGCGGTTCTGCGCCTTGCCTTCCGGCGTATCGTTGCTCGCCGCGGGATCGGCTTCGGCCATGCCCGTGGGAGTCAGCATTCGCCACGGCTCCCATTTGCAGGCCTGCTGGAGGTAATTGACCACTCTTCCGGCACGCTTCTCGCTCAGCACCTGATTGTAATCCTGACTACCCACGGAATCGGTATAGCCCACCACCAGCAATAGCGCGTTTTCCGTGGCATTGGCTTCGCGCGCAGCGTTGCACAGCGCAGCTTCGTCGGCGGGGCCCAGGTTCCACTTCCCCGTGTCGAAATAGACGTTGGTCACGCCCTTGATGTTGTATTTGTCGATGTCCGCCATGCGTCCGCGAAGCGCCTCGGCAAGGGCGGTGTTCTCATCGATAGCGGCACCTTGTTCGGCAAACTGCTGGGAAGTGCCGTTGCGGATCATGGAGGCGGTTTCGTAATCGCCGTTGTTGAAGCGGACATTGCTTGCCACCAATCCGCCATCCCATTGCACGGTTTCGACAGTCACGGGCAAGCCGTTGAGCAAGGCGCCCGAATCTAATGTCGTGCGCTCCAGACCCAGGAAGCCGCCCTTGCGCCTGACTTTGGTGGCATTGCTGAGATAGACTGTGACAACTGCTCCGTCTTCACCCGCGACCCGCATCGTATTGGCTCCGCGCGCGGCGATGATGCCTTCGATCTTTGGTCCGTCTTCATATCCCGACAGGTCTGCCGGCACCGCGCTGGTGACGGTGGTCACCATGTTGCGATCTTCGGGCATGGCCTGCTGCGCCGATACGGTGCCCGATATCGGCAACACCAGAATGGCAAGGGTGAGAAACGGTGCTGTCTTCCGGGAAATGGCACGCATGGCTGAATTCCTTCGATTGTCATCGGATTTGCTTGGGGGAAGCCCTCGGATGTTCCGGGCGACCTTTCATGCCGATGAACGTTTCCCGCGACTATGGGGCCGATATGGTTAACCGGAGCGCACGATGCGGCGAAGCGTTCGCGGGATCGCAAGCCGTTGGAGCTTTTTCGATGGCGACCGGCAGCCCCCTCGCCGCATCGGTTTGATGCGGCGGTTTGACGCGGCGAGGGGGGTATCGGTCAGACCTTGGCGAGCGCCTGATCGAAATCGGCAATCAGGTCATCCGCATCTTCGATGCCAATGGAAATGCGTACCAGGTTGTCGCCGATGCCAAGCTCCTGGCGGCGGCCATGGGCGACCGACAGGTGCGTCATGCTGGCAGGGTGGCTGGCAAGCGTTTCCGTGCCGCCCAGGCTGACAGCCAGTTTGGCGATGGTGAGGTTGTCGAGGAAGCGGAAGCATTCTTCCTCACCGCCCTTGATGAAGACGGAGAAAGTGCTCCCTGCGCCCAGGCAATGCCGGTCGTAGATGTCCTGCTGGCGCTCGTCGGAAATCATCCCGAGATAGCCGAGCCGCTCGACCTTTTCGTGACCGGCCAGAAACGCGCAGACCTTCTCTGCATTTTCACCGGCGCGCTGCATCCGCAGTTCGACCGTTTCGAGCGACCGGAGCAGCATCCACGCGGTGTTGGGATCGCAGATACCGCCCATGGTATTTCTGAGTGCGCGCACCGGGTCCATCCATTTCTTGTCGCCGGCGATACTGCCCGCCACGAGATCGGAATGACCCCCAACATATTTGGTAAGGCTGTAGGCAACGATGTCCGCCCCGTGATCGAGCGGGCGCTGCCACAGGGGTCCCAAGAACGTGTTGTCGATCGCGATCGGGCAGGATGTTCTTTCCGTGCTACCGCCTTCGGCTGCTTGAGCACCGCCAAGCGCCGCGTCGCGTGCCGCCTTCACGGCTTCCACATCGACCAGCGCGTTTGTCGGGTTGCCGGGGCTTTCGAGGTAGATCATCGCGACCTTGCCGCCATTTTCAGCAGCCATGGTTTTGGCCTTGTTCAGTACTGCATCCAGTTCCTCGCGCGTCGCGCCGGCTGGGAAGTCGACGTATTTCACGCCGAATTTGGACATTACCTTGGCGACGAAACCTTCGGATGCAGCGTAAAGCGGGCCAGAGTGGACGATGACATCGCCGGCGCTGCAATAGGCCAGCAGCATCACACAAATCGCGGTCATGCCGCTGGAGAAACTTAGCGCATCTTCCGCGCCGTCCCAGATGGCGAGCCGGTCTTCCAGGATTTCCTGGTTGGGGCCGTTGAACCGTGAATAGACCAACCCGTCCGCGCCGCCGGGCCGCTGGCCGGTGATGCCTTCGAAATGGCGTTTGCCCGCCGCCGCATTTTCGAATGCGAAGGTGCTGGTGAGGAAGATCGGCGCTTTCAGCGACCCTTCCGACAGGGCCGGATCGTATCCGTGGCCCATCATCAGCGTGCTGGGCTTCAGCGGGCGACCGGCGATTTCGGTAATTTCCTGCTTCGGTTTGCGGCGAGGCGTGGGGGTGTCGATCGGATCTGGAGCGTCGGTCATGGCGTTGGTGCTTTCCTGGGTTCACGAATGCTCCCAGGAAGGCAGGAGCCATTTTGTATGCGCGTGCCGCCCGCTCCTAACCTCCGCAGGAACGCATCTGCCCGGCATACCGGTTGCAATGGAAACCGAATTATCGCGGCTAATGGCGCAAGGCAAGGGGGGCGAAGGCGGGCCGCGCTAACTTATCCCGTGTCGGGCCCGTCCTCAGCTCGCGATAAAGGCAATGCCCCAAACGACGCCTACGATCAGCCCCACTCCGATGAGGTCGAGTACGAAACCAGCGCCGACCATCCGCTCGATCCGAATACGGCCGGTTGCCCATGCAATTGCGTTCGGGCCGGTTCCCGCAGGCAGCATGAAACCCCAGCTGGCGGCCAGCGCCGCTGGCATGGCGAGCAGCACGGGGTCTGCGCCCAGCACCGCCACAAGGCTGGCGACGACCGGAATGATGGCGCTGGCGGTGGCGACGTTGCTGGCAAATTCGGTAATCAGGATGACCATCGCGACCAGTGCCAGCGCCACCACCCACAGCGGCACGGCGGCAAGCGGCAATAGCGCGTTGCCGAGCCATGCGGCCAGCCCGCTTGCGCCCATACCCGCGGCCAGCGCCAGACCGCCGCCAAACATCATGATAACGCCCCATGGTGCGCGGTCCGCCTCCGCCCAATTGAGCAGCGGACGCGATTTGCCGCCGGGCCGGGTTCCATCAGGCAGGATGAACAACGCAAGGCTGGCGGCAATGGCAATAGTGCCATCGGTTAGCGATCCTGCGGGAAGGTGCGGTGCCAGTACGGGCTTTGCCATCCATAGCGCGAAGGTCAGGAAGACAATCGGCACCAGCCGCCGCTCCGCCGAACTCCATCGGTCCGGCACCTCAATTGCATGGCGGGCGCGGCCGAGGTCGAACGGGTGATCCGCCACCTTCTGCACTTTCGCTACAATCACCGCGGCGACCGGAACGCCAAGCACCACGATAGGCAGGCCGTACAGCGCCCACTGGGCAAAGCTTATCTCCATCCCGATGGTTTCGGCCAGTAGGCCCACGGCGATGGCGTTGGTCGGTGATCCGACCAGCGTGCCGAGCCCGCCGATACTTGCCGCGAAGGCAATGCCCATCGGCAGCGCGCCTGAAAGCCCATTCTTCACTGGCGTTTTACCTGGCATGGCAGCTGAACCGGTAGTTTCGCCGCCTGCCAGCACGGCGAGTGCCATCGGCATCATGATGAGTGTGGTGGAGGTGTTGGAAATCAGCATCGAGAGCACCGCGGCGCTCACCATGAAGGCCAGCAGAATGCGCGTTGCCCCAGTGCCGGTACCCGAACCGCCAGCCGTATCGCCCCCAACCGCGCGCAGGATTGCAAGGCTCAACCGTCGATGGAGGCCGGTTCGCTCGATCGCCAGCGCGATGAAGGCGCCGCCAAGGATCAGAAACAGGATGGGCGAATAGTATGCGCTCGCGGTTTCCCGGGCGTCCATCACCCCGGCAAAGGGCAGGACGAGGAACGGCATCAGCGCGGTAACGGTCAGCGGCAGCGCCTCGGTCATCCACCACGCCGCCATCAGCGCAACGAGACCGGCCACGATGAAGGCCTGCTTCGGCATGCCGGCAGGGGCGGGCAACACGACGGTGAGCAAAAACAATGCCAGGCCCACAATAAAGCCGATGCGGCAAGCCGATATCAAGATGCATCCCCAACTGCGCCGCCGTCGGCGGAGATGGGCGCTAGCATCAGGCTATTGCGCGAACAAGCTGGCGAACACGGCTTACGATGTCGTCGATGCAGAAATAGCATTTACCAAGTGGAATTTGGCTGCCATACTTCGTTTGTTTTCAACGACAAGGGCGCTTGGCAGGTAGTTTTATCGTTTTTTCAAAAGCCTCTTTCACTAGCAATCCTCAGGCCAACAAAAATGCGCAGTTTCCCGACCGACATCAGTGCTGACAAAGGGGGCAAGAACGGCGGACGACGAAAGCATGCCGGCGCATTGAAGCAGGCTTTCGAAACCTTGGGCACTGTGCGCAAGGTGGCTAAGGGCGAATATTTGCATCGCGCGGGTGACCCGCCACAATCAGTGTTCCTGATGCGTAACGGCTGGGTTTGCCGCGAACGGCTCGCCAACCAGCATACATACGCGATCACAGCGGTGTTATTGCGTGGCGATTTCGTGGGGCTGGACGGGATTTATGGCCAGCAAGTTACAGACGATATCCGGGCGTTGACGTCCTGTGTGGTTCAGGAGCTTCCACTGAGCGTTCTGGAAGCAGAAAGCCGCGCTGATCCGGCTGTGGCGCAGAGCATCATTTGCCATCTTACGCTCGACGGCGTGTTTCTGCGCGAAGCGCTGGTCGCGATCGGCAGGCAACTGGCCCCGGCGCGCATTTGCACTTTTATCGCCCAGACTTACGACCGATTGGTCGATGCCAGCCTGATCACGTCCGACGCCGCACGGTTCGACCTTCCACTCAAACAGACGGACATGGCTGCGGTGTTGGGGCTTACGCCTATCCATGCGCATCGTATCATCAAGGAACACAGGGAGCGCGGATCGTTCGATTTTCGCGCAGAGCGGGTCACGATCGGCGATATGCCGTTGGTTCGGAAACTGGCCCAATCGTGAAACGCCTGCTCCACCGGCACCCGATCGGTGTCGGGTCCGGGACGGAAGCAGGTGCTTGTTACGAGACGGGAATATTCGCTGGACCGGCCCCGCGGTTCCAAAATTCTATTTGGGCGAGATCACCATCAGCATCTGACGGCCTTCAAGCCGTGGAAACGCCTCGACCTTAGCCACTTCGCCAGTATCGTCCTGGACCCGCTTCAGCAGGTCCATACCCAGATGCTGGTGCGCCATTTCACGGCCACGGAACCGCAGCGTCACCTTCACCTTGTCACCCTGGTCGATGAACTTGAACACATTGCGCATCTTCACGTCATAATCATGCGTGTCGATATTGGGGCGCATCTTGACCTCTTTAATGTCCTGGGTCTTTTGCGTCTTGCGTGCGGCGCTTGCCTTTTTCTGAGCTTCGTACCGGAATTTGCCCACATCGAGGAACTTGCAAACCGGCGGTTTCGCCGATGGCGATACCTCTACCAGATTGAGTCCGACGGCAGCTGCCTGTTCGATGGCGTCGGCCGTGCCGAGCACGCCAAGGTTCTCACCATTTTCGTCGATCACGCGGACGGTGTCCGTGGAAATCATGTTATCGTAGCGCGGGCCGCTTTTCACAGGCGGTGATAATGAGCGCCGAGGGGGACGAGCTATGGGGCATTCTCCTGATAATTGCCGTTAGTCTGCCCGCCCATGTAGGGTTTTCGTGCGGGATTCGGAAGTGGGTAAGTTGGCGCGGCGTGTTTTTTGTTTTGAAGTGTTTTTTTGGTGTTTTTGTTTTTGGCCCTGCGGGCGGGAGTTTTTTGTTTGGACCCTGCGGGCGGAACCCATCCGGGTTCCTTGCCTCCTCGCATAAGCTCGGGCGGCCGTTCGGCCTTGCGGTCCGCTGGTCGCGGACCGGACTTGCGCTACGCTACCGATATAGCACCCGGTTCCTGGTCACGGCAGTCAAAGGCCCAAAGGGCCGCCCGCAGCGAAGCGAGGAAAGCCTAAGGGAGCGGACGCGACCGCCGGCGCTTGAGGCTAGACCAAAAACAAAAACCTCCCGCCGGCGCTTGAGGCAAAACAAACTAAGCCGCCTTCGCCCACAGCCGGAATTCCGCCAGTTTCTCGCCTGCGTGCAGTACGGCGCTAATCTCGTCGGCAGGCTGGAGGGCTTTCAGGATCGCAGGGTCGCCCGCATCCATTCCGCCGGTGAGCGAACCGAAGGCAGGCAGGATCAGCCGGTCGGCACCCGCTGTGTCGCGGCTGCGTACGGCACATGGTCGGGCGATGCGGCGGCCACGCAGTCTGAGGCGCAGTTTGGGGTGGAAATGGCCGGAGAGTTCAGGGCGCAGCTCGCCGCGCTTGGCAATATGGCGCAGGATCATGCCGCCGATTTCCAGCTCGTCCGCCAGCGTACCGCCCGCCGCTGCTTCCATCGCGCTATCGTGATTGCCGGTGATCCACACCCAGTCCACCGCGCGGGTGAGGGCAGCCAGCATCCCGGTGGCGTGCGGCTCCATCCGTTCCGCTGCGTGACTGTCATGAAAATTGTCGCCCAGCGTGAACACCCGCCGCGCGCCGGTTTCCCGAATGGCGTGTGCCAGCCGCTCCAAAGTCTCGCGGCTGTCATAGGGTGGCAGGAACTGACCATGTTTGGCGTACCAGCTGGCCTTTTCCAGATGCAGGTCCGCCACCAGCAGCGCGCGTTCCGCCGGCCAGTACAGCGCATGGTTGCGCGTGAGGATCAATTCCTCGCCAGCGAACGAAAGGGGAACCATAGTCCAGCTATTGCCCGGACTCTCGCGCTTTGGCAAGGTATCCGTGATGACCGATTGGGCCCCCTATACCATCCGCGCCAAGGATTGGTTCGAAGCTTTGCGTGACAGAATCTGCGATGCCTTCGTCCAGATCGAGCGCGAGGCAGGTAGCAATGCCGCGTTCGAATTTATCGAATGGGACCGGGAGGAAGAGGGCAACCCCGATCCTGGCGGCGGCGTGCGCGGCGTGATGAAGGGCAAGGTGTTCGAAAAGGTCGGCGTCAATGTCAGCACGGTGCGCGGCGCCTTCGCACCTGAATTCGCGCGCACCATGCATGGCGCGGCGGACAGTCCCGAATTCAACGCGACCGGTATCTCGTTGGTGGCGCATATGGCCAATCCTCACGTGCCCGCCGTCCATATGAACACCCGTTTCCTGGTGACCGGGAAGGCGTGGTTCGGGGGCGGGGCGGACCTCAATCCGCCGATCCCCTATGAAGAAGATACGGCCGAATTTCACGCAGCCCTGCGCGCCGCCTGTATGGCGCACAACCCCACCTATTACGATCGGTTTTCGAAATGGGCGGATGAGTATTTCTACATCCCGCATCGCGGCGTTCATCGCGGAGTTGGAGGTATCTTTTACGATCACCTGGAATGCAGCGCGCCGGATGACGATGCTGCCGAACAGGAGAGTTTCGATGAGAACGCTGCGTTCGAGCGCAATTTCGCTTTCACCCGCGATGTAGGAGAAGCATTCCTCAGCGTGTATCCACGCATCGTGCGGCGTCATGTGGCCGATGAATACACCGCCGCCGACAAGGCAACCCAGCTGGAATGGCGCGGACGCTATGCCGAATTCAACCTGGTGCATGATCGCGGCACCCTGTTCGGCCTGAAGACCGGCGGCAATATCGACGCCATCCTGATGAGCCTGCCGCCTGAAGCGACGTGGAGCTGACGACCCGCAAAAACCCCTAATCGCATTTGCACAACGCTTTTACTGTGCTTGCCTAGGCATAGTCCCTCCTGTGATGCATCGCGCAGCACCTTATCGAGCGGATTATCATGCGTGTATTTGCCTGCCTTGCTCACGATCACAATCTGATGCTCGTCCTGCTGGCAGCGGTAATGTGCGTGTTCGGGGCGTTCGTATCGGTCAAGCTGTTCGCGCGGATGCTGTCGGAACGCGGGTTGCCGCGGTTCTACTGGCTGTTCCTTTCGGCGGTCACGTCGGGTTCTGCGATCTGGACGACCCATTTCATCGCCATGCTTGGATATAATCCCGGCGTCCCGATCACATTCGACGCGACGCTGACGATCGTATCCGCGCTCATCGCAGTGATTGGCAGTGGTATCGGCCTCTCGCTGGCCAACTTGCGCAGCAATACCCTGGCAGCAATCTGCGGCGGCGGTACGATCGGTCTGGCAATCGCGGCGATGCATTATGTCGGAATGTTTGCCTACCGGGTCGATGGCGTGGTGCGCTGGCTGCCGGAATATGTGGTGCCGTCGATCATCGGATCGGTCGTGCTGTCAGTGGCAGCAATAGACCAGTTGCGGCGGCGACCGTCGGACAGACATCAGTGGAAGGCGACGGCGCTGTTCGTGGCGGCCATCGTCACCCTTCATTTTGTCGGCATGGCAGCATTCGTTGTCACGCCGATCGCCGGCTTTTCCAGCGGAGCGGACAGCGAAGCCTTTACCGCCATGGCGGCAGCGGTGGCGATGGTGGCACTGCTGATCGTGGGTACCGGCATCACTACCAATCTGGTGGAAACGCGCACCCGTACGGATTCGCGTGACAAACTGCGACATCAGGCGCTGCACGACGCGCTGACCCAGCTTGCGAACCGCCGGTCGTTTACGGAGCAGTTGACCAGGGAATGCGCCGCCTTGCGAACCGGCCATGCCAAACCGTTTGTGCTACTCATGATCGACCTCGACCGGTTCAAGCACGTTAACGATACGCTTGGTCATCCCGTCGGCGATGAGGTGCTGCGGCGGGTAGCGGTACGGCTCGGCCGCGCAGTGCGAAGCGGCGATTTGGTGGCCCGTCTGGGCGGGGATGAATTCGCCGTGATCGCGCGCGATATAACCAGTCCAGGAACCGCAGAATCGCTTGCACAGCGCATAGTCGAAGTGCTTTCCAGACCCTTTGTGATCAATTCCAGCATCGCCGAGATCGGCGGTAGCGTCGGACTGGCGCTTGCGCCGGAACACGCCGGCGACACTGACACGCTGATCCAGCACGCAGATGTCGCTTTGTACACAGCGAAGCGTGGCGGCCGGAACCGCCACTTTACCTTCGACCCTGCTCTGATCGAGCAATTGGAGGACCGGCGGGCGATGGAATCCGATCTGCGGCGCGCCGTTATGCGCGAGGATTTCGCAGTGGTTTATCAACCAGTCATGGACACCGCATCCGGCGAATGCACAGGGGCTGAGGCGCTGGTACGCTGGAACTGTTCGGATCGCGGCGATGTCCCGCCATCGAAATTCATTCCCATGGCGGAAGAACTGGGCCTGATAACCCGCATCGGTTCGCAAGTGCTGCGCCGCGCCTGCATTGATGCGGCTTCATGGCCTGACAAGGTTGCGGTTTCCGTCAATGTCTCACCAGTACAGCTGATGGACCCCCGTCTTCCGCAGACGGTCACCCAGGCGCTTGAGGAATCCGGCATTACGCCAGCGCGCCTTGAGCTGGAAATCACTGAAACCGCGTTGTTGGGCAATGACGAAGAGGCGCTGCAGATGCTCAAGCAGATCAGCGGCATGGGTGTGAGGATTTCGCTGGACGATTTCGGGACCGGCTATTCCTCGCTCAGCTATTTGCATCGGTTTCCCATCGACCGGATCAAGATCGATCGTAGTTTCGTGGCGCAACTGCCGGACGATCCCGGCAGCGCGTCGATTGTGCGGGCCATCGCGCAGCTTGGCGTGAGCTTGGACATGCGGATTACTGCAGAGGGCATTGAGACGGCGGCGCAGCACGACTTCATCACCAAACACGGATGCAGCAACATGCAGGGTTACCTGTTCAGCCATCCGGTACCGCACACACAGATCTGCGCCCTGTTCGACAGCAAGGCGCCGCGCAATGCGGCAGCCTGAGCCGAGGAAAATGTCCATGCTCCAACGTTTGTTATACACCAGCCACGCCGCGCTGGGGGTACCCGAATACGAGCAGGAGAGTTCGGTTCGAAGGCTTGCCCAGGCGTCAGCCGCACGTAATTCGGCCAAGGGCCTGACAGGGGTAATGTTGTTCGTCCAAGGGCAGTTCATTCAGGTGCTGGAGGGTCCCGGAGAAGCGCTGGAAGAGATATTCGAGCGTATCTGCGGCGATTTCCGGCATCGGCAGGTAAACCTGATCGATCTGGGAGCCGTACCTACCCGCATCTTTTCCGAATGGGGCATGGTTTCGATGACCGATGGATCGGAAACCCCGGAAGCGATCAGAGCGTCGCTTAGCGAAATTCCGTATCTGGCAGAGCTTAATGCGCGAGAAGCGATCCTGCAGATACGCGGTGCACTCGATAAATATCAGGAGACGCAGCAAGCCGGGAGCAAGGCTGCTTAGTTAGGGGCCAGGCGCGCCCTGCCAATCGAACCCGCGCGCTTTTCCCTTGCCGTCTCCCGATCCCTGCGCACATGATGCGCGGCGATGCTGAGGCAATATGAACTGGTGGAGCGGGTCAAGGCGTACGACCCGGACGCGGATGAGGCGATGCTCAACCGGGCGTATGTCTATACCGTGCAGAAACACGGTAGTCAGAAACGTGCCAGCGGCGATCCCTATTTCAGCCATCCGGTCGAAGTCGCAGGGCTGATGACCGACCTGAAGCTGGATCAGGAAACCATCGCTACCGCGCTGTTGCACGATACGGTGGAAGATACGCTCGCCACGATCGACGATATCGAGGAGAATTTCGGCCCCGAGGTGGCCCGGCTGGTCGATGGCGTTACCAAGCTCAGTAAGATCGACGCCATGCCCGAGGATGACCGGGCAGCTGAAAACCTACGCAAGTTCCTGCTCGCGATGAGCGAGGACATTCGTGTCCTGCTGGTGAAGCTGGCCGACCGGCTGCACAATATGCGCACGCTTCACTTCATCAAATCGCCGGAAAAACGCCAGCGCATCGCGCGCGAGACGATGGATATTTACGCCCCGCTGGCAGAGCGCGTGGGGATGTACGAATATATGCGCGAGATGCAGATGCTCGCCTTCGAACAGCTGGAGCCCGAAGCGTTCAATCTCATTACCGACCGCCTGGCCGATATCCGCAAACAGGATGGCGGGCAGGTGGATGCCATTGCATTTGCCATGAAGCAGGCGCTGGCAGGCGCCGGACTGGCCGTGGAAGTGTCGGGGCGCGAGAAACACCCGTTTTCCATCTGGCGAAAGATGGCCGAACGCCACGTCAGCTTCGAACAGATCACCGACATCATGGCGTTTCGCGTAATCTGCGAAGACGAGGCCGATTGCTATCGCGCGATGGGTATCCTGCATACCACATGGCAATTCATTCCCGGCAAGTTCAAGGACTACCTCTCCACGCCCAAGAACAATGGCTACAAGTCGCTCCACACCTCATTGATCTACGAAAACTCCATGCGGGTCGAAGTGCAGATCCGCACCCGGGACATGCACCGCACCAACGAATTCGGGCTGGCGGCGCACTGGGCTTACAAGCAGGGCGACAGGCCCGATGGGCAGGTGGGCTGGCTGCGCGATCTCATCGAAATCGTGGATGCCAGCCACGATTCCGAAGAACTGCTCGAACATACGCGTATGGCGATTTACCAGGACCGGATATTCGCGTTCACGCCCAAAGGTGCGCTGTTCCAGTTGCCCAAGGGGTCCAGCCCGGTCGACTTCGCCTTCGCCGTGCATACCGATCTGGGTGCGCAGACGGTGGGCGCGAAGATCAACGGCCGGCACATGCCGCTGCGCACGCCGCTCAGCAATGGCGACGTGGTGGAGATCATCAAGGCGAAGAAAGCGGAACCGCAGCTCGCCTGGCTGGGCTTCGTGGTAACAGGCAAGGCGCGGGCGGCTATCCGGCGCAGTGTGCGGCTGAAGGAACGCGCCGAAGTGGCCGAACTGGGGCGCAAGCTGTTCGATGATATCGCAGTCCGCTTGCCAGCGCGCATCGGCAAGAAAGCCACGAAGGACGCCGTGAAGCGGCTGGAAATGGCCGATGAAGAGGCGCTCATGTATGCCATTGGTGCGGCCAAGATAGACGACCGCGAGGTGATGGAAGCGCTGGTCCCCGGGTGCACGGCGGCTTTCGATACTCAGGAAGACTGGCCTACGCAGGAGAAGACGATCTCAATTCGCGGGCTGACGGCGGGTGTGGGGTTCGCGCTGGCCAAATGCTGCCATCCGGTACCGGGGGATCGAATCGTGGGTCTCAGGAAATCGGGCGAGGGGGTGGAAGTCCACACTATCGACTGCATCGAACTGGCCACCGGCATCGATACCGACTGGCTGGACCTGTCATGGGGCAAACGATCCCATGGCGCGACCGGGCGGATGCGCGTGACCTTGTACGACCGCCCCGGCACGCTGGCCGAGATGGCGGTGCTGTTTGCGCAGAACCACGCCAATGTGATGACATTGGAACAGGTGCAGCACGACAAGCCGTTCCAGATGTACGAAGTGGGGCTGGACGTGAAAGACCTCGCCCACCTCACCCGCATCCTCAGCGCATTGCGGGCGAGCGATGCGGTGGCGCAGGCGGAGCGAATTTAGTTCCGTTATTGCGTCGCGGTTCGCCGCACCGGCACCGGGATATTGCAGATATCCGCGCCGCCTGCGGGCACGATGAAGAAAGGATCGCGCCGGTTCGCGCGTGCCTCGGCATATTGTGCGAAGGTCTCGCTTTCAGTTGAGAGGAACTCGAATTGCGGCTGTTCGGCCTGAGGCAGGTCGCTGGCCACGCGCACGGTCTGGATGGCGGTTCGTCTGGATGGGTCGGTATAGAACCCGAGATCGCCCTTGCCGCGCGGCAGGCTGGAAAGATGCTCCATCCCCTCGATCACCCGGCCCACCAGCGCAATGTTGCGATCGAGATGGCGCGGCGCATGGCCGATGACGGTGTAAAGCTCCGCACCGGAGCCAGTATCAGGGGAGTAGCCGCGGCCTACGCCGACCATGCCGTAGCAGTGGATGGGCCACCACGGAGCGTCTCCGGTCTCTCCTTCTGAACTGACCGGCCAGCTTTGAAAGAATTCAACCCACTGGGAGTAGCTGTCACGTTGATGCCATCCAGCGAATGTGTGGGTGGTTTGCGTTGTTCGTACATCAGGGCTCACGTTATGAAAGTCTGGATCCTCTGTTTGGGACCAATCCATTGCCGCAAACTGGACCCGATTGTCCTCGGTAAGCTCCATTCCATTATGAATGAGCGTCACATCGACAGTCGTCGTCGTATAGTCCGCTTCCTCCATCACCCGCAGCCCCTCGGGCAGCGGCTTCGCCTTACCCTCCGTCTCGGGGTTGTCGTAATTCGGATCGCCCCACTGGACGACGTAATTGTCCTGCACCCTGTTGACGCTGATATTGTCGTACCACCCGCTCCGGGCGAACAGGCGGATGTTTTCCACCCAGCCTTGCGAAAATGGCGCAGGCATCAGCTGCAGCACCACCTCGCGCGGGTTGCCATCCCGATCCGGCGCTAGCATCATCACCAGCAGGTCTTCCGCCGAAATGGTGATCCATTCATCGGCAGACGCGCTGGCGACGATCTGGTTGGGGGAGGGAGCGGCACCCGGTTCCTGCGCTTGTGCTGATGCGGTAAGAGTGAGGGCGGCGGCGACCATTGGGATAAATTTCATCATGGCCGCGGGTTTGGCACGGGATTGCACCTTGCGAAAGCCCCCCGCCGCCGCTAGACGCGCGGCTTCGCTCGAAGACTTCGGTTTTAAGGCGATGCGGAGACGTGGCAGAGTGGTCGATCGCGCTCGCTTGGAAAGCGTGTATAGGGCAACCTATCGAGGGTTCGAATCCCTCCGTCTCCGCCATTATTGCCACTAAGTGCACCACGCGCGTGGATTTGCTCCCGAAGTTGAGACAACACGCGCCCGGCCCACCTTCCGCCTGGGTTACCGTCATCACTTCGCCAAAGCGCGCTCGTCCGCCCCTAAGTCGAGCGCATGGCCAACTTCCAGACCGCCTTCACCGTACAAATAGGCGGGATCGAAACTGGCGATTTTTTTCAGCTTTTCACCATCGTGTATGATTACCCGACCGCGGCGAAACTCCATCATACCAGCTTCGCGCAGATCCTTCATCGTGCGGCTGACATGGATGGTCGACATACCGCACATATTGGCCAGATGGATTTGGGAAAACGGCGTCTGAAACCCTGCTTCCTTGCCCAGCTCGACCATCCGCAGGCGGTACCAGATTTCACAGATAAAATGCGCGACTTTCCCCATCGCCCGCAGCTGCCCGACCTTGCGAATCCATTCGCGATGAATGGAAGCGTCCAGCAAGGTCGAGAACCAGAACAAACGCGCCAGATGCGGCTCCTCCAGCATGACCTGTTGCAGGCGCTCGTGCGGAACATAACCTACCGTCACGCGCCCAACAGCTTTTAAATCATGGTCCAGCCGCTTCAGAGCGAAGGCGTGTAAATCGACAAAATCGCCCGGCACCTGCAGCCCTACGATCGCTTCTTTCCCGTCGGCCTCGATCGTGCGGAGCATGAACCCTTCGATCAGCAACATCGAATGGTTCATGTATTCGCCGCGTTTTACGACAACCGTTTCGCCGGCAAAAGTAACCGTCCGGTCTATAAGACCTTCCAGAACACTCTTTTCATGGTCGGTCATTGCATGTCGCAGACGGCTTTGTAGAAAACGGCCTGTCAGTGGATAGTCAGCGTCGGGCATGAGAAACATTCACTCCTACCGAGAGGTACGTTCCGCACGCTCCCGTATTGCGAACAGCTTCACCACAAACCGGTTCCACGTCAAGCGGTTAACATTCGTTACAATAGGAACGTGCAACATTGTCTTCCGTTGATTTACGGTTGGTTCGACCGACGCAAAGCGGATCGAGGTCGGTTCGCCTGATCGCTGCCAATTCCCAGCATCTTTCTTCGGAAGTTTTGTTACATGAAAATTGCCGTTCTGGCGCATATTCGCCACGCGATCGCGGAACCGTTCATGGGCGGGATGGAGGCTCATTGTCATCAACTGGTTACCGCGCTGCGTCGCAGGGGTCACGCCGTGACACTGTTTGCTGCGGGTGGTTCCGACCTTCCAGATACGGTTCACACCTGCCCGCACCCCTGTGAGAACGTGCTTCCCTACGATACATGGCAAGGTAGCGATGAACTGCGTGCCTACCAGCAGCAAGCTTTTGCTAAAGCTTGGCGGGCTATCGATGGGGGTCGATATGATGTCGTGCACAACAACTCGCTGTTTACGCCAGTGTTGGACTGGGCGCGCAAGTCGGGGCGGGCGATGGTTACGTCCCAGCATGTGCCGCCGTTCAGCATGATGCGCGACGCGGTTGGCCGCAGTCATGGCGACCTGTCACAGCAATTCACAGTCACCTCCCGGCAGCAGCTCGCGATGTGGGATGCAGTTCGCGGATCGAATATGAAAGTGGTGCATAACGGGATCGATCTGAACGACTGGCCGGTGGCCGATCAACGCGGCGAGCGACTGGTCTGGTTTGGCCGGATCACCCCTACCAAGGGCTTACGCGAAACCGTGGCGGCCGCCCGGATCGCGCAAGCCTCGCTAGACATTGTCGGCACCGTCGAAGACGAGCTATATTTCAACGAATTCGTTACGCCATATCTGAACGACCGGATCCGCTATTGTGGCCACATGTCGGGAACCGCTTTACGACACAAGGTCGCCCACGCGCTGGCAGCTGTGGTTACACCCATGTGGGACGAGCCTTTCGGGCTCGTAGCCGCCGAAGCGATGGTGGCAGGTGTGCCGGTTATCGCATTCGACCGGGGCGCGATGCGCGAAGTGCTTGGCTCATGCGGCCAGCTGGTGCCTGCTGGCGACGTTTCAGCACTGGCGCGAGCCATGTCGAAAGCCCAGTTTCTGGATGGCGCATCGTGCCGCGACCGGATCGCGAAACACTTTTCGGTCGATCAGATGCTTGACGGGTATGAAGCTCGCTACGAGGCAGCGATCTCCGGTGCAGCGCGCATCGCCCGGCCTGCAGCTGTTGTCCCTGTCGCTCCAACAGCTTCGGCTTCCAGCACTTCTAGCACCGTCGCACTGCTCGCATAGGGCTGGTGCGACTGCTGCCTGGTCAAAGCGAGGTCCGCCTCATTGGGGTCGCGCAGTTTTCGCCAGCCCGCTTCGCTTCGTTCGGCCAGTCCCATCAGTGAGAACGCCTTCAGCCAGTGATCCATCGTTTCCTCGCCCCACTTCTCGACGAAGCGATGAACATTGGCGAGAACGCTATCGATGTGGTGCACCGGCGGCATGTGATGCGGATGGTATTGGTGATAGGCCTTTGCCCCGCGGACCCACCAGATCGGCAATCCTGATGTAGCCACCACCCGGCCGAAATCGGTGTCTTCGCCGCCATAGCCGACATAGTTCTCATCGAACCCGCCAGTAGCTGCGAAATCCTCGGCGCTGATCGCGAAGTTCAACGACCAGAAACAGCGGTAGTCGGAACAGCGATCGATCTGTCCCTCGGGTGGTCCGCGCCGTTCGGAATGGCGCACTCCTACCCGGTCGAAGGCGGCGTAGTCGAACCCATTATCTGCAGCGCTGACACTTGCGGTCGCGCCGGATGGCAAGTAGGCTACCTCGCCCATAAACACACCGTCGCCGGTCTTGGCTGCGTCGATGTAATCACCGACCAAATCGGGGTTGGGAATGCAGTCTACATCCAGATATATCAGCAAGTCGCCGATGGCTTCAGCAGCGGCAACATTGCGTGCTTCAGCCAATGGTATGCCCGACGAGCCCATCATGATCTGTCGTACGGGAAAATCGCAATCGGGCAGATCGTACCGGTTCTCCTGCATTACGGCGATTACCAACTCGTCCGGATGCACTGTAGACTGGGCAAGCCCACGCACGAGATTGGTCAAATGTTCATCGCGCCCGAAAGCGAGTGTGCAAACCGATGTCGTCATGCTGAAACTCCTGATGTCAGTACGCTGTCGTTGGCCGTTGGCGACCACAGGCGATTGACAAGCGTATCAACGGCCTTGGCCGCGCGCGGTGCAGCGTTCGGATCGACCAACACCTTCTGCTCGGCCGGATCGAGCGCTGCGGCGGCGTGCCAGAGCTTGCGCCACGCCGCTGCGCTGCCCGGCCATTGCCGAGCCATCGCAGCGACGCCGGCAGTATCCAGCGCTTCGGCTTTTGCTGATTGTTCTGCAAAATAACGCCATTCCGGTACCACCACCCACGGCTTCCCGGCAGCAGCCGCCATATGAACCGTCGTGTTGCCGCAACTCGATACCAACCTGTCAGCCGCAGCAATCCAGTCCTGCGGGTTGTCGACCCAGCCGAGATGACGCAGATTACCTGGCGGCGTTTCGTGCCATTCGGTTTGCATCTTGCCCAATGTGACCCATTGGCTGTCGGGCTCGTCCCGTGCGCCAAGCGTTAATGGAGCAGATGGCAAACCCGTACCGCCACCACCGCCGATAACGATGACAAGGTCGATGTCCGCGGGAATGCCGAGCTTCGCACGGGCAACGTCGCGCTCGGGAAGCGACGCGCAATCCACCCCGATGCCGGGCGCATAAATGGTCTTGCGCGTCATCCAGCCCGGCCGATCCGCTTGCTCCAGCGAACGGGCATAAGGTGCAAACAACGCCATCGCACCGCGATAGGCTGCGATATGTCCGGGATCGTCACGCTCGCCATGTTGCAGCACCGCCATGTGCGGGACCGATGCGATTCGGGCGAGTTGAGCCAGTTCGGCGGACACATCTGTAATGAACAGTGCCGGAGACGCTTCGACAAACCATTGCATGATCGCACCGGTGGCATGAGTGATGCTGAGCCAACCTACTGGCGCACAGTGCAGGGTATCGGGCGTCTCGGCATTTGCGAGAGCGGGGGGAACGGGCGACGCATTATCGTCCGCTTCGAACAAGGACGGGATGACAGACAACCCGATGCGATCGTCCAGGTCCGGAAAAATGTCATCGCGCGCGCAGAACAGCTGCACTTTGCGTGTATCCGCCAGCGCGTTCGCGATAGCTGCTGCGCGTTCGGCATGGCCGCGGCCCTGATGATGGACGAAATAGCCGATCGGTCCATTCGCGCGCGCGTTACCGGTATCGTTCATGCTGCTTCTGCCATGGTTTTCTGGATCTTTCGGCGATAAGCGATGAGGCCTTCCAGGACCCCTGCGGCATAGCTTCGACGGGCCATGTAAGGACCGTCTTGCCCAGCGAGTTCGCGCAGCTCGGCTTCGCAATTTGCGACCACGATCGCATTGGGACAAGCGGTCAGCATATCGGTGTCGTTCCCGCTATCACCTGCGACGATAACCCGGTCGAGCGGTATGGAAAGCCGCCGTGCGACGTGCCGCATCGCAGCGCCCTTACCGGCTTTGGCAGGTAGTATGTCGAGCAGCCGATCATGGCTGAACACAACGCGGGCCGCTACGCCGCCATCCCGCAAGGCTTCCCGAATGCGGCCGACAAGAGCGGCTTCATGAAGAAAGTAACTGCGCTTGAACTGTCGCTGTTCGACACCTGCCTGCGGTATGGCCTGCGGGAACGCTTCCATGACCTGCTCTACTCCCGCTACATCCCAGCCGGACGCAATGGACTGGCTAAAGCTGTCGTCACGCTTCAGCCCCGCAGTTCCGGCGTGACGAATTTCAGTTCCGACAGAGGTGACCAGCACCTGCGGTTCGGGCAGGTTCCAATCGGCCAAAATGCGCCGCGCCTCGATCAGGGACCGGCCGGTAGCAATTCCAAACACCATATCGCGCTGGACATTCAGGAAGCGCGTCAGGCGATCAGCCGAAGGCCGACACCCGGTCAGCGTGTTGTCGATATCGCATAGCACCAAGGTGCGCGGAGCAGTTGCCGCAGGCACTTTGCGGATCGGCGATACCGATGCGGTCTTGCGCGAAACTAGCGAGGCGGCAATGCGCCTGAATTGTGCGGCATAACTGTCCCAGCGGATATTCTTAATATTCCTGCGGCCGTTTTGCGACGCTAATGTCCATTTCGCCCGGTCATCCAGCAAGTTGACGATGGCAGCGGCAATAGAGGACGGGTCCGTAGGTTCGACCAGCACCCCGTGCTGCAGTTCATCCACGATATCGACTGGGCCGCCATGACAGGTCGCCACGACCGGAACCCCGTGCACGGCGGCTTCCAGGATCGTCAGGCCGAACGGTTCGGTCAGCGCGGGATTGACGAACACTCCCCCGCTTTCCTGCGCCAGCCCATACAACCCACGGACGGACGACTGGTCGTGGCTGCGTGGGTACGCGACGTGTCCGTGCAGATCGTATTTATCGATAGCGTCCGTCAGTTGGCGGATGACACGAACCTGTTCGTCCTCGCCGGTATCGATCGAGCTTCGCTTCCCCGCTAGCAGGACGAGGTTTGCCCGGTCGCGCAACGTTGGGTGCTTGCCGAATGCATCGACCAGGGAAATGAGGTTCTTCTTCGCCACCGGCCGCGCGATAGCGAGAATTGTCGGCCGCTCCGGATGGCGCAGGAAAGGGGCCACCAATGCCCGCGCCGCAGCAATATCGCTTTCGCTAGCGGCTGTCTGGTCGATCCCGGGACATACGCGCCTGATCGTTTCTTCGCGCGCCGATGGATAGGCGGCAAGCTGTCGTTCGCATTCGTCGCGCGATGATCCAATGACCGCGTCAGCGCGCCCAATGGCATTGTCCTCTTCGGTGATCCGCGCTGCAAGCTCTTGGCTATCTCCGCCGATGGCGCTCAACTTGTCCCGGCCGAGCGAATGCGGTGTGTAAATAAACGGTATCCCCAATGCATCGCGAACCGCGAGAGCCACATCGGCAGCGTCGGCAAAGTGCGCGTGAATAACATCCGGCAGTTTCTCGCGGGACCGAAGTTCCGCCAGCAAGGCCGAGATGAAGGCGGGGCGATCGGCAGACAGCGCTTCTTTCCCGAGATACTGGCGATTGCCGCTATCGATCCGGGTTATCCGCAGTTTGTCGGTAACAATTTCGATTGGCATCGCATGTGCTGCGCCCAAATCCGGTGCATCGAAGAGCCGGGTAACAATTTCAGCTGACTGAATATCCGCACGGGACGCCAGCGCTTGCATCACGCCCAGCAAGTAGGTGATGTGACCCCCCGTATCTTCGGTAATTCCATATCGCGGACAGCTTGCTACACACCCACCAAGGGCGATACCCATAACTTGCATCGATTAACGCCTACAGCCGCGAGCTGGATCGCCCGCGTCACAATATCTACGCAACTGTGATGTTTGCCGTTCCTGTTTTAGCTTTTGTTTAAGCGGTGTAGCCAAACCAGCAACAAAGACATTGGCGCTGGCGTCGCGGCGGGGTATCGGGAGGCAATGCTGCTTTGCCACCACGATCGAGCCTGTCATGGCTGAAGGCGGGCCTACGCTGTCCTCCCCGCTGCAGACGGGGTTCCGTTCGGCCATGCGGCGGTTATCTTCCGCTGTCGGAGTGGTGACCGCGCATTCGCCGCAGGGGGCAGTCGGAATGGCGGCCACATCGATCACCTCGCTGACGATGGATCCGCCCACGCTGCTATTGTGCGTGAACCGGTCCAACTCGTTCCACGCAAGGATGGCACAGGACGAGCTGTTTGCAGTGAACCTTCTGTCCGACCACCAGCGGGACATCTCGATCGCGTTCGGCGGCGCGATGCGGCATGAGGACCGCTTTACTGTCGGCAGGTGGGGTGAAGACGATCATGGCCTGCCATGGTTGGAAGAAGCGCAGGCGAACCTTACCTGCCGGGTGGCAAAGCTGGTGCCATATGGCACGCACACGGTCGTGATTGCAGGGATAGAAGCGGTGCGGGTGGCGGAAACCATAAGTCCGCTGATCTATCAGGATGGCAGCTACCTCTGATCATTTGTTACGGACACAAATGCAGGGTGTGTGCCGCGCATCTGGCATGATACGTTTGAACGATAGCCCTGAAAGCGGGCCAGGAAAGGGCGACAGCCATCTTCTATCCCGACAATACGATAATCGACGCCATCTTGCGCGGACTGATCCTGGGAAGCATCGCCATGCTTTGGGTGGTGGGTTTGGTGCGCATAAACGGCCTTCGCTCGCTGTCGAAAATGACCAATTTCGATTTCATCATGACGGTGGCGATGGGTTCGCTCGTCGCGGGTGCGGCGCAGGCCACGAAATGGTCCACGGTGGCGCAGGTTGCCGCTGCTATGGCGGGCCTATTTCTGTTTCAGCATGTCGTCGCCCGGCTCCGCAAGAATTCGGACGCATTCGAGACCGCAATTCAGAACGAGCCAATCCTGCTGATGAAAAACGGAGAAATTTGCGAAAAGGCGCTGGAAATTACGCGGGTTGCACGGTCCGACCTGATTGCAAAACTGCGCGAGGCAAATGTGCTCGATTTCGCGAAGGTACAGGCGGTTGTATTGGAAACGACCGGCGACGTCAGTGTGCTGCATGGCGACGATCTCGACCCGGTTCTGATTCAGAACATTCGCGACAAGACTGGTGACTAATGCTGCTGCTGACAAGGCGATGACTGGCGCCGACATCCGGATCGCTACGGTTTCGCTGGAGCGGCCACTTGCGGAACTGGCGGCCACGCTGGGGCAGGGTTTCGCCGAAACCGGTTTCGCAGTGGTCGAGGATCACGCCATAGATGCAGGCCTGATCGCACGGGCGGAACAGCTGGCTCAAGATTTGTTCGCCTTGTCCGAAAGCGAAAAGATGTCCGGCCATCGCCCCGGAACGGGCGGGGCCCGGGGCTATACCCCGTTCGGTACCGAAAAGGCGAAGGACGCGCGGGTCCATGACTTGAAAGAATTCTGGCATATCGGACGAGAGTTGGGCGCAAACCATCCGCTCGCGTGGGGAATGCCGGAAAACGTCTGGCCTGAACAACTGCCCGAATTCGCCGCAACATTCCGCGCCCTTTACACCGCATTCGAGGCGGCAGGGGCGCGCATACTGGCTGCCATCGCGATCCATCTGGGTTTGCCGCAAAGCTGGTTCGAAGATCCGGTACGCGATGGCAATTCCGTGCTACGCGTGTTGCATTATCCTCCTTTGCCCGATGACCTGCCTGCCGGTGCTGTGCGCGCGGCGGCGCATGGGGATATCAACACCATCACTTTGCTGCTGGGGGCGCAGGAGGCCGGGTTGGAACTTCAGACAAAGGACGGCGAATGGCTCGCTGTGAACCCGCCAGCCGGGGCGCTGGTTGTGAATATCGGTGATATGCTGGAACGGCTCACCAATGGTCGCCTGCGCTCGACCCGGCACCGCGTAGTCAATCCCGGAGGAGCAGCGGCGCGGCGGTCACGCTATTCCATGCCGTTTTTCTTGCATTTCCGCCCCGACTTTCTGATCGAAGCCCTGCCGCAATGCGTTGCGCCGGGGGACCGGCTCGCCAAGCCGATCACCGCGCATGACTTTCTGGCCAAGCGCCTGCGCGAAATTGGGCTAGTCTGACTGATGGGGCTTGACTGACGGGGCTTGGCTGACAGGGGCAGACATACTGGCCGTAGATGGTGTCAGGCGGCTTGCAGCAGTTCTTCGGCCAATTGCCGGCGAACCTGCCCCGATACCTGCGCGCGCAGGGCACGCTCCAGCGCAGCCGCTTTCTCTCCCAGCTCGGTTTCGCCGAACATTCCTGCGGTCCCTGCCAACTTGTGAATGGTCGATGCGAGCGCATCGAGATCGACGCCTTCCAATGTTCCTGTGCGGATGGCGTCGGCCACCGCGTCCAGGGCTTCGGCGCGCCGCTGGTGCCACTTTTCCTGCAAAGCATCATGCGCAGCCGGTCCAGCTGGCGAGTGCCCGCCAGATTTTGGCTTGGTGGAGAGCGGCGGGTTACCGCTGTTCGGCTGCGACAGGTTGCCTGGCCCGTGCTTTACGGCAGGGATCGGTAAGTCGTCGTAGCGCCTTCGCGGCAACTCGGCCTCTTCGATGATGCGGGTCGGCAACCAGCGCTGGAGGGTGGTGACAAGATCTTGAAAGACCAGCGGCTTTGCCAGATGAGCCTGCATTCCGACAGCCTTGGTCGCAGCCACATCTTCCGGAAAGGCGTTGGCGGTGAGGGCGATGATCGGCAATTCCTGCGGTGAGATGCCAGCCGCGCGAATGGCGCGTGTGGCATCGTAACCATCGCATTCGGGCATCTGGATATCCATCAGCACCAGATCGAATGGCTCGCCTGCGCCGCGCGCATCGGCAATCGCGGCAATGGCCTGATTGCCGTTCTCCGCGATGGTCACATACTGCCCGCACCGTTCCAGCATGGCGCAGACCAGCATCCGGTTGATGTCATGATCTTCGGCCAGCAGAATGTTGGCACGCGGCATGGTATTCTCGTCCATATACGGCTCGTCTCCGGGGGTCGGGATCACGTCGCCACGCACGGTGTCGGCCTGATGCGTTGGTGCGTCGGCCCCGAGCATTGCAGCGCCTGTATCGGCCTCGACCAAGGGCAGGGTGAGGGCGAAAACCGAACCCCTGCCATTGCGGCTTTCAGCATCCAGCGTTCCGCCGAGCAGACCGGCCAGCTGACGGCTGATGGTGAGGCCAAGACCGGTCCCGCCATACCGGCGCGAGGTGGCCCCGTCGGCCTGTTCGAACGGGCGGAAGATATCGTCCAGCCTGTCTTCGGGAATTCCGATACCGCTATCGGTCACTTTGATCGTCAGCAGCTGATCCTGCGGTCGCGCAGACAGCACGACCCGGCCCTTCTCCGTAAACTTGATCGCGTTGCCAAGCAGGTTGAGGACGATCTGGCGCAGGCGCAGCGGATCGGTTGTGATGCGAGGGGGCAGCGAACTGTCCCAATCCAGTATCAGCTCCAGCCCCTTGCTGCGCGCATTTGCCGTATGAAGCTTGAGACAGCCGTCGAGCAGATGTTCCAGATCGACAGCCGCATCGGTAATCACGATCTGACCGGCTTCGATTTTCGATACATCGAGGATATCGTTGAGCAGCGCCATCATGGTGTTACCGCTTTCAAAGATCAGGTCCGCATATTCCTGTTCCTTGGTGCCGAGATCGCTTTTCAGCAACAGATCGGCAAACCCTAGTACGCCGTTCATAGGCGTGCGGATTTCGTGGCTCATATTGGCCAGGAACTGTGATTTGGATTGCGCTGCGTTTTCGGCATGGCGGCGTGCGCGGATCAATTGCGCTTCCAGTTCCACGCGGTGCGTCACGTTGCGGGCTGATACGACCAGACCGGAAACCTTGCCCGTGTCGGCATCGAGTGTGGTGGCGCAGTCGGCCTCCAGCCATTGCGGCTTTCCATCCGCACCATCCATGAGCCGGCGAAAGGTAAAGCGTTCTGTTTCTACTTCACCCGAGTACAGCCGTTCCAGCACATCCGAGATCGCCCCGTGGGAATCCTCGTGCACATCGCCATTGGCGGTCTTGTCGAGAAGGTCTTCGGGATCGCGCCCGAGAACGTCGCGGGCAGACGGGGAAGCATAGGTGGCGATGCGATTGCTATCGTACCTGATTACGGCATCGGTGATATTGTCGGTCAGCATGGACAGCAATGCTTCGCGGTCGCGCAAATCCTTCAAAATCGCGCGGCGGCGATGCAGGACCGCGGCAACCGGCAGGCCGACAAGGAAGCTCGACGCAACAAACCCCTGCAAGGTCAGCAATTGCGATCCAAGGGAGTCCTCGACCAGAGTAATCGGCCCATAGCCGTACACTGTCGCCAGACTGGCGATGACGGCCACGTTGATAATCGCGAACGCCGTACCCAGAACTCCGAGCCGGAAAGCATGGGCCAGCATGACCGGACCGATCAGGAACAACAATGGATAGGTAGATTGGAAGAAAACCGCGCAGGTAACCAAAATTCCAGCCAGCGTTATGACGGCCCATTCGATCATCCGTCCCGGCGAAGGTATTCGAGGATGGCGGAGCGCGTCACCTATTACGAGAATTGTGGGGGCGATGACGATCATCCCTAACCCGTCAGCCAGCGCCCATCGTGCCCAATTGCCAAGATTCACGCCCGCACCGGAGGCGAGCACCATCGTCGCCAGGGTTGCCGAAATCATCGGTGCCACGATACCGGCTGCCAAGGAGAACCAGGCCAGGTCGCCAATCTGCCGCATATCCGGTCGTGCAGAAATAACGCGCCGGGTCAGGGCCAGGGCGACGATAATTTCCACCGAATTGCAACTGGCCAGTCCGGCCGCCCGGTATATACTGTCGCCCACAACAAGGTTTGCCGAGACATTACCCAGCCATAGCGCGGCCAGAAATATGTTCTCTCCCTTCAGGCGCACACGCAACAGGAACGCCACGGCAATCGCATTGGGTAGCCATACGGCTGCGAACCGGCCCTCGCCGCGAGTGAGATCGATCCCAAGATAGGCCAGCAGACCGAACACGGCACCGCCCGCCAGCGCCGCCGCTGCCAGCTTAGGGGCAGACAGCGCGATCGGCGCGGATATCCCGCGTCCAGCCTTGCTGCCCATTTCCTTGCCCGCCTGCATCGCATATCCCTTCTGTGAAGGTTATAGAGAGCCGGCGCGCGATCCGGGCGCAGGTAGTATCAGGACCTATGGTCCGGTTAAGGGTTTGTTACAGCCATGGCGCGTGAAGGCAGTTATTCCACCATCCGGCAAAAGCCGCGCCCGCTCACCATAACGGCGATCATATTGCTGCATATTCTGGCGATGTACGGACTGGCGAAAGCCTTTGCGCCGGAAATGACTGGCTCCGTCGAGCGCTCCGTGGTCTCCGCCTTCACAGTCAATATCACTGCCCCCGAGGAAGAAGTGCCACCACCACCCGAAGTGGAGCCGGAACCGGACGAGGGTGCGCAAGGTGATCCCGGCCGCGAGGCTGTGGCCAAGCCCGTCGCCGCTCCCGAACCAAAGGTAGTGATCAAGCCGTCCAAGCCCATGCCCAAGGCGACTTCCACCGGCACCGCAGATACGTCGGGTGCGGCCGATCAGGGTAGCGGAACCGGCGCGGCTGGGACGGGCCTTGGTACCGGCGGCGGGCAGGGCGGTGACGGGGCCGGCAATGCCCGCCCGCCGGTTGCAGTCACCAAGCCCCAACATATCTCGGGCGGGATCGACAACGTGCGCGATTATCCCATTCCGGAAGGCGGAAGGCAGGCCCGGCGCGGCAACAAGGTTACCGTGAAAGTGACGGTGGGCGTGGATGGGCGAGCGTCCAATTGCAGCATCTTTCGCGCAAGTCCCGATCCCGAGGCAGATCGGCTAACCTGCCAGCTGGTGGTGGATCGCCTGCGCTTCAAACCGGCAAGCGACAGCAATGGCAATCCGATCGCCGCGCCGTTTTATTGGCAACAGCGCTGGTTCTGATCGTGCTGCCGGTTATGGCGTCCATGTGGTCGCCGGTGGAAATTGCATTGGCCCGGTAACTTGTCGGCAACAGCCGCGTGGTATTTACTGCGCACAATGACCTCTATTCATCCCGTCATCCTGTGCGGCGGCCATGGTACGCGCTTGTGGCCGCGGAGCCGCAAGAACCGGCCCAAGCCCTTCCTGCCGTTGCTTGGAAGCCGTAGCCTCTTCCAGCGCACGCTTGACCGCTGTACCGCGCCTGGACCGTTTGCGCCGCCGATAATTGTGGCGGGTGCCGACCATGTCGCGCTGATCGAGGGGCAATGGGGTGACCATGGCGAAGAAGCGCGGATCGTGGTGGAGCCCGAAGGGCGCAACACCGCGCCCGCTATCGCTTTGGCCGCCGCATTGTTGCCGCCCGAAGCCATCATGCTGGTCTGTCCCAGCGACCATCACATCGCCGATGCAAACGCCTTTCGCGATGCCGCCGCCACCGCTGCCCAGTTGGCGGGTGAGGACTATCTGGTTGCGTTCGGGATCGAACCGACCGCGCCCGAAACAGGTTATGGCTATATCCAACAGGGCGAAGCGGTGCCGGGCGGCTATACCGTGAAGCGGTTCGTGGAGAAACCAGACGCTGCATTGGCCGAGGCGTTCATTGTGGATGGCGGGTTCAGCTGGAACGGCGGTATTTTCGCTTTCCGCGCAGGACATCTGCTCGACGAATTGCGCGATTTGCGCCCCGGCATGGCATCACTCGCCCAGCAGGCTGCCGCTGGTGCGCGCCGCGAAGATCATCTAATATTACCGGATGCCGATGCCTTCAAGGCCATCACCGGCGAGAGTATCGATTACGCAGTGATGGAAAATACTCAGCGCGCCGCAATGGTGCCCGTTTCCATGGGATGGTCGGATATTGGAAACTGGCGAGCGCTTCACGAGGCGCGCCCTCACGACGATGCGGGCAATTCCGTTTCGGGTCCGGCGAAGCTGGTGGATTGTCATAATGTAGCCATCGACAGCGACGGGACGGATGTAACGGTGCAGGGCTGCGAAAATATCGTGGTCGTGGTCGATAATGGCCGTGTCCTGATCACTGCGATGGATCGCGCGCAGGATGTCGGCAAGTTGGCTGGTAGCGATACGGACTTGCCCAGCCGTTGAACGATACCAAGTTTGTTTCCGGAAAAACTACTGTGCGGGCCTGTCCCACACGAGACACTGCGTAAATCGGCCAGACTCAGCCTGCGCCGTAAATTTCCAGAACGCGCGCAAGATCGTCCTTGCCGTAAGGTTTGGTCAGCACACCCAGCGCGCCCTTTTCGCCCAGAATGCCTTCGCCATCACCATAGCCTGTGGCGAAGTAGAACGGGATCGAACGTTCGCGCAGTTCATCCGCGATGGCTTCGCTTGTTTCGCTGCCAAGGTTGAAGTCCAGCAACGCGAAATCCGGAGCAGACTCCTCGATCACAGCCATGGCGGACTGAACACTGGCGGCGGTGGATACTTGTTTCACGCCTAGCGACCCGAACATATCTTCCGCATCCATGGCGATAATCATACTGTCTTCGACCAGCAGCACATGGTTTGGCAAGGAGGGCGCGGCAATTTCGGAAGGCATTGCAATTTCCTTCTCGTCGGCAGCATCGCGCTCTTCATCGGTCATGTCGGTAAGGAACCGGGCTGGGATTACGAATGTCGCTTCCACACCGGTTTCAGGGTAGCTGATTTCAGCCTCACCCTTTAGCTCAAACGGTATGGACCGTTCGATAATGGTGCTGCCAAAGCCGCGCCGGGTCGGTGCCCTGACCGATGGCCCGCCGATTTCCTGCCAGCCGATCGACAAATCGCTGTCCGCTGTACGAGATAGTGCAATCTGCAGTTTGCCGCTGGAATCACACAACGAGCCATATTTGGCCGAATTGGTCATCATTTCATGCACGACCAGCGCCAGCACAGTGTAGGCTTCCGGCGCGATCAGCATGTCTTCGCCGGTAACGCGGACGCGGTCGTCCTCAACCTTCAGATAGGCATCGGCTTCGTTATCGATCAATTCCTTGATGGAAGCCGGTGACCAATTCTTGCGGGTGATGTTGTCATGCGCAGATGCCAGCGCGCCGATCCTGCCGCCGACGATATCGATGAAACTGCCGATATCTGTCGCTTCGTCGCGGGATTGCCCCAGCAGGCTACGGATCAGGTTCAGGATGTTTCGCACGCGGTGGTTGAGTTCCGCGATCAGGAGATCCTGCTGCTGTTGCGCGCGATCCTTGAACTGCGATGCCTCGTCCTGCAGGCGCAGCACCACCTCGACCAGCGTCTGGCGCAGGCTTTCGGCGATCTGCAAGTCGGCTTCGCTCCAGCTTTCACTATGCCCTTCGCGCGACTGTTTCCATTCTGCGAAGCTCGACCGCGGCGTCAGCTGTCCGCCATCAGCGGCTGCAGTTACGGCCTTGTCGGGATTGCCCGCCCAGGTAACCGTCTGCACCAGCTCGCGGCGCCACAGAATAAGGTAGTCCCGTGAGGCGCGGGACGTGGGAATGATCAACGCGCCTGCCGCGACCTGAGCAATCGGAGCGGCTTCGGGGAATTCGTTTGCGATATGATCTGTAGCAACAACCTGGGAGGATGTCAGCTTCTCGAGCGCTGGAAGCAGGGCCGCAAATTGCTGTTCGTCAGGTGCATGACCCCGGGCGGTATATCTGCCGTCCAGATAGATGCTGGAGCCATCATGCGGGATGACTTCGCTAATCAGCGCGTCGATCCGCGGAAGCTCCTCCGTCAGCGGTTTGCCTTCTGCAAGTTCCCCCATCAGGTCGTTGTGCAGCACGCGACCGCGTTCGGTTGTCCGGGCCTTTTCATCTGTGATGGTACGATCCAGGAACATCGAAAATAGCTGCGAAAAAAGTTCGGCAGCTGACCGGCTGGCATAAGGCAGTACGCGGCGTTCGTAGTGGTGGCAGGCGAACAGACCCCACAATTCGCCCCGCACGACGATCGATATCGAAAGCGAGGCCTGCACGCCCATATTACGCAGATACAGAAGGTGCACTGGCGAAACTGCGCGCAGCGTGCTCATCGAAAGATCCAGCGGCGTGCCGGACGGTGTCAGCGGTGGCACGATGGGAATGCGTTGCCCGTCGATATCGGAAATGATGCGGAACAGGTTGCGCAGATACAGCGCGCGGGCCTGCACCGGAATATCGCTTTTCGGGTAGCGCAGCCCGGTATAGGTTTCCAACCCGGGCTCAAGTGCCTCGGCGATGACCTCGCCGCTATGGTCGTCACGGAACTGATACACCATTACCCGGTCGAAACCGAGCAAATCCTTCAATTGCTCGGCCGCAGCCTGGCAGATTTTCTCGACCGTGCTTTCTTCCTCGACCACCAGCATCATGCGCCGCAAACCGCCCATGTCGGAGGCGTAGGATTGCGCTTCGTGAGCTTCGTATTCGATCAGGACGAGATCGCCGCTGGCATGGATCGCGCAATCGAACAACTTGCCCGAACCGACCAGATCGATCCCGAACACGCGCTGCACCTCATCCGCCTTGCCGAGCGCTGCCACAGCTTTCCGGATCGCCGTTGCAGCGTCCGGCGAGAGAACTTCTGTCAACGACGTGCCAGCGCCAAGATCCGCATCCGTCCCTGCAATCGCGGACGCGTTCTGCGAATGCTGAACGATTTCCCAATCGCTGTTGATGGCAAGCAAGGCGCCGAAATCCTGCACGTAACCCAGTTCGTGGATGGGTTCCCGGTCGCAATCGGTAAGGTCGAGCTGGTCGAGCGGATCGGTCATGCCGCCAGCCTTTCATCCGCTAGTGCAACTTGCACGAAATGTTCGAACATCGCCGTGGCCGACCTGATGGCGGGGGCAGGATCGCGCACATCCTCCTCCAGCAACGGCCGCAACCGGGCGAAGAATTGCGGCATTGCAGGATCGGACAGGAACGCGACAGGCATTTGCGGCGCGGCATCGCACACTTGGCGCAGCATCATCCGGTTACCCAGAGATGATCCCGCGAGCACCCAGGCCGCACCCAATGCCGCCGATTGTGACGAGGTATCAATGCCAGCCAGTATCGCGGTATGTTCCGCCTCCGGCATTGAACGGCCAAGCTGGGTAAGATCGGCGCTGATAAGACTGGCCAAGGGCGGCGGGCACAGCGCGTGCGGTAGCATCTGTCCGGCCCAGTCTTCGGCCCCCTTGCGGGCGGCATACTGAATTTTCAGGAAGCGCGCATATCCTGCCACCGTGGTTCGATCGAACCGCGATATTGCCCGGTCCAGCCGGTCATGTAACGCGATCGTTTCGCGCCTAAGTATGGTACGCAATTGCTTGCGGCCCGTATCACGGCTCAATTGGAATTTCCTTCTCGCACCCGTCCAACAGAATGCCCACCAGGATCGTGGTCTAGCAGCTTGCCTGCGAAGAGCAAAGGCCGTTCGAGGGCAGCGCCTAGTATTCGCTGGCAAGTTAAACTAAATTAATTCGCGCCAATAGTCGTGGTTAAGGGAACTTCACCTATGTGGGGCCGAGCAGTTTCTGACCACGATCGCGTATTCCGCGTTCGATCAATGGTTTGAAGAAACTGAGCGCGGGCGGCACGTCCATGTCGACGATCAACTGGCCTTCCGCCACCTCGATGGTACCGCCCACCTGCTGGCCCATGGCCTGCACCGACAGGTTCATCGTGTCTTCGTCCTTCCAGCTATGGTGAACGTTCGCCACTCCGCCGGGAAGGTGGTTCTGAAGTTCCGGAATTCGTTCCGACATGCGCCGGCGCACTTCCTCTTTCGGCAAATTATGCGGGACTGCTACGCGCATCAGCTGGTACCTTTTGCAGGGGACGAAAGCGACGTCGTATCCCCGTTGCTGTGGCCGCCGACATGATCGTCCACCGGCGTCGCGCCATATTTGTAATCGAGATAGCGGGTGCGGATCGACAGATCGTCGATCGAGCCTTGCGCCAGTTGGCGGTTTACGCTGTTGATTTCGTCCCGGATCAACTCCATTCCCTTTACCAGCTTGTGCGTCGGGCTTAGCGTATCGCTGCTGCCGCCCTGTTGTTCATATCGCATGGTTTCAGGGATGCTGCGGTAGCCGTCAATCATTTCCGGCAGATCCTCGCCCACCAGCTTGCGGACTTTGTGCGCGGCAGGGTGGTTTTGATCGACCTTTTCCAGCTGCAGGCCCAGCGTGTCGAGCTGCACGCCCATGTCGGTCACCAGATCGGCGGCCGGTGCCGGGAGGGCGGGGCGCTGCGCTTCCAGCCATAATTCCGTGCGGCCGACCATTTGCTGCACATTGCCCTTGTTGAGTTCTGCGCGCTTGGGGATCTTAACCTTGCCCAGCATTCCGACGGCAAGCCAGGCTGCCAGTAGCACCAGAGCGGTCGTCACGATGCCGCCGAAACCCAAGCCGTTGATGACCATGCCGACAACTATCGCGCCAACCAGGACCATCAGGGTCACGATGGACAGGTTGCGGATCGTTTTCAGGAATGCCTTGCGTTTGAGGGCTGCCGATCCCGCGCCGATGCTGGCGCCTATATTCCGCCGGTGACGTCCGCCTGCACGATTGTCGTCGCGGACGATGCGCGCTTCCTGAATCAACCGATCGGAATTGCTGGTGAGGTCGCCCATCAGTCCGCGTTCCTCAATTCTCGATGCTCAACAGGTCGCTTTCGGGTGCGGCCAGCTTGGCCGCCTGCGCCTGCCCCTCGGCCCGCGCGATGTAGCCCTTGGACTTCTCCACCTCGCTGGAAAGCGTGGTGACCGTCTGCTTCATGCTGTCGAGCGCCTTCAGCTTGAACTGGTCCACCTCGTCCATCGTGTCATAGACGTTCTGGAACGCCTTTTGCAGCGTTTCCAGCGGGATCGTGCTGCTGGCGGCCTGTTCGTGGATCTTGCCAGTCTGTTCGCGCAGCAGGGTGCCGGTGGAATCGATGATACCGGCCGTCGTCTCGTTCAGCGACGTGATCTGTTGCAGCACCAGCCGCTGATTCGTCATTGCCTGCGCCACGGTGACTGCGGTGCGGAGTGCTCCCACGGTGGTGGTGCTGGCACGATCCACGCCCTTCACCAGTTCGACGTTGTTCTTCTTGACCATGTCGAGCGCGAGGTAGCCCTGCACGCTCACTGCCATCTGGGTAAGCAGGTCCTGGGTGCGTTGCCGCACGTAGAACAGCGCGCTTTCCCGCAGGGCCTTGGCCTTGGCGGGGTCTGTTGCGTCGAGTTCGACCGCTTTTTCCTCCAGCCGCTCGTCCAGCGTCTTGGAGATGTAGATCATCTGTTCCAGCTCGCCCATCGCGTCCCACAGCTTGCGCCGTTCTTCATCAATGGTGGCGTTGTCGAAAACCAGTTCGTCCTTGCCGCCTTCCAACCGTTGGAGGATGGCTTGGATGTGGCCCTGCGCACTGGTGTAGCCGTCGAAATACTTCTTCACCCGGTTGCCGAACGGAATGATTCCGAACAGCTTGCGCGGCGTTAGCTTGCCCTTCCGACCGGGATCGAGATCCTCCACCGTGCGCCGCAATTCCGCCAGATCGGCACCCACACCGCTGTCCTGGTCCATCGCCCGGATCGGCCGGTCGAGGAAGCGGTTGGACATCTGTGCCGCGGCCGCCAGCTGCTTGCGGCCCATATTCGTCAGCTGATCGACCTTCTTGCCAAACTCGGGTGAATTGGCATCCTGCGCCACCAGATCATCGATGAAGCCGTCGACCTTCGTGTCGAGCTTGGACTTCACCTCCTCGCCCACCGGCACCAGGCCGGCGGCCTTTTCGGGTGCCACTACCGGCACCGGATCGGGCGGCGTCAGGTCGAAATCGCTGACGGGCGCGGTGGTCGCTACGGGTTTGGCAGCGGCCCCTGTTGGGCTGGCGGCTTGGGGTTCGGGATCCATGGCGCGTCGATACTCCGTAAAAGCAGTTCCAACTGTATTAGGATGCTAAGACACGGTCTGCAAGAGACGCGCGCGACGTAAAGTCAGGCGGCCAGATCGAGCGGTTGTATCTCGCCGGAAAGATAGAGGCGTTTGGCCTTGGCACGGCTCAGCTTGCCCGAACTGGTACGGGGCAGGCTGCGCGGGGGGACCAGTTCCACCACGCAATTCATGCCGGTGATGGAGCGTACCTTGTCGCGGATCTGATCGCGCAATTCGCGCCGTTCGCTGTCGCCGCTGACCCGGCAGTGGACCAGCACAGCCGGCGCTTCCTCGCCTTCGGTTTCGACCGAGAAGGCAGCGATGTCGCCGTGGTTGAAGCCGGGAAGCTGCTCCACCGCCCATTCGATATCCTGCGGCCAGTGGTTCTTGCCGTTGATGATGATCATGTCCTTGGCACGGCCGACGATGAACAGATATCCGTCCACCATGTAACCCATGTCGCCAGTGTCCAGCCAGCCGCCTACCAGGCATTCGGCAGTCGCGTCGGGATCGCGGAAATAGGAGTGCATCACGCTTTTTCCGCGGCACCAGACCTTGCCGATTTGATGGTCGGCCCGGATGGTATCGCCTTCGCCGCGGATCTGCACTTCCATGCCTTCCACCGCCTTCCCGCAATTCACGATCGCGCGGTAGCGGGCAGGCCGGCTGAGGTCGCGTTCGGCCCCTGACAGGCGTTCTTCCTCGACCAGCTCGACCCGGATACCTTCGCGCGGAGGCATCACGGTGACGGCCAGCGTCGCTTCTGCCAGACCATAGCTGGGAGTGAAGGCATTCGCCTGGAAGCCTGCCTCGGCAAAGGCATTGACGAAATTCTGCATCACGTCGGGGCGGATCATGTCCGCACCGTTGCCTGCCGTGCGCCAGCGGGAAAGGTCGAACTTGTCCGCTACATGCGTCTGGCTGGATACGCGCCGCGCGCAGATATCGTAACCGAATGTGGGCGAATAACTGAGCGTGGTGCCTTCGTTGCGGCTGATTAGGCTGAGCCACGCCAGTGGGCGGCGGGCGAAGTGTTCGGTCTTGAGATAGTCGCCCGAAACCTGGTTGGAAATGAGCGACAGGAAACAGCCGACCAGCCCCATATCGTGATACCAGGGCAGCCAGCTCACGACGCGGTCGTTCATCCCGACATCCATCGCCACGGCATGCCCGCGCAGATTGTCGAGGAGCGCCTCGTGCGTAACCGCGACGCCCGTGGGAAACCGGGTCGAGCCGCTGGAATATTGGAGGTAGCAGATATCCTCCGGCAGCGCTTCGGGCAAGTCGGCTTCCGGAGCGTCGGTCGCGGAAAAACTGTCCCAATCGGCCCCGTCGCAGCCCTGACGATCGGCGGCGGTCTTCGCCATGTCGGCGATGTCGGGCGGATAGATCAGCATCTGCGGGTCGGAACTCGCCAGCTGCACGGCAATCTGGTCGACATAGCTGTCCTTGCCGCCGAAGGTCGTGGGCAAAGGGAGGGGCACCGGCCAGATACCGGCATAGACCGCGCCGCAGAACAGGGCCGCGAATTCCGGGCTGGTTTCTGCCACCAGCGCCAGCCGGTCACCCTTATTCAGGCCCGCCGCCAGCAATCTGTGTGCCTGCGCCAACGCATCGCTGCGCAGTTCGGCGTAAGGATAGGCCCGCTCCAGCTTGCCGCGCATATCGTGGAAATTGAGGCCCTTCTGACTGGTCGCGGCGTAATTCATCGCATCTGTAAAAGTCGCGAAATCGCTGCGACGCCGGGGCAGGGGGCAATTGTTTGGGGTGGGCTGGAAAGCCGCTGCATCTTTGGTTTTTAGGGAAATATCGTTCATGTCGTCATTGCAGACCTGTAGCGGTGAACGGCGCGTTTACCGCATGTCAGTCGGTCTGCATCTGGCTCCCTGTACTATTGGAGAATAGCTTGAGATACTGCACAGGCTGTCCAATCGGGTGAGTTTGTGGCACGAATAAGGCCAATGACCTTTGGAAAGCCATCCGGCAAGCCTTCGAAGAAATATGGCGAGCGGCGCGAAAAACGCCCGCCCAAGCCACTCGACCCCACATCCCTGCGCGATCTGGCCTTGTCCTACGTCGCCCGGTTTTCCACCAGTTCGCACAAGCTCGAGCAGTATTTGCAGCGCAAGTTGCGCGAGCGCGGGTGGAGCGAGGATGCCGAGGAGCAGCCCGATACTGCCGCGCTCGCGCAGAAATACGTCGAGCTGGGCTATATCGACGACGAGGCTTATGCACGCGCCAAGTCCGGCGGGCTGCTGCGGCGCGGGTATGGCGCACGGCGGGTATCACAGGCTCTCCATCAAGCAGGCATCGACGAGGCTATCCGCGAAGAAGTCAGCCCGGGTGAAGCGGCCAGGCGCGAGGCGGCGTTGGTTCTGGCACGCAAACGCCGCTTCGGACCGTTCGGCCCAACTGTCGACCGTCCGATGCGGGAAAAGCACCTCGCCCGCATGATCCGGGCCGGACACGGCTTCGACACCGCGCGCGCTGTGCTCGATGCGCCTACCGAAGCTGCTGCGGAAGAATGGGCGGCGCAGGCCTATCTGGACGAATGACCCTCATAGCGCGATAATGGTGTTATGATCAAAGCTGTATCCATCCCCGGCAAGACCCTGGCAGCTATCGCAGCCTGCCTGGCGCTTGCGGCGTGTTCCACCCAACCTTCGCCTGCTGCCACTCCGGTAGAGGATGTTGCGGTTTCCGATACCGCCCATCCGGTTTCCGGCCTGAAAGTCATTCCGCTCACCGTGACGAACCGGAACACGGTCCATCAATTCAGGGTGGAGTTGGCAGATACTGCGGAAGAACAGGCAAAGGGCCTGATGTTCCGCACCGAACTTGGCCCGAACGAAGGAATGCTGTTCCCATCCGAAACGCCGACTGTGCGCAGTTTTTGGATGAAGAACACACCTCTGCCGCTGGATATCATTTTCGTAGGGACCGATGGGCGGATCAACAACATCGCGGCCAACACCGTGCCCTATTCCACCGAGTCGGTTACATCTGTCGGTTTGGCCAGCGCCGTTCTGGAACTTGCCGGCGGCCGCGCCGCCGAACTGGGCATAGAACCCGGCGACAAGGTGGAATGGTAGGTACGCAGCAGTGCGGCGGGTCGCGTGACCAACCAAACTCTTGGCGCACCGGGTGCAATCCGCTAACCGCGCAGCCATGAGCTTTCTCGGCAAGATATTCACCTGGTGGGATGGTGCCACTTTCGGCACCATGCTCGACACATCACGCAATGGCGAGAAGGTCGGTACGGACGCGCAGGGCAACGCCTATTTCCGCGCAAGCAAGCGGCACGGGGACGGCCGCGAACGGCGCTGGGTCATCTATGAAGGCGCCAACGATTCCAGCCGCGTGCCGCCCGAATGGCATGGCTGGCTGCACGGCAGTTTCGACGATGTGCCCGAAAGCCATCTTCCGCCAGCCAGGATCTGGGAAACCGAACACACGCCGAACGCCACTGGCACGGATGCCGCCTATCGCCCGCAAGGTGCGCTGGAGCGGGGCGGGAAACGCGCCCGCGCGGTCGGTGATTACGAAGCGTGGACCCCGGACAGCTGACGATGCGTACCGGTGGCTTTTCAATTCTGGCGTTGGTTTGCGGTCTGGCTTTGGCCGGGTGCAACAGCGACGCGCCCGACCCGCAGCCCCGCGCGACCGAAGTGCCAGAGGATATCGCCCGTCAGAACGGCGCGCCCGCCACTGCGGTGGAACAGGTGGAAGGCGCCACCCCGATGGCGGAGCGCGTTGCCACCATCGGGCTGATCAACAAGCGCAACAACATTACCCAGGACTTCGAAATGTCGCCGGGCGATTCGGTCCGGTCGGGCGATGTCATCATTCGCCTCTCCGCCTGCGAACGCCACGCGCCGTGGGAACGTCCGCAGCAAACAGGCGCATTCGTACAGGTGCTTGTCAACCGCTCGGCCGATTCCGACGACGAATGGCAGCGCGTCTTTTCCGGCTGGCTGTTCAAGGAAAGCCCCAGCGTCAACGTGGTGGAGCACCCGATTTACGACGTGTGGGTCAAGGACTGCGCGATGAGCTTCCCTGGCGAAGCGAGGCCTGCATCGCCTTCGGACGAGGCTGACGACGATGAGGACGCTTCTGCCAATAGCGAGGCGTAAGCTTCGGGTAGGCTGGCCGAGGGCGGTCCGCCCGCCTGCCGCACTTGGTTCACGTAATGCGCCTGAGGCATTTCCGCCGCGCCCAACGACGCCAGATGATCGGTCATGAACTGGCAGTCCAGCAGCCCGAAACCTGCCCGGCGCATCAGGGCGACAAGCCATGCCAGCGCAACCTTGCTGGCATTGTCGGCGCGGGTGAACATGCTTTCGCCGCAGAACACCCGGTCGAACGACACGCCATACAGCCCGCCCACCAGCTCGCCATCCTGCCAGCATTCCAGCGAATGGGCGTGTCCCGCGCGATGGAGGTCCTGATAGCTGTCCATGATCCGCTGACTGATCCAGCTTTCGGAATGGTCGGGGCGGGGGGCTGCGCAATGCGCCATGACCTGCGCAAATGCGGTATCGATCCTGACGTCGAACCGGTCCTGCCGTAATGCCTTGCGAAGGCTGGATGACAGGCGGAACCCGCCAAGCGGCAAAACCGCCCGCTCGCGCGGCTCCACCCAGAACACCTCAGGATCGTCGCGTCCGTCGGACATCGGAAATACCCCGCTGCGATAGGCGAGCAGCAGCGTTTCGACGGGAATCGGCGGCGGCGTTACGACCGCGTGCATACAGGGCCAATCCCGCGCGCCAGCGATGTTGCAAAAGTGAAAGTCATGTCGTCGAAGGTCATGCCGGTTTTGTGGCGTGTGACAAGACCGGCCGCAACGTTCTTGCCAAGCTTTCAGCCTGCCTGTAGATGCCGCGTCCATAGCGGGATGCCGCTGCAGGAGTGTAGCTCAGTTGGTAGAGCATCGGTCTCCAAAACCGAGGGCCCACGGTTCGAGTCCGTGCACTCCTGCCATCTTTCCCGACCGCCCCCGCCGCTATCGTTCCCCCGGTCTTCCCGAAAGCCAAGGCTTCTGACCGAACGGATTTTTCGGAAGCCTGCGTCTTGTCTTAACCAATTGACGCAGTGCAGGTTCGAGTATCACCTGCCCCCCGATTAACCATTTGCAAACATTTTGTCGGGAACCGGTTCGGTGAAGCGTGCGTTTATGTCGTTCAACCGTGGCCAGATAATGGGAGTTTGTATATGTCGTCCGTATCCTTCCGTAGCAGCCGGCCCGATGGATGGGTCCAGCCGCGCCCGTATAGCGATGCGTCCTATCGCATGATGAAATACGGCAAGATCCAGCCGATGGAAAAGCCGGGCCTTATGGCGCGCTTCTTCGGCCGGAGATCGGCGTAAATAGAGCAGGCGTTGCTGGTTGGCGCAACGTGGCCAACTAACCGACCTGATTGCTAAAGTTACAGAACCACCCGGTCGCCGAGATGGCGACCGGGTGTTTTTCGTTGCAGCGCCTTAATATTCTTCGGGCTCTTCCGGCGTATCGGCATGGTGATCGGCGCCTGCGGTACGGTCCCCGCGAGACAGGGCGAACACCACTCCCGACAGCAATGCGAGCGCGAGGAGGTTCGGCAATGCCATTGCAGCATTGGCGATGTCTCCCAGCCGCCAGACCAGCGTCAGGTCGAGTGTGGAACCCAGATAGATCACCACGCACCACAGCACGCGCCAGATCATGTGCAGCACCTTCTCGCCGCCGCGGGTGGAGCCCGGCACGCGGTCGTAGATGAAGGTAATCGCCCGCTCCCCATAATAGCTCCAGGTGAGCAGGGTGGTGAAGACGAACAGGATCAGCGCGATCGACGCGATCAATGTGCCGATGGGCACACCGATGACCTCGAATGGAAACGCTGCGGCAAACGCGCCGCTGGTCATGGCGAAGCCTTCCAGATCGGAATTCCACGCATGAGCCACAGCCTCGCCGCCGGCGGTGAAGTCGCCTTGCACGGTCAGCATCACCAGCGCGGTCATGGTGCAGATCACGATGGTATCGATGAACGTTCCCAGCATGGCCATGCGGCCCTGCGATTCCGGATCGTTCGTCTGCGCCACGGCGTGGGCGATCGGGGTCGAACCCTGGCCCGCCTCGTTCGAGAACAGCCCGCGCGCAACGCCGGCACGGATCGCCAGCATGATGGCCGCCCCGGCAAAGCCGCCGGTCGCCGCCTGCGGATTGAACGCGCCGTCGAAAATCAGGCCGAAAGTGGCGGGCAGATCGCTAAAGTTCAGGATCAGCGCCAGCACCGCCATCACGATATAGGCAGCGGCCATGAACGGGATGATCTTTTCCGCCACGCTACCGATGGACTTGATCCCGCCGATGATGACGATGAAGACGAGGATCGCGGTGACCAGCCCGCCGATCCATTCCTCGATCCCGAACAGTTCGTTCATGCCGTCCGCAATCGCGTTGGCCTGGATCGAATTGCCGGTAACTAGTGCGGAGAACAGCGTGCCGAGGCAGAACAGGATGGCGAGCCAGGTCCATTTCTTGCCAAGGCCCATCATGATGTAGGTCATCGGGCCGCCGCGATAGACGCCGTCGGACGTTTTCTCGCGGTAGCGGATGGCCAGCGACCCTTCGGCAAAAGCAAGCGCCATGCCCACCAGAGCGGTGATCCACATCCAGAAGATCGCACCCGGCCCGCCCAGCGCGATAGCCGTAGCCACACCTGCCAGATTACCGGTGCCTACTTGACCCGACAACGCGGTGGACAGTGCTGCGAATGGAGAAATTTCGCCTTGCCCCGCGCTCTTGCGGCCGGCGAACAAGCCTTTGAAAGCACTGAACAGGTTGCGGATGGGGTAGAACCGCAGCCCGATCATGATCCACATGCCGATCCCTAACAGGATAAGGGTCATGGGCGGGATCGGTTGCCCGCCGATGGAGAGCCAGCCCAGTGCCTCGCCATTCCAGGTTCCGCCCCAGATGAAGTCGGAAACGTTGGTGACGCGGTCGATCAGACTGACCTGTGCAGCGGTATCGGTGGCCATGATGTGTCGGTTCCCCCTCAGGAATGCGCGTTTGCCGCGCCCGTTATGCTATTGTGTGGTCGTTGGCGCGCGACGCTAGGCAATCATTGCACGAAGCGCCAGCGCGAATTGCAGGCTCGCAGCATAGCGCGCATCGCAGCCAGCGAAGGGGCTGCGCCGCCTCTGCACGCCTTCCGTTCCGCCAAGCGCATACTTGCTTTTGCCGCACCGCGCGCCTAGATGCATCGCCGTCTTTCCGACATATGGAAAATCTCCCAGCCCCTCCCGGACTTGCACCGGGGCGGCGATGGGCCCATCCTGGAAGGCACGCGAAATTGTAAGTTTAAGGATACGGCACATGGCCGACGACAGAAACGCAGCCAAACCGCCTGCTTCCGCAGCGCCTGCAAAGACGCGCACCTCGCCCGGCGAATTTATCCGGCAGGTTCGGACAGAAGCATCCAAGGTGGTCTGGCCCACGCGGCAGGAAACCATCACGACCGCGATTTTCGTCGGCATTCTGACCGTTATCCTGTCACTGTTCTTCCTCGGCATCGATTCGGTCTTCGGCAATGTGGTCGAATGGCTGCTGACGCTCGCGTAACGAAACCCGCCCGACTTCCCGATTATTTCAAGGACTGACGCACACCCCATGGCACGCTGGTACATCATCCACGCCTATTCCGGTTTCGAGAACAAGGTGCGCGACACGATCATATCCGAGGCGGAACGCCTGGGCCTGTCCGACGGTGTGGAAGAGGTCGAAGTGCCGACCGAAACTATCACCGAAGTGAAGCGCGGCAAGAAGGTGCAGGTCGAACGCAAGTTCATGCCCGGCTACGTGCTGGCCAAGCTGCGACTGACCGACGACGTCTATCACCTCGTCAAGAACACCCCGAAGGTCAGCGGTTTTCTCGGCTCCGGCAACAAGCCACAGGCCATTTCCGACGCGGAGGCTGCGCGTTACTTCGGCGGCGTCGAAGAAGCCAAATCCGCGCCCAAGAAACAGATCAGCGTCGACTATGAAATTGGCGATCAGGTCAAGGTACTGGACGGTCCGTTCGCCAGCTTCAACGGCCTCGTCGAGGAACTCGATTTCGACAAGCAGAAGGTCAAGGTTTCAGTCAGCATCTTCGGCCGCGCCACCCCGGTGGAACTGGACTTCGAACAGGTCGAATTGATGAAGTGACGGGGCGGGGCAGTGCGGCAATCAGCCGTGTGCCCTATTCCTTCTCAGCAGAGTCGCGGCGTTCTTTTTGCAAACGTTGCACCCGGGCGGCTAGTCCAGCATCGATAGCGGCACGGTCATGCCAGTTTCCCGCTACCATCGCGCCAAGCGGCTCGCGCAGGACCGCAAGATCGACATGAGGATCAGCCCGAAGCAGAACGAGGTCCGCCTGCGCGTTCTCGCTTATCACACCCATACGGCCTTCTTGTCCCATGAAGCGCGCTGCATCGACCGTTGCGATCCGCAAGATCTCTGTGTTGGTAAACCCGGCTTTGGCAAAACCTTCCAGTTCATCATGAATGGCGAAGCCGGGTGTGACGAAGGGGTTGGGGCCATCCGTACCGATTAGCACGCCTGCGCCCGCCTCATAGAGCGCTCGCACGAATGCGCCTTTTTTGCGTAGCTGCGCCTCGTAATATGGCTGATTTCCGGCAAAGCTGGCTGCCATATTCGCCCAATAATCCGCCCACATCGGCAGATAGACGGCTTCGGCCCGCGCAAAATACGCGTCCGGATCGGCCGAATTGATCCGCCCGTAAGTGATGGCGAAAGTCGGCACATTCCAAGTCCCCGCGTTTACGGTTTCCGCGATAAGCGCGGCAAACTTTTCCCGGTCCGAATTGGCCCACATGATCGGCGCCGGTCGTTCAGCATCGGTAGTAAAACCGTCTTGCAGCAGGGCGCGGGCATAACCATCGAGATGTTCTATTGAGTCGACTTTCAGCGCGAGCACATCTTGCACGGTCATGGCACGGGGTACGTGGGAGAATACACGCATGCCCTGCGTTCTGGCCTCCGCCACGGCAGCTCGAAAGGTTTCGGATGGCAGTCCTTCATATAGTTTCACGGCATCGAAACCGGCGCGACCCTGCGCCCGCACCGCTCCGACTGCCTGATCGGTACTTTCGACGCGAATGAAAAAGTCCCGTAGACTTGGCTTTCCCCAATCGATTATCGGCGCGCTGGTGAATACCCGTGGAGCTAGCAGCGCTCCGTTTCGCGCCGCCTCGTCGCGGCGGATCGTGGCAACGCTGCCAGTCAGATTACGTACGAAGGTTGTGCTGTTGGCTAGGTAGAGGGGCCCCATATCATCGGCGTAATAATGGACATGCATATCAGCGAGACCAGGCATCAGGAACGCGCCGGCACCATCGATCCGTCGGCCTGCAAAATCGTCCGGCAGCTGACCTTCTGCGACCGCCGTAATTCTGCCGCCGGATGTGATGACATGACCGCTGTCGATAATGTCGCGATCATTCATTGTAATGATGGAGACATTGTCGAATGCGATGGGTTCGGCTTTCAGGGACGACGCGAAAGCCAACATTAGGAAAAATACGATAATTTGAATGAGGCGCATGATTGTCTCCAGCAGGAATCGTGGCGGCAGTCTGCTGCAAGCGAAACCGGAGCCGTTCAATTTTCCGCGAACGAACATTCAGCGGCGCTCAACGTACATTATGGCATGGGTCAGATCGCGCTTTCCCGCAGCAGGCGCGTGCCGGATCGCGATGTGATGACCGCGTTGCCATTCATCAGATGGAGCGTGGTGCGGCCGTTCCCTGCCGGTTCGCTGCGGACGATCGCACCGAACCGCACGATGTGTGACCGGTGCGCGCGGAAGAACAAGTTTTCGGGCAGACGCGCTTCGATCTGCGCAAGCGACGAAGTGGTGAGGATGGACCGCTCGGCTAGAACGACTTCGATGTACTCGTCAGCGCCAGAAACTCTTATAATTTCATCGAAGCCGACGGAACTGTGTTCGCTGCCCTCCTTCACAATCAGGTTGGTGGCCGTGACTCGTTCGCTTTTGCCAAACAACGCTTCCTGCACACGCACTCGCGTAGCCAGTTCCGCTGCCAGACTGGCCATGGCAACCACGGTGTATAGGAGCAATCCCTGAAAAAGCTGCCAGATCAATGCGATCGGTACAAATGGACGAACTATGAAACCGTTCTGGACCCATCCGCTGGGTAGATCGCGCATGACAATGATTCCCAGATACCACCCGAACGAAAAGGCGAGCGCGAGCGGGACTTGCACTGCACTCACAACAACGAGCGAACGGTGCCAAACCTGCGTACGCAACAAAGCATGTGCGCCAAAGATAAGCGGTATTGCCGGAAAGACGTTGTACGCCGCCCGCCACAAGGTAGTGTGAAACGGTTCACCGCGAGTGAGCGCGAAAACCAGGAGGTAGCTTGAAAACAGGGCCCCGAGACCAAGAAGGGTGAGCAACCGCGCAGCCGGTAGCGGCGCTGGCGAAGCGCTAGTTTGCACAACCTTGTCCTGCCTCATCGCCCTCTCCGCTTTGGGTGTGTGTCCGCGTCGTTTGGCAGAATGGTTCGGCGGCGGCATCGTGGCAAGGATTGCGTTACCGTTTTTCCGAACGAGCAGATAAGTGCGGCAGCGAACCTCCTATTTCCGCGAACAGCCGTACGTACGGGCAGCGCGCGTTGCGCCGGCTATTGCTTGCCTTTTCCGGAAAGACGGGTATGTGCCCGCTTCCCCGAGCCTTGGTTCGGATAACCTGCGCGGGAGGCTGGCTTCGGCTCGCTGCTTGACCGCTTAACATGAGGTGCGCCCGTTGCGGCGTGCCGACAGTGAGAAAAGGAGGCCTTTCATGGCCAAGAAGATTGACGGCTATATCAAGCTGCAGGTGCCTGCGGGCACTGCCAACCCGTCCCCGCCCATTGGTCCTGCATTGGGCCAGCGCGGCGTAAATATCATGGAATTCTGCAAGGCCTTCAACGCCGCCACGCAGGACCTGGAAAAGAACGCGCCGATCCCCACCGTCATCACGGTGTTCGCCGACCGGTCCTTCACCTTCGTAACCAAGACGCCGCCGGCATCCTATTACATCAAGAAAGCCGCGAAGCTGAAGTCGGGTTCGAAAGAGCCGGGCAAGGTTGTCGCAGGCTCCATTACGCAGGCACAGGTGAAGGAAATCGCCGAAGCCAAGATGGTGGACTTGAACGCAAACGATATCGACCAGGCCATGAAGATCATCGAAGGCTCCGTGCGTTCGATGGGCCTCGAAGTGGTGGGGGGCTGAACCGATGGCTAACGTAACGAAAAAGCGCAAGGCGATCACCGAGAAGGTCGACGCCGACAAGCTGTACTCCTTCGACGAGGCGCTGGCCCTGCTGCGGGAATTCAAGGCTGCGAAGATGGATGAAACCCTCGAAGTCGCCATGAACCTCGGCATCGATCCGCGTCACGCCGATCAGCAGGTGCGCGGCATGCTGTCGCTGCCCTCCGGTTCGGGCAAGGATGTGAAGGTTGCGGTCTTCGCTCGCGGCGACAATGCCGACAAGGCGACTGCTGCGGGTGCCGACAAGGTTGGCGCTGAAGACCTGATGGAAGACATGCAGGCCGGTAATCTCGATTACGACCGCGTGATCGCCACGCCCGACATGATGGGCGTCGTCGGACGTTTGGGCAAGGTGCTCGGTCCCAAGGGCCTGATGCCGAACCCCAAGCTGGGTACGGTCACGCCGAATGTGGAGCAGGCCGTCAAGGACGCCAAGGGCGGCCAGATCGAATACCGCGCCGAGAAAATGGGCATTATCCATAGCGGTATCGGCAAGATGAGCTTTACTGACCAGGCGCTGAAGGACAATTTCGAAGCGCTGACCGGCGCGGTCATCAAGGCCAAGCCAAGCGGTTCCAAAGGTAAGTACGTCAAGAAGGTCTCCCTCACCTCGACTATGGGTCCGGGCCTGAAGATCGACATGTCGGAAGCCGAAGGGGCGTAATTAGTTTGGACCCTCAAACGCCGGGCGCTCGCATCCGCTCGCTTGGCTTCCTCGCATAAGCTCGGGCGGCCGTTCGGCCTTTGGTTTGCTGGTCGCAAACGGGACTAGTGAAGCGCTAGACGTGGAGCACACGGTTCCTGGTGACGGCAGTCCAGCGTGCGACTGCACGCCGGCCGGCAGGCCGGAAGCCTAAAGGAGCGAATGCGAGCGCCGGCGTTTGAGGCCAAAAAAACAAGGGCCGGGGGAAACCTCGGCCCTTCTTGCGTCAACCGCGGCCGTAGAGAATATTGCCTGCCAGCTGCTCTGCCACCCGCAAGCCGGTGCGAACCTCGCTATGGGGAAGGACCGGCCGGGGACCGCCTGCGCGGGCAACTTGCGGCGGATCATCGGCATAGGTGCCGGTGGTGACCCCCTGCATCCGGGCGATGCCTGCACAGAATCGTTCGAAGCGGCGCTTCACGATGCGGTTGATGGTGCTGCGATCGCGGCTCAGCAGTTCGAAACTGTGTGATACCACGGTGAAGCTTGCCGCCCCTCCATCGCGTGCCGTCCGGATGGCAGCAAGCAGCTCCCACGCCGAGAGAGCGGTGACCTGCGCATGGCGGAGTGACCTACCGAAGCTCCTGATGCAGCCGACCGGAACTTCGATCGCACCGGCATGATTGACCGTGCGTTGGTCGTCCGCGCCCAGTGAGATTGAGCAATCGCCATCCGGAATGGCGGGGCTATGGCTGGTGTCGTATCGAAGGCCGGCCCAGCGCAACGCCCGCAAGGTATCGTCATTTGCGCCGTAATTCCCAGCCCGGAACGCAACCGGGGTAGGCGCGCCAGCCTCAAGCAGAATGCGCCGTCCATAGCGCAGGATTTCCAGCTGATCGTCATAGCTGAAATCGGCCATATTGCGGCCCGTCCGATCGTCGAGAAACGACAGATTACCGGCAATTTCCAACCATTCGGTGTGGATGTGAAGCTGCACGTCATGGCCGCGGCCGACGATCGGTTGCACGATGTCGGCAATCGCCTTTGTGCCCCACAGCAGAGCGGGCAGAGGATCGACGAAGAACACGCCTTTCAACCCATGCGCGTCCATCACATCCATCTGGTATTCGATACCGACCGCCCCGCCGGGCGTTTCACAGGCGATGGAACGCGCGTAATTGTCCGCCTGTCCGCCGCCTGCCGCAGCAATAGCCAAAGCGGCTGAGTATTCGGTGTCGATGGTGATGTAGACTTTGGTCATGGCGCAAACGCCGTGCGGCTCCGTTGACGGGAACCTGCGATATAGGCCGTGCGGGTTAAAGGACCGTCAAATACCGCCCGGCGTGAAGTCGTACCCGGCCGCGCTCAGCCCGTCGCACAGCGTATGCATGCAGCTGTCCAAATCCCCCGCATCGGTTGATCGGATTACGAAATTCGCGCCGACCCGGCCTTCGCGAAAGAATGGGTAGCTGCCGATCTGGCAAGCCTCGTGCGCCCGCTCCACCGTACGCAGCAGGTCGGCAACTTCGCTTTCGGCGACCCAGCAACCGACCGTTTCGGCCAGCAAGGGCGCACCGCCTTCCAGCTCGCCAGTCAGCGCGTCGAGCATTCCTGCGGTGATATGCGGGACGCCTGCCATCAAGAAGATATTACCAAGCCGGATGCCGGGCGCGCCGGACATGCGATTGGGGATCAACTCTGCCCCGGCAGGCACACGCGCCATGCGCAGACGCCCTTCGTTCAGCCCGCCCTTGTCGGCATAATACCGTTCGAGGATGGTGCGCGCCTCCGGGTGAATCACTACGTCCACGCCCAGCGCTGTCGCCACCGCATCCACAGTAATATCGTCATGGGTAGGCCCGATGCCGCCGGTCGTGAACAGGTAGTCGTTTGCGGGCCTAAGGGCGTTTACCGCGCCAACGATCTGCTCCTCAATATCGGCAACCACGCGCACTTCGACGAGGCGGATACCCTGCACCTGCAGCCAACTGGCAATCTGTGCGATGTTCTTGTCGTGGGTGCGGCCGGATAGGATCTCGTCCCCGATCACGATTAAGGCGGCGGTGTAGATACGGGCGGGGTCGGTCATCGGTCGATGGGTAGGCGAAGCGGACCCGATAGGAAAGCGGGAACGCAGCGCGCGGGCCTACTCTGCAGGCTCCAGCGTTTCGTCCGCGCTCACACGCCTGAATTCGAGCAAACCATCGTCGATGGGGCTTTCCTTCATCTGGCGCTTGTCCTTGCGATATTCCTGATTGAGCCGCCACGGGAAGCCAACTGCGTTCTTAGGCATGATGTGCTTGGATCGCTGGATATATCCTGATGAGAAGTCGAAGATATCGTCCTCTTCCAGCGCTGCCTCGTTCTGCGGAGTGAGCACCGGCACGGCAATCTGGCTGCCGGTTTCTTCCATCCGGTTGAGCACGCGGCACACGTAATCGGAATTGATGTCCGCCCGCAACGTCCAGCTGGCGTTCAAATATCCGAACACCACTGCCAGATTAGGAAGGTTGGAGAACATGCAGCCCTTGTAATAGAACCGGTCTTCGAATTTTACGGGTTCCCCGTCCTGCCGTACGTCGATCTTGCCCGCCATGGCCAGCGTCAGCCCGGTGGCGGTAACGACAATATCGGCCTTCAGCTCCTTGCCGGAACGCAGTTGTACGCCAGTGGGTGTGAAGCGATCGATCTGGTCGGTCACGATGCTGGCCTTGCCCGCGTTCATCGCCTCGAAAAGATCGTCGTCCGGCACCAAGCAAAGCCGCTGGTCCCACGGATCGTAAGGCGGCGTGAAGGCCTTTTCGTCGTAATTCTTGCCGAGTGACTTAGTGATCCGCTTGGTCAGCGCGTCCTTCACCTTTTGCGGCTTGTTGCGCGCCATCTTGAAGCTGAAATCCTGCATCGCCACGTTTTTCCAACGCGTGATGCGGTAGGCCAGTTCTTCAGGCAGCACCTTGCGCAGAAAATTGGCCACGCCATCTTTCGCCGGGCGGCTGAACATCCAAGTCGGGGTGCGTTGCAGCATGGTCACGTGAGCGGCGGATTTGTCGCCCAGTGCCATGGACGGCACGATGGTGACGGCGGTCGCGCCCGAACCCACAACGACGATCCGCTTGCCCGAATAATCGAGATGTTCCGGCCAGAATTGCGGGTGCAAGACCTCGCCCTCGAAGCTTTCGATACCGGGCAGCTGCGCGTCATAGGGTTCGTCGTAATCATAATAGCCGCTGGCGAGGTAGAACCAACGTGCGGTCAGCGTGCTGCGTTCGCCATCGTCGGTTTGGGTGGTGACGGTCCATAGCGCGGTATCGCTGTCGAAGTCGGCGGTCAGGACTTTCTGGCCGAACCGGATGTGCCGGCGGATGTCGCGTTCGTCTACGATGCGGTCGAGATATTCCAGGATGGCGGGACCATCCGCGATGGTCTTTTCATGTTTCCAGGGTTCGAACTCGAAGCCGAGCGTGTGCATGTCGCTATCCGAACGCACGCCGGGATAGCGGAACAGATCCCATGTCCCGCCAATGCTTTCGCGCCGTTCGAGCAGGGCGAAGCTGCGGCCCGGGCACTTCATCCGCATATGCGCCGCCATGCCGATGCCGGACAGGCCCGCGCCCACGATCGCGACATCTATGTCCGGCCGCGGGGTGTCTGCTGATGCTGTTGCGGTGGCCATAATGCTATCCCTTGCTGACACCAATGTAAGTAATTGGCGCTTGAATTTCCACCCGTCAGATTGCGCGGCTGATGACTTCCTTCATGATCTCGCTGGTGCCGCCGTAGATCCGGCTGACCCGCGCATCGCGCCATAGCCGGGCAATGGCATATTCGTTCATGTACCCCGCGCCGCCATGCAGCTGGAGCGAGGTGTCCATGGCATCCCAGCCCTTCTCGGTGTGCCACAGCTTCGATACGCTGGCTTCCGCCGTGGTCAGCTCGCCCTTCAAATGGCGCAGGATGCACCAGTCGAGATGCGCCCAGCCAACCTGCAATTCCGCCGCCATATCCGCCAGCGTGAATTTGGTGTTCTGAAATTCGAACACGGTCTTCCCAAACGCCTTGCGGTCCTTGGTAAACGTCACCGCTTCATCGAAAGCACGCTGCATGCCGGCCTGGCAGCCGATGGCGATCGAGAGGCGTTCCTGCGGCAATTCCTCCATCAGATGCACGAACCCGCGCCCTTCGCCGCCGAGCAGGTTTTCCGCCGGCACGCGCACGTCGTCGAAGAACAGCTCACTGGTATCGGCGGCGTGCTGGCCGATCTTGTCGAGATTGCGGCCTTTCTGGAAACCCGGCGTGTCGGCATCCACCAGCAGCAGGCTGGTGCCTTTCGCGCCCGCTTCGGGATCGGTCTTCGCCACCACGATCACGCAATCGGCGTTCTGGCCGTTGGTGATGTAGGTCTTGGACCCGTTGATGATAAAATCGCTGCCATCGCGCTTCGCCGTGGTGCGGATGCCTTGCAGGTCGCTGCCTGCCCCCGGTTCGGTCATGGCGATGGCGGTAATCACGTCGCCGGTGATCATGCCGGGCAGATATTTCGCGCGCTGATCCTCGGTGCCGAGCCGTTCGAAGTAATTACAAGTGATGTCGTTCTGGAGTGTGAAGCCCGCGCTCGATCCGAGATAAGCGAGTTCTTCATTGATAACGGCGTTGAACCCGAAATCGAGGCCGAGGCCACCATTTTCTTCGCTGATCGTGGGGCATAACATGCCTGCCTCGCCCAATGCGTGCCATGCCTCGCGCCCGACAATGCCTTCCGCTTCATGCTTGTCGAGATGCGGAGCCATGTGTTCATCGAACACTTTGCGCACGGTATCGCGGAAAGCCTCGTGGTCGTCGGTGTAACAGATGCGTTTGCTGGTATCGAGCATGGTGCGTCCTTCAGGAAATGGTGCCAGCGTCTCTGAGCGCGGCGATGTCGGCATCGCCCATGTCGAGCGAGGCCAGAATTTCATCCGTATCGTCGCCCGGCAGTGGGGCGGGGCGCGGAGTGGCGGTGGGCGTAACGGAGAAGCGCGGGGCAGGTGCGGGCTGCGGATCGCCTGCCACTTGGACAAAGCTTTCGCGCGCCACATTATGCGGATGCGCCGCTGCCTCGGTCATGGTCAGGACCGGTGCGAAGCAGACATCGGTATGCTCCATGATGCTGCACCATTCATCGCGGGTCTTGCGTTTGAAAACCTCGGTCAGTCGGTCCTTCAGTTCGGGCCATTTCGCGCGGTCGTGCTGTGCCTTGAAGTCGGGATCGTCCGACAGTCCCGTCAGTTCCAGCAGTTGCGCATAGAATTGCGGTTCGATGCTGCCGATGGAGACGAATTTGCCATCGGCAGTTTCATAAGTGTCGTAGAAATGCGCGCCGGTATCGAGCATGTTGGTACCCACATCCTCGCTCCACACGCCCATGTTCTTCATGCCGTGGATCATGCCCATCAGGAGGCCGGTGCCTTCCGTCATGGCGGCGTCGATCACCTGGCCCTTCGCACCGTTTTTCACGGCCAGCAGCGCCGCGACCATCCCGAAAGCGAGCATCATCCCGCCCCCGCCGAAATCGCCGACCATGTTGATCGGCGGCGTGGGTTTCTCACCAGCGCGACCGAAATGCGCCAGTGCACCGCCCAGCGCGATATAGTTGATGTCGTGCCCGGCGGCCTGGGCATATGGGCCGGTCTGCCCCCAGCCGGTCATCCGGCCGTAGACGAGATCGGGATTGTCGCCGAGCAGCTCATCGGGGCCAAGGCCGAGCCGCTCCATGACGCCGGGGCGGAAGCCTTCGATAATCCCGTCCGAGCTGGCGCAGATTTTGCGCGCGAGTGCCACGCCTTCAGCCGACTTCAGGTTCAGCGCGATGGATTTGCGGCCCCGCGCCAGAACGTCTTTGGTCGAAAGCGGGGTCGATCCGCCGCGCCCGCCGCTCGCGCGATCGATGCGGATGACTTCGGCGCCGTGATCGGCCAACATCATGCCGCAGAACGGCCCCGGCCCGATGCCGGCGAATTCCACGATGCGAATGCCGTCGAGCGCGCCGTTCATCTGCGTTACTTCCCGGTCCAGTTCGGCTTCCGCTTCTCGGCGAAGGCCTTGCTGCCTTCCTGCGCGTCGGGCGACATGAACACTTCCGGCAGCAGCTTGGCCTGGCGCGTGTAACGCTCGTCGCGCGGCCAGGACCGCGATTCGTCCATGATCTGTTTCGACACGCGCACCGCGATTGGGCCATTCGCCGTGATCGAGCGGGCGAGTTCCATGGCTGCATCCATCACCGAACCATCGGTAACGCGGTTGACCAGTCCCAGATCATAGGCGCGCTGGGCGTCAATGAAATCGCCGGTCAGCGCCAGCTCCATCGCCACCTTGTGCGGGATGAGGTCGGGCAACACCATCAGACCGCCCGCTGCCGCCGCGAGCCCGCGCTTCGCTTCCGGAATACCGAATTTCGCGCCCGAATGCGCCACCACCAGATCGCAGGCGATCATCAGTTCCAGACCGCCTGCCAGCGCATATCCTTCGACGGCAGCGATCAGCGGCTTGACCGGCTTCTTCTCGGTCAGACCGCCAAAACCGCGCCCTTCGACGCTGGGGCTTTCGCCGCGCAGGAAGCCTTTCAGATCCATGCCGGAACAGAAGGTGCCGCCGGCGCCGGTTAAGATGGCGACGCGCAGATCGTCTTCGCTGTCGAGCCGGTCGAGCGCCGCCGCGATGCCCTCTGCCGCCGCCTTGTTCATCGCGTTTCTGGCGTCGGGTCGGTTGATGGTGATGATCAGAACGCCGTCATCCACACGGGTGGTCAGTTCTTCGGTGGTGCTGTTTTCAGCCATACGGGCAACTCCCATTGCGATTCGAAACCTGTTTTCTGCAATCAGTGCTGGCGACTGCCGATGAACGGGTCAAGGGCGGGCGGGTTTGCGCGATGGTCAAACGGTCTCCAGCTTCTCGCTCAGCGTCATCCATTCCGCCTCCGCCTCTTCCAGTTTCGCGGCGTGTTTGGCTCGTTCAGCGAGCAAGTCGCTCATCGAGAATTTGGTGAGAGCGGGTGGAGCCTTGTCGGGTTCATACATAGCCGTGTCGATCAGGGTGCAATGCGCCTGCGCGTCCGCCATCGATTTTTCCACGCGGGTGAGATCGGCCTTGATCTGCCGCGCCGCGGCGCGCGCCTTGCCTGACTTCTTGCCGCCGGTCTTGCCTTTGCCTTTGCCCGCCTTGCCCTTCGCCCCGTCGGCAGTGCCGCCCTGGTTCCGGCCCAGCACGAAGTCGATATAGTCTTCCATGCTGCCTTGATAGGGCTGCGCCAGTCCATCATCGACCAGCACCAGCCGATCCGCCGTCAGCTCAACCATATGCCGGTCATGGCTGATGAGGATAACCGCGCCGGTATAATCGTTGAGTGCCTGCACCAGCGCCTCGCGCGCATCCACGTCGAGGTGGTTGGTCGGCTCGTCCAGAATCAGCAGATGCGGCGCATCGCGCGTTACCAGCGCCAGCGCCAACCGTGCACGTTCCCCGCCGGACAATTTGCCGACCGGTTGCAATGCACGATCGCCGGAAAAGCCGAAGCGGCCGAGCTGCGCGCGTACCGCGCCGGGCTTGGTGCCTTCCATCGCGCGGGTCATGTGTTCCAGCGGAGTGGCGTCGCCTTCCAGCTCCTCCACCTGATACTGCGTGAAATACCCGACCTTCATTTTCGGCGAGGCGTTCATTGCACCGTCCATAGTGGGAAGCTGGGCCGCCAGCAGCCGCGCCAGCGTCGTCTTGCCGTTCCCGTTGCGCCCGAGCAGCGCGATACGGTCATCCGGGTCGATCCTCAGGTTGAGCCGTTTCAGCACCGGCGTATCTTCCAGATAGCCGACCGCCGCCATGTCGAGTGTAATCATCGGCGGCTTGAGTTCCGCCGGATCGGGAAAGTTGAAGCTTAGCGTCGGGTCGTCGATCAGAGCCGCGATCGGCTGCATCTTGGCCAGCATTTTGGCGCGCGACTGTGCTTGCTTGGCAGTGGAGGCGCGGGCGCTGTTCTTCGCCACATAATCCTGCAATCGCTTTCGCTGCGCATCCTGCGATGCCTGAGCCGATGCGATCTGCGCGGCTCGCTCGGCGCGTTGCCGTTCAAAACTGTCGTAGCCGCCGGGATACAGCGTCATCTTGCCGCCCTGCAGATGCAGGATGTGGTCCACCACCTTGTTCAGCAGATCGCGCTCGTGGCTGATAACCACCAGCGTGGCGGGGTAGGATTTGAGGAAATTTTCCAGCCAAAGCGTGGCTTCCAGATCGAGGTGGTTCGACGGTTCATCCAGCAACAGGATGTCCGGCTGCGAAAACAGCACCGCCGCCAGCGCCACGCGCATCCGCCAGCCACCAGAAAAGCTTTCGATGGACTGCGCCTGCATCGCCTCGTCAAAGCCGAGCCCATCGAGGATGATCGCCGCGCGGGCAGGCGCGCTGTAGGCGTCAATGGCGAGCAGGCGTTCGTGTACATCGCCCAGCCTCTGCGGTTCGGTGCAGGTTTCGGATTCCTCCATCAGTGCGGCGCGTTCGGTGTCGGCGGCCAGCACAAGTTCGGCAGGCGTTGCATTGCCCGCCGGTGCCTCCTGCGCGATGTAGCCAATGCGCGCACGCTTTGGTTTACTGACGCTGCCTTCGTCGGGCTCGATCTCGCCGATCATGGCCTTCATCAGCGTAGATTTGCCCGCACCATTGCGCCCAATCAGCCCCACGCGCCCGCCCTGCGGGATGGAGGCCTGCGCACGGTCAAGAATAACGCGGCCGCCAAGCCGCACGGTAACACCATCGATTGTAAGCATGGATGGGTGCTTAGCATTGCGCTTGTGGTGCGGGTAGGGGGTGATTGGTGGGTGGTGCGGATTTGGGGAGGTGGCGCGTTTCAGTCGCTTTTTTGTTTGGGGCCCTGTGGGCGGAAACCATCCGGGCGTTTTTGTTTAGACCCTCAAACGCCGGGCGCTCGCATTCGCTCGCTTGGCTTCCTCGCATAAGCTCGGGCGCGCGTTCGCGCTTGCGGTCCGCTGGTCGCGGACCGAACTTGCGCTACGCTATTGAAGTAGCACCCGGTTCCAGGTCACGGCAGTCATAGGCCCAAAGGGCCGCCCGCAGCGCGAAGCGCGAGGATAGCCTAAGGGAGCGCATGCGACCGCCGGCGCTTGAGGCTGAACAAATGAACCATTTTGCGAGAGCAAAATGGTGCCGGCTAGAGGATTCGAACCCCTGGCCCCCTGATTACAAATCAGGTGCTCTACCAACTGAGCTAAGCCGGCACGTTGTGTCCGCCGCGCCCTTTGCGTCAAACTACGCCGAAGGTCCAGCCCTCGGTTCGGGCAATTTGCGGAGTAAGGCCTTCTGGTTGCCATCTTGTCGGATCCTGCGCGACGTGGCGCAGCCATGCGGCGGTGAGAAGAGCATCGGAACTGTGATCGTCCACCGCGCCATGTCCCGCGGCGGGCGGCGAGCCGAATGCAGCCAGCGCATGTGCCAGCGCTGCGTGGTCGCGCATCTTGCTGCGGCCGACCGAACGCCCAGCTTCTCTCGCCGCAAGCGCAGTGTAAATCTCGACGATGACGGAGCCGGTCGCAGGCAGCGGATCGATTGGCCAGACCGGCACCGCGCCGCTCAATGCGTGCAACACCCGCATGCCAGTCAGGCTGGATTTGCCCACCTGCGCCGCGCCCACGAGATTGAAATTGCTGTAGGGTTTGCACCCCTGCGCTGCTTGCGCGTGTTCGGTGACGCGGAAGCGTCCTTTGCCATGTTCGGCCCCGTCACAGCGGAATTTCGCGCCTTCGCGCCCGCCATGACGGCGGAAGAATGGACTCAGATCGGGGTGATCGACCAGGCTGGCGGCGCCGTGATGGGGATCGCCGGCGCAGATTTGATCGATTATCGCCCACAATGCTTTGGCGTCAGCGGGACCGTCCGCCCAGCCGGGAAAATACGCGCCGCAATCGGCGAAGGGCAGGGCGATGCCGAGGTCCATGCCTACCAGAGTATCCGCCGGCAAATCGCGCAGGATTGCCAGCACTTCGGCGCGCGACCACTTGCGCCCGCGCTCCACCAGCACGGGCGGTCCGCCCCTTTCATCGCAGACCGCAAGCGCAATCCCCGCATGGCGTTCCCCGGCCGCGCCCGACCAGTCGATGGCCAGGAATTGCCGAAAGCGCCGCGTTCTCATCACAGGCGTCACTCGCGCGTTCCGCGCAGCTTGTTCCAATAGGCAATCCGTTCGGCGATCTTGCGTTCGAAGCCGCGTTCCACGGGCGTGTAATAGGTCTGCGGCGTCATTTCTTCCGGCCAGTAATCGTCGCCCGAAAACCCGCCTTCCGCATCGTGATCGTAAGTGTATCCCTTGCCGTATCCGACATCCTTCATCAGCTTGGTCGGCGCGTTGACGATGTTCATAGGCGGCATCAGGCTGCCGGTGTCCTTGGCGCTGCGAAAGGCGGCCTTTTGCGCCTTATAGACCGCGTTCGATTTCGGCGCGGTGGCAAGATAGAGGCAGGCCTGCACTAGTGCCAACTCGCCTTCGGGACTGCCGAGAAATTCATAGGCATCCTTCGCCGCCATGCACTGCGTCAAGGCAGCCGGATCGGCCAGCCCGATATCCTCCACCGCCATCCGCACCAGCCGCCGGGCGAGGAACAATGGCTCTTCACCCGCCACCAGCATCCGCGCCATGTAATACAGCGCCGCCTGCGGATCGGACCCGCGCACCGCCTTGTGCAGCGCGGAAATCAGATTGTAATGCCCCTCGCGGTCCTTGTCGTACACCGCCACGCGGCGCTGTAGAAACGCGCCGAGCGCTGCCGGGTCGAGCGTGTCCGTCAGCTTCGCATTATAGAGCGTTTCCGCCTGGTTGAGCAGGAAGCGGCCATCGCCATCGGCACTGGCGACCAGCGCGTCGCGTGCCTCGTCCGTTAGGGGCAAGGGACCTTGCAACGCTTCCGCCCGCGCCAGCAATTTCTCCAGCGCAGCGGCATCCAGCCGGTGCAGGATCAGCACTTGCGCGCGGCTGAGAAGCGCGGCGTTCAGTTCGAAGCTGGGATTCTCGGTCGTCGCGCCCACCAGCGTGACTGTGCCGCGTTCGACGAACGGCAGGAAACCGTCCTGCTGGGCGCGGTTGAAGCGGTGGATCTCATCCACGAACAACAATGTACGCCCGCCGTTCCCAGAAACAGCCTGGGCAGCGCGGTCAGCCTCTGCAAAGGCTTTCTTCAAATCCGCCACGCCCGAAAATACCGCGCTGACTGCATGGTACCGCATCCCCACTTCGGCGGCGAGCAGGCGGGCGATGCTGGTCTTGCCGGTGCCCGGCGGCCCCCACAGGACCATGGAGGACAACCGGCCTGCCGCCACCATGCGTCCGATTGCGCCCTCCGGCCCGGTCAGGTGCTCTTGGCCGATAATCTCGGCAAGATTTTCCGGTCGCAGCCGGTCGGCCAGCGGTGCATCCGGACCAGCGGACCGGGGCATGATATTGTCGGGAACGTCGTCGGCAAACAGATCGACCATGTGCGCCAGATAGGGGCGCTGGACAGTTTTTTCCATGCACGCCGTCTGCAAAAATGATAGATCTTGTCTGCGTTCGAAACTTTGGGAGAGGTAGCGAAATGAAACATAGCGAACAAAGGCGGCTTGGTACGAAAAGGACGCCGTGGCACCTGTGGGTAATCGGTCTGGTTTCCCTGCTGTTCAACGCCTTCGGTGCGAACGATTATCTCCAGTCTCAATTGCGCAACCGCGACTACATCGCATCGATGACTGGCAATTACGACATTTCGGTCGACCAGATGCTGGCCTATCTTGGTGGCTTCCCGGTATGGGCGGAAGCCGGCTGGGCGTTTGGCGTGTGGGGCGCGGTGCTGGGATCCTTGCTGTTGCTGTTGCGCAGCCGGTTCGCGTTTTATGCGTTCATCGTCGCTCTGGCCGGTCTGCTGGTGACGACCATTTACCAGTTTTCGGGGGCAATGCCCGATGCGCTTGGCGGGCCGGGACAAATGATCTTTGCAGCGATTATCTGGGCAGTGACGCTGGGCCTAGCCTGGTATGCGCGCCGAATGACGACAGCGGGCGTACTACGATAGGATAAGCCGATCCGGATACGACTATTTTATCATCGGCTGGGCTAAGCGTTTGCTGCCAATCGTAGATAGCTATCCGCCACAGTCTGGTTGATCGCGTCCCAATCATAGTCTTGCGCGCGCTTTTCTCCGGCCCGACCATGCGACCGGCGTAGCTGCGGATCGGTGCAATAGGGGGCTAGCGCATCGGCAAAGGCGGCGGTGTCGCCCGGCTGCACCAGTCGGCCCGAAACGCCGTCGTCGACCAGACTGGCGCTACCCGTGGCGGCTGCAGCGACGCAGGGCAGTTCGCATGCCATCGCCTCCAGCGTAACGTTGCCAAAGGTTTCGGTAATCGACGGATTGAAGAACACATCGCCGCTGGCCAGCGCGCGCCCCAAATAGCCGCCTGTCTGAAACCCAGCGAAGACTGCACCCGGCAGCGCCTTGGCGAAGCTGGCGCGTTCCGGACCATCGCCGATCACCAGAACCTTGTGCGGTACGCCTGCGCTGCGCAGTCTGTCGATCGAACCGGCGAACACGTCCAGCGCCTTTTCCGCCACCAGCCGGCCGAGAAACACGATGGCGACATCCTCATCAGACAGCCCCAGTTCGCGCCGCCAGGTCATGTCGCGTTTGTCCGGATGGAAAACCGCGCGATCCACCCCGCGTGTCCATAGGCTGATATCGTCGTTCATGCCCTGCTGCCGCAAGGTATCGATCATGCTGGGGGAAGGTGCGACCAGCGCGTCGCAGCGGCTGTAGAACCGGCGCAGCATGGCCACGATAGCAGGTTCGATAAAGCCCAGCCGGTAATAGCGGGGATAGGTTTCGAAGCGCGTGTGCACCGATGCCAGTACTGGAATATTGCGAGCCTGTGCATAGCGCAGCGCTGCATGGCCGCTCATATCGGGCGAGGCGATATGCACCACATTGGGTGCAAAAATATCGATATCGGTCTTGTTTTCCGCCGATAGCGGCAATGGAAAGCGATATTCGCCGCGGCCCTTCATGGGAAAGCGTACGGATGGTACCGATACTAGATCGCCCGTCGGTTCGAAGTCCGGTTCCGCCACGGTGGGGGCATAAACGCGGACCTGCGCGCCGGACCGCAGCAGGTAGCCGACCAGCCGGTTCAGCGCCTGATTCGCCCCGTCGCGGGTATAGTTGTAATTGCCGCTGAACAGGGCGATGCGCAGGTCGGTGATGTCCATCCGGCCCAGCCATAGTGCCTGCGCACGACATTGGCGAGAGGGAGGCGCGCGAACACTTATAATGCATTTTCTACCGCAGGTGCGAAGGGAATGATTGACTCGGTCCGGCATAAGTCTAGTGGCGGCGACGGGCCACGCGGTCCCAACGCCGCGCGAGCTCTCTGTGAGGAGAGAATACATGACCGATATGCCGACGCTCAAACCCGAGCGCCCTTTCTTTTCGTCCGGACCCACTGCCAAATTTCCCGGCTGGTCCGCATCCAATCTCAAAACCGAAGCTCTGGGCCGGTCGCACCGTTCCGCCGTCGGCAAGGCGCGGCTGAAATACGCCATCGACCTGTCGCGCGAATTGCTGGGCGTGCCCGACGATTATCTTGTCGGCATTATGCCGGGTTCGGATACTGGCGCGCTGGAATGCGCGATGTGGACAATGCTGGGTGCGCGTCCGGCCACAGTCGCCGCATGGGAAAGCTTCGGCAATGTCTGGATCCAGGACGCGGTCAAGCAGCTGAAACTGCCCGATCTGCAAGTGCTCGACGCCGATTACGGGGAAATTCCCGATCTTACGCAGATCCCGCAGGGCAACGATGTTGTCTTTACCTGGAACGGCACGACTTCGGGTGCGAAAATCGCCAATACCGATTGGCTGGAACAGGGCCGCGAGGGCCTTGCCGTCAACGATGCGACCAGCGCTGTCTTCGCGCAGGAAATGGACTGGGCGAAGCTCGATGCCACAACCTATAGCTGGCAGAAGGTCATGGGCTCCGAAGCGCAGCATGGGATGCTTGTGCTCAGCCCCAAGGCGGTGAAGCGGATCGAGAGCTACGATCCTGCATGGCCGCTCCCTAAGCTGTTCCGCCTGAAAAAGGGCGACAAGCTGAACCGCGCGATCTTCGAAGGTGCGACCATCAACACGCCCAGCCTGCTGGCGACGGAGGATTACATCCTCGCGCTGGAATGGGCGAAGTCGATCGGTGGGCGCAAGGCGATGTTTGAACGCGCCGATGCCAATGCGAAGATCGTGACGGACTGGATCGAAGCCACGCCCTGGATGCGCAATATGGTCGCCGATCCGGCGCAGCGCACCAATACCGGCGTTTGCATGGTGTTCCAGGGCGACTGGTACGAAAGCCTGTCCGCTGAAGACCAGGTCGGTGTGCCCAAGAAGATCGCGGCGATGCTGGACGAACACGACGTCGGCTACGATTTCAATGGCTACCGCGATGCGCCGCCCTCCTTGCGCATCTGGTGCGGCGGAACCGTGGAGCAGGAGGATCTGAAACGCCTGCTGCCGTGGATCGAATGGGCTTACGAAAGCCTTCGCAACCAGTAATATTTTGCGTCTTCCCCGCGAAAGCGGGGACCCAGAACCAAACGCGGTACTTTCGCCGCACTGGGTTCTCGCCTTCGCGGGAACGACGATATCCGGAGCAATCTCATGACCGATATCCAAAAAACCACGCAGAAACCCCGCGTCCTAATTTCCGACAAGATGGACCCCAACGCCGCTCGCATTTTCGAAGAACGCGGTTGCGACGTCGATGTGATTACCGGCGAAAGTCCCGAGGAACTGGTTGCCCGCATCGGCGACTATCACGGCCTCGCAATCCGTTCCTCGACCACCGTAACGCCTGAAATACTGGATGCCGCCACTAATCTGAAGGTTATCGGGCGCGCCGGCATCGGGGTGGATAATGTCGATATCCCCTATGCCAGCGGCAAGGGCGTGGTGGTGATGAACACCCCGTTCGGCAACTCCATCACCACTGCGGAACATGCTATCGCGTTAATTATGGCGCTGGCCCGGCAAATTCCGCAGGCGAACACCCGTACGCAGGCTGGCGAATGGCCGAAATCCGCCTTCATGGGAGTGGAAGTAACCGGCAAGACACTGGGCCTGATCGGCGCAGGCAATATCGGCTCGATCGTCGCCAGCCGTGCGCTCGGCCTAAAGATGAAGGTGATCGCCTTCGATCCCTTCCTGACCAAGGACCGCGCCGTGGAAGTCGGCATCGAGAAAGTCACACTGGACGATCTGCTCGCGCGTGCCGACTTCATCACACTTCACACTCCACTGACCGACGAAACGCGCAATATTCTCAGCCGGGAAGCGCTCGCCAAGACAAAACCCGGCGTCCGCATCGTGAACTGCGCGCGCGGCGGACTGATTGACGAAGCTGCACTTAAGGACGCGCTGGAAAGCGGCCATGTGGCGGGCGCGGCGCTGGACGTGTTCGCGCAGGAACCGGCCAAGGACAATCCGCTGTTCGGCGCGCCGAACTTTATCTGCACACCGCATCTTGGCGCTTCCACCAACGAGGCGCAGGTGAATGTGGCGCTGCAGGTGGCCGAACAGATGGCGGACTATCTCGTCAATGGCGGTGTGACCAACGCGCTCAATATGCCAAGCCTGTCGGCGGAAGAGGCGCCGAAGCTAAAGCCGTATATGGCGCTTGCGGAAAGCCTGGGTTCGCTCGTCGGCCAGTTGGCGCATGGAAACCTGCCCAAGATCAGCATCGAGATGGAAGGCGGCGCTGCAGAGCTGAACGCCAAGCCAATTACCGCCGCCGTGCTGGCTGGCGTGATGCGGCGCTATTCAGAAACCGTGAACATGGTCAACGCGCCCTATCTCGCCAAGGAACGCGGCATCGAAGTGCGCGAAATCCGTAACAGCCGCGAGGGTACCTATCATACGCTGCTGCGTGTCACCGTGGAAACCGAACAGGGCAATCGCAGCGTGGCAGGCACATTGTTCGGATCGGGCGCACCCCGGCTGGTCGAAATCTTCGGCGTCGGGATCGAGGCTGAATTGGACGGTCACATGCTGTATATCGTCAATGACGATGCGCCGGGCTTCATCGGCCGGATCGGTACGCTGATGGGTGAAAACGGCATCAATATCGGCACGTTCAATCTGGGCCGGCGCGAGGCTGGCGGCGAGGCTGTGCTGTTGCTCAGCGTGGACGATGCGATCACACCCGAAGTAGTGGACAAGGCCTGCGGCCTGGAAGGCGTGCGGATGGTAAAGGCGTTGTCGTTTTAGCCTCAAGCGCCGGCCGGAGTTTTTGTTTGGCCTCAGGCGTCGGCGGGAGTTTTTTTGTTTGGCCTCAAGCGCCGGCGGGGCCATCCGGCCCCTTAGGCTTTCCTCGCTTCGCTGCGGGCGGCCCTTTGGGCCTATGACTGCCGTGACCAAGAACCGGCTTCAAAGTTACGAGGGAAGCGCAAGTTCGGTCCGCGACCAGCGGACCGCAAGGCCGAACGGCCGCCCGAGCTTATGCGAGGAAGCAAGCAGGCCGGATGGCCTGCGCCCGCAGGGTCCAAACAAAAAAAGCGCGAATGCGACCGCCGGCGCTTGAGGCTAGACAAATAAAACCCGGTCCTTCTTTAGGGAACCAAGCTAGAAGAAATAAACAACCCTCAGGCAGCGCAGGGTGAGCGGAGTAAGTTTACGAACATGAAAACCCAACCCGACGATCTTCTGCCCATCGGCCTGCGTGACCGGTTGCCCGCCGCCGCCGCCAATGCCAGCGCGGTGGAACAGGCGGCGCTCGGCGTGATGCATTCGCATGGGTATGACCGTGTGCGTCCGCCACTGATGGAGTTCGAAACTTCGCTTGCCGGGCGGATGGACGGGGTCAGCACGCGCCGGATGGTGCGGTTCACCGATCCGGCGTCTCTGCGCACGATCGCCTTGAGGTCCGACATGACGCCGCAAGTAGGGCGCATTGCCGCTACCGCCATGGCCGAAGCGCCGCGACCGTTGCGGGTTTGTTATGCCGGGGATGTGGCGCGGCTTGCGGCGGATCAGTTGAGTCCGGAACGTCAGAGCCTGCAGATCGGCGCGGAACTGGTCGGTAGCGACGGCGCGGCTGCGGCCGGCGAGATCGTCGCTGTGGCCATAGCTGCGCTGGAAGCAGGTGGAGCGCAGGGCATTTCGGTCGATTTCACCCTGCCGGATCTGGTCGATATTCTGTCTGCGAAGGCGCTGCCGCTGGAAGCAGGCCAAGTAGACGCCGTTCGCCGCGAGCTCGACACCAAGGATGCAGGCGGCCTGCGCGATGCGGGCGGGGCAGATTACCTGCCGCTGCTTTATTCGTCCGGTCCGTTCGAGGAAGCCATCGACAAACTGGCAGCAATCGACGCGGGCGGGGCGCTCGCCAGCCGGATCGAGGGTTTGCGCCAGATCGCAGCGCGGGTAGAGGGCCATGCCCGCGTCACGCTCGACCCGACCGAGCGGCATGGCTTCGAATATCAAACCTGGTTCGGATTTACGCTCTATGCAGAGGGTGTTCGCGGAGCGCTGGGGCGGGGCGGAACTTACCGGATCGGCGGCACGGACGAGGCCGCCAGCGGCGTATCGCTCTATGTCGACGGGCTGATCGACAGCCTGCCTGAAGCTGTGAACGGCAAAGTGCTGTTCCTCCCCTTAAGCCACGACGCTATGCGCGCCGAAGCACTGCGCGGCGAAGGCTGGCGCACGGTTGCGGCCGTTTCGGACCAGGACGATGCCACATCCCTTGGCGCAAGCCACGTGTTGCAAGGTGGAGCGCCAGTCGCGCTGTAATAAGGCCTATTCGGGTTTCGCCATGATACGCGCGAAAAGGCCGGAATCCAGCCAGTCCGTAAGCCATCCCTGCAAGGCGCGCAGGGGTTGGTCGAAAAACCAGTCCCGGTCCGCATGGGCGAACTGGCGCACGAACGGAAAGATTGCCGGATCGCATAGTCCCGGCTGCTTCCCCCCAGAAAGGGGTGCGCGGCCAACCGTTCGTCCAGCCCGCGCAGGATCGCCATACCTTCGCTGCGGTGCTCCATCGGGTCCGCATCGTAACGGGTGGCATATTTGTACCGGTCGAGGTGATGTTTGAACGTGCCGTCATTGGTGGCGATCAAATCCGCTCCCTCGCGTTGCAGCCAGCCTTGCGGATCGTTCTGACCCAGCGCCCAGCGCATAATGTCGAGGCTCTCCTCCAGCACCGTTCCGTCCACCAGCACCAGCACCGGAACGGTCCCTTTGGGCGAAGCTTCCAGCAATTCGGGCGGTTTGTCACGCAAGGCGACTTCGCGCCGCTCATGTGCCACGCCGCTCACGGCCAGCGCCATGCGCGCACGCATCGCATAGGGACAACGGCGAAAGCTGTAGAGCACCGGTTCAGTCATTGCGTTTTTCCTTGGCCGCCAGTTTCGCGCCGACATGTTCCGCTCCGCGCGCCTCGGCCAAAGCGACCTGCCGGTGCCGTTCGGCATAGCGGGCACGCTGTTCGTCGGTGCGCTCGCCGATACACGAAGGGCAGGCTTCGCCCTCGGCATATGCGGGCGAGGTCTTGTCCGCATCATTTACCGGACGACGGCAGGCGCGGCACAAATCGTAGCTGCCTGTCTCGAGCCCGTGCACAACCGAAACCCGCTCGTCGAAGACAAAGCATTCGCCTTCCCAGCGGCTTTTTTCGGCAGGCACGGTTTCGAGATATTTCAGAATGCCGCCTTCCAAGTGAAAGACATCTTCTACCCCTTCGTTTTTCAGGAATGCGGTGGATTTTTCGCAGCGAATGCCGCCTGTACAGAACATCGCCACGCGCGGCATCCGACCGTCCTGTTCCAGCTCCTGCCGCCGTTCGCGGAACCAGGCGGGGAAGTCTCGGAAGCTGGGTGTTTCGGGATCGATCGCGCCTGCGAAACTGCCGATGGCGACCTCGTAATCGTTGCGCGTATCGATGATGATGGTGTCCGGGTCCGCGATCAGGGCGTTCCAGTCCTCCGGCGCGACGTATGTACCTGTGCCGCCCATGGGGTCTAGGTCGGGCTGGCCCATCGTCACGATCTCGCGCTTCAGCCGGACTTTCATGCGGTGAAACGGCATGGTGTCCGCGCGCGAATCCTTTGCCTCAATATCTCCGCAGCCCGGCAAGGTGCGGACATGGGCAAGCGCGGCCTCGATGCCGCCATCCGTGCCAGCGATCGTCCCGTTGATCCCTTCGCCTGCCAACAGCAAAGTGCCACGCACGGCATTATCGTCGCAAACGCTCTGCAACGGCATGCGCAAGGCTTCTGGGTCGGGAAACCGCGTAAACCGATAAAGCGCTGCAACGCGGAAAGGCGGAACGGTGTGAGGCATCAGGCGGGCGCGGATAGCACGGTAGCGCGCCATCCGCATCCCTTCCGGCAATCAGTTGAATTCGGCGGGGTCCGGTCCGATCCGGCCGTCCTTCTGGTCGAGGTCGTCGATCGCGTTCATCTGTTCGTCCGACAGCTCGAAGTCGAGCGCGCGGAAGTTGGCCTCGATATGCTCCTGGCTGCTAGCCTTGGGAATGGGGGCGAGGCCGCACTGCATATGCCAGCGCAGCACCACGGCGGATGCGGGCTGGCCCAGCTCTTCGGCAATCCGTTTAATGGCATCATGTTTCAGTCCGGCACCCTGGCCGAGCGGGGACCAGCTTTGCGTGATGATGCCCATATCGTCATGCACCTTGCGCATATCGCGCTGCTGGAAAGACGGGTGAATTTCGATCTGGTTGACCGCCGGAACGATGCCCGTTTCGCTCGCCAGCATCTGCAAGTCTTCTTCGCGAAAATTCGATACGCCGATGGATTTGGCCAACCCTTCCTCGCGCAATTCGATGAATGCTTTCCATGTTTCCACGGCCAGACCCTGCTCGGGGCAGGGCCAGTGGATCAGCAACAGATCGACATAGTCGCGGCCCAGCCGTTCCAGGCATTTGGCAAACGCCTTTTTCGTACGATCGTAACCCTGGCTTTCATTCCAGATCTTGGTGGTGAGAAAGATGTCGGCCCAATCGCCGATGCCTTCCCCCACACCGCGTTCGTTCTTGTAAATGGCCGCAGTGTCGATCAGCCAGTATCCGGTGTCGAGCGCGGTTTGGACGGTTTCGGCGGCGTCGCTATCGTCGATCTGGTAAGTGCCGAAGCCCAGCTGCGGGATCTGGCGGTCGTCGTTCATCATCAATGTGGGGTAGTCGGTCATGAATGCTCCTTGGTTCGCCTTACCAACGCATCGCACTACGCTTCCGGTTCCCGCGCGGTTATTCAGGTCATGATCCGCCTCTCACCATTGCCCCTGAGGCGTCCGTCCACTACGGCGCGGCGGGTTTTCTTTTCTTACCAGCAGCAGGAATTATCGCTTTGGCCAATGTGACCGTGATCGGTGCCCAGTGGGGCGATGAGGGCAAGGGCAAGATCGTAGACTGGCTCGCCAGCCGCGCAGATGCCGTCGTGCGCTTTCAGGGTGGGCACAATGCGGGGCACACGCTGGTAGTCGACGGCAATGTCTACAAACTGTCGCTGCTGCCATCGGGTATCGTATCGGGCACACTGTCGATCATCGGCAATGGCGTGGTGCTGGATCCATGGGCACTGAAAGCCGAAATCGAGAAGCTGGAAGGGCAGGGCGTGTCCATCACGGCGGATAATTTCGCGATTGCCGACAACTGCCCGCTGATCCTGCCGATCCATGGCGAGCTTGATAATCTGCGTGAGGCGGCAGCCGGCAAGGGCAAGATCGGCACCACCGGGCGGGGCATCGGCCCGGCTTATGAAGACAAGGTGGGCAGACGCGCGATACGCGTGTGCGACCTCGCTCATCTGGACGATCTCAATCCGATCCTCGACCGGCTGTGCGCGCATCACAATGCCCTGCGCGCAGGGTTCGACCAGCCGCCGGTGAACCGCGCGGAACTGCTGAACCGGCTTGCGGAAGTGGCTCCGTTCGTTCTGAAATTTGCGGAGCCTGTGTGGAAACGCCTGCAGGGCGTGCGCAAGCGCGGCGAGCGTATCCTGTTCGAAGGCGCGCAGGGCGTGTTGCTCGACGTCGATCACGGTACCTATCCGTTCGTCACCAGTTCCAACACGGTCAGCGGTACCGCGGCCAGCGGTTCGGGCCTCGGCCCGTCCAGCACCGGCTTCGTGCTCGGCATCGTGAAAGCCTACACAACCCGCGTCGGCAGCGGTCCGTTTCCAACCGAGCTTGGCCCGAATTCCGGAGAGGAGCATGTCGGCCAGCGCTTGGGCGAACGCGGCCATGAATTCGGCACCGTAACCGGCCGTCAGCGGCGTTGCGGCTGGTTCGATGCGGTGCTGGTGCGGCAAAGCTGCGCCATCAGCGGCGTTACCGGTATCGCACTGACCAAGCTGGATGTGCTGGACGGGTTCGATACGGTGAAGATCTGCACCGGCTACCGGCTGAACGGCGAGGAACTGGACTACTTCCCCGCCCACGCCGCCGACCAGGACCAAGTGGAGCCGATCTACGAGGAACTGGAAGGCTGGCAGACAAGCACCGAAGGCGCGCGCCGCTGGGCCGATTTGCCCGCGAATGCGATCAAATACGTGACGCGCGTGCAGGAATTGATCGAAACGCCGGTATCGCTGGTATCCACCAGTCCGGAGCGCGACGACACCATCCTGGTGCGCGATCCGTTCGTGGATTGAAGGGGTGTAAACGCTGAAAAACCCACCCAGCTTCGCTAAACTCGCTACGCTCGCCAAGCTGCGCTCCCCTCCCGCAAGCGGGAGGGGTCGGCGAGACTTTGTAAGCAAAGCGAACCTAGTCGCAGCGGGGTGGGCTGCGGCCTTCGCTGCATTCCTCGCTGCATGTCAGTCCGCACCCGATGTGCGTGCCCCACTTCCGCAGGAAGTCCATGCGACCTACCTGCTGGTAGACAAGTCCGACCGGACATTGACCGCATTTTCGGGCGACACCCCGATCCGCACTTATACCGGCATCGCATTCGGCGACGCGCCGCAGGGGCACAAGCAGTTCGAAGGCGACGAACGCACGCCGGAAGGCCGCTACACGATCGACACGCGCAATCCTGAAAGCGCATTCCACCTCAGCCTGCGCATATCCTATCCCAACTCCGCCGACATAGCTTTTGCGCAAGGTCTGGGCCGCGATCCGGGAGGTGATATCTTCATCCATGGGCAGCCCAATGGCTCGAGCATGGCGCGCATTCCCGGTGACTGGACCGATGGCTGCATCGCGCTGAGCAATGCCGAGATCGAAGAATTATGGCGGCTGGTTCCTGACGGAACAATCATCGATATCCAGCCGTAACACGCAGTTCTGCTTGACTAGCCAGTGCCTCGTTCGCAATCTGTTCCGGCGACTGGCCACGCGGCGAATCGCGCTTGGGGGTAAGCAATGCAAGCCGATTTTACCTATGGGAGCGCGCCTGAACGGGAGGGTGGCCTGCTATCGCTGACCGTTTTCGCTGACGATGCCGCCAGCCGGTCCGCCATCGTTTCCGACCTTGCAAATAGCGGATTGCGGGTCGAGCACGAAGCCGCTTTGGAACCGCTGGCTGGGGACGGTGCGCCGGTCACGCCGTGCGGCGATGTCGTGGTGGCGGAATGCCTCACAACGAGCGCGGTAGCGATGGCGGCGCTTGCCGTGCTGGATGATTCGGCGGCCAAGGCGCGAACACCCGTAGTCATGCTCACCACGCTGGACGCGCTGGATGATGTGTTCGCTTGTATGGACAGCTCGGACCCGCAGATACTGGTCGATCCGGGGCAGGCGGAAAAATCCGTGGCGATGGGGCGCGCCTTGGCAAACCTTTCGGGTGTGCGCGTGCGCGAATTGTCGCAGGAAGACCGCGTCGCGATGCTTCGCCTGACCGAAGAAGTCGGCAATATTGCGCGCCGACTGGATGATCTCACGGCCGGCTCCGGGCAGAGCGCGGTCGGCGGGGCATTCCGGTTTCACTCGCCTGCCGACCGGTTTCGCGGCGAAGGCGGGGATGCTACCGATGGAACAAGGACCGATGACACTGCGGACGGAAACGAACGCTCGCTGTTGCGCAAACCCCGCCCGCCGCTGCCCGATCCGCGACTGGTGCGGGAAATCATCCGCCAGCGCGAGGCGCGCGGCAAGTTCTTCGACGCGGCGCTGTTTGCCGATCCTGCATGGGACATGATGCTGGACCTGACTGCCGCCCGCGCCGAACACGCCCGCGTATCGATTACGTCGCTGTGCATCGCCAGCGGCGTCCCGCCGACCACCGCATTGCGTTGGATTGCGACCCTCACCGAAGCCGGGCTGCTGGAGCGGGTGGAGGATCCCGGCGACAAGCGCCGTGCCTTCATGCAGTTGAGCGACAAGGCGGTGGACGCGATGGCGCGCTATTTTGTCGAAACCGGCGTTACCGCCGACCGCTAAGAGCAGGCAGGCTGCCGGGCGGCTTACTCCACCAGCCTGATTATCAGCGTCAGCCCATCGGGCAGCGGTCCGTCATGCGGCAGGGGACGGCGCAGCGCATCGGCGCGGGCCCGGTCCAGGATTGCAGGCGGAACCAGCGGTTCGAACAGGATCGTATCCGCTGTGCCCAGCAGCCGCGCCTGGCGCAGGGTCAAATCTTCGGGATCGTCGCTGGCAAGAGTGAGCACGACCTGCCCCGCTTCCATGATCGGCGCGGTTCCGGCCAGCCAGCCTTCGAACGCATTTGCTGCGCCATCGTCCAGCGGATCGAGCACTCCGCCTTCGCCCAGCGCATCGTCCAGCGCGCGGCGGCGGCCATCGGCAGGGGGGAAACGCGCGCGTATGTCGTCCCGCCGGTCGGAAAGCATCTGGGCCAGCCGGCCGAGCGAGGCTGGCAACAGCTTCTCCAGCCTCAGCCGCAATTGCTTGGCAAGGCCCGCCGATGCGCCCGACGTACCGATGGCAATCAGCACCGGGTCACGGTCGAGCAGGCTGGGCGTTGTGAAATCGCAAAGGTCCGGCCGGTCGGCGACGTTCACCAGCAGCCCCTTGGCGCGCAGGCGGATGGCGGCGCTTTCCGCGCTGCGTTCATCCTCCAGCGCGATAAAGGCGAGCGCGGCATGATGCGCCTCGGGTTCGCCGCAGGGGATGCCGCCTGCGCGTTCGACAAGCCGGGTCTTCGCCTCGCCCATGATCCCGTCGCCGATTACGACCACGCGTTTGCCGGCAATCCTGTGAAACAGCGGCAGCGACCGCAAGGGGGCAGGCTTCGGATCCATCAGGCGAGCCAGTCCGGCACGCGTTCGGCATCCATGATCGCAGCCGCCGCGATACGGTCCGCGACGATGGCAAAATCATCCTCGCTGACCAGCACCTCGGCCACGAAGCCGCGCGAATTGTAAGACGACGCCATGGTCGCGCCATAGGCACCGGCAGTACGGAACACGCCGAGATCGCCCGCCACGAAAGCGTCGGTATCGCGGCCCATCGCAAACGTATCGCCGGTTTCACAAATCGGCCCGACGATATTGGCCGTCATGGTTCGGCCATCGGGTGCGACCGCATCGAAATCGTGCCACGCACCGTACAGCGCCGGTCGTGCGAGATCATTCATGGCAGCATCCACGATCAGGAACGGGTCGTTCACGCCTTCCTTCACACGCACCACCCGCGTCAGCAGCACGCCCGCATTGCCCGCGATCACGCGGCCTGGCTCGAACGTCAGCGCCACGTCCAAATCAGCAGTCATGCGTTTTACCATCGCGCCATATTCCGCTGGCGAGGGGAGCACTTCGCCCTTGCGATACGGCACGCCCAGTCCGCCGCCCAGATCGACATGGGTGATCCGGTGGCCGTTTGCGCGCAAGGTTTCCACCAGCCCGCCGATCTTGGCGAAGGCGGTTTCCAGCGGGGCGAGGTCGGCCAGCTGGCTGCCGATATGGATCGCAACACCGCGCAGGCTCAGCCCGTCGAGAGCGGCCAGCTCGGTAAATACGTCTGCTGCGCGCGACAGGGGCACACCGAACTTGTTGTCTGCCTTGCCGGTGGAAATCTTGTCATGCGTCCCGGCATCGACATCGGGATTGATGCGCAGGGCGGCTTGCGCGACCAATCCGCGGTCTGCGGCGAGCTGCGCCAGCTCGCGGCCTTCTTCGCGCGATTCGATGTTGAATTGCCCGATGTCCTGTTCGAGCGCGTATTCGATTTCGGCGCGGGTCTTGCCCACGCCTGAAAACACTATTTTGTCGGGCGAAATATCGGCGGCAAGCGCGCGTGCCAGCTCGCCGCCGGAAACGACGTCGGCGCCGAAGCCCTGTCGCTGCAGAACCTTCAGCACGGCGAGATTGGGGTTCGACTTCACGGCAAAGGCGATGAGCGGCGGCGCGTTCCCCGCGCCTTCCAGTGCGGCAGCGAATACCTGCGCGTGGCGTTCCAGCGTGGCACGGGAATAGACGTAAACCGGGGTTCCAACCTTGTCCGCGATGCGCGGCAGGGGAACGTCTTCGGCGTGAAGGATGCCGCCGCGATACTGGAAATGGTCCATGGAAAGCTTACTCTGGCGGCAGGTCGAAAGGATCGTCTTCGCGTTCTTCGGACCGTTTTCGCAATTCCACGCTGCGATCAGGCGCGGCGAGCGGATCGAGCTCCAACAGCTTCTCCGCTTCCGGTTTAACCACCTTGCCATGCGGAGCAGGGGGCAAGGCTTCGCCCGGCTCCGGCGTAAGTTCGCCAGTCTGCGCGCACGCCGCTAGCGACAGCGCGATAATAACCGTGGTAGTATTTCGGAAAAGGCGCATGGCTGGATCCGTCATAGAGTAATACCCAGCCGGTCGGCGGCGTGGGCGGTTTGCAGCCTTACCTGCTGCGGCGCGGTCCCGCCATAGGAACTGCGCGCCGCGACCGAGGCATCGACCGACAGCGAATCGAATACACGGTCGTCGATGCGCTTGTCGATGGCCTGCAGATCCGCCAGCGGCAGCGCGTCCAATGCAACGCCGCGCTCCTCCGCCAGCCTGACCGCTGCGCCGGTGATGTGGTGCGCCTCGCGGAAGGGGATATCCGCCTGGGTCACCAGCCAGTCCGCCAGATCGGTTGCGGTGGCATAGCCCAGTTCCGCCGCCTGCCGCATCCGATCCGTTCGGAACGTGCTGTCCGCCACCATGCCGGTCATCGCGGCGATGGACAGTTCCAGCAGGCCATGCGCCTCGAACACCGGCGGCTTGTCGTCCTGCATGTCCTTGGAATAGGCGAGCGGGAGGCCCTTCATGGTCACCATCAGCGCGGTGGCGCAGCCGACGATCCGCCCGGCATGGCCGCGCACCAGTTCGGCCGCGTCGGGGTTCTTCTTCTGCGGCATGATCGAACTGCCGGTGGACAGCGTGTCGGGCATGCGGACAAAACCGAAGGGCTGGCTGGCCCAGATCACGAATTCCTCCGCCAGCCGCGACAAATGCAGCGAACACTGCGCTGCCGCCATTAGGTAATCCAGTGCGAAATCGCGGTCCGATACCGCATCCAGGCTGTTATGTGTCGGCCCGTCGAAACCCAGCGCCTGCGCTGTCGCATTGCGGTCTATGGGGAAGCCGGTGCCCGCCAGTGCCGCGCTGCCCAATGGCGAGCGGTTGAGCCGCACGCGCGCATCGGCGAAGCGGCTGCGGTCGCGCTCCAGCATTTCGTAATAGGCCAGCAAATGATGCCCCAGCGTGACCGGCTGGGCGGTTTGCAGATGGGTGAAACCAGGCATGATGCTGGCGGCGTGTTCATGCGCGCGCTGCACCAGCGCAGACTGCAGTGCGGCCAGCGCGCCATCCATCTGCTCGATCGCTTCGCGCACCCACAGCTTGAAATCCGTTGCCACCTGATCGTTGCGGCTGCGCCCTGTATGCAGGCGGCCCGCGACCGGCCCGATCAATTCGGCCAGCCGGCTTTCGGTAGTCATGTGGATGTCTTCCAGCGCCCAGTCTTCGGGCACGCCGTCCGCCTCGTATTCCGCCGCGACCTTGTCGAGCCCGTCTGCGATTGTCGCCGCATCCCCGGAAGATACGATGCCTTGCGCGCCCAGCATCGCCATATGCGCCTTGCTCGCCGCGATATCCTGCCGCCACAGTGCCTTGTCGAAGCCGATGGACGCGTTTATTTCGGCCATGACCGCGCTCGGCCCTTCGGCAAAGCGCCCGCCCCACATCGCATTGGAACCGCCCTTGCCCACCGTCCTGTCGCCGCTTGCATCTCTATCGCGTTCGTCATTCACGGCGGTGCTGTTCCTCTTGGCTCTATCCGGCTGCGATAGGGATGCAGGGGAGGCTGGGCAAGAACAGGCCGGATTGGACGGGGCCAAGGGGGACTTGTCAGGCGAGATCGCGACCGGAACCATCGACCGCGCGCAGGCAGGTGACCTGATGCCGGCGGTGGAAGTGACCGATCCCGATGGCGCGACGTTGAACACCGGCGCGTTGCAAGGCGGTCCGGTGCTTCTCAACCTGTGGGCGACATGGTGTGCGCCGTGCATCAAGGAACTGCCGCTGCTGGACGAACTGGCGAGCGATTACGAAGGGGGATTGCGTGTGCTGACGGTCAGCCAGGACTTGCAGGCGGAGCGTGTTGCGCCATTTTTGGCGGAGCGGCAGCTGGCGAACCTGCCGGCGTGGATCGATTCGAAAAACGCGCTGATGGACGCGATCCCGGCCAATACACTGCCGGTAACGATCCTGTACGATGCTTCCGGGCAGGAGGTTTGGCGTGTGGTCGGCGATTACGACTGGTCGAGTGCCGCCGCGCGTGGGGCGTTGGACGAAGCGCTTGGCGGGGCGTCTGGCGATTGAAACATTTACGACAGACTTAATCCGCCGTTATCCAATGCCGCATATTACGGCCGGATGAGCTTCCAATATGCAAAGGCCATCTCGGGTGGCACTCCGATTGACGATGACGAGATGGAACGTCTCGCCCAAACCCATTTGCAGGCATTGCGGGAAAGTTTCCGGCCGCAAATCGTGGTCGAGAAATCGCAGGACGTCATGGAACACCGCCTTGCGGAGGAATTGCGGCTGGTGGCCCGTATGCTCGATCTGGTGGAGCAGGAACTGCGCGACAAGGGCAATACGCGCGGTGCGGATGAAATCCAGCGGTCGGAAGACGCAATCGAGGATCTGGCCGAGATGGTGGAAGCGGACGACCGGTGCGATGCGCTGGAAAATATCGATTCGGATCGTGCCCGGCGCCTGACGCGGCGGTCCTTCGACGGGACCGGCGGCCCATGCGACAACCGGCGGCCATCGATTCTGAAAGCTAATAGCGGCCAGGCCTGAACGGCAGGATTTCGAGGGAAAATGGTGGGCGGTGACGGGTTCGAACCGCCGACCCTCTCGGTGTAAACGAGATGCTCTACCAGCTGAGCTAACCGCCCTGGTCTGCGCACCAAATTGGCCGCGCCGCATTCCTTTAGCGGTCACCAGGTTAAAATCAATTGCGATTACCGATTGGCTGCAAATCGGTCTATGCCCGGCCGCATGATCAGTCCCTATATCCATGTTTGCGCCACCGGCGGCACCATTGCCGGCCGGGCCGGTTCGCCAACCCGCCGCGATTATCGACCCGGACAGATCGGGATCGAACATTTTTTGACACGAATTTCCGCGCTCGGCATCGATACGGTTCTTACCGGCGAACAAATCGCCAATGTCGGGTCGGAGGATATCGGACTGCCGGTTTGGGCGGCCCTGCATTCCGCAGTTCAATCCGCGCTGGCAGACGATGATTGCGCTGGCGTAATCGTGACCCACGGCACCGACACGGCGGAGGAAACCGCGTTCCTGCTCGACCAGACCCTGCCGACTGACAAGCCGGTGGTGCTGGTCGGCGCGATGCGGCCGGACGATGCGGTGGGTAGCGACGGACTGCGCAATTTCGCCAACGCCGTGCGCGTGGCGAGCAATCCTGATGCTTCCGGACGCGGGGTGCTGGTGGTGATGGGCGATCTGGTTCATTCCGCGCGCGACGTGCGCAAGGCCGTAACCACCGGAACCTCCGCCTTCCGCAGCTTCCCGCGAAGCCCGATCGCAGCCGCGACACCCGGCAGTCTGGAATGGTTCACCGATCCATGGCGAACGGGGGAGGGTGCGCGCCACCCGTTACCCAAAACGATGCCCGACGTGGCGGTGCTGTATGCTGTGGCCGGGATGTCTGCCAGCGCGGTAACCTCTGCGATTGCAGGCGGGGCACAGGGGGTGGTGCTGGCCGGGTTTGGCGAGGGCAACGCGCCTGCCGCAGTGCGCGAAGCGCTGGGCGATGCGGCCAAGGCGGGCGTGCCGGTGGTGCGCAGTTCGCGCGTGGATGAAGCGCTGGTGGACAGAGAGCCCGATGACGACCGACTGGGTCTTGTAGCTGCGCGCGCGCTCGGTCCGGCGAAATCGCGCATTTTGCTGCAATTGCTGCTGGCGCAGGGAATTACGAATTTTGACGCGATACAGGCGGAATTCGGGCGGCGTTGATAGCGGCGTATGAGCCCCCGCACTGGCAGGGACTCACATCCATCCAATCATCCGTGCGGTGATACCAGATATTTTTCACCCGTTTTCATGGCGCGGTAATCCAGCGCAGCATCCTTGGTCAGCATTTCCTTCAGCCCGACCTTCTGCTTGTAATTGCTGGCGAATGTCGTCGTCAGGCCATCGAGGACGCGCTGACGCATCCGGCCAACCACTTCCATTCCGGCATTGGCGAGGAACGGGGTGAGCAACCAGCCGGTCAGCGTCCAGCCAAAGCCGTAAGCGGGCGTCAAGATCGTCGGGCCGAGATCCAGCCGGCCATAAATGTGCATCTTCTTTGGCTGGTTCGAACCATAGCGGCTGAATTCGGTCATCTTGGCGCTGGCGACCTGCTCCATCGCCTTGAAACATGCATCCACCGTGGTCCCGCCGCCGATCGGATCGAAGCCATAATAGGCATCCGTCGCGTCGATCGCACTGCGCAGCTGCTTCATGAAATCGTCGTCCGATGAATTGACAACGTGCTTAGCGCCAAGATCTTTCAGCAGTTCCACCTGCGATTGTTTACGCACGATATTTACCAGCGCGATATCGTCTTCCTGGCAGATACGGTTCAGCATCTGACCCAGATTGGATGCGGCAGCGCAATGGATGATTGCCTTTTGCCCGTCCATCTTGGCATTCTCGACGAAGCCCAACGCGGTCATCGGATTGACGAAAGCGGACGCGCCTTGCTCAGCCGAAATATCGCCCAGCGGCAGACACATGGCGGCTTCGGCAATGGCATATTCGCTGAAGGCGTTGCCCGGAACGCAGGCGACCCGCTGACCCATCAAGGACTGCGCAGCGTCGCTGTCACCGGCGGCGATCACGGTACCTGCGCCTTCATTGCCGACCGGCAGACGCTGGCCGTGACGGCCCTTGGCCGCACTGGCGAAAGGTTCCGGCATCTTGGCAACCACCTTGCCGTCCGAATATTCCGCGTTTTCAAGATCGGCGGGGCCGAACAATAGCGCGAGGTCGGACGGGTTGATCGGGGCGGCTTCCATCCGGACGAGTACTTGCGACGGTTTGGGATCGGGAAAGGTCTGCTCGCCCACTTCCACGGTCAAGGTGCCGTCGGCGGCAAGGGTGGTGAAAATCTGCTGTCCGGTGGTGGTCATGTCGTACTCCCAATCAGTATGCGTTTTAAAACTCGTATCAGCTTTCGGGATAGATGGCTTCCACGAAATACAGACCTTGTGGCGGGGCATTCAGGCCCAACTCGTTGCGGTCTGCCGCGGCCAGCGCGTCGCCGATGCGCCGTTCCCGCCACCGCCCCATCCCGACCAGTGCAAGGCACCCGACTATCGAGCGGACTTGATGATGCAGGAAACTGCGGGCGGCGGTGCGGATGACGACGGACTGCCCCTCGCGGCTTACGTCCAGACTATCCAGCGTCTTTAGCGGACTTGCTGCTTGGCAATGGGCGGATCGGAAGGTCGTAAAATCATGCTGGCCTACGAGCGCCTGCGCTGCGCGGTGCATCGCTTCCGCGTCCAGCTCCTGCGGCACCAGCCACGCCCGGTCCGCTTCCAGCGTCAACGGAGCGCGTCGGTTGCATATGCGGTATTCATAGGCGCGCCCGGTGCAGGAAAACCGCGCATGCCAATCGTCCGGCACGGTTTCGCAATGCGTGACCGCCACCGGCGCGGTTCGCATGTGGTAATTGAGCGCCTCCATCAGCCGGAACGGCGTGAGGTCTTTTTGCAGATCGATATGCGCCCGCATCGCCAGCGCATGGACGCCCGAATCGGTGCGACCTGCGGCAAACATCACGGCGTCCTCGGCTGTTACGGCCCGCGCCGCATCCTCCACCGTTTGCTGCACGCTAGGGCCATGCGGCTGGCGTTGCAGGCCCATGAAGGGCGTGCCGTCATATTCCAGCGTGAGGGCGAAGCGTCGCGTCATAATTGCGTGCCGGACGCCACTGGCTTGCCGCGAAGGAAGTCTTCCGCGTTCATCGTCGGCTTGCCCGCACGTTGCAGCCGCGTTGGGCGCAGCGCCGCGTAGCCGCAGGCGATCGTAAACGCGTCGTCGAGCACGGTGCCGGGCTTGCCCTCGCGCGCGACCACTTGCGCGGCAAGCACCTTCACCCGGTCCCCATCGAGCGCGAACCATGCGCCGGGGAACGGTGCGAATGCGCGAACCTGCCGCTCGATCTGCCCGGCGGGCTTGGCCCAGTCGATTGCCGCTTCGGCCTTGTCGATCTTGGGCGCATGGGTGGCGGCGGCATCGTTTTGCGGCCGCGCGTCGTGGGAGGGCAGGTCGGCAAGCGTTTCGACCATGGCTGCCGCGCCTAGTTCCGCCAGTTCTGCGGTCAGCTCGCCCGCTGTCTTGCCATCGACATCGGTGCGCACCACGCGCAGCATGGGTCCTGTGTCCAGGCCCGCCTCCATCTGCATGATCGTCACACCCGTGGCGCTATCGCCTGCCAATATCGACCGCTGGATCGGCGCAGCGCCGCGCCATTTCGGCAGCAGCGACGCATGCACGTTGAGGCAGCCGTGCTTTGGCGCATCCAGCACCGCGCGCGGCAATATAAGACCATACGCCGCGACGACCGCCACATCCGCATCCAGCGCCGCAAAATCGGCCTGCGCGCCCACATCCTTCAGCGATGCGGGCGAGCGAACCTCGATCCCCTGCTCCTCCGCAGCGATCTGCACGGCCGAAGGTTGCAACTTCTTACCCCGGCCTGCGCGGCGTGGCGGCTGGGTATAAGCGGCCACCAAATCGTGCCCCGCTTCGACCAGCGCACCAAGTGTCGGCACCGCGAAATCCGGTGTTCCCATGAAGACGATGCGCATTATATCATGTTCTCACTTACAAATTCTCGCTCGTTCTGAGCCTGTCGAAGGGATGCTGTTGTCCTTCGTAGCCCGCGCTAGAAGAAAGAGCGGTCATTCGACAAGCTTGGGGCGAGCAGGGTAGGGTATACCAGGGGCGGATCACATGGCATCGCAGGAAATCGAAACACTCGCCGCCGCCCTTTCGCGGCTTCCCGGGCTCGGCCCCCGATCCGCCCGGCGCGCGGTGCTGTGGCTGGTGAAGCGACGGGAAAACGCACTGGGGCAAATTATCGAAGCCTTGCAGGCGGTGCAGGACCGGCTGGTCGAATGCGACGTTTGCGGCAATGTCGACACGCAAAACCCTTGCGGCATCTGCGCTGACCCGCGCCGCGATGTGAAGTCCCTTTGCGTGGTGGAGGATGTGTCGGATCTGTGGGCGCTCGACCGGGCGAAGCTGTTTACCGGTCGCTATCACGTGCTCGGCGGAAGGCTGTCGGCATTGGATGGGGTGCGGCCCGACGACCTGTCGATCGGCGCTCTGCTCGACCGTGTGGCGGACCGTTCGCCTGCCGAAGGCGCGGGCGCGGTGGAGGAGGTGGTGCTCGCCATGAACGCCACGCTGGAGGGTCAGACGACGGCGCATTATCTGGCCGAACGGCTGGAGGAGTTTCCGGTACGTATAACACAGCTGGCTCACGGGTTGCCGGTCGGCGGCGAACTCGATTACCTCGACGAAGGCACACTGGCGCAGGCGCTGCGGGCAAGGCGGCCGGTAGGATGATCCTCCCCTTTGGGGGAGGGGGACCACGAAGTGGTGGAGGGGCACCCTCAACGTAGCACGACACCGGACGTGCCCCTCCACCATGCTGCGGATGGTCCCCCTCCCCAGTGCGGGGAGGATTGCATAGCGCTTCGGGCGGCACTAAATAGCGCCCATGGCCATACGCGAAATTCTGGAAGTGCCGGACCCCCGGTTGAAAACGATCTCGACCCCTGTCGAAATTTTCGACGAGGAGCTGAAAACGCTTGTCGCCGATATGCTCGAAACGATGTACGACGCCCCCGGCATCGGCCTCGCCGCAATCCAGGTGGGCGTGCCCAAGCGGGTGCTGGTCATCGACTTGCAGCCCGAGGATCCGGATGCAGAGCCGGAAGCCTGCGACCATGATGGTCACGAACACACCCACCAGCCTTTGAAGAAAGAGCCGCGCGTGTTCGTGAACCCTGAAATTCTCGATCCGTCCGAGGATATCGGAACGTATCAGGAAGGCTGCCTGTCGGTCCCGGAAATTTATGCCGATGTGGACCGTCCGGCGACCTGCCGCGTGCGGTATCAGGATGTCGAGGGCAAAACCCACGAGGAAGATCTGGACGGGCTGATGGCGACTTGCCTGCAGCACGAGATGGACCATCTCGAGGGCATTCTGTTCATTGACCATTTGAGCCGGTTGAAACGGCAAATGGCGCTGAAGAAACTGAACAAGCTACGCAAGGCGGCCTGACGTCCTTCTCGCTCAACCCACGAGCCACGACCATCCAAGCATTGCGATGGCGAGCCAGGTACTGACAACGAACACCGCTCCGATTGCGGATCGCGAAGGCTTCGCCTGATCCGCTTTTAAGCGCAGGTCTGTCATCAAATTATGCGGAACTAGACGTCTTGCCAGCCAGATACCCGCCGGTATCAATAGCGCGTCATCCAGCAAGCCGATAATCGGGATGAAATCCGGTATCAGGTCGATCGGTGACAGGGCGTAAGCTGCTACAAAGCCGGCGATAATCTTTGCCAGCAAGGGCGTGCGAGGGTCACGGGCGGCCAGCCAAAGCACCGCCACTTCACATAGCAACGCCCGGGCCCAGTCGCGCAACCGGACCCGTTCGCACCATCCGTTTCGTGCGATCAGTCGTGCTTGCCAAGCCCGTGAATCGCCTTGGTCACATCTTCGATTACTTCGCGGCACATCGTGGCGCAGCGCGTGCAATGCGGATCGTCGTGCTTGCTGCAATGTTCGAGGCACTGTTCGCACGCGATTATCGTGGCCGCGCCGATCGCTTTGATCGCGGCGACATTGCCGCCCGTCCGGCGGCTGCCCATGCGGTAGAATGCGGTGCAGGCATCGGAGGCGTCGAGGCAGCGGCGGATACATTCGGCGCGCTCCTTGGCGTTGTCTTCTGCCAGACACGCATCTGCGCAGCTATTCATAATCGCTGCGCCATACATCGCGTGCTTCACGGCCTCGCCCAGCTGTTCGTTGTAACCGTCACCCACGGCGGGGTGATCCTGGATCATTTCCTTGATCGACATCGAATTCTCCTTCGGTCAGGCAGCGAACGGGGCGGGGGATTGGTTCCGCTTTCGGGTTGGCGCACACCTGCGTTCCAGCTATGTTCCGTTGATGGATACACTCGTAATCGTCTTCGTTTTCGCCGCATTGTTGCTCGGCGGGCTGATTGGCTGGTTTTTCGGCGGCAGGCCCGTAAAGGACTTACAGGCGCGCTATCAGGAACGCGATACGGAGGCTAAGGAGCTGGCGGACAGGCTGTCGCGCATGGCGCCGGAGCTTGCCACCATGAGCGACCGCGCCGCGCGCGCCGACGCATTGGCGGAGAAGCTTGACCGGGCGAACGAGGACCTGACCGGGCTGAAAGCGCAGGCCGCTGGTTTTGCGGAACAGAAGCGGCTGCTTGAGGAAAGCCGGGAAAAGCTGCTTAAGGAATTCGAAAACACCGGTGCGGCGGTGCTAGGCAAGGCGCAGGAGGCGTTTCTGGCGCGCGCCAATGAACGCTTCGGGCAGTCGGAAGAAAAGTCCGAAGCGCGGTTGAAATCGCTGCTCGAACCGGTCGGTAAACGATTGAAGGATTATGAGGATCAGGTGTCCGCGCTGGAAGCGAAACGCGTGGACAGTTTCGGCCAGCTTACGGGCCTGATCGAGACCATGCGGCGCGGGCAGGAGGAAGTCCGGCGCGAGGCGCAGAGGCTCGGCAATTCGCTCACGAACGCGCCCAAGGCGCGCGGGCGGTGGGGCGAGCGGGCTTTGCAGAACGTGCTCGAACAATGTGGTCTTTCGCAGCATACGGACTTCATTCTGGAACATTCGGTCGACACCGCCGACGGCCGCCTGCGGCCCGACGCAATCGTCAATGTGCCGGGTCAGAAGAAGTTGGTGATCGACGCTAAGGTATCCCTGAACGCCTATCAGGAAGCGTTCGAGGCGGATGACGACGATGTCCGCAAGACCGCGTTGGCCGCGCACGCGAAATCCATGCGCAACCATGTTCAGACACTGGGCGCGAAATCCTATCAAAGCCAGTTCGACGATGCGCCGGACTATGTCGTGATGTTCGTGCCGGGCGAACATTTCGTCGCCGCCGCGCTGGAAGCCGACCCGGAACTGTGGGACTTCGCATTCCAGAACGGTGTGCTGCTGGCCAGCCCGACCAACCTCGTCGCCATTGCGCGCACGGTGGCGCAGGTCTGGCGGCAGGACACCATCGCACAGGAAGCAGTGGAGATCGGCAAGGCGGGCGCGGAACTGTACGAACGCCTCGCCGTCGCCGCAGGTCATCTAAAACGCATGGGTTCGGGGCTGGAAACAGCGGTCGGAAACTACAACAAATTCGTCGGCAGCTTTGAACGTAACGTGTTGTCATCCGGCAAGCGTCTGGCTGAAAAAGGCATCGAGATCGGTAAGCGCGAGATCGAGGAAGTGCCGCTCGTCGAAGGCGCGCCGCGCTATACGGCGAGCGACGTCAAAGCGCTTGAAGATGGTGGCGAGAAAAGCGACGGCGATAACGAGACCAAGCTTGCTAGCTAATCTTTGCCTGACCTTTTGACACGTGTTGCGGACCTGCAGGGATAGACCAACTTAAGGCTACAGAGCGCCGAAGAATCAGTATTTACCCTACGGTTACTGAACCGGAGAGAACCTGAAAGACCCGGACAGCCAGAACACCTCCGTCTCGCCTTCATAGTTCGAATCGGTGCCCATAAATACCCAAAGTCGCCCTTGCGCATCCGAAGTGACGACCGGAGCGTTATCGCTGGCAATCGAAAGTTCCTTGGAGACGAACGGTCCATCTAACGCGCATGTGCCGGTCACCCGATCCGAAGAAATAATTCCGATATTGAATGGGCTACCACTGTCGGCGTTCTGGTCACCGTGTTCGAAATTCGGTCGTAGGCTATTCTCGGACCCCGGCTCTTCGCTCAGCAAAAGTTCGGGTTCGACTGGCGATGCGCCAGCCTGGATGACAACTCCGCTAGGCGAGCCGCCTACACCGACACAGTTGGGTGGCACATTGGTGGCGAAGCGAACAGTTGCGTCGATGCGATATTGTTGGTTGGGGGTCAGGCCGGAAATCGGTTTCCACAGGAACATGAAAACATCGTCGGAACGGTTGATCGAAAACATCCGGTAACCAGGCCTGCCTAAACCGGGCACCATTTCGACCGACGCTTCGAAGCCGAAGATCGTTAAATCCTGATCGCGACCATATTCCGAAAATTCTGGCGTAAACCCGTCATCGCCTTGGACAAAATCGAAATCCAGCGATCCAGTGACAGGCGCCGGCGTGGGCGTAGGAGCTGGCGTAGGTGTCGGAGTTGGCTGATTGATCGGCGGGGGCGGCGCACTGTCATCGCCGCCGCAGCTTGCAAGTGTGAAACCAATTGCGATTACCGAAACGACATAGCGGTTCATCGAAATCTCCAACCGAAGCTGACAGGAAATTTGCTTTGGTAAACATTGCTGTACGATGAATTGGGGCGGTCGACCCCACGTTGCTTGAACAGCCTTTCCTGTACGCGCAATCTGTGCCCTGTGTTTACGGATGTCGAAGTAGCCCGCGTACTGCATTCGCTCAGCTGCCTCGGTGAAGGGCCCCCGTTCTTCCATTCTGTGCAGGTGCGCGCATCAGGTACGGCGCCGGAAAGGACCGCCGCGCATGATTTGCGTAATTTAGCAAAATCCCCCGATCGACCTCACTTGCGCGAGTCGAATGTGGCCAGCACCTCATACCCCAGAACCGCTGCCGCCACCGCCGCATTTAGGCTGTCGGCGCGCCCGCGCATTGGCATCGTCACACGCAGGTCGCACGCCGCTTCGTACGCTTCCGGCAGACCTTGAGATTCGTTGCCGACCATCACGAAGCAGGGCGCGGTGTAAGGGGCTCCGCGATAAGGAACGGCATCGCGCAGGCTGGCCGCGACCAATTGCCCTCTTTCGCCGCGTAGCCATGGCTGGAATTCGTCCCATTGTGCTTGCACCAGCCTCTGAGTGAATACCGCGCCCATGCTGGCGCGTACGGCCTCGACCGAAAACGGGTCGGCGCAATCGTCCAGCAGGATCAGCCCCCCAGCGCCGAGCGCATCGCCGGTGCGAAGCATCGTTCCCAGATTGCCGGGATCGCGCAGAGCCTGCGCTACCAGCCAGATCGGCGCGGCTTCGCGGTCGAACGCCGCGAGCGAAGTATCGAACTGGTCGAACACCCCGGCTACCGCTTGCGGATTGGATTTTCCGATGATCTTGGCGAGAATGTCCGCGCTGGTTTCGATCACTTCGCCGCCTGCTGCCGCAACCGCGCTTTCCAGCGCAGCCAGCAGCGGATGCGCCTCGCGCCGTTCCGCCATAATCAGCGTTTCGGGGACGCGGCCGCTTTCCAGCGCATCGGTCAACAGCCGCAACCCTTCGGCCAGGAATTTGCCCTCGCGCTTACGGTGTTTCTTGTCCCGCAGGCTGCGGATGAACTTTACTGTAGGGTTGGAAAAGCCGGTGATCTGTCGACGCTTGATACTGTGCGGCGCAGTTGCACCGGGAGCGGCAGGCGTGATCACTCCTCGCCGAACCCGGTTTCCACCAGAGCGGCAAGGTCGGCCAACACCGTGTCCCGATCAGCGCCCGCGACCCGCAAGGTCACCGTGTCACCCTTGGCCGCACCCAGCATCATGAGGCCGAGGATCGAACCGCCTGCCGCCTCGGTCCCGTCCTTGACAACCGATACGCTGTGGCCATCCGGCAGTTCGGCAACGGCGTTCACGAATTTTGCACTGGCGCGCGCGTGCAGGCCGCGCGTGTTCACGATCGTGAGGCTGCGTTCGACCTGCGGCCCGCTCATGTTGCAGGCTCTTTCTTTGCGCCTGTTCCTGACTTGCCTACATCCTTGCCGAGAAATTCGCTGGCAACCGTTATGTAATTACGACCAGCATCGCGCGCAGCGGCCACCGCGTCGGTTACCGTCATGGATGTGCGCGCACCCGCCAACCGGATCAGCATTGGCAGGTTTATGCCCGCAATCACCTCGATCGTACCCGGCCGCATCAGTGAAATGGCAAGATTGGAAGGCGTCCCGCCAAACAGGTCGGTCAGCAGGATTGCGCCTTCCCCCGCATCCACTTCGGCGATGGCGTCGGCAATCTCCTGCCGTTTCTGTTCCATATCGTCCGCCGGACCGATGCAGACGGTTTCCAGCGCGTCCTGCGCACCGACGACGTGTTCCATCGCATGGACGAATTCGGCGGCCAACCGGCCATGGGTCACAAGCACGATGCCGATCACATTTGCGGCCCTTCTATCTCGTCAGCAGCGCGCGAAGCCAGGTTGCGGTGCACGAGTGTGGGCGAAAAGCCCGCATCTCGCAAGACCTCGGCCATGGTCTCTGCCGTGTAAACCGAACGGTGCCGCCCGCCGGTGCATCCAAAGGCGATATTGACGTAGCTTTTGCCCTGCGCGCGGTGTGCGGGCAGCACGGTCAGCAGCAAATCGCGTATGATGGTGAAGGCGTTGTCGAACGTCGGATCGCGCCGGATATGTTCACCTACCGGCGCGTCGATCCCGGTCAGCTCACGCAAATCTTCCACCCAATGCGGATTATCGAGAAAGCGCATATCGAACACGTAATCGGCCAGCGGCGGCATTCCGCGCGCGAAGCCGAAGCTGCTGACAATGACTGCCATTTCATCGGGCGCGCCGGTGGCAAAACGTTCGCGGATGTCCTGTTTCAGCTGGTTACTGGAAAAGTCCGATGTATCGACCACCGCGTCGGCCCAGCGGCGCAGCGGTGCAACCAGTTCGCGCTCGGCCCTGATGCCTTCGCGCACTGGCCGTCCGTCGGCCATTGGATGCCGCCTGCGCGTTTCGTTGTACCGCCGCTCCAGTTCGTCGCCCGCGCAATCGATAAACAGTGTGGCGACGGTAATATCGCCGCGCTGCGACAGGTCCTTCACCAGCGCGATAGTGTCAGGCGGGCTGAAGCCCCGCGTGCGCGAATCGAACCCGATGGCGAGCGGCGGGCGATCTTCGCCAGCGGCAGTGTGCGATGCCGTACGCTCGATCAGACCGTCGAGCAGGCGGATGGGGAAGTTATCGACTGCTTCCCAGCCTAAATCTTCGAGCACTCGCAGCGCAGTAGTCTTGCCCGCGCCGGACAGGCCGGTCACGAGCAGGATGCGCTGCGGTGCATTCTGGGAGGGCGAGTCGCTCATTGCGCCCGGGGAATGGCCCGCTTCCGCACTCAAGGGAAGGGCTGGCGTACGGGATACGGCAATCCGTGCATCGCCAGCGCGTGTTCTGCACGAATGGCGATGGCGGGTCCGCGGGGGTCGAAATCGAGCGCCGGGATCGCACAGTCATGGCGCAGGACCGTGCCAGCATGTTCGATGAAGCGAGGTGCATCGGCGCTAAGCGTGAGACACAAGGCAACCGGTGCGCTGGCAGTTTCGAATGTTGCGATGCCGACATTGCGGATCTCGACCAGTCCCCTGGTGGTTTCGGCAGGCGCTGCCCACAGAACGTCATCTTGCCGGAGCAGGCGCACACCGTCATCGCCGATCAATGTGGCGCCGCGGTCCAGCAGCATGAGGAGGAGGGTAGTTTTGCCTACCCCGGGCGGACCTTCGATCAGGATCGCCCGGCCCGCCACACTGACGCAGCTGGCCTGATGGAGGACGCCGGTATCGGCAATATTGTCGAACCCACTGCTGCCGGTCATACGGGTAAGATGTTCATCAGGCTGCAGTGCTCATGGCGTCAGGCAGATGCAGCTCGAAACAGGCTCCGCTGCGCTGGTCGGCACGCGAATGCACGGTGAGCGAGCCATCATGCGCTTCTGCAATGGTGCGCGCGATTGCCAGGCCGAGGCCGGAATGATTGCCGAAATCCTCGCTTTCCGGGCGGTCGGAATGGAACCGCTGGAAGACTTTTTCCCGTGCATCCTGCGCGACGCCCGGTCCCTCGTCACAAACTGTCAGCCTTACGCATTCGTCCGGATGGTCGATCGTGACCGTCACCACTCCATCGGGGGGCGAGAAGGAGACGGCATTGTCGAGCAGATTTTCGATCACCCGCTCCAGCCGTACCGGCACTCCAGCGACCACGGCGCGCAGCATCGGCCGTTCGAAGGCTATCGTGCGCCCTTCGTTTTCGGCGCGGCTTTCACGCGTTCCGATAATGTTGATGAGGAGGTCGGCCAGATCGACTTCCTCGAAAGCGGTACGGGTCATTTCCGCGTCGATCCGGCTGGCGTCGGAAATCTCGGTTACCAGCCGGTCGATCCGGCGCACGTCGTGCGCGGCGATATCGGTCAGCTTCCCGCGTAGTTCGGGGTCTTCGACGCGCACCAGCGATTCGATCGCGCTGCGCAGGCTGGCAAGCGGATTCTTGATTTCATGCGCCACATCGGCAGCGAAATGTTCGGTGGAATCGATCCGCTGTCGTAGCGTATGCGTCATGTCGGAGATGGCGCGGGCAAGCAGGCCGATCTCATCGTTTCGGTCCGGCAAACGGGGCACCTCCACCTCGCGCTCGCGGCCCGCCCTGACGCGGAACGCCGCGCGCGCAAGCAATTGCAGCGGCGTCACGATGGTGCGGGCAAGATAGAGCGAAAGAAAGATCGAGATCATCAGCGCCAGCACCACGCCGATCAGCAGCGTTTGCCGGGCGCTTCGCACCGATTCCGTAATATCGATGGCGTTGCGTGTCGTCAGCAGCGTCGAACCCTGCAAGCCGACCGGGGCCGCCGCTGTGATGACCGGCGTCCTATCCGGCGCCTGCGCCAGTTCGATCTGCGTCACGCCTTCCTCGCGCGCACGAGCAAGCACGGGAAAGGCGTCGGCACGCTCCGATTCCGGTTCGAGATAGGGCGGGATGGGCTCCGCGTTGACTACCGCATCGACAATGCTGTCGAGCAGCCGGGCGAAATTGTCGCCCCAACCGTCCGCATCAGGATCGCCGAACACGAAAGCCGGTCCGTCCAGTTCGAAACTGTCCGCCCATTCGTTGCCTTCTGCATCATACATTCTGAGGCGCATCTTCTGCTCCTTGCCGATCTGGATCAGCAAGGCTTCCTGCCGTTCACGGCTGGCACCGGCCAGCGCCTCCGCCGTGATCTGCGCCTCGATACGGGCCAGCTTGTATCGTTCCGACAGAAGCTGTTTTCGGTAATTGTCGATGTAGAAAATGCCGCCGCCCAGCAGCAGCAGCGGCAGAATGTTTACCGCCAGGATACGGCTGGTAAGCGCGAAGCGGCGGGTAAGGCCGAATTCAGACAACCGATCGCGCAGTATTCCGCCGCGGTAATCAGCCATCGGTGAAGCTGTAGCCTGCACCGTAAAGCGTTTCGATAGAGCTGAACTGGTTGTCGACCATGCGGAACTTGCGGCGCAACCGTTTGATGTGGCTGTCCACGGTACGGTCATCCACGAACACGTCGTCGGGATAAGCTGCATCCATCAACTGGTTGCGGCTTTTGATGACGCCGGGACGCACGGCAAGCGCTTCCAGTATCAGGAATTCGGTCACGGTGAGCGAGACGTTCTTGCCATCCCAGCTTACCATATGGCGGGTCGGGTCCATCACCAGCCTTCCACGCTGGATGGACGCACCGGTTTCAATCGCCGCCGCCGGATCGCCATTGGCACCGCTATCGCCATTGCGGCGCAGGATCGCGCGTATGCGCGCCACCAGCAGTCGCAGGCTGAACGGTTTGGCGATGTAATCGTCCGCCCCCATTTCCAGGCCGGCTTCCTCGTCCTGCTCGTCATCCTTGCTGGTAAGGAAAATCACCGGCAGATCGATGTGCTGGCGCACGCGGCGCAGCAATTCGGTGCCATCCATGCGCGGCATCTTGATGTCGAACACGGCGAGGTCGGGCGGATTGTCGAGCAATGCGCCCAGCGCCGCCTCGCCATCGGAATAAAGCCGCGTGACAAAACCCTCTGCCTGCAAGGCGATGCTGACCGAGGTCAGGATGTTCTTGTCGTCATCGACCAGCGCGATGGTACGGCCGACACCGTCGCGCGGCTCGCCGCTAGTGGCGGGGGTCTGAACATCGGTGTGGGTAGGTGCGCTATCCATGGCCCGCAGCTTAGCGAAGCGCAGGTTGGCCTGCAATCGCGATACCTATACAGGTGCGCTTCTGGCGAAAACGTCGTCCGCGCCATTTGACTGGCATCGGCGGCATCTTTATTGGCAGCGGCAACCGCGCGTGCATTCGTATGCACCCAATATGCACCGGACTGCGGCAACCGCCACAGTCGGGCCAACCGAATCGCCGCGCCGCACCAGGAGAATACCGTGATCGCGCTATCCACCCCCCTGACTGCCCAGGGCATTTCCACCAACGCCAAAATCCACCCGAATCTCGGTACCCATGAATTGGTCGAGCATGCGGTCGCCAACAGCGAAGGACGGCTGAGCAAGCACGGTGCGCTGGTAGTGGAAACCGGACAACACACCGGCCGCAGCGCGAAGGACAAGTTCATCGTGCGTGATGGCGAGACGGAGGAAAGCGTATGGTGGGGCCGCGTCAACGCCGCCATGACGCCGGAACATTTCGCCAATCTGAAAGAAGACTTCATGGCTGCCGTGGCTGCGAAGGACACGCTTTACGTGGCCGACCTGTTCGGCGGTTCGCAGCCCGAACACCGTGTGAATGTGCGCGTCATCAACGAACTGGCGTGGCATAATTTGTTCATCCGCACGTTGCTGGTTAGGCCCACGGCGGACGAGCTTGATGGTTTCACGCCGGAATACACGATCATCGATCTGCCCAGCTTCCGCGCCGACCGGGAACGGCATGGTACGCGCAGCGAGACCGTGGTGGCGGTGAACTTTGCCGAAAAGCTGATCCTAATCGGCGGCACCAAATATGCCGGCGAAATGAAGAAAAGCGTGTTCGGCGTGCTTAATTACCTGCTGCCGGAACAGGGCGTCATGCCGATGCACTGTAGTTCCAACATTGGACCCGATGGCAAGACGGCAGTGTTCTTCGGCCTTTCCGGCACCGGCAAGACTACGCTTTCCGCCGATGCCAGCCGTACGCTGATTGGCGATGATGAACATGGCTGGTCGGACACGGCGGTCTTCAATTTCGAAGGTGGATGTTACGCCAAGATGATCCGCCTCGATCCCGAAGCGGAGCCGGAAATCTACGCCACCACCAAGATGCATGGCACCGTGCTCGAAAACGTGGTGATGGACGAAGACGGCAACATCGACCTCGACGATAACGCGCTGGCTGAAAACACGCGCGGTGCCTATCCGCTGGAATCGATCCCCAACACATCCGAAAAAAACATGGGACCGGTTCCCAGCAACGTCATCATGCTGACCGCAGACGCATTCGGTGTTCTGCCCCCGATTGCGCGGCTTACGCCGGATCAGGCGATGTACCACTTCCTGTCGGGCTATACCGCCAAGGTCGCCGGAACCGAGATCGGCGTGACCGAACCCGAAGCCACCTTCTCCACCTGCTTCGGCGCGCCTTTCATGCCCCGCCATCCCAGCGTCTATGGCAATCTTTTGAAGAAGCGCATTGCCGAAGGCGACGTGCAATGCTGGCTGCTCAACACCGGCTGGACCGGCGGCAAATATGGCGACGGCGAACGGATGCCGATCAAGGCCACCCGCGCGCTGCTGAATGCCGCGCTCGACGGCGATCTCGACGATGTGGAGTTCCGCAAGGACCCCAATTTCGGGTTCGATGTACCAGTATCGGTGCCGGTACTGGAAACAAAGGGTGTCGACCAGACCATCCTCGACCCGCGTTCGACCTGGAGCGATGCGGAAGAATATGATCGCACGGCACAGAAGCTGGTAAAGCTCTTCGTGGACAATTTCTCCGAATTCGAAAGCCATGTCGATGAAGGCGTGCGGCAAGCTGCGCCGGTAAAAGTGGCCTGACCAAACGGTTCTGTCAGTGCCGCCCTAAAACGGCGCATTGGCACCGCCATGGACCGAAGAGCCCCCGTACGGAACGCCGTGCGGGGGCTTTTTCGTCTGCTCATGCGTTGAACCGGTGATGCCGGAGTATATTGCCCTGCGCAGCATTTAAAAGGAGAGCTGATTTGAGCCTGTTCGACAGTATTCTGGGCCAGGTGTCCGACAACCCGACCATCAAGAACATGGCCGCGAAATTCGGCCTCGATCCTGCCGATGCCGCGAAGGCGGTGGCGGCCCTTGGTGAGGCTCATCAGGACCCAGGCGATACGATCGAAATTGCCGCGCAGAAAACCGGAATGGACGCCGATACCCTGAGCAAAATCCGCGAATCCATCGGCGGCGAAGGATCGCTTGGTTCATTTGCGAGCATGATCGACAAGGATGGGGACGGCAATCCGCTGAACGATATCGCGAACATGGCCAAGGGCCTGTTCGGCGAAAAATAATCAAAGCGAATTAGAAGGAAATACAAATATGAGCTTAGCCCAAATGCTGCAGCAAAGCGGCGCAATCAACTCGATGGCCGGCGAACTCGGCATTGACGAACGAACGGCGCAGACTGCGGCCGGCGCGCTGTTGCCCGCGATCGTTGCCGGGATGGGGCGTAGCTCCGCTGGCTCGACCGGCATTGGCGGCCTCGGCAGCCTGATCGGCGGCATGGGTGGCGGCGGCCTGCTGGAATCGGTCCTCGGCGGCGGAGCGACGCCGGCCGACAAGGGCAACGATATTCTCGGCACGATCTTCGGCAACAAGGATGTTAGCCGCAGTGTGGCCGGCGAAGTGTCCTCGATGACCGGGATCGACGAGGGTATCCTGAAGAAAATGCTGCCGATCCTGGCGATGGCGGTGGCCGGTTACATGGCCAAGCAGGCTGGCGGCGGTGCAGGTGGCACAGCGGCAGGCGGCGGTTTGGGCGGTATCCTCGGCTCGATCGTGGGCGGTCTGGCGCGCCGATAAGCACCGTTATTTGCATAAATCGGATCGGGGCGCGAAGCTTGCACGGCTTCGCGCCCCGTCTTGCGTGCGTTACCCGCGCACTTCGGCGATGTACCGCCCCACATTCTGCGTCATGACATCCATCGGGGCGTTGCCTCCCAGGACCACCGCATCGTTGAACGCCTTGAAGTCATAGGCACTACCCAGCTCGCTTTGTGCACGGGCGCGCTGGCGAACGATCTCGCTATGCCCAAGCTTGTAACCGCAGGCCTGCCCCGGCCAACTGCAATAACGGTCGACTTCGCTTTCCACCTCGGCCCGTTTCGACCCGTTGCGTTCGACGAAGAAATTGACGGCGCGCTCGCGGCTCCAGCCCTTGGCGTGCAGGCCGGTATCGACCACCATCCGGCATGCACGGAAGGCGAGGCTTTGCAGATAGCCCAGCCGTCCGACCTTGAATTCGTCATACGCGCCCAGTTCGTCGGCCAGCTGTTCACCATATAGGGCCCAGCCTTCGCTGAAAGCGTTGAACGCCAGGATCGAGCGGATCAGCGGCAGGCGGTTGGAATATTCGCCTTCCCAGACATGGCCGGGAATGGTTTCGTGAAAGGTGAGGTCGGCAAGGTCGTATTTGCGGTGAAGGTCGGTTGTGCCAAGATTGATCCACATCCGGCCTGGGATAGTTCCGTCCTTGCTGCCGGCACCGCCATAAGCACCCGGTGCGCCCGGTTCTTCCGCCAGCGGCAATCGGCGCACTTCGAGGTTGGGATCGACCAGCGTGTTGAAAGCGCGCGGCATTTCCCCGCGGATCCACGCGATGCGATCATTGATGAACGCCATGATCTCCGCTCGGCCCGGATCGCCTTCCGCAAATTTGTAACGCGGGTCGGCCGAAAGGCCCTGCATCCGCTGCCCGACGGAACCCTTGGTGTAGCCGATCTCCCGCAGGATCGGGTCCATCCGCGCATGCAGCGATTCCAGTTCCCTCAGCCCTTGGTTGTGAACTTCGTCGGGAGTCAGGCGAGTGGTGGTGCTGGCGCGCAGGCCCCAATCGTACCACTCGTCCCCCTTGGGGCGCGCGGACATGCCCGGCGCGGGAGTGGCGACTGCGCGCTGGGCCTGCAGTTCCGCAAGCTGCCGTTGCAGCGCGGGAAGCACACCGGTCTTGGTTGCATCCTCCACTCTTCCGGCCCAGCCGCCAGGCAAACCAGCTTCGGTAAGGCTGGATGTCAGCGAGGATGTATATGGTTCCCCCTTGGCGGCGTCGGTGATGGTCCGCTCCATCTGGGCGATGGCCTTGTCGAGCAGGAAGTCAGGCGGGACCACGCCCATGGCGCGCGCCTGGCCGATCCGTTCAAGCTCCCCATCGATCGCGGCGGGCATAGCCTCAATCCGGTTGACGAAAGCCTCGGCATCGGCCTCGTCCGCGATCGGATGGGAGGAATCCATGAAGCGCGGCATATCCAGATAGGTGCCGACATTCTGGATCACGACATAAGGCGCGTTGCGCCAGCTGCCGACGGCGACATCGCCATAGGGCAGAGCAAACCCGTCCAGCGCAGTACTATACGCGCTTTTGACCACTTCGACGCTGGTGCGCGTGGCGTCGTCCGCGCCTGATACATCGATCGCGCTGACTACCGCGAGATCCTTCGCCAGCGTTGCGGCATAGGCGCGCTGCCCGCCGATGCTCTGATCCTCAAGTTTCGATCGAAGCCCGGCATAAGCGCCGGTATCGACGCCCAGACTGGTGGCGCGTTCGGGCTCGTGGGTGAGGAGATTGTAAGCCACCTTCTCCAGTACCGCATCCAGGCTCATCGCGCCGCCGGGCAGGCTAGCGGCGGGTGCCATGGTCCGGCACCCCGCCGTGGCAAGTGCGGTCGTAGCGCCGAGGCCGATCAAAGCCTGGCGGCGGGTGAATGCGAAGTGTGTAGATGTCATGCCCGCACGATGGCGCGGTGCATGGCGCGTGTCAAAAGGGGCTGCACACAAAACGGGCGGACCCGAAGGCCCGCCCGCTGTTTTTTCGTGGTTTCGGGTGCTACCTCAATCGAGGAATTCGGCCGGAACCTGGCCGCCATTGCGCGACAGTTCCTGCATCGTCTTGCGGTGCAGCCAGACATTGTCTTCTGCGCTGCCTGAATAATCGGTACGCCCAAGTTCGCCGGCCAGCGCCTTGCGGTTTTCGTAACTGGGATCGACCCCGATCAGCTTGAGCAGGTCGACAATGGATGTGCGCCAGTTCAACCGGTCCGCACCAGGCATGGAATCCAGCTGGTTTTCGACATTGATGACTGACCTCTGATTTGTTGTCGCTGCCGTGCCGCCGACACCTGCACCGCCGATTGTGGTGCCTGTTTTCGTTTTGGTTTCGGCCTGATCGTCATCTTTGCCGAAGATGGCAGTCTTGATTGCGCTGAAAATTCCCATGGAGCTTATTCCCTTATAGTGTCTGTGTCGCGTGGCGATTTCCGCCTCGAGGATATAGCGGCTAGCGGGGCGTGAAGTTCCGAAGTATCGCCGCGAGGCACTACCCTTTGGAGAGATCGCCGCCATGAATATCATCCTTTCGGTCGTGATTCTGGCGGTCCTGGTTCTGCTTTACGGCGCATGGCGGCTGTGGGCACGCGGTGTGCGTAAACAGGCGGTGCTGATGGTGATCCTGGCGCTGGTGGGCCTTGCCAATGTGGCAATCTGGACGTTGCCCGACGATACCGGCAACGCCCCGATTTCTAAACTACCCGATTGAGGCTGCCTATTCCGGCAGTACCCAGCGGATCGAGCCGCTATAACTGCCTGTCGTCACCTTCCCGTCGGTCCCACGTGCCGCGGTGAAGCGCGCGCGCTTGGTTATCAACTGGCAGGTGCTGTCATCCATGGAACTGTGGCCGGTACCGCTGGTGATGGTGCAGCTTTCGACGCGTCCTTTCGCCGAAACCGCCAGGCGGAACGAAGCGGAGCCGACCATTTCGCGCCGTATCCAGCTGGACCGATAATCGTTTGTAGTAATCCACGTGCCGGGATCGTTGGCAGGCTTCGCCGCTACCGGATCGAAAGTGGGGGCTAGCGGCGTGGGAGTTGGTTTTGGAATTACTCTGGGTGTCGTGCCGGTGCCGGATGTCGCGGGCCCGGAGTTTATGATCGGGTCGCTGGCCGGCGGGAAGAAGTCGTTCGTGCTGTCGATCGGCGGGGTGGGAGCTGGCAGATCGATCGGTGGAACAGGCGTGAAGATGGGCGGTAAGGTGGTCTCATCGCGCTGCGCTTCGGGCGGAGTTTCGGGCGGGGGTGGCGGCTTGGGCGTCTCTTCGGGCACCGGTATGAAAGTGCCTTCGAGCGTGTCGTCGATGAACGGCTGAATGCTTTCGGCCAATCCGAAAACCAGCAAAGCGCCGATCCCGGCATGGACGGCTATCACCCCGCCGATGGCAGTCTTACGGTTCTCGAGTGTCGGTGCGTCTGTAAATGCCATGACGGCCTCTCCTAAAAGAGCGCGGCCTGTCGTAGATGCAAGCCTGTCGCTTACATACTGTGTGATATAGTATCATATCATAAGCAAGTTAATTCGCGTAGCAGTTTGCTACCTAGTCGTTTGAAAAGCTCGCTGAAGCGCCCGTCAGACGCGGCAAATCACCGGATCGGGCACGCCGGATCGAGCCGGAAATCGAGGTAATTATCGACCGAACCCATCAGTTCCTCGATTTCGTTTTCGAAGAAGTGGTTGGCACGGGGAATTTCCTCGTGATGGATGGTGATGTGCTTTTGCGTACGAAGCTTTTCCACCAGCTTGGTCACGGCGGGCGGCTGCACCACCGTATCGGCGCTGCCCTGGATGAAAATACCGCTGGCCGGGCAGGGCGCGAGGAAGCTGAAATCGTACATGTTGGCAGGCGGCGCGACCGAGATGAAGCCACGGATTTCGGGCCGCCGCATCAGCAATTGCATACCAATCAGCGCGCCGAAGCTGACGCCCGCGACCCAGGTTACCTGCGCCTCCTGATGCATGGACTGGACCCAGTCGAGCGCAGCTGCCGCATCGCTCAATTCGCCCACGCCATTGTCAAAGCTGCCTTGGCTGCGGCCGACGCCCCGGAAGTTGAAGCGCAAGGTGGCAAAGCCGCGATCCACGAAGGTCTTGTACAATTGCTGCGTAATTCGTTCGTTCATGGTGCCGCCACCCTGCGGATGCGGGTGCAGGATCATGGCGACCGGCGCGCGCGGACGCGGGGGAGGGCTGAAACGACCTTCGAGGCGGCCTTCGGGACCGGGGAAAATAACGGATGGCATGGATACGGGTCCTGTCGGATTAAGAGCCGGTCGCTGTGGCCTTGACGGGCGGCGCGGCGGCGTGAAAGCTTGCGCGCGCTATATAGGCATCCGGGCAAAAATCGCAATCACGTATCCCGCCCGCGATCCTGCCATCTCGCTTGCAATCAAGGACAAACGGTATCGACCGCATCTATCTCGACCATGCCGCCACTACCCCGCTGCGACCCGAAGCGCGTGCAGCGATGCTGGCGGGCGGCGAGCTGTGGGCCAATCCGTCCAGCCCCCATGGCGAAGGCCGTGCTGCGCGGGCGGCGTTGGAGGACGCGCGTGCGCGGCTGAAACAGGCGCTGGACTGGGATGGCGAGGTTATTTTCGTATCCGGTGCGAGCGAAGCGGCGACTCTGGCGCTTGGCCGGGCAAAAGGCGGTGCGCGGCTGGTGAGCGCTGCCGAGCACGACGCCATCCTGAAAGCCGCGCCGCAAGCCGAGCGCTTGCCGGTGCTGCCCGACGGTTCGCTCGATCTCGACATATTGTCGGAAGCGGTCACCGGGCGCGAGCAGCCGGTGGTCGCAGTGCAGCAGATCAATTCGGAAACGGGCAACCGGATGGACCTTCCGGGTATCGGCCGAATGGTGCGCGAGGCTGGGGGACTGTTGCTGGCAGATTGCGCGCAAGGGGCGGGCAAGTTCGCTCTACCGGACGCCGATATGTGTATACTATCCGCACATAAGTTCGGTGGCCCCGTGGGAATCGGCGCGTTGCTCGTGCGCAATTTTGCCCTGCTGGAGCCTGGTGGAGGGCAGGAGCGCGGCTATCGCCGGGGCACCGAGAACTTTCCCGGCGTGCTAGCCATGGTGGCCGCGCTGGAAGCTTGCAGCGATCCCTATGTGGACGCCGCCGTGCTCGAACCGATGCAGCGCGTCGCCGAACGATGCCGGGCTGGCGTTGGTGAGGGCGAGAGCGGCGGCGTGTGGCTTGCGGACCGATTGGCCGATCCGACCCCTTACATCGCCGCAATTGCAATGCCGAAAATGTCCGGCAGTGCGCAATTGATGCGGCTGGACATGTCGGGCATTGCCGTCAGCCAAGGCTCTGCCTGCTCCTCCGGCAGCCTGAAGCAAAGCCATGTGATGACCGCGATGGGCATGGACGAAGATGTGGCCGCCCGGATGATCCGCGTCAGTTTCGGATGGTCGACAACGCGCAGCGAAGTGGAACGCTTTGCCGACGCGTGGCTGCAGCTTGCCACCGGATGACGGGCCATCATCGCGCCTTTCCTACAACACCGGGAACGCGCTATCCCGGCAATCGCTATGCTGATGGACGCTCGGATGAAAACGAGGCCTCTAAACCCTGTCCGTCCGCTCCGTGGAAAAACTGTTTTGGAACGCGATATCAAGATCTTGGATGCCAATATGAATAGTGACGCGGTGTCACCTTCGTCACTTTCGGTAGCGCCGAACCGAACGGGTTGGTGCGCATGATCTATCTCGATTACCAGGCGACCACGCCGCTCGCACCCGAGGCGCGCGATGCCATGCTGCGATGGCTCGACGGGCCGGGCGGCACCGGCTTTGGCAATCCGCATAGCCCGCATCGTATGGGCAGGCAGGCCGATGCGGCGGTGGAACTGGCGCGGGACCGGGTGGCGGCACTGTTTCCGCCAGGCGGGCGCGTGATCTTCACCAGCGGCGCGACCGAAGCGATCAATCTGGCCATGCGCGGGACCGGCGAAAGCGGGCCTGTAGCGATCTCGGCCATCGAACATTCCGCTGTGCGCGATACCGCTGCCGCATTGGGCGATCCGCATATCCTGCCGGTGGCAGAGGATGGTGTGGTCGATCCCAAGGCCGACATTCCGCGCGGTACCCGGTTGGTCGCCTGCATGCAGGTCAATAACGAGATCGGGACGATCCAGCCTACACTGGAATTGCACCGGAAAGCGAAGGGTATGGGCGCGCTGTTTCTGTGCGATGCGGTCCAGGCATTCGGAAAGATGGAGTTGACGTTGGCCGACATGATCGCCGTCAGCGCGCACAAGTTGCATGGCCCCAAGGGTATCGGAGCGTTGTGGGTGCGCGACGGGGTGGAATTGAGCGCGCTAACAACCGGCGGCGGGCAGGAGGACGGGCTCCGCGCCGGCACGCTCAGTCCCGCATTATGCGCTGGCTTTGGCGCGGCGGCCAAGCTGGCGAAAGAGCGTATGGGGGCTGATGCGGACCACGTCGAAACGCTATGGAACGCCTTGCGTAACCGGTTTTCGGACTGGACATTGAATGGCAGCGACAAGGCGCGCTACAAAGGCAATCTGAACCTGCGGCGGGGCGGACTTGATGTGGCCCGCCTGATGAACGACGCGCGCGATGTGATGTTCTCTGCCGGGTCCGCTTGTGCCAGCCAGACGGGCAAGCCCAGCCATGTGCTGCAGGCCATCGGGCTTGACGCGAAACAGGCGAAGAACTCAATACGTCTGGGCTTCGGACGGTACACGACGATGGATGAGATCGAGGAAGGGGTCGACGCCATCCTCAAAGCCGCGAAGATGCAGGATTGATAGGGCGAAACTGATGGTCGATGTCGTGTTCACGAACAAGGACGGCAGTGCCATCGCCGCCAGCGGCGATGAGGGCGACAGCCTGTTGCGTGTAGCGCAGGCGGCCGGACTGCCATTGGAAGGAACGTGCGAGGGGCAGATGGCCTGCTCCACCTGTCATGTGGTGGTCGCCGCCGAATGGTTCGAACGACTGCCCCCCGCCTGCGAAGAGGAAGAGGATATGCTCGACTTCGCAGCCGGCGTGCAGCCCACCAGCCGCCTCGCCTGCCAGATTGTGTTGGACGCGAAGCTGGCCGGGCTGGCTGTGGCTGTTCCCGATGACAGCCACGACATGCGCCGGATTTAGTGGTTATTTTCAGTCTCGAGTTCACGAATACGCGTTAGAATTTGATCCGCATGCGAATAAATGTCGGTAGGATTTTCTACGGATAACCGCGTCTCCTGCTTTCCTTCAAACACGCCGAGATGACGCGCTGTAGGGCTGTTAAAATGGAGTCGTGCAATTGTCCGACGATTATTGTCATCCAGAAGGATCGCGCAATATGATTTCGCATCACGCAATATGACACGGTCGACAGCTACAGCTTGCGAAGCAATTGCGCGAACGATGTTGAACCCGTCCAGTTCAGACTGCGTGGTTTCGATATCAGAAAAATCGACGGGTTCATCGGTATCGCTCGGTGACCCGTTGGATTGTGAGATGGCGCTCTCGAGCCGTTCATTTACTCCATCCCGTATCAAACCGACTATCGACTGGGTTATTACCTGCTTGAAGCGAGACCGTATGGTTTGAGTCAGCCGACCTTCATGGAGACGGTTTGCGATCATTCTCACAAATTCATCTGACGGCTCATCGAATTCTTTGCGGAGCTCAGCACTTACCTCGCTCTGCAGTTTCAATGTTCCTGCTTGAGCCGATATTTGTTCAAGATTAAAATCAGCTTTCCGGAAAGCTCTAAGAGTCTTGAGATCACTCTTCCGGTGATCTTCAAGATTAAAGGTGAAAAATGGCTTGTCATCCATCCGATTCGTTCGGTCGCCATCGGTATAAAAATTGTAGAGCAAGCCATTTGTCAGCAGTGCTACTTTTGCGTCAGTTGTCGCAAAGTATCGAAACAGCTGACTGGCATGCTTACTGGAAAGTACGCTATTAGCGGGCTTGCACTCTACCAAGATAGACAACTCGCCATTCACATGGATTGCGTAGTCTACTTTCTCCCCCTTTTTGGTTCCGACGTCGCATGTAAATTCAGGTTCGACCTCTGATGGATCGAAAATATCATATCCAAGCGCCCGAAGAAAAGGAAGGACCAAGGTCGTTTTTGCGGCCTCTTCACTTTTCAATATGTCGCGATGTTCCCGCAACTTGCTTTGCAGATCGCCAATCTCGCTCTCGAATTCCATATAACCCCCCTAAAGAAGAAAAGCGCTACTTTCGCGAGAACATAGAAGAGATCAATAAAAAAGGTCCGCCGAATGGAAGCGGCGGACCTTTTAAGAGTTTGGTCGAAAGGGCGTTAGGCAGCCTTGGCGGCGCTCCCTTCGACCATATCAATCAATGCCTGCGAAAAGGCGGGAATGTCGTCCGGGTTGCGGCTGGTGATAAGATTGCCATCCCGCGCCACTTCTTGGTCGACGAAGTTTGCCCCGGCATTCTTCATGTCGGTGCTTATCGAATGATAGCTGGTCAGTGTCTTGCCTTCGACCAGCCCGGCTTCGATCAAAAGCCATGGGGCATGGCAGATCGCGGCGATCGGCTTGTCCGCTTTTGCGAAATCGCGCACGATCTGGACCGCATCGTCATTCACGCGCAGGAGGTCAGGATTGATCTGGCCACCGGGTAGAAGCAAGGCGTCATAATCGTCTACTTTCACATCGCCGACCGTGATATCGACTGCGACGCTCTTGCCCCAATCGCCGCCATCCCAACCCTTGATCTCGCCATCTTCCAGGCTTGCTACGGTCGTCTTGATACCCGCATTTTCCAGATTGGCTTTCGGGTCCATCAGTTCGGACTGTTCGAAGCCATTGGTGGAGAGAATGAGTACATGTTTCATCGGTTTATTTCCTTCATTTGCTGTTGTCCGTTCAATGCGTGGGGAAAGGCCATGGTTCCCTTCTGTTAGGCAGCGCGTCCCGGTGATAGAGCGGGCGGTATGGCCAAAGATACTATCGACCTGGAACAGCCCGACGATTTCGATGCGATCGTCGATGCACCCTTCGATTCCGCGCTTTCGGAGCGCTATCTGGTCTATGCGCTGTCCACGATCACAGCCCGTTCGCTGCCCGATCTGCGCGACGGCCTGAAGCCCGTCCATCGCCGTCTTCTGTGGACCATGCGGCAATTGAAGCTGGACCCCGGCAACACGTTCAAAAAATCCGCCCGCGTGGTGGGCGAGGTGATCGGCAAGTATCACCCGCATGGCGACACCGCCGCTTATGACGCGATGGTTCGGCTCGCACAGAATTTCTCCCTTCGCTATCCTCTGGTGGAAGGGCAGGGCAACTTCGGTAATATCGACGGCGATAACGCCGCCGCCTACCGCTATACCGAAGCCCGCCTGACCAAGACCGCTATGCAGCTGATGGAAGGGCTGGATGCGGGCACGGTCGATTTCATCCCGACCTATAATGGCGAGGAAGAAGAGCCGGAGCTGATGCCCGGCCTGTTCCCCAATCTGCTGGCCAACGGTACCAGCGGCATCGCGGTTGGCATGGCGACCAACGTGCCGAGCCACAATGTCGCGGAAATCATCGATGCGACGCTGGAGCTGATCGACAATCCTTCAGTCGAACATGACCGTTTGATGGAGCTGTTCCACGGGCCCGACCTGCCGACCGGTGGGCTAATCGTCGACAGTGCCGACAGCATATCCAAGGCCTATGAAACCGGGCGCGGCAGCTTTCGCGTGCGCGGGCGGTTTCATGCGTCCGAAGCGGAGAAGGCTGACGATCGCGACGCCGGGATCGAACGGCTGGGCGGCGGGCAGTACCAGCTCGTAATCAGCGAAATTCCGTATCAGGTGCAGAAGGGCAAACTGATCGAACAGATCGCCCAGCTGATCGCCGACAGGAAACTGCCGATCCTGGAAGACGTGCGCGATGAGAGCGACGAGGATATCCGGCTGGTGCTGGTGCCGCGCAACCGCAATGTCGATCCCGAATTGCTGAAGGAATCGCTCTACAAGCTGACCGATCTGGAAATGCGGTTCGGCCTTAACCTCAACGTGCTGGACGCCACCCGTACGCCGATGGTCATGGGGCTGAAGGAGCTGCTGACGAACTGGACGGCATCTCAGATCGACATCCTGCAGCGCCGTACGCGGCACCGGTTGGAGCAGATCGCGCGGCGGCTGGAACTGGTCGACGGCTACATCGCCGCCTTCCTCAATCTCGACCGGGTGATCGAGATCATCCGCACCGAGGACGAGCCGAAACAGATAATGATGGCCGAGTTCGAGCTGACCGACCGGCAAGCCGAAGCCATCCTGAACATGCGTCTGCGATCCTTGCGCAAGCTGGAGGAAATGCAGCTGCGCGGCGAGAAGGATGCTTTGTTGAAGGAGCAGGACGGGCTGGACAAATTGCTCGCCTCGCCTGCCCGGCAGCGTACGCGGTTGAAGCGCGACCTGACCGAACTGCGCAAGGACTATGCCGAAGACACTACCCTTGGCCGCCGCCGCACCACCATTGCCGAAGCCGCACCGGCCGTGGAATTCAGTATGGATGCCATGATCGAGAAGGAGCCGGTGACCGTCATCCTTTCCGAGCGTGGCTGGATCCGCGCCGCGAAGGGGCACGTCGATCTGGGTGCCGACGGCAATGGTGCGGAGTTCAAGTACAAGGATGGCGACGGCCCGGCTTTTGCGCTCCACGCCCAGACCACTGACAAGCTGCTGCTGGCAGCCGGTAATGGCCGGTTTTACACCCTCGGCGCCGACAAGCTGCCGGGCGCACGCGGCTTTGGTGAGCCGGTACGCGGAATGGTCGATATCGACGCGGATGCCCCAATCGTCGCGTTACGGCTGCACCGGAAGGGTGGCCAGCTATTGATTGCGGCGAGCAATGGGAAGGGGTTTGCAGCGCAGACCGACGAATTGCTGGCTGAGACGCGCAAGGGGCGGCAGGTCGTCAATGTGAAGGCTGGCACCGATCTGACCGTAGTGAAGGAAATAAATCCCAGCCACGATCATGTCGCGGTAGTGGGCGAAAACCGTAAGCTAGTGGTATTTAACCTTGAAGAACTGCCGGTTCTGGCGCGCGGGCAGGGCGTCATGCTGCAACGCTACCGAGATGGCGGCTTGGCGGACGCGACCACTTTTACGCTGGAAGAAGGGCTGAGCTGGCAAATGGGCGGCAAGGGCGATCGTACTCGCACCGAAAACGAAATCTGGCAGTGGAAGGTAGCACGCGGAGCTGCGGGCCGGATGCCGCCACAGGGTTTCCCGAAGGACAATTTGTTCTGAAAAACGGGCGTTTATAAGGAATAGGGCGGCGAATATTATTGCCTCACCGCCCTACATTTCCAACCCCGATCAGCTGCGCTCGGCCTTGCAGACTTTCAGCGGCGACTGTTCGCTTCCATCGATCCCGGCCTGCAAGAACAAGGCGAAGACGTTCACGAAATTTTCCGGCGGCAACGGAGCCAGTTCGCGGGTTAGGCGGTCGACCACATCGCATGTTTCGGTACTGAATTCCTTGGTAATGCCGTCCGCAATCGCGGCGCGGCCAAATTCGATCAGTGCAGGATTATTTGGAAGCGGATTCCCCCCGATCCGCTCTATCGCGCTCACGGTTGCGGGCAGGTTGCGGTCCGCAATCGGTGTCAGGCGGTCCGCCAGCCGGTCGGCATTGGTCGCCAGATAGCTGCCATTACCCAGCTTCGGCGTGCAACGCTTGGCTGTGCTTTTCAAAAGCGGCGGCAGCAGATTGGCGGTAACCGCGCGGCTTTCGGCGCGGCTGACACAATCGGCCTGCTGCGCGATTGCGGATGCGGGCATGGCAAACGTCGCCAAGGCGGCGGCTGATAGGGCGAAATAGTTCTTCATCTGGCTATGATCCCTTGTCCGGTAACAATAAAAATAAATTCAGAACAGCGCGGTGAAGCGTGCCGGGAAGTTTCCGTAAACGACGGATATTTGCTTTTCGTTCATACAGAGTGACTATTTTATGAACGACACAAGCTCGGCCAATTTGTTTTCACTTAATCGGATTTGTTTATTTCACGTTCCAACAGCGTTAATACCCGCGTGCGGGGTGGGAAATCTTCCTCGATCCAACGGTCCTGCACGGTCCGCATGACCCGTCCTACCTCCGGCCCGGGCCTTACGCCACGTGCGAGTACATCGCTGCCGGATAGCGGAAACGCTGGCGGTGCCCAGCCGAGAAGATCAGCCAGATCGCTGCCAGCCAGCAGCAAGCGACCGATTGCACATTCGAGTCCATGTTCGAACGCCAGACGGCGCGGTTGCGCGGTGTCATCGACATCGCGCCCGGCAAGGCAGCGCAGCGCCTGCGATTGCGCACTGGAGAGCCGCAGCGCCTTCGCAAGTTTCGCAGCAGCTGTGGATGTGGCCGGTATCAAGGCGGCAAGGCGCCGGACGGGATCGGGATGCACGTCGTTCGCCTGTTCGGCGTCGACCAGCGCCGCCAAGTGTTTCGTTGCCTCATTCGCCAGCCCCGGAACAACGCGGTGTAGCACGTCCAATCGCATCAACATATCCGTTGCTCCGGTCGGGTCGGGCAAAGCCATAATACGCGTCAATTCCCAGCCGATCCGTTCACGCGACAGGTCCTCGACCGTGTGCGCCAGCGCATGACAGGCATTCTCAGCTTCACCGTCCGTCCGCTTCATATCGCCGAAGCGCGCGCGGAAGCGGACATAGCGCAGGATGCGCAAGTGGTCTTCTCGAATGCGAGTTGCGGCGTCGCCGATGAAGCGTACGTGCCGGGCCGCCAGATCGCTCAGGCCGCCGAAATAGTCGTCGATCGTCAGTGTTTCGGGATGGGCGTAGAGCGCGTTGATTGTAAAATCGCGCCGCGCTGCATCGTCGCGCCAATCGGTGGCGAAGGCGATTGTCGCGCGCCGTCCATCGGTCGCCACGTCGCGCCTCAAGGTGGTTACTTCGACCGGTCCGCCGGGCAGTATCGCGGTTACGGTGCCGTGCTCGATACCCGTGGGTATGGTGCGAATGCCGGCTGCCGTGCACAAATTGATTACCGTTTGCGGATGGTGCAGAGTGGCCACGTCCACATCGCTGACCGGCAGGTCCAATAGCGTGTCGCGCACGGCCCCGCCGACCCACCGCATCTGGTCCGCCCCGAGCGCGGCGACCAGAGCGTCCATGCCCTCGCGCTGCATCCAGCTGGCGGCAGGTAGCCTGTCGGGAAATGCCTTACCCATCGATGAGCTCCGTCAGCCGCATTCGCCGGGTGAGGTTGATGATGATCGCTGCCGTCACCCCCCAAATGCGGTAACTGTCGTAGTGCAGTTCGAAATACTGCCGGTTGGCACCGCGCCAAAATGTCTCGCGGCGTTCGTAGTTTTGCTCGTCGAGGAGCAGGGCAAGCGGCACCTCGAACCAGCTTTCCACCTCGCCCGGATTGGGCACCAGCGGCAGGTCCGGCGGGACAACGCCTAATACCGGCGTAATCTCGAAGCCGGTGCCGGTCACATATCTGTCGGTCGCGCCGATTATGTCCACGTGATGGGTTTCCATGGCGAGTTCTTCGCGAGCTTCGCGCAGGGCGGCGGTCACGGCATCCTCGCCGGTGTCGATCTTGCCTCCGGGGAAAGCGACCTGTCCCGGATGATCGCGCATGTCTTTGGGTCGCCGGGTCAGGATTACGCCGGGCTGCGGGCGGTTCGTCACGGCAATCAGGACGGCGGCAGGCTGCGGCGTACCGCTGGCAAATCGCGCATCTGTCAGCAGGTCGGGAGACGCCACCCGGGGTTGCCCGATATCGCCATGCCCATCGTCGAAGATGCGCTGCAACCGGCTGAACAGGTCGGTCATTCGGGAATAAGCGAGAAGGATGCACCCTGGCTGGTTATGCGCCAGTCCTCGCTTCCGTCAGTTGCGGCGTCCAGCGCAATTTGCGCCACCTGCTGGTAGGTGGAACGATTGAGCCGCGCCTCGCACCCGCGCCGGACTGCCAGATACAGGGCAGGCGTCTCGCTATTCCCGCGCGCCGTTAACGGATTATCGGGTCCGGCGAGTACAAGATCGTCAGTATTCAGCCGAAACGCGAGAGCCCCGTCGTTCTGTGCGGCGTCGGTGGCAATAAAGGCGGCATCCTCCACTGCGATCGTCAGCTTCTGTACCGGGGTCACAAGATAATGCTGTCCGTCATCCTCGCGCAGCAGGAGCGAGGCAAAGGCGCGTACCATTGCTGGCCGGGATATGTGGGAACCGTCATGCGACCAGCTGCCATCCGCCGCGATCCGCATTCCGCTATCGCCGTGATGCTGAGGCGACCATTGTTCAACGGGCGGCAGGCGCCGATCAGCGACCGCTTGCGCGAGCTGTGTCAGTGACATTCCAGCGATTTCTGGGGGTGGTTCGTATGGCATCGCAGCAGGGAATGCCAGAATGGTGGGCCAGCGCCAAGGGCCGTGATGCGTAGCGCGAAGCAGGTGCTCAGTTCTATCGGCTCGTTTGCTTCGCTCGCGCTGTTTCGGCAGTCCAGGGGCCGAGCATCCCGTGGTTTGGCAGAACTGCCGGGTTGTCGGTGCGCAGCAGCAGGCGCTCATGCTCAAACGGCCCGGGGCAATGCCAGTCGCCGGTATAGTCGGCGGTAAAGCCAAAAAACCGTCCGTAATAGTCGGGATCGCCGATCATGATTTGCGGCAGTGCGGCCGGCTCGCCCAGAGCTTCCAGCGCCGCCAGCATCAACGCCTTGCCAATGCCTTCACCTTGCAAGGCCGGAAGGACCGCAACCGGTCCCACCATGACCAAGGGGTGCGGCCGGCCCTTCTTGTCTGTCAGCGCAACCGGCCAAAGCTGGATGGTACCGGCAAGATAGTCATCATCATCCAGAGCGGCAAAGCTAAGTCCTGGGAGCCAATCGGTTTGCTCGCGGATGCGGTAGGCGGTTTTCGCGTGGCGCTCCTGTCCAAAAGCGGCATCCAGCAGCTTTTCGATCAGGGCGGGTTCGACCGCGTCCAGTGGCACCAATGTCGGCATGGCAGCGCCGTTGGCGCAAAGCCCTGCTGCTGTCGAGCCTGTTATGCGGCGGGCATCAGCTTAAGGAGTTTGGCGTTATCGCCATCCTCCAGTACCCACAAAGCACCGTCGGGTCCCTCCAGCACATCGCGTAGCCGCTCACCCATTGGATATCGGGCGACTTCGCGCGCCGAGGTTCCGTCCATTTCGACCCGGATCAGGGCGTTGGTCTTCAAACCAGCGATAATCGCGTCGCCGCGCCATGCTGGAAACGCGTTGCCGGAATAGAACGTAAAATCACCTGGTGCGATGACTGGCGTCCAGTTTATTACGTAACTTTCGAACTCCGGGCGGGTCGAATGATCGGGAATGTTGCCCCCGTCATATTCGTCCCCGTCGGAGACTACCGGCCAACCATAATTCTTACCGCGCTCGATGAAATTCAGTTCATCGCCGCCGGCAGGACCGTGCTCCAGTCCCCATAGTCGTCCACTGGCATCGAATTGCATGCCGAGGATGTTGCGATGGCCGTAGGACCAGATCTGGTTGGTCGGTCCGTTCCGATCGGCGAAGGGATTGCCCGCGGCGGGTGTGCCGTCCAACGTCAGGCGGACAATGCTTCCAAGCGTGTTGCCGGTATCTTGCGCGGGGGTTTTCTTCTGCCGGTCGCCGCTAGCAATATACAGGTGTGCCTCGTCCGGGGAAAACGCGATCCGGTGTGAATAGTGTCCGCGCCCTGTCACTTTGGGCGCCTGACGCCAGATAATATCAAGGCTATCGACGCGGCACTCGTCCGCCTGGTCGCAGATCAGCATACCCTTGCCGACGACTGCACCGCGCGTATCCCCACTACCGGCTTCAGCCCAGCTCAGGAAGATCGTACGCCGATTCAGCGTGGCGGCGCTTTCGGATGGCAGGAACGCGATGTCGCCCAGACCGCCCTGGCCGCCATAATCGACCTCGGGCAAGCCGCTCACAGTGCCCATCTTGCCGGTGACGGTATCGACGAACTTCATGCTCCCCGGCTTTTCGGTAACGAACAGGACCGGGGTGCCGGGCGCAAAGGCCGCTGCCCATGGTTCGTTGAAACTGCCATATTCGGTTTGCATGAACTGACCATCTGCGGACATGGTCGGCGCAGGCGTACTCACCGCTTCGGCTGAACTATCCCCGGTCGTCGCTCCGCCGCAGCTTGCGATGGCCATCAAGGCGGGTGACAGGGTAAGGAGCGAGAGGGCGCGCTTGGCCGGGAGAGAGTTCTGCATGTTGTCTGGAACGCCGCAAACGCCGTTCGGGTCCGGTAAAATCGTGATCGGTGTGGACGAGGCAGGGCGAGGGCCGCTAGCTGGGCCGGTCGTGGCCGGCGCGGTGGTTCTGGGAGAGCAATATCCCGCCGGACTGGACGATTCCAAGAAATTGACCGCCAAGCGCCGTGCGCTGCTGGATAAGGAGATCCGCTTCCGGTGCACGTGGGGCGTCGGTATTGGCGATGTGGACGATATCGACCGGCTCAACATTCTGGGCGCCACGATGCTCGCCATGACCCGTGCGGTGGGTGCTTTGTGCGACGCAATGGGCAGGCAGCCCGACCAGGTGCTGGTTGATGGCAACATGACACCTTCCGGCCGCTCGGATGGCTGGCGCTGGGACGCCCGCGCGATTGTGGGTGGGGACGGGATCGAACCATGTATTTCGGCAGCCAGCATCGTGGCGAAGGAATGGCGCGACCGGCTGATGATTGCGGCTGCGCTCGACCATCCGCAGTATGGCTGGGACCGGAACAAGGGCTATGGCACGCGCGAACACACGGAAGCCTTGCGTTTACACGGACCGACACCGCTCCACCGCCGAAGTTTCGCACCCGTGGCTCAGGCGGCATTGCTGTAAGGGCGTCAGTTTATAGAAATGGAGGGGCATTTGTGTTGCTGGCAAACCGATTGTAAGGGGTTTGCAGCGCAGATCGCGCAACTAGTATTCTGTCCAACAGTCCTGATGAGCATAGCGAGATATCGATGCCCCGTCCGCTGACATCAACCGCTCGCGCCTTGCAGGATTTTCTGCGTCACGAAAGCGCTGGCGGCGTGGTTTTGATGGTAACTGCCGTACTGGCGCTCGTCATCGCGAACTCGCCATTTTCGGCGTTGTATTTTGGAATGCTCGATACGCAAATCACGCTGATGGTCGGCGGTAGCGGGATCGACAAGCCAGCCTTGCTGTGGATCAATGACGGCCTGATGGCGTTGTTTTTCTTTCTGGTCGGGCTGGAAGTCAAACGCGAGATATTGACCGGACAATTATCCAGTTGGAAGCAGGCTGCGTTACCCCTCGCGGCCGCTGTCGGCGGGATGGTGATGCCAGCCTTGGTATTTGTCGCAATCAACTGGAATACGCCCGCGAACCTTGCCGGCTGGGCTATCCCGGCGGCCACTGATATCGCGTTCGCGCTGGGCATTCTGGCCCTACTGGGCAGCCGGGTACCCGCCGCGCTGAAGGCCTTGCTGCTGGCGATCGCGGTTATCGACGATATCGGTGCCATCCTTGTCATTGCGCTGTTCTACACGCCCGGGGTGGAGATCACGATGCTGGTGGGTGCTGCGTTCGTATTCGCAATCTTGATGTTGGTCGGGAAGGCGCGGGTGGGATCATCGTTACCGTATGTCATCCTCGGCATAGTTCTATGGGTGTTCGTGCTGAAATCAGGTGTTCATGCAACACTCGCCGGTGTCGCTCTGGCGATTACCATTCCGGTGACCAGTCGCGGCGGTGACAAAGTGTTGGAGCGCATGGAGCACGCGCTGCATCCGTGGGTGGCGTTCCTGGTGGTGCCGATCTTCGCCTTTGCCAATGCGGGTGTGACCCTGGCTGGGCTGGATCTGTCTATCTTGCTGGCACCGCTGCCGCTGGGCATCGCACTCGGATTGATAATCGGCAAGCAGCTGGGCGTGTTCGGCTTCGCATGGCTGGCAGCAAAAAGCGGGCTGGCAAGCCTGCCTCCCGGAATTGGCTGGCGGCAGGTCTACGGCCTGTCCCTCATCGCGGGTATCGGTTTCACGATGAGCCTGTTCATCGGCAATCTCGCTTTTGATTCGCCCGAACAGATCGATGCGGTCAAGATCGGCGTGCTGGGCGGATCCCTGATCGCAGCGCTTGCCGGAATACTTATATTGCGCGCATCGCCTGTCGGCGAAATATCACCCTCGCGACCTCTTGCGGAAGATAGCCAGATATCATGATAACAGCCGTCCTGTTGGCGCTGGCGGGGCTGGTTGGCCTTGCACTGGGCGGTGAGTTGCTGGTTCGCGGTGCCGTTGGAATTGCGCGGCTGGCCGGTATGTCGCCGCTGCTGACAGGCCTCGTGGTAGTCGGCTCCGCCACCTCCATGCCGGAAATGGTTACCAGTGTGGAAGCGGCGCTGGCCGGGTCGCCGGGTATTGCGTGGGGCAACATTGTTGGATCGAACATCGCCAACTCACTCCTCATCCTTGGGATCGCGGCCATCGTCGCGCCCATCGCCCTGACCGGAGCGGGCAGGCGCGATGCTGTGTCTGGCCTGCTGGCCGCCGTGCTAATCTTCGGCATCGCGCTTTCCGGCATCGGTTCGGTATGGATCGGGATCGCCCTGCTGGTGGCGATCTGCGGCTATGTGTACTGGCGCTACAACCATCCGCGCCCGGCGATCGACGAGGTCGAGCAATCCGGACCGGAGCCGACCTGGGCGAAGAGCGGCATATTGTTCCTGCTCGGTCTGGCGGCGTTGGTGGCGGGTGGTCAGGCCTTGGTCACAGGCGCAATCGAGCTTGCGACAATCGCCGGTATCAGCGAAACTGCGATCGGACTTACTGTGGTGGCAATCGGGACTTCGCTGCCGGAACTCGCCGCGACGCTTGCTGCTGCATGGCGCGGGCAAAGCGGGCTGGCGCTGGGCAATGTGCTGGGGTCGAACATCTACAATTTGCTGCTGATCGGCGGGGTGACAATGACCATTGCCCCGATTTCCATTCCATTCGAGCTGGTCGATCTGGAAATGCCGGTGATGGTGGCCGCTTCGGCCCTGCTGGTATTGCTGTGTATGTTCGCAAGCCGCATCGGGCGCTGGCTGGGTGTGTTGATGGTGGCCGCAGCCATCGCAAATTCGGTTGTCGTGCTTAGCTGAGCGGACATGCGCGCACCGCTTCGCCGCAAAATTACCGGCGCGCCAAGCTTTGAGTCTTTCCCGTCACACCACTGGATTTCGAGTCTGGGGTTGCCTTGGAATCCCTATATCTTGTGCCGGTCACCCTTCGTTCTGCGGCTGACCATCTGTGGCGGTCGCAGCGATTTCCCGAACACGGGTTGACGCGGAGTCCCGATGGACTCACCCTGTGGATAAGTTGACGGGGGAAGTACTGTGGGTGTGATCGAAACAACGCGGATGCGCGCGCGCGAAAGCCGTGTTACCGCTACGCGGAAGCAGACCGATCTGCCGCTTGGTCAAATCCTGCCGGGTGACTGCATCGCCGCCATGCGCGGTCTGCCCGATGCCAGCATCGACCTGGTGTTCGCCGATCCGCCTTATAATTTGCAACTGGGCGGCGATCTCAACCGGCCCGATGGCAGCCAGGTCGATGCGGTGGACGATCACTGGGACCAGTTCGACAGCTTCGCCGCCTATGACGAATTCACCCGCGCATGGCTGGCAGAAGCGCGCCGGGTGCTGAAGCCGGATGGTGCGCTGTGGGTGATCGGCAGCTACCACAACATCTACCGCGTCGGCGCAATTCTGCAGGATCTGGGGTTCTGGATCCTCAACGATATCGTGTGGCGCAAGACCAATCCGATGCCCAATTTTCGCGGTACCCGTTTCACCAACGCGCATGAAACCTTGTTGTGGGCGAGCCAGGGCGAGAAGGCGAAATACCACTTCAACTACCGCGCGATGAAGACTTTGAATGACGAACTGCAGATGCGGTCCGACTGGACCTTTCCCGTTTGCGGTGGGCAGGAACGGCTGAAGGGAGATGACGGACACAAGGCGCATCCCACGCAGAAGCCGGAAGCGTTGCTCTACCGCCTGATCCTCGCTGCGACAGAGAAGGGCGACATCGTGCTGGACCCGTTCTTCGGCACCGGCACCACCGGCGCGGTTGCGACACGGCTGGGCCGCCAATGGATCGGCTGCGAGCAGGAAGAACAATATCGCAAGGTGGCACAGGCGCGGATCGCGAAAGAACTTCCGCTGGATGAAAGCGCGCTGACCACGATGCAATCCAGGCGCAGTGCGCCCAAGGTCGCCTTCGGAACACTGGTGGAAAATGGCTATATCGCGCCGGGTACGCAGGTGTTCGATACAAAGCGCCGCTGGACTGCCACGGTGCGCGCCGACGGGTCCCTCGCACATGGCAAGCAAACCGGTTCGATCCACGGGCTCGGCAAGGAATTGCAAGGCGCGCCCAGCTGCAATGGCTGGACATTCTGGTACCGGGAGAAAGACGGCAAGGCACAGCAGATCGACGCCGCGCGGCAGATGTATCTGCTGGCGACCGAGGATTGACCGGGCAGATATGACCGACAGCATTTATGTCCAGCCTATCGGCCTGACCGGGGGGCCGCAATCGGAAGAAGGCGATGCGATCCGGCTTGGCGGCACGATGGTTCATGCCCACCGCTTTGCCGTGATTCTGCGGCAGGATGGACGGGTAACCCGGCGCTGGCGGTGTACGCCTGCCGGTATCGGCGCAGTCCTGGGCGAATTGCCGGACAGCGTTGCGGTGGAAGCGGAAGCGCAATGGTCGAACCTGACGCTGGCGCACCCACCGCTTAGTTTGGGCGAACGGACCATTCGCCTCGACCAGCCACAGATCATGGGCATCCTGAACGTCACGCCGGACAGTTTCTCCGACGGCGGCAAGTTCATGGACGATCCGGAAGTTGCCCGCGCGCAAGCCGCCACCATGCTGGAAGGCGGCGCGGCGCTGATCGACATTGGCGGCGAAAGCACGCGGCCGGGCGCACAAACGGTGTGGGAAGGGGACGAAATCGAACGCATCGCCCCCGCCGTGCAGCGCTGTGCCGCAATGGGTGCGGCCGTCAGTGTGGACACACGCAAGGCTGCGGTGATGGAGGCTGCGCTGGATGCGGGTGCGCATCTGGTGAACGACGTTTCCGCCCTGCGCCACGACCCGCGCAGCACCGAGATTATCGCCGCGCACGGTGTGGCCGTCATACTCATGCACGCACCGGGGTCCGGTGATGATCTGCATGGCGATGCCGATTATACCAATGTGGTGCTCGACGTGTTCGACTGGCTGAAGGAACGCCGCGACGCCGCCATTGCTGCGGGCATCGCGCGTGACCGGATCATTCTCGATCCAGGCATCGGGTTCGGCAAGGCCTTGAGTGAAAACCTCGCGCTGCTGAACGCATTGCCGCTGTTCCATGCGCTCGGCCAGCCCCTGATGCTGGGGGCCAGCCGCAAGCGCATGATCGGCGCGCTATCGAACGAAGAATCCGCACAGGACCGGCTAGGCGGCAGTCTCGCGCTGGCGCAGGTCGGCATGGACGCAGGTATACACATGCTCCGCGTGCATGACGTCGCAGCCACGGTGCAGGCGAGGAATGTGTGGCGCGGCCTGCGCGATGCAGCGTTAACGGATTTCGCGATGCTTCCGGGCTAGCGGAGCGGTATTGGTTGGGGTGGGTGTTTTTTGTTTAGCCTCAAGCGCCGGCGGTCGCATTCGCTTCCTTAAGGCTATCCTCGCGCTTCGCGCTGCGGGCGGCCCTTTGGGCCTATGACTACCGTGACCAAGGACCGCGTTCAAGATAGCAAGCGAAGTGTAAGTTCGGTCCGCGACCAGCGGATCGCAAGGCCGAACGGCCGCCCGAGCTTATGCGAGGAAGCCAAGCGCGCGGATGCGAGCGCCCGGCGTTTGAGGGCCCCAAACAAAAACACCCGGATGGTCCGCGCCCGCAGGGTCCAAACAAATCAAGCAGCGTCGCCGATGCCCAGGTCACCCAACTTGCGGTAAAGCGTGGAACGTCCGATCCCGAGGCGCCGTGCGACCTCGGTCATGCGTCCGCGATAATGGCCGATGGCGAGGCGAATCACATCGGCTTCGATTTCGTCCAGCGCGCGAAGGTTTCCGTCTTCTGTATAAAGCATCACACCCACGCCTTCCTGCTGCGGGTTGAGCGCATCGTCCTGTTCGCCCAGCATTTCCGACAATTGTGGAAAGGCCTCGGCGCTTAACGACTGCCCTTCGCAAAACACGGCGGCGCGGAACAGCACGGCCTGCAACTGGCGGACATTGCCAGGCCAGTCATACGCGCCAAGCAATGCCAACGCGCTATCGGCGATGGACAGATGCGTCAGCCCGGGCTGGTCGCCGATCCGGCTGAGGAAATGGCGAGTTAGAGCTGATATATCTCCGGGTCGTTCGCGCAGGGGAGGCAGTTCGACCTTGCTCGCGGAAATAGCCTTGAGAAGCCGCTCCTCGAACGCGCCAGTCGCCACCGCATCGGCAAGGGGGATATTGCTGGCCGTCAGCAGGCGGATGTCCACCCGGAAGCCATGGGTCGCGCCCACCGGCCGCACGATGTTGGTTTCCAGCATCTCTGCCAACCGTTCGCGTAGTTCAGGAGAAAGCCGGTCGATCTCGTCCAGCACCAGCGTGCCGCCATCGCAATGTTGCAACGCACCGATCTGGCGGTCGAAAGCGCCGGGGAATGCGCCCGGTTCGTGCCCGAACAAAACCGATTCGATGGAATTGGCAGGCACGCTGCCGATATTGATAAGCCGCAGCGCGCTTTTGGAGCGGGGACTGGCGGCGTGCATGGCGCGCAGCAGCATTTCCTTGCCTGTACCGCTTTCGCCTTCGATCAGGACATGGCCGTGGCCGCGCGCAGTTTTTGCCGCTTTGGCCAGCGCCGCACGGAAGGCGGGTGCGGTGCCGATCATGGCATCAAAGTCCAGCTTGGCCGGCATTTTCTCCGTCAGCGGCTGCAATTCGTCTTTGGGCGCTTCCAGCTTGGTCGCGCTGGAGAGAGCCTGCATGAGGCGATCGGGCGCGACGGGTTTGATCAGATAATCGGTCGCTCCGGCGCGCATGGCCTCTACCGCCAGCAGCGGGCTGGCGCTGGTCGTCAACATCAGGATCGGCAGCGCAGGCCGGCGCTCCTTCAGTTCCGCGATCAGCGTGCTGGCTTCATCGCCGGGCACCCACTGGTCGAGAATGATGGCCGACAATTGCATACCTTCGCGCGTGCCGAGCGTGGCGATGGCGGTTTCCGCATCGCTGACAACCATCGTGCGCCACCCCTCACGCGCGGCGAGCGCCGTGATAAGCCTGCTTTGCGCCGGCTCGTCATCGATCAACATCAAAAGGCGTGTAACGTCTTCGCTCATTGGTTTCGAACTGTTCCCAAACCGTCCCATTCCGGTGCAGGGGCAGGCTTTAAGTTGCAGGAGTAAAGTTCGGATTAAGGGTATCTGCCAGCACACAAACCGTCCCGGACTTGAGGCTTTGCATCAGGCGCGATAAAGCTTGCGTCATGATCGGTTAACAAGGGAACTTTGGATATGAGCGCTAACGACATGAAAGCCGCTGGCAAAACTTACGAAGGCTTTATCGGAATGCTGAAATGGTCGGTTCCGCTGATCGCGGTAATCACGGCTGTCGTCGTCATTCTGATTGCCAGCTGAGCACGGTATGGGCGACCAGGACCGTTCCGCAACCCGCATAGCGGTCCTGAAGGAAAGCGCGCCGGGGGAAACCCGCGTCGCGCTGACCCCGGAAACTGCGAAGAAGTTTTTCGCGCTTGGCGCGGTCGTCGCAATCGAGGAAGGCGCCGGTGACAGCGCCTCTATCCCGGATGCCGCCTACGCCGATGCCGGTGCGCACGTCGTGAGCGGCGCACAGGCGGTGAATGGCGCGGATATCGTGCTCGGCGTACAGGCACCCGACCCGGCGGCGCTGGCAGGTGCGAACCCAGGCGCGAAGGTTGCCGCGACATTCGATCCCTTCGGGACGCGGGACAGCGTGAATGCCTACGCAAAGGCCGGGCTGGAGGCGCTGGCGATGGAATTCATGCCGCGCATTACCCGCGCGCAGAGCATGGACGTGCTGTCCAGCCAGTCCAACCTGTCGGGCTATAAAGCGGTGATTGCTGCCGCCAACCAATACGGCCGGGCGTTCCCGATGATGATGACTGCAGCCGGCACCATCCAGGCAGCGCGGGTATTCGTCATGGGTGTGGGCGTGGCCGGTTTGCAGGCCATCGCCACAGCCAAAAGGCTTGGTGCGCAGGTATCGGCAACGGATGTTCGTTCGGCCACGCGCGAACAGATCGAAAGCCTTGGGGCCAAGCCCGTATTCGTCGAAGCGGTCGAGGGCATCGAGGGAGAAGGCTCTGGCGGATACGCCACCGAAATGAGCGAGGAGTATCAGGCGGCGCAAGCGGAACTCGTATCCAGCCACATCGCCAAACAGGACATCGTCATTACCACCGCGCTAATCCCCGGACGTGCCGCGCCTCGTCTAGTATCGGACGCGCAAATCGCAACCATGCGGCCGGGCAGCGTGCTGTTCGACCTCGCAGTTTCGCAGGGCGATGCAACGGGCGGCAATGTCGAAGGATCGAAGGCCGACGAACTGGTGGAGAAGCACGGCATAACCATCATGGGTTTTTCGAACACACCCGCCGCACTTGCCCCCGATGCCAGCGCGTTGTTCGCCCGCAACCTTTATAATTTCCTCAGCGCATTTTGGGACGAGGGGACCGGGGCACCCGTGCTCGATGGAGAAATCGGGGACGCGGTGCGTCTGACCAGGGGCGGAGCGGTCGTAAACGACAGGTTGATCAAATCCTGATCGGTTGCAATTCGGAACGATTCACCCGGCGGCCCCGTTGGTGGTTCATAAGAACATAAACCCAAGGGACTTAATATCTATGCGCCGTACACTCACACTTGCACTTTCCGCCGCCACACTTTCGCTTACCGGCGCCTGCACCACGATGAACGGCGATATGGACGACGGCATGACTGTGTCCTCGAATGATATCGCCTATGTCGAAGGCGCGGCGATGTATGCCAACAAGAACATTATCGAAAATGCTATCGCGTCACCTGTGCACAAGACTTTGGTCGCTGCAGTTAAACAGGCCGATCTGATTGATACGTTGAGCGGGCCGGGACCATTCACGGTATTCGCGCCGACCGACGATGCGTTTTCGCGTGTAGCACCCGCTACTGTGCAGATGCTGATGCAGCCCGCAAACAAGGCGGCGTTGCAGAAGGTATTGACCTATCACGTGGTGCCCGGCCGGGTGACTGCGGCCGATCTCGCGACGAAGATCAGGGCCGGTAATGGCACAGCGATGGTCCGGACTGTCGCCGGTGAAGACCTGACTTTCATGATGAAGGATGGTTACGTCATGATTATGGGTAAGGGCGGAAGCTCCGCATATGTCGGTCAGGCCGACGTGATGCAGTCGAACGGCGTCATCCACGTCGTGAACGGGGTGCTTACTCCATCGATGTAAAGGTTCCGGTTCGACCCGGTTGAATACAAAAGATTAAACGCCCGCCTACCGATCTCCGGTTGGCGGGCGTTTCGTGTTCGATGTGATGCGGTGGTTATACATGCGCGCCTCGACAAGACAGTGATCCGTTGCGATACTGGCGGACGCCGGCATGAAACTGCATCCGTGGGGGATAGTCTTGGACTTCATCAGCATTCTTTCGATTTTCGTAATGGCCTGTTTCGTTGGCTATTACGTGGTCTGGTCGGTCACACCTGCGCTCCACACGCCGCTGATGGCGGTTACCAACGCGATCTCTTCCGTCATCATCGTCGGCGCGCTGGTCGCGGCGGCGGAGGCGGGTAGTCCCGCGGCGAAGTGGTTGGGCCTGGCCGGCGTGGTGCTGGCCAGCATCAACATCTTCGGCGGCTTCGCGGTGACCGAGCGAATGCTGGCGATGTACAAGAAGAAGGAGAAGTAGCAGATGTGTGAACCTTCTTTCGAGAATCCCGATGCCTGCGCCGGTTATGATGCGTTAGTTTTGGCCAACAATACGGCAGCTCATTCCTCTGGAACCCCTGCTTGGTCGATGTTGGCCTACCTTGTAGCGGGCGTGTTCTTCATCCTTGCCTTGCGCGGGCTTTCCAGCCCAGCCACCAGCCGCCGGGGCAACCGGTTCGGTATGGCGGGCATGCTGATCGCAGTGGTGACGACGCTGGTTACGCACGCAGGCAGCGCTTACGAATCCGCTTACGTAGCTGCCTGTGGGCCACGAACGCCCGGGAAAATCGTGTTTTGCGAGCCAGAATTTAATTCTTGGATATCTCTTGGGGAAATCGCGATTGCCATTGCAATCGGCGCTATCATCGGCCTGACCCTTGCGCGGCGTATTGCCATGACCGCTATGCCTGAATTGGTCGCGGGTTTTCACTCGCTCGTTGGCCTAGCCGCCGTGCTTGTGGGCTGGGCGGCGTATCTCAATCCGGGTGCGTTCGGACTGCTGGTAGGGGATAGCATTGGCGCGGTCAGCAAGATCGAAATGGGCCTTGGCATCGCCATCGGGGCGATTACGTTTTCGGGCTCCGTCATTGCTTTCCTGAAACTGTCCGGGCGGATGAGCGGTTCGCCGATCCTGCTGCCTGCGCGCCATGTCATCAATCTCGGCACGTTGGCGGCGATCATCGTGCTGACAGGGTTGTTCGCCTTGGCAAGCGGCCCGGCGGCGACCCTGCCCTTTGTCGTCGGTTTGACCGTGCTGGCGTTTGTCATTGGCTTTCTGCTGATCATCCCAATCGGCGGGGCGGACATGCCGGTGGTCGTGTCCATGCTGAACAGCTATTCCGGCTGGGCGGCGGCGGCGCTGGGCTTCACGCTCGGCAATACGGCACTCATCATCACCGGCGCGCTGGTCGGATCTTCCGGCGCGATCCTCAGCTACATCATGTGCCGCGCGATGAATCGTAGTTTCATAAGCGTGATTGCCGGCGGGTTCGGTACCGACAGCTCGGCTGGCGGAACCGGCAGTGAACCGCGCGAGCAGCGGCCTTACAAACAAGGCAGCGCGGAAGATGCCGCCTTCATGCTTAAGCAGGCGGAAAAGGTCATCATCATCCCCGGCTACGGCATGGCGGTGGCGCAGGCCCAGCACGCGCTGCGCGAAATGGGCGACATGTTGAAGGAAGAAGGCGTGGACGTAAAATACGCCATCCATCCCGTGGCGGGCCGGATGCCGGGGCACATGAACGTACTGCTGGCCGAAGCGAACGTACCTTATGACGAGGTGTTCGAGCTGGAGGATATTAACAGCGAGTTTGCACAGGCGGACGTCGCCTTCATCATCGGCGCGAACGATGTCGTGAATCCGGCGGCCAAGACCGACAAGACCAGCCCTATCTACGGAATGCCGGTGTTCGATGTGGACAAGGCCAAGCAAGTGTTCTTCATTAAGCGCAGCATGGGCGGCGTTGGCTATTCCGGCGTCGATAACGATGTGTTTTACATGGACCAGACCATGATGCTGCTGTCGGATGCCAAGAAGATGGTCGAAAGCATTGTAAAGGCGATGGACTGATGAAACGCGTGAAAACCCTGACCATGTTGCTGGCCGTACCGCTGATGCTGGTCGGCTGCGTCGATGCTATCGCCGAAAGCCGGGTGAAGTCTGCCCTGGTGGATGCCGGGCTGGACGATGCGAATGCGGATTGCATGGCCGAACGGATGGTCGATCGCCTGACCATCGACCAGCTGAAGAAGCTAGAGCGGGTAAAGGCCGAAGCCGGCGAACGGGAAACCGGATTGTCGCTATCCGATTATGTAAAGCGTGTGCGCCGCGTGGGCGATGGCGAGGTCGTTGCCGTCACCGCAAGCTCGGCGGCGTTGTGCGCAACAGGTTTTGCGCCGCAGAAGCGATAATCTGTCGGCCCGCATTGTAGCGGCATTTCAGCAGCCGAGCATTTCTTGGGAGGAACTATCATGTCCATCAATCCACTCCGTACGCTGGTTTGGGGCCTGGCTCTCCCGATCGCAGGAATCGGCGCCGCGTCAGCTATAGCGCATCCTCACGGATCGCAGGCGAGCAGGGCGGAAGCGGAAAGCCCCGATTGGGCGCTCGCGATCCATGGCGGGGCGGGCACGATCGAGCGCGCCAACATGACTGCGGAGCAGGACGCCGCCTATCGTGCCGCCCTGCAGGCTGCGCTGGACGCCGGTGTGGCCGTGTTGGCATCGGGCGGCAGCGCTATGGACGCTATCGAGGCCGTAATCGTGCCGATGGAGGATGATCCCAAATTCAATGCCGGGCGCGGCGCGGTTTTCACTTGGGACGGAACGAACGAGCTGGACGCGGCAGTGATGGATGGAAAAACCCGCGCGGCCGGTGCGGTCACAGGGGTCAAACGCATCCGTAATCCGATCCAGCTGGCGCGCGCCGTCATGGCCGATGGACGGCATGTGTTTTTGTCGGGCCAGGGCGCGGAAACCTTTGCCCTCGAAGCAGGCTTCGCGCCAACGGATGCGTCGTGGTTCGCCACAAAGCGCCGCCGCGAGGCACTGGAGCGGATGAAGGCCGACAGGCTGAGCGCATTAGACGTCGATCACAAATTCGGAACGGTCGGCGCGGTGGCGCGCGATGTCGCCGGCAATCTTGCCGCAGGAACATCGACTGGAGGGCTGACCGGCAAACGCTGGGGCCGCATCGGCGACGCGCCGATTATCGGAGCGGGCACCTACGCCGACAACCGCTCCTGCGCTGTTTCCGCTACCGGAGCGGGCGAATATTTCATTCGTATCGGTGTAGCGCGCGAAATATGCAGCAGGATGCGGCTGGCTGGCGAAGATGCGCAGACGGCGGCCGATACGGTCATCACCGAAGTGGGCGAATTGGGCGGCGATGGCGGCGTGATTGTGCTGGCGCCCGAAGGCAAAGGCGTATTCTCGATCAACACTGCAGGGATGTATCGCGGACGCGCCGCATCGGACGGCACTAGCGACGTGGCTATCTACGGCGACGAATAGCGTTCGCTAGCCTCGCTTGCGGCCCTGTGCGTACGTCCCAAGGATCCGCAATTCCTTGCAGTGGAACGCCAGCTCCTCCAGCGCCCGGTCTACTGCCGGGTCGCCCGGCGCTCCGATGATGTCGGCATAGAACATGGATGCGGAGAAGCTGGCCCCCTTCTGGTAGGATTCCAGCTTGGTCATGTTGACGCCGTTGGTGGCAAACCCGCCCAATGCCTTGTACAGGGCTGCCGGTATATTCTTCACTTCGAAAATGAAGGTGGTCATCGCCGCTTCGCCAGATGAAAGCGTTGCGCTGCCCCGCGGCTCGCGCGCCAACAGCACAAATCGGGTCATGTTGTCGGCCGCATCCTGCACATTGTCTTCGATAATTTTCAGATCGTACAGATCGGCTGCCATTGGCGGGGCGATCGCGCACAGGCTGTCGTCCCCGCGCTCCTTGACGAAAGCAGCCGCTCCGGCAGTGTCTGCATGGCTGAGCGGAACGATCCCGCGCTCGCGCAGGAAATGGCGGCTCTGGCCGAGCGCTTGCGGATGGCTGTACGCGGCGGTGAACGGCCCGTTGCCGGTCGCCATCAGCGCGTGTCTGATCGGCATGAAATACTCGCCGACGATGAACAGCCCGCTTTCCGGCAGCAGAAAGTGGATGTCGGCCACCCGCCCATGCTGCGAATTCTCGATCGGAATGATGCAGCTGGCAGCGTCGCCGCGCTTCACAGCATCGATGGCATCTTCAAAGCTGAAGCACGGTAGCGGGAGATTCTCAGGCGCGGCCGCCATTGCGGCGCTGTGCGAATTGGCACCGGGCGAACCTTGAAATGAAATGGCGCGCGCCGGGTCTGCGGCGGCGGCGACTTGCATGGTTTCCACCATGGCAAGAGCGGGTGCGGGGAAGCTCATCATGTCGGTTTCGGGCGCTACCCACCACTTTGATACACCGCAAGCGCCGCGCGCAAACTTGTCCGGCGACAACCCTTGCGCAAGGTCCCGCCGCTGCTTAAAGCGGGCGCATCTAGACGGGTGCCTGTTCGCGCCCGGAAACAGCAGGTCAGACAGGGTTTCCATGGGCGATCGCACTAACACCATTTTCGGCTGGGTTCTTTTTGCCGGGATCATCATGCTGGGCCTTTCCGCCATCAGCAGCCGGTGGTTTCACGGCGGCAGCCCGGAACGGCCCGAACAGATGGGTTACGCCATCGAAGGCGTTGCGGAAGAGGGCGGCGATAGCGGCCCCGATATCGGCACCTTGCTGGCTGCTGCGACCCCGGAAGCCGGCGAAAAGATCTTCGCCAAATGCATCGCCTGCCATTCGATAGAATCTGGCGGCCCGACGGGTATCGGTCCCAATCTTTATGGTGTACTGGGCACACCTATCGGCAAGCATGCCGCCGGTTTCGCCTACAGCTCGGCGCTGGTCGACGTCGGCGGCAGCTGGGATTATGAAGCGATGGACGCATGGCTGAAAAGCCCGCGCGGCTTCGCCAATGGTACCAAGATGAGCTTCGCTGGCTTGGGCAGCGCAGAGGACCGCGCAAACGTCATCGCGTATTTGCATGCCAATGGCGGCGGACCGGCCTTTCCCGAACCCGCTGCTCCCGAAGTAACCGAAGAAGGCGACACTGCGGCCGACGCGCCCGGTGCAGGCCCCGGTCCGGTCGAAGGCGCAGAAGCCGGTGCAGCCGAATCCGCAGGCGGAGCCTCGATGGACCAGCCAGTTGCCGGTGGCGGTGCTACCGCTAATAGCGGCGGCGCAAAAATCGGCGGTCGTTAAGGTTTAGCGAGTTGGTGCCTGAAGGTACCGACCGACTTTCGCCTGTCAGGACTGCTCTGCATCTTCGCCGGTTTCTCGGCGACCTTTAAAGCCCTGCGCCACCACATACCATTCCGACGAACCCTTGCGGCTGGCCGGCGGCTTGGCGTGCTTCACAGTTCGGAAATGCTGCTTCAACAAAGTGAGCAATTCCTTGTCGGTCCCGCCTGCCAAGACCTTGGCGACAAACGTGCCGCCTTGTTCCAATGTTTCGACCGCAAACCAGGCGGCAGCCTCCACGAGCGCCATGGTCCTGAGATGATCGGTCTGCTTATGGCCGACGGTGTTGGCCGCCATATCCGACAGCACCAGATCGGGTGAGCCGTCCAGCGTATCGGTCAGCGCGGCTGGTGCCTTGTCGTCCATGAAATCCATCTCGAAGATGGTCACGCCCTCGATTGCATCGGTAGGCAGGATATCGATCCCGACCACTGCTGCACGCGGATTGGCGCGCCGCACGACCTGGCTCCAACCGCCGGGCGTGATACCCAGATCAACCACGCGCTTCGTCCCGCGCAGAAACGTGAACCGTTCGTCCAATCCCAACAGTTTGTAAGCGGCGCGGCTGCGATAGCCGTCCTGCTTAGCGCGTTTGACGTAAGGATCGTTCAATTGCCGCTGTAGCCACGCGGCGGACGATGCGGTCCGCTTTTTGGCTGTCTTAACACGGCGGTCTGGGTTGCTGCCGGAACGGGCCATCAGATACGCGCTGCCTGAATAGCGCGGCGGCTTGCTTCACCAGCCACGTCGGCCGCCATCAGGCTGCGCAGGATGCCTTCGCGAATGCCGCGGTCGGCAACTCCCAGCCGGGGTGCGGGCCAGATGTCCAAAATGGATTCGAGGATGGCACACCCGGCCACCACCAGATCCGCGCGGTCGGGGCCGATGCATGGTAATTCGCCGCGCTCTGCCGGTGACAGGCCTGACAGGCGGTCGCTGATATCGCGCATGGATTGCGACGGAACAATCAAGCCATCGACCGCACGCCGATCATATTGCGGCAATTCGAGATGCAGGCTGGCGAGGGTTGTCACGGTGCCGCTGGTACCAAGCAGCCTGATATGCTCGGCTGTTCTACCGGTCGGCGCAATGCGCTTCGCGAAATCCGTAAAGCTGTCATCAACCAATTGTCGCATGTCGCGATATCTGGAAAGGCGTGCGTCGCGGCTGTCCTGTTCCTGGCCCACCGTATCGCTCAACGACACGACGCCCCAAGGTACGCTTAGCCAATCGAGAATGCGGGGTACCGGGCCGCCCGGTTCGATCAGAACCAGTTCGGTAGAGCCGCCGCCAATGTCGAAGATGATGGCAGGACCAGGCCCTTCTTCCAGCAGGATATGGCAGCCGAGAACGGCCAGGCGCGCTTCTTCCTGGGCAGAAATGATATCCAGTTTGATGCCGGTTTCCTGTTCCACGCGCTCGATAAATGCTTCGCCGTTGCTTGCGCGGCGGCAGGCCTCTGTCGCGACGGACCGGGCGAGGTGAACATTTCGTTTGCGTAGTTTGTCCGCGCAGACATTGAGCGCACCCAAAGTGCGCTCCATCGCCTCGTCGCTTAACTGGCCGCTATGCGCGAGCCCCTCGCCAAGCCGCACCACCCGGCTGAAAGCGTCGATCACCGTGAAGTTTTCACCCGAGGGTCGCGCGATCAGCAGACGGCAGTTATTCGTACCCAGGTCGAGCGCGGCATAAGCCTGCCGGCGGCGCGGTTGGGCCTGCGGAAAGGCTTGCTGCGAGTGCGCGGCGGGCGGAATGTCGCTGGCATCGATCGTATCGCCGCCGACCGTTTGTACCGCATCGAAACCATTCGGTTGCGTGCCTTCGACGGACACGGTTTCGCTAAGCTGCTGGCCGGGATTTTCGGCGGATTCGGGCTCGGCGGGGCTCTTGTAGCGAAAGTCGGCTACGCTGCCGGACGGTTCGCCCCTTTGTTTGCCAGCCCTGTTGGTGGCGTCCGGCGGAGTGAAATCCGCCATGTAAGTGTCTTTCCATGTTCCTCCCGTCACGGTTGCCGCGCGGGGACCTGACAGCAACGCTAGCGTGGCGGTGCATTTTTCGCAAGAGTTGCAGGCAGGCGCAGGCATTGCGGCTCTTGACCTCGCCCGCGCACAAACCTAGATGCGCCACCTTGCCCGGCCCGCGATGCGCGCATGTTTGCGTCCACGCGATCCGCGCCGATGCCCCGTCCTCTAACGGTAAGAGAGCGGACTCTGACTCCGTCAATCAAGGTTCGAATCCTTGCGGGGCATCCAGCTTTTCAACAGCTTGGCCGGCAGGCTTGCCGCGCATCGTGCAGCCGGATAGGGCCGCCGGCATGAGCGATAAAAGATCAACGCCCGACCTGTCTGACCGGAAATTCTATCCAGCGGAGGAAGAGGCGGCATTCTCCAAGTCCGCTCCGCCGGTCACCCCCCAAACGCAGCATCCAGCTTACAAGCTGGCATTTCAGGACCGCGACTTTCTATTGCGCGATGAATTGCGCCCCGTCCGGTTCCAGCTGGAATTGCTCAAGCCGGAAATGCTGCTGGACGAAGCGGGTGTGGGATCGACGCTGGTGATGTACGGATCGGCCCGCATTCCCTCACCCGAGGCGGCGAAGGTTGCGCTTTCCACGCTCGACAAGCTGGAGGGACGGGACCGGGTGATTGCGGAGAACCTGGCCAAGAAAGCAAAATATTATCACGAGGCGTACCGGCTGGCCAAGCTGGTTAGCGAAAAGTCCATTATCGAGGATGGCAAACGGCAATTCGTAGTAACGTCTGGTGGTGGTCCATCGATTATGGAAGCTGCCAATAAGGGCGCTAGCGAGGCTGGGGCGGAGAGTATTGGGCTGAACATCGTCCTGCCGCACGAACAGGCACCCAATCCTTATGTGACGCCCTATCTCAGCTTCCAGTTCCATTATTTCGCGTTGCGCAAGATGCATTTCCTGCTGCGCGCGCGGGCCGTGGCGGTGTTCCCGGGAGGGTTCGGCACGTTCGACGAGTTTTTCGAATTGCTTACGCTGATCCAGACCGGAAAGATGAAGCCAATCCCGATTTTGTTATTCGGTAAGGAGTTCTGGAACCGGGTAGTGGATTTCGAAGCGATCGCGGACGAAGGCACGATAAGCCATGATGATCTCGATCTGATCGAATGGTGCGAGACCGCCGAAGAGGGGTGGGACGCGATCGAAAGGTTTTACGGTCTGGACAAGAGCCGGGACTAACCGCCGCCGTTCCGTACGGCCTGGTGCCCCATCGGGCCGCTGCCAGCGCCAAAACCCGGCGCATTCTGGATTGCCGCAAACACGAATTGCCGGGCCAGCCTGACGGCGTGCTCCATCGGCATCGTATAGCCGAGGAACGTCGCGATCGCGGATGATAGCGTGCAGCCGCTGCCATGGGTGTGGCGGGTTTCGAGCCGGGCGTGGTTGTAGCTGTTCCAGCGCCCCTCCGGATCGATCAACAGATCGAACACCCGGTCCCCGTCAGCTTCGCTACCCTCCGCGTGACCGCCTTTGGCAAGCACATGGGCGCCGTGCTTGCGAGCGATCGCTCCCGCCGTTTTGGCGATGGTATCGAGCGCAAGCGGCCCATGGGCATCATCCGGCGCCGTATCGTCGGACAAGGCGCGTAATTCGGGAAGGTTGGGCGTAATGATCGTTGCGAGCGGAAACAGGCGTTGAACCATGGCCGCTACCGCGTCGTCTTCGATCAATCGAGCGCCTGAGGTTGCGACCATGACCGGATCGAGCACGATCGGCAGGACCGCATTATCGGCGCGCAGCGCGGCCAGCGCGTCAGCTACCGCATGAATGACATCCGGAGTGGCAAGCATCCCGATCTTGACCGCATCGATCCCGATGTCGCCTGCGCATGAAGTTATCTGCTGCGACACGAAATCGGGCGACACCGGCTCGATTGCTTGCACACCGACCGAATTCTGCGCGGTCAGCGCGGTGATAGCCGTCATGGCATAGCCGCCCAGCATTGTGACGGTCTTGATATCCGCCTGAATACCCGCGCCGCCCGAACTATCGGATCCCGCGATCGAGAGGATGCGTGGCGGCGTACGTGGTTGCCCGGCGTCGGTCACCTGGTGAACTTCCGGGTGGTGGATGCGGGATAATTCTCCAGCGCGTCGCCGGTTCTCGTGGGCCGGTCCATCAGCTCACCGCCACAATTCGGGCATCTGTCGTCGAGCTTTTCCGCGCAGGACGCGCAGAATGTACATTCGAAGCTGCATATGAAGGCGCCGGATACCGCGGCGGACAAGTCCGCGCCGCAGCGTTCGCAATCGGGATGCATCGCCAGCATCAAGCGGCGGCTGCTTTCACGGCGTCGCAAATGCGGTCCACCACGGTTTCGACCTGGGCGCTATCATCGCCTTCCGCCATTACCCGGATCAGCGGTTCGGTGCCTGATTTGCGGATGACGAGACGCCCCTTGCCCGCAAGTTCCGCTTCGGCATCCGCAATGACTGCCTTCACCTTGGCATCGCCAAGCGGATCGCCGCCATCATAGCGCACATTCTTAAGCAATTGCGGCACCGGTTCGAACATATGCAGCATTTCGCTGGCACGCTTGCCGCTGCGCACGAGGCTGGCGAGCACTCGCAAAGCTGCCACGGTGCCATCCCCCGTGGTGCCATGATCTAGCATGATCATATGCCCCGATTGCTCCCCACCGATGTTGAAGCCGCCTGCCTTCATCTTTTCCAGCACATAGCGGTCGCCCACCTTGGCGCGTTCCAGCGTCAGGTTCTGTGTTTCCAGGTATCGTTCAAGGCCCAGATTGCTCATCACTGTGGCCACGACGCCGCCACCGCGCAGTTCACCCTTCTCGGCAGCCCGCGTGGCGATGAGCGCCATGATCTGGTCGCCGTCGACCGTCTGACCTTTCTCGTCGATGACAATCAGCCGGTCGGCATCGCCATCCAGGGCGATCCCGATATCCGCCCCTTCCGCGATCACGCGCGCCTTGACAGCATCCAGCGAAGTCGAGCCGACGCCGTCATTGATGTTGGTGCCATTGGGTTCCACGCCAAGTGCGATCACTTCCGCGCCCAGTTCCCAGATTGCGCTGGGGGCCACCTGGTAGGCCGCGCCATTGGCACAATCGACTACCACTTTCAGGTCATCGAAGCGGATGTCATCGCTGACCGACTGTTTTACCCCGTGGATATAGCGTCCCGGCGCGTCATCCACCCGGCGGGCGCGGCCGATGTCCTGCGCGGCCACGAGTTCCGGCTGCAGTTCGACCAGCGCCTCGATTTCGGCTTCGGTTTCGTCCGACAATTTGAACCCGTCGGGCCCGAACAGCTTCAAGCCGTTGTCGCGATAGGGGTTGTGGCTGGCGGAGATCATCACGCCGAGATCGGCGCGCATTTCGCGGGTTAGCAATGCGACCGCAGGGGTGGGGAGGGGGCCGGTCATGATTACGTCCACGCCCACGCTGGTGAAGCCTGCTACCAGCGCGCTTTCCATCATGTAGCCCGACAACCGCGTATCCTTGCCGATCACCACACGGTGGCGGTGGTGCCCGCGGCGGAAATGATTGCCTGCGGCCTGCGCCACCCGCATCGCCATGGTGGCGGTCATCACGCCTTCGTTCGTGGTACCGCGGATACCGTCCGTACCGAAAAGCTTGCGTGTCATGGAATGCCCTGTCTTACATGAATAAATACGGCGCCCAGGCACCGCCGGTGTGCGCGCCGGGAGTTGCCTCGCGCTTCTGACGGGTTAAGGCACGCTTGAAAAGGGGACAGGGCGTTGACCGAGATTGAGCGAGACGGGAAAGCAACCGAAACTGGCGGTGGTCTGAATGACAATGCCGGTAAATTGGTGCAGATCCGGCTGCCGCTCTGGTGGACATTCGGCGGGCTGGTAGCAGGATTACTGGCAGGGTGGCTGCTCGTCGGGATGGCTGAGGAAAGCCCGCTCCTGATGGGGGCGAAGCTGATTGGCGAGTTGTGGCTACGCGCGCTTCAGATGACGATCATACCGTTGGTGGCTGCATTGCTGATCGTCGGCATAGCGAAATTGATCGAGGCAGCGCGCGCAGGTGCGATAGCCCGAAGGATGCTTGCGCTGGTGTTCGGCATGCTCCTGTTCAGCGGTATCGCAAGTGCGATATTGATGCCGTTGCTGCTGGATATGTTTCCGCCGCCAGATGCCGCGTCCGCCATTCTCGATACAGATGCTGTAGAGCCGCAGGCCGTACCCGGTCTGGTCGAGTTTTTGCGGTCCTTGATCGCGCCGAACATTATCGGCGCCGCGGCGGACACCGCCATGCTTCCGCTGACAATCTTCTTCGCCATCTTCGCGGTGGCGCTGACCCGACTTCCCGGTTCGCAGAAGACGGTGCTGCTGCGGTTCTTCCACGCGCTCGCCAACACCATGCTGATCATCATCGGCTGGGTGCTGTGGCTGGCCCCGCTTGGTGTGTTTGCACTCGCCATCGGCGTATCCGTCAAGGCGGGCGGGGGCGCGTTCGTGGCGTTGGCGCATTATATCCTGACCGTGTCGGCTATGGGGCTGGTGGTGCTGGTCGCAGCCTATCTCCTCGGTATTTTGGGCGGACGAACCAGCCCGGTCCGTTTTGTTCGCGCCATGTTACCAGCGCAGGCGGTGGCTATTTCTACGCAAAGCTCGCTCGCAAGTCTGCCCGCAATGCTATCGAGTGCACGAACGTTGAAACTGCACGAGGAGACGGCGGATTTCGTGCTGCCGCTATCGGTCGCGATTTTCCGAGCGACCAGTCCTGCAATGAACCTGGCTGTCGCGATCTACATCGCGACTTTGGCCGGGATCGAACTAGGTCCGGTAGTCCTGATGGCCGGCGTTGCAGTTGCTTTCATCATCTCCATCGGATCGGTCAGCCTGCCGGGCTCCATCAGCTTCGTCATTTCGATCGGCCCGATTGCGATCGCCATGGGTATTCCAGTGGAGCCGCTTGCTTTATTGGTCGCGGTCGAGATGATCCCTGACATCATGCGGACTTTCGCCAATGTAACCGCCGATGTTGCGGTAACGGCGTCGTCGGACCGGAAACGCTCCGCCACAGTGCATCCCGCCCCACAACTAAACTAGCGCCGGTTATGCAACAATCCTGCGCGCCATGCGTTGCAAAACCAGAACCCTAAATATTCAATGCAATCTGACCAAGGACGTCCCATGGCTTTCAACGTAACCCCGCTGCCCTATTCCGACGACGCGCTTTCGCCCGCCGTTTCTGCCGAGACGCTGTCGTACCACCACGGCAAGCATCACCAGGCCTATATCGACAAGACCAACAAGGCGATCGAAGGAACCGACCATTCCGACAAGTCGTTGGAAGACATCATCGGGGCCGCACGTGGCAGCGACCAAGGTCTGTTCAACAACGCGGCGCAAAGCTGGAACCATGGTTTCTACTGGCACTCCATGACCGGCGACAGCAAAAGCCCGTCGGACGAGCTGAAGAGCATGATCGATGACAGCTTCGGTTCGGTCGATGATCTTACTTCCAAACTGCAGGACCGCGGTGCCGGCCATTTCGCCAGCGGTTGGGTTTGGTTGGTGGAAAAGGGCGGCAAGCTCTCGATCGAGGAAACCCATGATGGTGATACCCTCGCTGATAAGAACGGCATAAACCCGCTTCTCGTAATCGATCTATGGGAACATGCGTATTACCTTGATCACCAGAACAAACGCCCCGCCTATCTGAAGGCGGTCACCGAGAATAAGCTGAACTGGGGCTTCGCCAGCGACAATCTGGCGCGCGGCACCACGTGGAGCTACGCTTCGTAAGCTTCGCAGAGCATTAAATTAGAAAGGCCCGTTCCGGATTGTCCGGTGCGGGCCTTTTTATGTCCGGATTTGCGAAAGTTGATGTGCGGTTAAGTGCTCGCAGGTTCCTCCGGCGTCCCACCGACTGCGAGGATGTTGTTGGCGAATAACGGCTCGCCGAAGATGAAACCTACAAGGTTCGGGCGTCCGACATGATCGAAAAAAGCCGTCAGCATCAGCAAGATCGGGACCGATAGAAGCGCGCCGAAAACTCCCCATATCCATGAAAAATAGGAAAAGGCGATAAGGATCATAACCGGATTCATGGTAAATCGCGCGCCCAGGATCGACGGTGTGATGACGTTGGCTTCTACCGTATGCAGGCCTAGATACAGTGCAGCCGGAACGAAGCCCCAGATTAGTGTCTCACTGGTACCGATCCCGAACAGCCCGAGCAGGGCGACCATCGCGAGCGGTCCGATATAGGGCACGAAGTTCAGCATCATGGCCAGGCCGCCCCACATGACCGGCGCCTCCAGCCCGATGGCCCACGCTCCCAGACCTGTCACAACTCCCACCCCTGCATTGATGAACGCCACTGTGAGAATATACGCTGCGACCCGATCTTGTACTTCGCGCAGCACACGTGCCGCCTTGATCGAACTACCGAAACTGGCGCGGTCGAACAACAGATGCCGGCGCATCCGTACACGCGCTTCGATCATGAAAAACGCCATCAGGAACGTGATCAGGACGCCCAAAATCACACTGGGCGTTTCAAGGGCGAGCGTCTGGAGGACGGATGGTCCCGCCAGCACCACCTTGGTACCGGATCCGCCCATTACCTCTGCCAGTTCCTCATTCATCTTGGCAAGCCAGCCAAATTGATCGCGCAGTTCGGCAAAGCGTGATCCCACGAGCTTGACCATATCCGGCAGTCTGTCGAACAACGCCGCAGCCGGTTGCAGGATAAGCGTTAGCGACAGCATCAAGAGCGCAAAGAACAGCAAGATAGCCGACAGCGACGAAAGCACGTTGGGCAGGCCAAGTCCCGCTAGCCTGTCAGCCAACGGGGACAAAACAATGGTGAGAATAACCGCGACCGTGACCGGCAGGAACACGACCGACCCGATCGACAGCACGAAGGGCAGGGCGAGGAACAGTCCCAATCCCAGCAGAAGCACCAGCGCTGAAATAAGGCGCAGTTCCTGTTGGGCGAAGGCCAGCCGGCGGCTGGCACGTGGTGACGGACCCTCAAAGCCTGCGAGGCTGGCTTCGTCCGCGCCGATACCGCCGCCAGTGGCAGATGGATCGGTTTGCGTTGGAGTTGCAGGCGCATCGGTCATAGTCGCCGCGATAGCTGCCAGAAAGCCGTTCGCGCCGCAATGATGCAGCAACGGGCGTTACTATCAAACCAGACGTCACGCTCGCCATACAATAGCGGGCGAGGCAATAACACGCTCAGCGGGTAGGTTCGCTTTCACCATTGCCGGCCGCAACCTCGTCCAGCTCTTCCAGGATCGCACGATGGGCAGCGTCGTCACCGATCGCGCGCCTTGGGATATCACCATCGCTCAACATGGAACTGATCGCGGCACGCGCCCGGCCAACACGGCTCTTGATCGTGCCGACGGCGCAACCGCAAATATTTGCCGCCTCTTCATAGGAGAACCCGCCAGCGCCAACCAGCAGGAGGGCCTCGCGCCGCTCAGGCGGCAAGGTGAGCAGGGCGCGATGCATGTCGGACAGGTGGATTGGTTCTTCCTGCCCGGCAGGCGCAGTCAGAATGCGTTCCGCAACATTCTCGTCATATTCGCCGCGAAAGCGGTTCCGGCGCATATCGGTGAGATAGGCATTGCGGAGGATGACAAAGGTCCACGCGCGCATGGATGTGCCCGGTTCGAACCGTTCCTGCGCCGCCCACGCTTTCAGCATGGTTTCCTGAACAAGATCGTCGGCCATATCCGGCCGACCGCAAAGGCCGCGCGCAAACGCACGGAGGTGCGGCGCCACTTCGGTAAGCTCGCGCTTGAAATCGACCTTCTGCGCAGCCGTTCGCTTAGATTCAGCCATATCTACTTCTGGTCCAGCTTCGCCAACAAGTCCTTGAAGCTGTCCGGAAGCGGTTCGTCGACCACGGAATCGTACAGCTGCCGCAGTCCGGATGCCCAGTTCGGATTTTCGGCCTTCACATCCCTATCAGCATCATTCGGCGAACATCCAGATCCGCGATTTTCCGAGTGAGCAGTCATAAAGTGCAGGTACCATCCGTGTTGAAAGGCGTCATGTGCGCAGCGCTGTACTAGCGTAGTGTCTGCGCAATGGGAACGATGCCTCGGTATTTTTGTTCCGGCCAAGGAAGCTTATTGAATTTACCTGCAAAGGCGCAGGACAATACCTTGAGGTGAACCGTTGAATTCCGCAGCCGATGACATCAGACAGTCGCGTCGTTGGCTGGTGCTGTATCCGCGTTTCGTCCCATTGGCTATTTTTCTGGCGATAGCTGCAATTACGGCGGTTAGTATTTTCGCAATTGAGCGCGGTGAGCGGGAGCGCGAGCAAGCTGAATTGCGGGAACTTGCCCGTGGTGTGGTTGGCGCGCTGGAACGGCGCGGCAACGCCAGTTCCGCCTATCTTCGCGCGGGTGCAGCACTGTTCGGTACCGCCGGAGAAGTGAATGCCACGGTGTTCCGCCGCTTTATCAGCGAATTGCGGTTCGATAGCGACTATCGCAGTGCCGAAGGTTTCGGCTGGGCTGTTGCGATAAGGCCCGAGGAAGTGGCCGAATTCGAAGCATCTGTACAAGAGGAGACGCCCGGTCGAATGCGAGTGGAGCCGGTCCCCTCGTCATCCGCAGAACTCGTGGTGCCAGTTACCTTCTTGCAGCCTGATACGGAAAGGAACAGGCGGGCGCTGGGGTTCGACATGTATTCCGAACCCATCCGGCGGGCCGCTATGGACGAGGCTGTCAAAAACGCCCGGCCCACTGCCAGCGGCAGGATTATCCTGGTGCAGGAAGGAACCGGCACAGACGCCGGTTTTCTAATTTATATGCCGGTGTTCGATTCCCTCAGCGCGGAACGGCGGCTGAAAGGTTTTATCTACAGTCCGTTCAACACCCAGGACTTTCTCGAATCTGCATTGGAAATGCAGTCGCTGACCAGCCGGGTGGTGCGATTGTACAATGGTCCGGTAGCTGAATCCAATTTGGTCGCGCAGACCATCCCGGAGACTAGGGTTGATGCGAATACGGCCGGTAATAATAACGACGTATCCTCGGTGACGGAGGATGTGCTGATTGCCAATCATGCGATGACCTTGAAAGTGACGTCATCGCGAAACTCTTTCCTTTCTAACTTGTCGATGCTGACCCTGTTGTTCGGCCTGTTGATCGCCAGCCTGTTGATGGTAGTGGCCCGCTTGCTGACCCAGCAGGCACTCGAAGATCGGGCTTCGCTCGACTGGCTCGAAGAACAGAATTCCATTCGCAATTCGCTGACCCGTGAACTCAATCATCGTGTGAAGAACACCTTGGCGAACGTGTTGTCGATCGTCTCGCTGACCCGCCGCAGGGCTACCAATCTGGATGATTTTGCGACTGGTATCGATGGCCGCATCCGGGCGCTGTCAGCCACCCATGACCTGTTGACCCAGTCCGAATGGGGCACGACCCCCATCCGTAGCGTGGTCGAAGCAGAAATCGCGCCTTATGCGAGGAGCGCGGATAACGAGGTCGTGCTCGACGGACCAGCTGTGGAACTGGCGCCGAACGATGCGCTGTCCCTTGGCCTGGCATTACACGAACTGGCAACGAACGCGGCGAAGTTCGGCGCGCTCAGTCAGCCTGGCGCGAAAGTGTCTGTCAAATGGTCGCTCGAACATGACCGGCTGGCCCGTGTAGAATGGATCGAGGAGGGCGGCCCGGCGGTACCGCAGGATCGCAAGCGAGGTTTCGGAACCGATCTGATCGAGAAAATCGTGGCCCACGAATTGAAGCACCCCGTCACGCTCGATTTCGATGCCAGCGGTGTACGGTGTGTGCTGCTCGTACCCGTCCGCAAGCCAAGCGATTTCGCCATGCGAGCAGTCAAGTAAGAGTGGCACAAGCTTAAGCCTGCTACGGCCTGACGCCGGTGGGGTAGAAGATTCTTGACCGAGAACGAAAAAGGGCGGCCGTCGCAGGCCGCCCTTTAGTTTTCTATCGCATGATATTTTTACCCGAGCGGACGGCTCGATCCAAAGAACAGCGCTTGACTGATGGCAGTGCGAACGGTCGATTCCTGGAACGGCTTGGTGACCAGATAGGTCGGTTCGGGACGATCGCCTGTCAGCAGCCGTTCGGGATAAGCGGTAATGAAGATTACCGGAACACTGTCGATGGCCAGGATGTCATCGACCGCATCAAGTCCGGACGAGCCGTCAGCAAGCTGGATGTCGGCAAGCACCAGACCCGGCGTGTTTTCGGCCACAACCTCCTGAGCTTGTGTTCGCGTTGCCGCGGTGCCGCAAATTTCGTGACCAAGCGAACGTACGAGGTCTTCCAGCTGCATCGAGATCAGCGGCTCATCCTCGATAATGAGAACGCTGGTGGAGGATTCCCGATCGATATCGGCAACCGCTTCCTGCACCATTTGCTCTATCGAACCCTCATCCAGATCCATGATCTGCGCGGTCTCGGCAATCGAGAAGTCTTCCAGCGTAGTGAGCAACAAGGCCTGCCGGTTCAGCGGAGTTATCGATTTCAGCCGGTCGTTGGCCGCACCTTCGTGGACGCCGGTAACGGTATCTTCCGGCTCCGAAACTTCCAGATAGGCGCTCGACCAGACCTTGTTGAATGCCCGGTATAACGGCACGCGGCCTTCGCCCAGTTCCGATTTAAGGTCTTCATCGGCCAATGCCGCTTCCAAAGTCGTGCGGACAAACGCATCGCCGGTCGCCTGCGAGCCGGTCAAAGCGCGGGCATAGCGGCGCAGATAGGGCAAATTGGTGGCAACCTGATCACTTAAAGACATATATTCCCTTCCCTGAGGTGCGCGCAAAAAACGTCCGCCGAACAGGTTTGTTCCTATGATATGGCCTAGTTTGCTTGCGACGGAAACCAGCAAGTTCGAAGCAACCTTTTCCAAGGTCCGAATTGGCGGATTGCAGCGGTCCACCGGTGTGGCAATCGTTCGATCGGATGACGCCTTAAACTTTTTTCGTGTCGAACCGGAACCGCTTTTTCAGCCGTGCATTATCCTATTGTCACCGCCGAGACCCCCCCTCCCGTCCAAGCGGCAGTGACACGATCCCGAAGGGCCTTCGCACACAGCTAGTGCGGAGGCCCTTCTTCGTTGGTGGTTTTGTCAACTGTGCAACGTTTTACCAAAATGCATAACTGGTTTGGCATGAGATGAGCCGCTGGCTGAGGTGTTAACGCAGGCGTCCCTTGAGCCGCGCAAGCAGGCCCTTCTTTGCAGGCTGCGAGAGCGCTTCGATCAGATCCGCCGAATCGTAGGGTTTGGTCAGCACTGGTCCCAGTTCGGCGATGTCGGGCGGTATATCATCGGGTGCGCCGGTAGAGAATACCACACGAGGACGACGCGGTCCCAGGTTCTGCACCAGCTCGGCAATGGCCCAGCCATCATCGCGGTCCGCAAGATGGACATCCAGTACTAAGGCTTCGGGTCTATGGGAGCGCAGTACCTTGATCGCATCGTCGGTCGTGCTGCTGACGATCACTTGCTCGACTCCGGCATCTGTCAGTGCCTGTTCCAGCGACATTGCCAGAATGGCGTCATCCTCAACCACAACGACACATTTCATCGATAGGGCACTGGTTTGCGTTTCGGCAGATCGGCTCGACATCGATGAACATCCGTGAGGCGCCAACCAGGAAGGTTGCGCTGTAGCGATTACGTGGCAGCGCTTCATATTGTTCCCGCGCCAGCCTCACGTAAAACGGAATTTGCGCAGCCGTTGCACCAGCGCAACAATGTTGCGGCGCTGGTGCTAAAGGGCTTTTTCGAAAATCCAATAATCGCGATTGAGCTTGGTTTCCAACATATCGGCGATCGCAATCATCCCCTTGTTATCATCGAGAATCCAACCGATTTCCCCGCGGGTCGAGCCGAACTCCTCCACGGCGCTGGTGCGAATATCGTCGATCATCATGAAAGCAACCTGGCTGGCGAGACGCGAGGCATGATGTTCGCGCAGCACGCCCATGAGGGGCACGCGAACGCCGCAATCGCGCGGTTTTCGTAACCAGCGCAGCAGCCGTATCCAACCGAACGGAAACAACCGCCCGCCGATCTTGGCCAGCATGTCGTTGATATCTGGCAGCACCATCATGAAGGCGATGGGCTCCCCATCCAGTTCGACGATGCGGTTGAGCTCGGAAAAGATGATCGGTTTCATCTTCTTGGCCGCATAATCGATTTCGGCATCGGTAAACGGAACGAAGCCCCAATTTCCCGACCATGCATCGTTGAGGATATTAAGCACGATCCGTACTTCGTTGGGCCAGTCGGATTTCGATACGCGCCGCATCACGATGCGGTCGTTGCGATGGCCGGACTTCACGATCCGCTGCACGACCGGTGCCCAAGGTTTGGTGATATTAAGATTATACGTGCGCAGGCTTTTGATTTTGACGAGCCCGGCTTTCTCCACCCAGTCGCGATAATGGGCAGGATGGTGACCCATCATTAGCATTGGCGCATGTTCCTGTCCCTGGACCAGCAACCCCGGTTCCTCCCAAATGGAAAGCGAGATCGGACCGAGCATCCGTTCCATCTCTTGCGCACGCAGCCAGTCGGCTGCAGTTTCCAGCAGTAAGTCTGCAACATCCTGCGTTTCAGCATCGAAATAGCCGAACATGCCGGTGCCCGGTCCGAAGCCCTGTTCGCGCGGCACCTGTAAGGCCAGCTCGTCGATATGCGCAGTAATGCGGCCCACATCGCGTCCTTCGCAAACAGCAACAAACAACTGGACGCGGGCATGTGCGAAGAACGGATTGCGCGACGGGTCCAGCAGTTCCAGCTGCTCGCCGCGCAACTGGGGTACATAGTTCGGTATCGTGGCGGCGAACCGGCGGCCCAGATCGACGAAGCGCGCACGGTCTTTCCTGTCGGCTGCATCCAGTGCGGCGATGGTTATGGATTCGCTGGACGGGGAGGTGGGGCCAACCATTAAAGTTCTCCGGGACGGTCGGGCGCAAAATTGCTTGCTGGGGACGGGGAGCGCTCTGTGTCTTTCATGACACGCATGTCAAGCAGCGCGCCGGGCTGGCGCTTGTTCACGCTCTTTTGCAGCCCATGTTAATGCGCTATGCCGCAATGCACAGTGAAGCCGAGAATGACCTATCAAGACGCCTTTGTGCCCCCTTACAGTGACGGGCCCGACCTCGGTCATACAGAACCACAAGACACCGGTCCCAGTGCTTTTTCGCCCGCGCTAGATAGCAAGGGCCGTATCGCAGACGACAAGGCGATGTTGCGCGCCGCTCGCGACCTTACCAAAGATCTGGGGACAGCCCGCCCGGCAGTGTTCTGGGGTGATATGCTGATATCGGCGCTATTGGGCTATGCCGCTCTTGCCGGCGCGATCCTCTCGTCCAATATCTGGGCAGCGTTGGGCTTTGGTGTCGTGGCGAGCCTGTCGCTCTATCGTGCGCTGCTGTTCATTCACGAATTGTCGCATATCCACCGCGATGCGCTGCCTGGCTTCCGGTTTGGCTGGAACCTGCTGGTCGGCATACCGATGCTGACGCCGTCCTTCATGTACGAAGGCGTGCACACGTTGCACCATCAGCGCACGCGCTATGGAACTCCGGAAGATCCCGAATATCTGCCGTTAGCCTTGATGAAGTGGTGGAGCCTGCCGCTGTTTGTTGGCATCGCGTTGCTTGCCCCGGTCGCTTTGATAATCCGGTTTGCAGTGCTGGTACCGCTCGGCGCACTGATCCCTGCCGTCCGCAATCTGGTCTGGACCCGGTTTTCGGCGCTGTCGATCAACCCGGATTTCCGGCGCCGTCCGGCAGACACCGATCTCAAGACGCGCGTGATCTGGCAGGAAGCGTTTGGTTCGCTCTGGGCAATTGCGCTGGCTCTCAGTCCGCTGGCAATCGGCTGGCGACCGCTGCTGGTGGCGTTGGCGGTGTTCTCCGTCACGGCAGTGCTTAATCAGTTGCGCACGCTGGTGGCGCATCTTTGGGAGAATGAGGGCGAGGCGATGACTGTGACTGCGCAGTTCCTAGATTCCGTAAACGTACCGCCGCCGGGCCCGATTGCCGAGATCTGGGCGCCTGTGGGGCTGCGCTATCATGCGCTGCATCATCTGATGCCTTCCATGCCATATCACGCGCTGCCCGAAGCGCATCGGCGACTTGCGGCGGAATTCGGTGACATGTCGACCTATGCCGGTTCGAACCACCCCGGCATGGTGACGTTATTGCGGCGTATTGCTGCCAGCACAATGCGGGCGCGCTAAGCCTCCTTCTATCCCAGGAAACGGATCATCGCGCAGCGATTTTCGCGTGGTAATCTCGCGGCAACTGCCTTTTCCAGCGCGTGTGCAAGTCGGGGGTGTGCCTCGATGTCACCGATAATCTCGAAGCCTTGTCGTGCATAGAACGGCGCGTTCCATGGAATATCGCGGAACGTATTCAGGGTGAGCGCAGCGAAGCCTGCATTATGGGCATCGATAGCAAGCGCGCCAAGCAGCGTCGCGCCTATGCCGCGCCGCTGGAAGCTGCGCCTCACGCTCAGTTCGTGAATGTGCAGTTCGCGGCCAAACGGCCGGGTCGCTACAAAGCCGATAACGGCATCTTCCGATACGGCAGCCAGCGAGTGCCCCTTGTCGATCATGGCCGCGTATTCCTGGCTGGAACGCGGGGAGGGGAGAGTAATCTGCGCCAATGACGGGTGTTGTTCCAGCAATCCGCCCGCATCCGCCTCTACGTCATGAAACGCCTGCGCATCGTCAGGCCGGGCGAGCCGGATACGCCAGTCCGCGCTCATTCTTCGGTGCGGATCAACACCGTCTCACCGATCAATGCGAACAGGAAGAAGGGTGCCCATGCGGCCAGAAAAGGCGGATAGCCGCCAAAACTTCCCATAGCGAGAGCCGCGTTGTCGACTACGAAATAGGCAAATCCAAGCGCCATGCCGATGACCGCTCGCACGAACAACTGACCCGATCTGGCAAGTCCGAAAGCGGCAATCGCACCCAATAACGGCATAAGGAAAGCGGCGAGGGGACCGGACAGCTTGTGCCACCACTTGGCCTCCAGTTCCGCAGTGCGCCGCCCGACGCGGTCATACCGGTCGATATCGTCGCGCAACTGCCAGAAGGATTGGGTGTCAGGATCGATCCGGCCGAGCTCTACCTGCTCCAGCGTCAGCGCATCGCCAACCACGATCTCGTCCATCCGGTCGGCCTTTGTCGTTTCCACATTGAACCGCACCGGGTCGAGCAGCCGCCAACCGGGTCCCGCGTAAGTGGCGCTCGGCGCGCGCAGCTGGTCCACGATCCGGCCTGCACTGTCCCGGGCGTACCAGGTGACTCCGGTCATCGAGATAGCTTCACCCCGACCGCTGACGGTCGCGGCCGACAGAATATTTGTACCATCGGTGAAGTAGGCATTCGCTCGCACGCCGGAATCGGTAGGGATGGCGCCGTATTCGTTCGCCTCCCAAGCTTTCAGCGTTGCGGTAGAGCGTGTCACTACGACCTCGTTGAATGCAAAGCTCAATCCGCTAGTTACGAGCGCGGTCAGCAATAGCGGCGCGAGGACCTGGTGCGCCGAAAGCCCAGCGGCCTTCATCGCGATAACCTCGCTGTTCTGGTTAAGCGTCACTAGCGTAATCAGTGTCGCGAGCAGCACTGAATAGGGCAGAAACCGGGCGACAAGCTGCGGCACACGCAGGCCGGCATAGGTCAGCAATTCGCCCTGACCGTTGCCCGGCGTGGCGAGGATGGTGCCGCTGGTGCTGAGCAGATCGAGCGCCATCAGCACCAGCACCAGCATGACCAGCACGGCGAAGATGCGCACAACGAACAGCTTGGCCAGATAGATGGTCAGCCTGCGCGAAGGAAAGAAGTCGAGCTGCATGGCTGGCTAGTCTTTCCCGTCCGGATGCAATGGTGGTGGCTCGTGTGGGTCGACGGCCAATGGATTGCCGTCCACATCGGTCGCGACAGCATCGATGCTGTCGTCGTGCAGCGGTGCAATATCGCGGCTGCGCCATTTGAACAGTTTGCGTATCCCGCGCATGATCTTGGCAAAGGCGGATTCGAGGCCCCCGATAGCCTGGCCGCCGGGGACATGGGCGACCTGCCAGTACATCCACCCGATGATGGCAGCGAAGACCACGAACGGCCCCCATAGCGCCAGGATCGGGTCCACCCGGCCAAGCGAGGCGACATCCTCACCGTACTGGTTCACCTTGTGGTAGGCGACCACCATCACGATGGACACGAACACGCCCAGCGCGCTGCTCGATCGTTTGGGCGGGATCGCCAGTGCCAGCGCCAGCAGCGGCATCAGCAGCATCATGACCACTTCCACCATGCGGAAGTTGAAACTGGCCTGGCTGGCATCGCGCTCCAGCCCGGTGGCATCCTCGCTCCACCCGATGCGCAGCAATTCGGGCAGGATATACTCCCGCTCCGCATCGCCGCGTGCGCGGAACTGTTCGATCCGTGGCAGGTCGATCGGCAAATCGTGGCGGGAAAAACTCAGTACCCGCGGGGTCTTGTTCGTATCGGGATCGCCGCCGCCCATGTCCTGCACGATCGCACCGTCCGTCAGGCGCAGGATGATGGTATCGGGGCTGTCGGTCGTGGCAAGGAAAGACCCCTCGCGTGCGGAAATGCTAAGTACGTCGCCCTTGGTGTTGGAAACGCGCGCGAAGATACCCTTTAACGTGCGCCCGTCATTTTCGCTTTCTTCGATGCGGAGAGCCATGCGGTCGGCCAGCGTGGTAAACTCGCCTACCTTGATGCTTGCGCCCAGAGCGCCCGACCGTAATTCATACTGCAATTGTTCGTAATAATAACGGCTTACGGGCTGGACATAGAACACCAGAGCGACGTTTACCGCCAGCAATACGGCCGTGAGCATGTACGGTACGCGCAACAGGCGGCCGTAACTCAGACCGACGCCGCGCATCACGTCCAGCTCGCTGGATGTCGCCAGCTTGCGGAAGGCCAGCAGGATGCCGAGCAACAGGCCGAGCGGGATTGCGAGGCTGGTATATTCGGGGATCAGCGCCGCGAGCATCTTGAACACGACACCCACAGGTCCGCCTTCGGTGGAAACGAATTCGAATAGGCGCAGCATCTTGTCGAGCAGCAGCAGCGATGCCGCAATCGCGAACACGCTTACCATCGGCACGATGACGAGCCGGAGGATATAACGGTCGAGGGCGGGGAACAGTTTGGCCAAGGAAGGGTGCTGCGCTTTGTCCGGACGGGCGATTGCTGCAGCCCTAGCGGCTTATTGCCGTGCGGTCATGCCCCATGATGCATTGCGGCAGACGCAGACCAGCCAGCGGCAGAGTGTGACAGGGCGTCAGGCCTTTTCAAGCGTGCATTGCAGCGGATGCTCGTTCTCGCGTGCGAAGTTTACCACTTCGGAAACCTTGGTCTCAGCCACTTCATAGGGAAATACGCCGCACACCCCGACGCCGCGTTGATGGACATGCAACATGACGCGGGTGGCCTGTTCCAGATCCATTTTGAAATAGCGTTTCAGCACCATCACGACGAATTCCATCGGCGTGTAATCGTCGTTCAGCAGCAGCACCTTGTACATGCTCGGTTTTTTTGGCCGCGCTTTGGTTTTGGTGGCAACACCTATCTCGCTATCGCCATCGGCATCATCCACATCGTCCTTCCCCGCAGCGCGAGCGGGGGGCGTTGCGGGTGGGCGGCTCTGATCGTGGTTGGGCCGTCGAGGTGTTGTTGGAATCATGCTCATTACCGTGGCAATATCGTGACGCGGTGGCGAAGCGCAAGGTCGCAGCGAGCGTGTGCGACAATGCGAGCTTTGCGGAGCGGCAGATCGCCGCCAGGCGCTGGTGTTTCCGATGTTGCCATATCCCGAATCAGAGGTCGTGAAAGCTGGGCCCCAAAACACAAACGGCCCGGATGGCTCAATACCATCCGGCCCGCTGTGTTTCCTGGCCGCCATCCTTCTGCGATGGAAGGGCAACCGGACAATCGTTTTCCAATAAAGATTAGGCAGCCTTCGAGAAACGCTCGCTCAGTTCGCTGTAGCGGCTGCTGATCGGTGCGAAGGCTTCGTTGGTAACCTTGGTAACGGTTTCGGTGTTCTTCGAACCGAAGGCGACCATCGCGTCGAAGTTACGGCGCAGGATTTCGCTCTGCAGCTGCATCAGTTCGGTTGGCGATTTAACGGCGGCGACCTTCTTCATGTCTTCGACCACGACCTTGGAGGCATCCTTGGCGGCAGCGAAGTTGGTGCGGGTCATGTCCTGCACGCCGGAAGCGAGGATCTTGCCTGCTTCGACGACGGCTTCGACATTACCCTTGGTGATAGTGCCCATTTCGGAAGCGACTTCGGTACCCTTGTCATAGGCAGCGCGAGCGCGGCCCTGCAGGTCGGCGGTCATTTCGTTGGTCTTGTTAGCGGTCTTGGTAGCCATTTTCTTGTCCTTGATCTTAATCTTGAGGGGTTTGTTCAGCTGCTCGCCCAATTTCTTGGTCACGGGCTTGCGCTTGGCAGTCTTGGAGGTGGATGCCTTCCGCGCAGCTTTCTTAGCGGCAGTCTTTTTAACAGGCTTCTTCGCCGCTGCCTTCTCAGGCGCGGCTTTCGCTTCAACCTTTGCTGCCGGGGCAACCGTACCGGACGCCTTGCTAGGCACGTCCGCAACAGGTGCTGCGGTTTTCGTAGTGTCGCTGTTCATTGCGGCGGTATCAGCCATTGTCATTTCCTTGCGGTCTTTGCTGCACTGCACAATAAGCATTGCAAGTGCGAACACAAGGAGATTTTTGTGCACTGCACAATAAACGCGATGAACTGAGTGTCACCGCGGGCAGAGCGCGTCGGTCCCTACCGGCTTTTGACGTATCGTCCCGGCGCATCCTCGATACATTGGTCTGACTTCAACATCCCGGGCGCGCGCTTGCCCTTCGCCGGCACCGTCTGGGTACCGTGGCTATGCAACCATTCGATCCAGTCCGGCCACCAGCTACCGGGATGTTCCACCGCGCCTTCCCGGAATTGGTCGAGCGATGTGACCTCGGGTTCTTCGTTGATCCAGTACTGGTACTTTCCGGCAGCGGGTGGATTAACCACGCCGGCAATATGTCCTGAACCGGCAAGCACGAAGCGCATCGGCCCTTGGAAATGGTCCATGATCCGCCAAACGCTGGTGGCTGGCGCAATGTGATCTTCCTTGCCCGCCTGGATGTACGACGGCGTTTCTACCTGCGTAAGATCGATCGGCGTACCGTCGGCCTGTAGCGCGTCTGGCGTGACGAGCTTGTTGTCCTTGTATAGGTCGCGCAGATATTGGCTGTGCCATTTTGCCGGCAGGTTGGTGACATCGCCATTCCAGTGCAGCAGGTCGAAAGCCGGATAGTCCTCGCCCAACAGGTAATTGTTGACGACATAGTTCCAGATAAGGTCCGTACCGCGCAGCATGTTGAACGTGGCCGCCATCACCCGCCCGTCGATATAGCCATCCTTGGCCATCCCCTCGATCAGCTGGATCTGGTTGTCGTCGACGAAGTGCAACAATTCGCCTGCATCCTCGAAGTCCACCTGGGCGGTAAAGAAGGTGGCGCTGGCGACTTTTTCAGCCTCGCCGCGCCGTGCCAGGATCGCAAGCGCGGCGGCCAGCGTGGTACCTGCAACGCAATAGCCGATGGTATGCACGCTGGGCACTTTAAGCCGTGAGCGAATATGGTCGATGGCCCCTATTTCGGCGCGGATATAGTCATCCCACACCACATCCTTCATCGATGTATCGGCTGATTTCCAGCTGACGACGAACACGGTCAGTCCTTGCTCCACAGCCCAGCGGATGAAGCTCTTTTGGGGATTGAGATCGAGGATGTAGAAACGGTTGATCCATGGCGGGAAGATTACCAGCGGCGTTGCCAGCACGTCGGGCGTGACGGGGCTATACTGGATGAGCTGGTATAGCGGCGTTTCATGCACCACCTTGCCCGGCGTCACGGCAATGTTTTCGCCTACGGTGAAAGCGTCGCGGTCGACATGGGTCAGCTTGCCTTCCTTTAGGTCGGCCATCATGTGCTCCATGCCCTTGACCAAATTGGCACCCCGGGTTTCAACCGTGCGTTCAAGCACGACGGGATTGGTCGCGGCGAAGTTCGCGGGGCTCAGCGCTTCCAGCATGGTATTGGTGGCAAAGCGGACCTGTTCGCGTTTTTCCGGCGGCAAATGGTCGAGGTCGCCTGCCATCTGTGTCAGACGTTCGTTCATCAGCAAATAGGTCTGGTGGATCAGGGCGAATATCGGGTTGCTGCTCCAGCGCGGGTCGGCAAACCGCCGGTCTTTGCGCGGGAGCTTGCTCGACGCGCCTTGCTCGTTGCCGCCGAGGACCGACTGCCATAGCTGCGCTGCATCGCTCCAAATGGATTGCTGCACCGCAGGGTCGGCGAAGGGTACGGATTTCGTCCAGCCTTCCATCATGGCAAGCCATTTGGATGGATCGGCCAACGCGGCTGCGGCTGCTGCCGAATGCGCAGGATCGGCAGCAGCCGCGTCGCTTAGGTCTTCGCCCGAACTGTCGCTCGCCCCGGTACCACCGGGCGTCCACATGGCTTGCAGCCTGGCTGCGTTCGCGGCAAATTCCTGCATCGCGTCCACGCCGGGGAGGGTGCCGGCAGCGCCCGGCATCATGGCACCGAACATTCCGCCGTTCATCAACTGCCTCATCCATTGCGCCTGCGTTTCCATCATGGCGGCAATCTGCGCGCTCTGATCGAACTGATTTTCCTGCTGCCCGTCCTGGTCGCGGCTGTCGGTCATGGATGCTCCGGATAAAAGGTTCGCAATACTTCGCAACGGTATCGCGTATGCACCGCGCAATATAGCATTCATTTTGCCGTCGATGCATCCGCCATGATTGCGCGGCGGGACAGTTTGCGTCAAACCGGCACTAACACGGCCCGAACCTGACGCAGCGGATGATACCATGGACACAGAATTCTACCGCATGAAGCGCCTGCCACCTTACGTGATTGCGGAGGTTAACGGAATGCGGCAGGCGGCGCGCGCTGCAGGTGAGGACATCATCGATCTCGGCATGGGCAATCCCGATCAGCCGCCGCCGCAACATGTGATCGACAAGCTGGTTGAAGTGGCATTGAAACCATCGGCGCACGGTTATTCGCAATCCAAGGGCATACCCGGCTTACGCAAGGCCCAGGCGGATTATTACGGTCGCCGGTTCGGTGTCGAACTCGATCCCGAAACCGAGGTGGTGGTGACGATGGGGTCCAAGGAAGGGCTCGCCAGCCTCGCCAACGCGATCACAGCGCCGGGCGATGTGGTGCTGGCGCCCAACCCGTCCTACCCGATCCACACTTTCGGTTTTATCATTGCCGGCGCCACCATCCGCGCCGTACCCACCACGCCGGATGAGGATTATTGGCGGGCGCTCGACAATGCGATGGCCTTCACCGTGCCGCGACCCAGCGTGTTGGTGGTGAACTATCCCGGAAATCCGACCGCCGAAGTGGTCGATCTGGCCTTTTACGAACGGTTGGTGGTGTGGGCCAAGGAGAACAAGGTTATGATCCTGTCCGACCTTGCGTATTCCGAACTTTATTTCGACGGCAATCCGACCCCCTCGATCATGCAGGTGCTGGGCGCAAAGGATGTGGCGGTGGAGTTTACCTCCATGTCCAAAACCTATTCCATGGCCGGATGGCGGATGGGCTTCGCCGTAGGCAACAAGCGCATGATCGCAGCCATGACACGGGTGAAATCCTACCTCGATTACGGGGCGTTCACTCCCATCCAGGCCGCCGCTTGCGCCGCGCTGAATGGTCCGCAGGATATCGTCGAGAGCAACCGCGCGCTTTATCAGAAACGCCGTGACGTGATGGTAGAGGCATTCGGCCGTGCGGGCTGGCGCATCCCTTCGCCCAAGGCCTCCATGTTCGCCTGGGCACCTCTGCCGCCGGCCTTGGCCGATATGGGAAGCCTGGAATTCTCCAAACGCCTGCTGACGGAAGCCAAGGTCGCCGTCGCGCCGGGCGTTGGTTACGGGGAAGAAGGGGAAGGTTTCGTCCGCATCGCCATGGTGGAAAACGAACAACGCCTGCGGCAGGCTGCCCGCAATGTGAAGCGCTGGTTCGCTACGCTGGGCATCGACACGAAAGCAGCCTGACCCGCGTCACCCGGCGCGGCGTATCCGAAGGGGCTATCAAGCGCCCCGGTAATTCGAGACCGCCGTCACCGGACCGAATATGGCATCAACACGTATGGACCTTGCTGATGCGCGCAATAAAGACGCTATGGCTTGGGCAATGCGAATCAACCCTTGGGACTGCTTTGACGATAATGCAGAAGAAGGGTGATGGGCATCCGGCGGCGCTTGGTCGTGCGGAAGACGAAAGCGAGCGGGCGCGCTTACCCGCGATGCTGCCGCGGCGTTACCTCGCCGGGCCGCTGCTACTGGACCTGTTCCACCGCGACGCGCGTTCTGCCGAACGATGGTTGGGACTGCATCCCCGTGAATTTGCAGTGCTGTGGCGGCTGGCGGAGACGCCGTTCTGCTTCGTAACGCGGGGTAATTTGTTGCGCGACGTATGGCGTTTACGCCACGATCCCGAAACAAACCGGGTGGCGGTGCACATCGCCAGATTGCGGAGAAAACTGAACGTCTCCGGCCTCGACTGGCTTATCGAAACGGGGCGCGAAGGTGGTTACCGGCTGGCGGCGCAAAGCGCACCCTGGTTCGGCGGTTACAGCGGATGGCTGGACAGCGAAGGTCGCGCAGGTCAGGACGGGCACCATAGCAAATCCGGCAGCACCGGTCCCGGGCAGGGTGTTGCCCAGCACAACGAAAGAGTTTGCGAATGACCTTCCCTCAGAATGACCGTGTATCAATTATCTTGTCTGATGAAGGCGTGGCCGATGTGCGGCTTACGCGGCCCGACAAGATGAATGCACTGGATCCGGCCATGTTCGACGCGATAATCGGCGCTGCGGCAGCATTGCATCAGGCGAAGAATGTCCGCGCGGTGGTGCTGTCGGGAGAAGGGCGGTCCTTTTGCGCCGGGCTCGATACCTCGAACTTCGGCGCACCTGCCGATCCGGATCGCGCGCCGCTGACGGAACGGACTTATGGCGATTCCAACCTGTTCCAGCAGGTCGCTACTGCGTGGCGCAAGCTGCCGGCGCCGGTGATCGCCGTGCTTCACGGCGTATGTTTTGGAGGCGGCATGCAAATCGCGAGTGGGGCCGACATCCGCATCGCCGCGCCGGATGCCCGGATGGCAATCATGGAAATGAAATGGGGATTGGTGCCCGATATGGGCGGCTATCAGTTATGGCGCGGAATGGTGCGCGACGATGTCTTGCGCGAACTGGTCTATACCAACCGCGAATTTTCCGGGGAGGAGGCACAAACGCTCGGCCTCGCGACCTACGTCGATCCCGATCCCCTTGAACGTGCCCGTGCCATTGCCGCCACCATCGCGCAGCGGAACCCGAACGCAATTCAGGCCGCCAAGCGCCTTTCCAACGCTATGTATGACAAGACCGGCACCGAGATGCTGATGGCTGAAAGCGTGGAACAACAGGCGATCATGCGCACACCCAACCAGATGGAAGCAGTGATGAGCCAGATGCAGAAACGGCCTGCGAATTTCGTCGATCCGGAATAAGCTGCCGAGTGGTTCGCGCCGGACCGACCGTACCTACCCGAATACGGCCACGCTCTGCAGTCCAGCCAGCACTTGCGTGCCTTTTGCATCGAACAACCTTTGCCGCTCGCTGGAATACCCCTTGTCTGCATGGTCGGTCGCGTTCTCCGCCAGCCACCAGCCGCCTGGGTCGCGCGGCCCGTTATTCAGCACGTTCAGCGCCCAGTTGATCGAACTGACCGGCCCCATGCGTTGCATCACGCGAAAGGCTGCCGGCGGCAGGACATCCCCCATCAGCAGCAGTTCGGACATCGCATCCAGACCTTCTGTATCTTTTAGGCGGCACCAGCGGCGGACCGTCGGCGTGCCGCTCCCGTTCATGGGGCCACGTTCTTCCTGCGCGCGGCGGACTTCGAAATTATGCTGGATGAAGGCCGGCGCCTTGTCGTGCTGCAAGGGTTTGAACTTGTCCGGCCCGTCGGGCCACCATTCCGGCCGGGGCGGTGTATGCAAGGCGTTGGCCTCCCGCTCTCCGCCAAAAAGGAAAGTGGCAATCAGTGCAGGACCCTTCTCGCCGATGATTTGCGTCTGGAGTTGGGTGACGTTGCGCCCTTCGCGCAGCATTTCTGTATGCACTTCCACCGTATCGCCAACCGGCGCCACGAACCCGATTTGTGCCGCCTGCATCGGTGGCAAGTCCGGGAAAGCGCGCATGGTCGCGGTGTAAGCAATCAGCGCCGATGCGCCGCCATACATGGTGCGCCCCTGCATCCATTCCGCCGCTTTGGGGAGAGTGAAGGACCCGGCCGTGCGGCCGACAGGTTCGAGTAATTCTGCAATAGCCATGGCTCCGCTCCTTACCCGCGAAGCTGCAGCTTGCCAGCCCGATTTCCAGCTCGGGCAAAATATCGCTCCTCGCCGATAGCCGATTGCATGCCGGGACAGGAGCCGCTAGAGGGCCGCTTCGCGCCGATTGCCGCCATGCGGTTACAGGTGCGAGTGGCCCGATGGCGGAGTGGTTACGCAGAGGACTGCAAATCCTTGCACGCCGGTTCGATTCCGGCTCGGGCCTCCATTTTCCGCGGTCGCGCAACCATACGCGATCGCCGCATCTGCCGCCGGCCGGAGAGGTGCCTGTGCCGCTTTAGCTCAGTTGGTAGAGCACATCATTCGTAATGATGGGGTCAGAGGTTCGAATCCTCTAAGCGGCACCATTGCCTTGTCAGCGCGGTCGTATGGGAGCCAAGTTCCGTCCAGCGACGGGGTATAGCTGGAATGCCCAGCCTTAGGCATGCCCGACTGCGAATCATCTGTAAGTTTTGCGCACGTCAAACCTTGCCGAGATCATTGGATTACGGATCGCTTCAGTAACTATTGCCGGAAAATAAATTCAGGGTGCAGGATTTCGTCGATCTTGGTCTTTACTGATAATTAATGACCTGGAAAACGCTATCGACCCATTGTCGGCAGAGCGGGGCGTTTCGGAACCGCTCCGTAACGATTCACAATTTGTTTAAAAATTAACTAGGCTCCTGAACCGAACTTACGTGCCGCTTCGAGTAGCAGGGCTGGCGATCGGTGTTCCCGATACGCAAGCCCTTTGGACCCGAGCCATGAAGTCACTCCTGATCAATGCAGCCACGGCCGCAATCGCCCTCTCGCTCGCGAGCATCGCGCAGGCGAGTGAAGTGGACGGGTCCCTCATAGTGGACTCTGACAACAGCGAGAAACCGGCAATAGGGCAATTGCTGCCGCTCCCGCTGGCGCCCAAAGCTATCTCGGCTTTGCCCATGCCGGTTATCTTGCCTGCTGTTACTGCTGCCCGCGCGCAGGTTTCTGATGTAAACGCACATGATGCGGTTCCGACCTTCTATCTCGACACGCAGGCGCTGGACGCGGCCGTCATTCAGAGCCCCCGTGTTGAACAGACCGAAATCGGCGGTGTAGTAGAAGCGCGAAGCCTGGTTCCATATTACGGCGACATCAATCCGTTCTACGGAGACATCGGCGCGTTCTGGGGCGACATCAATCCATTCTGGGGTGATATCAGTCCGTTCTACGGCGATATCGGAGCATTCTGGGGCGACATCGATGCGTTCTGGGGAGATATCATCGCCTTCGATACTGCCGATCTCAGTGCGCTCGGCGATTTCTGGAAGAATACCAGTGCTGTCATCGAAACCACCGACACGCTTTGGGGCGGCCTGCAATATACAACGATAGCGGGCAATTATGTCTTCGCTCCAACCGGCACATCCCCCGATGCTGTGAAAGACAGCCTGCTTCGGTTGGTAGCCGATTCCGAAGCGAAATTTGGCACAGCCTATACGGCAGAAGCCGGGCTGTCCTTCAGCGATGGCTTTGCAGCTGAGCTGTTTGCGCGCCACGGCATAGATCTGGATAACCTTCAGACACTCGCCAATAAATCGAAGGGGGACCGCGCTGCGTTCTTCCTCGATTGGCACGACAGCCTGATGCAGTATTCCGGTATCGACCAGGTCGATCACTGGATGGCGGCGACCAATTGGACACCATCCGTTACGCATATCCAGGGATCCGGCGCGGATTCCGTTATCGGCATTATCGACGGCAGTTTCGGCCGCGACGTTGGCGACGTCACATGGCTCGGCGGGTCCACAAATACGCTCGGCGGCCACGGCGCGGGCGTGGCAAGCCTGATCGTCGGCAAGCACGACGGGAAGGGCGTGATGGGCATCGCGCCCAACGCATCTATCACCGCCTATAATCCATTCAGCCTGGACGGAACCGCATCGTGGGACACCGTTGCAACTGGTATCGCGACCTTGAAATCGGCCTCTTTCACCGATGCAGCGTCGGCCAGTGTCATCAACATGTCACTCGGGGAAGCCGGATGGGTTGCTTCGCAGGGGTTGGCGGATGTGCTCGCACGGCCCGACATTACCGTGCATAACGGGTCGACCGTCTATGTCATCGCGGCGGGTAATGACGGGGTGACACAAAGCACCGATATCGAATGGAATTTCGCACAGGATACCGCTGCGATTTTCGTCGGCTCGGTGTCACCGAACCTTTCGATATCCGGTTTTTCGAACCAGGCCGGCACCACGTGCTTGCTCGATAATGGCGTTTGCCACGCGGGCAACGAACTCTACAACCGTTTCATCGTCGCGCCGGGCGAGATGCTGCTGATGTCCGATGGGCAGGGCGGCGTAGTGCGCCGCTCGGGCACGTCTTTCGCAGCGCCTCTGGTATCGGGGGCCATCACATTGCTTCATGATCGCTGGCAGTGGCTGGCCGGGCATTCGGACGAGACTGCGGAGATCATCTTCAGGTCGGCGCGCGATCTGGGCGCTCCTGGTGTCGATCCGATATATGGCTGGGGCATGCTGGACGTCACGGCGTCGCAATCGCCGCTGGATTTCTCCAGTATGAGCTTCGTCCTCTATGAAAAACGAGGCGACAGTTATCAGTCCAATTCTGTTCCCGTGTCCGACCTCGTAAATGCGGGCATCCCAGGCCAATGGGAAACAGACGATGTGTTCTTCACCATGTTCGAAGACATCGGCGACACGTATCGTGATTTCGTCGTCCCTATGTCTTCGTTTACCCAAGGTAAGCGAACCAACGTCCTGGGCGGCGGTTACGAGCGGATGCAGGACTTCATCAGCGACCGTTTTGCACGCTGGATCGTGAGCGACGGCACCGACAGCAACGGTGACGGTGTTGCCGGGATTACACAAGTCAGGTCGAACGATACGCTGGCTTCGGGTGACTGGACGCTGCGCTTCGACGCGATGGTTCCGCGCATGTCGGATCAGGGTTCGGCAATTTCCACGCACAGCGCCGCCACGTTGACCGGGCCGGATGGGAAGCTGTCCTTTACATTGGGCCATGGTCAGGGTTCGATGGCGTTGGCGGGTGACCGTTTCGGCATTCTGAGCGACCACAACATCGTATCAGGTGGGGTCAACCCGGTGCTCGGCATGGCGTCCGGGGAAATGTTCGCGTCGGCCAGCTACGCTATCGCGCCGACTACAGTGATGCGGGTGGGCTATAGCGACAACCGCGAAGAATGGCATGAATTGCGCGGACTGAACCCGCTCGACGCGATGGTCCGCCGCTCGTTGGGGGCGCGTGACGCCAATGCAATGACTGTCGATCTGGAACAGCGTGTTGCCCAAGGTGTGTCGTTCAACGCGCAATGGACCCGCTTGCGTGAAGACAACGCCTTGCTGGGCGAACAAACTGCGGTTGATGCGTTTCTCGGGAATGGGTCCGCGACTGACGCGGTGACTTTGTCGGCAACAATTGACATCGGCTCCGGTCTTTCATTCGATATGTCGGCGACCGGCGGTTCTACCAAGCTGGCAGGCGGGCAGGCGTTCCGCAATGGTGCCGATGTGTGGAGCACGGCCGGACAAATCACCGCAACCAAGCGCGGTGTTACCGGAGCCTCCGATACCCTGCGCCTGTCGGTCGCCCAACCGCTCAACATCGAAGCCGGTGAAATCGAATTCACGAGCCGCCAGATTACCGATCGTTCGACCGGAGAATTCGGTGTCGTGACGCAAACGATTGGCATCGAGGGCAAGCGCCGCTTGGTAGGCGAAGCTGTCTATGCGGCGCCACTGGGTTCCAATGGCGAGTTCGGCTTTTTCGGACGTTTTGAAACAGCAACCACCGATGACGAAACGAAAAATTATATCTTCGGGGGCAATGTTCGCCTGAAATTCTAGAAAAATCGGCCAACGGTTGCCGCAATCTTATCAGGCGAATGAAAGATAGGGCGGCGCTTTACCTAGCGGCATTGCGCGAGAACGGGAGGGGGGAGACATGACGAAGACAACAGTGTTTCGCCGGGCCATTGGCGCTGCTGCGGGGATTGTTCTGACGCTGTGCGCTGTTCCCGCGCTTGCCGATAATAGGCAGGGCGACCGATCTTCTTCTTCCGCCCAAGCGAATTCGGCTTTCGATGCAAAGATTGGCGAAGCGCAAGCCAGCATGATGGCCGATCCTTCCGCCGCCCTCAAGCTCGCCCGGGATGCGGCGAAGGCCGCGCAGGGCAGCAAACGCGACATGGCCGAGCAAATCCTGACTTCGCAATGGCTCGAAGGCGAGGCCCTGATGCGGCTCAACCGTGCAGACGAAGCGCAGGAGATTATTGCCAAGGCTTTGGCGAAGATCGAGCATCTCGCACCCAGCTCCAAGCTGCATGCCGATCTGCTGCGCTCTCAAGCCTCGCTCAAGGCTGGCAAAGGCGAATATGGCGAGGCGCTGGCCTTCTTTCAGGATGCGCATGACAGCTACAAGGCTTTAGGAGAGGCCAGAAGTCAGGCCATCGTCCTCCAGAATATCGGTTCGCTCTATTCCGATGCCCGCGATTACGAAAGAGTGCTGGATTATTACCGGCAAGCAAACGTTACATATAAGGAAGACAATGCCCTATCTGTTTCCGCGCATAACAATCGTGGCAACGCGCTCAAAGCATTAGACCGCTTTGGCAAGGCGGAGCAGGAATTCCGCCTGGCGCTCGCATCGGCCAGGAAAATGTCCAGTCCGATGCTGGAAGCACGGATTTTCACCAACATCGCGTCCGCCCAATTGAAGAACGGGCAAGTAGGGGCTGCCGAACAAAGCCTTGCGCAGGGTATTCGCCTTGCTTCGCGCGGGGCAGCGGACTGGCTACCGTTTTTATACGGGGTAAAAGCGCAGATCGCTTTTGGTCGCGGGAATACCGAGGAAGCCTGGCGCTTTATCTCGCGAACTTTCGCATCGCAGGATGTGAAAACGACCGCGCCGCTATTCCGCGATTTTCATGAAACAGCCTACCAGATCAGTTTGAAGCGAGAGGATTACCAGTCTGCGGTCGAACATCTCGCCGCATTCAACCGCTTGGACAGCCAGGCCAGCAGCCTGTCGGCCCAGGCCAACAACGCGCTGCTCGGCGCACGCTTCGACGCCACCAATCGCGAATTGCGTATTTCTAGATTATCGGCCGCAAAAGTTGCCAACGAGGTGCGGCTGACAAAGGCCGAGCAGCAGGTATGGCGCCTGACCGGCGGAATTACGCTGGCATTGATCGCTATTCTCACAGCTTTATTCACCCTGCGCGCGCTGTCCAGAAGTCGGGCCACAATCAAGAACAACAATGACAAACTTACCTACCTTACCCAGCATGACGGACTGACGGGTCTGCTGTCGCGCGGGTACTTCCGCAATTTGTTCGACGCGGAATTCGATGCCTGTATGGATGCCAACGATCAGGGTGTGTTGATGCTGATCGATCTCGACCGCTTCAAGCAGATCAACGACGTGCATGGCCACGCGGCAGGGGACTATGTGCTCGTCGAAGTGGCCACGCGGTTCCGCGAGGTAGCGGGCGACAATGCGGTCATCGGTCGGCTCGGGGGGGACGAGTTCGGCCTGTTCCTGCCCCATTCCACTTCGATCGAAGACGCGCGGAATATTGCGGCGAACCTGACCAGGCGGCTGGGCGAGGTTTATTATATGTCGGGAACCGAAATGACCATCGGCGCATCGATCGGGCTAACGGTATTCGGCGATCAGAACAGCTCCACCAGCGTTTTGATGACAAACGCCGATCTCGCATTGTACGAGGCCAAGGATCGAGGCCGCGGTATCTACGTCGAGTATTCACCCAAAATGCGTATCGAGCTGGAGGAGCGTGTCAGCCTCGAGCGCGATCTGGAAGCCGCCCTTGCGAATGATGAGATTTCGATCTCCTATCAGCCGATCGTCGGTGGCGGCGACCGCAAGATCAAGAGCTATGAAGCGCTCATGCGGTGGAATCATCCAACCCGTGGCAACGTACCGCCAAGCGTATTCATTCCGGTGGCCGAAGACGCGCTGCTGATCGAAAGGCTGGGTGCATGGATGCTACGCAAGGCCTGCGCAGAAGCGAAAACGTGGGACGATGCCATCAAGCTGTCGGTCAATATTTCCGCCCTGCAATTGTCGACCGGCGAATTTCTTACGACAGTGATAGAGGCGCTGGCATCGAGCGGGCTTGCGCCGAACAGGTTGCTTCTCGAACTAACCGAATCCATCGTCCTGGAAATGGACGACGAAACCGAAAGGCTGGTCAACAATCTGGCCGATATCGGCGTATCGTTCGTGTTGGATGATTTCGGGCATGGCTACTCGTCGCTGAACTATATCGAGAAAATGAACTTCTCGATGATCAAGATCGACCGGGATTCCGTGCAAACCGCGACGGCCGGTTCGTCCAAGAGCCAGGCTATCGTTACGGCGATCGTTTCGCTGGCACGTTCCCTGGATATCGACGTAACTGCCGAAGGTATTGAGGCCGACGACCAGCTCGAGACGATGACGCGGCTGGGCTGTTCCAGCTTCCAGGGCTATCTGTTCGGCGCGCCGAAGCAATCGGAAGCGCAGTCCGCGACCTCATCTGACTCGCAAGAAGCAGCCTAATACAAACACCTGTGCCGCCAAACGCTGAAGGACTATCGGTATTCCGCGCGCGGTCCCCCTTATCGTGAGAAGCAACGGACTAGCTAACTGGTGCATTACCGGTCGGCAGCACGGTAAGAACGGGTTGCCGAGCCATACCTTCCCTGCCAGTTTCGCGCGATGACACAGCGGGTTGTCCTGTGGGGCACATATGATCTCGGCAAACCGCGGACGCGTATCCTGCGCGACTCGTTGCGAGCGTCCGGTTTCGATGTTGTGGAAATCCATACGCCTGTCTGGGAAGGGGTGGCGGACAAGAGCCAGCTTTCGCGGGTTGGCTGGTTGGCGCATGGGCTGCGTTGGTTGCTGGCGTATCCCGGCTTGATGTGGCGCTATCTGCGGGCACCACGGCATGATGTGGTGGTCGTGCCTTATATGGGCCATCTCGATGTGCTGATCTTGTGGCCACTGGCACGGATGCGCGGCGTGCCGATCGTATGGGATGTCTTTCTCTCGCTTTACGATACCGTAGTGCGCGACCGGCGTATGGTCGGCCCCCGCAACCCGCTGGCTTGGGTTTTGCGCGGCTGGGAAAAGCTGGCCTGTCGTGCAGCCGACAAGGTGGTGCTCGACACAAGGGCGCACGCTGCCATGCTCGCAGAACTGTATAATTTAAACGAGCGAAAGACCGTCGCCGTATTTGTCGGGGCGGAGACTGCGAATTTCCAGCTGGAGCCGACTGGCGAGTCAATTGGCGGTGAAGAGTTACAAATCCTGTTCTACGGACAATTCATTCCGCTGCATGGCATCGAAACCATCATTGAGGCTGCGCGTCTGGCCCGTGACGCGCCTATCGCATGGCATATTATCGGCGACGGTCAGGAAGCACCGCGTATCCGCCAAATGCTCGTTACCGATCCCTTGCCGCAAGTTCGATGGACGAACTGGATGGCGTATGACGAGCTAAAGGCGGAAATCGGGCAGGCTGACATATGCCTCGGCATATTCGGAACCAGCGAAAAGTCGGCCCGCGTCATTCCCAACAAGGTGTTCCAGGTCATCTCGGCAGGAAAGCCGCTCGTCACGCGCGACAGCCCGGCGATGCGGGAACTGGTGGGCGATGACGAACCGGGTGTGGAACTCATCCCCGCGGGCGATCCACAGGCTTTGCTGGACGCAGTCAAGCGCGCAGCCGACGGTCCGGATCGGTTGGATCCAGCCATCGCCGAACGGTTCGCTCCGGATGCGCTGGCACGGCAATGGGGCGCTATCGTCGGTTCGGTCCTCGCTACGAAAGGCTAGATAACCAGCCAGTAAAACGCTGTGCGCATGATGTAGGACGGCACGAACCGTTCCTTCAACATGAATGCCTTGCGCGCGAGGAACGGCTGTATGCCGAGCGCCCCGTATCGGGCCGTGAAGCTGGCGATATCAGGGTCCAGGCTGCGGCCATATCGTTTGGCAAATGCCCCAGCCTGGGTTTGCGTCCGCTGCACGATCCGGCTTGTCCTGCGGATGGAATCGGTCGGTTTTGCTGCAAAGCGTCTGGCCATGGCGGGCACGCTCCAATCACTTGCACCGATGACATTCGCGCCGTGCTGCCGGTAAAGGATGGTCTTTTCCGGACATGCGACCAAGCTGCCAAACCATGTCGCGACCAGCGCCACCCACCAATCGTGCATGATCGCCCCGTCCGGGATCGGTGTCGCCCGCTCACGCAGAGCTGCGTTGCCCATCGTGGCACAGCCGGTCACGAAGTTTTCGAGGAAGGCCGATCGGCGGTCGGACTGGTGCGCTGGATCGTAACGCAGCAGCTGCCAGTAGGACGGTGAAACGGGTTGCAGCGACGCATCCACGACCGCCAGATCGCTATGTACCAGAACCGGGTGATCAATGCCGTGGCGTGCCTCGCAGGTTCGCACCGCTGATAACATCGTGGCGAGCTTTTCCGGAAGCCACACATCGTCTTGATCGCAAAACGCGAAATAGGGCGCATCGGATGATTCGAGCAGGACATTGAAATTGGCGCATGCGCCGCCAGCTGTGGGCCGGTTTTCGATCAGCATCACGTCGCGCGCGGTCCGAGATGCCCATTGGCCCAGCACTTCGAGAGTGTTGTCGCTCGAACCGTCGTCGCGAACGATCAATCGCCAGTCGGAAAAGCTCTGCGCCTCCAGCGATCGCAGCAATTCGTCGAGATGCGCGCCGCCATTATATGTGCCGAGAAGAATGTCGATCATGCCTGCACCCCGCTTGTTTCGTGGGAATAGACATCCAGCCGCGCGCGGGCGGCCCAGAATGTGATGGAAGTCAGCACGACCAAGCTGGCAGCCATGGCGATGGCAGCGCCCGTCGCGCCTACGCGCGGCACCAGCCACAGCGCCAGTATCAAATTGGCAAACACACCGCAGAGCTGGCTGAGAAACGCTTCGCGCCCCTTGCCGCACATCGTCAGAAGATGCCCCATCGGGCCGAAGAACGTGCTTACCACCACGCCGCCGGCGACGATCCACAGCAACGGAGCGCTGGCTACGAAATCGCGGCCGAAAGCCAACATCAACCAGGGTCCGGCAATGCAAATGACGAGCGCCAGCGCCAAAGTCAGGAAGCCGGTGGTCAGCGTAAAAATCCGTGTGATCGAGCGGATGCGCTCGAACTCGCCCTGTTCGCGCAATTCCGCCATGCGCGGTGCGTAGGCAAACGTCGCAGCCTGTACAGGCAATGTCAGGATCGGCAACAGTCGCGCGACTGGCTGGAACAGGCCGGTTTCCTCCGGTCCGGCGAGCGCTGCCAGCAGCAGCGTGTTGATCTCGCCCTGCAGGATGGCCGCCAGTCCGATGCCCAGGAATGGCATGGCGTTTGCGAGGGAGCGCCGCGCGTGCGGCGTGCCTGCCGGTTTCGGCAACTCACGCAACTTGTCCCGCCACAGGGCGATGGCAGCAATAAACAAGGCCACCAATGCCGATGCGAGCGCCCAGATAAAATAGTCTTCCGGCGCGAAGCGCACCCCGGTAAATGCCGCGAAACCCAGCACTATGACCAGCAGGGCGGGGCGGACGACGTCTGCCGGCAACAGTGATAGCGCGATCCTTCCAAAACCCTGCGCCCAGCCCTTCAGCAAGGCGAGCATCGCAAGCGGCACGATGAGCAGCCCGCCGAGTATGGCTGCAAAGCCGGTCAGCATGTTTCCGCCAAGCACCGGGATGGCCAGCGTTGCGGCAACAAGCGCAATCAGTACAGAGCAACCCAGCACCAGCAGGAACGAGAACCGCACAAAAGCTGCCAGTTCCTTCGGCTGGCGCGCTGTCAGGCGTACCGGGATTTCGCGCACAGCCAGCGAACCCATGCCGAGGATCGCGAACATCACAAGAATGTGGACCACCGCCAGGACGCTCGCGACCGTTCCGTAGCCCGCCGGACCCAGCAGTCGGGCAGTCAGGACGGCTTGCGCGAATAGCAGCGCCAAACTGGCGAGCCGGATTGCAAGGCTCGTCCCGCTCGCTCGGGCGATGGGGCCGGATGCCAGACTACGTCCGCTTGCAAGCCAGCGGTCGAAGCGGGCGCGCCGTTTCGTCGGCATGTCGCTCGTGCTGCGTCCCGGCGATCCAGGTGCGGTCTTGCCGGGCGAGGTCGGGGGCACAGCCATTACAGATCGTAATAGATTGGACCGGACGGCGCGGGCCGGTCTGGTCTGTACAAATGATCGCCCCAGCGAAGCGTCGCCTCTCCACCGGTCCATTCATGGTTTCCGCGACCCAACCGGAAGGTTGCGCCGCAGTTTCGATTGCGTCCGTCGATCATGCGCATCCCGTTGCATTCCAGAGTGTATATGCCGGGGATAACGACGTCGAATTGACCGGAGGCGGCCTGAAGGGTCTTCCCCGCAACCCACAGATCGCCCCAATGCTGAATGTAATTGTCCCGCAAAATCGCTGCGTCTTGCGGCAGGAGCTGGGGCATATCGGTGGTCAGGGACGGGTCCAGCGCCATGGCCAGCGCCGGGGCACTTGCCAATAACAAGGGCGGGCCATCCTTTGCGACCGAAGCCGCAAGGGAATCGACACCTTGGCGATGCCGTTGCATGCCAAGCGTGCTCATGAAGAACCCACTTTTCTGAAACGACGGCAGCATCGTGCTGCGTTCGATATAGGGAGCGGGTTCGGGGAATATCCGGTGCGCCAGCGCGGTGTACTGACGCTGCGTAGCCTGGTCTCGCGGCCAATAAGTCGCGAACTGGACTGCCAGACTTACCGCTAGAATAAGTACCACCAAGCCAAACCGGGTCTGCCAGTCTGTGAGAAGGCGCTGGGCTGCGGGCAGGGCAGCTATCATCGTGGGCAGCATGATGAAGGGGAAGAAATAGGGAAAAGCATTGCGGTAGAAAACCAGCGAGAAGAGCGGCAGGGCGCATAGCAGGACCGTCATGCCCAGAACAGGCGCTCGTCTGGCGATCACGTTTCGTGCAGCAAGGATCGAACCGGTAGCCAGCGCAAGGGCCGTCGCGATGCCTCCTGCGAACCAGGCAAGGATATAGGACCCTCGTGCGAACCATTCCTGCTGGTTCATAACAGTGCTCGCGGCATTGCCACCCACGTTTGCCGCCTGACCGAGCGACGGGTCCGCTACGCTGGCTTCGCTCCCTGCCAGCAAGGCACCGTGCCACAACCACAGGACCGCACCCAGGGCCGCGGTAACGATGCCTGCGATTGCAAAGCGGCGAAGCGTATCGGCGCGCCCGTCCCTCCGCCAGACATAGACCAGGATCCCGACAAATACCGGCAGGTAAAACGCACCTTTGACGGTGATGAGCAGCGATACAGCAGCAAGGCAGCCAGCCAGCAAACTCCGCCACCAAGCCCCGCCAGCCACCAGCAACGCCAGCGCGCCCATCAGCAGCGTGGCTGCGACCGGATCGGTCCGGAAACTAGCGCCGTGCGCAATCGTGTAAGTGCTGCAGAGCCACAACGCTACCACAAGCAGCGCGCTCGCTTTATCGGCCAGCGTGCGGCAGATAAAATAGAGGCACCACAGCGCGGCCAGCTCGCATCCGAACATAACCAGCCGCCCAGCCACGATTTGATCGATCTCATTAAGGGGAACGCCCGGTAGCCAGCTGAACAGATGGACGTGGAAGTTCTGAAAAGGATCTGCCAGTTCGCCTGCGTGTGCAAGATAGATGCGGCCTAGAAACCAGTACTCGTCCCAGTTCACGTTCATGCGGAACACCAGCACTGCCTGCATCAGTAGCGCGGCTGCGATAACGACCAGGACGAGCCGCGCGTGCAGTGGTGATAGCGCAGCCTGCACAGCTTCAGCCGAATTTCGAGCGGCGAAGGCGTTCAACGGGATGTTCGGGCGGCAGTTTCAGCCGCTCGTCATCGGATTGCGGGTCCGGGGGTGTCTGCCGGCCAATCCGGTCGATGCGTTCTTCCAATTGCCGTACGTGGCGCAGGTTCGCTTCCAGCAATTTGCGGTTGGCGGCCATTAGATCGCCGAGAATACCGAAAATGGCCACCATCGCGCCCATCACCATCAGCGAACCGCCAATCACCAGCGACTGGACATGACCATCACCATTGCCTGCAAGATAGAACGCCAGAAAGCGCAGAATCGGCAAAATTCCGATCAGCGATAATACCAACCCGATGCCGACGAACACGCGGAGCGGGTTGTAGGTAATGTAAGCGCGGGCAATCGTGACACCGGTCTGCATGATGAAGCTGGGGATCGACCGAAACAGGCGCGAGGGACGGATTGCCGCATTGGTGCGAATGGGTACGCTGACGATCCGCATCCGTTTGCGTCCTGCCTGGATCAGCATATCGGTGGTGTAGGAAAAGTCGGTAGTGATAAATATCTGCTGCGCTGCTTCCCGGCTGATAGCACGAAAGCCGCTTACGGCATCGGTAATATCGGTGCGCGACAGACGTCTCACCAGCGCGCTGCCAAGACCTTGCAGCCGCCGTTTGACCGGTCCGAAATACTCGTTATCCAGCACACCCCGGTCGCCCACCACGATGTCGGCCTCGCTGCGGACCACAGGCCCCACCAGTTTCGCAACGTCCTCGCCGACATACTGCCCGTCGGCATCGGTATTGACGATGATGTCCGCCCCTTCGCGCAATGCACAGTCAACTCCGCTCTGGAAAGCTGCAGCCAACCCGCGATTGCGCCGGTGGCGGACGATGTGATGCACGCAAGCATTACGCGCGGCTTCTTCCGTGCCGTCGCTGGAACCGTCGTCGATCACCAGTATCTCGATGCAATCCACGCCATCGATCCGCTCCGGCAATGCCCGCACGGTATCGGCGATATGGTCTGCTTCATTATAGCATGGTATCTGGATAATCAGCTTGGTCACGTACCGCCTCCCACGGGCCGCTCCAAGCTATGGAACAGCCACACCCTGCCGGTACTGATGGAAATTGGTTACCGAAGCGTTTACCATAGGGCGCAGTCGGGCAGCCGGGCGATGGACGCAGGAACAATCAACCCTGTCACGGCGGCGCAACAATCGCGCTGTAACAAACCGCTTTTGGAGTAGTCCTGCACGCCATGCCCGCTGCCGATAACGAGTCACCTGTCACCGGGCGCACCTCAGCTGATCCCGAACCACGCATCGCATCCGCCTCGGCGGCGGATCGGTACCACAACCGCGAATTAAGCTGGCTGGCATTTAACACGAGAGTTCTGGAAGAGGCGGCCAATCGCGAACACCCTTTGCTCGAGCGGTTGCGGTTCCTGTCGATCTCCGGAAGCAATCTCGATGAATTCGTCATGGTGCGGGTGGCAGGCCTTGTCGGGCAGGAGCGGCGCGGGATCGAGGAATTGTCCATCGACGGCCGTACGCCCACCCAACAGTTGTCGGCAATCCATGCCGAGTTATCCGTCCTGCTCGAACGGCAATCGCATGAATGGTCGAGGCTTCACGGCGAGCTGACTGAGGCGGGAGTGGAAGTCCTGGGCGACGAACGGCAGGATCCCGAAACCGCGCGCTGGCTGAAACGCTATTTCAGGGAAACCCTGCAGCCCGTCATCACACCGCAGGCAATCGACCCGGCGCATCCGTTTCCCTTTGTCCATAATCGCGGGATGGGTATTCTATTCGCGCTGCAGCGGGATGACGACAGCGAACAAGTGCTGCAGATGGTGCTGGTCCCGCAATCGCTGCCGCGCTTCATCCGGCTGCCGGACATACCAGGAAGTGGTACTGAGGGCACCGACGGGGCACCGGATGCCCAGCCCGTCACCGCACGCTATATCAGCATCGAACGCCTGCTTCGCCGCCATGGGGATGTCCTGTTTGCCGGCTTCTCCGTCCAGTCGAGCTGCGTGTTCCGCGTGCTTCGGGACAGCGATATCGAAATCGAGGAGGAGGCGGAGGACTTAGTCCGTTTTTATCGCACGGCGATCCAGCGCAGGCGGCGCGGGACCATAATCCTGCTGGAAGTGTCGGGCGATTTGAGTCCGTCGGCCGAGAGTGTCCTGCGCGAGCATTTGGGGCTGGACGATATGCGGGTCCATGCGGCGGACGGTCTGATCGGGTTCGAGGCGTTGGCGGAGCTGGTCGAAACCGACCGTCCGGACCTTAAATTCGAACCCTACACGCCGCGTTATCCCGAACGCATCGCGCAGCACGACGGCGATTGCTTCGCCGCGATCCGCGAAAAGGAGTTCATCGTCCACCACCCTTATGAAAGCTTCGAAGTGGTGGTCGATTTCCTCAAGCAAGCGGCACGCGATCCCGATGTGGTGGCGATCAAGCAGACGCTGTACCGTGCCGGCACGCAGTCCAGCGTTGTGTCAGCCCTCATCGCGGCAGCCGAAGCCGGCAAGGCTGTGACCGCTGTGGTGGAACTGAAGGCACGCTTCGACGAGGAGCAGAACCTGCTCTGGGCAAGCCAGCTGGAAAGCGCAGGCGTGCAGGTCATCTACGGTTTCGTGGATTGGAAGACCCATGCCAAGGTTTCGATGGTGGTGCGGCGCGAACGCAGCGGCGATGGCGATGGCGATGGGGATGCGGGCGCCTCTGGCTACCGCACATACTGCCATTTCGGCACTGGAAATTATCACCCCGTAAACGCCCGCATCTATACCGATCTCAGCTTCTTCACAGACGATCCGAAAGCGGCGCGCGATGCTGGCAAGCTGTTCAACTTCATTACCGGCTACGTGAAGCCCGAACGCACCGAGCTTTTAAGTATATCGCCAGCCAATCTTCGCGAGCAACTGACCGCCTGTATCGACCGCGAAATAGAGAACGCCAAAGGCGGGCGGCCAAGCGGAATCTGGGCGAAAATGAATTCGCTCACCGATCAGGCAATAATCGACAAACTTTACGAAGCGAGTGCGGCAGGCGTGCGGGCCGAACTGGTGATACGCGGGATATGTTGCCTGCGCGCAGGGGTGGAAGGACTGTCGGAAAACATCGAGGTCCGCTCCATTATCGGACGCTTTCTCGAACACAGCCGCATCTATGTCTTTGCCAACGGGGCCACGTTGCCCAGTGCGAAAGCGCGGGTGTACATCTCGTCCGCCGATCTGATGGGCCGCAATCTCGACCGCCGGGTGGAGGTACTGGTGCCCTTGCGTAATCGCACCATCCACGATCAGGTGCTGGAACAGGTCATGCAGGCGAACCTGCTGGATACCGCCCGCAGCTGGCGGGCGCAGCCCGATGGTAGTTACGGGCGGGTGGAAAGCGGCGAAAAACTTTTCGACGTGCATCGCTATTTCATGACCAATCCGTCACTGTCCGGCCGGGGCAGCGCGCTGGTAAGCGGCGAAGATGTCCCGCGACTATCGCTAAGCCAGGGATCATGAACGCCGATGAGCCAAACCTCCGGACTACGCCCCGCCATGCAAAGGTCCGGCAGAAAGACCAACGGCCATAACCGCGGGGATCGGCGCGCCATTATCGATATCGGTTCGAACACAGTGCGGCTGGTGGTGTTCGGTGGCGCGTTGCGGGCTCCGCGTGTGATCCATAACGAGAAAGTGACGGCAAGGCTGGGAAGCGAGCTGGAAGAAACCGGGCGCATCGGCGCGGAATCGTGGGACATGGCGCTGGCGGGCCTGCGTCGGTTCGTGATGCTGCTGGAAGAACTTGAAACGAGCGACGTGGAAACCGTTGCCACCGCCGCCGTGCGCGACGCGGCGAATGGTCCCGAGTTTGCTGCTGCCGTCCGTGAGCTTGGGCTGGATTTGCGTGTTCTGACGGGAGAGCAGGAGGCGCAGGCCAGTGCCGTCGGCGTCTCAGGCGCATTTCCGGGTGCCGAAGGCGTAGCTCTCGACCTTGGCGGGGGCAGCCTGGAAATCGTCGAGATCAATGCGGATGGCATTAAACATGGTGTCAGCCTGCCGCTCGGTACCCTGCGCCTGCCGGCCATCCGGGCATCCGGGGAAAAGGCGCTGGCTAAGCGGCTGCGTCAACTGCTCGCGGCTTCGGGATACAAACTGCCCGAAGGCCGCCCGCTCTACCTTGTAGGCGGGGCTTTGCGGGCGTTCGGGCGCTATGTGATGCTGCAAACCGATACCCCGCTGGACGATGCGCACGGGTTCGAATTCTCTGCCAAAGCCGGGTTGAAACATGCGCGCACTCTGTCGGGCACAAGTGTGTCCGATCTGTCGGAGATATCCGCCATCACCTCCTCCCGCCTTGCGATGCTGCCCGATGCAGCCGCGCTACTCGAGGTGTTGTTCAAGGATCTGGACCCCGCCCGGATTGTCATTTCGGCCTGGGGACTGCGCGAAGGGCTTTTGTTCGGCCGGTTGGAAGACACGCGCCAGGCGCAGGATCCGCTGATCGCGGGCGTGAGCGATTTTACCCAGGACCTGGCCGGATCGTTGCGCATGGCTACGATGGTGGCAGGCTGGTCCTCGCAACTGCGTGGGCGGTTCCATCCGGGCGACGAGCGAGTGCGGGTGTCGGCAATCCTGCTCAGCTTCGCCAGCCAGACGCTGGAACCGAACCTGCGCCGCAAACAGGTGCTCGACTGGGCTTTGCACAAACGCTGGATTGCTCTCTCGGCGGAGCAGCGAGGGATGCTGGGCGCCGCATTGCTGGCGCAGACGGGCAAGCTGTCGCTGCCGTCGGCATTGACCCTGATCGCGAGCGATGAAGCTCTGAAGGAGGCGCAGGTCTGGGGTCTTGCCACCAGGCTATGCCGCCGGTTCGCAGGTTGCTCGATTGGATCGATCGTGCATTCCAAACTGCTGATCGAGGATGATATGTTGACCCTGCGGATCGATGAAGAACTGTCGCCGCTCCGCAACGCCGGGACCGATAAGGATCTGGCCAATCTCGCTGCCGCGCTGGGCGTCAACAGCCGTATAGAGATGGTAGAAGACAACGAAGCCTGACGACCTAAGACAGTTGCAATATGCAATCGGTCGGGCGATACCGTTGCCAAGCTTACACTTTGCGAAAGGTCGCCCGATGTCCGCACTCAACATTCCCGAACCCGCATTCATGGCCGACGAAGAGATTTCGGTGTTCGACGATGCGGTGGACAAATTCTTCCAGCGCAACCTTTCGGACAAACGCAAGAAAAGCTGGGAAGAGGCGGGCCAGTGCGAGCGTGAATTCTGGCATGAGGCTGGCGAGGCGGGCTTGCTTGGCGTGTCAGTGCCCGAGGAATATGGCGGCCATGGCGGCGATTTCCGGCACGATATGGTGGTGGTGAACCAGACGGCCAAGCACGGTGCGGGCGGCTTTAACGCGTCGCTCCATAACGTCATCTGCGTACCCTACATCGTGCGGCACGGGACGGAGGAACAGAAGAAACGCTGGCTGCCCAAGATGGTATCGGGCGAGCTGGTGACGGCCATCGCGATGAGCGAACCGGGCGTCGGGTCGGACCTGCAATCGATTAGTACTACCGCTCTAAAGGACGGCAATGGCTACCGATTGAACGGGTCCAAGACCTTCATCTCCAACGGCCAGGTCGCAGATTTCATCATTGTGGTGGCGAAGACCGATCCGGATGCACGCGGCAAGGGCATTTCGCTAATGTGCCTCGAAACAGAAGGCGCGGACGGCTTCGCACGCGGCAAGAAGCTGGACAAGATCGGAATGGACGCGTCCGACACGTCGGAACTGTTCTTCGATGATGTGTTCGTACCAGCGGAAAATGTGCTGGGCGGTGAGGAAGGGCGCGGCTTTGCGCAGCTGATGGGCGAACTGGGGCAGGAACGGCTGCTCATCGCTCAGGGCGCGGTGCTCACAATCGAAAAGGCTCTGGAAACCACGCTGGATTACGTCAAGAACCGCAAGGCGTTCGGCCAGACCATCTGGGATTTCCAGAACACGCAATTCGTGCTCGCCGAACTGAAGGCGAAGGGGATGGCAGCCAAAGTGTTCGTCAATGACTGCATCGCACGCCATCTGGAAGGCGAGCTATCGCCCGACGCGGCAGCAGCGGCGAAATACTGGTGCACCGAATTGCAGGGCGAAGTAGTGGACAAATGCCTGCAACTGCATGGCGGCTGGGGCTACATCAACGATTACCCCATCGCCAGAATGTACCGCGACAGCCGCATCAGCCGCATCTTCGGCGGCAGCAACGAAATCATGAAAATGCTGATTGCGCGCAGTATGTGATTGTAAATATGATGCGTTTATGGGCTGTCGGATGGAACGCCGATCTATCTTGAAGGCCGTATTGGCCACTGCCCTGCTGCCCGCGACAATCGCGTGCGCTGACAACACCGCGCCGGATTATCGGTACCGTCTGACGGTGGAAGTGGACACGCCTGACGGCCTGCGTACCGGCTCGAGTGTGATCGAAGTGCGGCAGAAGTTGGTGCGATCCGGCGCTAACCCAAGCAGCGTCATAGTCAGTCGTAGGGCGTATGGCGAAGCTGTGACGGTTGATCTGCCAAACGGCGGCACTCTGTTTGCGCTGTTAAGCTCAGAAGATCAGATCGATTGGGCGGCCAGCGTGATGCAGCAGGCAGCCCCTAAAGTGTCGGGCGAAATTCATCAGGAGACGTTCGACAATATGCTATTGATCGATGGTGAAGTAAAATTGCCACGCTACTGGTCAATTAACGATTTCGATCTAAAGCTATCCGGCTATCCATTTTTGGTAACCTTCACCGACCCCAACGATCCCTCCAGCGTACAGATCGTAGATCCCGATAATTTAGATGAAAAATTCGGTCATAGGGTGAACCTTCAGCGCATCACAGTCCAGATCACTGACGATCCGGTGACCAATAGCATTAGCAAAAAGTTAAGGTGGCTTTACAAACCCTTCGATCGTCAATTGACGAAGGATGACTTCCCAAGTGGATTGCCAGTTGGTGATTTAGACGGAATGTTTTTGAAGGAATAAGCCTGTGCAATGGAAAAATCTTATTTATAAAAGAATTATGCTGAAATTTTAATCACTACTCGCGGTCAAAGCATCTTTTCCAAAGTCCGCCGCCTGTCGCGCCCCATCTCCCGCAACGCTGGCAGCATCGCGGCGAAGCCCTTCGCCGTGTCAGCCATCGCGTCCATCGCGCGCGGCAGTTCCTCCGCCAGTTCACCAGGCATATTGTCGGCATCGGGTCCGGCGAGACCCCGCAGGGTCGTGTCACGATCGAGCCCCTTGACCGGCTCGTCGCCGAACTCCTCCAATGCTTCTCCCAAACGAAATCATGAAAATGCTGATTGCGCGCAGTATGTAATTGTAAATACGATGCGTTTATGGGCTGTCGGATGGAACGCCGATCTATCTTGAAGGCCGTATTGGCCGCCGCCCTGCTGCCCGCGACGATTGCATGTGCTGACAACACCGCGCTCGATTATAGATATCGCCTCACGGTTGAAGTCGATACGCCTGAAGGTTTGCGTACCGGATCAAGTGTGATCGAAGTGCAGCAAAAACTGGTGCGACCGGGCTCAAGTCCTGGCAGCCAAGCTATCAATCGCAGTATTTACGGTGAAGCAGTAACAGTCGATCTGCCAAATGGCGGCACGCTGTTCGCGCTGTTGCGTTCGGAAGATCAGATTGGTTGGGCTGGGATCGTAATGCAGGATGCGGCACCTAAGGTGGCTGGCGAAAGCTACACCGACAGGTTTGATAATATGCTGCTGATTGACGGTGAGGTGACCCTGCCGCGTCGGTGGCCTCTTATCGAACCGGACATACGGCTGTCCGGCTATCCAATGATGGTGACTTTCGCCAACTCGTCCATTCCAACTACCGTAAAACTTGTCGATCCTGACGACCTGGCGGGTACATTTGGTAATGGCGTGCACTTACGGCGTGTCACTGTGCAGATTACTGAAGATCCGGTTACTCACAACATTGTTGAAAATTACCTACCATGGCTTCCAGATTACTATTCCACCATGCTTGATGGAAATAGAATAAATACGATAAGCGCAGATAATAGACTCGCGAACGATTTATCACAGGGTGATTTTATAATGGGCAATTCAAGATAAATAAAACATTGTCTGAAAATCATATTAACCATTTTGCTGATTTCCGGAAAGTAATTCTTTAAAAAGTATCGATCGCCTGCAGAATGCTAAACCGCGCCAGACATTAAAAGCGGCTATCGTTCAGAAGACTTTCTTTCGTGGTTTTCGCCATCTCCCGCAACGCAGGCAGCATTGCGGCCAAACCTTTGGTCATGCCTGCCATCGCGTCCATCGCGCGCGGCAGTTCCTCTGCCACATCGGCAGGAATATCTTCCGCATCGGGTCCGGCGAGATCCCGCAGGGTCGCATCGCGGTCAATCCCTTCAACCGGCTCGTCGCCGAACTCCTCCAGCGTTTCTGCCAGCGGTCCGACTTTTACATCGAGCATCGCGTCCATCAGGTCCGCTAGCACGCCGACCATGCGGTCCTGTACTGCGGGATCGCGCATTCTTTCAGCCATCACCACGGCGGCGGCTTCTGCCGTGTCCGTATCTTCGATGCCCTGCGCGGCTGCCGGGCTGGCAAGGGCTATTCCCGCGAGTGCCGCAACCGATGTAACAATGCGTTTCGTCATGTTTTCCTCGAACCGTTGATATCGCTCGAAATTAGTGGAGGATCCCGTCTGAGCCTGCGCTGAATATCACCGCTGCGGGTTGGCGGCACGAATGCGGAGCAGTATGGCCTGCTCCATGAAAACCAGAGCAGCCGTAGCCTTCGCCCCCAACCAGCCCCTCGAGATCGTGGACGTCGATCTGGAAGGTCCGAAAGACGGCGAGGTGCTGGTCGAACTGATGGCCACCGGCATCTGCCACACCGACAGTTACACGCTGGACGGCAAGGATTCCGAAGGCATCTTCCCGTCGATCCTGGGGCATGAGGGCGCGGGGATCGTGCGCGAGATCGGTGCGGGCGTGACCAGCGTGGCCGTGGGCGATCACGTCATACCGCTGTACACGCCTGAATGCCGCGAATGTAAGATGTGCCTGTCGGGCAAGACCAATCTGTGCAGCGCCATTCGCGAAACGCAGGGGCGCGGTGTGATGCCGGATGGCACCAGCCGGTTCAGCTACAAGGGGGAGACGATCTTCCACTATATGGGCTGCTCCACCTTTTCGAACTTCACCGTGCTCCCTGAAATCGCAGTAGCCAAGATTCGCACCGACGCGCCATTCGACACGACTTGCTATATCGGTTGCGGCGTGACGACGGGCGTCGGCGCGGTTACCAAGACGGCGAAGGTCCAGCCGGGCGACAATGTGGTGGTGTTTGGCCTTGGCGGGATCGGCCTGAACGTGCTTCAGGGCGCGAAGCTGGCGGGCGCGGCGCGCATCGTGGGCGTCGACATCAACCCCGACCGGGAAGACTGGGGCCGTAAGTTCGGGATGACCGATTTCGTCAATCCAAACGATGTCGGGAACACGGTCGAACATCTGGTCAACATGCTCGATGGCGGTGCAGATTACAGCTTCGATTGCACCGGCAACACCGCCGTGATGCGCGATGCGCTGGAATGCTGTCACAAGGGTTGGGGCACCAGCATCATCATCGGCGTGGCAGAGGCGGGCGCGGAAATCTCGACCCGGCCGTTCCAGCTTGTCACGGGCCGCAACTGGCGCGGCACGGCGTTTGGCGGGGCCAAAGGACGGACGGATGTGCCGGATATTGTCGACATGTATATGGACGGCAAGATCGCCATCGATCCCATGATCACTCACCGCCTGACGTTGGACGAGATTAACAAGGGTTTCGACCTGATGCATGCAGGCGAATCCATTCGCGCAGTGGTGGTCTATTGATGGAAACTGTAAGCGAAGCCCGCAGCCATGGCGGCGTTCAAGGCGTCTATCGTCACGCATCCGAAGCGACGGGCACTGAAATGCGCTTTTCGGTGTTCGTCCCGCCGCACGAGGACGGTGCGAAGCTGCCGGTGCTCTGGTATCTCTCCGGCCTGACCTGCACGCATGAGAACGTGACCGACAAGGGCGAGTATCGCGCTGCCTGCGCGAAACATGGCATCATCTTTGTCGCGCCAGATACCTCTCCGCGCGGCGACGATGTGCCAGACGCGGAAGATGAATACGATTTCGGTACCGGCGCGGGTTTCTATCTCGATGCGACCGAGGAACCCTGGGCCGAACATTACAATATGCGCGATTATGTGACGTCCGAATTGTGCGAGCTGGTGGGGGAGGAGTTCCCGGTGGACCTGGACCGGCAGGGTATCACCGGGCATTCGATGGGCGGTCATGGCGCGTTGACTATCGGGTTACGCAATCCGGGTCGCTACCGGTCAATCAGCGCCTTCGCTCCGATCTGCGCCCCGTCCCGCGTGCCGTGGGGCCAGAAAGCGTTCTCCCGTTATTTGGGGGAAGACCGCGCCGCCTGGGAAGAATACGATGCCGTGGCTCTGATAGAAAGCGGTGCACGTCCGGCGCAATTGCTGATCGATCAGGGGACGGCCGACCAGTTCCTTGAAGAACAGCTTTCAACCGCTCTGCTGCGCGACGTGTGCGAGGATGCAGGTATCAACGCTGCGATCAGAATGCAGGAGGGGTACGACCATTCCTATCATTTCATTTCCACCTTCATGGCGGACCATATCGGCTGGCACGCCAAGCGGCTGAAGGGCTGACTGCTCGACATGGTCTGCATTTAGGCCCACAGCGGCCCGTATGCAGGAACACCCGGAAAAACCGATCTTTGGCCCCGAAACGGCCGCGCTGGATGCGCCCCATCCCCCACGCATACAGACCCGGCGCTCGGTAGCGAAGGCGGTGTCCTGGCGTATCGTCGGTACGCTCGATACGCTGCTGCTATCCTACCTGCTGATTACCTATCTCGGCCCGTATTTCGGGCTTGAGCAAAGCGGCGGGGAAGCTCTGGAGACGGCCAGCTACATCGCTATTACGGAAGTGGTCACCAAGATGGTGTTCTATTTCCTGCACGAGAGGTTCTGGGTCTGGCTCCGCTGGGGGACATCGGTGGTGAACGGCAAGCGCCGCGAAACGCTGGCGCGTTCCTCAACCAAGACGGCGACATGGCGCACGATCGCCTCGCTCGATACGATGGTGCTGGCGTGGTTCTTTACCGGCAGCATCGCCACCGCGGTGTCCATCGGCGGGCTGGAAGTCTTTACAAAGCTTATCCTGTATTTTTTCCACGAACGCATCTGGTCGAAGATCGGGTTTGGTATCGTCCACGGTGCGCCGGTAGCCAGCGCTGCAGTAAGTCCAACCTGACCTTCAGGCGGAGCAGCTTGCCCCGCCAAGCACACAGAACCGCGCGCAATGCGGGTGGTTGAGCGCCACGGGTTGGCTTGCCTCGTCCAAGGTTGCGCCTAAGTCGAACCCGGGATCGTAGGGGATCAGCGTGCAGGCTGCGACGCGCGGCGCGGCTTCTCCCTTGCGGTGGACGACCATGCGGCTGGTGGCGCACATGATATCGGCCGGGTGCTTGTCCAGAATGCTCCAGCAGGCGGTGGTGATCTCGGCAATATCAGCAGTTTCGTCCATTTCGGGAAACAGTGTGAGCGCGGTCGGGTCTTGCGCGTCGATTGCAATGCCTTCCCCCTCGAACAGCAATGCGTAGCCGGCGCGGGCGAGCGCGTCGGTTTCTCCCGGCGGCAGGCGCCCCGCCACTGCAATTTGAAAACCATTATCGGACAGCCAGCGGAGCCCGCTCATGGCCGGTTCCCAGCTGCGCGGCCCGCGCTCGCCCTCGTGGATTGTCTGTGTGTAATGGTCGAGGCTGATCCGCATGGTCAACCTGTCGCCGTGCTTCTCGCGCATTGTCAGAAGCGCTGCCTCGTGCCGCCGCAACGGCTTCATCGCGTTGGACAGCACAAGCGCCTCGTATCCACGATCAAGCACATCGCTTAGCATCGCAGGAAAGTCCGGGTTCATGAACGGTTCGCCGCCGGTGAAGCCGATTTCGCGCGTTGCCAATCCGCCGCTCTCGATTTCGTCCAGATATTGCGCCACATGGGCTGCCGAAATGTAGACAAGTGCGTCGTTGGTCGGGCTGCTCTCGATATAGCAGGTGGCGCAGGCAAGGTTGCACAGTGTGCCGGTGTTGAACCACAGCGTCTCGAGCTCCACGAGCGGCACCGACGCGCGCGCTTCGCCTTTCGCAGTGACTTCAGGATCGCTGAACTTGGCAGCCGGCAGCGGGGCCGCTTCCACTGCGAAGGGGGAGGGTCCGACAGGGGTGTTGCGGCTCTTACGAACGCGTTCGCTTGTGCGTGCCAAAGCCATCAGAAACGCCTCCGCATACCGGCGAGCAGGCCTGCCCATGCCTTGGGAATTTTGCCGAATACGGTTGGCTCCCACGCGGCGAAGGCTGCAGCCTTGGTAATTTCGCTGCGGGTTGGATAGGCGATGACCGCGCTGCCAAGGGCAAAGGTGGAGCTCTTGCCGGTAATGGTCTGCGAAAGCGGTAACAGCAGATCGCCGGCATTCTTGCCCACGATGCTGGCGCCGATCACTTTTTTGCCTTTGAAAATTACCTTCATGCGGCCCTTCGTTTGCCCTTCTGCAATCGCACGCTCATTATGGTCGAATCCTTCGGTGATGATTTTGATCGCATCGCCATGTGTCTTGCGCGCATCTGCTTCCGTCAGGCCGATCTGCGCGACTTCGGGGGAGGTGTATGTGCACCAGGGTAGCGCCGACCAGTCCACTTTCGTGGGCACGCCCAGCGTAATTTCGAGCGCGACGTTGCTGCCTTCATAGCCAGACACATGAGTCAGGCGCGGTCCGTCGCGGCAATCGCCGATAGCATAGATGTGCTTGATCGAAGTACGGCGGCGGTCGTCGACCACGATGCCGTTCTTGCCGGTCTCGACGCCGACTGCATCCAGCCCCAAGCCATCGATGTTGGCCTTGCGGCCGACGGCAACCAGTAGGTGCGACCCTTCGACACTCTGCGCGCCGTCGATCTCGACAAGGATGGCCCCGGCAGTGCCCGACACGGCCTTCGCCTTGCCCTGAACGAAGCGGACGCCTTCCGCCTTCATCGTATCAACGACCACGGCGACATTACCTTCGTCATCGCGGCCCATCGGGCGGTCCGGTTCGATTATGGTCACCCGGCTACCCAACCTGCGGAAGCTTTGCGCCATTTCCATACCGATTACCCCGCCGCCGATGACAACAAGGTGGTCCGGCAGGATATCAAGATCGAACAGGTTCTCGTTAGTCAGATAGGGTACGGTTTCGATACCGTCGATCGGCGGCACGAACGGCCGGGAGCCTGTCGCCAGCACGATGCGCGGTGCGGTCAGCGTGCGGCCTCCCACTTGGGCCGAGTTCGGCCCTGTCAGCACCGCGCGTTCGCGCAGTACCTCGCAGCCCATTTCCTCGAACCGTTCCTGCGAATCGTGCGGCGCGATTTCGGCGATGGCGTCATGGATATGCCGGTGCACACCAGCCCATTCCACCTGCGGAGCCGCCAGTGTCACACCGAACCGGCGTTCCTCGCGCGCTTCCCCGGCTCGCTTGGCTGCGGTTATCAGCGCCTTGGACGGCACGCAGCCATTGTTGAGGCACTCGCCGCCCATTTCGTGCGCTTCGATCAAGGCAACTTTCAGGCCGAACAATGCACAGCCACCGGCTGCGGTCAGGCCGGCAGCACCGCCGCCGATAACGATAACGTCGTGAGAATATTCCATGGCCGCCCGTAACCTATTTGACTGGATAAGCGAATGCGTGTTGCAGGACATAAAGCTGCCCGATTGCTTGTCGGGTTCGCAGCCAAGGATGGACGGGTTACATGAATCTCGAAAACAGCCAGAACTATTACGGCAAGGTGCTGGCAAACAGTTCCGATCTCAAAACCGACGCCTGCTGCACTACCGAGCCCCCGCCGCCAGCGGTGCTGGGCGCGCTTGCCAATGTCCATCCGGACGTAAAGGCGCGGTATTACGGCTGCGGCCTGGTCGCGCCTGCCGCCATCGAAGGCGCACATATCCTCGATCTGGGGTCCGGCAGCGGTCAGGATGCCTACCTGCTGGCACAGATGGTGGGCGAGCACGGCAGCGTGACAGGTGTGGACGCGACGGCAGAGCAGCTGGCCGTGGCGAACGAGCATCTGGAATGGCACCGCGACCGCTTTGGCTATGCCAAATCGAACGTGCGTTTCGTGGAAGGCGACATCGAGAAGCTGGATGTGCTGGAATTACCCGCCGCCTCCTTCGATGTGATCGTGTCCAACTGCGTCATCAATCTGGTGGCGGACAAGCAGGCCGTGTTTGCCGCTGCACTCAAGCTGCTGAAACCGGGCGGAGAGCTGTATTTCTCCGACGTTTATTCCGACCGCCGCGTGCCGGAAGCGTTGCAATCCGATCCGGTACTGCATGGCGAGTGCCTTGGCGGGGCGCTGTATTGGGGTGACTTCCTCGATCAGGCGAAACAGGCAGGCTTTTCCGACCCGCGGCTCGTTACCAGTCGCCCGCTGGCCATTGGCGACAAGGCGGTAGGAGCAAAGCTGGATGGGATCGGCTTCCACTCGGCAACATGGCGGCTGTTCCGCATCGACGGGCTGGAACCACAATGCGAAGATTACGGTCAGGCGGTGGTCTACAAGGGTGGTGTCGCCGGACAGGAACGCATCTTCGAACTCGACAGCCATCACCAGATCGAACGCGGGCGCGTGTTTTCCGTCTGCGGCAATAGCTGGAAAATGCTGGCGGACAGTCGTTTCACACAGCATTTCGACTTCATCGGGGACTTCTCCAACCATTACGGCGTGTTCGCCGGCTGCGGGACCGAAATGCCCTTTGCCGGTCCCGCATCGCCCGCCGATGAAGGCGCGGCGTGTTGCTGAATATCCTGCTCACCGGCGCGGCCGGGCTGATCGGCGGGGAACTCGCTGAGCGACTGACGCAAGCCGGCCACCGCGTAACGGCGCTGGTGCGCAACAATCGCGACATCCTCGCCAACGATGGAACGCCGGTCGAAGTGGCGGAAATCGTCACGGCGGATCTTACGCAGGACCGGCTGGCGCTTGATGCCGCCACATACGAACGGTTAGCGAATACGCACGACCTGCTAATGCATTGTGCGGCGCTTACCCGGTTCGATGCGAGCGAGGAGGAATACCGCGCGACCAACATCGAAGGAACCGCGCGCGCGATTGCGCTTGCACAGGCTGGCGATATGGACCTGTTGCAGGTCAGCACAGCTTACGTGTGTGGTGCGCGGTCCGGTGAAATCCTCGAAACCGATGCTTTGCCCACCAACAGTTTCACCAATGGTTACGAGGCCAGCAAGGCGCAGGCGGAAGCGCTCGTCAGAGCCAGCGGCCTGCGCTACGCAATTGCTCGCCCCAGCATCGTGGTGGGTGACAGCAGAACCGGCGCAATCCGCCAGTTCGATACGATCTACGCTGCGTTCAAGCTGATTGCGGAAGGCCGGGTGCGGCACATGCCTGTAGCACGCGGGGCCACACTGGACTTCGTGACTATCGACCATGTCGCCGCCGGTATTACGATGCTGGCGCAGCGTATGGGGGAGGCCAATGGCGGCGCATACCATCTGGTATCAGGCGGCGCAGTGCCGGTTGAAACCTTTGCCGCAGCCATCGGCAGCTTCCCCGCGTTCGATGCACCGATGCTGGTCGAGGCGGACGGGTTTGATCCCGATAGCCTGCCGCCGCTGGAGCGCCGCCTGTTCAAGCGTGTGGCGGGTTTGTACGCGGCCTATTTTCAACGCGACCCGCGTTTCGATGACAGCCGCTTCAGCGCCGTGACCGGCATGGCGGGTCCGCCGGTGGACCCTGCGCTGCTGCAAAGGCTGATACTGTACTGCATCGATATCGGTTTTTTGAAGGATAGCCGCGCTGCATGAGGAATATCAGGCTTGCCGAGTATCGGGATTAACGAATATCCGGATAGTCCCGCGCCAGCCTTTTGCGCGCACCGAAGGCCCACATGATGCCGATCTTGAAGTAGATCCAGTTCGCCTTCAGCGCCCCCCATTCGGCGATCCGCCGGTCGCTGGTGCGTACGATCCGCGGGACCAGCTTGATCCGCCCAAGCCGCGCGAACTTGATGCACAGATCCGCTTCTTCCATCACCGGCGTGCCCGGATCGCAGCCGCCGATGGCAAGGTACTGGTTGCGGCGAAAGAACATGGCATGATCGCCGAACAACAGCCGCACGCCTCGGAAAAACAGATGCGGCCGGGTGATGAGCGGCGCGTACCAGGTCTTCAGCCAGTTATGCAGGGATGTGCCCCACCGCGTTTTCGCGCCCGTAATCAGTGGGGTAAAAGCAGCCAGCGCGATGCTTTCGTCGCGCAGGGTGTCCTCGATCACCTGCACCATATCGGCAGGTGGGATGGTATCGGCATGAAGGACGCAGACATACACGGTCCGCGCCGCTGCAACTCCGGCATTGATCTGCACCGCGCGGCCCCTGGCCGATGGCAGCAATGTCCAGCCAGCACCGCGCACCATGGCGCAAGTATCATCCGTGCTGCCACCATCCACCGCGACGATGGCAGCAGGTTTCGGTTCCAAACGGTCCAGCGCTTCGATCAGGGTGGGAAGGGTAGCAGCCTCGTCCAGCACGGGGACCACCAGCGTCACACGGCTCACGGGAGGAATTCCGGCCAGGCTGCGAGGTCCTCGGCCAGATCGACATCGGAAAGCTCGGGTAATATGGCCACTGAAGCACGTGCCGTGCGCAGCCGCTGTATTGTCTGGTCAAACACCGTGTCGGTGCTCCATTCCATTCCTGTAAAAACCCACGGCATCGGGCGCATCAGTCCAAGCGCCCAATAGCCGCCATCACTGGCCGGGCCGACACATGCATTGTGGTCTGCCAGTGCCCCTGCCGCTTCGCCGAGGTGATCCACAGTCAGGCCGGGGCAATCGCTGCCCAACGCGATGCCAGGCGCGGGCATTCGTGCAAGTTTGTCCGAAAGGTTGCCGTCGCCCTGATCGACTACTTCCGCATCATGACCCAGCCACTCGCGGAACCGTGCAGGCTCCGCGCCGGTCACACGAACCACGAACGGCAGTCCGCTGGCACGAGCGGTTTCCACGGTATGCGCCAATAGCTTGCGGTAAATTGCTGCTGCACCATCTTTACCGAAGTGCGGGATCAGCCGAGTCTTCGCCTGTCCGGGTTCCGGCCAACGCGCGAATATATGCAGGGTGGGGCGCGCGTCATCAGACATGGAACGCGCGATAGCGCCTTGGAGCGCCGCGGGCCATGGGGCATTACGATTGGCATGAACCGGAACTCGATGATCTTTGCCGTCTGTGCCGCCGCGTTCGTAGGGGCAATCGCGGTGCTCGAACGTCGCAGACCACTGCGTGAACAGGAACATGACGAGAAACGGCGCACCGTACGCAATCTCGCCTTGGGGGCGGGGTGCGCGGCTGTGGTCGCGATGGCGGAGGTTCCGCTGGCGAACCGGGTGGCGGCCGGAAATCTTGTGAACCGGCGCGGGTTTGCACAATGGTTTCCGCGTTCGCTGCGTCTGTTGGCCGGGGCAGCGGCGATGGATTATGGATTCTACCTCTGGCACGTGGCCACGCACCGGGTGCCGTTCCTGTACCGTTTTCACCGCGTCCACCACATCGATCCCGACATGGACGCGAGCACTGCTGTCCGCTTTCATCCCGCCGATATGTTGGTGTCGCTCCCATGGCGGCTGGTGCAGGTGCGGCTTAGTGGGGCAAGCCCGAAGACGCTGCGTTACTGGCGTAATTTTTTCAACGCATCGATCCTGTTCCACCATAGCAATCTGCGGCTTCCCCAGGAATGGGACCGCCGCCTGTCGCTCGTCCTGACCACACCCCGGATGCACGGCATACACCATTCCAAAGTAGCGGAGGAGCAGAACGCGAATTTCACCAGCGGGCTGAGCTTCTGGGACCGTTTACACGGCACATTCCGTACTAAATCCGACCCGCGCGTCATCGACATTGGGGTGGAGGATGAGGATGCGCTGGAAGATCTCGCGCTAGCGACGAGCCTTACGGCACCGTTCCTGCCGCAACCTGAAGGCGTGAAGCCTTATTCGAGCTAATGCGATTGTTTGAGAATGGGTGGGAAAGTGGTGCCCGAGGGCGGATTTGAACCACCGACACGACGATTTTCAGTCGTCTGCTCTACCCCTGAGCTACTCAGGCATCACTTTTCACCAAACCGCCCGGGCCGCGATGCAGCCAGCGGGTGGGAAGCGCGCCTATGGCTGGCGGGCGCGGCTTTGGCAAGGGGAAATCAGGGGGTGTCGTCATCCGGCGAGGGCGTTATTTCCGCGGCGATTTCATCGGGCAGCGCAGGGCGGCCAGGGACCGCGTAACCATCGCCGAACCACCGCGCCAAATCACGGTCACGGCAGCGCTGGGAACAGAAGGGATGGAACTCAGCCGCGCGCGGTTTCTTGCAGATAGGGCAGGGTTTGGACCGGGCGGTTGAAGTTGTCATCGCGTCACAATCTGGGCGTGCCCCGCCTCCAGCGCAAGGGTTGGTTCGAAGACCAACTCGACCGCGTCCGCCGAACGGCCGGTGCGCCGCGCCAGTTCCGCCAGCCATTCGGGACGCAGCTTCGCCTTCAGCGCCGGGTGGCAGGTCAGCAGCAAAGTGCCCGGCCCCTCCGTCCGTTCCGCCCGGCGCAACAGGATACGGGCCGCCGCGCCGGTGCGGGAGCGAGTGACACGCTGGAAAATGGACGGACCTTCCAGCCGCGCGACCAACTGCACGAAACCGAACCCGTTCATGGCGGTTCGTTCGTGCGACCATCCGGCCAGCGCGCTTTCCAACGATGCGTCGAGCGCCTTGCGGACAGCTTTCTCGGTCATGGTGGGGAAGTCGATCCCGATGGAACCGCCAATATCCAGCAGGCGCAACGCTTTCGCCACTTCCACCACCGCGGCCCGTGCGGTGCCATCGACATCGATCAATGTCATGGCCGGGGTGTCCGCCAATAGCAGCGCACCGCCGGCGTAATCGATCTGACCCGACCAGGCGGCCGCAAACACGTCCTCCCAATCCACTACGTCAGGGAAGCGCCGCACGATACGGGCGTCATTACCCAACCGTTCGGTAAGCGTAGGGGCGGGGCGGATAGCGGCTTCGCTGGGCCGTGCCTGCGCGCGTTTCAGTCGCCCGCGTTCGCCCAAAGCCGCGCGGGTGACTTCCAGCCTGAGCGCCGCACCTTCGCTTATCGAGGAAGGCAGCCGATCGACCAAAGCCTCTTCGCCGCTGGCAAAGCGTGCTGTGCCGCGCGCGCTGCTCGAGGTCCGACTGAGAAGAATGGCATCTGCGATCTCGCCCGCCACCAGCCTGCCGGGCCATTCCAGCCTCGCTGCGACCATGTGTCCGTTCTCGAGCCGGACGGCGCGATGTTCGGCAATGCCTTCTTCGACCAGCCAGCCATCGGACATTTCGTCAGCCAAGCTTGAAACCCGCCGCCTTAAGCAGCAGCCTTGTTTCGTAAAGCGGCATTCCCACTACACCGGAATGGCTACCCTGGATCCAACCGATCAGCCCCTCGGCTGCACCTTGGATAGCGTAGCCACCCGCCTTGCCGTGCCATTCGCCGGATGCGAGATAATCGCGCATTTCCTGGTCCGAAAGGCGCTTGAACTTGACCGCAGTCTCGCTCATCTTTTCGCGCAAGCTTCCATCAGGCGCGCGCAATGCGATGGCGCTGAATACGGTATGCCGCCGGCCCGAAAGCAGGTCCAGGCAGCGGCGCGCAGTAGCCTCATCTTCTGCCTTGGGTAGAATGCGGCGACCGACGGCCACCACGGTATCACCCGCAAGGATGTGCGCGCTGGCCGCGTCGTTACTTGCCGCAGCGGCCACAGCCTTCTCCGCCGCCATACGCCGCGCATAGTCGCGTGGCAGCTCGCTTGGCTTGGGGGTCTCGTCGATATCGGCTGGGGCAATGCTGCCAGGTTCGATTCCCAACCGGCCAAGCAGATCACGGCGGCGCGGACTGGCCGAAGCCAGCACCAGTTCGGGAATTACCGCAGGCGCAGTCACGCCCTTTTATGCAGGGCCCGGACCCTGTCCCGGCCCACCGCGACCCGGCATGAAGCGGTAGGTAATGCGCGCCTTGGTCAGGTCATAAGGTGTCAGTTCGCACAGCACCTCGTCACCCACCAGCACGCGGATACGGTTTTTGCGCATCTTGCCAGCGGTATGGCCGAGCACTTCATGGCCATTTTCAAGCTCTACCCGGAACATCGCATTGGGCAGCAATTCCACCACCTTGCCGCGCATTTCGAGGAGTTCTTCTTTTGCCATAAGCTCTTGTCTATTCCATATTCTACTGGGACCCGGATACGGGGCCGTGGCGCGCCGCATACCCCCGCATCGTGCAAAAGGGAAGGAAATAGCCGCTGGTCGATCAATTTGCTGCAATCATCGGCCATTCATCGCCCCAAGTGCTTATTTCTGCGACCGAACGTTACCAATGCATTGTTGTCCACCGTCCAGCCATGCGGCAGGAGGGTTTCGGGGCGGTTGAAGCAAGGATAAGCTAACTGTGCGCCTCGAATATCGGCCGACCGTCTTCACATCAGCTTTCGGAATAGTTTCCAGCTTTGCGCTCTGCGCGGCTTCGGTCGTTGCGGCTGCTCCTGCTCATGCGCAGACCGATGGCGCACCCGATGTGCCCGCAGAAGCGCCTGCCGATCCCGGCCCTCCGGCAGACGATAACGAGATTGTCGTCACGGCAGAGCGTTTCTTCGGCTCGGTCGAGACAGAACAGGCCCCCATCATCGAGCTGGATGAGGCGGAAATCGCTTCCTACGGGGCGAATTCCATTGCCGATCTGGTGGGTCAGCTTTCTGCGCAAACAGGCTCGGGGCGCGGGCGCGGGGGCGGCAGGCCGATCTTCCTGATCAACGGCCAACGCATATCCAGTTTTCGCGAATTCCGCCGCTATCCGCCTGAAGCCATCAAGACGGTACAGGTCCTGCCCGAGGAAGTGGCGCTGGAATACGGTTTTTCGCCCGACCAACGCGTATTGAATTTCATCCTGAAGGATAATTTCGCCAGTCGTGAACTGGAACTCGGCCTGTCCACCCCCACCGCCGGGGGGCGGCTGTCTTCCGAAGTAGAAGCGTCGCTGCTGACGATCGACGGACCGCGCCGCATGAATATTGCCGCAGAATATAATGGCAGCAGCCTGCTGACCGAAAACGAGCGCGACATTATCCAGACCGCAGGCAGCGTGTCCGACGTCGCCACCGATCCCGATCCCGCCCCGTTTCGCAGCCTTGCCTCCCGCAGCGACAATGGCGAACTCGACGCGACCTATTCGATCGGTCTGGGCGGCGGTGCAGGTGGACAGCTGACACTGTCTGCCGGGCTCGACCGGACGGAAACGACCAGCCTTTCGGGCCTCGATACAGTGATCCTGCGGGATGCAGCGGGAAATGGGACTATCCGCGTGCTGGACGACAACCCGCTGGAGCGGCGCAGCGAAAGTACGACCTATACGCTGGGCAGCGCGCTGAACAAACGGCTGGGTTTCTGGGATATGGCCGCCACCTTCAATGCCAGCCGCACCGATGGGCAGACCGAGATCGACCGCAGGCGGCCGGGCAACACGCTGCAGGACGCAGTCGACGCAGGAGCACTCGCGCCAGACGGCGTCCTGCCAACCGTACCGGATGCAGGGTTCGACACGGCGCGTAGTCAGGCCGACGCAATTTCCACCAAGCTGACCGCGCGCGGCCGTCCGTTGTTCCTGCCCGCAGGAGAGCTCCGTACGAATTTCGATGCGGGATATTCCTATACCAGCATCGAAAGCGTGGATACGCGCTTTGGCGGTCCGCCAACGGACCTTTCACGTGGCGATCTGTCGGGCGGTGTCTCGCTCGTCGCTCCTCTCACCAGCCGGCGCGAGGACGTACTGGCGGGGTTGGGTGACCTGACCCTTTCATTGGGTGCCGGGATCAACGAGCTCAGTGATTTCGGCACGCTGACGGACTACAATATCGGCCTGACTTGGCAGCCGGTCGACAAGTTGACGTTGAGCGCGACGCGCATTGTGGCCGAAGCAGCGCCGGGGCTTTCCGTACTGGGCAGTCCGGTCGTCGAAACGTTCAATGTCCCGGTTTTCGATTTCGCCACCGGAGCGAACACTCTCGCTACCATAATCACCGGCGGCAACCCCGATCTTCGCGCGGAAACACAGAAAGACTGGAAGCTGGGCGCGACGTTGCAACTGGACTGGTTCGACCGGACATCGCTGAGCGTGGAATATTTTGCCAACAGTTCGCGTGACACGGTGGAAGGGTTCCCGCTGCTGACGCCGACTATCGAGGCGGCCTTTCCCGACCGGGTAACGCGCGACGACCTGACCGGCCGCCTGCTGGCCGTGGATCGCCGCTCGGTCACTTTCGCCCGCCGGGATAGCGAGCGGCTGCGTTTCGGGGTGAACCTGTTCGGCCGGATAGACGACAGCGGTAGCGGAGGGGGCCGACCGCCCGGTGGAGGGCGACCAGGTGGTGCACGAGGTGGGCAAGCCGATACGGATGGCCAGACTACCGGCAGCGAAAGCAATTCATCGCAAAGCGCACCGACGACCGCCCGTCCGACAGCTTCCCCCCGCGATGATGGGGCCGATGGCGCGCGCGCCGGCAATCGTAGGGGGGGTATGCCTTTCGATCCGGATCGTTTTGCCGCCTTACGCCAGCAGGTTTGCGCGATGGAGCCAGCCGCTCTCGCTGCGAAATTAAACCGGGACAATACCGAAGCGGGTTCGGGCGGGAATGGCGCAAGTGATGGCGAGGCCGTGTTGCGGCTGCCTCCGCAAATGCTCGAGCGCCTGCGCGGCGATAACGGGCAGGTCGATCCGGAACGGGTCGGACGGCTGCAGGCGAGGCTATGCAGCGACGAAGCCAGCGCGCGTATGGCGAGACGGATGGAAGGCCGTTCGCCACAGCCTCCTGCGACAGGCAGCGACGCGGCAAAACCGGCCGATGGTCACGCGAAAACCGAACAGCAGAGCAGCGAACAAAAAGGCCAGCAAGTCGGTCAATCACGCAGCCAACGTCGCGGCGGTGGGGGCGGCATGCGGCGCGGTGGGCCGGGGCGCTGGAATGCCTCCGTCTATTACTCGCTCGAATTGCGAAACGATGCGCTTGTCGCGGATGCCGGGCCCAGGCTCGATCTGTTGGACGGGGACGCTCTGGGTGGTGGCGGAGTGGCGAAGCACACGGTGCAGTTCAATGGTGGGTTTTTTACCGACGGCATCGGCGTGAGATTGAACGCAAATTACGACAGCGGGTACGAGGTTGACGAGCTTACCTTCGACGGATTGGCAAGTGTATCTGCCCGTGCATTTATCGACCTGTCCCAGCAGACTTGGTTGACCGGCCCGGAGCCGGGTATCTTCAAGGGGACGCGTGTTTCGTTCAGTGTTTCCAATATCTTCGACAGTCGCCGCAAGGTTACCGATGGTGACGGCCTTGTGCCGCTAGCCTACCAGCCCGACCTGATCGATCCGGTCGGCCGCGTAGTATCGTTCGATCTGCGCAAGATGTTCTAAAAACCGCGCAAATCACCGAGCCGTTAGTCGATATTTTAATGCAAGCGAGAGCGCGGATAAAACATCCGTGCCAACCCGGAAGGCCTGAATTCGCTCCATTCGCCTTCCACCTGCGAGAGGCGATCTGCGATTGCGTACATCACCGACGGGTTCACGCCCAGGCCGATATGGCTGGCGATTACCTCGATATTTTCGGTGTTATCGGTCGGTTTCTGCACCGATCCGCGCCAGTGGACCACGCCGTCACCCTTGGTCAGGATCGAGGTGGTGGGAACCGGCGGGGCCTCAGCCAATTGCTGGAAGTTTCCCTGCTGCATCGGTTCGGGCTTTTCGCCATTCAACCATTCGAACAGCCGCGCGGCGTTGGTGTGACCGCGATCGTCGCTGATCGGGCTGCCGAGCGAAATGACCTGACGCACCTTTTCGGGCATGATTTTGGCCAGTTCGCGGGCAAAGACACCGCCCAGGCTCCAACCGACAATCGATACTTTCTGTCCGGTGCGCTTGTGCAGCTCGGTCACGCATTTGCCCATCGCCTCCACTCGCGCGTTGTCCACACGGACATTGCGGCCAAGTTTCCAGCCTTCCACATCGTAGCCGAGCCGTGTGAGTAATCTGCGCATGGGACGGGTCGAACCGTCACCCGCCATGAACCCGGGAAGGACCAGCACGCCGTGCCCGTCACCCCGGGGCAAAAGGTTCAGCGCAGGGCGCAGCGCCAGAAACGATGCATATTCCGCCATCGCCCGGTGCGGTTCGGTCAGCGCCAGCAAGCGGCTGGGTGGACGCGCCCCGACATTCGGCGGATATTTGGCCGTAGTTTGCGTGGACGGCTGCCCGGTCCCAGGCGCGGTAGTCGCATTGGTCATGTCGTGGCTTTCTTTGCTGCTGCGCCGGATTTCCTGGCAGCTTTCGGCTTTGCAGTCTTCGGCTTGGCAATTTTCAGGGCGGACTTGCCGGCTGCAGCCTTCGTTGCCGTCTTTACCGGGTTTGTCTTGCGTGGTGATTTCTTCGCAGGAGCCGTACGCACCGCAGCCTTCTTCGCTGTTTTCGATGCCGGTTTCTTTGGTTTAACCGCGCTTGGTTTATTTGTTTTAGCGGACGAGGTCTTTGCCGAACCTGAACGGGGTTGGGCGGTCTTGCCGTTTGCCTGACGAGACGCGTCACGCAGTTCTTCGAAACTGTCTTGAATGCACTGCGAATAGAATTCCGGATCAGGCATCAAATCGCGGCACGCGGTGAAGCTGATGGTGGCTTCGTCGCAATAGCTTTGCACGACATGACCCAGGCCCATGCCGTCGGTAAGGCAGACCAGCCCGAAATGGCTCTCCAGCTTCGCCCCGGTGGAATAGACCGGCACGGGCGGGCCGGGCACGTTTGTAACGATGGTGGAAAATGGCGGATTGACGCGATTTGCGAGCCCAAGGCGGGTATATAGCTGCGCCCCCAGCGCCATGTAGAGCGCGGGGCTGACCTTGCTGATCTCGGTCATGTTCCGCGCGCCGATCGCGTTTGTCATCGCCTTGGAATTCGTGGTTTTCGATGTAACATAGGCCAGCCGTTCTGCCGGATCATCGATATGCGTACCTAGCTGCGCGACCATGGCGGCGACCTGATTGCCCATATCGCCTTTCTCGTTCTTCTCGCGCACTGAAATAGGCGCCATCGCGGTCAGGGATCTATCGGGCAGATCGTCCTTCGCCAGCAGGTATTTGCGTAACGCCCCACCGACGATGGCGAGAAACACGTCATTGACCTTGCTGTCTTGCGCCAGAATACGGATCGCCTTGATATCGGCCAGCGGCACGCTGCGGCCCTCGACCACGCGGGCGCTCGATAGCGTCTTGTTGAAGCGTGTGCGCGGCGCGATCATGTCGCGGCTGACCTTGAAGTCCTTGGTCGCCAGCCCCTTGATCGCTTTGGCCAGTCCCGGCGCTGCTTTGGCAGCTACTTCCAACTGTTTGAAAGGGTTTGTAAGCGCGCTCATATAGGATTTTCCGAGCAATTCGGGCGCGCCGGGAATGCGTTCCGGCTGCCACGTATCCGGCGTATCTGGTGGCGGCGCGTCGGGTTCCAGCGTATTCAACGCTTCTAGCAGATCGACCCCGCTCATCCCGTCGATCGCAGCATGGTGGACCTTGGTCACCATGGCGAAACTGCCTTCGGGAACGCCTTCGATATTCTCCAGCCCCTCGACAATGGTGAATTCCCACGGTGGGCGCGTCAGGTCGAGCGGGCGAGCGAAGATGCGGGCGGCCTGAATACACAGTTGCCGCCAGTCGCCGGGTTTGGGCAGGGCGATATGGCGAACGTGGTATTCCAGGTCGAAATCCGGATCCTCCACCCAATACGGATAATCGAGGTCGAACGGCACCTTTACGAGCCGCTGGCGCATGGTGCGCGACAGCTGCATCCGGCTCTCGAAAAAGGCGAGAATGTCCTTGAAGCGCACGAACCCACCCGGTGCGGTGGCTGGGTTGTAGATCAGCAACGACCCGATATGCATCGGCGAATTGCGCGTTTCCAGCGCAACGAAAGATGCATCCATGCCTTGTAGCTGCCGCAAGTCCGCTGCTCCCCGGAAATTCGATCCCCAAAACCGATTGGTGCGGCCTTTTGACCTGCCTGCCGGACCTAACACAGAGATAGCGTTGCGCAAAATTCGCTCCCTGCGATTGAGATAGGCGACCGCACGGCCTATCTTGCCGATCATGGATCGCACACCCGCCGGAACACCGCATAACCCGCGTGGCAGCGAACGCTTTCTGGAAGAGCGCGCGACTTACACAGTGTCCAGCGCCACGCCGGACTTGGATGCGGGCGTGGCGGCCATCCGCGAAGTCGCTGCTACGCTTAAGCACAAGCCGGGCGTGTACCGGATGCTCGATACGCGCGGTGACGTGCTGTATGTGGGCAAGGCGCGGGCGTTGAAGGCGCGGGTCGCGAATTATACGCAGGTCAAAAACCTGACCACGCGGTTAAAACGCATGGTCAGCCAGTGCCGTGCGATGGAGATCGTCACCACCAATTCGGAAGCCGAGGCGCTGCTGCTGGAGGCGCAGCTGATCAAGCGGTTCCGTCCGCCGTTCAACGTGCTGTTACGGGACGACAAGAGCTTCCCCTTCATCCTGCTGCGCGCCGACCATGCGTTTCCGCGTATTTCCAAACATCGCGGCGCACGGCGGGCGAAGGGTGATTATTACGGGCCGTTTGCCGGGGCGGGCAAAGTCACCGCCACTATCAATGCACTTCAAAAACTGTTCCTGCTCAGATCCTGCACCGACAGTTTCTTCCGCAACCGCGACCGCCCGTGTCTGTTGTATCAAATCAAGCGATGCAGTGCGCCTTGTGTGGGCCGCATCGACGAAGACGGTTACGACGCGCTGGTCAAACAGGCGAAGGACTTCCTTGGCGGAAAGTCCGGTGCGGTGCAGGCCGATCTGGAAAAGCAGATGGCCAAGGCGGCGCAGGACATGGAGTTCGAAACGGCTGCTATCCTGCGCGACCGGCTGCGCGCGGCGACCTTCATCCAGGGTTCGCAGGCGATCAACGCCAGCGGCGTGGGCGATGCCGATGTGTTCGCGCTTGCCGCCAAGGGCGGCCAGATGGTGGTGCAGGCTTTTTTCATTCGCAGCGGGCAGAACTGGGGCCACCGCGCATTTTTCCCGCGCAACACCGGCGAGGTGGACGAAGCCCAGGTGCTCGCCGATGTGCTGACCCAGTTCTATGAGGAAGTGCCGCCGCCGCGCACAATTCTGGTGGACCGTAAACTGCCCGATCAGGACGTCATCGAGGATGCGTTTGCGGCGCTGGCCGAAGTGAAAGTCGATATCTCCATTCCGCAGCGCGGCGACCGTCGCAACCTGATGAAACAGGCGCAGCGCAATGCGACGGAAGCGCTCGACCGGCGGCTGGCGGAAAGCGGAACCAAGGCCCGCACCATGCGCGAGCTGGCGGAGTTTCTCGAGCTGCCCGAAATTCCGCAACGTGTGGAAGTGTATGACAACAGCCATATTCAGGGGGCGAAAGCGGTCGGCGGCATGATCGTTGCCGGGCCAGAAGGTTTCATCAAAAACCAGTATCGCAAGTTCAACATCAAGACCGCGCAGACGAATGACGATTTCGGCATGATGCGCGAAGTCATGGAGCGCAGGTTCGCCCGCGCCATCAAGGATGACCCAGATCGCGAGACTACCGGCGAACATGCAGTATGGCCGGATCTCGTACTGATCGACGGCGGCAAGGGGCAGATGTCCAGCGTGCGCGATACTCTGGAAGAGCTGGGGATCGAGGACGTTCCGCTAATCGCGATTGCGAAAGGGCCAGGCCACGGGCGCGAGGGCAAAGAGGTGTTCCACTTCCCCGACGGCCGCGAAAAAACGCTACCGACGAATTCGCCTGTACTGTTCCAATTGCAGGTCTGGCGTGACGAAGTTCACCGTTTCGCGATCGGCGCCCACCGGGCGAAACGAAGCCGGGCTATCACAGCCAGTCCGCTCGATGAAATACCGGGAGTAGGTCCCGCCCGCAAACGCGCGTTGCTGTTGCATTTCGGAACTGCCGGGAAGGTTCGCGCTGCCAGTCTGGAGGACCTCCAGCGCGCGCCCGGCGTAAGCGAGGCGGTCGCACAAACGATCTACGATTATTACCACACCAGCGGATAACCGCAGGCCAGGTTCGCATTACGACAAACCGGAGTGGTACCTACTTCTTTTCCAGATCCGGAAACGCCTTGCGCAAGGTCGACAACAGGCGTTCGCTCGTGATGGGTTTCTTCAACACCTGATCATCCGACATCAGAAAACTGATTTCGTTGCGATCATAAGCAGTTACAAAGACAAACGGTATCTTTCGCTCACGCAATATGTCGGCCACCGGCTTGGAGGTTTTATCTTCGCCAAGGTTCACATCGAGGAAAGCCGCATCAATTTTCGCAGTTCTCGCCTTCTCCATTGCATCTGCAAGATGAACTGAAGGACCAACGACGTTGAAGCCGAGATCTTCCAGCAGGTCGGCCATTTCAAATGCGACCAAAAACTCGTCTTCGACAATAAAGATACATTGCGGTCCTACGGTTTCGTCGCCGCGTAACATTTTTTCGGTATCGCTGGTCACGTTAGGTGTCGCTCTCCTGTGGTTTGGGCATCGAAAGACGCCATTCCAGGCCTTCAGGATAAAAGAACGTTTCGGCTGTCCCTTTGGTTTCGGCCATAATTGCGCGTTCGGTAACAAACGTGCCAAAGCCCTTCGCATCTGGTTTGGAAACTGGCGGGCCGCCCCGTTCCGTCCACAGTATGGTTACTGTCGGTTGATCCGTATCGCCGTCATCGATTGTCCACGTGAACGATACGCTGCCGTCTTCGTCGGAAAGAGCCCCATATTTTACCGCATTGGTAGCAAGTTCGTACAATGCCATTGAAAACGCGATGGCGGTGCGCGACGGCATCTCCAAGTCAGGCCCCTCGATCGACACCCGCTGATCGGCGATCGGTTCGAGGATTTCACGCGCAACTTCATCCAGCTTGGCGAAGCCCCAGGTGTTTCCGATCAGGCTGGCATGCGCTTTCGCATAGGCATTGAGCCGCCGGTCGATGCGCTGGTCGAGATCGGGTGCGACGTTTTCATTTCGAAGTGAGCGAGACACGATCGACTGGGTAACGCTGAAGGCATTTTTAACGCGATGGTTCAGTTCGGCAATCAGCACTTCCTGGGCGTGCTGCAAATTTCGTTCGCGATCGATATCAAGAAGTACGACTGTTGCGCCATTCAGTTCGCCATTCGAGCCCCGCACCGGTTCGCCGATTATCCGCATCCAGAATTTGGTTCCGTCGGGGCGCTGGTAATGCACATCCAGTTCTGCATGATCGGCCTTTTCGACGATTACCTTGGCCAATGGATATTCGTGAGATTCCACCCGGCGGCCATCGGCGTGGAAGGAAACCCATTCCCCGTATGAATCGGTATCGGCCGAATGCAGCACCGCATGTCCCACCATGCGTTCCGTTGCACTGTTGCCGTGAATGATACGGCCCTGCGCATCGGCGAAGACAACGCCGATCGGTACAACCTCGATCATCGCCTCCAGCAGGCTTTCGCGCTCTTCGGCAGCAAGGCGATCAGCCTCGCGGTCGCTGCGCACCTGATCCAGCAACGTCGTGAGCCGGGCGATTTCCGACTTGGCATCGGACGCACCAATGGTGGGTTTGGAGTTCTGGCTGTCCGGATCTTGCATGGCAGGTCGCTTCAGGGGTTGCTTGTCGACATCGGCGTTAGGAGAACATGTGACACTTGCATAGGTTCGCGCGGCTATCCTCCCCGGAGTACGGGATATACGTCTAAGGATTTGCGCCTTCCGGAACCTGTTTCAGTCCGTTTTCGCCTTGCGTTTACGCATCATGCCTTCCTGCGCAACGCTTGCCACCAGATGACCCTCGCGGTCGAAGATGCTGCCTCGGTTGAAGCCGCGCCCACTGCCGCTCCAAGGGCTTTCTGTGACGTAGAGCAACCATTCGTCCGCGCGTGCGGGACGGTGGAACCAGATTGCGTGGTCGAGGCTGGCCCCGACCAGCTCGCCGCGCATCCAGCTGAGGCCGTGGGGCAGGGCAGCGGTACCAAGTAGCGTGTAATCGCTGGCATAGGCGATGACGGCACGGTGCAGCGCGGCGTTGGCAGGATTGGCGCTGATATCGGGGAGCGGGGCTACTGTGCGGAACCAGCTATGGGCGACGGGTGCCTTGGGTTCGCTGTTCATCCAGTGCAGCTTGTCCATCGTGCGCATTTCGATGGGGCGAGGGCGCAGGACGAGCCGCCGTTGCGCCTCGGACATCTTGCCGCCGAACTGATCGACCAGCTTCGCGCGTTGCTCCATGTCAGGCTGCAGGTCTTCGGGCGGGACCGCATCGGACATGGCGGCCGCCTGATGCGTCATGCCGTCTTCCGGACGCTGGAAACTGGCGGTCAGGTTGAGGATCGGCGCGTCGCCCTGGGTAGCGACCACGCGGCGGTTGGCGAAGCTGCGTCCGTCGAGATCGCGAGCGGTCTGGTAGTGTATGGCTGGACCCTCTTCCCCGCCGCGCAGGAAATATGCGTGAAGCGAATGGGCCGCGCGGTCCTCGCCAACAGTGGCCTGCGCCGCCTGCAATGCCTGCGCTATTACTTGCCCGCCGAACACGCGCCCCATGCCGCCGGGCTGCGGCTTACCGGTAAAACTGTTCTCGGCGTCGCGCGTTACGGTAAGTAAAGCGGTCAAACCCGCGACAAGCTGTTCGTTTGAAGGGTTTTCGTCTGTTGGAACCGTGTTCATCGCGCCGCCATGCTGCGCGCAGATCGCCTCGTCAATCGGTGAGGCCAAGCTTTCGCAACGCCCGATATGCAAGCGCCTTGGGGCGATTGCTCTGTGGGAACCGGCCTGGCGCGGCGGGGGCAAAGCCAAGGCGGCGCAGTATCCGGTTCATTCCGCGCGAGTCTGCCTCGTTAAAGCTCCAGTCGCTGCGCCAGGTGATCGACAGCGAAACCGAGCTGTCTGCCCCGTTACGCACAAAGTGGGGCGCCATGACTGGCACATACAGAGCTTCGCCCGGGCGAAGCGCGAAAGGCCGACCATGTTCGGCAAAGCTGTCGTTCCAGGTCAGCTCCCGCGGACCGCCCGAATGATATTGCTCATGAAATTCATCCGCGACGAACCGGGTGTCGCCGGCCGGAAACTGGGTCATCACCTTGCTGCCGCGCAATTGCAGCAGGATGTTGTGTTCCGGATCGAAATGGAACGGGGTGACCGCATCCGGGCTGGAGATGAACACGAAACCCTGCGGACGTAACATGGCCCCGGTGGCCCGCTCGATCTCGGTCTGCAATTCGGTCAACAGACCATGCAGCAACCCGCCATATTGCGGCACCTGTTCGATATTCTTAAGCACCGCCCAGCTATTGCTGGCCGCGATGTGCCGAATGGTATCCTCGATCGAAAGCCCGGTCGCTTCCGGCTTGTCATCGACACCGATCGGCAGGTCTCCACGGTTATACTCGATCGACATCGGGGGAAGCTGCCCGGCAAGTTCGGCCAGCGCGTCCAGCGTCAGCAGATCGTGCCTCGCCAGCGCGTGCGGCAGGATATGTGGCTGTTCAGGATAATTTTCGGCGAAAGTGGCGCGTGCTGCGGGGCTGAAAACCGGGCGGCCGGTTCGGGCTTCGGCGATAATGGGCGAAACGGCGTTCATCGGGCACGCTCCACAGTCAGCGTCTGGGGCTTTTCCAGCAACACATCCAGCGCCCCAACCACCGGCCGACCGGTTTCCTGCCTAATGATACCGCGCGCGATAGCCTGCCGCATGGAACCGCCAACAGGAATGCTGACCCGCACCATGGGCCGCCTTTCGCGCCAGAAGTGATCGATCATCGGATGGTCCGGCGCCGCGCAGCTATCGGTCCAGTCGAGCACCGGATCGGCCAGCGTTTCCAGATAGTGCCGCTGCAACATGACACCGGGCGAAGCCTTGGCATGAGCCTCGTCGTAAGCGGTCTTGTAGGAAAACGCGCCCGATCCTGCCGTAACGGTCAGCAAGCCGGCCACCATTTTACCGTCGAGCCGCAAGGTTACGCGGTCCAATCGGCCAAGGTTTGCCGCTGCCATCATGGTCTGACGAAATAGCGCGGTAGTCTTGTCGCAGCAGGCGAGAGCGGACGCTTCGTCGCCCTTCCAGCCCGCTTGCTCCAAGGCGAGGAACTCCTTGAGCCAATCGCTGATACCCTCGTCGCCACGCGTTTGCTCCAGCGAAACTTCGCCACCTTCGGCAAAGCGCTTGGCCCGTCGGCGGAATTCCTTACGCCGCTTGCCGTTGACGCTGGCTGCGAAGTAGCTTTCCGCGTCATCGTCCGATTTCAGCAATGCACGCTCATAGCTTTGGACGATGGCGGCGGGGCGGGAATGGCGGATGGCGACATCGCGCAAGGCGGCGAAGATAGGACCGTCGGCAGGTATATCCGGGCAGTGCAGGAACAGTGCCAACGCCGCGTTCCGGTCTGCCCAATCCAGTAGCGCGCCCCAGAAAGCATGTTCGAAACCGGCGGCGACCAACGGCGTGCCGAGGAAGATATTGGCGTGCGACCAGGTGAAGAGGTGCGGCAGACGGTAACCGTAATAGTCGAAATTGCTTCCGACAGGGAACAGGCCGACCAGCCGTTCGCTTCCGCCGTCATTATTGTACAGGGCCAGGATGCGGGTTTTGCGGAGTACGTCGAACAAATCGAGCGATGGCAGCAAATACCAACTTTCGAAAAATGGGTTCGGTTCGCTGGCATTGGCGGCGAGCGCGTCCCACTCCGCGCGGAACGCATTGCTCCGCAATAGGTCCGGATCGACCACCCGCATGACACCGCCATCGCCTGTAGCGGCGATCCAGTCTGCGGTCTGTTCCATGCGCGGAAGTTCCTTTGTCATGCCCGAAAGCCGTGAGGCAGGGACTGTGACGCAGGAGGGTTGCAATGCCGTTAACCAGCGTTCTGCTGGCAGTTGCGGCGCGAAAAGGGGCGCTGCCATTTCCGGCAGCGCCCCCACATCTTGTCGTCTTATCAGGCCTGACGGGTCAGGCCCGCAGCACCGTGCAGTGTATCCAGTTCAGTCGAACTTGATAAGCGCAGGCGCTTGGTCGCCATCGGAAGGAATGTAGGCCGGGTTGTATTTCTCCAGCCAGGCCAGCGATTCCTCGATCCACTGAATGTGCACATCATCATAGGGCAGGTTATGCGTGCCCTGTTCCTGCACGATGTAGCGGAAGTCCTTACCTTCCACCTTGCCCGATTTCTTCAGGTTGGAAACGAGCACTTCTGCCTGTTCCATGGGAATACGCGCATCACGCTTTGCCGCGACAATCAGGATTGGAGCCCAGGGGCCATCGGTATTCTTGGCGGCAGAAATGCCGTCCGGATCATCCGATGTTGCCTGGAAACCGCTGCTGAAACGGCCAAGGTTTTCCGCATCCCATTTGTTCATCAGCGCCATGTCGTGCACGCCGGCGCCGGCAATGGCGCAGTCCCATACTTCCGGATCGCGCTGGGCGCCGCGCGATGCGGCATAGCCGCCATAGGACCAACCCATGATGCAGGCGCGGTCAGGGTCGATGACGCCCTTCTCACCGAAATAGGTAAGAACGTCGTTCAGATCGTCCTGCATCCGCTTGCCGTAACCGCCGGGTTGGCGGCCCAATTCCTCGAACTCGCGCCCGTAACCGCCCGAACCCCGGTAGTTCGGCTGGATCACGACGTAACCCTGCTCAGCCAGCGGCTGACCCCATGGCTCGGCGGCATTGGTGGCGCTCAGCACCCCGAACGGACCGCCATGCGGCATGACCACCACCGGCAGGTTCTTTTGACCCATGCGGTGGCGCGGATAAGTCACGATTGCCTGTATCTTCACGCCGTCGCTGGCAGTGTACCATTCAGCCTTTACAGGGTTCTTCGGTGCATCCTTCAGCGCCGTACGGGCCCAGTTCAGGAGCTGCATCTTGCCTGATGGCGCGTCGAACAAATAATATCCGCCATTGCGCTTGTTGACGCCGGCATAAACCAGAAACCTGGTTTTATCCTCGTTCCAGTCGATGACAGATGCCTCGCCCTTGCCGAAGAAGTCTTCCATGAAGCCATCCACAGTCTTCAGCGTTTCATCCAGCAACACGGTATCGCGCGTACCGTCGAAGGTGCGATAGCCGAGCAATTTGCCTTCATTGCCATCCACGGCCAGCCCGCCAACATCGAACCCTTCCGTCTCGAACACGGGTTCGGACAGTTTCATCGTCTTCATGTCCACCTTGTAGACCTTTTCGTACCCTTCATGGCGCGAGGTGGTGTAGGCGGTATCGGTTCCTGGAATGAACAGGTCCGGCGTTGGCAGCGAGCCAGTAAAGGTGTCGTCAGCTTCGTTGTAGACGGTCTTGAAGTTGCGCTCGTTCTCACCGCGATACAGCATACGGAACTTCCCGTTATCGCGATCGCTGCTGTAACCGGCGCGAATGTTGCCGTTGGAATCGGCAGACCAGCCGCGCACGACCGGATTGGTCCGCTGGACCATCTTGAACTTGCCGGTATCGACATCGACTTCGACGACTTCCGGGAACCCCCAGCGTTCGGTGCTGTTGGCTACGGAATCGCGTTGCAACAGATATTTACCGGTATCGTGATCGGCATAGAGAATAACGCCCGCATCGCCGCCGGCATCGCGCCAGGCCTGCTGTACCGATTTGCCCGATTTCGTATCGAAGGCCACCAGCCGCCGGAAGTCGGACAGACCGCCACCCAGATTTTCGCGGCTGATAATGGTCATGACGACATGATCGTTCCCGATCCAGCGAAACCCGGTCATGGTACGGTCACCGGCCTCGCGGGCTTCTTCAGCGGCGAGAATCGGCGTTTCCTTCATCGTTGTCAGGTCGAGTACGACGAGTACATCGCGCCCGTCCTTACCGGTCAGGTACGCGATCTTGTCACCCTTGGGCGACATGGACACGTTCTTCATGTTTGGTGCCTTGACGAATTCGGCAACCGGAATACGGCCATCGATCGTGGCAGCTACCTGCGGCGGCGCGTCCTGCGCGATGGCGGACGTCGCGGCGACGCCGGGTAGCATGCCGACAGCCGCCAGTGAGAGCGCGGCTGTACTGACGCCGCGAAGTGCGAATTTCTTGATAGACATATGGACCCCTATTCCATCCTGTTGGATGCCCCGCAAACCCCGGCGCTGCGGCCAAGCTGTTCAGAAGAACGCGGCACGCATGACGGGAGCTAATCGTCTGCAAAGCTCGATAAGCTCATGAATATTGGATTTTTCCTGAACTGCAACTGAAAACCCCGCTCGAATGGTTTCGGGCGGGGTTTTCCGATCAAGAGCGAGCCGTCATTGACGGACCGCACGCGGCTTGTGCGTCTGCCGTCAGGCCCCTCCGCCTGCCAGCGCGGCGAGCAACAGCAGCGCCACGATATTGGTAATCTTGATCATCGGGTTCACGGCCGGACCCGCGGTGTCCTTGTAAGGATCGCCCACGGTATCGCCAGTGACGGCTGCGTGATGGGCTTCTGAACCCTTGCCGCCGTGATTGCCGTCTTCGATGTACTTCTTGGCATTGTCCCAAGCGCCGCCACCTGCGGTCATGGACAGTGCCACGAATAGGCCGCCGACAATCACGCCCAGCAGCAAAGCACCCAGCGCAGCGAAAGCGTTTGCTTGGCCTGCAACGAGGTTGATCGCGAAATAGACCACGATCGGTGCAAGCACTGGAAGCAGCGATGGAACGATCATCTCCTTGATCGCCGCCTTGGTGACGAGGTCAACCGTGCGAGCGTAATCGGGACGACTGGTGCCTTCCATGATGCCCTTGTCGTTAGCGAACTGGTTACGCACGTCCTTCACTACATCGCCCGCCGCGCGGCCCACGGCCGTCATGCCCATGGCCGCGAACAGGTAGGGCAAGAGCCCGCCCAGCAGCAGCCCGACGATGACGTACGGGTTTTCAAGGCTGAAATCGACATCGAGCAAGGGGAAGAACTCCGCCAGATCGGCCGTGTAGGCGGCAAACAGCACCAGCGCGGCAAGGCCGGCGGAACCGATCGCGTAACCCTTGGTCACGGCCTTAGTGGTGTTGCCCACTGCATCCAGCGCGTCGGTCTTTTCCCGCACGCTTTCATCAAGGCCCGCCATTTCGGCAATGCCCCCGGCATTGTCGGTCACGGGACCGTAAGCATCCAGCGCCACGACCATGCCGGCCAGCGCCAGCATCGAAGTCGCGGCATAGGCAATGCCCATGAGGCCGGCGAACTGGTAGCTCACGATGATGCCGATCACGATCATCAGCGTTGGCAATGCTGTCGACTCCAGACTGATAGCCAGACCCTGGATCACATTGGTGCCGTGGCCCGTTTCCGAAGCCTTGGCGATGGAGCGGACCGGGCGGTAATTGGTGCCCGTGTAATATTCGGTAATCCAGATGATCAGACCCGTCAGCGCAAGGCCGACCATGGAGCTGGCGAACAGCGACCAGCCGGTGAACCCGGCGATGGACGAGGTGCCTTCTTCAGCCAGCGGAGCGCCCGGATCAACATTGGCGAGGTTCTCGCCGCCGATGACCATGTTCATGTCGCCAAGGGCCAGCCACATGGCGAAGAAGATGGCCGGGATGGACAGGACTGCGGTCAGCAGGAAGCCCTTGTACATGGCCCCCATAATGTTGGTCGCCCCTTTGCCACTCTTGCCCAGCTTTACGGCGTAAGTGCCGATGATGCTGGTAACGATGCAAACGCCGCCGATCAGCAGCGGCAACGCCATCATCGGGATGAGCAGATCGCCAAGGCCCGTCAGCAACAGCGCCGTCAGCACCATCGTTGCGCCAACCGTGACCACGTAGGTTTCGAAAAGATCGGCGGCCATACCGGCGCAGTCGCCGACATTGTCGCCAACGTTGTCGGCGATCACGGCGGGGTTGCGGGGATCATCCTCGGGAATGCCCGCCTCGACCTTGCCCACCAGATCGGCGCCAACATCGGCCGCTTTGGTAAAGATACCGCCGCCTAGCCGCGCGAAAATGGAAATGAGCGAAGCACCGAAGGCAAGCGCCACCAATGCGTCAATTACTTCGCGGTCGTTTGCGGGAAGACCCATGACCGCCGTCAGCACATAGAAAAACCCGGCAATCGACAGCAGCGCGAGGCCAGCCACCAGCATACCGGTGATCGCACCGGCGCGGAACGCCAGCGTGAGGCCTTGCTGCAGCCCGCTTTGCGCGGCCGCAGCCGTACGGACGTTGGACTGAACCGAAATGTTCATTCCGATAAAGCCTGCCACGCCAGACAGGATCGAGCCGATCAGAAAACCGATTGCAGAAATAGGCGCGCCGCCGCGCGGCATATCGAGGAAGAGGTAGACGAGGATAGCAACCACCACGCCGACGATGGCGATGGTGGTGTATTGGCGTTTGAGATAGGCCTGCGCACCTTCGCGGATCGCGCCCGCAATTTCCTGCATACGTTCATTGCCGGCACCCGAATTGAGCACTTGGCGGCTGGTTACGAAGCCATACACGATGGCGAGTAAACCGAGCCCGATTGAGATAAGTACGAGATTCACAGATCCCCCCTCCCTTTGATAGATTATCCTCGATGCCCGCTATTGCAGGTCATGCAAGTGCCGGTGGCTATGGCAGGCAGGCTTGCGATGCAAGCGCTTTGCTGATGGTGAGCAATGTCGGCGCGCTATGTCCCATGCTCGTAGCCGAGCGACGTTCCAAGGGCAGGGGGCTGGCCATCAAGCAAGAGCGGCACATCGGATGCGGCGACGACCGTGCCGATGGCGTGCATCGGTATGGGAGGCTCGACGCCTCGGGGAATTGTCACAAGCAGTTGGTAATCATCGCCCCAGCGCAAGGCATCGTCCCGCCGAGCCTCGGGCGCGCTTAGGGGCACCGCCATCCGGTCGAGCGAGAGGGTTACGCCGCTCGCTTCCGCCAGCCGTGTGGCGTCCAGCAGCAGCCCGTCAGAAACGTCCATCATGGCGGTGACATGGGGGGCAAGCGCACGGCCTTCGTCAAGCAGCGGAACGGGCCGGCGGAAAGCGCCGCTCGGTTCGCCCGTCGCGTCACGGACTGCTTCGAAACCCATCATCGCCGCACCCACCGGGCCGGACAGCCAGATGATGTCGCCTATCTGCGCGCCGCTGCGCGAGGGGGCAGGTGTATGGGTTGCGCGTCCGATAGCGGTCAGCCCGTGCGCGCGCGGGGTGTTTTCGTTTCCGGACCCGACCGTATCGCCGCCAAGGAGTGCAACACCGAACACCGTGAGCGCTTGCCGCAATCCCTCGATGAACGCCGCATCGTCCCGCCCCAGCATATGGCCGAGCAACACGCCCATGGGTTGCGCGCCCATCGCAGCGAGATCGGACAGGTTGGTCGCCACCAGCTTCCACGCGACATCGGCCATGTCCTGCGAAGCGAGATAGTGCACCCCTTCCACCATCACGTCATGCGTCAGGATCAGCGTCTCGCCGCCAAACTCCAGCGCAGCGGCATCATCACCCAGCCCGCGCGCGGCCGGATGGTTCGCAATGCCGCGCAGCGCAGCGATAAATGTACGTTCGTCGAAGGACGGCATGCGCCGCCATCTACCCGACGCGGCAAGGGCCGCCAATACTGTTCACGCGGGTTTGACCGTTTAGAGCGAAGCCAGCACTTTCGCGGCATCAAGGCGGGTCTTGCGGTCATCGCCGTCGATAGCGCGTTGCAACCAGAACCGCGCGAGCTGCTCATCCTGTTCGACCACAATACCGCGGGCGAATGCGGTGCCGACAACTGCAGCAGCCTGTTCGTCACCGTTGATAGCGGCCTGATGGAACCAGTACAGCGCCTTGTCCGGATGGTTGGCCAAGCCAAAGCGTCCGGCATAAAACGCGCCAGCCTCGCGCATGGCCCAGACGCGGCCATCCTTCGCCTTTTCCACCAGGAACTGCGCGATGGCTGTAGCGTCGCGGCTTCGCTGCAGGGCTTTGTAGTTTGTCCACTCGCGATCAAATTCGGCGCCTGCCTTGCTGCCCCATGTCCCGCCATAAGCAAGTGCGTCCGCCGGACGGCTGGCAAACGCACTGGCCGGGCCGGAGCGGAAGGCATCACCGGGGGTATCGACACCCTGCGCGGAAACCGTTGCGGCAGGAACAATCATTATTCCAACTGTTGCAAAAGCGATCAAAGAAGTCCGGCGCATGTCAATTCTCCCATGTTTTCAAGATTAAGACATGTCGGTAGATGAACCGCGCATTAATCTGGTTTGCGTGCTTCCTTTGCTACCGCATCGAGGATGCCGTTGACAAACTTCGCTTCGCGGTCGTCGAAAAAGGCTTTGGCGACATCCACGTACTCGCTGATGGCGGTGCCCAAAGGTACGTCTGCGCGGGCCATCAGTTCGTAGGCTCCGGCGCGCAGGACCTGCAGCATGGTCTTGTCCATCCGGGCGAGGGTCCAGCCGCCCGCCAGCTTCGCGGTCAGGGCAGCGTCGATTTCTTCGCGCCGCGCTGCAACGCCCGTCACCAGATCGTCGAAAAACTCCACTTCGGCATCGGCGTAATGTTCGCCATCCTCGATCTCGCGGCCCAGGCGGTGCTGATGAAATTCATCGAGCAACCGCGTCATGGCGGTGCCTTCCATATGTAATTGGTACAGCGCCTGTACGGCAGCAAGGCGCGCGGCAGAGCGGGCCTGGGAACGTTTTGGGGAATTCATTTCAGCCGCAACTCCACGGATTTGGCATGGGCAGGAAGCCCTTCGGCGCGAGCGAGGGTGACGGCGGCGGGTCCGATGGCGGCAAGCCCTTCGTCGCTCACCGAGATGAAGCTGGTGCGTTTCATGAAGTCCAGTACCGACAGTCCGCTGGCGAAACGGGCGCGCCGTCCGGTTGGTAATACATGGTTCGGTCCGGCAACGTAATCGCCGATAGCTTCGGGCGTGTTCCGGCCCAGAAAGACGCTGCCCGCATGACGGATATGCGCGAACATCGCTTCCGGTCCATCGATTGCCAGTTCCACGTGTTCCGCCGCCAGCCGGTTGGCGAGCGCAGGCGCCTCGGCCATATCGCGCACCACGATGATGACGCCGTTCGCGTTCCAGCTTTCGCGCGCAATTTTTGCGGTCGACAGCGTGCTGGTCTGCAAGTCCACGCAATCTTCCACCTGGTCGGCGAATTTCGCATCGTCGGTAATCAGAATGGACTGGCTGGTGGGATCGTGTTCGGCCTGGCTCAGCAGGTCGGCAGCGATCCAGTCCGGATCGTTCGCACCGTCGGCGACCACAAGGATTTCGCTTGGACCGGCAACCATGTCGATGCCGACCACGCCGTAAAGCTGGCGCTTGGCCTCTGCGACCCATGCATTGCCGGGGCCGGTTACCACATCGACACGGGCAATCCGGTCCGTTCCATAGGCAACCGCGCCCACCGCTTGCGCCCCGCCGATGCGCCACAATTCGTCCACACCCGCAATATGCGCGGCGGCCAGTACCAATGGATTGATCTTGCCATGGGGCGTCGGCGTCACGACCACCAACCGCTCTACCCCGGCGACGCGCGCGGGGATTGCGTTCATCAGCAGGGATGACGGGTACGCCGCCCGGCCGCCCGGCACATACAGACCGGCCGCATCGACAGCGGTCCATTTCGCGCCCAGCCTGACACCGGCATCGTCTGTATAGTCGCGGTCTTCGGGAAGCTGCGCCGTGTGATAGTCGCGGATGCGGGCAGCGGCCAAGTCCAGGGCGTCGCGCAATTCCGCATCGAGTTCGGCATAGGCCTGTTCGCAGGCCCCGGCCTCAATTCGCCAATCGTCCGGCGTCGCCAAATCGTGATGATCGAAACGGGCGGTATATTCGGCCAGCGCCGCATCACCGCGCATCCGCACCGTGCCGAGTATGCCGCGCACATCCTGTGCTACATCGTCGGCGGTTTCCCGCCGCTGGTCGACGACGCGGGCGAACGCCTTTTCGAAGCCGTCATCGGCGGTATTGAGACGGCGCATCAGGCGGCACCTTCCGCGATGGCACCGCGAAATGCCTCCACCAGCTCAGCCACACGCCGATCGGTTTTGAGGGCGGCACGGTTGACGATCAACCGGGCTGATATGTCGATGATGCGATCGGTTTCCACCAACCCGTTATCCTTCAGCGTCTGCCCGCTCGATACGAGATCGACGATCTGGCCTGCCAGCCCGAGGCTGGGGGCGATCTCCATCGCTCCGTTCAGCTTGACGCATTCGGCCTGCACGCCGAGCTTCTCGAAATGGCGACGCGTGAGATTGGGGTATTTGGTTGCAACCCTTGCATGGGTGTTGCCCACCACGGGCACAGAGCCGCCGGCAGGGCTGGCGAGGGACAAGCGGCAATGCCCGATATCGAGATCGACGGGGGCATAAAGGTCCGAATAATCGAACTCCTCGATCACGTCCGATCCCACAATGCCAGCCTGCGCTGCGCCATGCGCCACAAATGTCGCCACGTCGAAGGCGCGCACCCGGATCAGATTCATGTCCGGCCGCGTGGTGCCGAAGGTCAGGCTGCGGTTGGCCTTGTCGTGGAAGGCATCTTCCGGCACGATTCCGGCACGCGCCATAACAGGCAACGCCTCGTCCAGAATGCGGCCCTTGGGTATGGCGAAAGTCAGCGCGGTATCCATGTCCGGCGCGACTTAGGGACTGGCCAGCAAAAGGGCAACGCGAGATGGCAGCACGCAGCGACACAAACGACGCACCGGTGATGCATATGGCGAGCGTTCCCGAGGCTATCGAGTGGCAGGCGCGACATGCCGAGAACGGCGGCGCGCCCGGCACCGCCCGTGTGATCCGCGCCTTGCTACCGGTGCTGGACAGCGAAACCGCGGTCGGCCGCAGAATGACGAACTGGCAGGGGCTGACCCTGGAAGACGCGATGCCGCTGCGTATCCACGGCGGCCTGCACAATTTGCTGGTAACGGGAGAGGACCGGCGGTTGGAGGAAGTCTATGCCGGGCGGCTGACACGGCAGGCTGCGGTGGACGAGCTGGTCTGCGAACTGGTCCAGACTTACGACACGCGCCTTCTGCCGTGGCTCGACGGACCTCCGCAGACGAACGAGGCCGGGCGATCCGCCAGTATAATGGCGGGCCTGTTATGGCTGGCCGAGAGGGTGCCGGCACGTTTCGAAATGCTGGAACTGGGTGCCAGCGCGGGCGTGAATACGATGATGGACCGCTACCGCTACGATCTTGGCGGCGTGACCGTGGGGCCGGCAAAATCGCCCGTGCTGATTGCGCCGGAATGGCGCGGTAACCCGCCGCCCGCCGTCGATGTAGAGATCGCCTCGATCAGGGGGTGCGATGTTGCGCCCGTAGACTTGACGGATCCGGAAGCGGCCATGCGGTTGAAGAGTTACGTCTGGCCCGAAATGACCGCGCGAATGGGCCGGATCGACGCGGCGATCGCGATGGCTACCGAACGCGCGCCGAATGTGGAGCGGATGTCGGGCGAGGATTGGGTCGAGCGCGAACTCGCGCGGCCGTCCCAAACGGGCGTCACCCGGGTGCTGTTCCATTCCATCGTTTGGCAATACCTTCCGCCAGAGGGCCGCGAACGGATCACCCGTGCCGTCGCCCAGGCAGCCACCCGCGCAACCGCCGGTGGCCCGCTCGCCTGGCTGACGCTGGAAACCAACCGCCGGACCTTCGCCCATGAACTGCGCGTTCGCTACTGGCCGGGCGGGGCGGAAGATGTGCTGCTGGCCCAATCCAACCCGCATGGGGTATGGGTGGACTGGTTCGGCGAGTAGGGAACGTCTGGATAGGTCAGATCGACAGTGTCTGACAAACGACACCAGTGCACCAGACCCGCTCATCCTGAACTTGTCGAAGGATCGTATTTCTCTTTTGCTGACGCAAGTGCCGAAAGCTAAGGACAATCCTTCGACAATCTCAGGATGAGCGGAAAAAGGGGGGGAGAGCCGAATCCAGCTTGCAAAGCCGAATTTAGATCCCTGCCAGAAATGTATCCATCGCTGCATTGACTGCATCGGGCGCCTCCCACGGGACGAAATGCCCGCAATCGGGTACTTTCACGATAGTCAGGTCGTCGATTATGTCTTCCATACCGTCCAGATTTTCCGGCGGTAGAGCCAGGTCGTCCAGTGCCCAGATGACCAATGTGGGAATGGATAGCTTGGGCAAAACAGGTGCGGCATAGGTTGCGGGCAGTTCGAACGGTTCGTCCATCGCCGGTACTTCGATAGGGCTTGCCCTGTACCAGTTCAGCATCGCAATGGCGGTATCCGGATTGCGCCATTCTTCTAGCAGAGTATCGCGTTCCTCTGGCTCCATCTCGCCGGGGCGATCCCACTTCACCACTTTTTGCAGTATCCACTTCAGACCGTGCTCACGCGTTTGGGGGTCATTCGCTGGATCGCGGAAGGCGCGAATATACTGGCTCGCTTCGCGCTGGCCAGGATGGGTGTGGAGCAGCTTGCCGAAAATGGCCGGATGGGGGGCATTGGCGATGATCGCGCGTTCGACCCGGATGCCTTGCCCGAGCAACGCCACACCCCACGCAATCGCGCCGCCCCAGTCGTGCCCGACAATGGTGAACTTCCCCACACCCAGCGCGTCCGCGAGCAGAAAGACATCGCCGATCAGCTTGTCCGGCGTGTAAGCGTCCGGTTCCTGCGGGTTGGACGATCCGCGATAGCCGCGCTGATCGGGCGCGATGCAGCGGTAGCGATCCCGAAAATGGGCGATCTGGTGCCGCCATGTCCGATGGCTTTCGGGAAAGCCGTGGAGGAAGATCAGCGTTTCGCCCGCGCCGTCCATACCAGTCGGCGTGCCGGTATCCAGCACATCGAGCTCGATGCCGTTGGACAGTTTGACGCGGGTCTGCTGGCCAAGGTCGAGCGCGCTCACGAGCCGGCCTCCATCTTGTCCATGTAACCTTCGGCCACCATCCCGGCCATCTGGTCGAACAGTGCATCGGGTGTCCGGCGCATTTCACCCAGCTTTGCTTCTGCGCCCTGCGCGACGATAATCTCGCGCGTACCGGCAGCGATACCGTCAACGATGGTACGTGCCGCGTCGGCCGGTGGAATGCCGTTATCGATCACATGATCGCTGACGCCGCGCCGCGATCCGTCTGCGGCAAGGGCATTGCGCGCCACGTCGGTGGCGACCGATCCCGGGGCGACGACATGCACGCCGATATGGCTTTGCGAAAGTTCTGCACGCAACGCATCGGCATATCCGATTAGCCCGAACTTCGCGGCTGAATACGCTGTACGCAGCGGCACGCCGACCTTGCCGGCGATGGAGGATATGAACACCAGTGCGGCAGGTGTGATGGCGGAAGCGCTGCTGGTCATATGCGGCAGCAGTGCCTGCACATTGGCAATCTGCGCCAACAGATCGATCTCTATAATTTCGCGATAGACCTTCATTGCAGTGTCCTGCGCCCGGCTGCGTTGGGAAATCCCGGCATTGGCTACGAAGACATCCACCCGGCCATGCCAACCGACCGCATGGGCGACCGCCTGCTGCATCGCAGCATCGTCCCGCACGTCGAACGGGACCACCAGCGTTTCGGTGTCGAGCGAGGCGGCAACCTCCGCCAACCGGTCCTCGTTCCGTCCGGAAAGCACCAGCCGTGCGCCCCTGTCCGCCCATTCGGTAGCCAGTGCCTTGCCAATCCCGCTCGATGCGCCGGTGATCCAGATCGTTTTATCGGTGAAGTTCATGCGGGTTTTCCTCGATGCCTCAGGGATAGCTGACGGTTTTGGGCGTGCCGGGTATCGGAATATGCTCTTCGCTATCGCCGGGCACTTGCGGGAAACGACCCGCTTTCCAGTCGTCTTTCGCCTGCTCGATCCGATCCCGGTCGCTGCTGACGAAATTCCACCAGACGTGGCGCTTGGTGGCAAAGGCTTCCCCGCCCAACAACATGACTCGCGCACCTTTGGCCGAGCGCAAAGTCATTTCCGCGCCGGGCTTCAACACGGTCAGTTCGAATTCGGTCAGCGGTTGCCCGTCGATGGCAGCTTGTCCGCCAACCAGCATGAGCGCACGTTCGTCCGCACCGGCATCGATTGGTATGGCTCCATCGGGGCCGAGCACGATTTCGGCGTAGATCGTTTCGGCATGGCAGGTGGTGTCCGCGCGGCGGCCCCACAGATCGCCCATGATAACAGTGGCCTTCGCGCCATTGTCCTCAATCACCGGCAGCTTAGCCACGGCCTCGAACGCAGGATCTATCTCCTCTTGCCCATCGGGCAGTGCGAGCCACGTCTGCATCCCGTAGAGCTGCGGCCCTTCGGTGCGCAGGTTCTGCGGGCTGCGTTCGGAATGCACGATGCCCCGGCCAGCCGTCATCAAATTCACAGTACCGGGACGGATAGTGGAGAAGGTGCCCAAGCTGTCGCGATGCTCGATCGCGCCCTGAAACAGCCAAGTCACCGTAGCGAGGTTGATATGCGGATGCGGGCGCACGTCCATTCCTTCGCCGGGGTCCATCTTGGCCGGCCCGAACTCGTCCACGAAGACGAACGGGCCCACCATGGTGCGTGTTTTTGCAGGGAGGGCGCGGCGTACGGTGAAGGCGCCGAGATGGTGGGTGACCGGCGTAATTGTGGCTTCGACCAAGCCGGTCATGTAGCGTCCGCTCCGGGCGCGCTGGCCTTGATCGCGAGGGCATGTACCCGGTCACCCGGAATGTCACCCAGCGCGGCGATCACAGCGCGCTGCCGGGCGAGCCGGTTCATGGCTGCGAACCGGGCAGCTTCGATGATGACTGTAAAATGCGACTCGCCCGAACCATCGTCGCCTGAGTGACCGGAGTGCTGGGCGCTGTCATTCACCACTTCCAGATGCGAAGGGGCGAAGGCGGCGGTCAGCAGCGCCTCCATTTCCTCCTGCACCGAACTATACCGGGGCTGATCGACCATCTTCGGAATTCCTCTTTGCAAATTGGGCGTGTGCACCCCATCCTAATGGCCATGCGCACGAGCCGGTTCCATGGTCGCCACGAAAGCGAAGGGCGTCAATGCGAACATCCCCGATGTGCCGATGAAGGTGAATTCCGCGCACCGGGCAACCGCGTTGCAGGATTTGACGGACCGGGCGACTGGCGCTGGTTCTGCCTCGATCACGTGCGCGAATTCAATGCAGGGTACGACTGGTTCGAGGGAATGAACGCGGACGAAATTTACGCCGCGCAGGCCCCTGGTGCGGGTTGGGCAACCGAAACGCGGGCGTTCAATAAGACCGCCGGCGTCGATGGAATGCCGCGCTGGTCGGACTTCGACGATCCGCTGGACGCTATCGGGGCACGTATGCGCAGCATCAAGACCCGTGCCGCGCGTGAAGTGGATATGGGCGCGGATCCAACCGGCCGCCCGCGCTTCTCCCGCGCGGAGATGGCTGCGCTGGAAACCATGAACTTGGGTTCCGACACCGATCGCCGCAAACTGCGCCGCCGCTATTCCGAACTCGTTCGCCGGTTCCATCCGGACCGCAATGGCGGCGATCGGGCGCATGAGGACCGATTGGGTGAAGTGGTCGCCGCGTACCAGATGCTCAAGGCAAGTGGCGCGCTGAGGTGAGGGGGCATGGTCCGTCGGAGTGGTGTGCTGATGGGAAAGGTCAGGACGACGATGAGAAAGGAAGGCGAGGGCATGAAGAAGGAGCGTCGGACGCCGATCAACCTTTATTTCCCCGCCGCGCAGCTTCGATAGCGGCCACGTCGATCTTCACCATTTCCGCCATGGCGAGGAATACGCGTTCGCGTTCCCGCGCATCGTTCGACCGCAGCCCTTCCATCAGGGTGCGCGGAACGACCTGCCAGCGCACTCCGAACCGGTCTTTGCACCAGCTACAGGCCATCTCCTCGCCGCCATCCGCAATCAGCGCGTTCCAGTAGCGATCCGTTTCCGCCTGGTCGCCCGTATGCACCTGAAGCGAGATCGCATCGTTGAATTCGGTGCCGCTGCCGCCATTGAGCGCGAGGTAGGGCGCACCCTTGAGTGTTGCCTCCACAGTCAGCACGTCACCCGCCTTTCCTCCGGGCCAGTCCGCGGGCGAAGTGTTGATGTGATCGATGGAGGAATCGGGCAATATGCCGACATAGAACCGCATCGCCTCCTCGGCGTTGCCGTCGAACCAGAGGCATGGGACGATGGGATTGGTCATGATGATTGTCCTTCGCGCCTAAACCAGCGTTTCGGCGCTGTCGAAAATTGGTTGGAAACCGGAAAAAATCATGCGCTTGCCGTCCATCGGCATTTCGCCCAGCGATTCGAAGCGGGGATCGTTCTGCATCTTTTCATACGCAGCGTCGCGGGTCTTCTTGTCGGGATACTCCATCCAAGAAAACACCACTGTTTCGCCTTCTTTGGCATCTACGGCGCGGTAGAAGTCGGTGTGCTCGCCCTTCATCAGGTCGTCGCCCCAGCATTCGACCATGCGCGCCACTCCGATATCCTTGAACAAAGGCGCAGCCCGGCGGGTAAAGTCGAGGTACCGGTCCTTGTTATCGGTAGGAACGGGAGCGAGAAATCCTTCGATATAGGGCATGGTAATCATTCCTTTCATTGTTTCGGTGCGGCATCTGCCGGACCTTTCGACAGGACGGCGAATCTGTTTGGTTGGACATGTTTGAACGCACGGGTTACTAAAAGCAACTATGAAGTTACTAAAAGAAACCAAAGCCGACGGTTCGCCTGCGGAACCCAGAGCGCACGGCCGCTGGTACGACGATGCCTGCGGCACCGCTTTCGGATTGGAAGTGATTGGTGAACGATGGTCTCTGCTCGTCGTCAGGGAACTGATGTTCGGCGGCAGGCGGTTTTCCGATCTTCGCGCCAGCCTGCCGCGCATCAGTGCCAAGGTTCTGACCGAGCGGTTGGAAAGGCTAACGCAAATGGGCGTCGTTCGGCGCACGGCGCAAGCGGTGCCGATACCCACATTGTATGAATTGACCCAGTGGGGCCGCCGCGCGGAGCCGCTACTGCAGGAAATCGGGCGTTGGGCCGCCATGTCGCCTGCGCACGATCCGACGCTGCCCTTGTCGCCGGTGTCGCTGATGCTGTCGCTCCGCACGATGTTGGACCGTACGGAGCTGGCGCGAATATCTGCTGCGCCCGGTGGCAGGATCGGCTTCGCGATTGGCGGGGCGGAATTCGTGGCGGTTCTGCATGGGGATCTGCCTATCGCGCGTGAACTGGTCGCCGGGTGCGACGCGGTAATCCGGGCGCCGGATGCGCCAGTGCTGGCAGGGTTCTTCTATGGCGGCACGTCGCTTGCCGATCTCGAGCGCGGTGAAGGGGTGGTGGTGGAAGGATCGCGGCCCCTGGTCGAAGAATTCGCCCGGTGCTTCTCCTTGCCCGAACCGGTCACGGCCTAATCCGGTTTCCAACGTCGGCTGGACCGGACAAACGTGTGCAATGTCTTTTTCTGCTTGGCTCTTTTGCGCAAGCCATCGCCGGTGCCCTCTTGTCGAGTGGACAAACCCTGTATTTTGGACGCGAAAGGTCATACCGATCGGTCGGATACGCGCAAAAGGGGCAGCTTACGAAAAAGCCGATGCTCCAAAGGCGTAACTTTCCAACACGGCTCAACCCTGTTTGAAAGCCCAGCGCAATGTCCGCCCGATACCGCGCACGGCCAGCTTGGCGGGGATCGCGCCCAATGTGCTGCCGTTCAGGCGCAGCATCTGGGTGGCGAACGGCGGCAGCATATCGACAGCAGCGGTACCCAGCATCTTTTGCACTGCGACCGGCGCGCCTTCGGGCCGCTGGTTCAGGACCAGATCGGCGATCTGGCGCGCTTCCCGCGTGGCGCGAAGTTCGCTACGCATCTCGCGAAACAGCGCATCAGCCTCGCTGACTGTTTTGGGCACGGGATCCGCGCCGAGCGCGCGGGCGATAATAGCAAACTGGTGGTAATATTCGTCCTGCTCGACACGCGGCATCGCAGGGCGGACATAGTATTTCCAGGCTGCGAGGAAACTCGTCGCTTCGGCCACATGCACCCAGGCCAGTGTGCGCGGGTTGGTGGCACTATAAGGCGTTCCGTCGGGCAGAATGCCATGCACGTGGGTGTGGATACGGTTCACCCGCTCGATTGCCGCCATCGCCGCGTCGCGGTCTCCGAACGTCGTTACCGCGATGAAGCGCGCTGTGTTGCGCAGCCGCCCATGCATGTCTTCGCGAAAATTGGAATGATCGAGCACCCCCTGCAGCGCATGGGGATGAAGCATCTGCAACAGCAGCGAACGGATGCCCCCCACCATCATGGAAGTCGCATCGGCGTGAACCATGCGGATCGGGCTGTCCTTTGGGAACAGCGCGTTTTCCGACGGCGGCACTGGCTGTTGCCCGTCCGCTTCGTCGTTGAATACCGCGCGGACCCGTTTGACGAGCTGTTGGCGCAGGATTTCGGACGGGTCGGGTCGGGCCATGAAGAGATGATATAGGGTTGGCGCTGGCGGGTAAAAACCCTACGCCGCATACGCAATGAACGATACGACCGAAAAAAGCTTCGATTCCCACTCCTCAACTATCAAGGCCGCGCCCGACATCACCGTCGACGTCCGCGAAGTGTTCGGTATCGATACCGACTGGAAGGTGCCTGCCTTTAGCGAGGCGGACGAACGGGTGCCCGATCTGGACGAAAGCTACGTCTTTGATCCGGACACGACATTGGCGATCCTGGCAGGGTTTGCGCATGACCGCCGGGTGATGGTGCAGGGCTATCACGGAACGGGCAAATCGACCCATATCGAACAGGTCGCCGCACGCCTCAACTGGCCTTGCATCCGCATCAATCTGGACGCGCATATCAGCCGGATCGATCTGATCGGGCGCGATGCCATCGTGCTGCGCGACGGGTTGCAGGTCACGGAGTTCCGCGAAGGGCTGCTACCCTGGGCGCTGCAGCACCCGGTTGCATTGGTGTTCGACGAATATGACGCCGGCCGGCCCGATGTGATGTTCGTAATCCAGCGCGTACTGGAACAGCAGGGCAAGTTGACGTTGCTTGACCAGAACCGCGTGATTCGTCCCGATCCGCATTTTCGGATGTTCGCAACGTCGAACACCGTGGGGCTGGGCGATACCAGCGGGCTTTATCATGGTACGCAGGCGATCAACCAGGGGCAGATGGACCGCTGGAACATCGTGGTCGGCCTGAATTACCTGCCTGCCGATGTGGAGCAGGAGATTATCCTGTCGAAGAACCCGAAGGCCGATACCAAACAGGTTGCCGACATGATCAAGGTCGCCGACATGACTCGGCAGGGCTTCATCAATGGCGACATTTCCACGGTGATGAGCCCGCGCACGGTCATCACCTGGGCGCAGAATACCGATATCTTCGGTGACGTGGGCTTCGCGTTCCGGCTCAGTTTCCTGAACAAATGCGACGAGGCGGAGCGGATGCTGGTAGCGGAATACTATCAGCGCGTGTTTGGAACGGAGCTGCCTGAAAGCGTGGTTTCCCAAGCTTAGACGCTAACGGTCAGCCGGACTTGCGTTTTGGCGGCGTGCGTTTCGCGGGCGCGTTTGTCGCGGCTTTCCGGGCGCGTTTCTTTGATGCGATTTGCGTCACGGGTTTTGCCTCCACGGCGAGCTCAGCTTCTTTGGCAGGTGCGCCCGGCACAGCTAGCTTATGCGCCAATTCGCTTGCGGGACGGGCCTTGCTGAACAGGAACCCCTGCAAATGGGTGCATCCGTTCTGGCGCAATTGCGCGAGCTGATGCGCTGTCTCCACGCCTTCCGCCGTGGTTCGCATGTCCAGCTCTTCGGCAAGTCCGATCACCGCCCGAACAATCGCGTCGCTATCCTTCTTTTCGGCGATGTCTTCCACGAAACAGCGGTCGATCTTGATCTTGTCGAAAGGAAAACTGCGAAGGTAGTTGAGCGAGGAATAGCCGGTGCCGAAATCGTCGAGCGCGATCTTCACGCCCATGTCGCGTAGTTTGTGCAGAACGGCGATGGTTTCGGGATTGTCCTGCATCAGCAGCGTCTCGGTAATCTCCAACTCCAGTCGGCTTGCCGGCACACCGGTCTGTGCCAACGCACCGACGACGGTAGTCAGAATGCTGTCATCCGCCATTTGCGCGGGCGAAAGATTGACGGAGACCGACAGTTCCTCCGGCCATGTGGCTGCTTCGCGCAGCGCCTCGCGCAGGACCCAGGTACCGATCTGGACGATTTGGCCGGTTTCCTCGGCAATCGGGATGAATACCGCCGGGCTGACCTGGCCCCTTGTCGGATGGTTCCAGCGAAGCAGGGCTTCGTAACCTACGGTCACGCTGTCGATAGCACTCACCAACGGCTGGTAGAACAGCTCCAGTTCGCCGCGGCCAAGCGCTGCGCGCAGGTCCAGTTCGAGCGTGCGGCGGTCCTGCATTTCTTCCTGCATATCCGGATCGAACAGGCTTACTCCGCGCCGACCCTTGGCCTTGGCGTCGTATAATGCAAGGTCGGCGGCGCGCAGTACGGTATCGCCGTCGAGCCCGTTTTCAGGCGCAAAAGCCACGCCGATGCTGGCCCCGATAGGCAGGCTCTGGCCTTCGGCCTCGACCGGGTCGTCCATGGCCGAAACGATGTTGTGGGCAATGCGGACGATCGCAGAGCGGTCGGTCTGGCTAGCCAGGACAACCGCGAATTCGTCACCGCCAAGCCGTGCGACCATCGCTGTATCGGGCACCGCGTTTTCGATGCGCCGGGCAGCCTCGGCAAGCACCATGTCGCCCAGCGCATGACCATGCGTGTCGTTGACGGCCTTGAAATGGTCGAGGTCGACATAGAGCACGCCGATAACGTCGTCAGGATCCCGCCGCACGAATGCACGTTGCAGCGTAATGTTGAACAGGCTGCGATTGGCGAGGTTCGTCAGCACATCGTAATGCGCCATGTACGTGACTTTCGCTTCCGCCTGCCGGGTGCGTGTTACATCGGAGATAAATCCGCGCCAGCTGCGCAAAATGCCTTCATCGTCGTAGATCGGCCGCGCACTGATCGACCACCAGCGCTTCTCGCCATCCAGCGTCAGCGGAATTACGTGATTACGAAAATTGTCTTCCCGTTTGCCGATGGCGCGCAATTCTTCGCGTTCCGGGCAATCGTCGAAAATCAGCGACAACAGCATACCGTTCATTTCGTGCGCGGGAAGCTGCGCTGCCTGGCAAAAACGGTCGTTGGGACGCAGGATAGCCCCCTTCTCGTCGCATTCGAACAGCCAGTCGCTACCATCTTCATCGTACTGGTTCATCAGCAGCTGGATGGTTTCGTTGGCGTGCGTAAGTTCGCGGGTCCGCAGGCGGCGCGTTGCGAAAAGGTAATTGAGGTTGAACAACGCCCAATGCAGGAACAGGAAACTGAAACCGGCAACAACCGCACTGATCAGCGTAATTGCAGTGGGGTTCAGAACGGCCGGCGTAGCGATGCCGATGGCTTGCAGGCCGACAGCCACCAAAGCGCGCCGGGGCATGGCGATCATGCACAGTCCGTCGACGAACATGATCATCACCGCAGCAGGCAGCAACACGGAAAGTATCGCAGGCGGAGCCATCGCCAGCGCGATCATGTAAATTCCGGCCCACATTACACCGCGCACCAGCATCAGGTCCCGCAAACGGCGATAGCTCTGGCGATAGGTTTGCCGGCCACTTCTGGCGCATCGTTCGATATGGGCGTGATAGGCGATAGCCGCGATCCCGACACCGGCAATCAGCGCGAGCAGCAATGCTGGCATGAAGAACGAATAAATTGCCACAGCAGAAAAAACGCGCACGGTGTCGTACGTCTTATAGGGGAAGGCACCGGTGTGTTGCAGTTTGCAGCGGGCAAACCATTCCCGATCCCGCGCGGGAACCCGGTGGTCTACCAAATCCAACAGCGCAAGTTTGCGCCAAAAGTCACTAGCTTTTTTAACCCGCATCCCAACGACCCCGATGGTAATCCTTTGTCTACCTGGGCAGCTATAGAATCATCAGGTTAAAGTCTGGTTGAGGATATAAGGGGACTGTGATGGTGGCGGTCTTACCAAGACTACCTTTTTTTTCTCGCCATCGGTGTATGGCTTGGATAATACAGCAGGCCGATGAAGGGCAATTCTCCGATAACGCGCTGGTGGCGCTCCCGGTTGCGAGACAGCGATACCGGGCCATCCGCCTGGGACAGTAGCGGCTACTTCGGGGATACCGCAGACGGAATGGCGGACCGTGCCGCTGCTGGTTACGACCGGCCGGCCCAGCCGGATGAAGCATGGCGTTCTGACTATTCCTACGATCCCGCGTACGAATATCAACAGGATCCATACGCGCCCGCCTCGTACCGCACGGGCTGGCGGCGGTTCGTGCCTGTTCTCGGCAAGCGCAGCCGGTGGTGGTGGCTGCGCAAGGGACTGGTGGCAGGGTTCGTACTGTTTCTCGCGTTGGTAGCATGGCTGGCCTTTACGGCACCGCTGTCGAAATCGCTGGAGCCACTGGTTCCGCCGCAGATCACCCTTCTGGCAGCCGATGGCACGCCGATTGCGCGTAAGGGATCGGTAGTGGACCAGCCGGTGCAGGCAGCCGCTCTGCCCGACCACGTGATCGAGCCATTCCTTGCGATTGAGGACAGGCGGTTCTATTCGCATTGGGGTATCGATCCGCGCGGGCTGGGCCGGGCGGTCTGGGCGAATGTCAGCGGCGGGCGGGTGGAAGGCGGCAGCACGATTACCCAGCAGCTGGCGAAATTCACGTTCCTGACTCCGGAGCGCAGCATGACCCGCAAGGCACGCGAAATGCTGATCGCATTCTGGCTGGAAACATGGCTGACCAAGGACGAGATTCTCGAACGCTATCTCTCCAACGCCTATTTCGGAGATAATGTGTACGGCCTTCGCGCGGCGAGCCTGCATTACTTCTACCGCCAGCCGGAAAAGCTGAAGCCGGCGCAAGCTGCCATGCTGGCCGGATTGGTTCAGGCCCCTTCGCGGCTGAACCCCGTCAAACATTATGCACGTGCGGAAAAGCGGATGCGGCTCGTCATCGGGTCGATGGTGGCGGCGGGGTATATCACGCAGGGCGAGGCGGATGCGATGGCAGCCCCCAGGCTCGACGTCCGTACCGAAAGCAATTTGCCGACCGGGACATATTTCGCAGACTGGGCGTTGCCGCAGGCGCGCAAGCTGGCGGGCGGCGGCTACGCGCGCCAGACCATGTCCACCACTCTGGACGCCCGGCTGCAGTCCTTCGCCCGCAAGGCGGTCGGACGGGCAAAGCTGGGTGAGGCACAGGTAGCGCTGGTGGCTATGCGGACCAATGGCGAAATCGTCGCCATGGTCGGCGGTAAGGATTACAAGGCTTCCGCCTTCAACCGCGTGACCCAGGCCAAGCGACAGCCGGGTAGCACGTTCAAGCTGTTCGTCTATCTCGCGGCGCTGCGCGAAGGGTGGGAACCCGAAGATACGATCGACAATAGTGAAATCGTCAAAGGTAGCTACCGACCGAAAAATGCGCGCGGACGCTATTCCCCTACGATCACTCTGGAGGACGGGCTCGCGCAATCGAGCAATGTTGCAGCCGTGCGCCTGCTTCGCGAAGTTGGCGACGAGGCTGTGATCGAAACCGCCCGCGATCTGGGAGTAACCGCCCCCCTGGCGAAAGGTGATCCCAGCTTGGCGCTCGGCACCAGCAATATGACCCTGCTGGAACTGACGGCCGCTTATGCCGGGGTGGCCGCCAACCGCTTCCCGGTAGAACCGACCGCCTTCCCGGCCGAAGAACCGGGCTGGCTCGACTGGTTGACCGATGGGAAGGACAGCATATCGGGCAGCGATCAAGCCAGCATGGAGCGGATGCTGCGCAGCGCGATCAATCGCGGCACTGGAAGGGCAGCGATGCTGCCGGGGCCGAACTACGGCAAGACCGGTACGACGCAGGATAATCGCGACGCGCTGTTCGTCGGTTACGCGGGCGAGCTGGTGGTGGGGGTTTGGATCGGCAATGATGATAACAGTTCGCTCGGCGCGATCAGCGGGGGTACGACGCCGGCACGGATATGGCGCGATTTCATGCGGCAGGCGCAGGGACTGGGCGCACCCAAGGCGCCGGCGCCTGCACCTCGGCCAAGCGATCCGGGCGGTCCGGTAGAGCCGATGGACGTACCCGACCTCGATGATATTCCGGACGGCGACATCCCGCTCGGCAATGGTGATGCGCGCATGCGGGTGGAGGATGACGCGGTCACAGTCTCGACCGAAATTGACGGTCTGCCGATTGAATTGCGCGTGGATCAGGACGGCTTCCGTGTATCGCCAGCCCCCGGCCAGCCGCCAACACCGCGACCGCCGCCCGATCGAAGGGAACCCGCCGACCCACGTGACCGTCGGTAGCGTTTAACGCCGTGTGTAACGGCGGCTGGAATGTTTAGTCCTGCGGCACCATTAGCACATTCATCAGCGCGGTCGCTCTGGGCTTATCCCGGTCGTCCTGCCAGCACGCAATTTCGACATGGGCGCTGCGCCGGCCAAGCTTGCTGATACGGGCCTGCGCCAGTAATAATCCGGCTTTGGCAGGCGCGAGGAACTGCACGGTGATGTTGATCGGTTTTAGCGCCGGAAGCTCGTCCCCACGCTGGATTAAGGCATGGCGAAGTCCCGCATAGCCGGTCGTTTCCAGCAGGCCGCTGATTGCGCCGCCGTGATAAAACCCGGGCCGCCCACTGATCGGGTCGCCCCCATCCAATCGCATGATAGGCTGACCTTCCTCGCTTCCACCCGGCCCTTGCAGGTCACGCGCATGTTCGATGCCAAGCGCGGTTGCGTAGGCGGAGCGGGCGAGGAACTGCGCGGTATCGCTCATAGCTTGCCCTTTCGGTCGTCCGCGCCCTGCAGCGCCATGAAGACGCCGGCCACATGGGCAACCGGGTCCGCCGGATCGCCATCATGCGCGATGCCACGGACGAAAGCAGCAGACCGCGTGTTGCGATAGCATTCGACGCGGCCCGTTACTGCAGCACCGTCCCGCGCTGGACGCTGGTAATCGACGCGCAGATCGAGCGTGGCAATCGCCTCGAACCGGCCGAGTTTCGTCCAGATGGCGAGCCCTGATGCCATATCCATCAGACTGATGATCGGGCCGGATGCAAGCACTTCGCCGCCAGTTTCAGCCAGCAAATCCTTCCGCCAAGGCAGCTCCAGTTCCACCCAATCTGCGCCATGGTCACGAAATTCCAAACCGAGCCAGCCGCAATGGCCGCTGCCCAGCAGGAATGGTGCGGCCTGTACCGGGTCGAAAGCGGTTTGCGGTTTACTCATCTTACGCAGCCCTGCTTGGGGCGCCGGGCAATTTCAATCTTTTAATGGCGGCTCGTGGCCATCGGCAAGGCAGTTCGGGTCCGGCCCGTGGCAATTGCGCCCGGGTTCAATCCATAAAGGGATCGTAATCCATGGACCTACCAAAGCTCGACCTGCCCGATCTGCCCGACCTGGACACAGCCACCGGGCTGTTCGGAAGCGTGTCCGATCTGACCTTCGCATACTCCGATGACCGGGTTATCTATCTCATGGTCTATCTTTACGAAATGTTTCCGCCCGAAGCGTTGCTATAGGCTGAGGCGGACAAGCGATGCGTATCGACGCTGAGCTGGCTGCGCTGCGGGGTGACGACGCCTCGCAGCGCAATGCCGAACGGGCGATGGCAAACGCCAAACGGCGCTGGTTGTCCACACCTGCGGTTGCGCGCCTGCGGCAGGAGTTCGCAGTTTTCGATGGGGGAAGCGATCTCGCCGAGTGCGAAGAACTGGCTGCGACGATGGGTCAGCTGGCGAGGGCATGCGCGTTATATTCGGGTTTGCTCGACGAAACATTGCCTGCGTTGCGCCGATACCCCTGGGCGCATCTGCCATTTCGTCACCAGCGATCCGGTCCGGTATCGGTAATCCAGTTGCTGGCTGGCGAGCGGGCGGAACTGTCCGTGGTGTTGCGCGACGCCGCAGCGAAGGGCGGAAGTAAACAGGCAGCCTGCACCACTGCCGGTTTTATTGACGTGATGCGGCACGAGATCGTGCTTCGCGGGCAAGCGAGCGGCCGTATGGTGGAGCGCGGGACGGTTGGAGGCGCGATGCGCGAAAGCCCATGCGAACTGGCACCCGGTGCCATTCTGGCAATCGAGGGGCGGGACCACAGCCGTATCATCGACCAGATTTCGCAACCGCTCGTTTCGCTGCGGCTGGTACGAAAATATGCGAACCCGCTCCCCACGTGCGAATACCGGTTGGCAGACGGGGCGAAGGTCCATCAGGCCAGCGGCGATGCAAGCGAAAGCGGGCGCGAGATGGCCATGGCTGTGCTGCGCGCGATGGGCCGCAGCGACGCCGCCCCGTATTTCGTGCAGCACATTCGAAGCGGACATGACCATGCGCGGTGGCAGGCGCTACGCGAATGCCTCGCGCTCGACACGGCGACCGGGTTTGCCGAATTGCAGCGCCTCGTCGCCGATCCGTCGGACACGCTCACCGCTCATGCCGGTGCCATGCGTGCCCAGTTGCTCGAAGTGCATCCGCAATTGGCGGAACTTCCCAGCCGGGCCGAAGTGAGAGAACCCGAACCATGCCCCGCCTGATCAAAGACCACTCCACCGATGTTTGCAGCCTTGCCGAGTGCAGCAATGCGATCGCAAGCGCGGGTTTCCACCCGGCAGACGAAGATAGCTTGCTCGGCGCGGCATCATGGTTGCGGCGACTGGGCAACAACCGCGATTTCTTGGGTGACATGTTGGTCGAAGAGCTATCCGGCCGCCACCGAGATGGGGGCGATCGAAGTGCCTATGGCGCACAGGCGATCATCCTCGCTGTGCCGGGCGACGGTCTGTTCCTGCGCGCCAACATCTGGCCCGCCGTTACAGACCGTGCCTTTAAGGCCAGCAGCGCATCGAGCTTTGTCTACGGAATGCCGCACGATCACAATTTCGATTTTCTGACTGTGGGCTATTTCGGGCCCGGCTATGGCAGCGACTATTACGAATATGATTATGAGAGCGTGGCAGGCGTTGTGGGGGAGGATGCGGGCTTGCGTTTTATCGAGCGAAGCAACCTGACCCCGGGTAAACTGATGCATTACCGCGCGCATCTGGACGTCCACAGTCAGTTGCCGCCCGAGAGCCTGTCCATCTCGCTGAATGTGATGACGTCGCGCAGAGACCAGCGATGGTTCGACCAATATGGTTTCGACCTCGATACCGGCCATATCAGCGCGGTGCTCAGCAATGGATCGACCGAGACGTTCCTGCGCTGCGCCGTGGGAATGGGCCACGACGGCGCGCGCGATCTGGCCGAACATTTCGGCAAATGCCATCCCAGCGACCGGTTGAGGCTGGCGGCTGTCGAGGCGCAGGCGATGGTAACGCAAGATCGCACAAGCGAAGACACGATCTGGCGGCGGGCCGAGCGTTCGGGGAACCGTTTGCTGGCAGCAGAAGCGAGTCGGCGAAGACAGGTATTGGCGGCTTAAAAGACGCTTCCCGAGAGCCTGTCCATTGCCGCCTGCAGGATAATCGCGGCGGCGTGGCTGTCGATCTTCTCGGCCCGTTTGCGGCGGCTGAAATCCTGTCCGATCAGATCGCGTTCGGCACTTTGGGTGGACCAGCGTTCATCCCAGAGCAGCACCGGCAGGCCCAATGCGGAGGCAAGGTTCCTGGCATAGGCGCGGCTCGACTGCGCACGCGGGCCTTCGCTACCGTCCATGTTTCTTGGCAGGCCGATCACGATGCCGGCTACCCCTCGCGCTGTGGTGAGAGTAGCCAGCGCCTCTCGGTCGCGCCCGAACTTGCCGCGTGGCAGCGTTTTGCCTGCGGTCGCGAATTGCCAGCCGGCGTCGCACAGGGCGGTGCCGATGGTCTTGGTGCCAAGATCAAGCCCGAGCAATACCCCGCCATCGGGCAACGCGGCGGCGAAGGCAGGGGCCTCGTCGGTCACCAACGCCGTTGGCGAGTCGCTCATCGGGGTGCCGCGCCCCAGCTTTCGACCCTGCGGACCACATCTGCCTGCAAATTCGCCCAGAATAGCGGGATGTCATAAACGTGGTAATTATTGCCGGGCAGCACGGCCGGGCCCAGTTCCGGTGGATCGCCGATCAGCAGGACGCCGCGCTCGTCGCAGCGGGCAGGAACGGCGCCGCGCACCAGTTCACCGGTGGAGAAATCCGCTTCCGGTACCAGCGTGCCCTTGTTTTCCGAAGCCGGAGCTGCGGCGTTGATCGTGCCAGTCAGCGGGTTGGTACACAGGATCGGGCCATTGCCGCGCGGCTGTCCGTCCAGTCCCGCCGACACTGCGTATTTGTCCAGCATGTATTGCGGGTCCGCCGGTTCGGCATAGCTCGACCAGCTGAGCAGGCAGCCGCTTTGTGCAGGTGTGGCACAGGCGGGAAGGCCGAGCGCTGGCAGGTCGCCGCTCACGGAAATCGGCCAGCCGACCGCATAGACCGCCGCGATCCGATCCATCACCGGCGTATCAGCAAGGTCTTGCGCCAACAGCCGAACCAGATGCGCGCTTCCCTGGCTGTGACCGACCAGCACGATCGGCGTATCTTCATCCACGGCGGCAAGAAAAGTCTCGAAGGCGGCCTGCACATCCTGAAACGCAGCGTCGAGCGCCGCCGTTGCTTCCGGCGATTCGGCGAGGAATGCGCCCACCGTGGCCTGCCTGTATTTGGGTGCCCAGATTTCGCTTGCCGGGTTGAAGGCGCTGGCCAGTCCGCGGATCTGGATTTTAGCAATCCGCTCCGCCTCGGCATCGCCCTCTGGCGCGTTCCAGGCGGCGCGGTTCACGTAGCTTGTGGGATGGACGAAGAAAACCGCGAATGGCGGCGCATCTTCGCGGACGGAGCGTTCGGCCGGTTCGCCGCCGGCATAGGCCGGCTGCCAGCGCGCCGCGCTTTTCGCGCCCATGCCCGGACGCGCATACCACATGGCCGGATCGCGATAGGCGTCGTTGGCGAGCGCATCCTGCGGCGTGAACTCGACCGTCGGGGTTAGGGCAATCTCCGTCAGCTCCGACGACCATGTGCGCAGCACGAACAGTCCCGCGATGACGAGCACGATCAGGAAGGCGACGACATACAGGAACTTACGGGCCATGGGGTGTTCCTGCCAACTGCGCCGGACCAGGTGCAGCACCGGGCGCTGCATCGCTCAATTCGGACCGGCGTTCCAGAAATACCTTGATCATGGCGAGCAGCGGATCGGCGAGAAACAGGCCGAGTATTCCGAACAGGATGCCCATGATTAGCTGCGCCCCCAGCACCATTGCCGGTGCCAAATCGACCGTCTTCTTGGCGATCAATGGTATCAGCACATAACCATCAAACGTCTGGACGAAGAAATACACGCCGAACGCGTACAACGCCTCCTCCGGTCCTTCGGAAAATCCGACCAGAACCATCAGCACGCCGGATATGAACGCACCCACATTGGGAATAAATGCGAGCAGACCTGTCAGGATACCGAGCAATACGGGCAGCGGCACACCCAGCATGGACAGCAGCGCCCAGGTCAATACGCCCTCAACCACCATGCCGAGCAATCGCCCGGCCATCAGGCGGCGCATGGTGTAAGCCATCTTGTCCAGCGTAACGATCAGATCGGGACGACTTGCGCGCGGCGTCAGCCATTCCACGCCGCGTTCGTACAGGCGCGGTTCCAGCGCGATGTACATTCCGATCACGACGACAAGGAAGAGCGTTACCAAACCACCCGCGAGACCGGTCAGGGCGCGCGTGACCGAACCCACCCCGCTCATCAGCTGGCTGCCATAGGATCGAAGATCAGCCTGCTCGACATTCAGGCCGTTGGCACGGGCCAGTTCGATCAGCTGGATCGCCTGGCGTTCGATGACATCGGGCAGTTCGGCCGCTTGCGCGAGAATTTGCGTACCGGCAAAAAGGGCCAGCCACACCGTAAAGGCCGCTGCCGCCAGCAGGACCAGCACCACGCGAAATGTGCGGCCGATCGGTAAAACGCGGCCAAGCAATCGGGCACCGCCGTCGATAATCGCGGCCAGCACCATGGCTCCGAAAATAACCAGTAGCGATTGCGAGATATAGACCGCGAGCGCCACCAACCCGATCACCGTGACCCAAACCAGCGCGGTGCGGGCTTCGCGCCGGAGACGAGGATCCACAATAGCGGTCGGGCTGGCCGTCGTTACAGGGCCGTCGTCCGCGCTGCCGGGCACGGGATCGCTATCTGCATCGAGCGACATGTCGGCGCCGCTCCGCCCACTCTGCTGCCCGCCTGTTGTCATTCGGTTGCCCCCTGCTCCTCCGCCGCGCGCTTGTCGGCAATTGCGGGACGCAAGGTGCTCCATGCGCGCCCACCGCGCAAGGAAGTGAACCAGGTAACCGGGTTGAGGCTAGTCGTCCCGTCGAGCGAGAAGGTAATGAACTCGGCGCGGCCACCGACATTCTTCAAGGGGATCGGTCCACCAAGACCGCCGCCTTGGGGCGTTGCCGAGGCCCGGCTGTCTGCGCTGTTGTCGCGATTATCGCCCATGGCGAACACATGACCCTCCGGCACCGACACCTCGTCCATATTGTCGAGCGGCGCATCGCGCTGGGTATCGAGTACCAGATAGGTCGCGCCGTTGGGCAACGTTTCGCGCAATGTCGGGATTGCGCATACCAGCGCGCCCGATGGCTTGCGCATGCGCATCTGTGGATAGTCGAAACTGTTACAGGGCGCATTCGCATCGACCGGAATCTCGACCGGCGGCTCCACAGTTTGCGGAACGGGCACGCCGTTCAGCACGATCTGGCCATTGCGGACAGCGATGCGGTCACCGGGCAAGGCCACCACGCGCTTGATATAATCTTCGTCACGCACCGGATGCACGGGGATGATGATATCGCCATATTCGGGCGTATCGGCCCAGACACGCCAGTCACCGCGTGGCAGCACATGGAAGGAGGCCGACGACCAGCTCCAGCCATAGGGGTATTTGCTCACCACCAGCCGGTCGCCAACCAAAAGGTTGGGCATCATGCTTTCGCTGGGGATGTAGAACGGCTTGGCCACCAGGCTGTGGAAGGCCAGCACGGCAAGCAGCATCAGCGCCAGCCCACGCAGTTCGCCCAGCCAGTCGACCCTGTCATCGGTATCGTTGTCGGCAGCGGATTTGGGGGACTTGTCCGTCATGGTGTCGGTAAGAATGCTCATGGGTCGGGGCGACTCGGAATGATGGCGCTCGAAGTTACGCCTGCGTTGGGATGCCTTCGATGATAACAAAGGCCTGTGCCCATGGGTGATCGTCGGTGAGGGTAAGGTGAATGACCGCCTCATGGCCGGACGGGACCATTTCGGCAAGTCGTGCCGCAGCCCCGCCCGCAAGCGCCAGCGTGGGCTTGCCCGAGGGGGCGTTGACCACGCCGATATCCTTCATGAACACGCCGCGTTTGAACCCTGTGCCGACGGCCTTGGAAAACGCTTCCTTAGCGGCAAAGCGTTTGGCGTAAGTTCCCGCGATCGTGAACGGTCGCCGCCGGGCCTTGGCCCGCTCCACATCGGTGAACACGCGGTTTTCGAATCGTTCGCCGAACCGGTCGAGCGAATTCTCGATACGCTCGATATTACAAAGGTCGGAGCCGAGACCGATGATCATGTCAGCGGTCCCGTCAACGGGCCTCGTCCATCAATTCGCGCATGGTGCGCACCGCGGTTTCCAGGCCGACGAACACCGCCTCGCCGACGAGGTAGTGGCCGATATTGAGCTCGGCCAATTGCGGAATTGCTGCCACCGGCTGGACATTTTCATAGGTAAGCCCGTGTCCAGCGTGCGGTTCGATCCCGTTCTTGGCGGCCAGGGCGGACATATCGGCTATCTGCTTCAGCGCGGTGGCGCACGCCTCGGTATCGCCGTCCGCATGGGCGTGAGCATATTCGCCAGTGTGAAACTCGACCACCGGCACGCGCAGGCGCAGCGCCGCATCGAGCTGGCGTTCTTCGGGCGCGATGAACAGGCTGACGCGGATCCCGGCGTCGGCCAGCTTCCAAACGATCGGGGCCAGGCGGTTGTGCTGGCCGGCGGCATCCAGTCCGCCTTCGGTGGTGCGCTCCTCGCGTCGTTCCGGTACGATACAGGCGGCGTGCGGATTATGCCGCAGCGCAATTGCCACCATCTCATCGGTCGCGGCCATTTCCAGGTTGAGCGGCAGGTCCGTCGCGTCCTGGATGCGCTTCAGATCGTCGTCCCGGATATGTCGGCGATCTTCGCGCAAATGCGCGGTGATGCCATCTCCGCCCACGTCCGCCACGATCTGCGCGGCGCGGACCGGATCGGGATGATCGCCGCCGCGCGCATTGCGGATGGTGGCGACATGATCGATGTTTACACCGAGGCGCAGGGCAGGCAGTCGCAGGGCGGGGCGGGCGCGCTGCGTGTCGCCAATTGCAGGACCGGCCATCGCGATCAGGCCGCCCTACTTCCAGGTTTGGTTACCGGTTTGGCTGCGAGTTCCTTTGGCAGCTCGCCTTCCTCGTAAGACGGAAAGTTGAGCTCGATGAGCGGGTAGAACGGCACGCCCAGATCAGCCTGGCCGCCGGAGCGATCGACCAGCGAAACTTCCGCCACGATGTTGCCTCCCTCGCGCCTTACGGCAGCGATGGCTTCGCGGCTGGACAGACCGGTGGTCACCACATCTTCCACCATCAGCACTTTCGCGCCCGGTTCGAGGCGGAAGCCGCGTCGCAGCTGGAATTCGCCATCCGGGCGTTCAAGGAACAACGCGTCCAGTTCCAGCGCGCGGCCCATTTCGTGGCCGATGATCAGTCCGCCCATGGCCGGTGATACCACCACATCGATCTCCTGCCGCACTTCGCGCGGAATTTTCTGAACCAGCGCGCGCGCCAGCCTTCCGGCACGTTCCGCGTTCATGAGTACCCGCGCGCATTGCAGATAGTGCCCGCTATGCAGGCCGGAAGAAAGCTTAAAATGTCCCTCGAGCAGCGCCTCGCTACCGCGGAATTCGGCCAAGATGTCGTCGTCGGTCATGTAATTCCTGCAATCGAAAGGGCCGCATCGATGCGCGGTTTGCAACAGGGCCCACTGAATGGCCCCGAAAGGGCTGTTGGGCTTGCAAAATGTCCCTAGATGCGCTTGAGGCATCGGGCAAGCGGGCCTATAGGGTCGCGTGCCGTTCCGGGTGCAGGGACAACGATTGCAGCTTTGCAATCATGGCCGCACCTGAATGGAAAGTCGCCAGAATAGAAAGATGTGCGCTGATGATGTCGGAACGGGCCAATAGCCGGATAGCTGACCGGATGACCAGGTTTCTCGCCCTGATCTGGGTTGCCGCAATGCTCGCATTCGCGCCGCAATCCGCGCTGGCGCAGGAAGGTCTGACGCAGTCGGATCTCGTCGCGCCGCCGCCCGCGATCGTCCCGCCCGCCGCGATGGAGCAGGTGCCAGACGACGCCGCTGCCGACGCCACGAGCGGCGATCCCGTGATCGAGGATGCTGGCGGTTATGTCCCGATGGGCCCTGAAATGATCAAGGGTCAGCCTACCAACGGCTCGATTACCTTCCAGGACCAGTACTCGCCCAATGGAGATTACGCGCTGTGGATGCATGACGCGATCCTGCTGCCGATGGTGTTCGGCATCAGCCTGCTGGTCCTCGGCCTGCTATTGTTCGTAATTGCGAAATTCAATCGCCGTGCCAACAAGGTGCCGTCTCGCACCACGCACAACACTCTGGTCGAGGTTCTGTGGACGATCATTCCGGTAATCATCCTGCTGGCTATCGCGGTCCCGTCGATCACGCTGCTGGCGAAACAGTTCAAGACCCCGCCAGCCGATGCGCTGACGATCAAGGCGACCGGTTACCAGTGGTATTGGGGCTACACCTATCCCGACAATGGCGGGTTCGAAATCATCTCCAACATGATGCCTGAAGAAGAGGCGCGTGCGAAGGGTTTTCCCGGCCAGCTGGAAGTGGACAACCGTCTGGTTTTGCCGGTGGGTGAGCCTATCCGGATACAGACAACCGCCGCGGACGTAATTCACAGCTTCGCCGTTCCGTCGCTCTGGTTCAAGCATGATGCGGTTCCGGGCCGGATCAACGAAAAGACGATGATCATCAAGGAGCCGGGCATCTATTACGGCCAGTGCAGCGAGCTTTGCGGCGCGCGGCACGGTTATATGCCGATCGCGATCGAGGCGCTGCCCCGTCCGCAATTCGAAGCCTGGGTCCGTGCGCAAGGTGGCACTGTGGGCAATGAAGCGGCGGATACCGACGGAGTGCTTGGCGCGGAACTGCCGGGCCTTCAGCAGCCCGAGAGTGCGGTTCCGGACGCAGCCGGTGCGGGGGCTCCGCCCACGCGCACGACCGCTCCCGGAACGCCGGTAACCGAATAAAGATCTGGCGTCCTGCGCCCGAACATGACGACCTGACACGACGATAGAGCAGAAAGTTCGATACGATGGCCACCACAGCCGATACCTTCCAGGGTCATACCGAAAGTCACGGCGGATCGCACGGGGCGGAGCATCATGATGCCGACCACAAGCCCGGCTTTTTCGCGCGCTGGTTCATGTCCACCAATCATAAGGACATCGGCACGCTCTATCTGATCTTCGCGATCTGCGCGGGCATCATCGGTGGTGCGATCTCTGGTATCATGCGCGCCGAACTGCATGAGCCAGGCATTCAGGTACTTGGTTACTGGGTCAACTTCATGGGCGGCGAGGCCAGCTTCGACGCCAATCTGCATATGTGGAACGTGCTCATTACGGCGCACGGTCTTATCATGGTATTCTTCATGGTCATGCCGGCCATGATCGGCGGCTTCGGCAACTGGTTCGTGCCGCTGATGATCGGTGCGCCGGATATGGCGTTCCCGCGCATGAACAATATTTCGTTCTGGCTGACGGTTGCCGGCTTCGCTTCGCTGATGTTCTCCATGTTCGTACCGGGCGGTATCGGTAACGGGGCGGGGACCGGGTGGACGGTCTATGCGCCGCTATCGACCAGCGGTTCCACGGGGCCGGCGGTCGATTTCGCGATCTTCTCGCTCCACCTTGCGGGCGCTGGTTCGATCCTGGGTGCGACCAACTTCATCACCACCATCTTCAACATGCGCGCGCCGGGGATGACCTTGCACAAGATGCCGCTATTCGTGTGGTCGGTGCTGGTTACCGCATTCCTGTTGCTGCTGGCGCTGCCGGTGCTGGCTGCAGCCATTACCATGCTGCTGACGGATCGGAACTTCCAGACGACATTCTTCGATCCTGCCGGTGGCGGCGATCCGGTGCTTTACCAGCATCTGTTCTGGTTCTTCGGTCACCCTGAAGTCTACATCATGATCCTGCCGGGCTTCGGCATGATCAGCCAGATTGTAGCGACGTTCTCCAGGAAGCCGGTCTTTGGCTATCTCGGCATGGCCTATGCGATGGTCGCGATCGGCGTGGTAGGCTTCGTCGTGTGGGCGCACCATATGTATACGGTCGGCCTCGACGTAAATACGAAGATGTATTTCACCGCCGCGACGATGGTTATCGCCGTGCCGACGGGCGTGAAGATCTTCAGTTGGATCGCCACGATGTGGGGCGGCAGCATGGAGTTCAAATCGCCGATGGTCTGGGCAATGGGCTTCATCTTCCTGTTCACTGTGGGCGGCGTGACCGGCGTGGTGCTGGCCAATGGCGGCATCGACGACAATCTGCACGACACCTATTACGTAGTGGCGCATTTCCACTACGTGCTGTCGATGGGCGCCGTGTTCAGCCTGTTCGCAGCGTTCTACTACTGGTTCCCTAAGATGAGCGGGCGCTGGCATAGCGAACTGCTCGCCCATATCCACTTCTGGGGTTTCTTCATCGGTGTGAACGTGATCTTCTTCCCGCAGCACTTCCTGGGAATGAACGGGATGCCGCGCCGAATTCCGGATTATGCAGAAGCCTACAGCTACTGGAACGAGGTTTCGTCCTTCGGCTATTATATCATGTTCGCATCGATGGGCGTGTTCTTCGTGAACCTCATCTACGCTTTCACGATGGGCAAGAAAGCCAGCGCGAATTACTGGGGCGAAGGCGCAACAACGCTGGAATGGACGCTGTCCAGCCCGCCGCCATACCACCAGTTCGAAACGCTGCCGGTGATCGAAGAGCATCATGATTACCACAACCACCTGCCAGCCGAAGAAAAGGCTTGAGGCGAATACGCCAGCCCGCCTGTAGGCACAGGACATACTGAAGGGGGGCGCATCGGTAACGGTGTGCCCCCTTTTGCAAACACCAGACAGGATCGTATCCGCCCACACATGACCGCCACTGCCGCCACGAATGCCCCGACGCTACCAGCTGATTGGCGCGATTTCTTCGCGCTGACCAAGCCGCGCGTGATGAGCCTGGTGATCTTCACCGGCCTGTGCGGGCTGCTGGCCGCGCCCGGCAGTATCAACCCGGTGATCGGTTTCACTGCCATCCTCTGTATCGCGCTGGGCGCGGGCGGTGCGGCGGCGCTGAACCAATGGTGGGAAAGCGACATAGATGCCGGGATGAAACGAACCGCTGCGCGTCCGATACCCGGCGGCCGAATGGTGCGCGGGGATGCGCGCGATTTCGGATTGCTGCTGTCGGGCATGTCGGTCGGAACGATGGGTCTGGCCGTGGGCTGGCTGGCGGCGGCGATCCTTGCCTTCTCGATCGTCTATTACGCCGTCATCTATACTATGTGGCTGAAGCCGCGCACGCCGCAGAACATCGTGATCGGCGGCGGGGCGGGGGCGTTCCCTCCGCTGATCGGTTGGGTTGCGGTCACGGGCGAGATCACTGCCATGCCGGTGCTGCTGTTTGCCATCATCTTCATGTGGACCCCGCCGCATTTCTGGGCGCTCGCGCTGTTCGTGCAGTCCGATTACGCCAAGGTCGGCATACCAATGATGCCCGTTGCCAAGGGGGAGCGTTCGACCCGCCGCCAGATCTTCATCTACGCCGCCCTGCTGGTACCGGTCGCTGCTGCGCCCTGGTTCATTGGCGGTACCGGCGCGATCTACGGAATTTCCGCGATTGTGCTATCGACCGCTTTTCTAGCCTTATCGGTCCCGGTCGCGCTTCGCACCTCGACCGAGCAGGACACGATGAAGCCGGAGAAACGCCTGTTCGCCTTCAGCATAATCTATCTGTTTGCGCTGTTCGCGGTGCTGGTTGCCGATCGCCTGATCCTCGCCGTTCCATCCGCCGGAGCCTGACCATGACCAATGTGCCGAACCTGCCCGACGATACCGGCCGCGAAGCGCTGGACAAGCGCCGCCGCCAGCGCAATCTGGTCGTGGGGGGCGTGCTGCTGTTTTTCGTCGTCCTGTTTTACGCCATCACCATCGTGCGGATGGGGGACTGACGCGTGGCAAGCGCACCGACTAACACAGCCCGTAATACTGGCGCGCCGCTCGACCGGCGTAACCTGCGCACCGGCGCTCTCGCGCTGTTGGGTGCGCTGACGATGCTCGGTCTGGGCTATGCCGCCGTGCCACTTTACGACCTGTTCTGCCGTGTCACTGGCTTCGGCGGCACTACCCAGCGGGCGAGCGAAACCGAAGCCAGTGCGGCGGAACGCATTGCGCAAAGCGCGGGCGGTAAGACGATGTCGATCCGGTTCGATGCGAGTACGGCGCGCGACGTGCCGTGGCGCTTCACGGCGGATCAGCCGACCGACACCGTCCAGATCGGCGTGCGCGACATGGCATTCTACACCGCCCGCAACAATAGCAGCATTCCCATCACCGGCACCGCGACCTTCAATGTCGAGCCGGAGCGGGCGGGCAAGTATTTCAACAAGATCCAGTGTTTCTGCTTTACGGAACAGACGCTCCAGCCGGGTCAGGAAATGCGGATGCCGGTCTTGTACTACGTCGATCCCGCCGCACTCGATGACGAGGCCATGGCGGATGTCGAACAGATTACACTCAGCTATACCTTCCACCGAGCCAAATCAGACGGCGCGCAGGTGAAAGAGGACAGCTGACCCCTAGACCCTGGCAGGCCGTCGCAGTAAGGCCTGTTCAAACTTCGAAGCAGGACGATCACATGGCCGGTGCCGTAAATCACGAATATCACATTCTTCCGCCTGATATCTGGCCGTTGCTCGGCTCGATTTCGGCGCTGACTTTTACCACCGGCATGGTGATGTTCATGCATTCCGATTTCTTCGGCGGTGCATGGTATGCCGTGCTCGGCCTCGGTATCGCGGGACTTATCGCCACCTTCTACAGTTGGTTTGCCAACATCGTGAACGAAGCGGAAAGCGGCTATCACACTCCCGTGGTGCAGCTACACATGCGCTATGGCATGATCCTGTTTATCGCTTCCGAAGTGATGTTCTTCGTCGGCTGGTTCTGGAGCTGGTTCGATTTCTCGCTGTTCCCGTCCGAACTGACCGAGGTCATCGGTGGTCAGTGGCCGCCCAAGGCGATCGAAGCCGTGATGGATCCATTCGACCTGCCACTGCTGAATACGCTGATCCTGCTGTGTTCGGGTACCACCGTAACATGGGCGCATCACAGCCTAATCCATGGCGACCGGGAAGGCCTGAAGAAGGGCCTGTGGCTGACGGTCATCCTGGGCGCGGTTTTCACGGCAGTGCAGATTTACGAGTATGGTCATGCGCCGTTCGACTTCGGCGGTAACACCTATTCCAGCGCATTCTACATGGCGACCGGATTTCATGGGTTCCACGTGCTGGTTGGCACGATCTTCCTGATCGTCTGCCTCGCGCGCACCTACAAGGGGCACTTTACCCCGCGCCAGCATTTCGGTTTCGAGGCGGCTGCCTGGTATTGGCATTTCGTCGATGTAGTATGGCTGTTCCTCTTTATCGTCGTCTATGTCTGGGGCGGATGGGGTGCTGAAATCCACTGATGAATCCTGACACGACTGAGCTTTCAGAAGGGCAGCCGGGCACGACAGTTTCGTTGGGCCGGGCTGCCCTTTCCGGTTCGTGCCCTCGATGCGGCGCGCGAACGATGTTCGATGGCATCGTGCAATTCGCGGATAAGTGCCGTGCCTGCGGGTTGGACTACACCCGCTTCAACGTAGGCGACGGACCGGCGGCGTTCCTCACGCTGATCATCGGGGCGGTTCTGGTTGGCCTGGCGTTGTGGCTGGAAGTTGCCATGGCCCCGCCGTTCTGGGTGCACATGTTGCTTTGGATTCCGCTCACTGTGCTCGCGGTGCTGGCCGGATTGCGGATTGCGAAAGCCGCGCTGCTGATCGCGGAATATCGCAACAAGGCGGGCGAGGCTGGGACTGTGCCGGCCGCGCCGGACGAAGCACCATGAACCGGCTTCCGATAATACCCACCATCGTAGTTGCAGCGGCAGTCGCGACGATGATTGCGCTCGGTTTCTGGCAGCTTGGCCGCGCGGATGAGAAAGAAGCGATGATTGCCCGGTACGAAGCGGCACTGGTCAGTGGCGCGCAGGTGCCGTTTCCTGCCGCTGGCGGCGGCGTAGCCCGGGAAGAAGACCTGTTCCACCCGACCACCTTCGACTGCATGCGAGTAATGGGCCGCGAAGCAATCGCCGGGCGCAGTGCTCGTGGACAATCTGGCTTGGCGCATATCGCTCGGTGCGAAACCGGCCGCGGCGCGGCGGATGTGAAACTGGGATGGTCGCGCAATCCAGTGTTCGAGGGATGGGACGGCGGTACCGTGACCGGACTTGTAACGGCGGGTGGCCGCGATGGCGCGCGTGTGCAATTGGCAGAGCCTGCGCCCGGGCTCGAACCGCTTGCCGTGCCCGACCCCGCTGACGTTCCGAACAACCATCTTGCCTACGCCGTCCAGTGGTTCCTGTTCGCCCTGACCGCGCTGGTCATCTACTGGCTGGCGATCCGGCGGCGACACAGGGCTTCACGAGAGCAGCAATAGAGCGCGGCACAGGCTGCTTGCGAGCGCGCCCTGCCACGGCTACGCCGCAGCATAATATGCAATACGTATCGACCCGCGGCACCGCGCCAGTTCTCGACTTCGAAGGTGTCACTCTAGCCGGCCTTGCCAGCGATGGCGGACTGTATCTGCCGCAGGAATGGCCGCGCTTTTCCGAAAGCGAAATCGCCGCGATGGCAGGGCTGCCTTATGCGGAGCTTGCCGCGCGGATCATGACACCATTCGTGGCGGGCAGTTTGTCACCAGACGAGCTGCAGGATCTGTGCGACCGCGCTTACGGACGCTTCAGCCATGATGCGGTGACGCCGCTGGTTCAGCTCGACCAGCAGCACTGGTTGCTCGAACTGTTTCATGGGCCGACGCTGGCGTTCAAGGATGTGGCACTGCAGCTGCTTGGTCGGCTGTTTGAAACCTTCCTCAAACGCTCGGACGATCATCTCACCATCGTCGGCGCGACCAGCGGCGATACCGGGAGCGCGGCGATCGATGCGGTGGCCGGGCGGGAGCGGATCGATATCTTCATGCTCCACCCGAAGGGCCGGGTGAGCGACGTTCAGCGCCGCCAGATGACCACCATGCGCGCGCCAAACGTGCACAACATCGCGGTCGAAGATGCCAGTTTCGACGATGCCCAGGCCATGGTGAAGCGAATGTTCCGCGATCCAGCGATGAATACACGCTTCCATATCGGGGCGGTCAATTCGATCAACTGGGCGCGGTTGATGGCGCAGGTGGTGTATTACTTCGCCGCCGCCATGCAATTGGGTGCGCCGCAGCGAAAGGTGGCGTTTTCCGTACCGACCGGTAATTTCGGTGACGTGTTTGCAGGCTATGTCGCGGCGAAGATGGGCCTGCCGGTGGAGCGGCTGATCGTGGCCACCAACGTCAACGATATCCTCCACCGCGCGCTGGCGAATGGTGATTACAGCGCGGGCGATGTTACGCCCACCGCCTCGCCCAGCATGGATATCCAGGTGAGTTCCAATTTCGAACGGCTGCTGTTCGATTGCGGCGGGCGCGATGGGACAGCGCTGGCCCGGCAGATGGACGGGTTCGAACTGGAGCGCGCCATGCGACTTACGGACGCGCAGCGTACCGGCGCGTCGGGCCTGCTGACCAGCGCACGCGCAGATGCGGATGCCATGTCCGGGGCCATGCGCTGGGCGCACGACCGCGCTGGACAGGTGATCGACCCGCATACTGCTATCGGCCTCCATGCCGCCCGCGCGGCAGAGGGAATCGCGCCCGACATACCGGTAGTCACGCTGGCGACCGCGCATCCAGCCAAGTTCCGCGATGCGGTGGAGCGCGCCCTTGGCACCAGACCAAGCCTGCCCGCGCGCATGGGCGATCTGTTCGGGCGCGAGGAGTTTTGCACCGACCTTCCCGGCGAATATGATGCGGTGGCGGCATTCGTGGCGGACCGCGCCACTGCCGCCTCGCCTGCGACCTGATGGTCCGCCTTGCCAGCCAGCCATTGCTGATGACCGGCACCGGGTGGGCGGATTATGGCCTTGTCGATAGCGGGCATGGGCGAAAACTTGAACGCTACGGCCGATACCGCTTCATCCGACCCGAACCCCAGGCGATGTGGGCCCCGCGCCTGCCAGCCGAGGCGTGGGAGGCGCATGGGGAGTTCGTGCCCGGTTCGGACGAGGATGGCGGCGGGCGCTGGCAACATGCGCAAGGCGTGCCGGACGATGGCTGGTCGCTGCACTGGAAGGACGGTGTGCGCTTCACCGCGCAATGCACGCCCTTCCGCCACCTCGACTTCTTCCCCGATATGGCGCCTGTGTGGGACTGGATGGGCGAACAGCTCGAAGGTCGTGACGATGCATCGACACTCAATCTGTTCGGTTACACCGGCGTGGGATCGCTTGCTCTGTCGCGTTATGGCCCGGTCACGCATGTCGATGCGTCGAAGAAATCCGTGGCGCAGGCCCGCGAAAATGCAGCGATGTCGGATTTGGAAGACAAGCCAATCCGCTGGCTCGTCGATGATGCGACGAAATTTGCAGCGCGCGAAGTGCGGCGCGAAAAACGCTATGATGGGATCATTCTAGACCCGCCGAAATTCGGACGCGGCCCCAATGGCGAAATCTGGCGGCTGGAAGAAGGGCTGCCCGGCCTGATTGCCGATTGCCGCGCGCTGCTGGACGAAGATAGCCGGTTTCTGTTCCTTACGGTGTATGCCGTGCGAATATCCAGCCTGGCGCTGGCGGGATTGCTGGCGGAACATTTTGCCGACCTTCCCGGTACCATCGAACATGGCGATCTGGCGGTGGCGGAGGATGCGGACGGCGCGGACGCTGCTTCGCGTCTGCTTCCCACAGCAATCTTCGCACGGTGGCGGGCGCGCTAGATCCGGACGCGCGGCTAGACCTTGTATATCGCACTGCACGCTGCCATTTCCCTGGCTCTATGGCCGATACCCTAATCCTCGAAGTCGCCGACCTGGAAACCGATATCCTGACGGGTATCTATTCGGAGGAGACCGGCAAGGCGCAGCCTCTGCGTATTTCGATTGTTGCCGAACTGAAGCCCGACGCACAATACACACCCGATACGCCGCTCGATCGCAGCAAGAATTACATGGACCTGAAATTCGCCGCGACCGAAGCCTTGCCGGAAGGCGTGCATTTCAAGCTGATCGAGGCGGTGGCCGACCATATCTGCGACACGCTGTTTGCGCAGGACGTGCGCGTGCTCGCTGTCACAGTGCGGATCGTGAAGCTGGCTATTGCTGAAGCGAATGAAAAAATCGGCATCACCCTACGGCGCGAGCGGCGCTGATATGGCATCCGCCGGGATCCAGCGGATAGATGTGGGCGCGCTGCCCGCCGCCCCGCTGGACGCGGCAGCGATGTTCCAGAACGATTGGCTGGCCGCAATCCGGCAGGCAACGGAAAGAGCCGACTGCATCATCGTGCTAGGCGTGGCGGATCATACGCACCGCAATTGGCGGGTCGCAATGGTACGCGGCCTGGCCCGCGAGGCAGCACCCCGGCGGGTCAATATTGTCGCCGGTAACGAACAGGATGCGGTGGACGCCGCGCTTGCATATCTTGCCTCCGCGCCGGGGATCACTGGACAGCTGCTGGACGTGGATGGCGACGGCAAGACGGCTGCGGGAATACAGGCAGCATGACCGCGCTCGCTTCCTCCCTTGCCCCCCTGGTTGATGGCTTCGCGCGCGAAATCACCTATCTCAGGATGTCGGTGACGGATCGCTGCGACCTTCGCTGCACCTATTGCATGCCCGAACGAATGCAGTTCCTGCCGCGTGCCGAAGTGCTGACGCTGGAAGAGCTGTACCAACTGGCGCTGGGCTTCATGGCGCGCGGCGTCCGTACCATCCGATTGACCGGTGGCGAGCCCCTCGTGCGGCGCGATGTGATGGATATGGTTCGCGCGCTGGGCCGCCGACTTGGTAACGGCCTCGACGAGTTGACGCTGACTACCAACGGCACGCAATTGGGAACCCACGCAGAGGCTCTGGCGGCGGCCGGTGTGCGGCGCGTGAACGTCTCGCTCGATACCCGCGATCCGGCGCTGTTCCGGAAGCTTACGCGGCGAGACGCTTTGTCCCAGGTGCTGAACGGTATCGCCGCGGCAAAGGCTGCAGGGTTGCGGGTCAAACTGAACACGGTCGCGCTGAAAGGTCTGAACGAGGTGGAGTTGCCCGACCTTATCGCCTGGGCGCATGGCGAAGGGCACGATTGCACCCTGATCGAGGTCATGCCGCTGGGCGAAGTCGATGGCGACCGGATTGATCATTATCTGCCGCTCGATGCGGTCAAGGAAAGGCTGGACCAGCGCTGGACCCTGACCCCGTCGGGCCATCGCAGCGCCGGGCCGGCGCGTTACTGGAATGTGGCGGAAACGGGCGGCAGGCTGGGGCTAATTACACCGCTGACCGACAATTTCTGCGCCGGTTGCAACCGCATTCGCGTGACTGCGACTGGCCAGCTTTACCCCTGTCTCGGCGGGGGGGAGCGAGTCGATCTGCGCGCCGCAATGCGCTCTGCCGACCCCGAAACCGAACTGGCAGACGGACTGGAAACGGCCATGCGGATCAAACCCGCGCGGCACAATTTTGCCATTCGCGCGCCTGGCGAAGCGCCGGCGCAGCCGCGCCACATGTCGGTCACCGGCGGTTAGTAATGGCGATAACGATCCTGTTCCTGGGCCCCTTGCGCGATCTGGCAACGTCTGATTCTATTGCCGTAGATGCGCCGCTGGACTGGGCAGGGCTGATCGCCGCTGTCCCCGATGCAGTTGCAAGCGAATTGCGTGGCGAGCGTGTGAACATTGCCTGCGCCGGGCGGGTGCTGGCCGACAAAACCACTCTGGCAGCCGTGGACGGTGATGAAATTGCGCTGCTCCCCCCCGTAAGCGGTGGCTGACAGGGTGAAAATTGCCCGTCCGGCCGATGTCCGTTTGCTCGGCTCCGGCTTTTCCGTGGGCGAGGCGCTGGCCGCCTTCAACGCGGCACATCCCGGCGCGGGCGGTATCGCCAGTTTTTGCGGTAAGGTGCGATCCGATGCGGGCACGAAAGCGCTTGAGCTCACGCATTATGACCCCCTGACATTGCCTGTCATGCAAGAGCTGGCGCATGCGGCGCTGTCCCGCTGGACGTTGGCTGGACTGTTGTGCTGGCACCGGGTCGGCGTGATGCAGCCGGGCGCGCCGATCGTGCTGGTAGCTGCCGCTGCCGCGCATCGCCGGGCCGCATTCGAAGCGACCGATTACCTGATGGACCATTTGAAAAGCGCCGCCTGGTTCTGGAAGCGCGAACGCCGCAGCGATGGCTGGCACTGGATCCAACCGCGCGATCAAGACCACTCCGATCTCGCGCGGTGGGCGGCGGACCCTACCTGATACGGGCGGCCAATCTGGCAATCGTACGATCCTGCGCGGACACCAGTGCAATCGCTTCTGCGCGTACTTCGCTGATGGCGGCCAGTTCGCGCGAGGCGGAATAGCCTTCCACTTCGGCATCTACGAACAGCGCATCGAGCGTGCCGAGCGGAACCGCGGTGCGGCTGCGAATCGCAATCAGATCGGCTAGCGCAACCTGTGCTTCGGCCCATGCATCGCTACCGGTGGACGCACGCCCCCCGGCAGCCACGCTACGTTCGGCGCGGGGGCGGGCAGCAGCAAAGGTGCGCTGGGCCGACGCCGCTTCCGCCCGCAGGCTTGCAAGCTGGTCCAGCAAGGAAGCTGCAGGAGCGGTTGGCGCAGGAAGCGGTTCGGGATCGGCCGGGGCTGGCATTTCGCCGCTCACCCGCTCGACATCGCGGATTGCTAGCGAGGGATAGTCGCCGGCGGTAGACGCACAGCCTGCCAGCGTGATTGCGCCGGCGAAAAGAATGGCGGCAGACCGCAGGCTTGTGATACTTGTCATACCGGCATCTTTAGCATGACAATCGGGCGGCGCTATACCGGATGGCAAGCCGAGTTTGCACCGGTAATTGCCGCATTCTAAGTTGACTTGGCCGGCACCGGTGGGTAACGGGACCCTTCTTTCGGCCGCCATGCAATTGGCGGGTGGCTGCTGCGTCGCCAACAAGGGCGACCATACAATATAATGGAAGTGATACGACCATGTTCGCAATCGTGCGTACGGGCGGCAAACAATATCGGGTTGCTGCCGGAGACAAATTGGCTGTCGAGAAGATGGCTGGCGAAGCCGGTGACACCGTGACGCTGGGCGATGTCCTGCTGGCCGGTGAAGGCGATACGATGGAGGACGCGGCCAAGGTCAGCGTTTCCGCCGAGATCATCGCTCAGGCGAAAAGCGAAAAGGTGATCGTCTTCAAGAAGAAGCGTCGTCACAACTATCGCCGGAAGCAGGGCCATCGCCAGCAGCTGACGTTGTTGCGGATACTTTCGGTCGGTGACGACAAGAAGGCTGCACCGAAAAAGGCCGCGACCAAGACGGCGGATGATACCAAGGCCGATGCGCCCAAGAAGGATGTTGGCACGAAGGCCCCGGCCAAGAGTGCTGCGACCGACGCTGCGACCAAGAAGGCTGACAAGCCGGTCGCGAAGCAAGCTGCGCCGAAAAAGACTGCTGGCGAAAACGCTTCGGGTACCAGCGATTCGGCGCCTAAGAAAAAGGCTCCTGCCAAGAAGGCAGAGCCCAAGAAGACCGACAAGAAGTAAGGACCAAGCGCAATGGCACATAAAAAAGCAGGCGGTTCATCGCGTAACGGTCGCGATTCGGCAGGCCGGCGCCTTGGCGTCAAAAAATTCGGCAGCGAGAACGTGATCGCGGGCAACATTATCGTGCGCCAGCGCGGTACCAAGTTCTATCCGGGCAGCAATGTCGGGATGGGCAAGGACCACACGCTGTTCGCCCTGAATGACGGCGTGGTACGATTCCACAAGGGCCGCCAGGACCGCAAATACGTCTCGGTCGACATGCTGGCGGAAGCCGCAGAATAATCGGATGATCCAACACCGGGATTATCCAGCAGGATAGTCCCCGGCCGGGCATGAACCGGCCGATTTTCCAAAAGAGGGAGATAGGGCTTTCCTGGTTCAGGGAGCCCGTCTCTCTCTTTTCGTATCTCCCTCGCAAATCGCACGGTCTGTCCCGAACGGGTCGCCGTGAAACCTCGCTGTCATCATACGTTGGTAAGTGACGATGACGCAGCGGGGCGATGGAGAAGGACGATGTTTCACCGTACCCGGCGCATGTTGATGCGCCCGCCCTGGCCCGAAGACTCGCGCGCGCTCCATGCCGGCATTGCCGACGAAGCAATCGTGCGCAATCTGGCGACCGCGCCGTGGCCCTATCTTCACGAGCACGCGCGGGAATTTCTGCAATTGCCGGTCGAGCCAGGTCTTCCACGCTTTTTGCTGTTCGAACCGAACGCGTCCGGCACACGGCTGGTAGGTAGCGTCGGGTTGGGCGAACATGAAGGCGATGTGGAGCTGGGCTACTGGATTGCCCGCGCGCATTGGGGGCACGGGTTTGCCACCGAAGCGGTGCTGGCATTGTTGCAAATCGCCCGGACGCTCGGTCACACGCGCCTGATCGCGAGCCATTTCGGGGACAATCCGGCATCGGGCGCGGTTTTGCGCAAGGCCGGGTTCAAACCGACCGGCACATCTTCGATGCGTTATAGCAAGGCACGTGGAGCGGAGGCGGACGGCCGCGACTTCACCATCGACCTGACCCGCACCGACATCTTTTGCTGCGAATCGGAGCGCCGGGCGGCTTAAAAACTGTTCGGCGCTTTTGGTTCGGTCGGATCAGTCAGCCAGGACTGCGCCGGAAAACTCGCTTTCGTAAAGGCCAATGAGTTCGCGGTCATCCTCGTTCCAAGGGTGGAAGCCGGGAAGGAAATACGCTGCCCATCCGCCCGCGATCTTGCGGAAAAAGCCGGGATTTCCGAACAAATATTTCAATGCGCGCCATTTCCATTTCGCACTGGTCAGGCCGTCCTGCGCAAGCAGGTCGAGCATGTCCTGATAACGATGCTTCACGAAGCGCGTGGTGACGATCAGCATCATGAGCGATTTGACCTTCCAGCGGCGAAAGCGGCTCCAGTTGCGAGTATGGTGCAGCCAAGTATCGTAGGCGACGCCCTTGTGCTCGATCTCTTCTGCAGCATGCCAGCGCCACAGATCACCGAACTCCGGCTCCGCGCCATGAAGATGTACCGGATCGGCCAGCAGTTGATGGCCCAGCATTGCGGTGAAGTGTTCCAGAGCCATGGTGGCCGCCAGGTTGATGGCGGCGGGGCGTTCCTTGATCTGCGCGAGAAGATCTTCGACGCGCCTGTCGATGGCTGCAATGTCGTATCCACTATCGCTGGCCATGCGGTTCATGGCGACGTGTTCGCGGGTATGGTTGATTTCCTGCCGCACGAAAGCACGAATTTCGTCGCGCAACTGCGGTGCAGCGCCATTCCGGCAAGCCTTTACCGATTCGATGAAGAACGCTTCGCCACGGGGGAAGGTGGCGGACAGGGCGTTGAACCACGCGGTCGCAACCGGATCGTCATTCACCCACCAGCGGCGTGGGGCGGTATCGCGCCCGAACCGGCGGTCGCGCACAGTGATCGTCAGGTCTGAAGGGGCCGGGCTGACAAAGGCAGGATCTCGGACGGTTTCGGTTTCGAACTTGGCAGGGGCGTTCATGGCGGCTCCAACTGTAACTTACACCAATGTCAGTAAGCCCTACTGACATTGGTGTCAATAAGGCATCGCTTGCCGATCCGCTCCACCCGGCCTAATCCTGCGCCATGGCCACTATCCGCAGACGTCTGACCCCGGAGGCATCACGCCTTGCCGCGCTGGAAGCGGCGCGTGCGCTATTGATCGAGGCGGGTCCACAAGCAGTAACTCTCAAGGCTGTGTCGGCGCGTATCGGGCGCACCCACGCCAATTTGCTGCACCATTTCGGGTCTGCCGCCGGTCTGCAAAAGGCGCTGGCCGAACATCTCGCCGCAACCGTGTGCGAATCGATTGCCGAAACCGTGCGTGGTGCGCAGGCTGGCATTGCCCAGCCGCGCGAGATCGTGGATCTGGCGTTCGACGCGCTGGACAAGGAAGGCGGCGGCGCGCTGGTCGCATGGATGCTGGCCACCGGGCATGAGGACGCCATCGAGCCTTTTGTGGAAACCATTCACCAGATGGTGGATGAATTGCATCCCGAGGAGGGTGATCATGGTGTCGACGTGGAAGCGCACCGTGCCACGCTGGCGGTCGTACTAATGTCGCTCGGAAATTCGTTGATCGGGGATGCGCTGACGAAATCGCTCCGCCTGCCAGATTCGACCGCGCGCGACATGGCCGAACGGTTTGTGTCGGATTCCATCGTGCAGGATGTCGCCCAGGCCGTTCCGACAGCCTGACAATCAGTCCTGCGGAATCTCCGGCTGGCCCATCCAGCCCGGTTGCAGGTCGGCGGGAATATCTGTCACCCGCAAATGATCGACTGCCAGACCGAGCTGCGGATATTGCGCCCGCTGTCGTTTTGGCTCCGACCGGTCGAGCGGGACCACCACCAGCCGCCGGTTGACCTTTTGCCGCCAGTTCATGCGCGCGGTGTTCTCCTGGCCGATGTAGCAGCCCTTTGTAAAACTGACGCCGTTCAATTCTGCGGCGTTTGTTTCCAGCCACAGGATATCACCCAGCTCGCCGCGCCCTTCCGGAACACCTGTTGCTAGGCGGTGCGCGCGCCATTCGGCATCGGCGGAAACGGTGTTGTCCTGCGCTGGTGCGAGCCAGCGATAGCCAAGTTCGGAGAGCCGCGGGTCGGGCGCGGCACCTTCCCGGCGCTCGATCGACCAGTGAACTGCCAAGGTGGGATCGCGGGCGATCGTAATCGGACGGCGCAACCGATATAGCGACAGGCGCTTGACCAGCTCGTCCGCCAGCTCTGCCTCGCAATCGATCAGCAAATTCTTGCCATCCGGCCAGACGATAAAATCGAACATCGCCTTGCCCTGCGCGCTCAGCAACGCGGCGTAGACAGGACCGCCAGCTGAATCCGCGGTCCCGACATCGTTCGTCACCAAACCCTGCAAAAACGTCGCCACGTCCTCCTCAGCATCTTGTGGGGATAGCCGGATAACGGCGCGGTCGGACAGAAGGGATGCTTGCATGGTTAAGGAGATGGGGCAGGGGACAGGTGCTATCAAGCAATTGCTCCGAAGTGGGCGGGCGCAAGCGGCGAAAATACCTCGCAATGGGAAGTGCATCCCGTGTAACCCGCAAAGTGCTGCCCACCATCATCCATGAAATTACCACCGGAACCCCGTAATGACCGCCCTCACGATCCGCCGCCCCGACGACTGGCACTTGCACCTGCGCGATGGCGAGATGCTGCGCGGCGTGCTTCCGTATACCGCACGCCAATTTGCCCGCGCAATCGTAATGCCCAACCTCTCGCCGCCGGTGACAACCGCGAATGCGGCGCTGGAGTATCGGACGCGAATTATGGACGCCTTGCCAGAGAGTGCGGACTTCACGCCGCTGATGACGTGCTACCTTACAGACCAGACCGATGCGGACGATCTTGCGGCCGGTTTCGCGGACGGCGTATTCACTGCGGCAAAGCTGTACCCGGCCGGTGCGACGACAAATTCGGCGCATGGCGTAACCGACATTGCCAATATTCGCGGCGTGCTGGAGCGGATGGCGCAGATCGGCATGGTTTTGTGCGTGCATGGCGAAGTGACCGACGCGGATGTGGATGTGTTCGACCGCGAGGCGGAATTTATAGACCGCATTCTGGCGCCCCTGGTGCGCGACCTGCCCGACCTGAAAGTGGTGTTCGAACATATCACCACCAGCCAGGCGGTCGAATTCGTGAAAGGCACGAGTGCCAATGTCGCAGCCACGATTACGCCGCACCATTTGCATATCAATCGTAACGCGATGCTGGTGGGCGGTATCCAACCGCACGCGTACTGCCTGCCGGTGGCGAAGCGTGAGTTGCATCGCCTCGCTCTGCGCGCTGCTGCGGTGTCGGGCTCACCCAAATTCTTCCTCGGCACCGACAGCGCGCCGCATGAGCGTGCAGCCAAGGAAAGCGCCTGCGGCTGCGCCGGCATATTCAACGCGCCCTATGCGCTGGAATCCTATGCCGAAGTATTTGCGCAGGAAAACGCGCTGGATCGGCTGGAAGGCTTTGCCTCGCTCCACGGCCCCGCATTTTACGGCCTGCCTGTGAACGAAGCGCGCATCACATTGCGGCAGGTGGATTGCGCGGTACCCGATATGGTGCGGGCTGGCGATGCGGAACTGGTGCCGTTCCATGCCGGGAAAACACTGGGCTGGACGCTGGACGCGGCGGCAGATTAGCCTTTGGCAGGTTCGCTTGGCACCAGCGGAGGACGCTGTTGCCGGGCCCAGATATCCCACACGAAGATCGCCGCTGCGCTCCAGATCAAAATGAAACAGGCGAGCTGCACTGTTTTCAGCTCCTGACCGAATACCGTCAGGCCGAGGATGAAGACGATGGTTGGGGCAAGGAACTGGATGAAGCCCAGAGTGGAATAGGCCATTCGACGCGCCGCAATCGCGAACAATAGCAGCGGGACGGCAGTCAACACGCCGCCGAGCATGATAAGCAGCGACAAGGACAAATCATTGCCGAATGACGATCCTGCAGGAAGGCCAGCGAAATACACTACCGCGGCCATGGCAGGGAGGATCAGGATTGCCGATTCGATGGTCAGGCCGGGCACCGCGCCGACGTCGACCCGCTTGCGCAACAGGCCATAAGTTCCGAAGCTGGCTGCCAATGTCAGGCTGATCCACAGTGTGGTGAGCGCGCCGCCCAACAACAACGCCACGCCGCACGCGGCCAAGGCAACCGCCGCCCACTGCCGCCGGGTCAGTTTTTCGCCGAGGAACACGGTGCCAAGCACCACATTGAGCAGTGGGTTTATATAATAGCCCAGACTGGCGGCGTAGACCTCTCCATTCTGGATCGCCCAGATATAGACGAGCCAGTTGATCGCGATCAGCACAGCGGTCAGGAGCAGGGTAAGCATCACCGCCCCGCTTCGCACAGCAGTCATCAGGGCGTGCCGCTGGCCGCGTAGCATTACGATCAGCAAGCAGAGCGGTAGCGTCCAGATAATACGCCATGCCACGAACTCGGTCGGCGGCACGATCTTCACGAGAATCAGATAGAGCGGCAGGAAACCCCAAATAACATAAGCCCCAAGCGCCGCGAACAATCCGCTCTTCGTGGCTGATGGATCGCTGGCATCGCTGGTAGCGCTGCGAGAGGTTGTGGAGACAGAAGTTTGAGGGCCGGACATCGCATCCGCGCCTAGGCTTAACCACGCAAGGCGGCAAGCGAAGCGTTTCGTCGATAAAAAACCACTACTGGACTACAAAATTCAGAAAAGTCCCATTCTGTATGAACCGTTTTAGTGGCGTTCATAAAAACGGGCCTATCCATGAACACGTCGAAGGGGCGACACGCCGGGCCACCGGGTTTCCGGGTCGGTCACAACCGTTGAGGAAGGATTTGTCATGCAGAAGAACACATTGAAATTCGCCGCCATCGCTATCGCAGCGCCGGGTCTTGCATTTGCAATGCCAGCTGTTGCTGCAGTCGCTCCGGCATCTGCGCCGGCGGTTACCGCGCCGATGACGCAGACCGCGCCAGCTTATCAGAGCGCCGTGTTCATGGACGTGACGAATGACCATCACCGCCGCTGGCACAAGAAGGGGCGCGGTCACAAAGATCGGTATTACGACGACCGCCGGAGCTATCGCGGCGACCGCTATCAGGACAACCGTTATTATGGCGATCCTATCCGCAACAATACCCGCATCTGGCAGGGCCGCGACGGACGGTATTACTGCAAGAAGGATAACGGCACGACCGGCCTTCTGATCGGCGGCGCTGTTGGCGCACTGGCCGGCCGGGAACTGGCAGGTCGTGGAGACCGGACGCTGGGCACCATTCTGGGCGCAGCAGGCGGAGCCATCCTTGGCCGTGCCATCGACAAGAGCAATTCGCGCTGCCGCTAAGCGGGCAACGCTGACAAACTTTTCGGTTCGCCCACCCGGACCGGAAGCGCGGCACACCACCGAGCCGTGAGAGGCATCTCGTCATCCTTTGCGAAAAAGGGTGGCGGGGTGTCTCTACTTTTTTGCCGGCGCGGCGTATGGTCGCACGGATGCAAGTACGGATTTTCATTTTGCCAGCCGCTGCAGCCCTGATGATGGCGGCCTGTAATGCTGAGCCTGAAACCGCCTCGCCGCCTCCTGACCCCGATCCGGCAACGCAGGCGGCACTGAACGACCAGCTGATGGTCGACCCCGACCTTGTGAACCAGAACGAGGGTAATGCCGCGCTGACCGGCGGCGCGAGTCAGGCGCTGCCCGCCATAACCTTCGCCGCCGATGCGCAAGCCCGCGCGCGGCGCAAGGCGAGCGAGCTTGCCAAGTCGTCTGCCACGCTGGAGCTTCCTGACGATCGTTTCGTAAAAATCAACATGCGGCCGCTGGGTGCGATGCCGGTCGCCGGACAGAGGCTGGCTTCGGTAATGGGGGACGGAAGTTGCGATGCGCCGCTATCCTATGCGCATCAATGGAGCGTGGAATTGCCGGATACCCTGCCGATTTATCCGATGGCGGCGGTGATAGAAGCGGCTGGCGGGAACGGAGAACGCTGCAAGGCACGCATCGTACGGGCGGTCGCACCGGTTCCTCGCGAGGATGTGTTGGCTTTCTATTCGATGCTGCTGGGGAATGCAGGATATGCGCGGAAGTTCGGCAATACGGACGGAGAGTATCGCATCGTTGCGACCAAAGAGGGCCGAACGTTAATCGTCGCCGCTACGGACGCGAGCGATGGAACCAGTCAATTGGATTACCTTGTCATCGACAGGTGATGCGCGGTCGATGATTGCGACAAAAAGCTACTGACAGCTGGCGAGATTATCCGTCGGAGAAGCCTACCCCGACACTGGCGCGCGGCTGCTCCACCTCTGTGCTGGCAACGGGATAGGCGCAATAATCGGCGGCGTAGTAGGCGGCTGCGCGGTGGTTGCCCGACAGGCCAAGCCCGCCAAATGGTGCCTTGGACGATGCGCCGTTGGTGGGTCGGTTCCAGTTGACGATGCCCGCCCGGATGTTGGCCCAGAACCGATTGTAATCCTGCGGCGACCCTCCGATCAGGGAAGCGGCGAGGCCGAAGCGGGTGTTGTTCGCCTCGGCAATAGCGGCGTCGAGGTCGGCCACGCGGATGACTTGCAGTAACGGCCCGAACAGTTCGACATCGGGCCGGTCGGTCATATCTGTGGTGTCGATAATCGCAGGGCTGAGGAATGGCAGCGAATCCTGCGGCCGCGTCATGTGCTTGATCGCGCGTCCACCGTTGGAAAGCAGATAGAGGAAGCTTTCGGTCAGCTGGTCGGCGGCGGCGTTGTCGATCACCGGCCCCATGAACGGGGCAGGATCGGAAAACGGCTCGCCGAAGATAATGCGCCCGGCCAGCTTTTTTACTTCCGCAATCAGCGCATCATACATGGAATCGACCACGATCAGGCGCCGCCCGGCAGTGCAGCGTTGGCCCGCAGTGGTAAAGGCGCTTTGCACGATCAACACGGCGGCATCCTCGATCTTGGGTGTGTCGGTCACCACGATCGGATTGTTACCGCCCATCTCCAGCGCGACGATCTTGCCCGGGTTGGTCGCCAGCCTCTTATTGATAGCAATGCCAGCCTGTGCGCTGCCGGTGAACAGCACACCATCGATACCCGGATGTGCGACCAGATCCTTGCCCTCTTGCGGACCGCCGATCAGGCATTGCACGATGGCCGCTGGCACGCCTGCCCGTTTGAAACAACCCATCAGGAACTCGCCCACCGCCGGGGTCTTTTCCGAAGGCTTGAGGATTACCGCATTGCCAGCAATCAGGGCGGGGACGATGTGGCCGTTGGGCAGGTGCGCGGGAAAGTTGTACGGGCCGAGCACGGCCATCACACCATGCGGTTTGTGGCGCAGTGCCGCAGTACCGGCAAGCGCGCTGTCCAGCTTCTTCTGGCCGGTACGTTCGGCATAGGCGGTGACCGAGATATCCACCTTGTTGATGACCGCCTCGACTTCGGTCCGTGCTTCCCACAAGGGCTTGCCGGTTTCACGCGCGATCAGTTCGGCAAACACGTCGTTCTGCTTGCGTACCTCGTTGGCGAAGCGGCGGCACAGTTCGATGCGCTTTGCCAGCGGCTGCGCTGCCCATTCGGGCCAGGCACGCCGCGCGGCCTCTACCGCGGCATCGACATCGCCCGGCATACCACGCCATAATTCCGCGCCGGTTGCAGGCTCGAAGGATACCAGTTCGGTGTCGGTCAATCCTAAGCCTTTCAGGTTCTTATCTAGCGAATAATCTTGCGCTGCCAGCCGCATTAAGCTTAACAAATTATTACCAAAGCACTCTGAGGGAGTGCCGATGCGAACGCAACGCTTTGTTCGGCCCCTCACATACGCATTGGACACCGGTAACGGAAGCAATTCGTGTTCCAATCCGGTGTTGGGAAAACAGGGGTTTTTCCAAATCAGACTGGCGCGGCGGGATTTGCCCGTTTCGCCGTAACAATGGGCGGCATCACTCGTGAAACAGCAGCTCGCCAATGGCACCTTCCCAAACCTCGTTTTTGGGCAATGTCGTTGGAAAAACCGGATGTCGGCGTCTTCTGATATCCAAACAATAAGGTATATATATTTATGAGTAAACTGTCCTCCAATATTGCTGCAGGATTGACGCTTGCAGCGTCAGTATCCGCCATCGCGCTTGTTATTGCCACGCCAACGACCGTGGCTGCCGAAGAATGCCTACTCGATACCAATGACGACGGAACGGCAACCGACGGCGTCGATACCGATGGCGGCGCAGATGCCACCGGCGATAATGCTCTGGCTTGCGGTGAAAACGCGACGGCTACTGGCGCGAACACGACGGCTACGGGCGAGGACAGCAACGCGGCGGGCTTCAACGCTACGGCCAATGGTGCAAACTCCAATGCCAGCAACTCGAATGCTACGGCCGTTGGTGCGTCGTCCACTGCATCCAACCAGAACTCGACCGCAGTCGGTGCCGCAGCGCGTGCGCAGGGCGTAAATAGTTCTGCGTTCGGGCAAGATGCCGTGGCAACCGGCTTCGGCGCCACCGGCATCGGTTCGCAAACCGATGCAACCGGCCTAACAGCAACAGCGGTCGGGTTTCAGGCGCAGGCCACCAACACGGACGCGGTTGCGGTCGGTCAGGCAGCAAATGCGTCGGGCGTGAACAGCACGGCCGTAGGTTCGGAAAGCTCGGCGACGGGTCTGGCCGGTCAGGCATTCGGCTGGCGCGCAAGCGCATCGGGCGAACGTTCGACCGCATTGGGCCATCTCGCGACGGCACAGGGCACGCGCTCTGTCGCCATCGGGGAAAATGCCGACGCACAGTCGGACAACGCTACCGCGATCGGCAATGAAGCGATTGCCAACGGTATCGATGCACTCGCTCTGGGCGACACGTCGCGCGCTACCGGCAATTCGACCACCGCTCTGGGCGGCGAGTCGGTTGCTCAAGGCGCTGGGACGACGGCTGTCGGCTGGCGCGCCAACGCGACCGGCACACGGGCACAGGCATTCGGCCACCTTGCAGATGCAACCGGCGAGTTCTCGCTGGCTGTCGGTGAAGACGCAGACGCCACGTCTGACAATGCCATTGCAGTCGGTAACGGCGCACGTGCCACCGGCCTCGATGCAGTGGCGATCGGCGGCAACCGCGATGCGGCGACCGGCGGCCTTGCGACCACCGCCAGCGGCACGTCCTCGACTGCGGTCGGCGGTCAGGCGCAAGCCACCAACACGGCCGCAACTGCATTCGGCTGGCGGGCAACGGCAACCGGTGTGCGGGCAACTGCATTGGGCCACATCGCGCAAGCCACGGGTGAGCGTTCGACCGCAGTCGGTGAAGGCGCGGTCGCATCCGCACTGACCTCGACCGCAGTCGGCAACCTCGCAGTAGCCAGCGACGAAGACGCGGTTGCAGTCGGCGATGCCGCGCAGGCAACCGGCTTCCACTCCACTGCCATTGGCGGCGAAGCGGTTTCCAGCGGCCGGGGTGCACAGGCATTCGGTTGGCAGGCTTCTGCTACTGGCGGCCAGTCCACGGCCTTGGGTCGTCAGGCAAACGCGGCGGGCTTCCAGTCCACCGCGCTCGGCCAGTCCGCAAATGCAGGCTTCGACGGATCGACGGCTGTTGGTTACCAGGCAACAGCAACCCGTGACGGGCAGGTTGTACTCGGCGGGGCGGGAAGCTCCGTCACGATCGGTAATCTGGCAGCCAGCACGGCAGCGCAGAACGGCAATCTGTTCTTCGCGACAGTCGACAGTACCGGTACGCTTGGCCAGGGTGTAAACCTGACCTCCATGGCGACCAATGCGCAGCTGGCGACGACGAATGCAAACGTTGCGACAAACACCGGCAACATCGCATCGCTGCAGGCGTTGACCAGCCAGCAGACTGCCAACATCAATACGCTGTTCGGCGAAACCTCGGCCAACCGCCGCGGGATCGACAAGGCAAACGAAGGTGTTGCGATGGCACTCGCGATGGAAAGCCCGATGCTTCCCGCAGGCACGACTTTCGGCCTGTCCGGCGGTGTCGGCTACTTTGAAGACCAGGGTGCGGGTACTGTGGCCGTTTCGGCGCGAGTAAGCGAGAACGCTTCGGTTTCTGCCGGTGTCGGTGTCGGGTTCGACAGCGGTGAAGTGGGTGCACGCGGCGGGTTCCAGGTTGCCTGGTAAGCCGCTAAGACCGGGGTCATGAACTTGACCTCACACGAAAAAGAAATGCCGGGGCCATGCGCCCCGGCATTTTTCGTTTCCGGCGCACGGCGTATCAGCATCGGCCTTTCACTCGCAATGGTTGCTGCAATGCTGCCGGTTTCGGGCCATGCGCAACAGACCGCGCCGCAAATTCAGGCTCAGCCTGTTCCCGTGCCGAGCGTGCAGCCGCCGCCCTCGATCCGCCCGGTGCCGGGCGCGCTGGAGCTTTCCAAGCTTGTCTGGTCGACCATGGCCGCAGTTGACCATGCCAATATCTCAGGCAATTACTCGGTCTTGCGCGATATGTCGGCGCAGGGGTTCCAGATCAACAACAACGCCGCGCGTCTGGGGGAGGTGTTTGCCTCCATCCGCCAATCGCGCATCGACTTGTCGAACACGCTGCTGGTACCGCCAACCTACATCGAGGCACCGCGGTTGGTGCAGGCCGATGTGTTCGAAGTGAAGGGCCTGTTCCAGATCCGGCCGACCTCGATCCAGTTCCAGATATTCTACCAGTGGGAACAGGGCCGCTGGAAACTGTACGGCATCGACGTGCAGCCGCTGACCATGGTGGAAGCGATGCCGGCGGGCGTACCGACCAACCGTTAATCGGTTACGCTATGCCCTGCAGCGACGGGTGCTTCACCGTGGGCGGCGCCCATGCGCCGGATTGTGGCGATGGCGGTCTCCAACACCTGCCAGTTGTCCTGTTCCGCGATAGGAGCCCATAACGCCTCCATCTCGTCGATCGTCATGGTAACGGGCGCCGGATCGCTCCAATATTCGTGCGACGCGTCGGTGGCAGTGTATCCTTCCAATGCCTCGGCCAGCGCGCTGTCCGCATCACGGCCCCCACGGTGGCGGTGGAACAGCGTGTCGGGTGTGCAGCCTTCTTCTATCATCAGGCGTTCCATCACACCGATGACAGTGCGATCCTTCTCCCGGCCCTTGGGTTCCACACCCAGCCGCCATAGCCACCGACGCTCCATTGCTGCCTCGTATAGCGGCCCGAACCGCTCCATTGCGGCAATCAGCGGTGGCGCATCGGCCAGCGTGCGCAAGGCGATGGCCATCTGCCCGCAATTCCAGTGCATCGTTTCCGGCTGGCGGCCAAACGCGTAAAGACCCTGATGGTCGAAATAGGCGGCCGTGTGCGCCGTGTCCCAGCGTGGCAGGAAGCGCCACGGGCCGTAGTCGAAACTCTCCCCCGTAACGTTCATATTGTCGGTATTCAGCACACCATGGACGAAGCCTGCGACCATGTAACTGGCTGCCATGTCGGCCATCCGCTCCACCACGTGATGCATCAGCTGTACTGCCGGTTCAGTCCGTCCTGGCGCGTCTTCAGGAGGCATCGGGCCGGGGAAGTTTGCCAGACAATAGTCGACCAGCTGCGTCATATGATCACGCTCTTCCAGCGCGGCGAGGCGCTGGAACGTACCGATGCGGATATGACCATGGTTGAGGCGGACCATCACGGCGGAACGGGTGGGCGAAGGTTCGTCGCCTCGCTGCAACTGCTCGCCGGTCTCGATAACGGAAAAGGTCTTGGACGTGTTTGCGCCCAGCGCTTCCAGCATTTCGGTGGCGAGGATTTCGCGCACCGCACCTTTCAGCGTCAGCCGTCCGTCGCCGGCACGGCTCCACGGGGTCTGCCCGCTACCCTTCGTCCCAAGATCGAGAAGGCGGCCCGCACCATCGCGCAATTGTGCGAACAGAAATCCGCGCCCGTCGCCGATCTCCGGATTGTACACGCGGAACTGGTGGCCATGATAGCGTAGCGCCAGCGGCTGCGAGAGGTTATCCGGCAGTGGTACGAACCGCCCGAAGTGCTGCGTCCATCGCGTATCGTCCAGGTCATTCAGGCCTACAGCCGCCGCCCAGCGGTCGTTGCGGAAGCGTAGCGTGGTTTTTGGGAAATCGGCCGCCGCCACCTCGTCGCCAAGCCATAGGGCCAGCGAGCGGATAACGGGATCGGGACGATAGGGTGACGCTTGCGGTTCGCGTGGCATCGGGCGATAGTGGGGCGGGCGCGGCTTGCAGGCAAGCCCGATACTGCCGAAGAATGCTGCCGTCCGACTTTGCATGAGGAATAACCCACCATCCCTACCGCCAGAACCGACCCTGCCAAGCGTGGCTGGACAGATAGCAGCTGGACCTCTCCCGATGGTCTCGCTTTGCATTACCGCGACTATCCCGCGGGCGAGGTCGCAGACAGCGATGCCGCAGCCCCCCCGATCCTGTGCCTGCACGGGCTGACGCGCAATGGGCGGGATTTTGCCGCTCTGGCGCAAGCGCTGCCGCATAGCCACCGCGTGTTGATACCCGATATGCGCGGGCGCGGGCGCAGCGATCATTCCAAGGATACGGCTGATTACACCCTGCCGACCTATGTGCGTGATGTGGAAGCTCTGTTGCAGCAGCTGGGCATCGATCGCTTCATTGCAATCGGCACGTCGATGGGCGGGTTGATGACAATGGTACTGGCCCTGAAGGGGGCGAAGCTGGCGGGCGCGGTGCTGAACGATATTGGACCGGACATCGACCCTGCGGGCATCGACCATATCCGCACTTATGTCGGCCAGAACCGTAGCTTCCCCACCTGGATGCACGCTGCGCGAGCCTTGAAGGAAAGCGGCAAGGACGCTTTTCCTGATTTCACCATCGAAGATTGGCTGGCGATGGCGAAGCGCGGCCTGGCCATGGGTCAGAACGGCCGCATCGCGTTCGATTACGACATGGGCATCGCCGAACCGTTCAACCAGCCCGATGCAGGCGGCGCGCAGGATCTGTGGCCAGCGTTCAAGGCACTGTCCGGCGTACCTACCCTGCTGCTGCGCGGGGCGCTGTCGAACCTGCTGACCGCCGAGACCGCAGCCCGGATGCAGTCCGCACATGATGATCTGGAGATCGTAACGGTTCCACGCGTGGGCCATGCGCCAACGTTGGACGAGCCTGCCGCTCGTCAGGCCATCGCAAAGTTTCTGGAGCGTCTGGTGTGACCGACACAAAATCCGGGCGTTCCAACAGCTTGCCGCGCATTCTGCATTGCCACTCGACCTTCGCGGCGGGCGGCAAGGAATTGCGCAGCGTGGATCTTATCAACGCGATGGGACCCAAGTTGCAGCATGTCATCGTGGCGGAGGATGGCGACTTTGCCGCAGGGCACCGCGTCGCGCCGGGCATGAAAGTGTCCTATCTCAAGCAATTCCCGTCGTTGAAGGGGACGCCGACGCCGGGAAGACTGCTCAAACTGGCGAAGGCTGCCGCTGGTTACGACCTTGTGCTGACCTACAATTGGGGGGCCGTGGACATGGTAATGGCGCACACGCTATACCGCGATGCCGTATCTTTACCGCCACTCATTCACCATGAAGACGGTTTCAACGAAGACGAGCGCAACCGACTGAAAACCCGCCGGAACTGGTACCGGCGCATCGCGCTCGGGCGCAGCAACGGGCTGGTGGTGCCATCCGAAACGCTGGAACAGATCTCATTGGAAACTTGGCAGCAGCCGATGGGCCGGGTGAAGCTGATCCCGAATGGTATCGACACCGGCGCTTTCACCAAAAAGCCGAAGAAGGATGCCCTGCGCGGCACCGTCAAACGTCCGGGCGAAAAATGGGTCGGCACGCTGGCCGGATTGCGCCCGATCAAGAACCTGCCCCGGCTGGTTCGCGCCTTTGCAGGCCTGCCCGAAGAATGGCAGCTGGTAATCGTAGGCGAAGGTCCTGAGATGGAAGCAATCCGCGAAGAGGCGGACCGGCTGGATATCGGCCACCGCCTGCTGATGCCGGGCTTCGTGCCCGATCCGGCGCGCTATATCGGGTTGTTCGATATCTTCGCGCTATCATCCGACAGCGAACAGTTTCCAATTTCCGTGGTGGAGGCGATGGCAACCGGATTGCCGGTTGCCGCGCCTGCCATGGGCGATATCCCGCATATGGTCGCGCCCGAAAACGCCTCTGCTATAGTACAGCCCGGTAGTGATGCGGAACTGTCCCGCGCGCTTCGGATGCTGGCTGACGATGAGGCGTTGCGAAATAGTATCGGCGTGGCTAATCGCAACAAGGCGCAAGCAAAATACACGCGCAAACAGATGGTCGACACCTATCGCCGGCTGTATTCCAGCGCGATGGGGCTGGGGCCAATTGCCTGAGCTGGACCACGCGCCCAGTGTCTCAGGCCCGACCAGTCACGTGCTTAAGCAGACATTCACCGCGCAGACCACACCTGCTGCGGCCGATGTATTACGGTAATTCACAGGCCCGAGGCGCCGTCACGATTGAATTGGCCACCCTATCGGCTAAAGACCGCCATTGCCTGTTACCCATAACGAAAAAGAGGCCCTAGTGGCGCTGACACCGACCAACATTCCCGATCAACGCAAGACCGCTGGGCCGAAGGAAGACTTCAAAGCCAAACAGGCCAAGGCGCAGGACGAGGCACTTCTGCGCGAGGTCGACGATGCCTATCGCAAGGATCGCTATGGCGATTTCGCTAAGAATTACGGCAAGATCGTTATCGCGGTCCTCGTGCTCGGACTGGCAGCGTTTGCTGGATATATCTGGTGGAGCGGACAACAGGAAGCCGCCAGGGAAGCGGAGTCCGAACAGATTGTCGCCGCGCTCGACCAGGTCGAAGCTGGCAATCTCGATACCGCTGAACAATCGCTTGCCAAATTGGGCGAAGAGGGCGGCGAAGGATCGCGCACCGTGGCCCGCATGATCCAGGCCGGTATCGCGCTGGAAAATGGCAAATCGGCGGAAGCCGCGCAGATCTTTCAGGCAGTTGCAACCGATGCCAACGCCCCGCAGGCTTATCGCGATCTCGCCTTGCTGCGCGATGTGGCCGCCCGGTTCGAGAATATGAAACCGGCCGATGTGGTTGCGCAGCTTGCCCCGATCACGAAACCTGGAAACGCATATTTCGGCAGCGCAGGCGAGCTCACCGCGACGGCCTATCTGGAAATGGGCAAGCCGGATGAGGCGGGCGCTTTGTTGGCAACTATCGCCAAGGACCAAACCGTGCCCGATACGCTCCGCAGCCGTGCTCGCCAATTGGCAGGCGTTTTGGGTGTGGACGCAATCGAGGATGTGGACGCGCTGCTGGAAGAACAGGGCGTGTCGGCCGACGGGCCTTCAGCACCGGCACCGGCATCGGCATCGGCACCTGCAGGGCAGGCTAATTAGGATATGACCAACATGACCGCAGGCAAATTTATCACCGGCCTTAAGGGCGGTGCCAAGGCAGGATTAGGCGCCGCGCTGGTTTTCGGATTGGCCGCTTGTAACGGCGGCATTTTCGGCGGGAGTGCCGATAAGAACAAGACGCCGACAGTCGGCAACCGGGTTCCGATCCTGTCGCGTGTTTCGACCGATGCTGCAGTCGATCCCTCGCTGGCCGGTGTGGCCGTGGTGCTGCCCCCGGCGCGCCTCAACGCCGAATGGGCGCAATCCGGGGGGACGGCAGGTAAGGCGCCTGGCCATGTCGCTCTGGCCGCCCAGCCGGTAAAGGCCTGGTCCAATTCCATCGCCGGATCGACCAACCGTCGCCGTCTGGGCGCATCGCCGGTTATTGGCGGTGGCAAGCTGTTCGCGGTCGATACCGATGGCATGCTGCACGCATTCGATGCGGCGACCGGTGCGAAAAGCTGGACCCGCGCCGTTCGCACGACGGACGATCTGCGCCCGTCCGCTTTCGGCGGCGGCGCAAGCTACGACAATGGCCGGGTCTTCGTGACCAGCGGTACGGGCGAAGTGGTTGCTTTGAACGCCGATACAGGCGCGGAGGTCTGGACCAGCAAGCCCGCAGGCCCGCTGCGCGGCTCGCCCACAGTCGCTTTCAACAGCGTGTATGTGATGACGCAGGACAACCAGATTTACGCGCTGGATGCCGCAACCGGGACGCCGCAATGGAGCGAAAACGGCTCGCCTTCGCAAGCCGGCGTGTTCGGTGTCGCTGCGCCTGCCGCTGGGCAGGGTACGGTAATTGCCGGGTATAGCTCGGGTGAACTGTCTGCCTATCGCTACGAGAACGGCCGTTCGCTATGGACCGATGCGCTGGCGCGGACATCCATGGCAACATCCGTGGGCTCGCTGACCGATATCGACGCCGATCCCATCATCGATCAGGGTCGCGTTTACGCGCTGGGTCAGGGTGGCCGAATGGCAGCCTACGAGCTGGTTACCGGGCAGCGTATCTGGGAACTGAACCTTGCGGGTATTTCGACGCCTGCCATCGCCGGCGAATGGATTTTCACGCTTACCGACGATGCGCGGATGCTGGCGATTGCGCGCTCCACGGGAAAGGTGCGCTGGATTACCCAGCTTCCCCGCTGGCGCGACGAGAAGGACAAGAAAGGTCCGATTTTCTGGACGGGACCGGTTCTCGCCGGTGGGCAATTGTGGGTAGCAAGCAGCGAAGGCGCGATCTACCGCGTCAGCGTGGCGGAAGGTTCGGCCTCGCTTTATTCCGATATCAAGAGCGCGGTGACGCTGGCACCGGTTGCGGCAAACAATACGCTGTACGTGCTCGACGATGACGGGGTAATCCACGCGTTTCGTTGAGGTTGGAGAGGGCGAGCTTGTGAACCGGAGCGTTTTTGCGGGCCATTAACCCTTTGTCCCTAAGGCATGCGCCGTATGACCGCGCCTGCACCACACGATCAATTTACCCCCCGGGGCGGCCGCGCGCGGGTCGATAAGACTAATGGCGCTGTCCTTCCCAAAAGCGATGTGTCGGCAGCTGTCGGTTTTGCCGGGCTGCTCGGACTGTTCGCGTGGATCATGGTGTGCCGTAACTGGCCAGAGATTACCGCGACCCTTGGCCTCGGCGGCCCGCAGCAACGGCTCGACGGACCCTATGCCGCCTTGCTCGGCATCATCGCCAGCGCATTGCCGATGGTGCTATGGTCTGTGCTTGTCGACAAGGTGCACCGTAATCCCAGCACCGGCATAGACTGGGCCCACCCCAAACCGCTGAGCGCTGTCATCGATGTTTCGGTGGTCAAGATTGCCGGTCTATGGGCCACATTTGCTATCCTTGCCGGCATGTTCATGCTGGCCCGCTGGTACTGGCAGGGCCAATATCTTTTCGCGATGGAAGTGTTCGGCGCGCTGGCGATACCGCTGGTGCTGCTGTCTGTGCCCTACATTCTTTGGCTGGACCGGGTGATGGTGCAGCCGAAGGACGCGTCATGGCATTTTGGTGCCATGCTGCTGCGGCGCGACGCGTTTGCGCCGGACATGGTGACAAAACATTGGCGCGCCTGGATCATCAAGGCGTTCTTCGGCGCGTTCATGGTGTCCATCCTGCCAGGCGGTTTCCAGGCGGTGATAAACGCCGATCCGATGCAGGTTCTGGGTGAGCCGGTGGTGTTTGCCGCCATGCTGCTGGGCCTGATGTTCGTCATCGATGTGCAGATCGGCACGGTCGGATATCTGCTGACGCTGCGCCCGCTCGACGCACATATTCGTAGCGGCAATCCCCTGCTGGCAGGCTGGGTCGCGGCACTGATGTGCTATCCCCCTTTCGTGTTTGCTTTCATGGGCGGCGAGGGATCGCTGGCCGGCGGGCTGGGCGTCATTGCCTATGAAGTGAACACGCCGGGCTGGGGATACTGGCTTGGCGGGAGCGCCACGCTGCTGTGGATATGGTGCGCCTGGCTGGCGATCCTCACCGCGATTTACGCCTGGGCGACGCTGGCGTTCGGCATCCGCTTTTCCAATCTGACCTATCGCGGCGTGCTGACCAATGGGCCCTACCGCTTCACCCGACACCCGGCCTATCTGTCGAAGAACGCCTTCTGGTGGTTCGGCACCATGCCATTCCTCGTTTCTTCTGGCAGCATGACCGACATGGTGCGCAACACCGTGTTTCTGGGGCTGGTCAGCGGCATCTATTACTGGCGCGCCCGCACAGAAGAAGCGCATCTGCTCGCCGAAGATACGAAATACGCAGACTATCACGCATGGATGGAGGAGCACGGCATCATCACAGGCCGGTTGAGAAAGCTGACGCGATTGATCTCCGCGCGCCTCGGCTCGGCCAACGGAGCTCCGGCTGGATAAGCAGCGCGGCGGGGCGCTGTTCAATCAGCTTGCCTGTTCAGCTGCTTCGTTCAGCAGTGCAAGCGTCGAAATTGGTCATCTGGTAGGACAGCGCGATATAGGCGCGTTTCTGAGTGACCGCATTCAGGGTCAGCTGAATGGCATCCACGCCATCCGGCAGATTGTTTTGCGGACCGGCCAACCAGATCGTCTCCAGCTTGCCGTCATCATTCAACAGCGCCCGGACCCATTTTTCAGGCCGACTGCCATCGGCATCGAGCAAATCGGGTTCATCGAGCCGTGCCGCTCCATAAAGCGCGGTGAGTTCGGCTTGAATGTCTGCATAATTCTGCCGGACGACCTGCCCTGCCATATCCTTCATTGGCGTTCCCACCGCTGTGAATTTGCACAGACCTGCCTGCGGCGTGGCGAGTGCGACATAGGTGCCGAAGCGCGTATCGGGCGTTGGCGGAGCAATTTCCAGCAACTGCCCATCGCCTGCTTCGACGATATCCATGGCTTGCGCTGGCATGCCGCTGGCAACGCCGAACATACCTGCGATGGGATCGTCGCTGGCTGGCCCGTGCGCCATCAGCAACATGGCAAAGAACGGGGCAGCGAGGGCGCGCTGCGATTGGTTCATGAACTTTCCCATCGGGTCACTGGCGTTCAAAACGCATATTTGTAAACGCGGGTGACATCGCCATCCCATTCACCGTGATATTTGTCGAGCAGACGTTGGGCCGGAACCTTGCCGCTGGCAACGATTTCATCCAGTGTTTCGAGGAAGCCGGTTTCATTGTCGCCACTGGTGTTGAGCCGCGCCCGTTTGGTCAAGCCATCACGCGCAATCGCCAGCACTTCACGAGCCAGATCGTGCAGCTTTCGCTCGCCCGGGATCGGCGCGTCCAGCCCCAGTTTCGGCACTGCATTGCGGAGCGCCTCGCGTTCCTCCACGCTCCAGTGCTTGACCAGATCCCACGCCGCATCCAGCGCGCTGTCTTCGTATAGAATGCCAACCCAGAATGCGGGCAAAGCGCAAATTCGGCTCCATGGCCCGCCGTCGGCCCCGCGCATTTCGAGGAAGCTTTTCAATCGCACTTCGGGGAAGGCGGTGGACAGATGGTCCCACCAGTCGCCCTGCCGCGGCTTTTCGCCCGGTAGTACGGCCAGTTCGCCCTTCAGAAAGTCGCGGAAACTGTGGCCCGCCGCGTCTATGTATTTCCCGTCGCGGAAGACGAAATACATCGGCACGTCGAGCATGTAATCGGTCCAGCGTTCATATCCGAAATCCTCGTCGAACACGAAGGGCAGCATTCCGGTGCGCTGGGGATCGGTATCGCTCCAGATGTGACTGCGATAGGACAGGTAGCCATTGGGCTTGCCTTCGGTGAATGGCGAATTGGCGAACAATGCAGTGGCGAGCGGTTGCAAGGCAAGCCCGGTGCGGAATTTCTTCGCCATGTCCGCCTCGCTTGAATAGTCGAGATTTACCTGGATCGTGCAGGTCCGCAGCATCATGTCGAGGCCGAGCGAACCGACGCGCGGCATATGCCGCATCATGATCTCGTAGCGGCCCTTGGGCATGATCGGCAGCTCTTCGCGTGTCTTGTCGGGCCACATGCCGAGCCCGAGGAAACCAACGCCCAATTCAGCACCGATTTCCTTGACCTGGGTCAGATGTCGCCCGGTTTCGGCGCAAGTATCGTGCAAATTTTCCAGCGGCGCGCCCGACAGTTCGAGCTGTCCGGCCGGTTCCAGGCTGACCGCACCATCTTGGCCCTTCAGCGCTATGACCTTGCTGGTTCCGTCAGGGCCGTTTTCCTCCACCGGCTCCCACCCGAAACGCCGCATCGCCATCAGTATATCGCGGATACCGCCGGGCTGATCGTAAGCGGGCGCGGTGAAGTCCTTCACGTCGAACACCAGCTTCTCGTGTTCGGTGCCGATCCGCCAATCCGATTTGGGCTTTTCGCCCTGTTGCATCGGGGCGACCAGCTGGTCGCGGCTTTCGATAACGGGATCGTCGTTCCCTGATGCCTCGCGCGTGCTCATGCCAGCGCGTTAGGCAAGGGGGCGCGGCGTGGGAAGGCCAATCTTGCTATCTAATGGGCAAGCACCAATCGCCGACCGTACCCATCCACAGCGATATGGCCGCGATGGCAGCTGTTTCGCCGCGCAGGATACGGGGACCGAGCGAGATTGCGCACGCTTGTGGATGAGCGCGAATGGCAGTCCGTTCCGCATCGTCGAAGCCGCCTTCAGGTCCGATCAGGATGGCGGCGGGGCCGGAATATGCAGCGTAGGCTTCGGCAGCGGTAGACCCACCGGTTTCGTCGGCGAAGAACAACGCGCGGTTCGCCGGCCATTCGCGCAGCATCGCGTCCAGCTTTACCGGCGTAGTAACTTCGGGAAGCGCGGTGCGGGCGCATTGCTCCGCCGCTTCGGTCACCTGCGTTCTTGCACGGTCCAAGTTGAGCTTGTCCGCCACACAGCGGCGGGTCAGCACCGGCTTGATTGCCCTGACGCCCAGTTCGGTGGCCTTTTCCAGCACCATGTCGAAGCGGTCTTTCTTGAGGAGGGCAGGGCATAGCCATAGATCGGGCACGGGCTCGCGCGGTCGCAAGCGCTCTACCGGCTCGACAATCACGCTCCGCCGCTCTGCGCCCAACACGCGGCAGGCCCATTCTCCGGTGATGTTGTCGCACATGATTACGGCGTCACCCGCGGTCACTCGCATTACGCGGGCGAGGTAATTCGCGGCATTGCCGTCCAGCATCACCGGTTCGCCCAGATGTATTTCGCCGGAAACGAACAGGCGGGGAGCGCTTCGGGGCGGCCAGGCGGGGGTTGCGGGCATGCCTTGCGCGTTAGACGAGGCTCATCGATGCCGCTAGGCTGGCGTCGATGAGCACCCCCCCGACGAGCACCCCCGACGCATCAACCGGCGAGCCGGATATCGTCCCCGACAGCGAGCATCGCGGGCTGGTCGCACGTCTACCACAGGGACCACGCGATCTGGCCATGCTGACACGCTTCGACCGGCCGATCGGCTGGTGGCTGCTGTTATGGCCCTGCCTGTGGGGATTGTGGCTTGCCGGAGGCGGCGCGCAATGGGGTCTGGCCCTGTGGTTTCTGCTGGGTGCAATCGCCATGCGCGGGGCGGGCTGCGTTTATAATGACATCATGGATGCGGGGCTGGACCGCAAGGTGGCGCGTACGGCCAACCGCCCCGTTGCGAGTGGACGCGTATCGCGCAAGGCGGCTTGGATATGGCTGTTCGTCCTGTGCGGCGTCGGCCTGATTGTATTGCTGCAACTGCCGCGTCCGGCGCAGTTTGCAGCGCTTGGCAGCCTAGCGCTGGTTGCGGCCTATCCCTTCATGAAGCGCATTACCTGGTGGCCGCAGGCATGGCTCGGCATGGTGTTTTCGTTCGGTGCGCTGGTCGGCTGGCTGACCGTGCGAACGGACCAACTGGAAGTTGTGGCGCTGCTTTATGCCGGCACAATATTCTGGGTGATCGGCTACGACACGATCTACGCCCTCCAAGACCGCGAAGATGACGCGCTGGTAGGTATTAAGTCCAGCGCGCTGCGACTGGGCGGCCATGTGACGGGCGGCGTGGCGCTGTTCTATGCGCTGGCGCTGGCGCTGTGGGGCGCGGCGTTCTGGACGTATCGGGAAGACTGGGTGGCGCTGGTCGCTTTGGTGCCCGCCGCGCTGCATCTGGCCGGGCAAGTGATGACGCTGGATGCGGACGATCCTGACAATCCGCTCGCCCGGTTTCGCTCGAACCGTTGGACTGGCGCTCTGGTCGCGGCGGCCTGCTTCGTAGTGGGCAACGCCTGAACGGTTGCGCGGATAATGGTAATAAGACGCGGAGCGCCGGGCTAAATCAGCCCTCCGGACCCAGCGAGGGATCGAGATCGCGCGGGCGGGCAAAATGGACGAGTTCGGCCGTCTCGTTTTCCAGCTGTGTCCAATCGTCGATCGGCAATTCCAGCACGGCGAAGGTTGCGGTGGGGTATTTGCGGGCCGCCTCGTCGAACAGTGCGTTTTCCTTTGCCGGGGCGACCAGCTTCAAAAGGATGTCCTGCAAGCCGGGGTTGTGCGCGGCCACCAGCACGGCTGCCGCCTCGCCTGCCTGTTCGCGCAGCAGGTCAAGAATGGTCTCCGCGCTGGCGAGGTACAGCGCACGGTCGAATGCCGGATCGAGGTCCAGTCCGGAAGCTTCCAACGTCTGCAACACGCGCGCGGCGGGGCTGGCGAACAATTTGTCCCAGTGCAGATCGTGTTCCGCAATATGCCGCCCCATCAACGCCGCGCCGCGCCGCCCGCGATCGTTCAGGCCGCGGTCGAAATCGCGCACACCCAGATCATCATGATCGCTTTTCGCATGCCGGATAAGACCAAGATATTTCACGGATTGTCCTCTGCGGCAGGTTGGGCGCCGTTGCTTATGTCCGCCCCTATATCTGCCATAGCGTCACCACCGGACTTTCCCATCCCCAAAGCAATGCGGGTGAGGGCTTCGTCCAGCGAAAGGCGCAAAACGGGCGTGCCTTCGGGAAAGGCGCTGAGGAAGCGGCTGGGGAAAGCGGAGGACAGCACCACGAAATGTCCGGCGTCGTCGCGGCTGCGAATCAGCCGCCCGAATGCCTGCGCCAGCCGCGCGCGGATGATACGGTCGTCATGCGCCTTTCCGCCGCCGGGCCGGCCCGTAGCGTCCGCATCGACAGCCAGGCGTCGGGCGCGGTGGAGGATCGTGGGGCGGGGCCACGGCACCTGTTCCATCACCACGCAGCGCAGCGATTCGCCCGGCACGTCCACCCCGTCCCGCAGCGCATCGGTGCCGAGCAGGCTGGCCTTGGGATCGTCGCGGAAAATATCTACCAACGTGCCGGTGTCGATCGGATCGACGTGCTGCGCGTAAAGCGGCAGGCCGGATCGTGCGAGCCGGTCCGCGATGCGGCCATGCACCACGCGCAACCGGCGGATGGCGGTAAACAGGCCCAGCACGCCGCCTTCTGCCGCTTCAATAATACGCGCATAGGCACCGGCAAGCGCGGGCAGGTCGCCGCGCTTGATGTCGGTCACGATCAGCACTTCGGCACGGGCGGCATAATCGAACGGGCTTTGCGCCGACATGATGAGCGGCGGTGTAGGCAAATGCGCCGCTCCGCTGCGAGAAATGGCGCTTGTCCAGTCCTGCGCGTTGCCGTGGTCGTCGGCCGTTTCGGCGCGCTCGGCCAGGGTGGCGCTGGTGAGCATTACGCCATGCGCAGGTTCCAGCACCGTGCGGGCGAACGGCTTCATCGGATCGAGCCAACGGCGGTGTAACCCGATGTCGTATTCGCGCGCGTCTGATCGGTCGACTGCCAGCCAGTCCACGAATTCGGGGTCTGCCGGTCCGCTCAGCCGTGACAGCAACGCTTCCCATGCGGCGAGCAGATCCACCCGCCAGGCAAGCGATTGGCGCGCGCCCTCGATCCGTGCGCGGCCCTGCGCATCCAGCCAGTCGGGCGCATCTTCCATGATCGCCTCCAGCCTGCCGCCCAGTTTGACGAGCGGCGTGCGCAGCGCTGCCAGCGCGATTTCCGCCTGCTGGGCGACTTCCACGAAATCGCCGGGTAGCTGCGCAATTTCGGTCTCGATCCCGTATCCCGCATCAGTGCCGCTTTCATCGCGCGCATAGGTCAGCGCGCGCACGGCAGCGAACAGCGACTCGATCGGTCCGTATGGTTCGCCGTCATTGATCCGGCCAAGCCAACCCTCGCTGGGCAAAAGTTCGGCAGCGGTCACGGCGTCCTCGACCGCTTGCCCGCCCGCATCATCGTAGGAGGCGACATCCGCCAGGCGCGCTGCCAAACCGCGGCGGCGATTTCCTTTTTTGCGTTCCGGCCCGGTCACCCATCGCTTCAACTCGATCGCCTCACGTCCGGTCAGTTCGGCGGCGAAGGTGCTGTCGGCCGCCTCGAACACATGGTGTCCCTCGTCGAAAATGATGCGGGTCGGGCGTTGCGCATGGTCACGGCCCGCCGCGCCCCCTCTCGCCGCGTTGACCATGACGAGCGCATGGTTGGCGATGACGAGATCGGCCTGTGCGCTCGCCCGCGCGGCGCGTTCGATGAAACACTTCTTGTAATGCGGACAGCCGGCGTAAACGCATTCGCCGCGCTGGTCGGTCAGCGATTTGATCGCGCGGTGGCGGAACAATGTACCGAGCCAGCCGGGCATGTCTCCGCCGATCATGTCCCCGTCGCGGGTGAAGGCGGCCCACCGGGCCACCAGAACCGCCAGAATTGCCGCCCGTCCGCCGAAACCGCCCTGCAACGCGTCTTCCAGGTTGAGCAGGCAAAGATAGTTTTCGCGGCCCTTGCGAACCACCACCGGGCGGCTGCCATCGGGCCGGGTGTCGGGCCATGCGCGCGCGCTTTCGCTGCGAAGCTGGCGTTGCAGGTTCTTGGTAAAAGTGCTGACCCAGACTGTGCCTTGTGCAGCTTTCGACCATAGCGAAGCAGGCGCGAGATAGCCCAGCGTCTTGCCGATACCGGTGCCTGCCTGCGCCAGCATCATGTGCGGTTCGCCGCGTTTGGCCCGGGGCGCGAATATCCGGCTTGTCTCGCGCGCATAATGCCGCTGGCCCTCACGCTTTTCAGCGCCTGAACCGGTCAACCGTGCCAGTTCCGCCTCGGTCTCCGCCTGTCCTATGGCAACCTGCGCAGGTTGCGGGCGTTCGGGCGCCTCTTCCCATTCCGGCAATGTAGCGAACAGCCAGCGTTCCGCCTTGTCCGGTCGGCGAATATGCGGGGCGAGCACCTGCCCCCAGGGCCAGCGCATCCGGATAAGCGACTGGAGCGCGGACCAGCCGCCTTCGCGCTCCGCCCAGTCATCGCGCTGGCACCGCGCCAGCAACACACCTGCAGCCTGTTGCAGCAATAGCGGCACCGCATCGTCGCCCACCGGTTCGGCCAGGTCCAGCGCCGATGCCAGCCCTTTGGGCGTAGGCACGCAGAATTGCGCCGGATGCACGAACGCGAACAGTTCCAGCAGATCGAGGCCCGACAAGTCGGGATAGCCCAGCCGTGTTGCCACAAGCGGCGCGTTCAGCATCAGCATCGGAGTATCCGCCGCTGCCGTCACCGCGTCGCCCTTCGAAACGCCGCGTGTCGTGGACCCTTCGCCACCTGTTCGCATCCACGTTCCGGCATGGCTGGCGTGAATTGCGGGCAGCGCCAGCGGGAATGCATTGTTGTCGGGAAGGTGCGCGGTGCTCACGCGCGGAGCGATGCGGCAGGAGGAACGAAAAGTAAACACACAGCTCCTCGCTCAAGGCGGCATGCTGCACGTTCGATGGGTTCGGAGGGGCTGGCGGTAGAGCGCGAATTAGGGGGTTATGCGGAGACTCATGATTGCCGCCTATTGAGGCCCGCAGCCCTATTGTTGCCCGATGCGCGATCCTCACCCGTCCCGGCAAGCAGCCCCCACCACCGCAAGCCATATTGCCGGCCGCGCTGCTGTGCAGGCGCCGGGAGCGATCGACCGCCTGATCGGAATGTTCTCCAGCCCCGCCGTCGTGGAGGAACCGCCGCAAGGGCATGACGAACAACTGCTCGCAGATATCGGCCAGTTTCTTTCGAGCCACCGTCTCGGCGTAACACCTGCAACCCTGCGCGCCGCACATGATTTCGTGGTCGGCAGCGATTTAACGCTGGTCCGCAAGGTGCGCGAACGCGAAGATGCGGGGCAGCGTATCACGCAGCCTTGGATCGAGGGACTGACCGCACAGGGCCGGCGCACGAACGAGCGCCAGCAGAACGAAGAACTGCTGCACGATCTCGAACAGCAGGCCGTCGCCCTGGAACACGCCGCGAAAAGCGCCAGCACTGCCACCTCGGATTACGGCGATACGCTGGAGCAGGGCGGTAACAGGATCGGCGAAGGCAAGGGGAGCGACCTGGATAGCCTGGTCGATCTGGTGCAGGGCATGGTTCGCCACACGCGCACGTTGCACGGCAAACTGATCGAAACCGAAGAACGCGCCGGCACCATGCGCCGCGATCTCGACAAGGCCCGCAGGCAGGCGGCGCAGGATCACTTGACGGGCCTGCCCAACCGCCGGGCCTTCGCCACGCGGCTGGAACTGGCGATCCGCGAGAATGACGGACCGGCAGATGATGGCGATACGGCGCATGCGAAACACAACGCACCGCCCATCTGCGTAGGGTTCTGCGACATCGATCACTTCAAGCAGTTCAACGATACTTATGGTCACGATACGGGCGACCGCGTGCTGCGCGAGGTGGCCCAGCATCTTTCCCGCACAACCGGCGCCGATTGTTATGTCGCGCGGCACGGCGGGGAGGAGTTCGCCTTGCTGTTCGAAGGTTTGGCGCTGGATGATGCGCACAGGCACCTCGATCAATCCCGCGCATCCATGGGCGAGCGCCGGTTAAAAGATCGCCGCACCGGCAAGGAACTCGGGATGATTACCTTTTCGGCCGGACTGACGCAGCGGGAACCCGGCGTTCCGGCAAGCGACGTCCTGAGGCTGGCGGACGAGGCTCTGTATGCAGCCAAGCAACAGGGCCGCAATCGCATCGTTGCACGGCAGCCATAAGCCCGTTCGCAAAACACGCCGCCTGCCTTCGCGCTTGCAACATAATCCCGCCTCGGCGAAAGCGCTTGGCATGACCGATCTCATGCAAGCAGCGCGCAGTTCCAAGGCCTGGCCGTTCATCGAGGCGCAGCGCATTGCTAAGCGCTACCCCGATGGCAAGAAGGGCGCGGACGGTAATCTTGAGCCCGTGCTGTTTGAAACGGGGTACGGGCCGTCGGGCCTGCCGCATATCGGTACATTTCAGGAAGTCCTGCGCACCACTTTCGTACGCCGCGCATACGAGGCTATCATCGGCGCGAAGCCTGAAGACGGCAGGACTCGGCTGGTTGCCTTCAGCGACGATATGGACGGCCTGCGCAAGGTACCGGACAATTTGCCGAACCAGCAGATGCTTCACGCGCATCTGGGCCAGCCGCTGTGCCGGATTCCCAATCCGTTCGACACCGATCACGAAAGTTTCGCCGCGCATAACAACGCCCAACTGCGCGCATTCCTCGACCAGTTCGGCTTCGACTATGAATTTGTGTCAGGCGCGCAGCGTTACACTTCGGGCGGGTTCGACGATGCGCTGCGGGGCGTGCTTCGCCGCAACGACGCCATCCTCGATATTATGCTTCCGACACTGCGGGAGGAACGCCGCAAGACCTATTCCCCGATCCTGCCGGTCAGCCCTGAAACGGGCGTGGTGTTGCAGGTGCCGGTGGAAGTGGTCGATGCGGAAGCCGGAACTATCCGCTTTCAGGACGAGAACGACAACACGGTGGAGCAGTCCGCGCTGGGCGGTCAGGCGAAGCTGCAATGGAAAGTCGACTGGGCGATGCGCTGGGTGGCGCTGGGCGTCGATTATGAAATGTATGGCAAGGACCTGACCGACAGCGGCGTCCAGTCCGGGCGGATCGCGAAAGTGCTGGGCGGCCGCAAGCCGGAAGGCCTGATCTACGAATTGTTCTTGGACGAGAAGGGCGAAAAAATCTCCAAGTCAAAGGGCAACGGGCTGACCATCGAACAATGGCTAACTTATGGCAGCGACGAATCGCTGGGCTTCTACATCTTTCCCAATCCCAAGAGCGCCAAGCAGCTTCACGGCGGCGTGATACCGCGTGCGGTCGACGATTACTGGCAGTTTCGTGAACGGCTGGATGAACAATCGCTCGACAAGCAGCTCGGCAATCCGGTCTGGCATCTGGACCGCGTAACGTCGGAAGGGTCGCTGGTGGTCACGGCGGACAGTCTGGCGGTCACCTACAGCCTGTTGCTCAATCTGGTGGGTGTGCTTGGGGCGGAAGCCACGCGCGAGCAGGTATGGTCCTATCTGGCGAATTACGTGCCGGATGCCAATCCTGCGAAGCACCCCCAGCTCGATGAGCTGGTCGGAAACGCTCTCGCATATAATCGCGACTTCGTGGCCCCGACGCTGCAGCGACGCGCACCGGTCGGTGCCGAGGCCGACGCATTGCGCGCGCTCGATGCACGGCTGGCGGAAATGCCTGCGGACACGCCTGCGGAAGACTTGCAGACCATCGTCTACGAGATCGGCAAGGACGAGGCCTATGGCTTCGAAACGCTGCGCGACTGGTTCCGTGCGCTGTACGAAATCCTGCTCGGATCGCAGCAGGGTCCGCGCATGGGCAGCTTCATCGCGCTGTACGGGATCGACAATGCGCGCAGACTGATCGGGGACGCGCTTACGTCGGCGGACTGACCACCCTCAATTCCATTTGCGCGTGCGATACCATTTGGTGATGACGTATTTGACGCCTGCTTCCACCGGGGTGCCGGCGTGCATCGTATCTTCGTTGGGCATCCCGTCGGGCAGGGCGTTGTTCCAGACCAGCAGCACGCCGGGCTTGGGTTCGATGGAGATACCGACTTCGGTGAAATCGGTGGTGCCGCCGGCTTCCACTTCGTTGAGGAAAGCCATCGCCGTCCAGCTGCGCTGCCCGCCGCGCTTGCGTTCGATCTCCCAATAATCCTGGTCGGTATAGAACCAGTCATTGTGCGGTTTGAACTGCTGGCCCGGCAGATAACGCTGCCCCTGAATCGCCTCGCCCATATTGTCGTCCACGCCCAGCAGATCGTCGATCCGGCGGGAGATGCCGCGAATGAACGGCGCATGGGGGTCGAAATTGCCCGAGTATGACGTCCGAAACCCCTCCACATAAGCCTGCTCATGCAGCTGGCTGGGAGTGGCGATATCGTCGATCAGGCCGGTCAGTCGGCGGCATTCCGACGCGGTAAGAAAGTCCCCGAAGGCAAAGATTTCCGCCTTGTCCGTCGGTACCTGGTAGGCGCGTGGATCGGCCTGCAACCGTTTGCGCACGGCGCGACCCTGGCGGGCGAGGGCAGCCTTGTCCGGCGCGGGTAATGTGGTGTGCGTGATCGTCATCGTGCCAGTGTAACAAGCTCGCGCTTATCTACAATCGAAGCTTATGCAGATACGCGTAGTTTTGCCATACTCGTACCAGCGTATTATTCTGCCGGTCATCAACCATAGGAGCGCGCGATGACTGAGACTGCCAAACACCGTTATTCGCTGGCCGCGATGCTGTTTCACTGGGTAATTGCCGTGGCGGTCATCTGGAACTGGCGGCTGGCCGAAAATGCCGAACATGCCGCCACTCGCAGCGAAGCGATCGCCATCTTCGCAGATCACAAGGCGCTGGGCATTACCATCCTGGTGCTGACGCTGGGCCGCATCGCATGGCGCCTCACGCACAAAATTCCGCCATTGCCCGCCAACTACAAAACGTGGGAGCGGGTGCTTGCCCGGACCACGCATCTCGTTTTCTACATTCTTTTGATCGGGCTGCCGATCGGCGGCTGGCTGGCAAACTCGCTGGCCGGGCGGAGCATAGACATGTTCGGCCTGTTTACGATGCCGCCGCTCCCGGTGGGCGAGAACAGCGCATTGGCGGAGACGATTTTCGGCATTCATGGGACCGGTGGCGAGATCATGGTGTATCTCGTCGCGCTGCATATTCTGGGTGCGCTGAAACATACGTTCTTCGACAGAGACGGCGGTATCTTCCGAATGTTGCCTTTCGGCAAGGTCGGCGGTGCGCCCGCCAGGACGATAGAGCCGTAAACGTGACGAAGCCCCCGCAGCGATCCAGCTGCGAGGGCTTCGTCTGTCACCTCTATCCTACACTGATGTCTTACCAGAAGAAGTCGTAGATCACGTCCACCACTTCGCCGGTGTAGGTATCGACCAGCAGCACATCGTCGTAATACCGGACCCAGCGATAACCTTCATAGGCGGCCGGAAGGCGATAATTCCATGGATCGTTGATCCAGTAACGGCTGCTGTAGAACCCACTCCCCAGGAAGAACCCGACGTTCAGGCGGCTATAGCGGTAATTCCGATACGGCGAATAGTACCGGCCCAGACGGAAGACGTTACGGTGATTGTTCCGGTAATTGTACCAGTTGTACCGGTTGTTGTTGCGCCAGGCTTGGCGGTTCCAACGGCGCGCATCGCGGCGTGCCTCGCGGCGCTGGTCACGACGCCAGTCCTGGCGCGCATCCTGACGCTGGTCGCGGCGCCAGTCGCGGCGGGCGTCCTGCCTGCGATCACGGCGAGCGTCCCGACGCGCGTCCTGACGGCGATCGCGCCGTGCGTCGCGCCTTGCATCCTGCCGCGCATCACGGCGGGCATCGCGCCTGGCGTCCTGGCGAGCATCGCGCCTAGCATCCCGTCGTGCATCACGCCTAGCATCCCTGCGGTAGTCACCGCGATTGTTGCGAATTGCATCGCGGCGCGCCTGCTCGATCCGGCGGGTCTGGTCCGTCACACCGCCGCGGCGATCACCCCGGCGGAACCGGTCGGCGCGATCACTACGCTGTGATCTGTCGCGGCGAGCGTTATCGCGGCGCTGCGCGGCCTGTTGGCGTACTGCCGCCTGACGGCGCGCATCGACACGATCGACATTGCGGGCGCGATTAGGCGCAACTGCTGCACGGCGAGCCTGACGTTGCTGCTGTGTAGCTCTCGCTGGGGCACGGCGGGGTGCGGCCTGTTGTTTGCGAGCGCGTGGACGCTCACTGCGGGCTTCCTTCCGCTGCTGTCGCGCAGCCCGACGCTCACCGCGCGTCTGCTTGTCGCGAGTATAACCACGCTCCCGGTCCGGCCGTTCGGCAGCCGCTTCGGTCGCGGCAACCGCGGCCATCGCCGCCGGTGTTGCCCCAAAGGCCAACACGGCAGCAATTGCTGCCATGCCGGAACCTTTCAAAAGTGTATCGATAGTCATTGCCGCCCTCCGTTAGCGTGCCGCCCCCACCTTGCGCGGCGATTTGATAAGCTGTTGTAGGCAATGCACACTGACCCATATCTGAACAAAGTGTTACGGTTGTTGTTCATATTGGGGGCGTTTATCCTGAACAGCATGCTGTGGTGCGCAACGCTAGTCGGTGGCCACCGCTTGACAAAGGCGCACCTCATGCGCGTGTGCCAGCCATGATTGAAACTCTGGATGATATTCGCGCCGACATTGCCAGCCGCCTTGCGGATGCTGCTGCCAACCGGCGTAATCCGCTGCATACGCCGATTGTGGCCACGAGCGATACCGATGCGCGGGTGATGGTGGTGCGCGCGTTCGACGCGGGGAGCTGGACGCTGCGTTTCCACACGGATGTCCGCTCACCAAAAGTTGTGGTGATAGAAAGCAACCCGGCAGTCGGCATAGTAGGCTACGACCGGGGCGAGAAACTGCAGCTGCGCCTGCGCGGCACGGCCAGCATCGAACGCAGCACGCCACTTGTCGATTCGGCCTGGGCGAACAGCGACAATTTTGCGCGCCGCTGCTATCTTGGCGAAGGGCCCGGCGCGGTGTCCGATGTGCCGACAAGTGGCCTGCCGAAACGCTTCGAGGGTGTCGAACCAACCGATGAGGAGCTGCTACCGGCGCGCACGAATTTCGCCATCCTGCTCGTTCGGATCGAACGGGCGGACTGGTTCAGCCTCGCGCATACCGGTCACCGGCGCGCTGTTTTCGATCTGGCCGATGGTGGGGGTGGGCGCTGGGTTTCACCCTAAAGTACACTTGCACGTCAACGGGGCGGACCATCGCCGCCCCGCGCCGAAAATTACCGTGTCAGCTTCTTATAAGCCAACCGCGTCGGCCGATCCGCTGCATCGCCTAGGCGGCGGCGTTTGTCTTCTTCGTAAGCTTCGAAGTTGCCTTCGAACCATTCGACATGGCTGTCGCCTTCGAAGGCGAGGATGTGCGTCGCCAGCCGATCCAGGAAGAAGCGGTCGTGCGAAATCACCACTGCGCAGCCGGCGAAGTTTTCGATAGCGTCTTCCAGCGCGCGCAGGGTTTCCACGTCGAGGTCGTTGGTGGGCTCGTCGAGCAGCAGGACGTTGCCGCCCTCTTTCAGCATCTTGGCCATGTGCACGCGGTTGCGCTCACCGCCTGACAGCTTGCCGACGATCTTCTGCTGATCCGCGCCCTTGAAGTTGAACGCGCCCACATAAGCACGCGTGCTCATGTCGTGGCCGTTGACCTTCATGTAATCGAGCTCGTCCGAAACTTCCTGCCAGACGTTGTTCTTGGGATCCAGATCGTCGCGGCTTTGGTCAACATAGCCGAGATGCACGGTTTCCCCGATGCTGATGGAGCCGCTGTCGGGTTCTTCCTGCCCGGTGATGATGCGGAACAGGGTGGATTTGCCTGCGCCGTTCGGGCCGATGATCCCGACGATGCCGCCCGGTGGCAGCATGAAGTCGAGATTTTCAAACAACAGCTTGTCGCCATAGGCCTTGGTCAGGCCCTTCGCCTCGATCACTTTGGAACCAAGCCGTTCGGGCACCTGGATCACGATCTGCGCCTTGCCCGGTTTGCGGCTGTCCTGCGCGTCCTGCAACTGTTCGAATTTCTTGAGGCGCGCCTTGGACTTGGTCTGCCGGCCCTTGGGCGTCTGCCGGATCCATTCCAACTCTTCCGACAAGGCTTTCTGGCGGCCGGAATCTTCGCGGTCTTCCTGCGCCAGCCGCTTGGCTTTCTTGTCGAGATAGGTCGAATAATTACCCTCGTACGGATAATAGGTGCCGCGATCGAGCTCCAGGATCCAGCCGACGACATTGTCGAGGAAGTAGCGGTCATGGGTGATCATCAGCACCGCGCCGGCATATTCCTTCAGATGGTTTTCCAGCCAGGTCACGCTTTCGGCGTCGAGGTGGTTGGTCGGTTCGTCGAGCAGCAGGATGCCGGGTTTCTGGATCAGCAACCGGGTAAGCGCAACGCGGCGTTTTTCGCCGCCTGACAGGTTTGCAACGCTGGCGTCCGATGGCGGGCAGCGCAGCGCCTCCATCGCGATCTCGAGCTGGTTGTCGAGCGTCCAGCCGTCCACCGCGTCGATCTTTTCCTGCAACACGCCCATTTCTTCCATCAGGGTGTCGAAATCGGTGTCGTCTTTGGGGTCGCCCATTTCGGCGGAGATCGCGTTGAAACGGTCCACCATGTCGGCCGCCTCGCGTGCGCCATCCTTGACGTTTTCTAGCACGGTCTTGCTTTCGTCCAGCTCCGGCTCCTGCGCCAGATAGCCGACGGTGATGTTCTCGCCTGCCCATGCCTCGCCCTGATAATCGGTGTCGATGCCGGCCATGATCTTGATCAGCGTGGACTTGCCCGCGCCATTGGGGCCGACAATACCGATTTTCGCGCCTTGGTAGAATTGCAGATTGATGTCGGACAGCACCGGCTTCTTCGCACCGGGGAAAGTCTTGGTCATGTTCTTCATGACGTATGCGTATTGGGCGGCCATCGGGCGTCCTCTTCAATTCGATCTGGCAAAAATGGGATTGCCGCGGAGATAGAGGTTCGCGTGCGTGCGGGCAAGCTGGACTTGGGGCGCGGGCGTCGATAGCAACGCGGCCATGAAAACCAGCCTTTACGCGCTTGCCGCTCTCACCGCCATATCCATCCCGCACATCGCCCTTGCAGACGATCACCTGGACGCCGCCGCTACGGCTCTGACATCGGACACGATCGCATATGATTTCGTGGAAGGTATTACGACCGAAGTAGGCCCGCGGCAGGCCGGGACCGAGGCGGAAAAACGCGGGCGTGACTGGGCGGTGGCGTGGCTGAAAGCGAACGGCTTTGCCAATGTGGCGGACGAGCCTTTCGAAATGCCGACCTGGGTGCCGGGCAAGAACCCCAGCGCCGAAATCGTCAGCCCGTTTCCGCAGCCCTTCGTGATCGCTCCGCTCGGCAACAGCGTGTCGACCGAGCCGGAAGGGATTACTGCGGAAGTAGTGGAATTCGGAAACGTGGCAGAACTGCGCGCCGCGCCCGATGGCAGCCTTGCCGGCAAGATCGCCTATATCTCGCACAGCATGACGCCCACGCAGGACGGTTCGCAATATGGCTTTGCCGGGCCGGCGCGCTGGGTCGGGGCGGGTATCGCCGCCGGAAAGGGCGCTGTCGCCACGGTCATCAAGTCGGTGGGCACGGATTACCACCGCAACCCGCATACAGGCGGCACCAGCTTTCGCGGTGTCGAGGCGACCCCGGCCGGCGCGCTGAGCCTACCGGATGCAGCCAATCTGGAACGCATGTTCGATCGGGCGAATGGCCAGCCCATAACCATGAAGCTGGTGCTGACACCGCGCGATCTGGGCGTGACGACCAGCGGCAATGTGGTGGGCGAAATCGTTGGCCGGGATCCAGCGCTGCCGCCGGTACTGCTTGCGTGTCATCTGGATAGCTGGTGGAACGGCACCGGCGCGTTCGACGATGGGGCCGGTTGCGGCATCGTAGCGGCAGCAGCCAAACACGCCAGCCGTGACGGCCAGCCATTGCGTACTATCCGGGTGTTGTTTGCGGGCGCTGAGGAAGTCGGCCTGTTCGGCTCCATCGAATATTCAAAGGCGCATCTCGATGAACCCATCGCGGTGGCGCTGGAGAGCGATTTTGGCGCAGACCGCATCTGGCGCTTCGAAAGCAATTTCCGCGATACGAACCCCGATCTCCACGCGAAGATCGCCGCCTCCATCGCGCGCTTCGGCGTGGCGGACAGTAGCATCGTGGCGACCGGCGGCGCAGACATCAACATCGCCCGCGACCAGAAAACCGCGATTATCGATTTGCAGCAGGACGGCACCCGTTATTTCGACCTGCACCACACGCCAGACGATACGCTAGATAAGATCGATCCCGTGCAATTGCGGCAGAATGTGGCCGTCTGGACCGAAGTCGCGCGCATTCTCGCCAACGAGCCGGGAGCGATAAAGCCCTGATATTTCCTGGGTGCGGGATACAATCAGGGGGCGGTAAGTTACCTGATCATGCGTATCATTACAGCCAGCCTCGCCGCCGTTTCGCTCACCGCCATCGCTCTGACCGCATCGCCGGCCGTGCAGGCGCAGTCCTCATCGTCGTCCAGCGCAAGCCGGGTCACCGACAATTATGGACCGCTGACGGTGAAACTGCCGAAGGGGTTGAAGAAATCCGACCTTGGCAAGCGTGATGTCCGCAATATCGCCATCCAGGTGATGCTGGATCGCAGCCGCCATTCGCCCGGTGTCATCGATGGCCGGGGCGGTGGCAACACCGAACGTGCCATTGCAGCCTACCGCAAGGCAAACGGGCTGAAGGACGGCACACACATCGATACTAAGCTGATCCGCAGCCTGCTCGACAGCCAGACCGGCGATATCTTCCGCACTTACACGGTGACGGACAAAGATATGAATTATGAATTCGTCGAGATTCCCAACGATTTCGAAGCGAAGTCGAAGTTGAAGCGTTTGAGCTACACCACCGCGCTCGAACGGTTTGCGGAAAACTTCCATATGGATCAGGATTTCCTGAAGGCCATGAACCCGAAAGTCGATTTTGGGAAATTAAAGGCTGGCGACAAGCTGAACGTGGTCAGCCGCCGCACCGCACCCCTCGATATCGACATCGCCGTGATTGAAATTCGTAAGGGTGATGGCGAGCTGGTCGCGCTCGACAAGGATGGCAAGCTGCTGGCTAGTTTTCCCGCCACTATCGGCAGCAGCGACTTTCCGAGCCCTAGCGGTGACATGGAAGTCAACGCGATTGCGCCTGCCGCAAGTTATACATTCGATCCCGACGATCAGAAATGGGGTCCGGACAAGAAGTTCATGATTGCTGCTGGCCCGAACAATCCCGTGGGCGGTGTGTGGATCGATTTGAGCAAGGATGGTTATGGCATTCACGGCTCGCCCGACCCTCAGCTGATCGGCAAGACCAACAGCCATGGCTGCGTCCGCCTGACCAACTGGGATGCGCGGGAACTGATGAAAGCCGTAAAGCGCGGCACGCCCGTAAAATTCGTCTAGGCGCCGAAACTTTGCCGAAGCAGGCGCGGCATGATCGTCGCCTGGAGAATGGCGCGCAGGCCAAGGAACAGCGTGAAGCTGAACCAGAGCCCGTCATTTCCCCAGTTCCATGTCAGCCATAGCGACAGCGCGTAAACCGCCGCCGCACCGGCCATTGTACCGAACAACGCGCGGGTCCAGCTGGCCCCGACAAAAACCCCGTCGAATACGAAGCTGGCTACGCCTGCGAAGGGTATGACGACTAGCCATATCGCATGGTTGCGCGCGGTCGCCTCAACCGCATCCGTTGCCGCGAAACTTGCAAGGATTGGCCCACCGAACAGCGCGAACACACCCGCGACGATCACCGCTGCGCTTAGTCCCCGCAACAAGATGGCCCGCGTGTAAGCGCTGAAGCCCTTGCGGTCTTTCGCTCCCAGTCTTTCGCCGTTCAACACCTGTGCGGCATTTTCGAACCCGTCGAGCAGCAGCGCGCTGAACACGAACAATTGGTAGATGATACCGTTGGCGGCCAGGGTTACCGCCCCGCGATCCGCCGAAATCCGCGTCAGCGCCGCGAGCGATACAGCCAGTACGAGAGTACGGAAGAACAGGTCGCGATTGACCGACAGGAAAGGGGCAAGCTTCTCCCACCGCAGCACCGACCGGCGACGCAGCGCAGCCAGCACCGGCGCACCGCGCGTTCCGCCAACAACAAACAGCAGCACGGCGAAAAGCTTGGCATATTCGGCAATGAAGCTGGACCAGCCGATCCCTGCAATGCCGAAGTCGAGCGCCAGCACGAACCACAGCCCCAACACTACGTTGACGAAGTTGTAGGCAACTTCGAACAGCAGCACCGCTTTCATCTGGCGCCGTCCCACCAAAAAGCCGATCAGCGCCAGGTTGAGCATGACACCCGGCGCGCTCCAGTACCGGATATCGGCATAGGCGCGCGCCGCGCCCAGCACCGCGCCGTCCGCGCCCAACACGTCCAGCATGGCTGGCAGCAACACCGGTTTCAGGAGGAGCAACGCTGTCGCTATCGCAGCGCCGATAGCCAGCCCGCGCACCAGCGTGGCCGCCTGCGCCTCGGCACTGGACATACACGCGCCATTGGTGGCGGCCCGGGTGCCGTCCTGCGCCACCAGTCCCGTCGTTCCGGTTTTCAAGAAGTTCATCACAGTGAACAGCACTGCAAACAATCGCGCGCCCACATCGACCGCGCCTTGTGCGGCGGCATCTTCCAGACGTCCGACGATCCAGATGTCCCCGATCCCTATCAGTGCGGTCGCCACGTTTGTGACCATGGCAGGCAGTGCGATCGCCCAGATTGCGCGCGTATCGATCGCTCCGGCCTGGGGCCGGCTGAACTTTCGGGGGGTGGGAGTGGCCATTGCCGGAACCGCTTCGCCGTCCCGCAGCTTGATTGCAAGAATGCGCCGACAATTGCGCGCTGTAAAAACGAAGGACCCGCACCATGCCCACACTTTATACGATGCCCGGAACCTGCGCTCTTGCGCCCAATATTGCGATTGCGTGGCTCGACGCGCCGGTCGATGTGAAAGTGATGGAGCACGGCGAGCAGAAAAAGGACGAGTATCTGGCGATCAATCCCAAGGGGAAGGTGCCAGCCGTCACGTTCGAGGATGGCGACGTCCTGACCGAAGCGTCCGCCATTCTGTCCTGGCTGGGTGCCGAGTACGGAAAGGAAAGCTATGCCCGCGACACCAAACTGGGTCGCCGCGAAGCGGAGGCTTTGTCCTACATGACGTCGGAAGTGCACGCCGATTACGGCCCGCATTTCGCGGCACAGTCCTTCGCCGATGATAAAGCGGCGCAGGAAGCGGTGAAGCAGAAGACCTACGGAAAGCTGGCCAAGCATTACGAGCGGCTGGAAGGCAATCTGGAGGAAAATGGCGGCGACCATTATCTCGGCAAACGCAGCTTCGCAGACGCCTATCTTTACGTGCTCACCCGATGGATCGAACTGACCCCGCTAAAGATCGACGACTATCCGGCACTCGCGAAGTTTCGCGAACGGATGCAGGCCGATGATGGTGTGAAGAAGGCGCTCGCCCGTCAGAACATGGAAGCTGTCTGACGAGGGATGTAAGAAAAATGGTCGGGGAGACAGGATTCGAACCTGCGACCCTCTGTTCCCAAAACAGATGCGCTACCAGGCTGCGCCACTCCCCGACTATTTTTCGCCCTTTACGGCCCGTAACGCCCTTGCAAGCGTGGTGGGCCCGGCAGGACTCGAACCCGCGACCTAGCCGTTATGAGCGGCCAGCTCTAACCAACTGAGCTACGGGCCCCCGCAGCCGCCGATCTGGTCCGCCGACTGCGAAGTTGGCGCGTTACAACCGGCGGCGAGCCTGCGCAAGCGTTGTCGTCAAATGCTTGCGCATTTCGTTTATTGTTGTTCGACCGTTCGCATCAGTTCCGCAATCGAAACGGGGCGAACTCCGCGTGCGTCCATCTGGTCGTAGATGCTGCGAAACCAGTCATACAGCCGGTCGAGATCGGCCTCGGTTCGAACATAGGGGGTGAAGCCCGGTGCCAGGGATGGGCTGTGGAAACTGAACACGAGCAGCGGCAATCCGTCGTCGATCGCAATATCAACGCCCTGCGCCGCTTCCTGTGTGGTCACTCCTTCCGGCGTCAAAGCAATACGCTCCAGCATCCCCAGCCGCGAGGCAATCGCGAGTCCCTTAGGCAGCCGCGCTAGTAGCGGAAACAGGTGGCGGCCCTGCTTGCGCAACATTCCACCGAAGACAGTGGTCACCGGCAATTCGAGCAGGCTGCCGGGTCCGTCCACCCAATAGGGATCGAGCGGGTGCCGGGAATAATCCGGCCCATCGCCAGTGCGATAATCGAAATTGGCACGGACAGAGGTATCGATCGCAATCCCGGTGTCGCGCAGCAACGCCGCCGTTTTTGGACCCAATCCGTAGCGACCGGCACGGTAGATCATCGGCGGCTGCCCGAACCGTTGTTCGATACTATCGCGCAAGGCGCAGAACTTCGCCTTTTCCAGCGCTGGGGGAAGATTACCAGCAAAGCTGTTGGCGACCGACATATCCTCGTCAAAAGGCGGGCTTACCCAGGGGTGCAACTGGATGCCGATCTCCGCCTTGCCTGCCTTTACCGCTGTGCCGATAATATCCACGGCCAGATCTGATTGAACGATTGGCCATGTGACAAGGTAGACAGGCGATACCCCGATCCCTTCGCAAAATTGCTGGAAGCGTGCGATGCGAGGTACATGATCGAGGCTGTGAGCGGTTCGGGAGAAGGGCGCGTTCCAGTCGAACTCCTCCTCCGTATCGACCGTCAACAGCGAGCGTGTGCCGAAGTTGGCGGGAAAGCGCGCCGCACTGCCGGCGGCGGGTGGGTCGATGATGCTGCGGTCCATACGTCCCCCTTGCTTCGCAAAACAGGCAGGCTCCAAGGCCCGGATATGAGCCGGAGACTACCCCGCCTGTTCGCCTGCTTCATCCTGCTTGCTGACCGAATCGCCATTTGCCATACCGGTGTAAGCGGGCAGCGTTAACTCAAGCCGGTTACCATCGCGTTGCAAGGTTCCGCCAGCTGCCTTTGCTTCGGCTCGGGCCAACCGCAGGGCGAAGCCCGAACCGAACATTCCGGCACTCAGCGCAGGCTTGGCGGCAGGCGCAGTGCTGGCAAAAATATCGTCCTGCTTCGCCAGAGAGGCAGGCAGGTTGAAGACGAGGGTAACATTGCGGTCACCATCCGATGTGAACTGCAGAGCGAGCGTTTCGCGCGCCGCCAGCTTCCCCGCCACGGTCGCCAGCAGCCGCCATGCCAATCGCTCGGTTTCTGCAGGTGCAATTCCCACGACGGTAGAGCTGATACCACCGGACTGGACTGCAATTCCGGCGTCGCGCTGTGCCAGCACTGGTCGAAGCTGCGCGGCGATAGCAGTGATGCTGTTGCCGAGGTCGCTCTGCCCTTGCTCGATATCCAGCGCGCTGGTTTCCAGCCGGGCGAGCCGGTCCATTTCCTCGAAGCCTGACAGGATGCGCGCCGCGTCGCCGGCAATCGCGGCAGCATGGGCGCGGTATTCATGCGGAGTAGGGCCGAACAATTGCTGCTGGATGACTTCGGCAAAGCCCTGGATGGCGTTGACCGGCGTACGCAGTTCATGGAGCAGTTGCCGCACGCGGTCCGCTTCGGCACGAGCCTCACCTGCCTCGTCAGGCGCGGACGGACGGCGGAACATCCCCGCATGACCGAGGAATGCACCGCGATCAGAGAAGCGCGGGGCTGCATCGACCACCCAGGCCCCGTGCACCGCATCTGCTCCGCTGATATGCGTGGTCGCAGCTTGTACGGGCCTGCCGCGCAGGACGTTGGGCGCAAGTTCTGGCGGGCGCGTGCCCACCACCATCGGCGCGACATCATCATCAGCCCAGTCGATGCGCCCGTTCGGATCGGCGGTAAATGCAAAGCGCTGCACCTGTTCGGCCGCGTTGCTCGCCAAGGTGTCCGGATCGCCCAACGGCAGGCGGGGGTGGTCGTTCGCGGGGGCCTCGCGTTGTTGGCGAAAGGCCTCGATCCGCTGCACGATCGCACCGATCTCGCTGATTTCGCGTGGCGGCGGTGGGATAGAGACTGTCTGTTTCGTTGGCTGCGGGGTAAGTTTGGGGGAGTGTTGGGGGCGGGACTTCGATGGCGGACGAACCTGGTCGGCAGCGGCGGCGCGGGACGCAGCTTCGGCTACGGGTTCCGGAAGGCCGCGATCCTGTACTCCCAGTCGCTCCAGCAGATCGTTGGTTGCCGGATGCAGATCGCGGCGCAGGCGCAAGAAACCGCGTGCGCGGATGGGCAAGCGTGGCACCAGCGGTTCCCACTCATCCTCCGCCAGCCGGGCCGCCTCGATTACGGCTGCGGCCAGCTCCGGCTCCCCATCGGCAAGATGCAGCACCAGTTCGGGGCGGCGGATACGAAGGCCCGGTTCGCGCAGGATTGCTGCCCGTTCCTTTACCGGAATGATCTCGCCAAGCGCTGAAAGCCGCAGCCACGCCGCTTCCAGCAGGCTATCGTCCCGGATGGCACTGCGACTGCCGAGTAGATCCAGCAACTGCCGGTACTGCGTTCGAGCCGCACGATCACCCGAGGCGCGCTGGCGCAATACGGTGGTAAGGCGGTCGTCGAACAGCATGAACGGGGTATCGGGCTCCGTAGATAGAGGTCACAGGGCAAAGTGGACGTCGTGTCGCCCGGGCAAACTGATGGGGCAACATGACTGGGAAAGGCCATTGGGCAAGCACCTGCTTAGGGGTTTTAGACAGCCATGGGACGGGCCGTTGCTGACGCGTTGCAAAGCGGGACAATTGCTGGCAGGAATAATAATATTAGCCGTAGGAGCCGTCGTAGGACGCTTTCATTGCCGTCCCGCGTTTATCCATAACGACAATGCGCAAGAAGCAGGTGTGTCATGGCCAATCTGGACGATATAGATCGAAATTTGCTGGCAGAATTACAGGCCGAGGGGCGGGTAACCAATGTCGAACTGGCGCGCCGCGTCGATCTGACCGCGCCGCCTTGCTTGCGCCGCGTTCGCACGCTGGAGGAAGACGGCGTCATTCGCGGCTATCACGCCGATCTGGACCCATCAAAGCTTGGCTTTGCGATAACGGTGTTCGCCATGGTCAGTCTTAAAAGCCAGGCGGAAGACGCCCTGCGCGAATTTGAAGATCACATGCACGCCTTGCCGGAAGTGCGCGAAGTTCACATGCTGAACGGCGAGATCGATTTTATCATCAAAATCGTCAGCCGCGACTTGCAAAGCTTCCAGGAATTCCTGACCAGCAAACTGACGCCCGCGCCCAATGTCGCAAGCGTGAAAACCTCGCTGACCATCCGCACATCGAAGCATGAACCCGGCGTTCCGCTGGGCTAGTTTCGCTGGCTGCTACTTAAGCGGCTTTGTCCCTGTCGCCATACAGCCGGTATCCCAGCACTGCGATCGCTGTCAGCGCGACGCAAGATGCGAGAACTGTCGAAGCTACGCCGGTCCAGCCAAACACGTCGTAGATGGCGGTACCGGCGATGCTGCCGATAGCGCCGCCGATGAACATCAATACGATATAGATTGTTGTCAGGCGGGTGCGCAGTTCCGGCTCCAGCGAAAGGAACGTCATACGGCTGGTAACGTCGATGGCCGGGCCGACGATGTTGCCAATCAGGATCGGGATCATCAATAGCCACAGATTGTAACCGAACGGCAGGAGCAGCGCGATCCCTGCAGTCTGCACGACGCAAAAACCGACGCGCGCTTTGCGCGGTCCGATACGGTCCGCCAGCCTGCCCCAATAGGGCGTCGTCGCGACGCTGACTGCGGCAAATCCAGCAAGATAGCCGACGACGTCGGTGCCGTAACCCATATCCGGTCCGGTCAAATGCAACGCCAACCCTAGCCACAGCGCAATGAATTGACCGAAACCGATCCCCTGGATTGCGCCCGACAACAGGATCTCCCGGTGCGAACGGACAAGCGACAATAGCGAAGCCAGCAATGCACCGTAAGCGAGTTTGCTGACGCTCTTGTCCCGTGAACCCTTCTCCATGATACGCGGAAGGGTGAGTGTAATCGCGATCATCGCTGCGCTCGCCGCCCAGTACACCGACCGCCAGCCGAAATATTCCGCCATCACGCCTGCCCCGACCCGCGCGACCAAGATGCCGAAGATTACACCGGCCGTCAGGATCGCGGTAACGTGCCCCAGCCGTTCCGGCGCGACCCGCTTCGATGCATACGCGGGCAAGAGGTAGGGCGCGATGGTGAAGAACCCCAGCAATGTGGATCCGGCGGCAAATACCGTGAAGCTCTGCGCCAGCGTCATGGCAAGCAGACCTGCGCACTGGCCGATGGTAAAGACAATCGTCAGCGAACGGTTGGAATAGCGATCCCCCAATGGAAGCAGCAGCAGGATCCCGACCGCCAGAGCGAGCTGGTTCAGCGCGGGGACCAGTCCGATGCCGGCGGTACTTACGCCGAAATGGTCGGCCACATCGCCAATGATAGGGTGGATATAATACGCATTGGCCGTCACCACGGCAGCGGCCACGGCAAGCGAGTATTCCTGCGCTTTGGAAAGGCGGGCGGGGCTCGTCAAGCTGGCCGGTTCACTGTCCGCCAACAACACCGCACCGTGTGATGAACGCCATTATGCGTCGCGCGTTTCAAGCCAGTCTTCGAGCCATTTGATGGTGTAGTTCCCACTCAACACATCATCTTGCTGGAGCAGGGCCTGATGCAGCGGGATCGAGGATTTCACACCGCCAACCACCATCTCGTCCAACGCACGGCGCAGGCGCATGATGCACCGTTCACGCGTCTTGCCGTAAACTATCAGCTTGGCGATCATGGAATCGTAATATGGGGGTATGCGATACCCCGCATAAAGGCCGCTATCGACGCGGACATGCATGCCGCCGGCCGGATGATAGGCGGTGACTTCACCGGGGCTTGGGGCGAAGGTGAAGGGGTCTTCTGCGTTGATCCGGCATTCGATGGCGTGGCCTTCGAAGCGGACTTCCTCCTGCGTCACCGACAAGTCCTTGCCATCGGCGATCCGGATTTGTTCGCGCACCAGATCCATCCCGGTGATCATTTCGGTGACCGGATGTTCGACCTGCAGGCGAGTGTTCATTTCGATGAAGTAGAATTCACCGTCTTCCCACAGGAATTCGATCGTACCCGCGCCGCGATAGCCCATATCGGCCATTGCGCTAGCCACGATGCCGCCCATGCGGTCGCGTTCCTCGGGGGTGATGACGGGGGAGGGGGCCTCTTCCAGAACCTTCTGGTGGCGGCGCTGCAACGAACAATCGCGCTCGCCCAGATGGATCGCCTTGCCGCGTCCATCGCCGAACACCTGGAATTCGATATGGCGCGGGTTGCCGAGATATTTTTCGATATAGACGGTATCGTCGCCAAACGCAGACTTCGCCTCGTTCTTGCATTGGCTCAGCGCGCTTTCGAGATCGTTTTCGGTCGGCACCACTTTCATGCCGCGCCCGCCGCCGCCGCTCGCCGCTTTGACCAGGACTGGGTAGCCGATTTGGTTGGACAGCTCCCGCGCTTCGTTCAGATTGGTTATCGCCCCGTCGGAGCCCGGGACCAGCGGCAGGCCTAGCTTGCCCGCCGTGCGCTTGGCTTCCACTTTGTCGCCCATGGTGCGGATATGTTCGGGCTTTGGCCCGATCCACTTGATATCGTGCGCTTCGACGATGTCGGCAAACGCCGCATTTTCGGACAGGAAGCCATAGCCCGGATGGATTGCGTCGCAGCCAGCAACTTCGGCAGCGGAAATGATGTTGGCAACGTTGAGGTAGCTGTCGGTCGCCGGCGGCGGACCGATGCAGACGGCATGATCCGCCAGCCGCACATGCATCGCCTCGGCGTCGGCGGTGGAATGCACCGCCACCGTCTCGATACCCATTTCATGCGCCGCGCGGTGGATGCGAAGCGCGATTTCGCCGCGATTGGCGATCAGGATGCGTTTAATGCCCATGTGTTTGGTATCCGGCGGTAGCGGTTCAGGCGATCACGACGAGCGGCTGGTCGAATTCGACCGGCTGTGCGTTTTCGACCAGCACGGCCTTGACCGTACCGGCCTTGTCCGCCGCAATCGGGTTCATCACCTTCATCGCCTCGATAATGACCAGCGTGTCGCCTTCGGCCACGGTGTCGCCAATATTGACGTAGTTCTTCGCGCCGGGTTCCGGGGCGAGATAGACCGTTCCGACCATCGGGCTTGGGATTGCACCGGCGGTATCTTGTGCCGCATCGCCTGCATCCTGCGCCGCGTCGGACCGATCGGATGCAGCGGGAGCGGGCGGCGCGGCGGACGCCATCGCTGGCGCGGCCATCATTTGTTGCGGTGCGGCCATGGTCATGCCCCCGCGCGAGACGCGAACCTTACGGTCGCCATCCTCCACTTCGATTTCGGTAAGACCGGTCTCGCCAAGCATCTCGGCCAGCTCGCGAACGAGTTTCGTATCGACATTCATGCCTGACTTACGCCCGGCGGCACGCTTTGTTTCGGCCATGGAAGCCCCTGCGGTTGCTTTGACCCCGGCCTATGCGCGGCCAGCGCCCGCCTTGCAAGGGTCTGCGGACCTGACGGAAGCGATCGGCGGTTCCGACCCGTCGCGCCCACGCGGCGCGCAAATATTACAGCGAGAGGGACAGTTCCAGAGCCTCGACATAGCCCGCTGCCCCCTTGCCTTGAACGGTTCCCGCCGCGGCCATGCCGACATAGGACAAATGGCGAAACTCTTCGCGCGTCGTGGGATCGGACAGGTGCACTTCCACAACCGGCGTCCTGATAGCCCGGATAGCGTCGAGCAAAGCGATTGAAGTGTGGGTGTAGGCCCCTGCATTGAGCAACACGGCGGCGGCATTTTCGGCCTGCGCCTCGTGCAACCAGTCGACCAGCATTCCTTCATGATTGGTCTGCCGCATCTCGATTTCCGCGCCCAGTTCGCGGGCTCGATCCTCCAGCATTCCGGCAATGTCATCTAGCGTTTCGGAGCCGTATATGTCCGGCTCGCGCAGCCCCAGCAGATTGAGATTGGGACCATTGAGGACGTAGATGACGGGTTTGCACATCGGCCCGGTGTAGCGGCGGGCGGCCTATCGCTCCACCCCCTTGACCTTGCCCCACTGGCGCGCGGCCGTGTAACCGAGATACCCGGTGCCGAACAATGCATAGAGTGGTTCGGGCAATCCGTTCAGATAAGCGTTCATGCCGATCGCGATATCCTTCGCCGTGGCGGGATTGAAAGCGGCAAGCACACCCATCGGTAGCGACCAGAGCAACATGATATAGATAACGTAGAGGAAGCTGGGACGCGCCCGGCTGGTCCAGGGGTCGCGTGAATTTGCTTCCGCCACGATCGCTGCCAGCCTGGCCTCGATATGGCGAAGTTCCTGCGTCCCTTCCAGCTTCAGTAGTTCCAGCTTTGCCTTGGCCCGCGCGTCCTTGTCGGGGATGATCTTGTCGATGAGGGAGGCGACGGGTCCGATAAGCGATTCTAGAAATGGCATGGCTTTGCTCCGCTGGCGATTCGCCGGCAGTGCTAACCAAAACGGTTCGTGTAGGAAAATGTTTTACACCAAACAGGTGCTCTGCCAGCGCGTTGATCGCGCTCATTTCTGCAAAATCACGGTAAGTTCCACTGGTCGGGAAGACAGGATTCGAACCTGCGACCCCCACACCCCCAGTGTGATGCGCTACCAGGCTGCGCTACTTCCCGACACCAGTGGAACGGCGCCCTATACGGTCGGTATCAGGGCGTGGCAACTATAGTGTTGGGACGTGACAGGGGTGCGTTGCCCTGCCGCGCGCATACTGCTAGGCGCGCACGGTTTCGTGAAGGCGGCAGTCCCGCCTCCGATCTGCACATACCGGTTTAATGACGTAAGGTATCCATCAAAATGTTCGCTTTAATCGCTGCCGCGGCGCCTGCAGCCGCTCCTCCGGGCTGGGTTCAGTGGCTTCCCATCGTCGGCATGATCGCCATTTTCTGGTTCCTTATCATCCGCCCACAGATGAAGCGGGCGAAGGAACACGCCGCCAAGATTGAAGGCCTGAAGAAGGGCGATCAGGTGGTTACCGCAGGCGGGCTGGTCGGCAAGGTCGTGAAGATCGACGAACATTATGCCGAACTGGAACTGGCCAAGGGTATGCGGGTGAAGGCTGTCAAAAGCACAATCGGCGATATCGTGCCACCGACATCCGCCACACCGGCGAACGATTGAGCGCGCGCCTGATACGGTCCGGGGAACGACACCGAAATGCTTGAATTTCCGACCTGGAAGAAGATCTGGCTGTGGGGCCTGACCTTGCTGCTGGCGGCGTGCGCGCTGCCTTCGCTGATGTCGATGACCAGTGCGAACTGGCCTTCGGCGCTGCCCGAACCGACAGTCAATCTCGGGCTCGACCTTGCCGGCGGCAGCCACATCCTGCTCGAGGCAGAACGCAGCGAAGTCGCGGCGCAGCGGCTCGAGAATATCGAGGATTCGGTCCGTACCATCATGCGCAGCGCGGAACCGCGCATCCGCATCGGCGATATTTCGACGCAGGGTGGCAATCTCAGCTTCATGGTGGAGCGCGCCGCCGACGTGGACCGCGCCCGCGAATTGCTGCTTCCGATCATCAACGGGCAGGGGTTGACCCGCGAATGGAACCTGACGGTCCGAGACGAAACCCGTTTCGTGCTGACGCCCACGCCTGAGGGTACCGACAACGCGGTTACGCAGGCGATGGACAGCGCCACCGAAGTCGTTCGCAAGCGGATCGACGAGTTAGGTACGCGCGAGCCGACGATCATCCGTCAGGGCGACACCCGTATCGTGGTGCAGGTCCCCGGCCTGCAGGACCCCGAACAGCTGAAGGAATTGCTCGGTCAGACTGCGAAACTGGAATTTAAGCTGGTCGACCAGACCGCTTTGCCGAGCGATGTGCAGCAGGGCATCGCACCCCCCGGAAGTCAGATCTTCCCCTATTCCGACGATTCCGATTTTGCCGGGAGTTCGATCGCCGTGCGGCGGCTTGGCGGCATTCAGGGCGATAGTCTGGTGAACGCCACGCAGGGCTTCGATCCCGATACCAACGAAGCGGTCGTGAATATCCAGTTCGACCAGCAGGGTGCGACCAAGTTCAGCCGCCTGACCACACAGAATGTCGGTAAACCGTTTGCCATCATCCTCGACGGCGCGGTGTTGTCCGCACCCAATATCAACGAACCGATCCGTGGCGGCGGCGCGCAGATTTCCGGCAGTTTCAGTGTTGAAAGTGCCGCCGCGCTGGCGATCTCGCTGCGTTCGGGCGCGCTGCCTGTCGACCTCGCCATCATCGAGGAGCGCACGGTCGGGCCGGATCTTGGCGAACGGTCGATCCGCCAGGGCCTGCTCGCCATGATGATCGGTTCGGTCGCGGTGGTGGTGCTGATGATCGCCACCTACGGCAGATTCGGCGTCTATGCCACCGCAGCTTTGGTACTCAACGTGTTGATGCTGCTGGGAATTATGGCGGTGCTCAATACCACTCTGACGCTCCCAGGTATCGCCGGGTTCGTGCTGACCATCGGCGCGGCCGTCGATGCGAATGTGCTGATCAACGAACGCATACGGGAAGAACGCAAGCGCGGACGACGCGTGATTGCGGCGGTCGAAAACGGCTACAAGGAGGCGACCCGCGCAATTTATGACGCAAATATTACGAACTTCATCGCCGGTGTCCTGTTGTTCCTGTTCGGCTCTGGCCCGATCCGCGGATTTGCCGTGGTGCTGGTTATCGGACTTTTCACCAGCGTCTTTACCGCCGTTGTCCTGACCCGGCTGTGGGTTTCGGGCTGGCTGCGCAAAACGCGCCCTGCCGACATCGCGATTTGAGGGAGACGGAACCATGAAACTTCTCAAGCTCGTCCCCGACGACACCAACATCAAGTTCCTCAAATTACGGGTGCCGTTCTACATCGTCAGCGTGTTGCTGATTATTGCGAGTTGGGCGCTCGTCTTTACCCAGGGGCTTAATTACGGCGTCGATTTTGCCGGCGGACTGGAAGTGCGCGCGACTTTCGAACAGACGCAAGAGGCTCCCATACCCGACGTCCGCAACAAGGTCGGCGCGCTGGGTTACGGCGATGCGACCGTGCAGCGTTTCGGTGAGGACAACCAGGTTTCGATCCGCGTGCGCCTTCCCGAAGAAGCTGCTGATAACAAAGAAACCGCGCAGGCGATCGCGAATGAAATCGTCGGCACGCTGAAGGCGGATTATCCCGACTTCCGACTGGACGGAAACGACAACGTATCGGGTAAGGTTTCGGGCGAATTCCGCGAGGATGCGGTGCTTGCGCTGGTCGCCGCGATGCTGGCCGTGGCGCTGTATATCTGGATCCGGTTCGAATGGCAGTTCGGTGTAGGTGCGCTGTTCGCGCTGTTTCACGATGTCTCGCTGACGTTGGGAATGTTTGCGCTGTTCCAGCTGGAATTCAGCCTGCAGATCATCGCCGCGATCCTGGCCATCATCGGGTATTCGTTGAATGATACGATCGTGGTCTATGACCGCATCCGCGAAAACCTTAAGAAATTCCGCAAGATGCCATTGCCTGAATTGCTCGACCTGTCGGTGAACGAAACGTTGGCGCGGACCGTGATGACCTCGTTGACGCTGCTGGTCGCGCTTGTCCCACTGCTCGCATTCGGTCCGGAAAGCCTGTTCGGATTGGTGGCGGCGATCACGCTGGGTATCTTCGTCGGTACGTACAGTTCGGTCTATATGGCGGCGCCGCTGCTGATCTGGCTGGGCGTGGATTCCAACAGCTTCGTGCCGAAGGAAACCGAGGCGGACAAACAGGAAGCGGCGGCGCGCAAACTGACCGAGGGGTAAGACGCGTGAGCTGGCCTGCGGGACGAATTCCCTAACCCGCGTGCCGGTCGATCAGCCGTTCGTAATATTGCGCCAGTGCTCCGGCATTTGCCTCCCAGCTGAACCGCTTCGCCATCGCTGCGACGATGCGAGGCGAGGGAAGATTGGCAAGCATATGGCGAATGCCCTGCGTGACGGAGGACAGGTCGCGCTCCACGATAGTCCCCGCCTCCGGACCCATGACGAGTTCGCGCGCGCCGCCAGCATCTGTAATGACCAGCGGCGTGCCGCAGGCCAGCGACTCTACCCACGCATTGGCGAGCCCTTCGCTGGCAGATGGTAACACCATCAGGTCGGCGGCCGAAAGTATCACCGGCAGTAGATTGTGGTCTACCGAGCCCAGAAAATGCACCCGCCCTGCTGCGCCCATATCGGCAGCCAGCCGGCGCAGATGATGCTCGTCCTCCCCCTTGCCGACCAGCAGCAAATGCGCATCCGTCAGATCGGCCAGTGCACCGATGACCAGCTCCTGACCCTTGCGCGGTATCAGCGCGCCGACGGTAGCAAGCAGTGGCGCGGTGGAGGGTAACGACAGCCCGAGTTCCTGTCCCAGTTTGCGGCGTAGGCCAACATGGTCCAGCGGCCGGAACCGGTCCCGATCAAGACCGGTGTAATGCACCGTAATCGCCTCACGCCGCATCCCCATACCAGCCATGTCATCCGCCAGAGCCTGCGACACGGCGAGTAGCCCTGCGGCGCCGCTTGCTGCATCGAGCATTTGCTCAGCGCCGTAATCCTGTTTGCCCCAATAGGAGATATCCGCCCCGCGCGCCTTGATGGAGTAGGGCAGGCCCAGTTCCTTCGCGATTGAAGCAATGGCGGGTCCATCGGGATAGAAGAATTGCGCATCGAGTATGTCGAACGGAGTTTGCGCGTGCAGTTCCTGAGCAAGAGGTAGCACTTTGCGGGCGATGATTGCCGGATTGATGCGTCCGCCGAAGCGGGGGATAAGCGGGAAGGTCGGTCGACGCACATCGACACCGTTTTCGACACCATCGACCGCTGCGTCCTTCAGTGCCCGATATTTGCCGAACGCGATGGGCGGGATACCGAGCGGGTTGATGCAGGTTACTTCCCAGCCGTTACGTGCCGCCAATGCCTCCAGCGAACGCGCGACGAAAGTGCCGAAGCGCGGATTTGTGCTGTTCGGATAGAGCGTGGACAGTGACAGCACGCGCCGCGCCGGTCTGCCATTTCGGTTCGCAGGGTTTGGCATATCAGAGTTTGCGAACCAGCATTTCGGCCACCGCGATCCAGGCCGGATCCTCTACCACCTGCTGTTTTTGGCCGGTGCCGCTGGGCAGGATGGCGAGGCGGTTGCCCTGCCGGTCGATCAGCCGTCCGAAAGCGAAGCGGCCACCCTTGCGCGGCACCAGCACATCGCGGTTGATGGCGCGCGCGGCGTCTTCGAGGGTGATTTGACGCAACCATAGCTGATCGCCGGGAAGGTAAGGGCCGTTCGCCTCTTCTACTGCGAGCACAGTCAGCGAACCTGCGCCGCCGAGTTCCGTCGCGAGGATGGCGTCGCGCGCTTCGTCCAGCCCGTCCGCTCCGTCTGCCAGCAGCCGCGCCACGACCTGTGCCGGGGGCGACTTTTCCGACCGGACCAGCATTTCGGGTTCGACATCGAGCGCGGCGGAAATCCGCTCCATCCATTTCAGCGACAGGTTGCGCATACCGGTTTCAAGCCGGCCGATAGTCTGCGCGGTGGTCGGAGGATCGCAGGCCAAAGCAAGGTCAGCGAGCGTCATGTTCTTGCCTTTGCGGATATCGCGGATGCGGTTGATCATCGGAAGGCTCCATCACCAATCGGGTGAAAGTTCTTTCCTACAGATAACCACAGAAGGCAAGCGGGCTTGACCAAATGGGTTATTCAAAGGGAAATCGCATGGACAGGCATCTGGTAGAGCGTGAACTTACCCCGGAAGGACCGCGTAAAAGCGGAACTGCAACGCGCAGACGCCGCACGGTGACAGTCAACACTGCCGAGTCGCCGCTAAGCTGGCTGCATTCGCGCGGAATGATCGACGATCGGTTATTCGATGCGGGCGAGCGTCTGCGCGCCGACTACGAACGCGCGCAGATGAGCCCCAGCGTGACCATGCGGTGGGACCCGGTGCGCATCGCAGGGACCGGCGATCGCGGGCTGTCACCGACCGAGCGGCAGATCGCTGCGAAGGACCGTTTCGACGGCGCGCTGGCTGCGGCCGGTTCGGGCTTGTCCGACGTGCTATGGCGCGTCGTCTGCGCAGGCGAAGGGTTGCCCACGGCCGAAAAGGCGCTCGCCTGGCCGGCGCGCAGCGGCAAGCTGGTGCTGAAGCTGGCCCTCGACCGGGTGGCGAATTTTTACCGGATCAACTAACGCCGTCTTCGCTGCCATACATGAAGCGTTCTTCGGCGATTTTCCCGTCCTTCACAGTGTACAGGCCGACTTCGCTCATCTGGTTGCGCTCGCCGTCGATGGTGACGTCCATGTCGTATTGCACAGCGAATTGGTCACCATAGACGAACGGGCCCTTGGTGTTCACCGAATGCACTTCGGCATTCTGGTTCCACCAGGCGTGCTTCTGTTCGAGCGCTTCGCGACCTTCGCAGCGGGACATTTCGCCCTCCTGCGGTTCCAGGCTGACGATGTCGTCGGCCCAATAGGCCTTGTAATCAGCCTCCCGGTCCTCCGCGACGGCTTTCGTGAAATTCTGCGCCAATGTCTGAATGTCCATTATGTGCTCCTTACGCTTGGTCCCGTCCGGCCAGAAGATTGTCTCACATTATTATGACAGAAACGCGTCGGCGCAGCTCCGGTAGGATGTCTTCGGCAAACCACGGATTTTGCTTCATCCAGATGGCGCTGCGCCAGGCGGGGTGGGGCAGGGGGATTGCGCCAGGCAGGCATTCGCGCCAGAGCCTTACCCGCTCGGTCATGGGCAGTTTGCGCATCGCGGGAAGATAATGGGCCTGCGCGTAAGTCCCGACCAGCAATGTGAGGCGTTCGCGCGGAAGCGTGGCGAGGACGCGGTCATGCCAGTGCGGCGCACATTCGCGGCGTGGCGGACGATCCCCGCCGCTCGCCTTGCCGGGATAGCAGAACCCCATGGGTACCAGTGCGACGCGGTTTTCGTCATACATCGCGGCCTTGTCGAGCCCGGTCCATTCGCGCAGGCGATCGCCGCTGGCGTCGTCCCACGGAATGCCGCTTTCATGGACTTTCGCGCCGGGAGCCTGCCCGATAATAAGAAGGCGTGCGGTGTCGCTGAACTGGACGATGGGGCGGGTACCGGCAGGCAGATGCTCCGCGCACAGACGGCAACTGGCAATTTCCCGGCGCAGCGGCGTCACGCCAGCCTCACCGCGCCGCTTCCTCGGCCCGTTCGGCCAGTTCCAGCCAGCGTTCTTCCGCCGCGTCCTTCTCGGTCCGGGCGTTCTCGATACCTTTCGAGATATTGGCGAATTTCTGCGGATCGGCGGTGTATAGCTGCGGATCGGAAAGGATTTGCTCGCCGCGCGCGATGGCGGTTTCCAGCTCCTCAATTCGGGCCGGAAGCAGGTCGAAATCGCGCTGCTCCCCGAAGCTGAACTTGGTGGGTGCTTTTTCCGTATCACGGCTGCGTTCCACCCGAAGGGCTGCCGGTGCTTTCGATTTGCCGACTTCGCGACGATCACGCTTCGCTTCCCAATCGGCGTAGCCACCGGCGACGATGTCCACCGTCCCGCTGCCGTCCAGCCCCAGCGTGAGCGTGACGGTGCGGTCGAGGAAATCGCGATCATGGCTGACGATCAGCACCGTGCCTTCGTAATCGGCGATCACTTCCTGCAACAGATCGAGCGTTTCCAGATCGAGGTCGTTGGTCGGTTCATCCAGCACCAGCAGGTTGGATTTCCGCGCAAATTCGCGGGCGAGTAGCAGGCGGGATCGTTCGCCGCCCGAGAGGATCCCGACTTTCGTTTCGACGATCTCCGGCTCGAACAGGAATTCCTTCAAATACCCCTGAACGTGCTTGCGCACCCCGCGCACGTCGATCCAGTCGCCGCCCTCGGCGAGCACTTCGCGAACGGTCTTGTCCGGCTGCATCAGGCTGCGCTGCTGGTCGATCATCACCCCGGTAAGCGTCCTGGCGATTGTGATCGTACCCTCATCCGGCTCGATCTCACCCGTCAACAGCTTGAGCAGCGTGGTCTTGCCAGCGCCGTTCGAACCGACCACGCCGATGCGGTCGCCGCGCTGGATGCGCAGGGAAAAGTCGCGAATGATCGGGCGGCCGTCGTAGGATTTCCCGACCTTGTCCGCCACGATAACGGATTTGGATTTGTTGTCTTCGTCCACCGCTAGCCCCAGCTTGGCCGCACCCTGCGGGCCGATCATGGCGGCGCGGGCGGCGCGCATCTGGTAAAGCTTTTCCAGCCGGCCCTGGTTGCGCTTGCGCCGCGCGGTGACGCCGCGTTCCAGCCAGTGCGCTTCGAGCTTCAGCTTGGCATCGAGCTTATGGGCGGCTCGCTCTTCCTCTGCCATGACCTGTGCTTCCCAGGCCTCGTACCCGCCGAAGCCGACATCCTTGCGCCGGATCACGCCGCGGTCCAGCCACAGCGTAGTATTCGTAAGACGTTTCAGGAACGTACGGTCGTGGCTGATCACCATGAACGCGCCTTTGTACCGGTCGAGCCAGCTTTCCAGCCATTCGATCGCGGCCAGGTCGAGGTGGTTGGTCGGCTCGTCCATCAGCAACAGGTCGGGATCCTGCGCCAGCGCCCGGGCAATCGCCGCGCGGCGTTTTTCTCCGCCGCTGGCACCGTCAACCGAAGTGGCCATATCGATGCCGAGCTGGCCTGCGATCGCGTCCACTTCGTGTTCTGGGGGCGCATCGTTGCCATGCAAGGCAAAGTCCATCAACGTGGTGTAAGCGGAGAAATCGGGCTCCTGCTCCAGCACCACGATGCGCGTGCCTTTCTGCACAGTCCGCTGGCCGCGATCGGCCTCCAGCTGATCGTCGATCAGGCGAAATAGGGTGGTCTTGCCCGCCCCGTTGCGCCCGATCAGAGCCATGTGGTCGCGCGGTCCGATATGCAGATCCAGCCCGTCCGTACCCGGCCCGCCGAACAGCCACCGACCGCCCTGTTGCAGGCCGAGGGATTCCCAGGAAAGGACAGGTGGTTGCGCCATGGGGCGTTCAGCTAGGCGCTCATACGCATTCTCACAAGGATAGTCGGGATTGCGGGGTTGATCCGGGTAATGAAGGAGACCGGATTGTCTCTTCCGGAACCTGCCTCGAGTATAAGCCGTTCTTCTGCCAACCATCATGTATTGCGAGGATTTGCCATGACCCGTCTTCTGTCACTCACCGCCGCATTGCCGCTTACGTTACTGGCAGCACCGCTTTCTGCGGCGGAAGTCACGCTGGAATCGAATGGTCCCGTCGTTGAACTGACAGTGATGGAAGAGGTGAAGGCGCGGCCCGATATCGTGGAAATCGGTGCGGGCGTATCGACCGAAGCGCGCACGGCGGTGGCCGCGATGCAGTCCAACGCCCAGCAGATGTCCGCAGTTATCGCGCGGATCAAGGCGCTCGGCATTGACGAAGATGATATCCAGACCAGCGGCATTCGCCTCAATCCGCAATATGATTACAACCAGAACACGCGCAAACAGGTCTTTCGCGGCTACGAGGTTGTGAACCAGGTCAGCGTAACCTTGCGCGAAGTGGACCGGACCGGCCCGGTACTGGATGCGCTGGTAGCTTCCGGTGCCACCAATCTGTCAGGTCCAGGTTTTCGAATCGAGGATGAAACCGCAGCAAAGGACGCGGCACGGCGCGCGGCGATGGAAACTGCGCTGCAACGCGCGCGCGATTATGCCGGAATGGCCGGCTATTCGAATGTGCGACTGCTGTCTGTGAACGAAACTGTGCGGAATGAAATGCGACCGATGGGCCGGGTAACGATGGACGCCATGACCGAGGAAGCGGCATCTACGCCTGTTCAACCCGGTATGGTCAGCACCGGCGTTTCGGTCACGATTACTTATGAGATGACCCGTTAAGCAAATTGAGCTGGTTCCTGAATGTGTGCCATTTGGCATATTCACAACCGGTTCAATGCAGCGCAGGTAATCCTTTGGCCGATATGAAAAAGCTGTTCACCCGAAGTCTCGCTGCGACGATGGCCGCTACATTGGCCTTTGGCGGCATTGTTGCGCCCGCGTCGGCCCAGCCTCGCACCGATCAGGGCGAGGCGCGCAAGCAGATGCGCGCAGGTAAGCTTATTTCCTTGCGGACGATCGAAAACCGGGTGCGCCCGATGTATCCCGATCACAAATATCTCGGCCCGTCCTATGACAGCACGGCTATGGCTTACCGCCTGAAATTCATGAAGGATGGCAAGGTTACCTATGTCGATGTCGATGCGCGGACCGGACGTATCTTGCGCCGCTGGAGCTGATGGCAGGTTTTCGTTTGGCGGCTTACGTAGCCGCCGCTCCGGAAATCGTCAGCTTCTCGTATTGAAACCTCCCAGCCCATTGACGCGTTGATGCGCATGGCGCACCAGTTCGCGCCAGTAATTGGCGCATAGGCGCCGCATTTTCGGGGGACCGACCAGACCATGCGCATTCTCATCGTCGAAGATGAACCGACACTCGGCCAGCAGCTGAAATCGACGCTCGAACAGACAGGCTATGCGGTGGACCTTTCCACCGACGGCGAAGACGGGCACTTCATGGGCTCGACCGAGGAATATGACGCCGTGATCCTCGATCTCGGCCTGCCAGAAATCGACGGGCTGACGGTGCTCGGCATGTGGCGTAAGGAGGGCCGCACCTTCCCGGTGCTGGTGCTGACCGCGCGTGACAGCTGGAGCGACAAGGTTGCCGGGCTGGATGCGGGCGCCGACGACTATCTTGCCAAACCGTTCCAGACCGAAGAACTGATCGCCCGCCTGCGCGCGTTGATCCGCCGCGCGTCGGGTAACACCAGCAGCGAATTGATGGCCGGCGACGTGCGGCTGGATACGCGCAGCGGCCGGGTCACGCTGAAAGGCGAACCGGTCAAGTTGACCGCGCAGGAATACAAGCTGCTGAGCTATCTGATGCACCACAAGGGCAAAGTGGTAAGCCGGACGGAATTGATCGAACATATCTACGATCAGGATTTCGACCGCGATTCAAACACGATCGAGGTGTTCGTGACCCGCATTCGCAAGAAACTGGGTGCGGAAGTCATCACCACCATTCGCGGGCTTGGCTACAGTCTGGATGATCCAGACGACCAGCCGCGCGCGGTCTGACGGCAAAATCTTACGGCAGATACGGCACCTCACAGCACAGGATACAGGACATGGATATGGTAGCGGGGGAGAAGAACGGGGCCGGCCGTACCGCCGATCCCTCGCCCGATCACCCGCTGGCCGCCGGGGTCGATCATGTGCCGGTGCCCCGCGCTATCGAGGCGGGCAAGGCGCCGCCCCATACCGGCAGTCTCGCTCGGCGAATGATGGTTATCGCAGCTGGCTGGATCACCATCCTGCTGCTGGCGGGCGGGTTCGCGCTGGAGCGCACGCTGACCGATCTGGTCGAGGATAATTTCGACGATCAACTCGAATACAACATGACCGGCATGATTACCTCGGCCGAGATCATCGACGGGGAAGTCTGGTTCAGCCGCAGCCTCGGCAGTCAGAAATTCATGGAGGTCGATAGCGGCCTGTATTACCAGATCAGCGCCGACGGTTACGACCCCTATCCCAGCCGCTCCCTGTGGGATCGCACGCTGGACCTGCGCGCCGACCATTCGGTCACCACTTCGCAGTTTTACGACAGCAACCAATTTGCCAATGAGCCGCTGCGCGTTCTGGAGCGATCTGTGCAATTGCCCGGCAGCGACACCCGCTGGACCTTTGCGGTGGCCGCCAGCCGGGACGAACTGGTCGAACAGATCGGCCGTGTCCGGTCCATTCTGGTCTGGAGTTTCGCGGTGCTCGGCCTTGGGCTGTTCATCATGGCGGCGCTGCAATCCATCTACGGTCTGCGCCCGTTGCGACGGGTGCGCGCGGCGATCCAGCGCATCCGCACCACCGGCACCAATCGCGTAACCGATCCGCTGCCGCTGGAAGTGCAGCCGCTGGTGGAAGAACTGAATGCGTTGCTCGCGCATTCGGAAAAACAGGCGGAGGAGGCGCGCACCCACGCCGGCAATCTTGCCCATGCGCTGAAGACCCCGCTCACGGTGGTGAACAACGCCGCCACCGCGAAGGCGCCGGACCTGCCCGACACAGTGATCCGCGAAGCGACCACCATGCGCCGCCATGTCGACCACCATCTTGCGCGCGCTCGCGCTGTTGGCAGGCGAGCGGTTGGCCTTGCCTCGACGCCGGTTTGCGAAAGCGCAGAAGCGGTGCGCCGCGCAGTCGAACGGCTTTACCCGAACGTGCGCTTCGATCTTGATGGGAAGCGCGATGCGCGAGTCGCAATCGAACGGCAGGACCTGGACGAAATTCTCGGCAATCTGATCGAGAACGCCGCGAAATATGGTGGCGGAAGCGTGTTCGTAACCGTGGACGCCGAAAGCATCGGCAATGAACGGACCGGGCAATGCGTCATCTGGGTGGAAGATGACGGAATCGGCATTCCCGAAGAGGAGCGTATTCGCATCTTCGACCGCGGCGCGCGGCTGGATACCGGCAAGCCTGGAACAGGCCTGGGCCTGGCTATCGTGCGCGACGTGGCGGAAATCTACGGCGGCGGGGTGGAGCTTGGCGAAAGCGAGGATCTGGGCGGTCTGCTGGTCAAGCTCAGCCTGCCGCGCGGTCCGGCACAGACGGACGTACCGGCGTAAGCCAGCAGTCGTTCGTTTGGTCAATTACGTCAGCGCGCCGCCTTGATAGCCGCCAGTTTTGCCGCATCGCGTTTCTTGAACGCCATCGCGGCTGTCAGAATCCGGCCCTTCGGGTCCACTTCCTCACCCGCGCCAAGCCGCTCCAGCTGTTCGTAATACCAGGCCTGCGTCGCCGAGGCGTTCAGCGCCTTGATCGCGGCGAACCGGCTTTGCGGGGATAGCGGGCCGGGACCGACGCGCAGCTCGTTCTCTATGCGCTGCGTTTCTTCATATCCGCCAAGCAGATGTTTCGAGATATCGGGATCCACGATCAGGGGGCGGGCGATCCCGATGAGATCGATGCCGTCTTCCGCTAGCGCGTGCTCCATCCCGTCTCGCGACCGGAATCCGCCCGTCACCATAAGCTTCGCCCGGTCGAGTGCAGCCCGGATACGCGGCGCAAACTCTTGGAAATAGGCTTCCCGCGCGGCTGTGCGCGCCTGCGCCCCGGCACGCGAACCATCATCATCGTCGCCCTTATTACCCATCATCGCGGTCTGCTCGTAAGTACCGCCGCTGATCTCCAGCAGATCCATACCGGCCTCGTCGAGCCAGCCGGCAACTCGCTCGCTATCTTCGATGGCAAAGCCGCCGCGCTGGAAGTCGGCGGAATTTAGCTTCACGGATATGGCGAACGGGGCCGGACATTCGGCGCGAACCTTGCGCACGATGTCGAGCAGCAGCTTCGCCCGGTTTTCCAGGCTGCCACCCCATTCGTCGTCACGCCGGTTGAGAAGCGGAGACAGAAAACTGGATAGCAGATAGCCATGCGCCGCGTGGACCTGCACCCCGTCGAACCCGGCGGCATGGCAAACCTTCGCCGCGTCCACGAACTTACGCTCGATAATTGCGATATCGTCTGCGGTCATCGCCTGCGGTTGTCCGAACGCGATGAATGGCATCGCACCGAGCGGTACCGCGCTGGGCGCTTTGGGTGCGGGATTGATCGGAGCGGGTGTTTGCCGCCCGCCATGGCTGAGCTGGGCGATGACTGCGCTGCCGCCGGACTTGGCCGCCTTGGCAAAACTTGCCAGCGCAGCCGCGCGCGAAGCATCGGGCACCCCGTCGATCACAACGTTGCCCGCACGTTCCAGATGATCGGCATCGATCTGAATATTGCCGGTAATCAGCAGCCCCGTCCCGCCATCCGACCATCTGCGGTAAAGCGTTTCAAGCTTTGTCGTGGGCAATCCTGCGGCATCGGCCAGCCCTTCCGTCATGGCCGCTTTTGCCAACCGGTTGGGTAGCACCAGGCCGCAGGGCAGGGGGAGTGGCCGGGCGAGACTTGGGTTGTCGTCCATGGTTCAGCCTTCCTGCGCGCGTTCGTGGTGGCGGATCACCTCGTCGATGATGAAGCGCAGGAATTTCTCGCTGAATTCCGGGTCCAGTTCCGCCTCGCTCGCTAGCTGTCGCAGCCGTGCGACCTGTTCCTGTTCGCGGTTCGGATCGGCCGGGGGGAGGGAGGATTTCGCTTTGTAGGCCCCCACCGCCTGCGTGATGCGGAACCGTTCGGCCAGCATATGCACCAGAGCGGCATCGATATTGTCGATGCTCTTTCGGTAACCGGCCAGCACCTGGTCGGGCGTGGAGGCATCGGGGCGCTGATCGTCGCTTCGTGTCTGCATAACCTGCCGCCTAGCACGCACGGACCGGCGGTTCCACGCCATACAATGCTTGCCAAGCTGCGCCGCAACGCACACAAGCACGCCCGCGATGAGTGCAGAGATTATCCCCCTGAAAACGCGGGCCCGCTCCGCCGCTCCCACGCTCGATCCTATGCTGACGCTGACGGCGCAGGGCATGAACAGCGTGAACACCGTAATTCTCGACCGGATGCAGAGCGAGATACCGCTGATCCCGGCGCTGGCAGGGCATTTGATCTCGGGCGGCGGCAAGCGGTTGCGGCCCATGCTGACGCTGGCAGGCGCGGAACTGGTTGGGTACACCGGCACGCGCCACCACCGGCTGGCCGCCGCGGTGGAGTTCATTCACACCGCTACATTGCTGCATGACGATGTGGTGGATGGGAGCGATCTGCGCCGGGGCAAGGCGGCGGCCAACATTATCTTCGGTAATCCCGCCACCGTGCTGGTTGGCGATTTCCTGTTCAGCCGCGCGTTCGAGCTGATGACCGAGGACGGCAGTCTGAAAGTCCTGAAAATCCTTTCCGGCGCCAGCGCCATCATTGCGGAAGGCGAGGTCGATCAGCTGACGGCCCAGCGACAGATCGAAACCAGCGAGGAACGCTATCTCAACATCATCGGCGCAAAGACCGCCGCCCTGTTTGCCGCTGCCAGCCGCATCTCCGCCGTGGTGGCCGAATGCGATGAGCGGCAGGAACATGCGCTGGATGATTACGGCCGCAATCTGGGCATCGCATTCCAGCTGGTGGACGATGCGATCGATTACGATTCCGATGCGGCCGAAATGGGCAAGGACCGGGGCGACGATTTCCGTGAGGGCAAGATGACACTGCCGGTCATCCTTGCATATGCTCGCGGTGACGAGGGCGAGCGCAAATTCTGGCGCGAGGCGATCTCCGGCCACCGTACCTCCGATGCCGACTTGGGCGAAGCCATTGCCCTGATTGGCCGTCACGACGCGGTGGAGGCAACCCGCGAACGCGCGCGCCACTTTGCCCAGCGTGCGGTGGACGCAATTTCGATCTTTCCCGACGGCAAGGCCCGCGCCGCCATGGCCGAAGCCGCCATGTTCGCGGTGGCGAGAGGTTACTAAGCGCCTTCCGCGCCGCGGCCGCCATTGCTAGGCAACACCGTGGCTTCGAACCTTCCCATTCACGCCGTTTTGCCGGATTTGCTGCGCGCCTTGGACAACCACGGTGCGGCCGTACTCGTGGCACCGCCTGGCGCGGGCAAGACCACCGCCGTCGCGCCCGCATTGCTGGACCAGCCGTGGTGCGACGGCGAGATCATCCTCCTCAGTCCGCGCCGGGTCGCGGCGCGCGCGGCGGCGGAGCGGATGGCGCAGATGTTGGGCGAAAAGCCGGGCGAAACGGTGGGTTACCTCACGCGGATGGACACAAGGCGCGGGCCGACCACGCGCATTCTGGTTATGACCGAAGCCATTTTCGTGAACCGCATCGTGGCCGATCCCGAACTACCCGGCGTCAGCGCCGTGTTGTTCGACGAAGCGCATGAGCGGCATCTGGACAGCGACCTTGGCCTTGCTCTGGCGCTGGAAAGCCGGTCCGTGCTGCGCGAGGATCTGCGTATCTGCGTCATGTCCGCCACGATCGATGGGGCGCGTTTTGCCGATTTGCTGGGTCCGGATGCGGTCACGATCGAAAGCGAGGGCAAGGCATGGCCGCTCAGGATCGAATGGCTTGGGTCGTCCCCGCAGGCGCGCACGGAAGATGCAATGACAGATGCGATCCTGACCGCATGGCGGGGCGAAGAGGGCGATATTCTCGCTTTCCTTCCCGGCGTGCGCGAGATTGACCGAACGGCCGAACGGCTGGAGGTGCGGTTGCCGAACGTGCCGGTCCTGCCGCTGCATGGACAGGTCGATCCCGCCAGCCAGCGCGCCGCAATCGCGCGCGATCGCCAGGGCCGCCGCCGGATCGTACTGGCGACCGCGATTGCGGAAACCTCCCTGACGCTGGATGGCGTTTCGGTGGTGGTCGATAGCGGGCTGTCGCGCCGTGCAGAGCATGACGTCGCGGCCGGCACCACGCATCTCGTCACAACCCGTTCCAGCCAGGCTGCGGCAGGCCAGCGAGCAGGGCGCGCCGCGCGGCTCGGGCCGGGTGTCGCCTATCGTCTTTGGGAGAAAGCCGCGCATCCCGGCAGGCCGCCATATGATCCGCCCGAGATGCTGACCGCCGATCTCGCTCCGCTGGCGCTGACGCTGGCGCAGTGGGGTGCGCGCGATATAGATGGTTTGCCATGGCTGGATACGCCGCCGGCAGCCGCAATGGCTGCGGCGAACCGGCGGCTGGTTGGATTGGGGGCGGTGGACGAAACCGGCCGGATTACGGACACAGGGCGCAAACTTGCTAAACTGCCAATGGACCCGGCCTCCGCCGCAATGCTGCTGTTCGGAGCGGAGAATGGTGCCGCGTGGGAGGCGGCGAAGCTGGCGCTCCTGTTACAGGAACGCGGGCTAGGCGGCCGGGGAGAAGACCTTGCCGCGCGGATGCAACGCTGGGACGGCGAGCGTGGGAAGCGGGCAGACGCTTCGCGCAGACTGGCGGCGCGGTGGGCAACATCGGCAGAAACGTTGTCAGCGCCTGTTACGGAAAAGCAGAAGCCGCCCCTCGCTATTCTGCTTGCTACTGGCCGGCCTGACATGGTGGCCCGCCGCCGCGATGCGTCCGGCGAGCAATGGCTGACAGCGGGAGGACGCGGCTTCGTTCTCGACCCGGCATCGCCGCTCGCGACAGCGGAATGGCTGGTTATCGGCGACGCGCAAGGCAAGGCCAAGGCTGCACGCATTACCGCTGCAATCCGGCTGGAGCCTGAAGACGTCATTACTCACCTCGCAGCGCGGATCGAATCGCGGCAGGTGTTGAACTGGAACAATGACGTCGCTCGTGTGGAGGCGCGGCTGGAACGGCGGCTGGGTGCGATCACGCTCGCCAGCGGGCCGGACCCCGATCCCGATTCGACAGTCCTTGTGGATATGCTTGTGGAAAAGGCTGTTGAGCGGTTGGGGACATTGCTTCCGCCGACGCTTCTGGCCCGCGCTCGCCATGCCGGAATTGCGGAACTGTCGGTCGAGGTGTTGGCGGCGAGAACCGACCAATGGCTCGCACCCTTGCTGGAGGGCCGCCGCGATCTTGGCATTGGTCCTGCGAAATTGGCAGATGCTGCGTTGGCGACGCTCGATTGGGATAGCCGCCAACGGCTCGACCGGCTGGCTCCGATGCGCTTCACCTCGCCCGATGGGAGCACGCTGAAGATCGATTACGCGGCCGAAGCGGGACCGACGGTTTCGGTGCGTCCGCAGGCGCTGTTCGGGCTGGATACGCATCCTGCCATCGGACAGCCGCCTATACCTCTCATGCTGGAACTGCTTTCGCCCGGTGGCAAGCCGATCCAGCTTACCGCCGACCTGCCCGCTTTCTGGCGCGGAAGCTGGCGTGATGTGTGCCGCGATATGAAAGGCCGCTATCCCAAACACCGCTGGCCTGAAGAACCGTGGAACGAGCGCCCCAGCTTGAAAACCAAGAACGCCTTTGCACGAAGCGCGCGCGTCAATTAAAGGACCCGGCATGACAGCCCGCATCTATCAACGTCCCAAGAGCGCCATGCAGTCCGGCAAAGCGAAAACCGCGCAATGGGTACTGGAATTCGAACCCTCCGAAGCCCGCCGCGCCGATCCGCTGATGGGCTGGACCGGCAGCGGCGACACGCAAAGCCAGGTCATCCTGACTTTCCCCGGCAAGGAGGAGGCGAAAGCCTACGCCGAACGCTACGGCATTATCGCACGCGTGCATCAGACCCCGCCGAAGACGCTGAAATTGCAGGCCTATTCGGATAATTTTCGTTAGGGGGAGTTTCTGTTCAGCCTCAGGCGCCGGTGTTTTTTGTTTGCCTCAAGCGCCGGCGGTCGCATTCGCTCCCTTAGGCTATCCTCGCGCTGCGCGCTGCGGGCGGCCCTTTGGACCTATGACTGCCGTGACCAGGGACCGGGTGCTACCTCACCAGCTTGGCGCAAGTTCGGTCCGCGACCAGCGGACCGCAAGGCCGAACGGCCGCCCGAGCTTATGCGAGGAAGCAAGCAGGCCGGATGGCCTGCGCCCGCAGGGCCACAAACAAAAAACTCCCGCGCCTGTAATTCCGCGCTCCAGCCGCATCAAATACCAACCTTGCGATTCGCCCAGAGCAACGCCATATGCACGGCGGGAGTCGGGTGGACGTTTGCGTTCGCTAACCTGGTCAGGTCCGGAAGGAAGCAGCCATCCCGATTTGCGGCGGGTCGCTCGGCTCCTAGATACCCCGGTTCGTCACACCATGATCTCGGATACCGGCCTCCTTTTCCACCTCTCAATCATCGCCCGCGCCATCCGCCGATGACAAGCGCGGGGCCATTGCCTAACTAGGTGGCATGGGCGAATCCGAAACACCGGAACTGGACGAGAACACACCGAGCGCGGCGGAGCTGGAGGCAGCAGGCCAGGCGGCGATGTTCGGCGCGCCGCCGAAAGAAAGCTCCGAGCCAGGAAAACCCGCTGCTGATGCTCCCGTGCCGGAGCCCGCCTCCGCCGCGAAGGCCGAACCGCCAGTGAAGAGCGCAACCGCGCCTGCCACCGATCCATCGCAGCCATACCGCGTTCTTGCTCGCAAATACCGGCCGCAGACGTTCAGCGAACTGATCGGGCAGGAACCGATGGTCCGCACGCTGGGGAACGCGATTGCGCGCGACCGGCTGGCCCACGCCTTCCTGATGACCGGCGTGCGCGGGGTTGGGAAGACATCCACCGCGCGGCTGATTGCCAAGGCGCTGAACTGCATCGGACCTGACGGACAGGGCGGTCCGACGATTCAGTCCTGCGGGGTGTGCGAACCGTGCGTGGCGATTGCGGAAGGCCGCCATATCGATGTGATCGAGATGGACGCTGCCAGCCATACCGGCGTCGACGATGTGCGCGAGATTATCGAGGCGGTGCGCTATGCCGCCGTATCGGCGCGCTACAAGATCTACATCATCGATGAAGTCCACATGCTCAGCCGCAACGCCTTCAACGCGTTGCTTAAAACGCTCGAGGAACCGCCGGCTCACGTCAAATTCCTGTTCGCCACGACCGAGGTGGAGAAGCTGCCGGTCACCGTGCTCAGCCGGACGCAGCGGTTCGACCTGCGGCGCATTCCGGCCGATATGCTGGCCGATCATTTCGGCAGCATCTGCCGCCAGGAAGGCGTCGAGGCTGGCGACGAGGCGCTGCGCATGATCGCGGCCGCCGCCGAAGGGTCGGTGCGCGACGGGCTGTCGATTCTCGACCAGGCCATCGCGCATGCCGATCTTGAAAACGAGGCGAAGGTTACGGCCGACCGGGTGCGCGATATGCTGGGTCTGGCCGACAAGGGGGCACAGCGCCGGTTGCTCGCCGCCTTGCTGGAAGGCGATGCCACCGCGCTGCTGGATGCGATTGCCGATCAGTATGCGCTGGGGGTCGAGCCGCTGGCACTGATGCGCGGGTTGATGGATCTGTGCCACCGAATCACCGTGACCAAGCTGGGCGGCGAGGGCGCTGCGGCAGCGCTGGGCGCAGCGAGCGAGGACGAACGGCAGGCACTGGAAAGCTGGGCGAACGCGCTACTTCCGGGGCAGTTGCACCGGCTGTGGCAATTGCTGCTGAAGGGGCATGGCGAGGTGCGTCAGGCGCCCGACCCGCTGGTCGCCGCGCAGATGGCGCTGCTCCGCGCGCTTCACGCGGCCGATATGCCAGACCCCGGCTCGCTGGTGAAAACGCTGGAGGAAATGGCGGCGAGCGCAGCGGCCAATCCCGCTGCGGGGGCCTCGTCTACTGACGCCGGGACCTCGGCCGCTCAATCAGCTGCCGCCGGACCTGATTTCCCCGAACTCGTGTCGCGTATCGAACGCTCCGGCAAAACCGGCGCATTGCTGCTGGCAACCAAGATGAAGATGCAGGTCGAGGTAATCTCGCTTGAACCGGGCCATCTGGTCTACCGGCTGGCGGATGGCTTTACGGACGATCTCGGTCCCGATCTGCGGCAAGCGCTGCTCGATGTAACCGGGACCCGCTGGCAGGTGGAACTGGGCTCGGGCGACGCCGAAGCCGCCCCGACGATGGTTGCCGCCGACCGCGCTGCTCACGACGCCCGGCGCGCGGAAACGCGCCGCCATCCGCTGGTCGAGGCCACATTCGCAGCGTTTCCGGATGCGGAAATCGTTGAAACGGACGAGAACGCGCCCACATCCTATACAAGATCAGCCTGAGGAACCCGACCGATGAAATCGATGGAAGAAATGCTGCAGGCGGCCCAGAAGGCTGCCGAAACGATCCAGACCCAGATGAACGACGTGCAGGTCAAGCTTGACGCGATTGAGGTCGAGGGCCTGGCTGGCGGCGGCTTGGTGAAGGTCCGCTGCACCGCCAAGGGCCGCGTACTCGGCGTCGATATCGACGAGAGCCTGATGAAACCGGATGAAAAGGCGATGGTCGAAGACCTCGTCACTGCGGCATTCAACGATGCGCGCGGCAAGGCGGATCAGGTTTCCAACGCCGAAATGCAAAAGGTGCAGGGAGGCATGGGCCTGCCGCCCGGCCTCGACATACCCGGTTTCAGCTGACGCGGATCAGGCGGCCCGCGTCGTCGCCCGCGTGGTTGCCCGCGGGTGTTCGCAGCGGGCTTCGTTGCCATCGGAGCCAGGGTCGAACGCGCGCCACCCTTCGCTCGACCGCAATAGTTCGGTATGGCAACGGCGGCAGGTCGTGCGGAAGTCCAGCCGGTCATGCCATACGCGCCCGCGGTCGATCCGATGTCCTGCGATCCTGCAAATTGCCTGCATCATGGTCTGCGCTCCTGATGGGATGGACCGGATTGTTCCGGCCCGTTGTTACCGGGTTGCACATGGCCGCAGATCGTTACCGCATGATGACAGGCCGATGCGCATTCGCCCGCAACCTCGTCCACAACGATGCCGGTTCCGCCTGTTGATAGGCAGGCCGGCGCCCCCCATATCGTGAACTATAGCAGCGGCACCCACGCCGCATGAACCGGACCATATTTATGACGACGCTCCCCCTTCTTCCCCTGCGCGATATCGTGGTGTTCCCCGGCATGGTGGTACCGCTGTTCGTGGGCCGCCCGCATTCCGTGGCGGCGCTGGAACAGGCGATGGCCAACAAGTCGGACGATGGCGGCAAGGAAATTTTCCTGCTCGCCCAGCTCGATCCCACTTGCGACGCGCCGGAGCGCGACGATCTGTACGACATCGGCGTCACCGCGCATGTGCTGCAGATGCTGAAGCTCCCCGACGGTACCGTCCGCGTTATGGTCGAAGGCAAGGCAAGGGCCAGCCTAAAGGACCTGCGCGCCGATGGCGATGTCGTGCTCGCCGACATTGCCGTGCAGGACGAGGTGACCGCGTCCGGCACGGAAGTCACGGCCACGATGCGGCAGGTAGTCGAGGAATTTGCCGAATACGCCAAGCTGCAGAAGAAGCTGGGCGATGATGCGGGGCCCGACCTGTCGGACATCGACGATGCGAGTCAGCTGGCGGACGCGGTGGCCTCGGCCATTTCCGCGAAGGTCTCCGACAAGCAGGCCTTGTTGACCGAGGCCCATCCGTTGAAGCGGCTGGAAATGGTCATGTCTTTCATGGAAGGCGAATTGTCCGTCCTGCAGGTGGAGCGCAAGATCCGCGGCCGCGTGAAGCGGCAGATGGAAAAAACGCAGCGCGAATATTATCTCAACGAACAGATGAAGGCGATCCAGAACGAGCTTGGCGGCGAGGGCGAGGATGGCGACGAACTGGGCGAACTGCAGAAGAAGATAGAAGCGACCAAGCTATCGAAAGAGGCGCGGGAAAAGGCCAATTCGGAACTGAAAAAGCTGCGCGCGATGCAGCCGATGAGCGCCGAAGCTACCGTCATTCGGAACTACCTCGACGTGTTGCTGGGCTTGCCATGGGGCAAGAAGAGCCGCGTGAAGAAAGACATCGCAAAAGCGCAGGAAGTGCTGGATGCAGATCATTACGCGCTGGAGAAGGTCAAGGATCGGATCATCGAATATCTTGCCGTGCAGGCGCGTACCAACAAGTTGAAGGGGCCGATCCTGTGCCTCGTTGGCCCTCCGGGTGTCGGCAAGACCTCGCTCGGCAAGAGCATTGCCCGCGCTACGGGCCGCGAATTCGTTCGGCAGTCGCTTGGCGGTGTGCGCGACGAGGCCGAGATACGCGGCCACCGTCGTACTTATATAGGGTCGCTGCCAGGCAAGATCGTCACCAATCTGAAAAAGGCCGGGACCAGCAACCCGCTGTTCTTACTCGACGAGATCGACAAGCTGGGCCAGGATTTCCGCGGCGATCCGGCATCGGCACTGTTGGAAGTGTTGGATCCTGAACAGAACAGCCATTTCCAGGACCATTACCTCGAGCTCGATCTCGACCTAAGCGACATCATGTTCGTGACCACGGCCAACAGTCTCGATTTGCCGCAGCCGCTGCTGGACCGGATGGAAATCATCCGGCTGGAAGGCTATACCGAGGACGAGAAGGTTGAAATCGCCAAACGGCATTTGCTTGAGAAAACGATCAGCGATCACGGTTTGAAGGCGGAGGAATTCGAACTGACCGAGCTGGCTCTGCGCGACCTTATCCGGTATTACACGCGCGAGGCGGGGGTGCGGACGCTGGAACGCGAAATTGCCCGGCTTGCTCGCAAATCCTTGCGCAAAATCCTCGAAGGGGAAGCGACCAGCATCACCATCACGCCCGATAATCTGGGCGACTTTGCCGGAGTGCGTAAGTTCAAGCATGGCATGGGCGAGGAAGACGCGCAGGTCGGCGCGGTCACCGGCCTTGCCTGGACCGAGGTCGGCGGCGAGTTGTTGACCATCGAAAGTGTCACCACTCCCGGCGGTCCCGGCGGGAAGGGCGAGGTGAAGACGACCGGCAAGCTGGGTGACGTTATGAACGAGTCCATCGCCGCCGCCTTCAGCTTCGTGAAAGCTCGTGCGCCGGCCTATGGCATTAAGCCGAGCATCTTTCAGCGCAAGAACATCCATATCCACTTGCCCGAAGGCGCGGTGCCGAAAGACGGACCAAGCGCGGGTATCGGCATGGTCACTTCGATCGTGTCGACCCTGACAGGTATTCCAGTTCGGCCCGACGTGGCCATGACCGGCGAAGTTACGCTGCGCGGCCGCGTCCTGCCGATTGGCGGACTGAAGGAAAAGCTGCTGGCAGCATTGCGCGGCGGGATCGGCACGGTCCTTATCCCGGAAGACAATGTGAAGGATTTGGCCGAGATCCCGGTCAACATCAAAGACGCGCTGGACATCGTGCCGGTCGCTCATGTTGACGAAGTGCTGGCTCGCGCCTTGTGCGAACAGCCTGAGGCGATTGAGTGGAGCGAGGCGGACGATCTGGCCAGCCAGCCGGGATCGGCGGGGGTCAGCCCGGCAGCGGTGCATACCGCTCACTGATTCGGCCTACCACGCGCTTTACCGTTACGGCGGGCTCGAATGGAGCATTGTGCGGTGCAGCAATAGTCCGTCTGGATGTCTGGATAGCGACCAATTGATGGTTAATTGCCATCAGATGGCGCAATCCAGCCGTTTTTGCGACGAAATGCCTTTGACATTGTTGTAGAAACTTGTTCAACATTGCCTCCGCCGGACCTCTTCTTGTCCGAACCTGTAAAATATCTATTCCAATTGGGGGAATCCTGAATGAACAAGAATGAACTGATTAGCGCCGTCGCCGATTCCAGCGGCCTTTCCAAAAGCGATTCCGCCAGCGCGGTCGAAGGCGTATTCGATTCCATCCAGAAGTCGCTGTCGAAGGGTGAAGAAGTTCGCCTCGTCGGCTTCGGCACTTTCTCCGTGGCCAAACGCAAGGCCAGCACCGGCCGCAACCCACGTACGGGTGAGCCGATGACGATCAAGGCATCCAACCAGCCCAAGTTCAAGGCCGGCAAGGGTCTGAAAGACGCCGTCAACTAAGACGCCGTTTTTGGCAGCCCGGGTTTCCGGGTCGCCGATATGACATAAAAAGCCGCGCTACCCTTCGGGGTGGCGCGGCTTTTTTATGTTGGGCAATCAAACGGACGGCTGTGCCTGAGTTAGGTGCAATATGCGCACAATTGCCCCGGACCCGGTTGGGCGCACCCGCCTTACCGTGTGGCTACCGCATACAGCGTCACCGCGGCAGCGTTGCTGACATTCAGGCTTTCCATCGCTTCGCCGATCGGGAGCCGGGCAAGTGCGTCGCAGTGGTTGGCGATGTTTTGCCGCATACCCGGCCCCTCGGCGCCGAATACCAGCGCCACCTTGCCAGTGGGCAATGCCTCGGCCAGCGTGGTTTCCGCATCACCGGCGAGCCCGATCCGCCAATATCCGTGTTCCGCGATCTGCTCCATCGCGCGCGCCAGATTGACTACCCGCACCCATGGAACCGATTCCAGCGCACCCGAAGCCGATTTGCCGACCACTCCGCTTTCGGGCGGGGCGTGCCGATCCTGTGTGACGATGGCGGCCACATCGAATGCGGCGGCAGAGCGCAGAATCGCGCCGACATTGTGCGGATCGGTGACCTGGTCGAGAATGACCAGCGGGCGGTCGTCTGCCTGTGCCAGTACGTCATCGAGGAAGACATCCTCCAGTGCTGCGCATTCCAGCACCAGCCCCTGATGCGGCGCGCCCTGCGCCACCAGGCGGGCAAGATCGTGCGGATCGGCGTATTCCACAGCAAAGTCCTGCGGTAAATCGCCGTCGAGCGATGCAACCCCTTCGCGTGTTGCCCATAATTTTCGATGCTGACGCTCGGGATTTTTCAGCGCCGCTTCCACCGCGTGATGACCCCACAGGCGCACCTGCCCCGCGCCGGCCTTGCCGCTGCCGCGCCCGCCCTGCATACGTCCGGCCCGCCCGCGCAGCACCCGTTTGTTATCCCGCTTGGCCATCGCCGAATTCCCGTTCGTGTATAACTGCGGACCCCGTGATCCGCATTGTGCCCGAAGCCCTGCCAGCCGCCCCATTGACAGGCAAGCGCGCCTTCGCCAAAGCGGCGCCTCTCGGCCGATGGCCCCGCTTGCCTGCGGGGTCGATTGCACGCTCAAGACAGCAGCGCAACGGGACTGTGGACAGGTGGCCGAGTGGTTAAAGGCAGCAGACTGTAAATCTGCCCGCGCAAGCGTACATAGGTTCGAATCCTATCCTGTCCACCACCCCCGCCTCGCTGAAACAAGCGGAAAGCGGGACCCTGATCTAACGATATAATGATGCAAACGCGTCACAGTGTGCGCAAAACTGGGTGCGTTACGCACCTTACGCACTTGTCGTCGCGCATTCGTATGCGCAAAGACCTTCGACGAGAGCCCGCAAAGGGCCCGATAATGCGTATCGTGCGATACGTTTGATGGAGAGGATGCCATGAAATTTTCACTCTACGCTACCACTGCGCTCACCGCGGGAATGCTGGCGCTGCCTTCGGCAGTCTATGCACAGACCACGCAGGAAGAGGCTCAGGAAGTAGAGCAGGAACGTGATGCTGGTGTCATAATCGTAACCGCGAACCGCCGCGCGCAGGATGTGCAGGACGTTCAGATCGCGGTGACGGCGGTGGACGCGGTTACACTGGAACGACAGGGCGTAGATAATATCCAGGACGTTACCCAGGTCGCAACCAGCTTTTCCAGCAGTCAGGCGCAGACATCGTCGGGTTCGGTCGTGCTGCGTATTCGCGGAATCGGCACCACGTCGAACAATATCGGGTTCGAAAGCGCAGTCGGCATCTTCGTGGACGGCGCCTATCAGTCCCGCCCCGGTGTCGCCTTAACCGAGTTCGTGGATATCGAACGGGTAGAGGTGTTGCGTGGTCCGCAGGGAACCCTGTTCGGACGCAACACGTCGGCCGGTGCGCTTAACATCGTGACCAATCGCCCGGATCTCGACACGTTCGGCGGTTTCGCCAACGCCACATACGGCAATTTCGATGAGATCGGCGTGCAGGGCGCGGTGAACGTACCGCTGGTGGAGGACAAGCTGGCGCTGCGAGTTACCGGCGCCTACCGTCAGAGGGACGGGTATGTCACACTTGTAGACGGGAATGGCACTCCGTTCGCCGAATCCAACACCGCCGACCAGTATCTCGTTCGCGCCCAACTGGGGTTCGAGGCCGATAACGGACTGCGGGGCCGGTTGATCGGGGACTTCTCCAACAGCCAGGCCAGTTGCTGCAGCCCTGTCGAAATCTATGCAACCCCGCTCGAAACGGCGGGAGTGTATCAGGCGCTCGGCCTTGGCGCGCGCGGCGGGCAGGGGGCACCGGTTCGTGCCACCAATCCATTCGACCAGACAGCCATTGAACAGGCCACTGACAACCGCATTGCTACCGCCAATTTCGCACCGGAATCGGATGTCGACAATTACGGCGTGACGGGCGAGATTGAATTTCCGGTCAGCGACAACGCCGATCTGATCTTCATCGGATCATGGCGGAAGTTCGATTCCTTCGAATCTTACGATTCCGATTTCTCCGCGCTCGACATTTTCAATGTTGGCCCGGCTCTGACCGATATCGAAACCTTTACTGCGGAACTGCGGCTGCAGGGCGATGCGATGGACGGGCGTTTGAACTATCTCATTGGCGGATATTTCTCAGATGAGCAGATCGAACAGGACATCACTTTCGAACTGGGCGAGGATTATGGCGAGAATGTCGGAGTGCTGTTGTTCCCGGCCACAGGCGGGGCGTTGGGCGCGAATCCGCTGACCGTATTCACCGGACTGGATCCGGCCAGCACGAGCAGCCGCAACCGGTTCCAGCAGGACGCCAAGAGCTATTCGATCTTCACGCATAACAGCTACGAGGTGTTCGACGGGCTGGAGGCGACGCTGGGTCTGCGCTATTCCTGGGAAGACAAGAGCGGCAGTTTCGAACAGCTTGAGAATAACAACGCTGTATGTCCGGCGGTTCTGAATGCGCTACCCGCGATTGGCGGGGTCAGTCCGGCTCTGGTCGGTCCTTTCATCGGACTGGGTTGTTTCGGCTTCACCGCGCCGGCCGATTTGCCGCAGGCCGCTGTATTGCCACTCGTGCGAACATTCGATACCGATTTTAACGACGAGGAACTGATCTATACGGCCAAGCTCGGGTATGAATTCGCCGCTCCTGTGAATGTCTATGCCAGCTTCACCCACGGCTACAAATCGGGCGGCATTAATCTCGACACCACGGCCGCCGTTGCGGGCGCCGATCCGACCTTCCGTTCGGAAGAAGTGGACGCCTATGAGATCGGCCTCAAATCGCGCTTGCTCGATAACCGGGTAACCTTGAACATTGCGGCTTTCCGAGAAGAGTTCAGCGATTTCCAGGTTCTGGAATTTACCGGCACGGCGTTCCAGACGTTCAACGTACCCAAGGCAATTACTGAAGGGGTGGAGATCGAAACGCTCATCCGCCCAAGCGACAATCTGACGGTGAATGGTGGTTTGACGCTGATCGATGCGCGCTATCCCGACGATTGCAATGGCGATCAGACGAACGTGAACGTCGTGTCGCTATGCGGCAACGATCTGACCAACGCACCGAATATCGTCGGTGTGCTGGGTGCGCAGTACGAAGCTGATCTGACGAACAATTTCGATTACTTCCTGGCCGGACAGGTCCGGATGGAATCGGATAGCCGGACGTCCACCCAGGCGATCGTTCCACCATCGGTGCCGCCGGGTTCGACCCTCGCGCAGGTGCAGGCCGCAGTGGCCGGGGCGCCGTTAATTGTCGGAGACCAGCAGGACGGGTATTTCCAGATCAACCTGCGCGCCGGTGTCGGTACCATCGACGACCGGTTCGGGATCGAATTCTACGTCAACAATCTCACCGACGAAGTGGTTCGCGGGGTAACGTTCAACACCACACTGCGCGGCAGCGGTGCGGCGAACAGCCGGTCGGCCTTTGTACTGGCACCGCGGACTTACGGCGTAACCGTTCGCACGAAGTTCTGAACTAGACCGCCATATGTGACACAAAAGGGGGCCGTCCGCGCGCAGCAGGCGGCCCCCTTTTCGGTTCTTCGCGGGGGCGTGCATAATCCGGCGGGCGTGATGCGGCTCCGCCCAACGGCGCGCCCGCACCGCATTATCCTCCCTTGTCGGCCATGACGCGCGCCATTATTGCCGCCCTTATGGAACCCACACGCAACCCCGTCATCTCCGCCACCGGACTGTTCACGCCGGAACACAGCATTTCCAACGAGGAGCTGGTCGAAAGTTTCAATCGTTTCGTGGATCGGCACAATTCCGCCCATGCCGCCGCCATCGCGGCTGGCGAAACGGAGGCGCTGACACATAGTTCGGTCGAGTTCATCGAGAAGGCGAGCGGAATCAAGGCACGGCATGTGCTGGCCAAAGAGCCGGTGCTAGATCCCGATATCATGGCCCCGCGCTGGGACGCGCGCGGGAATGACGAGCTGTCGATGATGGCGGAGATCGGCGTGGCCGCCTGTCGCCAGGCGCTGGAGCGGGCGGGGCGCGATGTGGCCGACGTGGATGCGGTGCTGTGCGCGGCTTCCAATATGGAGCGCGGCTATCCCGCGATGGCAATCGAGATCCAGCAGGAACTGGGCATCGACGGCTTCGGTTTCGACATGAATGTGGCGTGCAGCAGCGCGACTTTCGGTATTCAGACAGCGGCGGATTACATTCGCGCCGGCAACGCGCGTAGCGTGCTGGTGGTCAGCCCCGAAATTACCTCCGGCCACCTCAACTGGCGCGATCGGGACAGCCATTTTATTTTCGGCGATGTGGCAACGGCGGTGCTGGTGGAGGACGCCGCGCTCGCCCCGGCCGATCATTGGGACATCCTCGGCACCAGGCTGAAGACGGTATTCTCCAACAACATCCGCAACAATTTCGGCTTCCTCAACCGCGCGGTGCCGGAGACCGAAGGCGATCCGGACAAGCTATTCGTTCAGGAGGGGCGCAAGGTCTTCAAGGAAGTGGTGCCGATGGTGGCGGACATGATCCTGACCGAAGCCGAGCGGCTGGGCCTCGATCCTGAAAACCTGCGCCGGCTCTGGCTGCATCAGGCCAACGCCGGGATGAACCGCCTTATTGCCCAGCGGGTGCTGGGACACGAGGCCAATGATGACGAGAGCCCGACGGTGCTGGATACTTACGGCAACACATCCAGCGCGGGTTCGATCATCGCCTTCCATCTCCATTCGGACGATCTGGAACCGGGCGACCGCGGCCTGATATGCAGCTTCGGCGCGGGTTATTCCGCCGGCACGGTATTCGTGCAGCGCGTGGGCTGACGCCGCTATTGCGCGCTTTGTTTCCGGCGAAATCGTCCGGCCGGACCTCTTGTGACATGGTCCGTCGCGGCGTAGGGGCGGCTGATGGCAGGAAACATGCTCGATAACAGGGGCGGCGGCGATGGCGGATGGTCATTTCCCGCAATTCACCCCGAGGGCCGCAGGTTCGGCCTGATCGCCATCGCCATCTCGCTGGCGGTGTTGCTGGTGCTGGACTGGGAGCTACTCGGCTGGCCGATGCTGGCGTTGTCGGCGGGTGTGTTCGCCTTTTTCCGCGATCCCGAACGCGCGGTGCCGCAAGGCAGCGACCTCTTGCTATCCCCTGCCGACGGCCGGATCACGCAGATTGCCGAAGTGGAATGGCCCCGGGAATTGGCCGCTGTGCCCGGCCTTGCAACGGGGCCGGTGTGGCGCGTGTCGATTTTCATGAGCGTGTTCGACGTCCACATCAATCGCGCGCCAATCGCCGGTTCGCTACGTGACATGATCTACATGCCGGGTGAGTTTGCCAATGCCGATCTCGACAAGGCGAGCGAGCGGAACGAGCGCCAGCACATGATTATCGAGCGGGGCGACGGCACAGTCGTGGCGCTCACCCAGATTGCCGGCCTGATAGCGCGCCGGATTGTGCCGTTCGTGAAAAATGGCGATATTCTCGCCGCGGGACAGCGCATCGGTCTGATCCGGTTCGGCAGCAGGGTGGATGTATATCTGCCTGCAGGTACACAACCCGCAGTGCTGATGGGGCAGAAAACCGTGGCCGGGGAAACGGTTCTTGCGCATATCGGGCAAAGCCGTTTGATCGAAGGTATTGCGCTGTGAGTATCGAAATCGTTCTGAGGAATTGCGCATGACTGTGGACCGACCCCGGGTAGGACCCAAAGCCGCCGAGGACGAAGTTGCCGTATTGCAGGATGGCGCGCAATCCTCGCGCGGACTATCCCTGCGGGCGGTGCTGCCGAACGCTATCACCGCCGCTGCATTGTGCTCCGGTCTGACGGGCATCCGATTTGCCATTACGGAGGATTGGGGCCCGGCCATCATCGCCGTGATCCTGGCCGGGTTGCTGGACGGTATCGATGGGCGGGTGGCCCGGCTTCTGAAAGCGCAGTCGCGCTTCGGGGCGGAAATGGACAGTCTGGCGGATTCGCTGTCTTTCGGAATGGCGCCGGCGCTTATCCTGTACCTCTGGTCGCTGCAGGAATTGCCGCGCATCGGCTGGTTTGCCAGCCTTGCTTTCGCCATTTGTTGCGCTTTGCGGCTCGCCCGTTTCAACGCCCAGATCGATGCCGATGAACAGCCGCACAAATCGGCAGGCTTCCTGACCGGAGTGCCCGCTCCAGTTGCGGCGGGCCTCGCTTTTCTGCCGTTCTACATCTGGATGGAGACAGGGCAGGAATGGCTGCGCAATCCGATTGCCGTCGGAATCTGGCTGGCGGTCATCGCGGTGCTGATGGTGTCGAATGTCGCCACCTTGACTTGGGCTTCGTTAAGGCCGCGGCGCAACGTCCGGCTGGGCGTAATTGGCGCGGTCGGCGTTCTGTTTGCCGGCCTGTTGCTGGAACCGTGGTGGGCGCTGACGGCAATCTGCCTGGTCTATCTTGCGCTGATGCCGCTGGGTATCATCCGGTATGGCCGGGTCAGGCAGCGACGACGTCAACAGGCTGACGCGGCGCATGACCCGGACGATAGCAGGCGCGCTGCGACTTTGCCGTAACCTGACGAAGAACCGGCATCGGTTCGTCTGCGACACATTCGAAAATATCGAGCCTGATTGCCGGATGTGACGGCGCCAGTGCCAGCTTGCGTGCAAGGGAACCATGCAGCGCACGCGCCTTGATCGTGGCGTCGGCAATAATGGCGACGCTGACAAGTGCGACCAGCGACACTGCAAAAAAGGTGAATACGACCATCGGTAAAATCCTTGTTGGCCATCCACCACTGTTGACAGGGTGTGGATAACAGGTGGATAACTGGCATTCGAAACACTGGTTCCGTCTGAAACTTGCTGTTCCCTATTTGTTCTCACCGGTCAAGCCCCGTTTGCCACGAGCTGCGCTTTTTTGGCGACCAGTTGAGGGTGGATTATAGGTAGAACTCCCGCTAAGGACCGCGCTTCGCCGTCGAATCAGGCCCATCCGGGCTTGGCAAGGTAGCGAAAATTCACATGGACGGCATACATACCGGTGCCCGGCGGGATCTCCGCCACAAGGGTCACTCGCCGTCCAGAGGAACAACCGGAAAGGAAATATCTATGGCGGCACCTACCGTCTCGATGCAGCAGCTTATCGAAGCCGGAGTACACTTCGGCCACCAGACCCACCGCTGGAACCCGCGCATGAAGCCGTACATTTTCGGCGCGCGTAACGGTGTCCACATTCTCGACCTCTCGCAGACCGTGCCGATGTTCGCCAGCGCGCTGGACTTCATCGCCAGCACTGTGCGTTCAGGTGGCAAAGTCCTGTTCGTCGGCACGAAGCGCCAGGCGCAGGAACCGATTGCCGAAGCCGCGCGCGCCAGTGGGCAGCACTTCGTCAACCATCGTTGGCTGGGCGGAATGCTCACCAACTGGAAGACGATCAGTGGTTCGATCAAGCGTCTCAAAACGCTGGACGAGCAGCTGTCGGGCGACATGATGGGCCTCACTAAGAAAGAAACGCTGCAGCTGACGCGCGAGCGTGACAAGCTGGAACTGTCGCTTGGCGGTATCCGCGATATGGGCGGCATTCCCGAAGTCATGTTCGTGATTGACGCGAACAAGGAAGACCTCGCCATCAAGGAAGCCAACGTCCTCGGCATTCCCGTGGTCGCCGTGCTCGACACCAATGTCGATCCCAGCGGCATCGCCTTCCCGATCCCCGGCAATGACGACGCTGCACGCGCCGTGCGCCTGTATTGCGATGCGGTGGCCCAGGCCGCCCGCAGCGGCAAGGGCGAGGGCGCCGGCGATGGCGGCCAGGATGTCGGCGCGATGGAACAGCCACCGCAGGAAGCGGCCGCCACCGCGTAAGCCGGCGGCGCCGGTTCCCGGCACCTCTTAAATTCGGTGCGCGCCGGGCCCATATGCGGCCCGGCGCCGCATTTCGTTATAATCAAAAGGAAATTCAAAGATGGCCAATTACACCATCGCCGACGTGAAAACCCTGCGCGAGAAAACCGGCGCGGGCATGATGGACGCCAAGAAGGCATTGGAAAGCGCCGATGGCGATATCGAAGCCGCAGTCGACGCATTGCGCGCCAAGGGCCTTGCCACTGCACAGAAGAAATCCAGCCGCACCGCTGCCGAAGGGCTTGTGGGCGTCGCTGTCGAGGGCAATCGCGGCACGGCTCTGGAAGTGAATTCCGAAACCGACTTCGTGGCCAAGAACGATCAGTTCCAGGATTTCGTACGCCACGCGACCGCCGTTGCGGCCAAGCTGGACGCGGACGATGTCGAAGCGCTGAAAGCCGCCAACTACCCCGCTGGCGGCACTGTGGGCGACAAGCTGACCGATAACATCGCCACCATCGGCGAGAACCAGCAGCTGCGCCGCATGAAGACCGTCTCCGTCACCAACGGTGTGGTCGTACCTTATATGCACAACGCCGTCGCACCGGATCTCGGCAAGATCGGTGTGCTGGTCGCACTGGAAAGCGAAGCCGACAAAGCCACGCTGGAAACGCTGGGCAAGCAGCTTGCCATGCACATTGCCGCCGCTTTCCCACAGGCGCTGGATGCCGACGGTCTGGACTCCGAAGTGATCGAACGCGAACGCGCTATCGCCCGCGAAAAGGCTGCCGAAAGCGGCAAGCCCGAAGCGGTGCAGGAAAAGATGGTCGACGGCGCGGTGGCGAAATTCGCCAAGGAAAACGCGCTTTTGAGCCAGGTGTTCGTGATGGACAACAAGACGCCGATTGCTCAGGTCGTCGCCAATGCCGGCAAGGAAGCCGGTAAGGACATCGTCCTGAAGGACTACGTCCGCTTCCAATTGGGCGAAGGCATCGAGAAGGAAGAAAGCGACTTCGCAGCGGAAGTTGCGGCCGCCGTTCAGGGTTGAAGCAAGTCAGCGTTACAACTCTATCGTCATTCCCGCGAAAGCGGGAACCCGGAGCGGCTAATCCGAACCGCCAACCTGGGTCCCCGCCTCCGCGGGGATGACCAGGGGTCAGAACATAAGGCCGCCGCAGCATAACCGCTGCGGCGGCTTTGTTCGTCGTTTAGCCCGAAGCGGACTTTCCGCTAACGACCCCATTGCGGACCTTCAGCTTGGCGCTAAGATGCAGGGATGATTGACGTTCCTCCCGAACCTTTACCGACGCAAGAACAAGTCATCGAGCAGCGATTGCTCGACTGTGGCCTTAATCCTGGCGGGTTCACCGTCAAATACGAAGACTACCTCCAGAGCATCGAGATATCCATCGAGCCAAGTGCTGGAGCGACCTCAGATAATTTCGATTGCATCAGAGGGGCCGCTGGCAACGAGATTGTCACGTTTGAAGACGGTGAGATGTTTGCTGCCTACATGGACTTCGCTGCGGAGCTGGCCCGACCTGACATGATGGTGATGTATGAGGGTAGATTGAAGGAGGCTGGATTGTGGGAAGGCTTTCCAGTCCGCGAGGACTATGGTTCCCTAGAAGAATATGCGGAGGCGCTAGAGGTGCATGCTGGCATGAAGCCGGGATCGGCGCTCCGTGTTTCGGGCGATGGTATCCTTCTCGACCCGCCTAGCGCTTCACACAATTATCCGGACTTTGCCGAGCGATATGCGAACCTCCTCTCGGTGGTAGCCTATGCGGCCACAAAAGATCGAGTGAACTTCGGCTTCATCGGAAACGAGAGGGTCGCAGAATAGCGCAATACGGCGATGGCCGAACGTCCGCTCCCCACTGCAAACCTCACCGTTCACGTTGATGTGAGGTCTGCCCATAAACAGCCACCATCCCGGAAACCCATCAACACAGGCTTTCCCTTTGCGCCGCGGGGGTAGGGTGGCTAAGGCTTGGCGCAACCTGCACATTATCCGGACCGAACATCTCCATGCCAGCCCCCCAGTATAAACGCATCCTGCTGAAACTGTCGGGCGAGGTGCTGATGGGGGGGCAGGATTATGGCATCGATCCCGGCTTCGTGGCGGAAATGGCGAAGGAAGTGAAGGCGGCCAAGGAAACGGGGCTGGAAATCTGCCTCGTCATCGGCGGTGGCAATATTTTTCGCGGGATGGCCGGCGCGGCGCAGGGGATGGACCGGGCGCAGGCGGATTACATGGGCATGCTCGCCACGGTGATGAACGCGCTCGCCATGCAAAGCGCGCTGGAACAGATCGGCGTACCCACCCGCGTGCAATCCGCGATCGAGATGGACAAGGTGTGCGAACCCGTCATCCGCCGGCGCGCCGAACGGCATCTGGAGAAGGGCCGCGTGGTGATCTTCGCCGCCGGTGTCGGTGCGCCCTATTTCACCACCGATAGCGGGGCGGCCCTGCGCGCGGCGGAGATGAAATGCGATGCGCTGCTGAAAGGCACCAGCGTTGATGGCGTGTATGACAGCGACCCCAAGACGAACGCGGATGCAAAGCGTTTCGATACGGTGACTTACGACCGCGTGCTGGCGGATAATCTTAAAGTGATGGATGCCTCCGCCGTTGCGCTGTGCCGCGATAACGATATCCCCATCGTGGTCTTCTCCATCCGGGACGAGGGCAATCTGGCCCGCGTGCTGGGCGGAGCGGGCGTGCAAACCATAGTGAAACAATAGTCTAACCAAAAATACGGGAAGGAGCCTCACCATGGCAAAATTCGACAAGAGCGATATCGAGCGCCGGATGCAGGGCGCAGTGGAAAGCCTGAAAGGCGATCTGTCGGGCTTGCGGACGGGACGCGCCAACACCTCGCTGCTCGATCCGGTAATGGTCGATGTATATGGCTCGATGATGCCGCTCAACCAGGTGGCCACCGTCTCCGCGCCGGAGCCGCGCATGTTAAGCGTGCAGGTCTGGGATAAGGCCAACGTAACCGCTGTGGAGAAGGGTATTTCCAAGGCTAATCTGGGCCTTAACCCGATGCAGGACGGTCAGACGCTGCGCTTGCCGATGCCCGATCTCAACGAGGAACGGCGCAAGGAGCTAGCCAAACTGGCGGGCAAATATGGCGAGAACGCCAAGATCGCGATTCGCAATGTCCGGCGTGACGGGATGGAAAATCTGAAGGAAGACGAGAAGAAGAAGGATATCTCGGAAGACGAGCGCAAGCGGTTCGAGGACGATGTGCAGACGCTGACCGACAAATACGCAGCCGAAACCGACGCTGCGGTCGAGGTAAAGGTCAAGGAAATCATGACGCAGTGAGGGGGCAGGGGGGCCTTTTCGTTCTGTTAGCCAGACCAAGCCCGTTCGTGTCGAGCGCACCCGGCATCTCGGCCGCGCTCGACGCGAACGGATTGCAGGGTCCGGGGCGGATATGAATGACGCCCGCGCCAAACATGTCGCCATAATCATGGATGGCAATGGCCGCTGGGCGAAGCGCCGCGCGTTGCCGCGCGCAATGGGCCACCGCAAGGGCGTGGAAGCGGTGCGCGAACTGGTCCGCAATGTCGAGCCGCTGGGGCTGGAATGCCTGACACTGTATGCCTTCAGTTCGGAAAACTGGAAACGGCCGGACGAGGAAGTCGACGATCTGATGGCGCTGATGCGGCGCTTCATCAAATCGGACCTGCCGGAATTTGTGTCCAACGATGTGCGCCTCATAATTATCGGCGATTGGCAAGGGCTTGCGCCCGATATCGTGGAAATGCTCGAAGATGCGCTCGAACGGACCGCTGAGGGATCGCGCACTCTGGCAGTCGCGCTCAATTACGGGTCGCAAGACGAGATCGCGCGCGCTGCAGCGCAGGCCGCAGCCCAAAGCAACGGTGCGGGCAAGGTGACTGCAGATAGCATCGCCGCACATTTGGACACCGCTGACCTTCCGCCGCTCGACCTGCTGATCCGCACCAGCGGCGAAGTGCGACTGTCCAACTTCCTGCTGTGGCAGGCGGCCTATGCCGAAATGCTGTTTGTCGATACGCTGTGGCCGGACTTTACGCCGGACCATTTGCGCGCGGCGCTCGAGGATTTTGCCAATCGGGAGCGGCGCTATGGTGGACGCTGACGGGCCGGAAGCCCCCGAACCGCAAAGCTCTGTGCCGGACGCTCCCGCGACCCATGGCGAGCCCGCAATGGCGCTGCGTCGGCGTGACCGCTTCAGGAACCGCGCCCGCAAATACGTCCACCTGCCGCTATGGATGAAAACGTCGGACCTGCCGGTGCGTACGGCCTCTGCCGTGGTCATGGTGGCGGTGGCGACGTTGCAGCTGTATCTGGGTGGTCCGGCGCTGAAGGCGTTCCTGTGGCTGGTAGCCGCGATCTGCTTTTTCGAATTGCTGCGGCTGGTCGGCCGGGCTGCGGAGACGCTGCCTACGAAAGTCGCGGGCATGGCGGCGGGCGCGGCCTATATCGCACTGGCCGGACTGATGCTGACCGGAATGAACGCCCGCCTGCTGATTGCGGTTATCGTGGCCGTCGCGTTCGTCGATATCTTTGCCTATTTCTTCGGGCGGACCATTGGGGGGCCGAAAATCGCGCCGCGTATCAGCCCATCCAAGACATGGGCGGGATTGCTGGGCGGGGTCGTCGGGGCGACGCTCTGGCTATATATCGCCTCCACCCTGTTCACCGGGCGGCACGCCAATCCGGGCAAGATCGATCTGTCGGTCTTCTTCGGCGACACGCCGGCGGTGGTCCTTCCGATCGTCGGTGCCGCAATCGCGGTGCTGGCGCAGGCGGGTGACTTTTTCGAAAGCTGGCTGAAACGGCGCGCCAACATGAAAGACAGCTCCACTTTGATCCCCGGCCATGGCGGCGTGTTCGACCGGGTGGACGGGCTGCTTCCGGTCAGCATCGTGGCGGGGCTGCTGTTCGGCTCCTCCCCGTGGTAAGACACTGCGCATGACACCTCGTTCGATTACGATCCTCGGCGCAACCGGATCGGTTGGCGCGTCCACGCTGGACCTCGTGCGCCGCTCGCCCAAGAGCTGGCGGGTGGTCGCGTTGACCGCAAATTGCAGCGCAGCGGAACTGGCGAAGCTGGCGCGCGAATTTAATGCTGAATGCGCGGTAGTGGCCGAGGAAAGCTGCCTGCCCGGACTGCGCGACGCGCTGGCGGACAGCGGGATCGAGGCGGCTGGCGGCAACCAAGCGCTGTGCGAGGCGGCCACCCGTCCTGCCGATATCGTTGTGGCCGCCATCGTCGGCTGCGCGGGCCTTGCCCCGACCATGGCCGCCATCGAACAGGGCCGCACGATCGCGCTCGCCAACAAGGAAGCGCTGGTTTCTGCAGGCGAGGTGATGACCGCTGCCGTGGCGAGGAACGGCGCAACCCTGCTGCCGGTCGATAGCGAACACAACGCCATCTTCCAGTGCCTGGCCGGGAACGACATTGCCGACGTGGCCCGCATCACGCTGACTGCCAGCGGCGGCCCGCTGCGTACGAAAACGCTGGCCGAGCTTGCCGCGACCACTCCGGCAGAAGCGGTGGCGCATCCCAATTGGGATATGGGCGCCAAGATCAGCGTCGATTCCGCCACCATGATGAACAAGGGGCTGGAGTTTATCGAGGCGCACCACCTGTTCCCGGTAGGGCTCGACCGGCTAGCCATCGTGGTCCACCCGCAAAGCGTGATTCATTCCATGGTGGAATATCGCGACGGGTCCACGCTGGCCCAGCTCGGGCCGTCCGACATGCGCGTGCCGATCGCATCCTGCCTTGCGCATCCTGCCCGGATGGATACGCCGATGGCTCCGCTGGATCTGGCAACCATCGGGGAACTAAGCTTTTTTGCGCCAGATGAAGAGCGGTTCCCGGCCACAAAACTGGCGCGCAATGCCGCCAATGCGGGCGGGGCGACTCCGGCGATCCTCAATGCGGCAAACGAGGTAGCGGTGGCGGCGTTTCTCGCCGGTAAGATCGGGTTCACAGATATTACCGTAACAGTGGCGGAGACCCTGGAACGCCTGTCGCTGACCCCGCCGACGACGCTGGACGCAGTCCTCGCCGTCGATGCCGAGGCTCGTGCCTGCGCCGAAACCGCCTTGGAGACTTACGCTTGATCGAATCGCCGCCCTTCTGGTTCTACATCGCCGGCTTCCTGTTGATTCTCGGCCCGCTCGTGACGTTGCACGAATTCGGGCATTACCTGGTCGGCAGGATGTTCGGTGTTGGCGCGGATGCGTTTTCGGTGGGCTTCGGTAAGGAACTGGCGGGCTTTACCGACAAACGCGGCACCCGGTGGAAGCTTTCCGCGCTGCCGCTGGGCGGTTATGTCCAGTTTCGCGGCGACATGAATCCCGCCAGCATTCCCGATGCGCAAGCGGCTGCCGCGATGACGGAGGAGGACCGTCAGGGCGCTTTTCAATACGCGGCCTTGTGGAAGCGCGCGCTCATCGTGTTCGCGGGACCGGCCACGAACCTGATCATTACGCTGGCGATCTTCGCCGGGTTCGCGCTGATCTACGGTAAGGCGGTGCCGACCAATCTCGATGAACAGACCAGCGTCGCCGCGTTTGCCGAAACCAGCCCGGCACGCGAAGCCGGGATGCAGATCGGCGACCGCATCGTCGCCATCGATGGCGAGGAAGTGGCGGATTTCCGCGATGTGGTGAAGCGCATCGTGTTCTACCCGAACGAAACGATCGACATTACGCTCGACCGCGATGGCCGCACATTCGACCTGCCGGTTACCATCGGCGCGACGATGGAGAAGGACGAGTTCGGCAACGAAAGTAAGATTGGCCGGATCGGTGTGGAATCCGCTCCGATCGAGGCTGAAATGGTGCCCGTGGGGGTGGGCGAGGCCGCATCGATCGCATATAGCCAAACGGTTGATATGACGGTCATGATGGTCACCGGGATCAAGCAGATCGTCACCGGCGATCGCTCGGTCCGCGAATTGGGCGGGCCGCTCAAAATCGCGAAATTTTCCGGCGAGCAGCTCAGCCGGGGCACACAGGCGTTTGTCTGGTTCGCGGCGCTCATCTCGCTTAACTTGGCATTCATTAACCTGCTGCCAATCCCCGCGCTCGACGGTGGGCATCTGGCATTTTACGCGGCCGAAGCAATCCGCAGGAAGCCCGTCGGCGAAAAAGGTATGGAGCTGGCCTATCGCGGGGGGGTGGTAGTGGTTTTGACTCTGATGATCTTCGTGACGGTGAACGACATCATCACGATCCCCTGGTTCGGCGCCTGACGGGCCGGGAGGCGGGGATAAATCGCTTCCCTTGACGGGGCGCACCGCTTGATAGTGGCGGGCGCATCGGGCAAGGGGCGCACCTCTCCCCGGCGCGGCGGGCGGGACCGGGGCAGGACACATCCGCGCGAATGAATTTCACGGAGAGCCACGCTTTATGAGTGGACGGAATTTAGAAGCCATGCCGCCTGAAACCACTTCGGTCGATTCCGGTGCGCATCGCATCTCGCGCAACTCGCGTTTGTTCGGCGTTCTGCTCGGCGGTACGGCGCTTGCCTGCATGCCGGTTATGGCTCTGGCGCAGGATACAGGCGATGCCGATGCGGCGACGCAAACTGCGCAGCCTTCCGGTCGGACGGCGGTCCAGCAGACACCGGCGACGGCGCAGCAATCCGATGTGATCCGTACGATCTCGGTATCCGGTGCGCAGCGGTTGGAGCCGCAGACAATCCTGTCCTACATCACCCTGCGCCCCGGCCAGGTATGGTCGCAGGAACGCGGCGACCAGACATTGAAGGAACTGGCGGCGACCGAATTGTTCGCCACCTACGATGTCCGCAATGACAACGGCGCGGTGCTAATCACGCTGACCGAGAACCCGGTCGTCAACCGCATAGTGCTGGAAGGCAACAAGCGGATCAAGGACGACAAGATCCTGCCCGAGATCAAGCTGACCGCGCGGCAGATCTTCACCCGGTCGAAAGTGCGCGCCGACGTCGCCCGCATTATCGAACTGTACAAACGCCAGGGCCGGTTCGCTGCCACTGTCGAACCCAAGATGGTGCAGCTTGGCCAGAACCGCGTCGATATCGTGTTCGAAATCGAGGAGGGGCCCAAGTCCAAGGTCCGCCAGATCAACATTATCGGCAACGAGAAGTTTTCCGACGGCGAGCTGCGCGGCGAAATGCTGACCAAGCAGGCCCGGCTGACCAGCTTCCTGTCCAGCAACACGAGCTACGATCCCGACCGTCTTGCCTTCGACCAGCAGCGGCTGCGCCAGTTCTATCTCACCGAAGGCTATACCGACTTCCGCGTCGTATCAGCCGTGGCAGAGCTGACGCAGGACAAGAAGGACTTCATCATCACCTATGTGGTGGAGGAAGGCGAACGCTACAAATTCGGCGACGTGAACGTCGAAAGCCAGCTGCGCGATTTCGACAGCGACCGGATGAGCAGCGGCCTGGCGATCAAGCAGGGCGACTGGTACAACGCCAAGACCGTCGAAGACACGGTAGAGAATTTCAGCGAGCTGGCCGGAACGTTCGGCTATGCCTTTGCCGACGTATCGCCGCGTATCGAGCGGGACCGCGAAAACCGCGAAATGGACGTGACGTTCGTGCTGCGCGAGGCGCCGCGCGTTTATGTCGAGCGCATTGACGTCAACGGCAACACGCTGACGCAGGACAAGGTCATCCGCCGCGAATTCCGCGTGGCGGAAGGCGATGCGTTCAACTCGCTGCAGGTCAAACGCTCCAGCAACCGCATCAAGTCGCTGGGTTACTTCCAGGAAAATTTCGAGATCACGCAGGTCGAAGGCAGCGCGCCCGACCGCATTATCCTGGAAGCCAACGTGGAAGAGAAGCCGACCGGCGAATTGCAGCTGTCGGCCGGGTTCTCCTCCATCGAAAGCTTCCTGCTGTCCGCCTCGATCCGCCAGCGTAACTTCCGCGGGCGGGGCCAGACACTGGGTGCCAGCGTCAATTATTCGCGCTTCTCGCGTGCGGCGCAGTTGAGCTTCACCGACCCCTATCTGTTCGACCGGAACATCTCGGCCGGCGTGGATGTGTACCGGCGCGATCTCAGCAGCTTCAATTTCCGGAACGACAATTCCACGACATTCTCGCAGGCGACGACCGGCTTTCAGGCGCGGGTCGGCGTGCCTTTGAGCGAGTATATGTCTCTGGTCGGCAGCTACACGCTGAACTACGACCAGATCAGCCTCGACGAGAGCCAGTTCTTCAGCGACCTCGACGGGGATGGCATCGCAACCTGCGATCCCATTCGCGCAGGCCGTTATCTGTGCGACACGCTCGGCAACCGCCTGTCATCCATTCTCGGCGCGACGGTGGTGCATGAAACGCTGAACAACCGTTTCCGGCCGAGTTCCGGACGCAGCGTATCGTTGACGGCGGAATATGCGGGTCTCGGCGGGGATACCAATTACGCCCGGATCAAGGGCAAGATTGCGCAATACTTCAACGTCGGCGGCGGCTTTATTTTCTCGCTTCAGGCGGAAGGGGGCGCGATCAAGGGCTTCGAGGACCGCGAGGGAGCTGGCGTCGATGATGTTCGCCTGACCGACCGGTTCTTCCTTGGCGAACCGCAGTTCCGCGGGTTCGACATTCGCGGCGTGGGACCGCGTGTCATCCGCCAGCCATTGCGCGATACCGATGGCGACGGCATTCCCGAAGTCATTACCGACGAAGATCTCGTTTCCGACGATGCGATTGGCGGCAACGCCTATTATCTCGGCCGCGCGGAGCTGGAAATCCCGCTCGGCAGCGGGGCGAGCGAGCTGGGGCTGCGGCCTTCGATCTTCGTCGATGTCGGTGCCTTGTTCAGTGTGACCGACCCGGTGCTGAACGTCAGTCCGTTCCCGGAAGGGATCCTCGCCAACCAGTTCGATGCCGATGGCAATCAGCTGTTCATCCTGCCTGGCGTAGGGGACCAGCCTCCGACCTTCACGACCGATCCGACGGATGCCATGGGCAATCCGCTCGACCCAGCGCAGCGCCAAATCGCGCTGCCATTCCAGGAAGTGTTCCTGGGCGACAGCGCCAGCCCGCGCGTTTCGGTGGGGATCGGCGTCAACTGGAATTCGCCTTTCGGGCCATTCCGGATCGACGTAGCCAAGGTGCTGAAAAGCCAGCCGGGTGACGACACCAAACTGTTTACATTCAACGTAGGAACGCAATTCTGATGATGAAATTTCTGAAGCCGGCGCTGGCCGCCGGTCTGGCAGCCGCAGCACTGACCGCCCCGATGGCTATGGCTCCTGCCGCCGCGCAGGCCGTAACGCCCGGTATCGCCGTGGTGAACCTGCCCGCAGTCGTTCAGCAAAGCGCCGCCATCCGCGTCGCTGCCGAACAGCGCCAGACGACTTACAAGCCGCAGATCGACCAGGCGAACGCCCGCCAGTCGGCAATCTCGGCTCAGTTGCAGCCGCTTTACGCAAAGCTGCAGGCCGACCAGCAGGCCGGTGTCGCCAACGCCCAGTTGCAGCAGCAGGCCGCCCAGATCCAGCAGATCGAGCAGGCCGGACAGCGCGAATTGCAGACCATCCTTCAGCCCGTGCAGCTGAGCCAAGCCTATGTTGGCGAACAGATCCGCGAGCAGCTGGACACCGCGATGAAGGCGGCCATGGCGAAGAAGAACATCACGCTGCTGCTCGATGCCAGCAACGGCGCGGTGATTTATGCCGAGAGCCCCTACAATATCACGCAGGACATTATCAACGAGCTGAACACGCTGCTCCCTACAGCGCAGCTGGTTCCGCCCGCTGGCTGGCTGCCGCGCGAAATTCGCGAACAGCAGGCCGCCGCTGCCGCCGCGCAGGCCCAGCAGCCTACACCCGCGCCAGCTCCCACCGGCCGCTAAAACGTCGGTCCTGGGGGAAGTATGAGCGATACCGTTTACGACACGGCGAAGGTGCTGGAAGCATTGCCGCATCGCTATCCGATGCTGCTGGTCGATCGGGTAGAGAACCTGATCGTCGATGAGAGCATCCACGCGGTCAAGGCGGTGTCGTTCAACGAAGGGTTCTTCCAGGGCCACTTCCCCGGCCGCCCGATCATGCCCGGCGTCCTCCAGATTGAGGCGCTGGCCCAGGCGGCGGGTATTCTCGCGGTAGAAACCCTCGGCCTCGCCGGAACAGGCAAGCTAGTCTATTTCATGGCTATCGAAAACGCCAAGTTCCGCGCCCCGGTGGAACCCGGCTGTCTGCTCGATCTCAAGGCCAGCTTCATTCAGAAACGAGCTAAGGTCTGCAAGTTCAACGGCGAGGCAAGCGTGAACGGGAAGACGACATGCGAGGTGAACTTCACCGCGATGATCGCGTGAGGGTTGGTGGTGGTGTTTTTTGATTAGCCTCAAGCGCCGGCGGTCGCGTCCGCTCCCTTAGACTATCCTCGCGCTTCGCGCTGCGGGCGGCCCTTTGGGCCTATGACTGCCGTGACCTGGAACCGGGCCCAAGATTGCGAGGGTAACGCTTATCCCGTTTGCGACCAGCAAACGGCAAGCATGTCCTGAGCCTGTCGAAGGGGCCGAACGGCCGTCCGAGCTTATGCGAGGAAGCAAGGAACCCGGATGGGTTCCGCCCGCAGGGTCTAAACAAAAACACCCGCCGCCGCTTGAGGCTCAACAAACTATTGCCAAAACCGCCGCGTCCGCCTAGACGCGCGCCTTTCCCAATACACAGCGAGCCCGGTCGGTACCGGGCGAATGCTATGAAGGACCAAAGCCATGAAGGCCGATACGCATCCCGAATACCACGTCATAAACGTCAAGATGACCGACGGCACCGAATTCCAGACCCGCTCGACCTGGGGCAAGGAGGGCGACACCATGACGCTCGACATCGACCCCACCAGCCACCCGGCATGGACTGGCGGCAAGCAGCAGATTCAGGAAGGCGGCCGTGTTGCGCAGTTCAACAAGCGTTTCGGCGGGCTTTCGCTCAAGAAATAATCAGTTTCACCAGTTTCCAGATTTCTGGGCTGACCGGTCTTCGGACCGGAAAGGGAAAGGCGGTCCGACGGGGCCGCCTTTTTTCGTTTGCGAATACGCCTGTCTTTTCGCAATATCTATGCCGCCAAATAGCAGTCTGTAATGCGCTTTCTAGACCAGTCGCCGGGTGCTACCCCCACGGCAGTTCCCGGTACCACTTGGTAATCACGTATTTCGTGCCCTTGCGTACCTTCATCCCGTGATGGAGGGTATTGGGGTTGACTCGGCCATCGACGCGGCGATTGTTCCAGCATAGCAGCTTGCCGGCTTCGGGATGGATGGTTTTCCGGATCGTCTTGAAGCGCGTGCCGCCGCCGGCTTCCACGTCGTTGAGATAGATCATGAATGTCCAGCTGCGTTGTCCGGCGACGGAACAGAAGCGGGCATAGTCCTGCCCGTCGGGCGCGAAATAGTCCGTGTGCGGTTTGAATTCCTGTCCCACTGCATAGCGCTGGCCCTGTACGGGTTCGCCATGTGCGGGGTCGATCCCGTTCAGCGCCAGCAACAGCGCCTCAAGCCGCTCGACCGCCGGATCGCCCGCATCCAGATCGCAGGTTTCGCTGGTCCGGAAATAGGCGTCGCCATTATCATCCGCGATGGTGGAGGGGCGGCGGCCCGTATCGATCAACGCAATCAGGTCGGCACAGTGTTCGGGTGAAAGGAAGTCGCGCTGCTGCAACAGGTCCAGCCGGTCTGTCGGTACGCGCTGCATACCAGACCCGGCGAGCCGTTCGACGGAGGATTCGCCAGCTGCGTTCATGTGGCCACGTTACCGTCGGACTCGCCCCCTGCAAAGGTGAAGCATTTGTGGGGCCACGAAATTTTCTTGCGCAAGAACAGCACCTGCGCAGTTTTCCCTTCCCATTTGGGGGCGTGTGTGCAATTGGCGCGTCCGCTCGGGATTGGCTGCTTGACCGCACCATCCTGACGTATATCAGCCCACGGCAATACGCCTGCCGGGGCGTGTGGCGATCGTAGCTCAGTTGGTTAGAGCGCCGGTTTGTGGTACCGGAGGTCGGGGGTTCAAGACCCCTCGATCGCCCCATTTTTCTCCTCGCCCCTGGCTTCGACGCGCATTTGCGCGCGTATGGTTTTTCCCACGCAATCCTGCGTGCAGGGATGAAGGATCCGGTCGCATGACAGCCTTTTGGGCGCAGCCCGATTACGACGATCACGAGCTTGTGCAGCTCGTCCGCGATCCGGCGAGTGGGCTGACCGCGATCATCGCCCTGCATTCCACACATCTCGGCCCCGGCGCAGGCGGCACGCGCTTCTGGCATTACGCCCAGCCCGAAGCCGCAATGCGCGATGCGCTGCGCCTCAGCCGCGGGATGAGTTACAAGAACGCCATGGCCGGCCTGCCGATGGGTGGCGGCAAGGCTGTGATCCTCGCCGATGAAGGCAGCGCCAAATCGCCCGAGCTGCTTGCGGCATTCGGGGATGCTGTGAATGCCTTGGGCGGACGGTATGTGACCGCCGAGGATGTCGGCATCAGCGAGGCGGACATGGTCGCCGTGTCGCAGCGGACGAAATACGTGTCCGGCCTGCCGGTGGAAGAGGCTGGCGATGCGGGCGGCGATCCCGGCCCGTTCACCGCGATGGGCATTTATCATGGCATCAAGGCGGCGGTGCAGCACAAGTTGGGCAAGGATAGCGTAGAGGGTGTGCACATTGCCATCCAGGGCACCGGAAGCGTCGGCGGCGGCGTCGCGAAACTGCTCGCGAAAGACGGTGCGAAGCTGACATTGTCCGATATCGACATGGACCGGGCGCGGACGCTGGCTACCGAACTGGACGCGCAGACTGTGGAAGCGGACGCGATCCTCGGCGTCTCGTGCGATGTATTCAGCCCCAATGCACTCGGCGCGATCCTCGATGAGGACGGCATAGCGCGGCTGGATTGCGCGATCGTCGCGGGCGGGGCGAACAACCAGCTTGCCCGCGCGGCGGACGGCAAACGGCTCCACGATCGCGGTATTTTATATGCGCCTGATTACGTCATCAATGCAGGCGGGATCATTTCCGTCACGCTGGAATATCTGTGTGCCCAGCACGGGCAACCTTGCGACATCAACGAAGTTCGCAAGCGCCTGGCACAGATTCCCGGTCGCCTGACCGATATCTGGCGCAAGAGCGAAGCGAGTGGGGAGCCTGCCGACATGGTTTCGGACCGCATGGCACAGGAGCTGATCGGTCGGGGGTGAACTGCCGGCGATTCGCCATCGCTCTGCGATTTGCGGTCTGGGCAGACAGGCACGCTCCGTTAACCGCATCGGCAATTGCACCAATTGCAACCGCGCTCAGCTTGCGGTTCGGGGCGGCTGATGGCAAGGCAGAACGCGTTAGACACATGCATGGTTTCGCCAATCCCACACGGTTCCTGAGCCTCGCCAGCTGGCTTACGCCGCTGCTGCTCGCGCTCGGCCTGATACTGACCGCAGGCGCGCTGGCGTGGGGGTATTTCGTGGTTCCGCCCGACCGGCTGATGGGCGAAACGGTGCGGATATTGTTTGTCCATGTGCCCGCGGCCTGGCTGGGCATGGGCGGCTGGGCGGCGATTGCGGTATCGAGTCTAGCATTCCTCGTCTGGCGCCATCCACTCGCCAATCTGGCCGCGCGAGCTGCCGCGGTGCCTGGGCTGGTGTTTACCGCGATCTGCCTTGTCACCGGGTCCATCTGGGGCCGCCCGACATGGGGGACATGGTGGGTCTGGGACGGCCGCCTTACGTCGATGCTGGTGCTATTGTTCCTCTATTTCGGTTATATTGCCTTGTCCGGTGCGGTAGCCCGCGAGGGCGCAAGCGCGCGCATCCCGGCCATTTTTGGACTGGTCGGGGCAGTCAATATACCGATCATCAACCGCAGCGTGGTGTGGTGGAATTCGCTTCACCAGCCGCCCAGCATCACCATGGGCAAAAGCGCGATCGACGCTGAATTTCTGGTGCCGTTGCTGGTGGCGACGGTCGGTTTTTCGCTGTTGTTCGCAGGCGTAGTGCTCGTGCGGATGCGGACGATGCTCGCCCAAGTGCAGGTGGAAGCGCGTTTGCGGCGTAGAGCGCAGCGCGCGCCATCCGACCTCGAAGCAGGAGCGACTTGATGCGGGAGGGGCTGGACCCGTCGGTCTTCGTGCTGGCGAGCTATCTCATCGGCATCGGTGGGACGCTGGCGCTGGTCGTATGGAGCTGGCTGGCGATGCGTCGGGCCGAGGCAAGGCGCGCGGAAAGCCGCCGCGGATGAGCACGCTCCAACCCAAACACCAGCGCCTCGTGCTGGGCGGGCTCGCGGCTGTTTTGCTGATCGTGGCGGCGCTGGTCGCGGCATGGGCCTTGCGCAGCGAGGCGAGCTATTTCTACCTGCCGGGCCAGATGCTGTCCGATCCGCCGGAGCCGGGGCGCAATGTCCGGCTCGGCGGCATGGTCCGCGAAGGGTCGCTGGATACGGAAGCAGACGGCGTGACGGTGACGTTCCTGGTGGATGACGGGGCCGATGCCACCGGGCAGGCCGTGCCGGTTCGCTACGCCGGGATCCTGCCCGACTTGTTCGTGGAGGGATCCGGCGTGGTTGCCGACGGGCGGTTGGCGGCGGACGGCACATTCGTCGCCGAAACGCTGCTCGCCAAACATGACGAGAATTATGTGCCGCGCGAGCTGGAGGAGATGACCGCCGCGCAGGCCCGCGCCGTGGTTGCGGATACGGAAACGGCCCCCGCGCAGTCAGCGAACGTCCCGTGATTGCCGAACTCGGTCTTGCGGCGCTGTGGCTGGCGGCCGCGCTGTCTCTTCTCCAACTGGTCAGCGGTGCGCTGTCGGTTCGGACTTCGGGCGAAGCGGCGGATGAAATAACGGGCGGGGCGCTGGCGCTTATAGCCCGGCCCGCCGCCATCATGCAGGGCGCGCTGGCGGCGTTCAGCTTCGCCATGCTGCTGTGGCTGTTCGTGCGCACGGATTTGTCCGTGGCGCTGGTTGCAGCCAATTCGCATTCCGCCAAACCGTTCATCTTCAAGCTGGCCGGCACGTGGGGCAATCACGAAGGCAGCATGCTGTTGTGGGTGACGGTGATGGCCCTGTCCGGCGCGCTGATCGCCGGGCTGGAGCGGCGCCTCCCCGAACGCACGATGCAGGCGGTGCTGGCGGCGCAAGGGTTCGTGGCGCTGGGGTTTTACGCGTTCCTGCTCTTCAGCAGCAATCCGTTTGCACGGCTGGCGGTGGCCGTGCCGGAGGGGCTGGGACTCAATCCGCTGCTGCAGGACATCGGCCTCGCCTTCCATCCGCCCACTTTGTACATCGGTTATGTTGGCCTATCGGTGGCGTTCAGCTTTGCCGTGGGCGCGTTGCTGACACGGCAGGTCACGCCTGATTTCGCCCGCGCGATGCGGCCATGGGTGCTGGGCGCGTGGATCTTCCTGACGGCGGGTATCGTGGCGGGAAGTTACTGGGCCTATTACGAGCTTGGCTGGGGCGGCTGGTGGTTCTGGGACCCGGTAGAGAACGCCTCGCTGATGCCATGGCTGGCGGCGACTGCGCTGCTGCACTCGGTAAGCGTATTGGCCCAGCGGGACGCCCTGCGCGCCTGGACAATGATGCTGGCAGTCATCGCCTTTTCGATGAGCATGGTCGGCACCTTCCTCGTCCGCTCCGGCGTGCTGACCAGTGTCCATGCCTTTGCCGTCGATCCCGAACGCGGCAGTTTCATCCTCGCGCTGCTGGCTATCTATATCGGCGGTGCACTGGCGGTGTTCGCGGTGCGGGCGGGCGCAATCAACGAAGGGCAGCGGTTCAATGCCGTCAGCCGCGAAGGCGCGCTGGTGTTCAACAATCTGATGCTGACCGCGCTGCTCGGCATCGTGCTGTTCGGCACGCTCTATCCGTTATTGACCGAGGCGTTCGGCGTGCGGGTCAGCGTGGGTCCGCCATATTTCAACCCCGTGAGCGCGATTTTCGCACTGCCCATGGTGGCAATCATGGCGGTGGGCCCGCTGCTGCGCTGGCGGCGAGACCGGCTGGAACGGTCGAGCAAACCGCTGGTGCTCGTCGGCGTCATCGCGATAGCCGCTCTGGTGACAGCGCTGGCGTTGGGCGCGGGCATGCTTTCGGCGCTGGGGATCGGTCTTGCCGCAGGGCTCGCCATCGGCAGTTTCGCGCCGCTTGCCGGGCGCAACATCCTGCGCGTCAAGCTGGCGACATGGGGCATGATGGTCGCTCATTTCGGCATCGCCGTGGCGCTGTTCGGCATGGCAAGCGACAGCGCGTTTGCGCTGGAAAGGCTTGCGTCGCTTCGCAATGGCGAAACCACCACTGTCGGCCCGTGGTCCGTGAGGCTCGACGGGGTGGAGCCGGTTGCGGGGCCGAACTGGACTGCCATGGAAGGGCGGATGGCGGCCCGGTACAAGGCCGGCGAGCCGGTCATCGCGGCACCGCAGGCCCGCACGTTTTTTGCGCCGGTTCAGGAAACCACCGAAAGCGCGCTGATCACACGCTGGAACGGGCAGCTTTACGCGGTGCTGGGCCGCCAGACGGAACCGGGCGTGTGGCAGGTGCGCGTGTGGTGGAAGCCATTTGTCACCATGATCTTCCTCGGTGGGATTCTGGTCGCGCTGGGTGGATTGCTGGCGCTGATCGGCAGGCTCGGCGTCGAAGCGCGGCAACGATACATCCGGCGCAGAATAGCCGACCGGCGCGCAGATGAGGAGGCATTGGCATGAGCGGGGGCGGGCGTGGGCGCATGAGCAGCATCATGCTGACGCGCTGGTATGTCTGGCTACCGTTGGCGGTATTCGTCGGCTTTCTGGTGCTGGCGACGTGGCGGCTCGCTGAACCGCGCAATCCCTTTGTGGAAAGCGCGATGGTCGGAAAGGCTGTGCCTGCGCTGGATTTGCCGCCGGTGCTGGAAGGCAGCATGGGTTTCAATAGCGCGATGCTGTCCGACGGCACCCCGCGGCTCGTCAATATCTGGGCCAGCTGGTGCGCGCCCTGTATTGCCGAAGCGCCCCGGCTGGAGGAATTGCAGGCCGCCGGTGCTAAAATCGTCGGCGTGGCCATCCGCGACAAGCGTGAGGACGCGGCCCGATTTCTTGAACGCCATGGCAATCCGTTCGAAGCGGTCGCTCTCGACGAACGGTCGCAAGTCCAGCTTGCCCTCGGCGCGAGCGGCGTACCGGAGACGTTCGTGGTCGATGGTAAGGGAGTGATTACCCATCAGCATATCGGTGAAATCCGCGAGGGTGATGTGGCCGTGCTGCTCGCCAAATTGCGCGAGGCTGGGCGATGATCATTGCGCAATCTCCGACCGTTCGAATGGCGGGTTTGTTAATGTCGCTGCTTTTGGTGACTTCCGTGCCCCTCGGCGCTCAATCCGCGCCGTCCACTGCGCCGTACGCCGACACGCAACTGGCCGATCCCGCGCAGGAGGCCGAGGCTCGCGATTTGATGGAAACGCTTCGGTGCGTCGAATGCCAGAGCCAGTCGATCGCGGATAGCGACGCGCCGCTCGCCGGCGATATGCGCAGTATCGTGCGCGAACGGATCGAGAGCGGGGACAGCCCGGAACAGGTGCGCGAGTGGTTGGTCGATCGTTATGGCGACTACATCAGCTATGCCCCGGTCGTGCGCGCGAGCACCTGGCCGCTATTTGCCATCCCGCTGATCCTGATCCTGCTGGCGGGGATGCTCTTGCGCCGCCGATTGAGCGTTCGACGCGCGCGCAGGGACGAGCGAACGTGATCTGGCTGCCTCTCATCCTCCTGCTGGTCGTCACCATGGCCGGCGCGATCCTGCTGCTGCGGCTGCCCAAGGCGGTATGGACGATTTTTGCCGCTGCGCTGGTATTCGGACTTGCCGGATATGCCTGGCAGGGGCAGCCCGGCCGCGCCGGTGCGCCTGCACAGCAAGACCTGGCCGCTCCGGTCGATGGTGAAGGCATGGTGGCTGCCCGGCGGGCCATGTTCAGCCGCGGGGCCACTCCTTCGCGCAACATCATTCTGTCGGATGGTTTTGCCCGGCGCGGCCAGTATGAAACCGCCGCCGGACTGCTGCGCCGCGAAGTGCGCGAACGGCCCGGCAACACGGAGGCATGGCTGGCGCTCGCAAACGCGCTGGTGGGCCATGCGGATGGTCAGATCACACCCGCCGCACGCCATGCTTTCGCCCGCGCCGAAGCAAGCGATCCCGCCCATCCCGGGGCCGCTTATTTCGCGGGCGTAGCCTTGATCCGTAAAGGCGACCCCGCCGCCGCCCGGCAGTTATGGGCGGATCTGCTGGAAACCGCGCCAGCCGATGCGGAGTGGCGCGGTGAGCTGCTCCAGCGCCTCGCCCGGCTCGATGCGCTGATCGCGTTCACGCAAGCACCAACCCAAGGTGATAGCCCCGCGACGCGGCCATGATCTGCGCGCGTGTTGCCGCTGGTGCGGCTTGCTGCTAAGCGCCGCCGCCACCGCGCAATCCCTCCCAGCAGGGGTGCGCCCGGACGGGAAAGCCACAACGCCGATGACCGCCAATCGCCCTTATTGCCATGACTGACACGGCTGCGACTCCAGAGATGGAAACGCCGCCGGCGGGCGGTCATGGCGCGCCTGACAAGCAGAAGGCCGGCAAGACCGCGCTGGCAGTCGGCGCAATCGGCGTGGTGTTCGGCGATATCGGGACTAGCCCGCTCTACGCCTTCCGCGAGACCTTCCGCGGGGCGCATAGTCTGGCCATCGACGAGGCCCATGTGCTGGGCGTGGTCAGCCTGATCTTCTGGTCGATGACGCTGGTGGTTTCCATCCAGTATGTCAGCATCCTGATGCGCGCGGATAATAAGGGGCAGGGCGGCAGCCTGGCGCTGGTGGCGCTGCTCAGCCGGCATATGGGCAAATCGAAATATGGCTGGCTGACGGTGCTGCTGGGCGTATTCGCCACCTCGCTGTTCTATGGCGACAGTATGATCACGCCTGCCATTTCCGTGTTGTCGGCGGTGGAGGGGCTGACAGTGGTGCGGCCGGACCTCGAACGCTTCGTCATACCGATCGCATTGGTCCTGTTGGTGTGCCTGTTCGTGCTGCAGAAACGCGGCACGGCCAAGGTCGGGGCGCTGTTTGCGCCGGTCATGATCGTCTATTTCTGCGTCATCGCGACGCTTGGTACGATCCAAATCGTGCAGCATCCCGAGATATTGTGGGCATTGAACCCGTGGTATGCGCTCAATTTCTTCCTGATCGACGGCTGGCTGGCCTTCCTCGCGCTGGGCAGCGTGGTGCTGGCGGTGACCGGGTCGGAAGCGCTGTACTCCGATATGGGGCATTTCGGACGCGGGCCGATGAAACTAAGCTGGTTCGGGTTCGTCATGCCGTGCTTGCTCCTGAATTATTTTGGGCAGGGCGCAATGATCGTGGGGCTGGATGCGGCGGCGGCCAATGTGGCGATCCAGAACCCGTTCTTCATTCTGGCGCCTGAGAGCCTGCGTCTGCCGCTGGTCATCCTCGCCACGCTGGCGACCTTTATTGCCAGCCAGGCAGTCATTTCCGGCGCGTTTTCGATTACCCACCAGGCGATCCAGCTGGGTTTTATCCCGCGCCTGTCGACCCGCCACACCAGCGAAACGGAAGCGGGCCAGATCTACATTCCGTCGATCAACTGGGCGCTGATGATCGCGGTCATCATTCTGGTGCTGACGTTCCAGAACTCCTCCAACCTCGCCAGCGCCTACGGGATCGCGGTGACCGGCGCGGTCACTATAGACACGCTGCTGATGGCGGTGTTGCTGATGGGCGTGTGGAAGTGGAAGAAATGGATCGCCATTCCCGTGGTGTTGCTGTTCCTGATCGTGGACGGCGCATACTTCCTCGCCAATCTGACCAAGGTGCCCGATGGCGGCTGGTTCCCGCTGCTGGTCGGCGCAATTGTCTTCACTCTGCTGACCACCTGGGCGCGCGGGCGTAAGTTGATGCGTGAGCGCATGAGCGAGGTTGCGCTGCCGATGGAAATCTTCGCCAAATCGGCCAAGAACAGCGCCACCCGCGTGCCCGGCACGGCCATCTTCATGTCCAGCGCAACCGGCGGCGTACCCTCGGCGCTGCTGCACAATATCAAGCACAACAAGGTGCTGCATGAACGCGTAGTCATCCTGACCGTGCTGATTGCGGAGGAGCCGTATGTGGACCCCGACGCGCGGTGCGAGATGCATGATTTGGGGGACGGGTTCTACCGCGCGGTGCTGCATTACGGCTTCATGGAGGAAACCGACGTGCCGCTCGGTTTGAAGAGCATGGAGCGTTGCGGCGGTCAGTTCGACATGATGCAGACCAGTTTCTTCCTCAGCCGTCAGACCCTGCTCCCTAGCGACAAGCCGGGTATGCCGATCTGGCGCGAACAGATATTCAGCTGGATGCTGCGAAATGCGGCCACCGCGATGGAGTTCTTCCGCCTGCCAACGAACCGCGTGGTCGAACTTGGATCTCAGGTCCGGATTTGATAGGATATACGCATCTGAAGACGTGAAGGAGCGTGGCAATGACCCTGAATTATGCGGAACCTGCGCGGAACTTTTCCTGGCGGGTATGGCTTTGGATCGGTGCGGCGACCCTGCTGCTGCTACCCGCAATCGCGATGCAATTTACTGCCGAAGTCGCCTGGGGCTCCGAGGATTTCCTCGTCATGGGCGCAATGCTGATGGGTCTGTGCGCGGCTCTAGATCTGGCATCGCGCCTTGATTCCGGGCGCTTGTTCAAGGTCGGCATTGGGGTGTTGGCGCTAGCGGTTTTCCTGCTCGTATGGGCGCAGTTGGCAGTCGGATTGGTCTGACTTCAGTTCAGTCTTATATAGCTGCCGTCACTCCCCGGTAGGGGGGTGTTCGATTACTGCATCGTCCTTGGCTTCGGGGTCCAGCCCATGCTTCAACAGCATTGGGATCTGGGTGAAGGTAAACAGGAAGGTCAGCGGCAGGAACACCCACAGCTTGGCCGCCAGCCAGCCACCGAAATCCAGCTGCCACACCAGCGTCTGGTTCAGCACGGCCAAGATCAGGAAGAACAGCCCCCAGTTGCGGCTCAGCTTCAGCCAGCCTTCGTCGCTCAGCCCTTCGAACGCGGCTTCCAGCAGGATCTTCAGCAATGGCCGACCAAGTTTCCACCCGACCAGCAGGGCTATGCCGAAGATGGAGTAGATGATCGTCGGCTTCATCTGGACGAAGGCCGGATCACCAAAAAACACCGTCAGCGCGCCGAACCCCATGATCAGCACGGTGGAGAACCACAGCATCGGGGAAACCTTGCCGTTGCGCCACTTCGACACGGCCAGCGCCACGACGGACGCCGCCATAAATGCCAGCGTGCCCTTGATCACCGCGGCCACTTCCAGGATCGCATCGGGTTCCGGCGGGGCGAACGAGCGATAGGTCAGGAAGAACACCAGTAGCGGGCCGTAATCGACGAGGATGTTGACCCAGCCGGACGCCGGTTTGGTCTGGTTTTCAGTGTCACGCATCAAGCAACTCCTGCAATAACGCGCGCGACCAGATCGGGATCGAAAGGTCGCAGATCGTCGATGGTTTCGCCCACGCCGATAGCGTGAATCGGCAGGCCGTATTGCTCGGCAGCGGCCACCAGCACGCCGCCGCGCGCGGTTCCGTCGAGCTTGGTCATGATAAGGCCGGTCACGCCCGCCACTTCCTTGAAGGTTTCGATTTGCGACAGCGCATTCTGGCCATTGGTCGCGTCCAGCACCAGCAACACGTCATGCGGGGCTTCGGGATTGAGCTTGCCCAACACGCGGCGGATTTTCGACAATTCCTCCATCAGCTCGCGCTTGTTCTGGAGGCGTCCGGCGGTGTCCACCACCAGCGCGTCGATCCCGGTGTCGGTCGCCTGCTTCACCGCGTCGAACACGATGCTGGCCGGATCGCCGCCTTCGGGTCCGCGCACCAGCGGTACGCCGATACGGTCCGCCCATGTGGCAAGCTGGCCGATGGCGGCGGCGCGGAAGGTATCGCCCGCGGCCAGCAGCACGCCGTAATCATCCTCCACCAGCCAATGCGCCAACTTGGCGATGGTGGTCGTCTTGCCGCTGCCATTCACGCCGATGACGAGGATGACCTGCGGGCGCGGGAAGGCGGTGATTTCCAGCGGTATGGCAACGGGGCGCAGGATCGCGGCGATTTCCTCGGCCACCGCTTCCTTCAATTCGGTTTCGCTGATTTCCAGCCCGAAACGCTTTGCTCGCAAGCGTTCCCGGATGCGCGCGGCGGCCGACGGACCGAGGTCGGAGGAGATTAGCGCGTCCTCGACATCGTCCAGCGTGGCATCGTCCAGCCTGGCCTTGGTCGCGACTTCGGTCAGGTTCGCGCTCAGCCGCTCGCTGGTCTTGCGGAAGCCGCCCAGGAGCCGGTCGGCCCAGCTTTTCTCGCTCATCGTAACAGGCCCTTGTCAACTATGCGCGGCGTGATGGAAACGACGCTGCCCCGCGCCGTATTGTCCGGCAGGGCGACGCGCGCGAAGTTGGGCGCATGGCCGGTTCCGTCCGCCTCCGCAAGCACGGCAAGCGGCTGGCCCAGCTGGGTTTCAAGCCATGCACCGCGCACGCGTGCCGCCTCTGCGCGCAGCTGGGCAGCGCGTTCCTTTACCAGCGCGCGGTCCAGCTGCGGCATGCGCGCGGCGGTAGTCCCTTCGCGCGGGGAGTATGGGAAGATGTGCGCATGTACGATTTCGAGTTCGCCTATGATCGCGCAATTGGCGGCGTGGTGCTCGGCGGTTTCGGTCGGGAAGCCTGCGATAAGGTCTGCACCGACAGCGAGGTCGGGCCGCCGTGCTTTCAGGCTGGAGACCAGCTTGATGGCATCGGCGCGGCTGTGGCGGCGTTTCATGCGCTTGAGGATCAGATCGTGTCCATGTTGCAGCGACAGATGAAGGTGCGGCATCAGGCGCGCTTCGCCCGCAAACAGGTCGAACAGCAGCGGATCGATCTCGATCCCGTCGAGGCTCGACATACGCAGGCGCCAGAGGGTCGGGAAGCGGTCCAACACGGCCTGCACCAGCGCACCCAGCGGCGGGGCGCCGGGCAAATCATACCCCCAGCTGGTCACATCGACACCGGTCAGCACGATCTCCGCCGCGCCGCGCGCCAGATGGGTTTCGACTTCGCTCAGCACCTGCGCGATGGTGAGCGAGCGACTAGGCCCGCGACCTTGCGGGATGATGCAGAAGGTGCAGGCATGGTCGCATCCGTTCTGCACCGCGATAAAGGCGCGGGTGTGCAGCGATGCCGCAGGTTTGGCCGTTGGCGCGACATTCCAGCTACGTGGATCGAGCTTGGTCACGTTGGCGACCAGGCCGTCCACTTCCGGCATGGCGGCAATTTGTTCACGCTCCACTTCGGCAGCGCAGCCGGTCACCAGCAGGCGGGCATCAGGCCGCGCGCGGCGGGCCTTGCGAATGGCCTGACGGGTCTGGCGCACAGCCTCCACCGTAACGGCACAGCTGTTGACGATCACTACGTCCTCATCCGGCGCGAGCATGGCGCGAATGCTTTCGCTTTCGGACAGGTTCAGGCGGCAGCCAAGCGTGATGATTTCGGGTGCGCTCACGCAAAGTCTTCCCACTCGAACGAGCCAGTAAAGGCAGTCTGCGCGGGGCCGGTCATCATGATTGTGCCGCCTTGCTGCCACGCAATCGTCAGTGCGCCGCCGGGCAGATGCACGGTGACCGGGGACTGGACCAGGCCGCGCCGGATGGCCGCAACCGCCGTGGCGCAGGCCCCGGTACCGCAGGCGCGTGTCAGCCCGGTGCCGCGTTCCCAGACGCGCAGGGTAAGTTCGCCACTTGAAACGCTGGCGACGTTCACGTTGATGCGTTCGGGAAACAGCGCGTCGGTCTCTATGTCCGGGCCCACCTCCGCCAATGGCACAGCGTATGCATCCTCGACGAAGAACACCACATGCGGGTTGCCGACATTCACGGCTGCAGGATTGTGCATCGTGCCACCGGCGTAAGGCCAGCCGACCGGCATGGCGGCCGTATCCATCGCATAGGCCAGCGGAATGTCGTCCCAGTCGAAGCGCGGCGCGCCCATGTCGACTTCGGCACCGGCGTCGCGGGGCGAAACGCGGATCGTTCCGCCGGCCGTTTCGACTGCGGCATCGCTGCCATGCAGCAGCGCCACCGCACGTGCCGCGTTTCCGCAAGACTGCACTTCGCTGCCATCGGAATTGAAAATCCGCATTCGGAAATCCGCGCCTGGCGCATCGGCGGAGGCCGGTTGGAGCAGGATCAACTGGTCGCAACCGATCCCGGTGCGGCGATCGGCCAGCGCTGCGGCGACAGGCCCGGTAACGGGCGGCAAGGTGCGTTCGCGCGCGTCGAGCATCACGAAATCATTGCCGAGGCCGTGCATCTTGGTGAAGGGGACGCGCATTGCGCCTCGCGCTTTATGCGTCCCTACGCTGGTCGTCCAGTGAAGTGGGTGGGAGTTGCCGTCCGGAAGTGATCGCCGGACCGGCGCCTCGGGATTAGCCGGCGAGGCTTTGCTTGGCGGTGTCGGGTTTGGCGGCTTCGGGCAGGGAGTGCGCCTGGTCGGTGCGATTATTCGAAGAACCGTCGCTCAGTAGGCTCTTGGCGGCCAGCCGCCTGCGTACGGCGGCAGCATCTTCCGGCTCGCCATACAGATAGCCCTGACCCTTGAGCGGACCCATCGCCTGCAACTGCGACAGCACGTCTTCGCTTTCGATACCCTCCGCCGTGATCGGCAGATCGAGCCCTGCCGCAAGTGAAACGATAGCGTTCATGATTTGACCGTTGCCGCCTTCCTCCTGCAATTCCGACACGAAGCTGCGGTCTACTTTCAGCCGGTCGAACGGCAGGTTGCGCAGCTGGGCGAGGCTGGAATAGCCGGTACCGAAATCGTCCAGGCTGATGCTAACGCCCTGGTTTTTCAGGCTGGTGACCATCGAATGCACCATGCCGATATTCTCGTGCAGGCAGCTTTCGGTAATTTCGACATCCAGCCGCCGGGCCGGAAATTTATGATTGAGGAGCAGCTTGATCAATTTCTGCGAAAACCAGGGATCGCGCATCTGTACTGGCGAGATATTGACGGACAGCGTCAGGTTCGGGTCCCAAGTGTTCGCCTCGTCGAGCGCGCGGCCGATCAGCTGTTCCGACAATTCACCGATCACGCCGATTTCCTCGGCGATAGGGATGAACAGATCGGGGCCCAGCACCCCGTGTTCGGGAGAAATCCATCTGGCCAGCATTTCGAAACCGACCAGCTCGCCCGACACCAGATCGATCTGCTGTTCGAAATAGGGAACGAAGTGCCCCTCGCGCAGGCCGGTGCGGATACCGCTCTCCAGCTCGTTGCGGAAATGCAGGTCGTTTTCCATGCTGCGTTCGAACCAGTAATAGCGGTTCTTGCCGTTCTTCTTGGCACGGTACATCGCGATATCCGCGCGGTGCATCAGCGTTTCCGCTTCGATCAGATCTTTGCCATCGGTGGGCGCCGGGTCGGACCATGCGATGCCAACCGAAATCGTCGTCTCCACGACAATTTCGTCAACCTCTATCGGCAGGCAGACCGAGGTGATGACCCGTCCGACCAGCGCATCGACCCGCGTGCGCTGTGCCGGATCGAAGCCAATCACGAACGCGAACTCATCTCCGCCCAGACGAGCCAGCAAGCTTTCCTCAGGCAGACGGTTGGAAATCCGCTCGGCGATTGCCTTGAGGACGCCGTCACCAACCTTGTGGCCGTTGAAATCGTTGATGCGTTTGAAATCGTCGAGGTCGATCATGACGAACGCGGTGGCGCGCCCGGCCTTGGCATTCATCGCCACGAAATCGTTGGTCGTCGTCGTCAGGCTTCGGCGGTTGAGGCATTGGGTCAGCGGATCGGTTTCGGCCATCAGCCGGGCCTTTTCTTCCGCCTGCCGGGTCCGTGCCATCTCCTCCTCCAGCTCGCGATATCGCCGCCAGCCGAAGATCACGAGCGCGATATTGAGCAGCAGCGCATTCACCAGCAGGGTATCGGGACCGCTTCCGGCATACAGCCAGCTGCGGATAACCTGCGGCAGAACGTTGCTGCCATTGCCAACGAACATCATGATCGCGCAGAACACGATCGCCATGGTCAGCAGGTCGCGCCGGGACCGTCCGGCATAGAGCCATGACAGGTTTACAGCGCGCTTCGGTTTGTCCGCCCCTGAAATGATTGTCGCCCCTGTCCCGATCGAGAAATATTCATGATCCTAATGGCGCACGAACTTGAAAAAGTGGTTAAGGGCAGATGACACCTCGCCAGAGGCAATATGCCTCAACCTCGACACCGTGATCAGGAGCAGATTTGCAATGAAGTATTGGCTGATGAAGTCCGAACCGTTCAAATATAGTTGGGACGATTTGGTCGCGGAGAAGGAGGGAACCTGGGATGGCGTTCGCAACCACCGTGCCAAAAACAACCTCGCCGCCATGGAAGTTGGGGACCAGGTCCTGTTCTACCATTCGCGCAAAGGGCTGGAAATTGTCGGCATCGCGGAAGTAAGCGTGGCTGGCATAACCGATCCCACGGACGAAACCGGTAAATGGGCCGCGGTCAAGATCGTCCCCAAGACGAAGCTGCCCAAACCGGTCACGCTGAAGGATGTGAAGACCGTGGAGCAGCTGGAGGACATGGAACTGGTCCGCCTGTCGCGCCTATCCGTCAGCGAAGTAAAGCCGGAGGAATGGTCGATCGTGATGTCGATGGCGGGCATTTAGACCGAACGCTCCGTCGCATCCCGCTGCCATTCGTCGCAAACCCCGGAACTGCGACGCGTGGTGTCGGGTTGATGAGGTTGGAACAGACAGCAATCCAGCTGCCATCTTCCCGCAAAGGAGCGCAGATCATGGGTGAAATGAAGGACAAGGCCAAGGGCCTCGGAAACGAAATCGCCGGCAATGCGAAACAGATGTCGGACGATCCGAAAACTCGCGCCGAAGGCAAGGCTCAGGAAACAAAGGGCGAAGCCCAGAACCTGAAGGGCGAAGCCAAGGGCGCGATGGGTAACAAAGTCTGATCATCAGCGTCTGACCGATCAGTCGGACATCAACAGACAGATGAAGGGGCCGCGAATTCAGCGGCCCCTTTTTTGTTGGTGCCGTGTTTTTCGACGCTCCCCTAGTATCCCCTGACGGAGCTGATGGTTGCGCCGCTTGCCGCCAGTTGTTCCACGTCGATAACACAATGCAGCAGGCGCAGGCCTGTGCGGCCCTTCGCTTCCACTAACGCATCGCGGAACTCGTCGGTCGTTTCCACGCGCCGTGACCAGCCGCCGAAGCTTGCGCCCAGCATCGCGAAGTCCGGATTGGCGAGGTTCGTCGCGCTGACCCGGCCGGGAAATTCGCGTTCCTGATGCATCCGGATCGTGCCGTAGGCGCCGTTGTCCACCACGATGACGATCAGGTCGAGATCGTATTGGACGGCGGTCGCCAGTTCCTGCCCGTTCATCAGGAAATCGCCATCGCCCGCCACAGCCACCACCGTCCGGTCGGGGAAGCGCCGTGCGGCGGCGACGGCAGCGGGCACGCCATATCCCATCGCACCCGCCGTCGGGGCAAGCTGGGTGGGGAAGCCGGCATAGCGCCAGTACCGATGCCACCAGCCGGAGAAGTTTCCGGCCCCGTTGCAGACGATGCTGTCGGCAGGCAGCGTATCACGCATGAAAGTGACAGCGGTCGCCATATCGAGTTGCCAATTGCGGCCAGCTGAGGCGGCGGGTCTTGCGGTTGCCCATTCTTCCCATTCGGCATGGGCCTCGGCCCCTGCATCGAAGGCAATCAGATCGTCATCGGTCCACAGCGCGGCGCATTCGGCGAATTCGGCCATGTCGGCACACATCGCCAATTGGGCGGGGTAGACGCGGTTCAGCTCCTCAGGATCGGGATGGATGTGGATGATGGTCTGCTCGGAGTTATCCAGCGTGGGTACGGTGTAGCCATCCGTAGTGGCCTCCCCCAACCGCGCGCCGACAGCGATGACGAGGTCCGCCTGCTTCACCCGCTCCACCAGTTTCGGATTGGGGCCGTACCCCAGATTGCCGGCATATACCGGCGAGGTGGGCGCGATTGCATCCTGCCGCCGGAACGCAGTGGCTACGGGCAGGCCGAGCCGTTCGGCGAAGAGCTGGAAATAATCGCGCGCCTTCATGTTCCAGCCCGCGCCGCCGATGATCGCGATCGGGCTGGCGGCATCGCCGATCATCGCCATCATGGCCTGCATCGCGTCGGGGCAGGGCGGCTGGGCCGGGCGCGCGACGAAGGGGCGCGGGGCTGCGTCGGTATCGTCCGACAGCATATCTTCGGGCAGAGCAAGCACCACCGGACCGGGCCGTCCGGAAATTGCCGTGGCATAAGCGCGGGCGATATATTCGGGGATACGGTCGGCGTTCTCGATCCGCGCCGCCCATTTGCAGATGGGTGCGAAAAAGGCGGGGAAGTCGATTTCCTGAAATCCCTCCCGGTCCCGCATATCGCGCGCCACGTCGCCCACAAACAGGATCATGGGTTGGGAATCCTGATGCGCCACGTGCACGCCGATGCTGGCATTGGTCGCGCCGGGACCGCGGGTGACGAAGGCGACGCCGGGACGGCCCATACTCTGCGCGGAGCCGGTTGCACCCGCTGCACCCATCGCGCCGTCGGCACACGCCATGAACGCCGCGCCGCCTTCCTGCCGGCAGGTGATGACATCGATGGCGTTCTCGTGGTCCTGCTGCTGCTCCAGCGCGTCGAGCACTTGCAGGAAGCTTTCGCCCGGCACTGTGAAAACGCGCTCGCAGCCCTGTTCGCGCAGACAGTCCACCAGCAACTGCGCGGCTGCGGGCGTGGGCGTGGGCGGGGGCGGGGGTGAGGGGCGGCTGGATAGGGAGTTGTCGCTCATGACAAACCCCTAGCGATGCGTGGGGGACCGGACAACGCCCCACCCCGAACCGGCAATCTTGTGGGGGATATTAACGAAGCGCTATCCTTAATGTCCCGCTGTGCGACGCTACGCAGGAGGCGGATGCAAAAGCTTACCAAGATGTTAATTCCGACAAATGCGTAGATCACTTGTCCTTACCGATGAAGCTGCCGGGAACCTGTTTCTTGCCTCGCTTCCCCCGCACGTCCGCTCCGGCGCGGAGCCAAAACGTTTTCGCCCACAATGGGGCATCACGCGTAATGATGTGAAAAGCTTCGCCGCGGCCTATTTCGCTTGTCTGGCAGGCGCCGCGATCTTCCTCGCCTGAAGGATCAGTCGGCGTTCGCGCCGACTGGCTGTTCCGCCTGCCGTTCCGCTTCGAGCAGGAGCTTGCCGAGGTAACTCGATACCAGGCACATCGCAGCACTGATGAGTAATTGCTGGGTGATCGGAACGCCCAGCCCGGTCATCAGGCTGACGAGTAGCGACCCACCAACCATCGCACCTGAATTCACAATATTGTTGGCCGCGATCGTGCGCGCGGTTTGCGTCTGCGGCACGAAGGTGGTGAGAAACGCATATAGCGGCACCACGAACATTCCGCCCGCCACCGCAATGCCCAGCAGGCTCAGCATCATCGGTATGGCCAGCGGCCGGCTGAAAAATTGCGGGATCGACAGCAAACGGTCATCCGGCAGCGGCGTCCAGTTCATCGCGAGCAAATAGAACAGCACCACAAACAGCCCCATGGCGATAACGGATACCGGTGAATAGCGGGCCGATACGGTGCCCTTCAGCAGCGCGTTGACGCTGACCGAACCGATCGCCACCCCGACCGAGAAGATTACCAGAAACAGGCTGGCCACTTCCTTCGTGCCGGTGATAACGTTCTTCACCAGTGGCGGAAAATGAATGAACAGCACTGCGCCGATGGTCCAGAAGAAGCTGATCGCGATAATGGCGAGGAACACCCGCCGGTCGTGCATGGTCTTGCGCACCAGATCGATTGAGGCGCGGATGAAATGCAGGTCGATGGGTTCGGGCGTTTGCTGCGCCGGGGCGGGCGGTACCTGCCGTCCGGTGAAATATCCTGCGACGGCGACCACGATGATCGCGCCTGCCGCCCATTCCACCGGAATGAAGCCGGCAATGATCGTGCCGGCCAAAATGGCGATATAAGTGCCGGCCTCCACCCAGCCGGTGCCGGCCAGCACCTCGTCCTTGCGCAGATGCTGCGGCAGGATGGCGTATTTGATCGGTCCGAAAAAGGCGGATTGCACGCCGGTCAGGAACAGCGCCAGCAGCATCAGCGGGATGGCAATCGTGTTTACCGCAATCCCGCGCCAGGCCAGATACAGTCCGGCTGCACCGATAATCATCAGCACGATTTCCAGCAGCTTCACCCGGCGGATGATCCTGGCCTTGTCGCCATTATCCGCCAGCTGCCCGGCAATTGCGGACAGCAGGAAAAACGGCAGGATGAATAGGCCCGACGCCAGCGCGCTGAACGTGCCTTCCGCGCTTTCCGAATTGTAGATGGCGTAGACCACGAACAAGACCATCGCGGTCTTGTAGAGATTGTCGTTGAAGGCGCCGAGGAACTGAGTGAAGAACAACGGCAGGAACCGGCGGCTGCGCAGTAGCGGGCCGGTTTGGTCCGGGGAGGCCGGATGCAGGCCGGCACCGCCGACACCGCCTACAGGGGCGGAAGGTTGGTCCATCGGTTTCAACTTCCATCCCCCAATGGGCGGCGACGTTACGGCATTCCGCCCCTCGACACGCTCTCCGCCCCGTATGACAAGGTTTCTCCAGCGCCGTTTAGCGGATAGCCGGTTTTGAACAAGGGTTTGCGCGGGTATCACCGCTATCCATGACCGGTCGGCCCGTGATTGGCGCGTGATTGGCGGGGGTAAACAACGCTTTCGCACTAGCCGAGCGCCCGCCACGGTGGCATTCGCTCTGGCAAGATCATGCTGACCCTGCCGAACATCCTCACGCTGTCGCGTATCGTGACGATTCCCCTGCTGGCCTTCCTGTTGTGGTGGCCCGACTGGGAAGTGGGATACGCGTTGGCTTTCGTATTGTACTGCATGATGGGGATTACGGACTATTTCGATGGCCTGCTCGCCCGGTCGAGCGGGGCTGTGTCGAAGCTGGGCATCTTCCTCGATCCGATTGCGGACAAGATCATGGTGGCGGCTGTCATCCTGGTGCTGACGGCGCAGGGCCTGCTGCGCGGGCCGTATGTCGGCGATCTCCATGTGATTGCCGGGCTGATAATCCTGATGCGTGAAATCGCGGTATCGGGGCTGCGCGAATTTTTGGCCGGATTGCAGGTGTCGGTACCGGTGACGAAGCTGGCCAAGTGGAAAACCACGTTTCAGATGGTGGCGTTGGGTGCGCTGATCTTTTCGGGTGCGGCCCCCGGGTGGAACATCACATTTGCCGATCTGACGTTCAATTTCCCGCATCTGGTCGGGATCGCGACGTTATGGACTGCCGCCGTGCTCACGCTTATAACCGGCTGGGATTATCTGCGGGTTGGCCTCAAGCACATGGATTGAAACGGGCCGCGCGTCTGCCGGTCCTACTCGATGAAACCGCTACCCATATGAAGCGGGGCGATCAACGGAATGCCGAAGCGGTCGCGCGGATCGTAGCTGTCGAATTCCTCGTTCGTGCCATCATAGCCGAGTGCGCTCACCACGGCCGGGTGCAGGGGAACGGAGAACTTGATCCCCACGTTCTTGCCCATCCGCCATACAACGCGGGCGTCCATTTGCGTCTGACTGTTCAGGCGTACCGTAATCAGCGCGCCTTCGGTAACGTCGGCATTGTCCGTTTCAAGCATGCATCCGCCGCTCGACAGATTGTACAGCGTTGCGGTGTCCCGCACGCCGTGGATGGTGATATCGATTTCCTCATCCAGCTGGAACCGGTTGAAAATACGCATGAGCCGCGCCCTTTTTGGTTGCGGGGACGCCCTAGCGCGGCTTCTTTCAATAAATCATGAACGCAGGCTTAGTCATCATGTTGGCCATCATCCCGCGCGCAATTCCCCGGCCAGCAATTCGAAGTCGGAAGCGCGCGGAGAATTCTTGCGCCAGACTAGCGCAATTTCACGCGTAGCAGCCGGCGACTTCAGCGGCCTTGCAACCACTTCGGTCCCGGCTAGAATATTCGCATCGAGCGCCATTTGCGGCAGGATCGTCAGCCCCAGACCGTTATCGACCATCTGCACCAGCGTATGCAGGCTGGTCCCGATCATGGTGGACGATCCGCCCAGTTCCGGACGTTGGCACACGGCCAGCGCATGGTCCTTCAGGCAATGCCCGTCTTCCAGGAGCAGCAGGCGCCCTTCATCGATCGAGGCCGGCGAGATCATGGCAGGCGGGTCGCGCGGATCGTCCTTCGGGAAGGCAACCAGCAGCGCGTCGTCCGCGATATGCGCGTGCCCGACTTCGCCGGTGTCGAAGGGCAAGGCCAGCAGTACACAATCCGCGCGCCCCTGATGCAGCGAATCGAGGGCATCCTGGCTCGGCTCCTCACGCAGGAACAGCTTGAGGCCGGGGCGTTCGCGGCGCAGGCGCGGCAGTATGCGCGGCAACAGGAACGGCGCGATGGTGGGGATGACCGACAGGCGCAGCTCGCCCGACAACGGTTTTCCGCTGGCGGCGGCAAGGTCGGTCAGATCCTCCGCCTCGCGCAGGAGCCGGTGCGCCTTTTCCACCACCTGTTCGCCAAGCTGGGTAAAGCGCACCACGCGGCGGCTGCGCTCCACCAGAGTCACTCCCAGCAAGGTTTCCAGCTCGCGGATACCGGCGCTCAGCGTCGACTGAGATACAAAGCTCGCCGTCGCCGCCCGGCCGAAATGGCCGTGTTCGTGCAGCGCAACGAGATATTGCAGCTGCTTGATGGTGGGAAGGTACGTGCTCATAGGACCGCGCTGTTAGCGCCCGTCTCCAGCAGCATCTTCCGGAGCGTCCCCGATGCTGGTCATGGCTAGCCGCCCGTCCTTGACTGCAAAGCCGGTGCGCCCTTCGACCAGTTCCAGCGCATCCTTGCCAAAGGCATCGTAGCGCCAGCCCTGCAGGATCGGCAGCTCGCGTACACCTGCGGCGAGCGCTTCCAGCTCGTCCGATCGTGTTAGCAAGCGGCTGGCCACGTCGATTTCGCGGCTGCGAATCTTGAGCAACAGCTTGAGCAAGTCCGCCACCAGGGCGCCTTCCTTGCCCAGCGGCGCGCCGCGCTTGGGGCGGTCGGGCAGTTCGTCTTTCGGCAGCGGTTCGGCTTCCTCAAGCACTTTCATCATGCGCTTGCCAATGTCGTTCTCGCGCCATGCGTTGCTCAGCCCGCGCACCTTGGCGAGATCGGCCTGTTTCTTCGGCGGATGGCTAGCGATATCGGCCAAAGTTTCATCGCGCACGATGCGGCCTCGCGGAATGTCCTTGTGCTGCGCCTCTCCCTCGCGCCACGCGGCCAGCGCTTTCAACCGGCCGAGCACGTCGGGCTTGCGGCCCTGCGCGCGGATGCGCCTCCAGGCGAGGGTGGGATCGTTGCGGTAATTATCCGGATCGGCCAATTTTTCCATCTCGGCATTCAGCCAGGCGCCGCGGCCTGTCTTGACCAGCTTTTTCAGCATCTTGGGAAAGATCGTGGCCAGATGCGTCACATCGCCGATGGCGTATTCGATCTGCCTGTCGGTCAGCGGGCGGCGGCTCCAATCCGTGAAGCGCGCGCCCTTGTCGACGGTAATGCCCAGCCAGCTTTCGACCAGATTGGCATAGCCGATCTGTTCCGACTGGCTGATTGCCATCATCGCGATTTGCGTATCGAAAATCGGGAAGGGCGTCTTGCCGGTCAGGTTGAACACGATTTCCACATCCTGTCCGCCGGCGTGGAAGATCTTCAGCACGTCCTCATTGTCGCACATCAGGTCCAGCAGCGGCTGAAGGTCGATGCCTTTCGCGAGCGGGTCTACGGCAGCAGCCTCTTCCTCGTTTCCGATCTGCACCAGGCAGAGTTCGGGGTAGTAGGTGTTCTCGCGCATGAATTCGGTATCGACGGCGACAAACTCGCCTTCTGCCAGACGCTTGCACATCGCAGCCAGCGTTTCGGTGTCCGTAATCAGGTCATGGATTTTCATAAGGTCTTTTCTTGTGTTGGGGCGGAATGCCGCCCGTCGGGGCGTTGCGGCCCCATTTCCTTGTTGCGTATTGCGGCGTTGCATTGCGGTGGGCAACTTGACAAAGCGCTGCGCATTCCCTGTTAGCGCGCGCATAAACGTGTAAGGCCTGTGCCGAGCCGCCCGCCCGCTGTCAGCCCGATCATGCAGCCTCATAACAAACGGGGGCGCCTGTAGCGCCAAAACCTGAAAATTGGAAAGTCTTTCGATGCACGCCTATCGCTCCCACACCTGCGCCGCCCTGACCGCAGACAATGTTGGCGATACCGTTCGCCTGTCCGGCTGGATCCACCGCAAGCGCGACCATGGCGGCGTGTTGTTCGTCGATCTGCGCGACCATTACGGCATGACGCAGATCGTGGCGGACGAAGATTCGCCCGCGCTGCCCATTTTCGAAGGGCTGCGGGTCGAAAGCGTCGTGACCATCGATGGCGAGGTAAAGGCGCGCGCCGAAGGGACCACGAACGACAATCTGTCCACCGGGGCGATCGAGGTTTTTGCGCGGCAGGTCACCGTGCAGAGCAAGGCCGATGAGCTGCCGCTGCCCGTAGCGGGCGAGCAGGATTACCCAGAGGACATTCGCCTGAAATACCGGTTCGTGGACCTGCGCCGCGAGACCATGCACGCCAACATCATGCTGCGGGCCAAGGTGATCTCGTCACTGCGCCACCGGATGGAAGCGCAAGGCTTCACCGAATTCAACACACCGATCCTGGCCGCGTCCAGTCCCGAAGGCGCACGCGATTATATCGTGCCCAGCCGCCTGCATCCCGGCACGTTCTACGCGCTCCCGCAGGCGCCGCAGATGTTCAAGCAGCTGCTGATGGTGGCGGGCTTCGACCGTTACTTCCAGATCGCGCCCTGTTTCCGTGACGAGGATTTGCGCGCCGACCGCAGCCCCGAATTCTACCAGCTCGATTTCGAAATGAGCTTCGTCACTCAGGAAGATGTGTTCCAGACCATCGAACCGGTGCTTGCAGGCGTGTTCGAGGAGTTTGCGAACGGCAAGAGCGTGACGCCAGCGGGCGAGTTCCCGCGGATCCCTTACCGCGAGTCCATGCTGAAATACGGCACCGACAAACCCGATCTTCGCAATCCGATCGAGATTGCGGATGTGGGCGCGCATTTTGAAAGTTCGGGCTTCGGCCTGTTCGAAAAGATCGTCGGCGGGGGCGGGGTGGTCCGCGCGATCCCAGCGCCCGGTACGAACGAGAAAAGCCGCAAGTTCTTCGACGAGATGAACGACTGGGCGCGCAAGGAAGGGTTTGCCGGCCTCGGCTATGTCACCCGCAAACAGGGCACCTTTGGCGGCCCTATCGCCAAGAACCACGGCGAAGATGGCATGGCGAAACTGTATGATGAGCTGGGGCTGGGCGATAATGACGGGCTGTTCTTCGCCGCCGGCAAGGAAAAGGACGCGGTCAAGCTGGCAGGCACGGCGCGCACACGCGTCGGCGAATTGCTCGGCCTGATCGATGCGAACACATTCAAGTTCTGCTGGATCGTCGATTTTCCGATGTTCGAATTCGACGAGGCTCTGCAGCGCGTCGACTTCAGCCACAATCCGTTCTCCATGCCGCAGGGCGACATGGAAGCGCTGGAAACCAAGGACCCGCTGGACGTATTGGCGTGGCAATACGACATCGTCTGCAACGGCTATGAACTGTCGAGCGGAGCAATCCGGAACCACCGCCCGGACATCATGTACAAGGCGTTCGAGATCGCCGGCTATTCCGCCGCGGAAGTGGACGAGAACTTCTCGGGCATGATCGAGGCATTCAAGCTGGGCGCACCACCGCACGGCGGCAGCGCGCCGGGGATCGACCGGATCGTGATGCTGCTGGCGGACGAGCCCAACATCCGTGAAGTCATCGCTTTCCCCTTGAACCAGAAGGCGCAGGATCTGATGATGGGCGCGCCGTCGGCCGTGACGAAAGATCAGCTACGCGATGTGCACATCCGCGTGATCCAGGACGCGGTGAAAACAGAGGACGTGAACAAGGAAGAGTTCGCACCCGGCGCAGGCGGTAGTCACTAGGGGACGCGCAAGCGGGCGGAGTTGGGCGAGCTACCGGCTCATCATCCTCTTGCCACCGTGCGCGCCCTTCAGTAGGGCCAAGCCGAATTGAATTTCCGAACGAATGAGGGCTATGAAATGAGCGATATTGCTGAACGCGTACAGAAAATTGTTGTCGAGCATCTTGGTGTCGAGGCCGACAAGGTCACCCAGGAAGCCAGCTTCATCGACGATCTGGGCGCGGACAGCCTCGACATCGTGGAACTGGTGATGGCGTTCGAAGAAGAATTCGGTGTGGAAATCCCCGACGATGCGGCGGAAAAGATCACCACCGTGGGCGACGCCACCAAGTATATCGAAGAGCACAAGGGCTGATCGCCTGACAGCTTTTTCCCGCCCTTTGTAAAGGGCGGGACCTGACAGGCCCGACCCCGACGCGGGTTGGGCCTGTGATGTTTTAGGAGAAGTTTGATGCGCCGTGTGGTTGTAACCGGACTGGGTCTCGTCACTCCGCTGGGAGGCGATGTCGACACGACCTGGGCGAATATTCTCGCCGGCAAAAGCGGCGCCGGGCCGATTACCCGCTTCGATGCTTCGGACCAGAAATGCACCATTGCCTGCGAAGTGAAACCGGCGGACCACGAATATGGGTTCGACGCGAACAGGCGCGTCGATCACAAGGTTCAGCGCCAGGTCGATCCGTTCATCGTCTATGGCATCGACGCCGCCGGGCAGGCGCTGGAAGATGCCGGGCTCACCGAAATGTCGGACGAATTGAAGGAGCGCACCGGCTGCTCTATCGGTTCGGGCATCGGCGGGCTGCCGGGCATCGAAAGCGAGTCGCTGGTACTGGCGGAGCGTGGCCCCGGCCGGGTCAGCCCGCATTTCGTGCATGGCCGTCTGATCAACCTCATCAGCGGGCAGGTCTCCATTAAATACGGACTGATGGGGCCTAATCACGCGGTCGTCACCGCCTGTTCGACAGGCGCGCATTCGATCGGCGATGCTGCGCGCATGATCAAGGATGACGATGCGGACATCATGCTGGCGGGCGGGGCGGAAGGCACCATCAACCCGCTCGGCGTGGCTGGTTTCGCGCAGGCCCGCGCGCTCAACATGTCCATGAACGACCGCCCGACCGAGGCCAGCCGGCCTTACGACAAGAACCGCGACGGCTTCGTCATGGGCGAAGGCGCAGGCGTGGTCGTGCTGGAGGAATACGAACACGCCAAGGCGCGCGGCGCGACTATCTATGCCGAAGTCGTGGGCTACGGCCTGTCGGGCGACGCCTATCACGTCACCGCCCCGCATCCCGAAGGCAGGGGCGCAGAACTGGCCATGCGGATGGCCTTGAAGAAGGCGGGCATGGGGCCGGGCGATATCGATTACGTGAACGCCCACGGAACCTCCACCATGGCCGACACGATCGAACTGGCGGCGGTGAAGCGCGTGCTGGGCGACGATCTGACCGGCGCCAGCATGAGCAGCACCAAGTCCGCCATCGGGCACCTGCTCGGCGGCGCGGGCGCTGTGGAAAGCATTTTCTGTATCCTCGCCATGCGCGACCAGATCGTGCCGCCCACACTCAATCTTGATGATCCGGACGACGGTACCGAGGGCGTGGACCTGGTGCCGCACACCGCGAAGAAGCGGCAGGTGAAGGCTGTGCTCAACAACAGCTTCGGTTTCGGCGGAACCAATGCCAGCCTCATTATGAAGCAGGCCGACTGAGCCATGTTCAAACGCGGTTGCCTGTTCCTTATCGCACTGGCGATCGCCGGGCTGATCGCCATCGGCATCTTCGCCTATGGCTGGTGGGGTTCCGCCCAGGTGGAGGAGGACACCGCCTTCATCGTGCCGTCCGGGTCCTCGCTGACATCGGTTGCGAACAGTCTTGAGGAACAGGGCCTGATCGAGAACGCCGACGGCTTCCTGCTGCGCGCCAAACTGTTCGGCGGTGGGGATCCGATACAAGCGGGCGAATTTATGATCGCGGCCGGTGCCAGCCCCTCGACCATTCTCAATACCTTCCAGTCGGGCGATGTCATCCGGCGGTTCGTGACCATTCCGGAAGGCACGCCGTCCATCATCGTGATGGAAAAGCTTATGGCGGAGCCGCTGCTGACCGGCGAGATCGCGGCCCCGGCAGAAGGCTCCGTCCTGCCCGACACCTACGCCTTCGAACGCGGCGAACCGCGCGGCGCGGTGCTCGCCCGGATGCAGCAGGCGATGGACGAAACGCTGGCCGAACTATGGGCGCAGCGCAAACCCGGTATCGCGGTGTCAACACCGGAAGAGGCGGTGATCCTTGCCAGTATCGTGGAGAAGGAAACCGGCGTAGCGCGGGAACGGCGCATGGTGGCCGGGCTGTATTCCAACCGGGTGAAAGATGGCATGCTGCTGCAGGCCGACCCGACGATTATCTACCCGATCACCAAGGGCAAGCCGCTCGGCCGCCGTATCCGCCAGTCGGAAATCGCTGCGATCAACGACTACAACACCTATTCGATGGCGGGTCTGCCCAAGGGTCCGATCACCAATCCGGGCCGCGAGAGTATCGCCGCGGTCCTGAACCCGGCCGAGACCAGCGCGCGCTACATGGTGGCGGACGGGACGGGCGGCCACGCCTTCGCCGATACGCTGGAAGAGCATAACGCCAATGTGGACAAGTGGTTCGCCCTGCGCCGCAAACGGGGCGAGATGTGACACGAGGCGACCGTTTGCCCCTGTGCTGGGATGACGGATCGCGTGAGGCCAAGGATGACCGATAACGCGCCCCTGATCCTCACCGCCCAGCTGCCAAAGGACATGCACCGCTGGGCGACGTCGCTGCGAACCGAGCACTTCCCGCCCGAACGCAATCACCTGGAAGCGCATGTCACGCTGTTCCATGCCATCCCGCATTTTGCGGAAGAGGAAGTTCGGGCCGAATGCGCTCGTATCGCAGCCGAGATGTCGCCTGTCCCGGCCGAGCTGGAGGGTCTGCTGAACCTCGGCCGCGGCACGGCCCTCAAACTGACCAGCCCCGCCATGCTGTCGGTCCGCGATCGCATTGCAGAGCGTTTGCACGGCCTGCTCACAGCGCAGGACCAACACACGCCGCGCCTGCATGTCACGATCCAGAACAAGGTGACGCTGGACGCTGTTAAGGCATTGCAGGCACAGCTGGCGGACCAGATCGAACCGCGCAGCTTCGCCTTTCGCGGGCTGGCGTTGCACCGTTATCTGGGCGGACCGTGGGACGCGGTGAAAGACTGGCCGTTTCGCGGTTGACCACCTGCACCGCGCAGCCTAAACGCGCGCCTTCGCAAACAGCGCCACGCGCGCTCAAGCGAGCCCCATGGGGCGGAGTAGCTCAGCTGGTTAGAGCAGCGGAATCATAATCCGCGTGTCGGGGGTTCAAGTCCCTCCTCCGCTACCATTCGCATCAGTTGCAATAGTTCTCTATCGGCCACAAAAATTAACGTAGTCGATAAAGTTTGGACAGAATTGAAGACGATGTGTTTCGGAGAATATCAGATATCGTGGTGTCTTTCCTTCGCATAGGTATTGATTGACTCGCTGATACCGCCCCCTTAATTCTCCCGCGATATCTGGGGAGTCAAATGCCTAAGTCAGTTGTATCGTTGGATGCCTATGTCCTGCCGGATGACCATCGCATTTTTAAGGTGTCCCCGGGAAAAACCTATCGTTTCTATAAAGAGGTAAAGCGCTCGAACGCGATTTTTTTGGATGTGCGCGGGCTGGATGATTTAGACGGGCACCCTGTTACATGGTCCGATCAAGAAATTGTGAAAGTGATCGCCGCTGACCGGTGGGATCGAGAATTAAAAAGCCGTGATCGCGGTAATGAGCCAAAGGGTTCCAAAGCTGTCAATCGGACGGATCGGACCCGGCTAGGTTTTTTAAAAGCTTTGCTGGGAGATGCACAGAAGGGCGATTTGGTTATTGTCCCAGTTGAGGGTTACATTAACGATGTTCTGATTGGTGAATTGCTTGATGAACCTTGGGATACGAAAAGTATCGTCGCTCAAGATGGTGACGATGGAGAATTCACCTACATCGGCCGACGCGTGGAATGGAAGGCAGCGCAACCTAAACGCTTTTTCAGCGGCGGAATGATCAAGGCGCTCCACACGCAAACGGCGGTATTCCAGATTGGACGAAGCTTACACGAAGAGGTCTATCGTCTCGCATATCGAAATTTCGTTTACCGAGGTCATTTTGTCGCCGAGTTTCACACTGGCAAAGCTCGTTTCACATCTGAAGATAGCGCGGTACTTTCGGCATGGTTGAACGGATTTGATTACCTTCGGTCTCGCTTGGGTAAGGGCGGAGCGCTGCCCAACTCCTTCTATGAGATGGGTCTATCTAAGGTTCCCGACAGTGCAGCCGCCGATCTAACGATCAATGTTAATTCACCCGGAGTATACGTCCTTAAATCCTCTGGTGGTTTTGCCTTGGCGTTGATGGGCATGTTCGCCCTTACAGGCTGTGATAGTAAAACCGTTGTGGACAACGGCGTTACCGTTGAACTCAAAACCGTAGGTGTCGGAGCGAATGATGCGGGAACGGCTATTGAGGAGTGCATTAATGATATGGCTGTAGCTTTGGGTGAAGCAAGGCTCGACCAAGCGAGTGATTTGTGCGGCCGAGCAGAGAGGGATGCCAAGGTGACGACCGCAGCAAGCTTGAAAACAGGGCTGAAAGCGAGCAAATAGCTATCATGGCCACCGTTTCGCAGCCCATCCCGCAATTTACGCGAGCACAGCTATCACGCTGGATAAAGCTCGCTCTAGGTGGCCTTGCAACCGCACTGGTCGGCGGGTTTTTTGCTGCGGTATTCACATATTATGCTACCGCGAGACTTAATAATGAAGCAGCGCTGCAACAGCAATATCTGGTAGCGGTGCAAGATTTTAATGCGACAGGTGCAAACGTAGATGCTGCGATTACCGAACTCGCGGATAATGTGTTAGATGGTCAAGAGGTCGCACAGGCGCGGCGAGAAGCAAGACAAGCTATCGCAGCACATGTAGCAGCAACACAAGCCCTTGCTCCTTTGATGGGTAAAGGCAATGTTGCCGAGTACATGAAGGGTTTGGCAACTCTTCGACTTATGGTTGACGACACCGACGGTAGAAGTGCCGCGCTCAAAACTTCCAAGGCTCGCTTCACATTAATGGAAAATCGTACGACGATGATCGCGGAAGCGCGGCGGCGAGTTTACGGCAACTTTTAACGAAGCCTTGGAAAGCAGCAAACTCGAGCAGTTCATCGCTGAACTTAAATCCGATACCGGCCATGCCAACGCTTTCGAAGCTACTCTAGGGTCAATGGCAGGAAAGTCGAAAGAAGCTTCACAAGCATCGCCTCAAAACGATTGCAACAATTGAAGCAGAACTAGGATCCTTCGATATAGTTAGTCTGGTGTTGAGGTCCGACGATAGTGTGGAAGCGTAACCTTAAGAGCTTCGTTAACTGCTTTGGTTCACACTCTTAGTACCCTCTTCAACTACTAGCCAATCGCCCGCTCGCCCACGATAGACAGGCCGTAGCCTTCCAGCGCGACCATCGAGTGCTTCGTATTGCTCAGCAGCACCATGTCGCGCACGCCCAGCTCCGCCAGCACTTGTGCGCCGCCGCCGTAATCGCGTTGTTCGGGCGGTTCGCTGGCGTTTGCGGGCAGGGAATCGAGTTCCTTGCCGCTGTCGCTCAATTTCATCGCCCGGCTGACATAGTTGGGGCTGGGCCGGTTGATCAGCACGACCACGCCCGCGCCTTCCTCGTCGATCTGGCGCATGGAATTTTCCAGCAGGCCGGAGCGCTTGGAATCTTCGGCGAACACGTCGGGGAAGATGGACAGCATGTGCATCCGCACCAGCGTAGGCGCGTCCGGTTCGATCTGGCCCTTCTGCAGCGCCAGCGTCTCTTCGCCGGTGGCTTTGTTGTAGAAGGCGATCGCGCGCCAGGTTCCGCCCCAGCGGCTGTCGAACTGCTTTTCCCCGCGCCGTTCGATCAAATGATCGTGTTCGCGGCGATAGGCGATCAGGTCGCGGATGGTGCCGATCTTGAGGTCGTGGCGGCGGGCGAACTTCACGAGGTCTTCCATCCGGCTCATCGTGCCGTCGTCGTTCATGATCTCGCAGATGACGCCGCTTGCGTTGAGGCCGGCGAGGCGGGAGATATCCACCGACGCCTCGGTATGGCCGGCGCGCACCAGCACGCCGCCCTCGCGCGCGACCAGCGGGAAGACATGGCCGGGCGTGGCGATGTCGTCCGGGCCTTTCGTGCCGTCGATGGCCACCGACACGGTGCGTGCCCGGTCGCCCGCGCTGATACCGGTGGTCACGCCCTCGCGCGCCTCGATCGAAGTGGTGAAGGCGGTTTCGTGGCGCGACAGGTTGTTGCTGCTCATCAAATCGATGCCGAGCTGCTTTACGCGTTGCTTGGTCAGCGCGAGGCAGATCAGGCCGCGCCCATGGGTAGCCATGAAGTTGATCGCGGCGGGCGTTGCCATCTGCGCCGGGATCACCAGATCGCCCTCGTTTTCGCGGTCCTCGTCATCGACGAGCACGAACATGCGGCCGTTGCGGGCCTCTTCGATAATCTCCTCTGCCGAGACGACCACCGGGGTTTCGTCATTGTCGGACAGGAACGCGTCGAGCTTGCCCAGCGTGTCGCTGGTGGGGTTCCATTTCTCGTCCATGCAATCGCGCAGCGAGTTGGCGTGGAGGCCTGCCGCGCGGGCAATGGCAGCACGGGACATCAGCCCGTCATCGACGATGGCGCGGACGCGCTCGATAGTGGTTTTGCTCATGATTCGCACGTGTAATCACATTGAAATGTGATCGCAACAACGCAATGTGATTTGCGCATACGTCTTGCGCCGGGAGGGGTTCATAGTCAGGTGTGAGCGTAATGTCGCATTCTCTTCCGCTCCATCTTCAAGCCCTGGCGCAAATCGTACGGGATGGCGGCGCGCTGTGCACGCTCGCGGCGATCGAGGGAAGTTACTCACGCCGGGTCGGAGCGCAGCTGGCGATAGCGCCGGACGGATCGGTGGCGGGCGATCTGGCGGATCACTGCCTCGAACGCGAGCTGGTTTCGCAAGTCCGACGAGCGGCGGAGGCAGGCGCGGCGCATGTGCTGCGGATTGGCGAGGGGTCTCCACTGATCGACTTTAGGCTGCCGTGCGGGTCTTCGCTCGACATACTGATCGATCCTGCGCCCGATACGACTGCGCTTGCCGAATGCTATGACCGCATGAAAGAGCGGGAAGCGGCGCGATGTGAGCTGCCGGCGGGGCCGCTGAATGCGGTAGTCTATACACCGCAGCTGCGCATCCATGCGTTTGGCGGGGAGGGGGAGTGCGCGGCCCTGCAGGCGCTCGCCGCGCCCTGCGGGGTGGAAGTGCTGTGCCATCATGACGGCCTGTCGCTCGGCCAGCCGCCCGATCATATCCATCCCGATCCGTACAGCGCTGTGGTCTGCCTGTTCCATGACCATGAGTGGGAGCGCGCCATTCTGCCGTGGGCGCTAAGAAGCGAAGCGTTCTTTACGGGAGCTATCGGCGGAGCGCGGGCGCGAGCAGAGCGGGCGGAAATGCTGCGCGAGGCGGGCTTCGTACAAAGTCAGATTGCGCCTCTTGCAAGGCCCATCGGTTTGATCCCGCAGGCCCGTGATCCGGCCACGCTGGCGCTTTCCATCCTGGCCGAAACAGTTCAGCGATACGAGGCACTGCGTTCTGCATGAGTGGCGCGGCAATCATGGTGGCAGTGCTGGCCGCCGGGTCCTCGCAGCGGTTTGGGAGCGACAAGCGGCAGGCGTTGCTGGGTGGAAGGCCGCTTGCCCACCATGCGCTGGAGACGGCGCGGCGGGCGGCGGATGCGCTGCAGGCGGAGTGCATTGCGATTGTCCCGGCGGATGGCGGGCTTGCGATGCCGCCCCGCATCACCGCGCGCGCCAATTCGGACAGCGCGCGCGGTATGGGGACGTCCGTGGCGATGGCGGCGCGGCTGGCACAGGAGGCGGGGTGCGATACGCTGGTGGTGACGCTGGCGGATATGCCGTTCGTTCGCGCGCAGACGCTCGTCCGGTTGATGAAGGGGCGCATGGAAAAGCAGGCCGCCGCATGTCTCCATCCCGGCTCGCCGCGCCACTCCGGTCCTCGGCCCGGTCTGCGCCCCGGCCCGCCGGCGGTGTTCGATGCGCGGCATTTTGCGGCCTTGCAGCAGCTTGAGGGAGAGCGCGGGGCGGGGGCGTTGCTGGCCCGGCTGGCGGGGGAGGGCGCCGTCCACTGCCTCGCCGCCGATACGCTGGCCCCGCATGAGCTGACCGATATCGACACCCCCCAGGCGCTCGCGAGGGCAGAGGCCTTGCTGGCGGACGGTTAGGCGGCGCCCTCATCATCATCCACGCCGTCATCCCCGTCCAGCAACCGCTTCGCCGCCATGTCGCGGCGGCGCATGGCTTCCAGCTTGGCATCGATGGAGGCGAGGATGGCGTCCTCGTCCCGGTCCTCCTGCGCGGCGCGCTCGGCCAGCACTTCTTCGCGGATGCTTTCATAGATCGGATGGCCGGGCTTCAACGCCTGCACCCCGTATTTCTGCGGTAGACGGTGCTGGAGGAGGAAGCGCAGCAGCGCATTGTCCGGCTTGTCCCACCAGCCCAGGATTTCCCCGCCCGACACGATGGGGGTGGACGTACCCTGCAGCGCGCGTTCGAGCGCGCAATCCTCCAGCCGCTGCATCCCGCGATCGAGCGCCGCGTCCCACGCCTCGCGAAACCCCTCCGCCCCCGGCCGCGCGCGCAGCTTGTACAGCGCCTCCATGGACTTCCCGATGGAGCGCGCCGCCTGCGTCACGATCCCGGTCGCCGCCAGCGTAGCGACAAAGCGCCGCTGGCGTTCGGGCGTAATAGAATTGGAACGCGGCCGCGCATGGAGATAGGGCGCAAAGTCCAGCAAAGGATCATCCGCCCCCGGCTCCTCCCCCGGAAAGGCGACGGCGGACGTCCCGTGCCGCGGAATAGCGCGAGTGGAGCGGGCGGGCGGTATGGATGGCTGATCGGTCATCCGCGAGCAGATTGCAGAAAATGGGGGTGTAGGAAAATGGTTTGTTTTGGAAAGGTCGATGTCAGCGGACACCGTTATCGAAACAAGTCAACTACGTAACAGTGGCCGTACGCATCCTACTATGTGATTAGCCTTACCGGGGGGTCGGTTGGGACGCCATACATGCTATTCGAATGGGGCAATATGATCGAGGATAAGACCGAATTTTCGTCAATTACTGAAAAGCAACGGGAGGTGATGAGCCTCCTTGTGGAATTCAAGACATCGAAGGAGATCGCTCGATTGCTGAGCATTTCTCCGCACACCGTTGACCAGCGCATTAATTTCGTTCGAAAAAAACTAAACGTATCATCAAGGTCGGAAGCCGCTTCAAAGTATCGTCGATTATCAGAGGTATACGATAAACCGATATATGAAGATTCCGATGTTCCCAAACCAGACATTTTGGCGAAAGTTAATGTCCAGGACGAAGCGGAGAAGCTTCTGATCGTTAAACATCCAGAACCGAGTGGTCTGGATGGGGTGGCTGATCAGAAGCAGTTTAACCGCATTGGACCTAGGGTGTTCGTAGGCAAGTTTGGAACCTTAGCTCGGATCGTGGCAATTCTGCTTATTGGTCTGACCTTGATGGTTATCGGCGTTTTGGGATTGGCTGTTTTCCAGCAACTATCTCAAATTTTCGCTACCTGACTGCGCAGCGTTCGAGAGGTGAGGCATAGTCCGATGGGGCAACGACAGGGGAATTTTCTCGATGATTTCAGCTACAATAGCGCAGATGCGTATCCAACGTGATCTTACAGACGCGGAAGCGGCGTTGGCCGAGGCCCTTGTCAAGCAAACCTCACTGTTAGCGACGCTGCTTACCGCAAGGCGGGACGTGTCGACAAAACCATTCCAAGGACATTTGGAGATCGTTCGTTTATTGAAATCGCAGCAGGCGCTTCTCGATGCCGAAGGTAATCTCTTACGTGTGCATGGCGGGCTAAAGAAAATTCAAGGTGATGTTCTGGGCTATGTCGAATGCCCAGAAAACGAGCCAATGAAGGAAATAAAGACCGGGTAGACCGTATTGGCAGGATTTTGCTGCTATACCATAATTTGTTATGTCTATTGAGATCACTCTTGTTGTCGGAATGCTAATTCTTCTGGCTGGGTTAAGCTACCGTTTTGGGGAAGCACCCGAGCGTTTGATAATTGGTATCATCCTTGGTAAATTCATAATGGTAAGAGTTATATCAGGATTGGCGAGCGAACCGCTGTTAAGTACGGTCCGTAGCGATCTGATCGTGCTTGATTTGCTGGGCTTGGCCGCAATGGTCCTCATTGCTGTGAAGGCGAACCGGGTTTGGACAATGGTGGCCGCCGGCGCTCAAGTACTAATTGTATATGGTCATGCCTCTGCGTACCTATCCGATTCCGGAATGCAGCGTGCTTATTGGGCTCTGACGCAGCCGCCGGTAGGCCTTCAATTGCTCGCTTTGATCTCAGGGTTAATTGGGTGCAAGAAACGCCGCCAACGGGCTGTGTATTATTGCGCGTGGTTGCCTCGCAGTAGTCGCGGCTAATCGGCTTTAATTCATGGATCAGGCATCCAAGCTGGCTCGCGGGCTGTTATTGATTGGAAATCAGTTGTTAGCCCTCGCGGGCGATGCCGCGGACCTTAAGGAGAGCGTTCCCAATACGCCATCGTCGGCGTTTGACTTTCAAAACGACAGCCACCTCTGGCTCGCCCTTGCCAAACATGATCTGGAGGAACGCCGACGGAGGAGGGGTTTCATCGACCCAAGTATGTTGGGAGACGCTGGCTGGGAAATCCTGCTCGATCTATACATTGCGGCAAAAGAGCGCACAAAAGTGGCAACGATGGACGTCCTTGTTGACGGGACAATGTCGCACACAACAGGGCTACGGTGGATCGAGAAGCTGGAATCAGCAAAATTGGTGGAGCGTGAGCAGGACGCTTCGGATAGTCGTCGCAAGTTCTTGCGGTTGTCGCTGCTAGGCTATCAGAAGATGACTGCATATTTTAGCGACGGTCGGAAAGCTCTGCTCGAAGAAGACCTGATGCGAACTCGAACGCGAACGAAATCGAAGGCGTCGGAAGCGGAGAAAGCATTGATACAGGTTGACGACGCGACTTGACCAAAACTTAAATCCAACATAGACGCCCTCCCATCCAAGGCAGGCTTCCTCCTCTTGAGGCGCTCGCTGCGGACAGATAGAGCTGAACATTGCCGGTTATGTCCCGGGGGCCTGGTGCGCCGAAGCGATTCGGAGCAGCGAGGCTCTTTTCTATTGGGTTCTGCTTTCCGACTGGGTTCCCGCTTTCGCGGGAATGACGATGGGAAGATGGAACGCGGGGCAGCCGTCAAAGTAACCCGGTGCGGTTTGCGCCTGGTGGAGTGTTTCAGGCTCGCGCAAGGGAAGGTTGCCAGTGGCGGCTTTTCTTATCTCGCTGGGTTCCCGCGTTCGCGGGGATGACGATGCGGGGTGGTTTGCGCGGCCCGCGACTTTCTCCACCTGTCGTATCTCGCGCCACCATACAGGTGAAGAGTACTTCATGCCGACAATCAACCAGCTGGTCCGCAAGGGCCGCGTTCCGCAGAAGGCCAAGTCCAAGGTCCCTGCGATGGAAGCCAACCCGCAGAAGCGCGGCGTTTGCACACGCGTTTACACCACGACTCCGAAGAAGCCGAACTCGGCGTTGCGCAAGGTGGCCAAGGTTCGCCTGACCAACCAGCGCGAAGTCATCAGCTACATCCCGGGCGAGGGCCACAACCTCCAGGAGCACAGCGTCGTGCTGATCCGCGGCGGCCGTGTGCGCGACCTTCCAGGGGTCCGCTACCACGTGCTTCGCGGCGTTCTCGACACGCAGGGCGTGAAGGATCGCAAGCAGAGCCGTTCCAAATATGGGGCCAAGCGGCCCAAATAAATTTGGGCTAGTTTTTTGTTGGGTGCGAAAAGCGCATCCGCGCTTTCCTCGGTGCCAGCCCGTCTCCCCCTCCCAACCACCCGATCATGTTCCGATACGGTATCGGGTGGTTGGGAGGGGGAGACGGGCCGGCACCGCAAGGCGGACCCGGATGGGTCTGCCGCACTCCGAAGGAGTTAACAGATATGTCACGTCGTCGTCGTCCCGAAAAACGGGAAATCCTGCCCGATCCTAAATTCAAGGATCTGATCCTGTCGAAGTTCATGAACAACCTCATGCTCGACGGTAAGAAGTCCACTGCCGAACGCATCGTCTATGGCGCGCTCGACACGGTGGAGGAAAAGGCCAAGACCAATCCGGTCGAGGTGTTCCACGCCGCGCTCGACAACATCAAGCCGCAGGTCGAGGTGCGTTCGCGCCGCGTCGGTGGTGCCACGTACCAGGTGCCGGTCGAGGTTCGCCCCGAACGTGCCCAGGCTCTCGCCATTCGCTGGATGATTACCGCTGCGCGCGGTCGTCCGGAAACCACCATGTCGGCGCGTCTCTCGGGCGAGCTGATGGATGCGGCCAACAATCGCGGCAACGCGGTGAAGAAGCGTGAAGACGCGCACCGCATGGCCGATGCCAACCGGGCGTTCAGCCACTACCGCTGGTAGTGTGCGTAAAGGGCGGGGCGCTTTGACTGCGGCCCGCCTTTAACGCCCGATCTCAATCCCCATATGGGTGCCTATCGAGGCCCCTCGACAACCCAAGGAACTATCATGGCTCGCGAATATCCGCTGGAGCGTTACCGCAATATCGGGATCATGGCGCATATCGACGCCGGGAAAACGACGACGACGGAGCGTATCCTCTATTACACCGGCAAGTCCTACAAGATCGGCGAAGTCCATGACGGCGCCGCCACGATGGACTGGATGGAGCAGGAGCAGGAGCGCGGGATCACGATCACGTCGGCTGCCACCACCACCTTCTGGGCCGCCGAAGACGGCAAGGGCCCGAAGCACCGGATCAACATCATCGATACGCCGGGCCACGTCGACTTCACGATTGAAGTTGAAAGAAGCCTGCGAGTATTGGATGGCGCGGTCGCAGTATTCGACGGCGTTGCCGGAGTGGAACCGCAGTCCGAAACAGTATGGCGCCAGGCCGATAAATACGGCGTGCCGCGGATGTGCTTCATCAACAAGTTGGACCGCACCGGCGCCGACTTTTATTACTGTGTGCAGTCGATCATCGACCGTCTGGGCGCAGTGCCGCTTGTTCTGTATCTTCCGATTGGCGCCGAAGGCGGCCTGCGCGGCGTGGTCGACCTCGTGAACAACCGCGGGATCGTCTGGGAAAATGACGGTCTGGGCGCAGAGTTCAACTACATCGACATTCCCGATGACATGGCCGACAAGGCTGCGGAATATCGCGAAAAGATGATCGAGCTCGTCGTCGAACAAGACGACGAAATCATGGAATCCTATCTCGAGGGCAACATCCCCGAAGCGGACCAGCTGAAGAAGCTGATCCGCAAGGGCACGATGGACCGCGCTTTCGTGCCGGTCATTTGTGGCTCAGCGTTTAAGAACAAGGGCGTGCAGCCTCTGCTCGATGCAGTTGTGGATTACATGCCAAGCCCGCTCGACGTGCCAGCGATCAAGGGCGTGCTGCCGGATAGCGACAAGGAAGAGACGCGCGAGTCTAGCGACGAAGCGCCCTTCAGCGCTCTGGCGTTCAAGATCATGAACGATCCGTTCGTGGGCTCGCTGACTTTCACGCGCATCTATTCCGGCATGCTCGCCAAGGGTCAGGTCCTGAACTCCGTCAAGGAGAAGAAGGAAAAGATCGGCCGTATGCTGCTGATGCATTCCAACAACCGCGAGGATATCGAGGAAGCCTTTGCCGGCGACATCGTTGCCATCGCGGGGATGAAGGACACCACGACGGGCGATACCCTGTGCGACATGGCGCATCCGATCATTCTGGAACGCATGGAATTCCCCGATCCCGTGATCGAACTCTCCGTGGAGCCGAAGACCAAGGCCGACCAGGAAAAGATGGGCGTTGCGCTCAATCGTCTGGCTGCCGAAGACCCAAGCTTCCGCGTCACGACCGATCACGAATCCGGCCAGACCATCATCAAGGGAATGGGCGAGCTTCACCTCGACATTCTGGTCGACCGGATGAAGCGCGAATTCAAGGTCGAGGCCAATGTGGGTGCACCCCAGGTGGCCTATCGCGAATCGCTCGGTCGCCAGATCGATGTCGATTACACCCACAAGAAGCAGTCGGGTGGTTCCGGGCAGTTTGCCCGTGCCAAGGCGACCTTCATTCCGGGTGAACGCGGCCAGGGCATCGTGTTCGAGGATAGCATCAAGGGCGGTAATATTCCTCGCGAATATATTCCAAGCCTCGAGAAGGGCATGCGCGAACAGGCCGACAGCGGTTACCTGATCGGCTTCCCGATCATCGATTTCACCATCCAGCTGACGGACGGCGCCTACCATGACGTCGACTCCAGTACGGTGGCTTTCGAAATTTGCGGTCGCGGTGCGATGCGTGAAGCGGCGGAGCGCGGCGGCATCAAACTGCTCGAGCCGGTGATGAAAGTGGAAGTCATCACGCCCGAGGATTACCTCGGCGATGTGATCGGCGATCTCAACTCGCGTCGCGGGCAGATCCAGGGCACCGACACCCGCGGCAATGCGCAGGCCGTCGAAGCTATGGTCCCGCTGGCCAACATGTTTGGTTACGTGAACGAGCTGCGTTCATTCAGCCAGGGCCGCGCAAACTACTCCATGCAGTTCTCGCACTATGAAGAAGTGCCGGCGAGCGTGGCGCAGGAGGTCAAGGAGAAGCTTGCTTAAGGCAGGCTTACCGTTTAGGGGCGGCGCCTGTTTCGCGGGCGCCGTCCAAAACCCGCAAAAAGACATAATTTCAGACAAAGGTTATTGAGACATGGCGAAGGAAAAATTCGAGCGGAACAAGCCGCACTGCAACATCGGCACCATTGGTCACGTCGACCATGGCAAGACCACACTGACGGCAGCAATCACCAAGGTGATGGCTGAAGTCAACGGCGGCGCTGCTGTCGATTTCGCAAACATCGACAAGGCTCCTGAAGAGCGCGAGCGCGGCATCACGATCTCGACCGCCCACGTGGAATACGAAACCGAAGCGCGCCACTATGCGCACGTCGATTGCCCGGGCCACGCCGATTACGTGAAGAACATGATCACCGGTGCCGCCCAGATGGATGGCGCAATCTTGGTTGTGAACGCTGCTGACGGCCCGATGCCGCAGACACGTGAGCACATCCTGCTTGCTCGCCAGGTCGGCGTGCCTGCGCTGGTCGTGTACATGAACAAGGTCGACCAGGTCGATGATGAGGAAATCCTCGAGCTCGTCGAACTGGAAGTCCGTGAGCTTCTGTCCGCCTATGATTTCGATGGTGACAACATCGCTATCGTCAAGGGTTCGGCTCTGGCTGCTCTCGAGGGTCGTGACGACGAAATCGGCAAGAACTCCATCATCGAACTGATGAAGGCTGTCGACGAGCACATTCCGCAGCCCGACCGTCCGGTCGACAAGCCGTTCCTGATGCCGATCGAGGACGTGTTCTCGATCTCCGGTCGCGGTACGGTTGTCACCGGCCGTGTCGAAACCGGCATCGTGAATGTTGGTGACGAAGTTGAAATCGTCGGCATCAAGGACACGGGCAAGACGACCGTGACCGGCGTCGAGATGTTTCGCAAGTTGCTTGATCGCGGTGAAGCTGGTGACAACATCGGTGCACTGGTTCGCGGCGTCGGCCGTGAAGACGTCGAGCGTGGTCAGGTTCTGGCCAAGCCCGGTTCGGTCAACCCGCACACCGAATTCAGCGCCGAAGTGTATGTGCTTTCGAAGGACGAAGGCGGCCGTCACACGCCGTTCTTCGCCAACTATCGCCCGCAGTTCTACTTCCGCACGACGGACGTCACCGGTGAAGTAATCCTTCCCGAAGGCACCGAAATGGTGATGCCTGGCGACAACGTGACGATCAACGTCAAGCTAATCGCACCGATCGCCATGGACCCAGGTCTCCGCTTCGCTATCCGCGAAGGTGGCCGGACTGTTGGTTCCGGGGTTGTCAGCGAGATCACTAAGTAATATAGGCTTGGCTCACCGGCGGGGGATTCGTCTCCCGCCGGTCAGGTTTTGGTTTGGGGTCGCCCCTATCCGGTTCGCCGGAAGGCGGGCGGCTCTTTATTTTTGGGAGTGTGTCGGCCTCGCCGGAATGCTCCTCGGCTCTTTCGCATCGGTATAGGTTATGGAAGCTCAGAATATTCGCATTCGCCTGAAGGCGTTTGACCACCGCGTACTCGATCAGGCAACTGGCGAGATTGCGGAAACGGCCCGCCGCACCGGCGCGCTTATTCGTGGCCCCATTCCCATGCCGACGCGCATTGAGAAATTCACCGTGAACCGCGGCCCGCACATCGACAAGAAGTCGCGCGAGCAGTTCGAGGTGCGTACCTACAAGCGGCTGCTTGATATCGTTCAGCCAAACGCCCAGACGGTGGATGCGCTGATGAAGCTCGACCTCGCAGCTGGTGTAAACGTCGAAATCAAGCTGGCCTAACGGCAAGTTCAGACTACCTCCGGACTTGGTCCGGAGTGGGGCGAAGGCCCCGCAAGACACTGGGATACCTCCGGAAACTCCGGGCAAGCGTCCCCCGTCTCGTTGCCGTGCAAGCGGTGACAGTTAGCCCGGACGGGGCGACGTATCGAACAATTGGGCTGACAAGCACCTCGGATGAGCCGGGGTGCCTCTGTTGAGGAGTTCGTACGATGCGCACAGGCGTTATCGCAAAGAAGATCGGGATGACCCGCCTCTTCCAGGAGGATGGCCGGCACGTGCCCGTTACCGTCCTTGCTCTGGAAGATTGCCAGGTCGTGTCGCACCGCACCATGGACCGTGACGGCTACGTCGCGCTGCAGGTCGGTTCGGGCACGGCGAAGCAGAAAAACGTCAACAAACCGCAGCGTGAAGCCTTTGCGAAGGCAGAAGTCGGTTTGAAGATGAAGGTCGCGGAATTCCGCTTGAACGACGAAGAGGCCTTGCTTCCCGTCGGCGCTACTATCACTGCAGATCACTTTATCGCTGGTCAGAAGATCGACGTGACGGGTTATACGCAGGGTAAAGGCTTTGCCGGTGCCATGAAGCGTTGGAACTTCGGCGGTCTGCGCGCCACTCACGGTGTTTCCGTTTCTCACCGCTCGCACGGTTCGACCGGTCAGCGGCAGGATCCCGGCAAGGTTTTCAAGAACAAGAAAATGGCCGGCCACATGGGTGACCGTCAGCGTACCCAGCAGAACCTTGAAGTGGTTCGCACCGATGCTGAGCGTGGCCTGATTTTCGTTAAGGGTTCCGTACCCGGCACCAAGAATGGTTGGATGATGGTTCGGGATGCTGTGAAGCTACCGATGCCTTCGGAGGCGCCGTTCCCCGGTGCCATGCGACGTAACGCCGCTGAAACTGCTTCTGATGATGCGAAGCCCGGTCTTGTGGAAGGCGCGGCAGAGCATGAAGTAACGCCGGAAGTTTCGCCGGAACTGCAGGCCAAGCTGCTTGAAGAGCAAGAAGCCGGTGCGGCATCGGAAATCGCTCCCGCGGGCGAGCCTGGTGCGACGATCGACCCGGTCAACAATCCGTCGGAGGCCAAAACGGCTTCGGATGATGATGGTAAGGAGGGCTGAACCGATGAAGGTGAAGGTCCAAAAAATCGACGGCAGCAAGGCATCTGGTGATGTCGAGCTTAACGACGCCGTGTTCGGTGTCGAGCCGCGTGCCGATATCCTGCACCGCGTTGTGACGTGGCAGCTGGAAAAGCGGCGCGCGACTGCACGGCCTGCCCGGGAGCGTGCCGATGTTGCCCGTACCGGCGCCAAGCACGGCCCACAGAAGGGTTCGGGCGGCGCTCGTCACGGTGATCGCGGCGCTCCAATCTTCATCGGCGGCGGTAAGGCCCACGGCCCACGCAAGCGGGATTTCAATCCCTCGCTGAACAAGAAAATCCGCGCGCTCGGCCTGAAAATGGCCTTGTCGAGCAAGGCGAAAGACGCGCTGGTCGTTGTCGATACGCTGGAACTGAAAGATGCCAAGACCAAGGCTTTGAAGGGACACTTCGAAAAGCAGGGTTGGGGCGGCAAGGTTCTGGTGATCGACGGGGAAGCTGTGAATGACAGCTTTACCAAGGCTGCCGGCAACCTCCCGGGCGTCAATGTGATGCCGGCGATGGGCGCCAACGTCTATGACATCCTGAAGCACGATACGCTGGTCCTCACCAAGGATGCGGTCGAAAAGCTGGAGGCCCGTTTCGATGGCTAAGGACACGAAAAACGGTGTGGACGCGCGTCATTACGACGTCGTCCTCGCCCCCCACATCACCGAGAAGTCGACGCTGCTGTCCGAGTATAACGGCGTCGTTTTCAAGGTCGCGAACGACAGCACGAAGCCGCAGATCAAGGAAGCGATCGAGGCTCTGTTCGACGTGAAGGTCACGAACGTGAACACGATCGTGACCAAGGGCAAGAGTAAGCGCTGGAAGGGCAAACCTTACAAGCGTTCCGATTTCAAGAAGGCCATTATCACACTGGCCGAAGGTGACTCCATCGACGTCACCAGCGGGATCTGAGGCGAACCATGGCACTCAAGAATTATAAACCGACCACTCCCGCCCGTCGCGGCCTGATCCTCGTCGACAAGTCCGGCCTGTTCAAGGGCAAGCCGGTCAAGTCGCTGACCGAGGGCAAGCGCAAGACTGGTGGCCGCAACAATAAGGGGCACATCACCTCGCGCGGCATCGGCGGCGGTCACAAGCAGAAGTATCGCTTCATCGATTTCAAGCGTCGGAAGTGGGACGTGGAAGGCACCGTGGAACGGATTGAATACGATCCAAACCGCACTGCTTTCATCGCACTCATCAAGTACACCGATGACGAGATGGCTTATATTCTCGCCCCGCAACGCCTCGCGGTTGGTGATAAGGTCATCGCTGGTGAGAAAGTCGATACGAAGCCCGGCAACGCCATGCTTCTGGGTCAGATGCCTGTTGGCACCATTATCCACAATGTGGAGATGAAGCCGGGCAAGGGTGGGCAGATTGCCCGTTCCGCCGGGGCTTACGTCCAGCTCGTCGGCCGCGACCGTGGCATGGTCATGGTCCGTCTCAACTCTGGCGAGCAGCGTTATCTGCGCGCCGATTGCATGGGTACGGTTGGCGCGGTGTCGAACCCCGACAACCAGAACCAGAACCTGGGCAAGGCCGGCCGCAAGCGCTGGATGGGCGTTAAGCCACTTACCCGCGGTGTCGCCAAGAACCCTGTCGATCACCCGCATGGTGGTGGTGAAGGCAAGACCAGCGGTGGTCGCCATCCGGTTACGCCTTGGGGCAAGCCGACCAAGGGCGCCCGCACTCGCAAGAACAAGCAGACGGACAAGATGATTATCCGTTCGCGTCACGCCAAGAAGAAGAGGTAACGGACATGGCACGTTCCGTATGGAAGGGTCCGTTCGTGGAGCTGTCCCTGCTTAAGAAGGCAGAAGACGCACAGGAAGCGAGCAGCAACAAGCCGATCAAGACCTGGTCGCGCCGCAGCACGGTCCTGCCGCAATTCGTTGGGCTGACGTTCAATGTCTATAACGGTCACAAGTTTATCCCGGTATCCGTGTCGGAAGACATGGTCGGTCACAAGCTCGGTGAATTTGCGCCAACGCGTACGTTCCCTGGTCATGCGTCCGATAAGAAGGGCAAGCGATAATGGGCAAGGCAAAAACTCCGCGCCGCGTGGCCGAGAACGAGGCTCTTGCTGTGGGTACCACAATTCGTGGTTCCGCGCAGAAGCTCAATCTCGTCGCTGAACTGATCCGTGGCAAGAAGGCCGAAGAGGCGCTCAACATCCTGACCTTCTCCAAGAAGGGCATGGCTCGCGACGCGTTCAAGGTGCTGTCGTCCGCAATCGCCAACGCCGAGAACAACCATAACCTGGATGTCGACGCGCTGATCGTTGCCGAGGCGAGCGTCGGCAAGGCGATCACAATGAAGCGGTTCCACACACGCGGTCGCGGTAAGTCGACACGTATCCTGAAGCCGTTTAGCCGGCTGCGGATTGTTGTGCGCGAACACGAAGAAGAGGAGGCGTAAGATGGGTCAGAAGAGTAATCCGATCGGTCTACGGCTCCAGATCAACCGCACTTGGGACAGCCGCTGGTACGCCGAAGGGCGTGATTATGCGCAGCTGCTCAAGGAAGACATCGAGATCCGCAAGCACATCATGGGTTCGCTGCCACAGGCTGCGATTTCCAAGGTTGTGATCGAGCGTCCGGCGAAGCTTTGCCGCGTATCGATCTATGCAGCGCGTCCCGGCGTCATTATCGGCAAAAAGGGCGCGGATATCGAGAAGCTGCGTGGCGCTCTGGCGAAAATGACGTTGAGCGAAGTGAAGCTGAATATCGTCGAAATTCGCAAGCCGGAAATCGATGCCAAGCTCGTTGCTACCGGTATCGCTGACCAGCTGATCCGCCGGATTGCGTTCCGCCGTGCAATGAAGCGCGCGATGCAGTCCGCCATGCGTTTGGGCGCTGAGGGCATCAAGATCGTTTGTGGCGGTCGTCTCGGCGGCGCGGAAATCGCCCGTGTCGAACAGTACCGTGAAGGCCGCGTGCCTTTGCATACGCTCCGCGCCAATGTCGATTATGCCGAAGCCGAAGCGCTGACGGCATATGGGATCATCGGTATCAAGGTCTGGATCTTCAAGGGCGAGATCCTTGGCCACGATCCGACCGCGCAAGATCGCCTCATGATGGAAGCACAGACATCCGGCGTAAGGCCTGCCCGCTAGGGCGGACTGCCAGGGATAGAGAAAAGCAATGCTGCAACCAAAAAAACACAAGTATCGCAAGGCCTTCAAAGGCCGGATCAAGGGCTCTGCCAAAGGCGGAACGACCCTGAACTTCGGATCTTATGGTCTTAAGGCCCTAGAGCCTGAGCGTATTACCGCGCGCCAGATCGAAGCCGCTCGCCGTGCAATTACGCGTCATATGAAGCGTCAGGGCCGTTTGTGGATCCGCGTCTTCCCCGACGTGCCAGTGTCCAAGAAGCCTGCCGAAGTCCGTCAGGGTAAGGGTAAGGGTTCCGTGGAATACTGGGCCGCTCGTGTGAAGCCAGGTCGCATTCTGTTCGAGCTGGACGGCGTTGCCGGTCCGCTTGCGGCAGAAGCGTTCAGCCGCGCCGCGATGAAGCTTCCCATCAAGACGAAGGTTGTCGCCCGCCTCGGCGACACCTCGCACCTGGAGGGTTGAGCATGGCAGATACCAAATCCACCGTGGAAGATATGCGCACCAAGTCTGACGACCAGCTTACCGAAAGCCTCGTCGAATTGAAGCGCGAGCAGTTCAACCTGCGCTTTCAGGCAGCTACCAACCAGTTGGAACGGCCTGCCCGGATCAAGGAAGTTCGCCGCGCGATTGCGCTGATCAAGACGTTGCAGAACGAACGTTCCGCAGCATCGGCCAAATCCAGCGCGGCCTGAGGAGTTTAACGATGCCCAAACGTATCATGACCGGGACCGTAACCTCGGACAAGACGAACAAGACCGTGACTGTGAAGGTCGAGCGCAAGGTGAAGCACCCGCTTTACGGGAAGATCATCCGCCGTTCGAAAAAGTATCACGCGCATGACGAGACGAACGAGTACGTGATCGGCGACACAGTCCGCATCGAGGAGACGAAGCCGATCTCCAAGACGAAGACATGGACGGTGATCGACCGCGTACAGGCATCGAAGGGTGTGGCCGTGGCCGCTGATCTCGATGTCGCTGAAGCTACGCCGACGGGCGCTCCCGCTGAAGCCCAGGCAGCTGCAAAGGCCAAGGCCGAAGCAGGGGCCAAGGCCAAGGCAGAAAAAGAAGCCGAGGCGGCTGACGCCGAATAAGCAATCGCTCTGTCGCATCTGCGGCAGGACTGACGAAGGAACTGCCGGACTTGTTCCGGCAAGCCAAATGAGAAGGAACCGGATCGATGATCCAGATGCAATCCAATCTCGACGTCGCGGACAATAGCGGCGCCAAGCGCGTCCAGTGCATCAAGGTACTGGGCGGCTCAAAGCGCCGTTTCGCATCCGTAGGCGACGTGATCGTGGTTTCCGTAAAGGAAGCCCAGCCCCGCGCGAAGGTCAAGAAGGGCGACGTACACCGTGCCGTCATCGTTCGGACCCGCAAGGATGTACGCCGCCCCGATGGCAGCGTTATCCGCTTCGACAGCAACGCTGCCGTGCTCGTCAACAAGACGGAAGAGCCCATCGGTACGCGTATCTTTGGCCCTGTGGTTCGCGAATTGCGCGGCCGCGGGTTCATGAAGATCATTTCGCTCGCGCCGGAGGTGCTGTGATGGGTTCTGCCAAGATTAAGAAAGGCGACAACGTCGTTGTGCTTTCGGGCCGTGACCGGGGCCGCACCGGTACCGTCACACAAGTCATGCCCAAGGATGGCAAGGTTCTGGTGGAAGGCATCAATGTGATGACCCGTCATCGTAAGCCCAGCCAAGCCAATCCGCAGGGCGGGATCGACCGTATTCCGGCTCCGATGCACATGGCCAAGGTTGCTGTTGCGGATCCGAAGGACGGCAAGCCCACTCGCGTCCGTTTCGAGGAAAAGGACGGCAAGAAGGTCCGCGTGGCCGTGAAGTCCGGAGAGACGATCGATGGCTGATCAAAAGAACACCGCGCCACGTATGCGCCAGCGCTATGACGACGAGATCGTCAAGGCGATGACTGAAAAGTTCGGTTACAAGAACCGTCTCGAAGTGCCCAAGATCGAAAAGATCACGCTTAACATGGGTGTGGGTGAGGCGAGCCAGGACAAGAAGAAGGTCCAGACCGCTGCCGAGGAACTCGCATTGATCGCGGGCCAGAAGCCGGTCATCACCAAGGCGAAGAAGTCGATCGCTCAGTTCAAGCTTCGCGAAGGCATGCCGATCGGTACGAAGGTAACCCTTCGCCGTGAACGGATGTACGAATTCGTTGACCGTCTGGTGACTATCGCAATGCCCCGCATTCGGGATTTCCGTGGGCTCAACCCGAAAAGCTTTGATGGTAATGGCAATTACGCCATGGGCCTGAAGGAGCAGATCGTGTTTCCTGAAATTAGCTATGATCGTATCGACGTCGTCCGCGGCCTCGACGTGATCGTCACCACCTCCGCAAAGACCGACGATGAAGCGCGCGAATTGCTGCGCCTGTTCGGTTTCCCGTTCCCCGCCCCCGAGGCCGCCGAAGCATCGGCTGAAGACGAAAAGGCCGCCGCGTAAGCGGTGCGGCTATTGTCCGAGACAAGGAAGAGAGCTTAAGTCCAATGGCGAAACTGAGTTCCATTAACAAGAATGAGCGGCGCAAGAAGCTGGTCAAGCAGTATGCAGCGAAATACGAAAAGCTGAAAGCTGTGGCCGACGACAAGTCGCTCGACGAGAGCGAGCGTTTGATTGCACGTCTCAAACTGGCGGAATTGCCGCGCAACGCGAACCCCACGCGTGTGCGCAACCGCTGCACCACCACCGGCCGCCCGCGCGGCTATTACCGCAAGTTCGGCCTTAATCGCATCGAGCTCCGGAATCTGGCCAACAAGGGCCTGATCCCCGGTGTCACGAAGTCGAGCTGGTGAGGATCTGACAGATGGCTATGACCGATCCCCTGGGTGATATGCTCACCCGCATCCGCAACGGGCAACAGGCAAAGAAGGACTCTGTTCTCTCGCCTGCGTCCAAACTGCGTGCGAACGTTCTCGAAGTGCTTCAGCGCGAAGGCTACATCCGTGGCTATGCCGAAGATGAGACCGGCGCGCACAAGGCGTTGCGTATCGAACTGAAATATTTCGAAGGCGAGCCTGCTATCAAGCATGTGGCCCGCGTGTCGAAGCCTGGCCGCCGCGTATATTCGGGTTCGAAAGAACTTCCGACCGTGCGCAACGGCCTTGGCATTACTATCGTCTCGACCCCTCGCGGTGTGCTTTCGGATAACGAAGCGCGCACCGAGAACGTCGGCGGCGAAGTGCTCGCGGAGGTGTTCTGATGAGCCGTATCGGAAAGAAGGCAGTCGCCATTCCGAATGGTGTGACCGCAAATATCGATGGCAATGTGCTGAGCGTGAAGGGCCCCAAGGGCACTTTGACACTCGGCCTGTCGGAACTGATCGACTACAAGGTCGAGGGTGACGAAATCCAGGTGAAGCCCGCTAACGACACCAAGCAGGCGCAAGCCTTCTGGGGCATGCAGCGCACACTTGTGTCCAATTTGGTCGAAGGCGTTACCGAAGGTTTCTCCAAGGTTCTCGAGATCAATGGCGTCGGTTATCGCGCAGCAGTCAAGGGCAAAATCCTGAACCTGCAGCTCGGCTACAGCCACGATGTCGATATTGACATCCCCGAAGGCCTTACTGTCAAAACGCCTGACCAGACCACCATTGAAGTGAATGGGATGGACAAGCAGGAAGTCGGCCAGTTCGCCGCCGAAGTCCGCCGCTGGCGCAAGCCTGAGCCGTATAAGGGCAAGGGCATCAAGTATCGCGGCGAGTACATCTTCCGCAAGGAAGGGAAGAAGAAGTAAGATGGCCAAACTTTCCCTTTTCGAACGCCGCCGCCGTCGTGTGCGGACTGCGCTTAAATCCCGCGCCGGTGGTAAGCCGCGTTTGTCGGTGCACCGCACCGGCGCGCACATCTACGCTCAGATCATCGACGATGCCGCCGGTAAGACGGTTGCCGCTGCAAGCACACTTGGCGCGAAGAGCTCTGGTGCGAATGTAGATGCTGCTTCGAAAGTCGGTACCGATATCGCAGCTGCAGCCAAGAAGGCCGGTGTGACGACTGTCGTGTTCGATCGCGGCGGTTTCCTTTTTCACGGCCGCGTGAAAGCGCTTGCCGACGCCGCCCGCGAAGGCGGGCTGGAGTTTTAAATTATGGCTGATGACAAGAAAACCGAAGATACCGCGCCCAAGGCCGATGTGCCGAAGGTAGAAGAAGTGACCAAGGTCGAAACCGAGCACGCTGTGCCGGAACAGCCCAAGGTCGACAACGCCGGCTCTACGCCGACTCCGACTGTGGCTTCGACCGAAGCGGCAGACAACCAGTCAGCTGCGGGTGCTTCCACGCCTCCTGCGCGCACCCAGGCAGATGCCAACGCTTCTGCGCCTGCTGCAAATGCTGGACGCGGTGGCAATCGGGGCGGTGGCTCTGGTGGCAATCGGGGCGGTGGCCCGGGCGGTAATCGTGGTCGTGGTGGACGTGACAATCGCCGTGGCGGCCGCGATGAGCCAGATGATGGCATCATCGAGAAGCTGGTCCATATCAACCGCGTCTCCAAGACGGTTAAGGGTGGTAAGCGCTTCGGTTTTGCAGCATTGGTTGTTGTTGGCGATGGCTCCGGCCGGGTTGGCTTCGGCAAGGGCAAGGCACGCGAAGTACCCGAAGCCATTACCAAGGCGACTGCGGCTGCGCGCAAGCACATGATCCGCGTTTCGCTGAAGGAAGGCCGCACGCTGCATCACGACAACAAGGGCCGTTTCGGTGCCGGCAAGGTCGAGATCCGCACGGCTCCTCCAGGTACGGGCATCATTGCCGGTGGTCCGATGCGCGCTGTGTTCGAAAGCCTTGGCGTTGCCGATGTGGTGACCAAGTCGGTCGGCACGTCCAACCCATACAACATGATCCGCGCCACGTTCGACGCGCTGACCAACCAGACTTCGCCGAAGTCGGTTGCCCAGCGTCGCGGCAAGAAAGTCGCCGACCTTCTGGGTCGCGGCGGCGCATCCGAAGCCGAGGCCAAGGCCGACGCTGCAGCGGTTACGGAGTAATTCGCATGGCTAAAATCAAGGTGAAGCAGATCGGTAGCCCGATCCGCCGTCCGAAAGACCAACGCGCCACTCTCGTGGGGCTGGGGCTCAACAAGATGCACAAGGTCGTCGAACTGGAAGACACCGCAGAAGTTCGTGGTGCCATCGCCAAGCTGCCCCATCTCGTGGCAGTCGTCGATTAATTAGATACGGCCCCGGTGGAAGCCGAGGCGGGTCTGTTTCCCAGAAGCGCAAGCTTCACAGCGCGAAAAAAGCGAAAGCGAGTGCAGTATGTCTATCAAACTTAATGAAATTCGCGACAATCCCGGCGCCCGCAACAAGCGTATGCGCGTCGGTCGCGGTATCGGGTCCGGCAAGGGCGTTACCGCAGGGCGCGGCCAGAAGGGCCAGAAGAGCCGTGAAGGCGTGTCCATCAACGGTTTCGAAGGCGGCCAGATGCCGCTCCACATGCGTTTGCCAAAGCGCGGCTTCAACAACCCGTTCGGCAAGGATTACGCCGAAGTGAACCTGGGCATGGTCCAGAAGTTCATCGATGCGGGTAAGCTCGACGCCAAGAAGGATATCGATCACGCGGCATTGCAGGCGGCCGGTATCGGGCGTGGCGGTAAGGACGGTGTCCGGCTGCTAGGCAAGGGCGAATTGAAGACCAAGGCCAAATTCATTGTTGCCGGCGCCAGTAAGGGCGCAGTTGGAGCGGTCGAAAAGGCCGGTGGCAGTGTAACCGTACAAGCTATCGTCGCACCCAGCGCCAAGCCGAGCAAACCTCGTGCCGAAGGTGCGAAGGCCGATCCGCGAGCCAATAAGAAGGCTAGCGGGAAAGCTAAAGCGGCGAAAAAGGCCGACAAGTAACGGACAACTTCGAACGGGGGGCTGGGCAACCGGCCCCCCGCTTCCTATGTGTTCCCGTCAAGGCCGGGCCCCGCATCTGCGGACACTCCCGGCGTCACGCTAGGATTGACCCAGACCGATGGCATCGAACGCCGACAATCTCGCCAGCAATCTGAGCCTCGCCAATTTTTCCAAGGCGACGGAACTCAAGAAGCGTATCTGGTTCACCGTCGGTGTACTGATTGCGTTTCGCTTCCTCAGCTTTGTACCGCTTCCCGGAATCGACCCGGTTGCGCTCGCATCCTTCGTGGAGCGGACCCAAGGCGGCATCCTTGGCATGTTCAACATGTTCTCGGGCGGCGCGCTGGAGAATTACTCGCTGATTTCGCTGGGCCTGATGCCGTATATCACGGCATCGATCGTGATCCAGCTGGCGGCAGCGCTTCACCCTTCGCTTGCGGCCCTGAAAAAGGAAGGTGCCAGCGGTCGGCAGAAGCTGAACCAGTATACTCGGTACGGCACTGTGTTCCTTACCGTGGTGCAGGGCTTTTTCATTGCGCGAAATGCGGAAGTGCAGGGCTTCGCCGTGGACCCGAGCACCATGTTCTATGTTGGCTGCATCATTAGCCTGGTCGGTGGTACCATGTTCCTGCTCTGGATGGGTGAGCAGATCACCAGTCGCGGTATTGGTAATGGTGTATCGCTGATCATTATGGCCGGGATTGTCGCTCAGTTCCCGGGCTTCACCGCCAATATGTTTACCGGGTATTCCGAGGGTACGATCGGTACCGCGGTTGTCATCGGATTTATCGTGATGGTGATCGCTTTAATCCTCATCATCTGTTTTTTCGAGCGTGCCCAGCGGCGACTGCTGATCCAGTATCCCAAGCGTGCGACGCAGCGCGGCATGATGCAGGCCGACCGCAGCCATTTGCCGCTCAAGCTGAACACGGCGGGCGTTATCCCGCCGATCTTCGCCAGTTCGCTGCTGCTGCTGCCGCTGACAATTAGCCAGTTTGCAGGCGAAAGCGTTGATAGCGATTCCACCACAGGCGGCGTGATCGATTTCCTGAACTTCTACCTGCAGCACGGGCAGCCGATTTACATGTTGCTTTATGCGGCGGGCATCATCTTCTTCTGTTTCTTCTATACGGCGGTGGTCTTCAACCCCGAGGAAACATCGGAGAACCTGAAGAAGAATGGCGGATTCATTCCCGGTATCCGCCCGGGAAAACGCACGGCAGACTATCTTGATTACGTCTTGACCCGTGTCACCGTGGTCGGCGCGATTTATCTGACGCTGGTGTGTGTGATTCCGGAATATATGATCGCACAGACGGGCATTCCGTTGTTCCTTGGCGGTACCAGCCTGCTCATTGTAGTGAACGTCACGGTCGATACCATCAGCCAGGTCCAGTCGCACTTGTTGGCGCACCAATATGGCGACCTGATCAAAAAGGCCAAGTTGAAGGGCCGGAACCGCTAACTCGCGGAAATTGCGCGCAGGGCAGGGGCTTAAGCATGAACATCATTCTCCTTGGGCCGCCCGGCGCGGGTAAGGGCACACAGGCCCACCGGCTCGTCGAGCAGCATGGGATGAAACAGCTATCGACCGGCGATATGCTGCGCGCTGCCGTCAATGCCGGTACGCCGGTCGGATTGCAGGCGAAGGCCGTCATGGACGCTGGCGGGCTCGTTTCCGATAATATAGTAAGCGCGCTCATCGATGCTGAGTTGCATGCGCTGGATGCCGGAAGCGGGGCAATCTTCGATGGCTATCCTCGTACCGCCGCACAGGCTGAGGCGCTCGACGTTTTACTCGAAAGCCACGACCGCAAGCTAAATCACGTCATCGAACTTGGTGTGGACGAAGACGCCTTGGTCGAGCGTATCACCGGGCGCTTTACCTGCGCCAATTGCGGCGCGGGCTATCACGACGTTTTCAAACAACCCAAGGTCGAGGGCATCTGTGACGAATGCGGCTCCACCGATTTCAAGCGGCGGCCGGACGACAACGCTGAAACCGTGCGAAACCGTATGGCCGAGTATCGCGCCAAAACTGCGCCGATCCTGCCAATTTACGACGCACGCGGGATCGTAAGCAGGATCGACGGCATGGCAGACATCGATACTGTTGCTGCCAAGATCGATGATATTCTCGGCTAGGCCGGCTTAATTACGATTTCCGCATGAAACATAGCCGTCATGAAACTCGTCTCTGGTTTTGGCCGGACGCTTCGCTATGCTTGCCGTTGAAAAAGCTCTTGGCGGCTGTGTGCTACCTATGGGCACCGCACTATGCCGGAGTAGTTCTGTGACACGTATATTTGCTGCGGCTCTGATCGCAATGTCTTTGCTAGCTGCGACTGCCGAACCCGCACAAGCCAAGGTGATGATTCAGGACGAGCGCGGTTTCGTTACGCGGGCTGGACTTGTTGTCGATGCGACGCCGTATGAGGCCTGGCAGATGCTGGTACAGCCGGAGGACTGGTGGAGCGATACGCATACCTGGTCGGGCAAGGCTGCAAACCTGTATCTCAGCGCGCAGGCAGGCGGCTGCTTTTGCGAATTGCTCGACGAGCAGGCCGGAGTGCCCGAAGGCATCCAGCGCGGCAGTTCGCGTCATATGACTGTGGTGCAGGCCGATCCACCACGCGTACTGCGAATGCGAGGCGGCCTTGGCCCACTGCAAAGCGAACCGGTGGATGGGGTGCTTACAATCACCTTGAAAGAAGTGCCGGGCGGCACCCGTATTCTGTTCGAATATGTGGTGGGCGGATACTTCAGGTTCGATGTCGCGACGATCTCGAAAGCCGTGGACATGGTCATGAACGAGCAACTCGCGCGCCTGGGCATGAAGCTTGGCGTCGTTACACCGGAACCAAGTGGTGCCGGGGAAGGCTCTGCCGCGAACGATGATTCAGACGAAAAATCAAAGGCAAGGAGTGCTGGAGAAAACGGCGCTGCAACAAATGGCAAGCCCGGACCCGCTATTGATACGACTAGCCCCAACGATGTAGGTTCGTTGATAGACGCCATGGCAGACGATTGATTTGGCTCTAGGCCCCTTTTGACGAATTTGTAGATCGGGTGTAGATGGTAGCTCAGCGATCCGGGGTGCATCCGGTTTCGTTGGACATTGCGCACTCGCTGTTGACGCGGGCTGCGAATCTCCCTATTCGCGCAACATATTCGGTAACGTTGATCGAGTCCGGCAGGTGCCCCTTACTTAATGGCGCGCTATCCGGGCTTTTTGCTTTTTTGCGAAAACACCCAGTTTTTGGGGATTTTGCGATGGCAGCGATGTTGCGGAATATTTGAACGCTATGAGATAGGCGGCAGGTCGTATCCGATTCCGGAACAACGGCACCCCTGTGGAGCATGGAGAAATAAGTGGCTCGTATTGCCGGAATTAATATTCCAACAAACAAGCGCGTGATTATCGCGCTCACCTATCTGCACGGTATCGGTCGCACGACCGCTGTGCAGATCGCCGACAAACTTGGTATCGATCACGCCACGCGCGTGCAGGATCTGACCGATGCGGAAATCCTGCAAATCCGGGAAACGATCGACGCCGACCATCAGGTGGAAGGTGATCTGCGCCGCGAAACCGCGATGAACATCAAGCGTCTGATGGATCTGCGGTCCTATCGCGGCTTGCGTCACCGGAACGGTCTGCCCGTTCGTGGACAGCGCACGCACACCAACGCCCGTACCCGCAAGGGTAAGGCCAAGCCGATCGCCGGCAAGAAGAAGTAAGCGGAATGGGCGGCATGTTCGCCCTCACGCTTTTCCCTTCTCTCGATACGAGGAATACGAATAATGGCTCGCGAACCAGGCCGCGTCAGAAAACGCGACAAGAAGAACATTTCCAGCGGTGTTGCGCACATCAACGCCAGCTTCAACAACACGATGATCACCATCACCGACGCACAGGGCAATGCCATCAGCTGGTCGAGCGCCGGCGCCATGGGCTTCAAGGGCAGTCGCAAATCGACTCCCTATGCGGCGCAGGTCGCAGCCGACGATGCTGGCAAGAAGGCTGCCGAACACGGCGTCCGTACGCTGGAAGTCGAAGTCAAAGGCCCCGGTTCGGGCCGCGAAAGCGCGCTTCGGGGTCTGGCTGCCGTCGGGTTCACCATCACGTCGATCCGCGACGTGACGCCAATCCCGCATAATGGCGTCCGGCCTTCCAAGCGCCGCCGCGTCTGATCCGCTTTTGCCGGCGAGGGAGTGTCCTTCGCCGGCGGTTTCACGGACCGGACGCGCTACCACGGCGCAACCGGTCCCGTCTGTTTTCATACCCCAGGGGAAATCCATGTCCGTCAACACCAAGAACTGGCAGGAACTGAAGAAACCCACGCAGCTCGACGTCAAGGATGGCGGCGACAAGAAGCGCAAGTCCACTTTCGTGGCTGAACCGCTGGAGCGTGGCTTTGGCCTGACGCTCGGCAACGCGCTGCGCCGCGTGCTGCTGTCCAGCCTGCAGGGCGCTGCCGTTACCTCGATCAAGATCGAAAACGTGCTGCACGAATTCTCCTCGCTCGCCGGTGTGCGCGAGGATGTGACTGATATCGTGCTCAACGTGAAGCAGATCGCATTGAAGATGGAAGGTGAAGGGCCCAAGCGGCTGCAGCTTTCCGCGACCGGCCCAGGCCCTGTAAAGGTCGGCGATATTGCGATGACCGGCGATATCGACGTTCTCAACAAGGATCTCGTCCTGTGTCATCTGGACGAAGGCGCGAACCTGAACATGGAACTGACGGTCGACGTCGGCAAGGGATACGTTCCTGCCGTGCAGAACCGTCCGGTCGACGCGCCGATCGGCCTGATCCCGGTCGACAGTCTGTACTCGCCGATCCGACAGGTCAGCTACAAGGTTGAAAACGCCCGTGTCGGTCAGGAGCTCGATTACGACAAGCTCAGCCTGACGGTGGAAACCGACGGTACCGTGACGCCGGACGATGCGGTCGCTTACGCCGCTCGGATCCTGCAGGACCAGTTGACGCTGTTCGTGCATTTCGAAGAAGGCATTCCGCAGCCGTCCAGTGCCATGATCGGCGTTGCCGCGCAGCCGGAAGAAAGCGACGCGAACCAGCTCAACCGTTACCTGCTCAAGAAGGTGGACGAGCTGGAATTGAGCGTACGTTCGGCCAATTGCCTCAAGAACGACAACATCATCTATATCGGCGATCTGGTCCAGAAGACTGAAGCCGAGATGTTGCGGACGCCGAACTTTGGCCGCAAGTCGCTTAATGAGATCAAGGAAGTGCTGTCCAGCATGGGCCTGCGTCTCGGCATGGATATTCCGGGCTGGCCGCCTGAGAATATCGAGGAAATGGCCAAGAAGCTGGAGCAGGAACTGCTCGGCTGAACGGGTTCCGGCGGCGCACCCTGCGTCAGCGTCAAGCGCCGCCAGCTACGGGCTACCTGATACGGGCCCATAACGAACGAAGGATTACACTATGCGTCATGGTATTCGCCAGCGGAAACTTTCCCGCAAATCCGGCCACCGCAAAGCCCTGTTCCGCAACATGGCAGCTGCGCTGATCAAGCACGAACAGATCAGCACGACCCTGCCAAAAGCCAAGGAACTGCGCCCTTATATCGAAAAGCTGATAACGCTAGGCAAGCGTGGCGGCCTTTCCAACCGTCGCCTGGCGCAGAGCCGCCTGCTCGACGAAACACAGCTTAAGAAGTTGTTCGACACGCTGGCCGACCGGTATTCCGATCGTGAGGGTGGTTACACCCGGATCATCAAAGCTGGGTATCGCGGCAGCGATTCCGCACAAATGGCTATCATCGAACTGGTCGACCGCGATCCCGAAGCCAAGGGCCTCGACAGCGGGCCAGTGATGAACGCGGATGAAGAAGAATACGAAGAGGCGTGATCGCCACCTCGAACCAAGTAATACAAGGGGCCGGGCGGAAACGTCCGGCCCTTTTTGCTGGGCTGTGTAAACGCTCTCCGGATATGAAACGCGCAGCGCTTGGCATCGCTCGCGCATATGCTTACATCTGAAATGCATTCTTTCTCAGACCGGAGTTAGCTCACCATGATCCGCCATGCCCTTCTCGCAGGAGCCGCCGCGCTCGCGATTGCAGCAATGCCCAGCACCAGCATCCACGCGCACGAGGTATCCGCCGAGACCATGACAGCCCCCGAATATCCAGCAACACGTGCAGGCGATGTCATTGATACGCTGTTCGGACAACAGGTTGCGGATCCCTATCGTTGGCTCGAAAACGATGTGCGCGTAGATAGCGAAGTGGCCGAATGGGTCGAGGCTCAGAACGCTGTCACGGATGCATTTCTGGCCAATCTTCCGGGCCGCGAACAGTTGAAGGCACGCATCACGGAACTGACCGATTACGAACGGTTCGGACTGCCGTACGAGAAAGGCGGACGCTATTTCTACAGCCGCAATGATGGGCTGCAGAACCAGTCCGTTCTGTATGTCCGTGACGGGCTCGATGGTGAAGCGCGGGTCCTGATCGATCCGAACGACTGGTCGGATGACGACGCGACCGCGCTGGCAGGATGGTCGCCAACCGAAGACGGCAGCAAGTTGCTATACGCGATCCAGGATGGCGGCAGCGACTGGCGCACGGTGAAAGTGCTGGACGTGATGACCGGTGAGGTCATGGACGATACCGTTGAATGGGTAAAGTTCTCCGGCCTCGATTGGGCAAAGGACGGTAGCGGGTTCTATTACAGCCGCTTTCCCGCCACTGGCGAAGGCGAGACCTTTCAGGCTCTCAACAAGAACCACACGGTATATTTTCACCGCCTCGGCACTCCGCAGAGCGCCGATGTGAAGGTTTATGAAACGCCGGATAACCCCGATCTCAACCATTTCGCCGGCGTAAGCGATGACGGGAAATACGTCATCGTTACCAGCTCGAGCGGAACCGACGACCGCTACGAGGTCAGCCTGATCGACCGCGAGAGCGGCGAAACACGTGTGATTGTCCCCGGTTTCGAACACGCCTATTCCTATGTCGGCAATCGCGGCGACCGCTTCTTCTTCACCACCAATGATGGCGCGCCGCTGAAGAAGGTTGTGGCGACCGATATCTCTGCCGATGAACTGGAATGGACCACGATCATTCCCGAAGCCGAAGAAACGCTCGGCGGCGTATCGCTCGCAGGCGGCCATTTGATCGCCAGCTATTTGCGCGACGCCAAAAGCATGATCCAGGTGTTCGACACCGATGGCGCGAAAGTTCGCGAAGTGGCACTTCCGGGCATCGGCAGCGCCGGCGGCTTTGGCGGCGAGTTCGACAAGAGCGAGACCTTTTACAGCTTCAGCAGCTACAACCGTCCCGGCACGGTCTATCGCTACGACATCGCAACTGGTGAAAGCAGTGTGTGGGCTCAGCCCGAGGTGGATTTCGATCCCGAAGACTTTGTGGTCGAGCAACGTTTCTATCAATCCAAGGACGGCACGCGCGTGCCGCTCTTTCTGGTGCGCAGCAAGGCTGTTGCCGATAGCGGCAAGGCGGCACCTACCCTCTTGTACGGTTATGGCGGGTTCAATATCTCGCTCACTCCGGGTTTTTCCGCATCGCGTCTTGCCTGGTTGGAAGCTGGCGGGGCCTACGCCGTCGCCAACCTTCGCGGCGGCGGTGAATACGGCAAGGCTTGGCATGATGGCGGACGTCTCAATAACAAGCAGAACGTGTTCGACGACTTTATCGGTGCGGGCGAGTACCTGATCGCGGAAGGTGTCACACCTGCCGGCGGACTGGCCATTCAGGGCGGGTCGAATGGCGGTTTGCTGGTCGGCGCGGTGGTCAACCAGCGGCCGGATCTGTTTGCCGCCGGCAATGCGGCGGTCGGCGTGATGGATATGCTGCGTTTCGACCGGTTTACGGCAGGTCGATACTGGGTGGACGATTACGGCTACCCATCGAAGGAAGCCGACTTCAACGTGCTGCGGGCTTATTCACCATACCACAACATCAAATCCGGTACGGCTTATCCCGCCTTGTTGGTGACTACGGCCGATACGGACGATCGTGTGGTTCCAGGGCACAGCTTTAAGTATATCGCCGCGTTGCAGGCCGCCGATCTGGGCGACCACCCACAACTGATCCGGATCGAAACGCGCGCGGGCCATGGATCGGGCAAGCCGACCGATAAGGCGATCGAGGAAGCGGCGGATATACTGGCGTTTCTCGGATCGTTCACCGGTCTGGACATGACGTCACTGGACGACTGAACAAAGCAACTCGACTGCCTCACAGCCGCCATTCAGAAAACACGGTAGTTTCCTGAATGGCGGCTGTCGTTGCAATTCAGGCTCATCTAACTGCCCATGACCTAGAACCGTTCTTGTAACCGGAGCGCACCGCCTCGGTCAGTTGCAAGGAAGGTCCTTAGACATGAAAATCCTCTCCAAAGCCCTGGTCGGAACCGCCGTCGCTGGTGCGATGACTGTTGCTGCCGCTTCGCCAGCCGCCGCCCGCGATCGGTATGAACGCGACGATGGCATCAGTGCAGGCGAAGTCATTGCCGGCGCAGTGATCCTTGGCGGAATTGCCGCAGTGTTATCGTCCGGCAGGGATCGCGATCGCGGCTATTACGACGATCGCAATCGCTATCGTGATCGTTACAACCGCGGATATTCGCGCCAGAGCTATGGCCGCCGTGCGGTTGAAAAGTGCATACGAGCTGCCGAGGGCGATGCGCGCCGCTACGGCTATCGCTACGCCGATGTGACGCAGATCCGCGATGTCGATCGCAAACGCAATGGCTTCCGCGTTCGCGGCACCATCAGGGTCGATGGTAATCGCGGTGGCTACCGCAACGACCGGTATGGTCGTTATGATCGGTATGACCGTCGCAATCGGTACAACCGCCGCAGCGATACCGGCCGGTTTACCTGTGATATTCGCCGCGGTCGGGTAGTCGATCTTGATTTCAAGGGCGTTCGCGGGCTCCGCTGAGAGCGTACGAGGCGACCCATAACCACTTCATTGGGCGGTTCAGGCTGATTTAAGCCTGGGCCGCCCAAAGTATGAATGACGCCGGGCCGGATGTTGCGCCCGCATGACAGGGAAAAGACTATGGTCCATCTCCGCAGGTTCGTATGCTCGGCCGCTCTGGCCACCGCCATGTGCGTGTCGGCGCCTTCCGTAGCAGCCGCCGAGCTTGGCCAGCCAACTATCGCACCTGCTATTCCGGTCGCTGCAGCGCCGGTCCTTGCCAACGCCGATGTGACGGCGGACAACCATCGTTACCGCCGCTATCACCGGCGCGGCTACCGCCATCACCGCCGTAGCGGCGTCGGCGATGTCATTGCCGGGGTGGCGATAATCGGCGCAGTCGCGGCAATTGCAAATGCCGCATCGAGGAACAATCGGGATCGTGATTACCGCTATCGCGACTACCGATATCGCGATGTGCGCGGCGATACGCGGTACCAACGTGGTGAGGGCCTCGACCGCGCTGCAAACATCTGCCGCCGCGAAATCGAACGTGATGTGCGCGTGGAGCGGGTGGACAGCGTCGACCGCAATGCGAATGGTTGGCGCGTGACCGGATCGCTATACAATGGTGAGGGGTTCACCTGCCGTATCGGGGCCGATGGCCGGATCGATGCGGTAGACTACTCCGGTCGCTATCGGGGTGCATCGGTTGGCGGACAGGACGCGTACCGCCAAATCGAAGACCGTCAGTGGAGCGCAGATCGCTACGCCGCAGCGCGGGCGAGGTTGGGCAACGATATTCCGGCGGCGACAGACTATCGCGGCCAGGCAACGCAGCGCGATGTGCAGCCGGCCTATCCCGGCGGACCTATTCCCGGTGAACAACCATATGAATACGATGACGAGCCTGCCAATGGCGGCTGATCACTCCGGCCCGTCAGACGGCTGCGCGTCCTTTCGATAGGCTGGCAGGGCAAGGGAGAACCGGATCGCGGCGGCTCGCAGAATGAAGCCGGCCGTCGCCGCACCGATCCAGACCGGCACGCGGGGTAGTGCCAGAGCGTCGCCCGCCACAGTCAGCGTGGCTGAAAAGGCGGCTGCCGTTACGTAAAGCTCTGGCCGTACGATGATGGAAGGGCGACCCGCCACGACATCGCGAATGATGCCGCCCGCACAACCGGTTGCGACGCCCATCAGCACAGCAGGGATCGGCGAAAGGTCATAGCTGAGGGCCTTGGCGGTGCCGAGCACAGCGTAGGCGGCGAGCCCAGCACCGTCCGAGTAGTCGAGCAGTTTTCCGTCCCACCACCGCGATGGGGTGAACCACGCCAGCACTGCCACGGCAAGACAGATCGTGGCTACCCAAGGGTCCACGATCCAGAACACCGGCGCGCCGATCAACACGTCGCGGATCGTGCCACCGCCGGTGCCAGTCACCATCGCGAAGAATGCCATCGTGACAAAGGTCTGGCGCATCTTCGCCGCCAGCAGCGCGCCTGACAGAGCAAACACCGCCACGCCAATCAGGTCCAGCGCGTCCAGCAGCGGGGTCAGGACTATCGGATTCATGAACGAGGATTCGCCGTTCTGCCGAGCGGCCCGGCCTTCCGCCGCCGGAACATCAGAATGCACCCCAAAAGCGCGCCAATAACAGCGAGTAGGGCAGAAATGATGAGAATGGGATGCGAAGTATTCTCGCGCTCGTTCAAATCCATAATGTGAAGCCCCCACATGGTGTCGAAAATACGCCACCAGCGCGTGCGTACCGCTTCTACCTGGGCGGTATCCCGCCCGATATACACATGGGTGCCATCGGCCAGTTTCGCCTGCCACACAGGAACCGGTCGGCGAAAATCGAAGGGTACTTCGTCCGCCTCGTAGAGTTTCATCGATTGGATGGCGGTGCCGCCTTTGATCGTCTGCGCCACGATCTTGCGGGCCTGCACTTCGTTCAGCGGGTCGAGCAACGCGCCGGTCGCGGCTTCATGGCGCGTTACACGGCTATCGTCCCGTGTAACAAAGGTCACAGGCTCGCCGCGTTGCATGACCGTACGGATTTCCGTCACGCTGCGGGGTACGTCGATCTCGTTCAATACAGGTGCGGGATTACCAGGCGGAAGGAGTTGTTCGCCGGTATCAGCGATACGCAGATGGTTGCCGCGTACCTCTTCGATGGGCTTGGCCACCATTACCAGTCCGGTAATAGTCCACATCAGGATCGGCAGCCCGACAAGCCAGCCCAGCCAAATATGCCATTTGGCGAAGCGGAGCATTATGGGTTTTCCAGCCATCCTACTGCCTTCTTACCGGGGTAATGCGCGCTGGCCTCAGCGAGTCGCTACCCTATATACGGGTCCCGTCAGATATGGATCGGTTTGCCTTGCACTGCCATCGCTGCCTCTTTCAAGGCTTCAGAATGCGTGGGGTGCGCGTGGCAGGTATAGGCGATGTCTTCGCTCGTGGCGCCGAATTCCATGGCCTGCGCAGCCTGGGCAATCATCGTACCGGCGAGCGAAGCGACGATATGGACGCCCAGGACGCGGTCCGTTTCGGCATCCGCGATGACTTTAACGAAGCCGTCGGTGTCGCGATTGGTCTTGGCACGGCTGTTGGCCATCATCGGGAACTTGCCGCTCTTGATAGTATGTCCGGCATCCTTGGCCTCCGCTTCGGTCAGGCCGACACCTGCAAATTCGGGCATCGTGTAAACGACGCCGGGGATGATCGCATGGTTCACGATACCGGTCTGGCCGGCGATGTTCTCTGCTACCGCAATGCCTTCATCTTCGGCTTTGTGCGCCAGCATCGGGCCGGGCGCGACGTCGCCAATGGCCCACACGCCGTCCACCTTGGTACGGAAATCGTGATCGACTTCCACTTGCCCGCGATCGTTGGTTTCCAGCGCGATTGATTCCAAACCGAGCTTAGCCGTGTTCGGACGCCGGCCGATCGCGACCAGCACATGGCTCGCCTCGATCGTTTCGGTATCGCCGCCAGCTGCTGGTTCGACGGTCAGAGTAACCTTCTTGCCCTTGACCGTAGCGCCGGTGACCTTGGTCTTCATGCGCAGGACCATGCCCTGCTTCTTGAAGATCTTGCCCGCTTCCTTGCGCACATCTGCATCCATGCCCGGCAGCAGCTGGTCGAGATATTCGACTACGGTCACCTTGGCGCCAAGTCTGCGCCACACGCTGCCCAGTTCCAGCCCGATCACGCCGCCGCCGATCACCACCAGATGCTCCGGCACTTCCGACAAGTTCAACGCGCCCGTGCTATCGACGATGCGCAGTTTTTCGTTATCGACTTCTACGCCGGGGAGGGGAGTGACGCTCGACCCGGTGGCAATCACGATGTCCTTCGCCGTAACCGTTTCGCCTGCAATTTCGACCGTGTTCGGGCCGGTGAAGGTGGCGTGGCCTTTTTTCCAGTCGACCTTGTTTTTCTTGAACAGGAATTCGATACCACCCGTCAGGTCGCCGACAGCCTTGGTTTTCTCGGCCATCATAACGCCCAGATCGAGTTCGACCTTGGGCGTTTTCACACCCCACAAAGCCATATGACCATGCGCCTCTTCGAAAAGCTCCGATCCATGGAGTAGTGCCTTTGACGGAATGCAACCGACATTGAGACAGGTGCCGCCCAGCGTCTCGCGGCTTTCCGCGCACGCCGTTTTCAGCCCGAGCTGCGCCGCACGGATGGCCGCGACATAACCGCCGGGTCCGGAGCCGATAAATAAAACGTCGTAATCGTAAGATGTATCAGGCACCGGTTGTCTCCGTCGTATCGGCGACCGCATCCGAGCCGGCTTCAGCGGCGCAGGTGCGGACGATTTCCTCCACTCGCGCGGTATCGACCTGCGCAAGTTCGGAAGAGTTCTTTTCCATGAAGGTGTCGGCGGTGCATTCGCACACAGGCGCAACAAGCTCGCTGCCTATACCAATACCTTCGGTAACCTGCAGACATTGCTCGACCACAGCAGTGCGAACCTGTCCGCCAACTTGTTCTGCCACGAGATCGCATCCCGATAGCGCGAGAGAGGCAACGATAAGTGTCAGCATTGTGCGTTTCATCGGTAAATCCTCCGTCACATTAAAGATCGATCAGCATCCGCATCGGATCCTCGATCGCTTCTTTCATAATTTTTAGCGCCGTAACCGCCTCGCGTCCGTCGATCAGGCGGTGGTCGTAACTCAGCGCCAGATACATCATCGGGCGCACCACGATCTCGCCGTCGATCACCACGGCGCGATCCTCAATCCGGTGCAGGCCGAGCACGGCGCTTTGCGGCGGATTGATGATCGGGGTGGACATCAGGCTGCCGAATACGCCGCCGTTGGAGATGGTGAAGGTGCCGCCCTTCATATCGTCCATCGTCAGCGTGCCGTCCTTCGCCCGCGCACCGAAATTAGCGATGTCCTTCTCGATCTGTGCGAAGCCTTTCTGGTCGGCATTGCGGATCACCGGAACGACGAGGCCGTTGGGCGCGCTGACCGCTACCGAAATATCGACGTAGTCGTGATAGACGATTTCCTCGCCTTCGATATACGCATTGGCGGCGGGAACGTCCTTCAGCGCGAGGCAGGCCGCCTTGGCGAAGAAACCCATGAAGCCGAGCTTGATATCGTGCTTCTTGGCGAACAGTTCCTTGTACTTGCCGCGCGCCTCGATCACGGCGCTCATGTCCACATCGTTGAAAGTGGTCAGCAGAGCGGCGTTGTCCTGCGCGCCTTTCAGACGTTTCGCGATGGTCTGCCGCATCCGGGTCATCTTGACCCGTTCCTCGCGGCGCTCACCGGTCGAGGAAGGCTGGGCGGTGGATGGGGAAGGGGCAGGGGCCGAGGTCGATGCGCCCTGGCCGGACTGCTTCGCCTTGGCAGCAGCCAGCACGTCTTCCTTGGTCAGGCGGCCGTCCTTGCCAGACCCTTTGATGGTGGAGGGATCGAGCCCGTGTTCCAGCACCGCACGCCGGACAGATGGGCTGAGCGCCTGCGCTTCGCTTGACGCGCCGTCGCTGCTTTTTTCTGCGTCGTCCTGCTTTTCAGAGCGTTCTTCGCGCCCTTCCTCGCGTTGTTGCTGGGCGCGGGCCGGTTCCTCGCCGTCGCCTGCCGGGGTACCTCCGGGCATAACGGTGGCGATCACCGCGCCGACTTCCACCGTATCGCCGACTTCGGCCATCAGCTCGCCGATGACCCCCGCCACTGGGGATGGCACCTCGACTGCGACCTTATCGGTTTCCAGACTGACGATAGGTTCATCCACCGCAACCCCGTCGCCCGGCTGCTTGAGCCATTCGGCGATAGTGCCCTCGGTGACGGATTCGCCCAGCTGCGGGACGGTGATTTCCTGTGCCATGATGCCTTAAACCTTCTTTTCGGCCTTGACCGTTTTCTTGAGCGCGCGTTTTGCCTGCCCGCCATCTGCGAGGCCCAGTGCAATCGTGACTAGCGCGTCCTGCTGGACTTTGTGGCGGGTGGCATAACCGGTTGCCGGGGATGCCGCTTCCTCGCGCCCAGCGTAAATCGGGCGCATGCCGTCTTTCCCTGCCTGGGTCAGGGCGTTTTCGATCCGTTCATTGACGAAGAACCAGGCGCCATTATTACGCGGCTCTTCCTGACACCAGACCACCTCTTCCAGGTTGGTCATGCGTTCGAGACGCACGGCCAATGGGTTGCCGGGGAAGGGATAAAGCTGCTCGATCCGCACGATCGACACATCATCGCAGCCGCCATCTTCCTTTGCCTTGTCGCGTGCTTCGAACAAATCATAGGCAACCTTGCCGGAGCATAATACGAGCCGCCGGACTTTCTCGTCCGGTACCTCGACCCTGTCCGACAGTATCCGGTAGAAATGGCTATCACCCAGAAACTGCTCGCGCGGACTTTTCGCTTCGGCATGACGCAGCAGGCTCTTGGGCGACATGATCACCAGCGGTTTACGGAATGGGCGCAGCATCTGGCGCCGCAGCACGTGGAAATAATTCGCCGGTTCGGTGATATTGCACACTTGGATATTATCGTTCGCGCACATTTGCAGAAACCGTTCGAGGCGGGCGCTGGAATGTTCCGGTCCCTGACCTTCATATCCATGCGGCAGCAGCAGTACGAGACCGTTGGCACGCAGCCACTTCACTTCGCCGCTGACGATGAACTGGTCGATCATGATCTGCGCGCCATTGGCGAAATCGCCAAACTGCGCTTCCCACATGACCAGCGTCTTGGGGTCCGCCAACGCGAAGCCGTATTCAAAGCCCAGCACGCCATATTCGGACAGGATGCTGTCATACACCTCGAATTTGCCATGGGGCAGGGTGGCAAGCGGAATGTATTTATCCTCGCTCTTCTGGTCGACCCAGATCGCGTGGCGATGGCTGAACGTGCCGCGCCCGCTATCCTGCCCGGAAAGGCGCACGCCGAAACCTTCGGTAACAAGGCTGCCGAAGGCGAGCGCCTCCGCCGTGGCCCAGTCGAAGCCTTCGCCGGCGTCGAACATATCCGTCTTCGCCTTGAGAATGCGGCCCAGGGTCTTGTGGATCGTGACGTTCCCGGGAACTTCGGTCAGCGTGCGGCCCAGGCTGTCGAACAACTTGCGCGTGATCGCCGTGTCCGCATTGCGCCGCGCGGTTTCCGGGTCGGCGGGCTTGTGCAACCCGCTCCACCGGCCGGAAAACCAGTCGGCATCGGTTGCCTTGTACGTTTTGCCCGCTTCGAATTCGCCCGAAAGATATTCGGTGAATTCGTCCACCGTGCGGCCTTTGAATGCCTCGTCGATATCACCCTGTTCGACCAGCCGGTCGGCGTAGATTTCGCTGACCTTGGGATGCGCGCGAATTTCCTTGTACATCAGCGGCTGGGTGAAGCTGGGCTCGTCGCCCTCGTTATGGCCGAACCGTCGGTAGCACCACATGTCGATCACGATATCGCGCTTGAAGGTCTGGCGGTATTCCATTGCCAGCTTGCAGGCAAAAGTCACCGCTTCGGGATCGTCGCCGTTCACGTGCAGGATCGGCGCCTGCACGCCCTTCGCCACATCTGACGGATAGGGGCTGGAGCGCGCGAATTGCGGGCTGGTGGTGAAGCCGATCTGGTTGTTGATGATGAAGTGGATGCAGCCGCCGGTGCTGTAGCCGCGCACTCCCGACAGGCCGAAACATTCCCAGACCACGCCTTGCCCGGCGAAGGCCGCATCGCCGTGAATAAGCACGGGCAACACCTGTTCGTGATCGTCCAGATCGTCGCGCACAGCCTGCTGCGCGCGGGTCTTGCCGAGCACGACCGGGTCCACCGCTTCCAGATGCGAGGGATTGGGAACCAGGCTCATATGCACTTTAACGCCGTCGAATTCGCGGTCCGTGCTGGTGCCAAGGTGGTATTTCACATCGCCCGAACCGCCCACGTCGTCGGGATTGGAACTGCCGCCCTGGAATTCGTGAAAGATCACCTTGTACGGCTTACCCATGACGTTCGCGAGCACGTTCAAACGGCCACGATGCGCCATGCCGACGATGATTTCGCGTACGCCGGAGCTGCCGCCATATTTGATGACCGCTTCCAGCGCCGGGATCATGCTTTCCCCGCCATCCAGGCCGAAGCGCTTGGTGCCGACATATTTCTTGCCGAGAAACGCCTCGAACTGTTCGCCGCGGATTACGGCGGACAGGATGGCTTGTTTGCCTTCCTGCGTAAACTGAATGACGTCTTCCGGGCCTTCGAACTTTTCCTGCAGGAACCGGCGTTCCTCGGTATCTGAAATATGCATGTATTCGAGGCCGACCTTGCCGCAATAGTCGGCCTGCAGCTTGGCGTAGAGGTCACGGACAGTCACCCATTCGAAGCCCATATTGCCGCCGACGAAGACTTCCAGGTCTTCCTGTCCCTCGAAACCGTGCCAGGCCAGCGTCAGATCGGCGGGCATATCGCGGTGCGACAGGCCCAGCGGATCGAGGTCTGCAGCCAGATGACCGCGCACGCGGTACAGCCGGATGAGCAACATGGCGCGGATGCTGTCCCCCGCCGCCTGTTCGATGGCGGACTGGTCCATGACCTTGCCAGCCTTCGCCGCCGCCTTTTCGACTGCCAGCTTCATCGCCGTTGGATCGAGCGCTTCGGTCAGATCATCGTCGAACCCCGGCGCGCGGGGTGGCCAATTCGGATTGGCCCACGAAGGACCTTCCTGCGGTCCATCCTGATCGGGCATTTCGGGCATGAAGTCGTGGTTTTCGTTACCCATTGTCGGGTTACCTTTCGCGCCGCCGGGGGACTGCGGCTATGATGATACGGCATTGCGGACCGCCGCCATGAACTGACAATGCCCCGACGTTACGGAAAGCTCCCGCAGATTTGCGAAAGCCTTCCGTCCGTAACAACCCTCAGGCGTGTTCTTTCAGCATTGCATCCAGCGTGGTGCCCAATTCGCTGGGTGATGGCGAAACGCGGATGCCCGCATCCTCCATCGCCGCGATCTTGTCGTCCGCGCCGCCCTTGCTGCCCGATACGATGGCACCGGCATGGCCCATGCGGCGGCCCGGAGGCGCGGTCTTGCCTGCGATGAAGCCGACGGTCGGCTTGCTGCGACCCTTGGCGGCCTGCTCTTTCAGAAATTCTGCGGCTTCTTCTTCGGCGCTGCCACCGATTTCGCCGATCATTATCATGGATTTGGTTTCATTATCGTCGAGGAACAGGTCCAGCACGTCGATGAAGTTGGTCCCGTTTACCGGATCGCCGCCGATGCCGACAGCGGTGGTCTGGCCAAGGCCAACCATCGTCGTCTGGTGCACGGCCTCGTATGTGAGAGTACCGGAGCGCGAAACGACCCCGACCGAGCCCTTCTTGAAGATCGAGCCGGGCATGATGCCGATCTTGCATTCGCCGGGTGTCAGCACGCCGGGGCAGTTCGGACCGATCAGGCGCGACTTGGAGCCTTCAAGCGCCGCCTTCACCTTGACCATGTCGAGCACCGGAATGCCTTCAGTAATCGCGATGATAAGTTCGACTTCGGCATCGATCGCCTCGCAAATCGCGTCGGCAGCAAATGGCGGCGGCACATAGATGCAGCTTGCCGTCGCACCGGTTTCAGACTTAGCCTCACGCACGGTGTTGAAGTTCGGCAGGCCGATATGCGTCGTGCCGCCTTTACCGGGCGTGACACCCGCAACCATTTGCGTCCCGTAATCGAGCGCCTGCTGCGTGTGGAAGGTGCCGGTGTCGCCGGTCATCCCTTGAGTGATGACCTTGGTGTTCTTGTCTACGAGGATGGACATTTCGACTCCTAAAACGCTGTGGCGATTAGCCGAACTTTCGGCTTTTCAGATTTTTCATCGGTGAAGAACTGCAAACCACGCACGCCATTGTCTATCTGAACCATCCAGATCATCGAGGTCTGCTGTTTCAACGGTTTGCCTAGGGATTTTTTGAGTGAGTTTTTCAAAGCGGATTGCGTGCCTCTGCTTTCGAGAACCGCTTCCACAACACAGGTGCGCGATACGCCGTCATCGTCTTTCGGAAACGCAACCGTGATCGGTAAGTCGCGATGGATGAACGTGCCATTCCCGTCAGAAGTCCACGCCCCGGTATTATGGAAAGCCTCTCTTGACGCTCCTGTTTTTACGACGGCTCGCATACAATCTATCGCTGCCGATTGCGTGTAAGCAAGCGACGGAAGCGGTGTTTCTGATGCAGCCGATGCGCTCCAGCACAGCGTACAAACTGCTAATAAATGTGGAAACCTAAGCAAGGTCGCTATCCAGCCCCTTACACGCCTCCAGCAGTTCCTCGACCGCGTCAGTGCTGACCTTAAGGTTGCCCTTTTCCTCGTCTGACAGTTCGATCTCGATCACTTCCTCAGTGCCGCCTGCGCCGATCACGGTGGGGACGCCGACATACAGTCCGTCAAGGCCGTACTTGCCTTCGACATAACTGGCGCAGGGCAGGATGCGTTTCTGGTCGCCGAGATAGGCTTCGGCCATGCTGATCGCACTGGTGGCGGGGGCGTAATAGGCCGAACCGTTGCCGAGCAGGCCGACGATCTCTCCGCCGCCTTTGCGGGTGCGGTCGACGATTTCATCGATGCGACTGGCCGAAACGCCCTTGATCTTGGCGTAGTCATCGACCGGGATGCCGTTAATCGTGGTATAGCTTTTCACAGGAACCATCGTATCGCCGTGGCCGCCCAGCACGAACGCGTTCACATCCTTAACCGAACATTCGAATTCCCATGCGAGGAAGGTGGCGAAGCGCGCGCTGTCGAGCACACCGGCCATGCCGACCACCTTGTTATGTGGCAGGCCGGAAAATTCGCGCAATGCCCAGACCATCGCGTCCAGCGGGTTTGTGATGCAGATGACGAACGCGTCGGGCGCGTTGTTCTTGATGCCTTCGCCAACGGCCTTCATCACCTTCAGGTTGATGCCCAGCAAATCGTCGCGGCTCATGCCAGGTTTGCGCGGCACACCTGCGGTGACGATCACGACATCGGCGCCGGCGATATCGGCGTAATCGTTGGAGCCTGTGATTTTAGCATCAAAACCCTCGACCGGGCCGCACTGCGAAAGATCGAGCGCCTTGCCCTGCGGCATACCTTCGGCAATGTCGAACAGGACGATGTCGCCCATTTCCTTCTTCGCGGCGAGGTGGGCGAGCGTACCGCCAATCATGCCGGAGCCGATAAGCGCGATCTTTTTGCGTGCCATGGAGAGGGGAATGTCCTTACCTTGCGCGGAACCCCCGAAACTGCATCCTGCGCAGGGCCGGGCCTTTAGAAAAATTGTGCAGCAAACCCCGTCCGGTTCCGCGAAAGGCCATCACGAAGGGGTCTGCCGGCTGTTGCGCTTGGACTAAGCTTGCGCCCACGCGAATGCAACCGGCAATGCCTGTTGCAAAACAACTATCTTTGCAATTGGTTCGCAGTTTCAATAACGCGCTTGGCAGAGGTATCGCGAGTGGTCTGCGCGCTCCGCCAATGCGTCAGCTCGCTGCTTTGGGAGCGCTCGTTTCCTGCACCAGTTCGGCGGCGCAGCGCCGGTCGAGCGTCTGGCAGATCGAGGCCCACCAACGATATGCACCCGCATCACCTGCCAGCCGCGCGCGCCGTGCCTGTGCCGCCGCTTCACGCGCAGCCGCCTCGCCATGTCGCACATAGTGCCGTAGAGCGGCGCTCAGCACGTTGCGTCCGCCGGCGTTCCGCAGATCGCCCGGGCCATTATCGTTTGCTGGCTTCCCAATGGCGCGCCGCGAAAGGGCCCGCGCTACGGGCGAACCTTCGGGTGTACGGGCAGCAGCGAAGTGAACCGTCATACGTAAGACCCTATAATTCGGTTTGTGCGATTATGGCGGGATACTCGTTCCGCCGGTAGCCACCCTTTAGGCGCGAACCCGCTAAGCCTTCGTTCCGTCACACGGTTTCGCAGGCGTTAATCACACCGTTTCGGCCGGCTTATTGGGTCGGGCGAGCGATCCAGCGGCCGCTATCAGCATATTCGGGGCGAACGGCGCCGGATTGCGGCTGGATTGCGTCGGCGCGTGATGGGGTGGCAACGGGCAATGTGTTGCGATCGGGTGCGATGTCCTTCACTGCCGCTGCCGCTTGCTTGCGGGCCGCCTCGTAAGCTTGCGCCAACACCACCGGATCGGTCAGCGCCGAGGGGACGACTGTGTGGGATGGTTGATCGGCCGACGCCCATGCGCGGTTATGGGCGGGGCGAGGCGCGGGGGCGGCCAGCGGTTCGCCGCCGCGATAGGAACCGGTAAAGGCGGCGAGGCGACCTGCCGCGCCTTTCCATCTGTAGAACCGGTGCGCGCCGATCGTGCGAATGAAGTCCAGGCTTGGGGCCCAGTACGGATTTACCCAAGTGGTGTGGTAATGCGTGGCCGTACCGACGGGCTTGAACACCTCGCCGCCCAGCATTTGTACCGCAACGCCGCGCGCGCGGTTCCAGCTTGCGCGGCCGGCCTTGCGCGCCATCGAACCATCGCAGGTGAAGCTGAACTGGCACCCGGTGCGCCGTTCGCTGCCCTGAAACACCACGCCGCACACAGTGCCGGGATAGGTCGGATGGGACACGCGGTTGAGGACGACTTGCGCGACGGCCTTCTGTCCATCGATGCTTTCGCTGGCGGCCTCGTAATAGATGGCGAGCGACAGACATTGCAGCGCGCGCGCCTTGTCGGTCCCGCTTCCGAGCTGCCGGAAGGAACGAGCCGCAGCGGTTACCAGACCGGCGCTTGTTGCATTTTCGGAAAGGAGCGGCGGTATGCTGGCTGCGTTATAGTCGTTGGACAGCCTCGCACCATCCAGGGTGCCCAAATCGGCCCTTGCGGCGGAAAGGTCGATGCGAGGCGGGTCTGCGAGATAGAAGAAGGCGGAACCTGGAAAGCTCGATCCGGCGGTTTCGAAGGGCATCGGCGTGACCGGAGCGGCTTTGGCGCTCAGGTTCGCACCGATCATCGGAGCGCGCCAGTCCGCTGGGGAGGCCATGGCCGGTACCGCGATTGCTACAGCCAGCGCGGTCAACCGCCGCCCGCGATGCCGGATACGCTGCTTGCCCGCGATCCCACGCTCGCCCCGCGCAAGACGCTGCGCAAAATCGCGCGGGCGTTCCTCGGCATAGAGCATCGGCTGTGGGACGGTAGGTTGCGGCAAGAACGGCTCCGGTGAGGGGGAGGCAAAGGTGGGGGTTAGCAAGCGTGCCGGAGATGTAGCCGGTTTGCGCGCGTATGTGCTGTACCGCGTCGCCAGCGTCCGATAGCGGGACAGCTTGCAAGGGGGACTTAAATGTCGCGGTAAAAAAGCGATGAACCTGCCTGCAGGACTTGTCCGCGCGCAGCCTCGCGACTAATACCCGCTGCGTGTCATGGGTTGCCGATGGCGGGCGGGAACGCTTGCCGGAAGCCTAAGAGGGAAGTGAGGTCGATGCCTCCGCTGCCCCCGCAACTGTGACCGGGGAGCGCGCACTCCATCAGCCACTGGCTCATCCATCAGGGTGGGCCGGGAAGGCGGGGCGCGATGCAACGATCCGGGAGCCAGGAGACCTGCCGATGACGCGCTGTTCAGCCGGCGGGCGGGGTGTATCGCGGGCAATGGGTGCGTTGTGCATGCGGGGATAGTCCTCGTGCGCAGCCTCTCCATCATGAGCGGCATCAATGTCGTTCCTGATTGGAGATATCATGCGTAAATATCTGTTTTTACTTACATCGTCATTGGCCCTTGGAGTTCCTGCGGCAGCGCAGGATGGGGTCTATGACCCTGTCGAAGGTCCCAGGTGCGTCGATGATATATGTCGCACTGTCGGTTACCGCGCGAAGCTGCCCGATCGTGAAATTACGGTGACGGCCACCGGTGAACCGTCTCCGATCACCTCGACCGGACAGGCCGTGACGGTCATCGATCTTGAAGAGATCGAAAGCGTGCAGGGCGAGGACATCACCCGTGTGCTCGAACGCGCGCCTGGCGTCACCATCACGCGCAATGGCGGCGTAGGTGCCACCACCAGCGTACGCGTACGCGGGAGCCAGGCGGAACAGGTTCTGGTGCTGATCGACGGTGTGCGCGTAGCCGATCCTGCGGCGCCCGGCGGCGGCTATGATTTCGGCAATCTGTTGCCCGGCAATCTGGAAAAGATCGAAATCCTGCGCGGATCGAACAGCGTGATCTGGGGTAGCCAGGCGATCGGCGGTGTCATTCTGGCCGAAACCGCGCGTGCGCAAAGTGGTTTGGGCGGCAGCCTCTCGGCCGAGTATGGAGCCCGCGACACCACCTATATTTCCGGCGATATCGGCTTCGGCACGCGCGATTATGGCATGACGGCCTATGGCGGATATTATGACACGGACGGCTTTAGCGCCGCTGCTGCCGGGACCGAAGACGATGCGTTTCGCCAGTACAGCGCCGGGGTCAACGCCTATGCCGCCATCACCGATTTTGCCACGTTGCGGCTGGCCGGGCGCTATTCCGACGGCGCACTCGAATTCGATTTTCCGCCCTTCGATACGGCCGATACGCAAGACACGATCCAGTATTCCGGCAGCGCCGCGCTGGACCTGACGTTCGAGGCGCTGGACGTCAGCGCCTCCTACTCGCTTGCCGATACGGAACGTGAGAATGACGGCGCATTCGGGCCATTCGGTTTCGACGGTTACAACGAACGTATCGATCTGCGTGCAGCGGGCAGACTGACCGACGCGCTCACCTTGCGCGCGGGCGGTAATGTCGAATGGTCGAACTTCGCCAGCACCTTCGACACACCTGCGGACGAGCAATCGCGCGCCGCATACACCCAGCTCGATTACACCGCCGGCGGCGTGCATCTGGCGGCGGGCGTGCGCATCGACGATTACGACAGCTTCGGCAGCGAGGTCAGCTTTGGCGCGGACGCCAGTTGGCAGTTCGCGCCAGATGTGCGCGCCCGCGCCAGCTTCGGGGAAGGCTACAAGGCCCCGACCCTGTACCAGCTGTTCGGTGGGTTTGTCGGTAATCCGGCGCTGGAAGCGGAACGCAGCAGCAGCTTCGATATCGGCCTCGATTACGGCAGCGGGAGCGATCCGGTATTCGCCAGCGTAACAGCCTTTCGCCGGGATATCGAGAACCAGATCGAATTCGACGGAAGCTTCGTATATTTCAACATCGCCGAAGTGCGCGCGCAGGGTGTGGAGCTGGAGCTGGGTGTCCGGCCCGGCGAGCGTTTTGAAGTGCTCGCCGCTTATACCTATCTCGATACCAAAAACCGCACGGCCGGTTCGGCTTTCGAGGGCAATGTACTGGCCCGCCGACCCGATCACGCGCTGACGTTCTCAGCCGATTGGGAGGTACCGCTCGGCAGATTGAAGCTGGGCGGCGATATTCGCCTGGTCGGTGACAGTTTCGATCGCGCCGACAATATCCTGCGGCTGGACGGGTATGAGATGGTGACGCTGCGCGCCGCGCTGCCGGTAGGCGAGAAGCTGGAGCTGTTTGGCCGCATCGAGAACCTGTTCGACGAACAATACCAGACGGCGGCGGGCTATGGCACGGCGGGTCGCGGCGGGTTTGCCGGGGTGAGGGCGCGGTTCTGAGGATCGGCCCCCCTCTCATTGCGTCATCCTCGCGAATGCGGGGATCCAGTGCGGCGCGCATCCCGCGTTGGCTCTGGATTCCTGTTTTTGCGGGCATGACGATGGTGCTGGGGGCATGCGGGAAAACCGGACCGGGCATGGAAGCGCCGCCGGAAGCGCGCCCCACCATTGTCAGCCTGAACCCGTGCGCCGATGCCATTCTGGCCGAGGTCAGCGAGCCGGGACAATTGCTGGCGATTTCGCATTACAGCCACGATCCGCGCTCTACCTCGATGGACCTGAAAGCGGCGCGCGCCATTCCGGCGACCGGAGGGACGGTGGAGGAGGTGTTGGCGCTTGATCCCGACTTGGTGGTGGCTAGCACGTTCCTGCCGCCCGCCACTCGCGCAAGCTTCGCCGAACTGGGTATCGAGGTAGAATTGCTGGGGATCGCATCGAGCGTGGAAACCAGCATAGCGCAGATCCGCCAGCTCGCACGCATTGCGGGGCAACCGGCGCGCGGCGAGCGGCTTGTCGCGCGTATCGACCGAGCATTGGCGCGAGCGCAGCCCAGTGCAAAGGCCAAGCCGGTCTCTGCCGTATTGTGGCAGCCGGGCGGAATCGTGCCGGGCGAAAGCGCGCTCGTGACGCAAATCATGCAGCGGACCGGTTTCCTCAGCCATAGCGCGCAGCGCGGAATGGAGCAGGCGGAGTTCCTGGCGCTCGAAAACCTGCTGGCCGATCCGCCGGATCTGCTCCTGACCGCAGGGGCGGAACGTGCTCAGCAGCACGAGGCCTTGGCCGCTGTTCCCGGTATGCGAACAGCAGAATTTGCGCCGTCGCTGCTGTATTGTGGCGGCCCGACGATCATTCGGGCGGCGCAGCGGTTGGCGATCATCCGCGAGCAAGGCGCATGAGCCGCGCTGCCGTAATTTTTGGCGTCCTCCTGATTGTCGTGTTTCCGTTATCGCTGCTGGCTGGGCGTGTCTGGATCGATCCGGCAAGCACACCTAACGCCGCAGTTATTCTTGCCGAACTGCGTTTGCCGCGCTCCATCCTTGCCATAGTCATCGGAGCGGGAATGGGCGCGGCGGGTGCGGCCATGCAGGGGTTTCTGCGCAATCCGCTGGCCGATCCGGGACTGTTCGGGATCGCGCCCAGCGCGGCATTGGGCGCGGTTGCCAGCATTTATTTCGGCTTGCAGGGCATCTGGTGGGCGCTTCCGTTGTTCGCGCTGGTTGGGGCGGCCACCGGCATGGCACTGCTCGCGCTGATCGCCGGGCGCACCGGCGGGATCGCACTGTTTACGCTGGCAGGGCTGATGATAGCCAGCCTTACCGGAACGCTCACCAGCTTCGCTATCAGTCTTGCCCCCAACGCCTTCGCCATGAGCGAAATAGTGAGCTGGCTGCTAGGCGCGCTGACCGATCGGGGATGGCGGGACGTCTGGCTGGCTACGCCGCTGACGCTGGCTGGCATTGTGTGTCTTCTGCTTACTGCGCGCGGGTTGGATGCCTTGACACTGGGCGACGCGGCGGCGCGGTCGATGGGAACGAACCCGGCAGCCGTGCAGGCGTGGCTGATCGCCGGCATCGGACTGACGGTGGGAAGCGGGGTTGCGGTGGCGGGGATCGTTGGCTTCGTCGGCCTGATCGTGCCGCATCTGGTGCGCCCGCTGACGGACCGCCGCCCGGGCTCGCTCATCACACCCAGTGCGCTGGCAGGCGGGCTGTTAGTGCTGGTGGCGGACGTCGCCTGCCGCGCCTTGCCGCTGGTTACGGAATTGCGGCTGGGCATCGCGTTGAGCCTGATCGGCGCGCCGTTCTTCCTCTGGCTGCTGCTGCGGATGCGGCGCAGCGAAGCTGGATGGTTGGCATGACATTATCTGGCCAAAATCTGATTCTGGCAAAGCGGCTGACGGACGTCTCGGTCGCTTTTGAACAGGGCGAGATTACCGCCATTTGCGGGCCGAACGGCGCAGGCAAGTCGACGCTGCTTCAGGGCATGGCGGGATTGCTGTCATTCGATAGCGGACAGGCGATGCTGGACGATACGCCGCTCGCCTTACTCGCGCCTCGCGACCGTGCGAAGCGGATAGGGTACCTGCCGCAGGACGGCCAGATCGCGTGGGATGTGTCGGTGCGCAATCTCGTCCAGCTTGGCCGGTTGCCCCATGGCGACATTGGCGAGAAAGCGGTGGACCGCGCTATTGAAGCGCTGGACCTGCATGGCTTGCAATCGCGCCCGATCTCGCAAGTCTCAGGCGGGGAACGGGCGCGAGTGCTGCTAGCGCGGGTACTCGCCGGAGAGCCGGACTGGATCCTTGCGGACGAGCCATTGGCCGCCCTCGACCTCGCGCACCAGCTGGCGTTGCTGCGGCATTTGCGGTTGCAGGCGGATGCAGGGCGCGGGGTGGTGATCGTGCTGCACGACCTCGCCTTGGCGCGAAACCATGCGGACCGCGTGATCGTGCTTTCGAACGGAGCACTGGCGGCGGACGGACCGCCGGACATCGCGTTATCGCCTGAGGTTCTGCGCGCAGTCTGGGGTGTCGAAGCGACCTGGCTGTCCGACGGCGGCCAGCAGGCACTGGTTGCGCGTCCGGGGGTTTAGTCAAAATGGCAGACGATAAACTGGTCGAAAGCTGGTTCGTGCTTACCCGCGAAACCATGCCCGCTCTCGCACGGGAGCGCGAATGGCCGGTGCGGTTCGACCATTGTTTCCAGCGCATCCTGCTCGACAACGCAGTCGGCGCGAAGTGGCGCGACCAGATAGCATCGCCGGCCTACCGAAACGCCAGCGACGCTCAGCTTAAACGGGCCATCGCGCTTGGCGAGGCGGCGGTTGCGGATGAAGAAGACCTCGCCGAACTCAACCGCCGCAGTCTCGCCTGGCGCGGCAAGCTCTAATTGGTGCCAACCGTTTGTGGCGGCAAAGCGCCATCCGCGGCCGCGTTTGCATCCGAGCCGCCATCATCGGCAATCAGCCCGCGTGCTTTTAACATCGGCGTCACGTCGGGCTCGCGGCCCGCGAACGTGCGATACATGTCGAAATAGTCCTGCGTGCCGCCGCGGCTCAACACCGTGGCGCGATAATGGTCGCCGTTTTCGCGTGTAAGCCCGCCGTTCTCGGCAAACCATTCACGACTGTCTCGGTCCAGCATCTCGGTCCAGAGATAGGAATAATAGCCGCTGCTATAGCCCGCCGGGTTGGAGAAGATGTGGTTGAAATACGGGCTACGATAGCGTGGCGGCACCAATGCGACTTCCAGTCCCAACTCGCTCAGGGCCTTTGCCTCGAAAGCCGATACCTTTTCAGGCGTGTCGATCGCGCGGGCCTGTGCCGGAGTAAGCGCATGCCATTTCATGTCGAGCAGGGCGGCTTCGACCACTTCCCCCAAGGCGTAGCCCTGGTTGAAGGTCGCAGCTTCCTCGATCTTGGCGATGAGTTCCGCCGGGATAGTCTCGCCAGTTTCGTGATGCTTGGCGTAGTTCGCGAGGATCGCAGGATCAGTCGCCCACATCTCGTTCACCTGGCTGGGATATTCCACGAAATCGCGCGCCGTCGCGGTGCCTGACAGGCTGGCATATCGCTGGTCTGCGAAGAACCCGTGCAGCGCGTGGCCGAATTCGTGAAACAACGTGCCGACATTGTCGAAGCTGACCAGCTGCGGTTCGCCATCGGCTGCCTTCGGAATGTTCAGTACATTGTAGATTACGGGTTTCGTACCTAGCAGTTTGGACTGATCCACGAAATTGCTCATCCAGGCTCCGCCGCGCTTGTTGTCACGCTGGAACGGATCGAAATAGAACAGGCCGAGCTCGCTGCCGTCGCGGTCGAACACTGTGTAAGTGGTCACTGTCGGGTGGTAGACCGGAAGATCGGTGCGCTTTTCGAAATTCAGGCCGTACAGTTTGTTAGCGGCATAAAATACGCCGTCTTCCAGCACGTTGGTCAATTCGAAATAGGGTTTTACCGCGTTTTCATCGAGATCGTAACGGGCCTTCCGAACCTATTCGGCATAGCGCGACCAATCCCAAGGCTTCACCTCGTAATCGCCGCCATCGGCCTTGATCTGCTCGTTCAGAAGCGCGGCCTCGCGCCGCTGCGTCGCGGCGAGTGCGGGGACCATCTGCGTCATGAAGTCGAGCGCAGTTTTCGGCGTTTTCGCCATGCGGTCATACATGACGTAGCTGGCCCAGTCCGGTTTGCCGAACAATGCCGCCTTTTCTGCACGAAGCGCGGCAATTTCGGCGATAGCGGAACGGGTATCGCCCGGGCCCCCACGATCCGCGCGGTTGTAGCTGGCACGGAACAATTTTTCCCGCGTAGCGCGGTTTTCCAGTTCTGCGAGCAGCGGCTGCTGCGTCGTATTTTGCAGCGCAATCAGATATTTACCGTCCATCCCACGTTCTGCAGCGGCTTTGGCCGCCTTGTCGATTTGCGCATCGCTCAACCCTGCAAGTTCGGCGCGGGTATCGACGACGAGCGCGCTATCCTTGGTAGCCTCAGCAAGCTTTTGCGAAAATTCGGTCGTCATCACGGACAGGCGCGTGTTGATCGCCTTGACCTTTTCCTTCGCGGGCCCATCCAGCTGCGCGCCGGCCTGAACCATGTCCTTGTAGGTTTCTTCCAGCAGCACCGCGTCTTCCGGGGTCATCGCCATCGCGGCGCGATTGTCGTACACCGCCTTCACCCGGGCAAACAGGACCGGATCAAGGATAATGCCGTCGTAATGCGCGGACAGTTTGGGGCTGATATCCGCATCGATCGCGTCAAGCGTATCGTTGGTGTTTGCGCCAGTCAGCGCGAAGAACACGGTACCGACCCGGCCGAGCATGGCGCCGGACTGTTCAAGCGCAACGATGGTGTTGGCGAATGTCGGTGCAGCCTTGTTATTCTTGATCAGGGCGATTTCCTGAGCGTGAATGTCCATCGCCTGTGCAAAGGCAGGGGCAAAATCATCATCGGAAAGCTGCGTGAAATCAGGAGCGTGGAAGGGAAGCTGCGAACGGTCGGCAAAATAGCCGGTGCCACTGCTTACCTGCGACAGGTCGAGCACCGGGGCCATGTCCATGGTGCCGTCGGCAGGCATATTGACCGGGTCGGTCCCTACGGTGGCGCAACCGGTCAATAGCGAACCGGCGGCCGTGGCCATCATCAGACGTGTCTTCAACAAATTCTCTCTCCTGCAAAACATTGCCGCTACGCTGTGCGTAGCCGGTGTAGTATCGTTTTAAACCATTTTCTTGAACGCAGCATGGCCCGGTGCGATATGACGCTGCGCAGTCGGCCCACCCGAAGATGGAGCCGATTAGCTGTCCGGACGTATCGGAACGCTCTGTCCGGCATTGTCATCGACCTTGCGTTTCGCGGCCTGCGCTGCCTCCCCCAAGGCCTGACGATTGACGGTTACCAGCTTCGGCCGCGCGCCCGGTTCCGGGACACTCAACCAGATCGAACCGAGTTCGAAAAAGGCGCCTTGCTCCTTCGCGACTGCCATATCGGATAATTCCAAACGCCGCAGAACACCTAACGTTTCCTCATCGAAAACCTCGTCGAAAGCTTCTTCGATCCGCTGCGGATCGGTCAGCTCGCGCCGGTTGCCCTCTGCGTCGATGAACAACAGGGGGATCCCAATCTCACGCAGGATACGGGCTTTGTCACCCGATTGTGCGGCTGCACGGATCGCTGCCAGTGCCGCTTCGAACTGGCTCGGGCTGGTGCCGGTGGCGCATGAGATCGCCCCCCCATTGGCGGTGTCGTTGCTACGGTCGAAGTCCTCGTCACGGTCGGCCTGGGCATCCCAAACGACGACCAGACAATCCTCGACCTCGCGCGCCTGTTCGAGATTGGTAGCTAAGCTTTCGCGCGCCGATCCGGGTTTTGTTGCTTCTGACTGGTGGTCGTCACGTTCTGCAAAGATGCCGCAGCCGGCCAGAAGAAGCGCCGGAATTAGGACACCGAATTCACGCCACTTCGCGCGGGTTCTCATAATTTGCGTCCATAAAAATAGCGGTGCGACGCTCACTGCGATTGACCAGTCCGTTTGCCTTCGACCCGCCGGCGTGGTGATAGTCGAGTTCAGCGGCAATACCGGCATAATCGCCCGATGCGATAGCAGTATTCAGCTTGGGGCTTTTTCGCTCCGACACGTTGCCTTCACCGACATTATATACAAGGTCGAGCAGCGCGTCGAATTCATGCTGGAAGAGTGGCAGATCGCCAGCGAGACGCTGGGTGGCAGCCTCCGCCGCCTTTAGGTCCTGTTCTAGGAAATCCAGGATTTGGTCGTAGCTGACACGGTCACCGACGCGTAAATTATCGGCCTTCGTAACCAGGTGACCTACTCCGACAGTGGGGTAGCCAGCGACATCGCGGTAAACCGTTTCCCGAACGCCTTCTTCTTCGATCAGCGCTTCCTTAAAGGCTTCGCTGGCTCGTAATTCACTTGCATCTACACGCGTTTCTTCCAGCTGATCATAATACGCTACCTGGCGTTCGATCGTGGTAACCTGCATCGGCTGAACATATTGCGCAGCGGTCGACATGCCCATCGCGCCGGCCGACACCAGCAGGGTGGCCTTGCGTCGTTTCGACATGCGTCGCGGCATCGATGCTTTGGGTGCCAGACGCCGCTGCATCCGGTTCTGGCGACGGCGTTCACGCATTGTCTTGATGAGCGCCCTGGCACGGTCCCGGCGGCGGGAAAAAGCCTGCCTCGTGCTGAACCGTTTCGGTTTTACGGTCTTGTTGACCATGTGCTATTGCCCCAAATCATTGTTTCTCGAATAACCGCTATAAAAAGCATGGTTTTCCTGTTTCTTACCTACCCAACGGTCGCCAGCCCAATTCGGTCCACGCTTCACCGGCTCGCGTTAACGGTTGGTAGTAAAACTCGTCTTCAATCGCCGCTTGCCTTGGGTTCGGTCGAGTTTCCAGGTCGCACGAGGCCGGGTCAGCCTCGCCCAGCTTTCATTGCAGGGTTGGCTTATGGGGTCCACGATACAAGTTACGGTTGGCAATCGAATATGCGCACACCACATGCAGCTTTCGGCATTATTCGATGGTTCAGGAACCGGCATGGGCGTCATCCGTCGCGTGTGCACGAAGGCATATCAGGATCAGCCCCGACCCTTCGACAACAGAACTTGATCCCCAAACCTTGACCTCAGCGAACACATCAGGAACACGCGCGACCTATGGCTTTGACAAAAATCTCCGTACGCGGTGCGCGCGAGCATAACCTCAAGGGTATCAACATCGATCTGCCGCGCGATGCGCTGATCGTGATTACCGGCCTGTCAGGCAGCGGAAAGAGTTCGCTCGCTTTCGACACCATCTATGCCGAAGGGCAGCGGCGTTACGTCGAAAGCCTGTCCGCCTACGCGCGCCAGTTCCTCGAAATGATGCAGAAGCCCGATGTGGAGCATATCGACGGGCTGTCGCCTGCGATTTCCATCGAGCAGAAAACCACGAGCCGCAACCCGCGATCCACTGTGGCAACTGTGACCGAAATTTACGACTACATGCGGCTGTTATGGGCGCGCGTCGGGGTGCCGTATTCACCCGCGACCGGCCTGCCGATCGAAGCACAAACGGTCAGCAACATGGTCGACCGTGTGATGGAACTGCCTGAAGGCACGCGGCTGTATCTGCTTGCTCCGGTGATCCGCGGGCGTAAGGGCGAATATCGCCGCGAATTGGCCGAATGGCAGAAGGCCGGCTTTACCCGCGTACGCATCGACGGCGAGATTTACCCGATTGAGGAAAGCCCCAAGCTCGACAAGAAGCTGAAGCACGATGTGGAAGTCGTGGTCGACCGGCTGGCAGTGAAGGAAGGGCTGGAAACACGCCTCGCCGACAGTTTCGAACAGGCTTTGCGGCTGGCAGACGGGCTGGCCTATGTCGATCTGGCCGACGGCGTGGTGCCGGGACGCGAGGGCGAGGAGGATACCGGCGACAAGATGAAAGGCACCGGCGTGCCGGCCAACCGCATCGTCTTTTCCGAACGCTTCTCCTGCCCGGTATCCGGCTTCACCATCGAGGAGATCGAGCCGCGCCTGTTCTCCTTCAACGCCCCGCAAGGCGCCTGCCCCACATGCGACGGGCTGGGCGAGAAACAGCTGTTCGATCCGCAGCTGATCGTCCCCAACGAAATGCTCAGCCTGAAGAAGGGCGCGGTGGTGCCGTGGGCCAAGTCCAACCCGCCCAGCCCCTATTACATGCAGGTGCTCGGCAGTCTGGCGAAGGAATACGGCTTCGACCTCACGACGCCGTGGCAGGACCTGGCCGAGGAAAGCCGCACGGTTATCCTCCACGGCACGAAGGGCAAGCGCGTCCCGCTCACCTTCAAGGACGGGCGAAAACAATACACTGTGAACAAGGCGTTCGAGGGTGTGGTCGGCAATTTGAACCGCCGCCTGCTGCAAACCGAAAGCGCCTGGATGCGCGAGGAGCTGGCCAAGTTCCAGACCGCGCAGCCTTGCGAAACCTGCGGCGGTGCACGGCTGAACGAGAAGGCGCGCGCGGTGAAGGTCGCGCACACCGACATCAGCGAACCCACCCGCATGTCCGTGTCCGACGCGAAGGAGTTCTTCCTCACCCTCGACGCGCAGCTCGGCCCGCAGCAGCAGCAGATCGCCAAGGCCATCCTGAAGGAAATCAACGAACGGCTGGGCTTCCTCGACAATGTCGGACTCGACTACCTCAATCTCGACCGGACCAGCGGCACGCTGAGCGGCGGGGAAAGCCAGCGCATTCGCCTCGCCAGCCAGATCGGCAGCGGGCTTTCGGGCGTCTTGTATGTGCTCGACGAACCCAGCATCGGCCTGCACCAGCGCGACAACGACCGCCTCCTTGAAACGCTGAAACGCCTGCGCGACCTCGGCAACACGGTGATCGTGGTCGAGCATGACGAGGATGCCATCCGCCAGGCCGACCACGTGGTCGATATCGGGCCGGGCGCGGGCGTGCGCGGGGGCGAGATCGTGGCGCAAGGCACGCTGAAGCAAGTGCTAAAATCGAAAAAATCGCTCACCGCCGATTACCTCACCGGGCGGCGCAGGATCGAGATCCCGGCCAAGCGTCGCAAGGGCAATGGTAAGAAACTGACGGTGCACGGCGCGCGCGCCAACAATCTGCAGAACGTGACCGCCTCCATCCCGCTCGGCACCTTTACCTGCGTTACGGGGGTCTCGGGCAGCGGCAAGTCCAGCTTCACCATCGACACACTGTATGCCAGCGCGGCCCGCACGCTGAACGGCGCGCGGGTGATCGCCGGCGCGCATGACAAGGTCACGGGGCTGGAACATTGCGACAAGGTGATCGAGATCGACCAGTCGCCCATCGGCCGCACGCCGCGTTCGAACCCCGCGACATATACCGGCGCCTTCACCCAGATCCGCGACTGGTTCGCCGGCCTGCCGGAATCCAAGGCGCGCGGGTACAAGCCCGGCCGGTTCAGCTTCAACGTGAAGGGCGGCCGGTGCGAGGCGTGCCAAGGCGACGGCCTGATCAAGATCGAGATGCACTTCCTGCCCGACGTCTATGTGACGTGCGAGGAATGCGGCGGCAAACGCTACAACCGCGAGACGCTGGAAGTGAAGTTCAAGGGCCTCTCCATCGCCGACGTGCTGGACATGACGGTCGAGGATGCGGAAGGCTTCTTCAAGGCCGTCCCCCCCATCCGCGACAAGATGGCAATGCTGAACGAGGTGGGGCTGGGCTACGTCAAGGTGGGCCAGCAGGCGACCACGCTGTCAGGCGGGGAGGCGCAGCGAGTGAAGCTCGCAAAGGAACTGTCCAAACGCAGCACCGGCCAGACCCTCTACATCCTCGACGAGCCGACCACCGGCCTGCATTTCGAGGACGTCCGCAAACTGCTCGAAGTGCTGCACCGGCTGGTGGAGCAGGGCAATTCGGTCATTGTCATTGAGCACAACCTCGATGTGATAAAAACGGCAGATCATATTCTCGACCTCGGCCCCGGAGGCGGGGTCAGGGGCGGGGAGATCGTCGCCGAGGGCACGCCTGAGAAAATCGTCAAGGAGAAGCGCAGCTACACCGGCCAGTATCTCGGCCCGCTACTGACCCGCCAGGCGGAAACGGCTGCATGACGATGGCCCCTGTCCTGACCTTGTCGGAAGCGCAGCTGACCGAAGGTCAACGATGGTGATCGAGCATAATCTCGATGTGATCAAGACTGCCGACCACGTGCTGGACCTCGGCCCCGGCGGCGGCGTGCGCGGGGGTGAGGTAGTGGCGCAGGGGACGCCGGAAAAAGTATCGAAGGTGGAAGGGAGCTATACCGGGGGGTATCTGATCCCGATGCTGGAGCGGGCGAAGGCGACGGCGTATTAAGGACCGGGTTTTCTTTGCTTTTAGATAAATTATAAAACGAAAGATTTTTAGTAAAATCGTTTTGATGAAGCACAGGTGATTTTCGTTTATGACTAACACTTACAGCTTGTATAAGCCGCTTCGAAACCACCTTCGCCAATTTAATATGTATAGTGGTCTGGAGGCGGCTTACAGCTTTATGCAGTTCTTGGACTATAACAGGCCACTTCCAGATAAATTGCGTATCAATCGCCTTTTTACCAAGTCACACGCCATGAAATATGGAATTGTTCAGTGGGAGTTTGAGACGCTTATCCGTGAGATAATCTTAAATAGTCCAGAGCAAGGAGGCAAAGAGTTCAAAAATTGGAGTGACGTAGCAAAAGCAATAAATTTGATAAAGCGGACAGAGAACGATATTTACGGTGCTCATGACGGCCCAGATGACGATGTTCTTTTTGAGCTTATCAGAATAGCGCACCGACAATTTCCTTGGCAAACAGGTATAAATCAAGAGCATGTCGCACGTTACCACTGGCTTTATCGTCAGGTGGGCTTGATTACGGCAGTCCGCGATACATTTGGAATGTCGGTAACTGAACTATTTCAGATATCTGTAGCGCTGTCGGGCCATTTCACCAATAGCCCAGTCATGAACGTTCCAGTGTCAAATAGTTTGAATTCCGTGTCGAACTTACAAATGAACAATTACATTAATGAGCTTAGCTATACTATAGCTACGCTTCGAGAAAAGTATAAAGAGCTTGAATCGCACAATGTAAATTGGGCTTACACGTTCAATCCTCTTAGAGGTCATCCACTTATAAGGCTATCAGATAGCAAAATCTTCTGCCCCATTACAAATTTTCTTTTACGTAGAATTACCAGCGGGCTCTATTTCGACATTATAAAATTAGGAGATACTGGTTCAAAATTTCTTGGTCCAGCAGTTCAGGGCCTAATCGGAAAGGTTGCGCATACCGCTGGTCGCGAGAATTTACGAGTACTTCCTGAGCAAAAGTATGGCGCTAAAAAAAGTCGAAAGGACTCTATAGATTGGATTGTATCAGACGAAACAGGCCACCTTTTTGTAGAAGCTAAAGCGGCACAGATAAGGTTTCGAGGCATAAGTGATCTGATGGATCGCGAGCAAATTCGTAAAGAGTTTGATCGAATTAGAGGTTTCGCGCTGCAAGCTTATCAAACTTTGTCCGATGCGTTATGCGGTCGATATTCTCATTGGCAACCGGATGGTAAAGATGTATTTCTGACCGTCGTTACATTGGAAGACTGGCAATCTTTCGGTGTACATGTTGAGCGAGAGGTTTTGGAGCCTTTAGCGCGTGACCTGCAACGAGTTGGCGTTGATCCAAAACTTCCTAATAAAATACCTATGACATTCTGTCCCGTGGCAGATTTTGAAGCCGCATTGTATGTTGCTAACAAAAAGACGATAGCAGAAATCTTTCAACGAAAGTCTGAAGGAGAATACCCGCAATGGTCCCTAGCTAATTTCATATACAGTGAGTTCGGCAGTGAACTTCAAGAATTTACTCCTGTAACATTTTCCGCGGAATGGGATCGATTAACAAATCAATCGACCTAGTCGGAAAAGAATGTTTCTCTTATCAACTACCACTTCTGGCTACAGGCACATTTCATTAATATGTCCGATGCTCGACCGCAGAAGCACAAGTGAGTCTAGCTACTGTCCAACCTTTGAACACGCGTCAACTCCTCCGCTAATTCGTGCGCGAAATCTTCCGAGCACCAGCCCGAACAGGGCAAGCCCGCCCGTTTGTTGTGCTACAATAGGCGACTGGGAGCAGTATAGTTCAGGCTCTGCCCGAATCGAAAACCCGTCGGCCGGTGACAGATGTGGCCCGCTCGGCAGGGAAATAACTGTACCCAGGCATAATCCTCCCCAACAGGCTCGGCTAACCCGCGCGACCGGCTTGGTTCTCGGGTGGCCGCAGATGTTCGATTAAGTATTCTTCCAGCGATGGGGCTTGGTGAGCCTGCTCGACGGGTATGGTATGAAGGGTTCTTGGCTCTCCCGCCCAAGATGCAGAGCCGGTACGACCAAGTTTTGCCGGTTTATTGATGCCCCACCTGAAATAAGTGTCGACCCGCCTTCCAATAGTGCTTCCGCACGATGCCTTGCCAATATAGAGCAATATCCCGTCCTGGTCGAAAAATGCGTAGCACCCTGGTTTCGCGGCGTAGGGAAATGACATAGTTTGCCAATGCTCATACAGGAGATACGGCTCGCTGATTGGGCATCCGTCCATGTTATACCGTGCGCAGTATTCGGTTACTGTGTCCGTCAATCGGCCCAAAGTCGCCATCGAATCACCCCTGTCCTACACGCCCCGCACACATTACCGCACCCGGTTCCCCTCCGCACACGCACAGGTGAACCGCGATGCCGTCCAGCGACTCCTCTTCCGCCCGATCCTCCGACAACGCTTCTGCCGACCCGTCCGCTCGGGGTGGGCGGGGGTCGCCCAAGCATCCCGGCTCCGCGCGCAAGGCGCGCCATAATGAGTGGACGCGAGCGAAGATGGTGGCGTTTTTGCGGGAGCTGGCGGCGTGTCAGTCGGTGAAGGAGGCGGCGCGTAGCGTGGGCATGTCCCGGCAGTCCGCTTACAAGCTTCGCAACCGGCTGGAGGGCACGCCCTTTGCCCTTGGGTGGGAGGTCGCGCTGGAGGCGGGGTTGCAGCAGCTGGCCCATGCGGTGCTGGACCGCGCGGTGAACGGGGTGGAAGTGCCGGATTACTATCACGGCGAGCAGGTCGGGTCGCACCGCCATTACGACGAGCGACTGGCCACCTGGATCCTCGACAACCCGGCGCGCATCGGCCGCCACCCCATCGCGCGCGAATATTCGGGCGAGGCGCTGGACCGGCTGCTCGAACGGATCGAATTCGCCTCGCTCGACTGGGAAGACGGCGAGCCCTTGCCCGGACGCGTGGTCGATCTGGGTGCGGATGGCAGCGAGGCCGAACGCGGCGAGCGGCGCTTCCTCACCGAAACGAGCTGGTACGCTGCCGCCATGCGCGAACAGGCTGCCGGCGGATCGCGCTCGGGCAGGCGTTAAGTGTCGCGGCGGCGCAACAATATTTTATTTGTGGGTCTGGCTGGACGAGGGGCTGGGGGAGCGGTCGGGGGTACCGCTAACGCGCCTGGACTGCGGATTTGGCTGAACCATCGGCGGGGTGACACGGCATGAGCCGCGTGTCGCTTGTGTCACCCTCGGCTTTGAAAACGCCCGGAGCGTAAACCGATTGGCAGAGGGCCGGTATCAGTCGAGGATATCCATTTCCACGCTGCCATGGCCCCGGCTGATAATGCCGATCTTCTTCGCCGCGGCCTTGCTCAGGTCGATGGTGCGGCCCCGGATGAACGGCCCGCGATCGTTGATGCGGACGGTCACTTCCTTGCCATTGGCCGGGTTGATCACCCGCACCTTGGTACCGAAGGGCAGGGTTTTGTGGGCCGCGGTCATGGCGTTCATGTCGAACCGCTCGCCATTGGCGGTGCGGCGGCCATGGAACTTGCGGCCGTAATAGGATGCATGGCCGCTCATCGTGGCGCTGGGAGAGGGGGTGGGGGCCTCGACCTCGATAGGCGGCTCGATCGCGGTGATATCGACCGCGCCCGGCGGCGTTTTGAAATTGCGTGTCGGGTTCGGGATGGCGCGGAATTCGGCCGTGAAGTCCGACTGTTCGGGAAGGGGCTGGACCACCGGCACCGACGTTCCCGTCTCGGCCAGCGCAGGGGCGTTGGCGATGGCAGGCAGAGCGATCGCAGCGGCCAGGAAGGCGAAGCTGTGACGCTTGCGAGGGCGTGCTGCAGCGATGGCTGCGACGAACGGAGTGCGGATGTTTTCCATGGCCCGCTTGTACAGGACCAAGATTGCCGGAGGGAGTGGACGACAGTCGGGCTGCCTTGTTCCAGTCACAATCCGTCGCGGGCAATATGCTTAACGGAGGAAAAGGTTCCGATTTTTGTCACTCGGTTCGTCGCAAACTGGCGGCAAAGGAATCGGGGGCGGGTGTTCCGTTAGGTTTCAGGTCCCCCGGCGCTTCGCCAATAGCCGCAGCCGCAGGGCGTTGAGTTTGATGAAGCCCTCGGCGTCCTTCTGGTCGTAAGCCCCGGCATCGTCCTCGAACGTGACGTGCGCCTCGGAATACAGGGATTTGGGAGACTTGCGCCCGACCACATCCGCGCGGCCCTTGTACAGTTTGAGGCGGACCGTGCCGGTGACATCCTGCTGGCTATGGTCGATCGCCGCCTGCAGCATCTCGCGTTCCGGGCTGAACCACAGGCCGTTATAGACCAGCTCGGCATAGCGCGGCATCAGCTCGTCTTTCAGATGCGCGGCGCCGCGATCCAGCGTGAGCTGTTCGATACCGCGATGCGCCTGGGCGTAGATTTCACCGCCAGGCGTCTCGTACATGCCGCGGCTCTTCATGCCGACGAAGCGGTTTTCTACGAGGTCGAGCCGGCCGATCCCGTGCTTGCGGCCAAGGTCGTTCAACGCGGCGAGCAATGTGGCAGGGCTCATCGCCTCGCCATTCAGCGCGGTACCGTCGCCGGTTTCGAAATCGATGGTGATGTATTCGGGCGTATCCGGCGCGTCTTCGGGATTGGCGGTGCGGGAGTAGACGTAGTCCGGCGTTTCCTCCCACGGATCCTCCAGCACCTTGCCTTCGGAGGAGGTGTGCAGGAGGTTGGCATCGGTGGAGAAAGGGCTTTCGCCGCGCTTGTCCTTCGGCACGGCGATCTGGTGCTCTTCCGCCCAGGCAATGAGCGCGGTGCGGCTGGTAAGGTCCCATTCGCGCCACGGTGCAATTACCGCAATGTCGGGGGCAAGGGCGTAGGCGCTAAGTTCGAAGCGAACCTGGTCGTTGCCCTTGCCCGTGGCACCGTGCGCAATGGCATCTGCATTTGTCTTGCGGGCAATATCGACCAACCGCTTGGAAATAAGGGGGCGGGCGATGGACGTTCCGAGCAGATAGTCCCCTTCGTACCGGGCGTTGGCGCGCATCATCGGGAAAACGAAATCGCGCACGAATTCCTCGCGCAGGTCCTCGATAAAGATATGCTTGTCGGGAATGCCCATGGCGCGGGCTTTCTCGCGCGCAGGTTCGATTTCGTCGCCCTGACCGAGATCGGCGGTGAACGTGACTACTTCCAGCCCGCGTTCCACTTCCAGCCACTTGGCGATGACACTGGTATCAAGGCCGCCAGAATAGGCGAGAACGACGCGTTTGATATCGGACATGCGGGCAAAGCTCCGGAAGAGGTGGCAGACAAGAAGGCTTGGCCGGTATCAAAGGCTGCTGAAGTAGGCAAACAGGCTTGGCTATGGCGGGGCAAAGCTATCCGGCGCCGCACTTCATTCCCGGGTGGCCGGTCAGATACCTGCGTACCATTGATAACCAGCGCGATCTTCCCAATAGCCACCTTTGCCGCCAGCGATATCGTCCAGGCTGGCGACGGCATCTATAGCGGTAAGGTATTTAGCGTGTTTGTAGCCAAGTTGCCGCTCAATCCGCATCCGCAGCGGCGCGCCATTGCGGATGGGGAGGGGGTCGCCATTGAGGGCGTGGGCAACGATGGTTTGCGGGTGGAAGGCATCCATCATGTCGACGCTTTCGTAATAGTCCTGCCCGTTGAGGTTATCGGCGCAGCGGAACACGATGTACTTTGCTTCCTCGCGCAAGCCAGCGGCATCCAGCAGGACAGAGAGCTGGGGGCCGGTCCATTCACCGATTGCGCTCCAGCCTTCGACGCAATCGTGGCGAGTGATCTGGGTGCGCTGTGGCAGGCGCCGTATGTTGTCGAGCGAGAGCGACAGCGGTTTGTCGACCAGCCCGCGTACTTCCAGCCGCCAGTCGGCGAAATTCGCTGCCGCTTGAGCGGGATAGTTGCCGTTTTGCGGGTCGGTCGAGCCATTGCCGCGAAAGAAGGGCGAGACGTCCGCCCGGTTATATTCTTTTGCCAGGGCATGTCTGCCCGTCAGCGTGCGGTGGGCCGCCTGGTGCCATTTCTGCGCGGCTGTCAGTACGGATGAACCGGCATTACTATCTGCAATTTTGGAACATGCCCCGAGGAACAGCGCCGACATGCCGGCCAGTACGGATCTGCGGTGCATATGTTGCGGGGTGGATGGTGGCGAGTGATCGGGCCGATCTTGATGGGAAGCGCGCGTCATCTGAGAACTCCCGTAATCATCGAACGGATTTGCCGGATCGGTCCGGACAGGAGGACGAGCGCGACGTGCAACACGAAGAACGCGAACAATGCCCAGCTGGTTATGAAATGGATCGATCGCACGCTCTGGCGTCCGCCCATCGCATCGATCATCCAGCTGAACGAAGGTTCAAGGCCCGGGCTGATACCCATACCTGTAAACACCAGCAGGGGCAGAATAACACCGAGGACCAGCCCGTAAGTTACTTTCTGCAGAAAATTGTATTTGCCGACGCCGGAATCGAAATTGAGCCGCAGATGCTGCACGATGTCGTTCCGGACGTTCGGCCAGCGCCATTCCTTGCGCGATGTGGCAATATCGCGGGAGAAATGACGGTTCACCAGCATGGCAAGCCACATGAATAAGAGGGCGACCCCAAAAATCCACGCGCCCAACAGATGCCAGTCGCGTGCCTCTGCCAGACTGTAGTGGCCAGGTATCGTCGCCCAGCCGGGAAAGCGCGGTACGGCAAGCCAAGCCTGCTCCGGCGAGAAGCCCCAGTCACCCCAATAGAGATAACGATGCGCGTTGGAGATGTTGAGGCCGGACATGAACAACATGACCACAGCAAACAGGTTTACCCAATGCCAGATGCGGGTGGAGACCCGATGACGTTTCGCAGGCGTAACCGCGACTGAGGGTTCCGCCGTGATTGTGGGTTCTTCGTCTCGCAAAGGCGTGTCGATCGTCGTTCCCGTCATGTCGAAGTTCCATCCTGCCGGGCAAGATAGATAACGTCGCGATCCTGTTGCAGCAAATGTTGCCCGCTATCGACAAACAGCGTTTCACCATTGGCAAGCCAACCATCGGCAAGGAACACCGCTGCTGCTGCGACCTCGCTTGGACCGGTTTTACGCTGAAGCAGGTTCATACGATGGGATTTTTCGGTTTCGGCAGGAGTTTGATCGTGGCTTGGCAGGATGGCGCCGGGGGCCAAGCCGTAGACTCGGTCGTGCGGACCGCATGCGCCTTTCGCCAGCATCGCAATAGTCGCTGATAAAGCGTGTTTCGACATAGTGTAGCTGAAAAAATCGGGGTTTGAATTCGCCAGCTTCTGGTCAGTCAAGTGTATAACGCGCCGCCCCGCAGCCGACTTCGCTGCCGTAAGGAACGTCTGCGCCATCAGGGCCGGAGTGGCAGCGTTGATCTGCATGGCTTCCTGGTTCGTTTCCGGATCGAGCGCGGTTACAGCGTCGGCAGCAAAGATACCTGCATTGTTTACCAGCACCCGCCAATCTGGAAGTGTATCGGCCAATTGCCGAACCATAGCCGCTGCTGCCTCGGCATCGAGCAGATCGCAGCCGATGGTCTGCGCACTGGGAAGGGTGGCAGCCAGCGCGTCAGCTTCCGTGTGGCTGCGATTATAATGGATGACGACATGATAACCGGCATCGGCGAAAGCACGCGATATTGCGGCTCCAATCCGCTTGGCACCGCCGGTGACGAGGGCCGTTGGTAAGGTCACCAGAGTGCGATATCGGAATTGTCGGCGATCATGATCCGTTCAAAGCAGAAAGGGTGCCTCAGGGAAAGAAAGATACGCCGCGTTACAGTTCTTAGGCTTCTGCCTCCAGGGCAGCTTCGCGGTCCCGCTCGGCCCGCGTTTTCTTTGCCGCTGAAGTCTTCAGTTGTCCGCAAGCCGCATCGATATCCCGTCCGCGAGGGGTCCGTATCGGGGCGCTGATCCCGGCATCGAACACTATGGCCGAGAACTTGCGAATGCGGTCCGGGTCGGAACATTCGTAATTCGCGCCCGGCCACGGGTTGAAGGGGATCAGGTTCACCTTGGCCGGCAGTTCGTATTTGTGAATCAGCCGCACGAGCTCGCGCGCATCCTCGTCGCTGTCGTTCTTGCCTTTCAGCATGACGTATTCGAACGTTATCCGCCGGGCGTTGGAGCTGGCGGGGTAGTCTTTGCAAGCTGCCAACAGCTCGTCGATGCCATATTTACGGTTGAGCGGGACGATTTCGTCACGAACTTCCTTGGTTACAGCGTGCAGACTGACAGCCAGATTTACGCCGATTTCTTCGCCGCACCGTTCCATCATCGGCACTACGCCACTGGTAGAAAGGGTGATCCGGCGTTTCGACAGCGCCAAACCTTCGCCATCCATCACCATGTGCAACGCATCGCGCACATGATCGAAATTATACAGCGGCTCGCCCATGCCCATCATTACGATATTCGTAAGGAGACGCCCGTCTGCGGAATAGCCCGTGTTTTCGTCCTCATCGTCGTCGATCGCAGGCGCGGCAACCGGCGCTTTGGGTGCGCCACCCTGCGGCCACTCTCCCAGCGCGTCGCGTGCCAGCATGACCTGACCGAGGATTTCACCCGGCGTCAGGTTGCGGACCAGTCTCATGGTGCCAGTATGGCAGAATGTGCAGTTCAGCGTGCAGCCGACCTGGCTCGATACGCACAAGGTTCCGCGTACGTCGTCCGGAATGAAGACCATTTCGAAATCATGGCCATCTTCGGTTTGCAGCAGCCATTTGCGCGTGCCATCCGTGCTGTGCTGAGCCTCCACAACTTTAGGGCGCCCGATAACGAAGCGCTCCGCCAGCCATGGGCGCATCGTTTTGGCGATGTCGGTCATATCGGCGAAATCGGTCACGCCGCGGTGGTATAGCCAGTGGTAAACCTGCTTGGCCCGCAGCTTGGCCTGCTTCGCTTCAAGCCCGGCTTCGGCCAGCAACTCGCGAATACGCGCTTTGGGAAGGCCAATCAGGTCAAGCCGCCCATCATCGCGCGGCGTTATGCCGCGCGGAACCGCAACCGGATCAACCTGCCCGGGGATCGTCATCAATGCTGTGTCAGCCATACCGGTTGTATAAGAGGTTAGAGAGGTTTGGGAAAGCGTTCCCTATGATCGCAAGGCCGGGGAAATCCGTTATTTGTCGTTCATAGATTGGAAAGCTTTAGCAACTTGTCGATTGGAGAGTGCAGTTCGTCCTTAATTCTGTCACTAAAATACAACAGATATTTTGTTGTTTTAGGTTCATGAAACCGAGCAGTAAAAGCATGGTTATGAATGTCGACGCGGCCAATTTCGGTGCGCGACGAATACAGGATACAGATAATGAAAAAGAGTCTCGCACTCATCATCTCGGCGTCCACACTCGGCCTGGCAGTCCCTGCCGCAGCGCAGGATACCGACTCCACTTTCACCGGGCCACGCGTTGAGGGGATCGTGGGTTACGACGTCTCGCGTGCAGGCAGTTCCATCGACGACGAGTTCAACGAAGATAACGATCAGTCCATCGAAGGTCTGCTCTATGGTGTTGCTGTTGGTTACGACTTTGCTGCCGGCGGCGCTCTGATCGGTGTTGAAGGTGAATATTCGCGTTCTACCGCTGATGTCGACGTTGAAGACGGCGACGTCGAAAACTTCGGTCTGGGCAACGTAGACACGGGCCGTGACCTTTATGTCGGCCTGCGTGCTGGCGTGCTGGCGGGCGAGAGCGCGCTTGTGTACGTGAAGGGTGGTTATACCAACACCAAGTACAATCTGCGTTCAGCGACCGGCACGACCGAGTTCGTTACCGATCTCGATGCCGATGGTTACCGTCTTGGTGCCGGCGCGGAATATGCGATGTCGGAAAACAGCTTCATCAAGCTGGAGTACCGCTATTCGAACTACAGCGAAGGTGAAATCGACTTCCCGGATGATTTCCCCGATAGCGACCGGATCGACCTTGACACCGACCGTCATCAGGTCGTCGTGGGTTACGGCTTCCGGTTTTAATTCGGAACTGAAACAACGAGGCGGGCTGGAGCATTGCTCCGGCCCGTTTTGTATCTAGCGCCGGGCGCAGGCGACAGTTGCTGCGTCCATCGCGGTCGCCGCGCCGGACAGATCGTAAATATCGCTGAAGCGCCGCCCATTAGCGCGTGTGCCCCGCACCGTCATGCGACTTGCGGATCGCATCGCCGCCACGATGGCAGCGTCGCCGGACCGGTTCTGCGCCCAGGCATTCGCACCGTTGGCGCTGAGCGCGATAGTCTTATCGCTAACAGACAAAGTAACTTTGCCATTCGCGGCTACATCGTGTGACAGCCTGAAATACACCTGCCCACGAATTTTACGCGTGGGCCAGTTTCCAACAGAAGCATAGGGCTCATTCGCACGGCTCACGCCACTTGGACGGGCGCGCGCAATAGCATAGCATCGCGGCGTATCCGCATCACGGAATGCAGCCCATTTCCCGAATATGCCCAGACTATCCTTCGCGAACGCCGGTACGGACAGGGCTGAACTCAAAGCAAGCGCGGCTGCGGCGCCGACGACTACCCACCTATCGAAACGTGCCCCCGCAGCTCGCATGTTCAGCGCAGGAAGTCCCCAGCGACGCGGCCACGCCCACCGGGGGCGCGATCGGGATTGAGCTGCTCGTAAACCGCCGCATTCTCGATCACGCGTTGGACATAGTTCTTGGTTTCGAAAATCGGGATCCGCTCGATCCAGGTGACCCAATCTATGCTGCCTTTGCGGGGATCGCCATTGCGGCGCAGCCATTTGTTAACATTGCCCGGCCCGGCATTATAAGCGGCGATAGCAAGCGGATATGCGCCGCCGTAATAGTCCATCATACGCGCGAAATAGCCATTGCCGAGCTGCACGTTGTAAACCGGATCGTCGATCAACCGTGACTGCATGTAATTCATGCCGAGCTTGCCCGCCTGTTCGCGCGCAGTCCCCGGCATAAGTTGCATCAGACCGCGTGCACCGGCGTGGCTGATCGCATTTTCGGCAAACTGGCTTTCCTGGCGGGAGATGGCGTGGATCATGGTCCAGTTGCTACCCGGCGGGGTATCCATCGTCGGAAATCCCTGCGCGACGAACTGGTTGAAGCCGTCCGCTCCTGCCGCTTCTGCGACATTTACGGACAAGTCGCGCCGTCCGGTCTGGCGGGCCAGCTCGGTTGTCAGCATGTGTTCCGCTTGCGTATCGGCGTTCTGCGCGATAGTGCGGTAGAACTGGATACCTGTGCGCCACGGAGCGCCTCTGGCCACATGGCGTACTGCTTCCGTGAGGGGAGCGGCATTGAATGCGGTGACTTGTTCGGGCGAGGGTTGCTGGGCGTTGCGTGCGCCCGGGAAGGGCACTTCGCTACCAAGTTTCTCCAAGGCCAGCATACCATAGAAGCGATCGGAATATTCGCCCGCCATGCGGTAATAGCGATCCGCCTCGGCACGGTTGCCTGCGCGTTCGGAGGCAAGTCCGGCCCAATAGAAACCCTTAGAACGTGTCTGCGGCGTTTGCGCGGCAGCACCATAACGGTAGAACAGAGGGGCGGCAGTCGCGTGGTCGCCAAGCTCCCAAGATGCCTTCGTACCGCCAAGCCACATCAGCGACGTATAGTCGTCGCGCAGCTTGTACGCCTCGCGGCTAATATCGGTATTGGGTGCAAACAGATCGTCGACCTTGGCCGCAATACGCTGCGCCGACCGCGCGTCCGCGCCGCGTGCTACGCGTAGCATTTCTGTGACGAATGCTTCCGGATCGAGCGGTAAGCCAGTGAATGCCGGGCGCGACGAAAGCAGGTTGATAGCCTGGGGAAGCTGCCGCTGCATCCGGTAATAGCGCGCGGTGTTGTAGACATAACCGGGATCGCTGCGTGCCGATGCAGGTAGTGTCATGGACGGGGCATTACCCTGCAGCATAGCGAGACGCGCCATCGCGACATCGCGATATGCGGGGCTGACATTCGCAATTTGGCGCGCTGCCGCCTCGACCTCACCCTGCCATAGCAGCGCATCGATCCGGGCGTCGTGATCTTCCGGACCGAACCGGCTGCCGAACTGGCTGACCAGATACGCCTCCGACGGGCTGCTCATTTCGCCGCCGCGCCATGCCTCCAGCGCCACCTTGGCGGCTTCCGCCCGGCCCATCGCAGCCAGCGCCAGCGCATAGCGTGCGCGGCCGGAATTGGTCAGTGGCGGGTGCGTATCGAAATAGGCCACAACACGCTCGGGTGAAACAGGTTCGCTATCCAGCGCGCCTTCCGCTCTCGTACGCAGACGGTCTTCCTGCGGGAAACCGGGATAAGCCACGAGGAACCCGGCATAGCGGTCGAAACCGAGGTTCTGGTTGTCGACCAGCAACTGCCATGTATCGACCACCTGAGCGGTACGGTTGGGTTGGCTGGCCACCAGATCCGCGCGCGCCTGGTTCCAGGCTGGTTGCGCCTGCGCCGAGGCGGTCATGATCGGGGTGGTCAGTAGTGCGATGAATGTCAGATGTTTGCGAGCCATGCTGGACATAATGGGCGCGGCGTCCTTATTGCGCGATGAACGAAACACCCGCCATGCGCTTTATTTGACGCATTGCGAATGATTGTGTCGCAGTGACGATCCAGTGATGTCGCAAACGCAAACAGCTACCGAGGATTTCAAGCAAATGCCCGCTCCCATCTTCCAGGGTTCCATTCCCGCGCTTGCCACGCCGTTCAAGGATGGCGGGATCGATGAAAACGCCTTTCGCAAGCTGATCGATTGGCAGATCGAAAGCGGTTCACAGGCGCTGGTTCCCTGCGGAACCACGGGCGAGGCATCGACCATCTCCAACGCCGAACATCACCGGGTGGTGGAGCTGTGCGTGGAACAGGCCGCCGGGCGCGTCCCGGTTATTGCAGGCTGCGGCAGTAACGATACCCGCAATGCCCTGCTGCACATGAAGTTCGCGCAAAAGGCTGGCGCGGCCGCCGGGCTTTGCGTTGCCCCTTATTACAACCGCCCGAGCCAGGCTGGCCTGATTGCGCATTTTAGCCATTTGGCGGAGCATGGCGACTTGCCCATGGTGCTGTATAACGTCCCGGGCCGCACGGTGACCGATATCGAGCCCGAGACGACAATCGAGCTGGCGAACCGTTTCCCTGACCGGATCATCGCCATCAAGGATGCGAGCGAGGACCTGTCGCGGGTGGCCGATCACCGGATGGGGATTGGGCGCGATTTCTGCCAGCTGTCCGGCAATGACGAGTTGGCGTTGCCGTTCAACGCGGCTGGCGGGAAGGGCTGCATTTCGGTCACGGCCAATGTCGCGCCGGCCATGTGTGCGGAGTTCCAGCAAGCTTGCGCGGATAATGATCTGGTGCTGGCCCGGAAGCTTAACGACCGGCTTTACCCGTTACATTACGCGATGTTCGAAGATGCCAGCCCCGCTCCTGTGAAATACGCGCTGAGCCGGGTCCATGACTGGTTTCCCGAAGACGTACGTTTGCCACTGGTCAATTGCAGCGAGGCAGCCCGCGCCAAAGTGGACGCCGCGCTGGAACATGCCGGGCTTCTGTAATGGCACGCCCCAAACCTGTAGAATTCGACAAACAAAAAACCGTCGCGGAAAATCGCCGTGCGCGGTTCGATTATGCGGTCGAGGATAAATACGAGTGCGGCCTGATGCTGCAAGGCACCGAGGTGAAGGCCCTGCGTGCTGGCGAGGCTTCCATCGCGGAAGCCTATGCCGAGGTGCGTGGCGGGGAGGTCTGGTTGGTGAATGCAAACATCCCGGAATACAGCCACGGCAACCGCCTGAACCACGAACCCAAACGGCCCCGCAAGTTGCTGCTGAAGGAGCGCGAGATCGCCCGTATGACCGGCGCGGTAGAGCGGAAAGGCATGACGTTGGTGCCGCTCTCTGTCTATTTTAACGGGAAAGGCCGGGCGAAGGTCGAGCTGGGTTTGGCCAAGGGGCGTAAGGCGCAGGACAAACGCGAATACCAGAAGGACCGCGATTGGCAGCGGGACAAGGCGCGGATCATGCGCGATAAGGGTTAGAGCCTGATGTCGGGCTCGGTCGGTTTGGCCGGCGCTTCGGTCAATCGTTGGCAGCGATCCTTCTGCCCCTTAAATATTAACCATGGTCTACCCACTTTGTCTGACGCGGGCCTTTCGATTGCAGGCCACTGACTGTAAGGCTTGGGCAGATGGGACAGCGCTTCACAAACTGGGCGGGCAACAAGATGCCTACGCGCGACGAGATGGCGAAAAACCGCTTTCTCGCGCCGATTGCCCACCGGTTCCTTAGCCCGGAATTGTGGCGCTTTACCCGCCGCTCCGTACCGCGCGGTGTGGCGCTGGGGCTTTTCGCCGCTTTCATCGTTCCGCTGGGCCAGATCTTCCTGGCGGCATTCCTTGCCTTGCCAGCGCGCGCGAACGTGCCGCTGGCGGCGCTCGTCACCTTCGTCACCAACCCGTTCACCGTGCCGTTCTGGCTGTGGGCCGCGAACCGCACGGGTGCGTTCGTGCTGAAGTTCGATGCCGCAACAGGTGGTAACGCGCAGGCGCAAATGTCCGGCGCTTCGTGGGAGGCCCTGGTCGGCTGGTTCGAAGTGGCCGGGGTTACCGTGTTCGGTTTCATCGTCATGGCCGTGGTCTCGTCGGCGGTGGGGTACCTTGGATCAAGTGTCGTGTGGCGGTTTCTCGTATCGCGGCGGCGTGCGCGCAGATTACGGCGATTACAACGGCGGCTGGATGAGCGGCTGGCGGCGCAATCGGCAGCCTCTGCGTCGCAGGCAGGGGTCGAGGGTAACGGCGCATGATCCACCCGGACGAGCGGGATATTCGCCCCGTTTCGCTTTACGCTGGTCTCGCGGTCGCCGTTCTGGTCAGCGCCGCTTTATTATGGCTCGTATCTGATAGCGTCCTGCTTGCCGCAGGATTTGGTACGGCGCTTGGCGTACTGCTCGGCGCACTGATTGTGTTGGTCAAACCTCGCAGTGATGTAGCACTGCGGGGCGAGCTCATGCCGGACTGGTCGGTTACAGTGGCTGCCATCGAACATGCGCAGGAAGCCATCGCTATCACGGACCGCGCCAACCGGCTGGTCTGTGCAAACCGCGCCTATCGCGATGCGTTCGGGATCGATGCCGCACCACCCAATCTCGATTTGCAGCGTCCCGCCGTCGAACGGCTGGTCAGCCTCGCCCGGGCGGCATGGCGCGATGGCTCGGCTGAAGTCGAGAAGCTGTCAAACATCAGTGGCACACCGGATGTCTGGCGGGTCGAGGCTAAACGGGCAGGTCGGGGCGAAGACTATCTCCTGTGGCGCTTCTGCGAGTTGGCGGAGGAAGATGTAGCGCAAACGATGGGTGCGCGCATAACCGGCACGTTCGGACGCCTCCTCACAGCATCGGGAATAGAAGCGGCAGTGGTCGGCGTGGATGGTATAGTACGCGCCGTTTCCCCCGGTTTTGCCGAGCGCGCTTCCGGCGATGCGAACGCAACGCTTGCTGGTCAGGACTTCGTTGGTTTCCTGCGCTCGGACGAACGTGACCGCATTTATTTCGCGCGAGAGGGACGCCGGGGCAGTCCGCAGACCCTGATCGAGGTGGCGCTGGACGAGTCCACTGCCACGGTCGCCGGTCCGCAAGGACGTAGCGGGCCGGCGTTGATGTTGATGATCGATAGCGGCGTTGGCATCGGTGGCGGCTGGGAAGGTGCGGCTGCCGGTAACATGCCGCAGCTGGAATCGCTGCTGGGTGCGCTGCCGCTGGGCCTCGCCATGACGGATCGCGATGGGCGCTTCCTGTTTGCAAATCCGTCATTCCTCCGGGCAGTCGGGCGGTATGATCGCGGGCTGCCGCAATATCCGTCGGATTTGACCGTGCGCGAAGATAAGGGCGCCCTGGCCGATGCCGTCCGCCGGTTCGGCAAGGGTCCGGCCTCGACCGGCGATATGGCGGTGCGGCTGCGCGATACTCCGGACGAACCGGTTTCACTGGGTCTTGCTGGCGTGCGCGGTCTGGGCGATGCGGCAGTGCTGTTATCAATCGCGGACTCTACTGAGGAAACGCGGCTGAAGCGGCAGGTGGCGCAGGCCACGAAAATGCAGGCGGTTGGCCAACTGGCCGGCGGTGTGGCGCATGATTTCAACAATGTGCTGACGGCAATTATCGGCACGTGCGACCTCATGCTGCTCCGCCACACGCCGGGCGACAGCGATTATGACGATATCCAGCAAATCCGCGCCAATTCCAATCGCGCGGCCAGTTTGACGCGCCAATTGCTCGCCTTCTCCCGCCAGCAGACGCTTCGTCCGGAAGTCCTGCAATTGCCCGACGTCATGAGCGAAGTCAGCCAGCTGTTGAAACGGTTGATGGGTGAGAAAGTGCAGTTCTCCGTCCGACACGATCGCGATCTGGGCCCGGTGCGCGCCGACCCGCAGCAGCTGGAACAGGTCATCGTCAATCTCGCCGTCAATGCCCGCGATGCCATGCTGGAAAGCGGTGATGGCCCCCGCCGGCTGGAGATGCTGACGCGGCGGGTTGATGCGAAGGATGTCCGCCAGATGGGCTCCGAAATCATTCCCGTCGGGGATTACACCGTGCTGGTGGTGCAGGACACCGGACGCGGTATTCCGCAGGAAAACCTCGGCAAGATTTTCGAGCCGTTCTTCACGACCAAGGATCTGGGTAAGGGCACCGGGCTGGGGCTGTCCACAGTCTACGGTATCGTCAAGCAATCCGGTGGGTTTATCTTTGCCGAAAACGTCGAAGGCGGCGATGCTTCGCGGCCGACAGTCAAGGGCGCACGGTTCACTGTCTATCTGCCGGTTCATCTTGGCGAAGCGCCTGAGGCGGCGCCCGAAACAAGCGCGTCACCCGCCAGTGAGTGGTCAGGCGGCGGGCGGCTGTTGCTGGTCGAGGATGAGGATATGGTCCGCGCCGTTGCCGAGCGGGCGCTGGTCCGGGCGGGCTATGAAGTAACAAGCTGCGCCGATGGTGAGGAAGGGCTGGCTACTTTCCGGAATGATCGCAAATTCGACATGGTCGTTTCGGACGTGGTCATGCCGGGCATGGATGGACCGGCCATGGCGCGCGGTATTCGTACTCTCGCCCCGAAGATGCCGTTCCTCTTCATGTCGGGCTATGCCGAGGAGCAGCTGCGCCGCGATATTGACATCGACAATATGCACTTCATGCCAAAACCTTTCAGCGTGCAGCAAATCAGCGACAAGGTCGGCGATATAATGAGCCGGACGCGCACCTCCAACGAGGCGTTGCAAAATCCATGATGCTTTGTATCACTGAAGTGTCTTGCAGGGGCGTTTGCTAGTAAGCTTTGTGTTGGACAGGAAGGCACAGGCCGGAGGGAAGAAACAGTATGAAGCGCAACTTCACGACGCTGGCCCGCGACATCATCGTCTGCTCTGCAGCCTCCGCGACCATGCTTCTTGCAGGGACCGCCAACGCGCAGCCAGCTCCGAGTGCGGAAATATTAGCCGATCCGGACGCCACCGCCCAAGGTGACGTGAGCGTCACGATCTACAACAACAATCTGGCACTGGTGCAGGACATCCGGCAATTGCCGATCCGGCGCGGCACCCATTCCGTGGCGTTCCCCGATGTCTCGGCCCAGATCCGGCCCGAAACGCTCAGCTTCAATGCCGACGGCACGACCATCATCGAACAGAATTTCGATTTCGACCTGCTGACCCCGGCCAAGCTGATCGAAAAGGCTATCGGCCAAACCGTGACGCTGGTCCGCACCAATGTGGCCACTGGCGAGGAACGGCGCGAGCGAGCCACCGTACTTTCCACCGCGGGCGGGACGATTGTGAAAATCGGCGACCGTATCGAGGTGTTGCGCGATGACGGCCTGCCGACGCGCGTTATATTCGATCAGGTGCCACGCAATCTGCGCGCGCGGCCAACGCTGTCGGTCACCTTGCAGAGCGACGCCGCCGGCACCCGCCCGGCATCCATCCGCTATCTCACCCCAGGTCTGGGCTGGGGCGCCGATTACGTCGCGCTATATGACGAGGTTCGCGGTGTGGTCGATATGCAGGGCTGGGTTACGCTGACCAACAACACCGGAACCACTTTCCACCGCGCCGACACGTTGCTGGTCGCAGGCAGCGTCGGGAACAACACACGCCGCGATAACAACCGCAATATGCGGCGTGCTGGCACCGAGACAGCCGATCGGGAACGGCTGGGCGAGTTCTACCTCTATCCGATCGCCGGACGCACGACGATTGCCAACGCGCAGACGAAGCAAGTCAGCTTCCTCGACATGCAGGCGGTCCCTGCTGCAAAAGTCTACGCGCGCTCAGTCGGTTGGCTAACCAGCGATCCGCGCCCGGTGAATGTGGCGAGCGAGATCGCTTTCAGCTCATCGGCGCAAGGCGGATTGGGCGATGCGCTTCCTGCCGGAGCGGTGCGCTTCTACCAGCGGGACGTGCAGGGCAATCCGCAATTCATCGGCGAGAATACAATCGGTCACACCCCGATGGGCAGTACGCTTTCCCTGAAAACGGGCGATGCATTCGATGTGCTGGTGCAGGCCGAAGTGGAAAAGCGCGAAGAGATCAGCGCGGCCGAGTGGCGCAAAAGCGCGCGATACCGGGTGGTGAAGGACGGTGAGATCGTCGAGGAAGGCATGGTCGAGCGTCCGGTCGATTACTACCGTACCACGATGCGCTACACCTTCACCAATGCCAAGCCGCAGCCGGTCGATGTCGAACTGACCCAGGCCGGGCTCGACCGCGGCTGGTGGTCGCGCGACTACCGTATCGTAAGCGAGGACGTGGAAGGCGAACAGATCAATAGCGGTAGCCGCAAATATGTCGTGCGGGTCCCCGCCAATGGTCGCCGCGAAGTCCGGGTTACCTACGAAACCCGGTATTAAGGCGCGCCATGCGTACCGTGGCATCCTTGCTTGCGGCTACCTTGCTTTGGGCCATCGCTGTCGTCTCGGCAGCCATGGCGCAGGAACCCGCGCGCTCTATAGTCGATGCAAGCGAGCCCGACGGGCTGTCGGTCACCGTCTATCGCGATCCGGCGCGCGGTCCGCAGGAAGAGATGGATCTTCGCTGGCCTGAGGGGTTCGCCATGATCAGCGAGACGCGCACCGTCACGCTGCCGCCAGGCCAGTCCCGCATCCGGTTCGAAGGCGTATCCGAAGGCATGGTTGCCGTGAGCGCCATCGTCACAGGCCTTCCGGGTGGCACGATCGAGAAAAACCGTAATGCCGATCTGCTCAGCCCGGGTGCTTTGGTCGACGGCACGCTTGGTAATCGGGTGAGGATAACAAGGACCGATCCCGCAACCGGCATCGAACAAAGCCAGCGGGCCATCATCCGCACACGCGCCGATGGCGGGTTGGTCGTGGAAACGGATGAAGGGTTCGAGGCGGTGCGCTGCTCCGGTCTTCCGGAGCGATTGTCTTTCGACCGCGTGCCGGAGGGGCTTTCGGCAAAGCCGGTGTTCTCGATCGATACGCAGGACCCGGCGGGCGGCACTTACACGGTGACTCTGACTTACCTGTCATGGGGTTTCGATTGGCAAGCGCATTATGTGGGTACGATCCTGGAAACGCGGCCCGCACCGAAAGGTGGCTCGCCCGAAATGGTGCTCGACTTGCTGAGCTGGCTGACGATCCTGAATGATAATGGCCAGAGCTTTGCCAATGCAGACTTGCTGGCGGTGGCCGGCACGTTGAATGTGGAAAGCGATTTCGAGGAACTGGCCGACGCACCCGAGGCAACGCCGTTGCGTCTGCTTTGCTACCCCATTGGCAGCACGGCCCGAGGATCTCCCATGCCGCGTATGGAGCGGTCAGGGCGCACCTTCAACTCCCCGGCCCCTATGATGGCGCCGCCTCCCCCTCCGCCGCCAGCGCCTGTTTCGGCAACTTCGGATCAGAAAATAGTCGTTACCGGCTCACGCATATCGCAGGCCACGCAAGAGGATTTGGGGGATCTCAAGCTCTACCGCGTGCCACAACCCGTTACCGTTTCATCGAAGGGTTTGAAACAGGTCGCCTTCCTCGACAAGGAAGCGGTTATCGCACGTCAAATCTACCGGACGATCTGCGAGCCATGGAATGAAAAGTCGGGCCTGGTGGGCGCGGGCCGGTTGCTGGTAACAAAGAACGAGGAAGCTATGGGACTCGGCGTAGCGATGCCCAGCGGCGGCTTCACCCTTTTCGAGCCAGGCCCCTACGGCGATCAGCTCGTCGCAGAACAGGGTTTGCGTGATTTCGCCGTGGGGCAAGATATCGAACTACCGGTAGGGGATAGCTCAGCGGTGTTTGCCTCATGCAGCAATGCAGGACGCGGCACTCCAGACGATAACGGTCGGAAATGGACCCGGATGGAAGCAAAGGTTTCCAACGCCAATCCTCATCCTGTTACCATGCGGTTCGTCCTGGGGGCATCCTCGCAATGGTCTGTTCGAGGATTGCGCAAGGTGGAGATCAATGACGGAATGCGCATTTACGAAACCGCTGTCCCGGCGAAGACGTCCCGAACATTCAAATGGAAAATTCGCCGCACTGATTTCGACTAAAGCGAACTTTCGGCCTAAAATCCCGGATTAGCCCGGTTTTTAGCCGATGCAATAATTTTGCGTTCCCCTCTTGTTCCTGCGGAACAAAGCCGATACATACTGCAACAGTTGAAGAGCGGGGCATCTGCCCTAGGCAACTGATGGAGGCAATGTCATGGCTGCTAATCTCAAGCTGGTTGAAGGTAAGGAAAGCAACGTGGACCGTCAGAAAGCACTGGACGCCGCACTCGCGCAAATTGATCGCGCATTCGGAAAAGGCTCGGCGATGAAGCTGGGCAGCCGGGAGACGATGAATGTGGAATCCATTTCCACAGGATCGCTCGGGTTGGATATCGCGCTCGGCATCGGCGGCCTGCCCAAGGGGCGCGTTATCGAAGTCTACGGACCGGAAAGCTCCGGCAAGACAACACTGGCGCTGCACGTGTTGGCGGAAGCGCAGAAAAACGGCGGTACGGTTGCCTTCGTTGACGCGGAACACGCGCTCGATCCGGTCTATGCGCGCAAGCTGGGCGTGGATATCGACGAGCTGATTATCTCGCAGCCCGATACTGGTGAACAAGCGCTGGAAATTGTCGACACCCTGGTGCGCTCGAATGCGGTCGACGTACTGGTTGTGGACTCGGTTGCAGCACTCGTGCCCCGCGCCGAGATCGAGGGCGAGATGGGCGATAGCCACGTCGGCCTTCAGGCACGTTTGATGAGCCAGAGCCTGCGCAAGCTGACCGGCTCGATTAACCGGTCCAAGTGCATGGTGATTTTCATCAACCAGCTGCGCATGAAAATCGGCGTGATGTACGGCAATCCCGAAACCACGACAGGCGGCAACGCGCTGAAGTTCTACGCGTCCGTTCGCCTCGACATTCGCCGCACCGGCCAGATCAAGGATCGGGACGAGATTATCGGCAATTCGACCCGTGTAAAAGTGGTGAAGAACAAGGTGGCGCCGCCATTCAAGCAAGTCGAATTCGACATCATGTATGGCAAGGGTATTTCCAAGACCGGTGAAATTCTCGACCTTGGCGTGAAAGCCGGCATCGTTGAGAAGTCCGGTTCCTGGTTCAGCTACGACAGTATTCGCATCGGTCAGGGCCGGGAAAATTCCAAGACCTATCTCGATGAAAACCCCGAAATTCGCGACCAGTTGGAAGCCGCTATTCGCGGTAAGACCGACGAGGTTGCCGAGGATATGATGACAGGTCCCGACGGGGACGACTGACACTGCTCCTCACGCGGAAGGTGGCATCCCTAACCGATGCTCTCGGGTTCTTTTTAAGGATCGGCCTTTCGGAAACACGGATAACCGGCGCTCCTCCTGACGGATTGGCGCCGGTTTTTCGTGTGTTTATTATACACAAATGTTAAATAATTTCTTGTATCGCGAGGCGGCTTGTCAATACGACGAGTGAGAAGAACACGCGATTCGGCTTCTCTGAATACGGTTACCCGGCAGTTTTGGATCAGCTAACTGACTATTCACAGGTTTTCCGACAACCTCAGCTGGTCGGGCGCAAGGTGGGAACGATGACGGATCAGGTATTGTGGGAAGGGCGTGTTGGCGCCAGCTGGGCCCAGGAATGGCGCCGCACCGATCGCAGCTTCAACGGACTGACGGACACGATCCTCGGGGCGGCCAGAGCGGCTTCGTTTACCCGTGCGCTCGACATCGGCTGTGGTGCTGGCGAGATCTCTTTGGCGTTGGCACGCGAACATACACGGGCCGAAATCACAGGTATCGATGTTAGCAAGCGATTGATCGACGTCGCACGAAATCGCGGCGTCCGACTTCCCAATTTGCAATTCGCAACGGACGACGCGGCAGGCTGGTCTCCCGACGCATGGCAACCCGACCTTCTTATTTCACGCCACGGTGTCATGTTCTTCGCGAACCCTGTGGACGCATTTGCAAATCTCGCAGCTCAAGCAGCGGAAGATGCGAGGCTGATCTTCTCTTGCTTCCGTAGCCCGTCTGAGAATCCTTGGGCGCAAAGGGTGAGAGAACTGCTTCCGGCCGATCCCTCGCCTGTCGGCGATCCATACGCGGCAGGTCCGTTCGCATTTGCCGATCCAGCATATGTCGAATCGACACTGGCCCGGTCCGGTTGGACCGACGTCGTCATCGAACCGGCGGATTTTGCATACATTGCCGGAGCAGGCGAGAATGCCCTGGATGACGCCGTATCGTACTTCCAGCGTATCGGACCCGCTGCCGCGGCCGCAGCCGAATTACCTGACACGGATCGCGAAGCTTTTGCAGGGCGGCTCCGGGCTTTCCTGCGCAACTATCAGGACGGAGAATTGGTGGCCATGAAAGGCGCGGCCTGGTTGGTGCGCGCGCGCAAGGGTTAGTGTCGGCAATCCTCAGACCGTCCAAACCACCGTTCCCGAATTTACCAAGGTCCGACTAACGCGCAGCCAAGCGGCAGTTTCCGGATCGCCCCTCTTACGGCAAGCCTGCGCGCAATCGCGACTTGTCGCTAGCTGGTGGTTTCCCTAATTGAACGCCATGCAATCGACCAACGACATTCGCCGGTCCTTCCTCGACTTCTTTCGCGGGGCCGATCACGCCGAGGTGCCCAGCGCGCCGTTGGTGCCTTACAACGATCCCACGCTGATGTTCGTGAACGCCGGGATGGTACCGTTCAAAAACGCGTTCACCGGTCTTGAGGCGCCGCCAGCCCCGCGCGTCACCAGCAGCCAGAAATGCGTGCGCGCCGGCGGCAAGCACAATGATCTGGACAATGTCGGCTATACCGCGCGACACCACACGTTCTTCGAAATGCTCGGCAATTTCAGTTTCGGCGACTATTTCAAGGAACAGGCGATTTCCAACGCCTGGACGCTGCTTACGAAAGAATGGGCACTCCCGGCAGAAAAGTTACTCGTCACAGTCTATCACGATGACGACGATGCGGCTGATCTTTGGCGCAAAATCGCCGGCCTGCCCGACGACCGCATCATCCGGATCGCGACGGACGATAATTTTTGGTCGATGGGGGACACCGGCCCTTGCGGCCCGTCTTCCGAAATCTTCTTCGATCACGGTGAAGACATTGCTGGCGGACCACCGGGATCGCCCGATGAGGATGGCGACCGCTTCATCGAGATATGGAACCTGGTCTTCATGCAATATGACCAGCGCGAAGGTGGTGAACGCACCGCGCTGCCGAAACCCTCTATCGACACCGGAATGGGGTTGGAGCGGGTCGCGGCGGTCATGCAAGGAGTACATGACAATTACGATATCGACACGTTCAAGGCGCTGATTGCGGCATCCGAGATGCTGACCGATGTGCCTGCACAGGGTGAGCAACAGGCAAGCCATCGGATCATTGCCGATCACTTGCGCTCCACCAGTTTCCTGATGGCGGACGGTGTCCTGCCATCGAACGAGGGGCGCGGATATGTGCTGCGGCGGATTATGCGACGCGCCATGCGGCACGCGCATCTGTTAGGCGCTAAAGAACCGCTGATGCACCGGCTCGTCCCGGCGTTGGTTACGGAAATGGGTCAGGCTTACCCCGAATTGCAGCGTGGACAGGCGCTGATCGAGGAAGTGCTGGAACGGGAGGAATCGCGCTTTCGCCAGACGCTGGAAAAAGGCCTGAGTTTGCTCGACGATGCAACTGGGGATCTGGGCAAAGGCGACCGGCTCGACGGTGAAACTGCATTCAAACTCTACGACACCTATGGCTTCCCCTATGATCTGACCGAGGATGCCCTGCGCGAACGCGGTGTTGCAGTGGACCGTGCAGGCTTCGACGCCGCGATGGAGCTGCAAAAGGCGGCAGCTCGCGCCGCTTGGAAGGGGTCGGGCGAGGCCGGGTCAGACGAATTGTGGTTCGACATTGCCGAGCGCGAAGGAGCCAGTGAATTCACCGGCTACACCGCCACTAGTGGGGAAGGTGCCGTCGTTGCGCTGGTGCAGGACGGTAAGGAAGTAGGCTCGGCCAAGGCTGGCGACGAAATTACCGTCTTGACCAACCAGACCCCGTTTTATGGCGAAAGCGGCGGGCAAACGGGCGATGTCGGTTCCATCACCAGTCCGGACGGATTGTCGATCGAAGTTACGGATACCGGAAAGCCGCTGGGCCGCCTCCATGCGCATAACGGCAAGGTTTCGAGCGGCAAGATCACGAAGGGCGACACCGTCCATCTCGATGTGGATGTCGCCAGGCGCGATAGAATCCGCGCCAATCATTCGGCGACACACCTGCTACACGCGGCGCTGCGCAACAGGCTGGGCGGTCACGTGACGCAAAAGGGTTCGCTTGTTGCAGAGGACCGGCTGCGGTTCGATTTCAGTCATCCCAAGCCACTCAACGACGCGGATATCACCGCGATCGAAGCTGAAGTAAATCAGGAAATTCAGTCTAACGAAACGGTTGCCACCCGCCTCATGAGCCCGGACGACGCGGTCGAAGCCGGAGCGCTGGCGCTATTCGGCGAAAAATACGGCGACGAGGTGCGCGTCCTTTCGATGGGGCGCGCCGGGCAGGATGGCCGAAATTACTCGGTCGAACTGTGCGGCGGTACTCACGTAAAGGCGACTGGTGACATCGGTCTGCTGCGGATCGTTTCCGAAAGTGCGGTATCATCCGGCGTACGGCGTATCGAGGCATTGACCGGGGAACCTGCGCGCGAATGGCTCGTCCAGAGGGACGAGGCCTTGCGTACGGTTGCGGCGACCATGAAAACGTCGCCTGACGAAGCACCCGCACGTGTAGCTGCGCTGATGGAAGAACGCAGGCAACTGGAACGTGAACTGGCGCAGGCCCGGAAGCAGTTGGCGCTCGGCGGCGCCTTGAGCGGGACCGAAGCTGTGAAGGACGAGGAAGTTGGAGGGGTGTTGTTCGCAGGACAAGTGCTGGAAGGCTTGAACCCAAAGGATCTGCGCGGACTTCTGGATGAGGCGAAAGAGCGGATGGGCTCAGGTGTCGCTGCAATATGTGCGGTCAATGATGGCAAGGCGGCTTTCGCAGCAGCAGTCACCGATGACCTGACTGACCGTTTCAGCGCAGTCGAGCTGGTCCGTGCCGGTGTCGAGGCGTTGGGCGGAAAGGGCGGCGGCGGCAGGCCTGACATGGCGCAAGGTGGCGGCCCGGATGGCGGGAAAGCTGATGATGCAATCGCTGCGGTGCGCGCTATTCTAGCTGGATAATAATAGGGGAACGACTGCGATGCGGCCGTTCCCCTGATTCAATGTGAACGTAGTTCAGTTGCCGTGCCGAGTGGCCCCTGGCTGGCTGCCCATCGGGATGTTTTTCCCGTCGGTATCTGCGGGGTGGCCCTGCGCGCCGTTCTTCGCGCTGCCGCTTTGTACGTCGGCAACATTCTGCGGGGCGAATTTTTCCTTGTTCGGCGTCGGTTTGGTCGGATCGGTTTTCTTGGACATGAAGTGTCTCCTCGATCCTACAAGTTGTGGGGGACCGGACTCGTTCCGCGCCAGCATTCAGCTTTTTACGGTGCGGGTCCGCAGTTGCGGGGTATGATCGAGTGCTGCATCGTCTTTGATACGATGACGAAACTCGTCGCGCTTTTCATGGATGGACGCGATGACCGGCCCCACAGCGACCCCCAGATCGACAAGTACCGCTTCCGATAATTGCAGCGAGCTTTCCAGCGTTTCGGGGACGGCGTGGCTTGCCCCGCTGCGATAGAGTTCCGCCGCGTGCGTCGTATCGCGCGCGCGAGCGATAATCGGCAGGTCCGGGTGGGCCTTGCGCAACTTCGTCACAAGTCGCTGGGCCAGCACCGGCTCGTCCATAGTCAGGATGACCGCAGGGGCAATATCGATACCCAGCTTGGTCATTGAATCCGTACGTGCCGCATCACCGAAAGTCGCCTTGTACCCCTTGCGACGCGCGCTCTCGATAAGGTCGGCGTCGCTGTCGATGGCAACGTAGGGCTTGTCATGAATGTCGAGCATTTGCGCGACCAAACGACCCACACGGCCGGCCCCAATAATGATAACGCGCGGTTTGCCGCGGTCTTCTTCGTCGAGTTGAGGGGCGGGCTCGATGCGCCGCGCGATAACGCGCCCAACACGCGCGAGAACCGGCGTGATGGTAAGGCCGATGGCGGTTACGATCTGCCAGAACTGGGCGGTTCCAGGCTGGATAAGCAACGCAGAGCCTGCCGCAGCCAGCACGATCAACGTTGTCTCGGACGGGCTAGCCATCAGGATACCGGTCTCGGCAGCCGTGCTGCGCCGCGCCCCCATCATGCGCAGGAGCAGCCCGGTCACCAGTGCCTTGAACACCAGTACCAGCGCCACGGCCAGCATGATCGAGCCGAAATTATCCCAGATCGTAGCAAGATCGATGCTCATGCCGACCGTGATCAGGAACACCCCGAGAGCGAGGCCTTTAAATGGCTCCATGATCGCCTCGACCTCCCCGTGATATTCGGTTTCGGCGATTAGCAGTCCAGCGATCAAAGCACCGACGATGGGCGATAAGCCGACGGCAGCGGTGGCCAGGCTCGCCCCGATCACGACCAGCAGACTGGCAGCGAGAAACAGCTCTGGCGACTTAGTGCGCGCAGCTTGCGCGAACAGGCGGGGTAGGGCGACACGGCCGAGCACCAGCAACCCGGCGACCACCACCCCCCCCAGCCACAGCGTATCGACCAGATTGCCCCAGCCATCGCCCTGTGCGGACGGCGCCATGGCCCCCAGCATGAAGATGATCGGCACGATCGCGATATCCTCGAACAGCAGCATGGACAAAGCAGCGCGGCCGACCGGCGACTGTGTGCCCGAAATCGGAAGCACAATTGCAGTAGAGGACAGGGCCAGCGCCAGGCCGAGGCCGATTGCGCCGGTCCAGTATTGGCCCATCATCGACAGGACGACCGCCAGCGATGTGCCGATGATCAGCAGTTCCATCGCGCCCAGTCCGAACACCAGTTTGCGCATTTGCCATAGCCGCTTGAAGCTTAATTCCAGGCCGATGGTGAACAGCAAAAGGATGATGCCGAATTCGGCAAACGGCTCCAGCGCTTCGGGGTCACTGATGGTTATGTGGGTCAGCCATGGGTATCGAAAGACCCAATCGCCAAGGCCGAACGGGCCGACTGCAATACCGATCAGGATGAACCCGATCACCGGAGTGATGCGGAACCGCGTAAAAACCGGGATCACCAGACCCGCCGCGCCAAGGATAACCAGCGCGTCGGACAGCATTTCGGATTCGAATTCGACGGCCATGCCGCCCGGTTATCGGGATGAGCCGAGCTTGTCACGAAGGGTTTGCCAGTACCCCCTTGTTCCGGCTGTGACATTTTCGTGGCAGAAATGAAAAAGGGGGAGCTGAACTCCCCCTTCTCCCAATTATATCTCGTTCAGAACCGGCTTCAGGCGGTCATGGCCTTTTCCAAGTTCTGCACGATGGCTTCGAAGAACTGCTCGGTCGTGAGCCAATTTTGTTGCGGACCGATCAACAGCGCCAGATCCTTGGTCATCTGGCCATTTTCCACGGTTTCGATGCAGACGCGTTCCAGTGTCTGCGCAAACTCCACGACTTCGGGAGTTTCGTCGAACTTGCCGCGATAAATCAGACCGCGGGTCCATGCGAAGATGGAAGCGATCGGGTTGGTGCTGGTGGCCTTGCCTTCCTGATGCTGACGGTAATGGCGAGTGACGGTGCCGTGCGCCGCTTCTGCTTCCACACAGTCGCCCTCTGGCGTCATCAGGACCGACGTCATCAGTCCAAGCGAGCCGAAGCCCTGCGCAACGGTATCGGACTGCACATCGCCGTCATAATTCTTGCAGGCCCAGACAAACTTGCCGTTCCATTTAAGAGCGGAGGCGACCATGTCGTCGATCAGGCGGTGTTCGTAGGTAATGTTAGCCTTGGCAAACTTATCCTTGAATTCGCTTTCGAAGATTTCTTCGAACAGATCCTTGAACCGGCCGTCATATTTCTTGAGAATGGTGTTCTTGGTGGAGAGATACACCGGCCACCCACGATCGAGACCGTAATTCATGCTGGCCCGGGCAAAGTCGCGGATGCTGTCATCCAGATTGTACATCGCCATCGCGACGCCGCTGGACTGAAATTCGAACACGTCGAGATCGATGTTCTCGCCATCGGCGCCTTCGAATACAAGGCGCAGCTTGCCCGCGCCGGGGATGAGCGTGTCCTTCGCGCGGTATTGGTCACCGAATGCATGGCGGCCCACAACGATCGGATGCGTCCAGCCCGGCACCAGACGCGGGACGTTATCGATTACGATAGGCTCGCGGAAGACCACGCCGCCCAAGATGTTGCGGATGGTGCCATTGGGGCTGACCCACATCTTCTTGAGGCCAAATTCTTCCACCCGCGCTTCGTCCGGAGTGATGGTTGCGCATTTTACGCCGACACCGTGCTGCTTGATAGCGTTGGCCGCATCGATAGTGATCTGGTCTTCAGTCTCGTCACGCTTTTCGATCGACAGATCGTAATAGTGCAGATCGACATCGAGATAAGGCAGGATCAACCGTTCGCGAATCCATTGCCAGATGATCCTCGTCATCTCGTCGCCGTCGATTTCGACAATCGGATTCTTGACCTGAATTTTCGCCATTATGCCTGCCTGTTGCTGAAGTTTGAAACGGTTGCGCGGGCTTTAGCAGAGGCGTGCGTACGTGCAAGACAGGCCGGACAGGCAGTGTGCGTCCGACCCAGCAACATACAGGTCCAACGTATCGCAGTTCTGGATGTCGGATGCGAATGGTGGGCGTAGAGAGAGTTGAACTCCCGGCCCCTGCGATGTCAACACAGTGCTCTACCACTGAGCTATACGCCCACGCTTTCGCTTGTACCCTTACCGGTCCGGTTGATGCCGGCGGTTCGGTTCTGCCTGCGGTGTAAACGCGGCAGGCGCGCCACCTAGCGGGATGCTCTAACCTGCGCAAGCCCTGCCGTCAGAGGCCGGGCAGGCACGTAAGGAAAGTCAGCAATAATGTGATACCGGATCAGAGGGTGGCCTGCCGCTGTTCGGAAAACAACTGGTCGACCTCTGCCACCAGATCGCGCAGGTGAAACGGCTTCGACAGCACCTTGGCGTTGGGCTGTTCCTGCCCCGCTTTCAGACTGACGGCGGCGAAACCCGTAATGAACATGACTTTGGTGCGCGGGCTCAGCTCGTTACATTTCTGCGCCAGTTCGATGCCATCCATTTCCGGCATGACGATGTCCGACAATAGCAGGTCGAAACTTTCGCTTTCCAGCAACGGTATCGCCGCTGTCCCGCGATCGACCGATTGCACGGCATAGCCCGCCTGTTCCAAGGCACGCGCAAGATAGATGCGCATGGATTCATCGTCTTCGGCAAGGAGTATGCGTAAGGGGGCAGGTTCGGTCATGTCCGCGCCTATACCCCCAACCATTTAACAAGTCGCTGACAATGAACCCGTCGCTACGCTTTGACATCACATGCCGGTATGGGCAGCACCGGAGGGTGTTGAATGATGATGGCAAATTGGACGACGAGTCGCAGTCTCCTGCGCATTCTGTGCGAACCGGACTGGCAGCCGAGCCATTCATGCTTGAAATGGCTGCAATTCCCGCTGTACCGGTGTTGCTGGCGGTACCCCATGCCGGCCGCACTTATCCGGACCAGATTACCGCAAATATGCGCCGGCCTGACGATGCGAAGCTAAGGCTGGAAGATAGGTACATGGACCTGGTTGCACACGAGGTCGCCAAAGCTACCGGGGCGCCGTTGCTGATCGCGCATACACCCAGAGCAATCATCGATCTGAACCGTGCGGTCGAGGATATGGATTGGGGCATGGTAAGCGGTGGCAGGCCGGAGAAGAGCGACAACGCAAGCCGGTTGGAAGGCCTGAACCGTCGCGCGCGCAGCGGGTTGGGGTTGATCCCACGCCGTATGGCCGGGCACGGTGAAATATGGCGCAAACCGCTGAGCGCTTCAGAAGTCGAGGCACGCGTTTCGGAAACGCACCGCCCGTATCACCGGGCCTTGTCCGGCGCGCTCGAACGTATCCGCGATCATTGGGGAGGGGCGCTGCTCATCGATTGTCATTCCATGCCGCCGCTGAAATCAGCGCATATTGGGCAAAGCGCTGCGGAATGGGTGGTTGGCGACCGGTTCGGAGCATCGGCTGACGGGGCACTGGTCGCCAAGGCGATGCAATATCTGGCGCGGCAGGAGCGTCTGGCAGCACACAACAGACCCTATGCTGGCGGATATGTACTGGATCGCCATGCCGCACCGCGCCGGAATATCCACGCGATCCAGCTGGAAGTCTGCAGGAGCGCTTACCTGGACAGTCGTTTGAGCGAACCCGGACCACGCCTGTCTTCTGTCGCCAGGATCATAGCGGGGCTGGTGCGGGAATTGGCCAGCGAGATGGCTGCTATGTCTGGTCGCCCCTATCCGCTTGCCGCCGAATAATTGTTCGAGAGTTGCATCATAAAATGCGGAACTATAAAGAAAAAACCGCCCTACGCGAATGCGCAGGGCGGCCAAGGTTCAGGGAGGTGGTGCGCCTAAAGGGGGGAAGGGCGCACCATGCCGGATGGACCATGAGGGCGGTACCACCCGGACACCATGAATATAAGTATCGGCCCGGCGCGGTTCAAGTCCGCGGCCGGGCCGACATTTCCAATTTTATGTGACTGGTATCCCAGTACAATCAGGTCTTGGCGTCAGCTTTTGGGCCTTTGCCCTGATCGAGCTGCCGCTGGAAAATGCTCCGCATCACGTCGAGCGACATGAGGTGCGCTTGGCAAAGCGCCAGAATGCCGTTCTTGTGGAAGGTAAGGATGGTCTCGTCATCCAGTTCGTTCAGTTTTTCCTGATTGACCATCTGGAAACCGCGATAGAGGAACGGCTTGGCGTCATCGCCGCCCGCCTGGATTGAAACTTCGCCTTCCATCAGCAATTCGCGCGATGTCAGTTCTTCCATGAATTGCTTGGTTCGCGCGCCGGACTGTTCGAACTTCTCGCAGAAGTCGAGCACGCCCTTGGTCGCCTCGGACGCTTCGCCCTTGTCATCGAAAAGCGGCTCGCCTTCCTTGAAGTCACCGATCGCTTCGCAGGTCGGATCATAGCAAAGCGAAAGTTCATCGGTGTCGTTCGTAAGCTTCGCCAGCAGCCACGGGTAGCGGCGAATGTAAGCGGGCATATAGACGGGTTCGGTAATCTTCCCGTTATCGTCGAGGAAGGTGTTCACGCCTTCGTTCAGACCCATCAGAGCCAATGGCAGGGGATTGTCGCCCGAAGAAAATACGATTGGGAAATGACGCTGCGCCTGAATGAATTCATCGGCCGTCAATGGGATGGCGTGCTGTTTTGCCAGCCACGGGGCGGAATCGACCGTTCGGCTATGGAAGCCGCGATGTTCCTTGCTGTTGAGCGGAACGAGATCGTTGTAGAACAAAGGAAGTTGCGGTTGCGTTTGCGGCGCGCTGGCCATGGTCGTCTCCGTCATACAGGAGGTGAATGGGTGGCAGTGAAGCAGATGCGGGATGCCGGGGAAGGGCGCGCTTTAGTCGCTGCCTGCGCCCGGTGCAACCGGCACGAGCTTGCCGGGATTGAACAACCCTTGCGGATCGAGCGCGTTCTTCACGCGCCGCATCAGGGCAAGCGCCACCGGATCGCCCAGACGCGCCAATTCATCACGCTTCATCTGGCCGATGCCATGTTCGGCGCTGATCGAACCATGCCATCTGGTAACAAGGTCGTGGACGAACATGCTGATTGTCTTGCCTTCCGTCCGTTCCCACAACCCTGCCGCCGCGCCTTTCGGGGCCAGTACGTGGAAGTGGACATTGCCATCACCCAGATGACCGAATGCCACTGCCGTCGTACCGGGGAAACGCGCTTCCACCTGGGGGACCGCATCCTCGATGAACCGTGCCATCTGTGCTGGGGGGACGGAAATATCGTGCTGCATCGCCGGGCCGATCGCTCGCTCCGCAGGGGCGATCGTATCGCGCAGCAGCCAGAAGCTGTCGGCCTGCGTCTCATTTGCGGCGATCGCCGCGTCGGTCAGCAGCCCTGCGTCTAAGGCGCTTTCCAGCACAGCCTCCACCTTCGCGGCAAGGCCGGTTTCTGCGGACCGGGGCACTACCCATTCGATGAGCGCGTTCCACGGATGCTTGGTGCCAAGCGGGTTGCGCGCGTCCGGCAAATGATCGAGCACCGCGGCGAGGCTGTGAGCTGGCATGACTTCGAAGCCTTCCATCAGATCGCCCAGTTCCCGCTCGCAATGAACGAGCAAATCGCGAGCCTGCGCAATGGTTTCGCATCCCGCCCAGCATACGGTGCGCTCACCAATTTCCGGTAGCAGACGCAAGGTTGCGGCGGTCACGATGCCAAGCGTGCCTTCCGATCCGATCAACAGCTGTTTCAGATCGAAGCCGCGATTGTCTTTTTTCAGCGGCGTCAAAGCGTCGAACACGGCGCCGTCGGGCATTACCGCTTCCAGCCCAAGCACCTGCGCGCGCATCGATCCGTGGCGCAGCACCTGCGTACCCCCGGCATTGGTCGATATCAGTCCGCCGATCGTGGCCGATCCCTTGCCGCCCAGTGTCAGGGGAAAGCGCAACCGCTCGTCTGCCGCTGCCTCCTGCAAGGTTTGCAGGATCACACCAGCCTCGCAGGTCGCGGTCATGTCGCCCGTATCCAATTCGCGAATGGCGTTCATTCGGCGAAGGGACAGCAACACCGCATTGCCATTCTCATCGGGAGTGGCACCGCCTGACATCCCGCTATTGCCGCCCTGTGGGACGATCGGGACACAATGCTGCGCGCAAAGCTGCACCAGTTGCGACACTTCCCCGGTATCCGCTGGTGAGGCCAGAGCCAGCGCGCGTCCGGTGAAACGCCCGCGCCAATCCGTCAGCCATGGAGCCATCGCCGCCGTGTCGCGTGTCAGACCCTTTGGTCCCAGTATTTCGCTGGCCGCGAGCAGGAATTCGTCGGAGTTCGTCATGCAGCTACCTTTGCCATGATGTGCAGTCTTCACGCCAGCCTTGCAATGGCCCGACTGTCAGTTAAGCCCGCATTCAATGCCCGGGCCTATAGCGGCGGGACACGGCAATGGCGCCCACGCGAGGCAAAGGCTTTCAGACCCTTTCATGATAGCATTCTCATCCCTTTTGCTGGCACCGCTGGTGGCCCTGATGGCGCCGGTTGGCGTTTCGGCCCCCGATGGCGGGCGGGAGCGACAGTTTGCCCCGAAGGAAGAAGCGATCCGCGCGCAGGGCAAACCCAAGGGCATGATGTCGCTCGTGCCGTTGGAGCAAGAGCCGAAGACGTACCAGATACGTATCCAGCGCCGTGTGATCGTGCGCATCTCGCCACGCCGTTCAACCGGTCGACGCGATTTGGATGCGCAATCGGCCCAACCCGTCAATCAAACGCGCTTACGGCAACAGAAGATGGGCAAATGCTTGCCGGTAACCTCGATTGCCGGTGTCCAACCCGGGAATGACAACAAGCTGGTGCTGTTCCTGCGCAATAGGGGGCTGGTCGGGGTGCATCTGGACAAAGCTTGCCGGGCCAGGGATTTCTATTCCGGCTTTTATGTCGAGCGCAATTCCGATGGGCTGGTTTGCGCCGGTCGTGACATGTTGCAATCGCGTTCCGGGGCCAAATGCGATGTGGCGGAAATGGTCCGGCTGGTGGCTGTCCGTCAGTGATTCCTTGACTTCGCGTACGTTTGCGCGCAGGCGCGCCGGGCTGATAGGGCGCGGCGAATCCGTGTCCTGAATCCGGGCGGACGGCAGATGGTTCCATACCGTCATGCTCCGCCCCCCAATCCGGACACTACCGACATATGAACTTTGCCGACCTCGGCCTATCCGACAAATTGCTGCAAGCGGTTGAAACCGCTGGCTATACCGAGCCTACGCCGATCCAGGCCGAAGCCATTCCCGCCGTGCTGATGATGAAGGATCTCATCGGGATTGCACAGACGGGCACCGGCAAGACTGCCAGCTTCGTACTTCCCATGATCGACGTGCTGGCCAGCGGCCGCCGCCGGGCACGGATGCCGCGTTCGCTGATCCTGGAACCGACCCGCGAACTGGCTGCTCAGGTGGCCGAGAATTTCGAAAAGTACGGCAGCAACCACGATCTGAAGATGGCGCTGCTGATCGGCGGCGTGCAGATGGGCGACCAGGTGAAGGCGCTGGACGAAGGTGTCGATGTGCTAATTGCCACGCCGGGCCGCCTGATGGACTTGTTCGAACGCGGCAAGATCATGCTCAATGGGTGCGAATTGCTGGTCATCGATGAAGCCGACCGGATGCTCGACATGGGCTTCATCCCGGACATCGAATTTATCTGTGACAAGCTGCCCGAAGCGCGGCAGACAATGCTGTTTTCCGCCACCATGCCGCCACCGATCAAGAAGCTGGCTGACAAGTTTCTGACCAACCCGAAACAGATCGAAGTCAGCCGCGCGGCCAGCACGAACAAGAACATTACCGCGTTCAAGGTACTTACGAAGCCGCGGCAGAAGGCGGACACTCTGCGCTGGCTGCTGCGCAACGACCATGTCGAAACCGCGATTGTGTTTTCCAACCGCAAGACAACCGTGCGCGACCTCAACAAAAGCTTGCAGCGCGACGGTTTCAAGAGCGGCGAAATCCATGGCGACATCGATCAGGCGACCCGGCAGCAGGAGCTTGCCCGGTTCAAGTCCGGCGAGATCAACATTCTTGTCGCGAGCGACGTGGCCGCGCGCGGGCTGGACATCAAGGGTGTGAGCCACGTGTTCAATTATGACGCGCCCTGGCATCCGGACGACTATGTTCACCGGGTCGGCCGTACTGGCCGGGCAGGGGCCACGGGCCGCGCGTTCACACTAGTTACCGACGCCGACGCTGAAGCCATCGAGAACATCGAAAAGCTGACCGAGGGCGCAATTCCCACGTTTGGCAAAGACGATATCCGTGTTGAACTGGCCGACGGTCCAAAGGGCTCCGGCAAGGGTGAGAAGCCCAAGGCCGATCGCAAGCCACACGACAGCAAAGCTGGCGATGACACTGACAGGGCTGAGAAACCTCGCCGTGCTCGCCGAAACAACGCCCGCTCAGCGGATCGCCCTGCAGAAGACAGCTCTACGCAGCAGCCGGCGCGTGACGACCAGCCTAAGCGCGACGATCAGCCCAAGCGGAAACCTCGGACAGAGCGGAATGAAACGCCAAAGCCGCGCAAGGGTGGTGGTACAGTGCCTCCCGCCGACAAAGGCGAAGCTGGCGACTGGAACGGCCCGGTACCGGACTTCCTCGGCTTCAAGGCAACCTGACACCATACGGTTCGGCGGTCCTGAAGCGCCGACCGGGGGCCCTAAAACGCTTTAATCTTCAGCCAGTGTTACGAAGCTGTCCACGACGCGCTTCAAACCGCTGTTCTCGAATTCGATTTCCAGCTTGTTGCCGTCCTGATCCATTACAAACCCGTAGCCGAACTTGTCGTGAAACACCTTTGCGCCGACGGCGACATCGCTGCGCGGTTTGGCTGCGAAGCTGGCGGCGCTGCGGCGGCTTTCTGCGATGCGCGGTTGCTTTGTTTCATAGCCAGTAGCAAGGGCGCGCTGCCACCCCGGACCGCGTGCGCTTGATTTGTCAGGGCGGGCGGCGCTGACATGGGCGAACGGATCGTCGCTTTCCGACCAGTTGGCACGCCATAGGGATGCACCGCCGCTCATGGTCGTTTCGGCATCGTAATGCTCATCCGGCAGGTCGTCGACGAAGCGGCTGGGAATGGAGCTGGTCCACTGCCCGTAAATCCGCCGGTTTGCCGCATGCAGGATCGTGCATTTGCGCTTGGCCCGGGTGATCGCGACGTAGGCCAGCCTGCGTTCTTCTTCCAGACTGGCGAGCCCGCCTTCGTCGATTGCGCGCTGGCTGGGAAAGACGCCTTCCTCCCATCCGGGCAGGAATACGTTGTCAAACTCTAGCCCCTTGGCCGCGTGCATGGTCATGATGGTGACCTTTTCACCTTCATTGGCGCGGTCGTTTTCCATCACCAGCGAAACATGTTCGAGGAAATCGCCCAGCGTGGGATATTCCTCCATCGCGCGGGCCAGTTCGGAAATGTTCTCCTGCCGTCCGGCGCTGTCGGCGGATTTCTCCTTCTCCAGCATCTCGTTATAGCCGTTCTCGTCCATCACGGTCCGGAGGAGTTCGGCAGGCGACATCTGCTCGGACAATTCGCGCCAGTGCAGGAATTGCCGCATCAGCCCGCCGATGGTGTTGGCCGCACGTTTGGGCAGTTCGTCGCTGTCAGCCAGTTGCAACGAAGCCGCCGCGAGCGGCAACCCGGTGGCGCGGGCGTGCTGGTGCATCTTCTCCAATGTCTTTGCACCCAGACCGCGCTTGGGCTGATTGTAAATCCGTTCGAACGCAAGATCGTCCTGCGGCTGGGCGATGACCCGCAGATAGGCCAGCGCATCGCGGATCTCGGCACGTTCGTAAAAGCGGAAGCCACCGATGATCCGGTAGTTCAGACCGATCTGGATGAAGCGGTCCTCAAACTCCCGCGTTTGGTACTGCGCGCGTACGAGAATTGCGATTTCGTCCAACGAAGCGCCTTCGCGTTCCAGACGCTCGATTTCCTCGCCAACCCTGCGGGCTTCTTCAGGCGCGTCCCAAACGCCGATCACACGTAGCTTGTCGCCGCCCTCCTGTTCGGTCCACAGTTCCTTGCCTAGTCGCTGGCTGTTGGCATCGATCAGGCCGGATGCGGCGGCCAGGATTGGTTTGGTAGAACGGTAATTCTGTTCCAGCTTGACCACCTTGGCGCCGGGGAAATCCTTCTCGAACTTAAGGATATTAGCCACTTCAGCGCCGCGCCAGCTGTAGATGGACTGGTCGTCATCACCCACCACGCAGATATTCTTGCGCTCCTGCGCCAGCAGCCTCAGCCACAAATACTGCACCTGGTTGGTATCTTGATACTCGTCCACCAGGATATATTTGAAGCGTTTCTGATATTGCTTCAGCACCTCGGGTTCGCGGCGCAGAATGTTCAGCATGTGCAGCAGTAAGTCGCCAAAATCGCAGGCGTTCAAGGCCTTCAGCCGGTCCTGATAGGCAGTGTACATCTCCTGCCCCAGACCGTTGGCGTAACTTTCGTTTTCCACCTCACCCAGATCGGGCGGATTTAGGCCGCGGTTCTTCCAGCGGTCGATCAAGCCAGCCAGCTGGCGCGGTGGCCAGCGCTTTTCGTCGATGTCCTTGTCGCGGATCATCTGTTTGAGCAGACGCAACTGATCGTCCGTGTCGATGATGGTATAATTCGACTGCAGACCCACCAGCTCTGCATGGCGGCGCAACATCTTGGCGCCGATCGAATGGAACGTACCAAGCCACGGCATACCTTCCACCGCATCGCCGATATGCCGCCCGACCCGCTCGCGCATTTCACGGGCGGCCTTGTTGGTAAATGTGACACACAGGATTTCGCTTGGCCAAGCGAGGCGCATGGCGACCAGATGCGCAAGCCGTGCTGTCAACGCCGCAGTCTTGCCGGTACCCGCTCCCGCCAGCATCAGCACCGGGCCATCCGTGGTCAGCACCGCCTCCCGCTGCGGCGCGTTCAGCATCGCCGCATAAGGCGGCACATCCTGCTGGGCAGGAGCGTTCGGCGGCATGGATAGGTTTTCAGGCATCCGTGAACAGGTAGGGAACGGCGCGGATGCGGGCAAGGGCGCAACGGACCTTTCGCTCCGATGCTACGCGGCGTAGGGCAGCGCTTACGCCGCACTATGCGCGGTAAAAGGAGATATGCCGATGTTGGAAGGTAGCTGCCATTGCGGCGCGATCCGTTACGAAATCGCGGGCGACCCGATCAACCACATGCTGTGTCATTGCAGCGACTGCAGGCGGGCATCAGGCGCGCCGGTGGTCGGCTGGTTGATGGTGGACGACAAGGCGCTGACGATCGAGGGCGAACCTTCGATCTATGCGTCGTCCGAAAGCGGCAGGCGCCATTTCTGCGTGCAGTGCGGAACGGGGCTATTCTATTCCAATGCCGAAATGTTGCTGGGACTGGTGGACGTACAAAGCGCCACTCTGGACGAGCCAGAGAACATTCTGCCCGAGGCGCATATCCAGGTCGCTGACCGGATTGCATGGATGAACGATGTGCAAAAACTGCCGGAGCACCAACGATACCCGGAGCCCGAGTGATTTCAGTCGGCGTCAGTCAGCCGCATCAAGGTAAGCCGCGCCTTACCAACCTTGCGTTCCGCTTGCGCCGATAGTCCTTTCACATCGATGGTATCGCCGGGTCCGGTTTCGCAGGCGACCCACGTGGCCTCGCCAATCCACCCCAGCCGCAGCAGCCGTTGAAGCGCCACGGTGGTTGCCGTGGTGCCGTAAGGCGCATCCAGCAAAATCAGGTCATGCGGGGTTTTGGCCGGTCCGAGATCAAGCACCGAGCCGCCCCGAACAATTGCTCGCGTGCGGGCATCCAACGTACCCACATTTTTGCGGATAGCATCGAGCGCATCCCGGTCCTGCTCGACGAACAGGCAAGATGCGGCTCCTCGCGACAAAGCTTCCAGCCCCAGCGCGCCCGATCCCGAAAACAGGTCGGCAACCGACAAATCTTCAAAACTGCCAAGACGGCTGGCGAGCATATTGAATAGCGTCTCGCGCGTGCGATCCGCTGTGGGCCGCGTCGTCTCGCCCTTCGGCGCTGCCAGTTTGCGGCCGCGCCATTCGCCCGAAATTATTCGCATCAGCCCACCCGCATCAATTGTTTGCGAAAATACTCGACTTCTTTCTGCTTCACTTCAGCCGCCTGACCGCGCGCGAGATCTGTGAGTTCGAAAGGTCCATAGGCGGTCCGCATCAGGCGTGACACTTCAAGCCCAAGATGTTCCAGTACGCGGCGCACTTCGCGGTTCTTGCCTTCCGTCAGCGACAGTTCGATCCACTGGTTGCGTCCGGTCTTACGTTCCAGATTGGCGTCGATCCGGCCATATTGCACGCCATCAATCGTGATACCTTCGATCAGATCCTCCAACCGCGACTGCGAGATATCGCCATAGGCGCGGGCGCGATAGGTGCGCGGAATGCCGGTGCTGGGCAATTCCATCGCGCGTTTTAAAGCGCCGTCATTGGTCATCAGCAACAGACCCTCGGTAGCAAGATCGAGCCTGCCGATGGGCATCAGGCGCGGCGTCCCCTGCGGCAGCGCATTACGCAGGGCCGAATAAATGGTGGGGCGGCCAGAGAAGTCCCGTTCCGCCGTCAACAGGCCTGGCGGTTTATGAAAGCGGAACAGGCGCGGCGGTTCGGGTTTGCCGACAGGTTTCCCGTCGACCGTGACACCTTTCAAATCCGCGATGATGGTAGCGGGCGTTTCCAGCACCTTCCCGTCGATCGCCACGCGCCCGTCGCCAATCATTCGTTCGACCTCGCGGCGGCTGGCAATGCCGGCGCGGGCCAGTAGTTTGGCAATACGGTGGGTTTCTTCGGTCATGGTCGGCATTGTCCTTTGCGCGCCGATAGCCGCCTTTTCGTAACGCGCCAATCGCTTCGGCGCTTTCAGGCTGCTGGCTGCCGCACTATCGGAACAAAAGCGGGCCGTAGGTCATTGATCTTCCATACGCTCCATGGCGGGCGCACAATAATGGGGAATTGATATGACTAACGGACTTTCGACACTCGAAACGCTTACTGACACAACCATCGACAGCTGCATCGGTTATGAAAAGGCGTCTCAGAACGCAACTCATGCAGGGCTCAAGCAGACACTGCAGCAGCAGGGTCAAGAACGGCGTAAGCTGGTCGGTCAGATGAACCAGGAAATCAGCCGGTTGGGCGGTACGCCGCGTGACGATGGGACTTTTTCCGGTGGAGCGCACCGCGTTTGGACCGATATCACGACTGCATTCGGTGACAAGAACGAGAGCGCAGTCGAGCGCGTACAGGAAGGCGAAAGCTATCTCGAAGAAAAGTTCGAGGCCGCATTGAAGGATGACGATTTGCAACCTGAAACGCGTCAGCTCGTACAGCAGGCTCATCAGCAGGTATGCCAGGGCGAACGCCTTGCGGATCAGTTGGAACGCCAGTTCGACTAAATCTGCTTACGAATAAGCAACTCGGCCCGTCGATCCGCTTGGATTGGCGGGCCGAATTGCGTTTGAAGCCCCATTCATGGTGATTTTAGTAACCGATGTGTGAGGTTCACCTGATCCGGCATACATTCGCCTTTTCTTAATCGAGCGCTCCGCTAGGGTCGCGCGCAACGATTTTTCCGACAAAGGATGCCGAACTTATGGCCGCAGCCGATACCGCGAATACGAAACCGGGCTGGCGCAAGGTGCTTACTGCTTTGGGGCAAGCGAAGACTGCGTACATGCTGTTGTTCGGATTTGCGGCCGGGCTTCCCTACGCATTGTTGCTGGGCACGTTGTATGCGTGGCTGTCGGATGCGGAAGTCGATCTGGAGACCATGGGCGTGTTCTCGCTCATCGGGCTGGCATATGCATTCAAGTTCCTGTGGTCGCCCGCACTCGATCGCTTAAATATTCCCGTCCTGCGCAAGCTGGGCAAACGCAAGCAGTGGATCGTAACAGCGCAAGTCTTGCTGGGTGCCATTCTGGTCATTCTGTCCATGCTCGATCCGGTCGGCCAACTCGGCTGGTTCAGCCTGCTGGCAGGTATCGGCGCGTTCGCCAGTGCAACTCAGGACGTGGTGATCGATGCCTGGCGCGTGGATGTGGCGGATGAAGTCGCCACGATCGACATCCTGTCTACGGTCTATCAGATGGGTTACCGGATCGCGGCGCTGGTTGGCGGCGCGCTGGCTTTGTTCCTGGCAGAACGGACCGATTGGCCTACCGTGTACCTGACGATGGGTGCGATCATGCTGCTGGTCGGTCTGTCCGGCCTGTGGGCACCAGACGCGAACGCTCGCAAAGGTGCAGTCGATACGTCGGACGAGCTTGGTTTCCTGCGTCAGCCGGGCCAGATCGCGCCGCGCATCCGCATGTGGGCGCTCATCGTGGTGGGCGCGTTATGGGCGTGGGCGCTGGCTACGGTCGGCGTATTTATGGTGCAATCGCTCGCCAGCACACCCGAGGCGCGGCCCGATTCCGTCGCATTCATTTCGACCATGGGGCCGCTTATCGTAGTGGCGACAGTTGTCATCCCTGCACTGGTTGCGGCCTGGCTGGTACGCACCGAACGTCGCGGAGAGTATCTTCTGGCGGAGGAGGCTCCGGCGCAATCGGGGGCCGACCGGCTGGTCGATCATCTCTATCGGGCTCTGGTCCTGCCGCTGACGGACTTTGTCGGCCGCATGGGCTGGGCATTGATTATCGTTCTGGCGCTGGTGCTGACCTACCGCATCACGGATGCGATTTGGGGCAGCTTTGCCTATCCGTTCTACCTGGGCGAGCTGCAATATACAAAGGACGAGGTCGCAGTGGCGTCGAAATTCTTCGGTGTCGGGGCGCTGCTGATCGGGCTGGCACTGGGCGGCTATCTTCTCACCTCCATCGGCCGGATGCTGACACTGACGCTGGGCGCATTTCTAGCGGCCATCACCAACCTCCTTTACGCCGATCTGGCGCGGGGCGGGGCGGTCGTGCAGACTGTCAGTGATGTGAGTGGTTTCTCTTGGCTGGTCGCACAGATGGGTGGCGACGGCAGGCTGGCGAAGCTGATGATGGCGATTGCTGGCGAAAACATCGCCGTCGGTATCGCCGGGGCCGCGTTCGTGGCGTATCTCTCCAGCATCGTCTCGCGCGGGTATAGCGCTGTGCAATATGCGCTGTTGTCCTCGCTGACGTTGCTGGTGGGTACACTGGGCCGCGGTGCGCTGGGCCAGATGATCGAGGAGCGCGGCTATTTCGATGTGTTCCTGCTGACCACGGCCATCGGAATGTTCGCCGTGGTGCTGTGCATCATCGAATGGATCAGGATTGCGCGTAACGGACGAAGCCAGAACGCGCCGCCGCCGGAGCCTGCGCTCGCGTAAGTCGCGCAGTTCAGTTCGGCAACTCGCCGGTCAACCGCAGAACCTCTCCCGCGAGGTAAAGCGATCCTGCGACTAGCACCGGCACACCATCGGCGGGTAACTTCGCGATGGCGTCCGCAACGTCATTCGCGCTGGCCGCGGTTCGACCGAACGCCGCGTGGGCATGGTAGTCATGATGCGGCACCGGCACGGCAGTAATGCTGAGCAAGCTATTTTGCATGGGTTCGATCAATGCCGCTGGGTCCTTGCTGGACAACATTCCGATAACAAGATGCACACGGCGACCTGCAAAGTGCTGAGCAAGCGCAATACCAGCGGATCGATTGTGCCCGCCATCCAGCCATACTTCCCGGTCGCCTGTCAGCGAAGATCGAGAGAGGCGCTGCAACCGCGCGGGCCAGTTTGCTGAACGGATCCCTGCGGCAAGCGCAGCCGCCGATACGCTCACGAAATCCTGATGCCGTAACATGGCGACTGCCAGCGCTGCGTTCTCCGCCTGATGCGCGCCGGGCATGGCTGGCCGGGGCAGCACAAGCTCGCCATGCCTGTCCGCATAATACAACAGCGTATCGGCACTGGTATGCCATTCTCGCCCGCGCATCGCGAGCGGCGCTCCGGCCGCCATCGCAGCGCGCTCGATCTCCAATGTAGGACCTTCAGGGTACGACAGCGTGACCAGCGGACAGCCGCGTTTCGTTATCCCCGCCTTCTCGAACGCTATTCGAGACAGCGCATCGGTCGGCGCGCCATCCTCCGGTGCCAGCAGGAACTGTTCGTGATCAATACCCAGCGCTGCTACGCCGCAGGCCGCGGGATGAGGCAGGACATTGGTGGCATCGAACCGTCCGCCAAGGCCCACTTCGACCACACAGACATCCGCCGGTTCGCGTGCAAACGCGGTAAAGGCAGCAGCAATAGTGACTTCGAAAAAACTTGGCGCAAGGTCTTCGCCCACATCCAGGACCTCGGCCAAAAGCGCGGCGAGCGTGCCGTCGGCAATCAACTCGCCGCTCAACCGAATACGCTCGTTGTAGCGAACAAGGTGCGGGCTGGTCGTGACGTGCACACGTTTGCCATCGGCTTCCAGCATTGCGCGCAGAAAGGCGCAAACGGAGCCCTTGCCGTTGGTACCGGCGACATGGAACACAGGCGGCAGCCGCAGATGCGGATCGTCCAGACGTTCCAGCAGAGCGCGAATCGTATCGAGGCTAAGGCGGCCTTGCGGCAGCGAGAGGTTTGCCAGCCGGTCGAGCTGGCGCTGCACTCGTGGGTCTGCATGAACGGCGAAATCCATCGATCCGGTCCTGCTTAATCCGTCGCGGTCAAGCAGCCGCCTTCGGCGTCAGATAATCAAGCACGAGCGCCAGCCGTTCGCGCAGATCGGTGCGGTGAACGACCATATCGACCATGCCGTGCTTGTACAGATATTCGGCGCGCTGAAACCCGTCGGGCAATTGTTCGCGGATGGTATCCTGAATCACCCGCTGTCCGGCAAAACCGATCAGCGCTCCGGGTTCGGCAATTTGAATATCGCCAAGCATGGCGTAGCTGGCGGTGACGCCGCCGGTCGTCGGGTCGGTCAGCACTACGATGTAGGGCAGGCCCGCCTGTTTCAGGCGCCGGGTCATCACGGTCGCCTTGGGCATTTGCATCAGGCTGAGTATACCTTCCTGCATCCGGGCGCCGCCCGCCGCCGTCACCACGATATAGGCGCATCCCCGGTCTAGAGCTCGCTGGGCGCCTGCGCAGAACGCGTTGCCGACAGCCATCCCCATGGACCCGCCCATGAAGCCAAAGTCCTGCACCCCGACGACTGCCCGACGCCCCTCAATCGCGCCGCTGCCCACACTGAAAGCGTCGCGGTGTGGGTTCTTGGCGCGGGCCTGTTTCAGGCGTTCGGTGTATTTCTTGGTATCCTTGAACTTGAGCGGGTCTTCCTTGACCTCGGGCTGTTCAAGCATTTCGTACCCGGTGTCGAGAAGTTGCGACAGGCGCAAATCCGCGCCGATGCGGCCATGGTGATCGCAGCGCGGGCAGACGCGCAGGTTCGCGTCATACTCCTTGGCGAACAGCATTTCGCTGCAACCGGGGCATTTGACCCATAGGTTGTCAGGCGTCTCCCGCTTGGCGACGAAGGGGAGGGAATTGCGAACGCGATCGAGCCAGCTCATGTGGTGTCCTTTCGCGCAGAATGCACCGCTTCGGCAAGAGCCGCAGTCAATTTGCGTAAGTGTTCAGGTGCGCTATCGCCATGCTCGCCCACCAGTTCGACGAGAGCGGACCCGACGACAACACCATCGGCAACTTCCGCGATCGCAGCAGCCTGTTCCGGTGTGCGCACGCCGAAACCGACCGCGACCGGCAGGTCGGTGGAGGCCTTGAGACGCGCCACGGCGTCAGCAATGCTGGCGGTGCCCGCCTGCTGCTTACCCGTGATGCCCGCAACGGAAACGTAATAGACGAAGCCATCGGACCCCTCCAACACCTGCGGCAGACGCTTTGCATCGGTTGTCGGTGTGGCGAGGCGAATGGGCGCGATACCCTTCGCGCGGAGGGCAGGGCCGAGGGCATCGTCCTCCTCAGGCGGAATATCCACGCAGATTACGCCGTCCACGCCCGCTTTGGCGCATTCCTCCGCAAACCATTCCGGTCCGCGTCGCACCATCGGATTGGCGTAGCCCATCAGCACTAGCGGGATGTCCGAGTGACGTTGGCGGAAAGCAGCTGCCGTAGCGAAAATGTCGGCCGTGGTCGTGCCCTTGCCGAGCGAGCGGATGTTGGCCTGCTGGATAGCGGGGCCGTCCGCCATCGGATCGGTGAACGGCATTCCGAGTTCGATTACGTCCGCACCGCCTGTAACCAGAGCATCGAGATTGGCGGCTGTGTCTCCGTCACCAGCGGTGACAAAAGTGACAAGAGCGGGGGTGGCGAATGACGAGGAGAGGCGGTTACTCATTCGATGAGACTTTACTGTTTCTCATATTGTGCAAGAGGACAGCCATCAAGCTGCCCAAACCTGCACCCAATATCGGGTAGAACGACCGGTCAGTTCGCTCGTCAAGGACAAGTAATAAAAAGTGCATCACCCCTAAGATGATGAAAACGCCTTTTATCCAGAGCCAGCCAGACTTTTTCATATCTCCACCCCTAGCGCCTCGGCCACGGTAAAGATGTCCTTGTCGCCGCGTCCGCACAGGTTCGCCAGGATGATGGCATCATCCGGCATATCGCCCGCGATCTTCGAGACGGCCGCGATTGCGTGAGCCGGCTCAAGCGCGGGGATAATGCCCTCGGTTCGGCATAGCAGTTTAAAACCGTCCAGCGCTTCGTCGTCGGTGACGCTGGTGTAGTCCACGCGGCCGGAATCTTTCAGCCAAGCGTGTTCGGGACCGATGCCAGGGTAGTCGAGACCTGCGCTGATCGAGTGGCCATCGGTGATCTGGCCGTCCTCGTCCTGCAGCAGATAGGTGCGGTTGCCGTGCAGTACGCCGGGTGCTCCGCCGGTCAGGCTGGCGGCATGTTCGTCGCCGTTGAGGCCATGTCCGGCCGCTTCCACGCCGAGCATTTTTACGTCCGCATCGTCGAGGAAGGGGTGGAACAGCCCCAGCGCGTTCGACCCGCCGCCGATGCAGGCGACCAGCAGATCGGGCAGGCGGCCTGTCCGGTCGAGCATCTGCGCGCGTGCTTCAGTGCCGATTACGCTTTGGAAATCGCGTACCATTTCAGGGTAGGGATGCGGGCCGGCAGCCGTGCCGATAATGTAGAACGTGTCGTGCACATTGGCGACCCAGTCGCGCAGCCCCTCGTTCATCGCGTCCTTCAGCGTGGCACCGCCGCTGGTCACTGGGATGACCTCGGCACCCAATAGCTTCATGCGGAACACATTGGGTTGCTGCCGGGCCACGTCGGTCGCACCCATGTAGATCACGCATGGCAGGCCGAAGCGTGCGCAGACGGTCGCAGTGGCGACCCCATGCTGCCCCGCACCGGTTTCCGCGATGATGCGCGTCTTGCCCATCCGGATCGCGAGCAGGATTTGCCCGATGCAATTGTTGATCTTGTGCGCGCCGGTGTGATTGAGCTCGTCTCGCTTGAACCAGATTTGCGCTCCACCGACAGCTTCCGTCAACCGCTCCGCATGATAGAGCGGGGAAGGGCGGCCGACATAGTGTTCGAGTAGATCGTCGAACTCGGCCTTGAACGCCGGATCGGCCTGCGCGGCGCGATATTCGCGTTCCAGATCAAGCACCAGCGGCATCAGCGTTTCGGCGACATAACGCCCGCCGAACTGGCCGAAATGGCCTCGCTCATCTGGTTGGTTACGGAAGGAATTTGGGGCGTTCATAGTGTCATCCTGCTGTGCGAGCCGCCTCGCAGAAGGCGCGTATCAAGTCCACATCCTTCACGCCCGGCGCGCTTTCAACGCCGCTCGACGTGTCGAGCAGTGACGTCCGCGTTTCGCGCACCGCGTCATGCACCGTGGCTGGCGTCAATCCGCCGGCCAACCCCCATGGCAAACTGCCGCGATAGTTCTGGAGCAGGGACCAGTCGAAGGTCAGTCCCATGCCGCCCGGAAGCGCAGAACCTTTGGGCGTCTTGGCATCGAACAGCAGGAAATCCGCAACTTGGTCGTAGCGCAAGGCTGATGCGACGTCATCCGCATTGGAGACGGGCAACGCCTTCCACACCGGAAGCCCGAAGCCGCGGCGAATCTCTGCCACTCGGCCCGGACTTTCCTCACCATGCAACTGGATCGCATCGAGCTTTTTCGACTCTATAGCCACTGCAAGCTCTTGATCGGTTGGTTCCACGAAAACACCGACTAAAGTAATACGGCCCGCCGCGCGACCGGCTAAAGCGGTAGCAGTGCCGATATCGACGAAGCGCGGCGAGGGCGGATAGAAATTAAGCCCGACATGGGTCGCCTGCGCCGCGATCGCCGCGTCCAGCGCAGCAGCGGTGGTAATCCCACAAATTTTGACGTCCGGTATCATGTCAGCAGGATCGAAGATGAAGTGGCGAAATTGGCCGCGTCAAAGCGTCGCTTCGATGGCGCGGGCGGCTTCGGCAGGGTCGTCGGCCTTGCTGATGGGGCGCCCGATCACCAGCACGCCCGCACCATCGTCGCGCGCTTCGCGCGGGGTGACGACGCGCTTCTGATCGCCCGAATTCCCGCCTTTGGGGCGTAATCCGGGGACCACGAAAAAGCCGTGCTTCCACTGCTTGTGAACGGCGCCCACTTCCTTGCCCGAACATACGATCCCGTCGAGGCCGGACTTTTCGGCCAGTTCCGCCAGTCGCATGACCTGATCATGGGCCCCGCCGGTGATCCCGGTACGCTCCATGTCACGTTGGTCCAGGCTTGTGAGCATGGTGACCGCCACGACGCGCGTGTTTTCTCCGGCGGCTGCCTTGGCGTCTTCCATCATGGCGCGCCCGCCGCTCGCATGGACGGTTACGATGGCCGGTTCCAACACATGGATCGCCTGCATCGCGCCCGCGACAGTGTTGGGAATGTCGTGAAATTTCAGGTCTAAAAAGATCGGCAGACCAAGATGCGCGATTTCGTGCACGCCATGCATTCCATGTGCGCAGAAAAATTCCAGCCCCAGTTTCACACCGCCTATATGCGGGGCGACCTTGCGAACCAAAGCCTTCGCAGCATCGAGCTGCGGAACATCCAGCGCCAGATAAACCGGATTAGACATTACGGTCGTCATCCAGCGTGGTTTCGGGGCGGATGGTTTCCGAGCGCGGCGGCAGGTCTTGCGAAGTCAGCGGATTTCGTGCGGCGTTGCCATCCGGCCCGGCAGCTTCCTGTTTGCCCAAAGCATCCTGCACGTTCTGCTGATCGTAGCGCGCCTGCGTCCGCTGGGCTTCCTCCAGCGCGGCGATGCGCCGCGTGAGCCGCCACTTGGCACCGCGATGCAGCAGCCACATCGGAACGAGGCCAAGCAGGAACGCGACAATGACAAGCGCCGGAACCTTGGTTTCCAGTACCAGATTGTCCCAGATGGTGACTTCGACCGGCTTCCAGTTGAAGAACGAAAACAGCAGCAGCCCAACCAGCAAAATGACCCAGACAACCGTGCGCATGACCTGCATTTGTCGTTTCCTCTTTCCAGTGCTGTGCCAACGCTAGAGGGGGTGGGGGATACAGTCCAGTATCCACCAGTCAGCGCCGTTATGCAGCGCGCTTTTATCCGAACACACGATCGAAGATATGGTCGATCTGTTTGAAGTGGTAATCGAGGTCGAACCGTTCTTCTAACTGTTCGTCGGTCAGCGCAGCGGTGACCTCGTCATCCTGCTTCAGCAGTTCGAGCAGCGATGTGCGCCCGTCCGATTCCCAGACCTTCATCGCATTGCGCTGCACCAACCGGTATGCATCTTCGCGGCTGACACCGTTCTGGGTAAGCGCCAGCAGGACGCGCTGCGAATGGATCAAGCCGCCCATGCGGTCCATGTTCGCCTGCATTCGTTCGGGATAGACCAGCAGCTTGTCGATCACGCCGGTCAGCCGCTTAAGCGCGAAATCCAGCGTGATTGTGGCGTCAGGACCGATGAAACGTTCGACGGAAGAATGCGAGATATCCCGCTCGTGCCACAGCGCCACGTTTTCCAGCGCGGGGAGGGCATAGGCGCGGATCATGCGGGCCTGCCCGGTCAGGTTCTCGGTCAGGATCGGGTTGCGTTTGTGCGGCATTGCGCTGGAACCCTTCTGCCCGGGTGCGAAGTATTCCTCCGCTTCCAGCACTTCCGTCCGTTGCAAATGGCGCACTTCCACGGCCAACCGCTCGATACTGCCCGCGATAACCGCCAGCACGCTGAAGAACATGGCGTGCCGGTCACGCGGGATTACCTGTGTGCTGACGGGCTCGGGCGTCAGGCCAAGCTTGTCGGCGACATATTCCTCCACCGAGGGATCGATATTAGCGAAAGTGCCGACCGCGCCGGAAATGGCGCAGGTCGCGATTTCCGCGCGCGCTGCTACCAGCCGGGTACGGCAGCGGTCGAATTCGGCGTAAGCCTGCGCCAGTTTCAATCCGAAAGTGACGGGTTCGGCATGAATGCCGTGGCTGCGCCCGATCGTGGGCGTGAATTTGTGCTCAATCGCCCGGCGCTTGATCGCGGCCAGCAGCTCATCGAGATCGGCCAGAAGCAGGTCCGATGCGCGGGCTAGTTGTACCGCAAGGGTGGTATCCAGCACATCGGAGCTGGTCATACCCTGATGCATGAAGCGAGCCTCATCGCCCACATTGTCCGCCACCCAAGTAAGAAACGCGATGACATCGTGCTTGGTCACCGCCTCGATCGCGTCGATAGCCTCGACATCCACCTTCGGGTTTGTCGCCCACCAGTCCCACAACGCTTTGCCCGCGCTTTCCGGAACCACGCCCAGCCTGCCCAGCTTCTCGGTGGCATGGGCCTCGATCTCGAACCAGATGCGGTATTTCGCTTCCGGCTCCCAAATGGCGGTCATTTCGGGGCGGGCGTAACGGGGGACCATGATTTACTCCGGATCGGATCGTTTTGCGGTGTAGTCTTTCAGGGAAGGGCCGCTAGGCTGCATCCGGCAGGTGTTCAAGTCGTGTGCGCCGGCGGCGGCATTGAGTTGTATATAAACTGCTGTTAATTCAGGCAGTGGACAAGAATGGGGCGGCGTTTTTCGTACACGAGCCCCTTGGGGAATTACTATGATGCGTCACACATTTGCCGCCAGCATTGCGGCAGTCACCCTTATTGTCGCTCAGCCGGCCATGGCGGGTGAGGAAGTGCTGTATGGCGATGTACCGGCCTGGGTCACGCCGATGGAACTGGCCGTCGATCCCGATGAACGGCAGATGTTCGCGCTCGCCAACCAGCAGATCCGCATGGAAGACGGAGTTGTTACGCAGTATCAGGACGTCGCGATACGGCTGGATACACCGCAATCGCTGACCCAGATGGGCACGATTACGGCTGGCTGGATGCCGGACAAGGGCGATTTGACGATCCACCGCGTGGAACTGATCCGGGACGGGCGGGTCGTGGACGTGTTGGCCGATGGGCAGACCTTCGAAGTGCTTCGGCGCGAGGCCGGGCTGGAGCGCCGCCTGCTGAACGGGCAGCTTACCGCGACGATTGCGATCAAGGGCGTAGAAGTAGGCGATACGCTTCGCTTTGCGTATAGCACCACGTTGAGCGATCAGGCGCTGGGCGAGGATATGCAGGTCCTCACCGGGCTTATGACCGATCCCGTTCCGCTGGAGCGTGGGCGGGTCACGTTGTCCTGGCCGGAAGGCGAAACCGTCCATTACCAGGCAATGCGCGGGGTGGACCTTGGCAAGCCGGAAACGCGGGATGGGTACAACTGGCTTAGCGTGGACATGCCGCTCGAAGAGCTGGAGGACATGCCATATGACGCACCGCAGCGGTTCCGCGCACCGCTGATCCTGCAGGCGACCACGCTGGCGAACTGGAGCGAATTGTCGCAATTGATGGCGCCGGTGTTCAGCAGCGAGGGCGCCATTGCGGATGGCAGCCCGCTTGCAGCAGAAGTGGCGAAGATCGCCGCGCTGCCGGGCGACGACCTTACCCGTACAGCCGCCGCGTTGCAGCTGGTGCAGGAAGAAGTGAGCTATCTCCTTAACGGTCTGAACGGCGGCAATTACATCCCGCAGCAGCCTGCCGAAACCTGGGAACTGCGCTACGGCGACTGCAAGGCGAAGTCGCTGCTGTTGCTGTCGATCCTGCAGGAACTGGGCATCGACAGCGAAGTCGTGCTAGTGCACAGCTCCCGCGGGGATGTCGTGCCGCATATGGCGCCGCTCGCGGGCGCATTCGACCATATGATCGTGCGCGCCGAGATCGGCGGCAAGGAATATTGGCTGGATGGCACAGGCGGCAATGCGCGCGTGCAAACGCTGGACCGCGCGCCAGATTTCGTCTGGGCGTTGCCAATCCGCGCAGAGGGCAGCGATCTTGTGCCGATCAATCGCGACACATGGTCGGTTCCGGGCGAAAAGGTAACAGTGGCTATCGACCAGACGGCTGGGGTTATGGTGCCTGCGCTGGTCAATATTCGGATCGAACTTGACGGGGATAGGGCAGCCCGGTGGCGAAGTGCCGATACACAGCTCACGCCCGACAAGTTGGAAGACGCCATCGATGGCGCGCTATCGAGTGCGGTTGGCACCGCGCAGATTTACGAAAGCGACATGGAATTCGACGAGGTCACCGGTCGGGCGGTCCTGACGGGTAGGGGCTTAATGACCACGCTGTTCCGCGAAAGCGACGGAAAGCAGGAATACAAGGCTTCGATCCAGCCGGCGAACAGTATCAGTTTTTCGCCCGACCGTGCTAAACAGGAATGGCGTGAGATACCTGTCAGGGTGCGCGGTTCCGGTTCCGAAAGACTGGCACTGTCCGTGCTGTTGCCGCAGGATCGCGGGAGTTTCACCTTCCGCGGGAAAGAGGCGATCGATCGGCTGGTGGCAGGCTACAAGATCGTTTCGCAGGCTGAGCTTTCGGGTGGCCGATTGGAGCTCGATCAGACGGTGTCCGTCGTGGCCGACGAAATCGCTCCCGACCGGATCGGTGCAGAGCGCCGCGCAGCAAGATTGCTCGATCGCGATTTGCCCGCTGTCGAGGCGTCGCGCGATGTCCGGCAGGTTTGGGAATACACTGGCAAGGATCGCAGCCGGCTGGCGAAGATCGAGGCGGCTTATGCAAGGCTGCTTGAACGCGATGACGAAGATGAAACCATCAACATCATCAACCGTGCAAACTTCCGCCGCGGGGTTTCGGACCACAGGGGTGCGGTAGAGGATTTCACCCGCGCGCTGGCCATCGAAGAAGACACTGAGGTATTGCTGATGCGCGCCTGGCACCGGATGCAGCTTGGCGAGTACGAATTGGCACTGGCGGACTACCGCAAGGTGGAACAGCTTGCGCCGACAGGCGGAACTTACTCCGCGCAGGCTCAGGCGCTTCGTTATCTTGGGCGTAATGACGAGATTGGCGCACTGGTTACCGAGGCGAGCCTGATCGCTACAACGGACCTTGCCGGCTCCCTTGGCGAAGCGCAGCTCCTCGGTTGGCAGGGCAAAGGCAGCGAAGGTCTCGCCATCTTGATGGACGAGCATTCGCTCAATCCCGACAACGATATGCTGGATAACGAAGTCTGCTGGAACGCGGCGATGTGGGACCTCGTTACCCGCGAAAATTTCGCTTATTGCACGGACGCGGTCGAGAAAGGCGCGGAATCCCTGGCCGCACTGGATAGCCGAGCGCTGGCCTATTATCGTCTGGGCGAATTCGACCGCGCTCTGGCCGATCTCGACAAGGTGCTGGATCGCAAGCCCGACCAGATGGCGTCGCGCTATTTACGCGGAGTGATCCGGAAGGAGGCTGGTCTAGATGGCGGCGGTGAAGACATCGCATTGGCGCTGTCCGTCCGCCCTGCCTTGCGTGACGAGTATGCGGTGTACGGTGTCGGTGCGGACTAATGTTCCGATGACGAGGCGGCCTCGACTTCGCCGCGTCAAATAACGCCTTTTGCCTTCAACGAAACGTGGCCTTGTTTACCGATAATGACGTGATCGTGCACCACGATCCCCAGATGTTTGCCGGCTTCCATAATACGATGCGTGATCGCGATATCCGCGCGGCTGGGTTCGGGATTGCCGCTGGGGTGATTATGGACGAGGATCATCGCCGAGGCCCCCACGTCGAGCGCGCGTTTCATCACTTCGCGCGGGTGAATAGCCGCCTCGTCGATAGTACCCTCTTGCGCCAGATGGTCTGAAATCAGCCGGTTGCGTGTATCGAGATACAGGACCCTGACGCGTTCCGCAGTCAGGTGCGCCATATCCACGGACAGATAATCGAGCAGGGCTTGCCAACTGCCCAGCACGGGCTTGTCCATGACGTCGCTTCGCATCATGCGCCGCGCCGCCAGTGCAACGGATTTCAGCGCTGCCGCGCTCGTCTCCCCAACCCCGGTCACCTGTTGCAACGCGCCTGGTTCCGCATTCAGCACGCCCGGCAGCGATCCGAAATGCGCGAGCAAAGCCTTGGCCACGCCTTTGGTGTCTCCTTGCCGCATGGCGGCAAACAGCAGATATTCCAACACTTCGTAATCAGCCAGCGCCTCGGCCCCGCCATCCAGCAACCGCCGGCGCAGGCGGGCGCGATGCCCGTCGCCGTCATGACGCTGCTTACTGCGCGACTTCTCGCTGGCACCCGGCGTGGCACTATCCTCCGTCGGTTTTCCCAACGCTTCAGTATCAGGCAATCTGTTATCCGCCATGCATACCCCTTGCTTGCCGCGTGCATTGCCTTTGACCGGCGTTGCGCGCAAGTGGGGGACCCATGGCCGCCAGCGCGAACGACACCGAAATGCCCAGCGAGGAGCCGCGCCGGACCGGTCGCAAACGCCGGTTGGTGAAGCGCACGCTATTGGCGGTGGTGATCGCACTGGCTGCCGCGATCGCGATAGGCTGGTCCAGCCGTGACAGCATTGCGGACAGGCTGATCGAAGACCAGCTTGCCGAGCTCGGCCTACCGGCGACCTACCAGATCGAACGCACCGGGGTGGACCGGCAAGTGCTGACCAACGTGGTGATCGGCGATCCGGCACGCCCCGACCTTACTATCAGGCGCATCGTAGTGATGTTGGAGCACCGCTTCGGCTATCCTGAAATCGGCCGCATCACGCTTGTCGAACCCCGTCTTTATGGCAGCTATCGCGGCGGCAAGCTTAGCTTCGGTACGCTCGACAAGGTTCTGTTTGCCGAGGATGGAGAGGGCGGTCTTCCCGATGTCGATATTGCTCTGCGCGACGGACGGGCTTTGCTGCAGACCGATTACGGCCCGGTTGGCATCAAGGCAGAAGGCGAGGGCGTGCTGGCAGACGGGTTCGCGGGGATCGTCGCAATTGCAGCGCCGGACCTTGCGTTTGCACAGTGTTCGGCCACGGGTTCGTCCGTTTATGGAAAGTTGCGGATCGATGACGGGAAGCCGTTGTTCGAGGGTCCGATCCGGGTAGCCAAGCTAAAATGTCCGGACGCTGGAGCGCAGGTTGCAGGGCTCGCGTTGAACGCGGAACTGGCAGGCGGCGCTGACTTTGCCAGCATCGATGGTACCGCCGCGCTCGAAGCGCGCGCTCTTTCGATCCAAGATGCATCGGTTGGGCAGGCGTTAGGCGACCTCAAGCTCGCATGGCGCGATGGCGGTCTTGATCTCGATTACGATATATCGGGTCGCCGCGGCAGGTTCGGCGCAATCGCGGCCGGAAGGATCAACCTTGAAGGAGCACTGCGCGCCCGGGAAACGTTTGGGCGCATCGAGGCGACCGCACGTGTTGAAGGCAGCGGTCTCGACACCGGCAATCTTACCGGCAGCGCGCTTGATCAGCTGGCCACAGCGGCGGAGGGAACGCTGCTTCGGCCGCTGCTCGGTAAGTTCCGGTCGGCACTGGCGAGTAACCTACCCGGCGGCACGTTTGGTGCCGATTTAACGGTTCGCAAAACAGGTTCGGCGCTGACGGTGCTGGTACCCGAGGGGCGCGTTCGCAACCGTAGTGGTCCGACCCTGCTGTCCGTATCACAAGTTCGCTTGAGCGAGCTGGGACCCGGCGTTCCGCGCTTCAGCGGCAATTTCGCGATTGCTGGTCCAGATATGCCGCAGATTAGCGGCCGTATGGAGCAGCGTGCGGCCGGTACACCGGTACTGGCCGTTAGGATGGCCGAGTATCGCGCGGCCAACTCGTCTCTGGCAGTCCCCGAACTGGTCGTGTCGCGTCGCGGGGACGGGTCGCTGAGCTTCAACGGCGCAATCGAAGCGAGCGGCGCGCTGCCGGGCGGATACGCTCGCGGGATGCGGCTGCCGGTCGTCGGCACCTATGACCGAAATGGTACACTCGCGTTGTGGCGCAGCTGCACGCGCATCGCTTTCCGGCGGCTTGAGTTTGCTGATGGGGCACTCGACGGCCAGTCGCTCACCCTGTGTCCTGCGCGAGGGCGCCCGATCCTACGCGCCGGTGCAGATGGGTTTTCCTTCGCTGCGGGCGCGTCCTCGCTCAACCTGTCAGGCACATTGGCAGGAACGCCGATCCGAGTGGCCAGCGGCCCGATGGGCGTGGCCTATCCCGGTAAGCTGAGTGCGCGCAGCCTCGATGTAACGCTTGGCAAGGCAGGGTCCGCCAGCCGTTTTACTATCGACAACCTCTCTGCCAATCTTTCCGGCGACGCCTTTGCGGGACAGTTTGCCGATGCCGTTATTACGCTCGACGCAGTACCGCTGGATATCGAGCAAGCCAGCGGCCGGTGGGCCTATCGCGGCGGACGGCTGGACATCGCGGACGCCACTTTCAGTCTATTGGACCGCAAGGTCGAAGATCGGTTCGAGCCCTTGCTGGCATCGGGTGCCAAGCTCACATTGGCCGACAGCGTCATCACCGCGTCCGCTCCGCTGCGCGAACCGGACAGCGGACGACTGGTGCTGGTGGCCGACCTTATCCACGATCTGCGCAACAGTACGGGTAGTGCAGACCTGAACGTCCCTGAATTACTGTTCGACGATGCCATGCAACCGATCGATCTGACGCGCCTCGCACTGGGCGTCGTGGCCGATGTGAAGGGTTCCGTCGTCGGGCAGGGGCGGATCGACTGGTCGCCGCAAGCCGTGACGAGTTCGGGGCGTTTTACGACCGCTGGCCTGGATCTTGCCGCTGCATTCGGGCCGGTCACTGGTGCGTCAGGTACGATTGTGTTCGACGACCTTCTGGGCATGACAACCGCGCCGGACCAGCGGTTGGCGGTCAAGGTCGTCAATCCCGGTATCGAGGTGTTCGACGGCGCGCTCTTGTACGAATTACGAGATGGACAGTTCCTTGCGGTGAAGGGCGGACAATGGCCATTTCTCGGCGGCGAGCTGGTACTGCGGCCGGTCACGCTGGATTTGCTGACGGAGGAAACGCGGCGCTACGTGCTCGACATAACCGGCCTGGATGCAGCGGAGTTCATCGGCCGTATGGAGCTTTCCAATCTCGATGCGAGCGGGCGGTTCGATGGGCAAATTCCGCTGGTGTTCAATCCTGAAGGCAATGGCGCGGTCGTCGGCGGCAGGCTGGATGCACGGCCGCCGGGCGGCAACCTGTCTTACGTCGGCGCGCTGACCTACGAGGATATGACCCCTTACGCCAACTTCGCTTTCGATGCGCTCAAATCGCTGGATTTCAAGGCTATGTCGATCGGAATGGACGGGCCGCTGACGGGTGAGATCGTCACCAAAGTGCGGTTCGACGGCGTTTCGCAAGGGGCCGGTACTCGCAGCAATATCATCACCAGGCGCATCGGCGCACTGCCGATCCGCATGAACGTGAATATCCGCGCGCCGTTCTACCAGCTGATCGCATCGTTCAAGTCGCTTTACGATCCGGCTTCGGTTCGCGATCCGCGTTCGCTGGGGCTGATCGATGCCGACGGCAATCGCCTGCAAACGCGCATTCTCGAGAGTGAATTGCCGATAGATGAGCCGGGGGCGGTACCGACGTCGCCGCGCGCAGTACTACCACAACCTGCCAAGCCCGTTCAGGACGAAGAAAGCGAGATATTGCCATGATAGCCACCAACTTGACCCGGTTTGGGCGGAATGCGACTGGTATGGCCATGATCGAGCAAGGCTCCACCAGTCCAATCGCTGCGCGGAAATGGCTGACCAGCGCGCTTGTCGCGGCGGGATGTCTGGCAATAAGCGGCTGCGTTACGGTGAACGCGCCGGAGGATGCGATCGTGATCGAACTTAATATCAATATCCAGCAAGAGGTCATTTATCGGCTGGCTGCGGATGCGGGACGCACGATCGAAGACAACGCCGATATTTTCTGATGGAGACCAACATGTTCGACCAAATCTTGCGCTCGACAAAATCTCAGGCAGGCTCGGCACGAGGGTTTGGCCGCGCTGGCGCGGGCATGATCGCTGGCGCGCTACTCGTGGCCAGTCTTTCCGTGCCTGCCAGCGCCCAGCGTGATCCGGCCTACGCACAAGCCCGCGCCGCCGGCCTCGTCGGCGAAAAGATGGATGGCTATCTCGGAATTGTGGGCGCCGAAACTGAAGAGCTCCGCCGCATCGTCAAGCATATCAATGCGCAGCGTCGTTCTGTATATTTCGAACGCGCCAAAGCCACCGGCTCCACACCGGAAGCATACGCACTCACCTCCGGCTGTCAGGCGATTGCGCGTACCGTACCGGGGGAAAAGTATCAGGCGCCAGATGGAACCTGGCAGGATCGCACTTCTGCCCCGCCGATGCGGGATAGTCGTTGCCCGTAACGCAATCGCGCCATGCCGTAAGGTAAGCTGCTTGGACCGGGCGGGGTAGCCAACCTATAGCAATAAAACGAAAGGGTGTTTGCGTATGTCGCAGACACCCTTTTTCATAGCTTCGGTGCTTGAACCCGAGGTGCAAAACCTGTGCCGACACCGCCACATGTGTTGACTCGATTCGGCCCCCCGCCTAAGGGGTGCGCGCCCTTGGCGGGCCCTTTTCGCGCGTGCTGCGCAGACCTTTTTACGAGGAGCTTGGCATGAACGACGAGAAGCCTGCACGGGAACCCATTGCCGAGGATGCGCGGATCGATGCGCTCGAAGAACGGTTGAAGGCCGTCCACGAGCGTGAAGAGCAGCGCAACCGGCCGCGGGGCCACGGAACGGATGCGAATTATCGCGCCGCGAACCGTGTCCTTGCGGACTTGCTTGGCGGGATTCTCGGCGGTGCGGTGATTGGCTGGGTCATAGACTACTTTGCCGGGACATCGCCCTGGGGCCTGTTGGTGATGTTGTTCCTTGGAATCATCGTCGCTTTCAGAAACGTATTTCGGTCGGCCAGAACGACATCCGGTAATCCATCGGACCAGTCGTGAGAGGCCGGAGCAGGCGCCTTTCGGGCGCGCAACGGGTTTAGGGATTTCGCAGACGTGGCAGCTGAAGAAGCCAAGGTCGATCCGATGTACCAATTTACGATCAAGCCCCTGGGCGGATCGGAAAGCTGGGAACTTGCGGGTTTCAACATCGCCTTTACTAACAGTGCCTTGTGGATGTTGATCACCACGGTCGTGCTGGTGGCATTCGTGTGGGGCGGTATGCGACGCGAACTGGTGCCGGGCCGCTGGCAGATGGCGGTCGAAAGCTTCACCGGTTTCATCGACGATATGCTGGAAGCCAATATTGGCAAGGCGGGGCGCAAATATGTGCCCTACGTATTCAGCCTGTTCATGTTCATCCTGTTCGCCAACCTGCTTGGCCTGATGCCATTGGGCATTGTTGGCGTGCATCCTTTCACCTTTACCAGCCACTTTACCGTCACCGGCGTGCTGGCGATTATCAGCTTCGCCATCGTGTTGATCGTCGGTTTCTGGAAGCATGGGCTGAAATTCTTCAGCCTGTTCGTGCCGCACGGTACGCCGCTGGTGATGATCCCGATTATCTTCCCTATCGAACTGGTGTCCTTCCTCGTACGGCCCTTCAGTCTTGCACTGCGGCTGTTCGTTGCGATGATGGCCGGGCACGTCCTGCTGGAAGTGCTTTCCAGCTTCGTCATCGACGGAACCAATGCCGGGGCGTTGTGGGGCGGGGTGGTCGGCCTTCCCAGCTTCCTGTTGATGATCGGGATCTGCGCGCTGGAAATTCTCGTCGCCGGTATCCAGGCCTATGTTTTTGCGCTGTTGACCTCGCTTTACATCAACGACGCCGAAAACCTTCACTAAGACAGTTTCATTTTCACCAAACCAAGTTTTCCAAACTGATTTTCAAGGAGTACTACAATGGACGCAGAAGCAGCCAAGCTCATCGGCGCAGGCCTCGCAGCAATCGGTGCCGGCATGGCCGCCATCGGCGTGGGTAACGTGTTCGGTTCCTTCCTGGAAAGCGCGCTGCGCAATCCAGGTGCCGCAGACGGCCAGCAGGGACGTTTGTTCATCGGCTTTGCCGCTGCCGAGCTTCTTGGCCTGCTGGCATTCGTCGTCGCGATGATCCTGATCTTCGTGGCATAAGACCGCTTTTGGCGGCGGTGCGGGGACTATCCCTGCGCCGCCGCCCATGAATTTTTGCCCAGAGAACGGGACGCGCATCGATGCCACAGATTGCCCAGATCGCCGAAACCTACTCCAGCCAGATATTTTATCTGCTGGTCTTTTTCGGCATTGTCTTTTTTGTCGTCGGACGCGGGATGGTGCCCAAGGTGATGGACACGGTGGCGCAGCGCGACACCACGATCGAAGGCGACCTTGCCGCAGCGCGTGCCGCCCGCGATCAGGCCGATGCCGAGGAAGATGCCTGGCGGGTGCGGGAAAATGAAAACCGTGCTGGCGCCCAAGCGCTCGTTGCCGAGGCGAAAGCCGAAGCCGCGGCAAAAAACGAAAAGAAAATCGCTGCAGCGCAAAAGCGGCTCGATACGAAACTGGCCGATGCTGAACAGCGTATCGAGAAATCGCGCGCTGAAGCTCTGACTGAAGTGGAAAGCGTCGCCGCAGAAGCCGCGCAGGAAATCGTGGCGAAGCTGGCAGGTGCGAAAGTGACTGCGGCCAAGGCACAGGCCGCCGTGAAGGAGGCAATGGCTCATGCTTGATTTTCTCCTCATGACAGCAAGCAACGCGCCTGAGGTCCTCGCCACGACCGCTGCCGATATTCATGGCGAGATCGACATTGGCGCGGGCAAGCATATCGAACCCGAACTGTTCGGCCTGGCCCCGTACCAGGTGGTGTCGATCGCGATGCTGTTTCTCATTGCAATTATGATCTGGAAGAAGGTGCCCGGCATGATTGCCGGCGGGCTCGACAACCGGATTGCAGGTATCCGCCAGCAGCTCGACGAGGCAAAACAGCTTCGGGCCGAAGCGGAAACCTTGCGGGACGAATACTCCGCCAAGATCGCCGGTGCTGAGAAAGATGCCGAGGCGATGAAGGAAAACGCCCGTCACGAGGCGGACGCGATTCTTGCCAAGGCAGAAGCCGATGGCGCGGCCATGGTCGCTCGCCGCAAGCAGATGGCCGAAGACAAGATCGCCGCTGCCGAACGTGACGCCATCGACGACGTCCGCAACCGCGCTGCCTCCGCAGCCGCCATGGCCAGCCGTAAGTTGATCGCGGAGAAGCATGATGCAGAGGCGGACCGGAAGCTGGCTGACACGCTGATCGCCGGTATCTGAGACTGCGCAACTCCGGGCCAACACTTCGCCTGGAATTCGCCAGATACGTTTGGTCGGCGGAGGTCACGGCGTTTATCGGAGGCTACAGCCGACAGTCTCGCGCCGCCTTCACGGCACTAGAATCCGTCTTTACCGGCCCTTAGTGCAGCGAATGTCTCATGCGGAGTGTTGCCACCCCAGATTTCCATCAAAACCGGATCGTCGGCGCGTAAAAACGGGTTCGTCGCCAGTTCGCGTGATAAGACGGTCGGCACCGTCGGTTCATCCCGATCCCGCTTGGCGGTAATCTCGGCGGCATAGCGTTTCAGGGCGTCATTGGCCGGATCGGCATGCAGGGCGAACTTCGCATTCGCAGCAGTGTATTCGTGCGCGCAGTATAACCGCGTCTCTTCAGGTAGCGCCTTGATACGCTGCAGGCTGGTCCAGAACTGCTTCGGATCCCCCTCGAACATACGCCCGCAGCCGAGCGCGAAGACGCTGTCACCAACGAACGCCACACCTGCTCGCGGCATATGATAGGCGATGTGCCCCATCGTATGACCGCCCACATCGATGACCTCCGCTTCGTAGTTACCCAGAGTGACCGTGTCGCCCGCACCCACGCTACGGTCGATGGCAGGAATGCGAGACGCTTCGGCGGCCGGAGCGGTAACCCTACACCCTGTCGCTGCCTTGATCGCCTCGTTGCCGCCGGCATGATCGGGGTGCCAATGCGTGTTCCAGATCTGTGTAATGGTCCAACCCTTCGCCGCAGCCTCCCGCAGGATCACCAGCGCTTCGGGCGTATCGATGCACGCCGTCTCACCGCTCTCCGGGTCATGGACGAGAAAGCCGTAATTGTCGGACAGGCAGGGGAATTGGTGAATTTGTAGCATGGCCGGAATGTAGGGCCGGGGGCTACAATAAGAAAGGCCCGCCTTCCCGTAATGGGTAGGCGGGCCTTTGTGTGTCTTATCGGTGGAATTTCCGACCTGGCGGAAGTTCCGGTTCGATCAATCGTCGGACTTCTTGAGCGCAGCGCCCAGAATGTCGCCGAGCGATGCGCCCGAGTCGCTGGAGCCGTACTGCTGTACCGCTTCCTTCTCTTCGGAAATCTGACGCGCCTTAATCGAGAAGTTGGGCTTCTTCGAACGGTCGAAGCCGATGACCGAGGCATCGACCTTCTGGCCGGCCTGGAATCGATCGGGACGCTGTTCGTCGCGGTCGCGGCCGAGGTCCGAACGTTTGATGAAGCCAGTTGCGCCGTCGTCGCCGACCTGCACTTCCAGTCCGCCATCGCGCACTTCCAGCACCGTAACGGTGACTGTTTCGCCGCGACGCAGCGAGCCACCTTCTGCGGCACCTTCGGCTGTCGGCGCACCCTTTTCGAGCTGCTTCATGCCGAGGCTGATACGCTCCTTGTCGGTGTCGACGTCCAGCACGATGGCTTCGACTTCTTCGCCCTTGCGGTGCAGAGCCAGCGCGTCTTCACCCGAAATGCCCCATGCGATGTCTGACATGTGGACCATGCCGTCGACGTCGCCCGGCAGTCCGATGAACAGGCCGAACTCGGTGGCGTTCTTGACTTCGCCTGTGACCTTCGCGCCCACGGGATGCGCATCTGCGAACTCTTCCCAGGGGTTGCGCTGCGCCTGCTTGAGACCGAGCGAGATGCGTCGCTTCTCGCTGTCCACTTCCAGCACCATGACTTCGACTTCCTGGCTCGTCGAAACGATCTTGCCGGGATGTACGTTCTTCTTGGTCCAGCTCATTTCGGAAACATGGACCAGGCCTTCGATGCCGGCTTCCAGTTCCACGAACGCGCCGTATTCGGTAATGTTCGTAACAGTGCCCGAAAGCTTCGCGCCAACTGGATACTTCGCGCCAACGCCATCCCACGGATCGCTTTCCAGCTGCTTCATACCGAGCGAAATACGCTGTGTTTCAGCATTGATGCGAATAATCTGCACAGTGACGGTCTGGCCGATCTCGATCACTTCGCTGGGGTGGTTGACCCGCTTGTAGCTCATGTCGGTCACGTGCAGCAGGCCGTCGATCCCGCCCAGATCGACGAACGCACCGTAATCGGTGATGTTCTTGACCACGCCTTCGGTAACCTGACCTTCGGCCAGACCTTCGATCAGTTCGCTACGCTGTTCGGCGCGCGTTTCTTCCAGCACGGCACGGCGCGAGACCACGATATTTCCGCGCTTGCGATCCATTTTCAAAATCTGGAACGGCTGCGGCATGTCCATCAGCGGCGTGACGTCGCGCACGGGGCGGATATCGACCTGCGAGCCGGGCAGGAAGGCCACGGCACCGTCCAGATCGACCGTGAAGCCACCCTTGACGCGGCCGAAGATGCGGCCTTCGACGCGCTTTTCTTCGCCGAATTCGTTTTCCAGCTTGTCCCAAGCGGCTTCACGGCGGGCGCGGTCGCGGCTGAGCATTGCTTCGCCGTCAGCGTTCTCGACGCGGTCGACATAAACTTCGACTTCATCGCCAACCACGGGGGCGGTGTCGCCCTCGCCGCGGGTAAATTCATGAATGTCGACGCGGCCTTCGGATTTGAGGCCGACATCAATTACGGCCTTGCCGTTTTCGACAGCGGTGACAGTGCCCTTGACGACACGGCCTTCGAAGCCGCCATCGCCGGCGCCGCCGAGCTGTTCATTGAGAAGCGCTTCAAAGTCGTCGCGCGTCGGATTGGCTGAAGTTGCCATAAGTGGTTGGTATCCTAGGTCGATATTACCGGCCGCCGGTTATGCCCGGGGTCTTTTCTCCGACGACAGCGGAATTGCCATTGTCGGGCCAAGAGGCCGCGATCCGCAAGCGGGCCGAATGCCATGCTGCGGGTTCTTGCAAGTATTAAGCCTGTTCGAACGGCCGCGCGCTTATGCGATTGCGGCCGGTTTGGCAAGGATTATGGCGCGAAATTGGCAAATGTAAGGTGCCTGTGTCCCGATTTTCCGTGTGTCACTTGCAAGCCGCTTCAACGACTTCGATAGCCGCTGCAATGGCTGCATCACGGTCCAATCCACTGGTGTCGAGGACATAGGCGTCCGGCGCTACTGCCAATGGAGCGTCACCACGGCCCTTATCGCGTTCATCGCGGCGTTCGATCTGGGCGAGGATGTCGGCCAGGTCTACCTCGAGCCCGCGGCCACACATCTCGGCCCAGCGACGCTTTGCACGCACATTGCTCGTCGCGGTCACGAACAGTTTCACATTCGCGTCAGGCGCGATAATTGTGCCGATATCGCGCCCGTCCAGTACCGCGCCCCCAGCCTGCGTGGCGAAGGCGCGCTGCCGATCGAACAGCGCCTTGCGGACTGCCGGATGGACCGACACCCGGCTCGCAAGCCCGCCGGTTTCTTCGCTTCGCAAGGCGGGATCGCCCAGCAGACTGTCCGGGAAAGTCACCGCAGCCAGCGCATCGCCCGCATTCTCCGGATCGCCGCCATCGAGGAACACTTGGCGCCCGACAGCGCGGTAAAGCAAACCCGTATCGAGATGCGGCAGGCCGAAACGGTGCGCAAGTTCCTTGGAAATTGTCCCCTTGCCCGACGCCGTGGGGCCATCGACCGCAATAATCATGAGATGTCCTTTGCATCGGACCTGTCGTGTGCCGCGCGCCCGCGAAACGCCTTGGCCAGGCCGTAGATCGCGATGGCGGCCCAGAACCCCTCCAGCACCAACGAGGGCAGGTTGGTATGCACCACCAAAGATACGGTGAGGAGAACCGCTCCAGCCAGGTTGGTGCCGTGCAAGATGAAGGGATCGGGTTTGTTCTTCACCGTAACATACGCGTAGGCGGCGATGATGCACGCCATGCCGACGAACCCGACCAGCGTATAAATGTCGAGTGGAGGCATCATGCAGCCGCGCTGGCCATCAGAGTGGCGAAATTCGGAAAGCTGGTGGCGATAGGCCGGGCATCGTCCACTTCGACGCCGCGCTGGCTGACCAGACCGGCCACGGCCATGCTCATGGCAATACGGTGGTCGAGGTGCGTGGCGACAGGTCCCCCGCCGGTCAGCGGTTCGCCGCCGATGCCGTCGATAACCAAACCGTCTGGTGTTTCTTCGACCTGCGCGCCAATAGCGTTGAGCGCGGTGGCCATTGCGGCAAGGCGGTCGCTCTCCTTGACACGCAATTCCTCCAGGCCGGCAGTGATAGTACGCCCCGTCGCAAGCGCGGCTGCCACGAACAGCACGGGAAATTCGTCGATCATGGAAGCCGCGATGGCTGGATCGATTTCGATGCCGGTCAGGGCCGAATGGCGCACGCGCAGATCGGCTACCGGTTCGCCGCCAACCTCGCGCCGGTTCAGCTTCTCGATCGATCCGCCCATCTGCCGGAGCACTTCGAACAGACCCGCGCGGGTAGGGTTGAGCCCGACATTCTCGATTACGAGATCGCTGCCTTCCACCAGCAGTGCCGCGACAGCGAAGAATGCAGCGGAGGATGGATCACCCGGTACCGTGATGGTCTGGAGTTTTAATTCCGCCTCGCCTCGCACCGATATGATGCGTTCGCCGCCGGTTTCCTCGACCGACAGTTCCGCGCCAAAACCGCGTAGCATCCGCTCCGAGTGGTCACGGGTGGGAACCGGTTCGATCACGCGGGTGATGCCGGGCGTGTTCAGGCCCGCAAGCAGCACGGCGCTTTTCACTTGCGCGCTTGCCACCGGCAGACGGTATTCGATCGGCACGGCGGGCAGCGCGCCTTCCATCATCAGCGGCAGCGTACCCTTCGGGCTGGCGTGGAAGCATGCACCCATCAGCGACAATGGCTCGATCACGCGGCCCATTGGGCGGCCGGACAGGCTCGCATCGCCGGTGAACGTTGCGCTGATGCCATGGCTCGCGATCATGCCCATCAGCAGCCGCGTCGAGGTGCCGCTGTTGCCCATATCCAGCGCAGCGCTTGGTTGCAGCAATCCGCCAACGCCCATGCCATGGATCGACCACGTGCCATCATCTTCGCGCGTGATCCGGGAACCCATGGCCCGCATGGCGCCTGCGGTGGCGAGCACGTCCTCACCCTCCAGAAGGCCTGTCACCCGCGTTTCCCCGACAGCCAGCGCGCCCAGCATCAGCGATCGATGGCTGATGGATTTGTCGCCCGGCACGCGAATATGTCCGGTCAGCGGACCTTTGGCGGTGAACGTCCGGGGGGTAGGCAGGTCGGGCAGGGTGCGCTCTTTCGGGTAAAGGGCAGGGTGTAATCGTGCGCCCGCGCTTTGACAGCGGCGGGGGGTTCTGGCAAGGCGCGCCCCGCTCTTGATTCAGGCGCCCGCGAGTAACATTTCGGGTGTGATCAAGCCTCCGGCAATCTATTCAACCGCGCGTGCGCCTGTCGGCCGCGCCGCGAACACCCAGGGATTATACAACATGGTCAAGGCAGAATGGGGCACCAAGCGCAGCTGCCCGAAATGCGGCACTCGTTTCTACGATCTGGGCAAGGAAGATCCCGTCTCCTGCATCGAATGCGGTGAAGAGTGGACACCGGAACCCGTGCTGAAATCGAAACAGCCGATTCCCTTCGAGGAAACCAAGAAGAAGGAAAAGGAAAGCGATAGCGATCTGGCCGATGACGAGTTGGACGATATCGAGGAAGAGGAACCTTCCGCCGACCAGGATGTGGATCTTGGCGGAGACGACGACCTCGGCGTGGACACGGCGGATGACAAGGAAGCCGACGAAACGTGAGTTTTTGCCTTGCCAAGCGCGGGGTGCACCCATAAAGGGCTGCACTTCCGCGCTACGGCGTGGTAAAAGATGTTTACGGTTTAAAGTTTGGGGCCTTAGCTCAGCTGGGAGAGCGCAACACTGGCAGTGTTGAGGTCAGCGGTTCGATCCCGCTAGGCTCCACCATTTACCTGTCTTTCGGCCCTGACCGGGCTGCAAATGGCGGGGTCCTGCGCTTCCGGTGCTCACGGGCTTGATGCCCGCCGCACGCCGGTTCTCGGTCCCCACCATTTTCGCATCCGGTCAGAACCGAAATCCAGGCAAATGGATACGAATTAAAACGGCGGTTCGTTCTTGAACTGCGCGCTGGCTGACGAGGTTTCGTCCGCCGGCGTTTTTCGCGTTCAGGCCCCTACACGGGCGAAAGGAGTGCAGATGTTCGATTCTCTGTCCGATCGCCTTGGCGGGGTGTTCGATAGGCTAAAGGGTCGCGGCGCGCTGTCCGAAAGCGATGTGCGCGAGGCCATGCGCGAAGTGCGTATTGCCCTGCTGGAGGCCGATGTCGCGCTGCCGGTGGTGCGCCGGTTCATAGACTCTGTTACCGAGAAGGCGATCGGCGCGGACGTCCTGCGGTCGGTCACGCCGGGGCAGCAGGTCGTCAAGATCGTCAATGACGAACTAGTTGCCATGCTGGGCGGGGCGCTGGCTGAAGATGGCGGCGACGACCACGGGAAGGGCGTCGAGGGCCTGAACCTCGATGCGAAACCGCCGGTTGTCATCATGATGGTCGGCCTGCAAGGGTCCGGTAAGACGACGACCACTGCCAAGTTGGCGAAGTTTATCCGCGAGAAGCACGGCAAGAAGGCCATGATGGCTTCGCTCGATGTCAATCGTCCCGCGGCGCAGGAACAGCTTGCCGTGTTGGGCGAGCAGGTGGATACCGCGACCCTGCCAATCGTTGCGGGCCAGCAGCCGGTGGACATCGCGCGCCGCGCCATGGAATCGGCGCGGTTGCAGAACCACGACGTGTTGCTGCTCGATACGGCTGGCCGCCTGCATGTCGACGAAGCGTTGATGGCCGAAATGAAGGCCGTCGCCGGCGTTTCCGCACCGACCGAGGTGTTGCTCGTCGTCGACAGCCTGACCGGTCAGGACGCGGTCAACGTCGCCAAGAACTTTACCGAAGAAGTGCCGCTCACGGGCGTCATTCTCACCCGGATGGACGGGGACGCGCGCGGCGGTGCCGCGCTGTCCATGCGCCATGTTACCGGCAAGCCGATCAAGTTTGCCGGCACTGGCGAGAAACTGGACGCGCTCGAAGCCTTCGATCCGGTGCGCGTCGCAGGCCGTATTCTGGGCATGGGCGATGTTGTCAGCCTGGTGGAAAAGGCCGCGGCGACGATCAAGGAAGAAGACGCCGAGGCCATGGCGAAGCGCATGGCCAAGGGTCAGTTCGACCTCAACGACCTGCGCACGCAATTGCAGCAAATGCAAAACATGGGCGGGCTGGGGATGCTGGCAGGCATGATGCCCGGCATGAAGAAGGCCAAGGCCGCGCTCGCCGCCAGCGACACGGATGACAAGATGCTGGTGCATATGGACGCAATCATCGGTTCGATGACGCCGAAGGAGCGCGCCAACCCCGCGCTGCTGAATGCAAAACGCAAGCGGCGGGTCGCGGCAGGGTCCGGCACCCATGTCAGCCAGATCAACAAGGTGCTGAAAATGCATCAGGAGATGGGCCGTGCCATGAAGCAGATCAAGAAAATGGGCGGGCTGAAGGGCCTCGGCGCGTTATTCGGCGGCGGGAAAGGCATGGGCGGAATGCCCGGAATGGGCGGACCCGGCGCTGGCTTGGGCGGAATGGGCCCGGGGCCGAGCGGCGACTTGCCGCCGGAACTGGCCGGGCTGCTCGGCAAAAAGAAATAACAAGCTTTACGTTTTTCTAAATTCAACGAATTCAATAGATTACATCAGGAAGGTATTACTCAATGGCAATTGCACTTCGTCTCTCCCGCGGCGGCGCGAAAAAGCGCCCCTATTATCGTATCGTGGCTGCCGACAGCCGCCGTGCTCGTGACGGCAAATATCTGGAGCAGATCGGCACCTACAACCCGCTGCTGGCCAAGGACGATGAGAAGCGCGTCCAGCTGAACGAAGACCGCGCGAAGTACTGGCTGGGCGTGGGCGCACAGCCGTCCGACCGCGTAGCCCGCTTCCTCGACGCTGCTGGCATCCGTGAACGTGAAGCTCGTAACAACCCGAACAAAGCGAAGCCGGGCGAAAAGGCCAATGAACGCGCCGAAGAAAAGGCCGAGAAGGCAACGGCTGCTGAAGAAGCCAAGAAGGCCGCGGAGGAAGAAGCCAAGGCCAAACCTGCCGAGGAAGAAGCCAAGGCAGAAGAGCCCGCTACCGACGAAGCCAAGACCGACGACGCTCCTGCGGAAGACGCGAAGGCAGAAGACGCCAAGGCAGAAGACGCCAAGGCAGAAGATAGTGCAGCTGAGGAAACCAAGGCTGACGAAAAGGCTGAAGGCTGATGACGTCGCCCCCCTCTTCTGGCGAGGAGGGGGGCATCACCCTGGCCGCTGTAAAAGGTGCGCACGGAATTACGGGTGAAGTACGCCTTAAGTTGTTTGGCGAAGGGCTGGACGAGCTTCGTTCGCACAAGGTCCTTACCGCCCACACCGATGGCAGCACCTTGACAGTCAAGAAGCTGCGCGATGACGGGAAGGGCGGGGCGATTGCCCGGTTCGATGAGATTGGCGACCGCACGGCAGCTGAAAGGCTTCGCGGAAACCGTCTGTCCGTTCCCCGCGAAACCCTGCCACCACTTGCCGAGGGCGAATTCTACCACCGCGATCTGATCGGTCTTGCCGTGGTAAGCGATGCTGGCGATCCGGTCGGCACGGTATGCGCGCTCGACAATTTCGGCGCGACCGATATTGTCGAGATCGAGAAACCCGACGGTAAGAAATTCATGGTCCCACTGACCAATACAGCCGTTCCCGAATGGAATGATAAGCGACTGATAGTCAGCGCGGACTTTATCGAGGGCTGAATGACCTTCGCCGCCACCATTCTCACCCTCTATCCCGAGATGTTTCCCGGACCGCTTGGCGTTTCGCTGGCGGGGCGTGCGTTGGGGGAGGGTACCTGGTCGCTCGACACGGTGCAGCTGCGCGATTTCGGTATCGGCAAACACGCCAATGTCGATGATACGCCGGCTGGCGGCGGCGCGGGGATGGTGCTGCGCGCGGACGTGCTTGGCGCGGCGGTGGACAGCGTTGCGGACGAGCGCCCTATCTTGGCCATGACGCCGCGCGGTACGCCGATAACGCAGGCCCGTATTCGCGAGCTTGCAATGGGGCCGGGCGTATCGCTTATCTGCGGCCGGTTCGAAGGGTTCGACGAACGTATCTTCGAAGCGCGCCAGATCGAAGAAGTCTCCCTGGGCGATATTGTTTTGTCGGGCGGCGAAACGGCGGCGTTGGCCATACTCGACGCTTGCATTCGGCTGCTTCCCGGCGTAATGGGCGCGGCCAATAGCGGTGTTGAGGAATCCTTCGAAGACGGGCTTCTCGAACATCCGCAATTCACCCGACCTCAGGAATGGGAAGGGCGCACGATCCCGCAAGTGTTGCGATCGGGGGATCATGCGAAGATAGCCGCGTGGCGGAAACACCGCGCGGAGGAAGATACACGGTTACGCAGGCCGGACCTTTGGGAACGTCACAAGGGCGTTCGGGACCAGTCTGCCTCTGGCGCGCGACACGAAAACAAGGACGACAGGCAATGAACCTGATCCAGCAGCTCGAAGCCGAAGCGATTGAAAATCTCGGCAAGGATATTCCGGAATTCCAGGCCGGCGACACGCTGCGCGTAGGTGTGCGCGTTGTCGAAGGTGCGCGCGAGCGTGTCCAGAACTTCGAAGGCGTATGCATCGCACGTTCGAACCGCGCCATGGGTTCCAACTTCACCGTACGCAAGATGAGCTTCGGCGAAGGCGTGGAGCGTGTTTTCCCGCTCTATTCGCCAGTGGTTGACAGCATCACCGTGGTCCGCCGCGGGATCGTTCGCCGTGCGAAGCTGTATTACCTGCGCGGCCGCACCGGCAAGCGCGCGCGCATCGCGGAACGCCGCGAAAACGCGCCGAAGAAGTAAACGGCAGAAACTATACGCAAAGGGGCGTCGCAGCGAAAGTTGCGGCGCCCTTTTTGCATTTTCGGCCGCACTTTACGCACCACCTTTTGCATTCGGCCGGAAGTTTCGTCATGACTTCGGGCAACCAATCCGAGGGGTCCGATTTGACATGCGTTTGTTTGCTGTTGCCGCCGCCACCACCGCCGCCATTGCTATCCTGTCCACGCCTGCCACGGCGCAGGACACAGCCATGACGGGCGCGCCCGACCTGACCTTCGAGAGGGTCTTCGCCAGTCCCGGCCTCGACGGCGCCAGTCCGCGCCAGGCGAAGCTTTCGCCAGATGGGCGATACCTGACGCTGCTGCGCAACCGCGAGGACGACAAGGAGCGTTACGACCTGTGGGCGTATGATCGGGAAAGCGGTGACTGGTCCATGCTTATCGACAGCGAGGCACTGGGAACGGGACGCGAATTGTCTGAAGACGAAAAGATGCAGCGCGAGCGGGCGCGGGTCGGCAACCTCAAGGGCATCATTTCCTATCAGTGGGCAAGCGATGGCAAGGGTGTGCTGGTGCCGCTCGATGGCGATCTTTATCTGGCGCGGCTCGACGGGTCGGTCACCCGGCTGACCGATACCGAAGAAAGCGAGCTGAACCCGAAACTGTCGCAGACCGGCAAGTTTGTTTCCTTCGTCCGCGACCGGCAGTTGTGGGTCGGGCCGGTTGGCGGCGACGCGGGGCCGGTTACACCGAAGGAAGCAGACACCATTCGCTGGGGCGAGGCGGAATTCGTTGCGCAGGAAGAAATGGCACGGACCGACGGCTATTGGTGGAGCCAGGACGACAGCCGCATCGCCGTTCAGCGGACGGATGAGGCGCGCGTCGGTATCGTCACCCGCGCCGCCATCGGCGCGACCGGCACCAAGGTATTCGATCAGCGCTATCCGGTGGCCGGCAGCGACAATGCGGTGGTGCAGCTGTTCGTGATGGACCCGGAAGGCCAGAACCGCGTGGAAGTGGATTTGACCAGCAATCAGGACCCGGCCAGTTACGACGCCGAGGACCCAACCGACATCTACCTCGCCCGCGTCGATTGGGCACCCGATAACAGCGCGCTTTATATTCAGCGACAGAACCGCGCGCAATCCGTGCTCGATATGCTGAAGGTCGATCCCGCTACGGGTGCGAGCGAGGTGCTGTTTACCGAACGTGCTGCGGCCGATGATTACTGGATTAACCTCAGCGACGATTACAAATGGCTCGACGATGGTTCGCTGATCTGGTGGTCCGAACGCAGCGGTTTCGGACATTTGTACCACTACAAGAATGGCGATTTCCGACAGCTGACCAGCGGTGACTGGGCCGTGACACGACTGAACGGCGTGGATCAGGATACCGGGCGAGTGACGTTTACCGCTACCAGGGACGATGTTCTGGCGCAGCAGGTTTACGCGCTCGATCTGGCGCAGCCGGAGAACGTCGAACGGTTGACCGACCCGGCCTTTGCGAACGGGGCCACGATGGACGGGAAGGGCAAGACGTTGCTCGTGAGCCGCTCCAGCCACAATCAGCCGCCGCAGACCTATCTTGCCAGCCAACAGGGCGATCGCCTCGCTTGGGTGGAGGAAAATGCGCTCGATGCCGGGCATCCTTACGCTCCTCATCTTGCCAGTCACCGGCCCGCGCGCTTCGGCACGATCAAGGCGGCCGATGGCGAAACCGACTTGTATTGGAAGATGGTCACGCCCGAGATGGACCCGGGCAAGCGCTACCCCGTATTCTATTACCACTATGCCGGTCCCGGCCCCCAAATCGTCACGCGCGGATGGGATGGGGCCTTGCAACAGGCAGTAGTCGATGCCGGGTATATCTGGTTCGAACTGGACAACCGCGGAAGCGCCAATCGCGGCGTGGCTTTCGAACAGCCGCTCTATCGCGCGATGGGCGGTGTTGAAGTGGACGACCAGCGTGAGGGCGCCAAGTATCTCAAAACGCTGGACTTCGTCGATTCGTCCAAGATCGCGCTCTATGGCTGGTCCTATGGCGGCTATATGACGCTCAAGCGGATGCAGGCCGATCCCGGTTTGTACGCGGCTGGTATTTCGGGGGCGCCGGTAACGCGGTGGGAATTGTACGACACCCACTATACGGAACGGTTCATGGGCGACCCGCGCGAAGTGCCGCAGGCCTACGAAGCTGCCAGCGCCATTCCCGACGCCACAAAAATCGCCGATCCTTTGTTGCTGATTCACGGTATGGCGGACGACAATGTGGTGTTCGAAAACTCCAGCGAGCTGATTTCAGTGCTGCAGGAGGCTAATGTACCTTTCGAAATGATGCTCTACCCTGGTTACACTCACCGGGTATCGGGCGAAAAGATCAGCCCGCATTTATGGAACACGGTCTTCCATTTCCTCGAAAAGCATGGCGTGATCCCGCCCGAGTAACGACCGGGCAGGCCGCGCCCCACCCTGCCGGACTGCTTCCGGACTGCTTCGTTGTACGAGTAATTGGCGAACCGTGATCCAAGTCACGCGCAGGGCCGCCATCAAGACTCTATACATTTCGCGACCGGCCACCGGGCCAGCTAATGATGGAGGTTACGATGGGGACAAGCAGTGTGAAATTCGGCGCGGTACTGCTTGCTACGGCAACCGTTTTGGGCGGGTGTACTTCGACGTATAATTACCCACCGCTATATCCATCGCGAACCCTGCGTCCAATGCCCGTGGAGGTAGTGACGGCACCGCCCCAAACCCTGGCCCCAACTACGGCAGATATCGGAAGCACGGGAGCGAAGCCGCAGCAGCAACAACAACAACACCAGCAGCAGCAGCAGCAACAGCGACAGCAGCAAAATTCGGGACTGGCGGACCGGACTACTGCCACCATCCCCGCAAAACCCTGCACTTATTTCACAGCGCGCAGTGCAACCGAACCGGGCAGCACCCATGCCATTCTCGACGCAGCGGCCGAATTGCAGTGTCTCTATGCCGACTACTACGTCGCTTCGGCGAGGCAGGAGGACTTGTCTCAGTTGCCGTTGCTTGCGCTGGGCCTGCTGAGCGGTTTTACCTTACTTAACGACAAGAAGGATGCGGCGACGGACGTGGCCAAACTTGGTGTTCTGGGTCTGACCTACTCGGGTACTCGCGGCGCACTGGTTGCGAAGGATTTGCCGCAGGCCTATCTCGCCGGGCATCTGGGCATTGGCTGCATGATTGGGGAAGGGCACCAGTTTGCGGGATCGAACGCGATGGAAATTGCCAAGAAGCTTGATAGCACGATAGGCAATTTGCAGAAGGCAATTACCGATCTCGAGCAATCGTTCGGGCAGGTCCCCAATTCCTCCGCCACTCCGGCAGATTTGGCGCTGTTGACCACGACACGGCAATTGGCCTTGGGGGCGCTGGTAGATGCGCGCACGGTCTTGCAGACGGGGTTGCGCCAGGCCCGTGCATACAGGACTGCGCCGCGCACGTTCCATTACGCGCTGACGAACATCTCAACCAGGGTGGCCACGCTTGGCCGTTCTCGCGAGGATGTGGATTACGAGGAGCTGGTGGGCAGTTTCCCGAAATCGTCCACCGCGTCTGTCGCCGTGGGATCGGCCGGAATTGCCAAGGCGGCGTTCGATGACCAGCGACCTGCCGCAGCAGATTTGATCGGTCAGATAAACGAGAAAGTCCAATTGCTGTTAACCGCCACCAGCGAGGCGGAAGCCGCTACGCCGGACTATATCAAGGCGCTGGAGCGTACTGCGGAATGCGCCAACAAGGTCGAGATAAAGGCAAGCTGACGCGTGCGTTCAGCGGAACCAGTCCCGCAGCACCTTGATAACTTCCATGGGTGCTTCGACCTGGGGGTAATGTCCCACGGTGCCGATGAGGTGGTGCTTTGCCTGCGGGACGGTGGCGCGCCATTTATCATAAGCGTGGCGCCCCGATACTGGGTCCAGCGCACCGTTGATGAAACCGACCCGGCCCGCAGCGGCACGTAGCGCCCCGACCCATCGTTCCTCGTGTTCGCGCCGGTCGGCGATGTAGTGCAGCAGCTTGTGGGTCAGCCGGTGCCCACCCTTGCGAGCGATCAGCGTCCAGTAATCGTCCAACTCTTCTTCGCTCGGTTGGGTATTGGGTCCGAACACTTCGGAGAAACTCTTGCCGAAGCTGGCTCGGGTCATCAGCTTGCCGACGAGCGGGCCCAGGCGGGACGTCCCCAGTTTCTGGATCGGGCGGGGGCGATGCTGATCGGGAAAGATGCCGCCATTCAAGAACCACACATGGCCGAGCCCGTGGGCACCGCTGCCGTCCTGCTGCCTGGCGAGCAGCTCCTGTCCGACCGATACGCCGTAATCGTGAACCAGAAGATCGAACTCGTCGATCCCCAGCTGCTCGATCAATGCCTCGTGCAGGTCGGCCTGGCGGTGGATCGAATAGCCATGGCCGTCGAAGCCGTCCCTCGGTTTGTCCGACAGGCCAAAACCCAGCATGTCGGCAGCTACCAGCCCGCGATCTTGCCCAAGTTGTTGCCACACTTGCGCCCAGTCGAACGACGACGTGGGGAAACCGTGCACCAGCACCAGCGGACGCGCCTTCGCGTCGCCCCCCAGCCAGCAGGCAATGGTATGGCCGTCATAATCGAACTTTCGCGCCCGGCTGCGCCATTCTTCCAAAGTCATAGCCCTGCACTCATAGCCTCGCCCTGGGCCTCCAAAGCCAAAATATCTACCGCCACGCCGAAAGGATGCTAGGGGAACTTTGTTAATGCAAGCCGCATGGTTGGCCGGTTTTCGGAGAATGATTTTGGGTTACAAAGTGGTTGTGGTCGGCGCGACGGGAAGTGTCGGGCGCGAAATGATGCAGATTCTGGCGGAGCGCGAGTTTCCGCTGGACGAAATTGCAGCGGTAGCCAGCAGCCGCAGCCACGGTAGCGAAGTGGAGTATGGCGATACCGGCAAGATGCTGAAATGCCGCAATATCGAACATTTCGACTTTGCTGGTTGGGATATCGCCTTGTTCGCGGCCGGAAGTGGTCCGGCGAAGGAATACGCGCCCAAGGCGGCCGCGGCTGGCTGCGTCGTAATCGACAACAGTTCGCTTTACCGGATGGACCCGGACGTCCCGCTGATCGTACCGGAAGTGAACCCGGACGCCATTGCCGGGTATAAAAAGCGCAATATCATCGCCAATCCCAACTGTTCGACCGCGCAACTGGTGGTGGCGCTCAAGCCGTTGCACGATGCCGCGATTATCAAACGCGTGATCGTATCGACCTACCAATCCGTATCCGGCGCTGGAAAGGCGGGCATGGACGAACTGTTCCAGCAGAGCCGTGCCATTTTCGTAGGCGATCCGGTGCTGCCCGAAACGTTTACCAAGCAGATCGCCTTCAACGTCATCCCGCATATCGATGTTTTCATGGATGACGGTTCCACCAAGGAAGAGTGGAAGATGGTGGTCGAAACCAAGAAAATCCTCGATCCCAAGATCAAGCTCAATGCAACCTGCGTACGCGTGCCGGTTTTCGTCGGCCATGCCGAAGCGATCAACATCGAATTTGAAAACGAACTGTCGGCAAAGGATGCTCAGGAAATCTTGCGGGAAGCACCGGGCATCATGCTGATCGATAAGCGCGAGGACGAGGGCTACGTCACCCCAGTCGAATGTGCGGGCGACAGCGCCACCTATATCAGCCGCGTACGCGATGACCCCACGGTTGAAAACGGCATTACGCTATGGTGCGTCAGCGACAATTTGCGCAAAGGCGCAGCATTGAACGCAGTGCAGATTGCGGAGTTGCTTGGCCGTAAACATTTGCAGAAGGGGTAAAGGTGAGCTTGTGCCGTATCGCTCTGGCTGCTTCAGCGCTGGCGCTGGCGAGCGCCTGCGGCAGCGATGCCCCATCGCCGCTTGAACGCCAGCAGCGAGCGGCCCAGCCAGCGCCGGTCGCGCAGAACGAGGTCCGCCTTTCCGGCACGGGGATCACAGCTGGCCGCATCGGCATTTCGTTTTCGAGCGAGAGAGAGCCGGCGCAGCGCGCGTTGACGGCGGCTCTGGGCGAAGCGCAGGATTACGACGAGATGCCTGAATGTGGGTCAGGCCCGATGGAGAGCGCCCGCTACGGTAGCGGCCTGACAGTGAACTATCAGGATGGCAAACTGGTCGGATGGTATCTGCGCGGCCCAGCGACCGGAATTACGCTGGAAGGCGGAGTGGCGCTCGGCATGACCCGGACCTCGCTGGAACAGCAGGCCGGATACTTCCCGATAGAGGGCAGCTCGCTGGGCGAAGAATTCACGGTGGGGGATGCCTATGGTGGATTTACCGACGGCGGAGCGGTCACGGCCTTGTATGCCGGGCAGCAGTGCTTCTTTCGATAATAAGGACTGCGCGCGAATGACCTTACACGCCGAACTCTATTTCAGCTTTCGTTCGCCCTACAGCTACCTCGCGATCGGGCGCTATCGCGCGCTTGCTGACATGTTCGACGTCGAGATCGCTTTGCGCCCGGTCTATCCATTGGCCATCCGCCAGCCCGATTTCTTCGAACGCAACCACCCGAACTGGCTCGGCTACACGATGCGCGACATGGTCCGGGTGGCCGCCTTTCACGACATACCATTTGCCGCTCCGAACCCTGATCCCGTGAAACAGGACATGGCAACGCGGAAGATCGCCGAGGACCAACCGCACATCCACTGGCTGACAAGGCTGGGTCAGGTGGCCGCGCGGCATGGCAAAGGCCTCGCCTTCGCCGACGAAGCGGCACGTCAGATCTGGGGCGGGACCGCCGGGTGGCACGAAGGCGATCACTTACAACGCGCCGCCGAAAGCGCGGGATTGAGCTGGACGAGCATGGAGCAGGCGGCCGAAACCGATGCCGCAACGCTCGACGCGGAAATAACGGCTAACCAGCAGGCTTTGGAAGAGGCCGGCCATTGGGGCGTGCCAACCCTGGTATTCGACGGCGAACCGTTCTTTGGGCAAGATCGCATCGAAATGGTACTGTGGCGCATGAACGAAAAGGGGCTGGCCGAACGATGAACGATACCGCGCGGCACGAGACCATCCGATCCTTCGACGGTGTCGAACTGACCATTCACAGACTGGGTGCAGGCAGGCCGGTGCTGCTCCTTCATGGCTTGTTTTCCGATGCCACCATGAACTGGATGAAGTTCGGCCACGCGCAGGCGTTAGCCGATGCCGGGTTCGAGGCGATTATGCCTGATCTGCGCGCTCATGGGCAAAGCGGAGCGCCGCATGATCCTGCGCATTATCCGCCCGATGTGCTGATGCTGGACGCGCTTGCCGTGGTCGAGGCGCTGGGGCTCGACCAGTACGATCTGGTCGGCTTCTCGCTCGGCGCGCGGACGGCGGTGCGGGCCGTTATCGGCGGCCTGAGACCGCGCCGGCTGGTGCTTGCTGGCATGGGGCTGGAGGGGTTGGCCGGCTGGAACGACCGCGCGGCGTTTTTCATCGATGCGATCGACCGGTTCGATAGCGTGAAGCACGGCGATCCGGCGTTCTATTCCGTTGCGTTTATGAAGTCGCAGAAGATTGATCGGAAGGCCGCGCGCTTGCTGTTGCAATCGGTGGGCGATACCGCGCCTAAAGACCTGGCCGCGCTGACCATGCCGACCCTGGTCCTGTGCGGGGATGAGGACCGGGACAATGGCTCGCCCGATGCGTTGGCCGAAGCCTTGCCGAATGCGAGTCATGCTACCGTGCCCGGCACCCATATGGGCTCCGTCACCAAGCCGCATCTGGGCCGCGCGCTGGTGGACTACCTGAAGGGGTAGCCACTGGCGCCCTGCCAAGCGTAACTACCCTGTCGATTGTCCGTACCCACACGCCCGCGATGCTTGATTAAGGCGCGGTTGAGGTCCAGACCGATAGGCACGAAGGCTGACACTATCGGCCCGCAGTTTCAGAGGATGCATTCATGAACCTTGCCGCTTTCAAACGGTCCGCCCTGATCCCTACATCCGCGCTTGCCGCCTTGGCCGTCGGCATCGCCGCGCCCGCATCTGCCGGGGAAGTCGTGCAGCCGTTGGCGCACTCTATATCGGCCGCCATGGCGCAGGACACTGCCAGCGCTACCTACCCAATGACACCTGCGGGCGCAGCCGCATGGGTGGACATGGTTGAAAAGGACATGCTGGGTTACTCGATCCGCGCCAGCCGCATCTATTGGGTCAACGCGACCTACATTACGCCCGACACCGACGCGATGGCGGCGGAAATCGGCGCCGAGGGTACGACCAAAAGCGTCGATTACGCTTTGGAAGCAGCCAAATACGCGCAGGTTCCCGGGCTCGATGCCGAAGTCGCGCGTAAGCTCGATATGTTGCGCAATATGATCGTTCTGCCGGCCCCGACCACGGACGGGGCGGCAGTCGAGTTGAACGAAATCGCGACCAAGCTGAATTCGCAATATGGCAAGGGCAAGGGCGTGTTGAACGGCGAGCCGATCAACGGCTCGGACATCGAGGCAGAGATGGGCAATCTCGACCGGACGCCTGCCGAACTGGCGGAAATGTGGGCCAGTTGGCACACAAATGTCGGTGCACCGATGAAGGATGACTATGCGCGCATGGTCGCCATCGCGAATGACGGGGCAAAAGAACTTGGCTTCACCGATGTCGGCGCGATGTGGCGCAGCGGTTATGACATGCCGGCCGACGATTTCGCCGCCGAAACGGAGCGGCTTTGGCAGGAAGTAAAGCCGCTGTACGACAGTTTGCACACCTATGTCCGCACGAAGCTGAATGAAAAGCACGGCGATGCAGTGCAGCCTGCGACCGGTGCCATTCGTGCCGATCTGCTCGGTAACATGTGGGCGCAAAGCTGGGGCAGCATCTACCCTCTGGTCGCCCCGGCCGGCGCAGGCGATATCGGTTATGACGTGACCGACCTCATCGCCGCAAAAGGCATCGACGAGGTGGAAATGGTTCGCGTGGGTGAGAAATTCTTCTCCTCGCTCGGCTTCGATCCCCTGCCTGAAACCTTTTACGACCGCAGCCAGTTCACCAAACCTGCCGACCGCGAAGTGGTCTGCCATGCCAGCGCGTGGAACATCGACCAGGTGGACGATATCCGCATCAAGATGTGCATCAAGAAAAACGCCGAAGACTTCACGGTGATCCACCACGAGCTTGGCCACAATTACTACCAGCGCGCTTATAACAAGCAGGACTACCTGCACCTCAATGGCGCGAACGACGGCTTCCACGAAGCCATCGGTGACATGATTGCCTTGAGCATTACCCCCGAATATCTCGTGCAGATCGACATGCTGGACAGGGAGCGTGTACCGAGCGCAGACAAGGATATCGGCCTGTTGCTGCGGCAGGCAATGGATAAGGTGGCATTTCTGCCATTTGGCCTGCTGGTCGATAAATGGCGCTGGGGCGTGTTCGATGGCTCCATCGCGCCAGCCACCTACAACGACGCCTGGCACGATCTGAAGCGCGAATATCAGGGAGTGACCCCACCGGTGGCGCGTCCAGCTGACGCTTTCGATCCGGGCGCGAAGTATCACATTCCCGGCAACACCCCTTACACACGCTACTTCCTTGCACACATTCTGCAGTTCCAGTTTTACAAGGCTGCGTGTGATCAGGCTGGCTGGGAAGGTCCGCTGCATCGCTGTTCGTTTTACGGCAACGAGGATGTTGGCAAGAACCTCAATGCCATGCTCGAAATGGGCGCGTCCAAGCCCTGGCCCGATGCGCTGGAAGCCTTTACCGGCACGCGCGAAATGACCGGCACGGCACTGCTGGAATATTTCGCGCCGCTGCAGGCATGGTTGGACGAGCAGAACAAGGGCAAGCAGACCGGGTGGTAAGCACTGGCAGCCCTGCGCCAGGCGATGTCGCCGGGGCCAGTATTGGCAAGACTACACAGCGGGTCGGGTGGCGGGAATTGGTCACTCTTCCCGATCTGTGTGGTCGCCGCATTCCGGCCAAGATCGATACAGGCGCGCGCACGTCATCGCTCCACGCGACGGAAATCGAGAGCTTCGACAAGGACGGCCATCACTGGCTGCGCTTTCTGCTCGATATCGGCGACGGGCAAAGCGAACCCGTTACGCTCGAAGTAAAGCGCGCCGACCGCCGCACCGTGACGAGTTCGAACGGGGAGGGGCAGGAACGGCACATCATCAAGACCATGATGCAGCTGGGTGCCAGCAGTTTCCCGGTCGAGTTCAGTCTGGCCGACCGCAGCGAAATGCAATTCCCCATACTGGTCGGCCGTACCGCATTACGGCGCAGGTTCCTGGTGGATTCCGGGCGCTCTTACCTGCAAAGCGCACCGGACGAACGCGCTGCAATTCTGAATTTACGCTCCACTTGAGGAAACTGCCATGAAGATCGCCATGCTCGCCCGCAATCCGAACCTCTATTCGCACAAGCGGCTGGTGGAGGCGGCGGAGGCGCGGGGCCATACGCTCGACATACTCAACACCACGCGCTGCACGGTGAACATCGCAAGTCACCGCCCGACGGTCATGTACCGCGGGGAAACGCTCGGTGGATACGAGGCGGTCATTCCGCGCATTGGTGCGTCGATCACCGCATACGGCCTTGCCGTGCTGCGCCAGTTCGAAATGGGCGGCGTATGGTCTCTGAATGAAAGCGTGGCCATTGGCCGCAGCCGCGACAAGCTGCGCTCAACCCAGATCATGGCCAAATACGGCCTCGGCCTGCCGCTGACGGCTTATGCCAACGATCCCAAGCAGGCGGAGCAAATCATCAAGGCGGTGAATGGTCCACCGGTGGTGATCAAGCTGTTGGAAGGCACGCAGGGCATCGGCGTGGTACTGGCCGAAACCTTGAAGGGCGGTGCATCTATTATTGAAGCGTTTCGCGGCGCGAACATCGCCATCATGGTGCAGGAATTCATCAAGGAAGCGGGCGGGTCCGACATCCGCTGCCTGGTGGTCGGCGGCAAGGTGGTTGCGGCGATGAAGCGTCAGGGCGCGGAAGGCGAATTCCGCTCCAACCTCCACCGCGGCGGCAGCGCGCAGCTGATCAAGATTACGCCGGAAGAACGCTCTACCGCCGTCCGCGCTGCAAAGGCAATGGGGCTGAACGTGTGCGGCGTGGACCTGCTGCGGTCGAACCACGGTCCGGTCATCATGGAGGTGAACAGCTCGCCTGGCCTTGAAGGCATCGAAAACGCCACTGGCAAGGACATAGCCGGGCAGATTATCGAGTTCATCGAAGCCAATGCAAAGACCGGCAAAACGAAAACAAAAGGGAAGGGCTGACTTTCCCGTGACAACTGCATCGCGCTCGCGGGTATACCCATAGAAAAAGGGGGCGCGAACCACTCAGGTTCGCGCCCCTTTTTTGTCGGCAAAGCTAATCGCCTCAGGCGTTGTCGGGGTCGGTTGCCTCGATCAGCGCTTCGGTGGTGGTTTCGCCATCTTCGTTGCTCACGCCGTCTTCCAGCATATCGGCGGGGATTTCGCCCGGCTCCAGCGTGGGATCGACCGTTTCGGTAAAGCCTTCGCCGCCTTCGGCTGCCTGTTCGTCCTGGAACATGGCGGCCATCACGTCGACGCCCTGGCTCTGCAATTCGGCCTCGTCGTCGGAGCGGGCCACATTGGCCTTCACGATAATGCGAACTTCAGGGTGTAGCACCACGTTCACGTCGAACATGCCGATGGTCTTGATGGGGCTGCCCATCACGACCTGCTTTTTGTCGACCGAATGACCTTTGTCTTCCAGACCGGCCACGATGTCGCGCACATTGACGGAACCGTAAAGCTGGCCGGAGTTGGAGGACTGGCGGATCAGCACGATTTCCGTGCCGTCGATCTTTTCGCCAGCCTTTTCGGCTTCGCTGCGGCGTTCCGCGTTTTCCTGTTCCAGACGGTCCTTGTTCGCTTCGAACACCTGCTTGTTGGCGGCGTTAGCGCGAAGGGCCTTCTTCTGTGGAAGCAGGAAATTGCGGGCGTAGCCATCTTTCACTGTGACGACGTCACCGATGGTGCCCAGCTTCTCGATCCGTTCGAGGAGAATGATATCCATATTCTGTCTCCTACTTCACGATGAAGGGCAGAAGGCCGATCTGGCGCGAACGCTTGATAGCCTTGGCGAGTTCACGCTGCTTCTTTGCAGAAACGGCGGTGATGCGGGACGGCACGATCTTGCCGCGTTCAGACATGAAGCCCTGAAGCAGGCGTACGTCTTTGTAATCGATCGTCGGTGCGCCTTCGCCCGAAAACGGGCAAGTCTTGCGGCGGCGGAAAAATGGACGGGCCATCAGTCGCGGTCCTCTCGGTCGGAGCGACGCTTGCGGTCGCGGTCGTTCTTGCGCATCATCACGGACGGACCTTCCTCGTGCTCTTCCACGCGGACGGTCATGTAACGAATGACATCTTCGTTGATGCGGGTCTGCCGCTCCAGCTCTTCCACGACGACACCGGGGCCATCGATGTTAAGCAGGACGAAGTGCGCTTTGCGGTTACGGTCGATCTTATAGGCGAGGTTCTTGAGACCCCAGGTCTCCGTCTTGGTGACCTTGCCCTTGTTCGCTTCCACAATTTCGGTGGCGGTTGCGGCCAGCTGGTCGACCTGAGACTGGCTCAGATCCTGACGCGCGAGAAAGACATGCTCATATAGAGCCATCTCGCTTCCTTTCACATTTCAATGCCGATCGCTGGCTGATCCGCGGGATTGCGGGGCCCCTCCGGCTTTCTTGAGTGTCCCTGTGTTCAGGGAAGAGGGGCGCATAGCGGAATATGCCGGGAAAGCAAGCAGCAAGGCCCGTGAGAAGCACTGTTGCATGGCAGCGAAGCGGCGGGCATCAGGCGCGCACAAACTTAAAAGGAATTGGAATGCCCGGGGGATTGGTTGCGCTGCTCGATGATGTGGCGGTTATTGCAAGAGTAGCAGCGGCGAGTGTCGACGATATCGGCGTGGCCGCCAGCCGCGCCGGTATGAAGACGGCGGGTGTGGTGATCGACGATGCGGCAGTAACGCCAAGCTACGTTACGGGGCTGTCGCCTGCGCGCGAACTGCCGATCATTTGGGACATTACGAAGGGCAGTTTCAAAAACAAACTACTGATCCTGCTGCCCGGCGCGATCTTGCTGAGCGAATTTCTGCCCGGTGCGATCATATTCTTCCTCATGATGGGCGGGTTGTACCTGGCTTATGAAGGGGCGGAAAAGGTTCTGGAGAAGCTCGGCGGGGCGAAGCACGGCAAGACGCTGGACGATCCAATCGAGGATCTTGCAGCATTCGAAGAACAGCGCATATCGGGCGCAATCCGCACCGATCTGATACTTTCGGCCGAAATCATGGCCATTACTCTGAACGAAATCGATCTGGATGTGTGGTGGCAGCGCGGTCTCGCACTGGCTCTTGTCGCGATCGTGGTGACCGTGGTGGTGTATGGCGCAGTGGCGATCATTGTGAAGATGGATGATGTCGGTCTGCACCTGGCGCAGAAGCGGTCTGAGCTGGCGCAGCGTTTCGGGCGCGGATTGGTGGCTTTCGTACCCTATCTGCTGAAGGCGCTTAGTTTTATCGGCACCATTGCGATGTTGTGGGTCGGCGGCGGCATTCTGCTGCATGGCACGCACGAGCTGGGCTTCCACACATTATACGATGCGACGCACGGGATCGAGGAAGCGCTAAAAGCCACGACCGGATCGCTCGGCGGGTTTCTGGGCTGGATGACTTACGCCGCCCTATCGGCGGTGCTGGCATTGGTGGTGGGCGCGATCATAGCGGTGGTTCTGCACAAGGTGTTCAAGGTCGGCGCGAGCGAAGCGCATTGAGCAGAACGTCGATCGAGAACGTGGCCGGCGTTACAACCGTTCAAGCACGCCCTTTGCAAATGCGCTGAGGGTATCGTCCCGCGCGCCCATGATGACAATGCGATCGTCCGGCTGGGCCAGCTCGACCATCCGATCGCCGCTTGCCGCACGGCTCGGGATGTATTCCGTTGTGCCGCCAGCCTCGCGGATCAGCGTTACGATGCGCTCACTGCCTTCGCTGCGGTCAACCGTGCCGCCGAAGTAAACCGGATCGCACAGGATCGTCACGTCATCGGTACCCAGTTCGGCCGCAAAAGTTTCTGCCAGTTCACGCCCCATCTGGCGAAGCGGGCCGTAACCATGCGGCTGGAAAAACGCGATGACCCGGCCGGGCTGAGCTTTCAGCGTGCGTAAAGTGGCCGCGCATTTTTCCGGATTGTGCCCGAAATCGTCGATGACCGTAATGTCGTTCGCCCTGCCGACGATCTCGAACCGGCGCGCCAGCCCCTTGAACTGCGCCAACGCAGCCACGCCGTCCGCCAGCGACACTCCGGCAGCCTGAGCACCAGCCAGCGCAGCCAACGCGTTCGACAAGTTGTGGCGTCCGGGCACGGGCAGATCGAGCCGGTGTTCCTTATCGCTGCGCCGATCAATCACGATGGTTGATTGTTCCATCCCGCGATCCACAATGCTGCCGTCCTTCACCACTAATGTGGCGCAGCCATTATCAATTCCGAACGTGGTCACTTCGCCGCCAGCCTTGGCGACCAGCGCGAACGCTTCTTTATCGTCGGCATTGACGACCGCATGGCCGGAGCGGGCGAGAAACGCGCCGAACAAGTCGCGCAATTCATCCATACTCTTATGGTCCAGGCTGACATTCAACAGCACTGCGACCGCCGGTTCGTACAGGGCAATGGACCCGTCGCTTTCGTCCACCTCGGATACGAACGCATCTCCCTTGCCCACCTGCGCGCTGGCGAAAGGGCGGTTCTCCGTCACGAAGTTCTTCATCACCGCGCCATTCATTATCGTGGGATCGCGATCCGCATCCGCCAGTATCCAGCCGAGCATTCCGGTCACTGTCGACTTGCCGCTGGTGCCGGCAATGCCGACGCTGGTTTGGGCATCGTTGAACAGCGCCGCCAGCAACTCCGCGCGGGTCATCCGCCGGCATCCCAGTTCCTTCGCACGTACGACTTCGGGGACGCTGTCTTCGACCGCGGCGCTAGCGACCAGAATCTGATTTGCCGACACTAGACCGCTGCCATCCTGCGGGTGCAGCTGGAAGCCTTGCCGTTCCAGCGCCGCGAACTTGGCCGGTGTGCGGCCTTGGTCGAAACTACGGTCGGACCCTGCCACCTCCGCCCCACGACCTTTCAGGATTTGCGCCAGCGGCAGCATTCCCGACCCGCCGATGCCGCAGAAAAAGAAAGGTTGGTCGGTGAGGTTGGTCATCTGATTTTCCGTTGAAGTTCGCATGTCTCCGCCCGTGCACGGTGGAGTGGAACGATGGCGTGCTGGAGAACGCGCCTACGCAAACGCTCGCATCTTGTGAAGGTGGTGCTAGGGTATGCAAATGTCACGCATCGCCATCTGCGCCCCCGCAACGCCTATCACCAGATCCCATGCCGAAGCGCTGCAGAACCTGGTGGCCGAGGAGTTTCCCGAACATTCTGTAGAATTCCACCCGCAATGTTTCGCGGTGGACGGTCATTTTGCCGGCCCCGACGCGCTGCGGGCCGAAGCGTTGGTGGATTGCGCCAACGATCCCAATTTTGACACCGTCTGGTTTGCCAAGGGCGGGTACGGCTCAAACCGCATCGCGCAGGCAGCGATCAGTTTCATGAACGAACATGCGCGGCAGAAAACCTATGCCGGCTTTTCGGATTGCGGATACCTGCTCGCCGCGCTGTATCGCCATGATATCGGGCAGAGCGTCCACGCCCCGATGCCGGTCAGCGCACGCAGCGAACGCGGGCGGGAGGGCGTGAGACGCTCGCTGCGCTGGTTCGCTGGCGATACCAGTGGGCTAGAACCGTCGTTGGATGGAAAGACGCCCGCAGTCGCATTCAATCTCATCACTCTATGCATGGTCGCCGGATCGCCGCTGATGCCGGACGTGACAGACCATGTGGTGATGGTGGAGGAAGTGAGCGAGCACCTTTACGCGGTTGACCGCCTGTTTTTCCAGCTAACCAATCTGCTCGAACCCGGGATTGCGGGCATTCGGCTGGGCGCGATCACTGCTGTTCCGGAAAACGACCGCGAGTTTGGGCAGTCGGCGGAAGAAATCGCGCAATACTGGTGTGCGCGGATGGGCATTCCCTATCTTGGCCGGGCGCAAATCGGGCATACTGTCGATAACCGCGTGGTGCCATTCGGGCTTGCCAGCCCCGCCGCCGCGACCTAGCCACGCCGGCATACAGCCATGGTGGGACAGTTCAGATGATCGCATTCGTATTTCCGGGGCAGGGCAGCCAGAAAGTCGGCATGGGCAGCGAACTTGCCGCCGCCAGCAGCACCGCCCGCGAAACCTTTCAAGAAGTCGATGACGCTTTAGAGCAGAAGCTTTTTGCGATCATGCGTGACGGGCCGGAAGACCAGCTGACCCTTACCGAAAACGCTCAGCCCGCGATCATGGCTCATTCGCTTGCAATCGTGCGCGTGCTGGAGCGCGAAGGATCGATCCATCTGTCTGACCGCGGGGAAGCGGTAGCGGGGCATTCCTTGGGAGAATACAGCGCGCTGGCCAGCGTGGGCGGCTTCAATCTTTCAGACACCGCAAGGCTGCTGAAAATCCGCGGGCAGGCAATGCAGGCTGCCGTTCCTGTGGGCGAGGGCACGATGGCGGCGCTGCTGGGTGCGGATATCGAGAAGGCGCAGGCTTTGGCCGATGCGGCGGCAGATGGTGAAGTCTGCGCTGTCGCCAATGATAACGATCCGACGCAGGTCGTCATTTCCGGCCACACCGGAGCCATCGAGCGCGCCATCTCCATGGTTCGTGATTTTGATATCAAGCGCGGTATCAAATTGCCTGTTTCGGCTCCTTTCCACTGTTCGCTGATGCAGCCTGCGGCTGACCGGATGCAGCAAGCCCTGGATGAAACCTGTCCGCGTCCTTTGCGGTTGCAAGTTTACGCGAACGTGACCGCGGCCCGCGCTTCCGAACCCGCGGAAGTGCAGAGGTTACTGGTCGATCAGGTTACGGGCCGTGTCAGGTGGCGGGAAAGCGTCCTGGCAATGCAGGCGGCTGGTATCGAACACTTCGTCGAACTGGGCGGCAAAGTGCTTGGTCCGATGATTGGGCGTATTGCTCCCGAAGCCAAGGTAACGAGCGTCGTTTCCATGGACGACATCGAGGCTTTGGCTAAATCTATGTAATATTGTATCATCGAGCATGGGGAGAGTGCTCATGCGTCCAATGATTCGTTCTACCGTACTTATATCTGCCGCCATCGGCGGGCTGATGATTGTTGGGTCCTGCTCCAAAGTCGACTTGCCGCCGCCGGGATCGGCCGACAAGGCCATGGCCGCGTTCGAGAGCGAGGAAGCCCTTGTCGCGTTCCTTGATCGACATAAGAACGGGTCGGGGTGGGTCGCTTCAGTAGATGTCGAGGAGTCCGCGTCGGCACCTATGGCTTTGCCGCCACCACCTCCGGTCTCTCAACAGGTTACGCCGCGGCAGGCGGGTGCTGAACAAATCACCAATGTGCAAGAGGCAGGTGTCGACGAAGGTGGCATCGTCAAAACGCATGGCGATCATCTGGTCGTGTTGCGGCGCGGACGGTTGTTTACCGTAAAAGTCGGCGGGAATGCCCTGACCCCGGTTGATTATATCGACGCCTTCCCACCCGGTGACCCGCGTCCCGGTGACACTTGGTATGACGAAATGCTAATTGCGGGCGATATGGTCGTGGTAATCGGTTATTCCTACGGCAATTCAGGCACGGAAATCAGCCGTTTCGACATTGCCTCGAATGGCGGGCTTTCCTATCGCGATACGCACTATTTGCGCTCTGCCGATTATTATTCGTCGCGGAATTACGCCTCTCGACTGATCGGTGATCGGCTGGTTTTGTATGCGCCACTGCCGATCTGGTGGGGGCGGGATTGGCGCGACGCCGTGCCAGGGCTTGCGGTACTGGAGGACGTTGACAGCGGCGCAGAGCCGGACTTCGCGCCTATTGCCGGGCCAAGCGATCTTTATGTCCCGGCGCCTATCCGTACGGACAGGCGTTCCTCCGTCAGTACGCTACACACGGTCACCGAATGCGATCCTGGTGCGCGGGAGTTCGATTGCAGCACCAACGGTGTGTACGGTGGATGGGGGCGCAGCTTCTACGTTTCGCAGGACGCAGTCTATGTCTGGACCGGAACGGACGATCATTACCGGTCGGGAGAGGATGCGCAGCCAGCTTGGCTCTACCGGATGCCGCTCGATGGTTCGGCGCCTCAAGCGCTGCAGGTACGTGGCGCGCCGGTAGACCAGTTCTCGTTCCGCGAAGATGGCTCCGATCGCGTGTTGAACGTGGTCGTGCGGGGGAATTCACGAGGCGATGCAATGTGGGGCCCGGAAGTGAGTGGCGGCGATGTGGCGCTGTTGCGATTGCCCTTGGAGAGCTTCGGCGACGGTAGCGAAAGCGCGGCTGATAGCCTGTATCGCAGCCTGCCCCGGCCTGCTGACTCTTCGTTCCAGAACCGCTTCGTAGGGCGGCACCTTCTGTACAGCGGCGAGAACCCGCGTGACCCCGGCGTAGAGCAGACGCTCTTTGCGGTTCCACTAGGTGGACAGGATGTGCAGCGGATCGCAATGCCGCATGGTGTTAGCCGCCTGAACCTGATGGGCCGTGACGGCGTGGCGATCGGGATGGACACTGCAGGTGCGCTCGGCTTCTCCGCAATCGCCCTCGACGCCGCGACCGGCAAGGCGCGGCTCGAAGATACATTCATGTTGCCCGGCGCAGCGGAAGGCGAGAACCGCAGTCAGGCGTTTTTCTACCGCCCGAATACCAATGATAGAACCGGCGACAGCGGACTGTTGGGTCTGCCGGTAATGTTGCAGCGCCGTGTTCCCCGCCCATCGGATACTACGCCTCCGCCGCCGGTTTCGATGCCCGGGCCAAACAGCAGTATGCCAATAGCACCCGCGCCTCCGCCCCCACCGGCAGGTTACGGCCCGACGCCATTCCTTGGCTCCGGTTCGGCCATCATGTTCCTGTCACGCGACAAGCGCAAATTGTCACCGGTTGGTCAATTGGAAGCTTACCGTCGCCGCGCACAGGACGACGGCTGCAAGGCTTCGTGCGTGGATTGGTATGGCAATGCCCGTCCGATATTCCTTGGCAATCGCATTTTTGCTTTGCTCGGATACGAGCTTGTAGAGGGTCGTCTGACCAATGGTCAGATTACCGAGCGCCGCCGGGTGGACTTTGCACCGGAACATGCACGTGGTCGGGGTGCGAATCTTTCGGACAATTGACCCGGCCCAGCGCCAGGGCCTAGGCGGTGGATAGTTTCTTGCTCCACCAGAAGGATGCGCTGCCGATGTTTTCGCTCAAAGGAATGACCGCACTTGTTACAGGCGCCAGCGGGGGCATCGGGTCCTCCATCGCCTACGCCCTTGCACGGCAAGGCGCGCGATTGGCGCTGTCGGGATCCAATGGCGAGAAGCTGCGCATATTCCGCGAACAATTGCAGGCGGAAGTTGGCGGCGATCATGTCGAGATTACCTGTAACCTGTCGGATTCGCATCAGGTGGACGAGCTTGTACCAGCTACGGTCGACACGCTGGGAAGTATCGACATTCTGGTGAACAATGCCGGTATCACGCGTGACAATCTGGCCATGCGCATGAAGGATGAAGAGTGGGAGCAGGTGCTGCAGGTAAACCTTACCGCCGCGTTCCGGCTAATGCGTTCCGCCGCGCGCCCGATGATGAAGGCCAGATTTGGCCGAATCGTCTCCATTACTAGCGTGGTGGGTACGACCGGCAATCCCGGGCAGATGAATTACGTCGCGGCAAAGGCAGGACTTACCGGTATGTCCAAATCGCTGGCGCAGGAACTGGCGACGCGCGGAATTACCGTCAATTGCGTCGCGCCAGGTTTTATCCGGACCGCCATGACCGAAGAACTGACCGAAGATCAGAAAAGCTCGATCAATACCCGCATCCCGATGGGCCGTATGGGCGAAGGCGACGATATCGGTGCAGCAGTGGCTTATCTTGCGAGCAAGGAAGTAGGTTACGTCACCGGTCAGACGCTGCATGTGAATGGCGGGATGGCGATGCTCGGGTGAGGACTTTCGATTGTGCGCGGAACAGCACGTGAACATCGGAAATTATCCCCAACTTACCCGCAAATCTCGCGGGCGCAGTGCAGCATCCGCTTGCCGCATAGGCGCACCCCGCTAAGGATGAGCCAACCGTTTTTCGCAGCGTCACCGGGCGCGCGCGGCGATTTTGCGCCGTCCCCGGTCATGCCAAGGGGGATCTGATGAAGGCTACCATCGAACGCGCCACATTGCTGCGGTGCTTGTCCCACGTGCAATCCGTGGTTGAACGTCGCAACACCATTCCCATCCTGTCGAATGTTCTGATCGATGCGGACGCGGCCGGTTCGCTGAAGGTGATGGCGACCGACCTGGACTTGCAGGTGGTCGAGAACATGGCGGCAGCATCGGTCGACACGCCTGGCGCGATTACGGTGTCGGCACATCTGTTATTCGATATCGCCCGCAAGCTCCCGGACGGCAGCCAGGTCAGCCTGGAAACCGCCGACAACCGTATGACGGTCAAGGCGGGACGCAGCCGGTTCCAGCTACCGACCCTGCCGCGTGACGATTTTCCGATGATCGCGGAAGGCGATCTGCCGACCAGTTTCGAACTACCGGCCAAGCTGCTGGCGGAGATGATCGACCGCACCCGGTTCGCCATTTCAACAGAAGAAACGCGGTACTACCTGAACGGCATTTTCCTGCACGTGTCGGAGGAAGACAAGCCCGTCCTGAAGGCGGCTGCGACCGATGGCCACCGTCTTGCCCGCTTCACGCTCGACCGGCCCGACGGCGCGGAGGGAATGCCCGATGTAATCGTCCCGCGCAAAGCGGTGGCGGAACTGCGGAAGCTGCTGGACGAATCAATGGAAGGCAATGTGCAGATCGATCTCAGCGCCAGCAAAATACGTTTCACTTTGGGCGGGGAGGGCGGGGTTATCCTCACTTCCAAACTGATCGACGGCACCTTCCCGGATTACAGCCGCGTGATCCCGACCGGAAACGACAAGCTATTGAAGCTCGATCCGCGCAGCTTTTTCGAAGGCGTCGATCGTGTCGCCACAATCGCGACCGAGAAAACGCGAGCGGTCAAGATGGGCGTGGACAAGGACAAGGTCACTCTGTCCGTCACCAGCCCGGATAATGGCACCGCTGCCGAGGAAATCGCTGCCGATTACGGGGCCGAGGCTTTGGAAATTGGCTTCAACGCCAATTACCTGAAGGACATTCTCGCCCAGATCGACAGCGATACGGTGGAACTGCATCTGGCCGATGCAGGCGCCCCGACACTGATTCGTAAGGATGACAACAGCCCGGCGCTCTACGTCCTAATGCCGATGCGGGTCTGACGATTTTTCGCCGATAGTGCCGCCGTCATGCGGGTCGGCGCTCGCCAACGCAGGTGACGTGGGCTAGCTTGCTGGATCACCACAGGAGCCTTCCATGCCGCAAACCGCATCAGAAGCCGTTTATGTCGATAAAGCTGATTTGACACAGGCCGAAACCGACGAAGTTTCGCAGAACGCGTTGGCGGCGGATGCGATACGGCTGGCGATCGAAAGCTTCTCCATCACCGCGAACAATATCACTTATGCGGTCGTGGGTGATGGGTTCGGGTACTGGAATTTCTTTCCGGCATCTGCAGACAAAGGCATTGTACCAGTTTGGGGCCATGCCCAGGTTATCGAAACCAATCACCCGCAATTCGCGACCGGTGAGCGCGTTTACGGTTACCTGCCGATGGGTACGCATCTGGATGTCCTGCCCGGCAAGGTGAGCGAAAGTGGCTTCGTCGACATAGCCGAACATCGTCAACCAATGAGCCCGATCTACAATCAGTATTCGCGTCTCGCGGCCGATCCGGAACATGATCCTTCGCGTGAAGCGGAGCGGATGCTATTCGGTCCGTTGTTCAAGACCGGCTTCCTCATCGAAAGCTTCATGCGGCGCGAAGGCTGGTTTGGGGCAGACGCGGTATTGATGACCAGCGCTTCGTCAAAAACGGCATTGGGCTGTGCCAGTGTGGCGAAACATCGCTCGCCTGAAACAAAGCGCATTGGCCTGACTTCGACTGGGAATGTGGATTTTGTGCGTGGTACTGGCCTTTACGACGAGGTGCTGCCCTACGAGGCAATAGCGGAACTGCAGCAGCGGCCCAGCGTGGTCGTGGATTTTGCAGGTAACGCGAAATTGTTGGCCGATATTCATACAACTTTGGGCGATGCGCTGAAATATTCCTGCCTGGTGGGCGCGACCCATATCGACGAGCGCGGTAGCGGGCTGGGCGGAGCGACTGATCTGCCGGGTCCGAAACCCGTCTTGTTCTTCGCGCCGGACCATGCGGTCGCAGCCATCAAGCAATCAGGGTCAGCCGCGTTCGGGCAGGACATCGCGCAGAGCTGGCATGCGTTCCTGCAAGACGCAGCTGGCACGGTCGAAATAGAACGGCATCGCGGTATTGCCGAGGCTCGCGAGGCGTATCAAGCGATGGTGGCAGGGACCGTAGACCCGGCCAAGGGTATCATCATCGAGCTATAGTGTTCTCGCACAACTGCCGAATTCTTAAGCTGCCGCCGGCTCTTCATTAACGAGGGGCACCAAAAATTCCCTCAGCATGGCGATGCTTTCCTCCGCATGCGTGAGCAGGAACAGATGGCCGCCGCCCTCGAAGACTTCCAGCACCGAGTTTGGGATCATACGGTTCAGGATCTTGCCGTTGATCAGCGGCACGATCTGGTCGTCCGCGCCCATCATGATAAGCGTGTCTTTCGACATAAAAGGAAGCGCGGGTAGGCTGGTCCAGCCGATCATCGCCAGAAGCTGGTAGATGTAACCGCGCGGTGAGGGAGGCTTCAACCGGCCGATATGGCTCTTCTTGTCGGCCACATCTTTGGTCATCCCGCCATATAGTGTGGCGAAATGTTCGTTCATGTAATTGGCGTCGATATAGCGGCGCGGATTGGCCATTTTAGTAAAAGCTGCCGGATTGCCGGGCACCATGAGCATGCCCGCCGTGGTGGCGCACAAAACCAGTTTACGGGTTTTCTTCGGATGCTGCAGCGCGAAATGCTGCGCCATCGCTCCGCCCCAGCTCACGCCCATAACATCGACCTCGTCCAGCCCGAACCGGTCCAGCAGCTTGGCCGCGGTCCAACTCATCGTGAAAGGGTTGTAGGGGATCGTCGGATCAGGGCTTTCGCCCGTGCCCGGCATGTCGAACATGATGAAGGCGCGATCGGTCATCGCTTCGGCCAGCGGAGCCACCGCTTCGATATTCGCGCCGATCCCGTTGAAGAACAACACCGGCGGATGGTCGGATGGTTCATCCATACGCCAGCGAGCGACCCGTAATGTCCGGCCGGAAACCTCTTCTAACGAAACGACGGCAGTCATTTCCTCACCTTTGGGCAAGGGGCGGGACTTTTTAGCGGCTAGCATATCGATCCTTAGAAGCGGTCTGCGCAAAAGACCCGTTTATGGCGAAAGATCGGCGTGGGCGAATGCCGCGTACCTATCGTCAGCACTGTTCCAGTACATACAGACCGGGGGCGGGGTCCAGCGGCTTGTGTTTTGCATTCCCCAGCTTGGCCGGTGCTTTCGTCTTTTTGCCGGCACGTTCTTGCAGCCATTCCATCCAGAACGGCCACCAGCTACCAGCAACTTCCGTTGCTCCCTCGAGCCATTTATCCGCTGTCGTAGGTAGTCTGCCCTTCTTTTCCTGTACGAAATATTTCGCCTTCGGATTGCCGGGAGGGTTCAGGATCGCTTGCATGTGACCGGACTGGCTTAGCACGTAGGTCACGTCCTTGCTGCCGAACAGCTGGGTAGAACGGTAGGTTGCCTTCCACGGAGTGATGTGATCTGTCACGCCGCCCAGAATGAAAAGGTCGGCAGTAATCTTGCTGAGGTCGATCTTGTGATCCGCCATTTCGACCTCGCCCTTTTTGGTAAAGGCGAGCGTTTCGAAAACGGTCAGGAAATCACCCATCAGGCTGGCGGACAGGTTGGTTGCGTCTGCGTTCCAAAACAACACGTCGAAAGCGGGCGGATCGTCGCCCATCAGGTAATTGTTGATGACGTAGTTCCAGATGAGGTCGTTCGGCCGCATCCAGGCAAAGCTGCGGGACAGGCTATCCCCGCTGATGATCCCCTGCTTCGCAGCCCGTTGTCGAGCCAGTTGCAAGCCATTTTCGCTGATCAGCGAGCCGGCTTCTATATCGTCTTGTTTCGGGTGCAGAACGCACACCATCAGCGTCAGCGTTCCGAGCAGATCGTCCTTGTCGGCCGCCATCTTGCTGGCCAGCATGGTTGCCGTTTGCCCACCCGAGCACCCGGCCGAGACATTCACTTTCTTCGCACCCGTGATATCGGCAACCGCTTCCATCGCCTCGCGGCAGGACCGGACGTAATCGGCCATGTCCCAATGGCCCTGTTCCTTGGTTGGATTGCGCCACGAGATAACGAACGTCTGGATGCCATTATCGACTTGCCATTTCACCACCGACTTATCGGGGCTCAAGTCGTTGATATACATCTTATTGATCTGCGGTGGGATGGTGAGCTGAGGGATTTCGTACACTTCGTCCGTGGTCGGCGCATATTGCACCAGCTCCATCATCTCGGTCCGCAGCACTACCGAACCTTTCGAGATTGCGATATTCTTCCCAAGTTCGAACGGAGTCTTGTCGACCTGGCTGACCATGCCCTTGTTCTTGGTGAGGTCGGTATAGGCGTTTTTCAGTCCCTTGATGATCGACATGCCGCCGCTGTCGATCACGCGTTTCTGGGCTGCGGGATTGCCCGCCAGCGTATTGGTGGGTGCGAGCGCATCAATAATGATGGTCGATATGAACCGCGCGCGGTCCTTCTCCAGCGCGTCCAGCTCCAGTTCGTCGATCCAGTTCGCCATACCTTTCTGCACAGCGAGGTAATATTGGGCGCCAGCCCGCATGAACGGATTGTACTGCCAAGCGGGATCGCGAAAACGTTTGTCCTTGGCATCGGGGGCAAGATCGCTTTGGCCGGTCATGATTTTCAGCATATCGCTGCCCATCGCCTGGCTATGACGCATCAACCGGGCTGGGTTAGAAGCTGTTTCACGCAGCAGTACCGCTACCGCGCCAAAAATATCCTCGCGCGTCAGGCCAACCAGCGGCCCCAGCGCGCTGGTAGATTGTGCAGCTTCGTTTTCCAATTCGATGGCCATCGATATACTCTCCCGTGGCAAGGTCGCGCGATCGTTTCGCCGCGTCGGCCCTTAACATATTATATATTAGCCGACGTTTCGGAAGAACCATGGTTCCGCCCTTGGCTTGGTGAATTCTCGGCGCAGCCTCAATCTCCGCGCGCTGCAATCATGCTTTCGATATCGACGAACTTCTCACGCGGCGCCCCGTCGCGTGCTGCCGCGGCCTCGGCTTCTTCGATCTTCTTCCAATCCTGGAACGTGACGAGCTCCAACTCGCGGTCCTTGGCTAACGCGTCGAGCCCATCGCGTCCGGAGCGTTTGCTGCGGCCAACCAGCCCGGAGGCGATATCCTCAACGATAAGGTCAACCAGCGCATACCCATCGGGGCGGTTTGTGCCGATGGTTCCCGTAGGCCCACGGCGTGCCCAGCCTACGCAGTACAGGCCGGGCAGGATGCGGCCCGTATCGTTTGCAAACCGTCCCATGCGTTCGTCGAACGGGACCCCGGGGATCGGAGAAGTACGGTATCCAATGCAGGTGACAACAAGATCGGCCGGGACGACATAGGTTTCGCCCGTCCCGACTGCGCGCCCTTCTATGACCTGTGTTCGTTCGACTTCGACGCCGGACACGACCTTACGACCATGGTCTCCGCGAAAGGCGACCGGGCTGGCGAACATATCGAATTCGATGGCAATGGGCTTTTCTGCACGGATATGATGCGGGGCAGCAGCGTAATCGCGCAGAAGGGTTACCGATTTACGCAGTCCCGGCTCCAGCATGGCATCGTCGCCTTCGTCCGGGAAGTCGTCCGGGTCCACATACGGCACCGCTCGTTCCAGCTGGCCTAGTTCGGCCAATTCCTTTGGCGTCATCGATATCTGATGCGGTCCGCGCCGGCCAATTATGGTGATCGTTTCAACCTTGCTCGCAATCAGGGCACGCAATGCGTGATCGACAATATCCGCGCCATCGAACTCGGCTTGAGTCTTGGCCAGAATACGCGCCACATCCAGTGCGACATTGCCCATTCCGATTACGGCGGCATGCCGTCCCGAAAGGTCAGGGTCGAGATCAGCAAATTGTGGGTGCCCGTTATACCATCCGACAAACGCCGCACTGCCAAAAACGTTACCGAGATCTTCCCCGGCCAGGCCGAGCATCCGGTCGTTCGGCGCGCCGGTAGCCAGCACCACGACATCGTACAGATCGCGCAATTCGTCGATCTGCAAATCACGGCCCAGTGTCAGATTGCCGACAAAGCGCACATTCGGCGTCAGCGCGGTCTTTTCATACCTTCGCGCTACGCCCTTGATAGACTGGTGATCGGGAGCCACCCCGGTTCGTATCAATCCATATGGTACGGGAAGGCTGTCGATAACGTCGATGCGGACGTCATCGCCCCAAGCCTTCTGCGCTGCCTCCGCCGTGTAATATCCTGCCGGACCCGATCCGACGATGGCGATATGACGCATGGAAATCTCTCCGAACGAACGCTCCGGCATTAACCAGCATGGCCCTGCCAGTGCCGCGAGGCAAGCCTGCGAGAAAATTGATTGGCCCATAAGGCAAAACCAGCGGTTTTCTTAACCTTTCCAAAAGGGGCATTCCGCCATAGAGCCGTGATGCGAACGGCGATCAATCGGGCAGACGGAGAAAATCCGTCTGCGGCTAATGGAATAGCCAAGCCGGATAGCGGTGCTTACGGATCAGACGCGCTTGGGCAGCCGGATCAAGAGGCGGCGCCACCGGCTACATCGACGTCGGGTTTCACCAACATCACGTCCGATAATCTGGCGGATGACCATTCCGGTCCGCCATTGGAAACAGACGAACGTCGGGGAGCGGCACCGGATCACGAAAAACGCAATCTGGTGAAGCGTGTTCACGCGACCGCTGGCGGCAATGCGGCCAGAACCGACGCCGCGTCCGACGAAAAACAGTATTTCATGCCGCAGGGCTGGGGCTTGATGGGCTTGTTCATGCTCGTAGCCGTAGTCCTTGCTGGGCTTGTGGCCTTGACGATGCCGTCATCGACAGTCTTGATATCTGGTGCTGGTGCGGTCGCACTGGCGGGACTGGGTCGGTATTCCCAGAAATTGGAGCGGCGCGAAGGTGCGCCTTTTCTGCTGCGCATATTCCTAATGGTCCTTTCCGTACCGATGCCGATGTTCCTGTTCGGGCTGACGATGGCGCTCTGGGCACTTGCTGGCAACGTAAACTGGTATTGGGCGGTCGGGTCGATCGTTGCGTTGAACATTGCCGGTACTACGCTGCTGAAAGACCGTCTCGTATCGTCATTTTGTCTTTCCGTTGCCGCTTGGAGCGGCTTGGTTGTGGTGGACGGCACGGGCGAGGCCTTTACTGCACTGGCGGCAGGCTCGCTCGTCCTGCTAGTCATTACGCGATACCAGCGCCGCAAGGGCATAGTTATCCTTAAAGAGGAGGAGGCGCGGGAACGCATTCGTAATCGCGCCGAGGATATTCTCAGGGATTACGAGGAAACCGGGCAGGGCTGGTTCTGGGAGTCTGACCGTCGTGGTCGAATTACGTATCTTACGACCGGCGTTGCGCAGACAATTGGGCAAGAGAAAAGCGCGCTGATCGGCCGCCCTTTCGGCGAGCTATTTGATCTGGGTGACATCAACCGTGAGAGTGAGCGTACGCTGACATTCCAGCTTTCCGCCCGCAGCGCATTCAAGGAGCTGGCCGTACGCGCAGCCTCCAGCGCGGAAGAGCGCTGGTGGTCGGTGAGTGGACGGCCGATTTATGACAATTTCGGCAATTTCGTTGGTTTCCGCGGCTCGGGTACGGACCTGACCGAAAAACGACGCAGCCAGCAGAATGAAAGCCGGTTGGCCCATTTCGACTCCCTGACGGGTCTCGCTAACCGCTTCCAGATGTCGCAGACGATGGAGAAGATCCTGTCGGCACCGCAGGAAATGCACCGCGAATGTAGCGTGATGCTGCTCGATCTGGACCGGTTCAAACACGTCAATGATACGCTTGGCCATCCCGCAGGCGACGCGCTGCTCAAGCAGGTGGCGCAGCGATTGAACCGCACGGTCGGAAAGGCCGGACGCGTCGGCCGCATCGGCGGTGACGAATTCCAGGTCATTCTTGCTGGCCGCGCCGACCGAACCCAATTGGCCCAGTTGAGCAAGGACGTTATCCATTCCCTGTCGCAACCTTATTCCATCGATGGTCAGCGGGTAGTCATTGGCGCTTCTGTCGGCATTGCGGTATCGCCTGATAACGGCGTCTCCGATGAAGCATTGATCCGCAATGCCGACCTTGCGCTTTATGCCGCAAAGGATGGTGGGCGTGGTAGACATCACTTTTACGCCGACGATCTGCATTCAGCTGCGGAAGAGCGTACCAAGCTGGAAAACGACCTGCGCGATGCCATCGCGGCGGGCGATCTAGAGCTGTATTATCAGCCTCAGGTGAATACGAAGACCGAACAGATATCTGGTTTCGAAGCTTTGGTTCGCTGGAAGCACGCGACACAAGGCTGGTTGTCACCCGAAAAATTCATACCGGTTGCCGAAGATACCGGGCTTATCACGGCCTTGGGGGAATGGGCCATCCGCACGGCCTGTCACGATCTTGCAAGATGGCCTGACAACTTGCGCTGCGCAGTCAATGTTTCGCCGCTGCAATTTGCAAATCCCAACCTGCCGACAGTGGTGACCAACGCCATCGCGCAAGCCGGTATCGCACCCGGCAGGCTTGAGCTGGAAATTACCGAAAGCGTGTTCCTGAACGATAGCGACAATACCGACGCGATGTTCGCCTCGCTTAAGCGGATCGGGGTGCGACTCGCCCTGGATGATTTCGGTACCGGCTATTCTTCACTCGGATATTTGAAGACCGCCCCCTTCGACAAGATCAAGATCGACAAGAGTTTCATCAGCGGTGCGACCGAACCTGGCAATCGCAATGGCGCGATTATAGCGGCGATTACAAGTCTGGCCGAAGCGCTGGATATGGATACGACTGCCGAAGGCGTGGAAACACTGGATGAGTTGGAACTCGTCAACTCTTTGGGTTGCAGCCATGTGCAGGGCTACATCTATGCAAGGCCGCTTTCTGCGCAGGCAACCCTCACCCGCATAGGTGAAGGGCTGGATGCGCACGCGGTGGGTCCCAAATCGCACCGCGCCCCGCGATACACTACTCTCCGAAAGGTATCGGTGGAGCACGAAGGTACGTCTTACCAAGGCACCATTCGTAACATCTCGGTGACCGGTGCAAGGATCGAAGGTTTGTGGAACGTACCGGAAGGTACTCGCTTCACGATAGCACTGTCGAGCGCGGACGTTATTACTTGCATAGCCCGGTGGAGCAAGAACGAAAAGATGGGGGTGGAGTTCGATCATCCGCTGGAACTGGCGAACAACGGAACCATCGTCGCGCTCGATATCGGGGAGACCAATGCGAAACCGGTAATGCGCCGATCGGCATGATCGGAAGGCCTTTTGTCGCCCCGTATGACGATACCCATGCAAAGTGGCTGACAGTCCGGGAAGGCCGCGCTATCTGCGGGGGTGATGACTGAACTTTCCCATATTCGCAATTTTTCGATTATCGCCCACATCGATCACGGCAAAAGCACCCTGGCCGACCGGCTGATCCAGTTCACCGGCGGTCTGACCGCGCGCGAGATGTCCGAGCAAGTGCTTGATAACATGGACATCGAGAAGGAGCGCGGCATCACCATCAAGGCCCAGACCGTGCGCCTTTCCTACACCGCCAAGGATGGCGAGACCTACCAGCTCAACCTGATGGACACGCCCGGCCATGTCGACTTCGCCTACGAGGTCAGCCGCTCCCTCGCCGCGTGCGAGGGCGCGCTGCTGGTGGTCGACGCGGCGCAGGGGGTGGAGGCGCAGACGCTCGCCAATGTCTACCAGTCCATCGAACACGACCACGAGATCGTGCCGGTCATCAACAAGATCGACCTGCCCGCCGCCGAACCCGAAATGGTCCGCACCGAAATCGAGGACATCATCGGGATCGACGCGTCGGAAGCCGTGCTCGCATCCGCCAAATCCGGCATCGGGATCGAGGATATCCTGGAAGCCGTCGTCGCCAAGATCCCCCCGCCCAAGGGCGACCGCGACGCCCCGCTCAAGGCCATGCTCGTCGACAGCTGGTACGATCCCTATCTGGGCGTGGTCATCCTCGTCCGGGTGATTGCCGGCACGCTGAAGAAAGGCCTCAACGTCAAGTTCATGGCCGGCGGCACCGAACATCTGGTGGACCGCGTCGGCTATATGAGCCCCAAGATCACCCAGGTGGCCGAGCTGGCCGCGGGCGAAATCGGCTTCATCACCGCGCAGATCAAGGAAGTGGCCCAGGCCAAGGTCGGCGACACCATCACCACGGTGAAAAACGGCGCGGCAGAGGCGCTGCCCGGTTTCAAGGAAGTGCAGCCGGTGGTGTTCTGCGGCATGTTCCCGGTGGACGCGGCGGATTTCGACAAGCTGCGCGACAGCATCGGGAAACTGCGCCTCAACGACGCCAGCTTCAGCTTCGAAACCGAAAGCAGCGCGGCGCTGGGCTTCGGCTTCCGCTGCGGGTTCCTCGGCCTCCTCCATCTGGAGATCATCCAGGAACGGCTGACCCGCGAATACGACATGGACCTCATCACCACCGCGCCATCGGTGGTCTACCGGATCCAGCTCAACAAATCGCGGACCGACCCGGCGGAGGAGATCATGCTCCACAACCCCGCCGATTACCCCGATCCCAGCCGCATCGAACAGATCGACGAACCGTGGATCAAGGCGACCATCTACACGCCCGACGAATATCTCGGCTCCATCCTGAAACTATGCCAGGACCGGCGCGGCGTCCAGCTCGACCTGACTTACGTGGGCGGCCGCGCGCAGGTGACTTACGAGCTACCCCTTAACGAGGTGGTGTTCGACTTTTACGACCGGCTGAAATCCATCAGCCGCGGCTATGCCAGCTTCGATTACGAACAGATCGGCCTGCGCCCCGGCGACCTCGTCAAGATGAGCATCCTTGTGAACGGCGACCCGGTGGACGCGCTCAGCATGATCGTCCACCGCGAAGTGGCCGAGGCCCGCGGCCGCGGCATGTGCGAACGCCTGAAAGACCTCATCCCGCGCCATCTGTTCAAGATCCCGGTACAGGCCGCAATCGGAGGCAAGGTCATCGCCCGCGAAACCATCGCCGCCATGCGCAAGGACGTGACCGCCAAATGCTACGGCGGAGACATCAGCCGCAAGAAAAAGCTGCTGGAAAAGCAGAAAAAGGGCAAGGCCAAGATGCGCGAGTATGGGAATGTGAGCATCCCGCAGGAGGCGTTCATCGCGGCGCTGCGGATGGGGGAGGAGTAGCGGATAAACTGTGGAGAGATACATCCATTTTGGAACATAAAACGAACAAAATGCTTTCATCGGCCGTTTTTTGAGGCTATCTGGGTAGATCAGTGACGCCCTGTCATAATTCGTCCCAGAGGTGATATGCTCAACGAACTAGCTACTCTCCGAGTACGTGCTCAGCTTTCTATAGAGGACTTGGCTCTTCTGACTGGATATAGTGTCAGGCAAGTGCAGCGTTGGGAGGCTGGTGACACCAAGCCAAGAGACGCGGCAATCGCACTGCTGCATTCGATGGCTGGTTTTGCGCCAGAGTCCAAAAAGACGCGATTTAATTTCATTGATTTGTTCGCAGGTATTGGCGGCATCCGGAAAGGATTCGACGCCATCGGCGGTCACTGTGTCTTCACGTCTGAGTGGAATAAATTTGCGCAGCAAACTTATGCGGCGAATTTCCCAGACAATCATCTTCCCTACGGTGATATCACGACAATCAACGCTGAGGACGTGCCAGACCACGATGTTCTCCTAGCGGGGTTTCCCTGTCAGCCATTCTCGATTGCCGGTGTTTCGAAGAAAAAATCTTTAGGCCGTAAGCATGGTTTTTTAGACGAAACACAGGGAACGCTATTTTTCGATGTAGCTCGCATTATCAAGGCTAAACAACCTGCAGCATTTTTACTGGAAAATGTCAAAAATCTTGTGGGGCATGATAAGGGTCGTACTTTCGAGATTATTTTGAAGGTTTTACGAGAAGAGCTCAAATACAAAGTTTGGCACAAAGTTATCGATGCGCAACATTTCGTACCTCAGCATCGGCAAAGGATCGTGATTATAGGGTTCAAAGAAGATGTGCCTTTTAGCTGGGAGAAGTTAGATCTTCCAGAAAAGGGTAGACTGCGATTGAACAGTATACTTCATCCAGAGGATTGTTCTGAGAAGCCAGAGAGTCATTACACGATTGGACCGGAAGCGAATGTCAATACGAAATATACCTTAACCGATAGGCTATGGCAGTACTTGCAAGATTACGCAGCAAAACACAAAGCTGCGGGAAATGGATTTGGATTTGGATTAGTCACTCCAAGCGACGTTGCAAGAACGCTGTCCGCTCGTTACTATAAGGATGGTTCTGAAATTCTTGTTGAACAGGGAGGTGGCAGAAATCCCCGTCGTTTGACGCCTCGCGAGTGCGCACGATTGATGGGATATGGCGATGAATTCCGGATTCCCGTGTCAGATACTCAAGCCTACAAACAATTCGGCAATTCGGTGGCGGTCCCGGTGTTTGAAGCCGTTGCACGAGTGATGCAGCCGCATATTGAATCGCTGACAACTGCCAAGGGGGATCTAGAGCGAGAAGCGGCATAGAAATTGACTGACGTACATAACTCAGCAACTCGAAGCCGCAACATGGCTGCGATCAGAGGCGCGGATACCAAGCCAGAGATTCTTGTTCGTAAAGCATTGCACTCACTCGGATTTCGCTATCGTATTCACGTGAGGGAGTTGCCGGGTAAACCGGATTTGGTCTTGCCTCGGTATCGGGCAGTCATCTTCGTACATGGTTGCTTTTGGCACCGACACGACTGCCATTTGTTCAAATGGCCTGCGACAAGGCCGGAGTTTTGGCAGCAGAAGCTGGATCGGAACGTGGCAAATGACGATCGAGCGCAATTGGTGCTCCGAGGAATTGATTGGCGTGTTGCAACAGTGTGGGAATGCGCACTCAGGGGTCGTACGAAAAGGAATTTTGATCAGGCTATACAGGAGCTTGCCCACTGGATAAGATCAGAAGAGAAGGTGCTTGAGATCAAGGGGCTATAGTTGTTTGCTTCACTCGAAGATGTGCTCGCGAAAATGCGCGAGAATGGTGCGGCTCGCATCTATGCCAAAGAGCTTGCTCCGAATGACAATTCCAAGAATCAAGTTTACCTAGGTGGCGACTTTTCGGCGCTGAATGTCTTACCTCACGGCGACATTTACACCGATGAAACCGACCTAGCCGGTTCAGTCCGCGATAGAGCGAAGGCAGAAATTGAATTTTATTGGATTGACCATGACGGGAAGCATCTCGCACCAAATGCCGGATTGATTCTCTACCCGAAGTATCCCGAAGTGCGAATGTCCGGTTTTTTACTAGGCTGCAACGCAGCCCCTTCGCCAATCATGCGGGTCCGTGAAACCGGGCGCGTTCTGATCTTGGGCGTAACTCCAAGCGGAAAGATTTTAGGCTACGCCGCTGGAAAAGGCGACGTTGTTGCTGAACAAGTGCTTAGTGGCGATTGGCCAACGATCGGAATATTTCTCGAACTGCCCCTTTGGTTGGATAGCACTCAAAGTTCTCGTGCAATCTTATTGAGTGAACTGCGGCGAATATGGGAAATGCACTGGATTGCATCTCAAAAGCTCGGGGGAGATGGTTTTAAGAAGCCTTATTCTGCCCGGAACGGCGGTGGCTACACGCTCGAGGCGGAACTCGGTGTAGCCCCTAATAGTTACGCGGAGCCAGACTTCAGGGGGTGGGAGATTAAGCAGTATAGCGTGCGCGATTTCGAGAAATTTGCGCCTAAATCGCCAGTCACACTTATGACTCCTGAGCCCAATGGCGGGATCTATCGAACAGAAGGCGTGCAGGAATTTATTAGACGCTTTGGCTATCCAGATCGATCGGGAAAGCCGGATCGGATGAATTTCGGCGGACGATATGATTGTCGACGGGGCGCTCATCCCCTCACAGGTCTAAGGATGTCGCTAAATGGCTACGACCAAAGTTCAGGGACGATCTCGGATTTGGATGGTGGATTGGAGCTGGTTGATGCGCAGGAGCAGGTTGCAGCGTCGTGGACGTTCAAAGGCCTGATGAAGCACTGGAACCGCAAGCACGCGCAGGCTGCCTATGTACCTTCCCTATTTCAAACCCCGCCGCCCCAATATCGCTATGGTCCGCTGATCTCACTGTGTGAGCAAACGGACTTTCTCTTATTCCTGAAAGCGTTTGCTTCTGGTCGCGTCTACTACGATCCAGCTGTAAAAATTGAGGCGGCTTCAACAGCATCTCCGAAAATTAAGCGGCGCAGTCAGTTTCGTGTGGCACATATGGAGTTGCCGGCGCTCTATAAATTATACGAGCGCATCCAGTTCTAAGGCTACCACCGATCATCCTTCAACCGCCTGACGCTGTCGTGCTCCTCCGGTTCGGGGGGTTGCCACTTGCTCCAGCCGGGTGGGGGTAGGCTCAGCGTTTCGTCGTCCTCCTCGCTGTTGGCGTCGCCAGCATTCTCCCCGGCGTTGCCTTCGATGTTAAATGGGTGTTCGGGGTCGTGTTGCCATTGGTAGCCGGCGGCCTCGTCCTCGGCCTCGCACGCCTTGAACGCGTCCCAGGCGGCGCGGGTGCGGGGGCTCATGGCGGCGAGCCAGTGGGTGTGTTGGGCTTTCAACTTCGCGGCAATGTCCTCCAGGATGGCGTCGTCGTCCTTGCTGTCCAGCTTTTCCTGCGCGGCGCGTTGCTGTGCCTCCCATTCGGCGCGCCACTTCTTCTTCAGGCGCTTCTGGTCCATCTTGCCGATGGCGTTGAGAGCTTTGGGCTTGCCTTCCGCGAACCGCTCCGGCGCGCGGTTCCTCAGCATGAACATCAGCAATCGGTCGTTCACCACGGTGCGTTTGCCGACCAGCTGGCCGTAGGAGTACACCGGCACCTCCACCCCGTTGAGGGCGCGGTCCATGGCGACGTCCTCGATTTTTTGCACGCCGAGGTCGATGGCGGTCTGCCACGCCTTGCGGAAGCTTTCCGCGCCGGGCTGGCGGCGCAGATAATACGCGCCGACGGTGGTCATATCCACGGCCTTGCACGCGGCGTTGACGCTGCCGGTGTCGGCCAGCGCCTCGATGAATGCGTGCTGGCGCTCGACCGTCCAGCCATCGTGGCGGTGGCACTTGCGCGGGACGGGGGTGAAATCGGGCAGCTCCCCGCGCGGGACGATGCTGCGGGTGGTGCGGGGATCGGTGCGGCGGGTCATCAGCGGGCGCTCGGCTTTGGGAAGGGGGTGCGCGGTGTGGCAGGCCGGGGCGGAGTAGGAAAACGGTTTCGCTGGTGGTGTGGGCAGTGGGGGGAGGGTGGCCAAAAGCCGCCGCCTGCTGTATCGGCTAGGTTCGAGGACCTTCCTGCCCAAAGGCCGGGTCGAGCGTCCTCCCCCTTGGTCGCACCAGTCACGAAACGAGAATCTGCATGTCCAATCTGCGCCTACGCTCAGGCAGAGCGTCCGTCTTGCTGGCGGCCATGCTGGTGGGCGCGCCGCTGTTTGCGCAGGACGACGGCTGGACGCTCGACGCCGAACTCGACGCGGGCGTGCGGGTGACGGCGGCGGAAAACGCGGTGCGCGACGATGACGATACGGTGGATGACGACGCGATCTCGTTCAGCCTTTCGCCGCAGGTAACCGCCACCAACGGCCCCGTCGAAGTGGCGCTGCGCCACCGGGTGCGGCGGATCGAATATTTCGATGACGACCGCGAGGATCTGTGGCGCAACCTGCTGGGTGCCGAAGTGACGTACACGACCGATCCGATGGGCGCGGTGAGCGTCTTTGCGGAGCGCGGCTGGAACGTCTCCACCGCCGAATTCCCTCGCGCCGACCAATGGGAAGCCGGAGCCGAGATCGAGCGCAGATTTGGCGCAGCGCACCGCGTGCGGGTAGGCGGCAGCTGGCGCGAACGCAGCTATGACGATCTGGCCGGCTCCGAAGGCAGTGGTCCACGGTTGGACGCACAGTACCGCTACCGCTTCGCCGCAAACCATTATCTGTATGTCGCGGGCCGCGTGGAGGAGATCGATTCCGACGCCGAGCGCCGCGAAATGAACCGCTGGCTGCTGTCGGCCAGCTATCAGCGACCGTTGGCGAGGGATCTGCGCATCCGCCCGCAGCTCACCTACCGCGAGCTCGACTTTCCCGGCCGCATCGTGCCGGACGGCGCATCGCGCGAAGACACCATCCTGATACCCGAAGTGACCCTGTTATACAGTCCGGGCGACTGGCTGTTCTCCGGCGAGCTGAGGTACAACATTCGCAGTTCCAACGATCCTGAACGCGGCGAAGACGGCTTCCGCATATCGGTCAACGCATCCCATGAGTTCTGATACCGACCTCCGCCGGGCGCGGGTGCGCCGCCGGTTGCCCTACATCGCGGCCACCGTGCTGCTGTTCGTTTTCCTGCTGCTTGCGTATTTCGTGATCGATGACGGACAATCGACCAGCCTCACCCGAAGCCTGCGCGAAGGGATGGGCGATCCGCGCAAGCAATGGGGGTTCGAACCGTTCTACCTGCTGATGGCGCTGCCACTGGGCGCCACGATCGTGGTGTCCTTCCGCATGGCGCTGGGCGTGCAGACATTCGGCCTGTTCACTCCGATGCTGCTGTCGCTGTCCTATCTGCAAACAGGGCCGATCCTCGGGCCGGTCATCTCGACGGGTGCGATCCTGATCGGGATGATGATCGCGCCCGTCCTGCGCAAGCTGGACGTATCGCGAGTGGCCTTCCTAGGCGTGCTTATCGCAATCGTCGTCACCGTGTTGGGCAGCATATCGGGCTGGCTGGGCGATCGGCTGTTCGTAACCGCCTTCCCGGTGGTCGTCACCGCGCTGGTGGTGGAGCGCTGGTGGGTCACCTGGGAGGCCGAGGGGCTGCGCAAGGCGTTGAAGGCAACTTATGCGACGCTGGGCGTGGCGCTGCTGATCGCCTGGGTCATCGCGACGGACTGGCTCGGTGTGGTGGTGGAGGCTGCGCCGCCGCTGGTGCCTGCCCTGTCCGGCGTGGCGATGCTGCTGCTGGGAAAATACAAGGGGCTGCGCCTGCTGGAAGCGGTGCGTTTCGCACCGGTGCGGGAGGCCCGCGATTAGTATCCTCGGCCTGAACAGCGTGCTGGGAATGAACCGGCGCAACTGGCTGATCGCACAGAATAATCCGCGCGATTCTATCCATGGCGTGAACGACAAATTCGCAACCAAGCGCCGCTTGGCCGCGCATGGCGTGCCGGTTCCCGATACGCTCGCGTTGCTGGACGACCGTGAAGCCTTGGGCCGGCTTGCCTGGGACGAACTGCCGGATGCCTGGGCCGTTAAGCCCAATCACGGGCGCCGCGGCGAAGGCATCGTGCTCGCGGTCGAACGCCGCGACGATGGCTGGCTGCGCGCGAGCGGATGCGCGATTACCATCGCCGGATTACGGGCGCACGCATCCCACATACTCGACGGCGAGTTCTCGCTCGACGGGGCGCATTCGGACGCAGTCATCATCGAACCGCTGATCCGTGCGCATAGTGCGGTTGCGCGGCTCGTCCCCTATGGCCTGCCGGATATCCGTGTCATCTGTTTCGGACCGGTCCCGCTGATGGCGATGGTGAGGTTGCCGACCTTGCGTTCGGACGGGAAAGCAAATTTGCACCAGGGCGCGATCGGCGCGGCGGTGGATTTCGGGACCGGACGCATTTTCCGGGCAGTGCTGGACGGGCTGGCTATCGAAACCCACCCCGACACCGGGGCGCAGCTGCTCGGCTTCGGATTGCCGCACTGGCGCGAAACGGTAGTTGCCGCGTCGCGCTGCGGCGCGGCGCTGGGGCTTGGCTATGTCGGGGTGGACCTGGTGCTGGACGATACCGATGGGGTGATGGTGCTGGAATGCAACGCGCACCCGGGATTGGAGATACAGAATATCAACGCACGCGGACTGCGTACGCGCGTGGAACATGCGCAGCGTTTTCTCCGGTCACCGGACCGCAAGGCGCCAAGGGTAGGCCTGTTGAGCGCCAATCCGACCCGTCCGGGAGCCGCTGAAGCCATTCGCCAGATTGGCGAGCCGTCGGCGCCTTTCCAGCTCAAGCGCGCGTGAAACCCAGGCGTCTATAGCCACGATTGCTGCCCCACCCGTGCGAACAGCCCGCACGCGTTGGCAGTTTGCGTATTCTGGACCGGTAACAGTTCCACCAACTTCTCGAACTTCGGTACTCCGCCGATCGATTATGCCAAGCCCGGCGTTTCGATCCGCTCCACCTCAACCGGGAGGCACTTGGGATACGATCAACGAACAGGGCCATTTCCGTTGTACCGTATCGCGATCACGTCGTCTGCATACGTTACCTTTGGCTGCCCCTTACTTTCCCACCCTTTCACTTGGCGTTCAGCAGCGGCGGGGTTATAGCGCATGTCATGCAGACAAAACGCCTCAAGCCGGCTCTGGCCGCGACTGCCGCACTTGCCACTCTCGTCACCGGGGGCTGCGCCTCCGGCGCGGGCGGGCAGAAAGAACTGGCCTATGTCGCGCGCGACGTGGAATCGCTTTACGCCGAGGCGAAGCGCAGGCTGGATGCTGGCAACGCGCCAGTGGCCGCCGCCCTGTTCGACGAGGTGGAGCGTCAGCATCCTTACTCCCCATGGGCCCGCCGCGCACAGCTGATGAGCGCGTTCAGCTATTACGTGGCTGCGGATTACAACAAATCGGTGCAGAGCAGCCGCCGATTCCTGTCGATCCACCCCGGCAACAAGGACGCGCCTTACGCCTATTACCTGATCGCATTGTCCTATTACGAACAGATCAGCGACATCCATCGCGACCAGAAAATCACCGAACAGGCGCAGACGGCCTTGCGCGAAGTGGTCCGCCGCTATCCGCAGACGCAATATGCGAGCGATGCCAGCCTCAAGCTAGACCTGGTGCAGGACCATCTGGCGGGCAAGGAGATGGAAATCGGCCGGTTCTACGGTCGCAGCGGCAAATGGCTCGCCGCGCAGCTTCGTTTCCAAAACGTGGTCGAGAAATACCAGACCACCAGCCATGCGCCCGAAGCTCTATATCGCCTTACGGAAAGCAGCCTGGCGCTGGGCATCCCGGAAGAAGCGGTGAAATATTCCGCTGTGCTGGGCGCGAACTATCCCGGTAGCGAGTGGTACGAAAAGGCTTACGAGCTGATCGAAGACCACGCAGCCGGCGTGCAGGCAACCTGATCCGCCTTATGTCCCGGGTGCCTCTCGGCCACCGGCTTAACAAACTCCTTGTAGATAGCGCGCCGCTTGGGCGGTGACGCCGCGCATTGGCTGGTATAGGGTGGGTCGCAGACCATGCTGACCCGCCTTTCCATCCGTAATATCGTGCTTATCGAGGCGCTCGATCTGGATTTCGGGCGCGGGCTCGGTGTGCTGACGGGCGAGACCGGGGCGGGCAAGTCAATCCTGCTGGATGCGCTGGGCCTCGTGATGGGCAACCGCGCCGATAGCGGGCTGGTGCGTGCGGGCGCCGACAAGGCGAGCGCGACAGCCAGCTTCGAATTCGCCGCCATGCCGCCTGCCTTGGCCGAGGCGCTGGACGATGCCGAAATCGAGCTGGAGCCGGGCGAACCGCTGATCGTGCGCCGCCAGCTGAAGGCGGATGGCGGCAGCAAGGCGTTCGTCAACGATCAGCCCGTTGGTGCGGCCTTGCTGCGCGTGCTGGCGGCGTCGCTGGTCGAACTGCATGGACAGCATGATGATCGCGGCCTTGTGAACCCGCGTGGCCATCGCGCTCTGCTCGACCGGTATGCCGGGGCCGACGTGGCGAAAGTTGGCGCTGCGTGGCGAGCGTGGCGGGAGGCCGAAGATCGGCTCGCTGCTGTCCGGGGCGAAGTGGAACAGGCCGCGCTCGATCAGGATTTGCTGCTCGCGCACCTTGCCGAACTGACGACGCTGGAACCGCAGGCGGGCGAGGAAGCACGCCTCGCCGAAACGCGCGCCGCGATGCAGAAGGGCGAGCGGTTATCCGGCGATCTGGAGGAACTGCGCCACATCTGGGAAGGCTCCGACAGTCCGCTCGCCGCCCTGCGCGTGGCCGCGCGAAGGCTCGACCGAATTGCAGGCGAGCACACTACGCTGATGGAAGCACTGGCCGCGCTCGACCGGGCGGTGATCGAGGCGGGCGAGGCGGAGGATAAATTGCAGGCCGCAGCCGAAGCGCTGCAACACGACCCGCAAGCTCTGGATGCCGCCGAAACCCGGTTGTTCGAGCTTCGCGCGCTCGCCCGCAAACACCGGGTGGAAGTGGACGAGCTGCCCGCCACCATGCGCCAAATGCGCGAACAGCTGGACGCGATCGAGGGCGGCGAAGCGCAGCTCGACGCGCTGGAACTTGCCGCGAAGGAGGCCGGTGAAACCTACCGCAAACACGCCGCCGCCTTGCACGATGCGCGGGTCAAAGCTGCGGCAAAGCTGGACAGGGCGGTCGCGCAGGAACTCGCGCCGCTGAAACTGGATGCTGCGCGGTTCCAGACTGCCGTCACCGAATTACCGGAAGAAAAATGGGCTGCATCGGGCATGGACGGGGTGGAATTCCTGATTTCGACCAACCCCGGTGCGCCGTTCGCACCGCTCGGCAAGATTGCCAGCGGCGGCGAGCTGTCGCGCTTCATCCTGGCGCTGAAAGTCGCGCTGGCGGAACAGGGCGGGGCGGCCACGGTGATCTTCGACGAGATCGACCGCGGGGTCGGCGGCGCGGTGGCGAGCGCCATCGGGGACCGCTTGGCGCGGCTGGCCGATGGCGGCCAATTGCTCGCCGTAACCCACAGCCCGCAAGTCGCCGCGCGTGGCGGCACGCATTACATGATCGCCAAATCGAGCAAGGGCACGGTGACAAAAACCTCCGTCGCGTTGTTGAATGCCGGCGGAAGGCAGGAAGAAATCGCACGAATGCTGTCAGGCGCAGAAGTTACGCCCGAGGCAAGGGCGCAGGCGGACAGGTTGCTGGAGGGGGTGTGATGGTTGTCTCAAGCCAGAGCATCGCCCCGTTCCCTTCCTCTGGAAGGAAGCACGGGCGGGAAGATGCCCCTTTCTTTTCAGGGGAAGGGGTTAAGAACGGTGGAAGCCTTTGACCGATCTCTCCGAAGCCGATGCGGCGAACGAACTGATGCGGCTCGCGAAGCAGATTGCGCGGCACGACCGGCTCTATCACGCCGAGGATTCGCCCGAGATTACCGATCAGGAATACGACGCGCTGGTGCGGCGCAATGCGGAGCTGGAGGCGGCGTTTCCGCAGCTGGTCCGGCCTGACAGTCCGAATGCCAAGGTCGGCCACGAAATTGCTGCTTCGCCATTGTCCAAGGTGCCGCACGCACAGCGCATGATGAGCCTCGACAATGCGTTCGCCGATGAGGAAGTGGCGGAATTCGTGGCGCGGGTGCGGCGGTTCCTGGCGCTGGGCGAGGATGCTCCGCTGGCGTTCACTGCAGAGGACAAGATCGACGGGCTATCGCTTTCGCTACGCTATGAGGGCGGTGCGCTGGTCATGGCGGCGACACGCGGGGATGGGCGGGTTGGCGAAAACGTCACCGCGAATGTGGCGCATATTGCCGATATTCCACAAGCTATCGAAGGCGCGCCGGATGTCTTCGAAGTGCGCGGCGAGGTGTATATGGAGCGCGCCGCGTTTGCCGAACTGAATGCGGCGCAGGAGGCGGCGGGCGACAAGCTGTTCGCCAATCCGCGCAATGCGGCGGCCGGGTCGTTGCGGCAGAAGGATGCCCGCATTACTGCCAAACGCCCGCTGAGGTTCTGGGCACATGGCTGGGGCGAAGTAAGCGATTTGCCGGGTAACACGCAGGAAGCGGTCGTGCGGCAATTGGCGGATTGGGGCTTCCCGGTTTCGCCACAGTTCAAACGCGCCGAAACGCTCGACCAGATGCTGGCAGCGTATGAGGCGATCAACGCTGCGCGGCCTGACCTACCTTATGAAATCGACGGGGTGGTCTACAAGGTTGACCGGCTGGATTACCAGCAGCGGCTGGGCTTTGTGGCCAAGGCACCGCGCTGGGCCATCGCGCGCAAGTTCCCCGCCGAACAGGCGCAGACGACGCTGGAAAGCATCGATATCCAGGTCGGGCGGACGGGCAAGCTGACACCGGTCGGGCGGCTCGCCCCGGTGCTGGTCGGCGGAGTGACGGTGACCAATGTCACGCTGCATAATCGGGACGAAATCGAGCGGCTCGGCGTGCGGCCCGGCGACCGCATTCTGGTGCAGCGTGCGGGAGATGTCATTCCGCAGGTGGTTGAAAATCTGACCCGCGACGAGAAGCGCAAACCCTATGCATTCCCGGATCATTGCCCCGAATGCGGCAGCGAGGCGGTGGCGGAGGAAGGCGAGGTCGATGTGCGCTGCACCGGCGGGCTGATCTGCCCGGCGCAACGGACCGAGCGGCTGAAGCACTTCGTCAGCCGCGGCGCGCTCGATATCGATGGGTTGGGCGAGAAAACCATTGACCAGTTCTTTGCGCTTGGATGGTTGGAAAGCCCGGCGGATATCTTCCGTTTGCGGAAGAAACGGGAGGATATTCTTGCGCTCGACGGATGGAAGGAAAAGTCTGTCGATAACCTGTTGGCTTCTGTGGAAAACCGCCGTCAGCCCGATGCGGCACGGCTGCTGTTCGGCTTGGGCATTAGGCACATCGGCGCGGTGACGGCGCGCGATTTGCTGAAACACTTCCACACGCTTCCGAACTTGCGCAAGACTGCAGAAGCCGCCCGTGCCGGGGACGACAATGCGGCGACCGAGCTGACCGATATCGATGGCATCGGTCCCAGCGTGGTCGAGGCGCTGGGCGATTTTTTCCACGAACCGCACAATGTCGAAGTCTGGGAGGACCTGCTGCGCGAAGTCGACCCGCCGCGCTTCGAAGTTGAAACGCTGGACAGTCCCGTTGCGGGCAAGACCGTGGTATTTACCGGCAAGCTGGAAACCATGAGCCGCGACGAAGCCAAGGCGCAGGCAGAGCGGTTGGGGGCCAAGGCTTCCGGCAGCGTCAGCGCCAAAACCGATTTGCTGGTAGCGGGACCGGGAGCGGGGTCGAAGCTGAAAAAGGCTCAGGACCTCGGCATCGAAACGATGGACGAGGCGGGCTGGGCGGCGCTGGTCGCGGCGGCGAACGGCTGACGATCAGGCGGCAACGGCGTCGGGTGCGGCCTGTTTCGCCCGCGTGACACGGCGGAATTCTTCGTGGTAGCGTGGGTGTTCGGTCCCCATCCAGCGATCCCACCATGTGAAATACAGCCCGAAATTGTGGTTGCCGCTGCTGTGATGCAGATCGTGATGCGTGGTCGTGTTCCACCACTGCGTGAAGCGGTTCTCGGTCCAGCCGGCGGGATACAGTTCCACGCCGAGATGCCCGATCACGTTGCGGAAGATCATGTGCCAAAGGAACAGGAAAATCGCGAGGCCGGCATAGGCGATGCCGAGCTGGCTGGTCACGAGCAGGAACAGCGGCACGAACGCGGCCTCTGTCACGGCTTCCCAGCTGGAGAAGCTGTAGGCGGCCCATGGCGTAGGGGTGCGCGATTTGTGGTGGTGCAAATGCGTCGGCTTGAACAGGCGGCGATGGTGCAGCGCACGGTGCATCCAGTAGAAATACGCGTCATGCGCGATCACGATGACAACCGTTTGCCAGATGATTGTGAGAGCGGTGAAAGTCTCCAGCTTCAACGCGATCAGACCCGTCTCCCGCAGGCCCAGCACGGCCAGCGACATCAGTGCGAACACGAACACAGTCCGCAGCGAGGAAGCGATTTCGCGGGTGTAATCCTTGCGGACCGCGCGCCGTTTCTGGATCCGTTTGCGCGTGGCCCAGCCGCGAAACAGCAGCAGCGCGCCGGTCATCAGCCCGGCCGCAATCACATACCGGCTGAGGTCGAAATACATCACCGTCAGCATCCGGTCGCCGATAAAACTGAGGAATTCTTCGGACATCACAGCAGGCTAGCAGGCGTCGATGAACAAAATCAATCCGCACGGCTCGGTTAAGGTCAAAACCCGCGCCGTTTGCGTAGCCACAGGATCGACCAGTCGCCATTGACGATCCGCCCGGCCAACCGGAAACCGGCACGGCGATAGGACCGGCGCACTGCGGCTTCCTGCGTTTCGAGCAGGCCCGCTAGCAACAGGTTCCCGCCCGTTGTCACATTTTCGGCAAAATCCGGCGCCAGTTCGACCAGCGGCCCGGCCAGGATGTTGGCGATCAGCAGATCGTATGGCGCGCGCGCTTCGATCAGCGGGTGGTCCATCCCGGCCGCCACCACCATCATCGCCGCACCGCGCCCGTGACCGTTGGGCACACCGTTCTCCATTGCGTTGTAAGCCACCACCGGCCCGCAAACCTCGTCGATATCGCTGAGTGTCAATCGCGTCGCAGGCCACAAAGCGAGGGCTGCAAAACCGAGCAGGCCGGTGCCGGTGCCGATATCCGCAACATCGCGTGCCATCACTCCAGACCCGCGCATCGCCGCCAGCATTTCGAGGCAACCGGCAGTGGTTTCGTGCTGCCCGGTGCCGAACGCCTGGCTGGCGGGAATGGCAAAATTGACCACGCCCGGCTCGTCCAGAGGCCGATGCTCCGGCGTGTGGACGTGGAACGGGCCGGCGCGGATCGGTTCGACCCCTTGCTGGCTGGTGGTCACCCAGTCCTCATCCGGCAGCTTTTCGATCGTGAAGTCCGGAACTTCTACCCCGAACAGGCCCGCTACTACCTTGCGATCCATGGCATTCGGCTTGCGTGGTAGCCAGGCTTCCAGCTGCCAGTCGTCGGGCCGGTCCTTCGCCACCTCGCTGCCGGAAACCACGATGTCGGCGTCCCAGTCATCGATCGTATCATGCGCCAGCAGAGCCGTCTCGACCGCCGCCTTGGACGCGAACGCGGTCATTTTCCATGCGTTGTCAGCGGACATAGCTGGCTCCGTTCGCGTCGAGTGTCGCGCCGGTCATGCTGGGCGGGGCGTCCAGCGCGCACCATGCGATCATGGTGGCAATTTCTTCGGGTTGCGCCACGCGGCCCAGCGGTATGTCGGCCAGCAGCCCGTCTCCGCCGCGGCTTTCCAGATAATCCCCCGCCATCGCCGTGTCGGTGAAGCCGGGGCAGATCGCGTAGCTAAGGATATCCTCGGCAGCATAGGCACGCGCGATGGTCTTGTGCAGCGCCAGCATCCCGCCTTTTGCCGCTGCGTAATGCCAGTGTGCGGGCGAATCGCCGCGGTGGCCGGCGCGGCTGGCGACATGGACGATCCGGCCGGAAGCGCCGGTCTTTTGCCAGTACCGCACTGCATAGCGCGCCAGTTGCGCCGCAGCGGTCAGGTTGATGCGCAGCGTATCCTCCCACCCGTCGAGCCACGCGATGTCGCTCCCATCCAGCGGGTTGGCCGCGAACAGCCCGGCATTGTTGACCAGTACGTCGATCCGTCCATCGGCGCGGTCCAGCGCTTCTTCCCACAGCATTTGCGGGGCGGTCGGTTCGGTGAAGTCGGCGGGAATCGTGGCCGTGTCGGTGGCAGTGGTGGCCTGCCCGATCACCGTGGCCCCGCGCGTTTCCAGCGATGCGCGCGCCGCCGCGCCGATGCCGCGCGAACTGCCGGTCAGGAGTATATTGGTCATGCCGGTATTCTACGCTACCGCATCACGCGCGTCATCCGATTACGTCATCGATTGCATTGCCCATCGCGATGCACTGTTCCTGCGTAGTGTTGCCTCGCGCGCACCACTCCGCTTGCCTCTGCCCGGCGTTTCGCTAAGGAACGGGCTCCCGACATTTATCCTACCCGTTCGTTCAGAAAGCATTCCATGGCCGGTCGTCCGCTATCGCCGCATCTTTCGATATGGAAATGGGGGCCGCACATGCTGGTCTCCATTCTGCACCGCGTGACGGGCGACGGGCTGGCGCTTGTCGGGCTGGCGATGCTGGTCTGGTGGCTGGGCGCGCTGGCAGGCGGGCCGGATGCCTATGCCGACTTCATCGCGGTGGCGACGTCTCCGATCGGTTATATCGTGCTGGTCGGTTTAAGCTGGGCGTTCTTCACCCATATGATGAGCGGGCTGCGGCATTTCGTGCTGGATATCGGTGCGGGTTACGAATTGCGCACGAACAAGATGTGGTCGATTGCATCGCCCATTCTTGCCATTCTCCTTACTGCGGCCTTCTGGGCCGTAATCCTGCTGCGCTGAAAGGTCTGACGCATGGGTGACGGTACTTCAATCGGCCGCGTTCGCGGTCTGGGTTCGAGCCATGACGGCGCGCATCACTGGCTGCTGCAACGCTTCACCGCGATCGGTAATCTGCTGCTGGTGCTGTGGTTCGTGGTGTCCATCGTGCTGCTGCCCGACATGGGCTACGAAACGGTCACGAAATGGCTGGGCGCGCCGCTGCCCGCCGTTGCGATGGCGCTGCTGATTGTGAGCACGTTCTGGCACGCCAAGCTGGGCCTGACGGTGCTGACCGAAGATTACGTGCATACGCCCGGCAACAAGTTCTCCGTGCTCGTCCTTCTGAACCTTGCCACTATCGGCGGGGCGGCATTCTCGGTGTTCTGCATCGCCCGTCTCGCTCTTGTAGGAAATTAATTCGATGGCCAATCCTGCGCCACAGACTGCCTCTGCCAACGCCGAAGCAAACCAGAAGGCTGGCAAGAAAACCGCCGCCTATGACATCATCGACCATACCTATGACGTGCTGGTTGTAGGCGCTGGCGGATCGGGCCTGCGCGCCACGATGGGCGCTGCGGAAGCGGGCTTCAAGACGGCCAACATCTCCAAGGTTTTCCCGACGCGCAGTCACACCGTTGCTGCACAGGGGGGCATTGCCGCCAGCCTCGGCAACAACACGCCCGATCACTGGTCCTGGCATATGTACGACACCGTCAAGGGTGCCGATTGGCTGGGTGATCAGGATGCGATCGAATATCTTGCACGTGAAGCACCCGCTGCCGTGTACGAGCTGGAGCATGCCGGGGTCCCATTCAGCCGCAACGATGACGGCACGATCTACCAGCGGCCGTTCGGCGGGCACATGCAGAACATGGGCGAGGGACCCGAAGTACAGCGCACCTGCGCCGCCGCCGACCGTACCGGCCACGCGATGCTCCACGCGCTGTATCAGCAGAGCCTGAAATACGACGCGGATTTCTTCATCGAATATTTCGCACTCGATTTGATCATGGAAGACGGTCCGGACGGCAAGGTCTGCCGGGGCGTGATCGCAAAATGCCTCGACGATGGCACCATCCACCGCTTCCGCGCGCAGGCCGTGGTGCTGGCAACCGGCGGATATGGCCGCTGCTATTACACCGCGACCAGCGCGCATACCTGCACTGGTGATGGCGGCGGCATGGTGCTGCGCGCAGGCCTGCCGCTGCAGGACATGGAGTTCGTGCAGTTCCACCCGACCGGCATTTACGGCGCGGGCGTGCTGATTACCGAAGGCGCGCGGGGGGAAGGGGGCTACCTCACCAATTCCGAGGGCGAACGGTTCATGGAACGCTACGCCCCGTCGGCCAAGGATCTCGCATCGCGCGATGTCGTCAGCCGCTCGATGGCGCTGGAAATGCGCGAAGGGCGCGGCGTGGGGCCGGAAGGCGACCATATCTACCTGCACCTCGATCATATCGACGCAAAAGTTCTGGGCCAGCGTCTGCCGGGTATTACCGAAAGCGGAAAGATTTTCGCAGGTGTCGACCTGACCCGCCAGCCGCTGCCGGTCACCCCGACGGTGCATTACAATATGGGCGGTATCCCGTGTAACTATCACGGCGAAGTCGTCACGCTGGGCAAGGACGGACCGGATACGGTCGTTCCAGGCCTGTTTGCCGTGGGCGAAGCGGCATGCGTTTCGGTGCATGGCGCCAACCGTCTGGGGTCGAATTCGCTGATCGATCTGGTGGTGTTCGGCCGCGCGACCGGGCACCGGCTGAAGGAAATCCTGAAGCCTCACGTCAGCCAGGACGAACTGAAATCCGACAGCGCCGATCTGGCCCTGTCGCGGCTCGACCACTTCCGTCATGCCGATGGTGGTACGCCAACCGCCGCAATTCGTGCCGATATGCAGAAGACGATGCAGCGCCATGCCGCCGTGTTCCGCGATGGCAAGCTGATGAGCGAAGGCGTGGAACTGTTGAAGGGTGTCAACGCGCAGATGGCGGACATCAAGGTGCATGACCGCTCGATGATCTGGAACAGCGATCTCATTGAAACGCTGGAGCTCGACAATCTCATCGCGCAGGCAAATGTCACGATGCAAAGCGCGGAAAACCGTAAGGAAAGCCGCGGCGCGCACGCGCATGAGGACTTCCCGGAACGCAATGACAGCGAATGGATGAAGCACACCGTCGCCTGGTTCGATGGCTGGGGCGGCAATGCGATGGGCAGCGGCAAGGGCGAAGTGAAAATCGACTACCGCCCGGTCCACGAATACACGCTGACCGACGATATCGCATATATCGAGCCGAAGAAGCGGGTGTACTGACCGGCTAGGTCCCATACCGAACACCTAAAGGGGCGTGCGAGAGCGCGCCCCTTTTTGGTTGGTTCATCAATTAACACAACATTCAGTTCGTCGCTCACAGGAAACGGCTTGTCGTTGAAGAGGAGAGACAGATGACTGACCGATCGCCCGGAATGAAGCTGTTGTTCGCGGGGTTGGTCGGGCTTGCGCTGATCGTTCCGTTGTTCATGGTGTATGCGCTGGTGTCCGACCGCCAACATCAGGCGCGCATCGCGCAAGACAGCATCACTGCCGGATGGGGCGGGCCGCAAACGCTGGCAGGTCCGCTGCTGGTTATTCCATATCGCGATGTTCAGGTAACCTCGGAAACGCAGAACGGGCAAGTGGTCACCAGCGAAAGGACGGTGCGGCGCGAACTGTATCTTAGCCCGCAGCAACACAGGATCAGCACCGACCTTTCGCCGGAAAAGCGCAGTCTTTCGATCTACGAGACCGTGACATTCACGGCCGTGCAGGAAGGGTCGGCCAGCTTTGTCTTACCGGACGAGTTCGAACGTCTGGGGATCGATCGCAGCGACTTGTTGCTCGACGAGACCGAAATCCGCTTCGGCGTGTCGGACCCGCGCGGATTACAGGGCGATGCGCGGCTCGCGGTCAATGGAACGCCCGTCACTTTGATACCGGGTAAGGGACTGAACGCGACCGGCGGCACCGGTTTCCACGGCTACCGCGAATGGGACGGAGCCACTCCGCTGAAACTTGAATACAGCTACGGCGTGCGCGGCAGCCGCGCGCTGGCCATCGTACCGCGCGGGGGAACCACCGACTGGACCGTAACCTCGCCATGGCCGCATCCCGGTTTCGGCGGCAATTTCCTGCCTGACGAAAAAGAGATAGGCGATACCGGCTTCAGTGCACGCTGGTCGGTCGGCAATCTGGCCTTGGGTGAGGCGATGGTAAGCACCGCGCAGCCTGGACCGCCGCGGCCTTCGGGCGGCATGGATATGGGCGTACCGCCGGTGGAAGCCGCGATGGAAGTCGGTGCAGCGCGCAGCGGCTCAAGCATGAGCGCTTCGATCCGACTCGTCGAACCAGTCGATCTCTACAGCCAGGTCGATCGGTCCGTAAAATACGGTTTTCTGGTGATCGGCTTCACCTTCCTCGCTTTCCTGATGTTCGACATTGTGGGCGGGGCGCGGGTCGCGGCGGCGGAGTATCTGCTGACCGGTGCGGCGCTGGTCTTGTTCTTCGTGCTGTTGTTGGCCTTTGCGGAAGTCATCGGCTTCGCGCTCGCCTACATGCTGGCGGCTGCGGCCATCATCGGGCTGCTTACCGCATATAGCGCGGCGGTATTGGGAAGCTGGGTGCGGGCGCGGATGATCGGCGGCCTGCTGGTTGGCCTTTATGCCGCGCTATACGTCCTGCTGAGCCTGGAAGCGTTGTCGTTGATCGTAGGGTCGCTGCTGCTGTTCGCGGCGCTTGCAGGGGTGATGTACGCCACTCGCCAGATCGAATGGTCGCGTTCCAGGACCGACTATGATGCGGGAACTGTGGTGGCCTGACAAAAAAAGGGGCGGGCGGATCGCCGCTCGCCCCCGTTCCGATTTCAGCAACGGGTTGTGCAGGGTACGCCCGGATCAGCTGCGATATTGTGCGAACGTATCGCATGCCTCGTCGTCGCCTGTTTCCAACCCACGTTTCAGCCACTGCATACGTTGAGCGCTGGAGCCGTGAGTGAAGCTTTCGGGATTGACGCGCTGCCCGGCATTGCGCTGCAAGGTGTCGTCACCGATCGCGCTGGCTGCGCGCATGCCTTCCTGCAAATCGCCCGGTTCGATCAGATTGCGGTTCTTGGCGGCCCACACTCCGGCATAGCAATCCGCCTGCAATTCCATCGCCACCTGCAGCTGGTTCGCGGCGCGGGGGTTTTGTTGCTGCGCGCTGCGGATCTGTCCGGCCAGACCGGTCATGTGCTGCACGTGGTGGCCATATTCATGCGCCATCACATAATAGCGCGCGAAATCTCCCGCAGCACCCATGCGCCGCGCCATGGTTTCGTAGAATGTGGTATCGATATAAATAGTCTGATTGGCCGGGCAGTAGAACGGGCCCATCCCCGTATTGGCCGAACCGCAGGCTGTATTGAATTGCTGTGTCGCCGGAAACCGTAAGGCAGGCGTTTCAAACGCGATCCCAGCTTGCTGGAACAGCGGTTCCCACGCCTGGTTCAACGATGCGAGCGCATTGCAGCTTTCGGTAGCGTATTCATTTTCATAGCAATATTTCTCGTCGAGTTCGCCGCTCGTAACTTGCCCTGAGGGGGAGCTTTGCTGCACGCCCTCGACCATGCCAATGGTCTGCATCGGGTCGATCCCGAATACCAGCGCGCCGATCGCGGCCAGCACCAGCGTGCCGCAGCCCAGCTTGCCCCCACCGCCGCCGGGAAAGCCGCCACGGCCGCCGCCAGCCCGGCCAACCTTGATGCTGCCGGGTGTAAATGGATTGAGCTTCATGGCAGGTTCCCCCGTATTGCCGTATAATCGCGCTAGACTTTATGACCATGCGCCAGCATTCGCAAATGCCCGTTCACAGCCATCAACCAAAGGTTCCTCCGATATGTTCCTATCCGGCAAACGCGCTCTAGTTACAGGCTCCACGTCCGGCATCGGATTGGCGATGGCGCGGGGCTTGCGGGCGGAAGGTGCGCAGATCGTGCTGACCGGCTTTGGCGATCAGGCGGAAATTGCCGCTTTGCAGGATGAGCTGGGGTCGGATTACGTCGGCGCGGACCTGACGACAGCAGCGGGATGCGAAGCGTTGATGGATGGCGCGATGGAGAATGGGGGCACACTCGATATTCTCGTGAACAACGCGGGGATGCAGCATGTATCGCCGGTGGAGGATTTCCCGCCCGAAAAATGGGACTTGATCATTGCATTGAACCTAACCGCGGCGTTCCACACCACCCGCCGCGCAGTGCCGGGCATGAAGGAGGCGGGCTGGGGCCGCATCATTAACACCGCCAGCGCGCATTCGCTCACCGCATCTCCCTTCAAAAGCGCTTACAACGCCAGCAAGCACGGCATCGCCGGCTTTACCAAGACCATTGCGCTGGAACTGGCGCAAACCGGCGTGACGGCGAACTGCATCAGCCCCGGCTACGTCTGGACGACGCTGATCGAAAACCAGATCCCCGACACGATGGCCGCGCGCGGGCTTTCGCGCGACGAGGTGGTGAACGACGTGCTGCTCGCCAAACAGCCGACCAAGAAATTCGTGCAACCCGAAGAAGTGGCCGCGCTGGCCGTATTCCTGTGCCGGCCGGAAGCGGGCAATATTACCGGCGCGAACTATTCCATCGATGGCGGCTGGACTGCGGGGTAAATTGATTTCGCTAGCCTGATGACAACGTGAAAATTCGCACTTGTTGCGTCAAACGCTTTAATGACTAGCGCGAAGCGTACCCACGCAATTGGTTGGATGGTAACCTTACGTTGATACGACTTCGCCAGGATTTATTACCGCACCAATAAGTTTATCATGCAGATTTTACAGAACTACGAGAAGCAACCCTCGGTAGCTCCGAACTCGGTGGTCATGGTATGCCGATACTTTGCGTATTCATATCGAAACGCTGCGTCGCCGCCTCTTCCAGCCGGATAGTCGCCTCGTTGTGGTTCGGATGGCGGTGGATTGTCCAAGCTGCCAGAACCATGTGCGCAAATTTTCGTCGAATCGTAAGGTGGTAAACGCATACCGCCAGATACCAAGGCAAGCTCTTCTTCAGCCAACACAATCATAGCATCCTCCTTTGTTTACAGACAATATAATACGTAAATGCTTCAAAGAAAAATTCAATAATTATTAGATTGCGAATTTTTATTAGAAATTTTCGCAGAGATTTATAAAATTACTCGATTCGATGATAAAATTATCTTTTGCGTCATTGAGATTTTCGAAGATAACTATGGGGCGCGCCAACGTTCGCCGGTGCGAACCAGTGTAGCGATGGCGGTTAGACCGCGGGGTAGCGCCTGCACCCTGCGCAGGCGCATCATTTCCGGTACAGGGCGGCGAATGTCGTGATGCTGCACTAGCGAAAAGGTGCAAGTGCGGTTACATGGGCCGCCACCCGCATTCCCGCACCCGCCCTCCCACACGCAAGCGAGCTTATCCCGTGGCAAATCTCGACATTCCTCTCGGCCTCACTTTCGATGATGTGCTTCTGCGCCCGGGTGAAAGCGATATCATGCCCAGCACGGCGGACACCCGAACGAAGCTGACGCGCGAAATCGGGTTGAATATCCCGGTCATTTCCGCGGCGATGGACACCGTGACAGAGGCTGATATGGCCATCGTCATGGCGCAGCTCGGTGGGATCGGCGTACTGCACCGCAATCTGGAAGTGGACGAGCAAGCCGCCGCCGTACGCGCCGTCAAACGGTTCGAAAGCGGCATGGTGGTGAACCCCATCACCATCTCGCCCGACGCCACGCTGGGTGAGGCGCAAGAGATCATGACCGCCAACCGCATCAGCGGTATTCCAGTAGTAGATAAGGGCGGCAAGCTGGTCGGCATCCTGACCAATCGCGATGTGCGCTTCGCTGCCAACCCCAAACAACCGATCCGCGAACTGATGACCAGCGAGAATCTTGCCACGGTGCCGCTTGGCACCGGGCAGGAGGAAGCGCGCACCTTGCTGCACCAGCGCCGCATTGAAAAACTGATCGTGGTGGATGACGATTACCGCTGCATCGGCCTGATCACGGTCAAGGATATCGAAAAGGCGGTGAATTACCCGCATGCGACCAAGGATGCGGGCGGACGCCTGCTGGTCGCCGCTGCCACCACCGTGGGCGACAAGGGGTTCGAACGGACCGAGGCGCTGATCGATGCCGAAGTGGACGTCATCATCATCGACACCGCGCATGGCCATAACAAGGATGTGGCGCGCGCGGTCGAACGGACCAAGAAGCTTTCCAATTCGGTGCAGGTGATCGCTGGCAACGTCGCCACCGCCGCTGCCACGCGGTCGCTGATCGACGCCGGGGCCGACGGGGTGAAGGTCGGGATCGGACCCGGCTCCATCTGCACCACTCGCGTGGTTGCAGGCGTCGGCGTGCCGCAACTGACCGCAGTCATGGAAAGCGCCGAGGAAGCCGCGAAGGACGGTGTGCCGGTGATCGCCGATGGCGGTCTGCGGACGAGCGGCGATGCGGCCAAGGCACTGGCCGCAGGAGCCTCTGCCGTGATGATCGGATCAATGCTGGCTGGGACGGAGGAAGCACCGGGCGATACGTTCCTGTATCAGGGCCGCAGCTACAAGAGTTATCGCGGCATGGGCAGCGTCGGCGCGATGGCCCGCGGCAGTGCCGATCGTTATTTCCAGCAGGATGTCAGCGCGCAGAAGCTGGTACCCGAAGGGATCGAGGGGCAGGTGCCTTACAAGGGTCCGGCCGCCAATGTGGTGCACCAGCTGGTCGGCGGGGTGCGCGCGGCGATGGGCTATACCGGCTCCGCCACGATTTCCGATTTGCAGACCCGCGCCGAATTTGTGCGGATCACCAATGCAGGTCTTGCGGAAAGCCATGTCCACGACGTGTCGATTACCCGCGAAGCCCCGAATTACCCCACGCGGTGACACCTTCCGCCCGCATCCAGGCCGCCATCGATATTCTCGATAAGGTAATCATCGCCGCGCAGAGCAAGACCGCGCCAGCCGATCGCATTATGTCCGAATGGGCGCGCGCCAACCGCTACGCCGGATCGAAGGACCGCCGCGCGGTACGCGAATTGGTGTTCGGGGCCATTCGCGCCTGCGGGCCGGTACCGGCAAACGGGCGTGCCGCGATGCTGCGGCTGGCCCAGACCGATCCGCAAATCCTGCCCCTGTTCGACGGGTCGCAATACGGCCCTGCAGCTATAGGAGAAGGCGAGGAGCCGACACCGGGCGGCGTGGCGCCGGACTGGCTGGTGCGCAAGCTGTTCCAATCGGACATAACCGGCGACGAAGCGACCGCTCTGCTGAGCCGCGCGCCGCTGGATGTGCGGGTCAACTCGCTGAAAACCGATCGCGGCGCGGTTATGGCAGCGCATGAAGGCGAGGCGCTGGTTGCGCCGCACGCCATCCGATACCCCACCGGAACGCGGGTGGACGACTGGGCCGAGGCGAAAGACGGAAAGCTGGAAGTGCAAGATCTGGGCAGTCAGATCGCCTGCCTCGCCGTGGAAGCCAAGGCCGGCGAGACGGTGATCGATCTATGTGCCGGTGCGGGCGGCAAGGCGCTTGCGCTGGCCGCGGCAATGGACAATCTCGGCACGCTGATCGCGTCCGACACAGATCGGCGGCGGCTGGGCGAATGCAATCACCGGATGGTGCGCGCAGGGGCGACCAATATCGAGACCGTGCTGCTCAATCCGAACAAGGAAGCGGAGCGGCTGGAGCCGTGGAACGCATCCGCCGATGCCGTGCTGGTCGACGCGCCATGTTCGGGCAGCGGCACCTGGCGGCGCAAGCCGGAAACACGCTGGCGGCTGTCGCCTGACGTACTGGACGAATTCGCCGCCGTGCAGGATCGTTTGCTGGCCATCGGCGCAAGTCTCGTGAAACCCGGCGGACGGCTGGTGTTCGTCACCTGCTCGCTACTGGATCAGGAGGGGCCGGACCGGATTGCGGCTTTTCTGGAAGCCAATCCAGACTGGAAGGCGCAGCGACCGGCGCTTCCAGCGGGCCGGGGGCACGGTGACGGCACAAGGCTCACTCCGTATCATGACGGTACGGACGGTTTTTTCATCGCGAGTCTAGTTTTGGCGTGTTAACCCCTGTGGCTATGGAGCAGACTGCGCCCCCGACTGTGTCCCGCCTCAAGGAGTTAATCATGCGTTTCGCCCCAGCCGCCGCCGCCCTTTCGCTGCTAGCCGCTGTCACCGCGAGCGTCGGATACGCCGAGGGGTACGAACCCGATTCGCGCGCAGTGGTCTTGGCGACCGAGGGCCGGGCAGCGCTTGCTGCCGGACAGCCGCAAAAGGCGGTCGATGCTTTCGAAGCGGCCCTAGCGGTCGATCCCGGCTACACGGAACTGTTCATCGATCTGGCCGAAGCCGCCCGCCGCGACGGATTGCAGGGCAAGGCGATCGCCTATTACCGCGTGGCACTTGCCCGCGAACCGAAGAACTTCGCCGCGATGTCCGGCGAAGGCGCGGCGTTGCTCGAAAAGGGTGCCGTTACACAGGCGCGCGCAAACCTTGCCAGGCTGGAATCCATGTGCGGAAGCGGCTGTACAGAAACGCGGACCCTGGCTGCTGTCATCGCGCAGGGCCCCCAGCCGCGCGTGCTCACAGCAGAGGCCGTCATGCCAGACGCGCAGGTTACGCAAAACAACTAAATCAGCGCAAGGGCAGCAATATGACGATATTGGTGGCAACAGATTTCAGCGGCAGGTCCGATCGGGCGGTCGACCGGGCTCTGCAACTTTGCGAGGAGCGCGGTAGCGGCGTGCGGGTTATTCACGCACTCAACCATACGGAAGCCGAAGAGGCGGATTGGGGCCGGCTGAACCGCAAGATGCGCGATTCGGTCGGCGAAACATCGTGCGAGACACAGTTTGCCTTCCCCGAAGGATCGCCGACCAAGGCTATCGCGCGCGATTGTGAAGAAACAAGGCCGGACATGCTTTTGCTAGGCCCGGCGCGCTATAATTCGCTTGGCGATTATTTTCTAGGAACGGCGGTCGATTACGTTCTGCGTAACACCGCGTGTCCCGTGCTGGTCGTCAAGCTCCGCGCACGGTCACCTTACAAGCATCTGTTTGCCGGAACCGATTTTTCAGCCGGTTCCGCATTCGCGATAAAGGAAGCGGCGCGCCTGTTCCCGGATGCGACGATGCATATCGTACATGGCTGGCACGTGCCCTATAGCGGTTTCCAGCGCGACGCTCACGTGCGTGACGAGTGGGAACAGAATGCACTCCAGCAGATGGCATCGTTCAAAGAAGACCTGATCGGCGATGCCCCGGACCTGGCAAGCGCAACCACTCTGGTCGCGCAGGGAAACGCGTTGGACGCGATCGCCGAATCCATCGAAAAGCAATGCGGGGACGGAAGCGAGAGCGAGGCTCTTGTAGTGCTCGGCAGCCATGGCAGTGGCGGGTTCCGGCAGGCCACGCTGGGCAGTCAGACGAGCGATATGCTGAGGTATCTCGGCAATGACGTTCTGGTCGTGAACACCAGCTCTGCCTGATTGTTACCAACTCACAGCAAGGACTGGAATTCGGCGACCACACGGCGATAGATGTGCTGTTTGAACGGCACGATCATACCCGCCAGATCGGCCGCATCGACCCATTTCCATTCGCAAAACTCAGCCTGCTCATGAGCATCCAGATCGATGTCGGTTTCCTCACCGGAAAACCGCGCCAGGAACCAGATCTGTTCCTGCCCGCGATATTTGCCGCCCCATAGCTTCCCCATAAGCTCGTCCGGCAGATCGTACCGGAGCGGTTCGGGTGTCTGCGCCAGCAGGGTCACGTGCTGGCCGGTAACGCCGGTTTCTTCCGCCAGTTCGCGCAGGGCCGCCGCGGCCAGATCTTCGCCTTCGTCGACGCCGCCCTGCGGCATTTGCCAGAAGCCGCTATCCTTGTTGTCGATGCGCCGCCCGACGAAAACCTTGCCCGCCCTGTTGACCAGCATCACCCCGACGCATGGGCGGTAGCCAGCGTCTTTCTTCAACTCCATCGCAGCTCCCTCGCGTGCCATCTCAGTTCGCTCCGCCCTGCTGGAACGCGTCCAGCTTCACCTTGATGGCGGCGAGGAATGTATCAAGATCGGCTTGACCGCTGGGGATCGCCTTTCGCAAAGTGGTAAAGCCGTGAATGATGCCGGGAAATTCGAAGTAGCTGACTTCTGTCCCCTGCTGGATCAAATGCGCGGCGTAGTTCCGCCCCGAATCGCGCAGCGGGTCGAGGCCGGCGGTGCAGATCACCGTGGGCGGCGTGTTGGAACAGTCGCCCACCATCGGCGTGTGACGCGGATCGTCCGCATCGCCGGCATAGCTGCGCGTGAACCAGCCCATCGTCTTGCTGTCGAGGAGGAACCCCTCGGCGAAATCCTTCAGGCTCTGGTGCTGCGAAATGTCATCCGCAATCGGATAGATCGGTGCCTGCACAATGACCGGTACGTCCGCCGGTTCGTTCGCCAGCTGGTTGGTGGTCACGATGGTCAGATTGCCGCCTGCGCTGTCGCCCGTGATGACCAACCCCGTGACTTCGCGGTCCAGCGCTTTGGGAGAGGACGCGACCCAGCGCGCCGCCGCCTCGCAATCGTCGGGAGCGGCGGGGAAGGGTGCTTCGGGGGCGAGCCGGTAATCGACCGACACAACCGGCAGATCGAGCTGGTGCGCGATCTCGCGGCATAGGCTGTCATAAACTTCCAGATCGCCGATCACGAACCCGCCGCCATGGAAGAACATCACGACCGGCGTCGGCCCGCGCGTGTCTTTCGTATCGTAAAACCGCAACGGTATCTCGCCTGCCGGACCAGGGCAGGTAAGGTCGCGGACCACGGCCACATCCTGCGCATCGGCTTCTGCGATCGAACCCATCGCACGCATCGACATGCGCGCCTCGCCCAGCTCCATATCCTCCATGTTCGGGCCATTCATGGCTTCCAGCATGGCGAGGAAAGCGCGCGTATCGTCGCGCACGAAATGGTCGGTATCGGCTTCGGTATCGGGCATGGCGTGATCCTGTTCAGGTCCTGAATTGCCACCCATCCTAGCCAAGCTTGCCTCCTTTGCCATGGGCGAATTATCTTGCGGGGATAAAAAACTTCATTGTCCGGGGCGGACATGGGGCATAGGTGCGGGGTAACGATGGCGCCGCGTGGCGCGCGACAGGACAGATTGCATGGCGACTACCGCCGAAACAAACAGCGCCGAAAAGAAATATGACGCACTTCCGGGCGAGGGCCCGCAGGCAGCGCCCGATGCGGTAACCGTGCGTTTTGCCGGCGATAGCGGTGACGGGATGCAGCTGACCGGCGGGCAGTTCACCCTGTCCACCGCGCTGGCGGGCAACGATCTTGCCACTTTCCCCGATTTTCCGGCCGAAATTCGCGCGCCGCAGGGCACGTTGTTCGGGGTGTCCGCCTTCCAGATCAACTTCGGCAGCCGCGAGATCAACACCGCTGGCGACGCGCCCGATGTGCTGGTCGCGATGAACCCTGCCGCTTTGAAGGTGAATCTGGCTGCGCTGAAACCGGGCGGACTGGTGATTGCCGATACTGGCGAGTTTACGAAGCGTAACCTCGACAAGGCGAAATACGATGTGTCGCCGCTGGAAGACGATACGCTGGCGAAGTTCGACACGCTGCTGTTCGATATTTCCGCGCTGACGATCCAGGCGGTCGAGCCATTCGGGCTGGGTAAGAAAGACGCGCTGCGCTGTAAGAATATGTGGACGCTCGGGCTGGCGCTGTGGATGTTCGACCGTCCGCGCGATCCGATCCATGATTGGCTGAATGCCAAGTTCAAATCCAAGCCCGACATCGCAAACGCCAATATCGCCGCGCTGGATGCGGGGCATGCCTATGGCGAAACGGCCGAGCTGGCTGGGCCGCTCAAGCAGGTGGACCTGCCCCCCGCACCGTCCGAGCCTGGTTTGTACCGTACCGTTACCGGCGCGGAGAGTATCTCCTTGGGGTTGGTTGCTGGCGCGCAGCTGGCTGATTTGCCGATGTTCTTCGGCGGCTATCCGATTACGCCAGCGTCTGCGATCCTGCATCATCTGGCACGGCTGAAGGAATATGGCGTCACCACGTTCCAGGCAGAGGACGAGATTGCGGCGATCTGCGCCGCCATCGGTGCCAGCTATGCCGGGCAGCTAGGCGTCACCTCGTCGTCAGGTCCGGGCATTGCCTTGAAGACGGAGGCAATGGGCCTCGCCATCATGACCGAATTGCCGCTCGTCATCGTTAACAGCCAGCGCGGCGGGCCGTCGACCGGCCTTCCGACCAAGACCGAGCAGAGCGATCTTTACCAGGCCGTCTATGGCCGCAATGGCGACGCGCCGCTGCCGGTAATCGCCGCGCGCAGCCCATCGGACGCGTTCGATTGCGCGATCGAGGCATGCCGGATCGCGGTTGAATACATGACCCCGGTGATGCTGCTGACCGATGGCTACATCGCCAATGCGGCAGAGCCGTGGAAGGTGCCGGACCCTGAAAGCTACACCCCGTTTCCCGCCAAATTCATGGCGGAAACCAACGCAGGTCCCGACGGCGAGCTGCTTCCCTATGCCCGCGATGAGAAAGGCGCGCGCCCGTGGATCAAGCCCGGCACACCCGGCCTGATGCACCGCATCGGCGGCATCGAGAAAGCGGAAGGAACCGGCCATATCGACTACGCGCCCGACAACCATCAGACAATGACCGACGCGCGCAAGAACAAGGTGCTGGGCGTAGCGGTGCCGGATCAGGAAATCGCCCGCGGTGAAGCTGGCGGGATACTGGCCGTGGTCGGTTGGGGCAGCACCTACGGTCCAATCCATCAAGCGGTGGGCCGCGCGCGCGCCAAGGGTAACAGCGTGGCACACATCCACATCCGCCACATCTGGCCGATGCCCGCCAATCTGGGCGATCTTCTGCACGGCTTCGACCACGTGCTGGTGCCGGAAATGAACACCGGGCAGCTGAAAACGGTGCTGCGGGATCAATATCTGGTCGACGCGACTCCGCTGACCAAAACCAGCGGTCAGCCGTTCCAGATCGCCGAAATGGAAGAAGCGATTGCAAAATATTTCGATGGTATTCCCGATAACGAAGGCGGCGAGGTGGCGGTGAACGACGCACAATTGCCGAGTCCGGTGACGAATGATTGAGCTTTACATAAGTCCCGCTCATCCTGAGCTTGTCGAAGGATTGTCCTTCACTTCGACGCCGCGCCAAAAATTAAGGACAGCCCTTCGACAAGCTCAGGGCGAGCGGGTCTGGGGTTTTGTTAGGTTGATGCCATGAACGCACCTGTGAAAATCGAAACCACGCTGAAGGACTGGGAAACCGACCAGGAAGTACGCTGGTGTCCTGGTTGCGGGGATTACGCGATCCTGAAAGCCGTGCAGCGCACGTTGCCTGAGCTGGGTGCGGACCCCGCGAATACGGTGTTCATTTCCGGCATCGGCTGTTCCAGCCGCTTCCCGTATTACATGGAGAGCTACGGCTTCCACACGATCCACGGCCGTGCCCCGGCGCTGGCGACGGGTACGAAGCTGGCCAATCCCGATCTCGACGTGTGGCTGGTCACGGGCGATGGTGACGGGCTGAGCATTGGCGGCAATCACATGATGCACGTGCTGCGTCGCAACGTGAATATGCAGATCATGCTGTTCAACAACGAGATTTACGGCCTGACCAAGGGACAAGCCAGCCCGACCAGCCGGGAGGGCACGAAAAGCCCGTCGAGCCCGCTCGGCAGCGTCGATCACCCGGCCAACCCGTGCGCTTTCGCACTGGGGGCGGGCGCACGGTTCGTATCGCGCGGGTTCGATGTGTCGAAGAAACTGCCCGAAGTGCTGAAAGCGGCGCATGCACATCAGGGCGCGGCGTTCATCGAGATTTTCCAGAACTGCATCGTCTACAACAAGGACGTGTTCGAAGCCTTCGCCGCGCCCAAAGGTGCCGAGGAACATCAACTCTGGCTGGAAGATGGCGAACCGATGCTGTTCGGGAGCGAGAAAACCGGCGGGGTGAAAGGCCTGTCCTTCGATGCGGAGCGCATGGCATTCGACGTGGTCGATGTGAACGGCGACGACTGGCAGGTGGCCGGCGTGACGCGGCACGACGCGAAAAACCGCATGATGGCGCATTTGCTGGCGGAAATGCCGTTTGGTCCGTACCCGATGGCGTTGGGCGTGTTGTACGACGATCCGCGCCCGACCTTCGAAAGCGCCGTCATCGCGGAACGCGAACAGGCATCCAGCGGCAAGGTTGCAAATCTGGCGAAGCTGCTGGCCAGCGGGCAGACATGGACGGTGGACGGCACCGCGCAGGACCCGCAATAGGCCAATCAATAGGTCGCGTCGCCGGCCCGGATAATCGCACCGCGTTTTCTTTTATGGACCGAAATCCGCGTTCACTCATTGGTGGCGCGAAGCTCGCTTTCGCGGGCGTAATCACATGGAGATACAATTGAAGCTTACCAGAACCAGCCTGCTTGCCGCATCGACACTGACGCTCGCCTTGGCGGCGTGCGGGGAACCGGAAGTTGCGGAAAATAACGACGTGGTCGTGGCCGAACCGAAGGCGGAATACGACCCGATGGCGCAGGATTATACTCTGAGCGAAGCGGCAGCCGAACGGCGCGCCGAATTCGATGCGGACGCGTTCAACAGTGAATATGACGGTTATCGCACGGATATTCTCGAAGAGAAGGACGATGTGAAGGCAGTCCCCGAACCTGCGGGTCAGGACATGGAGAACGCCTCCCAGGCGCAGTCCGATACTCCCAAGCGCGATGCCAACAGCAACATGAAGGCGCGCGAGGACATGACTTGGTCCTATCTCGACCGGAATGGCGACGGAAAACTGTCGGTGGCGGAATATGCGATCTGGGCCGTGCCGCTCGATCCGAATGCGCCCAAGGCGAATGACGAAACGAAGCCCTATGTCAGCGCCGAACAAGCCAACAAGGCGGCGGATTCGTTCTTCTATTACGACGTCAATGGCGACACATACCTGTCGCAGCGCGAGTTCACATCCGCACGTCGCGGGGAAACGATCGGCTGATTTGCGCGTCTACGCAAACCGGAAACGGGCGGCGGGGTAACCTGCCGCCCTTTTTCTTTGGGGGCTGCCGATGTAGCGGGGCGGCATGGACAATCTGACTCACAGCCTCGTCGGGGCATTGCTCGGCCAGACGGGACTGAAGCGCAAGACCGGCCTTGCCATGCCTGCGCTGATTATCGGCGCGAACCTGCCAGATGTGGACGCGGCATGTTTCTTCTGGCTGGACGGGCTGGAACATCTCGGCTTCCGGCGCGGCATCACCCATGGCCCACCTGCGCTGGTACTGCTGCCGTTGGTGCTGGCGGGGCTTTTGTATGTTTTCGACCGCTGGCAAACGAAGCGGGGAAAAAGGCCCGGGGGTCGTCCACCTGTACGCTTCGGCTGGCTCTATGCGCTCGCGTTCATCGGTTGCCTGACCCACCCGGCGCTCGACTGGCTGAACGTGTACGGCATCCGTTTGCTGGAGCCGTTTTCGAGCCGGTGGTTCTACGGCGACACGCTGTTCATCATCGATGTGTGGCTGTGGGGCCTGATGGGCTTCGCGACTTGGTGGTCGCTGCGGCAGGAAAAGCGCGGAGGCACCTGGCGGAAGACTGCGCGGCAGGCGCTGGCTATCGGGCTGGTCTACATCGGCGTGAACGGCTGGTATACCTCAGTTAAAGCAAACATGTTGCAAGATGCGTTCGGGGGCGGGGCGACGGTTATCGCATCGCCGGTGCCGGGTGCCTTTTGGGACCGCGAAGGGCTGATCGGTCATGCGCCCAATCGCTGGTCGACAGCCCCGACAGACCGCGGGACGCTACATCTGGAAGGCGACCCGATCACTTCCCAACCGTGCCGTTGGCCAGGCGAAGTCGCCGACAGTACCGATGCGGAAGTACGAGCCTTCCTCTTCTGGTCCCGCGCACCCTTTGCCGAACGTGCACCTGATGGTTCCGTCCTGCTCCGCGATGCACGCTTCTACGATCCAAGGGCGCGCGATCGGTTTACGGTTGAGCTACCGGATATCCGCTGCGAGGAACTTCCCGCAAACTAAATCCGTTCGTAAGAAACCGCTCGTCCTGAGCCTGTCGAAGGACTGCACTTCTGTTATGTGTCGCGCGGTAGTGAAGGACAATCCTTCGACAAGCTCAGGATGAGCGGGAGTGTAAACTTGGCGAAGAACCAAATCGTCTGGCTGCGGCGCGATCTGCGCATGGCGGACCAGCCTGCGCTCCATGCTGCTGCCAAGGCTGGGCCGGTTGTACCTGTGTTCGTGCTGGATGAGGACCGTCCGGGCGATCGTGCCTATGGCGGCGCGCATCGCTGGTGGCTGCATCATTCGCTGGAAAGCCTCGGCTACAGCTTCGGCAAACACAACGCCCATATCGTCATGCGGCGCGGTGACAGCGTGTCCGTCCTTGCAGGGATTGCCGATGAGATCGGCGCCGGAGCGGTTCATGCCAACCGGCATTACGAACCATGGTTTCGCGAGGCTGAGGAAGACCTGCGCGATGCGCTTCCCGATGGTTGCGAACTGGTCCTCCACGACGGCAATTACCTGTTGCCCCCCGGCACTGCCAAAACTGGCTCCGGCGATCCGTACAAGATTTTTACGCCGTTCTCCCGGACGGTGCTGGAGCATTTCCCGCCGCGTGACGCGCTTGCACCGCCAGAAAACATCGCGCAGCCATCCGCCATGCCGGAAAGCGACGAGTTAGCGGACTGGGACCTGCTTCCGACCAGGCCGGACTGGGCGGGCGGTTTCCGCGACTTCTGGAAAGTCGGTGAGGATGCCGCGCACGAACGGCTGGAATGGTGGGCGGACGAGGTTGGCGACTATGACGAAGGCCGGAACCTCCCGTCGCAGAACACCACCAGCCAAATGTCTCCGCATCTGCATTGGGGCGAAATATCACCCGTCACCATCTGGCACCGGCTGAAAGACAAGCGCAGCGAGGGCTGGAAAACATACGAAAAGGAACTGATCTGGCGCGATTACGCTCAGAACGTAATCATGCAGTTCCCGAAATATGGCGAGGAACCTTATCGCGATTACGACAACAGCCTGTGGCGCAACCCGAATGCCGGACACCTGATCGCAGACGACCTCGAGGCGTGGCAGCGGGGCCGCACCGGTTATCCCATCGTCGATGCCGGGATGCGGCAGCTTTGGCAGGTCGGGTGGATGCACAACCGCGTGCGGATGATTACTGCCAGCTTCCTCGTGAAGCACCTGCTGATCGACTGGCGACACGGCGAAAAATGGTTCTGGGACACGCTGGTCGATGGCGATTACGCCAGCAATTCTACCAACTGGCAGTGGGTGTCGGGCACCGGGGTGGACAGCAACATGTTCGTGCGGATCATGGCCCCGCTCAGCCAGTCGGACAAGTTCGACGCGGCGGGATATATCCGCGAATATGTGCCCGAACTGGCGGACCTGCCGGACGACCAGATCCATGATCCCGATCCTGAACACCGGCCCGGCACGTATCCCGATAAATTGATCGGCCACAAGGAAGCGCGGGAGCGCGCACTATCCGCCTATCGCGAGATGAAGGCAGGGCAGGACTAGCGCGCCATGCCGCCCTTGCGGCCTGCAGGCACCCGCGCCATAGCGGGCGCCATGACGACGCAGGATATACAGCGCGGAGATGTTTTGCTTCGGGGCGCAGGTCGTTTCGAACGGAAAGTCGGTATCTTCAGCCGTCTGGTCGCCCCCGGCTTTGCCAAAGTGCTCGACCATATCGATCGCGGCCTTGCGACAGGGTCGTTGCGCGCGACGTTGCCCGATGGGTCGGAGCGAATGCTGGGTGGGCGTGCGGAGGGCTTCGATTGTGAGGTAACACTACACGATTGGCGCGCCTTGCTGCGGCTGGCCACGAACGGTTCCATCGGCTGGTATCAGGCGTGGGAAGCAGGCGAGTGGAGCAGCCCCGACCCGGTGCCGCTGTTTGCGCTGTTCATGGCGAATGCCGCCACACTTGGCGGGACGGCGCGGGCGAAGGGTCCGATGCGGCTCGCCGCGCGGGTAGCGCACTGGTTCAATCGCAACACGAAAGACGGCGCGGCGCGCAACATTCGTGCGCATTACGATCTGGGCAATGATTTCTACGCCGCGTGGCTCGACGAAACGATGACCTATTCCAGCGCGCTGTGGGGCGTGATGGGGGAGCCGAACGAATACCAGCAAATGACGAGCGAGCTTTCCTACGGCCAGCTCGGCAAGATTGCGGCGATTCAGCAGCGGTTGCAGCCGCGCGATGGCCAGAAATTACTGGAAATCGGGTGCGGCTGGGGCGGCGCGTCGGCGATTATCGCTGGGCAGGGGGTGGACATCGACGCCATCAGCTTGTCGCCCGAACAGCTGGCATGGGCCAAAGAAGCACTGCCCGAAGACCTTGCCGGCGCAGTCCGGTTCCTCGAGCGCGATTACCGCGATGTGGACGGCCAGTATGACGGCATCTTCAGCGTGGAAATGGTCGAGGCGCTGGGGCGGGAATACTGGCCGAGCTACATGGATTGCATCGCGCGCAATCTGAAACCGGGCGGCCGCGCGGCGATCCAGTATATCTCCATTCGCGACGATCTGTTCGACGCTTATGCCGCCAGCGCCGACTTCATCCAGGCCTATATTTTCCCCGGCGGGCTGCTGATCCGCACCAGCGAGTTTCGCGCTTTGGCGCAGGAACGCGGGCTGGAATGGCGCGACCGAACCGACTTTGGTCAGCATTACGCCGAAACGCTATGCATTTGGCGCGAGGCATTCGATGCCGCCGCCGCGGAAGGCGCATTGCCGGACGGTTTCGACGATCAGTTCGTGCGGCTTTGGCGCTATTATCTGATGTATTGCGAAGGCGGGTTCCGCGGTGGGGGCATCGACGTCCACCAGGTCACGCTCGTAAAGCCGGAAAGCTACAAGGGAGAATGAGGATGCGCAGGACTTTGGGGCACTGGCCCGCTTTCGGCTTCACCATGGGCGCGGCGCTGGCGCTGTCCGCTTGCTCAACTGCGGTCGCGGACCGGCCTGTTGCTCCTGTAACTTCGGCGGCCGTCACAGCCAGCGTGCCTGCCGAACCGCTCGAAATTCAGGGGGCCGAAGTGCTCTTCTGGGACGATGCGACGCGGTCCGCCCGTTTCCGCATGATGGAGCGTTACTATCCCGGCCACGAGGTTGCGCCGCCGGCAAAAGCCCGTGCGCTGTCAGCCGGCGAGGCGCTTCCAGCGGCAACGCGCGCCGCCATCGACGCCTACATGGCCAAGGGAACGGTCGCCGGAATGATGGTGGTACAGGATGGCAAGGTGCGGCACGAAGCATACGGTCTAGACTTCGCGCCCGACCAGCGTTGGACTAGCTTTTCGGTCGCCAAGAGCTTTACCTCGACCCTTCTGGGCGCGGCGGTGAAGGATGGTTTCATCACATCGCTGGACGATCCGGTTTCGCAATATGTGCCCGGCCTGCGCGGTAGCGCGTATGACGATGTGACGGTGGAACAGCTGGCCACGATGACGTCCGGCGTTCGCTGGAACGAGGATTATACCGATCCCAAAAGCGACGTTGCGATGATGTTCTCCGTCACGCCGGTCCCGGGTGAAGACCAAGTGGTGACGTATATGAAAACGCTCCCGCGGGAAGTGCCGGCGGGGGAGAAGTTCGTTTACAAGACCGGCGAAACCAATCTGATCGGCGTGCTGGTGGAAAAGGCGGTTGGCACATCGCTCGCCGTTTATGCGAAGGACAAGATCGCCGATCCTGCTGGCTTCGACGATAGCCTGTTCTGGATGTCGGACCTGACGGGCCGCAATATCGGCGGCTGCTGTCTGTCATTGACGCTGGCAGATTACACGCGCTTCGGCCTGCTGGCTCTGGAAGGCGGGGCCGGCGTGGTGCCGGATGGATGGTTTGCCGAAGCAGGCAAGCCGCAGGTGCAGTTTGGCGGCGGGTTCGGGTATGGCTATCAGTGGTGGACCTATCCCGGCGAGAACTACGGCGCGCAGGGCATTTTTGGGCAGTCGGTTACGCTCTCACCGAAGCGCGATGCGGTAATTACGATCCTGTCAAACTGGCCGACGGCCACCGGTCAGGCGCTCAGCACGGACCGGCTGATGTTGATGGCGGCGATTGAGGCTGGGCTGGCGCAGTAGCATATCCCGACCAGTGAGCGGGCTGATCAGGGACGCACGACTTCGCGTATGCCATAACGGGCAAGGATGTTGTCGTGCACGATCGGGCTAAGCAAGCTGCCCAGCGCGCAGCCGACCATGCGTTCTTCCCACCACACGACCTGTGCATCCAGAGATTCCAGCCCCGGCAGTGTCAGCCAACACATCTGCCCCGCCTTCAAGCGGGTCACACAACTGGCGGAAAAGCCGGAAATCGAAAGGTCATGAACTTCCGTCTGGAATGCGCGGCCGCCGCTGACCCGAAGCCTGGAAGGGATTACAAGCTTCGTGCGCGGCGCGCACCGGTCTTCCTGGCTGGCGATCTGGTAGTCGGTTTTGCTGTCGAACATCATTCTCTGCATCCCACAGTCGCTTAAGCTCTACCCCCAAGGGATACGGCCGTGCGACATCACCACAAGCGCGCCAGTTGCGACGGCCTTTCGAGTTCCGGTGTGCACGGCATGAAGCATTGGGGTTGCAGCAAATTTGACAGGCGCGCTTAAGCGATATTAACCATCCGGCTGCGCGGAGGGCGATAATAGAAGGCGCTAATGGTTGAGACGTCGGCTTGCGCGCGGTTTCTCGGACTGGCCTTCTCAGGCTAGCCCTCACGCTTCGTCGATACGCTCACGGTGGCGGGTTTCGAAATCGCCATCGGCAAGTTCCACGATCCGCGCTGCCACGATGTCGGGTGACTTGACCGTCGCCGGATCTTCGCCCGGATAGGCCTTGGCCCGCATGGCGGTCCGGGTGGAGCCGGGATCGACGATGGCGACGCGCAGATCGCCCATTTTGGCAACCTCCATTGCATAGCTGTCGAGCAGGCTTTCAAACGCGGCCTTGGTCGTTCCGTAAGCGGACCAGAAGGCGCGCGGATTGTGACCTACACTGCTGGTTAGGCCGATGATGCGGCCTTTCTTCGAACGCTTCAACAGGGGATCGAACGCTGCCAACAGGGCCTGCGTTGCGAGTAAATTGGTCGTGATAGCGGTCGCGAACTGCTTCGGATCGATCTGGGTTACCGGGGTGAGAGTAGGCAGGTATGCCGCCGACAGCACCATGATATCCAGCGTATCCCAGCGCCCGCCGATTGCCGCCGCAAGACGCGCGACGGAATCGGGTTCGGTCAGGTCCATCGGCGCAATGGTGGATGCGCCCCCGGCGTCATGAATTTCGTCCTCCACCGCTTCCAGTTTGCGCACATCGCGCGCAGTCAGGATGACATGCGCGCCAGCCGCCGCCAGCGCTTTAGCCGTAGCCGCGCCGATACCCTGGCTCGCGCCGGTGACCAGCGCAGTGCGCCCTTCGAGTTGGCCGTCTTGTTGCATGGGTGGCGTGCCCTAACTTACCGTGCTGGCGACGGTGTTCTTGCGGGCCGTCCCGTTACCGAAGCTGAGTTGGGCATCATCTGCCTGCGCGCCTTGCAGATCGGTCAGGCGCGTGGGGTAATCGCCGGTGAAGCAGGCGTCGCAGAACTGCGGAGCGTCGTCATTGCGCGGGATCCCGCCGACCGCACGATATAGCCCGGCGATGGAGACGAAAGCAAGGCTGTCCGCCTGGATGAATTCGCGCATCGGTTCCACATCCATCCGCGCGGCGAGCAGCTTGGATCGTTCGGGCGTATCGACACCGTAATAGCAGCTATGTGCCGTGGGCGGGCTGGCCACGCGGAAATGCACTTCGGAAGCGCCTGCCTCGCGCATCATTTCCACGATTTTCAGGCTGGTGGTGCCGCGCACGATACTGTCGTCGATCAGCACGATCCGCTTGCCTTCCACAAGGCCGCGATTGGCGTTGTGCTTGCGCTTCACCCCCGAATTTCGCGCGCCATCGGATGGCTGGATGAATGTGCGCCCGACATAATGGCTGCGAATAATGCCGAGTTCGAAGGGCAGTCCGGATTGCTGGGCGTAACCAATGGCGGCCGGAACGCCGCTATCGGGCACCGGCACCACCAGATCGGCGTCGCACGGATTTTCGATTGCGAGCTGGGCGCCGATCGCCTTACGGGCTGCGTAAACACTGCGTCCGTCAAAAATCGAATCGGGGCGGCTGAAATAGACGTGCTCGAAGATGCAGGGGCGCGCGCGGTGGGTGCCGAACGGGCGCAGCGATTCCACATTGCCGTCATGATCCACGCGAACGATTTCCCCCGGCTCGACCTGGCGCAGGAACTCCGCACCGGAAATGTCGAAGGCGACGCTTTCACTGGCAAACAAGGTCGCATCGCCCAGCCTACCCATTACCAGCGGACGAATGCCCAGCGGATCGCGGCAGGCGATCATGCCTTCGGGCGTCATCACTACCAGGGAATAGGCACCCTCGATCATCCGCAGCGCGTCGATCAACCGGTCGATCATGGTCGGGTAACGGCTGGTTGCGACCAGATGGATGATGACTTCGGTATCGGACGTGGACTGGAAAATCGCGCCCTTTTCCACCAGCGCCTGGCGCAGGGTGGCAGCGTTCGAGATGTTGCCGTTGTGGGCAACCGAGAACCCGCCGCTGGCAAGGTCGGCATAAAGCGGCTGGACATTGCGCAAACCGGCGCCGCCGGTGGTGGAATAGCGGACATGGCCCGCGGCCATCGTTCCGGGCAGTTCGGCGATGGCATCCTGGCTGGAGAAGTTTTCCGCCACATGGCCATTGCCGCGCCGCTGGAAGAATTCGGTCCCGTCGAAGCTGCAGATACCGGCCGCTTCCTGCCCGCGATGTTGCAGGGCGTGGAGGCCCAGCGCGGTCACTGCCGAAGCATCGGCCGCACCGATCGCGCCGAACACGCCGCACTCCTCGCGCAGCTTGTCGCCGTCGGCATCGCAAAACGGGTTCGTAAAGTTCATGGATATGGGCCGCCGCTGCTGTGTCCCTCGGGGCGTTCAATGGCGATGTTGCAGTTCGATTACAAGCCTAGTGAACCCTTCGCGGTGCCCCTGATTGCAAGGCTCCTGTAAACCTTTCAGGATTTCATTGCACAGACAGGTTCGGGTGCCTAAGCATTCGCGCAGATTGCAGTGGGGCTGCCGGGTGACCGGGCACTCGCCCGCATGCTGCCGAAACTGACGGGCAACGATTTGATCCTATCCCCTTTCGAATGGACCATTGCCAAGCGGTACATGCTGCCTGGCCGGGGCGAAGCGTTCATCGCGCTCGTGGCGAGCATCGGCGTCGGCGTCGTGATGTTGTCGGTCGCCTTGCTGATCGTCGTGATGAGCGTGATGAACGGTTTTCGCGGAGAGCTGCTGGACAAGATCGTGGGGCTGAACGGCCACGCCATCGTGCAAGCCTATGGCGGACGGCTGGACGATTGGGAAAACGTGCTGGACGAGGTGCGCAAGACGCCCGGCGTGACAGATGCCTCGCCGCTGATCGAACAACCTTTGCTGGTAACGTTCAACGGACGCGCGGAAGCCGTGCTGGTGCGCGGCAACACGCAGAAGGATATCGACGCGCTGGAGGAGAACATCACCGCCGGCACGCTTGCCGGACTGGGTGAGGAAGGCCGCAGCGGCAGCACCCGGGTCGCCATCGGGTCACGTCTCGCGCAGAACATCGGTGCGCGCGTCGGGGACGTTATCACCATCATCAACCCGCAGGGCCGCACCACACCGTTCGGCACCGTGCCGCGCCAGGTCGGCTACGAGATCGGCGCGTTGTTCGAAGTCGGCATCTACGATTACGACGGCGCGTTCATCGTCATGCCGATCCCGGCCGCGCAAACCCTGCTGCTGACCGGCGAAACCATCGGAATGATCGAGGTTACGACCGAGGATGCGGACCGGGTGGAGGAAATCCTCGCGCCCGTTGCGCAGTCGCTGCAGGGCCGCGCGATCGTGTCCGACTGGAAACAGAACAATGCCAGCATTTTCGAAGCGCTCGAGGTGGAACGCGTGGCCATGTTCTTCGCACTGTCGATGATCGTGCTGGTGGCGGCGTTCAACATCCTTTCCAGCCTCGCCATGCTGGTCCGATCAAAGCGGCGCGACATTGCGATCATGCGCACGATGGGTGCAACGCGGCGATCCTTGCTGAAGATTTTCGTGACCGCCGGGTTCGTGATCGGCGCGATCGGCACGCTTTCGGGGATTGTGCTGGGCTTCATCATCCTGTTCTTCCGCGGGCCGATCGTCACCTTCATCAGCCTGGTGACGGGGCAGGACATATGGGATCCCGAAGTTCGTTTCCTGAGCGACCTTCCCGCGCGCACGGACCCTGTCGAAGTGCTGTTCATCTGCGCGCTGGCGCTGGTACTCAGCTTCCTTGCCACGCTGTATCCGGCGCTGAAGGCGGCCAGCACCGATCCGGTCGAGGTATTGCGTTATGAATAGCTCGATTCCCTCATCTTCACCTGGCTCGCCAACCGCCGCCGCGCCAGTGGTAAAGCTGGAAAAGCTGACCCGTTCCTTCGAACAGGGCGGGGTGCGGATCGACGTGTTGCGCGGAGTCGATCTCGATATCGCGCCCGGAGAGATCGTCGCGCTGCTCGGGCCGTCGGGCTCGGGCAAGTCCACCATGCTGCAGGCGGTCGGCCTGCTGGAAGGCGGCTTCGGCGGGCGTATCAGCATTGCCGGAACCGACGCGACCGATCTATCGTCCGACGCGCGCACCGAATTGCGGCGCGATGCGCTGGGTTTCGTCTATCAGTTCCACCATTTGCTTCCCGATTTCAACGCGGAGGAAAACGTGGTGATCGCGCAGATGGTGGCCGGCAAATCCCGCGCCGACGCCGAACCGCGGGCCGAGGAACTGTTGACTGCGCTGGGCCTAGGCCACCGGCTGGAGCATCGGCCGAGCCAGCTTTCCGGCGGTGAGCAGCAGCGCGTGGCCGTGGCCCGCGCGCTCGCCAACCGGCCGATGCTGGTGCTGGCCGACGAACCCACCGGCAATCTGGACGAGGCTACGGCGGACAAGGTGTTCGACGAATTCGTGGGCCTGGTTCGGGGCGAAGGCAGCGCCGCACTGGTCGCCACCCATAATGAGAGACTGGCCGCACGCATGGACCGCGTGGTAAGGCTGCATGACGGCGTGCTCGGTTGACGCGCCGCGGATTTAGGAGATTATGCGTTGAGCGACCATCCCAGCACCTTTGGCGGCGGAACGACCGGGAAAACCGGTGATAATATCGCCTGGAACGACCGGGCCGCATTGCACCGGGCGGACGATGGTGACGGCATTTTTGACGGCGCCAAAGCGCTTAGCCGGGGCACGTTTGCCGATATGATCCGCCACGTCATGACCCTGCCGGAAGCGGACCGCGACACGTATGTCATCGAAAAGGCTGGCGACCGGGAATACCGGGCTGCGGAAATCGCAGCGCTCGCCGCGCGCCCGGACTTCCCGGCGGAAGATACGCAGTGAGCACGCGCCGATGACCAGTGTCGCCGACTTCACAGTGGAGCTACCGGGCGGCGATCCGCTCGACCTGTCCACCCGGAAGGGCAAGGTGCTGCTGATCGTGAACACCGCCAGCAAATGCGGCTTCACCCCGCAATATGAAGGGCTGGAGGAGCTGTATAAGCAATACGGCCCTGACGAATTCGAGGTGCTGGCCTTCCCGTCCAACCAGTTCGGCGCGCAGGAACCGGGCGACGCCGAAGAGATCGCCAATTTCTGTTCGCTGACCTATGATGTGACGTTCCCGCTGATGAAGAAGGTGGACGTGAACGGTCCCGGCGCAATCCCGCTCTATCAATGGCTCAAGGGGGAAGCGCCCGGCCTGATGGGATCGAAACGGATCAAGTGGAACTTCACCAAGTTTCTTGTCGACCGCGAGGGTAACGTTGTGCGCCGCTATGGCCCAACGGACACGCCCAAAAGCATCGCGCGCGATATCGAGGCGCTGATTTAAAGCGCGCCCGTCGCCGGCTGTAACCGGCACGGGTCCGGTCGCGAACTGGAGAGCATCATGCTGCAATCGATCAACACCTGGCTGCTGTCGCTCGGCGCGGAATATGGCGTGAACCCCTATATCTTCGGGGCGATCTATATCGGCGCGGTGCCATTTTTCCTGGCATCGATAGCCTGGCTGGTCCGCAACGCACGGTCGGGCCGTCCGACATTGCTGCCCACCATGCTGGCCGGGTTCTTCTTCGTTTCGGCGTATCTTTACCTCGCCGTGGTGGGACAGAACATCCCCGTGTGGGTGTGGATTTTCCTGGCCGTGCTGGTGATCTACGGTGCGTGGTCGACTGTACGCGACACGCGCAAGAAGATCGCGGCGGAAGAATAAGGAGCGCGTAAGCGCGTTGTAGCAAGCTACCTATATTCGTCATTCCCGCGAACGCGAGAACCCAGAGTGTGTATGTCATCGGTTCGACCCTAGGTTTCCGCTTTCGCGGGAATGACGAGGGTAGAAGAATAGGGGGACAGCAACGTCACCCCCTTGGCGAATCCCGGCGCAGGGCGCATATTCCTACCCATGGCATTTGCTCCTTTCGTCCCGCTCCGCATCTTGTCCAGCTACTCTATGCTGGAGGGCGCGATCGACCCAAAGGCTATCGCGAAACTGGCGAAGGAACGGGGCTTCCCCGCAATCGCTATTTGCGACCGCAACGGGCTGTATGGCGCGGTCATGTTTGCCAAGGCATGTTTTGCCGAGGGGGTGCAGCCGATCATCGGCACCTTGCTCGGCATTGCGCGGGACGATGCCGGCAAGCAAGTCGATTATCTGCCGATATATGCGCGGGATAATGACGGGTACAACAACCTCTGCCACCTCGTCAGCGCGGCGCATCTGGAACGTCCGCTGGAGTTCGAGCCGCATGTCCAGCTATCCGCGCTGGAAGGCCATACCAATGGTTTGATTGCCCTGACCGGGGCGAACGAAGGTTGCCTCACGCGGCTGCTGGCGGACGGTCAGATGGACCATGCGGCCACTCATGCGGACCGGCTGCAGACGCTGTTCCCCGACCGGCTGTATGTCGAGCTGTCGCGACGCGGAAACGCCACCGAGGAGGCGGCCGAGGCGGCACTGATCGAGCTGGCCTATGCGCGCGACCTGCCGCTGGTGGCGACTAATCCCGCCAATTTCGCCGACCCGCATTTTCATGAGGCACATGACGCGATGTTGTGCATCGCATCGGGCCGCAAGGTGTTCGAGGAGGAGCGCCCGCGCAGCACGCGGCAGGCCTTCGTCAAATCTGCGCCGATGATGCGCGAAAGCTTCGCCGATCTGCCGGAAGCGACGGCCAACACCATGGTCGTGGCGCAGCGCTGCGCCTTTGCGCCGCCGCTGCGTGATCCGATCCTGCCGAGCCTTGCGGGCGATCTGGAAGGCGAAGTGAAGGCGCTGGCGAACGACGCGCGGGACGGTCTGGTGGACCGGTTGAAGCCCTATTACGACGAATCCGTGCACACCGAACTGGCGGACGCCCTGGCCTTGCCTGCGGGTGAGACGCCGGGTGGCGAGGGGCCGTCTTTCGACAAGCTGAAAGCCAGCGGGATCCTGGAGGAGGTTGCCGAATACAAGGCTCGTCTCGATTTCGAAGTCGACGTCATCGTGTCGATGGGGTTCCCCGGTTACTTCCTGATCGTTGCCGACTTTATCAAATGGGCCAAGGAGCAGGACATTCCGGTGGGGCCAGGGCGCGGCTCCGGGGCCGGGTCCGTGGTGGCATGGGCGCTGACCATCACCGATCTCGACCCACTCCGGCTTGGGCTGTTGTTCGAACGGTTCCTTAATCCGGAGCGCGTGTCGATGCCGGATTTCGATATCGATTTCTGCGAAACCCGGCGGGGCGAAGTCATCCGCTACGTGCAGGCGAAATACGGCCACGATCACGTTGCCCAGATCATCACCTTCGGCAAGCTGAAGGCGCGCGCCGTGCTGCGCGATACCGGGCGCATTCTTGACTTGAGCTACGGCCGAGTGGACAGGCTGTGCAAGATGGTGCCGAACCATCCGACCGACCCGTGGACGCTGCCGCGCGCGCTGAACGGCGCACGCGAATTCCGCGACGAATACGAAAACGACAACGATACGAAAAAGTTGGTCGATCTCGCGCTCCAGATCGAGGGGATGCCGCGCAATTCTTCCACCCACGCCGCCGGCGTAGTCATCGGCGACCGGCCACTGGCGCAGCTGGTGCCGCTCTACCGCGATCCCCGGTCGGACATGCCGGTCACGCAATATGACATGAAGCATGTGGAATCGAGCGGACTGGTCAAATTCGATTTCCTGGGTCTGAAAACGCTATCGGTTCTGAAGAAAGCGACCGATCTACTTGAGAACAGGGGCTTTTCGGTCGATCTTTCGAAGCTGGCATGGGATGATCCGAAAGTCTACGAACTGCTGCAATCGGGCAATACGGTTGGCGTGTTCCAGCTGGAATCCGAAGGGATGCGTCGCACGTTGTCGATGGTGAAACCGACCGCTTTCGGGGATATCATCGCGCTCGTTTCGCTGTACCGGCCAGGTCCGATGGACAACATCCCGCTATTCGGCAAACGCAAGAATGGCGAAGTCGAGATTGCCTATCCGCATGAGAAGCTGTCGGGCATTCTGGAAGAAACCTACGGTATTTTCGTTTATCAGGAACAGGTCATGCAGGCGGCGCAGATCCTGGCGGGATATTCGCTGGGTGACGCCGATCTGCTGCGCCGCGCGATGGGCAAGAAAGTGCAGGCCGAGATGGATGCGCAGCGCCAACGGTTCGTGGATGGCTGCCTGACCGAATCCGGTATCGCGGCTAAACCGGCCAACGAATTGTTCGATTTGATCGACAAGTTCGCAGGCTACGGGTTCAACAAATCGCACGCCGCCGCCTACGCGCTGCTCGCCTACCAGACCGCTTGGCTGAAGGCGCATTATCCGGAGGAATTCTACGCCGCTTCCATGTGTTTCGACATGCACCAGTCGGAAAAGCTGGCGGTGTTCGTCGACGATGCGCGGCGCAATGAAATCGCGGTCGAACCACCCGACATCAACCGTTCCGAAGCGGAATTTTCCGTGGAGCAGACCGACGAGGGGTTCGCGGTCCGGTATGCCTTGGCCGGCATCCGCAATGTCGGCGAGAAGGCGATGGACAATATCGTGGCCGAACGCGAGGCATCGGGCTGGTTCGAGAATATCCAGCAATTTTGCGAGCGGCTGCCGCAGGGATCGATGAACTCGCGCCAGTTGCAGGGCCTGATCTGCGCGGGCACGTTCGACCGGCTGGAGCCGGACCGCGCACTGCTTCATGCCAACACCGATACCCTTCTGGCAGTGGCCGACGCCGCAATCCGCGAGCGTGAGAGCGGGCAGGGCGGGTTGTTCGGCGGTGGGCCGGATGACGAGGAAAAGCACGATACGCTGCGCCTGAAACCGGCCACGCCGTGGTCCCGCGCCGAACGTATGGCCAATGAGAAGGAGTATTTCGGCTTCTATTTCTCGGCCCATCCGGTGGCGCAATACCGCGCGGTTGCCAGCGCCAACGGGGCGCGCAGCCATGCCAGCCTGATGGAATCGTGCGCTGGTGCCGGGCGCATTCCCGCCGTTCTGGCAGCCATGGTGGAAGGCGCCCACCGCAACAAGACCAAGCGCGGCAAGGACTATGTGCGCGTCGACCTGTCCGACACCAGCGGCCAGTTCAGCGCCGCCTGTTTCGAAGAAGCGCTGGTCGAACCGTTCCTACAATGGGCGAAGGACGGAGCGTGTCTCTTGATCAACGTGGAACTCGACAGCCCCAGCCCCGACGAACCGCCGCGCGCCACGATCCGCGGCGCACGCAAGCTGGACGATGTGAAGGGCGGCACGCGTATGACCCTGTCGCTCGATGTGCTGAACGAGGCGGCGCTGGCGGATTTGAAACAAGATCTGCAACCCGGCACGGCCGGTCATGGCGAGGTGCTGGCGCGCATTCGCACCAGTGCGGACGAGGCGGAGTGGCCCACCGTCAGGCTTGGTCGCGGCTTTGAATTGGACGGCGAATTGGCCGAGCGGCTGACCGAACACGCGGACCTCGCCAATGTGCAACTCAAGCCTCAGCGAGGCTCTGCCAATTTGCGCCTTGTAGCCTGACCGGCAGGCTAATCGGGGCCCAAAACGCACACTCCCGCTTGCCGCGCGGCCCTGCACAAGGCACATATCCGGCAAAAGAAAACGGAGAGAGCGATGATGGGCGATATGGGCGGAATGCAGGATTACGATCTGGTGGTGACGGCGGTGGTCGATCACTCCGCCCGCGAACATGGCGGCCGCGAAGTCGTGACGCACTGGGCCGACGGCAGCGAGACCCGCACCAACTATGCCGAAATCCGCCGCGACGCGCTGAAAATGGTACAGGCGCTTAAAGCACTGGGCATCGGCAAGGGCGATCGTACCGCCACGCTTGCCATGAACCATTCGCGGCATCTGGTCAGCTGGTACGGCGCCACCGGAGCGGGCGGGGTGCTCCACACCATCAACCCGCGCCTGTTCGAGGACCAGTTGGAATATATCGCGAACCACGCCGAAGACCGCGTGATGCTGTACGATGCGGCGTTCCAGCCGATCATCGACAAGATGCGCGATAAATGGACCAGTATCGAACATTACATCTGCTACGATCCGCCCTCCGGCTTCGACGGGGTCGGCTTCGAAGACTGGATCGGCGAACACGACGGCGACACCGAATGGGCCGCGATGGACGAGCGCGACCCCTGCATGCTGTGTTACACCAGTGGCACGACCGGCAATCCCAAGGGCGTGTTGTACGAGCATCGTTCGACCGTGCTGCATGCGCTTTCCGGCCTGCAACCGGCTGCTTTCGACTTCAACGCGCAGTCCGTCATGCTGCCGGTGGTGCCGATGTTCCATGCGGCAAGCTGGGGACTGCCATGGTCGGGCGCGATGGCCGGGGTGAAGTTCGTCTTTTCCGCCGTGAACGATCCTGCCGTGCTGTATGACCTCATGGAGCGTGAGGGCGTAACGGACAGCGCCGGCGTACCGACCGTCTGGCTCGCCACGTTCCAGTATTGCGATGCGCAGGACAAGCCGCTGCCAAAACTGAAATCGGCCACCATCGGCGGCAGCGCCGCGCCGCGCTTCATGATCGAGCGGCTGATGAAGAACGGCACCCGCGTTGCGCACGCTTGGGGCATGACGGAGACCAGTCCCATCGGAACGGTCGGCGCGCCGACGCATGACTGGGACCAGCTGTCGTTCGAACAGAAGGTCGATATGGTGGCGAAGCAGGGCCGCCCGATCTTCGGCGTGGAACTGCGCACGGTCGACTTGGACGACATGAGCACCGAACTGCCGCGCGACGGAAAAACCTCGGGCGCGCTACAGATTCGCGGACCGTGGGTCATCAGGCGGTACTTCAAGGCGGAGGAAGACTGCGTGGATGCCGATGGCTGGTTCGACACCGGAGATGTCGGCGTGATCCATCCGGACGGCACGCTGCAACTGACCGACCGGACGAAGGATGTCATCAAGTCGGGCGGGGAATGGATCAGCTCTGTCGAGCTGGAAAACGCGGCCGTAGGACATCCAGACGTTGACGAGGCCGCCGCGATCGGCATGGCACATCCTAAATGGGACGAGCGGCCGGTATTGTTCGTGGTCCGCCGCGATGGCAGTGATATTTCCGCATCCGACGTTACCGCCTATCTCGATGGGAAGGTGGCCAAGTGGTGGATGCCCGACGCGGTCGAATTCGTGGACGACATTCCGCACACGGCAACGGGCAAGATCTCCAAGAAGGACTTGCGCGCGCGTTTCAGCGATTACGTGCTGGAGGCGTAGGGTGAACCGCTACATCGATCCCAGCCCGGCGAACTTCCAGGCGTTCAAGGACCTGCCACGCGACCGACCGATCGCGATGCTGAACCTGCTGCTGTTCCGCGAGCAGGCGGACTATCCCGCCGGGCACGAACATGCCGGGAAGGGATGGTCCGGACGGCGCGCCTACGAGGAGTACGGCAAGACCAGCGGCCCGATCTTCCAGCGCATGGGCGGCACGATCATGTGGCGCGGTACCTATGAAACAGTGGTGACCGGGCCGGACGCGATGGAATGGCATGACGGCTTCATCGCGCAATACCCGGCGGCAGGCGCCTTCTTCGAAATGATTACCGATCCGGAATACAAGCTGGCTGTGGTGAACCGCACGGCTGCGTTGCTGGATAGCCGGCTGGTGCGTTTTGCGCCGGGTGAGGGAGGCGACGCGTTCGGGTAATGGTGCCTTCGGCGTCGTTGGGGCCAGTTTGATCAGACTATGGCATCATGGTGGGACCGATTGAACTTGGCAGATACAAACAACGATCCGGCGCACCGATCATTTAATGGGTTTGAGAAGTTTCGGTCTGCCGCCATGCAGGCCGGATGAAACAATGGATTTGGCCTGGTATTGCTTTCGCCGCTTTTGCGCTGCTGGGATATGGCGCGCGTTTGGCGATCGGCTCGGTGTACGGGTCGGGTGAAGCACGTGTCCTGCTGGAAACGCTGTCGCGTTCCGGACTGTATCTCGGCTCTGCCAGCGCGACGGCTTCCGCGACTACGCTCGCGCTCATGCTGACCCTAATTGGAATGGTGCGCCGTGCCGACCATGATTTCGATAGCCACATATATGCGAATATCGAACGGATTGCCCGGCTTGCGGTATGGTCGTTACTTGCCAGCCTACTCCTGCTGCTGACCTTCGTATTCCCTACCGGCGAGTTCGATCAATTGCCTGAACGTTGGTATCCAATTTTGTATGAAGCGATATATGCCGGAACGGTCGTCGTAGTCGGTCTTCTGGCTGCAACGGTGGTGATGCTGTATCGCACTGTGCGCCATGTGATCGCGCAAATCACACCGGGGGACGAGGTTTGACGGATTCATAACAACCGCATCTGGCCATCCTGTGCTGGTTTACGAAATGCGGTACAGTCCAGTTCGAACCGGTTGCGGCCGATACCGCCGCCGATCCCTGCGCGTTTGCAGGCAAGGTTGAAGCGCGCGCGGAAGAGGTCGGCCCAAACCCCTTTGGGTCGGAAGCGAGTGAAGAAGTCGGGATCGTTGTCTCGCCCGCCACGAATACTGCGCACGATGCTCATCACCTTGCCCGCCCGGTCGGGGAAATGGACGCCGAGCCATTCGCGAAACAGGGGCGCGACCTCATGCGGCAGCCGCAACGGGATCCAGCCGATGGCGTCTACCTTCAGTGCAGCTGCCTCGGTGACTATCGACTCCATGAACTCGTCGGTTATCGCAGGGATCACCGGCGATACGAAACAGTGCGCAGGCACTCCAGCTTCCACGAGTTTTCGCAATGCCGCCAGGCGCTTGGCGGGCGCGGCGGCCCTCGGTTCGAGGATGCCGGACAGCGCCGGATCGAGGGTGGTGACGGAAATCGAGACCGCGACCAGCCGACGCCCGGCCAGCTCGACCAGCAAGTCGAGATCCTCCAGCACACGGTCGGACTTGGTCGTGATGGTGACCGGATGGCGCGTGTCGAGGCACACTTCCAGCACTTCGCGTGTAATCCGGTAGCGGTCCTCGATCGGCTGATACGGATCGGTATTGGTCCCCATCGCGATCGGCTTGGGCACGTATTTCCGGCGCGATAACGTCTCGCGCAGCATCGCAGCAGCACCTGGCTTGGCGAACAGCTTCGTTTCAAAATCCAGGCCGGGTGACAGATCGTGATAGGCGTGGGTAGGGCGCGCGAAGCAATAGACGCAGCCATGTTCGCACCCGCGATAGGCATTGATCGACCGGTCGAACGGAACGTCGGGCGACTGGTTGAAGGTCAGAATGCTCTTCGGATGTTCCTCGGTCACAGTGGTGCGCAGTTTGACCGGTGGCCCGCCCTCGGCATTGGCGAGCAATTCCATGTGATCGCGCCAGTCGCCATCTTCCGACCGTTCGGCGAGGCCGAAGCGTTGCGGTACCCCGGCGCTTTGCGCGCCGCGACCGCGAATCGGGGACTGATACACAGGTTCCATGTTTGGAACATAGTGGGAACATTGGCCAGAAGCCAAGGCTAAACTGGGTTATATTTCGCGCAGCCTGGGCATTAGATCGACGAAGTTGCAGGGGCGGTTCCTGCTATCCAGCTGCTCTGCCAGAATGCCGTCCCAACCATCTTTCACCGCGCCGTTGCTGCCGGGAAGCGCGAAGATATACGTTCCGCGCGCTACCACCGCACAGGCGCGAGACTGAATGGTGCTGGTGCCGATGGTCTTGAAGCTGAGCCAGCGGAACAGCTCCCCGAAGCCGGGTATATCGCGCGCATCGCGGCTGTGTTTGAGCCGCTCCACGGCTTCGGGCGTCACATCGCGGCCGGTCAGACCGGTCCCGCCGGTTGAAACAATCGCGTCGATACCCGCATCGTCGATCCAGTCGGTCAGCAGCGGTTCGAGGATGTGCAGATCGTCCTTCGCAATGTCCCGCCTCGCCACCACATGCCCAGCATTCTCGATCCGTTTTGCAAGAATGTCGCCGCTGGTATCGTTTGCCGGAGTGCGCGTATCGCTGATGGTGAGCAATGCGATGCGGACCGGGCGAAACGGCAGGCTTTCATCGATTGCCATCAGCTATGGACCATCAATTCGCGCTCATCATGCGGCGGGCCTGCGTACCGGGGAAGCCCGGCCAGCGACCTTGCGCCAAAGCTTCGCGTGTTTCGGAACTGGCACCCGCCTGGCGTTCGTACATCCAGTAATTGCGCATCACGATCGCGACGTAGCCGCGCGTTTCCCAATAGGGGATCGATTCCATGTAAAGCAGCGGATCGTCCTGATCGCGCACCTCTCCGTTCCACCGCGTGATAGGCGTGAGCCCGGCATTATAGGCCGCCATGATCTTGGGCAGCTTGCCCTGCGTGGAGGAATGATCGCGCAGCATCTCCAGATGCCGCTGCCCGAAGGCGAGATTGACTTCGGGGCGGGACAGGCTGCTGGCGGAGCCGGACACGCCCAACCGCCCGGCATGGTCCTGCGCGGCGGCCGGCATGATCTGCATCAGTCCGCGCGCGCCCGCCGGGCTGACAACAGCGGGGCGGAAATTCGATTCCTGCAGCGTGTGTGCATAGGCGAGTGCGGGATCGACTTTCCACCCGTTGACTGGCTCCCACCGGGCCACGGGGAAGCGCAACGCCGGTTCCGTCTGAGCGCCATAGGGTGCGTTATGCGCCATCCATAGCTGTGTCGCAGGCATTCCCAGTTCGCGCGCCAACCGCCCCAGCGCATCGTAATTCTGCGCCGGCCCGATGCGCGCCTCGTGCCGCAACACTTGGTCGGCCACCGCTTCCTGCCCGACCTGTGACAATGCGACAGCCGTGCGGACATTGGCGCTGCCCTGCAGGCGTTGCCAGTCTGCAGTGGTGAAGTCGGGCGTGCTTGCCTCGTCCGGCAGTTCCTGCCCCAGCTGTTCGCGCGCCAGCATTCCGTAAAGCGTTTCGTGCATGGCAGCCGCGCCGCGCAGTTCCTCGGCGGCGTTTTCTGGGTAACGGCACCGGACATAGGCGCGCGCGGCCCAATAATGCGCCGCCGCCGCGAGTTCGGGATTGACCGCTCCGCGTGCCGCACGCTGGAAGCCGGACGCCGCCTGCTCGCAATCGTTCAGCCGCCACGCAGCCAGGCCCATGACCCAGTCGCCTTCCGCGACCCAGGCACCGGTGCCCTCGCGCACCGTGGACGCCATGGCCAATGCGGCAGGATCGTCGTTCTCGATATAATAGGACCACGCGATCCGCTGCCGCCATTCGGCGCGCGCATCGGAGCTCAGCAGGCTGTCGATACCATCCAGCAGCAGCCGCGCGCCGTCGGGATCGTCATTCTTGATCCGGTCCAGAATGGCGCTGCGCGTACCGTCGGGCATCGTGCCGTCACGGATCGTGCGGGGCCGGATCCGCTTCGTGGCGGATGGTTGCCGGGCAAACCCCTGCTGCGGCGGCAGCGACGGGGCGTAAGCCAGCCCGCGCTTCTCGCCCAGTCCGATGATCTGCTGCGTCTGTGGAAGGTGCGTGCCGCTCGCCAGCCAAGCCTCGATCTGTGGCAGTTCGACGCGCGGACTGTCGGCGTGAAGAAAATACTCGGCGCGCGCGACCTGATGCAGCGGACCATCGGCGCGCTGCGCCAGCAGACTGTCCACCCGCGACCAGTTGCGATCGTCGATCGCGGCGAACACGCTTCGGTAATAGCTGCGATCCTCGTTGCTTAGCACCTGAGGCAGAGCCGCAGCCTGCGCGCGGGCGCGGAAGTAATTGGCGGAATCCTGTGCCGATGCGGCGACCGGGGCGAGCATCGGTAGAACCGCGCAACTCATCGCCGCGCCGATCGCGCCCAGTTTCAAGCGGTCCATACGAGCTTTTGAAATCATGGCAGTTATTTTGTCCAATCGAGCCAGCGATGCCAGAAACGTGCGCGGGCCGGAGCGCGTGCCAGCAACACATCCAACCCTTCGGCGACCAGCGTCGGGGTTCTCCCCTTGCTTGCACCTGAATCATGGAGGAATTCGCGCACCGAAGCAGCGTCTTGCGCCGCACCGTGTGATAGCAGCGGCAGAATGCCGCGCCCGAAAACAACGAGCCGTTTGGGCTGCACCAGACCGACATGGCGGGCCAGCACCGAACCCATACCCGCCTCGGCCAGATGCTCCCAGTCAGGCATCGGCATGGTGAGGGGCAGGGCGCTGGCCACATAAGTATCGGCTGCGGCGATATCCATGGCCTTCAGCATGGCCGCCAGCATGATGCCATGAGGTCCCGATAGCAGCGTATCGCTGTCGCCGGCCTCGGGATGTGCCACCAGCACCATCAGTTCTGCGCCATTGCTGCCACGCGGGGCGACACGTTTGGCCGGATCGCCGGGTGCCAGAGAAGGCTCTGCCAACCACCATGAGGCGAATTCTTCCAGTGTTTCTGGCCAGGTATCGGGCTTCCCGCCAATCTTTGGGGGTGGAGGTGGCGCGGCAATAGTTGCAGGTTTCCGGACATCGGAACCCGCAGACTGGCCGACTTCGGAAGCCGCTGCGCCGCGTGTCTCAGTATCAGCCTGGGCAAGCCATTCCGTAGCGTTATCGCTGTAATCCTGATCCACCCCGGCCATGCGCCACCAGTCGAGCGCGGCAGCGATCTGTTCAGCCAGGTCGGGCTTTGGCGGGGTGGTTTGGGGCGGCATCGTCATCCGGGCGGGTCTTGACCTCTCAAAGCGTGTCAATCAAGGCATTACCAACACGATCGAACCCGCCACGGTGCCGCATGCACGATGGCCGGGCAGACAAGAGAAAGAAGCCTAGGATGAGCCCCGAACCCAATCAGGAACCCATCGAACGCGAATCCATGCCGTGCGACGTCGTCATCGTCGGCGGCGGAGTGGCCGGCCTTGCCGCCGCGATCCGGCTCAAACAGATCAATGAGGATCTGGAAGTCGTGGTGCTGGAGAAGGGTTCCGAAATCGGGGCGCACATCCTGTCGGGCGCGGTGGTCGATCCGCGCGCAATGGACGAGTTGATCCCGGACTGGCGCGAAACCGATTGCCCGCTTGGCGAAGTGCCGGTTACGGACAACCAGCACTGGATGCTGTCGAAGGGCGGCAAGTGGGAAATGCCCCACATCATGATGCCGCCATTCATGAACAACAAGAACACCTACACAGTCAGCCTCGCCAACCTAACCCGCTGGCTGGGGGAGCGGGCGGAAGAGCTGGGCGTGATGGTATTTCCGGGCTTCCCCGCATCGGAAGTCATGCTGAACGATGCCGGCGCGGTGACGGGCGTTGTCACGCAGGACATGGGTATCGCCGAAGACGGCAGCCGCAAGGGCGATTTCCAGCCGGGCATGGAGATCGAGGCGAAATATACTTTGTTTGCAGAGGGTGTGCGCGGCAACCTCACAAAGAAGATGAAGGCACGCTTCGATCTGGAAGCCGACTGCCAGCCGCAGGTCTATGGCCTGGGCGTGAAGGAATTGTGGGATGTCGCGCCCGAAAATCATGAGCCGGGCCGCGTCATCCACACGCAGGGCTGGCCGCTTTCCGAAAGCGAGAGCTGGGGCGGCGGGTTCATCTACCACCAGGCGAACGGACAGGTGGCGTTGGGCTTCGTGACGGCGCTCGATTACGCCAATCCGTACGTTTCACCCTTCCAGGAATTCCAGCGGTGGAAAGAACATCCCAAGGTTCGCGAAATTCTCGAAGGTGGAAAGCGCGTGGCCTACGGCGCGCGGGCCATCAATGAAGGCGGCTGGCAGTCCGTGCCGAAGCTCGCTTTTCCGGGTGGGGCGCTGATCGGCTGCGCTGCGGGCTTCGTGAACGTGCCGCGGATCAAGGGCAGCCACACTGCCATGAAATCGGGGATGCTGGCGGCGGAAAGCGTCGCGGCGGCCATTGCGAGTGGCGCCGAACACACTGAATTGGCCGATTACGACGCGAATTTGCGCGAAAGCTGGATCGCCACCGAGCTGAAGAAAGTCCAGAACGCGCAGCCGGCCGTTGCCAAATATGGCGGCGATATCGGCACCGTGATCGCCGGGATCGACATGTGGATGCGGCAGCTGAAGATCGGCCTGCCGATCGCGATGAAGCACAAGCCCGACCATCTGCATACCGGTCGCGCCGACTTGTTTCGGCCGATCCAGTATCCCAAGCCCGATGGCGTCATCAGCTTTGACCGGCTGTCCAGCGTGTTCCTGTCGAACACCAACCACGCCGAAGACCAGCCGAGCCACCTGAAAGTATGCGACCGCGAACTGCAGCGCACAAGCGAGCTGGAAGTCTATGGCGGCCCGTCGACACGCTATTGTCCTGCGGGTGTATATGAATGGGTCGGTGTCGAGGAGGGCAAGCCCGAATTTGTCATCAACTCGCAGAACTGCGTCCACTGCAAGACCTGCGACATCAAGGACCCGAACCAGAACATCGAATGGACAACACCCGAAGGCGGCGGCGGACCGAATTATCCAAACATGTAATCCTCCCCAAAACGGGGAGGGGGACCATCCACAGGATGGTGGAGGGGCACCTTCGAATGAGCGCCGCTACCGAAAGTCATTCCATGAACCGCCTGCTCCTCCACCACTTCGTGGTCCCGCTCCCCCGATGGGGGAGGATTTAACATGCGCGAAACGGCTTACGCGAAGATCAACCTCGCGCTGCACGTCCGCGCGCGGCGCGACGACGGGTATCACGAGCTGGAGACGGTCTTCGCATTCGTCGATAGTGGCGATACGCTGACAGCCGGCATCGCCGAGCAGGACTCACTTACAACTGTTGGCGAGTTCGCCCAGCAACCGATTGATCCGTTTGATAATTTGGTAATGCGGGCGTTGGGAAAACTGCCCCGTCCTAACGGTCTTGCCATCACGCTCGACAAGGCGCTGCCCGTTGCCGCAGGGCTGGGCGGCGGGTCGGCCGATGCGGGCGCAGTGTTCAGAATTGTAAAGGCCCTGCAGGGACTGCCCGACGGTTGGCAGGATCGCGCCGCGTCGCTTGGCGCAGACGTCCCGGCCTGTGTCGCCAGCACGACCTGTATCGGGCGCGGAACCGGCACCGTGCTTGAGCCCGTGGCAAGCGACTGGACGGGACTGCCAGTATTGCTTGTCAATCCGCGCATACCGCTTTCGACGGGTCCGGTATTCGCCGCATGGGACGGGACCGATCGCGGACCGCTGACGAAGGGGCCTGTGTCGCAAATTGCCCTTGCCGGCCGGAACGATCTGCAACTTGCCGCGATTAGCCTATGTCCGCCGATCGCCGAAATATTGACCGCGCTTGACCGGACCGGGCCATTGCTGGCGCGAATGTCGGGATCGGGGGCAACCTGTTTCGCAATTTACGAACGCCATGACGTCATGCTCGAGGTGGCGGAAACCGTCGCCCGGGCGCATCCCGACTGGTGGCAAATGACTGGAAATCTCAGATGACTGCCCGACATGATTGATGGACTGCCCTTTCGCCAGGTCGGCGTACCGCGACCCGGCGGTATCGTCTGTCTTGCGGACCATGCGAGCAGCTACGTTCCGGACGATGTGCCTTTGGGCGTGCCGCAATCGCTCGTCGAAACGCATATCGGCGTCGATATCGGAGTGGGGGGCGTGGCCGACCGGCTTGCCCGCCGTCACGCGATCCCCGCGCATATCGCCTGCGTCAGCCGCCTGGTATGCGACTTACACCGGCGCGAGGACGAAGATGCGGTCGTCCCGATCAACAGCGACGGACACCTGATCGCGGGCAATATCGGCGCCGATATCGAAAGCCGGTTGGCGAGCTATCACCGCCCCTATCACGACGCGCTGGCCAATTGGCTGGACGATGCACGCCCCGAACTGATCGTGGCGCTGCACAGCTTCACGCCCAAGCTGGAAACGACCGGAGAGCCGCGCCCTTGGGAAGTTGCACTGCTATACAATCAGGATGACCGCGCCGCGCTCCACGCGATGCGGATGTTCGCGGCCGAAGGGCTGACGGTGGGCGATAACGAGCCATATTCCGGCAAGCAGCTGAACGCCACGATGGACCGGCATGCCGAGGCGCACGGTCGCCCCTACCTCACCATCGAAATCAGGCAGGATTTGCTCGCTACCAAGGCCGAGCAGGCGCGCTGGGCAGCCTTGATCGCCGATGTCGCGAACCGCACAGCGCTGGCGATGAAGAGTAGCTAGGACGCCGCCAACAGTTTTGTGCTTAGGCTGGCGCGCCGCTTGCGGTAGAGTGTCCGCTCAAGCGCACCCATCCGGAGCCCGCCATGCCTGCCTATCGTTCCCGCACCACCACTCACGGCCGCAACATGGCGGGTGCGCGCGGCTTGTGGCGCGCAACCGGCATGAAGGACGGCGATTTCGGCAAGCCGATCATCGCCGTGGTCAACAGCTTCACCCAGTTCGTGCCGGGCCATGTGCATCTGAAGGATCTGGGCCAATTGGTCGCGCGTGAGATCGAGGCGGCAGGCGGAGTTGCCAAGGAATTCAACACCATAGCGGTGGATGACGGGATCGCGATGGGGCATGACGGAATGCTCTATTCGCTCCCCAGTCGCGATCTTATCGCGGACAGCGTGGAGTATATGGTCAACGCCCATTGCGCCGATGCGATGGTGTGCATTTCCAATTGCGACAAGATTACGCCGGGAATGCTGAATGCCGCGATGCGCCTCAACGTCCCGGCCGTGTTCGTATCCGGCGGCCCGATGGAAGCCGGCAAGGTGGTGGTCGATGGCAAGGAAAAGGCGCTCGATTTGGTGGATGCGATGGTTGCAGCTGCCGACGACAGGTATACCGACGAACAGGTCACCGATATCGAGCGCGCCGCCTGCCCGACCTGTGGATCGTGTTCCGGCATGTTCACCGCCAATTCCATGAACTGCCTGACCGAGGCGCTGGGGCTCTCGCTGCCGGGCAATGGCTCCGTCCTGGCTACGCATTCGGATCGCAAGGCTTTGTTCGAGCGGGCGGGCCGGCTGATCGTGACCTTGGCCAAGCGTCATTACGAGGAGGACGATGCTAGCGTCCTGCCTCGCAGCATCGCCAGCTTCGAAGCGTTCGAAAACGCCATGAGCCTGGATATCGCGATGGGCGGATCGACCAACACCGTCCTGCATCTGCTGGCCGCCGCGCACGAGGCCGGGGTGGACTTCACCATGTCAGATATTGACCGGTTGTCGCGCCGTGTGCCGTGCCTGTCCAAGGTCGCACCGGCGAAGGACGACGTGCATATGGAGGACGTCCACCGCGCCGGCGGGATCATGGCGATCCTAGGCCAGCTCGACCGGGCAGGGCTGCTGACCACCGCGCTGCCGACAGTGCACAGCCCGACCATGGCCGATGCGCTGGACGATTGGGACATCAGCCGCACGAATAATGGCAAGGTGCGCGAATTCTATTCCGCAGCGCCGGGCGGGGTGCCGACCCAGACCGCTTTCAGCCAGTCGCGCCGCTGGGAAAGCCTCGACACCGACCGCGAAAAAGGCGTCATCCGCAGCAAGGAAGCCGCGTTCAGCCAGGATGGCGGGCTGGCCGTGCTGTCGGGCAATATCGCGCGCGACGGCTGCATTGTGAAGACCGCCGGGGTGGATGAGAGCATCCTCACCTTCACCGGCCCCGCGCGGGTGTTCGAAAGCCAGGACGATGCGGTGGCCGCAATTCTGGCGGACGAAGTGGTGGCGGGTGATGTCGTCGTGATACGCTATGAAGGGCCGCGCGGCGGGCCGGGAATGCAGGAAATGCTGTATCCGACAAGCTACCTCAAATCGAAAGGGCTGGGCGCGGCCTGCGCGCTCCTGACCGATGGGCGGTTTTCGGGCGGAACGTCGGGCCTGTCCATCGGCCACGCCTCACCCGAGGCAGCGGAAGGCGGCACTATCGCGCTGGTCGAGGAAGGTGACACGATCCGCATCGACATTCCGAACCGGACGGTCGATCTGGATGTGTCGGACGAAGAGCTGACGCGTCGGCGCGCGACTATGGAGGCGAAGGGCGATGCCGCCTGGCAACCAGCGAAGGACCGTCCGCGCAAAGTGTCACCCGCTCTGCAGGCCTATGCCGCGATGACCACCAGCGCGGCGCTTGGCGCAGTGCGCGACGTTACACAGTTGAAGCGCCGGTGATGCGCGGTTTCGCGTCCGTCGCATTGGCTTTGACCTTGGTCGCCTGCTCGCAAAGTGAAACCGAACAGGCGCGCGAAGCGGATGCTGAACGGGTTGCCGCACTAGAGCGCATTGAATGCGCCATCGGCGAAGGCAGCCAGTTTGCCGCGATCTGCACGATCGAAGAGGTCGCAAGCGATGACGGCGCGCAAGTCGTGGTGCGCCACCCCGATGGCGGATTGCGCCGCTTCGATCGCTTGCCCGATGGCAAGGGGCTGGCCGCCGCCGATGGCGCGGACACGGCCGCGCAGTCCTATGCTGACGGAATGCTGGAAATCGCCATCGACGGCGACCGCTACCGCTTCCCCGCCCGTGCGAAATCAGCTGATCCAGCCGCTGGGAATGGCGGTGCATAACCAGATCCTGACCGCCGGACAGATGCGCGATGCGGAGCGCAAGCTGATCGCGGCGGGCATTTCCGAAACCGAGCTGATGGACCGTGCTGGACGCGGTGTGGCGGAATGGATCTGGCGCATGGCAGCGGGCCGGTCCGTGACCGTCCTGTGCGGGCCGGGCAATAATGGCGGCGACGGGTATGTGATTGCGGCGACCCTGCATACGCGCGGACTGCCGGTCAAAGTCATCGCACCCTTTGCGCCAGCCACTCCACCTGCGAAGGCCGCGCGCGACACATATCGAGGTCCGCTGGCGGAGAAGTTCGAACCTGCATCGGGTGCAACTTTTGTTGATTGCCTGTTCGGAAGCGGATTGTCGCGCCCGATCGATAACGTGTTGGCCGATGCAGCGGCACAATTACGCGCTGTGCACGATATCGGCGTGGCGGTCGATCTGCCCAGCGGTATCGCCGCCGATATGGGCGAGCTGCTGAACGATGTTGCTCCGTATGATGCGACGTTCGCATTGGGAGCCTGGAAACCCGCGCACTGGACCGGGCCGGGACAGGACCGGATGGGCAAGTTGCGGCTGATCGATATCGGTATCGAACCGGCCGATAGCGGTACGGAGCTTGTCGGCACGCCGATCATCGAGCCTCCTGCAACCGGTGCGCACAAATACAGCCGCGGACTGGTCGCGGTGGTCGCGGGTGCGATGCCGGGCGCGGCGTTGTTGTCTGCGCAGGGCGCTATGGGCGCGGGTGCGGGCTATGTGAAATTGCTGGCCGAGCACTCGCACCCGGCCGCCCCCGCCGATCTTGTGCTGGACGAGCAGTCTCTGGAAGAAGCGTTGTCGGACGAGCGCATCGGGGCGGTGCTGATCGGTCCGGGGCTTGGGCGGGACCGCAAAGCGCGCGCTCGGTTGGCCGACGCGCTGGACAGCCGGCATAGGCTGGTGATCGATGCCGATGCGCTGCATTTGCTTGGACCTGAAACGCTGGCGACCATCGACCCCGCGTGCATCCTGCTTACTCCGCATGACGGCGAACTGGCGGCGTTAGCCAAGGCTTTCGGTGCGAAGGGCGACACAAGGCTGGAACGCGCACGCGCTCTGTCGCAGCAAACCGGCGCGGCGGTATTGGCGAAGGGATGCGGAACAGTGCTGTGTGCGGATGGGCGGACCGGACTGTTCCCGCCCGGTTCGAGCTGGCTGTCCGTGGCTGGCAGCGGCGATGTGTTGGCCGGTATCTGCGCGGCGCGAATGGCTGGCGGCGCATCGGCCTATCGCGCGGCGAGTAAGGCGGTTTATCTGCATCACGAGGCGGCCGAGCTGGCTGGTCCTTCGTTTTCATCGTCCCGGCTGGCCGCGCATGTGCGCCGAGCCATGAAGCAATTTCTATGACTGAACCCATTATTCGAATCGCTGCCAAGGGGGAGGGCGTGACAGCGTCGGGCCGCCATATCGCAGGAGCGGTTACCGGCGATGTCGTCAGCGAAGATGGCACGATCGAACCCGGCCCGCACCACGCCTGCCCACCTTGCCGCCATTTCGGACGTTGCGGCGGATGCCAGTTGCAGCATGCGGACGATGCGGTGCTGGCAGACTTCGTCACGGACCGGGTGCTGACCGCCGCGCGCAAGCAGGGCATCGAACCGCTTGCGATCGAGCCGGCGCAGATGTCGCCGCCGTTCAGTCGGCGACGGGCGACACTTCATGCCGTCAATGGCGGCGGGCGAGCGCAGGTCGGGTTTCGCGAAGCGGGATCGCACAGGCTGGTCGATATTACCGAATGCCATGTGCTGCATCCAGACCTGTTCGCGCTGGTCACGCCGCTGCGCGCGATGCTGTCTGCACGGGGCGGGAAATACGCAGCCGATATAGACCTGACGCTGGCGGATGGAGGCGTCGATTGCGCGATCCGGAACCTGCAGGTCGAGGGGCTGGAACAGACCGAGGCGATGCTCGATTTCGCGCGCGACAACGGGCTGGCGCGGCTGTCGCTAGATCAGGGTTATGGGCCGGAAACCAGTTGGGAGCCGGAGCCGGTTACGATCACCCTGTCGGGCGTACCTGTCCCGCTGCCGCCCGGTGCGTTCCTGCAGGCTACACGCGACGGGGAGCGGGCCTTGCTCGCCGCGGCGCAGGACTGGATAGGCGACGCCGCGACGGTGGCGGATCTGTTCGCGGGATTGGGCACCTTCGCCTTCGCGCTGGCAGACAAGACCAAGGTTCTGGCGGTGGAAGCGGCGCGCGATACGCACCTCGCCTGCCAAAGCGCGGCGCGGGCGTATGGCCGGCCGGTCCATTCGCTGCACCGCGACCTGTTCCGCAATCCGTTGCGCGCGGAGGAACTGAACCGCTTCGACGCCGCGCTGCTCGATCCGCCCCGGGCCGGCGCGCGCGAACAGGTGGACCAGATCGCCGAAAGCAAATTGGCCCGCGTGGTCTATGTCAGTTGCAATCCAGCCAGCTGGGCGCGTGATGCCAAGCGTATGGTCGATGCAGGTTTCGTATGCCGGGAAGTGCGCCCGGTTGGCCAGTTTCGCTGGTCGACCCATGTCGAACTGGCCAGCTACTTCACACGCGACTGAACTCTATTTCGCGGACCGCAACGCGGCCACCACCTGACAGCGCAGCCAGTCGCGTGCGTCCGGTTCGACAAACGCATGGGTGGCTCCATCACAAGTGACAATGCGCGTGTCATCGGCAGGCCAGCTATCGACGAACGCTTGCGCCGTGCGGTCTTCACCCGCCAGCAGGATACGCACCGGGCCTTCGAACGACGCGATGCCGGCCGCCATGTCCTGCGCTAGCGACGTCGGCGCGGACTTGCGCTTTGCGGCCTGCTTAAGTCCGCCGGCAAGTTTTCGCAAATTCACCCCGCCGCGTAGCAGCCGACCAACTTCACGCGGGCTGGCCAGTTTCTTCAAATAGCGCGACCGGACGGCGGAAGGGGGTAGAGTGTCGTCCGCTTCGCCGGTGGTGGCATCGCTTTCGATCGTCCACGGATTGCTCAGTACCAAAGCATCAGCCCCGGCACCGCCTGCCAACATCAAAGCACTTGCGGCGTCGCAATTGCCCATCGCGACCACGCGGTCCATTTGCGGAGCGAGTGCGCGGAATGCATCGAGCGCGGCCACAATATCGGGCCCCGCGCTCAGGAAGCCGCGGTTTTCGCCGTCGCTATCGCCCACACCGCGCCGGTCGAAGCGGAAGACGGGGAAGCCGGATCGGGCGATGTGGGTTGCCAACAAGGCCTGCCCGCCGAACGCGCCACTGCGGATCTCGTTGCCGCCGCTGACCAGCAACAGCCCGGTCGTACCCGGCGCCGTGTCCAGCGTTCCGGCGCAGGCGGTGCTGCCGCAATTGAACGTGAGGTGCAGCCGGTTCATGCGCCCGCGCCGCTTTCCTGATGCAGGCCGATGGCGATGATCGCGGCAAGGGCGTCCGCCTGTTCGGGATCGTCGTCCGGCTCCGCCCGCAGCCACAGGCCCGCGCCGCCAATGACGGACTGGTCGATCACGGCCTGCACCGCATCGGGCGCGACGGTAGCCGCTTCCAGTTCTCGGAACATCTGCGCGCCGATGTGCCAACCGCCGAGCTCCATTCCTTCGATGCGCGCGGTCTCCGCCAGATCATCCCGCGTTTCCGAACGCCCGGCTTCCTTCGCCGCAATGGTCCGGGCGCGCAGCATGCCGCGCAGGATCTTCGCCCCATCAGTCGGGGCGTAAAGCCAGCCGGGCAGATCGGCGGGAGCCAGCAAGGCCCCGCCGCGCAGTGCGAAAACATGCGTCGCGCCGAAGGCATTCGCTGCTGCGCGAATTGCCACCATCCAGCCGGACAACGTTTCTTCAGCCAGCAAACGCTTGCTTTCATTTTGTCCGGCAAGATCGGGCAAGGCTGAATCGACCCCGCTCAGATCAAGTCGCCGCATGATTTCAACGGTTTGGCGGCGAAACTTGTTATGTTCTTCGAACAGCGGTGGCAGCACCAGCAGGCGGTGTTCACGCTTCTTGTCGAAGCCGGTCAGCAGCTCATCGGCAATTGTGCCGTCGTTTGCAGGGCAGGGCCATGTCGTAAACATCGAGGACCCTCTGCGACCGCGCAATCAGCGCTCCGCAACCTTGCCTTCCGTGAAGGCGAGGAGACCGCCATAAGTTTCCAGCATTTCGCCATCCACGTCGTCATCCTCGATCACGATATCGATCCGGTCTTCGATCTCGGTAAGAAGGCCAGCGACGGCCATGGAATCAAGCTCCGGCAAATGGCCGAACAGGCCGGTATCGGCATCGAACTCGTCTACATCGGCTTTGTCGAGGCCAAGCACATCGCACAAGACGGATCGCAACAGGCGGTCGATCTCGGCGCGGCTCTGCCCGACAGCGGGCATGGCGACAGGTTCGCGCGTGGCCGCGGTATCGGTGTTGCTGTTGGACATTGCGGTCATAATCGCAGCGCTTCCCTGTCATCCCCCCGGCCGCATCGCACAGCCAAAATGGCGGTGCGCGGCGCGTGTGGCGTCCGCCCTTAGCCAGCGGCCCGATGCGACGCAAGGCCGGGCAGGGAACGCAGCTTGCGCTTCAAAAGCGGCAACCATGCGGCAGGCTGGCGCGGATCGAGGCAGTCGAGCCGGTAGCGCGGGCGGTCGATCTCCATCCAGTCGCGCTTGTAACGATCGTTGCCTGTTCCGAAATCGATAAGGTTCACACGGTCCTCGTCGATGACATGACGGAACAGCGCCGCACTCAACGTGGTGCCGGCCGACAGCGCCTTGTGCGCATCCAGATGGGCCAGCTTGTGGATGTATGCGGTGCCGTTTTCGACCGTCCAGAATTGCGCTGCGACAGGCGCACCGTCATGGAAGGCGGTGGCCAGCCGCAACCGGCCCGCGGCCCCCTCCGCCTTGGCAAAGGCGTGCAGGAATGCCGGATCGCCCTCCTCGGGCTTCCAGCTATCGGCGTATACGGCCTCGTAATCCGCCCAGGCGTCATTATCGAATTGCGTCAGGAGGTTGACGTCGACCTTTTTCGCCTTGCGCTTCAGCGTGGTACGCATCCGCCCGGGCCGCGTTTCCCAATATTGATCGAAGCTGCGGCCGCCGACTTCCAGTACATGATTATGGTCGCATTGTTCACGCAGCACGCTCCAGCCGGTATCCCGAAAGGCTGCTTCGAGCGCGGACGCCGTGCCGTCCTCATCGGGAAGGGGCCACAACGTCACACGGTGCGACTGCGCTTTCAGGCCATCGACAATGGCGGTCAGTGCCGCGACGTCATTGGTGAGCGGCCGCCAGATGAAACTGTACCAGTTGCGCAAGGGTTCGATCCGCCCATTCGCCCTGGTCAGCGCCATGGCGGCATCGCCTGCAGAGACGACAAGCGGTTCCTGGCCGCTTTCCGCCAGCAATTCGAACCATTCCGCGCGGTCGAACGGGCCGCCGTCGCCGCGCGGCTGCCCTTGCACAAATTTAACCTGCCGGTGATAGCTGGCAGTCATCGCTGTCATAACGTCATCCTGGATAAACCGCCTTATGCCGCGCACGCTTTCGCGCCTTACTGCCGAAAACATTCCTGCCGCCGACCCCAAACCGCTCGACCATCTGGCCGAACGCGGTGAGGCAGGCGCGCCAGCGATTGTCTTGCGCGAAGGCGTGCTTACCCATCAGGACTTAAGAAGCCGTGTCGGCGCTATGGCGTCATGGTTGGCATCGCAGGGCTGGCCGCATGGCGCTCGGGTGGCAAGCTGGGCTGCCAAGGGGGCAGCGACGTGTCTGCTGCCGCTTGCCTGTGCTCGGGCGGGGCTGGTGCATGTGCCGATAAATCCGCTGCTGAAGCGCGCCCAGGCGGCACATATTCTGGCCGACTGCAACGCGTCGGCGCTTATTGCCACCGGTTCGCGGCTGAAGTCGCTGAACGATGGTGATGTACCTGCGGACTGCCGATCATGGGACGAAGCGCAATTTCTAGCCGAGCTTGATGCGCATACGGCTTCGCTCGGGCCATCGACTCACGACCCGGACGAACTGGCGGCGATCCTCTACACCTCGGGTTCGACCGGCCTTCCCAAAGGGGTGATCCTGAGCCATGCGAATATGTGGCTCGGTGCGGTCAGCGTGGCGCATTACCTCGAGCTGGCGGCGGACGATGTGACGCTGGCGGTGCTTCCGCTCAGTTTCGATTATGGTCAGAACCAGCTGCTGTCGACATGGTATGCAGGCGGGTCGATCGTCCCGCTGGATTATCTGTTCGCCCGCGACGTGGTGAAGGCCTGCGCGAAGCAGGGCGTGACAACGCTCGCCGCCGTACCGCCGCTGTGGTTGCAACTGGCGGAGCTGGATTGGCCGACCGATGCGGTCCGCACTCTACGCCGCCTCACCAATAGTGGCGGTGCGCTTACGGCCGACCTCGTTACCGGTCTGCAAACCATGGCTTCCGAAGCGGATATCGTGCCGATGTACGGCCTGACCGAAGCGTTCCGCTCCACCTACCTTCCGCCGCGAATGGTAGCCAGCCATCCGACTTCAATGGGCAAGGCCATACCATATGCCGAAGTGCTGGTGATAACGGATGACGGCGAACTCGCCGCGCCCGGTAAGGAGGGCGAGCTGGTGCATTGCGGACCGCTGGTGGCGCAGGGCTATTGGCAGGACGATGCTCGCACGGCGGAACGGTTCAAACCCGCCCCTGCTGCCAGTAGCTATGGCGGCACGGCGGTGTGGTCGGGCGACCGTGTGCGCCGCGACGCCGATGGTCTGCTTTATTTCGTGGGCCGCCGCGACGCTATGATCAAGAGCGCCGGCAACCGCATCAGCCCTGCCGAAGTGGAACAGGCCGCCATATCCACGGGGCTGGTTGCCGAAGCGATCGCGCTGGGTGTGCCAGACACGCGACTGGGCGAAGCGGTGCATCTGGTCGCCAGCCATTCCCCGGATGGTTTGGCTGAAAGCGATGCCGAAGCGGCTTTGACCAAGGCGCTTGCCAAGCTATTGCCCAATTTCATGCAACCCACGACGATCCACTGGCGCGAACAGCTTCCGACCAATGTAAATGGCAAGCTGGACCGGGCGGCAATCGTCGCGGATGTCCTCGCACGGCAATCTGGCGGTGCAGCGTCATGAAGCCGACAGGTCCGATTCCCGCCGGGTACGAAACGCTGGACGGCGAACTCGCCATCGGTGGCCGAACAGTGTCGCAATTGGTGGAGGACGCCGGGGAAACGCCGCTGTTCGTCTATTCCAGGCGGCTGCTCGATCAGCGAATGGCGGACCTGCGTGCCGTCATGCCTGACCGGCTCGCGATACACTACGCCGTAAAGGCCAACCCGCATGATAACGTGATCCGCCATATGGCGGGCCTAGTGGATGGGTTCGACATCGCTTCGGGCGGTGAGCTGGCTATCATGCAAAGGCTGGGAATGGATGCGGGCCCCATCAGCTTTGCCGGGCCGGGCAAGCGGGATCGTGAGCTGGACGCGGCAATCATGGCGGGCGCCACGCTCAATCTGGAAAGCGAAAGCGAAGCGGAGCGCGCACTCGCCATAGCGGCAAAAAACGGAATGACCCCGCGTCTTGCCATACGCGTGAACCCTGATTTCGAGATGAAGGGGTCCGGCATGAAGATGGGCGGCGGGGCAAAGCCGTTCGGAGTGGATGCGGAGCGCGTGCCCGAACTCGGCCGGCAGATCATCGCGGCAGGCGCCGATTTCCGTGGGCTGCATATCTATACCGGCAGCCAAGCGCTGAGCGCGGAGTCGCTCATCGAGACGCAGGGGAACGTGCTCGATCTGGCAACGCGGCTTACCGACGAGATCGGCGTCGATCTGCCAAAGCTGAATATGGGCGGCGGGTTCGGCATTCCGTATTTCGACAAGGACCAGCCGCTCGATATCACCGCCATCGGCGCTGGGTTGGAGCAGCGCTTTGCCAATCTTCCGCCGCGCCTCGCCAATACGCATTTATGCATCGAGCTTGGGCGATATCTGGTTGGCGAAGCGGGCGTGTATCTCACCCGTATTCTGGACCGGAAGGTGAGCCATGGCGAAAGCTATCTCGTGACCGATGGGGGGCTGCATCACCAATTGGCGGCGTCCGGCAATTTCGGCACCGTGATACGGCGCAACTACCCGGTTGCCATCGCCAACCGGTTCGAAGCGGCACCGATCGAGGTCGCAAGCATTGTCGGCTGTTTGTGCACGCCGCTCGACAGGCTGTTGGACAAGGCACACCTTCCAAGGGCCGAAGTGGGTGATCTCGTCGCCGTCTTCTGCGCCGGCGCGTACGGCGCAACTGCCTCGCCATCCGCGTTTCTGGGCCAGGGCCCCGCACTCGAACTGCTGGTGTAACGCGCCGGGGTCTTAACCCTTCGGCAAGCCCGCGTCCCGATCTGGGACCGGCCCCAAACCAGCCAGTCAATCCTAACGGCTTATTCACCAAATAAGCGCATCAGACTCTCAACCACGCGGGTCAGTCCGCCGGCAGGAGGTCGCTCCTCCCCGGAAACATAAGGACGTTCGCCGCTCAGGCCGAGGATTGAATGTGATGCCGTATACCCGATTTGCCCCTCTTCTTGCCGGCACTGCCGTTGCTGCGCTGTCGCTTTCCGGCTGCGCGGGAACAGGCGGCGGACGCGAGTTGCCGCCAGCCGCTTTCGTTTCGATGCAGGAAGGTCCGGGTGAGGAATACGTGATCGGCCCACTCGACGAGCTGACCATTCACGTCTGGCGCAATCCGGAACTTGGTGCGCAGGCGATCCAGGTGCGCCCCGACGGCCGTATCACCATTCCGCTAGTCAGCGATATGCCCGCCGTAGGCAAGACGCCGACGATGCTGGAACAGGATATCCGCCTGCAGCTCAGCCAGTTCATTCAGGAACCGATCGTATCGGTCATCGTGAACAAATTTGCCGGCACATTCAGCCAGCAGGTTAGGATTATCGGCGCGACCGAGAAACCCGCCTCGATCCCGTTCCGCGCCAATATGACCGTGCTCGACGCGATGATCGCGGTGGGCGGCCTGTCCGAATTTGCCGCTGGCAACCGCGCCAAGCTGATCCGTTTCGACAAGCGCGTGGGACGGCAGGCGGAATATGCCCTGCGGCTGGGTGACCTGCTGAAAAAGGGCGAGAGCAGCGCCAATGTCATGCTGATGCCGGGTGATGTGATCATCATCCCCGAAAGCATGTTCTGAGGAACGCGGACCGATGAACGAAGTCTTCGAAGAGATCCGTGCAGGGCTGCACTCGGTGTGGAACCGACGCTGGCTGGTGCTTGGCGTTGCCTGGGGCGTGTGCATCCTGGGCTGGCTGGTGGTCGCCATGATCCCTAATTCCTACGAGTCCAAAGCGCGCATCTTCGTGCAGCTGGATGATGTACTGGCTCAGCAAATCGGCATTGCCAATGGCGGGCAGCAGGAAATCGAGCGGGTCCGCACGACGCTGACCAGCCAAGTGAACCTGGAAAAGGTCATCAAGTCGACCGCGCTGGGAGCCGACATCGGCGACCCGCGCACGATGGAGCGTGCCACGACATCGCTGGCGGAGAACGTGACCATCGTCAGCGAGCAGGACAATCTGTTCGAAATCACCGCGACTGTCGGCAAGAGCGAGTTCTCCGACGCCGAAAATGCCAAGCTGGCACAGAACGTAGTCCAAAAACTGATCGATATCTTCCGTGAGGAAAACATCGCTGGAAATCGCGGCGAAGTGGCGCAGACCATCGTGTTCCTCGACCAGCAACTGGAAGAGCGCAAAGTCGAACTGGAAGAAGCCGAGCAGAACCGGCTGGCTTTCGAGACAGCCAATCCCGAACTGATCGGCGGCAGCACCGCCATCAACAGCAAGCTCGATCGCGCCCGGACCGAACTGCGCGGTGTCGATGCCGATCTTGCCGCCGCCCGCAGCGCGCTAGCCGCCATCAACGGGCAGCTTGCAGGCACACCCCGGATGATCATGACACCGGCTGCCCAACAAGGCGGCGCACGTGCTGCGTTGCAGCAGGCGCAGGCGCAGCTGGCCGGTTTGCAAGCGCGCGGCCTGACGCCGCAACATCCCGACGTTATCGCCAGCCAGCGACAGGTGTCGCTGTTACGACAGCAGGCGGCCAACGAACGGTCGCCAGAAGCGAGCGGCTCCCCCAATCCGGCCTATACTTCGCTGATCTCGATTCAGGCCGAACGGCAGGCTAACGTCCAGTCGCTGGAAGCGCGCAAGGCCGCGCTGGGTGCGGATTATTCCAGCTTTCTTGCGAACCAGGCGAACGAACCATCGGTCGCCGCCGAAGCCAACCGCATTAGCCGCGATTACGAAGTCCTGAAGACGAAGTATGACGAATTGCTGCAGGACCGCGAGGAAATGCAGTTGAGAGGTCAGGTGGAAAGCGAACGAAGCTCATTCCGTTTCGAGGTTATCGATCCGCCGTCCACGCCCATCGCCCCGGCTGCGCCCAATCGTCCGCTCTTGCTGCTGGGCGTTCTGGTTGCGGGCATCGGTGCGGGCGTCGCCGCGGCCTTTGCGCTCAGCCAGCTAAAATCCACTTTCGCCACCACGGCCAAGCTGGAGCGCACGCTCGACCTGCCGGTGCTTGGCGCGATTTCCGCCACCCTGACCGACAGCGCACGGGCATTGCGAGCGCGCCAATTCAAGATGTTCGTCGCCGGATGCGCGGCTTTGGGCGGATTGTTCGTAATGTTGCTGGCGGTGGAAATCCTTCAGCGCGGCACGGTTGCGTGAGGAACAGGGCATGACCGAACACACCAAGATCCCGCTCCCCGGCGAACCTGCCGGAAAAGATGACAACTCGCTGCTGGAAAAAGCCAGTGGAGCCTTTGGGCTGGGCAACTTCAAAGCCGCCCCGATGCCCGAAACTTTGGACGAGCGCCGTATGAAGCGTGCCCGTCCCGTCCGTAAAACGGCGGGCGAAGCTGCGGCGCCGACGACCGGGCAGACCACTGCCGAGCCGGTGGCAGCGCCCGCTGATTTCGTATCCCCGGATATGACCGGTTTTTCTGTTCCGGCCACCGTTCCGATGCAAGAGATGGTTGCTGAACCACCTGCTGACGGTTCGCGCAGGGTTGTGTTCCAGGGTGTCCAGCACGCCATCGATACCGGGCGGCTTGCGGAAAAAGGCATGATCTTGCCCGGTACCGGACCCAGCGGCTTGCTGGAGGAATTTCGCATTGTGAAGCGCCAGCTGATCGGTGCAGCGCGGGAACGCGGTACGGACGCGTCGCGCCGGATCATGGTGACTTCGCCGTTACCGGGTGAGGGCAAGACCTATTGCGCGACCAATCTGGCCATCGCGATGGCTGCGGAACGCGATGGCGAAGTGCTGCTGGTGGACGCCGATTTCGGCAATCCGTCGATCGTCGACCTGCTGGGTCTTCCCGCGGGGCCGGGGCTGATGGATGCGCTGTCCAACGAAAGTGTCGCTGTCGAAGACTTCGTGTTGGGGACGGACATTCCCGGTTTGTGGGTGCTGCCCGCCGGTACGCGCACGGGTGCCGACGCGGAATACCTCGCCAGCACGCGTACTGCCGATGTGCTGGACCGACTGACGGCAGGTGCCGACCGGCGCATGGTGATTTTCGACACGCCGCCCGCGCTGGCCGCTTCGCCAGCGGCGGAACTCGCCAAGCATGTCGGCCAGACAGTGCTGGTCGCGCGCGCCGATACCACCGGACAAAATGCGCTGGAGGATGCGGTGCAGCTCCTTGCCGCCTGTCCCGATCTCAAACTTCTGCTCAATGCTTCGAGCTTCAGCCCAAGCGGTCGCCGCTTCGGATCCTATTATGGGTATGGGGAATAACATCATGAAAACGCAAGTTTTCACTACTTTGACCGCCATCGTGGCCCTCTCTTGCGCCATGCCGGTGGCCGCGCAGGACGCGGCGCCACCGCAGCGCGATGACAATCGTTCGGCAGGCGCAGGCTCGGGCCGGGTCGAAGTCACGCCTTACATCGAGGCGAGCCAGGTTTTGCTGGCCGAGATCTCGCCGGGAGACGAGGTGGTAACCTATTCCCAGCTTGCCGCAGGGGTCGAGGCCAGCATCCAGGGGCGTAACAACGCCGCTTCCGTCTCGCTACGCTACGAGCGCAACATCGGTTGGGACGATGATGTGGCCGATAGTGATTCCATCAGCGGCGTGGCGCGCGGATACACGACCATCACGCCCGGCTTGACGATCGAGGCAGGCGCGCTTGCCGCCCGCACGCAAGTGGACGGCAATGGCGGCACCACGCTGAACGCACTGGACACGCGCACCGACAGCGAAAGTACTATCTACAGCGCCTATGCCGGTCCAACACTGGTCACGCGCGCAGGCGATGTTGCGATCGATGCCAATTACCGCTTCGGCTACAACGCCGTGGACGCGCCCGATGCGCTGATTGCGACACCGGGCGCAGCGCCGGTCGATGTGTTCGACGATTCCACTGTGCATTCCGCCAATATCCACGCCGGCATCGCACCGAACGAACCCTTGCCCGTGGGGCTCGGTGTGGGGGCAGGGTTCTTCCAGGAGGATGTGTCCAACCTCGATCAGCGTGTGCGCGATGCGTATGTGCGGGGCGACGTGACCGTGCCGGTCGGACCCGACCTCGCACTGGTGGCGGGTGTCGGATATGAAAATGTGGAGATATCGGGCCGCGACGCGGTACGCGATGCAAACGGCGTGCCGGTAGTCGGGGCCGACGGACGTCTGGTCACGGACAACAGCGAACCGCGCCAGATCGCATTCGAAACGGACGGTCTGATCTGGGATGCCGGCGTCGTATGGCGGCCAAGCCGCCGCACTGCGCTGGAGGCCCATGTCGGCAAGCGGTACGACAGCACATCCTATTACGGCAGCTTCGCCTGGGCCCCGTCCAGCCGCAGCTCGCTGAATGTAAGCGTATATGACAGCGTCAGCGGTTTCGGCGGTCAGTTCAATCAGGCGATTGCCAACCTGCCGACCGATTTCGAGGCCAATCGCAATCTGCTGACCGGGGACCTGACCGGATGCGTCGCCAGCCTGGAAGGCAGCGCCTGCTTCGGCAATGCGTTCAATTCGGTGCGCAGTTCCACCTTCCGCGGCCGGGGTGTGGTGGCCAGCTATGCCCGGCAGATCGGACGGTTCAGCACCGGCATCGGGGCAGGGTACGACCGGCGCAAATTCATCGCGGCACCCGGCACCATCCTGGCCTCGGCCAATGGCGTAGTGGACGAAAGCTATTTCCTGACCAGCTATTTCAGCGGCCAGTTGGATGCGCGCTCCAGCTTCTCCGTCAATGCCTATGCCAACTGGCTGAACTCCGGCTTCGACGGCGGCGATACCACGGTGTTGGGCGCATCAGCCGCGTATAGCCGCAACCTGCTGGCGGGCTTGTCTGCCCGCGCCGCAGTTGGTGTCGATTATCTCGATACCGATGCGGCAGGCGACGATCTGACCACCGCTTCCGCCCTGTTCGGCCTGCGCTACGATTTCTGATTGGGGAATATTCGATGTTCGATGATTTCTATGGCCTGACCGGCCGACCGTTCCAGCTGACGCCGGACCCGCAATTCTATTTCGAAAGCAGCACGCATAAAAAGGCGCTGTCCTATCTCGGCTATGGTCTGGCGCAGGGCGAAGGCTTCATCGTGATTACGGGCGAAGTCGGCGCGGGTAAATCCACGCTGGTCGCGCATCTGGTGAATAAGATAGATCCGGAGCAAATGACCGTCGCGCAAATCGTGACCAGCCGCCTCGATGGCGAGGAAATGGTCCATATCGCCGCGCAAAGCTTCGGGCTGGATATCGAGGGGCATGACAAGGCCAGCGCCTTGGGCGCAATCGAGGATTTTCTGCACGAGGAAGCCCGCGCCGGTCGCCGCTGCCTTATGGTTGTGGACGAATCGCAGAATCTCAGCGTGGATGCGCTGGAGGAATTGCGGATGCTGTCGAACTTCCAACTGGGATCGCATCCGCTGCTGCAGGTGCTGCTGCTGGGTCAGCCCGAATTCCGGGCGACCCTGGCCGAGCACAAGGACCTGGAGCAGCTGCGCCAACGTGTCATCGCTAGCCACCATCTCGCCGCGATGGAATCCGCCGAACTGGAACCGTATGTGCGCCACCGGCTGGAATGCGTCGGATGGGAGGGCAATCCCGCTTTCGACCAGCGCGTATTTGCTGACATGTACGAGGCGACCAGCGGCATTCCGCGCAAGGTCAACCAAGTGGCGACCCGCCTGCTCCTGCTGGGCGCAGTGGAACAGCGCAGCCGAATTGACGGAGCAATGCTCGCGTCCGTGTTGAAGGAAATGCAGGGCGATAGCGCATTTCCTAAAGCAACTGCCGCACCTGTCGAGGAACCTGCCCAAATCGCGACGGTACCTTTTGCTGCACCTAAACCAGCATCCGAGCCCGAACTCGCACAGGAAGCGCCGCAGTCCGCTGTATTTCAGGGCGAACAGGACGACCGCGACGACCGCATTGCCGAACTCGAACAGGCTATCGAAGCCTTGCAGGCGAGTGACGCAAGCATGTCTACCCGTTATTCCGAGTTGGAACAGCAGATGGCGGATCAGGACCGTGCCGTGCGCGATGTGCTGACCATGTTGATTGAGTACGTCGAAGGCGAGACCGCACGCAAGGCGGCCTGATCCGCGCGTAGGGTCCACAAGCATGATCGAGAAACCCATCCAGCAGTTCGAAGCGGCCCCAGTCGTCAATGGCTTGTCCGTCGATGTGGAGGACTGGTTTCAGGTCGGGGCGTTCGAGGACGTTATCGACCGCGACGACTGGGACGGATTGTCCCTTCGGGTGGAAGACAACGTCGCACGTATTCTCGACCTGTTTGCAGAAGCCGACGTAAAGGCCACCTTTTTCACGCTCGGCTGGGTCGCCAAGCGTCACGGCGCCCTGATCCGCCGGATTGCCGATGCCGGGCACGAGATCGCCAGCCACGGATTCGACCATGCGCGGGTGTTCAACTTCACGCGCCAGGAATTTGGTGCCGATATTGCCAAGGCCCGCCAGATCCTCGAGGATGCTTCCGGCACCTCGATCACCGGCTACCGCGCGCCCAGCTTCAGCATCGATGGGCGGACCCCGTGGGCCTATGTCGAACTGGCGGAGCAGGGTTACGCCTATTCGTCCAGCGTCGCGCCCGTTGCTCACGACCATTACGGCTGGCGCGAGGCGCCGCGTTTTGCATTCAAGCCGCTACCTTGGGCGGACCTCGTCGAAATCCCGGTCACGACTGCGATGTTCGGCGGGAAACGGCTGGCGGCTGGTGGCGGCGGCTTTTTTCGCGTCTTGCCCTACGCCTTTTCACGCTGGGCCATTCGCCAGGTCAACCGCACCGACGGGCGGCCCGCCATATTTTACTTCCACCCGTGGGAGATCGATCCGCAACAGCCCCGCGTGGAAGGTGCACCGCTGAAATCGCGGCTGCGGCACTACACCAACCTCCACAAGATGGCGCCCAAGCTACGTGAGCTAGTACACGAGTTCGCGTGGGGCCGGATGGACATGCTGGCACATATCGAAGCCCGCCGTGCCGTGGATCTGGCCGCTTGAACGCGCCGTTCCCCTTGTGCCGCGAACGGGTAACGGTCGCCGATTTGCGCGATCCGGGGGAGGTCGCGCGGATCGAAGGGTTCGTGGCAACAATGGGCGGCAGCGTGTTCCACCGCCCGGCCTGGCTGCTGGCGACGGCGGAAGGCACCGGCCAGACCGCCACTGGGATAATTGCCGAGAAAGGCGGGCAATTGACCGGCTGGCTCTCGTTGACCCTGGTCCATTCGCCGATATTCGGACGCGCGCTGGTTTCCAGCGGGTTTGCGGTGGGCGGCGGCATTCTCGCCGAAAGCAGCCGCGCCGCGCGGAAGCTAGCCGAAAGCGCCACCGAACTCGCCGTCCGCTACAGCTGCGACAGCGTTGAATTGCGCGGCGGCGATTGTCCCGAAGGCTGGGAGCCAATCACCGGCAAGCACTCAGGATTTGCCAAACAGCTCGAAGCCAATGACGATGCCGAACTGGCAGCCGTTCCGCGCAAGCACCGCGCCGAAATTCGCAAAGGGCTGAAAGCCGATCTGGATGTCAGTTTCGGCACTGACCAAGCGCACCGCAGCGCCTTTTACGCGACCTATGCCGCCAGCGTGCACAACCTTGGTACGCCGGTATTCCCGCGCAGCCTGTTCGACGCCGTTCTCGATCGGTTGGGAGAGGGGGCCGACATCGTGGTCGCGCGTCACAAGGGAGAGCCGGTTTCCGCGGTGCTCAATCTGTACCACCGCGGAACCGTGATGCCGTTCTGGGGGGGCGGTACCTTTGCCGCACGCGGACTGCGTGCAAACGAACGGGTTTATTACGAGTTGATGAGCCATGCGCGCGCGCGCGGCTGCACGCGGTTCGATTTCGGACGCTCCAAAACGGATAGCGGTCCGTATAATTACAAAAAGAACTGGGGCTTCGAGCCAGAGCCGCTGGAATATGCTAGCTGGAGCGCGCCGGGTGCGCCTGTGCGCAATATCGATCCCACCGATGCGACCTATGCGCGCAAGATCGATTTGTGGAAGCGTTTGCCATTGCCGGTCGCGAACCGCCTCGGCCCGCTGATCGCGCGCGGTCTGGCATGAGCGGAATGGCAACCGCAGATCATGATGGCGAGATACTGTTCCTGGCCCATCGTATCCCGTTTCCACCTGATCGCGGGGACAAAATCCGGTCGCATCACTTGCTGAAGGCTCTAGCGCAAATCGCGCCGGTCCATGTCGGCACATTTGGTGAGACCGCAGCCGACATGGCCGCGAAAGCCGAATTGGCCGAGATTGCCGCTTCGCACCGCCTGCTTGAACGCCGCAAACCGCTTAGCTTGGCCGGTGTCGAGGCGATCGCAACCGGGAAGCCGGTCAGCCTGACTGCCTTTCACGCACACGCCATGCGCGATTGGATCGAGCAGGTTCTGACCGAACGCAATATCGGCACGATCTTCGTGTTCTCCGGCCAGATGGGGCAGTATATACCGGACGACTTTACGGGCCGTGTGGTAGTCGATTTGTGCGACGTCGATAGTGCCAAGTTCGAGGCCTATGGCGCGCAGATCACCGGACCGCGCAGCGTGATCGACCGGCGCGAAGGGAAGCTGCTCGCAATCGAGGAAGAGCGTATCGCCAACCGCGCCGATACGACGCTGCTGATTACGGACACCGAGGCGCAGTTGTTTCGCTCACGGCTGACCGACAGCGAAACGCCCGACATACGCACCATCCGCAACGGCATCGATGCGGCTCTGTTCGATCCTGCAAAGGTTGTCGCCCATACCGGTCTCATGTCCGGCGATCCGCATATCGTCTTCACTGGGCAGATGGATTATCCGCCCAATGTCGCAGCCGCTCTGCGGGTAATGGACCGCATCCTTCCACCCATTCGCGCGCGCCACCCCGATGCAACCTTTCACGTGGTGGGCCGTGCACCGGTCGAGGAGCTGACCGTGCGCAATGGCAAGGACGGCATCTGCGTCTGGGGCGAAGTGCCGGACGTAAAGCCGTTTTTGAAAGCAGCCGATATCGTCATCGCGCCGCTGGAGATTGCACGCGGCATCCAGAACAAGGTGCTGGAAGCGATGGCCATGGCGCGGCCCGTGCTCCTCAGCACCGAAGCTGCAACCGGCATCGATGCGACCGACGGCGCGCACTTCGCGGTTGGGTCGGATGATTTGAGGCTCGTCGAGCTGGCGCTTCGTTTGCTCGATAATCCCGCGCTGGCCCACTCGATGGGCGAGGCGGCGCGTGATTACGTATTGGCGCAGCAGAGCTGGCCAGCGATACTTGCGCCACTGGCGGACATCGTTTGCGGTACGCGCGCGCAGCGGCAGAGCGCCCTTGTCGCCTGACTTCATTCTCGGACCCATCCGCGACGGGAGCTGGCAGTCGCACATCGCGGCGGATTGGCGGCGGCCATTGGCCCGTCTGGCGCTGCTGTCGCTGGGCATCATGGTGCTGACCGCACGCGACTGGGCGGCGATGGCGGATCAGTGGTGGAATATCTCCACCTACAACCATGTGTTGTTCGTGCCTTTTATCGTCGGGTGGTTGATCTGGGAGCGCCGCGCGGCGTTGGCTTCGTTCAAACCGAAAGGATGGTGGCCGGGTCTGGTTTTGCTGGGGTGCGGTCTATTCGGATGGCTGCTCGGCACGATGGCGGGCGTCAATACCGTCAGCCAGTTGGGCGCGGTGCTGGCTTTGCAGGCAGGCGCGCTGGCGTTATTGGGCCCGCGCATAGGCTGGGCGTTGCTGTTCCCGCTCGTTTATTTGCTGTTCCTGGTGCCCTTCGGCGACGAACTGGTCCCGGCACTGCAAATGCTGACCGCCAAAATCACGATCGCGTTGACGATGTGGAGCGGCATTCCTGCCTTTATCGACGGCGTTTTCATCGACACGCCAGCGGGCCTGTTCGAAGTTGCGGAGGCCTGCTCGGGGGTTAAATTCCTGGTGGCAATGCTCGCTCTTGGCACGCTGGTCGCGCATAGTTGCTTTACCAGCAGGAAACGCCGCGCGGCATTCATGACGGCTGCTATCATTCTGCCAATCCTTGCCAATGGCGTGCGGGCATGGGGCACGATTTACATCGCGCAATCTCAGGGGATCGAATTTGCCGCCGGGTTCGACCATATCTTTTATGGCTGGGTGTTTTTCGCGCTGGTCGTTGCGGCTTTGCTCGCAGCGAGCTGGCGCTTCTTCGACCGCGATCTGACGGCGGAGCCCGTCGACGCGGCGGCAATCGGGAACAGCACGTACCTTTCCCGTCTTGCGGCATACAGGCTTAATTCCAACGCCGTGCTGCTGGCGTCCGGCGCGTTACTGGTTCTGGTTGCGGTCTGGTCGGCCTTGTCGGCTCGCCTTGAAGCGCCGCTGCCGCAGCAAATGGCCATGCCGGCTGTGGCAGGCTGGAGCGCGGTTTCGTACGAACCGCAGATAGGCTGGCAACCGCGTGCAGGGGGGGCGGATCATCGGATGATCGCGCGTTATCGCGATCCTGCGGGCCGTGAGGTCGATGTCGCTTTGGCTACCTATGCGGCGCAAGGCGAGGGCCGGGAAGCCGGGTCCTATGGGGAGGGCGCGCTGGTGCCCGGCAGTCAATGGCGTTGGCTGTCTGCTGCACCTTCCAACACCCGTTGGCACGGCGAAATCTTGCTGGCGCGCGGGCAGGTCAAACGCCTCGCTCAGACCAGCTACCGCCGGGGAGATCTTGTCACCGGCAGCGTAGCGAGGCTCAAACTTGCCACACTGCTCGACCGGCTTCGCCTATCCGCCGCACCGGTGCAGACGCTGATCCTGAGTGTCGAGGAACAGCCCGGGCAGGACAGCGCCGCAACGCTATCGGCGTTCCGGACCGCGATGGGCGACGAGGCGCGCTGGATGGACCGCGCTCTCGCCGCACGCTAGGCGCGCAACCCATGTGCGGCATTGCGGGCCTGTTCCATTACGAAAGCGTCAAGCCGGTCGATCCGCGCCGGGTGGAGCGCATGTGCGACGCGTTGGTCCATCGCGGACCGGACGGGTCGGGCGTGTGGACCGCGCCGGGAGTCGGGCTGGGCCATCGCCGCCTGTCGATCATCGACCTCGAAGGCTCGCCGCAGCCGATGGCAAGCGCGGATGGGCGCGCGCAGATCGTCTTCAATGGCGAGATTTACAATTACCGCGAATTGCGACGCGAACTCGGGCAGATGGGCGCAAAATTTCGCACCGATGGAGACACGGAAGTCATCCTCGCAGCATGGCAGCGCTGGGGGCCGGATTGTCTGTCTCGCCTGAACGGGATGTTCGCCTTCGCGCTTTACGATACCGAAAAGCGGGAGCTGTTCCTGGCGCGTGACAGGTTGGGCGTGAAACCGCTATTCACCGCGCGCCTGTCCGACGGCAGTCTGGCCTTTGCGTCTGAATTGAAGGGCTTACTGGCACATCCTCTGTTGCGACGTGAAGTCGACCCGCTGGCGGTGGAGGACTATCTGGCATGGGGTTACGTGCCCGACCATCGCTCGATCCTGAAGGGTGTCGAAAAGTTGGCGGCCGGGCATTATCAGCTGCTGAAGCATGGCGCTCCGCCTGCCGCCCCGGTGCAATATTGGGACGTCAGCTTCGCGGATCGCCATACCGGCAGTGAAGCCGATATGTCCGCCGAATTGCTGCACCATTTGCGCCAAGGCGTCGCCAGCCGGATGGTATCCGACGTGCCGCTTGGCGCGTTCCTGTCGGGTGGGGTGGATAGTTCCAGCGTGGTCGCGCTGATGGCAGAGGGCAGCGCGCAGCCCGCGACGACCTGTTCCATCGGCTTCGATGTGAAGGCGCTCGACGAAACAACCTACGCGCAGCAAGTTGCCGAGCAATTTGGCACGCGTCACCATGCGCGCACGGTCGATCCCGATGATTTTACCGAGATCGACACGCTGGCGGCGATGTTCGACGAACCTTTTGCCGACGCAAGCGCTTTACCGACCTGGCGGGTGGCGCAGCTTGCACGGGAGCATGTCACCGTGGCGCTGTCGGGAGACGGGGCGGATGAGGCGTTTGCCGGATACAGGCGGCAGGTGTTCCATGCTCGCGAAGAACAGGCTCGCAGCATGCTTCCAGCTAAATTGCGCGAACCCGTGTTTGGTGCGCTGGGCCGGTTCTGGCCCAAGGCCGACTGGGCGCCGCGGTTCCTGCGTGCGAAAACGACGTTCCAGTCGCTCGCCCGCAGCGGGGCGGAGGGATATGCGCGCGCTCTGTCCGTGACCGACGAAGCCGGACGCGCGGCGCTTTATACTCCGGACTTTCTTCGTGCGCGCGGCGACTATCGCGCCGAGACGCCGTTTATCGAAATGATGGAAAACGCCCCCGCGCGCAGCGGTCTGGACGCGGCGCAATATGCCGATCTGAAATTCTGGATGCCGGGCGATATCCTGACCAAGGTCGATCGCACCAGTATGGCCGTAAGCCTGGAAGCGCGCGAACCGCTGCTGGATCACCGGCTGATCGAATTTGCCAGCCAAATCCCGGAAAGGCAGCGCATCAAGGGCGCACAGGGCAAATGGCTGATGAAGCATACAATGGAGCGCTACCTGCCAAAGGACATACTGTATCGCCAGAAACAGGGTTTTGTAATGCCGATTACCGAGTGGTTTCGCGGGCCGCTCGCGGGCGAAGCACGCGGCATCGCCAGCAACGCCGTGCTGGCCCGGACAGGGTGGTTCGACACCGGCAGGCTGGGCCGCATTGCAGAGGAGCACATCTCCGGCCGCAACGACCATGGCCGTCTGCTGTGGCAATTGCTCATGCTGGAAAAATCGCTGGTCCGGTTGGGTATCGGATAGCTGGAGAGACGCTACTGGATTCAGTCGGCCCCGTGGCCCAGCGCCAGATATTCCGCGCTTTGCATTTCCATCAGACGGCTCGCAGTACGTTCGAATTCGAAGCTGCCGTCGCCTGAAAGATACAGGTCTTCCGGCTCCGCATCGGCGGTGGCAAACAGCTTCACATGGTTTTCGTAAAGCGCATCGATCAGCGTGACGAAGCGTGCCGCCTCGTTGCGCATGTCGCGGTCCATTTGCGGGATGCCGACGATGATGACGGTATGGTATGCGTGCGCGATGGCGAGATAGTCGGCCGCACCGCGCGGTTCGCCGCATAGCCGTTTGAAGCTGAATACGCCCACGCCCTTAAGGCTTCGTGGGACATGCAGGGTTCGTCCACCGGGCACTGCCAGTTCTTCAGACGGGACGTTGTCAGCATCTTCGGGAGAGTAGTCGGTTAGGCGGAAAAACGCCTCGCGTACCTGCGCTGTCGCCGCATCGCCCAGCGGAGTGTGCCAGGCATCTATTCCGCCCAGCCGCTCCAGCCGGTAATCGACCGGACCGTTGAGCGGCACTACGTCCAGCCTGTTTCCGATAAGTTCGATGAACGGCAGGAAATGTTCCCGGTTGAGGCCGTTCTTGTAGAGATCGTTGGGCGGGCGGTTGCTGGTAGTGACCACCGCAACGCCTTCATCCACGATCAGTGCGCGGAACAGGCGCGACATGATCATCGCATCGGCGCTGTTGTTGATGACCATCTCGTCGAAAGCAAGACAACGAACATTGTCCGCAATACCGGCGGCGACTTCGGGAATGGGGTCGCCCTGTTCCTTCTTGCGCGCTGTGCGCAGGCGATCATGCACTTCTGCCATGAACTCATGGAAATGCGCGCGGCGCTTGGCCTCCAGTGCCAGAGTGCGGTGGAACAGGTCCATAAGCATGGATTTGCCGCGACCCACGCCGCCCCACATATACACGCCTTCAGGAGCCTTGGGAGATTTGCCGAAAAGGCGGGCGACGAACCCTGGTTCGCCCCCCGCAACCAAATCGCGCTGCAATCGGTCAAGCCGCGCCGCAGCGGATGCCTGTTCCGGATCGGGCCGCAACTCGCCCGCCGCGACCAGCCGGTTATATTCGGCGAGCATACCGCCGCTGGCGTCTGTCATGCCTGCTTGCGGGGGGAGAATTTGCGTACGATCCCGGAGAACGCGGCAACGCGGTCGTTGTCCTGTTCGACAGTGCCGCGAATGAAGACAAGCTTGCCCGTTTCGCGCATCACTTCGCTTACCGCATCGAGCGGTCGCGATGGGTCACCAGCTCCGATAAATTGCGTGCTGATTTCCAGCGTTACCGATGGACCCGCATCGCCACTGTCGAGCAGGCGCATCGTGGAGAACAGCGCGATATCGATCAGCGACTGCGTAACCGCTCCGTGAATTGAGCCTTGCAGGTTCTCATGCTTGCGAACCGGAAACATTCGCAACCGTGCAAAGTCCCCCTCGCGCCGGGCGATCAGCCTGCCCAGAACGGCGCGGTTGAAAAGCGTTTCGTCCTTCAGGTTCCAATGGTTCCAACCGGGGTTTTCCGGATCGGGACCGAAATCGAACCCGTCATGCGGCGCGATGACGCCGGTGTCGCTCACGTGCCGGTACCCGTCAGATTTCGCGTTCGACCATCATCTTCTTGGTTTCGGCGATGGCTTTGGCCGGGTTCAACCCCTTGGGGCAGACATTGGCGCAGTTCATGATGGTGTGGCAGCGATAGAGGCGGAACGGGTCTTCCAGATCGTCGAGCCGCTCACCTGTCATCTCGTCGCGGCTGTCAGCCAGCCAGCGATAGGCCTGGAGCAGGATCGCAGGGCCGAGGAACTTGTCGCCGTTCCACCAATATGACGGGCAGGCTGTCGAGCAGCAGGCGCACAGGATGCATTCGTACAATCCGTCCAGCTTCTCGCGTTGTTCGGGCGATTGCAGCCGTTCCTTGCCGCTGGGCGTGGTCGAAACCGTTTGCAACCAAGGGCGGATGGACGCGTATTGCGCGTAAAAATGGGTGAAGTCGGGCACCAGATCCTTGATGACTTCCATGTGCGGCAAGGGCGTGATGCGCACTTCGCCCGGCAAATCCTCGATCGCGGTGGTGCAGGCAAGACCATTCTTGCCGTTCAAATTCATGGAGCAGGAACCGCAAATTCCCTCGCGGCAGGAACGCCGGAACGTCAGCGTAGGGTCGACTTCGCCCTTGATCTTGATCAACGCGTCCAGCACCATCGGCCCGCATTCATCCAGGTCGATTTCGAACTTGTCGTAGCGCGGGTTTTTACCGGTATCGGGATCGTAGCGATAGATCTTGAACGTCTTGCTCCTGCTCGCCCCATCCGCGCGGTGATCGGCACCGTTCCTGGTGATGGTGGAGTTCTTGGGGAGCGTGAAGGTAGCCATGACTTTGGTAATTCCTGCTGGCGGCACAGCCGCTTGTCCCGCCCTATCTAGCGATAATGCCGGTTCGAACAAGGGTAAGCTGGCGCTTGCAGCAGCGATCCGCGGCTGTAGGACGACGCGATGAGCAATCCAGGAACACTCCCTACCGCCTGCGTATTCGGCGCATCGGGCGGCATCGGGTCCGCACTTGTGGCGGGCCTGGTAGCATCGGGTCGTTTTGGCGACGTGTTTGCGGGGTCCAGAACCGGCGATTGCGGATTATCCGGTGCAAATGATTTCGCATTCGACCTGCTGGATGAAAGCAGCATCGCGGCCGCCGCCGGACGGCTGAAGGATACCGCGCCGCAACTTGTCATCGTGGCGACAGGGTCACTGACATTGCCCGGTGGGGCCGGGCCGGAAAAGTCGCTGCGGTCGCTCGATCCCAAAATTATGGGCGAGATGTTTGCGCTCAACACGATCGGACCTGCAATCATTGCGAAGCATTTTCTGCCGCTGCTGCCGCGTTCGGGGCGAAGCGTGTTTGCGGCGCTGTCGGCCCGGGTGGGGTCGATTTCGGATAACGGGCTGGGCGGATGGCATTCCTACCGTGCCAGCAAGGCGGCGCTCAACATGATGCTGCGTAACTTCGCCATCGAAACCGCCCGCACCCGGAAAGAAGCTATCGTAGTGGGCCTGCATCCCGGCACGGTGGACACGCGCTTGTCGAAGCCGTTTCAGGGCAATGTGCCCGATGCGCAATTGTTCACTCCGGCAAAGTCGGCGGCGTGCCTGATTGATGTGATCGACGGTCTTACGCCGAAAGATACGGGGTACGTGTTCGACTGGCGGGGGGAGCGTATTCCGGCATGAATGGCGGGCCGGGAATGCACCGCATAGCCGTCTACGATCTCGACAAGACATTGCTGCGGCACGCCACGTTTACGCCGTTTCTGGCATTCGCTGCGTGGAAGCGTTCTCGCTGGCGCGTGCTGCTGTTGCCGATCTGGATCGCCGTAATGCTTGCGTACAAACTAGGCGCGATGTCGCGCGGCCGATTGAAGGAGCTGGGGCTGCGTATGATCCTCGGCAAGCGCGTCGATGGTGCGGTGGTGGAGGAACTTGGCGAGCGTTTTGGACAAGCCGTCTGGCCTAACTGGCTTTCGCATGAGGCCGGGGTGGCGCTGGAGGTTGAACGTGCGGAAGGCTGGACGTTGGTGCTGGCGACGGCCGCCATGGACTTCGTCGCAGGACCGATCGCGCGCAAGGCCGGTACAACCGACGTGATAGCGACGCGGCATAGGCTGACAGACGGCGTCGGTCCGGTCCGGATCGAAGGCCGGAACTGTTATGCCGCAGAGAAACTGGCGCGCTTCGAAAGCTGGCTCGACGACGCGGAACTGGACCGCGCCAACTGCGAAATACGTTTCTATTCGGACAGCATCAGCGACGCGCCGTTGCTGGACTTCGCGGACGACGCGGTGCTTGTCGATCCGTCAGTATCAGCGCGCAGGGTCGCCGCCGTCAGAGGTTGGCGGACGGTAAACTTCAACTCTTAGCATCTACCAGTTCGGCAAGAGCATCCGCGCCGCGCTGCGCTGCGCTGCGTTCGGGCCTGATATCCATGGTGTAGGCAAACAGCCGTTCCTGCGCCTCACGAAACCTGGCTCCCGTCTCGCGCCAATCGGCCAGTTGTTCGGCCAGATCGCTGGCCGAGGTTACCACCGGGCCGTTCTGCCAGAACTGATATGCATCCGCGCCTTGGCCCGCCGCGTCGATAAAAACTACCGGACGAGGGCGGCGCAGGAATTCGTAAACCTGACTGCTGACATCACCCACATAGATGTCGCCCGAATTGGTATAGGTCATGTCGAACAGCGCCGGGCTGTTGGTGTCGATCAGGATATTGTCCGCTGCCAGCGCTTCCGCCGGTATCTCCGGCCTGCGGCGCGCGGTCTTGTATTCGGGCGATATGTGCAGCTTCTTGCGAAACAGCATGACGTGCGGCGCGAACACGCAGTTGAAGCGGCCCTGCTGCGTTGCCACCCAGCGCAGGAACGCAGGCCCGGTATCGTACCATGACGACAGATGCGGGTCGAAATGCGGGTTGTAGACGATCGTCGGCAGGTCGTTATCGAAGAGCTTTCGCGGCCCGCCATTCCCGACCGCATCGAATTTGGCATAGCCGATCAGGCGGCACTGGTCCGGCGCGGCGAGGCCATGCGCGACCATCTCGTCCGCAACCTTTTGCCCGCTCAAAAGGAAGTAATCGAATTGCGCCAGCTCCGGGTGGTAGCTGACGCTGCGATCGCCCGCGCCATGTGGGATGAAAACGAAACGCGGAGCGGTGTTACCCATTCCGCGACGCAACTTGCGGCGGACACGAAGGCAAGTGCGTTCCGGCGAGACGATCAGATCGGCCGTCTCGAACAGCGCAATGTGCCGGCGCAATCGAGCCAGCCGGATGACCGGCGCGAGTTTGTTAAGCAGCGCAAGCGCGCCGTTCATCCACCCTGGTAAGGATAGGTCAACCCAGCGTATTGCGCCCCCCTGCGCAGGTGTGATCAGGCTGCGAACCTGCGTCTCGATTGCGGGACTACCCGTCGCGGCCAGCACATCTAGTTCGGGCCGGGACTCTGCCAGCGCCCCCATCACACCGGCGATATGCGCGGCCTGATGCGCTGCATCGTGATTGTACAGGAACAGCACGGTCCGCCGCTGCGTGCTCATGTCGCAATCTTACCGTTGCGCACATATTCGACGATCCAGTCGGCGGCACGTGGGACCACGTCGTCACTGGTTTCACCCAGCGCTAGGGCGGTGAGTTCGACCTGCTTATTTCGGAACTGATTGTGCAGAGCGGGCGCGCGCTCGATTGCTGCCATCAGGTCGCCCGGATCGTCCACCACCTCGCCCATTTGCCAGAAGGCGTAATGCGGATCGCCGCGCCAGTCGACGCCGTGGGCGTTCAGGAACACGCAGGGGCGAGGGCGGATGGTAAATTCATAAACCTGGCTGCTGACATCGCCGACGTAGATGCCCGACGCCTCGGTATAGCTGTTGTCGAGCAGGCGGGGGGAGGCAGGATCGACGATGATGGTATCGGTGCTGCGATCCCGGAGCCGCTGGCGGACTTGTTCGCTGCGGCGCTTGAACAGTTTCGTATGCGGGGCAACGATAAGGTTGCGGCTATCGTCCTGCCTGAACGCGGCCATCATCGGTTCGAAGAACCGGTCCCAACTGCGCTGTTTGCGATCCTTGTGCGGATTGTAGAGCACGACCGGGTTGTCGTTCGGGAACAGCGGTTGCTGCGCGCGAGCCAGCGCGCGGGAGGAGGCAAATTTAGTATAACCTGCCGCTGCGACATGGCCGGGACGCGACAGGCCATGTCTGACGTAATAGGCTGCGTCCGCCTCGCCTTTCAGCAGCAACAGGTCGCAATGCACACGCTTGGAGAAGCTTGGCACCGCGCGCCCACCAGCCCCGTGGGTGATGAGTATGCGGGAAGGCCGCTGATTTTCCGGCTCCCCCGCGAACAGGTCCGCAATACCATCCTCGGTCGAAATTACAGCGTCGTAGCCTCGCAGGCGCTCCTCATTGGCGGCTAGCACTTGCGGCTTGGCGAGGCCCAGCAGTCTGACGCGTTGGATTGCCTTGCCCAGCCAGCCCGCCTCCATATGGTGCATAGGAAAGGCCGGTGCGCCGTGGGCCTGCCGCAGCAATTCCAGCGTGTGGGGAGTAGCTGGATCGATATAATACACGTCCACATCGACATCGGGGCGCGCCATCAGGTCCAGCATCACCGCCGCGCAGTGATAGGCCTGATAGGTCTCCGCAATGTACAGGAAAGCAAGGCGCACGGTTGGTTCCGGGATGACGACGGGACTGGGCCGAGGCAATGGTTCGGCGTTGCATGGCAATAGCCGCTCGGTCCCCGCGCGCAAGACCGCGACGCGCCAACCTGCTTCGTCTGATCGCGACTAGTAATGTCCGTGCGGGGGAGGGCAGCCATCGGCTCGCTTGTCTCGCCAGTTTGAATAGTTCATGCCGCCCGCATGGCCGAGCAGATCGATACGCATCATGCGCATGATGGATGGCAGCGTATTTTAAAGAATGTCGGTTGGTTGCTGGGCGGGAAGGGGTTCGGCGGCGTTTGCAGTCTGATCTATCTGGCGATCCTGGTGCGTTCGCTGGGCGTAAAGGACTTCGGCCACTTCTCGCTGATCTTCGGTACCGGGCAGGCGCTGGTGGCGCTGTCGGGGTTCCAGACGTGGCAGGGCATCGTGCGTTACGGCACGGACCATATTGCGAAGGGTGCGTGGGACAAATTCGGGCGTCTGGCGATGCTTGGCGGGGCCATCGACGTCCTAGGGGCGCTGTCCGGATGCGCGCTCGCGGCATTGCTGATCTACGGGTTCGGCCCGATGCTGGACCTCAACCCGCGCTATATCGACACGACATTCTGGTTCATCTGTGCGCTTGTGCTGGCCCGTGTGAGCGCACCGGTCGGCGTAATCCGGGTGTACGACAGATATGATCTGACTGTCGCGGCAGGCGCGCTCAATCCGGCAGGCAGGCTGATCGCGGCGACGCTGATCTGGCTAACCGGGCCAAGCGTGGAACGGTTCCTGTTCGCCTGGGCTGCGATCGAGATGGTTGTGGCGGTATTGTACTGGACAATCGCCTGGCGGTTGCGGCCGGGCGTGCTGTCCTTTGCCCGTCTGCGCCATTGGCGCAGGACCCTCAACGAGAACGAGGGCTTGTTCGGCTTTCTCGGCATCCTCTACTTCAATTCATCTGCCATGGCCGCGTTGCAGCAAGGACCCTTGCTGGCGGTCGGGTATTTCCTGGGCACCAGTGCGGCCGGTATCTATCGCGTCGCGGACCAACTGGCGAAGGGGCTATCCAAACTGGCGACGCTGGTCACGCAGGCGCTGTATCCCGAGGTTACGCGCCAACGTTCGGCGGCGCCTGCCAACCAGTTTCGCAAGCTGGTCCGGCGGATCAACATTCTCGTGATCGGCACCGGACTGGTGGTCGTGCTGCTAGCGATCGTTGCAGGGGAAGCGGTCCTATCGCTGATCGGCGGCGCGCCGTTTGCCGCGGGTGCGCTGGTGCTCGTGCCGCTGTCCATTGGTGCGGCATTCGAACTGGCGAGCGTGTCGTACGAACCGGTGCTGCACTCCTCCGGCCATGCGGCGTACCCGCTATTTGCCCGGCTGATAGCAATTGCGGTGATGGCTGGCTGTATTCTGGCCTTGCTGGGGGCGGGCACATTGGGGATCGGCTGGGCGGTCGCGATCGGACTGGGCGCGGCCTATTTTGTCATGTCGGTGATGGTCTGGCGGGTGTTGCGCCAGATGGATGCGGTCACGGCATGAGCGGGTTTGCGGCCCTTATCCTGGCAGGAACACGGCCCGGCGGCGATCCGTTTGCCCGTGAAATAGGGGTTTTGCATAAGGGTCTTATCGAGGTCGGCGGCATACCGATGCTGGAACGTGTGATTACTGCCCTGCAGGGTGCCGGGGCCAACCGGATCGCCGTCAGCTGCGATGACGGGGCGGTAGCAGATCTGGCGCGACGGACCGGGTGTGATGTGGTTGCGACCGAGGCCGGACCTAGCCAGAGCGCTCTTGCTGCGCTTGATATAATCGGCGCTCCGCTGGTTATCACGACCGCCGATCACGCGCTGTTGCAGCCCGAGTGGGTGCAGCAACTGGTGGCGGACACGTCGGCCAATGCTGACGTATCGGTGATGTTGGCTCGCCAAGAGGATGTGGAACGCGCCGCACCCGGCACCCGGCGCACATATCTCGGTTTCGCCGATGGCCGCTGGTCTGGCTGCAACCTGTTTTACATCGCCAGTCCGCGAGGCCGCGCTGCGCTGGAACTATGGCGTCACGTAGAGGCAAACCGGAAGCGGCCATGGCGCATTGTGGCGAGGCTCGGCCTGCCGACGTTGTTCGCCTATCTGACGCGGCGGCTGACTATGGCTGACGGACTTGCACGGTTGGGCAAGCGTATCGGGATCGCCGTCGCTCTGGTTCGGGCGGTCGAAGGGCACGCGGCAATCGATGTGGACAAGCAAGCCGACCTTTTGCTGGCCGAAAAGCTGCTGGCGGCACGCGAAGCTGGGGCGGAAGCGGGCCCGCCCTAAACCCCGGCGTGGCGCGCCGTATCCAGGATTGCTGCGACGAAGCCTTCGGGATCATCCTCCTGAATGAAGTGATTGCCGCTCAGCGTGCGGTGCAGGTCGTGGCCCTTAGTACCGGGCACGACCCCCACAAAAGCTTTCTCCCCGCCCGTGGTAATCTTGTCCGCGTCGCTGAATGCACAGGTGAACGGTTTGCCAAATGTCTTGAGGCTTTCCCACGCAGCAAGCTGATCGGGCACCGCGACATTCTCGCCCAGAGGCACAAGGCTTGGAAAGACGCGCGCGCAGGCCTTGCTGGCTTCATCGGGGAAGGGCGCGTCGTATGCGGCGATTTCCTCCGCGGAAAGCTCTCGTGAGACCCCGCCATTGATGATATCGCCCACGGGAAAGGCAGGGCTTTCGAGCGAGAATTTCCGCCATGCCGCAAAAGCTTCCGGCGGCTCCTGGCCGGCAGGCAAACCACCGTTCGACAGAATTACAGCCGCAAACCGCTCGGGCATTTCCGCAACCAGCCGCAATCCGATCAGTGAGCCCCAGTCCTGGCACGCCAGCACAACGCCGGTCAGGTCCATCGCTTCCACCCATTCGCGCATCCATGCCACGTGTCCGGCATAGGAATAGGCGGCTTGGTCGGTCGGCTTGTCGCTGCGACCGAACCCAATGAGGTCCGGCGCGACGACCCGGTACCCGGCGTCGACCACCGGCCCGATCATGTGGCGGTAGAGGTAGCACCAGCTCGGTTCGCCATGCATCATTAGCACCGGCGTGGCTCCGCGCGGTCCCTCGTCGAGATAATGCAGGCGCAGACCGTCTTCCAGCTCATGGTAGTGTGGTTCGAAAGGGAAGTCGGGCAAGTCGGTAAAGCGGTCGTCGGGTGTGCGGGCAATCGCGGTCATGGAAGGCTCCTGCGTGGATGAAGCGTCAGCGTGGGCTACCGACGCGTCGAGCGCAAGGTCAGGCGACGACGATTCGCGGACCAGACAAGATAACGGCGCGGACACCATATGGTATCCGCGCCGTCGGCTTTTTGGTTGTGTCCGGCGGAGCTACTCCCCGAACGTGCGTTGCCACCAACCCCGGCGGGGCTTGCCTTCAGGAGCCGTAGCTCCGGCAGCTTCCTGAGGTTTGGCAGGCTTGTCATCCGCAGGCTTCGTATCGCCCTTCAGCGCGCTGGGGGCGGATGCCGGGATCGCTGCATCCTTGCTGGCAGACTGCTCGCTGTCGGTCTGTACCGCGGCAGCCTTTGGCGCGGCTTTCTTGCGCGGAGCCCGCTTGGCTTTCGGCTTCTCCTCCGCAGGAGCTGCCGCCGTGTCTGGTGCTCCGGCTTCGTCCTCGACTTTTTTCTTGCGCGGCGCGCGTTTGGCCTTGGGTTTCTCGGCAGTCTTTTCGGCAGCCTGGTCGTCCGCCGATTTGTCGTCACCTTCGGATGCGGCTTTCTTACGAGGAGCTCGCTTGCGCTTGGGTTTGGCGTCGGACTGTGCGGCCTCGGCGGCTTCCGCCGTTTCGGGTGCACCGTCGGGACCAGCGACGACCGCTATGTCGTCCTGCATCTGGTCAGCTACATCTGCGAGGCCTTCGGCGTCTTGCGATGTAACCGTCCGTTTGTCGTTCGAGCTTTCGTCCTGCTGGCCATCCTGGTCGCTGCGGTTGCGATTGCGGCCCCGGCCGCCACGCCGACGGCGGCGCTTGCGCGGCTTGCCATCCTCGTCCTGGTCGTTGCTGTCGGTACTGGTGTTAGCGTCGTTTTCGCCGTCATTGTCCGAGCGGTTGTCGGTATCGCTATCGTCCGAAGATTCGTCCCGGTTCTTGTTGCGACCGCGACCGCCACGACGGCGGCGTTTGCGCGGACGATCATCGTCTTCGTTGCGGTCATCGCGACCACGGCCGCCGCGACCGCGATTTCCGCGGCGATTGTCGTCTTCCTCGTCTTCGTCCTCATCGGAGGTTTCTTCGATATCGTCATCATCGTCATCGTCATCGACGATTGGTTCAAACTTCGGCGGTTCGGTAGGTTTGGGTCCGCTGCTGCCGACTTCCATCTTGGCGCCTTCGTCTTCGCCTTCGGGAATCACGTCGATCGAAACGTTGTAGCGATCCTCGATTTCCTGAAGCTCAGCGCGCTTGGAGTTGAGCAGGTACACCGCCGCTTCGGTGCTGCCGCGCAGGGTGATGGCGGTGCCCTTGCCCTTGGCCGCTTCGTCCTCGATCAGGCGCAGCGCTGAAAGTCCGGCGCTCGATGCAGTGCGGACCAGGCCGGTGCCGTCGCAATGCGGGCATTCGCGCGTGGTGGCTTCCAGAACGCCCGTACGCAGGCGCTGGCGGCTCATTTCCATCAGGCCGAAGCTGGAGATGCGGCCCACCTGAATGCGGGCGCGGTCGTTCTTCAGCGCATCTTTCATCGCGCGTTCGACCTTACGCACGTTGTTGTTGTAATCCATGTCGATGAAATCGATCACGACCAGTCCGGCCATGTCGCGCAGGCGCAGCTGGCGGGCAATTTCCCGCGCGGCTTCCAGATTGGTCGCCGTCGCCGTCTGCTCGATCCCATGTTCCTTGGTGGAACGGCCGGAGTTGATGTCGATCGATACCAGCGCCTCGGTCGGGTTGATGACCAGATAGCCGCCCGACTTCAATTGCACGACCGGTTCGTACATCGCGCGCAACTGGTCTTCCGCGCCGTAGCGCTGGAACAGCGGCACGGGATCGGAATAAGCCTTCACCCGGCGCGCATGGCTGGGCATCAGCATCTTCATGAAGGCCTTGGCAGATTTGTAGCCTGCTTCGCCTTCCACGATCACTTCTTCTATCTCGCGATTGTAGATGTCACGAATGGCACGCTTGATTAGATCGCTGTCCGAATGGATCAGGGCAGGTGCACTCGAGCCGAGCGTGTTCTCGCGGATCTCGTCCCACACACGGGCAAGGTAGTCGAAGTCGCGCTTGATTTCCGTTTTCGTCCGGCTGAGCCCGGCGGTTCGCACGATCAGGCCCATGGAGCGTGGCAGGTCGAGCGCGCCGACCACCTGCTTCAGACGCTTACGGTCGCCAGCATTGGCGATCTTGCGACTGATGCCGCCGCCATGCGTGCTGTTTGGCATAAGTACCGTGTAACGCCCGGCGAGGGAGAGATAGGTGGTAAGGGCCGCGCCCTTATTGCCGCGCTCTTCCTTTACGACCTGCACCAGCAGCACCTGGCGGCGCTGGATGACGTCCTGGATCTTGTACCGGCGGCGCAATTCCTGACGGCGCGCGCGTACTTCGTCGACCTGCTTCGCTCGGCTGCCGCCGCCCGAACCTTTGCCGCCTTTCTTGCCGCGACCCTGACGACGGCCACGACCGCGACCACGGCCTTTCTTGCCATCGTCGTCGGAAGCTTCCGCGTCGGTATCGTCATCATCGTTGTCGTCGTCACCTGCATCATCGTCGCCTTCGACCTGACCCTCCTCGATCGTGGCGACGGCGTCCTTTTCGTCGGTGTCGACTTCTTCCATCCCGTCTTCGGACAAATCTTCGGCAAGCGCGCCAGATGATTCGTCATCGGCGTCATACTCATCACCGGGCGTGTGTCCCTCATCCTCTTCCTCGGCGCGGAGGCGCGATTCTTCTTCCGCAGCCTCGGCATCTTCGGCGAGCAATGCCTCGCGATCCTCTTTCGGGATCTGATAGTAATCGGGGTGAATTTCGCTGAATGCCAGGAAGCCATGCCGGTTGCCGCCGAAATCGACGAAAGCGGCCTGCAGGCTGGGTTCTACACGGGTTACCTTGGCGAGGTAGATGTTGCCTTTGATCTGCTTGTGTTCGGCAGATTCGAAGTCGAATTCCTCAATCCGGTTTCCCTTGAGGACCGCCACACGCGTTTCTTCGGTGTGGCGCGCATCGATTAGCATGCGCGTTGCCATTAGTTATTCTCCATGCGCCTCCGGGCGGGGCCAAGCCTGTGGCTGGACCTGCTAGGGAAGGGCGCAATTTATTGTGAAAGCCGCGCGGCTCTGACCGATGCGCGGCAAAAGAATACCGCAACTGCGCCATCGTGGCACCGCGGCGGAATGATGTGTCTGCAAGGTCCGGAACGCGCGTCGAAGGCGCTGCCAACCCCGCCAACGCAACCGCGTGCCCGCAGGTACGCAATTGCTGGATCGGGTGGTGGCTATTCATGAAACTGCATCAACCTGTCGTAAGTCCCGGACCGCGTGTGCGGCCGGACAAGACGGCGGGAGTTGACGGCATAACCGGCCCCCATTCGCCTACATTTGGCAAGTAGCACCCTGCCAACGATGCGGCAACCATATTGCAACCGACCCTAAAGCCGCCCTAACGCTGCCCCCGGTATGACATTGCGATTGCAGTTGTGGATGATTTTCCTTGCCCCGGTGCTGCTGGTGGCGGGGCTATTCGCGCTCGGGCTGACCGTGCCGGTCCCGCATCTCGGGCGTGATTACGTCCTGCGGCTGGTGTTGCCGGACGCGGGGCAGCCGGTCGATCTGCCAAAGGTCTATGGACCGCAGGACAATAGCCGCCCCCTTGTCGTGATTGACGCCGGCCATGGCGGACGCGACCCCGGTGCCAGCGGCGCAGCTATCCGTGAAAAGACCGTCGTCCTGGGCCTGGCACAGTCGTTGAAGGAGGCGCTGCTGGCAAACGGCGGTGTCCGCGTGGCCATGACGCGCGAAGATGACAGCTTCCTGGTATTGGAAGAGCGCCCCGAAATCGCCCGACGGCTGCGCGCCGATCTCCTCGTTTCCATTCACGCCGACAGCGCCGCCGGGGCGAGCGGTGTGAGCGGCGCCAGCATCTATACCCTGTCGCAGCAGGCATCGAGCGAAGCGGCCGCCCGGTTTGCAGCGCGCGAAAACCGGGTCGATCGGGTGAACGGCATCGGGGTCGATGGCAGAAGCCAGGAAGTGGTGGATATCCTTGTTGAGCTGGCACAGCGCCGGGTGCAGGGTGCGTCCGCCGAACTGGCAAGCCTGATCGAGCGGGAGGGGCAGGGCAAGCTGCAGTTCCATCCACAAGCGCGCCGATCCGCACCGCTGGCGGTTTTGCGCGCACCCGACGTGCCGGCGGTATTGTACGAGGCCGGTTTCATTACCAATCCCGAAGATGCCGAACGCCTGACTTCCGCGGAGGGACGCGAGCAATTCGCCAGCACCATGGCGCGCGCGATCCGCATTTTTCTCGCGCGGCGGTCCGGCGAATAAGTCGGTGACCCCGCTATCCGCCGTTTTCGTTCTGGCGCACGACAGAATCGCCGTGCTAGGGCTGCGCACGATTTATGGCTAACCAACTCACAGGCGAATCTATCCGTTACCGCATCCGGCGCGACGCGTCGGGCGCGTGGAGCTGGATGCGGCGCATCATGCGCGAACATCGCTTGGTGCGCTGGGCGATCTACGCCGCGCTGGCGGGGTTCGCAGCCTTGTTCCTGCTATGGGCGTATCTGGTCTACAATTTGCCCGACGCTTCGACACTGGAAGATTACGAACCACCGCTGCCTACGATGGTGCGCGGGATCGATGGCGAGATCGTCGGATCGTTCGCGCGCGACCGGCGGGTGCAACTGCAGTATGCTGATTTTCCGCGGCCCCTGATAAATGCTTACCTCGCGGCAGAGGATCGAACGTTTTTTAGCCATGGCGGCGTCGATCTGACGGGTACGCTGAACGCGGTGTTCGATTTCGCCACCAAGTTCGGTTCGGGGGAGCGGGCGGTAGGCGGCTCCACCATCACCCAGCAGGTCGCTAAGAACAGCCTGCTGGGCGATGAATATTCGGTCACCCGCAAGCTGAAGGAAATGCTTCTCGCAGGCGATATCGAGGACGTTCTGACGAAGCAGGAAATTCTTGAGCTTTACCTTAACGACATTCCGCTTGGCCGCCGCAGCTTCGGTGTTCAGGCTGCAGCGCGCGCCTATTTCAACAAGGATGTGGGCGACCTCGATCTGCATCAGTTCGCGTTTCTGGCAATTCTGCCGAAGGCGCCGGAACGCTATGGCCGCGCCGGCAACGAAGAACGCGCGATCGAACGCCGCAACTGGGTGCTGGGTCAGATGGCCGAAAACGGTTGGGCGAGCGAGGCCGACGTGACTCGCGCGAAGGCGCAGCCGCTTGGCCTGGAAAAGCAGGTCAGCGCCTATCGCAGCGCCGATGCCGGATACTTTATGGAAGAAGTACGCCGCCAATTGCTCGACCGATATGGCGAGAATGCGGAAGATGGCGCGAACAGTGTATATGGCGGCGGATTGTGGGTGCGGACCTCGCTTGACACCGAATTGCAGGATGCGGCGCGCGACGCCTTGCGGGCGGGGATGCTGCGTTATCATGGCAACCGCGGATGGACGGGGCCGGTCGCCAAGCTTAACCCGGATAATGGCAGCCTGACCCAGCAACTGGCCAGCTCCAATCTCGATATAAATTACAAGGACTGGCGCATTGGCGTAGTCACCGCGCGGGATGGCAATTCGGCGACAATAGGCTTTACCGATGGCGAAACTTACCCACTGTCCGGTGCGCCGGGGAGCCTGAAAGTTGCCGATGTGGTTGTGGCCGAGGAATCGGGCGATGGTTACCGCTTGCGTGCCATTCCGGAAGTATCGGGCGGGTTCGCGGCGCAGGATGTGCACACCGGCCGTGTGCTCGCCATGCAGGGCGGGTTTGACAGTCGGCTTGGCAGTTTCAACCGCGCCACGCAGGCTGAACGGCAACCGGGTTCCACTATCAAGCCATTCGTCTACGCGACCGGCCTCGACAACGGCATGACGCCCGCCACGCAGGTTCCCGATCAGACGTATTGCTACTACCAGGGTAGCAAGCTGGGACGGAAGTGCTTTACGAATTTTGGCGGGAGCAGGGGCGGCGGGATCTATCCGATGCGCTTCGGGCTGGAACAGTCACGCAATCTGATGACAGTCCATATCGCGATGGAAGCCGGTATGCCGAATGTCATCAAGACGTTCGAAAAGGTCGGGATCGGCAGTTATGAACCGTATCCCGCGTTTGCTTTGGGGGCGGGCGACACCACCGTGATCAAGATGGTGAACGCCTATGCCGCGCTGGCCAATCACGGATTGCAGCACGAACCATCGGTCATCGACTACGTCCAGAACCGGCAGGGCGAAGTGATCTGGCGGGCGGACGATCGCAAATGCGAAGCGTGCAACATGCCGAAATGGGATGGCGCACCGATGCCGCGTCTTCCGGAATCCGGCAAGCAGGTGATCGACGCGCGCACCGCCTACCAGACCGTGCACATGCTCGAAGGTGTGGTGCAGCGCGGCACCGCAACCCGTTTGCGCAGCCTGGAACTGCCGCTGTTCGGCAAGACCGGCACGACCACCGGCCCGACCAACGCCTGGTTCGTGGGCGGTTCGCCGGATATCGTCGCAGGGACATATCTCGGTTTCGACCAGCCGCGTGATATGGGCAACTATGTGCAGGGTGGGAACACTGCCGCCCCGATCTTCCAGCAGTTCGTTAAAGACACAAAGGATCGCTGGAGCGGCTCCCCGTTTACAGCCCCCAAGGGCGTGCGCATGGTTCGCGTCGATCGGCGCTCGGGAAAGCGCGTCTTCGATGCGTGGCCGGGCACCGATCCCAAGGCGGCGGTGATATGGGAAGCATTCAAGCCCGATACCGAACCGCCACGCGCCACCAAGCAGGACGAACTGCAGGCCAAGCGCGAAGAACTGCTGGCGTTGATCCGCAAGGGCCAGCGGGGACCGCGCGTGTCGCGGCCGTCGACGTCGCGGCCATCGTCATCTAAACCGCCGCCGCAGTCGCAACCCACGCCGCAGCCGGAACCTACCATTCCGGTGGTATCGATACCGGTCATTCAGCCGACCACGTGACGGGCCATTGCTGGAACGTCGCACCAGCAATCTTTGCGGCGATACCCAGACTGTTCCGCCAAACCCTTGGCCCGATCCCGCCGGTAGTCTAAGCGCCTCATTCGCTGTTCACTGGAGACCCAAGATGCGTGCCGAAGGGCAAGCCCATATCGACCGTATCGAAGCCGCCCTTGCCCTGGTGCGGTTATCGCTGGACTGGGAGCGCGCGCTGCGCCGCCTCGACGAACTGAATGCGCGCGTCGAGGACCCCACCCTGTGGGACGATCCAAAGGCCGCCGAAGCCGTAATGCGCGAACGCCGCCGGTTGGAAGCAGCCGTGGGCACGGTGAATGGCATCTCGGCGGAAATGGCCGACGCGGTGGAATTCATCGACATGGGCGAGGCCGAGGGCGAAGCCGACATCGCCGATGACGGCTATGCCACGCTGGAACGCCTCGCCGATCGCGCCGATGCCGACAAAGTGCAGGCATTGCTGGCGGGTGAGGCCGATGGCAATGACACGTACATAGAAATCCATTCCGGCGCGGGCGGTACCGAAAGCCAGGACTGGGCCGAAATGCTGCAACGCATGTATGCGCGCTGGGCCGAACAGAAGGGCTACAAGGTCGAAATCGTGGATTACCACGCGGGCGATCAGGCGGGCATCAAGTCCGCCACGCTGCTGGTGAAGGGCGAGAACGCCTATGGCTATGCCAAGACCGAAAGCGGTGTGCATCGCCTGGTCCGCATCAGCCCGTATGACAGCAGCGCACGCCGCCACACATCGTTCAGCAGCGTTTGGGTGTATCCGGTCATCGACGATGAAATCGATATCGAGATCAACGAAAGCGACCTGAAGATCGACACCTACCGCGCGTCCGGCGCCGGTGGGCAGCACGTCAACACAACCGATTCCGCCGTCCGCATTACGCACCAGCCAACCGGCATCGTGGTCGCCAGCCAGAACGACCGCAGCCAGCACAAGAACCGCGCAACTGCGATGAACATGCTGAAAGCGCGCCTGTTCGAGCGGGAAATGGCGGAACGCGAGGCGGCGGCAAGCGGCGAGTATCAGGAAAAAACCGATATCGGATGGGGCCACCAGATCCGCAGTTATGTCCTCCAGCCATACCAGATGGTCAAGGATCTGCGCACCGGCGTAACCTCGACCGCGCCCGATGCCGTGTTAGATGGCTCGATCGATCAGTTTATCTCTGCCGCGCTGGCACAGCGGGTGACGGGCGAAACGGTCGAGGTGGAAGACGTCGAATGAAGCTGCGGGGCGCCCTTGCTGCGTTGGTCCTGCTGACTGCCACGGCCTGCCAGCAGCTGGACGATGCCGATCGGCCTGAAACTGCGCTGCAATTCCCGCGGGCCGACCGTCCTGTTTCGGATCTGAGTTCTAACCAGTTCAGTACCGAAACTGCGCGCGACAGCCGCGGCGAGGCGCAGACGGTGATGGATTTCGCCGAGATCGAACCCGGCATGACCGTGGCCGATATCGGTGCCGGCAATGGCTATTACACGATCCGGCTTGCCCAGCGCGTGGGCAAGAAGGGCCGCGTGGTTGCGCAGGATATCGATGCCGAGGCGATGGACCGGCTCGGCGAGCGGGTCGACCGCGAAAGACTGGATAACGTGTCAATCTCGCGCGGGGCGGCAGACGATCCGCACCTGCCGAATGACAGTTTCGATCGAATATTCCTGGTGCACATGTATCACGAGGTGACCGAGCCTTACGCATTTCTGTGGCGACTATGGCCAGCATTACGCGAAGGCGGACAGGTAATCGTGGTGGACGTGGACCGGCCGACCGACCAGCACGGCATCGATCCGTTGCTGCTGAGCTGCGAAATGCGCAGCGTCGGGTTCGAACTTGTGGCGTTTCGCGATGCGCCCGAACTGGCGGGCTACTATGCACAGTTCGAAGCAGCCGCTAGGAGGCCCGAACCAGGGGACATAAAACCGTGCCGCGGTAACCGGGCGGGCGGTTAGGGGCGCGGCGCCGATAAGGCAGCCAACAAAGGACTGAAAACTAGATGGCATTCAAGGGTCTGAAACCGTTCCAATACGGTGGCAAGGAAGTGTGGCCGCTGGTCGAGGGCGGCAAGGGCGTGTCCGCCACCAACCACAAGAGCAGCGGCGCATGGGCGGCCGCTGGCGGTATCGGCACGGTCAGCGCGGTCAATGCGGACAGCTACGATGCGGTCGGCAATGTCGTGCCCCAGGTTTATGACGCCGCGACCCGGAAGGAACGCCACGAACAGCTTGTCCGCTATGCCATTGACGGCGCTACAGAACAGGTAAAGCGCGCGCATGAAATGGCGAATGGCGAAGGCGCCATCAACATCAACGTATTGTGGGAAATGGGCGGCGCGCAGGCAGTGCTGGAAGGGGTGCTGGAACAGACCAAAGGCCTCGTCACCGGTGTAACCTGCGGCGCGGGTATGCCGTACAAGCTGGCGGAAATCGCCGCGCGGTATCAGGTCCAGTATCTGCCCATCATCAGTTCGGCCCGCGCCTTCCGAGCGCTGTGGAAACGCAGCTATTCCAAAGTGCCGGAACTGATGGCGGCCGTTGTCTACGAAGACCCGTGGCTGGCGGGCGGGCATAACGGCCTGTCCAACGCCGAAGACCCGCGCGAACCGCAGGACCCCTATCCACGCGTGAAGGAATTGCGCGCAACGATGCGCAAGGAAGGCGTTTCGGAAGATACAGCCATCGTCATGGCGGGCGGAGTCTGGTTCCTGCGCGACTGGAACGAATGGATCGATAATCCGGAGCTTGGCCAGGTGGTTTTCCAGTTCGGTACGCGCCCGCTGCTGACGAGGGAAAGCCCGATCCCGCAAGGGTGGAAGGATATGCTGCGCACCGTGGACGAGGGCGACGTTCTGTTGCACAAATTTTCCCCCACGGGCTTCTATTCCAGCGCGGTCAAGAACCCGTTCCTCTACGATCTCATCCATCGCTCCGAACGCCAGATTGCGTTTACCAAGGGCGCGGACGAAGAACATACCGAACAGCTCGATGTGGGCGTGCGCGGCAAGAATATGTTCGTGAAGCCGCAGGACAAGGAGCGTGCGAAGGTCTGGTTCGGGGAAGGTCATACCGAAGCGCTCAAAACGCCGGAGGATACGGTGGTTTACGTCACGCCCGACAAGCGCGATGAAATCCGCAAGGACCAGAAGGATTGCATGGGCTGCCTGTCGCATTGCGCGTTTTCGTCATGGAAGGACCATGACGATTACACTACCGGGCGTCTGGCTGATCCGCGCAGTTTCTGCATCCAGAAAACGCTGCAAGACATTGCGCATGGCGGCCCGACCGATGAGAACCTCGCCTTTGCGGGTCACGCGGCCTATAATTTCAAGACCGATCCGTTCTATTCCAACGGCTTTACGCCGACAGTGAAGCAGCTTGTCGATCGCATTCTGACGGGGGACTGACGACCGGTAACGGGCAACCCATCGCGCCGTTCGCAACTGCGCATCAAGTGCGTGTTCGCGAACGGCGTTCAGCTCAATTCAGGTCCCATGCCCGTTCGCCGTGATTGGCGATGTCCAACCCTTCGCGCTCGTCGTCGGCGGATACCCGCATCGGGAGCACCAGACTGACCATCAGCGCGAGGATCGTGGTGCCCACTGCGCTCCACAAGGCAACCACGCCCACGCCGATTGCCTGCGCCACGAACTGTACGCCCATGCCGCCGCCATCGGTAAAGCCGACGCCGCCCAGACCTTCGGCCATGAAGATCGCGAGCAGCAACGAACCCAGCATCCCGCCAACGCCGTGGACCGCGAACACGTCCAGCGAATCGTCGATTTGCAGGCGCTGTTTGATAAGCTGGATTGCCCCATAACACGTCACTGCGCCCAGCACGCCGAGGATGATTGCGCCGCCCGGACCGACAAGGCCGGCAGCAGGCGTAATGGTCGCAAGCCCGGCAATCGCGCCGGTTGCCCAGCCGACGCTGGTCGGTTTGCCGAGCGAGAACCGCTCGATTAGGATCCATACCAGCGAGGCCATACTGGCTGCCAGATGCGTGTTGATGATCGCGGAAGATGCATCGTCGGTGGCCGACAGGGCGGAGCCGCCGTTAAATCCGAACCAGCCAACCCACAGCAAAGCCGCGCCCGCCATGGTCAGTGCAGGACTGTGCGGTAGCATTGCAGGTCCGGGGAAGCCCTTGCGGCGACCTAGCAGTAGAGCAATCACCAGCGCCGACACCCCGGCAGTGGTGTGCACCACGATGCCGCCAGCGAAATCGAGCGCGCCGATACCGGCCAGCCAGCCGCCGCCCCACATCCAATGCGCAACGGGCGCATAGACCACCAGCCCCCACAGCGCACAGAACGCCACCACCCAGCCGAACCTCGCCCGGTCCACCCAGGCACCGATCATCAGGGCAGGGGTGATGACGGCAAAGGTCATCTGGAACAGGACGAACGCGCTTTCCGGAATTGTCGTGCCTTCGCGCAATGTGCCCAGATCATTGAGCATCCATGCGCGCCCATCCCCCAACCAGCCGTTCGATACATCGCCGAACGCCAGCGTATACCCGATTATGATCCACAGGACCGAAGCAATCGCTGCCACCGCGCCGATCTGCAACAGTACGGACAGGAAGTTCTTGGCCCGTACCAGACCGCCATAGAACAGGCCCAGCCCGGGAAGCGTCATCATCAGGACCAGCGCCGATGCGGCCAATATCCATGCGGTATCGCCGCTATCGTTCAGCGCGAGTTGTGCCACATCGATCACTGCCGGCGCGGGATCGGCGATCGCTTGCGAAAGACCCGCTTCCCCAGCGACAGGCGATGCTTCCTGCGCGGTTGCAAATGCAGGCATTGCAGCAAGTCCGGCTGCGGCTGACAGTTTGCGGAACATCGAATTCTCCCCTCGCTGCCGCTGGCAGCGCCCTATGCGCCAGGCGTTAAGCGATGAACCGCTCAAACGACAACCCAATAGCTTTGTTACCTTATGGAACGGGCGGTCTTCATACGAGGCCTTCCAGCACCTGGTCCGGTGGACGGTGGCCGTCGATCCAGAAACGGATATTGGCGATTACCTTGTCGCCCGACGCCTCGCGACCTTCGGCGGTGGCGCTGCCGATATGTGGCAGGGTCATCACGTTGGGATGCGCAAACAGACGTGCGTCCACTTCCGGTTCTTCCGGGTAGACGTCCAGCCCGGCACCGATCAGCTTGCCGGTTTCCAGCGCCTCGACCAGCACATTCTGGTCGATCAGATCGCCGCGCGCAGTATTGATGAGCGCCGCACCATCCTTCATCCGGGCGATGCGTTCTGCGCCGAACATATGGCGCGAAGTGGGGGTTGAGGGGCAATGCAGTGTCACGATGTCGCTATGCGCCAACAGCTCGTCCAGCGTTGGATAGTAGTCGGCACCCAGCTGGTTTTCGAGCGCGGCGGGCAGCCGGTGGCGGTTGTGATAGGCGATTGCCAGGCCGAACGCGCGGGCGCGATGCGCCACGGCTTGCCCGATACGCCCCATGCCTACGATACCAAGCGTCTTGCCGCCCAACCGCCGTCCCAGCAGACCGGACGGTGCCCAGCCGGTCCACTCACCGCGCCGGACAAGGCTGGTGCCTTCACGGATGCGGCGCGGCACCCCGATGATCATCGCCATGGCCAGATCGGCGGTATCGTCGGTGAAAACGCCGGGAGTATTGGTCACCATGATCCCGCGCGCCTTGGCAGCCGCCAGGTCGATATGGTCGGTTCCTGCCCCAAAATTGGCTATCAGGCCCAACCGATCGCCTGCCTGGTTCAGCAAGTCGGCATCGATCCGGTCGGTGACGGTCGGCACCAGCACGTCGCAATCCTGCACGGCCGTTACCAACTTGTCCGCAGTCATCGGCGTGTCGGCAGTATTGAGAACGGTGTCGAACAGCTCTTCCATACGGCTTTCGACATGCGGATTGAGATGGCGGGTAACTACCACGCGCGGTTTGCCGGTCACACGGCGAGCGCCTGCTTCTTTGCTGCTATTCATAGCTTGCGGCTAGGCGCTGGCAGGCTGGCTGGTCAAGCGGCGCGGGCACGCATACGATTCCGTGATGGGGGTTATGGCTACGCTGTGGCTTGTAGAGGGCATGGCGATAGGACTAACGTAGCGCGTATGAGCCGATGTTCCACCAGTTCCGGATTTCGACATGTTGCCACCGCAATTGGTTGCGCGATGGGCTGCGTGCTGTCGATACTGCCTGCAAGCGTTACCGCACAAGGCAAGCCGGTGCCGTACTGGGCTTCGATTAGAACGGAAAAGGCCTTCATGCGTGTCGGTCCAGGGCCGGACTTCCCGATCGAGTGGGTTTACAAGCGGGAAAACCTACCCATCACAGTCGTGCGCCGGCACGAGGGGTTCCGGCTGGTCCGCGATCCCGATGGCGCGCAAGGATGGATCTCAGCCAGCCTGCTAAGCGAAACGCGCACTGCCATCGTAATTGGCGATGGTGTTGCGGAAATGCGCGAGAAACCTTCGGCAGACGCAAAATTGCTTTGGCGGGTCGAGCCCGGGCGGACCGGACGGCTCGGCGCTTGCAAAGCAGGCTGGTGCCGCTTCAATACCGAGGGCCACCAAGGCTGGATCCCAGACAAGAAAATCTACGGTGACGGCGAGCCCGCGAAGTAACTTCGCCCGGCTTTAGCTGGAGAATGAACCGCAAACGGAAAGGGCGACCCGCCGGGCCGCCCTTCATAAATTAGCATTGCGATGCTGATCAGACTAGCTCGACCGCGACGGCTGTCGCCTCACCACCGCCGATGCACAGGCTCGCAACGCCCTTCGTCAAGCCCTTCTGTTTCAGGGCATTGAGCAGGGTAACGATAATGCGCGTTCCGCTCGCCCCGATGGGGTGACCCAAGGCGGTGCCGCCGCCGTTTACGTTGATCTTGTCATGCGGAATGCCAACGTCGCGCATAGCGAACATGGCGACACAGGCAAACGCCTCGTTCACTTCCCAGAGCTCGACATCGCCGACGCTCCAGCCAGCTTTCTCGAGTACTTTATTGATGGCACCGATCGGCGCGACGGTGAATTCGGATGGCTCCTGCGCGTGGGCCGCCATGGCTACAACCTTGGCAACGGGCGCGAGGCCCTTGTGCTTCGCCACACTCTCACGCGTCAGAACGACGGCGGCGGCTCCATCGGAAATGGAACTTGATGTCGCAGCGGTGATGGTCCCATCCTTGGCGAAAGCGGGACGCAATTTGGGGATCTTCTCCGGATTGCCGCGACCCGGCGCTTCGTCGGTATCAACGGTCACGTCGCCCTTGCGCGATTTTACCGTCACTGCGACCAGCTCGTCCGCGAAGGCGCCGCTGTCGATGGCGGCATTGGCGCGGCGCAGGGATTCGATGGAATATTCGTCCATGGATTCACGTGTTAGCTGGTATTCGTTGGCGGTGTCCTGCGCGAAGGTACCCATGGCGCGACCTTCCTCATAGGCATCTTCCAGCCCGTCGAGGAACATGTGGTCGTATGCCGTATCGTGGCCGATGCGCGCCCCGCTGCGATGCTTCTTGAGCAGGTAAGGCGCGTTGGTCATGCTCTCCATCCCGCCTGCGATAACCATATCGACATTGCCTGTCGCCAGCGCTTCCGCACCCATAATGACCGTTTGCATTCCCGAACCGCAAACCTTGTTCACAGTCGTGGCTTCCACCGATTTCGGGAGCCCTGCCTTGATCGCAGCCTGCCGCGCAGGGGCTTGACCGAGCCCCGCGGGCAGCACGCAGCCCATGTAGATGCGGTCCGTATCTCCGCTGTCGATCCCCGCACGCTCAACCGCCGCTTTCACTGCCGCCGCGCCAAGCTCCGTCGCGGATACGTCCGCCAGTGCGCCCTGCATGGCGCCCATCGGGGTGCGGGCGTAGGACAGGATCACAATAGGGTCGGCGGCGTTGAAGTGGGACATGCTTTGCGTGCCTTTCAAATGAGGGGTAGAGCGTTTGCAACAAACCTAATGCTGCAATGCAGCGAACGCAATTGGAGAGAACGAGATGGCTGCAACGAACCGGACCGACCGTAACGACGAGATGATGTCCGCGCTCAAGCTGCAGCGCGATGCCTTCATTGCCGCACGTCCCGAGCCGCTGGCGCTACGCCGCGACCGTATCAAGCGCGCAATGGCACTGCTGACCGACCATTCCGATGCGCTTTGCAAAGCGATGAGCGCGGATTTCGGCAATCGCAGCGCACACCAATCGATGATTACCGATATCGAAGGCACCAAGAACTTCGGCAAATACTGTCTCGACAACATGGACGCCTGGTCAAAGGGTGATAAGCGCAAGCTGCAGTTCCCGCTCTCCCTCCTGCGTGCCAAGGGCGAGGTGCGGTACGAGCCCAAGGGCGTGGTCGGCATCCTCAGCCCGTGGAACTTCCCGGTAAACCTAAGCTTCGGGCCGTTGATGCAGGTGTTCGCTGCCGGCAACCGTGCCATGATCAAGCCGAGCGAGTTCACAGAAGCGACCAGCGAACTGACCGATCAGCTGGTCAAACAGTATTTTGCGCCGGAGGAATGCTCGGTGTTTACCGGAAGCCCGGAAGTGGCTGCCGCTTTTTCGTCCCTGCCGTTCGATCATATGGTGTTCACTGGCTCTACCGAAACCGGCAAGAAGGTAATGGAAGCTGCGGCCAAGAACCTTGTGCCCGTTACGTTGGAGCTTGGCGGCAAATCGCCTGTTATTCTTGGGCGCAGCGCCGATTTCGACAAGGCGGGGGAACGCATCGCTTTGGGCAAGATGATGAATGCCGGGCAGATATGCCTCGCGCCCGATTACATGATGGTACCCGAAGACAAGGAGATGGACGCGATCGGTTCCGTCCAGTCCGCCGTTCATTCTATGTACCCGACGCTTCTCGAAAACGACGACTATGCGTCTTTGGTCAGCGACCGGCATCACGACCGGCTGCAATCCATGATTGCCGATGCCCGGGACAAGGGTGCGGACGTCATCGAGGTTAATCCGGGCGGGGAAGATTTCTCCGCCAGTAACGCCCGCAAGATGCCGCTCACGATCCTTCGCAATGTAACCGACGATATGCAGGCCATGCAGGAAGAGATCTTCGGTCCGGTTCTGCCGGTGAAAACCTATCGCGACGTGAACGAGGCAATCGATTACGTGAACGAGAACGACAATCCGCTGGGCTTGTATTATTTCGGCACCGACAAGGGTGAGCAGGAGCATGTGCTGTCCCGCACCATTTCCGGCGGCGTTACCGTGAACGATGTGATCTTCCACGTCTCCATGGACGATATGCCGTTTGGCGGCGTCGGCTCGTCCGGCATGGGTGCATATCACGGGGTGGAGGGCTTCCGCGAATTCAGCCACGCCCGCGCCGTTTACACCCAGACCAAGGTCGATGTGGCCAAGGTCGCCGGTATGAAACCGCCTTATGGCAAGAAAGACAAAGCCAAGGCCGCCTGACAGGCGCGCCGATGCGCCTTAAAAAAGGCGTGAAAATGCGGGAAAAGCGTCGGCGCAAGGGGCCTGAACCCCTTGCGCCGAACCCCGCGCGGGACTAGGGCGCGCATGAAGCACGCAATCCGCTGAGAAAGCCCGCGAACTTGGTCGACCTATCGCAATATCTGCCGATCCTCCTGTTTATGGGGATTGCACTGGGCTTGTCCGCCCTGTTCGTGTTCCTGCCCATGGGCGTGTCGCGCCTGACAGGTTCGCATAGTCCCGACGCTGAAAAGCTGAGCGAGTACGAATGCGGCTTCCCCGCGTTCGAGGATCCGCGCAGCCAGTTCGACGTCCGGTTCTATCTCGTCGCCATTCTGTTTATCATCTTCGACCTTGAGGCGGCATTCCTGTTTCCATGGGCCGTCAGCCTCGATCTGACCGGCTGGCCTGGCTGGATCACGATGATGATCTTCCTCGCCGAATTGATCATCGGCTTTGCCTATGCGTGGAAAATCGGCGCGCTGGAGTGGGAATAGAATTATGACCACGCAAAGAACCATGAGCCCGAACGGCCGCGACGCGCTTATTCAGCCCTCCGCATCAGTAACTGCACAGGGCGGAGAAGTCCGCCAGCCGGATGCCGATTATTTCAACGCGCTCCAGACCGAGGTGAACGACAAGGGTTTCCTCGTCGCAAGTACCGAAGACCTGTTCGAATGGGCGCGCACCGGCTCGCTCTGGTGGATGACCTTCGGGCTCGCCTGTTGCGCGGTGGAGATGATCCACGTCAATATGCCGCGTTACGATATGGAGCGCTTCGGCGTGGCCCCGCGCGCCAGCCCGCGCCAGTCGGACGTGATGATCGTGGCCGGAACCCTTTGCAACAAGATGGCCCCGGCGTTGCGCAAGGTTTACGACCAGATGTCCAACCCGAAATACGTCATTTCGATGGGCAGCTGCGCCAATGGTGGCGGCTATTACCACTACAGCTATTCCGTGGTGCGCGGGTGTGACCGGATCGTACCGGTCGATATCTACATTCCCGGCTGCCCGCCGACGGCAGAGGCCTTGCTGTACGGCGTAATGCAGTTGCAGCGCAAAATCCGCCGCAGCGGGACGGTCGAGCGATGACGGTAGTCCATTCCGCCCCGAAATTCACTTTGGTCGAAAATGCGAAGGCAGACCTTTCCGCTGCGCTGGGGACCATGCTGCTCGGCGCGCATGAAGAACATGGCGAGCTGCTGTTCACCGTACAGCGCGGCGAGATCGAGAACGCCCTGCGCCTGCTGCGCGACGAGCATGAGTACCAGCAACTGGTCGAGATTGCGGGTGTCGACTATCCGGACCGTGCCGAGCGGTTCGAAGTCGTCTACATGCTGCTCAGCCTGACCAAGAACCACCGCATTATGGTAAAGGTTTCGGCAGCGGAAAACACGCCCGTACCGACAGTTACTACGCTTTGGCCGGTGGCCGGTTGGCTCGAACGCGAGGTGTTCGACATGTATGGCGTGGTGTTCGATGGCAATACCGACCTACGCCGCATCCTCACCGATTATGGCTTCGAAGGACATCCTTTCCGCAAGGATTTCCCGATGACCGGATACGTCGAACTGCGCTATTCCGAAGAGGACAAGCGCGTTGTTTACGAACCTGTCGAACTTGCGCAGGACATGCGCAGTTTCGATTTCCTCAGCCCTTGGGAAGGCGCGGATTACGTGCTTCCCGGTGACGAGAAGGCGGCCACTCCGCCGATCGACGATCCCAAGGTTACCGAAGGACCGGAAGATACAGGCGCCGGTGCAAAGGCGGATGCCAAGGCTGCCGAACCCGTGAGCGAAGGTGCGCCTGCCGAAGTGGATACCGATATCGCGGAACCCGACGCTCCCACACCTACCGAGGACCGCAAAGGCAAGGCGAAGCGCAAGAAGACCGCTGCCGATACTGCCGCTGCGACCGAGACGAAGAAGGGGAAGGGCGCATGAACGGCCTCACTCTCGAACAGTCCCCGACCACGGCCGGCGACGATGAAATCAGCAATTACACGATCAATTTCGGCCCGCAGCATCCAGCCGCGCATGGCGTGTTGCGGATGGTGATGGAGCTGGACGGCGAGATCATCGAACGGATCGACCCGCATGTCGGCCTCCTGCACCGTGGCACCGAAAAGCTGATCGAGCAGAAGACCTATCTGCAGGCGCTGCCCTATTTCGACCGGCTCGATTACTGCTCGCCGCTCTGCCAGGAACACAGCTATGTTCTGGCGATCGAAAAGCTACTAAATGTGGAAGTGCCGATCCGCGCGCAATATCTACGTGTGTTGTTTGCGGAACTGACGCGCATCTGCAATCACATGCTGAACATCGGCGCGCATGTCATGGATGTCGGTGCGATGACGCCGAACCTTTGGGTCTTCGAACTGCGCGAAGACTGCATGAATTTCTTCGAACGCGCATCGGGTGCGCGGATGCATGCCGCGTGGTTCCGTCCGGGCGGGGTGCATCAGGACGTGCCGCTCAAACTGCTGACCGATATCGGCGACTGGGTGGATGGCCGCCTGCCCGAACTGTTCGGCGACGCGATGAGCCTGGTGCTCGACAACCGTATCTTCAAACAGCGCAATGTCGATATCGGCGTGGTGTCGAAGGAAGACGCGATTGCATGGGGCTTCACCGGCCCGATGATCCGCGCTGCCGGCGTGCCGTGGGACCTGCGCAAATCGCAGCCTTACGACGTGTATGACCGTATGGAATTCGACATTCCCGTCGGCACCAATTCCGATTGCTACGACCGGTTCGTGCTGCGCGTAAAGGAAGTTTACGAAAGCGCGAAGATCATCAAGCAGTGCCTGGCTGAAATGCCCGAAGGCCCGATTGCCAGTAGCGACCGCAAGGTTTCGCCCCCCAAACGCGGCGAGATGAAGCAGTCGATGGAAGCGCTGATCCACCACTTCAAGCTTTATACCGAGGGCTTCCACGTTCCAGCCGGTGAAGTCTACGTGGCCACCGAAAGCCCCAAGGGTGAATTCGGCGTCTACCTGGTGAGCGATGGCAGCAACAAACCCTACCGCTGCAAGATCCGCCCGACCGCATTCAGCCACCTCCAGGCCATGGACTTCATGTGCAAAGGCCACATGCTGCCCGACGCAATCCCGGTGCTGTGCGCGATCGACGTGGTGTTCGGGGAGTGTGACCGGTGAAGAGGTTAGGAAAACACTGGGCGTTCCGTGAGGAAAATGCTCTTCAGCAGCAGTTTCATGGACGGAATGCTCCCGTTCGTTTTCGTGGCTTGAAGCGATCGAAGCGCAATGAAGCCAAGTTAATTTTGCTAGCGGCCTTGCCAGCCTTAGCTATCGCACCGTTCGTTCCGCGGTGGTCAGAAACATCAATGATAGAGAAGTTCATGGTTGGTAGTGCTGGTCTATGGGCCGCTGCCATACTTATTGGCGGATTTGTGTTCCAATATCGGGCCGTCAACCGGGCTTGGGGGCGTTCTAATGGCTGATCGCACACCTGCACCCGACACACCCGAACTGCGTGAGCGGTGGGGTGCGTTTGCATTCGATGCAGACCACAAGGCGCAGGCCGACAAGGCCATCGCGCGCTATCCGGAAGGGCGGCAGAAATCGGCTGTCATGCCGCTGCTCGATCTTGCCCAGCGACAGGTGGGCAAGGAAACCGATACGCAGGGTTGGCTGCCGCTGCCGGTGATCGAATATGTGGCCAGCTATCTCGATATGCCGGTAATCCGCGTGCTGGAAGTCGCGACCTTCTATTTCATGTACAACATGAAACCGGTCGGTAAATTCCACGTGCAGGTTTGCGGCACAACGCCGTGCATGCTGCGCGGATCGGACGCATTGTTCGACACGTGCAAATCGCGCGGAATGGCCAAGGGAAAGGTCTCCGATGACGGCTTGTGGACCCTGACCGAGGTGGAATGCATGGGCAATTGCGCCACCGCGCCGATGGTGCAGATCAACGATGACAATTACGAGGATCTGACGCCTGAACGCCTCGACACCGTGCTCAACTCTCTCGCCAAGGGTGAGCAGCCAAAGCCGGGCACGCAAGAGCCCGGCCGACATACGTCCGAACCTGCGGGCGGGGTGACTACACTCGAGGCGATGACCGACGAAAACCACGATTACCGGAGCGAATGGGCGTAATGGAAATCACCACCATCATCATTGCGCTCGTCGTGATCTTCATCGCGTGGAAGGTACTGACCGGCATCGTCAAGTTCGCCCTGATCGGTGCGGTGATCCTTGGCGCGCTTTATTTCCTCTCGCAGGCAGCGGCATAATGGCGCTTCAGGACACCTTTTTGGGGGCGCTCGCTCATGCTCGCTGACCGGGACCGCATATTCACCAATCTGTATGGCTTTCAGGACTGGGGTCTGAAGGCGGCGCAGAAACGTGGCGATTGGGACGATACCAAAGCGCTGATCCAGCGCGGCAATGACAGCATCATCGACGAGATGAAGGCGTCGGGCTTGCGCGGCCGGGGCGGGGCGGGATTTCCGACTGGCCTTAAATGGTCGTTCATGCCCAAGGAATCGAAGGATGGCCGCCCATCCTTCCTGGTCATCAACGCTGACGAATCTGAGCCGGGTTCCTGCAAGGATCGCGAGATCATCCGCCACGATCCGCACAAGCTGATCGAAGGCGCTCTGGTCGCAGGTTTCGCCATGCGTGCGCGGGCGGCCTATATTTATATTCGCGGCGAGTATATTCGCGAGGCAGAGACGCTGCAGGCGGCAATCGACGAGGCGTATGACGCGGGATTGATCGGCAAGAACGCCAGCGGATCCGGCTACGATTTCGACGTATTCATGCACCGCGGTGCAGGCGCGTATATTTGCGGCGAGGAAACCGCGATGATTGAGAGCCTGGAAGGCAAGAAGGGCCAGCCGCGCCTTAAACCGCCATTCCCGGCAGGCGCGGGCCTGTATGGTTGCCCCACCACCGTCAACAACGTGGAAAGCATCGCAGTCGTCCCGACGATCCTGCGGCGCGGCGCCAGCTGGTTCTCCGGCTTCGGGCGCGAGGGCAACCACGGAACCAAGCTGTTCCAGATCAGCGGTCATGTGCGGCAGCCCTGTGTGGTCGAGGAAGAGATGAGCATTCCCTTCCGCGAACTGATCGAGAAACATTGTGGCGGTATCACCGGCGGGTGGGACAATCTGCTGGCGGTGATCCCGGGCGGCTCGTCCGTTCCGCTCGTCCCGGCTGAGCAGATCATGGACGCGCCAATGGACTTCGACGGATTGAAGGAAGTCGGCAGCGGGCTTGGTACGGCGGCAGTCATCGTGATGGACAAATCGACCGACATCGTGCGCGCGATTTCCCGCCTGAGCTATTTTTACAAGCATGAAAGCTGCGGCCAATGCACGCCATGCCGCGAAGGCACGGGCTGGATGTGGCGCATGATGGAACGCCTGCGCACCGGCGACGCGGCGATCGAGGAAATCGATATGCTGCAGCAAGTGACGAAGCAGGTGGAGGGCCACACGATCTGTGCCTTGGGCGATGCTGCTGCTTGGCCGATCCAGGGACTTATCAAGCATTTCCGCCCGGAATTGGAGCGGCGAATTCACGAGCATAACGCTCAATTTGCGGAGGCGGCGGAATAATGCCTAAGGTCACCGTAGATGGAATCGAAGTGGACGCGCCCGATGGTGCGACCGTGCTGCAGGCGTGTGAGCTGGCGGGGAAAGAAATTCCTCGCTTCTGCTATCACGAGCGGTTGTCTATCGCCGGCAATTGCCGGATGTGCCTGGTCGAAGTGAAGCCGGGGCCGCCTAAGCCACAGGCAAGCTGCGCGCTGCCAGCCACCGACGGCCAGGAAATTCGTACCGACAGCGAAATGGTCAAGACCGCGCGCGAAGGGGTGATGGAGTTCCTGCTCATCAACCACCCGCTCGATTGCCCGATTTGCGATCAGGGCGGCGAGTGCGATCTGCAGGATCAGGCCATGATGTATGGCCGCGGCGCGTCTCGGTATGACGAGAACAAGCGAGCGGTGACCGAAAAATACATGGGGCCCCTGATCAAGACGATCATGACCCGCTGCATTCATTGCACCCGTTGTGTACGGTTCTCAGAAGAGATCGCCGGCGTGGATGAAATCGGCGCGCTGTATCGCGGCGAGGACATGCAGATCACGACCTATCTCGAACAGGCCGCCAGCCACGAGCTGAGCGCCAATGTGATCGATCTGTGCCCAGTCGGCGCGCTTACCAGCCGCCCATACGCATACGAGGCACGCCCGTGGGAATTGAAGCGTACACTCAGCGTCGATGTGTCCGATGCGGTCGGAAGCAATATCACGCTGCATTCGCGCGGCCGTGAGGTGATGCGCGCGCTTCCCCGTATCAATGACGACGTCAATGAGGAATGGCTGAGCGACAAGGGCCGCTATCAGGTCGATGGATTGCAACGCCGCCGCCTCGACAAGGTCTTTATCCGCCGCAAAGGCAAATTGGCAGAAGCCAGCTGGGACGAGGCTTTCAAGGCCATCGCCAAGGTCAAGCCGGGTAAATCGATTGCCGCGATTGCGGGCGATTTGGTGGATTGCGAAACCATGTTCGCCGCGAAGGCTCTGCTGGGCGCCATGGGCTCCAATTTGCTGGAAGGTCGGCAAACTGGCTTGGATTATGACGCATCCAATATCGCCGCTTCGGTCTTTGGCAGCACGTTTGCCGAAATAGAGAATGCCGATGCTGTGCTGATTGTGGGCAGCCATGTCCGCTGGGAAGCGCCGCTCGTCAACGTCCGTTTGCGCAAAGCTGCCAAGCGCGGTGCCAAGATGTTCGTGGTTGGTCCGGAATGGGAAACGACTTTTCCCGCTACGTTCCTTGGCGACGATGCCGGGGTCCTTGGCAAACTGCCCAAGGAAGCAATCGATGCGCTACAAGCGGCGGACCGCCCGGCGATCATAGTGGGCGGGGGCGGTCTGGCCAAGGGTGCGCTCGGCCCGGCGCTTGCCCTCGCAAGCAAGTTCAACCTGGTGCGGGATGGCTGGAACGGCTTCAACGTGCTGCACATGGCGGCCAGCCGCGTCGGCGGCCTGATGCTGGGTTATGCGCAGAAGGGCGGTATTGGGGACATCGCCAAGGCTGCGCCTAAAGTCCTGCTCTCGCTCGGCGCGGATGAGGTGGATTACTTAGAGTTCGCCGATAGTCTCAAAGTCTATATCGGGCATCACGGCGATAAAGGCGCGCATTCGGCGGACATCATTCTGCCTGCTGCAAGCTTTGCGGAGAAGGACGGAACCTACGTCAATACCGAAGGCCGTGTGCAATTTGCCGAAAAGGCCGTGTTCGCGCCCGGCGACGCGCGCGAGGACTGGACGATCCTGCGGGCGCTCGCCGATGCCCTGGGAGTAAAGGTCGGGTTCGACAGCTTCGCCGAACTGCAAGCTGCCATGATCGCTTCTGTGCCTGCTTTGGGCGAGGAAGGGCTGGCCCATTTCGGTACGCTTCCAACCCCGGGTGCAAAGGAGAAGGATAAGGTAAAGGCCGAAGGCGCGATTACGTATCCGATTGCAGACTTCTACCTTACCAACCCCATCGCACGGGCGAGCGAGGTGATGAATCATTGTTCGCTGGAACTGCTTCACGGTGAAGATTTGGCGGAGGCAGCGGAATGACCGACTTCTTCGTCTCACTCGGCATGTCCTACGAGTTCGCTTGGTTCACGGCGACGATCAGCGGGATCCTGCTGATCGCGTTGCCGCTGATGCTCAGCGTAGCGATGATTATTTACATGGACCGTAAAGTCTGGGCTGCAATCGCCTTGCGGCGCGGGCCCAATGTGGTCGGCCCGTTCGGGCTGCTGCAAAGCTTTGCCGATGGGCTCAAGGTGTTCCTGCAGGAAACCATCATTCCATCTGCGGCCAATAAGGGCCTGTTTCTGATTGCGCCCATCGTCACTTTCACAGTGGCTTTGTTGGCTTGGGCGGTCATCCCGTTCGGGCCGGACGCTGTGCTTTCCGACATCAATGTCGGTTTGCTCTATGTGCTCGCGATCAGTTCGCTGGGGGTTTACGGCGTCGTGGTTGCGGGCTGGGCCTCTAACTCAAAGTATCCGTTTTTCTCCGCCATGCGTGCCGCGGCGCAGATGATTTCCTACGAGGTGTCGATCGGTTTCACGCTGGTTTGCGTGGTGCTGTACGCAGATTCGTTCAAGATGAACGAGATCATCTTGGCACAACAGGGCCATATCTTTGGCCTTTTGAACGGGTTCGTGTTCAACCCTCTGCTGTTCCCGATCTGGGTGGTGTTCCTCATTTCGACCCTTGCCGAAACTGCCCGCGCGCCGTTCGACCTTACTGAGGCGGAAAGCGAGCTGGTTGCGGGCTACCAGACAGAATATTCTTCCATGAGCTTCGCCCTGTTCTGGCTTGGCGAGTATGCCAATGTCCTGCTGATGTGCGCGCTAAACGCGATCCTGTTCTTCGGCGGATGGCTACCGCCGCTCAACATCGATCTGATTCCTTGGTTCGACATTCCGGGATGGATCTGGCTGTTTGGCAAGATTTTGCTGTTCTTCTTCATCTTCAGCTGGATCAAGGCGACCGTACCCCGGTTCCGCTACGACCAGTTGATGCGCCTTGGTTGGAAAGTGTTCCTGCCGCTCAGCCTGTTTTTTGTCGTCCTGATTTCGGGCTGGCTCATGTTTACGAGGTACGGATGACCCTCACTCACCTCATCAAGTCCTTCACCCTTTGGGAATTCCTGAAGGCGCATTGGCTGACCCTGAAGTATTTCTTCAAGCCCAAAGTGACTATCAACTATCCGTATGAGAAGAACCCGATTTCGCCACGGTTCCGGGGGGAGCATGTGCTGCGCCGGTACCCCAATGGCGAGGAACGGTGCATCGCGTGCAAACTTTGCGAGGCGGTATGTCCGGCGCAGGCCATCACCATCGAAAGCGAACCGCGCGACGACGGCAGCCGCCGGACCACGCGTTACGATATCGACATGACCAAGTGTATCTACTGCGGATTCTGTCAGGAGGCATGCCCGGTTGACGCGGTGGTCGAAGGCCCGAATTTCGAATACGCGACCGAAACGCGTGAAGAATTGCTGTACGACAAGGCAAAACTGCTGGCGAACGGGGACAAGTGGGAGCGGGCCATTGCCGCAAACCTTGAAGCCGACGCACCCTACCGCTAGGCGCGCGGCAACGTATTCGGCACGACCAAGTCCCGGGGGCTCATGATTCAAGTTATCGCCTTTTACCTGTTTGCGACTTTAGTGGTCGCCAGCGGTGTGCTGACGATCCTCAGCCGCAACCCGGTCCATTCGGTGCTGTGGCTGATCATGGCATTTTTCAACGCCGCCGGGTTGATGGTGCTGGTAGGCGCTGAGTTCATCGCGATGCTGCTGGTAATCGTCTATGTCGGCGCGGTGGCAGTGCTGTTTCTGTTCGTGGTGATGATGCTGGACGTCGATTTTGCATCGATGCGTAGCGGACTGGTAAAGAACTTTCCCCTCGGCATCGCGCTCGCATTGATCTTGCTGGCGGAGCTGGTGCTCGGCATCGGGGCTTACCGCGCGGGCGCACTGCAACTTGGTACGCCATCCGGCAACGCTGCGCCGATCCTTGGCCAAAGCAATACCGAAAGCCTCGGGGCGCTACTTTACAGCCAATATCTGTTCCTGTTCGAAACTGCCGGCATCATCCTGCTGGTGGCGATGGTCGGCGCGATCGTGCTGACCTTGCGCGGTTCCAAAACCGTGCGCGGCCATCAGGATATCGGTAAGCAGGTGCGCCGCAATCCGGATGAGGCGACCGTCATGCGTCAGCCCACGATCGGCAAGGGGGTCGAGCTGTGATCGGTATCGAACACTATATTGTCGTCGGCGCGATCCTGTTCGTGTTGGGCGTGCTGGGCATCTTCCTGAACCGCAAGAACATCATCGTGATCCTAATGGCGATCGAACTGATATTGCTTGCCGTAAACATCAATCTAGTCGCGTTCAGCGCATTTCTGGGCGATCTGACGGGGCAGGTCTTTGCCATGTTCGTATTGACCGTGGCGGCCGGTGAGGCTGCGATCGGGCTTGCTATCCTGGTCATCTATTTCCGTGGTCGCGGCACCATTGCCGTTGACGATGCTAACCGGATGAAGGGCTGAAGCCGGACATGTCCTCGATCCTGATCATCGTGTTTCTGCCTTTGCTGGCAGCAATCGTCGCTGGCTTCGTAAACAAGGGTGTGCCGGCCATTTTCGCCAAGGTCGTCACGACCGGCGCGCTAGTCACGGCGTGTGCGCTAAGCTGGCCGATTTTCCTCGGCTTCATATCGGGCAGTGCACAGGCGGAAGTCGTGCCAGTGCTGCAATGGGTCAAGTCCGGCTCGCTCAGCTTCGACTGGGCGTTACGGGTAGATGCCCTTACGGCTGTCATGCTGGTGGTGATAACGACTGTTTCGGCGCTCGTGCATATCTATAGCTGGGGTTACATGGACGAGGACCCCGACCAGCCGCGGTTCTTCGCCTATCTCAGCCTGTTCACCTTCGCCATGCTGATGCTGGTGACGGCAAACAACCTCGTCCAAATGTTCTTCGGTTGGGAAGGGGTGGGGCTGGCGTCTTATTTGCTAATCGGCTTCTGGTTCAAGAAGCCCAGCGCAAACGCGGCGGCGATCAAGGCGTTCGTGGTCAATCGCGTAGGCGATCTGGGCTTCATGCTTGGTATCTTCGGCACCTATCTGGTGTTCCAGACCACATCGATCCCCGAGATACTCGAGGCGGCGCCAGCGATGAGCGGCAGCAGCATCGGCTTTCTCGGATACCGTCTCTACACTATGGATATCCTGTGCATCCTGTTGTTCATCGGTGCGATGGGGAAGTCTGCGCAGCTTGGGCTGCACACGTGGTTGCCGGACGCCATGGAGGGGCCGACGCCTGTGTCCGCGCTGATCCATGCTGCGACCATGGTTACGGCCGGCGTATTCATGGTCTGCCGCTTGTCGCCCATGTTCGAAACCGCGCCGACGGCGCTGGCGGTAGTGACCATTATCGGCGCGCTGACCTGCCTGTTTGCCGCGACCGTCGGCACGACCCAATGGGATATCAAGCGCGTGATCGCGTATTCCACCTGTTCGCAGCTTGGATACATGTTCTTCGCCGCCGGTGTGGGTGCTTACGGCGTCGCGATGTTCCACCTGTTTACGCACGCGTTCTTCAAGGCGTTGCTGTTCCTGGGCGCGGGCAGTGTCATTCACGCCATGCATCACGAACAGGACATGCGGTATTACGGCGGATTGCGGAAAGAGATACCGATCACGTTCTGGGCCATGCTGGCCGGGACGCTCGCGATTACCGGTGTCGGCATTTATTGGTTAGGTGCAGGTTTCGCGGGCTTCCATTCCAAGGACGCAATTCTCGAAGCGGCTTTCGGGCGCGGCACCGATCTTGGACGCACCGCTTTTTTCATCGGCGCGTTCGCAGCGTTCCTGACCAGTTTTTACAGCTGGCGTCTGATGTTCCTGACCTTCTGGGGCAAGCCCCGCTGGGCACAGAGCGAGCATATCCAGCACGCGGTCCATGTTGGCCATGATGCTGCTGACGAACACAACCCAGCGGCGCAGGAACATGCTGGCGACAGTCCGACGCATTCCGTACCATCACCTGACGAGCATGATGGGACCGCAGGGTATCACCCGCACGAAAGTCCGCTCACGATGCTGGTACCGCTCGGCGTCCTCACATTGGGCGCAGTCTTTGCAGGGTGGATGTTTACCGACGCGTTCGTCGACAGCGAGGCATTCTGGGATGGCTCGATTTTCTATAACGAGAATCTGGTCGCCGCTTTGCACGTCGTACCGCTGTGGGTAAAACTATCGGCGACCGTAGCGATGTTGGCGGGGCTGTTTTTCGCCTGGCTCGCTTACATTCGGAACACGGCTATCCCGGCGGAAACTGCCAAGCAACTGGGTCCGGTCTACCGGTTCCTGCTGAACAAGTGGTATTTCGACGAGATTTACAACTTTCTGTTCGTACGCCCCGCCTTCTGGCTCGGCCGCAAGTTCTGGATATTGCTGGACAAGGGTGTAATCGACCGGTTCGGCCCTGATGGCGCGGCTTGGGTTGTCTCGAGAAGCTCTGTTGCGGCCAAGAGCCTGCAGTCTGGCTATCTCTATAGCTACGCGCTGGTGATGCTGCTTGGCCTTGTCGCCGCTATTACATGGGTGCTGTTCTGATGGGCGGTTTCCCGATCCTTTCCACGATGTTGCTGGTCCCGCTTGTGGCCGCAGTCGCGTGCTTCTTTGTTTCTGCAAGTGCCGCGCGGATGATTGCGCTGGTGGCGACGCTGGTCAATCTGGCGCTCGGCATCCTGCTTTGGGCGAGCTACGATATTGGCGGCGCGCAATGGCAGTTTACCGAGAGCCTTCCGCTATTCGCCGGCTTCAAATATGCGCTTGGCATCGATGGCATTGCGCTGATGCTAATCGTGCTCAGCGTGTTCCTGATGCCGGTTTGTATTCTTGCAAGCTGGGAATCGATCCAGACTCGCGTGGGCGAATACATGGCTGCGTTCCTGATCATGGAACTGCTCATGATCGGCGTATTCGCGGCGCAGGACCTGCTGCTGTTCTACATCTTTTTCGAAGCCGGTCTGATCCCGATGTATCTCATCATCGGGATTTGGGGCGGCGACAACCGGATTTACGCGAGCTACAAATTCTTCCTCTACACGCTGCTCGGATCAGTCCTGATGCTGGTCGCGATGCTGTGGATGATCAATGTTGCTGGCACGACCGACATTCCCACGCTGATGCAATATGATTTCGCGCCTACTGCACAGACGTGGCTGTGGCTCGCGTTCTTTGCCAGCTTCGCTGTAAAAATGCCGATGTGGCCGGTGCATACTTGGTTGCCGGATGCGCACGTTCAGGCGCCGACAGCGGGCTCCGTCATTCTTGCCGGCGTATTGCTGAAAATGGGCGGTTACGGGTTTATCCGGTTCAGCCTGCCGATGTTTCCGGAGGCCAGCGCACAATTCATGTGGCTTATCTTCGGCCTGTCGATGGTGGCGGTGATCGTCACCAGCCTGATCGCACTGGTCCAGCACGATATGAAGAAGCTGATCGCTTATTCCTCAGTCGCGCACATGGCGATTGTTACCGCGGGTCTGTTCGCTTTCAATGTGCAGGGGCTCGAAGGCGCGATGGTAATGATGCTGAGCCACGGCCTGGTTTCGGGCGCGTTGTTTCTATGTGTGGGCGTGATCTACGACCGGCTGCATACGCGCGAGATCGACCGTTATGGCGGGTTGGCCATCAACATGCCGCGATACGCCATTTTCTTCCTGTTCTTCACCATGGCGAGCATCGGATTGCCGGGGACGAGCGGTTTCGTGGCCGAGTTCCTCAGTCTCGCTGGAGTCTACCAGGTTTCCACTACTGTCACGCTGGTATTGACCACCGGGATTATCCTGGGCGCGGCATACATGCTGTATCTCTATCGCCGCGTCGCGTTCGGCATTCAGAAAAACGAGGATGCCGCGGCGATGAAAGATATGAATATGCGCGAATGGCTGATGCTCGGCCCGGTGGCTGCCGCTACGCTGTGGATGGGCGTGTATCCAGAGAGCTTTCTCGCCCCCATGCGCGCCGATATAGCCGTGCTTGACGCCCGTCTTGCGCGCGCTGCGCCTGAAGGCGATTCCCGACTGGCTGCCGGCGCTCCACGAACGGAGGCTGCCAATACGGTTGCCGCACCCGCCGCTCATGGTGAGGGGGCGCACTGATGGACTTCCAGGCTTATCTTGCTCTCGTCGCACCCGAAATCGTGCTTACCGTTGGCGGCCTCGTGCTGCTGCTGGTCGCCGGTTGGATGCAGGATCGCGGCACTCGGTTCATCAGCATCGCCGCAACGGCATTGCTGGTGGGCGCCGCGTTCATGGTTGCGCCCGCGCTAATCGAGGGTGCCAGCGGACCGGACACGTTGGCCTTTGGCGGCCAGTTCGCGGCTGATGCGTTTGCGGCCTTTGCGAAAATCCTGATTTTCGGCTCCGCTGCCGCCTGCCTTATCATCTCACCACGGTTCTTCGATCGGATCGGCGCCATGCGCGCGGAATACCCTGTGCTGGTGTTGTTCGCAGCGCTCGGCATGGGCATCATGGTGTCGGCCACCGATTTCATTACCCTGTATATCGGGTTGGAGCTCAACAGCCTGTCCGCCTACGTTCTGGCCGCATTTCTTCGCGACAATAGCAAATCGACCGAAGCAGGCTTGAAATACTTTATCCTCGGCGCGCTGGCTTCGGGCATCCTGCTTTACGGGATTAGCCTGCTTTACGGCTTTACCGGTTCGACCAACTTCGCCGCAGTGAATGTTGCATTGGCGGGTGAGTACACGACCGGGCAGCTATTCGGATTGATCTTCGTATTGGCCGGGCTGGCTTTCAAGATCGCCGCAGTGCCGTTCCACATGTGGACGCCCGACGTTTACGAAGGCGCGCCCACTCCGGTGACCACTTTGTTCGCAACCGCGCCCAAGGTTGCTGCAGTTGCCCTTACCGCCCGTGTCGCGATCGAGGCATTCGGCAGCCAAATCGATGCATGGCGGCAGATCGTTATCTTCGCGGCGCTCGCTTCCATCGTGGTCGGTGCATTGGGCGCTATCGGCCAGACCGGATTGAAGCGTCTGCTGGCCTATAGCTCGATTAACAATGTAGGCTTTATCCTGATTGGTCTTGCCGCCGCTACGTCTGCTGGCATCTCGGCCATGCTGGTCTATCTCGATATCTATGTTGCGATGTCGCTCGGCGCATTCGTCTGCATCTTGCTGCTGCGCGATGCGGCGGGCAACCAGTTGGACGACCTTTCGGACATTGCGGGTCTTTCGCGGGCGCGGCCGGTAATCGCGTTGGTCTTCGCGGCGATGATGTTCAGCCTTGCCGGCATTCCACCCCTGTTCGGCTTCTGGGGCAAGCTAGTTGTGTTTCAAGCCGCTGTCGAGGCCGACATGGTCATCCTCGCCGCCATTGGAATTGCCGCCAGCGTCATAGGGGCGTTCTATTACCTGAAGGTGGTGAAGGTGATGTATTTCGACAAGCCTGCGGGTAAGGCAGTGAGGCACGACGGCGAAATGTCGCACTGGGTACTGCTCGCCATCACGGCGTTGATCGTGTCGCCGCTGGGCTATTTCCTGATCCCGCTGCTTGGCGCCATGGCGGACCGCGCGGCAGCGTCGCTGTTTATCTGATTTGCTCGACTACATCGCCGAGACGGGATCGACCAATGCCGACCTGCTGACCCGCATCGCTGCCAACGAGGCGGTGCATGAAGGCGATTGGCTGGTTGCGGATCGGCAGAGCGCAGGGCGAGGCCGCCAGTCGCGCGAATGGCACGATGGGCTTGGCAATTTCATGGGGTCCACCATCGTCCGGCGCGGTGCTGGTGATCCTCCTGCACCAAGCCTCGCGCTGGTGGCGGGATTGGCAGTGTACGAAGCCGTACGGCCTGTCCTTCCACCCCATCCCGGCCTGGCGCTAAAATGGCCGAATGATCTTATGGTTGGCGAGGCCAAACTCGCAGGCATCCTGCTGGAGGGCACGGCGAACGCAGTAGTCGTCGGGATCGGTGTCAATCTGGTTCATGCGCCCGCGCTGACGGATCGCAGGACAGCGGCATTATCGCAATTCGGGCCGGCGCCCGGCCGCGATCACTTTGCCGAAAGCCTCGCCGAACAATTCGCAACCGAACTGACCCGCTGGCGCTCTCACGGGTTGGAGCTCCTGACCCGCCGCTGGCAGGCGGCGGCACATCCGCTCGGCACGCGGCTGACCGTATCGGAGCCGGGCGAGGGCGCCATACGCGGTACATTCGCTGGCCTCGCCTCCGATGGCTCGCTCATGCTGGGGTTGGAGGACGGCTCGGTCCGTGCCATCCACGCCGGCGACGTCAATCTCGTTTAGGGACTTCGCTACCATGCTGCTCGCCATCGATGTCGGTAACACCAATCTGGTTTTCGCGCTGTTCGATACGAGTGCGGGCGGAGGGGCAGCCGCGCAACTGAAGGCGCGCTGGCGGATCGCGACCGATGGGCGGCGGACGGGCGATCAATATGCGGTCTGGTTGTTGCAATTGCTCAGTATCGAAGGGTTCGATCGCAGCGACATCACCCAGATAATCTTTGCCTCGGTGGTCCCGCGAGCCGACCATAATCTGACCGTTTTGGCGGAGCAGTACTTCGGCATCACGCCGCTGATCGCCGGGCATGGCAAGGCGGAGTGGGGCTTTTCCATCGATGTCGACCAGCCCAGTTCGCTGGGTGCGGACCGCGCGTTGAACGTGCTTGCCGCGACAGAGCTAGTGGGCGGTGACATGATCGTGGTCGATTTCGGGACCGCAACCAAGTTCGAGGCGGTCGACTTCAACGGTGCGTACAAGGGTGGCATCATCGCGCCCGGCATCAATCTCAGCCTGGACGCGCTGGTTGGAAAGACCGCGAAGCTACCGCGCATCGCCATTCGTGCGCCCGACAGCGCAAGCGTGATCGGTCGCAACACCGAGGATCAGATGCTCATCGGGGTATTCTGGGGCTACGTTGCCATGATGGAAGGCCTGATCGATCGTATGAAGAACGAAATCGGGCGCCCGGTAAAGGTTGTAGCGACGGGCGGGCTCGCCATATTGTTCGATGACAACACCCGGATATTCGACGTCGTCGATCCGGATCTGACCATCCGCGGTCTCGCCATCCTGGCGGATCGGGCTGGCACCTAGAAAGTTCACAATGAAAAAGAATTACGCGCCCGAAGACGAGCTGCTGTTCCTTGCGCTCGGCGGATCGGGCGAGATTGGCATGAACGTCAATCTTTACGGCTGCAACGGCCGCTGGCTGATGGTCGATCTGGGCATGACCTTCTCCGGCAATGAATATCCCGGCGTCGATCTGGTGTTTGCCGATCTCGACTTTATCGAGGATCGCGCGGACATGCTCGACGGTATCGTGCTGACCCACGGTCATGAGGACCATATCGGCGCCGTGCCCTATTTCGCCGCAGAGCTTGGCGTCCCGCTTTATGCCACCCCGTTCACAGCTGAACTGGTGCGGCGCAAGCTGCAGGAAGCAAACCTGACGGGTGAGGTCGAGTTGATCGTGGTCGACGACCTTGAACGCTTCGAGGTTGGCGATTGGGGGGTGCAATATGTACCGCTCGCGCATTCCATCGCGGAAGGTAATGCGCTGCTGATCGACACGCCGCATGGGCGTGTGTTTCATACCGGTGACTGGAAGCTCGACGAAGATCCCATCATCGGGGAGCCGACCACTCAGGACGAATTGCGGGAAATTGGCGACGCTGGCGTGCTGGCGCTTGTCTGCGATTCCACTAACGTGTTCAATCCGGAACCCTCGGGGTCCGAAGGGGCCGTCTACCGCGGCCTGCTGGCGGAGGCGCAGAAGTGGGAAGGGCGCCGCATCATGGTCACCACGTTCGCTTCCAATGTGGCGCGTTTGCAGACGCTCGGCAACGTTGCGCGGGAAACAGGGCGACAATTATGTGTGGCCGGGCGCTCGCTCGACCGAATTATCGAAGTGTCGCAGGATAATGGGTACCTGACGGACCTTCCGGACCGGGTGGACTGGGACACCGCCATGCGGCTGCCGCGCGGCGAGGTGTTGATTATGGCAACCGGCGGGCAGGGCGAACCGCGCGCGGCATTGAGCCGTGTGGCGGAAGGCAACCACAAGATATCACTGAGCAAGGGCGATGTGGTGCTGTTTTCAAGCCGCCAGATCCCTGGCAACGAGGTTGCGATCGGGCGCATTCAGAACAAGCTCGCTGAGAGCGGCATCGTGATGGTGACCGACCGGCAGAGCGAGATCCATGTCTCCGGCCATCCGGGTCGTCCGGAACTGCTGGAACTCTACGACTGGATGCAGCCCGAGATCCTGCTGCCGGTGCATGGCGAAATGCGGCACATGATGGAGCAATCACGTGTGGCGCTGGAAGCGGGCATTCCCCACGCACCAGTGCAAAAGAACGGCGATATCCTGCGTCTGGCACCGGGCAAACCTGAACGTATTGCCCAAATCGAGGCGGGTCGGCTCGTCTTGGACGGTGACATCATTGTGCCGGCCGAGGGCGATGCGATTACGATGCGGCGCCGCATTGCGCGTGAGGGGATGGTCATAGTAGTGCTACGTGAAAACAAGACGGTTCAGATCGACGCGCTTGGGTTACCACTGGACGAGGACTTTGAAGACTTTGCAGCAGAAGCTGGCAAGGACATCATGCGTGCTCTCGACAAGCTCGGTCCGAAAGATCGTAAGGATGCCCGCAAGGTTACCGAGGCCGCCCGTCTGGCGGCTCGGCGTGCATCGCGTCGCTGGAGCGGGAAAAGCCCGCAGATCAAGGTCATGTTGCCGGGTAGCTGATCATGATGCAGTGGACATCGATTCTGGCGATCTACGTGCTCTTCTGGGTGATGAGCGCGTTCCTGCTATTACCGTTCGGCATCAAGACACATGACGAGATGGGGATCGAGAAAACTGCCGGGCAGGCCGATAGCGCGCCCGGCAATTTTCGGCCCGGGCGGGTGATGGTCCGGGCAACCGTCCTGGCCGCAGTTTTGACCGGAATTTACGTCGCCAATTATGCGTATGGCTGGATCACACCGGATGACATCAATATCTTCGGCAACCCGCCTGATCCAGCCGATTACCGGCACCCGGACCCAACTTGAGCCCGCAGGGGATCAGGACCGACTATATGGGTTATGCCTCCCGTAGACGCTCGATAGCCTGGGCGAGCGCCACGTACAATTTGCCAATGTCGGAGCTTAGCAGTGTCACGCCGATAGCATGACCGTCGCGCGTCGATAGTAACGTGCGCAACATCGCCTCGAAGTCGTGGATGTACCGGCTCACATTTTCGCGGAAATCCGCGTCTTCATCATACACTTCGGCAATATCGCGCGCTTCGCTGTTCTCAAGCAGTCGCACTGCACGGCGTGTGAAGATACCACGATCGCCGCGAAGGTAGGACGCCCAGGACGTATCGTCCACTTCAATGGCGAGCGTTTTCTCGATGTCTATGGAATGGGAATTAAGGCTCTCGGTAATGAGCGCAACACGGCGGGAGAAGTCATTGTTCACCTGCTCTTCCGCCTGCTCGCGCGCGCGGGCGACCCGGCTTTCCAAATTGCCGGTCAATTCGTTCACCTTGGCAAGCTGGTCGCGCAATTGCGCGGTCGCTTCGCGGCTGCTGCTGGCGGCGGCAAGTGCCGCGGCCTCCAGATCGGCGATGGCACCTGTGCTATTCTGAGCGACAGCGTTTTGCAGCGCCTCGCCGGCTTGCTCGCCTATTTGCCCGGCGAGCGCCCTGATATCTACGGTTGTACCCTCCGCCATCGCTGTGGACGCTGCGTGCATTGCTTCCTGTAATTCGCCGAATGTATCCTGCAGTTCGATTCTTGCATGATCGGATACGGTGCGCGTTTCGTCGGCGAGCGCAGCTACGGCACCTCGCAGTTCTGCAACGCGGCCTGCGGCGGCATCGGTTTGTTCCGTAACGCGCGCTTGCAAGGCGTCGATATCGCCAATCGCAGCCTGTCCTGCTTCGCGGGTCGCGAGTACGTAATTGGACAAATCGCTTCCGTGCTGAACGGCGTTGACGAGCGTATCGTGCAGACGGTTCGTACGGTCCTCGGCTTCGGAAAGGCGGGCCTCCGCCTCGGTCAGCGCTTCCGGAAGTTTTTCGCGCCCATGCTGGCTGCTGGCCTGGATCAGTTCGAGCAGGCGCACACTGCCATCGGTCAATTCGGACAAATCCGTCCCGATCAATTCGATGTTGGCCCTGCTTTCTGCCAGACACGCTTCGATACCTTGGGCATCGCCTACAACACGCTCGCCAGTTGCGGCGCTATCGGCGCCCAGTCGTGTAATAGTTTCGCCGATCGCGGCGATCTTCATGCCGAGAGAGTCCGCCGCGTCTGATAAAGTCTGAACGCGCGCGATCTGCTGTTCTTCGCGCGTGGCCAAGTCGCTGTCGAAGTCGGCCAACCGGGCGGTAAGCGTAGCAAGGGCTGCCTCATCCGCCGCTTCGCTTTCTTCCCGCCGTCGAATTGAACCGGTGAGGAACGCCTGGGTCCTTTCTTCCAGGCGAGCGTCCACTTCTGCGGCCTCGTCTTTCAATTCGGTAATACGGCTGCGGGCTCGGTCCATCGCCGCGCGGTCGATGTCGCCCACTTCCGCGATTGCGTTTTTAAGCCGGTCGGAAAGGGCGTCGATCTGTTGTTCCCAATGCAAACGCATGGCCGCACCGTGTTCGTCGATGTTCGTCAGCATACCGGCGGTATCGCTGCGGAGGGCGGCAACACGTTCCTGCACCGCTTCGATGCTGGCGTTTTCTTCGGCCCCAATCTCGTCTCGGGTCGCTGCGATTTCCGCTCGCATGGTTTCGGCGCGATGACGAATCGCTGCCAGCGCCTCTATCTCCTGGCCATCCAAGTGAAGCCGGTATTCCTCGCCTTGATGTCGAAGCTCGGCAAAGCGGCTGTCGGCAATGTCGCCCAATTTCCCGGCCTGCGTTTCGAACTCGCTCAAAGCTTCATCGACCGCGCCACGGAACGATGTCACTTGCCGCTCGCTTGCTTCGCCAAAACTGTTGAGACGTCGAAATCCGTCGACAAGCACGTCGAGCCGTTCGGCCGACACATCGCCAGCCTGGCCAATGGAGCTGGCGACATCGCGGGCCGAATTTGCGATAACGGGCAAGTCGCCGCGCAATTTCTCCATGTTTTCCCGGGCGGTAAGACTGACATTTGCAATGCGGTCTATCTGCGCATCATTGTCATGCACCAATGCAGCGAGGTGGTCGGCATGTTCGGACAGACGCTCTGTCGCAACGCGTCCTACCGACTCGATCGCCAGCGACTGCGTGCCGAGAAATTCGCGTGCCAAGCTGAGCTCGCGATTGATGACCAGAAGGCGTTCCTCCAGCTCCCGCGATTCGCGAGACAAAGCGCTGGCGGCATCCGCGAACCGTGCGGATTCCCGCCGGCTATTGCGCATCACAAGTAGCCAGAGCGCGACCACCAGCAATACCGGTACACTCCACGCCCCGACCCACTCGACCCATTGTGCGGGCGCTGCGCCAGCGGATATTGCGTCCCTATAGGTCCAAGCGAAAAACGCGCTCCAGACTATGATAACAAGACCGGCCAGCACGGGAACCGCCCAGTCGCGCCATGCAGATGGGGTATGGGTCTCGCCTGGGTCGGCTTCGTTCCACTCGTCGTCCTGTTCGAAATAGATCGCCTCACTGTCTGCGACCGGCACTTCTTCGAAACTGGATTCCTCATAAGTTACAACGGGTTCGTTCACATTTGTGACATTGTCATCGGAAGCGCCCGATCCGATCGATCGAATATGATGTCCTTGAGTCATACAAAAGATTTACCATAATTCGGCGGCGATTAAACCCTTCCGTAACTGCCTGCGACGTACCGCCCTTCGCATGGTACAGGAAGATGGCGCATTCGATTCAACTTTGGCGGCAGCGGCGGGGGATGATCCGGCGCTTCATGCAGAGTTGCGTGCCGCCTTTGCAGAAAGTCTCGCCGGGCATATCGACCTGCTTTCACGGGCAAGATGCGATGGCAACTGGGTTGTCGCGGCGCAGCGGATCAAGGGGTTGGCGGCCAGTTTCCATGTCTTGCCGTTAATGGACTTGGCTGACGCAGCCGTGAGCAGCGCACCGGGTGAACCCGGTATCCTGCGCAAGCTGAATGCCATACTTGTGGAATTCACTAGCTCTCCTGCCGATTGACCAACTGGCAATTGCGCTGCTGCTTGGCAGTGCTGTCCTGCGCGCCTAAGCCTTCGGTCGAACCGCAAATCGGTTTGGCAGTGGGAAGGGCGGACAAGCCATGGCTCGGGCGGCGTTGCTGACAATTGCGGAAGGTCCGCACGGTCCGGCTCGCGGCCGACTGCGCGTGGCTGGCCGTACCGTGGTCGAACAGCAGGTTGCTGCGCTGATCGATGCGGGGTGCGAGCGCATTTTGTTGCAGGTGGACAGGCCCGACGAACTGGCATTGAACCTTCAGCATCAGGCGGAACGCCGCCGGGTCAATGTGGTGCTTGTCCCGAACGCCTCGCAACTGCCCGGATTGGTGCAGGCGGACGATATTGTCGTTGTGCTGGATGATGGATTCCTCCCCAGCGGCGGCGTTATCGATAGCGGCATCTGGGATGCCTCGCGGATGGATGTGCTTTCGGCAGGCGATGCGAGCAGCGAGCCAGCCGATCCTGCTGCAAACCGCATCGATGGAACGCTGCAATGGGCAGGCTTAATGGTGGTGCCAGGGACGTTGTTTTCGCAACTAGACATGCTTGGCGACGGCTTCGCACCTGTTCCTGCGCTGATCCGGATTGTCCGCAACGGCAACATCCCGGTCCGGACGCTGGACCAGCGCACGGCCCCGATCATCACCGACAGCGTGGTTGCGGCGCGGCACGGTACACTGCACGTCAAGGCAGCCATCGCAGCTGTGCCCGGCCCAGCCTCGCGCTTCGTGGCCGAAATGCTGCGCAATCCATTACAGCGCATTGCGGAGCGGGCGGACAGGGCTCCATTGGTGCTGGCTGGACTTGGCTGGGCGCTGGCCGCGCTGGCAGTTCTGTGCGCGTTTCAACTGTTGCCACTTGTCGGCATGACTCTGTTGTCTGCCGGCGTACTCGTGCTGGGCGCAGCCAATCTCATTAGCGCGATCCGCGGTAGGGCCATGCCTCCTAGGACCCGCATTGTGATCACTATAGTGCTGGATCTGACTGGGACGGTGCTGCTGGCACTCGCCCTCTCTGCAGCCGTGCCGATGCTGTTTGCAGTGTTCGTCGCGGTTGCGACATTTGCACTGGTCCGCACGGCGGCGGCGGAACCGGGTCGGTTCGGCTCGATATTCGCCGACAAGGGAGTGCTGCCGCTGGCGCTGACAAGTGGCGGAATCCTTGGAAGCTGGGTTACTGCAGCAGCGCTGATGGCCGGCCTCGCCACGGTGACAATCGCGCTGTCACGCTGGGCTGTTTTCACTAACCACGGATTAACTAAACTGCGATAGGGCGTGCGCATGATCGAGCCTGCGGAATCGCGAAAAGATGAAGCTCCGGTCGAGGCCATCCTTCAGGAGGAACTCGACCAGGGGGATCTTGCGCGCGGGACGATCGCACCGGTGTTGGGACATCTGCTGGCCAGCACCGACAATTCGATGTTCAGTGACGAGATTGTGGTGCGGGTGCGGACCATGATCGAACACGTTGCCGCGCAAATGTTGCGCGTCCATGCCGAAACGCTGGAGGTAGAGGAAGCAAGGCAGTTTGCAATCGACCATGCCGCACCGTTCGGGGCGCAACTCGCCCGCGATCCGGCGTTGCTGCACCACGTCCACGCGCTGGCACTGGAATGGCAGTTGTCATTTCGGCTCGAGGCCCGGAGCGCCATCGATCTGGTCCTGTGCCCTTTGCTGCAAAGCCTGATTGCTGCCGATGACGAAAGTGTTGCGGAAACCGCTATGGCCCTGCTCGCTGCTCAGGCCCGATTTACACAGGCGCAACGCAGGATGGAGCTGCCGCTGTCCGAATTGCCGGGCGACTTGCTGCATAGGACGCTGGCGAATTTCAGCGACATTGTGGGCGACACGCAGAAGGCCGAGGCGCGCATCAGGGATTCGATGGACGAGCGCACGAGCCGTCTTGGGCTGCTATCCCGCGTCACTGCGAATATGGGCCCCGGTGCGCGGGCGGCGTTAAATGTGCAGCACTCCGGTGCAGCCCTGTTCCTGACCGCGCTTGCCGACTTGAGCGGTCAAACCCGCGAGGTGGTCGTGGCCAGCACTGGCGAGCGTCAACTGGCTCGCCTCGCACTTGGACTGCGCGCCGCTGGTTTGCGGCCTTCCGAAATCGAAAAACAGTTCATGTGTGTGCACCCCGATTTCGCGTTGCCCGAAGGGTTCGAACATCTGCGGGTCGACCGCGCTGCGACGATGATTGCGCAGGCGGGCGGCGGGCATTCTGCGCCATGAGCGCTATTGGTGCCAGTTCCGGGAAGATGCTGGCCTATGGGCGTACCGATGCGGACGGCCAACTGCTGTCTGCCGACGAACCGCTTGCAACCCTGCAAAAACGCTGCGGCGGCACGATACCCGGCCGGATAGCCATTCCCGAACTGTCGGAGCTGGTACACAAGGCACGGACCTACGGTTTTCGTATCGCCCGACCCATGGAAGCGATGGACGGCGAAGATGTCATCCGCAGTTGGGTCGAAATCATTCCAATGTCATCAGACGATGAAAAACCCGATGGCCCAGCTACTGGCGGGTTCGAGATCGGCGTGGCCACTTGGCAAACATCCCCGATCGCGCGGCCGAACCAGAACGATGTAGCCGAACGCAAGGTCGCCATCGATCGGCATTCGGCCGATTTGACCGCGCGGCTCGACAAGCGGCAACACTTGCTCTCGGCGGAACCCCATGCTGTCGACACCAACCAATGCGCCGACCGCATGCTAGCCAATATCGGCCGACCCTGGACCGATTTCGTAACGTTGGAAGATGCCGCGCATCAAATGCCGCTCCATTGGCGACTGATGGACGGCAGTATATGTTCGCTTCCCGGTTCGGATAGGCGCTGGACAGCGCATCTGGTTCCACTCGGCGTGCCCGAGCCTGGTGGTTCCGGCTTCGAATTGCTGCTGGTTGCCGACACTCCGATTGAGGAAGGCCCAGCTAAATTTACGCAGGACGAAGCTCCTGCGGTCCACAATTCTCACGCACCCCGACTGGGAAGCGAACTGTCGCCTGTGCTGCGCCAACCGATCGCGCGCATCATCGCCAATGCCGAGACCATCCGAACTAAACTGGCAGGCCCCTTGGCAGACGAGTACAGCAATTACGCAGCCGACATCGCTACTGCCGGCCAGCATCTGCTGTCGCTTATCGACGACCTGTCGGATCTGGAAGTTTTGGAATCCGGCGATTTTTCGACGGCGGCAGACCGTGTGAACCTTGGCGATGCGGCACAGCGCGCAGCGGGTATCCTCGCGGTGAAGGCTGCAGAACGCAAGATCACGCTCGTCAAACCGGAAGCAGCAACAAGTGTTTTCGCAACGGCAGAAGATCGGCGCGTTCTCCAGATACTTCTCAATCTGGTAGGCAATGCGATGCAATATTCTCCGGAGGGATCGGCCGTCACGCTTTCCCTGAAAAGCGAAGGTGATCGCGTTGGTATTGCAATTGCGGACGAAGGGAAGGGCCTTACCAAGGAGCAACAGGCAGTCGTCTTCGACAAGTTCGAGCGTCTCGGACGGGGCGGGGATGGCGGATCCGGCCTTGGTCTGTATATCTCACGAAGCCTTGCAAGAGCGATGGGTGGGGATTTGGTTGTCTCGAGCGAACCGGACAAGGGTGCGACGTTCACGCTGCTGTTGCCCGCCGCATCCTGACGCAAAAAGGGCGCCGAGATCGGCGCCCTTCCTGAAATAGTCGTTTAGAATTAACGCTTGTCGAGCGAGATATAGTCGCGCTGCGTCGGGCCAGTATAAAGCTGACGCGGACGACCGATCTTCTGGCCGGGATCGGAAATCATTTCGTTCCATTGGGCTACCCAACCGACCGTGCGGGCAAGAGCGAAGAGCGCGGTGAACATCGTGGTCGGGAAACCGATCGCAGACAGAATGATGCCTGAGTAGAAGTCTACATTCGGGAACAGTTTCTTCTCGGCAAAGTAATCGTCGCTCAATGCCAGCTCTTCCAGCCGCAACGCGGTTTCGAATACCGGGTCGGTGACGTTCAGGGCTTCGAAGACCTCGCGAACCGTCTTCTGCATTACCGTCGCGCGGGGGTCGTAGTTCTTGTACACGCGGTGTCCGAAACCCATCAGGCGGAACGGGTCGTTCTTGTCCTTCGCACGCTCGATATATTCAGGGATGCGATCGGGCGTGCCGATTTCCTGCAGCATATTGAGCGCCGCTTCGTTCGCGCCGCCATGAGCCGGCCCCCAAAGGCAGGCAATACCAGCCGCAACGCAGGCAAACGGATTGGCACCGGACGATCCGGCGAGCCGCACGGTGGAAGTGCTGGCGTTCTGCTCGTGATCGGCGTGGAGGATGAAAATACGGTCCATCGCGCGCTCTACTGCCGGAAGAACTTCGTATTCCTCAGCCGGAACGCCGAAGGTCATGCGCAGGAAATTGCCGGTGTAGCTGAGCGAATTATCGGGCTGCAGGAATGGCTGCCCGATGGAGTACTTATAGGCCCATGCCGCGATCGTCGGCATCTTGGCGATCAGCCGGTGGCTGGAAATCTTGCGGTGTTCGGGATCGGAAATGTCGGTGCTGTCGTGATAGAACGCGGACAGCGCACCGACCACGCCGCACATGATTGCCATCGGGTGCGCATCGCGGCGGAAGCCCTGGTAGAACTGGCGCAACTGGTCATGCAACATCGTGTGCCGCGTGATTGTATGCGTAAAGTCATTGAGCGTGTCTTGATCGGGCAGCTCGCCGTTCAACAGCAGATAGCTGGTTTCCATGAAGCTGGAACTTTCAGCCAACTGGCCGATGGGGTAGCCGCGATGCAGCAGCACGCCTTCTTCGCCATCGATGAAGGTCAGCGCGCTCTCGCAACTGGCGGTCGAGGTGAATCCCGGATCGTATGTGAAGTTTCCGGTCTGTGCGTAAAGCTTGCGGATATCGACGACATCCGGGCCGCAGCTGCCCTCCAGAACGGGTAGGTCGAGGCTTTGCTCGCCCAGATTAAGGGTCGCGTTGTTATCCACCATGCGAAAGCTCCTGAATTTATGTGTCTGCGTCGGTCCGGGGGGCGGCCGACCGATCGACCTGATCGTCGATCCGTGCCAGCGCTTCCTCCCTGCCGAGCAGGACGAGAACATCGAAAATACCGGGCGAGGTCGTCGTTCCGGTGAGTGCCGCACGCATGGGCTGCGCCAGCTTGCCAAGACCCAGTTCGAGCTGCTCGGCATAGGCTTTCAGACTGGCCTCAAGTGCATCTGCTGTCCAGTCCTTTTCGCCCTTCAACCGCTCCGAAACCTGCGCCAGTCGCTCGCGTCCGGTATCGTCAAGCAGCTTGGCCGCCTTTTCCGTAACGGCAAGCGGACGCTTGGCAAACAGAAACGCCGCACCTTCGGCGAGTTCGCCTGTGTCCTTCGCGCGAACTGTCAGCACCGGCATCGCCCGGGCCAGCAATTGCTCGTCAACATCGCCATCGATCAGCGGCGCGACGATGCCTGCCAACCTGGTCGGATCTGCTTCGCGGATATAATGAGCGTTCAGGTTCTGCAGCTTCTTCAGATCGAAGCGCGACGGGCTCTTACCAACGCCATCGAGAGTGAATAGCGACGTGGCTTCGACGCGGGTGATCTCTTCGCGGTCGCCATGGCCCCAGCCGAGCCGGAGAAGGTAGTTGAAGAGCGCCTCGGGCAAAATACCCATCTCGTCGCGATAGGCCTCGACGCCAAGGGCGCCGTGCCGTTTCGATAGCTTAGCACCGTCGCTGCCGTGGATCAGCGGAATGTGAGCGTAGACAGGCTGAGGCCAGCCACCCTCGATCCTATCCATGGCATGGTAAATCGGTAATTGCCGGAAGGCGTTGTTCAGATGATCGTCGCCGCGGATGATATGGGTGCAACCCATATCGTGGTCGTCCACCACGGCGGCGAGCATATAAGTCGGTGTGCCGTCGGCGCGCAGCAGCACGTAGTCGTCAATTTCCTCGTTTGCGACGGTGACCTCGCCCTGCACTTCATCGGCAATCGTGGTCTCGCCAGTGGACGGAGTTTTCAATCGAACGACAAAGGGAGTCCCCTCGGCGGCATCTGTCGGATCGCGGTCGCGCCAGCGCCCATCATAGCGCATGGGCTGTTTGGCTGCGCGCTGTGCCGCCCGCATTTCCTCAAGTTCTTCGGTACTGGCATAGCATTTATAGGCATGGCCATGATCGAGCAGCAGCTGCGCCACTTCGGCGTGGCGTGCGGCATTCTGCGACTGGAATACAGACGGTTCGTCCCAGTCCAGGCCGAGCCAGTCCAGCCCTTCCACAATTGCATCTATCGCCTCTTGCGTGGAACGCTTCTGATCGGTGTCCTCGATCCGCAACAGGGCCTTGCCGCCGTGATGACGCGCGAAAAGCCAGTTGAACAGCGCGGTCCGCGCGCCGCCGATATGCAGGAATCCCGTGGGGGAAGGGGCGAAGCGGGTGACCACCTGTCCGCTGCCTGTTGCCATACCGGTAAGCTTCCTATCAATGTGCACCATGAGCAGCCAGTCGGCGCCCGAAATCCCGCTGGGTAATGCGGGCGATGGCGAAAATGTTGCAGTGCAGCGTCCTTGGCGCATGGGCCGGGCCGTGTCCAGTACCGCAGGCTGGCTGGCGGACCGTTTCGAAGGCTTTCTGGGGACGGCAAGCCATGACCGCGGACCATGGCTGGCAGTGGCGTTCGCCGGCGGGATCGGACTGTGGTTCTGGCTCGATGCGCCGTGGCAGTGGATCGGGGCCATGGCGGCGCTGGCACTGGCTGCAATCGCGGCTTCGGCTCTGCTTGAACCCGGCGGCACGCGGGCGAATATACGGATCGCGGTCATTGCGCTGTCGATAATGACGTTGCTGGGCACTGCGACCGTCTGGAGCCGAAGCGAGATGATCGGCGCGGAGCCGCTCGATTACCCGCGAGTGATGCGCTTCGAAGGCCGGGTTCTGGAGCGTGAGGAACAACCTTCGCAGGACCGCGTCCGCCTGACGTTGGCCATGCGGGATGCGGCCACCGGCACTGCGCGCAAGGTGCGGATCAACGTACCGCTCGCGCGCGACAAGCCGCTGGCGGCGGAAGGTGCTGTGCTGCGATTGCGTGCACGCCTGATGCCCCCTGCGCCGCCAATGCTTCCAGGCAGCTACGATTTTGCACGCGCGGCCTGGTTCAAGGGATTGGCTGCGACCGCCACTTTGGTGGGCGATCTGGAAGTGGTCTCGGCAGGGCAGGGCGGGGGCCAGATTGCGCGCTGGCAGCGGCAGATATCGGGGCATGTGCGCGAGCAGCTCGGCGGATCGCCCGGTACAATCGCGGCCGCTTTTGCCAGCGGCGACCGGGGCGGCGTGACCGAGCGCGATGCCGACGCGATGCGCGATGCCGGCCTCACACATTTGCTATCGATCAGCGGGCTGCATGTCAGCGCCGTGATCGCGGCGGCGTATCTGCTCGCGATACGGCTGTTGGCTTTATGGCCATGGTTGACATTGAGGGTGCGGTTGCCGGTGGTGGCTGCCGGGTTGGCTGCACTGGCGGGTGTCGCTTACACACTCCTGACCGGGGCGGAGGTGCCAACCGTGCGCAGCTGTGTAGCAGCGCTGCTTGTCTTGACGGCGCTGGCGCTGGGGCGGGAGCCATTGAGTTTGCGAATGGTCGCGTTGGCCGCGCTATTCGTGCTGCTCCTTTGGCCGGAATCGCTCGTCGGACCCAGCTTCCAGATGAGTTTCAGCGCTGTGATCGCCATCGTCGCCCTGCACAACAGCGCACCTGTGCGGGCGTTCCTGCTAACAAGGGACGAAAGCTGGTTCGCGCGGATGGGGCGGGGGACTGTGATGTTGCTTGTGACCGGCTTCGTCATCGAGATTGCGCTTATGCCGATCGTCATGTTCCACTTCCATCGTGCGGGGCTATTCGGGGCGTTCGCGAATGTAATCGCGATCCCGCTGGTGACGTTCGCGTCGATGCCGCTCATCGCAGTGGCGCTGTTCCTCGATGTGGTGGGGCTGGGTGCACCGGCATGGTGGGTGGCAGGCAAATCGCTGGAGGCGCTGCTCGGTATAGCACATTATACGGCGTCGCTGCCGGGCGCTGTGAAGCTGGCACCCCAGATTGGGCTGGGAACAGTGATGCTGTATGTGGGCGGGGCGCTCTGGCTTGCGTTGTGGCGCGGTAATGCGCGGCTATATGGTCTCCTGCCGATCGCAACCGCCGCTGTCATGGCGGCGGCAACTCCCGCGCCTGATATGTTGATTTCCGGCGATGGTCGGCATGTCGGTATAGCGGGGGAGGGCAACCAGCTTATCCTGCTCCGGGATAGTCGCAGCAGCTATGTCCTCGACAACTTTACCGAACTGGCGGGTGTGGCCGGGCAGCCTGTGGCCATCGCAGATTGGCCGGGAGCGAGCTGTAGCCCGGACTTTTGCGTGGTGGCGTTGGAGCGGGGCGGGCAGACCTGGCAAATCCTGCTCGCCCGAAGTCGGGATCTGGTCGAGGAGCGCGCGCTTGCCGCAGCGTGCGAACGCAGCGATATCGTGGTTGCGGACCGATATCTGCCGCAAAGCTGTGCGCCGCGCTGGCTTAAGGCGGATCGCAGATTGTTGGAGCAAACTGGAGGGTTGGCCGTTGATCTGGACGGAGCGCGCTTCGATGCCGTTGCCGATACGCAGGGAAGCCACGGGTGGTGGAAACCGGACGACCGATGACTGGCAAGCCGGGCGGGTTACGCAAACACTGGCTGCAAATTCACCGCGCTGCACATTCTTAGAGCACCGAGACCCCCGCGCGAGAAGCTAATAAAGCGAAGGGGCAGCAATCTGCCGCCCCTTGCCAACTTCAAATTCTCTGTTGGTAGCTTTCGCGCTACTAGTGGTAGCGCCGTAGCAGTCCTGCCAGCTTGCCCTGAACCTCTACTTCGCCCGGACGGTAAATCTGTGCGTCGTAGGCCTGATTGGCTGGATCGAGCACGACCTGCCCATCTTCGCGCCGCAGATACTTAAGCGTCGCTTCCTCGTTATTGACGAGTGCCACCACAATCTCCCCGTCTCGCGCGGTATCGGTGCGCTTCACGAGAGCGAAATCACCGTCGAAAATACCTGCTTCGATCATGGAATCGCCGGAGACTTCCAACGCATAATGTTCACCGGGGCCGAGCAATGCGGCAGGAACAGGCAGGCTGTTCTGCCCCTCGATCGCCTCGATCGGTGCGCCTGCCGCAATACGCCCATGCAAGGGTACGTCGATCACGTCGTTAGCAGGCTCGGGTGCCCGCGCAGCCTTCGCCGCTGCGAGAGAAATCACATTGCTGTTATCCGCGCTGTTCGCAGCGGACACTGGCGTCGCATCTTCGGGTTGCTTTATCACTTCCAACGCACGCGCCCTGTTCGGAAGGCGGCGAATGAAGCCGCGTTCTTCCAACGCGGAAATCAGGCGGTGGACGCCGGACTTGCTTTTCAGGTCCAGCGCGTCCTTCATCTCTTCGAAAGAGGGGGAAATGCCGGTTTCTTCCAGGCGTCGCTGGATGAACTGAATAAGTTCGTGCTGCTTTGCGGTCAGCATGGCGAAATGCTCCTTAATCGCCCGTTCCTTCGCCACCTTATGGTGAACGAATACGGAACAATTAGGAAACGAATTTCATCAAGTCAAGCATTTCCGCCATTCTGGATCGGATAGGTCGGAACGTGTGTTCCTGCTTTCATCTCTGCGCTGTGAGCAGGCCGATCGATCAGCGCGTTTGCGGTGGCGAGCGTAAGTAGCGCGCTGCTGTCGCGCTGGTCCAGCGGTGTGACGACCCCGTCTGCTATTTGCGCGCGCACAAACTCCTGCCGTCCACCGACCGCAGCCATGTCCCGTCCCAATAGGATCGGTACGGGGCGCACAAGGCATTCGCTCGCACCGCAAAGCCGCCGGATTGCAGGCAGCATGAAATGGAAGGCCGTGACGAAGCTCGACACGGGATTGCCCGGCAGGCCGAGGATTAATTGCTTGCCCAACTGTGCGACCATCACCGGCTTGCCGGGCCGCATCGCTACTTTCCAGAACGCAATGTCCGCGCCGGCCCGTTGGAGCGATGGGCGAACATGATCGTGATCGCCGACCGAGGCGCCGCCGGAGAAAACCAGAAGATCGGCGGTGGCATGGGCATCCAATGCGTCGACCAGAGCGTCAGGCGTGTCGCGCAAGGGTGGGGTGGCCACTATGTCGCACAGTTCCGCGCTTGCCATCGCGGCGAGCATCGCGCCGTTGCTGGCGGGTATTTGCCCATGCCCGCACGACGCAGGATCGGAGGTCAACTCGTCCCCGCATTCCAGAATAACGATCCGCGGTTTACGCCTTGCAGGAAGCCGGCCGTGACCTGCCGCGCGGGCAAGTGCGATCTGTGCCGGGCCGATCCGGGTTCCGCCAGGCAGCAATGGGTCGCCATCGGCAAAGTCGAAGCCTTCTCTCCGAATGTGTTCGCCGGGAACCAGCGCACCATCGGCCTGGCTCAAGATCTCGCCTTCGACCTGGGCGTTCTCCTGTATCAGGATTGCCTGCGTTCCGGCCGGACAATGGGCACCGGTCGATATGCGAACAGCATCACCGTCGGCCAGATGACTGCCGAACGGTAGGCCGCACCGGCTTTCCCCGACCAATTTCCAAGCACCCTTACCGGCGACCGCATAGCCATCCATCGCTGACACGTCCGCTGCAGGTTGCGTGCGGGCTGCGAGGAGCGGCTCTGCCAGATATCCGCCCAGCAGGCTTTCGACAGGCTGCGGCGCGATAGTATCGGCCGCATTCACCAGCGTTAGCAACCGCTCCTGGGCATCGACGAGCGATATCAGCGCGCTCATGCCGGAGCGTGCCAGTCGCCCGACTTGCCGCCCGATTTCGACAGCAGCCGGATGCCTTCTATGACCATTGATTTATCGAGCGCCTTGGCCATGTCGTAGATGGTGAGGCACGCCACGCTTACACCCGTTAACGCCTCCATCTCGATGCCGGTCTTGCCTGTCAGGGATGCTGCCACAGTGACGGTCAGTCCCCCGTCCTCGAACGCAAAGTCTACGGTTACCGCGTCCAGCGCAAGCGGATGGCACAGCGGGATAAGGTCGCCCGTACGCTTCGCCGCCATAATACCTGCGATGCGAGCGGCGGCCAGCACGTCACCCTTTGGAGCATTGCCATCGCGGATACTTTCCAGAGCCTCCGCCGACATGGTGATCCTGCCCTGCGCGACCGCCCGCCTGGCCGTCGCGGCTTTCGCTCCGACATCGACCATGCGGGCATTACCGTCGCTATCAAGATGGGTCAGCTTGCTCATCCGACCAGAAGTTCCCGCGTCGCCGCGGCGACATCGTCCTGACGCATCAGGCTTTCGCCCACGAGGAACGTATGTATGCCGGATCGGGCGAGCCGGGTGCAATCATCGTGACTGGCAATGCCGCTCTCGGCCACCATTAGCGTGCCGGTTGGCGCAAGGGGAGCGAGCCGTTCGGTGGTCGCCAGATCGGTCGTGAATGTACGCAGATCGCGGTTGTTGACGCCGATCAGCCGGGATTGCAACGTCAGGGCGCGTTCCAGTTCGGCCTCGTCATGCACTTCGACCAGAACGTCCATGCCATGCTCCAACGCCGCCGCTTCGATTTCTGCCATCGCGCCATCTTCCAGTGCGGCCACGATGATCAGGATCGCATCACCGCCGATCGCGCGGGCTTCTGCGACCTGCCATGGATCGACCATGAAATCCTTGCGCAGGACCGGGAGTGCGCAGACATTGCGCGCGGCAATCAGGTAATCTTCATGACCCTGAAAATAGGGGGCGTCGGTCAGTACCGAAAGACAGGCGGCACCGCCTTTCTCATACGCAACCGCGTGGGACGCCGGATCGAAGTCGGTGCGTATCAATCCCTTCGAAGGGGAGGCTTTCTTTATCTCCGCGATCAAAGCGAACCCGTCCTTCGCCTTGGACTCCAATGCAGCCCTGAAGCCGCGCGGGGCGCTATGTTGCTGAGCGCGGGCGTCCAGATCCGCCAGCGACAGCACTGCCTTTCGCGCAGTGACTTCGGCGCGTTTGGTTGCGCAGATTTCCTGCAGCTTGTTCATTGCGCCATCTCAATCCATTGTCCCAGCAACCGTTCTGCCGCGCCTATATCCAGCGCTGCACGCGCACGGTCGGCTGCATCGTCCCATTCGGTCGAGGTGCCGGAGACGATCAGCGAAGCTGCGGCGTTGAACACCACCGCATCGCGGTAGGCCCCCGGTGCGCCATGCAGCAAAGCCTTCAATGCACGGGCGTTGTAAATTGCATCATCGCCGCGGATCGCTTCGACAGGGGCGTTTGGCACGTCCACCAATGAGGCATCGTAGCGGCGCATGGCGAAACTGCTGCCGCGTACTTCGGCCACCTCGTTCCCGCCGGCCAGGCTCAACTCGTCCAGACCCTCGTCTCCCGAAACGATCATGGTGAAACTGGTGCCGAGCTGCGCCTTGGCGCGTGCATAGATCGGCACGTAAGCCGGCCGCGCGATGCCGATCAGTTGCCGGTCCACCCGCGCGGGGTTCGACAGTGGGCCCATCAGGTTGAAAATCGTCCGGCAGCCAAGTCGCTGGCGAATGGGCTGGATGCGGCCCATGGCCGGGTGGTGGTTCTTGGCAAACAGGAAACAGATGCCGATTTCCGCCAGCGTCTTTTCCGCAGTGCGTCCGGCCGCTTCCATATCCAGACCGAGCGCTTCCAGCGTATCCGCTGCGCCCGATTTCGACGATGCCGCGCGGTTGCCATGTTTGGCGACCGGCACGCCGCAAGCTGCGACAACAAGCGATACGGCGGTGGAGACATTCAGCGTGTGATGCCCGTCGCCGCCCGTACCGCACACATCGATTGCGCCATCGGGCGCATCTATCGGAACCAGCCGGGCCCGCAGCGCGCGCGCAGCCCCGGCGATTTCCTCTGCCGTTTCGCTGCGCTGGCTTAAATCGACAAGGAACCTGCCGATTTCTTCATCGCCGACTTCTCCGTCGAGGATTTGGCCGAAGACCACTTCCGCCTCGGCTTCCGTCAGTTGCGTATCGGCTGTGGGGAGTTCGGTCATGCCGGCACTTTCGTTTCGATACCGCAGATCTGGAGGAAATTGGCAAGCAAGGCGTGGCCGTGTTCTGTGGCGATGCTTTCGGGATGGAATTGCACGCCGTGGATCGGAAGCTCGCGGTGGCGGAACCCCATCACGCTGGTCCCGTCCAGCCCCGGTGTTTCGCTGGTGGCGTTTGTTTCCAGCACATCGGGGATGCCGTCCACGACCAGCGAGTGATAGCGGGTGGCGAGGAACGGGGAGGGCAGGTCTGTAAAAACCCCGCTACCGTCATGCGTCACCGGACTTGTCTTGCCGTGCATCAGCCCGCCACGCACCACGCGCCCGCCAAAATGCTGGCCGATCGCTTGATGGCCGAGACATACTCCGAGAAGCGGCAGGCGTTTGTCGGCACAGGCAGCGACCAGCGGCAGCGAAATACCGGCATCGTCCGGGGTGCGCGGTCCTGGGGACAGCAGGATACCGCGCGGCGCGAGGTCTGTCGCCTGCTGCACAGTCAGCGCATCGTTGCGCTCCACTTGTACCGTCGCACCCAATTCCATCAGGTAGTGCACCAGGTTGAAGGTGAAGCTGTCGTAATTGTCGATGACGAGGATGTCGGGTGAGGTCATGGCTGCCCGCTACTCCTTCAGTTCGACAACGAGTAATGGGCCAATCGCGGGCCCGGTGTCGAGCCGTCCCGAGACAGGGTCCCAAAGTGAGCTTACATTCCCGTCGAGGAACAGCGCGTCGGGCACCTTCAATTCGTCGCGGTACAGTCGGGCAAGCTTGCCGAAACTGACCGGTTCGTTCGAGATGAGGAAATGCGCCTTGCCGTCCTTGGCCACACCAACGCCGTTGCGGATGGCCTTGCTCGGCCCGTCCTGCGAAATTTCCGGATGCAGCTTGCCCTTGATTACCAGCATCGGGCCGCTCTGTGTGCCGAATCGGGGTCGGTCGCCCACATTGCGGTAGAAGTCGTCGCTCGTGCGCACCTGCCATTTCCCGCTCGTGCCGAAGAAAACGCCATTGGGCATCAGATGGAAATTGCCCGCTCCTTCGGTGCGACTCAGTTCCTTGCGGCGGTTACCGTTCTCGACGAAATAACCGATGGGTTTGCCCTCATCGTCATACATGCCGGCGTTTACGGCGAAGGCGACCGGCGGGGCGTTTGCCTCACGCTCCGCGGCGAGGCGGGCCAGGCTGCGGTATGGAGCGCCGCCTTCAGGTCCCAGTGCGGTGGTAATCCGGTGGCTGGCAGGGTCGGCAATGCAATGAGTAAAGCGCGCGCCCTCGAACATCAGCGTGCGGCAGGCGGATGGACGGCCCGGTGTCAACGCGGGATCGTCGGATAGGACTTGCCCCGGTTCTGCACCCGTCGCGGCGATATCCTCGGCCACTCCGCTACCGATTTCGGTGCGCATGACGGGCTTTCCTTCCGGCGTGTCTCCGCAGGACACCAGCGTCAGTGCCAGAGGAACGATGAGCAGCCGCATCATTGACCGTAATCCACTTCGCTTGCGACCCGCACGGCTTCGCGCGCGGCGGCAAATAAGGCCCCGGCCTTGGCTTCGCATTCGCGTTCTTCGTAAACAGGGTCGCTATCTGCAACAATGCCGGCACCTGCCTGCACGTGGAGCCGTCCGTCCTTCACTACACCCGTTCGCAATACGATGCAGCTGTCCACAGAGCCATCCGGCGAGAAATACCCCACACCGCCTGCATATGGCCCGCGGCGGTCATGTTCGAGTTCGGCAATGATCTCGCATGCGCGCAGCTTTGGCGCGCCGCTGACAGTGCCTGCCGGAAAGCCTGCAAACAAGGCGTCGACGGCATCGTACCGGTCGTCCAGTTGTCCTACCACGTTGCTGACGATGTGCATGACATGGCTATAGCGTTCCACGGTGTAGCTGTCCGTAACTTCGACCGTGCCGCGCCTGGCAACCCGGCCAACATCGTTGCGACCGAGGTCGAGCAGCATTAAATGCTCGGCGCGTTCCTTGGCATCGGCGAGCAGGCTTTCCTCCGCCGCGCGGTCCTCCTCCGGCGTGGCTCCTCGCGGCCGCGTACCTGCAATCGGACGGATGGTGACCTCGTCGTTCCGCACGCGGACAAGGATTTCGGGGCTCGAACCGACTACGGCAAATCCGGGCAAGTCGAGAAAATAGAGGAACGGCGATGGATTGACCCGCCGCAGCGCGCGGTAGAGCGCCAGCGGTGGCAAGGTGAACGGTGCGGAATAGCGCTGCGAAAGCACCACCTGAAAAACGTCCCCTGCCACGATATAGTCCTTCGCCTGCGCAACCATGGACGCATATTCGCCCGGTTTCATCATGGGCTGCGGCGTCAAATCCGTTTCGCCTTCGCTCGCAAGGGGGCCGGGTGAGGTGGGTTGGCCCAGAGCAAGCTGCCGCAGCGTTTCGTCGATCCGGTCGTGAGCCTTTGCCACTGTGTGTTCCGGCGAAACCGGGCTCGCCCAAATCGGCGCAATACAGTGCAGTTCATCGCTCAGAGAATCGAACACCAGCAACACAGTCGGGCGGACGAATACCATGTCGGGCAGGTCCAACCCTTCGCCTTTAGCGCGTGTTACGGTCTCCACCTCACCGATGGTTTCATAGGCGAAGTAACCTACCAGGCAGGCAAGCGCCGGCGGCAGACCGTCTGGTACGTCGATCTTGCAAGCAATGACGAGGCCGCGAAGCTGCGCCAGCGCGCTACCGTCCAGCCCTTCGAACGCGTCACGGTCATGCTGCCACTGCCGGTTGATCGCGGGTCTACCATCCACACTTCGGAACAGCAGGTCCGGATCGAGCCCGAGCAGGCTGTAGCGACCGCGAATTTCGCCGCCTTCGACGGATTCCAGCAGGAAGTCTCCGCGTTCGGGCTGCATCAACTTCGTGGCGGCACCTACCGGCGTGTCGCAGTCCGCCACGATGGTCCGCCAGACAAGCGCAGGCTTCCCGTCCCCCAACTGCTGCACCGCGTCATCTGCGCCGCGCAATCCGGGAAACGGGTGTTGTGGATCGGCAAGCTTATTAGTCAGCGGCCCGGTCCGATCGCGTCAATTGTTGCCGAGCAACGAGGCGCGCACTTCGGCAATAGCCTCTTCGTTCCGTTCCACCCCTTCGGCGGAACGGATGGCATTGATAAGCTGCTCGGAATATTCCTGTGCTGCAAGGGTTCCGATCTGCTGGCGTGCCTGCTCGAGAAGCGGCGAATCGTCGGCCACCGTGCCGGTTTCGATCTCGTCAAGATTGACCACGAACCAGCCTATGTTGCGCGGCGCCGCCAATTTTTTGGTAGTGCCTTCCGCCATCGAGAACAGCAGCGCCATTTGCGGCTCCACGCCTTGCGGCTGCGCGGCGGCCAGCTGCTGACGGGTCATATTGACGGGGCGCGGGGCTGGAAGCGTTGCTTTCTCCGCATTGACGGCCGCGGCGAGCGACTGGCCGCCCGCAACACGTTTCATAATACGGTCGGCAGCGGCCCGCGCCTTTTTCGAACCTTCCGAGATGCGCCATGCCAGCGTCAACTCTTCCTCGATATCCTTGATCGGGGCAGCGGCCGACTGTTCGATGCGAGTGACTTCGTAAAGGAGGAAGGTTTCACCGCGCTCGACTTCGGCCAGTTGCGGTTCGCTTTCGTCCATTTCGAAGGCACTTTGTAAAGCCGGAGCAATGACGTCCGGTCCGAACTCACCTGCCGAGCCGTAGATCTGCCCGGTGGCGATCAGCGGGCGGGTAATTTGAACCTTGATGCCCAGATCCTTCGCCACGTCGGACAGCGCCTCGCCATCGCTAAGCCGCTGTTCCAGATCGCCGGCAGTTTCATTAAGCAGGCGGCGGCGCTTTTCTTCGCGCAGTTCACCGGCAATCTCGCTGCGAGCTTGCGCCAGAGTGCGTCCTGCAACCGATTCGACATCCGTCACCAGCGCTACGTGCCAGCCAAGGCCGCTTCGCGCGGGCGGCGCCACGCGGCCTTCGCCTGTATCGAAGATAGCCTGCGTAACGGCGGCAGAAGTTTGCGAGGCAAAGGTCTTGCGGTCTGCCGGCCCGATGGATGTTGTTCCAAGGCCCGCTTCCCGGGCTGCCGCTGCCAGCGAGGTACCGCCCCGCACACGTTGCGCGATGGATTTGGCGGCAGCTTCCGTCGGAACGATCAGCTGGGTGACGGACCGATTTTCGCTCGCTGCATATTCGCTGGCGTTTTCCCGGTACCGTGCAGCAATTTCGGCATCGGTCGGATTGATTGCATCCCCCAGCGCGTCTGCATTGAAGGTGGCATAGCGCAAAGTGCGACGCTCGGGCCGGATGAAATCAGCGCGATTGTCTTCGTAGAATGCGCGTAAGGTCGCCGCGTCAGGCTTGCCTTCCGGGGCAAAGGCTGCGCTCGGGATGACAGCGAATCCGCCGACCCGTCGCTCCGACGAAAAGGCGGCGATGCGCCGGATCAATGTTTCAGGCAGGGAGGCGCCCAGACCGGCAGGCTGGAGCAATTGCCGCGCGAACAGTCCTTGCGCCAGATCGTCACGCAGCATCGCGTCGGTAACGCCTTGTTGCGAAAGTATCTGCTGGTAGGCGTTTTCGTCGAATTCGCCATCCGCACCCCGGAACGCCGGAATTTGCAGGATCTCGCTGTTGATAAGGTTTTTCCCGGACCGAAGGCCATAACGTTCCCCGAACGAGCGCAGCGCATTGCGGTCGATCAAACCCATGAGAACGTCATCGAAGGCCCCGCGCTCGACGAAGCTGGCCATCGATGCGGTGGGATCCTGCTGCCGTTGCTGGTCCAGCCCGGAATTCGCCGCCTGCGTAAGGTCGCGCGCCTTGATCTCGTTATCGCCGACGACTGCAACGGTGTCCCCGCTCGACAACCCGCCAAAGCTTGCATTGCTGGACACATCCATACTGGCAAATGCCAGGGCGATCAGAGCGAGAAAGGCCAGCGAGACCACGATCCCGATCTTGGAAGTGAAAAATCTGCGGAATGTTTGGATCATGGTGTGGATAAAGTCCGGCAGGCAAGGAACACGCGCTCACGGCAGGGCGGGCGGTGCTTTTGCAGGTTCAAGATTGCTGCGCGCTGTATCTCTCATGCGACCCGACCGCAACAGGTGGGCAGGCCTTTTGCATTTCAGGCGAACTGCGACTAGCGGAGCGGGACCATCAGCCCTAAATGGGCGCGCATATTTCATGACAGAGACTGGAAATTATCATGACCGAACGGCCCTACGTCGTCGGAAACTGGAAGATGAACGGCACACGGGCGATGCTTTCCGAAGCACGCGCCATCGACCGTTCCTCGCAACGCCTGATGAAGGTCGAGGTCGCACTGGCCCCGCCATTCACTCTTATACATGCGGTCCACAAGGAGGCAGCCCAGCTCGCGATTGGCGCCCAGGACTGCCATACGGACGAGGATGGCGCGCGGACCGGTGACATTTCGGCTGCAATGGTGGCCGATGCCGGGGCAAAATTCGTCATTCTTGGCCATAGTGAACGCCGCGAAGGTCACGGCGAAACCGACGCTCTCGTGCGGAAGAAGGCGGAAGCAGCGCTTGCCGCCGGTTTGCGTCTGATCATCTGCTGCGGCGAAAGCGAGCAGGTTCGCGATGCGGGTGCCGCAGAAGATTTCGTAACCACACAGCTGCGCGGTTCATTGCCGGATAGCATCGAAGATGCGGGTGCAAATCTTTCCGTCGCTTACGAACCGATCTGGGCGATCGGCACCGGCCGCACACCTACGGTGTCCGATATCGGCGCTATGCACCGCGCCATCCGTGCGCTTCTGGTGGAACGGTTCGGCGAGGATGAAGGAGCTGCCATACGCATTTTGTATGGCGGCTCGGTCAATCCGGATAACGCAAACGAGTTGCTGGCAGCCGACGAAGTGGGCGGGGCGCTGGTTGGCGGTGCCAGCTTGGCCGCGGAAAGCTTTCTTGGCATCGTGGTTGCCGCTGCTGAAGTCGCGGACAAGGCCTGATTTCGCCAAAAACTTGCCGTCCGGCATCGCGACGCCTAGATAGCGCGCATAGTTTTTAATTCGAGTAGAGACCCAGCAGATGTTCCTGTTCCTTACCGTTCTCCAGGCGATTATCGCTGCTGCGCTTGTGGGCGTGATCCTGATGCAGCGTTCGGAAGGTGGCGGTCTGGGTATCGGCGGCAGTCCGTCCGGCCTGATGAGTGCGCGCGGCGCGGCAGATGTGCTGTCCACCTCGACGAAATGGCTGGGCGTGGTTTTCGTTGTCCTGTCGATTGTCATTGCGGCGGTTGCCGTGGATCAGGCGCAGGACCAGGCCGTGACTTCTACGCTCGATCGCACTGTGGCGCCTTCTGAGACGGCTCCGACTGCTGCGCCTGCAGTTCCGGCCGATGACGATCCGCTGGCTGGCGCTACCGAGTAACAATACACCCCGACCGCGTGGCCGACGTTTGGCGCGTTTCCTGCTGCAACTGTGGATTAGCGCGCGCTTCATACGATAAGCGCTTGCGCCGACTCACGCGCTATCCCTAAGGCTCGGCTCCCATGGCGCGGTTCATTTTTATTACCGGCGGCGTGGTTTCCTCGCTCGGCAAAGGTCTTATGGCAGCAAGCCTTGCTGCCTTGTTGCAGGCGCGCGGCTACAAGGTCCGCATTCGGAAATTCGACCCTTATCTGAATGTCGATCCGGGCACGATGAGCCCTTATCAGCATGGTGAAGTCTACGTGACCGATGACGGGGCGGAAACCGACCTCGACCTTGGCCATTACGAACGTTTCACCGGCGTCTCCGCGCGGCAGAGCGACAACATCACATCCGGGCGCGTCTATCGCGATATCATCGCGCGCGAACGGCGCGGCGACTATCTGGGCGCAACCGTGCAGGTAATCCCGCACGTGACCGACGCGATCAAGGCATTCGCGCTCGACGATACCGACGATTTGGACTTCGTGTTGTGCGAAATCGGCGGCACCGTAGGCGACATCGAATCGCTGCCATTCATGGAAGCCATTCGACAATTGCGGAACGAGCTGGAGCCGATGCAGACACTTAGCGTCCACGTGACGCTAGTGCCGTTTATCGCGGCAGCAGGTGAATTGAAGACCAAGCCGACGCAGCATTCCGTCCGTGAGCTGGCGTCATTGGGCATTAAACCCGACGTCCTTCTTTGCCGCTGCGAACATCCTCTGCCGGAAGGTGAACGCCGCAAAATCGCGGCGTTTTGTAACGTCCGCGCAGAAGCAGTCATCCCCGCTCTCGACGCGCCGTCAATCTATTCCGTGCCGCTGCAGTACCACCATGAGGGGCTGGATACCGAAGTCCTGCGCGGTTTCGGCATCACGGACGCGAAGGACCCGGACCTTGCACGCTGGGCGGATGTAACCGACCGCTTTTTCAATCCGGAAGGCGAAGTGACTATTGGCGTGGTCGGCAAATATGTTGGTTTGCAGGACGCATATAAGTCCTTGAACGAGGCGCTGGTCCATGGCGGCATGGCCAATCGAGCCAAGGTCAATATCCGCTGGCTCGATGCCGAATTGTTCGAACAAGACGATGCGGATATTGCTGCCGAACTGGAGCCCCTTCACGGAATTCTTGTGCCCGGCGGCTTTGGCGAGCGTGGTTCCGAAGGCAAGATATCGAGCGTTCGGTTCGCACGCGAACGCGGCGTACCGTTTTTCGGGATCTGTCTTGGAATGCAGATGGCCTGCGTCGAAGGTGCGCGTTCGGCTGGGCACGATGCGGCGTCTTCAACCGAATTCGGCACCACGCGGGAGCCTGTTGTCGGTGTCATCACGGAATGGATGACCCAGGAGGGTCTCGAAACACGCGAGGCCGATGGTGACATGGGCGGCACGATGCGACTTGGCGCCTATGAGGCAAAGCTGTCCGCCGACAGCAAGGTGTCAGGCATATATGACGGTGCAACGGCGATTTCAGAACGTCACCGCCACCGCTACGAAGTTAATTCCGCCTATATCGAAGCACTGGAACGCGATGGGCTGGTATTTTCCGGAATGTCACCCGATGGACTGCTTCCTGAAATTGTCGAACGTCCGGATCATCCGTGGTTCGTCGGGGTGCAATTCCATCCCGAGTTGAAGAGCCGCCCATTCGATCCGCACCCCCTGTTTGCGGGATTTATCGAGGCGGCATTGCGCCAATCCCGGCTTGTCTGACACACTGCATTCTTGGACTAATACTTATTAGTCTTGCAAATTGTGAGCATTCCGTCGATGTTATGGACAACAGGGATCCGACACGTTCGCCGACCGGCGCCATATCCGTGATGTGTTTTGTGCAAACCGGCGGGCTACCTGTTTACATTATTGGCTAAGCCAATCGCTGCGCATCTTCTGCGACCCGGATGCGCGCGAATGGCTCAGGCGACGCTTCTGGCGTCGCGGGGCGAGCCTTTGGGCTCGCCCCAACTATTTCGCAAACTGCGCTTCAGGCGGCGTTGGTTTCATCGTGGTCCGTATCATCCGACCCGAGATCTTCGACGACCTTCAGCTGCGATTGTCCATTCACCGTAATTTTCTTCGGCTTCATCGCCTCGGGAACTTCGCGAACGAGATCCACCAGCAACAATCCGTCCTCGATTGCGGCGTTTTCTACCCGGACGAAGTCGGCAAGTTCGAACCGCCGTTCGAAACCGCGATTGGCAATGCCGACATGCAGCATTTCACCGGTATTTTGGTCTTCGTCGCGCTTTCTGCCTTGGATAGTAAGCAGGTTCTGCTGCGCGGTTATGTCGAGATCGTCGGGCTTGAAACCGGCGATAGCAAGCGTGATGCGATATTGGTCGTCACCACGCCGTTCGATGTTGAATGGGGGGTAATTGTCCCCGCCATTGCCGCGAACCTGGCTTTCCAGAAGGTCGAACACCTTGTCGAAGCCCACGGTGGTGCGGCGGTAGGGAGTGAAATCCAGACGTGACATAATACAAATCCTCCTATTTGAGCGATCTATCATTTCACGAGCGGCCCGTCTGATCGGCGTCGCCCGCGGCTTGCGTCCATGCCCGGTACGGCGCATGAACAGTTTCGAGATAGGAATGCCGCGTGCCCCGTCAACCTCCCGGCCGCGATTTCACCCGATGTCCAACACTTTGTTCAGGAAATTCAAATGCCTAAACCAAAAATCGATATTTATACCAAGATGGGATGCGGCTATTGTTCCCGTGCAAAGCGCCTGCTCGACAGCAAGGGCGCGGAGTATAGCGAACTGGATATAACCATGGGCGGGCCGAACAAGGCCGCCATGCTCGATCGTGCGCCGAATGCGCGGACCGTTCCGCAAATCTTTATCGGAGAAACCCATGTAGGCGGATCAGACGAGTTGGCTTCTCTGGAGCGGGACGGAAAGCTGGACGCGATGCTTACGGCGTAAGGACTGACCCGGCAATGACCAGAATAGCCATTCTGCAAATGCAGTCGGGCATCGACCCGGCGGAAAACGCAGCCGTCATGGTCGCGGCAGTCGCGGATGCGGCGCGGGGCGGCGCGACCATGCTGTTCACGCCTGAAATGAGCGGCCTGCTGGACCGGGACAGATCGCGCGCTTCTGCTCATATCGTGGTCGAAGCGGACGATCGGGTCCTTGCGGCCATGCGCGCTGCGGCCGTCGATCATGGCATCTGGGTGGCGATCGGGTCGCTTGCTGTCCTTGCACACGGCCAGCAACAGGCGGAGCGTGCTCGCTGGGCTAACCGATCCTTCGTAATCGATCCGGCCGGCGAGATCGTCGCCCGATATGACAAGATGCATATGTTTGATGTGTCGTTGGACGATGGCGAAAGCTGGAGCGAATCGAGCGCTTATGCGCCGGGTGAACGCATAACCACGGTAGATACTCCGGCCGGGAGGCTTGGGTTATCCATCTGCTACGACATTCGCTTTCCCGCTCTATATCAGCGCCTTGGAATGGAAAGCTGTGACATCATCGCAATACCCGCGGCGTTTACTGCGCCGACAGGCCGCGATCATTGGCATGTCCTGCAACGTGCGCGCGCTATCGAACAAAGCTCCTATGTCGTGGCGGCGGCACAGGTGGGCAAACATGATGACGGCCGAACAACCTATGGTCATAGCCTCGTCATCGATCCGTGGGGCAAGGTGCTGCTGGATATGGGCGGTGACCGGCCCGCCCTAGGCTTTGTTGAGATAGAGCAGGAGCGGATCGCGTCCGCTCGCCGGCAGGTGCCCAGTCTGGCCAACCGGCGTGATATAGCGGCGACTTTCGGCACATGATCGTCTTCGACCTGGTTTGCAGCGAGGGTCACCGGTTCGAAGGGTGGTTCGGGTCCGGCGACGAATTTACCACGCAGCGCGACAGGCGGGACATTGGCTGCCCGACATGCGGCACCCCCGAAATTATGAAAGCCCCCATGGCGCCGGCGATACCCACAAAATCCAATCGTGGCGCGCTCCAACAAGCTGGCGAAAAATCCGACGACTTGCCTAACAAGACGCCGCTTGCTGCCAAGGCGGCCAATGCTGTCGAAGCGCTTTCCGCAATGCAGGCTGAAGCGTTGAAAAACAGCACCTATGTGGGGGACAGCTTCGCGGAAGACAGCCGCGCCATGCATTATGGCGAGAAGGATGCGGCAATCATCCACGGCGAAGCGTCGGTCCACGATGCGAAGGAACTCGCCAAAGAGGGCATCGCCATCGCACCGCTGCCCTTTCCGGTCGTCAAACCGGACGAGATCAACTGAGAATTTGGCCAGCGCTACGGGTCGAGCAATGCAATAAGGTTCGCGTTGCAGGCCACACAGGCGGCGGTTATGGAAGCGGGCGGGGCGCCCGTAGCTCAGCCGGATAGAGCATCAGATTCCTAATCTGGAGGCCGCGTGTTCGAATCACGCCGGGCGCACCAATCTCCCATAGAACTACGCACTGGCGGTGCGTCGTCCTTATCTGATGATGTGACCGCACCGGTAAGGGCGGATACGGGGCCGCGAATGATGATCCGTTCCTTCGTCATCACAACTTCACCAACAAACGCTTTCACATAGTCCTTACGCAGGGCAGGATTTCCAGGGTCATCAAGTTTTTCGCGCACGCGCGCCGAGAAGTCCGCAATGGCGTCTTCGTCGATTCGCTTACCCTTCCGACCGATCTGGCGATCGAGCACCCGAATTTCTTCGTCCAAGGCGGCGCGGCGCTTCTGGTGGGTCCCCAGACGGGATTTCAAATCGCTGTCCCCGGGTTCGATCATGCCAGACTCGACCATCTCGAACACCCGGCGGATCGCGTGGTCGACTTCTGTCCGCTCGCTGCGAAGCACTCCAAGCGTCTGGCGCCGCCTCGCATCCGCGCCTTCGGAACGCTCGATAAGCCCTGCCAACAAGGTGTTAAGGCGAGCCGGACGCAGAAGGCGCTTCTTAAGCGCGTTCATGACTGCATCGTCGACCTTCTGCATGGGCACGTTGTTACCGCCGCACGAGCGATCCTTTTTGCGCCGGACATTCGAACAGGCATAATAGCGATACTGTCCGCCTTTGCCTGTGAGGAGCATCATCGTACCCGTGCAGCCGGGGTTACCGCATTTGCCGAGGCCGCTGAGCAATACTGGCGAACTATGCGAACGGGCTGGAGCCATCTTGGGATCGCGTGACTTCAGTAGTTTTCGCACCGCTTCGAAATCGGCTTCGCTTATGATTTGGGGAATGGGCACCTCAATCCATTCGTCGCGGGGACGAAGCTTTTTCGTGCGACTGTCCTTGGTGTTGTAATAATGCCGCCCGACGTAACTTTCACGTGTTAGGATCGAATGAACGAGATTGGGTGTGAAGGGCTTTCCTCGATATGTCTTGCCGTCACCATTCAACTCTTCGGCAAGCTTGCCAAAGTTATCGATGGATCGGGTGTCACCTCTTTTAAATACGATCACCGCGGAAACCTTGTGGCTAAGCAACAGGCGATCGGTGCGACTGGAGCCGCTCAGCTTGGATATCAATATGATCTAGCAGATCGCATCATCCGGATTACCTACCCATCAGGCAGAATTGTGCGCTATGGCTATGATGGCAAGGGGCGCGTCAATCTGATAGAAACCAAGTCGACAGCGGCGGCGGCGAGTTGGGAGACAATTGCCAACGGACATGAATACGAGCCGTTTGGACCGGTCAAGTCCATTATGCTTGGCAACGGCATGGCGGTGGCCAATGGCTGGGGCACGGATGGCTGGCTGACATCGCGCCGGCTCTACACCGTGTCGGACGGATTCAATTTGTCGCATTTGTCGTATCGGTACGATGCGAATGGCAACATTGGCGCGATAACTGACAATGTGGATGCTTCAAAATCCGTGCTGTATGGTTATGACGGAAACGGTCGCCTTACCTTATCTGTCCGTAATATTCAGGGCGCTGACACTTCCAAATCATTCACTTACGCGGCCGGCACCAACCGCCTCGAAACCTTTAACGATGCGTCAGGTACGCGGCAGTTCAGCTATGACGGTCGCGGCAACACTTTAGCGGAAAGCCGACCTGGCGGAGTTACTCTCGCTACCGACTACGATGGCTATGGCCGTCTGATTACATACAACCGCAGTAACGCTGCGGCGCAGGCGTACACCTATAATGGTATGGATGACCGGGTGAAGCTGGTTCGGCCTAGCGGAACGCGACATTTTGTATACGATAGCGCGGGCCGGGTGATGGGCGAATACGGCGCAGCGGCGAACGACGTATGGGCGGAGTTTATCTGGGCAGTCCCTGCAGCCGCCAACGATAACAGTCCGTTTGGAGGGGGTGACGGTATCGGCGGTTATGCTCCGCTGGCAGTGGCGACTCCCGACCTGAGTGGGGCGGTTCATCTGCTATGGGTGCACGGCAACCATTTGGGCGTGCCCTTGGTCACCAGCGATGCGTCGGGCACTGTGGTCGATCCGTCACAGGATTATCTGCTTCCCGGCTTTCCCGGCCAAAGCCGCGTGTTCGCCGATCTCTATTACAACCGCTATCGCGATTACGACCCGACCACCGGCCGCTATATACAGGCCGACCCGATCGGCCTGGCTGGAGGCAGCAACCCTTACATCTATGCTGACGCAAACCCGATCAACAAGATCGATCCTCTGGGGTTGTTTGCCGATCCGGGGCATAATTATACAAAGTCACCGCGCACACATCCGCGTCCGCCATCACCTGCTCGAAGGTTCTTGGGATCGTTCCAGTTTATTTCAAACGTCGCAGATTTGGTCATCCCTGCGATGCAGGGCGCTCTGGATAAGGTTTGTGCAGGACCGCCGGCTAACGAACAACAATTTAAGAACGATATTGATGACGATCTAGACGACCCTGATGATGAATGCGAGCGCCAAGAAAAAATTGATGAACTAGATTGTCGCGACTGGAACACTGATCCTATGAAATATCTTGGTGGATTGTCTAGATCTAGCGGCTATGTTCAGTGCACTAAGTCAGCGAGAGTGCGTGCTGCGGAATGTCGCACGAGGGGCGGGCCGGAAAAAATTACGACTCCATTATTTATGCCCGGGAGTAGACGTCCAAATATTCACTCCAGGAGGTCCGATTGAACAGTGTTATTTTATCCCGCGATATTATTTCAAAATCAGGTAATAACCTATCTGAAGGTAGTATATCAATATCCTACCCGTTACCAGATAACGAAGGCGGCTACTACTGTAATGTTATTTTTACAAGCCATTCCAAATACAACAATAAAATAAGCGGAATAGACGAGATGCATGCAGTCGAAGACTCTATTGTATACCTAAATTCTATCTGTAAAAATAGTTTGGATCCAGAGTTCTTGTGGGTAAATGGCGACACTATGTATATAGATAGAGGTATTTAGCTGACATAATGGTAAAATTTGGAGCACCCTCCGTAACGAAGCTACGCTATTCAGTCTTCCCAGCTAGCGCGACGTGCTCGCCGATCTCTACTACAACCGCTATCGCGATTACGACCCGACCACCGGCCGCTATATACAGGCCAACCCGATCGGCTTGGCTGGAGGCAGCAACCCTTACATCTATGTTGAGGCAAACCCAATCAACAAAATCGATCCGCTAGGGTTGTTTGCCGATCCGGGGCATAATTATACAAAGTCACCGCGCACACATCCGCGTCCGCCATCACCTGCTCGAAGGTTCTTGGGATCGTTCCAGTTTATTTCAAACGTCGCAGATTTGGTCATCCCTGCGATGCAGGGCGCTCTGGATAAGGTTTGTGCAGGCGGATGGGGAGGCGTGGTCTGGGACGTCACCAATCGTCTCAACTATTCCCAACTGTGTTAGTTGAAAAAGGTTTGAGGACACTTATAGCAAGATCAACGCTGACGTAGCTAGAGTATATCAAATGGAGTTATAACAGTATAACGGCTCCCAACAGGATTGGCAGCCGCATGACAAAACCTTAGCAAATTATGCTGGGAGGCTTAAGAACCTGATTGACAATGCGGAGCGTATGGGGTGTTGTAATTATCATTTCGACTCTGTTCGTATAATTAGAATTTACACTAGAAGCTAAGTCATGATTGAAGTTTATAACGCACGGCTTGCCGACGATTGGATTTATACTTACTCAAATGATCCAGTGCTGGACGATTCTCTCGATCCTCTAGGGATTATTGATATTGTTGTCGATCATGAGCCTTCTTCTGGCCTATCTATTATCCTTGAAATCTTGAACCGAGATGCGGTTGGTGCGTCACTTCCTATGTTAGTCGCCGGTCCGCTTGACAGCTGGATCAAAACTCACGCGGCAAATGAAATAGAGGCTACGGCAGTCGAGAAATGGTTGAAAAAACCGCCTCTCTTTTGGATTGATATTCTAATCTATAATGCCGAGTCCAATGATCGGGTTCGTTGGGCCCTTGGCGGTATTTTTCAAGGAACTCTAAACGATGAAGTGTGGGCGCACATTGAGGATGTGCGGGCCGGGCCTTGGCCGCGTGAAGGACCTCCCGCTTGTCCGCCTATTACAAACTAATATACCACCTTTAAGTTGACTGCGATCCAACGTTTTCTTTTTCGCATATCGGGGGGCGACCTGCCCATATTATAGTGTCGACAGAAGCAGAATTTTGAAATCAGAAGATTACAGATAAAATCACTTTTGCAATTCCATGAAACTATAGTAGTAAATTTATGTGGTGTTAGGGTGGTTTTGGTTGATCAAAAGGACCTCATGATGAAAAAACGCGTTTCGACTATAGCGGGAATCATTGTCTCATTTGCATTCGCTCCGGCAGCCTACGCTGAGTGCACGGTGCCACATGTTCTAACCAATGGTGAGGTGGCGGACGCCACGGTTGTCATGGACAATTTCACTGCCTTAGCCGACTGCGCTAATGAAGCCGTCACACCTACCGAGCCGTTCGAGACCGGAGAGATCGCGGTCATCAACGGCCCTAAGTCGGTGACGGGCGGAAATCTTACTGGGGATGTCACGACTACTGGCGGAACGGTAACAACCCTTGCCGAGACGGGAGTGGCGCCCGGCTCCTATATCAATCCAAACATTACTGTTGACGCCAAAGGAAGAATTACAACGGCTACAAATGGCGTGGGGGGCGGAGGAAGTGGGGGTTCTGATTGGACCGAATTCACGCTGACGAATCCCGGAGCGGAAACGGGAGACGTTTCGGGATGGACCATGGCGGGCGGTGGTTTCACTGCAACAACCGCAAATCCGTCGGGCCATTCGATGATCCCACTTATTGGCACCTACTCCTTCACGGCGAGTGCAAATTCTAATCCTACTATGCACCAGGTAATCGATCTTACAACATTCGCGACCGCTATAGACACCGGATCTGTGTTTGCGATGGTTGAAGCCTTCGCCGCTGATACATACACAAAAGGGGAATATCCTTATATCTACCTTCTTTTTATGGACAGTGCGGGGGCAGAAATGACGCGGACGATGAGCCCAATGCAGGCTCTTTCAATTGGCAGCAACAAATGGCGCTCAATATCCGCCGAAGGGCGGATTCCTAAATCTGCACGATCCATGGCTGTCTATGTTTGGGCCAAAAGGGCGGACGGAACAAATAACAATGTTGCCTTCGATGGTATAAAAGCCTTTATCCGAGGGTTCTGATTTTTCATATAAAATTCTATTTCTATTATTGAGCATACCAGTTTTGGTATCACAATACCCGCTGCCACCGGTGCTTTAGGCTCAGGCCTCATCAAAGGGGATTCGCCAGTCGATAATATGGTGATCCAAGTGCGGCACGATGGAGGTGTCGTCATGAGTGAGCTTGGTTGATGAACGAGACGTAGATATGTCGAACAAAGCCATATTTACCGTTATCGCATCAGGCCTAGGACCGATGACCGGTGCAGCGTATAGGGGTGGTTTACATCATCGAACATGGGCTGGAAGGGCGCGACGCGCCTGCGGCTTATGAGCCATACAGCGCGATCTACAATTGCTTCTTCCGCAAGAGCCGCACGGGCGATTCCACCGCATCTTTGCCGAATATGCAGGGAGGGCCGGAAGGCCGGAAAGGGTAATGATTGATGCCATTCGGTTTGAGGCACACCGTACAGCCGCCAGCGCCTCGAAAAGAGGTTTTTTCTAATACGTATCAAACGCGCCAAAGGCGGTTCGAACTCGACGCGCTAAGCCGTTTGCGTCGGCTAGGGCGACCGATCATTCTGCTGCTTCCCATACTCAACAGTGTCCGCGAGCTGCTTGGTGACAAAGATTAAGACAGGAAGAGGTTCGGTGCCGCGCTGACCAAACGGGACATCGTTTGCTGAATTCCGTCGCGCTCGAACCGCAAAATGCAACATCACTACGATAAACTTCTCTACAGGCAAAAGTACAAGATCGAAAATGTCCTTGGCCGCATCAAGGATTGGAGACTCGTCGCCACCCGCTACGACCGCCAGCCCAAACCTTCGCCTCCGCAATCTGTATTGCTGCTACCTGCTGCTACTGGCTCCGATCAATGATTTCTGACCCTAATCGGCAGCCTTGCCTACAACCCCGCGGGTAGATCGGGCAGGTCACGCAGTCCAACGATGCTTACGCGTTCGGTGGTCTGGTGAACATCGATCGGCCCTATAGCGTGAACGGACTAAACCAGCTGACGCAATCGGGTCCGGTGCCGCTGGGCTATGATGCACGTGGCAATCTGACCTCCGCCGGCAGCGACGGGTTTACGTATTCGAGCGAGAACTCCCTGAACGGCAAGGCGGGCGCGGCAACGATGTCCTACAATCCCGTGGGCCGGCTGTATCCAGACGAGCGGGCTTTCTGCAGGCGGAGCGATCACCCGCTTCGCCTATGACGGGATGGATATGATCGGCGAGTACGACACGTCGTCCCAGCTTCGAAATCGCTATGTCCACGCCCCAGGTGTAGACAACCCGATTGTGTGGTATGAGAGTGCCGGCACGACCGACCGCTGCTTCCTCCATGCGGACGAGCGCGGTAGTAGGCACACTCGCTATGCGACAAGTTGCACCAAGATTTCCCAACGATTTGAGTGCCCATCTTTATCCGTCCCGGTGCACCAATTCCCACATGCTAACGCCAAACCGGTTTGCAATTGCAACCGATACCGGTAGCCTTGCGGACAAGGCCGCAAAGGTCAGGTTTTGGCAGGAGGATTGCGCGGGAATGCATATCAGGACATGGGCCGCTACGACGCCCGACAAGCCAGCATTGATAGTCGCGGAAACCGGTGAGGCCATCAGTTTCGCCGAACTGGACGCTCGCTCCAATCGGGTCGCGCAACACGCGCGCAGCGAGGGCCTTCGTCGTGGTGATGGCTTAGCGGCGATGATGACCAACGGTTCACGCTATTTCGATATTTATTGGGGAACGCAGCGTTCGGGGTTGTCCTTCACTCCGGTCCCGGACCGGCTGACCGCTGCCGAAGCGGCCTACATCATCGAGGATTGCGGCGCGAAGATGCTGGTGCTGTCCTCCGATCTTGCTCATCTGGCCGACGACTTGCGGATGGCGCTGCCCGACGTTTCGTTGTGGTTGGACGGTGAAAACGAGAGCCTGCCGACGGGATTTCGCGATTATGCCGCTGCCCTTGCGCAGCAGCCCGGCACGTCGGTCAACGATGAAAGCATCGGCAGTGTCATGCTGTATTCCAGCGGGACAACCGGGCGGCCGAAGGGTATCCGGCCGCCGCCAAGGGAAGGCGCGATTGACACGCCGGACGAGCTCGTCATGCTGGGCAAGGCGTTGTTCGGGTTCGACGACCGCACGATCTACCTCTCACCCGCTCCGCTCTATCATGCCGCACCGCTTCGCTGGTCCGCCACGGCGCAGGCGCTTGGCGGTACTGTGGTCATAATGCGCAAGTTCGATCCTGCTGCCGCGCTCGGCCATATCGAGACCTATCGCATTACGCACAGCCAGTGGGTGCCAACCCATTTCGTGCGGATGCTGAAACTGCCTGAGGACGAGCGGCAGAAGCACGACCTTTCCAGCCACCGCATGGCACTTCACGCTGCTGCGCCTTGCCCGGTCGAAGTCAAACGCGCGATGATTGATTGGTGGGGTCCGATTATCCACGAATATTATGCGGGTTCGGAAGGGTTCGGTGCCACGCAGATCGGCCCGCAGGATTGGCTCGACCGCCCTGGTTCGGTTGGACGCCCGATGTCCGGCATCATCCACATCTGCGGCGATGACGGGACCGAACTGGCAGCCGGCGAAACCGGAGTGGTTTTCTGGGAGAAAGCAGAGCTTGCGGAATATCACAACGACCCTGAAAAGACTGCACAGAGTCGCCATCCCAAGGGCTGGGCGACGTTTGGCGATATTGGCTATGTCGATGAGGACGGGTTCCTGTTCCTGACCGATCGCAAAAGCTTCATGATCATCAGCGGCGGCGTGAATGTCTATCCGCAGGAGATCGAGGATGTGCTGATCATGCATCCCGATGTTGCTGATGCGGCTGTGATCGGCGCTCCCGATGCCGATCTGGGGGAGCGTGTAACCGCAGTCGTCCAGCCAGCCAGCGGGGAGGGCAGCAACGCCCTGCGCGACGATTTGGCTGCGTTCTTGCGCCAACACCTGAGCGGCGCAAAGATCCCGCGCCAGATCGACTTCCGCCCGGAACTTCCCAGGCTGCCGACAGGCAAGTTGCAGAAGCGCCTGCTGGTGGAGGAATACCGCGCCGCTGCCGACAATTGACGCGCTGGCCGAATACAACGGCCTTGCACTTTAAAGCAAAGCGTTCGTAACGGGGCGATCACACAGAATTGGAGCGAGAGCGATGGACAGCACGGCGCACGCGAATACGCGGTATAAATGGACGGCATTGCTCAGTCGCCTGACTTTGGCTCTGGCGGTCATCGCTACGGTCTTGGCCTTAGGCGGAATGACGCTTGCGCGGTACGATCTGATCGGCAAACTGGTTGGATTCTCAGGCCTGAGCTTCGGAATGATGGCGGCAATTGCGGCCTTGCTGTTTGGTATCGCGGCGCTGATCATGAATGCGCGCAAGGGGTGGCCGCATCGCACTTCCGCACTTCTGGGATTTATTATTGCAGTGGTGTTTATTGGTGTTGTTGCAGCAAGGGTGCTGAGCGCGGGAAGTCCGCCGGCCATCCACGATATTACTACCGACCTCGCCGACCCGCCGGCGTTCAGCGTGTTGCCGTTGGCAGAAGACAATCTGCGCGGACTGGAAAGCGAGCAGGAATGGCGCGAGTTACACAGCGCAGCCTATGGCGATCTCGATACGGTCACGATCGACAAACCCGTTGCCGAAGTGATTGCCGATGCCGAAGCCTTGGCGCGCGAAAAAGGCTGGACCGTGGCGCTCGCCGATCCGGAAACAGGCAGGCTGGAAGCCACCGCATATGCGGCATGGATTCGCTTCGAGGACGACGTGGTGCTGCGTGTCACGCCGTCCGCAGATGGGCGAGGGAGCGACGTAGACATGCGATCGGTCAGCAAGGTCGGGGTGAGCGACCTCGGCGTGAATGCCCAGCGGATCGAAGATTTCCTGACTGACCTGGCGACACGGTAAAGCGGGGACTCTCGAGGTTTTAAGCTTCGTTCGGTTCGCCCACATCTTGCCCCATCGGCACCCGCTCCTTGAACGTATGGGTGATGTAGGGGAACGGAATTTCGATCCCGGCATCGTCCAGCCCGCGTTTGATTGCTCGCACGACCTTGTCGGTGGACTCCCACTTGTCGCGCGGTGTCGATCCTGCGTGCCAGCGGACCAGGAAATCGACCGAGCTTGAATTGAAGGTCGTGGCGAACACGTCCACGTCTTTGTCTTTTTCCAGCCCATCGACGGCTTCCACAGCCTCGCGGATGACCTTCGCAGCGTGATCGAGGTCGGTGTCGTAGGAAACACCGGTAACCACTTCGTGACGACGTGTCTGTTCGTCGGTTAAAATCTCGACCGCGTTCTTGAACAACACGGAGTTGGGCACGATGGTCAGTTCGCCCGATAGTTTGCGGATGTGGCTTTCGCGCAAGGTGATGTGTTCAACCTTGCCCTTGATGCCTTCGCATTCGATTACGTCACCGATACGCATTTTCTCGCGCAGCATGATGAGCACGCCGGCGAGAAAATTTTCGAAGATGTCCTGAAAAGCAAAGCCAATCGCTACCGCTCCGATACCCAGACCTGCAATCAGGCTGGCGGGTGTCAGGCCCGGCATCAACACGACGAGCGCTGCCATAAGTCCAAACAGCCAGATGGCCAGTTTCACGACCGTGTCGAACAGCGCCTTGAGGCTGGGACGCATGTCGGTCCTGCCGATCAGCTTGTCGGCTATCCGCACTGCGAACTTCGCCACGATCCAGGTGACGAGCAGGATGAGCACGCCGATAGCGATGTTCGGCAATGCGCGAATGAATCCGTCCGCCATATCGGCGAGCTGGTTCTGTACCGTGGCAATCGGGCTGGCCGAAGGGTCCGCCACATTACCAGCGTCAGTCATTTGCACTTCGTTATTGGCCGCATCGGCGGCATTGTTATCGGCTTGCATGGTTCCCCCTCGATTCACGCACGCAACGCGCCGCGTCAGTCGTGGGTTCCTTAGCCTTTCGCGGCGTTTTCTTCACGCGCAATTTCGTGCAGCCAATCGGCATGGCGCGGCGCCTTCTTGGTGGCGCTCCATTCCTCCAGCATCGGCATGGCGACCTTCTTCAGTTCGCTGTACTGTTCATCGGTCCCGATATCGGCCGCAAGTTCCACACGGTGGCCGTTCGGGTCGAAGAAATAGATCGATTTGAAAATGCCATGATGGGTCGGCCCCAGCACGTCGATGCCAAGACCTTCGATGTGATCCTTGGCTCGCAACAGTTCCTCTTCGGAGCTTACGCGGAATGCCAAATGCTGCACCCATGCCGGGGTGTTCTCGTCACGGCCCATGTCTTTCTGGTTTGGCAGTTCGAAAAACGCCAGAATATTGCCGTTCCCGGCATCGAGAAAGACATGCATGTAGGGGTCGTATTCACCCGTGGACGGGACGTGGTCCTCGCTGAAGGCGCTGGTATATTCCATGCCCAGCACGCGGGCGTACCAATCGACCGTTTCCTTGGCATCCTTGCAGCGATAAGCCGCGTGATGCACACCGCCAAGCTTTACCGGATGAGCAGCCGCGACGTTCATTCCGCTGGTTCCATCTCGCTGTCCGCCTTGCCGGTATCCAGCACACCGCGAGCGACCTGATCGCGCTCGATGCTTTCGAAAAGAGCCTTGAAATTGCCTTCACCGAACCCGTCGTCACCCTTGCGCTGGATGAATTCGAAAAATACCGGACCGACCTGCGCTTCGGCGAAAATCTGCAGCAGAAGGCGGGGCTGGCCACCTTCTATCGTTCCGTCCAGCAGGATACCCCGGGCCTTCAATTCGTCGGCTGGTTCGCCGTGGCCGGGCAGGCGCTCGTCGAGCATTTCGTAATAGGTTTCGGGCGGGGCGGTCATGAACGGCACGCCAAAATCCTTGAGACGGTCCCACGCCGTAACCAGATCATCGCAGATCAGGGCGATGTGCTGAATGCCCTCACCGTTGAATTCGCGCAGGAACTCCTCAATCTGACCCTTGCCGCCTTCGCCTTCCTCGTTGAGCGGAATCTTGATCTTGCCATCGGGCGCGGTCAGCGCCTTGGAAGTCAGGCCGGTATACTCACCTTTGATGTCAAAGAAGCGGATCTCGCGGAAGTTGAACAGGCTTTCGTAGTAATCCGCCCAATAGGCCATGCGGCCGGTATAGACGTTGTGAGTCAGGTGATCGATGATCTGGAAGCCAGCACCTTCCGGATGGCGATCCACATCCGGCAGATATTCGAAATCGATATCGTAAATGCTTAGGTCGTCCTCGCCGGTCTTCCCGTCATACCGATCAACCAAATACAGGATTGCACCGCCGATACCGCGAATGGCCGGGATGCGCAGTTCCATGGGGCCGGTTGCGACTTCGACAGGTTCGGCGCCCTTGGACAGCAGATGATCATAGGCTGCGACTGCATCCTTCACGCGGAAGGCCATGCCACATGCGCTCGCCCCATGTTCGCGGGCAAAGTACCAGGCCGCGCTGCGCGGTTCGTAATTTGCAATCAGGTTGATGCCGCCCTGCCGCCAGAGTTGCACGTCCTTGCGCCGGTGGTTTGCAATATGCGTGAAGCCCATCGCCTTGAATACGGGTTCCAACACGCCTTTTTCCGACGCGCAGAACTCGACGAATTCGAAGCCGTCCAGCCCGGCGGGATTTTCGAAAAGATCGGCCATGGTTTCCACCTTTTATAACGTTCGAGAAGTGCGCGCGTGCTGGCACTAAGCCCGGTACGCTGCGCAACATAGTTTCCGTTGCAACTATATGACAGATTTGGCAATGAAGATCAAGCGGGCGGTGCGGTAACGTTCTTCAGGCCTTCGCCATCAGGCCTAAAGAAACTTCGAACTGTCATAAAACGCTTGCGGCACGGGATTAACTATGATTCTAACGGCCTATGACTTCGCGATTGCGCAACCTTGAAGTGATTATGGAGCAGATGCGGCAAGGCCTGGCTCTTGGCGCGTTGTTGCTGCTTGGCGGTCTGGCGGTCGCCGGGCCGAGCGGAGTGCTGGCTTGGAACGAAAGCGCCAGCCTGCTGAATGACCGGCGCGATCAGGTTGCGGTCTTGCAAAAGGAAACACAGGATTTGCGCAACCGTGTCGCCTTGCTCGATCCCGATAATGCGGACCCCGACATGGTTGGCGAATTGCTGCGGCAGAATTTGAATGTTGCCCATCCGGATGAGCTGGTCATAACCTTGGACCCGCCTGCCGAGTAAACCGTGTTTGCTTCGCCAAGGACCTTGGCGCGCAGGCTCTGTGACATGCATTGCTATTCAGGCAATTCTCGGCGTTGCACCCGCAGCGACGCTGCGGCATAGCGGAGCCAATGGGCGGCTCGATATCCGGGCCCGGTTGAATGGGGTCCACTTTGGCCAGAGCTGCAAGCAAGAAACAAGCTGCGAAAAAACCAACCGGGGACGATGCATCGGCGCAGCGCGATTTCGCATTGCATAGCCTGCAGGACCGCCTGGAGGAAAAGCGCCAGTTTGCAGCCAGCGACGATCAACTGCTCGAATTTTATGAGCAGATGCTGCTGATCCGCAGGTTCGAAGAACGCGCGGGCCAGCTTTACGGGCTCGGGCTGATCGGAGGATTCTGTCACCTTTACATCGGGCAGGAAGCGGTCGCGATCGGGTTGCAAAGCGCGTTGGACAACGACAAGGACAGCGTCATCACCGGCTATCGCGACCATGGTCACATGCTCGCTTACGGGATCGATCCGAAAGTCATCATGGCCGAACTGACCGGGCGTCAGGCGGGGATTTCCAAGGGTAAGGGCGGGTCGATGCACATGTTTTCGACCGAACATAAATTCTACGGCGGCCATGGTATCGTGGGCGCGCAAGTGGCGCTGGGCGGTGGGCTGGCGCTGGCGCATCAGTATCGCGACGATGGCGGCATCTGCCTCGCCTATTTTGGCGATGGCGCGGCGAACCAGGGGCAGGTCTACGAAACTTTCAACATGGCGTCGCTGTGGAAGCTGCCCATCGTATTCGTAATTGAAAACAATCAGTACGCAATGGGCACGGCGGTCAGCCGGTCCAGCGCGGAAACCGATTTTTACCGGCGCGGTACTGCCTTCCGCATTCCCGGCATGGACGTGAACGGGATGGACGTACTGGAAGTCCGCAACGCCGCCGAAATCGCCTTCGAGCATGTGCGCGGTGGCAATGGGCCGGTGCTGATGGAACTCAACACCTATCGCTATCGCGGTCACTCGATGTCCGACCCGGCGAAGTATCGCACACGCGAAGAGGTGCAGGACAAGCGCGACAATCAGGACCCGATCGAGGCGGCGAAGAAGGCGCTGCTTGAACGCGGTAAGACCGAGGACGATCTGAAGGCCATCGACAAGGCTATCCGCGCCCGCGTTTCCGAAGCGGCGGACTTTGCCGAAAGCAGCCCCGAACCGGAGCCTGCCGAACTCTACACCGATGTACTGGTGGAGGAGTATTGAGCATGGCAATCGAACTGAAAATGCCCGCTTTGTCCCCCACCATGGAAGAAGGCACGCTGGCCAAATGGCTGGTGAAGGAAGGCGACGAAATCTCCTCCGGCGATATTCTTGCGGAAATCGAAACCGACAAGGCGACGATGGAATTCGAAGCGGTGGACGAGGGCACGCTGGGCAAGATCATGATTGCCGAAGGAACGGAGAACGTCGCCGTTGGCACGGTGATCGCCATGCTGGCGGGTGAGGGCGAAGATGTCTCTGACGCGGCTCCCGCTCCTGCACCCGATGCTACCCCGGGTGACGTTCAGGGTGAAGGCAAGGATATTGGCCGCGAAGAGAGCGAGGCGGAACTGACCAAGCCGGTCTCCGCGAAAGCCGACGTGAAAGACCCCGCCATTCCCGCTGGTACGAACATGGCCACCGTCAGCGTGCGTGAGGCGCTGCGAGACGCGATGGCCGAGGAAATGCGCCGCGACGACCGCGTATTCGTTATGGGTGAGGAAGTCGCCCAGTATCAAGGCGCGTATAAGGTTACGCAGGGACTGCTCGACGAGTTTGGCCCGAAGCGAGTGATCGATACGCCCATTACCGAATACGGTTTTGCCGGTATCGGTACGGGTGCGGCAATGGGTGGTCTGCGTCCGATCGTGGAGTTCATGACCTTCAACTTCGCGATGCAGGCGATCGATCACGTCGTAAATTCCGCCGCCAAGACAAACTACATGTCCGGCGGTCAGATGCGATGTCCGGTGGTATTTCGTGGGCCCAACGGGGCAGCCAGCCGCGTGGGCGCGCAACACAGTCAGAATTTCGGGCCATGGTACGCCAGCGTACCGGGGCTGATCGTTATTGCACCGTATGATTCCAGCGATGCGAAGGGCCTCTTGAAAGCCGCAATCCGCTGCGAGGACCCGGTGGTCTTCCTAGAAAACGAATTGGTCTACGGACGCACTTTCGAACTGCCGGAACTGGATGAGCACGTCCTGCCTATCGGCAAGGCGCGCACGATGCGCGAGGGCAGCGACGTCACCATCGTATCCTATTCCATAGGTGTCGGCTTGTCGCTCGAAGCGGCGGACCAGCTTGCAGACGAGGGGATCGACGCCGAAGTCATCGACCTTCGCACTTTACGCCCGCTGGACACGCAGGCTGTTCTCGACAGTCTCGCCAGGACAAACCGCCTGATTATCGCGGAAGAAGGTTGGCCGACGTGCTCGATTGCGTCGGAAATTATTGCGCTATGTATGGAAGACGGGTTCGACGATCTGGATGCGCCGGTTTTGCGCGTCTGTAACGAAGACGTGCCTTTGCCCTACGCCGCTAATCTGGAGAAACTAGCCTTGCTCGACACGGCCAAGATCGTCGCGGCGGCGAAAAAGGTTTGTTACCAGAATTGAGCTATCGAGCAGTGCCACTCGCCATCACCGACAATGTAGCCTTATAGGTTTGCTGGCTTAGTGAGTCATTTGGGTGTCGTAATCGCAGCCCACCTATATCGCCGTTCCAATCCGTTTAGGCATTTTTAAGTTTCCCCGGATATTCCCCAGTTCGAACTCGGGGAAATCCATCAGTAATGCGCGATACGAAGGATCCAACAGGCAGGACAGCTGACGGTGCTTATACCGATCGCGGTGTCTTGCGCGCATTGCGGGATAACGGCGGTAACGTGCTGCCAATGGCGGCGATGGGTATGCTAGTCCTTGCTGGCATGGTCGGCGGCGGCGTTGATGCCTCGCGTGCTTATATGGTCAAATCCCGGCTGCAAGCGGCCTGCGATGCCGGCGTACTGGCCGGACGCAAATCCGTGACGAATGACGGGTTTGATACCGCGGCCGAAACCAATGCGGAAACTTATTTCGAAACCAATTTCGAAGCGAGTGAAGTCGACATCAGGAATGTAAGCTTCTCGGCAACGTCGGACGATGGCGGGAGCACGATCGTGGGAACCGCCACCACCGAAGTCGAGGCATATGTCATGCCGCTATTCGGGTTCGACACCGTGCCGCTCAGCACTACGTGTTCGGCAACCATGCAGGTCGGCAACAACGATGTGACATTGGTGCTCGATACCACTGGTTCGATGGCTTGCCTGTCCAGCCATACGGCTTCGCAGTGCCAGAGTTACATCAATTCGAGCGGGTATAGCGAAACTGCGCATGGCGGAAAATCGCGCCTGCAGGAACTGCGCGAAGCCTTGTCGAGCTTCTACACCGTGACGACCACGGCAGCGGCGGGCGGGCAGGGGCGTGTCCGGTTCGGCTTCGTGCCCTATTCCTCATCGGTAAACGTGGGCAACCTGCTGGTTAATATCGATGCGAACTATGTTGCCGACAGTCATGGCTACCAGTCGCGCGAATACGATCCGGCTGGTGGAAGTGTCCTGTATTCCTCCAACGACAACGGTCAGGCCTATTATTACAGTAGTCAGGCCTATGGCTCCCGGTCGAGCTGTGAAAACGCCATGCCCGATAATACGGCTTGGAGGGACGTCGGCTCGGATGTCGACTACCGAACTGGCGGCCGGGACGTAACCCGGCAGCAGCAGCGTCGCACGGAATTCTTCTGCTTTTATAACGGTGACGACTACTACATTGCGAACCGGTATCAGTACCGTTACGAATATCTCGTCGATCATTACAAATATGTTCGGCGAACCTTCAACACCGATCTTTTCAAGAACGGTGCGACTGTTGGCCAGAATGTGGGCAATCAAGGTTCGAACGTGAATGCAAAGTGGTCCGGCTGCATCGAAGAAGCCGAAAGCACCGACTCCGCAACCTTCTCGTTCTCGACCATCACGGGCTTCTCCCCCGGTGGTGCCAACGACCTCGATATAGATCTGATCCCCAGCGGACCAAGCACCCAATGGAAACCGGTCTGGCCGGAAGTATCCTATTATCGCGACGCTGGAACGACCGAATCGCGGTACGGTAACAAGACTGGCGATCCTTTTTGTCCCAATGAAGCTGCGGAATTGCAGGAATGGGAAGAAGGCGACTTCAGCAGTCCCAACTCATTCTTCAATGGCTATATCGGCGACCTTTCTCCTGCGGGGAGCACATATCACGATATCGGCATGATCTGGGGCGGCCGGATGGCGTCGCCGGATGGCGTGTTCAACGGTTCCGTAATGGAAGGTGCTGCCAATCCTGGCACAACATCACGGCACATCGTGTTCATGACCGATGGTTTCATGAGTACGTCTTCGAATTCCTATTCCGCCTATGGTATCGAACGGAACGACGAGCGCGTTGGTGGCGCTGACGACCCAGCGCGCGACGCCCGGCACGACTCCCGCTTTCTGGCGGTTTGCGAAGCGGTGAAGTCAAAAGGCATCCGGGTCTGGGTCATTGCGTTTTCGACCGCCCTGACGGATAGCCTGAAGAAATGTTCGTCGCCCAACAGCGCATTCCCGGCATCGGACGCGTCACAATTGAACGACGCGTTCCAGCAGATCGGGCAAACCATCGGTGAATTGCGGGTGGTTCAGTAATGCACCGCGCTGCATCCTCTTTTATTGCCCGGCGGCTGCGCAGGATCCGGACGGACGAGCACGGTGTGACGGTGGTCGAGTTCGGCATTCTCGCGCCGGTATTCTTCCTCATGTTGCTGGGTCTCATCGACCTTGCGCAAATGGGGTACGCAAAATCGATTATGAACGGCGCCGCAAATGACGCTGCACGGATATCTTCGCTGGAAATTGCCAACACGGATGCAGCTGATGCGGTCGTGGAGGAAATGGTTCGCTACATCATTCCCGATGCCAAAGTCGTGACCACGCGTCGCAGCTATTTCGATTTCAACGATATAGCCCGTCCGGAAAGTTGGAACGATGCGAGCAACAGCAACGGCATATGCGATAATGGCGAATCCTACACCGACGAAAACCGCAACGGCCAATGGGATGAAGATGTCGGAGCGAACGGCAATGGCGGAGCGAACGACATCGTGTTGGTAACTGTCAAAGCAACATACGACCCGCTGTTCGCATTTCCGGTTTTCGGGCTGAACAACAATGCGAGAACCATTGAGGCCACCTCGGTTCGGCAGAACCAACCATTCGCAGATCAGGTAGGGCTCGGATCGGATGGCGGGACATGCGCATGATGCTCAACCAATCTAAAAACTGCGCGCGTCGCAGGTTCCGTACTCTCGGTTCCGACACCGCAGGTGCGGCCATGGTGGAGTTTGCCTTCACCGCACCAATCCTGCTCGTCATGGGACTGTTCGGTATCGAGTTGGCGCAGGCATCCCTGATGCAGACGCAGCTTAGCCAAACTGCGATTTCGCTAGCAGATAACGCATCGCGCGTGGGTCAGAACGACAATAGCGGCGTTGCGCCTACCATTTCCGAAGCGCAGGTCGATGCATTGCTTGCCAGCGCCGTGCGGCAGGCGGGGAATATGGATATTGCCGAGCGCGGCCGAATTATTATTTCCAGTGTAGAATATGATGCCTCGACGGGCCGGCAATTCATTCGCTGGCAGCGATGCACCGGCGGTCTCGAACGGGAATCGAAATACGGTGATGACGGTGCCAAGAATGGCCTGACCGGAGCGCCGATTGCTGGTGTCGGAAGCTCTACCAACAAGGCAAAAGCGCAGGCCGGTACCGGGGTCATGTTCGTCGAAGTTATTTACGATTACGATAGCCTGTTCGACGGGGCTATCGGAATCGATAAAATGGAATACCGTCAAGAGGCAGCGTTCCAGGTCCGCGACGATCGCGATTACAGTGCCGGGCTGACCGGAGGCACCACAGCATCTCCCTGTGATTAAGGGCCAGCTATCGGGCTAAGCTGTGTATATCGCTTGGCTGCAGTGCTAGAGCGTGGCTAGCTTTCATTGCAGGCTTGAGAACGTGTCACCCACCGAAAATACCGCGCCGCCGGAACAGGCGCTTGCGCTAAATTACGCGCGCCCCGAACTGCGTAAACCGCTCGATTTGTTCTTCCGGTTCGATGACCGGTTGGCGCGGGTCGTCCTGCTGGCGACCGAACCCTTGCCAGCTCAACTGCGCCTGGCGTGGTGGCGGGAGCAATTTGCGAAACCGGTTGCGGATCGCCCGCACGGCGAGCCGATGCTGGAAGAGATGGGGCGGGACTGGCCGGGCTGTGAACGGTATTGCCTGGCGCTGGTCGATGGGTGGGAGCTATTATTACAGGAATTCCCGCTGGAGAAAGGCGCGCTGGACGAGTTTGCTGCAGGCCGTGCAGCGCCCTTCGCATCTATGCAAACCGATCCGGCATATTCCACAGCCACCGAACTATGCGGGAAGATCTGGGCGCTGGCGGATCTTGCTGCGAAACTGTCCGATGGTGACCTTAAACGCGAAGTGGTCGGGGAAGGTCGCGTTTTACTGGGCAACATGCCTACGCTGCCTCGTGATATGCGCTTTCTTACCGTGCTTGCCGGGCTGGGGCGGCGCGCACTCGTCAAGGGTGGCGCGCCTTTATTGGCCGACCGGGCCAGCGTGGCTGTCGCCCTGCGGCTTGGATTGCTCGGCAGGTAGGCTATGTTTCGAAATTAAGCATAAGGGACGGGTAATGCGGAACGCTGTATTAGGGGCATTTGCCATGTTGATCATGGTTAGCGTCGGCCTGTTCTGGTGGCAGGGCCGCGCGCAGGTCGAGGAAGGGGCACCGCCGCCAATGGCCGAAAGCGAAACACCCGCTGTCGATCCGTTGGAATTACCGGCGGCTGAGGCGGTGGACCAGCTCGGGCCCGCGCCGCCAGAAGCAACCGAATTGTCGCGCGAACAGCGCCGTTTCTTCCGCTATGATCGCAACCGCGACCTTACAATCTCTCGTAACGAAATGCTGTCGAGCCGCACTGCCGCTTTCCGCAAGCTCGATGCGGATGGTAACAATTTGCTGACGTTCGAAGAATGGGCCGTGGCCACAGTCAAACGTTTCGACGGTGCGGATTCCGATAGCAACCGGGCGCTGACCCAAGCCGAATTTGCAACCACTGCACCCAAGAAACGCCCGAAGAAACCCTGCCGTTGCTAAATGCTGGCGGGAAACTGGATCATGCAGCCTCAGACACTTTGCCATGCTGCACCAGCCAGTTTTGCAGATCGGCCTTGGCGCGGTCGGTATAGGCTTCTTTGCGAATTTTCTTCTTCACGTCGTGCATCGGTGGAAATAGCCCGAAATTCACATTCATGGGCTGGAAGCTTGCCGCCTCCGCATCGCCGGTAATGTGCGACAGCAGCGCGCCCATAGCCGTCGTGTCGGGGAGGGGAGAAAAGTCCTGCCCAGCCAGTTCGCTTGCGGCCATGACTGCCGCCATCAGGCCGACGGCGCTGCTTTCAACGTAGCCTTCACACCCGGTGATCTGCCCGGCAAAACGAATGTGTTCCGCACCGCGCAACCGCAACTGACGGTCCAGTACGAGGGGTGAATTGAGGAACGTGTTGCGGTGCAGTCCGCCGAGGCGAGCAAATTCCGCGTTCTTTAGACCCGGTATCGTGCGAAACAGTTCGACCTGTGCACCATGCTTCATCTTGGTCTGGAAGCCGACCATGTTCCACAGTGTGCCCAGCTTGTTGTCCTGCCGCAACTGCACCACCGCGAACGGCCAGCGGCCTTGCGGAAACTCCTCGCAGGCGGTGCGCGGATCGTCCAGCCCGACAGGTTTCATCGGCCCGAAGCGCAGCGTCTCCACTCCGCGGCTCGCCATGACTTCGATCGGCATACAGCCATCGAAGTAAGGCGTGTCCTTTTCCCACTGCTTGAATTCGGTCACTTCTGCGGTGACCAGCCCTTCGTGAAAGGCGTAATACTGCTCCTTCGTCATGGGACAGTTGATGTAATCGCCTTCTTCGTTGGAAGCGGCGGTGCGTTTGTTCCAACGGCTTTGTATCCAGCAAATATCCATGTCGATACTGTCGCGATACACGATGGGCGCGATGGCATCGAAGAATGCCAGGCTGTCCTGTCCGGTCGCCGCGCCGATGCTATCCGCCAAAGTCCGGGCGGTCAGCGGGCCTGTCGCCACGATGGTGGAGCCGGATACGGGCAGGGTATCGATCCGCTCGCGCACGATGGTGACGTTTGGATGCGCGTCCAACATCCGTTGCACTTCGGCGGAAAACATGTCGCGATCCACCGCCATGGCCGATCCGGCGGGAACGCGCGCAATTTCGCCTGCACGCATTACGATGCTGTCGAAAGCACGCATTTCGTGATGCAGCAGGCCAACGGCGTTCTTGCTATCGTCGTCCGAACGGAAGGAATTGGAGCATACCAGTTCGGCCAGCCCCTCCGAATTATGAGCCGCTGTCATGTCGCCGCCGCCGCGCATTTCGGACAGGCGCACGCGAAAACCGCGCTGGGCCAGTTGCCAGGCCGCTTCGCTGCCGGCCAAACCGCCGCCGATTATATGAATGTCGTGGGTGCTGTGGGTCATCGGGTCAGCATCTAGAAGCGATGGGTGCGCTTGCCAAGTTTGCAGCGGGGGACACGCGGCGTCAGCTACGCACCTTGCCAAACAGGCGCGCTCCGGTAACACGGCCCGATGCCCAAGCGCGCCCTTATGAACAAACGACCATACCTGCTGGGAAGTCTGGCGCTCGCCGTGCTGGCCTGGCTGGCGCCGCCGCAAATCCTGCCCGGCCTGTTCGGCTTGCTTGTGCAGCTCGGCTCGATCGTGCTGTTGGGGATTTACGCATGGCATTGGAGCGATGCGCAACCTGCTAGATTGGTAGCCGCGGCAGCCATGCTGTCTGCTGCGTCCATGCTCTTCTGGACGATATCTGGGCAGATCGCGCAGCTTCTGTTTCTGGCGGCATTGTTCTGCACGCTGGGTCTGTTTTTGCAGGAGCGGCGAACGTCCTTGTCAGAGCTGGACAAAGGTGTGGCCACGGTACTCACCATTGGGCCAGCCGTTTTGGCGATGCTGTTCGGCGGACTGGAGCCAGCGATTGCGGCGCTGCTGATAGGCGGCGTGAGCGCTGCTGCGTGGGCCGGCAACTTCCCGCGCTGGCGTGTGGTACCCGGCGCGCTGATGCTAGTAATAGCCTATCTGTTGCCGTTTATCCTACCGGTCACAATCGAAACAGCGCGCACCTATGCCTTGCTGCATTGGCCGCTCGTTTATGTCGGACATTTCATGATCGCTACCGGCGTGGTGCAGCGATATATCCGAGATCGTCCGCGCGCGGCTTGAGCCCCGCTAGTGTCAAGCCAACGCGTAGTTTGCCCAACTTCTGATTGTCACGAAGCGTCCGGCTCTCCCGCCAAATTGTCGTCCCGGTCGGCGGTGGTGTGCGGCACGGTTTCTTCCGTCTCGCGGCCGACGATTTCCTCGACGATCGCCTCTTCCGCTTCGTTTTCCGGCTCTTCCTGTTCATCGATGCGTACGGCTGAAACCACCTTTTCGCCCTTCGATACCTTGAACAGTCCGAGTCCGGCAGACCCACGGCTGCGAATGAACAAGCCACCTTCCTCGTCGACATCTTCCGCGCCTTCGCGCAGCGCGATGGGGATACGGATGAGTTTGGCCTGATCGGTCACAAGCATCAGCTCGTCACCGGTACTGACGGAGAAGCTGGCGACAATCGCCCCGTTACGTTCCACATGGCGCGCATCGAGGCTGGTATTGGCGATCCCCTGACCGCCACGCTTCGCCTGCCGGTAATCGTAGGAGCTGGAAATCTTGCCATAGCCATTGGCGGACACTGTGATGATAAACTGTTCGCGCTCGGCCAGTTCCTCCATCCGTTCCGGAGGCAGGTCAGACACCGCCTCGTTCGCTTTCCATTGGGCGGCGCGCAGATACTGTTCGCGTTCCTCCACCGACACATCAACATCGTCGAGCGTCGCGACGGAGATGACCTCGTCATCCTTGGCAAGGCTCATGCCGCGTACGCCAATACCGGTGCGGCTCTTGGTTTCGCGCGCGTCGGTGGCCGAGAAACGGATGGCCTTACCCGCCTTGGTTGCGAGGAAGACATCTTGCCCTTCGGATATCAGCTTCACGCCGATCAGCTTATCGCCGCTACCTTCGACGAAGCCCATGGCGTATTTCCCGGCGGTGGGCACGTTGGTGAAAGCTGCCATCGAGTTACGCCGGATCATGCCCTGCGAGGTGGCGAACACGATATGCAGCGCATCCCAGTCGGCTTCGTCTTCCGGTAGCGGCAGGACGTTGGTTATCGTCTCGTCTTTGTCGAGCGGCAGGATGTTGATCATCGGGCGCCCTTTGGTTTGCGGGCCGCCTTCGGGCAGTTTCCAGACCTTGTGACGATAGACGCGGCCGGTGTTCGAAAAGAACAGCACGGGATTGTGCGTGCTGGTAACGAACAGTTCGACGATGGCATCCTCTTCCTTCGTCGCCATGCCGGCGCGGCCCTTGCCGCCACGGTTCTGGGCGCGGAAAGTGGAAAGCGGCGTGCGCTTGATATAGCCGCTATGCGTTACCGTCACGACCATCTCGTCGCGTTCGATCAGGTCCTCATCGTCCAACCCGTCCCAGGCAGGCGCAATTTCGCTGAGGCGCGGCGTCGCGTAATTATCGCGAATTTCCTGCAGTTCTTCGCGCATAACGCCATAGAGTTTGACCCGGTCGCTAAGGATTGCGAGATATTCCTCGATAGCGACCGAGAGTTCTTTCAACTCGTCACCAATTTCATCCCGGCCAAGCGCCGTCAGACGGTGGAGACGCAGCTCCAGGATCGCCTTAACCTGCCGGTCGGACAGGCTGTAGGTACCGCCTTCCTGATCGGCGCTGGGTTCGATAGCCTCAACCAGCCGGATATACTGGGCGATATCGCCAATCGGCCATTTGCGCGCGACAAGGCTCGCCCGGGCCGCTGCCGGATTTGGCGCGCCGCGGATGATTTTCACAACCTCGTCCAGATTGGAAACCGCGACCACCAACCCGAGCAAAATGTGCGCCCGGTCCCGCGCCTTGTTCAATTCGAACTTGGTACGGCGCGTAATGACTTCCTCGCGAAAACCGATGAACGCCTGAATGACATCGCGCAGGGTGAACACTTCCGGGCGCCCGCCGCGGATGGCAAGCATATTGGCCGGGAAGCTGGCTTGCGCCGGGCTGTAACGCCAGATCTGGTTCAGCACGACTTCGGGCGAGGCATCGCGTTTCAAGTCGACGACGACACGCATACCTTCGCGACTGGATTCGTCTCGAATGTCGGAAATGCCTTCGATCCGTTTTTCTTTGGCGGCATCGGCAATTTTTTCGACCAGGTTGTTCTTGCCGACCTGAAACGGGATCGAGGTGAGCACGATGCTTTCGCGGTCACCCTTGCGCTGCTCGACCTCGTGCCGGGCGCGCATCAGGATCGAGCCGCGGCCGGTGGTATATGCGGACCGCGCACCGGACTGTCCGAGGATCAATGGCGAAGTCGGGAAATCCGGCCCCGGAATAATCTCGAACAGCTCTTCTGAACTGATCGCGGGATCGTCCATATAGGCGAAGCAGCCATCGATTACCTCACCCAGATTGTGCGGCGGAATGTTGGTGGCCATGCCGACGGCAATACCGCCCGCGCCGTTTACCAGCAGGTTGGGGAAGCGCGCAGGCAGAACCGTGGGTTCGCGCCGCGAGCCATCGTAATTATCCGCGAAATCGACCGTGTCCTTGTCGAGATCGTCGAGCAGTGAATTGGCGACTTTCGCCAGTTTCGCCTCGGTATACCGCATCGAAGCGGGCGGATCTGGGTCCATCGAACCGAAATTACCCTGACCATCGACCAACGGCACGCGCAGCGACCAGTCCTGCGTCATGCGGGCGAGCGCATCGTAGATCGCGCTGTCGCCATGGGGGTGGTAGTTACCCATCACGTCACCGACGATCTTGGCGGATTTCCGATAGGGTCGACCGGCGACGAAACCGCCTTCCTGACTTGCGAACAGGATGCGCCGGTGGACCGGTTTCAGACCATCGCGAATGTCAGGTAGCGCCCGGCTGACAATCACGCTCATCGCGTAATCGAGATAGCTTGTCTTCATTTCCTCCACGATGTCGATCCGGCCAAAATCGCCGGAGGGGGAGGGGGGAGTCATGGTTTCTGTCTGATCGGTCAAATTGGGCCTGTGGGGCTACTGGCGGGCGCATGGCCCAAGGTGCAATAGCTGTAGGGCAAAAGCACCGTACCGGCCAGCAATTTGGCCGGTGCAACCCGCATAACAGCGCGCTTTTCCACACATTACCCGAATCCGTTGCAAACTAGGGGTACAGGGGCTTGTCCGGCCACATTCAAACCCGGTTCAGCGATGCGGCTGTAGGACTACGATCAACCCGGCGGTAACTCGCTGGAAAATTTTTCGAACGGGTGGCGCAGCTTCAGAAACCTAACTCGCTTCCCGCGCGTTTAACTATCGAACGTCCGGATTGTCCGGCTACCATATGGTAGCCAGATCGATCTGGAACTGTATGATTTTCAGGGAGATACTCGCATGAAATCGAACACAATTCGCCTGAACCGTCGCAAGCGCAGCGGATCGCACATCGTGATGGCCTTGGCTTTGGCTACCGGATTGGCTGTTGCCGCGACCGGTTTTGCCGAACCGGCTTATGCAGCGCAGAAGAAAAACAAGAAAGACGACAAGAAGGCTGATGCGCCGGAGTATTCCGACGAGTTTCGCGAACTGTATGCGCCGATTGCCAAATCCTACAACGAAGCGCCGGATAACCGTGCGGCCTTGGCTCCTCAGATCCCAGCACTGGTTGCTGCCTCGACTACCCCCGACGACAAAAAGGCCGCAGGCTCGCTGGTATATAATATCGGCGTGATTTCCGGTGATGAGGCCATGCAGAAGCAGGGCCTTACCATGGAGCTGGAAAGCGGGAAGGCAACGTCTGAGCGAACGGCGCAGCTGAATTTTCTGGCTGGCCAGAACGCATATCGTGCGAAAGACTTTGCAGGAGCGCGAACATATTACCAACGCGCGCTCGATGGCGGGTATACGGAAAACGATCCCGAAATGCTGATCGCGGAAAGCTATGTCGGTTCGCAGGAATTCCCCAAGGCGCTGGAATTCTATCGCAAGCGGATCAATGACCGGATTGCTGCAGGTCAGACCCTCGATCGTGAGACGATCCTGCGGGCGCGGACGATCGCCATGCAAGCTGATCTGGTGGACGATGCCACCGAATTTACCGAGTATATGGTGCGTTACTACCCCTCGACCGAAGCTTGGGGTGATGCGATCGCTATTCAACGCAATTATGGCAATTACGACAAGCCGGAGCTACTGGACCTGATGCGTCTGGCCGCTCGTACCGACAGCCTTCGTACCGAACGTGACTACATCGATTACATTGTTGCGGCCGACACGTTGCGCCAAGCCTCGGAAGTAAACCGGGTGGCAAAGCAAGGCGTTGCCGCAGGGCTTCTGCGGAATGACGATACGCTGGTAATGGACGTGCTGGCTGAATCCGATCGCCGGATGAAGATCGACAAATCCGAACTGGCGGGTCTGGAAGCAGATGCGCGCAAAGCTGGCTCCAAGGCGACGCTCGTTACGTCGGCGGGAGACGTCCTGCTCGGGATGGGTCGGCCAGCCAAAGCGGAAGAGTATTACCGTTTGGCACTCACCCGACCCGGCGTCGATACGCCGCGTGTCTTGACGCGCCTGGGTATCGCACAGCTCGACCAGGGCGACGTTTCCGGCGCAAACGAAACGTTTGCCAAGGTCGAAGGTGCGCGCAAGGCAATCGCCCGCCTGTGGGGCGCATATGCTGCGCAGGAAGCGGGCGGCACGCCTGCAGCGGCGGCGACCGAGGATGCGCTGTAACAGCGCAGCGATGAATGAAACGAAACGGCGTGAACGGTATTATAGTTCGCGCCGTTTTGCTTTTGGTTGGGTACGCTTGGGCTGGCGTTACTATCGCATCCGTTTCACATAAACCTGGTTGCCGTCTCGCCGTTCAATTTTGAAGTTCGCTAGGGATTCAAACAGTTCGGACAAGTTCTTGTAACCGTAATTGCGCACGTCGAAGCTGGATCTGTTGCCGGCGATCTGGCCCACTTGTTGCAACCGGGCAAAGCCGTTTTCGTCCCGGTCAGCCTCTTTGAATGCCGCGCCAATGAGATCCATGAGATCGTCATCATCCGTCGCGCGGCGATCTGCATAGCCATCTTCGGGATCATCGCGGGTGTTTGCGATCAATTGGCTGATATCGATGAAGCGTGTGCAAACTGCCTTGAAGGCAGCAGGCGTCTTGTTCTCCCCAAAACCGTAAACCACGATGCCGTCCTGCCTCAAGCGTGTGACGAGCGGTGTAAAATCGCTGTCCGAGGTCATCAGGCCAAACCCGTCCACTTTGCCCTGATACAACAGGTCTATTGCATCGATAGTCATTGCCATGTCGGTGGCGTTCTTGCCCTTTGACACATCGAATTGCTGCTGTGGACGAATGCCGAACTTGTTGGTGATCTTGTCCCAGCGGGCGAGGTTGTCCTTGGCGAAATTGCCGTAGGCGCGCCGGATATTGACCTGACCCAGTTCTGCCATGACGGTCAGCACCGGATCGATCCCCTGCGGTGTGGTATTGTCCGCATCTATCAGCAGGGCGATGTTCTTCAGGGTCTGGTCGGACATGGATATTTTTCCAATAATTGCAGGCTCAGGGCCGGGCGGCGCTGTTCAAGCTGGTGCGAATATACCTGATGCATTGTCGAGGACAGCAAGCTCGCCATCGGCAATCGCAAAATGTGCGCCGCGCAACACGAGCGACCCGGCGGCTTCTTTCTCCGCCACGAATGGGAAACTGCGCAAATTGTCGATGCTGATTTTGACTGCGGCCTGTTCCATTGCCTGCTCTGCCTCGCGCCCTTCGGTTCCCAGCGCGTCGCCGACGGCCCTTCCGGCAGGCCGCAGGAGACTGATCCAGTTCGCCACGAAACCACCTTCGCCCGGCGCGTTTCCGTCCAGCGACCCGGTCAGCGCAGCCCGGCAGCCACCGCACCGGCCATGGCCCAGAACCACGATCTGCTTTACGCCCAGCACCTGCACGGCAAACTCCACTGCTGCGGAAACCCCGTGCAGCCCGGGCGTGGTTTCGTAAGGCGGCACCAGGGCAGCGACATTACGGACGACGAATATCTGGCCCGGGTTCACATCGAACACCTGGGCTGGATCCACTCTGCTGTCGGAGCAGGCGATGACCATCAGTTCCGGTTTCTGGCCCGTCAGCGCGAGCTGGTCGAACCGTTCACGCTGCGCTGGATAGATCGTTGTACGGAAGCGCCTGTACCCTTCGACCAGCCTGGAAAACTCAGGCATCAGAAACGCTCCCCGCGCACGACCTCGACGTCACCTATCGTGAGCAGGAACCCCTGCGATGTCAGCAGCGGGGCGATCTCGGTAGTCAGTGCTTCGGCTTTTTCAGCGGAAGCGAGCGCGATCACGATCGATTTGGCCGAGGCTCCGGTAAAATCGTCGGAACTCCATTTGCCGGATGCACGCGATCCTCCCGCCGCCACCCGCACGATGCTGTATCCGGAAATACCGCTGCGCTCGATCATCTCGACCACGCGCGGCAACAACGCCGTGTCGGCAAGTATCTCAAGGCGTTTGCGGGTTACGGTATCCGGCATCGGTCAGCCCAGCATGTTTGCCATCGCGGCAAATAACGGGATGCCGACGACGATGTTGAAGGGGAAGGTCACACCCAGCGACATGGCGAGCGATACGCCCGGATTGGCCTCGGGCAGCGACAGGCGCATGGCGGCGGGCACCGCAATATAGGATGCGCTGGCAGCCAGTACGCCTAGCACTGCACTGTTCGCGACATTTAACCCGACCAGCGTACCGATAGCGACACCGATTGCACCATTCACAATGGGAAAGCCGATAGCGACCGCAACCAGCTTCGCCGTCAGTGCACGCGTTTCGAACAACCGCCGGGCGGCGACCAGGCCCATATCGAGTAGGAACACACACAACACGCCCTTGAACAGACCGGTGAACAGCGGCGACACCGGCTCATAGGCGGCAGGGCCGATAATCCAGCCGACCGCGAATGCCCCGAGGAGCAAGATGACGGAAGCGTTGGTGAGCACTTCATGCGCCAGGCCACCGCCCGGTCGGGACGTGGCAGCAGTGTTGGCGGTATCGCTGCCGCCGAACCGGCGGGCAAGCAGCAGGCCGGTAATAATTGCTGGCGTCTCCATCAAGGCCATAACCCCAACCATGAAGCCATCGCTGTCCAGCCCGCTGGACCGGTAAAGCTCCACCGCCGTGACGAATGTGACCACACTGACCGAGCCGTAATGGGCTGCTATCGCGCCTGCGTTGATGGCATCGGTGCTGACTGCGCGCAGTACGGCAAACACTGCAAATGGAATGAGGAAGGACAGTCCGATACCGGCAGCCGCTGCCGACAAAACCTGTGCATCCAGCCCGGTCTGGGCGATCTCGACGCCACCTTTCAAACCGATTGCGATCATCAGATAGATCGACATCGCCTTGGCGAATTGTTCAGGGATGCTGAGATCGGACCGAACCACGGCGGCAAGGAAGCCGAGTACAAAGAACAGCACCACAGGTGAAGTCAGCGTTTGCATCGCGGTCGATTCCATAACGCCGACCTATCGTGGTCGTGGCGCGCGGGCAATGTCCGCCGGTCCGCCCCTGTTGAAGGATTGCGCCTGGGTAGAGCGCAGGGGTTTTGCAGTGCCGCGTCCGTAATCAACTCAAGATCGCAATGCACGCCGCTTGCGGGCAGGACGGACGCCGCCTAAATGGGGCGCATGAACGACCTTTCGTCTACTCCGCCGACCGCGCAACGCCCCAACTCAGAACGGCCCGCCCGCCAGCGTAAGCCGGACTGGATTCGCGTAAAGGCGCCGGTCAGCGAAGGGTATCACGATACGCGCAAATTGATGCGCGAGCTGAACCTCAACACCGTGTGCGAAGAAGCTGCCTGTCCCAATATCGGCGAATGCTGGACCAAGAAGCACGCCACGGTGATGATCCTGGGCGATGTCTGCACGAGGGCCTGCGCCTTCTGTAATGTGAAGACCGGAATGCCCCGCATCGTCGATCCTCTGGAGCCGGAGCATACCGCTACCGCTGCGGCGAAGCTGGGCCTGCAACACATTGTGGTTACCAGTGTGGATCGGGACGATCTGCCGGATGGCGGGGCCAGTCAGTTCGTCAAGGTGATACAGGCGCTCCGCCGGGAAACGCCGAACACCACCATCGAAATTCTGACCCCCGATTTTCGCGGCAAGATGCGTCCCGCGGTTGAGGCGATTTGCGAGGCTGGTCCCGACGTCTACAACCACAATCTGGAAACTGTGCCGCGCCTGTATCCCACAATCCGTCCGGGCGCGCGATATTATGCGTCGCTGCGTTTGCTGGAGGAGGTGAAGAGCCACGATCCGATGATTTTCACCAAGTCCGGCATCATGCTGGGGCTGGGTGAGCAGCGGCTCGAAGTGCATCAGGTGATGGACGATATGCGCACCGCCGACATCGACTTCATGACCATGGGCCAATACCTGCAGCCGACACCGAAACATGCCGCAGTGGAGGACTTCGTCACACCAAAGGCGTTCGACGCATTCGGTTCGATCGCACGTGCCAAAGGCTTTCTGCAGGTAGCATCCAGTCCTCTGACCCGTTCGAGCTATCACGCCGGAGACGATTTCGCCCAAATGCGCGCTGCGCGGGAAGCGAAGCTAGCCAAGCAGATCCGCTGATGCCGGGTGTTCGTCAGAAGCGCAGCCTTCCCTACAGCTGCGAACAGATGTTCGATCTGGTGGCGGATGTAGATCGCTATTCCGAATTTCTACCCTGGGTCATTGCCACGCGGGTCCGGTCCGACGATTCTGCGGTGATGACCGCCGACCTTGTCGTGGGGTTCAAGGCCATTCGCGAAAAGTTCACCAGCCGGGTAGAGAAACAACGTCCGCACCGCATCACGGTTCATTACGTCGATGGGCCAATGCGCGATCTCGACAATAGCTGGACGTTTCGCCCGCGCGACGATGGCGGGTGCGAAGTGGATTTCTTGGTCGATTTCACTTTTCGCAACAGCGTGTTCGAAGCACTGGCGGGGCAATATTTCGACCGTGCTTTTCGCAAGATGGTAACAGCCTTCGAAGCGCGGGCAGACCACCTTTACGGCAGCAACAGTTCCAGCGCGCAAAGCGTAGCCTGAGCGCGAATTTCAGCGCGAGTCTTTCCGTCGAAATGTTTTAATTCGCCTTCGGGTTCGCCAATATCGCCGCGTTTTACGCGCGCGAAAACGACCGTTCCCACTGGTTTCAACTCTGTTCCTCCGCCGGGTCCCGCCACTCCGCTGATGGCGACCGCCACATCGGCGTTGCTGTTATCGAGCGCGCCCTTGGCCATGGCCCATACGCAAGCGATGGAAACCGCACCGAAGGTCTCGATGATGTCGCTCGCCACGTCGAGGCATTCCATTTTGGCTTCGTTCGAATAGGTCACGAAGCCGCGATCGAGGACTGCTGACGATCCGGGCACTTCGGTCACGGCCGCCGCGACCAGCCCTCCGGTGCAGCTTTCCGCAAGCACGACCCGCCGGCCATTCGCAGCGTTTTCTTGCACCACGCGTTCGGCCAGATCCTCGATGGCTTGCGGAAGCAGGGCTTCGGTCACTTTGTCCCAGCTGCCTTAGGGCTGGTCGCTTTGGTCTGCGCAGCTTTCCGAGCCTCGTCCTTATCGATTGCGGTGATCACTACGCCGAACAGATTTGCGACATTCTCCGCCGGTAGCGGTGCCAGTTGTGCCACGATTTTCTCCGCTATCAGGCAGTCTTTCGGGTTCAGTTCCTCGACGACCAAAGTGGGAATGAAGGCGTCTGCCATCGATTTCAGCGCCTCGTCGGGCAAAGCGGTTATAAATGCTGCGCTCGATTTGTCCTTGCTTGTAATGACCTTGACCAGCGTATCGCGCGCGACTGGCCACGATTTGTCCTTGCCAGCTGTATAGCGCTTGACCAGCGAGCTACCGTTGGTGGCGAAAAAGCCGTTGGATTGGAGGTGGGGTCTGCAGAAGTCGATCGTTCCTTGCATTGCAAGCGGAAGCGCATAGCGTGCGGTTGCAGCGTATTGTGCCTGTGTCGGCTTGGTTTCTTGTGCCGCAGCGGCGGTCGGCACCAGAGCGGCTCCAGCAAGTATGGCGGCGGCGATCATACGGTTGGACATTATGGTCGATCCTTTTCTTGAGCGATAAGCGTGGCGACGGCCTGGGCAGCAATACCTTCGGCGCGGCCGGTAAAGCCCAGTCTTTCGGTGGTGGTCGCTTTCACATTGATGAATTGTACGTCGCAACAGATAATTTGTGCGAGCCGTTGGGCCATGGCGACGCGGTGAGGGCCAATTTTGGGTTCTTCGCAGATTAGCGTCAGATCGATATTGCCGATATCATAACCGGCCGCGTTGGCCAGCGATACAGCGTGTGCCAGGAAGCGGTCAGAGGCAGCACCGGCCCACTGCGCATCTGAAGGCGGGAAGTGCTGGCCGATATCTCCCTGGCCGATCGCTCCGAGGATGGCGTCTACGATGGCGTGGATCCCGACATCGGCATCGCTGTGACCGGCAAGCCCGCGGTCATGGTCGAGCTTGATACCGCAGAGCCACAACTCTTCGCCTTCCATGAGCCGGTGGACGTCGTAGCCCATTCCGGTCCGGATCGCTCGCATGTTCGTCATGGGGACCGTCGCTGTTTCGAAATCTTCCGCCACCGTAACCTTGTGCAACGCTTCAGCACCTTCAACCGTCATTACTTTGCCTCCGGCGGCGGCGAGGACTTGGGCGTCATCTCCCGCATCCAACGCCCCCTGCCAAGCCGATTGCGCGGCCTTGATGGCGGATGCGCGAAAGCCTTGCGGCGTCTGGACCCGCCGCAAATCTTCGCGCTTGGCTGGCGGCCCCATCGCCTCACCCGCGGCGACCACGAGGCTGTCGACCACCGGCAGAATCGGGATTGCGCCCTCGTAGTTGTCGAGTGCTCTTACAATTCGCGCGGTTACTTCGGCAGGAAGTATCGGCCGCGCGGCATCGTGGATCAGTACGCGCTCCGCCGTATCGGGAAGCGCTTGGAGGCCGCGCTGGACCGAACCTTGCCTTGTGTCTGCTCCGGTCTGGAACAGCACGCCGTCAAGCCCCTTTAATGCATCTTGGGCAATAGCGTCGGTACCGGCCGGGATTACTACAATAACAGGCTGCGCCCCTTGCTCCTTCAGGGTCTCGACCGAATGCCGGACGAGCGGTTTGCCGCGCCACGGGGCAAACTGTTTCGGCACCGGCTGACCGGCGCGTAGACCCTCGCCGGCGGCCACGACAATCGCGGCGAACGAGGGGAGGGGGGTGACCGATGCCATTCCCTGCCGCTACCGACTTGCACGCGGACCCGCAATCACCTAGATGCTGCCTAAATTTCAGGCACTGCAAGACCATGACCCAGCTTCCCCCTCCTCCGGCGCTGAAGCCGATTGCCATCGGGCCGGTTACGATCCCGAGCCCGGTCGTGCTCGCGCCGATGACAGGCGTGACCGACATGCCGTTCCGCACATTGGTTCGCCGCTATGGGTCCGGTCTCAACGTAACCGAGATGATTGCCAGCCCGGCCATGATCCGCGAAACCCGTCAAAGCCTGCAAAAAGCTGCCTGGGACCCGTGCGAGGAGCCTGTATCGCTTCAGCTGGCTGGATGCTCCCCTGCCGAAATGGGTGAAGCGGCAAAACTGAATGCGGATCGCGGTGCGGCGATTATCGATATCAATATGGGCTGCCCTGTAAAAAAAGTGGTGAACGGCGATGCAGGCAGCGCCCTGATGCGCGACCTGCCTCTAGCCGCCAGCTTGATCGAGGCCACGGTTAATGCGGTCGACGTGCCGGTGACGGTCAAGATGCGGATGGGCTGGAACCACCACAGCCTCAACGCGCCGGAGCTTGCCCATATCGCTGAAGATCTTGGTGCGAAGTTGATCACGGTCCACGGCCGAACCCGGTGCCAGATGTACAAGGGCAGCGCGGACTGGTCCTTTATCCGTTCGGTCAAAGACGCGGTTTCGGTGCCAGTTATTGCCAATGGCGATATCTGCACGATCGAGGATAGCGCCGACGCGCTCGAACAGTCGGGTGCGGACGGGATCATGATCGGCCGCGGTGCCTATGGCAAACCCTGGCTGCTCGGACAGGTCATGCACTGGTTGGAAACCGGCGAACAGCGCGAAACGCCAAACTTCGACGAGCAGCTTGGCGTCTTGCTGGAACATTACCGCGCAATGCTCGACCACTATGGCGAAGCCGTCGGCGTCAAGGTCGCACGCAAACATATCGGTTGGTATACCAAGGGAATGCACGGCAGCGCCGAGTTCCGCAATCGCGCAAACCTGATCGAGGATGCGGGCGAAGTGCTGGGCGAGATCGAACGATTCTACGAACCCTTCCTGCGGCGGCGCGCTGCGTGACGCGGGCGGCAGGCGGGATGAGCCCTGCCAGCGAGGCCCGTCCGCCGATCGAGGCGCTGTTCGCCGGGCTGGTCTTCGCAGCCCTCCTGCTCGATGAAAACGGTTTAGTACGCGAGGCGAACCACGCTGCGGAAACCATGCTCGGCCGCAGTGCGGCGCGTATGATCGGCAGCGACATTTTTGAATTTATGCAGCTTGATAACGACCGCGTACGGGATGCGATGGCAGACCCGACCCAGCCTCTGGTAGCGCGGGATATTGGGCTGCGCGGTTCCGGCCAGCCAGTTGACGTCAACCTGACCGTTTCGCCGATTGCAGGATATGCAGGGTGGCGCGTCCTGACCCTGTCAGACGCCGGACAGGCCAGGATGTCCGGCAATTCCGACAGTCAGGCTCTGCGAGCGCCTGCGGTTCTGTCGCATGAAATCAAGAACCCGCTCGCTGCGATAAAAGGAGCAGCGCAGCTCGTCGAACGCAAGCTCGTCCCCGCAGACCAACCGCTCGCACAGCTCATCACAAACGAGGTGGACCGTATCGCTAGCCTGGTCGACCGGATGCAGCACCTCGGGCGGGAAACTGCGCAGCCGCTTGCCCCGTGCAACCTGCACGAGGCGATCCGGCGCGCTGTCGCGACCGTTCGCGCAGCGCAGAGACCTGCGGACGAGGGTGTGGAATTTGCTGAAGAGTTCGACCCTTCGCTTCCGTCGGTAGTTGCGAACCGTGAACTACTGGAGCAGGTGCTCATCAACCTCTTGTCCAACGCCCGCGATGCTTGTTGTGACCAGTCAGACGCCAAAGTGACCGTGCGCACACGTTTTACCGGCGGCATCGGCCTTAGCCAGACACGCGGCGGGACGGCGGTAAAACTGCCGATAGAAGCTGCCGTTATCGATAACGGTCCGGGCGTCGCCGCCGAACTACGCGATCACATCTTCGAACCATTCGTGACGTCCAAGAAAAACGGGCAGGGCCTTGGCCTGCCGCTCGTGCGCAAGCTGGTGCGCGATATGGATGGCCGCATCAGTCATCTGCGCGACGATCGCGCAGGTCGCACTGAATTTCGCATCAACCTGCAATCAGACTGAAGGAACACGATATGCCGGGACGCATCCTGCTGGTCGAGGACGACGCCGCCATCGCGACCGTCATCACCGCCGCCCTGCAGGGCGAGGGGCATACGATCGACCGGTGCGCCAGCATTGCCGAGCGTAACCGCCTGCTTGGCGAGGCCAGCTATTCTGCGATGCTGACCGATATTATGCTGGAAGACGGAGACGGACTGGCAAATCTTGCCGACGTGCAGAAGCAGAATCCCGAGCTTCCTGTCATTGTGCTGTCCGCGCAGAATACGCTCGATACCGCTGTGCGGGCGAGTGATCTGGGGGCCTTCGAGTACTTCCCGAAACCGTTCGACCTGGATGAATTGACACGCGCGGTGGAGCAAGCCGTACAGTCTGCGCGAGCGATGGACGTTGGAGGCCAAGACGAGAGTCACAGTGCAAGAGTGGACGAGGGCGGCGAACAAATCGATCCGTCGCTGCCACTGGTCGGGCGGAGTCCGGCGATGCAGGGCGTTTTCCGGATGATCACCCGCGTTCTGCGTAACGATCTCACAGTCCTGATCCTTGGCGAGAGCGGCACGGGCAAGGAGCTTGTCGCGCAGGCAATCCACGACCTGGGCCATCGCCGCACCGGCCCGTTTGTGGCTGTCAACGCTGCCGCCATCCCGCGTGAGCTAATCGAAAGCGAGCTGTTCGGCCACGAAAAGGGCGCATTTACCGGCGCTACCGGGCAGGCAATCGGGAAGTTCGAACAAGCGAGCGGCGGCACGTTGTTTCTTGATGAAATCGGCGACATGCCTGCGGAGGCCCAGACACGGCTGCTGCGCGCCCTGCAATCCGGCAGCATCCGCCGTGTTGGCGGCAGGCAGGATGTTCAGGTCGATGTACGAATTGTGGCTGCTACCAATCGCGATCTATCTTCCATGGTCGTAAGCGGGCAATTTCGCGAAGACCTTTATTACCGCTTAGCCGTAGTGCCGGTACAACTTCCCCCTTTGCGAGATCGCAGGACCGACATCCCCGACCTCGTCAGCTTTTTCCTCGCCAATGCCGCGCGTCAGGGTTTGCCGCAGCGCGGTATCAGCAAGGCTGGTCTGGACTTGCTGAAGGCGCTCGACTGGCCGGGCAATGTCCGCGAATTGCAGAACATGGTTATGCGACTGGCGCTGATGTCGCGCGACGAGACGATCGACGCACAATGCGTGAGGGACGCGCTCGAAGCGATGCCAGGCCATGCGGGGGCTGACGCTGCGGCGCCCGATTATGAGGCTGCCTTGCACCACTGGTTGGCCGAGGCTCGCCCTGCTGACGGCACGCTTTATCACAGTGCGCAGGCAGCCTTCGAAAGACCGCTGTTCGAGCACGCACTTGAGCAGACTTCGGGCAATCAGTTAAGGGCCGCTCAACTGCTCGGCATTAATCGCAATACGCTACGCAAACGCCTCGACGATCTGGAAATCGATCCTGACAGGTTCGCCCGCCGACGGGCCAATTAACCATTCGACCCGAATGTGGGCCGTCTGGACCCCAGCGCCGATGCGGATACGCAAAAAGGCTTGCAAATTGGCAACAGTAATTGTGTAAATGCGGCACGATGGCAACGGTTTCATTCCCCCGGAGTAATACATCTTCCCGTGTTGGCCCTCGTTGGCGCAGACGGTTTGCCGTTGCGTTGCGCCGATACAACATTTTCGCGATTGTCGAAGTCGCCACTCTGATTGCGCTTTTGGCGATGATCTGGACAACCTATTACACGTTTGCCTCGGCGCCGCCCGATGGCCAATTGCTACCGTCGCGCCGGGTCGCATCGCTTTTGATCCTGACCCTACTGCCAGCGATGGCCCTGCTGGTTCTGGCGGGCAGGCGCTTCGCCATCCGCCGTGCTGCAGGCGGCACTGCCCGGCTTCATGTTCGCCTGGTGTTTCTGTTCTCGCTGATCGCTGCTGTACCAACCTTGCTGGTGGCAACCTTTGCCGCGTTCCTGTTTCAGTCCGGCGCGGATTTCTGGTTCTCCGACAATTCGCGGGGCCTGATGGAAGACGCCAACGCCTTGGCGCGCGACTACTACGTCGAAAATCAGCTGGAAATGGCGGACGAGACCCGCACAATGGCAGGTGACCTGCGCTTCTACTTCGAACGGGGAACATTGACCGACGCGGATTTCGCGGATTTCTATCGCTACCAGGCGCAGGGCAGGGACCTCAACGAATCAGCCATCCTGCAAGAGCTTGACGATGGCAGTATGCGAACCGCCGCCATGCTGGATCTGCGCGAAGGGAACGAGCCACAATCGCTCGACGCAGAGATCTTCGCCAAGCTTCGTGCAGGCGAACCGGTCGTTGTGCAAAGCAGCGCCACCCGGATCGAGGCAATTTCCGCGATCGATCGCGACAGCGGCATCTTCCTCTATAACGCCCGCAATTCAGAGGCTGGATCGTTCAATTCATTCGAGCGGGCGAAGTCCATCTCCTCTGCATATGAAACGCTGACACGGCGCGCACGGGCCATGCAGTTGCGCTTTAATCTTGCGTTGTTCTTCGTCAGCCTCGGCCTGGTCGGGCTGGCAGTGTGGTTCGCATTGCGCTTTGCGGACCGGCAGGTGGAACCGCTCAGCGATCTGGTGGTCGCCGCGCGGAAGGTGGGTGCGGGCAATTTCGCGCTCCGCGTCGATGGAAGGACCGGACCGGACGAGATCGGGCTGCTCAATCGCGCATTCAACCGGATGACCGCTCAACTTGAAAAACAGAACGATGCTTTGCTTGGCGCGAACCGCGAGTTGGACGAACGCCGCGAGTTTATCGAAGCGGTGCTGGAGTCCATCACTGCCGGGATTATCTCGCTCGACCGGAACGGGCAGGTACAATTGATAAACAGTTCGGCCCATGCCTTGCTGGAAGCGGAGCCGTCTGCCCCCAATGTCGGGAAGCCACTGTCCGAACTGGCGCCAGCCATCGCGGCAATGGTTGCGGGCGGTATCTCTGCAGGGGTTGTCACGCATGCCCGCGGGCAGGACCTGCTGACGCTTGCAGTTAAGATTGCAGCTGCGCCCGATGGCACGGTTATCACATTCGAGGATATCACTCGCCAGCTGCTCGATCAGCGACAGGCCGCATGGTCCGACGTAGCGCGGCGGATCGCGCACGAGATTAAAAACCCACTCACCCCCATCCAGCTCGCGACCGAACGGCTGAAGCGTCGCTACGGCAAGCAGATCGAAGATGATGACCAACTGTTCGGCGAACTGACCGACACGATCGTCAGGCAAGTTGGTGAATTGCGCACCATGGTCGATGAGTTTTCATCTTTCGCGCGGCTGCCCAAACCGGTTTTCCGGCAAGAGGATGCGCGCGACTTGGTTCGTCAGGCCGTGTTCCTGCAGGAAGTCGCCCATCCCGACGTAAAATATTCGGTTCAAAGCGACCCGGCGAACGAGGCCTCGATATCCTGTGACCGTCACCAGTTCGGTCAGGCGATGACCAATGTTCTGAAAAACGCATGCGAAGCTGTCGAGGCTCGCGCTGTGAACGAGACTAGCGACTATACGGGGCGGATCACCGTTACTGTCGCGCAGAACCCGACGCATTTGTCGGTTATGGTGGAAGACAATGGCATCGGGTTGCCGAGCGACCGCGACCGCATTGTCGAACCTTATGTCACGACACGGGAAAAGGGCACCGGCCTTGGGCTCGCGATCGTGAACAAAATCGTGGAGGAACATGGCGGGGACATGGGCTTCTCGACCGCATCCGACGGCGGCACCCGCGTGACCCTGCGCTTCTCGCGTGATCCGGCGCATCTTTCGGAGGCCGCTGCATGAACAATGCGAAACCGCCCGCTCCCCTGAATAAACGATCCGAGGTAACGATCTGATGGCGCTCGATATTCTGATAGTCGATGACGAGAAAGACATTCGCGATCTGGTCGCGGGCGTGCTGAGTGACGAGGGGTATGATTGTCGTACCGCAGGCGACAGCGAAACCGCGCTCCGTATGGTCGATGAGAAACGCCCCAGCGTCATCCTGCTGGATGTCTGGCTGCATGGCAGCGCGATGGACGGGCTGGAGGTTCTAGATGCTGTAAAGCTGCGCGAACCCGAATTGCCTGTCATCATTTTCTCTGGCCACGGCAATATCGATACGGCGGTATCCGCCGTCAGCCGCGGCGCAATGGACTTCATCGAAAAGCCTTTCGAGGCGGAGCGGCTGCTGCTGTTGGTCGCCCGTGCGACGGAAACGGAGCGGCTTCGGCGGGAGAACACACGGCTGCGCGAGGGCTTCGGCGCCGAAGGTGAGTTCACCGGCAATTCGGCTGCTATCAATCAGGTTCGCGCGACCCTGAAACGAGTCGCCAATACCGGAAGCCGAGTGTTGATCACGGGTCCGGCGGGCGCGGGCAAGGAGGTCGCGGCGCGGCTGCTGCATGGCTGGAGCGGGCGCGCCGATGCGGCTTTCGTGACTGTAAATTCCGCGCGTATCACGCCGGAACGGTTCGAAAAGGAACTGTTCGGCGAGGAATCGGATGGCAAGCTGGTACGGCCGGGACTGCTTGAGACCGCCGATGGCGGTACGTTGTATCTGGACGAGGTGGCCGACATGCCGCTTTCCACCCAGGCGCGAATCCTGCGCGTTCTGACCGAACAAAGTTTCGTGCGCGTAGGCGGCAACCGCCAGATCGGGGTGGATGTACGCGTAGTCAGCTCGACCTCGCGCGATCTGGAAGCGGAAATGCAGGAGAAGCGTTTTCGCGAAGACCTTTTTTATCGCCTGAACGTAGTGCCCGTGACGATCCCCTCGTTGGCAGAGCGGCGGGACGATATTCCGGCAATCGCCCAGCATTTTTTCACACGCTACGCAGCGGAGCAGGGCATCCCGTCACCCGAAATCGCGCAGGATGCGATGGGCGCGCTGCAGGCTTATGACTGGCCTGGCAACGTCCGCCAACTGCGCAATGTGGTCGAACGCACCATCATTCTTACCCCGCGCGAAAGACTGGTATCGGTCGAGCCGGACCTGCTGCCGAGCGAAGTCACCGGCGGCAGGCTTGGTGCGAGCGATGGTCTCTCGAGCCTGATGGGGGTGCCCCTGCGCGAGGCGCGCGAAAGTTTCGAGCGGGAATACCTCACCATCCAGATCCGCCGGTTCTCCGGCAATATTTCGAAAACCGCGACGTTTATCGGGATGGAACGTTCGGCATTGCATCGAAAATTGAAGCTGCTCGGTATGGCCGATCGGAAAAACAGCGAAAAGGCGTGAGCGCAACTACGTAATATAGGCACTTGAAAACCGGCCAAGACGCAATGATCTAGAGCAGAGATAATCGGGTTCGGCATTTCAGTCCGGCCCAGAATGCAGGCTGCAGAAGCGGCTCTGCCAAAAACAAAAAAGAGGACCGCGAACCATGTCAGAATCGGGAACCTTGTCCCCCCGTCCGCGCCCGACCCCGGAACCGTCCAAAGCGCCGGCAAAAACATCTGGTGCGTCCGGTAAGCCGGTGGCCTTGCAGGACGCTTTCCTCAACCATGTTCGCCGCAACAAGTCGGCGGTCACCATATTTCTGGTGAAGGGCGTGAAGCTGCAGGGTATCGTTACCTGGTTCGATAATTTCTCGATCCTACTGCGCCGTGATGGTGCTTCGCAACTCGTGTACAAACACGCTGTTTCCACGATTATGCCGGCAGACCAGATGGATGCTTCGCAATTCGAAAGCGCGGAGGGAAACCGCAAGCAGCGTCTGCTGCAAGACGTGTTCCTGTCACGCGTCAGCGAAGCAGAGGTGCAGGTCACGATGTTTCTGGTGAACGGCGTGATGCTGCAAGGCGCGATTGCCGCCTATGACTTGTTTAGTGTGTTGCTGGAACGCGATGGGTATGTGCAACTTGCGTACAAACACGCCGTTTCCACTATCCAGCCGGCCGAGAATGTGGACCTCACCGACGACTGGACTGAAAGCGACGACAGTTGAGTTTCGATGACAATCTGCTCGACGATGTAACCCGCGGCGCGCGCGCCGTAGTTATCAGCCCGGACATTCGCGGCACAGTTCACGATCTTGAACCGGAATCGCGGCTCGAAGAGGCATGCGGCCTCGCGCTCGCTATCGGTGTGGTCGTTGCCCGGGCAGAGATTATTCCCATACGTGCGGTGAAGCCGGGCACCTTGTTCGGACAAGGTCAGGTGGACAATATTGCCACCGCTTGCGCGCAGGAAGATGCCGAACTTGTCATCATCGATGGCGCGCTCAGTCCGATCCAGCAGCGCAATCTGGAAGACAGGCTGAAGCGCAAGGTTATCGACCGCACCGGATTGATTCTGGAAATTTTCGGTGAGCGCGCCGATACTGCGGAAGGGCGCCTGCAGGTAGAATTGGCGCATCTCGACTACCAGCAAAGCCGCCTTGTGCGCAGCTGGACCCACCTGGAAAGGCAGCGCGGCGGCTTCGGCTTCCTCGGTGGTCCGGGCGAAACGCAGATCGAGGCCGACCGCCGGATGATCCGCCAGCGGATGGGGCGATTGCGCCGCGAACTGGACCAGGTGCGCCGCACACGTACCTTGCACCGTGACCGCCGCGGCAAGGCCCCATGGCCGGTCGTTGCTCTTGTCGGTTACACCAACGCCGGAAAATCCACGCTGTTCAACCGCATGACCGGCGCAGAAGTGATGGCGGAGGATCTTTTGTTCGCCACGCTGGACCCGACAATGCGCGCCATCTCGCTTCCGGGCGTAGAAAAGGCGATTCTGTCCGATACTGTCGGCTTCATTTCCGATCTTCCGACGCAGCTTGTTGCCGCTTTCCGCGCCACCTTGGAAGAGGTTACCGGCGCCGACCTGATCGTACATGTGAGAGATATCGCCAACCCTGCGAGCGCCGCGCAAAAGTCGCAGGTGCTATCGATCCTGCGCGATCTCGATGTGATCGATGCTGGAGCCGAAAACGGCGAGGATATTCAGCCTGCAAAGCCGCCTATTCCCATTCTGGAAGTCTGGAACAAGGTCGATCTGCTGGAAGGTGACCGGACGCAGGACATTCGGGAGCAGGCGGGCCATGACGATATGGTCGTGGCCGTTTCAGCCGAGACGGGGGAGGGGGTCGACACCCTCGACACCCGTATCGCCGAATTGCTCACCGCAAAGGCGCAATTGCACGAGATCGTGCTGCCTGCAAGGGCAGGGCGGCGCATCGCCTGGCTGCACGCTCACGGCGATGTAGCAGAGGATTCCGACGCCGGCGAGCTCGACGGTGAGCCGTTGCGGCGGTTAAAGGTGCTGCTCAATCCGAAAGAGCTTGGACAGTTCGAAAGCCTATGATTTCTCGCCGCGTTTGACGGCTTGCCAAAGGCTCTCTTTTTCGTCGAGTGTCAGGTTTGCAAAGCTTGCATCGGTGTTGTTCGCCAGCGTTTCCATGGAGCGATAACGGCGCTCGAATTTGCGGTTGGCCGCGCGCAAGGCATCCTCGGCGGCGATACCGTGAGCGCGAACCAGATTGACTGCGGCAAACATCAGGTCGCCCGCCTCTTCCACCTTGTGACCGGCATCGGCGGTTTTGAGCTCCTCCATCTCTTCGATGACCTTGGCTGCCGGACCGGCCGTGTCGGGCCAGTCGAACCCATCACGGGCGGCGCGTTTTTGAAGCTTTTGCGCGCGTAAAGCTGCGGGCAGGGTGGTGGCTACGCCGTCCATCGCGCTCGCCTCGCCTTTCTGCTGGCGTTCTGCGGCCTTGAGTTTTTCCCAGCGCGTTTCGCCCATGGTTCCGCCCGCATTGCCGAAGATATGCGGGTGACGCGCTACCATCTTATCGCTGATGCTGTTTGCAACATCGGTAAAGGTGAACAGTCCCGCTTCTTCAGCGATCCGCGCGTGGAAAACGACCTGCAGCAAAAGATCGCCCAACTCCTCCCGCAAATCCGCATAGGCCGTGCGTTCGATCGCATCGGCAACCTCGTAAGCCTCCTCGATTGTATAAGGCGCGATGGAGGCAAAATCCTGTGCCAAATCCCAGCTGCAGCCTGTAACCGGGTCCCTGAGACGGGCCATTACGGTAAGCAAGCGTTGGACGGAGTCCGACGCGGTATCGGTGGGCTCGGTGTCGTTGGGGGTGTTGACCATCACGCGGGCTATAGCCATTGCCGCCCAGCTTTTGCACGTGTGAATAAACTAAGCTTATGCCAAGGAAGGCTAGTGCTCCAATTGGTCTCAGTGGAAATCCCGGGACGATGGAATGACCTTCGCGTCGCGCGGGTGACTATTGAGGCTGCTGGGGAGCGGGCTGACCACGTGATCGGCGCGGGCTACGTCGGTTTCCAGCAGATCGTCGGACAGGCTAAGCAGCTTAGGCGTTGCGTCATAGAGTTGTTCGGCGACAACATGGATTACGTCCTCGTCTTTCTGCATCCTTCCATGAACCTCCATCAGACGCGCGCCCATCACGACCTTGCGGTATCGCTCCATTACGTCGGGCCATACGACAAGATTTATGACCCCACCTTCATCTTCCAGCGTGATGAAGCATACACCCTTCGCACTACCCGGTTTCTGCCTGATTAGCACGATGCCGGCCACCTTGACCGGCGCGTTGAACCGCTGATCGCGTAACGTGGCAGCGGGTATGAACCCCTGTTCGGTGTAGGTCTGGCGCAGGAAAGTGAAAGGGTGCGCTTTCAGTGACAGCCGCATGGTCTGGTAGTCGGCGACAACATGCTCGCTCAGTGGCATAGCAGGAAGCTGTACCAACGCATCCTCACCCTCGTCGCGCTGACGTGTGAAAGCGAATAGCGGCAGGTCCGGAACCGCCTTCAACGCCCGGGCGTCCCACAGGGCTGCGCGGCGATCCTTGCCGGTGGAACGGAACGCATCGGCGGCAGCAAGCAGGTTGATCGGGCGCGAATGCAGCCGCGCCCTATCTCTCAGATCTTCCAGATCGGCATAAGGAGTATCACGCGCGTTCAGCAGGCGAGCCGCGTCAGCTTCACCGAACCCCTCGATCTGGCGCAGGCCAAGCCGCAGGACAAGTTGCCTTTTCCCGGCTATCATTTGCCATTCGACAGTGTTGTCCCACTGACTGTAGTTCACATCGGCAGCAAGCACCGTGACGCCATGTTCGCGCGCATCGCGTACGATCTGTGCCGGTGCATAGAACCCCATTGGCTGGGAATTGAGCAGCCCGGCGGCGAAGATCGCCGGGTAGTAGTGTTTGATCCAGCTGGAGACATAAACGAGATGAGCGAAGCTGGCGGCGTGGCTCTCGGGAAAACCATACTCGCCGAACCCCTCGATCTGGCTGAAACACCGTGCGGCAAATTCTTCGTCGTATCCACGCTCCACCATACGGCCGACCATCTTTTCCTTATGTTCGGACACCAGGCCGCGACTGCGGAAGGTGGCCATGGCCTTGCGCAACTGGTTTGCTTCGGCCGGGCTGAACCGCGCCGCTACCATGGCGATTTTCATTGCCTGTTCCTGAAAGATCGGCACGCCCAATGTGCGCTTGAGGATATCCTTCAGTTCATCGGGGTCACCAAATTCGATGCCGGGCGATGGATATTCGAACGCTTCCTTGCCCTTGCGGCGTTTGAGGTATGGGTGGACCATGTCGCCCTGGATCGGACCGGGCCGCACAATAGCAACCTGAATGACCAGATCGTAAAACGTTTTGGGTCGTAGACGCGGCAGCATGTTCATCTGCGCGCGGCTTTCCACCTGGAATACGCCCAGGGAATCCCCCTTTTGCAGCATGTCGTATACTGCCGCATCCTCCTGCTCCACGCTGGCGAGGGTATGGGTTTCGCCGCAATGTGTCTCGATCAGTGTGAAGCATTTGCGGATGCAGGTCAGCATTCCCAACGCCAGAACATCGATCTTGAGGATGCCCAGTTCCTCGATGTCGTCCTTGTCCCATTCGATGAAACTGCGTTCCGGCATAGCTCCGTTGCCGATGGGAATCGTGTTGGTCAGCGCGCCCTTGGTCAGGATGAATCCGCCAACATGCTGCGAAAGATGGCGCGGCATTCCTATCATCTGATCGGCTAAAGCGATGGCTCGTTTGAGATAGGGGTCGGCCAGGTCGAGCCCGGTTTCCTTCTGCACCCGTTCCCCATCCATTTCGCTGCCCCAACTGCCCCAGATCGTCTTCGCGATTGAGGCCGTTACATCTTCGGACAGACCCATCGCCTTACCCACCTCGCGAATGGCACTGCGCGGGCGGTAGTGGATCACAGTGGCGCATAGTCCGGCGCGGTCGCGGCCATATTGGTTGTAGATATGCTGGATAACCTCTTCGCGCCGTTCATGTTCGAAATCGACGTCGATATCGGGCGGTTCCTTGCGTTCTTCGGAAATGAACCGTTCGAACAAAAGCTCGCATTGTGCCGGATCGACGGAAGTGATCTTGAGGCAGTAACAGACCGCACTGTTGGCAGCCGACCCGCGCCCCTGGCACAGGATTCCCTGTCTGCGCGCGTATTGAACGATATCGTGAATGGTCAGAAAATAGGGCGAAAATTCCATTTTCGCGATCAGTGCCAGTTCCTTTTCCAGCGTCGCGTGAATGGCGGCAGGGGTTCCTTGCGGATAACGTTGCTGCGCACCGGCCCAGGTCAGTTCTGCGAGATACTCGTTTGGCGTCATGCCCTTGGGCACACTGAGTTCGGGGTATTCGTAGCGCAATTCATCGAGCGAGAAATTGCAGGCGTCCGCAACGTCGCGCGTGGCCGCAATCGCATGAGGCCATGAGGCAAACAGGCGCTGCATCTCCTCCGGAGATTTCAGGTGGCGTTCGCCGTTTGAGTTAAGCAGATAGCCTGCATTGGCAATGGTGGTTTTTTCCCGAATGCAGGTCATTACGTCCTGCAGCGGGCGGCGGCTTGGCACATGATAATGTACATCGTTTGTGGCCAGGATCATCAGCCCGTTATCGGCCGCCAGCTGGTCCAGCATTGCGATCCGCGCGCGATCATTTCCGCGGTACAGATATGCTGCGGCAATATGTTTGAGGGACGGCAGTTTCACCGCCAGGCTGGGTAGTGCTTTGGAGAAGGCAGCCACATCGTCGCCCGGCAATGCGATTAATTGAACGCCGTCGCTATGCTGCGCGAGCATGTCGAGCGTAAGGTGGCATTCGCCCTTGTCCTGCCATTCACCATCCAGCGTTTGCATCTTGCCTTGGGAAAGCAGTGTGCACAGCCGGCCATAGGCATCGCGATCCTTCGGGTAAGCAAGAAATGCATACCCCTCCATCAGTTCCAGACGGCAGCCGATAACCGGACGAATTTTGGCGACCTTAGCATTGGCATGATGCTGCACAACGCCTGCCATCGTGTTGCAGTCGGCAATGCCGAGTGCATGGTACCCGAGTTCAAAAGCGGTCTCGATGATCTGGCGCGCCTGCGATGCACCGCGCAGGAATGAAAACGCGCTAATAAGGCCCAATTCCACATAAGGGGTAGGCGCGTTGGGTTCGAAATCATCGGTCCGTACCAGGATCGGCTTGGGCGGGGTGAGCGATGGATCGGGCATGTTATAAAAGCCGCCCCATCATGCGAACAACCCGTGCATGAACCATTGCGGCGGACCGCCGCGGCCATCATCCACAACGCCGCCACGAAAAATCCAGAAGCGCCGCCCGGCTTCGTCCTCCACCTTGTAATAATCGCGCAACCGGGCAGTAGAGCGTTCGCGCCACCATTCGGGTGCGATCCGTTCCGGCCCCTCCACCTTCACCACATCGTGCAGCACCCGCCGCCAGCGGAACCGGCGGGGAGGGCCTTCTGGCGTGGCATAAATCACGGTAATGATCTCGGGGCGATCGAACAGGCGGATCGGGCGTTCGTTGGATGGTGCTGGTGGCGCGAAATCCAGCTCTCCTTGCAAGGCGGACCGCCAACCCACGGATCGTTCCGGTACGTGACTGGCATAGGGAACCGGCCTGCTCACACGGTCCGCGCCAATCCGGGCGGATAACCGGTCGATCAATTGCGGCAGGGCGATGCCTTTGACAGGCTCCTCATCCAGCGCTGCCTGCAGCGCAGCCATATCTTCGTGCCATAATGCCGTGAGGGCGAACGCGTCGAAGCCAAACCCAGCATCCAGCGTTTGCAGCCCTTCCGAAAACAGCCGCGCAATATGGTCTGGAATGCGGATCGGAGATGCGGTTTCGGCGTTCAGCACAGCGATATGGCCATCGACCCGAAACGCCTCGAACCTTACGCGGCGCAAACCCTGCTGACGGGCAAAAAGCTGGTCGCACAAATCAGTGGCAAGGTCGGCGAGGAGAGGTTCAAGCAGTGCAAGATGACGGATTGGTTCCAGCACACGGGACTGCGCGCGATAGACAGTGCGCTCTGCCAGCGGTGCAACAGTCTCCTCGATATGTCCCAGCGCCTGTTGCAATCGGTGCAGCGGATTGGCTTGTGCGTTCGCCTTGCGACTGGCGAAGCGTTTCGCCAGTCCCAGCGACCGGAACCGCCGCGCCAGTGCCAGCGTGGGAATATCAGCCAGCGCGCCAACGGTTTTCAGCCCGACACGGCGGAGCAGCAATATTACATCGGTATCGATCCGCAGGCATTCGATGGGCAGGGGGGCGAGCGCGCGGGTAAGATCGGCCCGATCCACGTTTGCCGTTCCTGAAGCAGAGCCGAAGCGGGCCAGCGCCCATGCCCCACCGATAGTGGGTGCAATGGCCACATGGCTGACAAAGCCCATGGCGGTAAAGCGCGCGCGCATGTCGGCCTGCATCGCGGCTTCTCCGCCAAAACAATGCGCTGCGCCCGTGGCATCGATCAACAATCCATCCATGCCGTCCATCGCGGTCCATGGGCTCCAGCGGTGGGCCCAGCCTGTCAGGCGCTCCAGCCATGCGGCGTCACTTGCATGATTGGATTGCTCGACCACCAGGGCAGGGCAGATCGCCCGCGCATCGGTCAGGCGCTGGCCGCATTTGGCACCCGCGTGCAATGCGGCAGTACTGGCTGCGTCGATTACAGTGCCATGAGTGCCTTCGGAAACCAGCACCAGCGGCGTTCCATCATCCGGCCTGCCGTGTTTCTTCCTCCAGAGGTCCATCGCCATCTGCGGAAACCAGATCGAGACGATGCGCCGTTCCGTCATAGCTCACATCCCAGCGCGTGGGTTGCATATCGCGCGCGCGAAACAGATCGAGCGACCAGACAGGCGCTCCCGGAGCGGTTTTGTCGTGCGGATGTGGCAGGGAAGGGCGGCTTTTCACACGCCAGCGCCGCCGAGCGCCACTCAGATCGGCATGACCGTTTATCCTGACGAGAAAGGCGGGCACACCATGTTGCTCCGCCGCGACGGCCAATCGCCGTGTTGCGGTAAAATCCAACGCGCGGGGATCGCCATGTATCTCGCCAATCACTGCACCCAGTTCGGCGCATTTCAGCCCTTCTGCCATTGCCCACAACGCTTCGCGGCCATTGCTTGCCGTGATGTGGATGACATCCTGCCCCAAAACTGATGGAATGCCGTGCAAAAACATACGGCCCATCTCTCGTATCGCTTGCCGGTCCTGAACCCACAAAAGCGACGCATGCGGACCGGCATTTATTTGCGACAAGGCAAGTCCGATTGCCGACGCGTCTCCACCGCTTGCAAAAGCTTCCTGCAAGGTCGGTTCCGCAGAGGCAGATTCGTTCGCAGGAACGCGAAGTGCGGTGGAAGAGGTAGCTTGATAGCGCCAAAGTTTGTCAATCATGAAGGAATCATCCGTTCCCTTTATGTTCCAAAACCAGCGTGTCCGCAATGGTGTGTTTTGTGTCGAGGCATGCAGCTGAGAATTTTAGGACGTTCTGAAGATCTGCCTAAAGCAGGCTGCCTGAGGATCTTAGCTCTCGTTCAGCTCATTCACGTAAATCAAAATGACATCATATTTTGCGCCCAATATGGCAATCTGGCAAAGGTAGGGCCAGCACGACGTTAGATTGATAATAAGTATTATGTTAAATTATAAAGTTGATGCTTGGGTTACAACATAATGCTCCACGACACCGCGTGGCTAGTAAACCTCAAGTCTTGCCGCTGCAGCTTGTCGCCGCATCAGTCCATGAACAGCGTAAATAGCAATCCCGCGCTGAGGAATAAGACACCCCAGATCAGTGCCAGACGCAAGCCTTCTTTCCATTGCAGACGGTGCGATGCCAGAGCCCCACCGGCCAGGATAAGCCAGCCCAACATAGCAATGATCTGAACCAGTTGCACATCGTTCATGCCATCATCTCCAACCCGTCGAACCCGGGCATGATGCCTTTCGGCAGCTCGTCTCGCAAGGTGGCATAGTCCATACTTTTGTCGAGATGGGTCAGCACGGTGCGGCGGGCTTTTGTTCGCTTGGCCAATTCCAGCGCCATATCGAGATGCGCGTGCGTTGGATGCGGCCGCCTGCGCAGACAATCGCTTACCAGCAGGTCGACCCCCGATAATGTGCGCAACATTTCGTCGGTAATTGCACTAAAGTCAGTCGCGTAACCGATTGACCTGCCATCATTTTCGAATCGAAAGGCTGTGCTGCGCGCAGGACCATGCGGCATAGTGCACCAATCAACGGCAAAACCGTTGCACAGCCTGACCCGCTCAAGCGCATTCATCTCGACGATTGTCTGGTAGCCGAATTGTCCTTCGAACACATAGTCGAAGCGCTTGCGCAGGCGTCGGGCGGTTTCTTCCCCGGCATAGCCTGGTATGGGCCCACTTCGATCATAGCGAAGGACGCGCAAATCATCGATACCGTGAACATGATCGGCATGATCATGGGTCCAGAACACCGCGTCGATCCGTTTGATGTTGTTGTCCAGCATCTGCATTCGCAAATCGGGTGACGTATCGACCAGGATACGCTTACCGGCCTTGCTTTCGACGATAATGGAAACCCTGCTTCGGCGGTTGCGTGGTTCGGAGGGATCGCATTCCCCCCAATCGTTGCCGACACGCGGCACCCCGGTCGAGGTGCCCGAGCCAAGCATGATCAGTTTCACGTCGGCATCCTGGCTTTATCGAATAGTTTAAAGAAGTTGCGGGTGGTATTTGACGCCAGATCCTCAAGTGTCTCGCCTCGTAGATCGGCAAGGAACTGTGCTGTGTCGCGCACGAAGGCAGGTTCGCAAGGCTTGCCGCGATTTGGTACCGGCGCGAGGAACGGGCTGTCCGTCTCGACCAGCATCCGGTCTGCCGGAAGGTCGCGCGCGACATCCTGCAAATCCTTGGCATTCTTGAACGTGACGATACCGGAGATGGAGATCGATAATCCGAGATCGAGCACCTTGCGGCCGAAATCTGCCGAAGCCGTAAAGCAGTGGATCAATGCCGGAAAGGCGCCCTTCTCCATTTCATCGGCGAGGATCGCCGCCGTGTCGTCCTCGGCATCGCGAGTGTGGATGATAAGTGGCAGCCCGGTTTCGCGGGCGATGCCGATATGCATTCGAAAGAGCGCCTGCTGAACCGCCCGATCGGACTTGTCGTAATAATAATCCAGCCCGGTTTCACCGATCCCGACCACGCGATCGTTCCGGGTTGCCGCACGAAGAATATCCGCGCCTAAATTCTCATGCGCATCCGCCTCGTGCGGGTGAATGCCGACGGTGGCGTAGATGTCGTGCTCGCGTTCCGCCGTGCCGACGACCTGCTCCCATTCGCTGCGGCGGGTGGAGATGTTGAGGAAGGTCCCTACCCCGGCCTCACGTGCGCGATCGATTACTACTGCCTGATCCTCGACAATTCCCTTATATTCAAGGTGGCAATGGCTATCGACGAGCATCACGCCGCTTCACTTTCAGGCAGGTCGAGACGTGGGAAGATGCCTTCCGGCTTGCCAAGCACGAAGCCGCTTTGCGCCAAGGCCGCAAACCAATTCTCGTCGGACAGCGCGGCATAATCCCGAGCGTCTTTCGGAACGCCAATCTGATCCAGCATCCGGTCGCTGCCCGCGGGAACCACTGGCCGCACGGCGATGGCAAGATCACGGGTACAACGCAGCAGCGTCATCAACACCGCCTCCATCCGCGCGGGATCGGATTTCTTCAGCGCCCAAGGAGCCTGTTCGTCGACATAGGCGTTGCAGGCAAAGACGGCGCGCATCCACTCTTCCAGGCCATCGCTGAAGGCCAGTGTTTCAAACCGGTTCTTCATTGCGGCGATCCGCCCGGCCACCTCATCCGCTAAGGCGATATCATCCGCGTGCCGGGCGTAACCCGCGTTAAGTTTGCCATCCAAATTCTTGTAAATCATGGAAAGGCTGCGCTGCGCCAGATTGCCGAAACTGTTGGCAAGTTCGGCATTCGCGCGTGTTACGATTGCTTCGGGCGAGTAACTGCCATCCTGCCCGAATGCCACTTCGCGCATTAGAAAATAGCGCAAGGCATCGACGCCGAACGTCTCGGCCAGCAGCACCGGATCGGTGACATTGCCGACCGATTTGCTTTCCTTTTCTCCCCGGTTGAGGAGGAATCCGTGGCCGAACACTTGCTTGGGCAGCGGCAGACCTGCGCTCATCAGGAACGCCGGCCAGTAGACGCTATGAAACCGCACTATATCCTTGCCGATGAGATGCAGATCCGCCGGCCAGTATTTCGCCATATCACCGTCCATCCGGGGGTAGCCGAGGCCGGTGAGGTAGTTGGTCAGAGCATCGACCCACACATACATGACGTGCCCATCGCTGCCCGGTACCGGCACCCCCCAATCGAAACTGGTTCGACTGATCGAAAGGTCGCGCAAACCGCCCGATACAAACGCTTTCATCTCATTACGCCGGCTTTCAGGACGCAGGAAGGCATCGTCATCCAGCAAAGCGAGCAGTTTGTCCTGATAGTTCGACAGCCGGAAGAACCAGCTTTCCTCCCTGGTCCATTCGACCGGCGTGCCTTGCGGAGAAAGTTTTTCGCCGTCTGCTCCGTCAGTTAATTCGCTTTCGTCGTAATAGGCCTCGTCCCGGACGGAGTACCAACCTTCGTAGCGATCGAGATACAGGTCGCCGCTGGCTTCCATCGCCTGCCAGATAGCCTGGCTGGCATGGTGATGGTCTGGTTCGACCGTGCGGATAAATCGGTCATACGACACATCAAGAGCGTCGCACATAGCCTTGAAATACCCGCTCATTTCGTCGGCCAGTTCGCGGGCGGTCTTACCCTGCTCCTCGGCCTTGCGCGCCATTTTCAAACCATGTTCGTCCGTGCCCGTCTGGAACCGTACGTCGCGGCCCTTGGCCCGCTGGAAACGCGCGATGACGTCTGCGGCGATCGCCTCGTAGGCGTGGCCAATATGCGGGCGTCCGTTGGGATAGGAGATCGCGGTCGTAATGTAGAAGGGCTCAGCCATGGGCGCGGTCCCTATGCGGTGCAGCATTGGCGAGCAAGGTGCCGATTTCCATCGCCAGCAATCCAGCGTCGTAATTGTAGGTCGAAACTTCGCCGCTCAATCGCACCAGCGCGTCATGCGCGTCGATCATTGCGATGCGGTTGGAACCGGCGGCGTCGGGCGCAGCGCGGGCAAGTGCGCCGCAAGCCAGATCGAGTACGGCCTGAATGCGTTTGCGTGACGGACGGCCGCCAATTTCGCGGGAGAGATCGCCGCGGCGACTGAAATCATCGTCGCCCTCTGCCAAAATGCGGCGGATTGCAGCATCGACCTTGCCAAGGTTTAGCGTGAGGAAGTCCAGCGCAGCGCCGGGCGAACCTGCCGCCGCCGAAATCGCCGCGCTTCGGGCATCGGCACCGGCTTCCGGCGCGTGATCGGCAAGTACACGTTGCATTTCGGCATCGGCCAAAGTGGGAAAACGCAACAACCGGCAGCGTGACCGGATCGTGGGCAACAGCTGCGCGGGCCGATGTGCGACGAGCAGGAAAAAGGTGCCTTCCGGCGGTTCTTCCAAGCTCTTTAGAAGCGCATTGGACGCGCCCGCCTCCATGTCGTCTGCGGGATCGATAATAATAGCGCGCCTGCTTCCCATGGTCGGGCGGGTGTTCAGGCGTTGCTGCATTGCGCGGATTTGCCCGACCGGGATGTTGCGCTTGCGCTCGTAGGGCTCGCCTTTTTCGCGCTTGGCATTCTCCTTATCATCCTTCGGCAGATGGGTGAGGATATGGATATCGGGGTGGCTCGCAACGTTCGTTAAACCGTCGCTATCCCCTCCTCCGCCCGAACGAACGAGATCGGCCGCCGCCTCTTCCGCAAAATGCCGCTTGCCCACGCCCTGTTTGCCGGCAAGCAGCCAGGCGTGATGCATCCGCGCACCCGCAAGCGCATCACGCCATTGGCGCAGAGGTTGCTCGTGACCTATCAGTGTCACTGGCGATCTTTCAGCAGAGGCGAAATGGCGGTCAGAATACGGGCCTGCACCGCGTCGGGCTTCCCCGTGCCGTCAATCGCAATTGTCGAGGGATTGTCTTGCGCCGCAAGTAGTTCGAAGTGCTTGGCCACGGCTGCGTGATACGCCTCGTCGCGGCCCCCGATCGCATCGCTATCGTTGCCATCGCGTGCGGCGAGGCGCTGCGCCGCCTCGGCAGGAGGAACAGACACGATCAACATGGCGTCGGGTATCAACCCTTCGCTGCCAAAAGAGTGTAGATCGAGTATCGCGTCTCGGCCCAGCCCCCCTGCCCCGCCCTGATACGCCAGCGATGAGCCGACGAACCTGTCGCACACCACGATCTTTCCGGCATCGAGCGCCGGGTGGATAAGCTTTTCCACATGGTCGGCGCGTGCGGCGGCGAACAATAGGGCTTCTGCCCGTGCGCCCCACCCTTCCCCCGGCGGGTCGAGCAATAGTGTCCTGACGGCCTCTGCTCCCGGTGTCCCGCCCGGTTCGCGCGTATGCACGACATCGTACCCGCCTGCGCGCAGGTGTTCCACTAACAACCGCGACTGAGTGGACTTGCCGGTCCCCTCACCGCCCTCGAAAGCGAGGAACAGACCTTTTTTCATGCGAACCACGCGGCAAAGCCGTTAAGGATACGCCGCAGAAAAGACGCCTTTGCGACCGGCTTATCCGCGATCAGAGGCACCGAATGGGCCGGTATTCCATCGACCTGCCAATGCAGGCGGGCCACCGCTTCGTCCGGCAGGATCGGCGCTTCCAGCGGGCCTTCGTAGCGTACAGATAGCTTCAGTGCCGGGTTGGTGCCTTTCGGTACCACGATGGCAACCGAGCGCGCGGAGACGAGATCCAGTCTGGACATACTGCCATTTTGGACCCGTACCGAAGCAACGCGCTCTCCCGCTGCAAAATAGCGTCGCAGGTCGAACGCGTCGAAGCCCCACTCCATGAAACTGCGCGCAGCATCGTTGCGTATCCGGGAACGCGGAGAACCGGCCACTACCATCACCAATCTGCGCCCGTCCCGTTCTGCCGTGCCTAAAAAGCCGTAACCAGCCTCGTTCGTGAAGCCGGTTTTCATGCCGTCAGCGCCTGCGACCTTGCCAGTAATCGGGTCGTGATTATCTTGCGCGATCCCATTGTAGCGCATGCCCGATTGCCCGAAATACTGGGCAAACAACTGCGGATGGCGCTCGATCAAAGTGCCAGCAAGTGTAGCGAGGTCACGAGCGGTCACGAAGGTGTGGCCTTCGTCAGGCCAACCATTGGGAGTGCCGAAGCGGCTATTGGTCATGCCGATTTCACGCGCCTTGCGGTTCATCATCGCAACCCAGTTCGGAACGGATCCTGCGGCACCTTCGGCCAGCACTATCGATCCATCATTGGCTGAAACCGTCGCGATCCCCGTCAGCAGTTCCCCCACGGTGGGCTTCCCGTCATGGGCGAGAAACATGGTGGAGCCCTTCCGGTGCCATTCTTCGAACGCTTGCGGCGATACGGAAAAGCGCTGCGTAGTGCGCAGCTTACCCTCCTCCATAAGCTCGAAAGCCAGAAACAGCGTCATGACCTTGGTGATGGAAGCCGGGATAAAACGCCGGTCGGCAGCGCGCGAATGCAGCGTTTGCCCGGTCGACAGATCGACCATCAGCGCGATCGGTGCCTGTTCCTGTGTCGGCGGCGCAAAGTCTGCCCTGTCCTGCGCGAACACAGGCACCGAAAGGCACGCCCCTACAAAGGTAGCGATCGAAAGCAGAAAACGGATCAGTCACACTCCCGCCGCCCGGCGAAAGCAGGCAGCCTAACCGGTGGTTTGTACTCGCGCGTCGCTATAGCCTGCGGCCCGTATCTTGGCGAGCGCTGCTTCGGCCTGTCCACGGGTTGCGAAGGGGCCGGTACGCACACGGTAATAGCGTCCGGCCCGCATTACCCGCCCATCCAGCACGGTTGCCGCCCGATCAGCATTTTCGCGATTGGCGAACGAAGCTGCCTGGATGACGAAGTTAGCCCGCTTGGCAGCGGCGTTTGCGGCTGGGGTGACGGTCGGCCTCGTCGCAATTGCCCGCGGTGCTACGGTGGACTGGGCTGCAGACAAAGTCGCGGAGCGCTGGCTCACGCCGGGGAGGGCTGGCAACGGATAGGTCGTCACCGCTTTGGGTATAGTTGCGTCCTTACGCTGTCCAAAAGCTTCTTCGAACCGGCGAGCAACCGGTGCAGCCTGGGCGACGACTGCCGGACGTGCCGCTCTGGATGGTGGCAACTCGGCGGATGTCACCCGCGAAACGGGCGCGCGCGGCTGCGCCAGCGATACTGAGCCTGCCGCAGGGAGTTTGCGTTGAAGAATTGCGAGCAACGGCGCGGGTGTCGCCATACGCTCCGGCGCAGCCTTCCCACCACGTAGTTCGGCGCGTTCGGTTTCGGGAGGGTTGACCCGGCGAATGCGGATTGCAGCGCCTTCGGCCAGACCCAGCTCGGCGCGCGCATCGGGTGAAAGTGCAACCAGCCGGTTATTCGTCATCGGCCCGCGTCGTTCGACCCGGACGAGTATCGTGCGACCGTCGGTCAGCGAAGTCACTTCAGCATAGGAAGGCAGCGGCAAAGTTTTGTGGGAAGCGGTAAATCCGCTGGCTGCCGCGTCGAGGCCGGCATAGCCGACCTCATCATAATTGAGCGAGGCGTCTGGAACATATTCGGTCCCGTCCACCACAAATGACGAGCCGAGGATCTGCGGATAATCGGCACCCGGCCCCACTCGGTCAGCCGCGCTGACGGGCGTGGCGGCGCTGGCAGCCATCGGGCTGTCACTGGCGGAACCACCGGCACAACCAGCCAGCCCTGCGGCCAGGGCCAAGGTCAGAAAGCGGGCGTCGAACCCGCGGCGAACATCAAGGGGCAATCTCATCTGCAAGCAATCCCACACTCATAGCGTAGTAATTCGAGCAGTTATATTCGAGGATAACCCGATAATTTGTCGTTAACAGCCATGCGCGCGTGCCGGGTCCATCCGGCTGGAAGAACGAGGTCATCACGTCGTCGGCCAGGTATCGCTGCGGCGTGACGCCCAATTGTTTCCATTCACCCACGGTTTTCCAGCTGCTGTGCCGCTCGTGCACCCTAGGGCACACAGGGGCTACCATGTCGGTTTTAATGGCCTGCCGGTCAAGGTTGGACGGAACACTCGCGCGTACGCCCCAGGGTTGTCCGGGACGCCATCCGGCATCACGGAAATAATTGGCAATGGACGCCAACGTGTCGGCCCGATTGCCGAAAATATCCGCGCGACCATCATTATCACCATCCTGCGCCAGCCGCAGGTAAACGCTCGGCAGGAACTGCGGATTGCCGAACGCGCCGGCCCAGCTCCCTTTCAGGCGCGAGCGGGGATATCCCTTGTCCGCGACCTTCAACAAATCGACGAATTCAGCCTCGAACAAGTCGCGGCGGCGACCTTCCCATGCCAAGGTGGCCAGACTGCGCGACAGATCGAAATTGCCGGTATAGCTGCCGTAGTTTGTTTCATGTCCCCAGATAGCGACCATGATCTGCGCTGGCACGCCGTATTCGCGCTCCAGCCGGCTGCTGATGCCGCGCGTCGCACTGTACATTCGCTGGCCGCCAGAAATGCGCGCATTGTCGACATGCTTGTCGAGATAGGGTTGGAGCGCTGGATAACCGCGCCTCGTGGGCGATCCAGGCTGACCCCGATCGAGCTCGATCACGCGGGAGTTCGGCGTCAAGTCGCTGGTCATGCGGCGAATCGTCGGCTCACTGACTCCCTCGGCGCGGGCGCGGGCGATCAGCAGCTGCTTATACGCATCGAACGACATATCCTGCGCGGCGATCGGCGCTGACGGGACAGCACAGGCGGTAGCGGCGAGTGCGACAAAGAGATGCTTCATAGGGGGAGTTTTTCTCATGATTGGGCTTGTCTCACACTGCGCGTGACCCGCCAATGAATTATAACGCAAACAGAACTTGTTCGGTCCTACAAGCAAACACGGCCTAGCGCAGGTGACAAATGCGCCGGGGATCGCTAGCCGATGCGCGACTGCGGAAGAGTGGCAGAGTGGTCGAATGCAACGGTCTTGAAAACCGTCGTGCGGGGAACCGTACCGTGGGTTCGAATCCCACCTCTTCCGCCATAAAATCCACTTCAGGGGGTGGGGAAATAAAAAATCGCCTTGGGAGGGGCGCCAAGATGATCACCGACGATCGCATAATCTTCGGCCTGCTGGCGACCGTTCTGGCATTCGTGTTCTTCACCCGCGGCCGTCCGGGCTGGCAGAAATTCTACACCTTCGTCCCCATCATTCTTGTCGCTTACTTGCTGCCATCGCTGATGACGACATTCGGGCTGATCGATGTAACCGAATCCAACTTGTGGACCATCGCCAAGGATTATTTCCTGCCTGCCGCGCTGTTCCTGATGACATTGAGTATCGATTTGAAGGGTGTCATTGGCCTTGGCAGCAAAGCGTTGATCATGTTTTTTACCGCCACCATCGGTATTGTTCTGGGCGGTCCATTAGCGCTGTGGATCGTGGCGCAGTTCGATCCGTCCGTCCTTGGTACCGGTGATCAGGCTGCCTGGCGCGGACTGGCAACGCTGGCGGGTAGCTGGATCGGCGGAGGCGCCAACCAGACTGCCATGTTGGAAGTTTACCAATACGACCAGACCCGTTACTCCGCGCTAATCGCAGTGGACATTATCGTGGCGAATATCTGGATGGCGTTCCTGCTTTATGGCGCGGGCGCGAGCGAGAAGGTCGATGCGTGGCTGGGTGCGGACAGTTCCGCCATCGAGCGATTGAAGGTCAAGATGGCGAATTTCAGCAGTTCGGTCGAGCGCACCCCGACAGCCAACGATCTCGTCCTGCTGCTTGGCGTGGCGTTTGCAGTGGTCGGAATCTGCCATCTTCTGTCGCAGCCACTTGGTGCATATTTTGCGTCTGTGAATGGTGAAGACAGCGTCATGGCCAGCACCTTCTTCTGGGTCGTGGTCTTCGCGACTACCCTTGGACTGATCGCCAGCTTCACGCCGGCGCGTCAGTTGGAGGGGGTTGGTGCCTCGAAGTTCGGAACCGTGTTCATTTTCCTGCTGGTGGCCGTAATCGGAACCAAGATGAACATCCTGATGCTGGGCGATGCACCAGCGTTCATGGCTATTGGCCTCGTTTGGATGCTGTTCCACGTTATTCTGCTGCTGGTCGTGGCGAAGATAATCCGCGCGCCGTTTTTCTTCGTTGCAGTCGGTAGCAAGGCCAATGTGGGCGGAGCAGCGTCCGCTCCTGTGGTCGCTGCTGCATTCCACCCGGCCCTTGCGCCGGTCGGCGTTTTGCTTGCGGTGCTGGGCTATGCGTTGGGGACCTACGGCGCGATCCTGTGTGCGGAGATGATGCGCGCCGTAGGGTAGACCCAAATTATTTCGGCTGCTTGAGCTTGTTTTTCTGAACGAGAGACTGCGCCGCCAGTTCGGATTTGGGATACTGGCTCGGCTTGACCGAGGATTGGTTCATCAGCGCGCGATGCTCTTCGGTGGTTTCGCTCGTATCCTCATAGTCGGGCGCTTCCGGTTCGCCTTCGCTGCGCTGCGGCTCGTCCGTCATTTCATATTCCATCGCGGTTCTCCTTGCCGCATATAACGTGCGGCGCAGCAAACCCGTTCCGGCGGACGGGCTTACATATGCAGCGTCCGGTCGTAGGCATCGAGCACGCTCTCATGCATCATTTCCGACAGTGTCGGGTGCGGGAATATGGTTTGCATCAGTTCCGCCTCGGTGGTTTCCAGCTGTTTGCCCACGGTATAGCCCTGGATCAGCTCGGTAACCTCAGCCCCCACCATATGCGCGCCGAGCAACTCGCCGGTGCCGGCATCGAACACGGTCTTGATGAAGCCTTCCGCCTCGCCCAGCGCGATAGCCTTGCCATTGCCGATGAAAGGGAAGTTGCCGACGCGCACCTTATGCCCCGCCTCCGTCGCCTTTGCCTCCGTTAGGCCGACGCTGGCGACCTGCGGATGGCAATAGGTGCAGCCGGGAATGTTGTTGCGGTCGAGCGGGTGCGGATGAACGTCTGTGTTGCCCAGTTCCTGCGCGATGGCTTCTGCCGCGGTCACGCCTTCATGGCTGGCCTTGTGCGCCAGCCATGGGCCGGGCACGCAATCTCCGATAGCCCACAAGCCCTTGGTTCCAGTGCGGCCATAGTCGTCGATCTGGATAAAGCCGCGCTCCATTTCGGTAAGTTTATCCAAGCCTATGTTTTCGGTGTTCGGCACGATGCCAATGGCGACGATGACGTGACTGAAATCGGCCTTCTCGACCTTACCGTCCTGCCCCTTGATGCTGGCGGTTACGCCGTTCGCGCCGACTTCCAGATCCTCCACGCTGGTCGCAGTGCGAATGGTGATACCCTGTTTGGTCAGCGATTTTGTAAGGAAGGTGGATACGTCCGCATCCTCTACCGGTACGATCCGGTCGAGCATTTCGACCACGGTCACATTCGCGCCCATATCATTGTAGAAACTGGCGAATTCGATCCCGATGGCACCGCTGCCGATGACAAGCAGCTTCGTCGGCATTTCGGTCGGCGTCATGGCATGGCGGTAGGTCCAGACGCGCTTCCCGTCCGCTGGAGCGAAGGGCAAGTCCCGCGCCCGCGCACCCGTGGCGACGATGACGTGTTTGGCGGACAGTGTCTCCGTGCCCTTTTCGCCCTTCACGTCCAGCGTGGTGGCGGAGGTCAGCGTCCCCTCCCCCATATGCACCGCAATTTTGTTCTTCTTCATTAGATGCGTAACGCCCTGGTTGAGCTGGCTGGCCACGCCCCGGCTACGCTTCACCACCGCATCCAGATCGGCCTCGATTCCGGTGGCCGTCAGGCCGTAATCCTTGGCGTTCTGCATATAGTGCAACACCTCGGCAGAGCGCAGCAGCGCCTTGGTCGGGATGCAGCCCCAATTGAGGCAGATGCCGCCCAGCTTCTCCCGCTCCACAATCGCTGTTTTCAAACCTAGTTGGGCACACCGGATCGCGGCCACATAGCCGCCCGGTCCGCTGCCCAGCACAATCACGTCATAATTGGTTTCGGCCATCGGAATTCTCTGTTTTGTCTGTAGGAGAGTGACAGTCGGCATACGCCCATTGCGTCATCTTTTGGCTTGGGTTCAGCGTGCCCGGTCGACCCGCTTGAAGGCCCGTTCGGGCGCGGCGAAATGACACGGTTTATCGGTCATACGCAACACCTGCCAAGTTTGCTGCGCTGTAGAACAGGTAATCGTCCAAGCGATGCTCTTGTGCAGCCAGGCCAACTCATGCGTCATTGCCGGATTTCAGAATGGTCGGTGGCACTTCCAGCGCCGCTTCATTCGGCAAACGGACACCGCGCGGACGGTTCTCATCATCGAGCAGCACGAACTTGAAAGTTCCGCTTGCGACCAGTGTGGTCGCATCGCCGTTCCGTTCGCGCGCAATGGCCTCCGCCGCGATGGTGAGCGAGGTGTTCCCGGTCGCCGTAATGTCACAATAGACGCTAAGCTCGTCACCAACCGCCATCGCGCCCGGAAATGCAAAGTCGGTGGCAGAAACAACCACCGCCTTCCCCTGCCCCTCACGGCTCGCCAGCGACCCCGCGGCAAGCGCCATCTGCGCCATCAGCCAGCCACCAAACACCCCGCCATAGGGGTTGGTATCGGCCGGCATGGCGGTGGTGCGGATGAAAGGAATGCGATCGGTCATTAGACCACCAGCCCCATCGGCGCTTCGCACAATTCCTTGAACGCGCTCATCAGCTGGGCGCCGTCCGCGCCGTCGATGGCGCGGTGGTCGAAGCTGCCGGTGGCGCTCATTACAGTAGCGATGCCGAGCGCGCCGTCGATCACATGCGGGCGTTTCTCGCCAGCGCCCACGGCCAGGATCATGCCCTGCGGAGGGTTGATGACCGCGTCGAACTGCTTGGTACCGAACATGCCGAGGTTGGACAGGCTGGCGGTGCCGCCCTGATATTCGTGCGGCTGCAATTTGCCCTCGCGTGCCTTGTCCGCCAGTTCCTTCATCTCGGTGCTGATCTGGGCGAGGCCCTTGCGGCCGGCATCTACGATGATCGGTGTTATCAGCCCAGACGGCGCGGCCACGGCGACTGACACGTCCTGCCGCGAGTACTGGTGCAGTTCGTCGCCCTGGAAGCTGACGTTGCATTGCGGAACGCGGGCCAGCGCGCGGCCCAGCGCCTTGATCAGCAGATCGTTGACCGACAGCTTGATCCCGTCCGCTTCCAGCGTAGCATTGAGCTCGCTGCGAAGCTTGAGCAGCGCATCCAGCTGGACGTCCACGGTTAGATAGATATGCGGCACGGTCTGCTTCGCCTCGGTCAGGCGACGCGCGATAACCTTGCGCACATTGTTGAGCTTCTGCGCTTCGTATGGCGCGCCGAACTCGCTTTCGGCAGGAGTTTTGACGGGCACTTTCGGTGCAGGCATCGTGGCATCGGACGGCGCCGTCTGGGCAGGCGCAGCACCGGCTTTCGCGCCATCCACATCGGCTTTTACAATACGCCCGTTCGGGCCTGAACCGGTGACGGAGGCGAGGTCGATGCCCTTCTGCTCTGCAATGCGTTTGGCCAGCGGCGACGCAATGATGCGGTCGCTGGTAGATTTCTGCGCAGCGGACGGTTTCGCGTCTGCTTGCTCCGTCGCGGATTGCGAGGAGCGCGAAGCAGCTTTAGCGGGCACTGCTTCATCGCTGCTGGACGCTTCATCGGCGGTAGCAGCAGCGGGCTTAACTTCAGCTACATCCTCTCCATCACCCGTGCCGGCAGCCGCCACGTCCTTGGCGCTTTCGCCGTCCTCGGCCAGAATTGCGATCACATCGCCGACTTTCACGTTTTCCGTGCCTTCCGCAATCACGATCTGCGCGATGGTGCCTTCGTCCACCGCCTCGAATTCCATGGTCGCCTTGTCGGTCTCGATTTCCGCCATGATATCGCCCGAGGCAACTGCGTCGCCTTCTTTCAGCAGCCATTTGGCAAGCGTGCCCTCCTCCATCGTGGGGGACAATGCGGGCATTCGAATCTGGATCGGCATGGCTTCTGGCAAGGCCCCTTCTGGTCGGTACCGTGACCGCGATACGGCCAGCCTTGCTCTGATGGACAATTTGCAACTGACGGGCAAGGCTGAACGCTACGGAAATCGCCGGAGAACGCGGCCAGCTTGCAACGCATACGTTTTCAAACGATAGTCAGGCCTGCGCCGCGAGCGTCTGGTGGGAGATTGTGATGCGCGTTTACCTGGTAATTATGGACGAGACGGAGGAAGCGCGAAAGGCGCTGCGGTTCGCCTCGCGCCGGGTCGCCAACACCGGCGGACGGTTGCATATCCTTGCGCTCGTCCCGCGCGAAAACTTCAATGCATTCGGCACCATCCAGGCAACGATCGAAGAAGAAGCACGCGACCGGGCTGAGGTTCTGGCAACCAGCGCGGCAGGTAATCTATTCACCGAAAGCGGCCGGATGCCTACCATTGCCGTACGGACAGGCGAGGGGCAGGCCGTCATCAAGGATTACATCGCCGACAATCCAGACATTGCAGCGCTGGTGCTGGGCGCAGCAGCCGAAGGCCCGCCCGGGCCGCTGGTGTCGCATTTCAGCGCCCACGCCGGCGCGCTTGCCTGCCCCGTCTATATCGTACCGGGCAGCATGGCGGTCGAGCAGATCGACCGCCTCGCCTAAGCTGTCACATCAGGTAAGGTTGCCGCGCGCCGGATAATCTTTCTCGACCACAAAATCGACCGCGTCCATTAGATCGTCGATCGACGGCCGGGTGAACGGGGCGCTCTGTGTCTGGGCGAAAAACAAAGTGCCATCGGGGCGTATAAGGAACAGTGCAGGTTCGGAAAACACGTCCGGCTCTTCGCTCCCCTCGCGGCCCGACGAGATATACAAACCCCATTCGCGAGCCGTGTCTTCAGTCAGGCTGTGCGCGAGCGGCAGATCGCCGGTCTCCCATTCCTCGTGACTGACGGCGGCCCGTTCCGGGCTGTCCATCGAGATCGCGAACGGATTGATCCCGCGTTTGGTTATTACACCAAGCTTGCTGCCAATTTCGGTCAGATATTTCTTGCAGATGGGGCAGTGCTTACCGCGATAGAACACCAGCATCGTGAAGGTGTGGGGCGTCTGGTCGGCAAGGCTGAAACGCGCGTCGATGGTCAGCGGCAGTTCCAGTGTCGGGACGGTTTGGTTTGGCTTGAGCATATTGGAAAGTAACTCCTTTCCAGACCAATGCGCGCCGTGCGTTCGCCGTTCCGCCTTTCCTGTCAGGGCTTGCTTTTGGACGGGCCCTTCCCGCCTTTCTTGCGGCCCTGATGCCGGATGTTGGAAGGCCGTCCGCGCTTGCCCTGCGCAGGCTTTGCGCCCGAACCGTCCCGCTTACCCTTGGCTCCGCGCGCCTTGCCCGATCCGCTGCGACCTGGTGCCGGTTTGCGGCCACGTGGTTCGATGGGGTTGCCATCGGCATCCAGCGGTTCGAACTTCATTGCTCCGGTCAGGGGATTGGCTTCGCCCAGTCTCAGCTTCAGTCGGTCGCCAGTGGTGTAGCTCTGGCCGGACCGTTCGCCGACCAGGGCCTGAGCCTTTTCGTCATATTTGAAATAGTCGTTGCCCAGTGTGGAAACCGGCACCAAACCATCGCCGCCCAGTCCCAGTATGGTGGCAAAGAAGCCGAAGCTCTGCACGCCCGTTATGCGCGTTTCGAACGTTTCCCCGACGCGGCCGGAAAGCCATGCCGCGACATATCGATCCACTGTATCGCGTTCCGCCTCCATCGCCCGCCGTTCAGCCTGGCTGATGATGTCGGTAATCTTCGACAGGTCCTCACGGTCACGATCCGACAGGCCCGATTCCGCAGGCAGCTTCGCTTTGGGAGCAGGCTGTTCCAGTTTGAACGCATCGACGAGGCTGCGGTGTAGGAGCAGATCGGCATAGCGCCGAATGGGCGAGGTGAAGTGCGAATAGGACGCCAGCGCCAAGCCGAAATGCCCCACATTTGCAGGATTGTACTCTGCCCGCGCCTGGCTGCGCAGCACCGCCTCCATCAGCAGTGCCTTCTCGTTTTCGTCCGCCACATCCTTCAAGAAACGGTTGAAAAGGCCGGGTGTGACGACCTGACCCAATGCCAGCTTGCGTCCCTGCGTTTGCAGATATTCCTTAAGCGCTAATAGCTTTTCCCGGCTTGGCGTTTCGTGGATACGGTAAACGACCGGCGCGTTTTTCGCTTCCAGCGCCTTGGCCGAGGCGACATTGGCAGCGATCATGAAATCTTCGACGACGCGGTGCGCATCCAGCCGTTCACGTACGGCGATTTCGGTAATTTTGCCCTCGTCGTCCAGCATCACGCGGCGTTCCGGTAGGTCGAGATCAAGCGGTTCGCGCGCGGACCGCGCTTCGGAAAGAAGCTTCCAGCAACGCCACAGATTGCGCAGATATTCAGGCGCAGTGTCGGCGTCGATGGCCGCCTGCGCATCCTCGTAAGCGATGACCTGCTCGATCCTGACGATCGCTCGCGTGAAACGCCAGCCGGTGATCTCGCCATCCTTGTCGATCTTGAGGTGGCACGCCATGGCTGCACGGTCTTCGCCCGATTTCAGCGAGCATACGTCCGCGCTGAGAACTTCGGGTAGCATCGGCACGACGCGGTCGGGAAAATAGACGGAATTGCCGCGCTTGCGCGCCTCGCGGTCGATTTCGCTACCGGGGCGGACATAGAAACTGACGTCGGCAATCGCGACCAGCGCATCGAAGCCGCCCTCGCCATCGGGTTCGGCCCAGATGGCATCGTCATGGTCGCGCGCATCGGCAGGATCGATGGCGACGATGGGCAATTGGCGGAGGTCTTCGCGATCCTCGATGCTGAGCGGAAGCTTCGCTGCAATCTCGGCCTCGGCCAGTACTTCGTCCGGAAACACATGCCGGATACCGTGCTTCGCAATCGCGATCAGGCTGAAGCTTTTCGGGGCGAGCGGATCGCCTAGCACCTCAATCACATTCACTCCGGCCTTGGGTGAGCGCCCCGCTGGTTCTGCGAGAACCAGCTGACCCTTTTCGGCTCCGCCAAGATCCTTGATCTCGGACGAATGGCGCACGCGCTTGTCGACCGGCGCGAGCCAGGCGGTGCCGCCGGCATCCACTTCGACGACGCCCATCAGCCCCTCGGTTCGCTCCGGCAAAACCTTCATCACATGGGCTTGCCACCCCTTCCCCACCTGCTCGGTCCGGGCGAGCACGCGGTGGCCCACACGCACCGCACCGCCTTTCTTGCGTTCGATCAGGCGCAGACGCGGCGGGGCAGTCCCATCATCGGGTTGCCAACTTTCTGGTACGGCAATCGCCTCGCCATCTTCAATCTCGACGACTTTTAAAACGGAGACTTTGGGTACGCCGCCCATTTTGTGGAACGCAGTCTTGCGGCCGTCGATCAGGCCTTCTTCGGCCATGTCCTTCAGCAGTTTCTTGAGTGCGATTTTTTCCTGTCCCTTGAGGCCGAAAGCCTTCGCGATTTCGCGCTTTCCGGTCTGGCCGGTAGAGGTTTGCAGGAATTCGAGGACCTGCGCAGGTGTTGGCAGGCCGTATTTTGGTTGTTTTTTCATTCCGCCCCAATGTGGGCGCAAGCGTGCCCCGGCGCAATGGTTGAGCAGTCGGGCGCGATTACTTCGGGTTGGCGGGCTGCGTTACGGGCGCAAACGCGCCAGCCGGAACCGCGCTGGCGATGGGACTGGATACGAAGGTTTCGCCCCGCGCGCTCACGCCGAAGAACCAGTCGTCACCGCGAACGCCCTCCAGCTTGGCGGACGTGGCAACCACGTTTTCGATGACCGGCTCGGCTTCCCAATACGGCTGATCGGTGCGACGTTTCCAGATGGTATAGTCGAGCGCGCCGTGCACTGGTTCCCACTCCAGTTCGGTAAAGGTCCGAACGGCGGCTTGCGCAGTGGGCGCGGGCGGCATGGGGGCCGATGCCAGACGCGATGCGGCACGCACGTTCAGTTGCGTGACCTTGGCAAGGTAGCCGAAGTCCATCTCGTCCACCGTGTCGCCATATGTCACGCCGTCTTCCACGCGCAGATCCTGGTGCTGATGTTCATAGTCTTCCACCGCAACGGAAAACCGGATGGCGGGGTACCCTTTTTCAACGAAAGGTATCTGGTCGCCGCCGCGGCCCATCCGGTCGACCCGCCAGATCTGGCGCACGTCGAGGCCGGCGGGGTCTTCGCTGGCCAGCGTGTCGAGCCAACGAGACAGGTTGCGACTGGGACTGTCGTTCTCGCCGCCGCTGCGGCGCTGGTCAGCGCGAATGTCGTCGGTCAGATCGGCGCGCGGTCCTTCGGAAAAGACACGCACATGCTCCGCATCGCAATATCCGTCAGAGCCGCAGCTATTGCCGACGACGTCGTTGTTCAGCACCGCCTTTACAGTCCACCCCTGTTCCTCGGCGTAATCGGCCAACAACCGCCCGCCATACAGACCCTGTTCCTCACCTGAAAGCAGTGCATATACGATGGTGGTTGGGTAACTGTTTTTCGAGAGCACCCGCGCGGCTTCGATCGTCAAGGCAGTGCCGGAGGCATCGTCATTCGCGCCGGGCGCATCGCTGACCGCGTCAAACGCATCGGTGGCGCGGCTGTCGATGTGTCCCTGTATGATCACCACCTCGTTCGGTCGCTCGGTCCCGCGTTGAATGGCAACCGCATTGCGCAGGCGTGTGGGCGTGGGGATACGGCGGCCTTCCACCATACGCTCCGGCAGGACGACTGTCAGGCAGCCGCCGCAATCGATCGAGATGGCTCGAAACGTGTCGGCACCCCAATCGACCGCCGCGCCGATTCCGCGCGTCGGATCGGTCTGCGACGAAAGTGTGTGGCGGGTGCCGAAGGACACCAGTTTTTCCACATCGGCCCGGAGGCGATCTGCCGAAACGGCCTCTTCCGGCGCTGGTGGAGGAACGCTATGCCCCAAGGCCGGTACGGAAAGGCAGGCGGCGAGCAGGATGAGTTTGCGCATGACCCGGTTGTCGAGCGGATCGGGCATGAATGCAAGGGGTTGGATGCAGCTATGCGTCGGACTGCCGAAAGTTATTACTTGCTGAGTCTGTCCAGCTTCGCCTGCATGGCCTTCATTTGCGCGCGCAACTCGGCAATCTCGTCGCTTTCGGAAGGGGCTGCGGCATCTGCCGCCTGCTTGCCCTGCGGCGTTCTCGGCTTGTTGCCGGGCATCATCACGTCGGCGGCGGCGCGCATCAACGCCATGTTGGTTTCATGCACGGCGGCGATCGGGTTCTTGCCCGCCCCGGCCTTGAAAGCCTCGGCAATCTTGGACTGGTTCTGCCGGAAATTGCCCATCATCGCCTCGAGATAGGATGGCATCATCGCGCTCATCGAATTGCCGTACATTCCGATCAAGTCGCGCAGGAAACTCAGCGGCAGCATCTGGTTGCCACCTGCCTCTTCCTCCATGATAATTTGCGTCAGAATGGAGTGGGTGATCTCCTCCCCCGACTTGGCGTCGATCACCTTGAACTCGACCCCGTCGCGCGTCATGGCCGACAAATCGTCCAGCGTGATGTAGCTGGAAGTACCGGTGTTGTAGAGGCGCCGGTTGGCGTATTTCTTGATAATGATGATGTCGCCGTCTTGGGCTTTGCGCTTGGCCATGTGGCGATTACTTTCAGTAGGATGTAGGCGATCTGTACGCCGAAATGTTGCAGTTTTGCTGCATTTAGCACCTGCAATATGTGCAATGCAACATTATCGCCGGAAACGGCGGCCCAGTACGGTCAATGCTTCGTATTGGGACAGGCCGGATAGCCGCGCAGCATCGGGCAAATAATACGGCAAATCCAGCCAGTCTCCCTCTGCCAGCTCCGGCGCGGCGGATAGGTCGACCACCACCATATCCATCGACACTTTGCCTAGCAGGGGCAATTTGCGTCCTTCGTGGATAAGGTATGCGCCGCCCCATCCGCGCAGGAAACCGTCGGCATAGCCCAGCGATACGATGGCGGTGGGCGTAGGTGAAGGGGCAACGAACTCGCCATTGTAACCCACCGCATCGCCAGTGCCCAACTGCCGGGTCTGGAGGATGGCGGCTTGCGGAAAGGCCACCTGCCGAATGCGGCTCCCCAGTTCCGCCCGGGCGATGCCGCCGTAAAGCGACAGACCGGGCCGGGTCAGATCATGATGAAAACCCTCGTCGAGCGCGATGCCCGCGCTGTTGGCCAGCGAAGTGCGCTTATGCGGTAAGCTCTGGGCAATTTCGGCAAACCGTCGCGATTGCTGCGCATTGCGATCGCTATCTTCATCCGCGCTGGCGAGATGCGACATCAGGACATCCACCTCCAGCGCTGCGATAGATGGATCGCCTGCTTCGCCAGGTGCGATACCCAGCCGGTTGATCCCTGTATCGACCATCAGGTGGCATGGCCCGCCGCCGGAACTGGTCCAGCGCCGCGCCTGTTCTAGCGAGTTGATAACCGGCACCGCTCCGGTCGCGCGGGCGAAACTGCAATCCGCATCGTGGAGCGGGCCGTGCAGCACCGCGATTTTTTCGCCCGGAACATAGGCTAGAGCGCCGGGAACCTCGCTCCAATGCGCCACGAAAAACCCCGCCGCCCCTGCATCGCGCAGTACAGGCAAGCAGGTATCGACACCCAGGCCATAACAGTCCGCCTTGATCGCAGCGCCTGTCGCCGCACTACCCGACAGCGCGTCCATCGCGCGCCAGTTGCCGGCCAACGCTTCGGTGTCGACTCTCAGCCTGAGGGTAGGAGGCGGCAATGGCGTCGAAGCGGCGGTCCGCTCAGCCACGGTCGTCAAAATCGCGCGGCGGCCCGTCCGGCAGGCCCCACCAGGCCACGATTACTCCGAACGCTACCACCACCCAGGTATACCATAACCCCGCATACACATCGCCCGTCCGCGCTACGATAAATCCGGAAATCAGCGGCAGGAAACCGCCCAGATAGCCGGCGCCGATGTGATACGGAATCGACATCGAGCTGTAGCGGATTTGCGGTGGGAACATCTCCGCCAGAAGAGCCGCGACCGACCCGTAGGTCAGCGCGGACAAACCGCCTAGCACCAGCAGCAACGCAAGAATGCCGAGCACGGCGGGTGACGACGGGGTCTGGCGGGAAAAGTCGAAACCATTGCCGGCGAGAGCCGCCTGCAACCCTTCACGGCGCGCGGTGCCGTCCGCCATCCACTCCGGTGCGATCGCTACCGCACTGTCACCCACTGTCACTGCCAGCGTATCGCCCTCGGCCACGTCATACGCAACGCCGCTTGCAGTCAGACTTTCGAGGATACGTCCGCACTCACTCTGTTCGCGGTCGAACAGTTCCGCGAACGGATCGGTCGAGCATTCCTGCCCGGTCACCATCACAGGATTATCGCGCGCGGCAGCGGCCAGGCCGGGGTTGGCAAGGCTGCCCATCGCCCAGAACACCGGAAACAGCAGGACCAGCGCCAGCAGCGCGCCGATAATAATCGGCTTTTTGCGCCCCACCCTGTCCGACCAGCGGCCCACGATCACATACATCCCCATCGACAGCAGACCGGCTGCAAACAGGATTAGTTCGACCGACAGTTCCTCCATCCGCATGTCGCGCCGCAGGAACGACAACCCGCTGAAGAACGCGGTGTACCAGATGGTGGTCAGCACGCCCGTGATGCCGAACAAAGCCACGAAAATGCGCTTCTTGTTGCCGGGGTAGGTGAAGCTTTCCTTGAACGGGTTGGCGGCTGTCTCCCCCGCCTCCTTCATGGCGCGGAACACCGGACTTTCGGAAAGTTTCAGCCGCATCCAAAGCGAAATTATCAGCAGGACGATGGAAAGCAGGAACGGCAGGCGCCAACCCCATTCGGCGAAGTCGTCGGCAGGGATCAGTGCCCGGCAGGCCAGCACTACGGCGATCGACAAGACAAAACCGCCGACCACGCTCGCCTGGATGAAGCTGGTATAATAACCGCGCTTTTCAGGCGGCGCATGTTCGGCGACATAGATCGCGGCTCCGCCATATTCCCCGCCAAGAGCCAGACCCTGCAGGATGCGGAAAGCAATCACGATGACGGGCGCAGCCAGGCCGATGGTTGCAGCGCTAGGTATCATGCCTACCCCGGCAGTCGCTATTCCCATCAGCGTCACCGTGACGAGGAACGTGTACTTCCGCCCCAACCGGTCTCCAAGATAACCGAACAGGATTGCTCCCAATGGACGAAATCCAAAGCCGACCGCGAAGCCGGCCCAGACAAGCAGGATCTGCAGTGTTTCGTTGCCGCTGGGGAAGAATGCGGCTCCGATCAGGCTCGCCAATGTCCCATAGATGAAGAAGTCATACCACTCGAACACCGTGCCTGCGCTGGAGGCCGCAATGACCAGGCGAACCTCCTTTTCGCTAGGTTCGTGATACGGTTTGATGTTCGGTTTTACAGCGTCGTTCATGGCGCGGCGGTTCCTCCCCCAAAGGCCCCCTCAGGCCCGAATGTCGCACGCAGCCTTAACCCGCGGCTCCGATGATGGAAAGCGCTGCAAGTCCTGCCCTCCACGGCAAGATGATGGCGTCGTGCCGGGCGGGAAAGGCGGCGGCCGGGGCCAGCACCTGCAGGCCTGGCAAGTCCGGTGGTGTTACAGTTGCAGCATCGGGGTGCCGAAGCCAACGCTCGATCGATTTCAAAGCTCGCAGCAAATCAGCTGGGGTGCGCCCCGCAGCATCAGTAACGAAGATCGCTGCCGCCGCCTGCCCGATGGCACATGCCGAAACCGCGATACCTGGCGATTCTATCGCGCCGTCAGCCGCAGCTTCGCAAGAAAAAGCGATCCGGCTGCCGCAAGTGCGCGACCGTTCGCTTCCTTTCAGGCTGGCATTATCGTCATAGGGAAAGGCTGCCAGCGATACGGCGAGTCCCAGAATTTCAGGAGTATACAGCACACCGGACGACGCGGTCACTGGCCGTCTGTTTCCGCTTCTGCACTGCGCAGGTTTGCCCGCCGCTGCCCGATTAGATCGACCAACTGGTTCGCGCCCGCATTCACCAATGGATACGTGCGTGCGGTTTGGATCCATGTCGGCCGCCCCGCCACGCCCCAAGCACTATCGAAACCCAGCACGAGTAGTGCGAACGCGCATACCACCACGATAGCGCCCTTCACCATGCCGAAGCCGAAGCCGAGAACACGGTCAAACGGCCCGAGCACCGGGTTCTCCGGCGTCTCACCGGTCCACCGCACAATTACCTTCATGGCCGCATATGGTATCAACAACAGCAGCACAAAGGCGAGGATCGCCGCCCCGGGTTCCGTCCCGACGGCGCCTACCAACCAATCATAAAGTGGTGTGTGAAGATAATGGATGGCGAACACTGCCAGGATCCACGCGGCCAGTGACAGCGTTTCCTGCACGAAGCCGCGCATGAAACCGCCGATCGCCGCCAATCCGACAATCGCCAACACGATAATGTCAAAGCCCGTCATAATCCTGCGAAAACTATGCCTTTGTAACGATGCGGTCAACGAGATTGGCCAGTTGCTTGAGGCCAGTAAAGTTAAGTCCGGGTAAATTCGCATCGCTTTCCTGCGGGCCAAACCCATGATCGAAGCCAAGCTTGGCTGCCTCGCGCACTCTCAGGGAGCTATGCGATACCGGGCGTATTTCACCGGCCAGAGAGACTTCGCCGAACCAAACGCTCTTATTGGTCAGGGGCTTGTCCGCCAGAGCCGATACCAGCGCAGCGGCCACTGCGAGATCCGCCGCAGGATCGGACAACCGGTACCCGCCGGCGACATTCAAATAGACTTCGGCCGAGGAAAAGTTCAGCCCACAGCGCGATTCCAGTACCGCCAGCAACATGGACAATCTCGAATTGTCCCACCCCACAACCGCTCGCCGCGGCGTTGCACCGGATTGCAAGCGCACGATCAGTGCCTGTATCTCGACCAACACCGGCCTCGTCCCCTCCAGCGCCGGGAACACCGCGCTGCCAGCAAGCGGCATGTCGCGGCCAGACAGGAACAGCATGGACGGGTTTGCCACCTCCTCCAGCCCGTCGCCCGCCATGGCGAACACACCGATCTCATCTACCGCGCCGAACCTGTTCTTGAGCGCGCGCAGGATTCGGTATTGATGGCTGCGCTCTCCTTCGAAGCTCATCACAACATCGACCATATGTTCCAGCACTCGCGGACCTGCGATGCTGCCGTCCTTGGTCACATGACCGACCAGTACGACCGCTGCACCGGTCTCCTTGGCATAGCGTACCAGTTCGAACGCGCAGCCGCGCACCTGGCTGACCGTGCCCGGCGCGCCTTCGATCGTGTCGGAATGCATGGTCTGGATCGAATCGATGACGAGCAGCGACGGTGGCTCCATCCCGCCCAATGTGGTCAGAATGTCGCGGACCGAGGTCGCTGCAGCCAGTTTGATCGGGGCATCTGCCAGACCGAGCCGCGAGGCGCGCATCCGCACCTGCGCCGAAGCTTCCTCCCCGCTGACATAGACTGCGTTTCCGCCAGCTTTCGCGACGTGCGCAGCCGCCTGCAACAGCAGTGTGGATTTCCCGATGCCGGGATCCCCGCCCATCAGGATGGCGCTACCCGGCACCAGACCACCGCCAAGCGCGCGGTCGAATTCAGCGAGCCCGGTGGGGCGCCGTTTCAGCGGTTCGGACGGCGCGTCGAGCGCAACAAATTCTACCGCTCGCCCACCTGCCGACAAATCGTGCTTTTGCGAAAACACCGTGGCCGGGGCATCCTCGACCAGTGTATTCCATTCCGCACAATCGGCGCATTGCCCCTGCCAGCGATGCGCGATGGAACCACAGGCCTGGCATGTATATTTGCGTTTGGGCTTCGCCATAACGGCGTCGGTAGTTGGAACACATCGAGAACGCAAGCTTGTGATGTTAGCCGGTAAACAACTACGGTTCGACGCCTTGAACAAACACCCCTTGCCGCTCGTATCCTGCCGCGCCAAAAGCTGCCCATGCGCCAAAAAGAACTCCGCATTGCCCTCGTTTGCTATGGCGGCGTCAGTCTCGCGGTATACATGCATGGCGTCACGAAGGAATTGTGGCATCTAGCCCGCGCTAGCCGCGACTATCATGGAGGGTTAGCCGGGTCAGAAAGACCAGCTGCATCAATGGTCTATAGCGATATCCTCCAGCGATTCGAGGATGAATGCGATCTTCGCCTTCGCGTGCTTCCCGACATTCTGACCGGTGCCAGCGCGGGCGGTATCAACGCGGTGTTCCTAGCGCAGGCAGTGCATTCGGGCCAATCGCTCGATCCATTGACCGATTTGTGGCTCGACCTCGCCGATGTCGAGGAGCTGACCCATCCTGATGCGCGGCCGATGTGGCGTTTCGCGAAGTTCTGGGCGCAACCGATAGCGTCATGGCTGCTTCGGCGTCCCGGCAATGCGGTGAGTGACAGCGTGGCGCCGGAAACCCGCGCCGAAGTCCGGCGCAAGGTCTCACGCCTCGTGCGCGGTCGATGGTTCAGCCCGCCCTTTTCGGGCGGAGGATTTGCAAGGCTGCTGGCGCGGGCACTAGACGCGATGAAGGCAACTCCCGACGGTGCACCGCTGCTTCCGCCCGGCCATACGATCGACCTGATGGTGACGACAACCGACTTTCGCGGGCATCCCGAAGTGCTGGAATTGAACAGCCCGCCACGTGTGCTGGAAAGCGAACACCGCCTGCCAGTGAATTTTCGCAGCAAGGTGCCGGCGGCGGAGGGGCATGAACTGGCCGACCCGCTGGAACTGACCTTCGCCGCACGCGCCACGGCTAGCTTTCCTGGGGCTTTTCCCCCGATGCAGATTGCCGAGATCGACAGCCTTGCCTTCACCACGGGGCGAGAATGGGGTGGCCGCGAAGCTTTCCTGCAGCGCATCATGCCGGTTCATGTCCGCCGCCAGACGCTGGACACTGTGGCGTTGATCGACGGGTCGGTGCTGGTCAACGCACCCTTCGCCAGCGCGATCGAAGCTCTCCCGGCCCGCACTGCTCAGCGCGAGGTAGACCGGCGCTTCGTCTATATCGACCCGCGCCCGGACCGGAACGAACCGGATGACGAACCCGCCCGGCCAATCGGGTTTTTCCGCGCAATCTTCGGGTCGCTGTCCACAATCCCGCGCGAACAACCGATCCGCGACAATCTGGAAGTGCTGGAGAAACAATCGCATGAGGCACGCCGTTTGCAGCGGATCATGCAGGCGATGCGGCCCGATGTCGAACGATCGGTCGACAAGCTGTTCGGGCGTACCCTGTTCCTGGACAAGCCCACCACCAAACGGCTTGCCAACTGGCGCAATCGTGCGCAGCAGGCGGCCGCTACCAGCGCTGGCTTCGCCTTCCACCCCTATGCGCAGGCCAAGTTCACCGCAATCGTGGAAGGCTTCGCGCGCACTATTCGCAATGCTGCCCCTGCACTCGCCGACTTGCCGCAAGGTGCGGTGGCGGCGCGGTTGCATAACGAACTTGCCACACGCGGCCTTACCACCCTGGCCGACCCGTCCGGCGGAGCAAGCGAGGAAGCTGTCGCATTTTTCCGTGCGCATGACGTCAACTTCCGCGTCAGGCGCCTGCAATCCATCGTCCGACGCCTGTCACGGGAATGGGAGGCAGATCCGGACCTGGATGACGAGGCGGTGGATACGGCCCGCACCGCCATTCATCGCATCTTGGCGATCTATCACAAACGCAGCGACAACACGGTGCTGGGTGATGATTTTGCCGCCATTGCGGAAACGGTTCTGGACGACCCCGCGGGGGTTCTGGAAGCACTTGGCGAACGTCGCCGTCTGATCGAAGCCGATACCGAGGCCGAGGAGAAATTTGCGGCGGCGCTGGAAGCCATGCCCCGCGAACTCCGCCGCCGCGCCCTGCTCGCCTATCTCGGCTTCCCATTCTACGACGTAGCCACTCTTCCTTTACTCAGGAGCGAGGGCCTGACGGAGTTCGATCCGGTGAAGGTGGACCGGATATCGCCCGACGATGCCACATCGATCCGCGAAGGCGGCACCAATGCGACACTACGCGGAATCGAATTCTACAATTTCGGCGCGTTTTTCAGCCGGGCCTATCGCGAAAACGACTATCTGTGGGGGCGTTTGCACGGTGCCGAACGAATGATCGACCTGCTGGTTTCGACAGTGCCGGACGGTGTGTCGCGCGATCAGGTGCAAGATTTCAAGCGCGCCGCCTTCCAGGCTATCCTAGACGAAGAGGAGCCGCGCCTGCGCGCCAATCCCGGGCTCGTCGGGAGACTGCGCCGGGAAATGACCGAACGGATGGGACCGATGCCCGCCTGACTTACGGGTTGCCGGTTTTCAAGCTGTTGTAGATCGAGGTTACGAACTGGTCCGGTCCGACAAAGCCCTCCCCCCGGTTAAAGTCCGTCAGCGGTTTGGCGGCGACCACTTCTTCAAGCGTCTTGCCGTCATCCTTCAGCGCGCGCACGCGGTCTACCGCTTGTCCTATCATGGCGCGATAGGCGACCAGTTCCGCCTTGTTCGACATCGGACCATGACCGGGGATCACTCTGGTATCGTCCCCGATCATGCGGATGACCGTACCGAGCGAGTTCATGGCGTTCAAGACGTTGCCGCCAGAATCCATGTCCATATATGGGTAGCCGGGGATCTTGAAATACAGGTCGCCCATATGGATGACGTCGGCTTTCTCCCAATAGACCACGCTGTCGCCGTCGGTGTGCCCGCCGCCTGTAAAAATGATCCGCACATCGTCCCCGTTGAGGTGCATCGACAAACCCTGGCCGAATGTGACGACCGGCAGCGCAGCCTTGGGAGCGGGTGGGATCGGCCGTGAGCCGCCGCGCCCATTGGCAAGTCGCTGCCGAACGTTCTCGTGTGCGAAGATAAGCGCGCCGTTGCGGCCAAAGGCTTCGTTCCCGCCGGTATGATCCCCGTGCCAATGGGTGTTGATCAGATAGCTGACGGGCGCTGCCCCCAGCTCGGCGACCGCCGCTTCGATCTTGTCCGATAGTTCGGCAAACTGGTCGTCGATCAGGACAGTGCCGTCGGGACCATGGCTTACGCCGATATTGCCACCAGCGCCGAACAGCACCGAAATTCCGGGCGCGACCTCTTCGGCGGTAATTTCGACATCGTCGAAATTGCGCTGGGCGATCGCGGGCGCGGCAAGCAAGCCCAGGAAGAGAGGAGCTAGAAGGACAGTTGGGTTGAGACGCATGGAGGAAATCCCTTTCACGCCATCGTTAGGATACGCCGCGCGTCTTGTAAAACACGGGCGGCGTGCTGCCCTGCCCCGGCAAGTGGACCACGCTATCCGGCAAACGCGCCTTTCAGCTTGTCGAAGAAACCCTGGCTTTCGGGGCATTCGGCACCTGTTTCCGTATCGCGGAATTGGGCGAGCAAATCCTTTTGCGCCTTGCTGAGCTTGGTTGGTGTCTCGACCGCGATCTCCACAACTAGGTCGCCGCGTCCGCGCCCTTGCAAAACGGGCATACCCGCGCCGCGCACACGTAATTGCCGGCCGGACTGGATCCCGGCGGGAATGTCCACCGTGTTGGTGGAGCCGGACAGATCCGGAATATCCACCGATCCGCCAAGTGCTGCCGTGGTAAAGCTGATGGGTACGCGTGTACCGAGGGTGGTGCCTTCGCGCTGGAACACATCGTGTTCGCGGACGTGCACGAAAATATAAAGGTCGCCCGAAGGCGCGCCGCGCGGCCCCGCTTCGCCCTTGCCGGACAGGCGGATGCGCGTACCGGTATCGACGCCAGGCGGGATTTCGACGTCGAGGGTTTGCGGCAAGTCCACCCTGCCCTCCCCCCGACAATCGCCGCAGACATGTTCGATAACTTCGCCGCGACCATCGCAATTGGGGCATGGTCGCTCGACCACGAAAAACCCCTGTTTGGCCCGCACCTTGCCGTGACCGCGGCACAAGTTGCAGGCGCGGGTGCCGGTGCCCGGTTTGCTGCCCGACCCGTCGCAAGTGTCGCAGGTCTGGCTGACTTCGATCTCGATCTGGGTTTCCTTGCCGTGGAATGCTTCGTCCAGGCCGATCTCCATATCGTAGCGCAAATCTGCACCGCGGCGCGCGCGCTGTTGCCCGCCACCGCCGCCGCTAGCAAATCCACCACCGAAAATGGTTTCGAAGATATCTCCGATGTCGCTGAAGCCCTGCTGCCCGCCGCCTCCGAAGCCGCCGCCATTCATGCCCTGCTCGAATGCGGCGTGGCCGTACCGATCATAGGCCGCGCGCTTCTGCGGGTCCTTCAGGCACTCGTAAGCAGAGGATATGGATTTGAACTTCGCTTCCGCAGCAGCATCGCCAGGGTTGCGATCCGGGTGCCACTTCATTGCCAGCTTTCGATAGGCGGATTTGATAGACGCTGCATCCGCATCGCGCGAAACGGTGAGGAGTTCGTAATAATCGGTTTCGGTAGACATGATGTTCCTGCCTCAAACCAGACCGCCACCGATGCGCGAGGCACCGGTGGCGGACATGGTGTTCATGAGCTGACTTAAGCCTTGGCGTCGGCGTCAGCGTCGGCAGGTTTATCGGCACCGGTATCGTCTTCGGTAACTTCCGAAAACTCGGCGTCGACTACATCGTCATCCTGCGTCGAGGCGTCGGCCGAAGCATCGCCGTCACCCGGAGCGCCGGCTGCCTGTTCCTGCTCGTAGATCGATTGGCCCATCTTCATGGCTACTTCGGTCAAAGCTTGAGACTTTGCGTTGATGGCTTCGGGATCGTCGCCTTCCAAAGCGGTCTTGGTTTCCGCCAAAGCGGTTTCCACGTCGGACTTCAGGCTGGCGTCGATCTTGTCGCCATGTTCTTCCAGCTGCTTCTCGGTCGCATGAACCAGACTGTCGGCCTGATTGCGAGCTTCGGCGCTGGCACGGCGCTTCTTGTCTTCTTCGGCAAACTTCTCCGCATCCTGAACCATCTGGTCGATGTCGGATTCATTGAGACCGCCCGATGCCTGAATCTTGATCGTCTGTTCCTTGCCCGTGCCCTTGTCCTTGGCGGACACGTTCACGATGCCGTTGGCGTCAATGTCGAAGGTCACTTCGATCTGCGGGACGCCGCGCGGAGCGGATGGAATTCCGAGCAGATCGAAATTGCCGAGCAGCTTGTTGTCCTGCGCCATTTCGCGCTCGCCCTGATAGACCTTGATCGTAACCGCCTGCTGGTTGTCTTCAGCGGTCGAGTAGGTCTGAGTCTTCTTGGATGGGATCGTCGTGTTGCGGTCGATCATGCGGGTAAATACGCCGCCCAGCGTCTCGATACCGAGCGACAAAGGCGTCACGTCGAGCAGCAGCACGTCCTTGACGTCGCCCTGCAAAACACCGGCCTGAATGGCCGCACCCATGGCGACGACCTCATCCGGGTTCACGCCGGTGTGCACTTCGCTGCCGAAGAAATCCTTCACGACTTCGCGCACCTTGGGCATGCGGGTCATCCCGCCCACCATGATGACTTCGTCGATCTCATCCTTGCTGATACCGGCGTCCTTCAACGCTTTTTTGCATGGTTCGAGTGTGCGCTTAATCAGATCGCCGACCATCTTTTCAAGGTCGGAACGGCTGATCGTTTCGACCAGGTGCAATGGGGTGGAACTGCCCCCTTCCATGCGCGCGGTAATGAACGGCTGGTTGACTTCTGTGGTCTGCGCGCTGGACAGTTCGATCTTGGCCTTTTCGGCGGCATCCTTGAGCCGCTGGAGAGCCAGCTTGTCCTTGCGAAGGTCCATGTTCTCCTTCTTTTCGAAGGCGGTAGCGAGATGTTCGACGATTGCGTTATCGAAATCTTCGCCGCCCAGGAACGTGTCGCCATTGGTCGACTTCACTTCGAACACGCCATCGCCGATTTCCAGGATGGATATATCGAACGTACCGCCACCGAGATCGTAAACGGCAATGGTCTTGCCGTCGTTTTTGTCGAGGCCATAAGCCAACGCGGCCGCAGTCGGCTCGTTGATGATGCGCAGCACATCGAGGCCGGCGATCTGGCCAGCATCCTTGGTCGCCTGCCGCTGGGCATCATTGAAGTAGGCAGGAACAGTAATCACGGCCTGTTCGACCTTTTCGCCAAGATAAGCCTCGGCCGTTTCCTTCATCTTCTGAAGAATGAAGGCGGATACCTGGCTGGGCGAATATTCATCGCCGCCGGCCTTGACCCATGCGTCGCCGTTCTTGCCCTTTACGATCTCGTACGGAACGAGGTCCATGTCCTTCTTGGTGGTCGGATCGTTGAACGGACGGCCGATCAAGCGCTTGATCGCGAACAGCGTATTGTCCGGGTTGGTGACGGCCTGGCGCTTGGCCGGCTGGCCGATCAGGCGCTCGCCATCCTTGGTGAAAGCGACGACGGACGGAGTGGTCCGGGCGCCTTCCATGTTTTCGATAACTTTGGGCTTGCCCCCATCCATAACGGCCACACAGCTGTTGGTGGTGCCGAGGTCGATGCCGATAACTTTTGCCATAGTTTCCCTATTGCCTTCTTTGTAACTGGACGCCGCCCGGTTGCTCCCCATTAACGGCGGAGCGGGCTGGGCGGCTCGTCAGGTTGTGTTCGAGGGCGATATAGGTGTGCTTTCTCGCGGCACAAGTTTTCGTGGCGCAGCGGAACCTGCCGCGCTAGGTTACTGCTACGCAGCCCAGCAGGGCGCATTATTCGCAAATAGGGTTCTTACGCATGAACAAGGTACAGCTGGCAGCAGGACTGCTCGGATTTTCTGCACTGACGCTATCGGGATGCGGCGAAAGCGCCCCGACCGAGGAAGTCGCGCCTGAAGCGGTGCCGGGTTTGTCGGTGACCGACGGGCGGATGGTTCTGGCCGCCGTGGAAGGCAATCCTGCGGCAGTATACTTTAATCTCGCCTACGATGGGGATCGCGGGCTCGCCTTGAACCGCGTTGCCGTGGAAGGGGCGGAGGACGCTACCTTTCACCAATATGGCGAAATGGATTTCCAGGTCGAAATGATGGAAATGTCGCCGAGCCCGCTTAAAAAAGGCACCAAGCTGGAATTCAAACCGGGCAGTCAGCATGTAATGGCGACCGGCGTTTCGCCAGACCTCAAGCCGGGCGGCACGACCGAGGTGACGTTGATTGTGTCGGGCGGCGATAAATTGAGCTTCCCGGTGGAAATCCTCGCCGCTGGCGATGCGCGCTGACGGGACGTTCAACGGACCGTTGCCGGTCGATTCTGCCATTTCGGGCGCCCTCATACCGCCGGTAAACTCCTGCCCAGCAGGCGGCGACCGCGCTCTGACTGCGGGTGAGGTTGCGCTCGCCCGCACGGTATTCGGGGACGCGATCGATTACGACAAGGTCACGATAAAGCGGCGCAAATGGTTTCCCTTCCAGCCGCGCCGTGTGACCATGGCTCCGCGCGGGCATCTGCATTTTCATCCGCTCGGCGACAGCTATTGCGACGACTTCAGCCAAGTGGGCCTGATGCGGCAGGGGTTGTTCATCCATGAGATGGTCCATGTCTGGCAAACGCAGACGCGAGGCGACTGGTATTTGATACTGCGCCGGCATCCATGGTGCCGTTACGATTACAGCCTGAAGCCGGGCTGGTCACTAGTTCGGTACGGCATCGAGCAGCAGGCGGAAATCGTCAAACACGCGTTCTTCCTGCGAAACGGTGCCAAGGTTGCTGGCGTCGGCGACGCTGCGGCTTATGATTTGCTGGTGCGTTTCCCGGGTGCAGCATGACCCAGTTCGAATTCCTGTTCGCGCTTTACAGCCTCATCCTTGGTCTTTCGCTGGTCGAGCTGCTGTCTGGTTTGGGACGCGCTCTGGAACTTCGCTCCGCGCAAATCGACGACCCCAATGCCGGATCAAGCCAGTTCAAGATTGGCTGGCTTACGCCGTTGCTAGGCCTGTTCGTCATACTCGATCTGATGTCATTCTGGGCTTACGCGTGGATCGTGCGAGACGAGCTCGCGATTTCAAGCCAATCGTTGCTCGCGATCATGACGTTCGCTGCCAGTTATTTTCTCGCAGCCAGGCTTGTGTTTCCAACCGAACCAGCGCGGTTCGCAGATCTCGATACCCATTATTTCAGGATTCGGCGGATCGTGTTTGCCATTCTAATAACGCTGGTGCTGGTCCAATGGGGGTACATGTCCACGATCCCGGCCATATGGTCGCAAGTGGCGCTAGTCGGCCCGATTGCCATGACGCTGTTACTGATTGCGTTAATGGGAGCAGCAATGGTCGTGCGGACGAAATGGGCAAGCGGCATCCTGCTTGGTCTGCTCATCGCGCGCTATCTGTTCAATTATCTGACCTGACCATTCGCCGAAATACCATTCTGGCGGTCGTCTCTTGTGACAATGCATGAAGGCCCGGACAATGCTTGCAGCAAGGTCCGGGCCTTTCGTTGTTTTAGTTACCTACGTGGATCGGCAGGGTATCCCGCGGTGCCGAAGCAATCATCGTCGAGATAGCGGTTCGCACTATAGCCATCGCACTTGTCGTTCTTGTCGACAAAATAACCGGCAAGACCGCCAGCTGCGGCACCAGCCAAAGCATAACGTGCAATATTCTCACCAGTGACAGCCGCAACACCGGCGCCGACTGCGGCGCCGCCAAGCGCACCCTCGGCAGCATAGTTTTCTGCACAAGCAGTTAGCGAAAGCGCCGAAACCATTGCCAGCGGAACGAACATTTTACGAACTCGGGTCATCATCAATCTCCTTCATGCCCATACGTAACGTCGGGATAAAAGATCGAAGCTGAACGCAAGTGAGCCTGTAGCTTTCAGCCTTATTCAGTCCGCCTTCTTTGCAACACCAACCATCGCAGGACGTAGCAGCCGATCCTTGATCATATAACCGGGCTGCATTTCCTGCACGATAGTGCCGGGTTCGGCGTCATCGGTGGGGATTTCCAGCATGGCCTGATGCTGATTTGGATCTAGCGGCATTCCGGTCGAGGCGATGCGGGTCACACCATGCTGCCCGAACACCTTGTCGAGCTCGCGCCGGGTCGCCTCGATACCGGCAACCAGTCCTTTAAATTTTTCGTCCGCGCGCAATTCTTCGGGAACAGCATCCAGCGCACGCGCCAGATTGTCGGCTACGGAAAGAATGTCGCGCGCAAAACCGGTCGCACCGTAGGCACGGGCATCGGCGATATCCTTCTCCATACGGCGGCGTAGGTTCTGGGTATCCGCGCGAGCGTACAAGACATCCTGCTGTGCCGCATCGAGATCGGACCGCAACCGATCGAGCGCATCATCGATAGAGTCCCCCCCGTCGCCGCTGCCATCGCCAGCATCGTCACCATCATTATCGGCCAGCATGCTTTCCGGCACGCCTTTCAATTCGTCGCGAATGGCGGCATCACGGGCTGCATCCAGCCCCGCTTCCGCAGCCGGAATTTCTTCGGATTTACCCTTATCAGTGCTGTTACCGGCGCTCTTGGGCGGCATTTTTCCGTCGTTCATAAAAGCTGTTCAACCAATCATTCTGGAAAGGGATTTGCCCAGTGACTGGGCCGTGAAATCTACCATGGGGACCAGCCTTGCGTAATTCAACCGCGTAGGGCCGATCACTCCCAGCACGCCGATCACCTTGCCCTCCGCATCGTGATAGGGCGAAGCGATCACGCTGGAGCCCGAAAGCGCAAACAGGCGGTTCTCCGATCCGATAAAAATGCGCGCCGCCTTCGCGCGTTGGGCGCGCTGCATCAGGGCCGCAACCGACTGCTTGTTTTCAAGATCGTCCAGCAATGATCGCACCCGGTCGAGATCGTCCAGCGCGCTTTCGTCGAGGAGGTTCGCCTGGCCCCTGACGATCAGCACCGGACGCTTCTGCGCATCCTCGCTCCACGTTGCCAGACCGCGCTCGACCAGATCCCGGCTCGCATCGTCGAGCGCGGTATGGCCGTTCTTGATATCCTGCCGGATAGCCGACAGCGCTTCTTGAAGGGTGCGCCCGGCAAGCTGCGCAGTAATGTAATTGCCTGCTTGCTCCAGCACCGAAGGGGAAGCGCCGCCTTCCGCCAGTTCCAGCACCCGGTTTTCTACCGATCCATCTTCTCCGACCAGCACTGCCAATGCCTTGGTTTCCCCGAGCGGCAGCAGGTTGACCTGCGAAAGCCGGGGTTCCCGCGTTGGCACCATCACCATTCCTGCTGCACCCGACAGGTCCGATAGTAACGCGCTGGTTGCCTCCAGCGCATTCTCTACCGGTCCTGGCGCTGCAATGCGCTGAGCGATGGCGGCGCGTTCCTGCTCGTTCGGCTGCGCGACCTGCATCATTGCGTCGACGAACAGCCGCAGCCCGCTGGTGGTGGGCATCCGGCCGGCGCTGGTGTGCGGGGCCGACAGCAAGCCACCCGCTTCCAGTTCGGCCAGGACGGATCGGATCGAGGCGGGCGACAGATCGACGCCCCCTTCCCCTGCCAATGCCTTAGACCCGACCGGGTGGCCGCTATCCAGATAGCCTTCCACGACGAGACGAAAGATGTCGCGCGCGCGACCGGATAGTTCCGAAACGTCGAGATTTGTAGGGGATCGGGCGCTCATTGCCGGTACAATCTAGCGTATCCCCTTGCAGCCTCAAGGGCGAAGCGCGTAGGCGGCGCGAGAATTATGCCAACGCGACCTGCGGACCGCCGCAACGCTCGCGCTTCATACAAGGACATATTGATGCGACCATCGAACCGCGCGCCCGACGAAATGCGCGCCATCACCATCGAAACCGGATTTACCAAGCACGCCGAGGGAAGCTGCCTCATCAGCTTCGGCGAAACGAAGGTGTTGTGCACGGCGAGCGTCGAGGAACGCATCCCGCCATGGCTTCGCGGCAAGGGTGAAGGCTGGGTGACCGGCGAATATTCGATGTTGCCCCGCGCCACCCATACACGCGGCAGCCGCGAAGCTGCACGGGGTAAACAGAGCGGACGGACGCAGGAAATCCAGCGATTGATCGGGCGTTCGCTGCGTTCCGTCGTCGACCTCAGGAAACTGGGCGAACGGCAGATCACGCTCGATTGCGATGTAATCCAGGCCGATGGCGGCACCCGAACAGCCTCCATCAGCGGTGCCTGGGTCGCGTTGCGTCTGGCGGTAAACGGCTTAATGAAATCGGGGGATATCAAATCCGATCCCATCGCTGCGCAGGTCGCCGCCATCTCTTGCGGTATTTACAATGGCACCCCGGTCCTCGATCTGGATTACGACGAAGATTCCAGTGCCGACGCGGACGCGAATTTCGTGCTGATCGAAGGCGGACAGATTGCCGAAGTACAGGCGACTGCGGAAGGTGCGACCTATGACGAGGAAGGCCTGCTCCGTCTGCTGCGTCTTGCCAAGATCGGCTGCGACGGCATCTTTGCAGCGCAACTGGATGCAACCAAGGGCTGACGCCGAACAAGGATAAACCGAATGACCCGCCGCCTCGGTCCCGGAAAGCTGGTGATAGCTACGCATAACGCCGGCAAGCTGAAGGAAATCTCCGCCCTCCTGCACCCGCACGGGGTGGATTGCCTGTCGGCAGGTTCGCTGGGCCTGCCCGAACCAGCCGAAACAGGCACGACCTTTGTCGACAACGCGCTGCTTAAGGCGCGTGCGGCGGCGGAGGCTTCCGGGATCGTTGCGCTGGCGGACGATAGCGGTCTGTCGGTCGCTGCGCTGGATGGACGGCCCGGTGTCTATACCGCCGACTGGGCCGAACGGCAGTGGTTCGAAGGCGATGCAGGCCGCGACTGGTATCTTGCAATGGGCAAAGTTGAGGGTCTGTTGGCCGCGCAAGGACCGGACGCGGACCGTTCGGCATGGTTCAGCTGTGTCCTGGCGATTGCATGGCCCGATGGCGACCATGCGGTGTACGAAGGGCGCTGCAATGGCAGCCTGACCTGGCCCCCGCGCGGCGAAATGGGCTTCGGTTACGATCCCGTGTTCGTGCCCGAAGGACGTGAGCAAACCTTCGCCGAAATCGACCCGGCAGAAAAGCACACCATCAGCCACCGCGCCGATGCCTTTGCCAAGCTGGTGGCGGAGCAATTTCCGCAGTAAGGCAGGCGGCGTGGCACGCGCGCTCTACATCCATTGGCCTTTTTGCGAAAAGAAATGCCCCTATTGCGACTTCAACAGCCATGTTCGCGCTACGGTCGATGATGATTTATGGGCCGCGGCCTTGCTGGCCGACATGCGTTTCGAACACGGGGAGAGTCCGCAAGGCCCGCTCGCCTCCATCTTCTTCGGCGGTGGCACCCCGTCATTGATGCCGCCGGCCATTGTCGGGTCGTTGATCGCGGAAGCGGACCGATTGTGGGGGCTTGCGCCCGACTGCGAAATCACGTTGGAGGCAAACCCATCCTCGGTTGAAGCGGCCCGTTTTGCCGATATCGCGGCGGCAGGAGTGAACCGCGTATCGCTTGGCTTGCAGGCGCTGAACGATGAGGCCTTGGCCCGGCTTGGGCGGCTGCATAATACGCGTGAAGCCTTGGCGGCGCTGGATACTGCGCAAGACCATTTCGGCCGGGTCAGTTTCGACCTGATCTATGCCCGACCGGACCAAACGGCCGCGCAATGGGAAGCCGATCTGGCGCGCGCGCTCGGCTTCGGGACCTGGCACATGTCGCTGTACCAGCTAACCATCGAGCCGGGCACGCGCTATGCCACCGATGTCCGGCGCGGGGTCTTCGCGCCGATGGACGACGACGAAGCGGCTGACCTGTTCGCCATCACGCGCGAACTGACGGTGGCGGCAGGCATTCCGGCTTATGAGATCAGCAATCATGCCCGCGCGGGCGAGGAAAGCCGCCATAATCTGACCTATTGGCGGTACGGCGATTATTGCGGGATCGGGCCGGGCGCGCATGGAAGGCGCGGTGGCTCGGCCACACAGCGGCATCGCAAGCCCGAAAACTTCCTCGCTGCGATAGACGCACGCGGCGACGGACTGCTCGAGAGTCGCAAACTGGGTTTGCAAGAGCAAGCGAGCGAAGCGCTGTTGATGGGTCTGCGTCTGGCCGAGGGAGTGGATCTTGATACCCTCGCATCGCGCTTCCGCACAACGACTGCCGAACTGATCGATACAGACAGAGCGGCCTTTTACGAACAGCTTGGCATGCTTGAACGGACCGGATCGCATCTGACCGTTACGCCCGATGGAATGCCCTTGCTGGATGGGCTTCTGGGCGAAATTGTGCCCGCCGAACTGGTGGCGGGATGACCCGCGCCGACCTGCTGGCCGCGTGGAGCGCGCATCTCACCGAAGGCCGCCGTCGCAGTCCCCATACGGTGCGCGCTTACGTAGCTGCGGCGAAGCGATTGATCGACGCGCAAGACCTTGCAGCGTGGGCCGAGGTCGCCGGGCTCGACACCAACGCGCTTCGCCGACATCTGGCCGCTCGGCGGACGGATGGTTTAGGAAATGCCAGTGCGGCGCGCGAGCTATCCGCTGTCAAGAGTTTCGTTGCGTTTGCGCGGGAAGAGGCTGGTCTGCCGGACGCCGCCAATCCGCGCCTTAGAGGCCCGCGAATCAAGAAAGGACTGCCCCGCCCCGTCACGCCCGATGACGCGCTGAACATGGCCGATCTGGCAGGTGCGCAGGCCGCGGAGGAATGGGTCGGCGCGCGCGACCGCGCAGTTCTTTTGCTGTTGTATGGTGCTGGGCTGCGTATTGCGGAAGCGCTCTCGCTGACCGGAAAGGCTGTGCCATTGGGGCAGACGCTGACTGTGACCGGAAAGGGCGGCAAGCAGCGGGTCGTGCCGATCCTTCCGCTGATATCGGAAGCGGTGGAGACTTATATTGCGCAATGCCCCTACCCCATCGCACCGGACCTGCCGCTGTTTCGCGGGGTAAAAGGCGGCGCGTTGTCGCAGGGGATGGTGCAGAAGGCAGCGCGGCAGGCGCGCATTGCGCTCGGTCTGCCCGGCACGGCCACACCGCACGCGCTGCGGCATAGTTTCGCGACCCATCTACTGGGTGCCGGGGCGGACTTGCGAAGCCTGCAGGAATTGCTCGGCCATGCGAGCCTTTCCAGTACACAGATATATACCAAAGTCGATGCGGCGACATTGCTTGAGACCTATCGCGGCGCGCATCCACGCGAGCAGAAAAGACCCGCAGCGGACAGCGACTAACGATCCGCGCGCGGTCGCCAAATCCATACGCGGCGCACATACCAGACCAGCCCCAGCCCGATGGCGGTAAGCGTGGCGATACCAAGCCAGTGCTGCGATTCACCGAGATGGCGCGCCAGCGCCCCGCCTGCCATGATCAACCCGGCATTCCAGATCAGCGTGCCGGTAAACGTGAACAGCACAAACCTGCCAAGTCCCATTCCGGTCATCCCGGCCGGCAGGGATATCAGCGTTCGCATAAACGGCGAGAAGCGCATCACGAACACTACCCATTGCCCATGTTTGCGAAAGAACACCGCGGCCCGCTCGATATCGGCCCATTCTATTGTCAGCCAACGGCCGTGTCGCTCCACAAACGGTCGCATCCCTACGTAACCCCAGCGGCGTCCAAGCCAGAACCAGAACAGATTACCTGCTGTCGCACCCGTAGTACCGATAAGGAGCAGCAGCCAGAAATCCATCCGGCCCCGTTCGACCAGCACGCCGCCCAGTCCCATGATGACTTCGGAAGGGACCGGCGGGACCACGTTTTCCAGCACCATTAAAAGGAAGATGCCAAGATAGCCCCCTTTGGCGATGGCCGCGATGATGATGGCATCCATGAAGCCTCAACGCTCGGCAAGCAGATTGGGCATGCAGATCGGGGCTAAAGCCGCTTTTCGATCGCATCCCATATCAGGGTGCCGTGGTCGGTGCCGTTGAACTTGTCGATTGCCACGATGCCGGTCGGGCTGGTGACGTTAATCTCCGTCAGCCATTTGCCCCCGATCACATCGATCCCCACGAACAATAGCCCGCGGCGCTTCAGTTCGGGCCCCATCGCGGCGCATATTTCTTCTTCGCGCGGCGTCAGCCCGGCAGGTTCGGCATAGCCGCCCTGCGCCAGATTGCTGCGGAATTCGCCCTTGCCCGGCTTACGATTGATTGCGCCCGTAACTTCGCCGTCCACCAGTACGATGCGCTTGTCGCCCTCGGCCACCTCGGGAAGGAACGGCTGCACCATGAATGGTTCGTGCCAGATCTGCCCGAACATTTCGGTGAGCGCCGAAAGGTTGGTGCCATCCTCCTCGATCCGAAAAATCGCCTTGCCGCCATTTCCGTGAAGCGGCTTCACCACAATCCGGCCGTGCTGTTCGTGAAATGCACGGACATCGTCGATATGGAGGGCAATCAGTGTAGGCGGCATGAACTGCGCATAATCCAGCACGAACATTTTTTCCGGCGCGTTCACGACCTCCTTCGGATCGTTCAGCACCAACGTTTTGCCCTTCAGCCGATCCAGCAATAGCGCGGCGGTAATATATCCCAGATGGAAGGGCGGGTCCTGTCGCATCAGGATAACATCAATATCTTCGGCGAGATCAAGTTGGCGATAGTCGCCCAGTTCGAAGTGATCGCCCTCAACCTGCTGCACTGTTACAGGCGCCGCATATGCAGTGATTTTGCCATCGAGCCACGCGATCGAACGCACATCGTAATGCCATAATTCATACCCGCGCGACTGGGCCGCCAACATGAGTGCGAAGCTGGAATCTCCCGCAATATTGATACTGTTCATCGGGTCCATTTGGAACGCGACACGCAAAGGGTTTGTAGTCATATCGGCCGTGTTCCTATGGTTGCCAGGCGTTGACGATGTGACGCGGCAATCGGCGCGGGGCAAGCAGGATGACGTCGATACTGATATCGTCCCCCTCGCCCGCATATTCATGCGCTACGCACTCAACCGCCCCCGCCACCCGGCGTAGGCGGTATTCGTCTATGGCATGATCGAGATCGTCGGCCTTGCGGCGGAATTTGACTTCGATGAAGGCCACAGTGCCGCCGCGCTTCATCACAAGGTCGATCTCGCCGCGCGGTGTTTTCACGCGCTCTGCCAGCTTGCGCCAGCCCTTGGCCTGCATCCATAGCGCAGCGGCGCGTTCCCCTTCCCGGCCGCTGGCTTCGGCGCGCTGGCGGCGCGGAGCAGCCGTCATTGCGTTTGCATTTCCGCACGCAGCTCCATCGCGCGGGCATACAGCTCGCCGCGTTCACGGCCAGTCGCCTTCGCCACGATTGCGGCAGCGCGAGAGGCCTTTTCGCCAGCCAAGGCCTCTCGCAGCATCGTATCGACATCCTCCCCCGAAGCCTCGCGGGCAACCGGTGGTCCGATCAGCAGGACGATCTCCCCCTTGGGCGGATGCTGCGTGTAATGTTCGGCAAGCACATCAGGCTCGCCCGTCCGGCAGTCCTCGTGCAATTTCGTCAGCTCGCGAGCGACGGATACGTCCCGTCCCGGGCATACCGCGGCAATTGCAGCCAATGACTTCACCAGTCGCGGCCCGGTTTCGTAGAACACCAGGGTGGTTTCGATCTTGGCCAGCTCGGCCAGAATATCGCGTCGCGCCTTGTCCTTCACCGGCAGGAAGCCTGCAAACATGAATCGGTCATTGGGTAGCCCCGACAGCGTCAGCCCGACCACCGCCGCACATGCACCCGGCAGGCTGGTGACGGGAATGCCTGCCGCCCGTGCCTCGCGTACCAACCGAAACCCGGGATCGGACACCAGCGGCGTGCCAGCGTCGCTGACCAGCACCACTGCGCGGGTGTCCATCGAAGCCACCAATCGCGCACGGTCCCGCTCCTCGCTATGATCGTCATAGCGCCACAGCGGCTTGCTGATCCCCAAATGCTTTAGCAGTTTGCCAGTAACGCGCGTATCCTCGCAAGCCACACCGTCGCAACCCCGCAGCGTCTCGATCGCGCGCAGGGTGATATCGCCAAGATTGCCAATCGGCGTGGCTACAATATAGAGTCCCGGTAACAGGGACGGCGCATCATCGGTCATGGTGCACGCGCAATGGACCATGAAGGACGGGAGCGGCAAGCATGAACATGGTGAAGGCCTATGAGGTGAAGATGCATTACGGCCGGATAGCGAGCCTAGTAGCGTGAGCGGCCTGTCAAAAGCGTTTACGGCTCGCCGGCTGGGACGGACGGCTTGTATGATGGTTGGCGCGGCGCTGCTGGGCGCTTGTCAGATCATTCCCGACACATCGCGCCCCGGCACGTCTTACGAACCGCCGCGCACTCCGCCGCCGGTCGCGGTTCCCGTGCCCGCCCCGCCTGTCTCCAACCTGCCGCAGGACGCCGAACAACGCCACCGGATCGCGTTGCTCGTGCCAACTACCGGGCGCAACGCCAGCGTCGGCCTGTCGATCGCCAATGCCGCTACTATGGCGCTGCTCGACACCAATGCCGCCAATTTGCGCATCACGACATATGATACCGCCACCGGTGCCAGCAGCGCAGCGGCACGCGCCATGGCCGATGGGAATGCGCTGGTTCTCGGCCCGCTGATGCCGGAGAATGTGGCGCCGGTGCTGGCTCAGGCAAAACCGGCAGGCGTTACGGTGCTCGCATTCTCAAACGATGGCAGCGTCGCGCGGCCTGATGTGTTCATGCTGGGACAGGCTCCCGAACAATCGATCGCCCGGACGGTGGCCTATGCACGGGAGCGTGGTTCGCAGCGGTTTGCCGCAATCCTGCCCGAGGGTGGCTATGGCGACCGCGCCGAAGCTGCGCTTTCGGCAGCGTTGCTGGAAACCGGCGCGACCTTTGTACGGACAGAACGTTACGCACGTTCCAACACCTCCATCATGGGCGCTGCCACCCGGTTGAACGCACGCGGCGGGTTCGACACCGTGCTGCTGGCGGACAACGCGTCGCTCGCCAAGCAGGCAGCCGACATCCTGCGTCCGCGCGGTACCGGCACGATCAAGGTAATCGGCACCGAATTGTGGAGCGGAGTCAGTTCGGTCACCCGCACGCCTTCGCTGCGCGGTGCGTGGTTTTCCGCAATATCGGATAGCCGCTTTAAACGGTTTTCCGACAGTTTCGAAGAACGCTTCGGCGAACGCCCCTATCGTGTCTCAACGCTCGGCTATGACGCGGTGCTTCTGACGCTGCGAGTAGCGCAGGACTGGCGCGTGGGGGAACCTTTCCCAATCGGCCAACTGTATGATCGCGGCGGTTTCCTCGGCCTCGACGGTGTGTTCCGTTTCGACAGGGATGGTATGGTGGACCGCGCCATGGAAGTGCGCGAGATCCGGGGCGGCAGCGTGGTGGAAATCGACCCCGCCCCGACGGTCTTCCGCGATGCCGTCCCCGCGAATTAGGTTTCATCAGGACAGAAATCGCTGCGATCGACGATAATTCGTGCGCGCGGCTTGTCGCTGCGCAAGACAGCAGCCTATAGCCTGCGCCATGGCCGACGATCTGTTTGCAGATACACCCGCCTCTAGCGGCGATTACGACGCATCCTCGATCGAGGTGCTGGAAGGGCTTGAGCCCGTTCGCAAGCGGCCCGGCATGTATATCGGCGGCACCGACGACCGCGCGCTGCACCATCTTGCCGCAGAAGTGCTCGACAACGCCATGGACGAGGCTGTGGCCGGCCATGCGACCCGCATCGAAATGCACCTGATGGAAGGCAACCGGCTCTCGGTTGCGGATAACGGACGCGGTATTCCGGTTGCGGAACATCCCAAATTTCCCGGCAAGTCGACGCTCGAGGTGATCCTCGGCACGCTGCATTCCGGCGGGAAGTTCTCTGGCAAGGCCTACGCCACTAGTGGCGGCCTCCACGGTGTGGGGGTCAGTGTGGTCAATGCGCTTTCTTCGGACACCCGCGTGGAAGTGGCACGCGACCGCCAGCTTTATGCGCAGGAGTTTTCCAGGGGCATCACCAGCGGCGCATTGCAGGAATTAGGCCCGACCCCGAACCGGCGCGGCACCACCGTGATCTTTACGCCGGATACGGAAATTTTCGGCAAACGCATGTTCAGCCCCAAACGCCTGTTCAAGCTCGCGCGCAGCAAGGCGTATCTATTTGCGGGTGTTGAAATCCGCTGGAAGCTGGACGAGGCGCTGGTCACGGATGACGTACCGGCCGAGGCGGTTTTCAAGTTTCCCGGCGGCTTGGCGGACCATCTGGCAGAGCAACTGGAAGGGCGCGAATGCGTCACTGCGGTTCCGTTCTCCGGCAACCAGAATTTTCCCGGCGGCGATGATGGAACAGGTCAGGGCCGCGTGGAATGGGCAATTGCATGGCCGCTCTATTCCGAAGGCTCCACCAGCTGGTATTGCAACACCGTCCCCACTCCCGATGGCGGCACCCACGAACAGGGCGCGCGGGCGGCTTTGACCAAGGCGCTGCGCGGGTTCGGCGATATGGTGGGACAGAAAAAGTCGAAGGACCTGACTGCGGACGACGTGATGAACGGGGCGGAAGTTATGCTGTCCGTCTTTGTGCGCGAACCGCAATTCCAGTCGCAGACGAAGGACCGGCTAACTTCTCCCGAAGCGTCACGCCTGGTCGAAAACGCGATGCGCGATCATTTCGACCACTTCCTTGCCGACAATATGGAGCGCGGCAAGGCGCTGCTCGGCCAGGTCATGGAGCGGATGGACGAACGCCTGCGACGGAAGCAGGAACGCGAGATCAAGCGCAAAAGCGCCACCAATGCCAAAAAGCTACGCTTGCCGGGGAAACTGACCGACTGTTCCGGCGAAGGCGAAGGCGAGACCGAACTCTTCATCGTGGAAGGCGACAGCGCCGGGGGCAGCGCCAAACAGGCGCGCAACCGCAAGACCCAAGCGATCCTGCCCATCCGCGGCAAAATCCTGAATGTCGCCAGCGCCACGCGGGAGAAGATCGGCGCGAACTCCGAAATTGCCGACCTGTCGCTGGCGATGGGTTGCGGCACGCGCAAGGATTGCGATCCTGAAAATCTGCGTTACGACCGCATTATCATCATGACCGATGCTGACGTGGACGGCGCCCATATCGCCACGCTGCTGATGACGTTTTTCTTCCAGGAAATGGCCGAAGTGGTCCGGGGCGGATACCTCTATCTGGCGCAGCCGCCGCTTTACCGCCTGACCGCCGGCAAGGAAAACCGCTACGCGCGCGACGACGCGCATCGCGCCGAACTGGAAGCGACGGTATTCAAGGGCAAGAACGTGGAAGTCGGCCGGTTCAAGGGTTTGGGCGAAATGAACCCGGCGCAATTGCGCGAAACGACGATGAGCCCCGAGACGCGCAGCCTGATCCGCATTACCCTGCCGCCCGAATTCGAACAGCGCGCGGCAGTAAAGGAACTGGTCGATCAGCTAATGGGCCGCAACCCCGAACACCGGTTCAACTTCATCCAGAACAACGCCGGCGACATGGACCGCGACCTGATCGACGCGTGATTGGTCAGTCGGCCACGTCCGTGTGAATATGCAGCTCCCCCTCAAGGGTGCGGTGGACTGGACATTTGTCGGCGATTTCTATCAGTTTTGCACGTTCTTCTGCAGACAAATCCCCGTGCAGCTCGATCCGGCGGTCGAGTGACTGGATCCTTGCGCCGTCCTCGCAATGGTCGCAATCTGTGCCGTGGTCGCGGTCATGGGTGATGTGAATCGTCGTCCCTTCGAACGCCATTCCCTTCCTGTCGGCATACATCTTGATCGTCATGGCGGTGCACGTGCCGAGCGCGGCGTTGAGCAGATCGTAAGGGGTCGGTGCCGTGTCGTCGCCGCCATAGGAAGCAGGCTCGTCGGCTACGAAGCGGTGGGATTCGGTGTGAACTTCGGTGCCGAATTTTCCATTGCCAGTACGCACGATCACCCCGTTCTCCGGCATTTCCAGTTCGTCGCGAAGCGGCAGATACCGGCTGGCCCAGCTGGCGACCATGTCAGCCGCGAATGCCGCGTCTTCCTTATTGAGCAGCAAGTGATCTGCGCCCGCCATGCTAACAAAACTTTTGGGATGGAATGCCGCGTCGAAAATCTGGCCAGCATGTTCGATACCCACAATCTGGTCGGTGGGCGAATGCAGCACCAGCATGGGCAGGCGCATGGCTGCCACCCGCTCCAGAAGGTCGGTCTGCATGGTATTTGCGATGAACTCCGACGATAGATCGAACTTGCGTCCGCCAATAGTTACCGCGCCGCTTCCGGATGCTTCGATCGCTTTAAGGTCGCCCTCGATATTCTCGAGCACGTGTGGCACATCCGAAGGCGCGCCGATTGTGGCGACTGCGGCCACACCGCCCATCTGTTCGGCCGCGGCCAGAACCGCCGCCCCGCCCAGACTATGTCCAACCAGCAGGATACCGTCTCCGAAACGCCCGGCCAGGAACCGCCCCGCCGCCACCAGATCGGATACGTCGGTAGCAAACCCCGCCCGCCCGAACTCGCCTTCGCTTCCGCCGAGGCCCGTGAAGTCGAAGCGCAGACTGGCTATGCCGCGCGCCGCCAGTGCACGCGTAATCGCCACGGCCGCGCGGCTTTTCTGCGTGCAGGTGAAACAATGTGCAAACAGGGCGGCACCGCGCACCAGACCGGTTGGCAGTTCGAGCGAACCGGATAGCTCGTGCCCAAGCGTAGTTTTGATCCTGATGGATTCGGTGGGCATAAAATTCTCCGCAGAAAGCTGTGGGCGTTTCATGTGACCGACATCCGATCAGCGCCGCTAATTAAAACGTCGCCGCAACCTTGTAAGAATTGCCGCGCACCGTCTACCATCGACAAGCGTGCGCCAAAAGTTCGCCCCCATCGCGGTCGCTTGGTCAAAAGTGCAGGCCTGACCTGTCGGATTCAATTCTGCTAACACGCATGCAACAGGGAGTTTTGCTTATGATCAAATTGATTGCCGCACTGGCGCTTACCGCAGCTTCTACCGCTTTTGCGCCCACCGTATGGGCACAGGACAATGCTGCGCCGACCGATGCACAGATCGCCGAAACAAACCTGCAACAACGTGCCGAAGATGTGGTCGCGTTTTTCAAAGGCGCTGCCGAGGCGGAGGATTTGTTCAGTCCGGCATTCCTCGCCAGCGTGCCCCCAGCGACGCTGGCAACCGTAAATGCGCAAATGACCGCACGGTTCGGGGCGGTAGTCGGCGTCGACTCGGTCGAAGTCACAGGACCGGGTTCCGCGAAGCTGACGTTGCAATTTGAAAACGCTCTGGTGGCTGGCCCTATGCGAATAACGGCCGATACGCCGCCCCTGATCGACGGTTTATTGCTTAACGAGGTCACACCGCTGGACGTCGACAAAGGCTCGCTGGAAGAAGACTTCAAAGCGCTGCCTGGCCGTGTGGGCGTGTTCTTCGCACCGCTGGCGGATGACGCAACGCCGACCTTCGCGCTCGACGCAGCGGGGCAATATGCGATCGGATCGGCTTTCAAACTGTATGTGTTGTCCGCGCTGGCGCAGGCTGTCGATGCTGGCGAGCATTCATGGGATGAAGTGGTCGCTCTCGAAACCCGTTCCTTGCCAAGCGGTTCGCTGCATACCTGGCCGAAAGGCGCACCAGTCACCGTCCACACTCTAGCGACGCTGATGATTTCCGTCAGCGACAACACCGCCACCGACCAGCTTATCGCACTGCTTGGCCGGGATCGTATCGAGATGGAACTGCGCAACAGCGGTCATGCGATGCCGTCGCGCACCCTGCCGTTCCTGACAACGCTTGAGCTGTTTGCATTGAAGGGCGATCCCGGTCTACGCCAGCGCTATATCAGCGGCGACGAGGCAACCCGGCGCGTCATTCTGGCCGAGATGGGCGAACGGTTTGGCGGCGATCCCGCAAGGATCACGGTACCGACCTTCACCACCCCAACCGCGATCGATACTGCCGAATGGTTCGCCAGCGGCGAAGATCTGCGCCGGCTGTTGCAGCGGATCGTCGATCTGGAAGATGGCACTGCGCGCGACATACTCGCCGTGAACCCGTCACTTTCTGGTGCGGCAGCCGACAAATGGAAATATATCGGGTTCAAAGGCGGCTCTGAACCCGGTGTGCTCAATCTGACCTGGCTGCTGCAGGACGAAGCCGGGGCCTGGCACATGGCTGCCATAAACTGGAACGACCCTGCCAAACCCGTCGATGCCCGGCAGATGGAAATGCTGGCCAATCGGCTGTTGTCGCTACCCCATCCTTAATCCGCACTTGCCCCTGCCCCCCTCTGCTGTTTAACGCGGTGCGCAAAGCAAGTTGCATAGGAAAACCGATGAGTCAGCATTTCGAGGGTACCAAAGACTACATCGCGACAGACGATTTGAAAGTGGCCGTAGACGCGGCGGTCACGTTGCGCCGCCCGCTGTTGGTCAAGGGTGAACCGGGCACCGGCAAAACAGTGCTGGCGCATGAAGTGGCCAAGGCCATGGGCGCCCCACTGATCGAATGGAATATCAAATCCACCACCAAGGCGCAGCAGGGCCTGTATGAATATGATGCGGTTGCGCGCCTTCGTGACGGTCAGCTTGGTGAGGAGCGGGTTCACGACATCCGCAACTACATCAAGAAAGGCAAGCTTTGGGAAGCCTTCACAGCGCCTGAACTGCCGGTGCTGCTGATCGACGAGATCGACAAGGCTGACATCGAATTTCCTAACGATCTGTTGCAGGAACTCGACCGGATGAGCTTCGACGTTTACGAAACGCAGGAGCGGGTCGAGGCCAAGGAACGCCCGATCGTTGTCATTACCTCGAACAATGAGAAGGAACTGCCGGACGCGTTTCTGCGCCGCTGTTTCTTCCACTATATCAAGTTTCCCGACCGCGACACGATGCAGTCAATTATCGACGTGCATTACCCCGGCATCCAGGAACGGCTGGTGAAGAAGGCGATGGATATCTTCTACGAACTGCGTGAAGTGCCTGGACTGAAGAAGAAGCCCAGTACCAGCGAATTGCTCGACTGGCTGAAGCTGCTCTTGAACGAGGATATGCCGCTGGAAACGCTGCAGGACAGCAATCCCAACAATGCCATTCCGCCGCTGCACGGCGCGCTACTGAAGAACGAACAGGACGTGATGCTGTTCGAGCGTCTGGCGTTCATGTCGCGGCGTCAGACGTAAGCGCAACCGATGTTCTTCGACTTCACCGACGAATTGCGCGCTGCCGGGATCGGGGCAAGCTTCAAGGAGCATCTGACGCTGCTCGAGGCGCTCGATCGGGATGTGATCGAGCAGACGCCCGAAGCGTTCTATTACCTCGCCCGCGCAACCTTCGTGAAGGACGAAGGCATGCTCGACCGGTTCGACCAAGTGTTCAACAAGGTATTCAAGGGCCTGTTGTCCGATTACGGGCAGAACCCTGTCGATATTCCGGAAGACTGGCTGAAGGCAGTCGCCGAGAAATTCCTGTCCGAGGAAGAAATGGCCAAGATCGAAAGCCTGGGCGATTGGGACGAGATCATGGACACGCTTAAGAAGCGGCTGGAGGAACAGGAAAAACGCCACGAAGGCGGCAACAAATGGATTGGCACGGGCGGCACATCACCCTTCGGCCATTCCGGCTACAACCCGGAAGGCGTGCGCATCGGCGGCGAAAGCAAGCATAAGCGCGCCGTGAAGGTCTGGGAAAAGCGAGAGTTCAGGAACCTCGACAACACCAAGGAGCTGGGCACTCGCAACATCAAGATGGCGCTGCGCCGCTTGCGCCGTTTCGCGCGTGAAGGGGCTCAGGACCAGCTGGATATCGACGCGACGATCGAAGGCACGGCCAAACAGGGCTGGCTCGATATCCATATGCGCGCCGAACGCCGCAATGCGGTAAAACTACTGCTGTTCCTTGACATTGGCGGATCGATGGATCCGTTCGTCAAGATGATGGAAGAACTATTCAGCGCCGCAACCAGTGAATTTAAGAACATGGAATTCTTCTACTTCCACAACTGCCTGTATGAAGGCGTGTGGAAGGACAATAAACGCCGCTGGGCCGATCGCACCAAGACGTGGGATATTCTCCACAAATACGGCCATGACTATAAGGTAATATTCGTGGGCGACGCCGCAATGAGCCCGTACGAAATCACCCATCCTGGCGGCAGTGTGGAACATATGAACGAAGAAGCGGGCGCGGTGTGGCTGCAACGTGTGGCCAACACCTACCCGGCCACCGTCTGGCTCAACCCGGTACCCGAAAAGCAATGGGGTTATTCCCAAAGCACCAAGATGATCCAGCAACTGCTGAACGATCGCATGTACTCGCTGACGCTGGATGGGCTGGACGATGCGATGCGGGAGTTGAGCCGGAAGGTGGGCTGACGGTCGGACGTTGATGACAGGAGCCCGTCGACATAGCCGGTTCCATGCTATTCGCCTGGCACTTGAGGCGCGCGTTCCGCGTTCCGGTTGGCGCAAGGGTGTATACGAATTTCTGCTGTTCGGCTTCAAGCAGGCGTGGGCTTGTCTGTTCGGTGGTCTTCTGCTTGCCCTGCTGCTTGCCACCCATCTGTTCTATCCAGATGACGCGGCGCTGCACCGATATGACTTTCTCACGCTCGCCGCGATTGCGATCCAGGTAACGCTCGTGTTGTTCCGGCTGGAAACCGTGCGCGAAGCAGCGGTGATACTGGTGTTCCATGTGGTCGGAACGGTGATGGAACTGTTCAAGACCGCTGTTGGATCGTGGACCTATCCTGAAGAAAGCCTGCTTCATATTGGAGCGGTGCCGCTATTCTCGGGTTTCATGTACGCGGCTGTCGGCAGTTACATTGCACGTATCTGGCGAATTTTCGAATTTCGGTTTTCCGCCTACCCGCCATTATGGGCAACCTGGCTGTTGGCCGTCGCGATATATGTAAACTTTTTCGCGCATCATTATGTTGCCGATATGCGGTGGGTGCTGTTCGTGCTGACTGCGTTGGTATGGTGGCAGTGCCGGGTGCACTTCAAACCCTGGCAAACCTATCGCGCAATGCCGATGCTTGTGGGCTTCGGGCTGGTAGCATTGTTTATCTGGTTCGCCGAAAACATCGCGACGTTTGCCAATGCGTGGCGCTATCCGGATCAGGAACGGGACTGGCAGCTTGTCGGCCTCGCCAAACTGGGAAGCTGGTATTTACTGATGTTGATCTCGTTCGTACTCGTCGCCTCGATCCAGAAGCCGAAAGCTTTTGTTGCCAAACTCAATAGAGAAGGTGCGGCCTAACCTTTTCAGCCCAGTCCGCCTCGTCCGGTAAGGCCAGCCTATCCAGATCGGCCGGGGCACTTTCCGGGTTATCGACCCACTCGCGCAGAGCCGGTCCACCGTTGATTACGTCGATCGCCAGCACATCGTCAGTATATTCATAGTTGAAGTCCTTACCACGCCACGAATCGTAGTTAGGATAAAGGCTGCGGATTGCCTTGAATGCGAGCGCCTGCAAGCGCCATGGGCGGAACGCGAAATGGTCGTAGAACGGCCCTTCGGCATGCACCATAAGGCTGTTGCACAATGCCCCTGCGTGCTTGTGGAACGTCGGTTCAAAATGGCATACGCGCAGCGCGCAGCCGGTCGTCCATTCTGGCGCAATCCGGTGCATTTCCGCAAGGACAGCCGAGGCGTCCAGGTCTGGCGCTCCGAACAGCACTTCCAGAGGACGCGTAGTGCCTCGTCCTTCGCTCAGTGTCGCGCCTTCCAGCATTACCGTTCCGGCATAGGCGCGCGCCATGTTCACGCTCGCCGCATTAGGGCTGGGATTGATCCACACCCGGTCCTGCGGCCAGCCATATCCCCCAAACCCGTTACCACCGGCGGCCGGTTGCCAGCCCTCCATCGCGATCACGCGGTAATCCACATCGAGGCCGAAATGGTCGATGAACCAATGACCCATTTCGCCCATGGTCAACCCGTGGCGCATCGGCATGGCTGCAGCGCCAACGAAGCTTTCATAACCCGGCACCAGCAGCGTACCTTCTACAGGGCGGCCCGCCGGGTTCGGGCGGTCCAGCACCCACACTGTCTTGCCCTGCTTCGCGCCTTCCTCAAGCAGATACAACAAAGTGGTGACAAATGTGTAGATACGGCAACCGAGGTCTTGCAGGTCGAACAGGAATACATCGGCGCTGGACATCATCTGTTCGGTGGGACGCCGTACTTCGCCATACAGGCTGTACACCGGAATGCCGTATTGCGGATCGATCTCGTCCGCCGTTTCGACCATGTTGTCCTGCTTGTCGCCTTTCAGCCCATGCTGCGGACCGAAGGCTGCGGTCACGTTGACGCCGGCCGCGATAAGCGCATCGAGCGAGTGGGTGAGATCGGCAGTTACCGACGCAGGATGCGCGACGAGCGCTACGCGTCTACCGTCCAGCGGAGCGCTCAGGGTCTGGTCGGAAAGCAGGCGGTCGATGCCGAACGGGACGGAAGTTTTCATGATGCGCCGGTTGCCGCAAGCCGCGCGGCGAGGCAAGACGGATCATGAAAGTCGGGTCGCTTACCGCTATCCGCCGCTCCATGGTCCATCGCCCAAAAGCTCTTGTTGCCGCCGGTTTCCTCCAGCACAGCCGTCAAACCCAAGGCGGCCGGGATTGCCGGCAGAGCTGATGCAGGAACAGCCACATCGAACAGCGCGAACGTGCGACCTGGACGCATCGTGCAGACCGGTGGGCGTGAAAGGGCCCGTGGCCTCATCCTCTGTCGCCGAGCGGTAAAGTCGTAAGCGGCCCAGGCGTCCGATGGACTGAAATTGAACTCGGTGTAAGTTTCCTCACCCTCAGTCCGAAGGAACAGTTCGAAACAGGTGGTCGACCACAATTCGTCGCGGCGCGTCTTTCCGGCAAATGGTGGCAGCATCAAATTGCCGCTGCCATCGACGCGCCATCGCAACGTCAGCCAGTCTTGGTCAAAGGACACGACCGACGCACGAACGCCGGTTATGGATTGCGGCGGGCACGCCGGATGCGCCTGCAACCGATAAGTTTCCACGCGCCTTCCCCCCAAGTTCCGCAAATGCTACCCGCGCCGCGCGTTACGAAAGCAAAACCGATGAGCCAATACAATTCCGATCTGCTGCGCCTGCTGGACGAGCGCGGCTACATCCATCAGGCTACCGACGCAGCGGCACTCGATGCGCTTGCGGCAAAGCAAGTTGTGCCCGGCTATATTGGCTTCGACGCAACCGCGCCATCGCTGCATATTGGCAGCCTGGTGCAGATCATGCTGCTGCGCCGGATGCAACAGACCGGTCACAAGCCGGTCGTGCTGATGGGCGGCGGCACCACGCGCATCGGCGATCCGTCCGGGCGGGATGAAAGCCGCAAGATGCTGACGGACGAGGCGATCGACGAGAACATCGCATCCATCCGCACGATTTTCGAACAGATCCTTACCTTCGGTGACGGACCGACCGACGCGGTCATGGTCAACAATCAGGATTGGCTCGGCGATCTGGGCTACATCGAGATGCTGCAGAAGGTCGGCACGCATTTCACCGTAAACCGGATGCTGACCTTCGATTCGGTGAAGCTCAGGCTGGAGCGCGAACAGCCCCTCACTTTCCTCGAATTCAACTACATGATCCTGCAGGGTTACGATTACCGGCATCTTGCGAAGGAGCAGGGTGTGCGCCTGCAAATGGGGGGCAGCGACCAGTGGGGCAATATCGTGAACGGCGTGGAGCTGGGACGCCGTATGGATGGTGCAGAGCTATTCGGGCTGACTACGCCGCTGCTGACGACGGCGGATGGCGCAAAGATGGGCAAGACTGCCGCCGGCGCGGTGTGGCTTAACGAGGCAGGTCTGCCAGCTTACGATTTCTGGCAATACTGGCGCAATGTCGATGACCGTGACGTGGGCCGGTTCCTGCGGCTGTTCACCGATCTGCCATTGGAGGAAATTGGGCGGCTCGAATCCTTGGAAGGCAGCGAGATCAACGCCGCCAAGACAGTTCTTGCCGACGAAGTCACGGCACTGGTGCGGGGGAACGACGCGGCCAAAGCGGCGGCGGCAACTGCGACCGAGACGTTTGCCGGCGACGGGATCGGGGCGGACCTGCCGACGCTTTCCGTCGATGGCGAAGGCATTCGCATCGGTGCCGCACTGGTGGCATTAGGATTTGCGGGTTCGGGCAAGGAAGCGAAGCGCAAAGTTGCAGAAGGTGCAGTCCGTCTCGACGATCGCGCGGTATCCGACCCTGGACTGATTGTGGTACCGGCCGCGGGTGAGCAATTGCGGTTGAGCCTGGGTAAAAAGAAACACGGATTGCTCGTCGCGAAATAGGCCCGGCCTGCCTTCGACATTAGTGCCGAAACCCGCAGCAAAGCGCCGTTTTGTGCCATAATAGGACAATCCTCCTTAACCGTATGTCAGCCATTTCCGATCACTAAGGTCCCTCAATTAATTTAGGGAGGGTGGTGGTCCGATCATGGCTGGAGCACAACTGACAGTAACGGATTTACGGCGTGCCACGCGGCATCCTGTGGATCATCCGGTTATCGCGGAACATCGCGACCGGGGCGATGTGAAGCTGCACATTTGCAATGTTTCGGCCAATGGATTCATGGTCGACGATGCCAACTCGCTCGAGCGTGGCGAACGGGCAATCATCCGCATGCCCGTCATCGGACGGATCGAAGCCTATGTCATCTGGACCCGCGACGAGCGTGCCGGTTTTCAGTTCGAGCGGATCATCCGCCTCGATGACTTCCTTGCCATGATCGAGGAACTAAAACCCAACTCACGAACCAATCGCGCACGCTGATACACGTTTCTTAATTCGCAGACGCGGTTGGCAGGGCCGGGTCCCAATGCCATGGCGGCGCGGTGACCGATACCGCATCAGAGACTGACGCCGCCATACCGCCCGCTGGCACATCACCGTTCCGGATAGCCAACTTCCGCGCCTATTGGGCGGCGCGGTTAGCCATGACGCTGGCGCAGTATGCCATGCTGCTGATCATCGGATGGCAGACTTACAATATCGCGCGCGATGGCGGGATGAGCGTGGGCGAGGCCTCGGGTCAGCTGGCATTGATCGGCCTGTTGCAGTTCGTGCCGTTATTCCTGCTGACGCCGTTTACCGGACTGGCCGCGGACCGTTTCGACCGCAGGAACGTGGCACGCATCACCGTGGCCATGCAGCTCCTTTGCGCTGCAATCCTGGCATTGCTGACCCATACCGACGCTATCACCATCCCGGCGCTTTTCGCTATCGCCGTCTTTCTCGGCATTGCGCGCGCTTTTGCGGGCCCTGCACTGAGCGCGCTTGCACCGAATCTGGTGCCCAAGGCGATTTTGCCCAATGCGATCGCGCTTTCGTCCATCGCTTGGCAGGTTGGCATGATCGTCGGCCCGGCTATCGGCGGATATCTCTATATAATTGCGCCCGCCCTTCCCTATGCAGTGGCGGCGCTGCTGTTCCTTGTCTGCCTCGTTGCGCTCAGCATGATCGGCAAGGTGCCGGGGCCGAACCGTGTGGGATCGCAGCGCCCGGTTGCCCAGATCGTCGACGGGTTACGCTATGTCGTACACAACAAGATGGTGCTGGGGGCCATTACGCTTGACCTGTTTGCGGTGTTCCTCGCCGGTGCGACCGCACTGTTCCCTGTCTATGCGCGGGACATCCTGCAGGTTGGTTCGACCGGGTTGAGCCAGCTTGCCGCAGCTCCGGCTGTCGGGGCTGCGCTGACGGCATTGTTCTTCTCCTTCCGCCCGCTGAAGACCGGTGTCGGCCCGAAAATGCTGTGGGCGGTCGCGATTTTCGGGTTCGCAACCATCGGCTTCGGGCTGTCGAAATCCATGCCGCTATCGCTGGCGCTGCTGTTCGTGGTGGGAGCCGCCGACATGTTCAGCGTCTACATCCGGCAGTCGTTGATCCAGATGCACACGCCCGATGAAAAGCGCGGGCGGGTGTCGTCCGTCTCCATGCTGACGATCTCGGCAAGCAACGAATTCGGCGATTTTTTTTCAGGCAGTCTCGCGTTCCTGTTCGGCCCGGTTATCGCTGTTGTCAGCGGCGGCATCGGGGCGGTGGTGACGGTTGCCTTGTGGAGCCGTGTCTTCCCGGTTTTGCGCACCACCCGGACCTTTGACCCGCCTGATGAATTGATAGATGAACCGGACAATCCGGAACGCGACCGAAACCCGGACAATCAGATTACGCAGGAGCAGACCCCATGAAGGCCGACACCATCCTCGCCACGATCGGCAATACGCCGCATATCCGCCTCGCCAGGATATTCCCCGATCACGAGGTCTGGGTGAAAAGCGAGCGCGCCAATCCCGGTGGCAGCATCAAGGACCGGATCGCGCTCGCCATGGTCGAGGATGCCGAGGCCAGCGGCGCGCTGAAACCGGGTGGCACGATTATCGAACCGACCAGCGGCAACACCGGGATCGGGCTTGCTATGGTTGCTGCTGTCAAAGGCTACAAGCTGGTGCTTGTGATGCCGGAATCCATGTCGCTCGAACGTCGGCGGCTCATGCTGGCCTACGGCGCGACATTCGATCTCACCCCGAAGGAAGGCGGCATGAAGGCTGCAATTGCGCGCGCTGGTGAATTGGTCGAGCAAACGGATGGCGCATGGATGCCCTCACAGTTCGACAATGAGGCGAATTACAAGGTTCATGTCCGCACGACCTCTCAGGAAATCCTCAAAGACTTCGCCGACGCTCCTATCGATGCGATGATAACCGGTGTCGGTACGGGCGGTCATCTGACCGGTTGCGCAGAAGAACTGAAGCGAACATGGCCGGATATGAAAGCCTATGCCGTCGAGCCGGAAGCTTCGCCGGTAATCTCCGGCGGACAGCCCGGCCCACACCCTATTCAAGGCATTGGTGCTGGCTTCATTCCCGGTAATTTGCACACACAGGCGATCGATGGTGCAATTCAGGTCGATGCGGAAGACGCGCGGGAAATGGCACGGCGGGCTGCGCGGGAAGAGGGTATGCTGGTGGGTATCTCCAGCGGCGCGACACTTGCGGCGATTGCGAAGAAGCTGCCTGACCTGGCGCCCGGCGCGCGCGTGATGGGTTTCAACTACGATACCGGCGAGCGATATCTGTCGGTCCCGGACTTCTTGCCCGAAGCATGAATATATAATCGCTCAGCCGCATCCTGCAGGCTGAGCACCCGAACGAAAAAGGCGGCGCGATCAGGGACTAACCGCGCCGCCTTCCTTCCCCCCTAGCTCGCGACTATCAGCCGTCCGGGTCCGCTACATCCGGAGTTTCGTCCGTCGGGGTATCGCTCGGAGGGTAGTCCCCCATATCGGACATGGTGTCAGACTGCGGGTCCAACCTCGTATCAGCCTCATCTTGCGAGCCATCCTTTGGCGGAGCCACCCGGTCCGGCCGGCCATCACCATCATCGTCGATCGCGTCGGGCACACCGTCGCCATCAAGGTCCCAAATATCCGCCATGCCATTACCGTCGCGGTCCCAGGCATCCATCACTCCGTCATTATCGGTATCGATGGTCGGTGGTGGCGGCATTACCGGCTCGGTCGGAACCTCCTGTACCGGCGGGACCGGCGGCTCGGCGGGCACGTCAGGTTGCTGCGTAGGCGTAGGCTGCGCGGTAACTTCGTCCGGAGCCGAAGCTTCCTGATCTGCGACAATCACGGCAGCGCCATGGCCGTCCACCTCGTCCACCGTGCCGGTATCTTGAGCAAGAAGCGCGGCTGAGGAACAGGCAAGAATAGCGCCAGGTGCGCGGAAGAAAATAGAATTGAGTTTAAGCGACATCGGTTGCTCCAATACGTAGCAAACCCCCTGTCACCATCAAACATCGTCATCCTGGCCGATAGAACCAGTCGCTTTTCGACGAATTGTAATTATCTTCGCGGCAAAGCGAAATTTGCAACAAACTGATCGCACGACTGGCACGTGTGATCGCATCGAAACTAAGACGGGCGACCCGCAGGCCGCCCGTTTCAAAGTCATGATAGTGGTTCGTGGTGCGTTATGCGGCGGTGGCAAATGCCTCTTCACCCAGCGTCATCAGATTTTCGCTACCTGCCTCGATCTTTCGGCGCAGCGCGCCGCAATCGGGCAGGAACCGGTCGGCATAATAGCGGGCAGTAACAAGCTTCGCCTCGTAGAAGGCCTTGTCTTCCGGCTCGCCTTTCAGTGCCTCAGCGGCGACGCGGGCCATTTTCAGCCACATCAGGCCAATCGTCACGATACCCATCATCGTCATGTAGTGATGTGCACCCGCCCCCAGCTGGTTGGGGTTCTGCATCGCATTCTGCATGAACCACATGGTGGCCTGTTGTTGCTGGCCGAGTGCCTTTTCCAAAGCCGTGCCGATATCTTCCAGATCGGTGCCCTTCACCGCCGCCACTTCGTCGCCCACCAGCTCGAAAAAGGCCTGGATTGCCTTGCCGCCGTCACGCGCAAGCTTACGACCGCACAGATCCATCGCCTGCACGCCATTAGTGCCTTCGTAGATCATGGCAATACGGGCATCGCGCACGAACTGGTCCATGCCCCATTCCTGGATATAGCCGTGGCCACCATAGACCTGCTGCATATCGGTCGCGATGGCATAACCCTTGTCGGTCCCGTAGCCCTTGATGACCGGCGTCATCAGACTGATAAGCATATCGGCGCGCTCACGCTCTTCTTCGGTCTGCGCCTTGTGCGTCAGATCCACCTGCAAAGCGCCCCACAATGCGAGCGCGCGCATCCCTTCGCTGAATGCCTTGCCGTCCATCAGCATTCGGCGAACATCGGGGTGGACGAAGATCGGATCGGCCTTGGCTTCCGGTTCGGCGGGGCCAGTCAGGGCGCGGCCCTGACGGCGGTCTAGTGCGTAATTTACGGCATTCTGGTAGGACACTTCGGCCTGGCCCAACCCCTGGATACCCACGCCCAGGCGTGCCGCGTTCATCATGATGAACATGGCCGCCAGCCCGCGGTTCTCCTCACCAACCATATAGCCGGTCGCGCCGTCGTAATTCATGACGCAGGTGCTGTTGCCGTGAATGCCCATCTTGTGTTCGATGGAACCGCAGGCAAGCGTGTTCTTTTCGCCCAGCGATCCGTCTTCATTGACCAGCACCTTCGGCACGATAAACAGCGAAATGCCTTTCGAACTGTCCGGCGCACCCGGCGTTTTCGCCAGCACGAGATGGATAATATTGTCCGTCAGGTCGTGTTCGCCCGACGAGATGAAGATTTTCGTTCCGGTAATGGCATAGCTGCCATCGGCCTGCGGTTCGGCCTTGGTGCGGATTAGGCCAAGATCAGTGCCGCAATGTGGCTCGGTCAGGTTCATCGTGCCGAGCCATTCGCCCGACACCATCTTGGGAACGTAAGTCTCTTTCTGCTTGTCCGAGCCCGCCGCTACGATGGCCGAGATCGCGCCATTCGTAAGTCCGGGATACATGGCGAACGCCTGGTTCGACGTTGCCATGAACTCCTCGACTACGAAACCCAGCACATGCGGCATGCCCTGCCCGCCATGCGCTTCTGGATGTGCCAGCGTGCCCCAGCCTGATTCGCGATATTGTTCGTATGCCTGCTTGAAGCCGGTAGGTGTCGTCACACTGCCATCGGCATGGCGCGTACAGCCTTCCTGATCGCCGATCTGATTAAGCGGCGCGAGCACTTCGGCGCAAAACTTGCCGGCTTCGTTAATGACCGTATCGATCATGTCGGGCGTTGCGGATTCGAAACCCGGAAGGTTGCCGTAGCTAGGCAGGTCGAGAACCTCGTTCACTACAAAACGGGTGTCGCGAGTGGGTGCTGTATAGGTCGGCATGATGGTGGCTTTCTAATAGTGCGGCGCCCCGGAGGGGCTCGATTGTAATGGAAAGGTAGTTCGGATCAGTCGGGTTTGCGTTCCAGGTCGAGGCTTTCGACTTCTGCGATAAACCCCGTCAGTTCCTTGATGCTGGAATCGATATCACGCCGCTGCGCTTTTAGTTTAGCAACGTGGTTGCGGCATTTTTCCACCGTGACACGGCGCTGCTCGATGCGGCCGTCGCCCAGATCGTAAAGATCGATCATCTCCTTGATCTCGGTCAGGCTGAACCCGACATTTTTGGCCCGCATGATCCATGCAAGCCGCGCGCGATCACGCTTGGAATAAATGCGTGTCAGCCCGGCGCGAGACGGTGCGATCAGCCCCTCATCCTCGTAAAATCGCAAGGCGCGCGCCGTGCAATCGAACTCGCCGGTCAGGTCTGAAATGGAGTAGTGTTCACGCTGCAGATGGTCAGGGCGATCGATATGCGCGCCGGTGCGCTGCGCGGTGTGCACGGTGGAACCGCGGGCGTTCCCGCCGCGACTTTCTTTATCGGAATATTGTGTTGCCATGAACGGCACCTAACAGCCGCTTACGTAAGCGTCAAGTAACGGGAGCCAGTCGTCCGTCATCCATTCGGCGGTAGAAGCAACTTGCCGCGCCCGTGTGACAGGCCGGTCCAACAGCGCTTACTAGCAGAACGAGAGCGTCCTGATCGCAATCGACCAGTATATCTATTACGGTGAGGGTGTTGCCGGATGTCTCTCCCTTCATCCATAGTTTGCCCCGCGATCGGGAATGAAAATGCGCTTTGCCTGACGCAATAGTGCGGTCCAGAGCTTCACGGTCCATGAAGGCTACCATCAGAATCCGACCAGTAGACTCTTCGATCACCACGGCAGTCAATAACCCCGCTGCATCGAATTTCGGCTGGAACGACCTGCCCTGCTCGCGCTCGTTTACGGCGAGGTCTGAAGGGCCGGCTGAGATTGGCGTTTTCGTGTTGGACATGGGTTGCTCGAAAAGCTTGAGGGAGGGGCCGGTTGGGGGACGAAACGTGCTTGTTGCACGATAACAACATTTCCGGCGCAAAATACAGGCCAGTATGATTGCGCTCTTTCACAATATGTCTGGTGGTGGAATGACGCGGTTATCGAATACCCGCATCGGAAGCATGCCGGGGTTCGGGGAGAGGGTTGCCGCAACACCACCGTTGATGGTGCGCGCCCTTTGCACGATGAGGATTGGGCCTGCGCGGACCAATTGCACTTGCCGGTTGGGGGACTGGCGTGAGGAGAACCGGCAACGGGGATCCGATGCAACCGCCACTGTGGCCCAGCGATTTTCGTCACGCGGCGCCCGGGGTTTCAGCCCCGGGCGTTTTCGTATGCGGTGTCCGAATTCAGGAGTAAGTCCGTATTGGGTGCTGCGTGGTGCGCATTATCCAGCGCCTCGTCCATGACACGGGCGAAGCATGACACCATTATTTTGTTCGCTCCGGCTTTTTTCAATGCCTTGATACACGCATCCGATGTAGCGCCTGAAGTCAGCACGTCATCGACAAGTATGATATTGGCACCCCTAATCGTTTCTGAATGATGCTTGTTTACGGCAAGTGCGCCCGTCAGAACTTTTGCTCGGGCACGCTTGCCCAACCCGCCCAGTGATGGCGTCGATTTCCTTCGGATCAAGCCTTCGCGCAGCAATGGCAGTCCGCGCAACCGGGCTATGCCGCTGGCGAGGAGCACAGCCTGATTGTACCCGCGTTTCCACAAACGCAGCCGATGAAGCGGAACCGGGATTAATATCCAGTTCCCCTCCAGCGTGGGTAGCCGTGCCGCCATCAGCCTGGCCAACACCGGGGCGAGGCCAAGGCGTCGGCCATGCTTGAACGACAAAACCAGCTGCCGGGACGATTCGTTATACAACGTCGCCGCCGCAATGCCGTTATGGCGCGGCGCATCGGCCAAGCATGGAGCGCAAACCGGCTCGCCGTCGAGGGGCCCTGTCGCGAGCGGTCGCTGACATAATCGGCAAGATGGCTCGCCCGGTACAGCCAGCGTTGCCCAACAGTCGATACACAGCCCGGTCTGCGCCGCAATGGCGTCACCACAAAGCGCGCAACGCGGCGGAAATGCAAGGTCCACCGCCGGCGTCAGTGCTTCCCCGACCTCATGGCCAAGCCGACCAAGAAAGGAGCGGGTTTCCATGCAGTCGTGCTGCCCTGCTTGCTATGAACGCGCAACCCGTGTCAGGCGTTTGCATCATGGCTGAACGGTCCATCCCCCGCATCTTTTCGCAACGACGCCGCGCAGCCCGTGTCGCACGGGCCATGATCCGGCAGGCCCGTCCCGATGCCGCTCGTTTCCTCCTCGATGCCATGGCGGAAGAGACTGTCGAACGTCTTGGCTTCATGCAGGTCAAGCCCGGGGTTGCGCTGGTGATCGGCGATTTGACCGGCATGGTGACGGCTTACCTTCAAACAGTCGGCGCGGAGGTCGAAACGCGCTGCATCGGTACGTTTGATGAGGAATCGCCGATTGCGTTTGAGAAGTATGATTTGGTGGTGACCATCGGTTCGCTCGATACGTTGAATGACGTGCCGGGTGCGCTTTTGATCCTCAATGCCGCCATGAAGCCGGGCGGCTTACTGCTCGCGGTTTTTTCGGGGGCTGGCAGCCTGACTACGCTCAAAGCCGCGATGATGGCAGCCGATGGTGAGCGGCCTGCCGCCCGTATTCACCCGCAGATCGATGCGCGCGGCGGAGCAGACCTGCTGGCGCGTGCGAATTTCCGCAGCCAAGTGGCTGATTCCTTTACCCTCAGCGTGTCATACGGAACGCTGCAGCGGCTGATCGACGACCTTCGCGATCAAGGTATGGGCAGCGCCCTTGCCTCCCACTCACCGTCCCTCACCGCATCGCATCGCGCCCTCGCGGAGAAAGCCTTTGCCGATCTGGGTGAGAACGGCCGCACTCTCGAATCGTTCGAGATTGTCACGCTGACAGGTTGGAAAGCCTAAGCCTTCAGTGCCGCTTGCGCTGCTGCAAGACGTGCGATGGGAACGCGATAAGGCGAGGCGCTTACGTAATCGAGCCCGACCTCTTCGCAGAATGCGATGCTGGCCGGATCGCCGCCATGTTCGCCGCAAATACCCAGCTTGAGATCGGCGCGCGTCTGCCGGCCGCGCTCGACACCCATGCGTACGAGCTGGCCCACACCTTCGATGTCCAGACTCACGAACGGGTCGCGGGCAAATATCCCGCGCTCCACATACGGCGCCAGGAACCGCGCCGCATCGTCCCTCGAAACGCCCAAGGTTGTTTGCGTCAAGTCATTGGTCCCGAATGAGAAAAATCGAGCTTCATGGGCAATCTCATTGGCCATCAGCGCCGCGCGTGGCAATTCAATCATGGTACCGACAAGATAGTCGATCCTGCGCCCTTTTTCTCCGAATACCGCCTCGGCAACAGTGTCGATCTGCTCCTTCAGAATAGCCAGCTCGCGCCGTGTGGCGACCAATGGGACCATGATTTCGGGCACCGGTGCTTCGCCGCTTTCCGCCGCAACATCGCACGCAGCCTCGAATATTGCGCGCGACTGCATGGCGTAGATTTCGGGATAGGTAATGCCGAGCCGGCAGCCACGATGGCCCAGCATGGGATTGAATTCGTGCAATTCCGCGGCACGGCGCTTCAGATGATCGACGCCGAGCCCGGTTGCATCGGCGAGATCCGCAAAATCCGCATCCTGGGTGGGAAGGAATTCATGCAATGGCGGATCGAGCAGACGGATGGTGCAAGGAAGCCCCGACATCTCCTTGAAAATGGCCGCAAAATCCGCGCGCTGTTCTGGGAGCAGCGCGTCCAGTGCCCCCTGTCGGCCAGCCTCATCTTCGGCCAGTATCATCTGCCGCACCGAGCGTATCCGGCCCGCATCAAAGAACATATGCTCAGTCCGGCAAAGCCCGATACCCTCGGCCCCGAACTGGCGTGCCATGCGGCAGTCTGCGGGCGTTTCGGCGTTGGTGCGCACGCCCATGCGGCGTTCGGCGTCGGCCCATTCCATCAGGACACCGAAGTCGCCTGCCAGTTCAGGTTCAATCGTGACGACGACCCCCGCCATCACCTCGCCCGTCGCGCCATCCAGCGTCAAAGTGTCGCCTTCCTTCATCTCGCGGCTGCCGATCCTCAATGTGCGCGCTTCCCGGTCGATCGACACGGCAGATGCTCCGGACACACAAGGTCGCCCCATCCCGCGCGCCACCACAGCTGCGTGCGACGTCATGCCGCCCCGCGCGGTCAGAATACCTTTTGCGGCATGCATCCCGTGAATGTCTTCCGGACTGGTTTCGACCCTGACAAGGATAACTCTCTCGCCCAGCTGAGCCCATTGTTCGGCGGTATCGGCATCGAGCACGATCTTGCCGCTCGCTGCACCGGGTGATGCGGGCAAACCCTTGGTGACGACGTCGCGTGTGGCGTCCGGATCAAGCGTGGGGTGAAGCAATTGGTCCAGCGCCATCGGATCGACGCGCAGGATCGCTTCCTTGCGGTCGATCAGGCCCTCGCCCTCCATGTCCACGGCCATCTTGAGGGCGGCATTGGCAGTACGCTTGCCGGAGCGGGTTTGCAGCATCCACAGCTTGCCGCGCTCAACCGTAAATTCGATATCCTGCATGTCCCGGTAGTGGCGTTCCAGCAGGTCGAAGGTTTCTGCCAGTTCGGCGAAGGCTTCGGGCATGGCTTCTTCCATGCTCGGCGCGCTGGCCCCGGCCGCCTCGCGGCGGCGCTGCGTCAGATATTGCGGTGTGCGAATGCCGGCCACGACGTCTTCGCCCTGAGCGTTGACCAGCCATTCGCCGTAATAGGCCTTCTCCCCGGTCGAGGGATCGCGGGTGAAGGCCACGCCCGTTGCACTGGTATCGCCCATATTGCCGAACACCATCGCCTGTACGTTGACGGCAGTGCCCCAATCGGCGGGAATGTCATTCAGGCGGCGATAGGTCTTGGCCCGGTCCGCATCCCAACTGTCGAACACCGCGGCAATGGCGCCCCACAGCTGTTCCTGCACGTCTTGTGGAAACGGCTTGCCAAGCTCTTCTTCTACGGTCGTCTTGTACTGCGCGACCAGCGACTGCCAGTCTTCAGCCGACATATCGGTATCGGCATAGAAGCCGTTGTCTTCCTTGGCGATTTCCAGCGCCTCTTCGAACAATCCATGATCGATACCGAGCACCACGTCGGAATACATCTGGATGAAGCGGCGATAGCTGTCCCACGCGAAGCGCGCGTCGCCCGATGTGGTGGCTAGGCCTCCTACGGTTTCGTCATTCAGGCCAAGGTTCAGGACCGTGTCCATCATCCCAGGCATCGAAACCCGCGCGCCGGAGCGTACGGATACTAACAGTGGGTCGTCCTTCGATCCGAAGGACTTACCGACGGTTTGTTCGATATGTTCGAGCGCCTTGGCAACATCCGCACGCAGCGTATCGGAAAAATCCGCGCCTTCGTTGAGATAGCGCACGCTTTCTTCGGTGGTGATCGTGAAACCCGGGGGCACCGGCAGTCCTATACTCGCCATCTCAGCAAGATTTGCGCCCTTCCCGCCGGTGACGATCTTGTCCTTCTGGCGCGGGTCCGAATGGTCCGCATTTCCGCCGAAGCTGTAAACCGTCTGCACCATGGAATTTCCTGTTGAGGGTGACACAAGCGACACTTGGAACGCTTCGCGACACCAAACCTAAGCTGTTACATGTAATACGTTTTTAGAGGGATCGGACGCTGTGCGTGATCGCATCATAAAAGAAATATTCTATCCTTCGATCTTATCGAAAATTGCAACCTGATGGACAGCATTCCGGAATCTGGCGAGCAGGTCGAGCCGTGCAGTGCGCTTGTCCGAGTCTGTATCATTGACAGTCACCTCCTCGAAAAACCTGTCGATCGGTGCGCGCAGGCGAGCCAGCGCCGCCATGGCTTTCGCAAAATCTTCAGCATCGACGGCCATGCGAGCTTCCGGCTCTGCGGCCACGAGCGCATCGATCAACGCCTTCTCCGCCGGTTCGGGCGTGTAGGACAGTGAAGACTTGCGATTCTGCGCAACTCGCGCCTCGACAACCGCGCGAATGTCCGGGTCGTCGACCAGTGCGAGAGGATCCTCCTCGCCAGTATGGGGTTCCAGATCGCTGTCCGCACCGCGACTTTCCTTCTTCAGGATATTGGCCGCGCGCTTGTATCCGGCCAGAAGGTTGGCACCATCGGTAGAACCGAGGAAGGTGGCCAACGCCCGCGCCCGCGCTTCCACGCGGTCGATCCGCAGATCGGGGCGGCCCTGCCAAAGCCGCGATGCGTGGATAAAGTCGTGTCGCACGCCTTCATCGCGAAGCTGCACGCCCAACCTGTCGAACAGAAACTCCGCCAGCTTTTCCGCCAGAACGGCATTCGGCCTGCCATCCCAGGCATGCACGACCGTATCGAGTGCCAGCTTCAGATCGTTTGTCTGCACCAAGCGTAAATAGCCGAGCGCCGCACGGCGAAGTGCGAACGGATCCTTCGATCCGGTCGGCAGGATACCGATCTTGAAGAAACTGAGCAGCGTGTCGAGCTTGTCAGCCAGGCTTACCGCAACCGACGTCGGCGCAATGGGAACGTCGTCATGCGCGCCGACGGGCTTGTAATGGTCGGAAATGGCTTCGGCTACTTCATCCGGCAGCCCCTCGGATCGGGCATAATAACCGCCCATAACTCCTTGAAGTTCTGGAAACTCCCCAACCATCTCGGTCACAAGGTCGGCTTTACAAAGTTCGGCTGCGTGCCGTGCCAGCTTATGATCGCCATTGGGCGCCTTAGCATCGAATACCAGCCAGTCTGCCAGCTTCGCCACGCGGTCCACCTTGTCGGCGACCGTGCCTAGTTTCTCGTGGAATGTTATCCGTTCGAGGCCTTGCGTATGCTGCACTAGCGTTTTCTTGCGGTCGAGGTCCCAGAAGAACCGCGCATCGGACAGCCGGGCGGCGAGGACCTTGCGGTTGCCATCCACGATTGCCGCGCCGCCATCGCTGGCCTCGATATTGGCGGTGCAGATGAAGGCATTGGCCAGTTTGCCTGATTGATCCTCGCACACGAAGTATTTCTGGTTGACCCGCGCGGTCAGCTTGATGACTTCCGGCGGTACATCGAGGAAGTCGTCCTCGAACCGGCCCAGCAACGGGATGGGCCATTCGGTGAGGCCGGCGTTTTCTACCACCAACCCCTCATCCTCGACCAGCGACAGACCAGCTTCGGAGGCGATTTGCGCGGCGCCGGTACGGATCAGTGCCTCGCGTTCAGCGTGGTCTACGATCACATGCCCCGCGCGCAATTTCATCGCATAATCGCTGGCGCCGCCGATGGTAATGTCACCGGAATGCTGGAACCTGTGGCCCAGCGTGACCGCACCGGAAGTTACGCCATGCACTTCGCACTCCACGATCTGGTCACCTAATAGCGCGACAATGCCGGATAGCGGGCGGACCCAGCGCAGACTTTCGGTGCTTATCGAAGCTTCGCCCCAGCGCATCGATTTCGGCCAGGTGAAATTGCGGATAATCGCGGGAATGGCATCGGCCAGCACTTCGCCAAAGGCGCGGCCAGGCTTTTCGATTACGGCGAAATAAGTCGCACGCCCTTTGACGTCACGGGTCTGAAGCTGCCCGCGCTCGATACCGTTCTTGCGGCAGAAGCCGTCCACCGCCTGATCGGGAGCGCCAACCGGTGGACCCTTCGCTTCGTCACGGACGTCCTCGGTTTCGGTCGGCAGATTGCGCGCAATCAGCGCAAGGCGGCGCGGTGTGGACCATACGGTGATTTCGCCGGGACTAACTCCAGCTGCATCCATTTCGCGGCGGAACAGTTTCTCCAGTTCGACGCGCGCGCCGGCCTGCATACGCGCAGGAATTTCTTCGCTGCGAAGTTCCAGGAGGAAGTCGTTCACGCCGACCACCCCGGATATTCCTTCGCCCAGCGGTCTTGCTCCTTGGCCATGTAGCCTTCGCATGATCCACGCGCCAAATCGCGCACCCGGCCCATGTAGCTGGCACGTTCCTGCACGCTGATGACGCCGCGCGCCTGTAGCAGGTTGAACACATGGCTGGCCTCGACCGCCTGTTCATAAGCGGCAATCGGCACGTCGGCGGCCAGCGCGTTACGGCACTCCGCTTCCGCCTTGTTGAAGAGGTCGAACAGCGCATCCGTGTCCGCCACTTCGAAATTCCATTTCGACATCTGGCGTTCGTTCTCGAGGAACACCTCGCCATAGGAAACGCCGCGGCCGTTGAAGTCGAGGTCGTAGACGCTGTCGACCCCCTGGATATACATCGCAAGCCGTTCCAGACCGTAAGTCAGCTCGCCGGCGACGGGCTTGCAATCATAGCCGCCCATCTGCTGGAAATAGGTGAACTGCGTCACTTCCATACCGTCGCACCAGACTTCCCAGCCGAGGCCCCAGGCTCCAAGCGTGGGGCTTTCCCAGTCGTCTTCCACGAACCGGATGTCGTGTTTCAGCGGATCGATGCCGATAACGCCGAGCGATTTGAGATAAAGGTCCTGAATATCCGGCGGGCTAGGCTTCAGGATGACCTGGTACTGGTAATAATGCTGCAGCCGGTTCGGATTCTCGCCATAGCGCCCGTCGGTCGGGCGGCGGCTCGGCTGCACGAACGCTGCGTTCCACGGTTCCGGCCCGAGCGCACGCAAGGTGGTTGCGGGATGAAACGTGCCTGCCCCCATGCGCATATCGTAGGGCTGCAAAACCAGACAGCCCTGCGCGCTCCAGAATTCATGCAGCGCGAGGATCATGTCCTGAAAGGATTTTGCGGGTTCGTAAGCCATCGCGCCGGGCCATGCCGCAGGTGCGAAATAGGGTCAATGGCGCGGCTGCCACCCCGGACACGAACCGGCGGAGATATGTCAGCTTGATCGTACTTTATGTCAGGTAGTGTTGACATAGTCAGCGAATCGCGTCATTTAGTCAGCAGAACCTGACATTCCGTCATGTTCGAATGACAACGCGGAGACCAATATGCTGGACAAGGTGGACCCTGAAAAAATCGCGCAACTCATGGCCAGCACGGTCATGGCGCTGGCCGGTTATGCTGTCGGCACCATCGCCATGCAGATTTCCGATGTTCTATTTTGACATGAACAACCGGCTGAAAGTGCTGCGCGCCGAACGCAATTGGAGCCAGGCGGAACTGGCGGGGCATCTCGAAGTGTCGCGCCAGGCGGTCAATGCCATCGAGACCGGCAAGCACGACCCCTCCCTCCCCCTCGCCTTCCGCATTGCGCGGCTGTTCGACAGCCCGATCGAGGCGATCTTCGATGACGGACTTGCAGGAGACAAAGCATGACCGGACCTGACATGCACACGCAAACAGCCGCCGTTCCAACCGATGGCGAGGCCAAGCTGAGGACGAAGCGAAATCGCTTCTGGCGCTACAGCACGATCGCCTTTGTCATGTCGATTTTTATAGGAGCTCTAAACGGCTGGTTACTGGACCAGGTCAAGGATGGTACTCTGCCAATGTTCGCCCTGTATATTTTACTTGGCATGATGGCAGCCGCATTCGTCTGGTTCACTCGCGACTACTTCCGCCGGATCGATGAATTCGATTTGCTGGATAATCTGTGGGCCAATACGATCGCACTTTACGGCACCATGATCGTGTTCTTTGGCTGGTTCGCCCTTCATGACGTGGGAGTGTTGCGATCACCCGACCCCCTGTGGCTCGTAATGATTACGGTCGGTTTGCTGTTGTTGTCCTATACCGCCCGAAAGCTGGGCTGGCGCTGACAGGCAACTTACAATACCTTCAAATCAACATTCTAAGGATATAACTACCATGAAACAGTTCAAGAAACTTACCTTCGCGCTCGCCGCCAGTACCGCGATGCTTGCTACGTCCGGCTGTGCCCAGCAGCAGTTGCCGACCCCGCAGAGCACCACGATGGTGGCGGCGGAAACACGTGAGATGGTGGGGCCTGCCCTATGGAAAGTCGCGGATGAGGATACCACGATCTGGATGTTCGGCACGGTGCACGCACTGCCCGACGATGTGAACTGGAACGCCGGCGCGGTAAAGGATGCCCTGGCCGGGTCCGATATTCTGGTGACCGAGGTCGACATGACACCGGAGATTTTGGCCGCCTTGCCGCCCAAGGCTCTCGCGCTGGCAACACTGCCTACCGGTACGACGCTGCGCAGCCTGTTCGATGACGACCAGCGCATGAAATACGAAGCCGGCATGACCAAGCTCGGCATTCCGGTGGAAGCGTTCGACCAGTTCGAACCGTGGTTTGCAGCACTCAGCGCCTATCAGGTCACGATGATGAAAGCCGGCATTACCGGCGAGAACGGCGTCGAGATCGTTCTGGAAGCAACCATGCCGGAAACCATGAAACGCGGCGCGCTGGAGACGGCAGAATTCCAACTCGAAATGTTCGATGGTATGCCGCAGGACATGCAAATCGAATATCTGATTTCGACCATGGAAGGGATCGACGAGATCGGTCCGATGCTGAACACGATCATCGAAGCCTGGGCCAAGGGCGATGTCGATACAGTGGTCGATATGCTGGACGATTCAATGGTGGAGGATGCACTGTTCCTCGAACGGCTGCTTTACACGCGCAACGCCAATTGGGCGGACTGGATCGACACACGGCTCGATACGCCGGGCACCGTATTCATGGCGGTCGGCGCTGCGCATCTGGCTGGTGAGAAAAGCGTACAGGATTATCTCAACACGCGCGGGATCAAATCCTATCGCGTCCAGTAAGGATAATGCTGTAGAGCGGTGACGTGAACATTGGTCTGCCGCGAATGAAACAGGAAAGGGGTGTGCCACTTTGGCGCGCCCCTTTCGGTTATATCATGGTCCGGGTGTCAATGGTGTTGGCGGTAGTGATGGTGCTGGCGCTGGCCTTGACCGGGTGCAAAGACGAGGCGTCAGCCCCGCCACCAGAATTTCGCAATGCGCCCGCCCCTCCAATCTGGGAGCTAAGGAGCGCCAATGGAGAGCATGGCGGTTGGCTGCTGGGTACGATCCACAGCTTGCCGGACGGTGTTGAATGGCGCAGCAAACCGGTCGAGCGTGCGATCGAACAGGCCGAGGGTCTGGTGGTCGAGGCCAAGGGCATCACCGACAAGGACCGACATGCGATGATTTTCGCGCATATGTCGGTTACGCCCGGCTTGCCCCCGCTGAACCAGCGCGGCGATAGGGGACAGATCGATGCTGCCCTTGCGCACCAGGATATGAAGGCGGCGGACTTCACCGCCACCGAGACCTGGGCCGCGGCGCTGATGCTGTCTGGCGCAGGCGGTTATGGCAGCAGCGCAAATGGCGTGGACCGCGCGCTGCTGGAAACATTTGCTCCAGTACAAACGCGCGAACTGGAAGGCGTAGAAGGCCAGCTTCGTATTTTCGACGAGCTGCCGGAGAACACGCAGCGCGAACTGCTTGACCTTGCGGTCAAGAGTGCTTTGGCAGGAAACTCCGCTCGCAAGGCAGATGCGGTTGCCTGGTATCGCGGCGATATGGACGGCCTTGCCGCTTCGCTCACCCGCGACTTGGGATCGCGGCCCGCGCTGCGTGCGGCGCTGGTGACCCGGCGTAACCAGCAATGGGCCAGTACGATCGAGGCGTTGCTTGCGGAGCATGACGCGCTGTTGATCGCCGTAGGAGCCGCGCATATGGCCGGGCCGGGCAATCTGCTCGCTGAGCTGGAGACGCGCGGAATTGCGGCCCGGCGGATCCGATAAGCGCCACCTTCGCAGGCCGCGTCTTGGCTTGCATTTGCGCGTATCGCCTGTATAGCGCGCGCCTCCGGTGCCAGCGTCATCCCTGGAGGTGTGGCAGCCGGAAATGACAACAACAAATGCAAATCGAAAGGTAAGTGACTATGAGCGACGCTCTGACCCTGCCGGCCGAGACGCGCGAACGGGCTGGCAAGGGAGCCTCCCGTGCACTGCGTCGCGAAGGCCGTGTCCCCGCCGTGATCTATGGCGGCAAGGAAGAAGCCCTCCCCATCCATGTTGAGCAGAAGGAGCTGATCCGTCAGCTCGGCACCGGCCACTTCATGAATTCGATCGTGATGATCGAGGTCGGCGGCAAGAAGGTGCGCACCCTGCCCAAGGATGTCGCGTTCGACCCCGTCAAGGATTGGCCGCTGCACGCGGATTTCCTGCGCCTTTCGAAAGATTCCAAGATCGAGGTCGATATCCCCGTCGTCTTCATCAACGAGGAAGAAAGCCCCGGCCTGAAGAAGGGCGGCGTTCTTAACGTGGTCCGTCACGAGCTGGAACTGATCTGCGAATCGGACAAGATCCCCGACGAGATCGAGATCGACGTCACCGGCAAGGAAGTCGGCGATTCGATCCATATCAGCGAGATCACCCTGCCCGCAGGTAGCACGAGCGCCATCACCGACCGCGACTTCACCATCGCCACCCTCGTTGCTCCGTCTGCGCTCAAGAAGAGCGAAGATGAAGCCGGCGAAGGCGAAGAAGGTCAGACCGGCGAAGGCATGGAAGCCGGCGAAACCGCCGCGACCGAACAGGGTCCGGACGCCGATGCCGCCAAGGAACAGCAGGAAAAGAGCGACTAACACTCGCGGTTTTTCTGACGATACAAAGCACCGGGCCTTGCAAGGGGTCCGGTGTTTTTGGTTGAGATTTAGTTCTACGGGCGTTTTTTGTTTAGACCCTCAAACGCCGGGCGCTCGCATTCGCGTTATTTGTTTGGACCCTGCGGGCGGGGGCCATCCGGCCCCCTTGCTTCCTCGCATAAGCTCGGGCGGCCGTTCGGCCCCTTCGACAGGCTCAGGACATGCTTGCCGTTTGCTAGACGCAAACGGAACTTGCGTCACACTAGCTATCTTGCACCCGGAACCTGGTCACGGCAGTCATAGGCCCAAAGGGCCGCCCGCAGCGAAGCGAGGATAGCCTAAGGGAGCGAATGCGACCGCCGGCGCTTGAGGCTAAACAGGAAACAGGAGTAATACTATTCAAATTTGGGCAGGCCTCGGCAATCCCGGTCCGCAATATGCGATGCACCGGCATAATATCGGCTTCATGATATGCGATGTCATCGCGGAAATGCACGGGTTCGGGCCGGTGCAGAAGAAGTTTTCTGGTTGGGTCCAGGAAGGCCGAATTGGAAGCGAGAAGATCCTGCTGCTCAAACCGGCGACCTACATGAACGAAAGCGGGCGCGCCGTAGGCGAGGCGTTGCGCTTCTACAAGCTGGAGCCCGACGCGCTGACGGTGTTCCACGACGAGCTCGATCTGGAGCCATTCCGCGTCAAGGTGAAGCAAGGTGGCGGCCATGCCGGACACAATGGCTTGCGCTCGATTGCCCAGCATGTCGGGCAGGAATACCGCCGGGTGCGCATCGGCATCGGTCACCCCGGCCACAAGGATCGCGTGACCGCCCACGTGCTCGGGAACTACGCCAAGGCAGAGCAGGATGAGCTGGTCCAGATGCTCGGCGCAATCGGTGCCGAGGCGGAATGGCTGGCACAAGACGACAACCCCCGCTTCATGAGCGAATATGCCATGCGTATGCAGGACTAGCTCCCGGTCCTTCGACAAGCGCAGGACGAACGGGTATGGGTGTGGCCAGACAATTCGACCGGAGCCAGTCCATGCCAAATCTCGATCGCCGCAGCCTGCTTGCAGGCGCCGCTGCCACCACCGCCTTCGCTGCAACCGCAACAGTCGCGCAGACCGACAAGCTGATTGCGCAGCAGGACTTCACCGGTAAATCCGTTCTGATAACCGGCTGTTCGTCGGGGTTCGGGCGGCTCGCGGCAGAGCATCTGGCGCGCAAAGGTGCCAAGGTTTTCGCCACCATGCGCAATCTGCCCCGCCCCGAAGCAGACGAGCTGCTCGACCTGATCGTGTCCGACAATCTCGATATCCACATCATCGAAATCGACGTGAACGACGACGAACAGGTCCTGCGCGGTGTTGCCGAGGCGGAGCGGCTTGCGGGCGGCGCGATCGACGTGTTGGTGAACAATGCCGGCATCTCGGTCGCCGGACCGATCGAGATACAGGATATGGAAGCAACGCAAGCGATCTTCGATACCAACGTGTACGGGCCGCACCGCATGGCGCGCGCCGTCCTGCCGAAAATGCGCGCTGCCAAGCGCGGACAGATTTTCAATGTTACCTCGCAGCTTGGCCGCGTGATGCTGCCCGGTTTCGGACAGTATTCGCCGACCAAATTCGCGCTGGAAGCGATGAGCGAGCAGCTGGCCTATGAACTTGTGCCGCATGGGATCGACGTCACCATCATCCAGCCCGGCGGCTATCCCACCAAGATCTGGGAGAACAGCCAGAAGCTGACGCTCGGCCTGCTGGAGCGCGCCGACGATCATCATACCGGCGGTTATACCGATATGATCGCGCAACTACGCGCCCGCGACGGTGGCGAAACCGACCCGATGGATGTGCCGCGCGCGATTGCCGAAATTATGGCCATGCCGCCGGGCACCCGCCCGCTGCGCCGCCCGGTCCATCCGGGCCCTAAGCCGCAAGTCGCCATCAACGAAGTGAGCGCGAAAACGCAGGTGGCATGGCTTGGGCAATCGCCCTATGGGCCGTGGATCAAGTCGGTTCACGGCGTCTGATCCACCCCAACCTTATTCTTTTGAGCGGACGAATTCATGGGTTTCAAATGCGGTATCGTGGGCCTGCCCAATGTCGGCAAGTCCACTCTTTTCAACGCACTGACCGAAACGCAGGCGGCGCAGGCGGCGAACTATCCGTTCTGCACGATCGAGCCTAATGTCGGGCAGGTCGCGGTGCCGGACGACCGGTTGCAGAAAATCGCCGCCATCGCAGGCAGTGCGAAGATTATCGAAACCCAGCTCGGGTTCGTCGACATCGCGGGTCTTGTAAAAGGCGCCAGCGCGGGTGAGGGTCTGGGCAACCAGTTCCTCGGCAACATCCGCGAGGTCGACGCAATCGTCCATGTTTTGCGCTGTTTCGTGGATGACGACATCCAGCATGTCAGCAACACCGTCGATCCCATTGCGGATGCCGAAGTGGTCGAAACCGAACTGATGCTGTCCGATCTGGAAAGCTTGGAAAAGCGTGTCCCTGCTGCCGAGAAAAAGGCCAAGGCCGGGGACAAGGAAGCCAAGGTCCTGGCAAGCGTCCTGGGTCAGGCCTTGGAACTGTTGCGCGAAGGCAAGCCCGCTCGCCTGACCCAGCCAGAAGGTGAAGACGAACTCAAAGTGTTCGAACAGGCGCAGCTTCTGACAGCTAAACCGGTCCTGTATGTGTGCAACGTCGCGGAAGAAGATGCAGCGGACGGCAACGCGATGTCGGCTAAGGTTTTCGAAAAGGCTGCGGCAGAAGGCGCGCAGGCCGTGGTCGTCTCCGCCGCAATCGAAAGCGAACTGGTGGAAATGGAACCAGACGACCGCGCGGAATTTCTGACCGAAATGGGCCTCACGGAAAGCGGCCTCGCTCGAGTCATCCGCGCCGGGTACAAACTGCTGGGATTGCAGACATTCTTCACGGCCGGACCAAAGGAAGCGCGCGCATGGACGTTTCCGACCGGTGCCCGTGCCCCGCAGGCCGCTGGCGAAATCCACACCGATTTCGAACGCGGTTTCATCCGTGCCGAAACCACTGCTTATGACGATTTCATCGAACTGAACGGTGAAGCCGGTGCCCGTGAAGCCGGCAAACTTCGGCAGGAAGGCAAGGAATACGTGGTGCAGGACGGCGACGTGATGCTATTCAAGTTCAACGTTTAGGAACAATCATGCGCGCGGAGGTTTGTAGGATCAGTCTGAATATCGCTATTTAACGAGGATCATCATGGCATTTCGCAAATGGATTATCGCCGCATCGGCAGTGCCGCTGCTTTCGCTGGGTGCTTGCGCGACCACGCAGCCAAATGATGCCACGCTTATGGCGTCCGATTTTGACCTTATGTCGGTCGAGCGGTTCAATTCCGTCAGCGCGCGCGCAGTCGACACGATATATTTTGCGCAGGGTGACAGCACGCTATCCAGCGAAGGCGCATCTATGGTTCGCAAGGCTGTGGACCGGATTGCGACCATGCCCAGCTCCAACCGTATCATCGTGACCGGACATGCCAGCGAAGAAGGCGACGATGATGTGAACATGCGCCTGAGCAGGGATCGCGCCGCTGCCGTTGCCCAGCGGTTCGTCAATGCCGGCGTCAGTCGCCGGGACATCTCCATTCTTGCCTTCGGTGAGGGTGCGGCCTCGGCTGAAAATACCCCCGCTCGCAATCGCAGGGCGACGATTTACGTTTACTGATTTACACGCGGCCCCGTTGATCGGGGCCGCGCCTTTTATGACGTGCAGATCGTTGGCGGGGCCTTCATCTGAACGACAGGTTGCAGGAGAATAACGCGTGGTCGACAAGTCCGAGAAGTTCAATTGGCTGGTACGGGTAGGTTATTTCAGTCGTGCCATGCTTTATACGGTTCTTGGACTGATCGCGCTGACCAGTGCGGGCAAGATCAGCGAAGGTACCAACGGTATCTTCAATGCGATCGAAGGGTTCCCGGGCGGTATAGTGTTGCTGTGGATCATGGTCATCGGCCTGCTTGCCTACGCCTTGTTCCGCTTCGCATCACCGCTGTTCGATATCGAAAACAACGGGAGCGATGCGAAGGGTTGGGGCAAACGTATCGGTCATGCAGGCAGCGCTATCGGTCACATCGCGCTTGCCTTCTCCGCCTACAAGTTCGCAACAAGCTCCGGGACATCAGGCGACGGCGCACAGGAAGCTGCATCGGGCGTACTGTCCATGGGCCTTGGCGGGATCGTGCTTGGTATTTTGGGCATAGCATTCTTTCTCGCCGCGATTTCGCAGGCCAAGAAGGGTATCACCGGATCGTTCATGCACCGCATCAGCGCCAGTGCGCCAAGCGCCACGCGCGTGATGGGCGGCATCGGGTTTATTGCGCGCGCAGTGGTTTTCACGGTCATCGGTTGGTCGTTGTTCCAGGCGGGATTCATGTCCGGCGGCAGCGATCAGGTGAAAACCTTGGGCGATGCAGTCGCTTCACTGGCGGGTAGCGGTGTGATCTTCCAACTGGTCGCAGTCGGTCTGCTGATCTTCGGCCTCTTCAGCTTCATCCTGGCCCGGTACCGCATTATTCCGGACATGGATTCAAGCGCTGGCGTGCCAAGTTTCCGCGCCTAGTAGAACGGGCCATACCGATGCTGTTTTGGGAAGATCTCGAGGTCGGCAGCAGTGCTGCATTTGGCGAGTATGACGTAACGCGCGCTGAGGTCATCACCTTTGCGGAGAATTTCGACCCGCAGCCTTTTCATCTCGATGATGAGGCTGCGGCGAGGACCCATTTCGGCAGACTTTCCGCCAGCGGTTGGCACACCTGCGCCATGACCATGCGGATGATGGTCGATCATATGAAGATGGCGAAGCAGGCCGGCCTTGGCTCCCCCGGGGTCGACAACTTGAAATGGCTGACGCCGGTCTATCCAGATGACACGCTGCGCTGCGAGACTAAGATACTTTCGAAGCGCCGCAGCAAATCCAAACCGGAACTCGGCCTTTACCAATCGCGCGTGCGCACCTTCAACCAGCATGATGAAATGGTGCTGGAAATGGTCAGCAATGCGATGATCGTGGTCAAGGACCCGGACGCTTCCATCATCTAAGCTGGCCAAATCGTCGGCATAATGGGGCAACCGGCCTCCGTGCCATGGGTCAGTCCGTTTCAGGATACTCATATTCGAACGGATCGGTCACATTCGGCCGCACCGGCAACGGCATTTTCGGGATGCTTCCCTTGTCGTTGGCGGCGGCCAGTAACACTCCGGCCATCACCGTCGCTGCCTGTCGCAAATCGTCAGGGCGCAGATGGTCGAACGTATCGACATTGGTGTGATGCAACCGCGCGAAATAATCGAGCGGGTCCTGGATGAACTGGTATCCCGGTAGGCCTACTGCCTGGAAATACACGTGGTCGGTGCCGCCTGTGCTTCCCGATACCACGCGCCCGGCATCCAGCACGCCATAGGATGACAGCCAGCTGCGCAGATATGGCTCGGCGGCAGGATTGCCTTCTGCATGGAGCCCGCGAAACTTGCCGGACCCGTTATCCATGTTGAAATAGGCCTTGAAGTCGGAATAGCCCGGCTTGGCAGTCACCGGATACAGATCGCGCCAGCGGCTGCTGAGCTCGAACGCGGAAAGATCGTTCTCTCCCGCACGGGAAACCAGATGGCGGCGGGCATAGGCGAGACTGCCGAGCAAGCCCTGCTCCTCTGCACCCCATAGCGCGAACTTTATGGTCCGTTTCGGCTTCACGCCAAGCGCTTTCAGGATGCGTGCGGCTTCCAGCACCACTACGGAGCCCGATCCGTTATCGACCGCGCCGTCGCCTGTGTACCAGCTGTCGAAATGCGCACCCGCCATGACGTATCCGGCGGACGGATCGCTACCGGCCATCTCGCCGATGATATTGTAGGCCTGCGTGTCGCCATCCACGAACCGGACATCATTTTCGATGCGCAGGCGCGGTGCGGGACCGGTTTTGGCAAAGCGGGCGATGCGGCGGTAATCTTCTGCAGCGATCTCGATGCCGGGCAGTTTCGGGCTCATACCGACGTGATGGGTGTAGCCGGTCCCATGGAGTAGCTTGCCGTCGCGGTATGACATCTTGGCCCAGGCAACCGCACCTTCGGCAGCGAGAAACTCGTCCAGCTCCAGCGCGAATTTGCGGCGCTTCAGGCTGCGCTCCACGCTCTCGCCCTCGCCGCTGTAATTCGGCAGGTCGACATCGTTACGGCTGGAAATGTCGGAAGAATCGAGCCGCCGAAAAGGCGCGCGCGTCGGCTCGTCACCCATTCCGGGAATACTGATCATTACGATCTTGCCGGCCAGCTGTCCGCGATAGGCCTCGAAATGCGCGCGCTCCGATATGGGCGCAACGACGACCTCAGCCTCGATCACGCCGTTCGTTCCGGGCGTCCAGGCGACCGGCGTGGCGGTCAGCTCCACTTCGCGCGGCGTCAGCATGGTCGCAGACGACGCCAAATGTTCCCACCCACGTCCGAATTCGAACCCTTCCTTACGCACGTTCTTCAAACCAAGATCGCGCATCTTGTCGACCGCCCAGCTTTCGGCCTTGCGCATATTGGGCGAATTGGTGAGGCGCGCGCCGATCCCGTCGACCAGTTCATGCGCCAGCATCTGCACTTCGCTGCGGTTCAGACCTTCATCCATGATGCGCGCATCGATTTCGGGCGCATCGTCCGGCTCGCTATCCTGGGCGAAGGCGGCGACAGGCAGCGCGGCAATCCCTGCCACAGCAACGGTCGGGGCCAGCGCGGCAGCGCCCAGCATCAGGAAGTTGCGGAATGTCATTGGTTCGGTCCCCGGTTTACGTATTCGGCTTAGGTATTCGGTTTATCTATTTAGCGGGGCGATCGATCACGCCCCGCATTGTGCGTTGCCGTCCTGCTCGTAAACGATGCGGTCCTGCCCATCCCTCACGACCAACCGCGCACGGTAATCGACGGAATCCATGCCAGCGCTTTCGCTGTCTGCCGTGGTGCGTTCCAGGCGGAAGCTGTATTCGCGCCCGTCATATTTCTCACGGCTACCCAGCGGCCCCTCGGCACTACCGGCATCGGGCGCTAGCAGTTGCACCGTATCCTCGTATTTGAGGTAACCCGCATCCTCCATCGCCAACGCGACCGCCCCGAAACTGCCACCCGGCGCAAACGCGCATGATGCACCATACAGCTCGTTCTTCTCGATATCGGGATAGAGGATCGGCTGCAGATTCAAGGGAGCGGCAGGCACGACCGACGCTGCCTCGATCTCTGCTAAAGCCGCCGCATCAATCGCCGCCTGCTCCTCCGCCGAAGGCTCCCCACCACATCCCGCCAAAGCCATTGGCGCAGCCAACAAGACCAATAAAAAAGACTTGCGCATCAATGCCTCCCGAACAGTTTCTCGACGTCTTCCATGGCCAGCTTCACCCATGTCGGGCGGCCATGATTGCATTGGCCCGATCGCGGTGTGCGTTCCATCTCACGCAGCAGCGCGTTCATTTCCGCCACGCTGAGCACCCGCCCTGCCCGCACGCTGCCGTGGCAGGCCATGGTGGCAAGCACCAGGTCGAGCTTTTCGCCCAGCCACAGCGCCTCCCCATGTTTGGCGATGTCATCGGCAATGTCCTGCAACAATTGCGCCGGGGCAGAGCTTTTCAGGCTGTGCGGCATGGCGCGCACCAGCATGGCGGCGGGACCGAAGCGTTCTATTTCCAGCCCCAGTTCGGCAAGTTTGGGCGCGGCCTCTTCCAGACGGTCGCAGCTTGCCTCGTCCAGTTCCACGACGTCGGGCATCAGCAAAGCCTGGCTGCGCTTCACCGCGTCCTCCGCACCGGCTGCGCGCAGGCGTTCCAGCACGAGCCGCTCATGCGCTGCGTGCTGGTCGACCAGCACCAGCCCGTCCGCCGCCTCGGCCACGATATAGGTATCAGCCACCTGCCCGCGCGCAATGCCGAGCGGATATTGCGCCGCGTCGTGGTCAGGCGAAGCAGCCTCTTCCGCGCGGCCCATGGGATAATCCATGACCTCGCCGGTTTGCGAGTTGTAGGGTGAAGGGGCTTCTGCGACGGACGATTGCGGCCTACTCCAGTCACGGCCGGTGAAGATCGAGCCGAGCGCGGGGGAGATTTCGGGCCGCATGGGTTCCTGTTGCCAGCGTTCCATCGCGGCCGCATCCGGACCCTGCGCGCTGCGCCTGTCGCCTGTACCCAAAGCCTTGCGCAGGCCCGACACGATAAAGCCGCGCACACCTTGCGCGTCGCGGAACCGGACTTCCGTCTTGGCGGGGTGGACATTCACATCGACGTTCTCTGCCGGAAGGGTGAGGAATAGCGCCAGCACAGCATGGCGATCGCGCGCCAGCATATCGGCATAGGCACCGCGCACCGCGCCGGTCAGCAGCCGGTCCTTCACCGGGCGGCCGTTCACGAACAGATACTGGTGGTCGGCCACGCCGCGATTATAGGTTGGCAGGCCTGCCAGGCCGGTGAGGCGCATCGTGCCATTCTCGAGTGGACGTTCCAGATCGATCGATACGCCGTTCGTCTCCAGCTCCCGCGCAATGATGCTGGCGACGCGCGCTTCGGCCCCCTCCCCGCCCTGTACGTGCAGCACGCGGCGATCCTTGTCGCCCGTACGGTGTTCCAGGGTGAAGCCGATGTCCGGTCGCGCCATCGCGAGGCGACGGACAACGTCGTGGCAGGCACCGTATTCGCTGCGCGGTGTGCGCAGGAACTTCCGGCGAGCAGGCACCTTGCCGAACAGGTTTTCTACCCGCACCCGCGTACCGGGTGGCAGGGCAGCGGGTGCGTCTTCCACCAACTCGCCATGGTCAACCACCTTGCGCCACCCTTCGGCAGCGTCATGCGGTCGGCTTTCCAGCGTGAACTGGGCAACCGAAGCGATCGACGGCAGCGCTTCGCCGCGAAAACCCAGCGTCGCCACCCGTTCGATCGCCTGCGCTTCGCCGATCAGGCTTTCTGGTAATTTGCTGGTGGCATGACGTTCCAGTGCCAGTGTCATGTCCTGCGGACCCATCCCGCAACCATCGTCGGTAACTTCAAGGCGCGTCAGACCGCCATCGACCAGTTTCACAACAATCCGGCGCGCGCCCGCATCGATCGCGTTCTCCACCAGTTCCTTCGCCGCGGAAGCCGGACGTTCGACCACTTCGCCCGCCGCAATGCGGTTGACCAGCGTTTCAGGAAGTCTGCGGATTGCGACCATACATCGCGTCCTAACGCCGCATCACGCAAATTTCGAGCCAGAGTGTGCAAAAGCTGCGGGATAATGTGAATATATTTTGGCCTTTTGCCACCGTAATGGCTAAGGGCGGTGCAACCTTTACCATCAACACACTGGCAAGGGGTCGGCGTACATGGGTACGGCTGGCTTACCTGTGTGCAATTACGGATCGCAAACGCATGAGTTTCTGGAGCAAATTGTTCAAATTCGGTTCGCAAAATCTGGCGATCGATCTGGGTACCGCGAACACGCTGGTATATGTGCAGGATCAGGGGATCGTGCTGAACGAACCATCCGTGGTTGCCATCGAAACGCTGCAGGGCATCAAGCGCGTCAAGGCTGTGGGTGACGACGCCAAGATGATGATGGGCAAGACGCCAGATTCCATCGAGGCCATCCGTCCACTGCGCGACGGCGTGATCGCAGATATCGAAATTGCCGAGGAAATGATCAAGCACTTCATCCGGAAGGTTAATGGCAAGCGTACGAGCTTCCTTTCGCCGCCGGAAATCGTGATCTGCGTTCCATCGGGCTCCACATCGGTCGAACGCCGCGCGATCCGCGATGCGGCCAGCAATGCGGGCGCTTCCGAAGTGTATCTCATCCTCGAACCCATGGCCGCTGCCATCGGCGCGGATATGCCCGTGACCGAGCCGGTCGGTTCCATGGTGGTCGATATCGGCGGCGGCACGACCGAGGTCGCAGTGCTGTCGCTGCGCGGACTTGCTTACACTACCTCCGTCCGTACCGGCGGTGACAAGATGGACGAAGCCATCGTCAGCTACGTCCGCCGCCATCACAACTTGCTTATCGGTGAAAGCACGGCCGAACGGATCAAGAAGGATTACGGCGTGGCTGTGGCTCCGGAGGACGGCATCGGGGAAACCATCGTGCTGAAGGGCCGCGACCTTGTGAATGGCGTGCCCAAGGAAATTACCATCAATCAGGGCCATATCGCGGAAGCGCTGGCCGAACCAATCGGCGCAATTGTAGAAGGCGTGCGTATCGCGCTGGAAAACACGGCACCCGAACTGGCCGCCGATATCGTGGATCAAGGCATCGTTCTAACCGGCGGTGGCGCGCTGATCCGCGGGCTGGATGAACATCTGCGTGAAGAAACCGGTCTGCCGGTCACTATCGCCGAAGATCCCCTGTCCTGCGTGGCGATGGGTACAGGCCGGGCGATGGAAGATCCGGTCTATCGCGGCGTCCTGATGACCGCCTAATCGGGGAAGCTCGATGGCGTCCTCCCCTTCCAGTCATGCGGGCAGGCGCTCCGGCCATTCGCGCAGGGCGCAATTCGGCCAGTTCACGGGCTATGTGATTGCCGGTATCGGCGCGCTGATTGGCGCACTGCTGCTGGCCGTATCGCTGATCCGCCCGGCCACTTTCGGCCCGGTGCGCGGGGAAGCCATCGACATCGTCGAACCGGCAGCGGAAACCGTGGCGGTCGCTCGCTCCGAAAGCCAGGGCATGTTCGAGGCTATCGGCGCCTATTACCGGGCCGGCAGCAAGAACGCCGAATTGCGCCGTGAAGTCGAGCTTGCGCGTATCAAACTGGCCGAGGCCCAGGCTGTTGAGCGGCAGAACGAGCGGCTAAAGGGCCTCATGGGCCTTACCGAAAACGATGGCGAGGCAGTGGCCATCGCCCGTCTGATCGGATCGAGCGCGACAAGTTCGCGCCGGATTGCCTATCTGGGTGCCGGAACCGACGAAGGTGTGCGACCCGGTATGCCGGTGCGTTCCGAACGCGGTGTGCTTGGCCGCGTGCTCGAAGCCAGCAGCGACAGCGCGCGCGTGCTGCTTCTGACTGACAGCGACAGCTACCTGCCGGTACGCCGCGCTACGGACGACGTCGCTGCCATTGCACAAGGGCGCGGTGACGGCCTGCTACGGGTGCGGCTCATCAATCTGGGACTGAACCCGCTGAAGAAGGGCGACATCTTCGTAACCAGCGGTGCAGGCGGTTACTACCGGCCCGGAACTGCTGTCGCGATCGTCGTCGAAGTAACCGAAGACGGCGCGCTCGCCCGCATAATAAGCGATCCCGCCGCTACGGGGATCGTGCGTGTCGACCCTATCTACGAGCCTGAAGCGGCGGAGCTGATTGGCGAGGCGGCGGCACCATCGGTGCAATCCAACGAAACCGATAACTGATGGAGCGGTTGAACCCCCGCTCCCGCAGCGATGCCTACGGTCGGCGTATAAACCGCGATCATTCGCCGCTGCTCGGATACATCGTTCCGTGGCTGAGCATCCTTATCGCCATCGTCCTGCCGATCTTCGTCATGGCAACGCCCGGCCCGCTGATGCCACCTCTCGGTTTCCTGATGCTGGTCGCATGGCGGCTGCTGCGTCCCGGATTGTTTCCGGTTTGGGCAGGTTTCCCCCTCGGGTTGGTTGACGATCTGTTTAGCGGACAACCCTTCGGAAGCGGCATTCTTTTGTGGTCGCTGGCGATGCTGGCAATCGAGATCATTGAATCGCGGTTTCCGTGGCGATCCTTTTGGCAGGACTGGTTTGCTGCCGTGGTACTGGTGATCGCCTATCTGCTGGCAGCGTTCCTGCTTTCAGGCGCGCCGATCGGCCTTCCGGCCCTGATCGTGCTGGCACCGCAGCTCTTGCTGTCGGTCCTTGCATACCCCATTATTGCAAGGATGGTTGCCTTTCTCGACAGGTTGCGCCTGATGCGCGTGCGGACGATCGGGTGATGCTGGGCAGGCGCAAGAAACCTTCCGGCGGCCTGCGCAATTCGGCGAGCGACACTACCGCCGCGCTGAAGCATAGCTTCGACCGGCGCAGTTTCGTGGTTGGTGCGATCCAGGGCGGCGTCGGGCTGCTGCTGGCAGGGCGCATGGCGTATATCGCCATTGCCGAAAACGCGAAATACAAGACCGAGAGCGAGAGCAACCGCGTCAATCTGACGCTGATCCCGCCTCGTCGCGGCTGGTTGCTCGACCGGAATGGCGCACCGCTTGCCTCCAACCGGGCTGACTTCCGGGTCGACATCATTCCCGAACGGCTGGACGACCCTGCTGCCACCATCGACGTACTGGCGGGATTGCTCGATCTTAATGAAGGACGGGTGCGCGATATCAAGGCGGAGGTGGAGAAATCCAGCGGCTACCAGCCCGTCGAAGTCGCCACCGGCCTCAAATTCGATCAATATGCCGCCATCAGCGTGCGCCTGCCTGACCTGCCCGGGGTCGTTCCGCAGCGCGGTTTTTCGCGCTTTTATCCGACGGGGGCCGCAGTGGGCCACCTGATTGGTTACGTCGGCCCGGCCTCCGCCGAAGAATACGATCAGGACCGTAATCCGCTGCTGATCACGCCGGGTTACAAGATTGGCAAGGACGGGCTGGAAAAGCAGTTCGAAAGCAATTTGCGCGGGGTACCTGGTGCGCGGCGCGTAGAAGTCACCGCCGCCGGGCGGATCGTGCGCGATCTCGATACGCGGGACGATATTCAGGGCAAGCCGGTCAAGCTGACTATCGACGGGCCGCTGCAGGATTACGCAGCGCGCCGGATCGGGCTCGAATCCGGTTCCGTCGTGGTGATGGACTGCGATACCGGCGATCTGTTGTGCATGGCTTCCATGCCCAGCTACGATCCGAACAGCTTTTCAGATGGCATCGGCAGCGTCGAATATTCGATGCTGCGCGAGGACGAGCGCGTGCCGCTGCGCAACAAGGTGCTGAAGGGGCTTTACCCGCCCGGCTCCACGGTCAAGCCGATGCACTGCATGGCCTTCCTCGATGCCGGGGTAAAGCCGGAAGAAACGATTACTTGCGGCGGCGGACGCCGCATCGGCAACCGGTTCTTCAACTGCTGGAGCAATCACGGCCGGGTCGACATGGCAAAGGCCATTTACCAGAGCTGCGACAGCTATTTCTACCATTTCGCGCAGAAGGTCGGTTTCGATCAAGTCGCCAAATGGGCCCGCAAGATGGGACTGGGGCAGGAATTCGAACTGCCCGTCACCAGCCAGTTTTACGGCACCGTTCCCACCCCTGCATGGAAGCAGGAAAAATACGACAGTTCCTGGCAGCCATATGACACGGTAAACGCATCGATCGGTCAGGGGTACTACCTTACAAGCCCCCTGCAGCTGGCGGTGATGACTGCACGACTCGCCACGGGCGACCGGGTCATGCCGCGCATGGTTGCAAGCGATCGAAAGCCGAAATTCGAACATTTTGCATTCGAACCCGAAGAGATCGCCTACATCCGCAAGGCCATGAGCGATACGGTGAACGGTCCCGGCACCGCCGGCCGTGCCCGCCTGCCTATCGAAGATATCCTGATGGCCGGCAAGACCGGTACGGCGCAGGTCGTTTCGCTGTCGGTTTCGAACGGCAAGACCGGCCCTTGGAAGTACCGCGACCACGGCCTGTTCGTGTTCTTCGCTCCGTTCGACAAGCCGAAATACGCAGGCGCGGTGGTAATAGAGCATGGCGGCGGGTCGGGCTCGGCCTATCCCATCGCGCGCGACGTGATGACGTATCTGTTCGACCCGACGAAGGGGTTGGAAGCCCTGAGCGCGCTGGAAACGCAATGGGGCGGAACCGCGCAGCAACGGCTCGATCAGCGTTACGCCGCTTATGCCTCAGCCGCAGGGGAAACGGTGGCCGCGGCACCGCGGCGGGACGAGGAAGTGTTCGAGCGTGTGAATGCCGAGGCGCGGATCGCCGCGCAGCGCACCGAACGCCTTGCCCAGGGCGTTGTCGATCCACGCCGCGAAGCGACCCCGTCGGGCGAACCCGGCAGCGCGAATGCCGGCTCCCCGGTGCAGCAATGATCTGCGCCGAACGACCGCGCCGATGAATAGTATCGTCCCTACCCCCATCGCACGACAACCATGGCGGATGCTGTTTCCGCTGTTTATCCTGGTCGGCTTTGGGGCAGCCGTGCTGTTTTCGGCGGCTGGCGGCAGCATGAGCCCCTATGCGGATTCGCATTTGATACGGTTCGGCGTGTTCTTCGTGATGGCCACCATCATGACGCTCTTCAATCGCGATTTCGTGCGGCTAATGACCTACCCGGTGTACGCAATCGTGTTGATACTGTTGGTCGGTGTGGAAGCGATGGGAGCAATCGGCGGCGGGAGCCAGCGGTGGTTGGAAGTCGGCCCGATCCGCATTCAGCCTTCCGAATTGATGAAGCCCGTGCTGGTTCTTGCGCTGGCGAAATATTACGATCTGCTGCCGCCCGGCATGGTCCGCAACTGGCGGGCGCTGATACCGGCGGGGGTGCTGATTGGAATGCCGATGGCGCTCGTGCTGATGCAGCCCGACCTTGGAACTTCGCTGGCGCTGGCCTTCGGCGGGGTAGTCATCATGTTCCTCGCCGGTTTGCCGATGCTCTGGTTTGGCGGAGCCATAGCTGCAGCGGCGGTGGCCGTGCCGCTTGCCTACAATTTTGCCCTTCAACCGTACCAGCAACGGCGCATCGATACGCTGTTCGATCCCGAAAGCGATCCGCTGGGCGCGGGGTATCACATCACCCAATCCAAGATCGCCATCGGTTCCGGCGGGATCACCGGCAAGGGTTTTAACGACGGCACGCAAAGCCAACTCAACTACCTTCCCGAACCGCACACCGATTTCGTTTTCGCCACCATGGCCGAGGAATGGGGCCTGGTGGGTGGCATAGTCGTGATCGGAATATTCGCGATTATTATGCGGTGGGGCTGGAAAGTGGCGATGAAGGCGCAGGACCGGTTCTCACGACTGCTGGCGGCGGGCATGGTCGCCACGATCTTCTTCTACGTCGCGGTGAACCTGCTCATGGTGATGGGCTTCGCGCCGGTGGTGGGCATCCCACTCCCCTTCATGAGCCATGGGGGATCGTCGATGATGACCAATATGATCTGCATCGGCACGTTGATGATGGTGAACCGCTGGAACAGTCAAAAGCCCAGCAGCGGATTGTCTTGAGCAAGCAGGCCTAACGGGAAAAGCGCCGGCGCGAGGCACACAAGACTTTACACCGCGCCAATCATCGCTATTTGACCGCTTCCGATCGAACCCGCCCGGTTACGATCGGTGCCGCAATCCGGCAGTGGACGCATAGCTCAGTTGGTAGAGCAGCTGACTCTTAATCAGCGGGTCCTTGGTTCGAACCCAAGTGCGTCCACCATTTTCCCCTTTCCTCGGAGTACGTAGATGGCAAGTTTCCTGATCGTGGAAGCCCGCTTCTACGACGATCTGAATGACCAGCTGGTAGCCGGTGCGAAGGCTGCTCTGGAGCAGGCCGGGCACACTTTCGAAGTGCTGACCGTGCCGGGCGCGCTGGAAATTCCCGGTACTATCGCGCTAGCTTCCGAAAGCGGCCAGTACGACGGCTACGTCGCGATCGGCGTGGTCATTCGCGGCGAAACCTACCACTTCGAAATCGTCGCGGGTGAAAGCGCACGCGGGATCATGGCGCTGACGATAGATGGAATGGCCATCGGCAACGGCATACTTACGGTAGAGAACCACGATCAGGCCGAGGTTCGTGCAAACCCCGACAAAAAGAACAAGGGCGGCGAGGCTGCTGAGGCCGCTATCGCTCTTCACGATCTGCGGCAGCGTTTCATCGCTTAACATAAGGCGCGTTCCGGAACGTTGCGTGTGGCCGCTGCTTCAGGCCGCATGAATGGACCACTTGAATGGATCGCCGCCATCGGAACCGTGCTTGCCGCCACGTTGATCGCGTCCGATCTGGGGCGAAAGGTTAGTGGCTGGGGCTTCGTCCTTTTTTGCGCCGTGGCGTTCGCGTGGATTTATATCGGCTTCACGAGCGGCGCCATACCGATTGCCGCGATGAACGGGCTACTGCTTGCCATCAATGCCTATGGCGTTTGGCAATATCTGTTGAGCCCGAAAAACAGGCGCATCATGGAAAGAATGGACGAGGTCGCCGACGAGATCGAGACCGAGGTCGAAGAGGACATGGAAGACGAAGCTCGCATCTCCTCCTGACTCTCACCCAGTTGTTTCTAACCTACGCCTCAAGCGCCGATATGCCCGAAACATCCACGCCCGGCATAGCGGGCGCTGCTCCCCAGCTCTTCCTCGATACGGATAAGCTGGTTGTATTTCGCTAGCCGGTCCGACCGCGCAAGCGAGCCGGTCTTGATCTGTCCGCAATTGGTCGCGACCGCCAGATCCGCAATCGTGGCGTCCTCGGTTTCGCCCGAACGATGGCTCATGACGGCGGTGTAGCCCGCGCGGTGAGCCATATCGACTGCTTCCAAGGTTTCGGTCAGCGTTCCGATCTGGTTGACCTTCACCAGCAGCGAATTGGCAAGCCCATCCGCAATGCCTTGTTTCAGGCGCGCCGAATTGGTTACGAACAGATCGTCACCCACCAACTGAACCTTGTCGCCAACGCGGTCCGTCAGGGCCTTCCAGCCTTCGAAATCGTCTTCATCCATGCCGTCTTCGACCGACACGATCGGATAGGCATCGCATAACTCTGCCAGGTAATCCGCCATTTGCGCGGGGGTGAGCGATTTGCCCTCGCCTGAAATTTCGTACTTTCCGTCACGGAAAAATTCGGTTGCCGCGCAATCGAGCGCCAGCATTACGTCCTCGCCGGGCTTGAAGCCGGCGCGTTCGATGCTGCTCATGATGAAGTCCAGCGCGTCACGCGATCCGGCAAGTGCAGGCGCAAAACCGCCTTCATCTCCAACGGCGGTGGACATACCCTTTTCGGCCAGGCCCTTTTTCAGCGTATGGAATATCTCGGCACCCCAGCGCACCGCCTCGGTCAAGCTGTCGGCACCCACAGGCATGACCATGAATTCCTGGATGTCGATCGGGTTGTCGGCATGTTCGCCGCCATTTATGATGTTCATCATCGGGACCGGCAGGGTATGCGCACCTACCCCGCCGATATAACTGTATAGCGGCAGGCCGCGAGCGTTTGCCGCCGCCTTGGCTGCCGCCAGGCTGACCCCGAGGATGGCGTTGGCACCGATGCGCGCCTTGTTGTCGGTACCGTCCAGCTCGATCATAGCGAGGTCGAGGTCGCGCTGGTCCTCCGCATCGTGGCCAACGAGCAGATCCGCAATTTCACCATTCACTGCATCGACCGCCTTCAACACGCCCTTGCCCAGATACCGGTCCGCATCGCCGTCGCGTAATTCCACAGCCTCGTACGCGCCCGTCGATGCCCCCGAGGGAACCGCCGCGCGGCCGAAGCTGCCGTCCTCCAGCAACATATCAACCTCGACTGTGGGATTGCCCCGGCTATCAAGTATTTCGCGAGCGTGAATATCGAGAATGGCGGTCATGGGGATCGGGGCCTTTCGGGTCTTGTGCAACGCAACAAATACTAGTTCGGGAAACGCCCTATGCTCCGGAACAATGGGTGGCAAGCCGCGTTGAATTGGTGAAGCTGCGCGCATTCTGTCGCCAGCACCAGACCATACGAAATTATCGAGGGCAAAGGATACATCATGGCAAAAGCAACTACCGCAAAACCGAAAGCCAAGGTTCCAGCGAAAACCACTACCGCAGCCGAGGCGCAGGATACCGTGACGCACACGCATCGTGACGAAGCGAAATCGCGATTCACTGCCGCGTTGGACGAAGCAAAGGCCGGTGCGGCTGCACTGAAGGCCGAGGCGACCGATCGGACCAGCGAATATACTACCCGGGCACGCGGCAAGAGCGAAGACACGCTTACCGATGCCAAGACCAAGGCAGCCGACTTGGCAGTTGAAGGCAAGGCTAAGGCCAGCGACGTGCTGACCGGCCTTGGCAAAGTGGTTTCCGAAAATGCTGCGACATTGGATGAGAAGCTAGGCCCGAAATACGGTGACTACGCCCGCAGCGCATCGCGCAGCTTACAGGAAACCGCGACCAAGCTGGACACCAAGAGCGTGGATGAGCTGGGCGAAGATGCACGCGAGTTCGTGCGGAAGAGCCCGGGAATGGCCGTCGGCATTGCGGCTGTCGCCGGTTATATGATCTCGCGCCTGTTCCGCCGCTAATGTGCTGCAGCTGATCGAAGGGCTGAGATCTTGAATCAGGAGCTTCCCATCAGGGAACATGACGACGACATCGCAGGCGAGCCGGACACGTTCGGTTCGCCTGCGGAGCACTCTGTGGCGGATGAAACTGTCGGACACCCGGGCAGTTCGCTGACAGACGACGTCGTAGCCCTCATCGACGATGGAAAGACTTATGCCGAGGCGGAACTGGCATTCCAGAAAACCCGGCTGAAGTTTGCCGCATCGAAGGGTGGTAGCGGCGTTGGAATGGCGGTTGCAGCGCTGGCGTTCGTGCATCTGGCGCTAATCGCGCTGGTCGTCGGCCTTGTGATAGCGCTTTCGCCTATCCTGACCCCGTGGGGTGCGACGGCGCTTGTAGTCGTTATTCTGCTGGTGCTGGGAGTGGTTGCCGGTCTGGCTGCGAAGAAACGTTTCAGCCATCTTTCGGACGCATATAAGGACACGTCGCCATGACGGAGTCGATCGATCAGCAGCTGCGCGAGGACCGGGCACTGCGCAATTCCGCCCGCGCGTTGGTCAAGGCTGACATCGCCCATATCCGCAGCGATCTGACATCCAAGGGTTTCGGAAGCCGGATTGTCGATCGCGTGACGGAAGGCGCCACCGATGTGTTCGAGGAAGCGGTCGAAGTGGCCGACAACCACAAGGGCGTGCTCGGAGTGTTGCTTGCTGCGATACTGATCTGGTTCGCCCGCACACCACTAGCGTCGATCTTCAGCGACGAAGATGATGATACCGAGGATGACCGCGATACATTGCGTAACGACTGAGGAAACTCGTCTGCGCGAGAAACATTTTGCCAATTTTGAATTTTACGGAGAACACCCATGTCAGACCAGGAAACCATCGATCACGTCGACGACGCCACGGCCCAGACCCCGGAAGAAGTAAAACGCGAGAAGCGCGAAGTTCTCCGCAACAAGATCGAGAGCGGGGAACGTCGAAACGAAGAACGGACATTCGCCGACCGCGCTCGTGAAGCAGGCGATACCGCAACCGAGTTTGTGAAAGCCTATCCAATAGCGACAATCGCTGGTGTGGCCGTACTCGGTCTCGCTATTGGCGCCATGACGCGTCCAGGCCGCCGCGTCGGGGCGCAGGCTGGCCGCAAGGCAAGCGCTTTTGCCACTTACGCGACCGAAATGGGTCTCGCTTATGCTGGCGGTCTGTTCGACAGCGCGGGCGACGTGGCCCGTGCGGGCGGCGTGAAGGTCGAGAACCTCGGCGATACCGTGGCACACTCAGCGCGCAAGGCCAAACGCACGATCTCCACCGGGGCGGCCCAGCGCAATGACGACGCGAAGTTTGTCAGCCGTAAGGCCGCGCGCCGTGCAAGCCGCGCCTATCGCGACTTGCGCGCTCGTCTGCCCGGCTAAACGCGGCGGTTGATAACTTAAACGCCAGAAAAGCGGCGCAGCGGGGTTTGCCTGCTGCGTCGCTTTCTTTATGGGCGACCCAGGAAACCGACAACGCCGAAACAGGGAATTTTACCGTGGCCGAGAAAAAGACCGACCAGACCCTCTATCTTGTCATGGGTGGCCGAGTTGCGGACCCGCGGCGGATCAAGTTCCAGGACCCTGAAAGCATCCATGTCGCCGGCGTTTACAGTGATTATGACGGGGCCGAGAATGCTTGGCGTGCCAACGCCCAGCGCACCGTGGACGACGCAGAAATGAAGTATGTTATCGTGCCGCTGCACGAATTGCTCGATCCAGCAAACCCAACAGGTTAATCCCGCAAGCGACCGAGTGTCGGCGAAAAATGGAACTCAAGCCAGGTAACGCAAACCCAGCGCGTTAGCGTTCCGGGGCCGCGCCAAATCCTGCTCCATGATCAGATATAGTCGACCTGTTTCACCAGGTAGAACTTGTCGCCCGCCGGCACGGTCACTTCGACTTCATCACCCTTTGCCTTGCCGATCAATGCTCGGCCGAGCGGCGAGTTGTAGCTGATCCGACCCTTATTGGCATCCGCTTCGGTCTGGCCCACGATTTGGTACTTCACCGGCTTATCGTCGTCATCCAGCAGCGTCACGGTGGCGCCGAAAACGATCTTGTCGCCCGACAGGGTCGTCGGATCGATAATCTGTGCGCGGCTCACCTTGTCCTCGATATCGGCGATCGACATCTCGATATGGCCCTGGCGTTCCTTGGCCGCGTGATATTCCGCGTTTTCGGAAAGATCGCCATGCGCGCGCGCTTCCTCGATAGCGTCCACCACCTTTGGACGCTCGGCGCGGAAGGCCTTCAAATCGGCCGTCAGCTTTTCGTAGCCCTCGGCGAGCATCGGGACTTTTTCCATCGGTAAACCACTTTCTTCCCATCGCGCCCCCGGCCCCGTATCCGCGTCGAACGGCAACAATCCGGGAGCCGGTGCCGCATCTGTAGAAGCGGCATCAGAATTTCCGGAAAGAGAGGGGAAGCACTAGTTTCGGGAGCTATAATAGTCCTGAAGCGAGCGAACTTCAAGCTGTGCCAGTCCGGTATGCGCAATCGCGTTCGCCGCGGCGAGGCTGGCGGCGGCTGTCGTGTAGTATGGCACCTTCGCCTCCAGCGCCGAAGCGCGGATGGATTTGCTGTCCATCAGGCTCTGCCAGCCTTCGGTGGTGTTGAAGATAAGCGCGATTTCGCCGTCGATAATGGTATCGACGATGTGCGGGCGCCCCTCGGCAACCTTGTTCACCCGGCGCACCGGCAAGCCCTGTTCGGTGAGGTAGGTTTCGGTCCCTCCGGTGGCGCAAATGGTGAACCCCTTGTCGACCAGCATCTGGACCGCGGGCACAATCACCGGCTTGTCGCCATCCTTCACCGACACGAAAACCATGCCGTCTTCCGGCAACTTCACGCCTGCCCCAAGCTGCGACTTGAAGAACGCCGTGGCGAAATCGGCGTCGATGCCCATGACTTCGCCGGTAGATTTCATTTCCGGTGTCAGCACGGGGTCGCTGCCGGGGAAGCGGGCGAAGGGGAACACTGCTTCTTTCACTGCCATATAATCCAGTTCGCGGATAATCGGCGGAAATGCGTCGAGGCTCTCGCCCGCCATCAAACGTGCCGCGATCTTGGCGATGGGTTGGCCGATAGCTTTGGCGACGAACGGCACCGTGCGGCTGGCGCGCGGGTTGACCTCGATCAGGTAAACCTCGCCATCTTTAACAGCGAACTGCACGTTCATCAGGCCAACAACACCCAGCGCAAGCGCCAGCGCCTCTGCCTGCCGTTCCATCTCCGCGACGATTTCGGGCGGCAGGCTGTATGGCGGGATGGTGCAGGCGCTGTCACCCGAATGCACGCCCGCTTCCTCGATATGCTGCATGACGCCCGCGATCACGACGGTTTCGCCATCGCAAAGCGCGTCCACATCGCATTCCACCGCGTCGCGCAGATACTGGTCGACCAGCACCGGGCTCTGTCCCGAAACATTGACGGCAGTGGCGATGTAGTTGTCGAGCTGCGCTTCGCTGTCCACAATCTCCATCGCGCGGCCGCCAAGAACATAGGAAGGGCGCAGTAGGACGGGATAGCCAATGCGCGCGGCGGCGGCGGCGGCTTCATCCCGGCTTTTGGCGATACCGTTTTCCGGCTGCTTCAACTTGAGCTTGGCGACCAGTCTGGCGAAGCGTTCGCGGTCTTCGGCAAGGTCGATGGCGTCGGGCGAAGTACCGAGGATGGGAATGCCGGCATCTTCCAGCGCCTGCGCCAGCTTGAGCGGCGTCTGCCCGCCGAACTGGACGATAACGCCGACCAGCTCGCCGTTTTCCTGTTCGACGCGCAAGATTTCCAAGACGTCTTCGGCGGTCAGGGGTTCGAAATACAGCCGGTCGGACGTGTCGTAATCCGTGCTGACGGTTTCGGGGTTGCAGTTCACCATGATGGTTTCGAACCCGGCTTCTTCGAGGGCGAAGCAGGCATGGACGCAGCAATAGTCGAATTCGATACCCTGCCCGATGCGGTTGGGTCCACCACCCAGGATCACGATCTTGCGCCGGTCGGACGGCATGGCTTCGTTCTCGGACTCGCCGAAGGTCGGCGCATCGTAGGTCGAGTACATGTAGGGCGTGATCGCCTCGAACTCGGCGGCGCAGCTGTCGATGCGCTTGAATACGGGGTTCACGCCCAGCTTGCGGCGCAGATCGCGCACTTCCTCCTCGCTGGTGGCGCCCGCCATGGCGCGCATTGCGTCGTGCAGCAGGCCGGAACGGCGGGCCTGCGTTTCGCCCAGACCGCCCGCCACATGGACGGAGCGCGCGGCCAGCGTGGCGAGGCGCTTGTCGGAGAAGCCCATCGCTTTCAGCCGCCGCATGTTTACCGCATCGCGCGGCAGGCCGTCGCTGCCGATGCGCGCTTCCTCGGCGATGATCGCCTCGATCTGGCGCAGGAACCACTTGTCGTAGCCAGTGATCTGGTTGATTTCGTCCACCGTGAAGCCTTCGCGGAAGGCCTGCCCGACTTGCAGGATTCGGTCCGGCGTCCGCTTGGCGAGCGCGGCGGTGATGACCTCGCGGCTGACGCCTTCCAGTTCGGTCACGCGGTTGAATCCGTCGAGCCCGGTTTCCAGACCGCGCAACGCCTTTTGCATACTTTCGGCAAAGCTGCGGCCGATGGCCATCACCTCGCCAACGGATTTCATCGCGGTCGCAAGTTCGTTCTTCGCGCCCTTGAACTTCTCGAAGGCGAAGCGTGGGATCTTCGTGACGACATAGTCCAGCGTGGGTTCGAAACTGGCGGGCGTGGCGCCGGTGATCTCGTTCTCGATCTCGTCCAGCGTGTACCCCACCGCCAGCTTCGCCGCGACGCGCGCGATAGGGAAGCCGGTGGCCTTGGACGCCAGCGCGGAGCTGCGCGAAACGCGCGGGTTCATCTCGATCACGATCAGGCGCCCATCGGCGGGATTGACCGCAAACTGCACGTTCGATCCGCCGGTTTCCACGCCGATTTCGCGCAGCACCGCGATGCTGGCGTTCCGCATGATCTGGTATTCCTTGTCCGTCAGCGTCAACGCCGGGGCCACGGTGATGGAATCGCCGGTGTGCACGCCCATCGGATCGACGTTTTCGATGGCGCAGATGATGATGCAATTGTCGTTCCGGTCGCGGACGACTTCCATCTCGAATTCTTTCCAACCGAGCAGCGATTCCTCGATCAGCACCTCGTCGGTGGGGCTGGCGTCGATGCCTTCGCGCACGATGCGTTCGAATTCGGTGCGGTTGTAGGCGATGCCGCCGCCGGTGCCGCCAAGGGTAAAGCTGGGGCGGATGATGGCGGGCAGATGGGTGCGTTCCAGCACCTCATAAGCCTGCTCGACTGAATGCGCGATACCGCTGCGCGCGCTTTCGAGACCGATGGAATCCATCGCGTCGCGGAATTTCTCGCGGTCCTCGGCCTTGTCGATAGCTTCCGCATCCGCGCCGATCATCTGCACGCCGTATTTCTCGAACACGCCCATTTTGTCGAGCGACAGCGCGCAATTCAGCGCCGTCTGCCCACCCATCGTGGGCAGCACCGCCCAACCACCAGGAAACGCGGCGGTCTCCTTGGCGATGATCTTCTCGACGATTTCTGGCGTGATCGGTTCGATATAGGTGGCATCGGCAAATTCCGGATCGGTCATGATGGTGGCCGGGTTGGAATTGACGAGGACGACGCGGTAGCCCTCCTCCTTCAAAGCCTTGATCGCCTGCGTACCGGAGTAATCGAACTCGCACGCCTGCCCAATAATGATGGGACCAGCGCCAATGACGAGGATGGAGGAAATGTCAGTGCGTTTGGACATTTAAAGATCAATTCCAGTTGTATTGCGAAGCACCGTTTTTATGAAGTCAACTAAGAGGGGGCCTTTGACGGTACGAAACGTCGACTGCAGGATTTTCTGGGCATCCTCAATTGCAAAAATGATGCCAACTTTTATCTGAAAAACTGTGAGCTCTGCTGCCTTCCATAGCGCAGCGGCAGATTCTAAACTCGCGACAGCACGAGACTGTTGATCGCTGTTAAACGAGTTCGACTTTGTTGCACGAGCGATTTCGATTGCTCGGTCAATTTCTTCTGAGATTGCTTCAATTTCTGCTGAATTATGATTTAGCCCTACGGTGCGACCGGCAGCGGGTATTGCGGCAAACGCCACAGGCACTTCACTCGATGCGTCTAAAAGTTCTTCAACTCTATCGAACCCTTTTTGAGAAAGCGTGAAATATTCATCTTCGCCTTGATTCGACCCAATAACAAAATCTTGCTCGCTAAGCGCGTTGCATGCCCGGTTAACCATCGCCGTCCCAATAGATAGCGTAACGTTTGGAAATATTTGAGATGCTGTAAAGTATTCCTGTTTGTCACTGGAAAGGAGAGCCTTATACAGAGAAAGCAGGACATCGTCCTTAATCGTAGTAAATCTCAGCATTAGTTAATAATCACCCCAACATCCCCACAAACCGCTCGAACAGGTAAAAGCTATCCTGCGGCCCCGGACTTGCTTCCGGATGATACTGCACCCCGAAAGCGCGCTTGTCCTTCAAAGCAATCCCGCAATTGGAGCCGTCGAACAGCGACACATGGGTCGGCTCCACACTGTCCGGCAGGGTGTCGCTATCCACTGCGAAGCCGTGGTTCATGCTGGTGATCTCCACCACGCCGTCCTCCAGCCGTTTGACCGGATGGTTCGCGCCGCGGTGGCCCTGGTGCATCTTGATGGTGCTCGCCCCTGCTGCCAGCGCGAGGAGCTGGTGGCCCAGGCATATTCCAAAAATCGGCAGATCGCGTTCGAGCAGCGCGCGGATGGTCGGCACGGCATATTCGCCCGTCGCCGCCGGATCGCCGGGGCCGTTGGAAAGGAAAATTCCGTCCGGTTCCAGCGCGAGAATTTCGAACACGTCGGTCCGCGCGGGCACCACCGTCACCTTCGCGCCGGCCTTTACCAGATTGCGGAAGATATTGTCCTTCGACCCGTAATCGATGGCAACCACGTGTTTGGGCGCAACCTTGCTGGCGCGGCCATAGCCCTGGCCTAGCGTCCAGGGCCCGCCTTCCCACCATTCATGCTTCGAACGGCTGACGCGCTGGGCCAGATCCATCCCCTCCAGCCCGGGCCATTCCTGCGCCCGCTTCAGCAGTGATGGAATGTCGAACACGCCGTCCGCCGAATGCGCGATGACGGCATTGGGTGCGCCGCCGGTGCGGATGCGGCGGGTCAGCGCGCGGGTGTCCACGCCCGACAGGCCGATCTTGCCCTGCCCGGCCAGCCATTCGGCAAATTCGTGCTCGGCGCGAAAATTGCTGTGCGGGGTGACGGGTTCGCGCACGATGCAGCCGATGGCGGCGTCCACCTTGCCTTCCACATCCTCGTCATTCGCACCGACATTGCCGATATGCGGAAAAGTGAAGGTGACGATCTGCGCGGCATAGCTGGGATCCGTCAACACCTCCTGATAGCCGGTCATCGCGGTGTTGAAGCATACTTCGCCAACCGCATCGCCCTCTGCGCCGAAACCGACGCCCCAGATCACCGTACTATCGGCCAGAACGAGACATCCCGTCGCGCCTTCGGGCTGCGCAAGATTAGAGACGGGGTCGGCCATCAGGGGCGCTCCGGGTAAGGGGTTTTCCAGCAATGTCGCTAAGGCATGGCGGCTACGCCCCTTGCCCTCCATCGTCAATGGCGCGCATAGGCTTTGCCAACCTTATTCTTCGTCAATCCACAGGACGTTTCCCAATGCTGCGCGATACCATCAAAGCCGATACCATCACCGCCATGAAGGCGAAGGACAAGGAACGCACCGCCGCGCTCCGGCTGGTGCAGGCCAAGATCAAGGATCGCGATATCGAACTGCGAACCTCTGCCAAAGATACGCCGGACGACGAGCTGGTGGTGGACGTGCTGACCAAGATGGCGAAACAGCGCCGCGAATCGATCACCATGTATGACGACGGCGGGCGCACCGAACTGGCGGACAAGGAACGTTACGAACTGGGCGTGATCGAGACCTATCTGCCGACACGTATGGACGAGGCGGAAACCGCCGCCGCCATCGCTGCCGTGAAAGCCGATATCGGTGCGGACAGTATCAAGGACATGGGCAAGGTCATGGCGGAGCTGAAATCCCGCCATGGCGCGCAGCTCGACATGAGCAAAGCAAGCGGTCTGGTGAAGGCCAGCTTCGGTTGAACTCCTGCCAAATCCGGCGGTTCGCTTAACGATAACCGGCAGGACGGTTGCAAGCTTTGGCGGGTAGTGCGAGGCTAATGACCTGTTTCAAGGAGTTTTCCATGCGCCGTATCAAGCTTGCAGCCGCCCTTCCCGCCCTCGCCCTGCTGGCGGCCTGCGGCGGAGAGCCTGCGGATGAAGACGTGGCGGATCTCGATACTCCGGAAACCGCCAGCGAGCAGATGGCCGCGCATCAGGCGCTGGAAGCTGGCGCCTTTGCCGATCTGAAACTGGGCGCGAAGATCGTCGGCCCGCAGGGTCCTGAAGTCATGGGCACGCTGTCCAACGCGGAAGGCAACTTCGCCGATATCCGCAGCTTCGTCGCCTGCCCCGCCGGCATGGACCCGTGCGATCCCAAGACTGCGCCGGACGGTACTGTCTACACCTATGTCCACGTGGTCTATCCGGGCGAGGACAATGAAGGCGGAAGCGGTGCGGGCGAAGGCAACGATTCCAGCGACATCGAAAGCGCCAGTGCCTTCAAGATGACGCGGCCCGCTCACGGGTTCACCGGCGCGGTCGGCTACTCCAAACTGGAAGCCATCGCGGCAATCGGGCGCAAGGCTGACGTAATAGTCACATGCGACGATGGCGCGTTGGTCTGGTCGGTGGAGGCCGGTGCTGGCGGCAACCAGTGGGAACAGGCGGAACCGCTGACGTTCTACTGGCAAAGCACACTGCCGCCCGCCGGTCCGGCAGAGGCGTATGCGATCGACGCAAACTTCACGACCGCCAATGGCCCCGGACCCTATCCAGCGGCAAAGGCCGGCGTTGCGAATGCGTGCGACAAAACGCCCTGAATTGCTCTGACTGGGGCGGAGTAGCGTCTTGTAAAAATGGGCCTGCCGGCGCATTACCGCGCCCATGGCGCTGACCCCCCAATGGCTGGATGAGTTGCGGTCCCGGATCACGCTGTCGGCTGTGGTCGGGCGGGGTGTTCGGTTGCAAAAGGCGGGGCGGGAATATCGCGCTTGCTGCCCGTTCCATGACGAGAAAACGCCCAGCTTCTACGTCAATGACGAGAAGGGGTTTTACCACTGCTTCGGCTGCGAGGCGCATGGGGATGCGATTCGCTGGCTGACGGACCAGCAGGGTCTGCCGTTCATGGATGCGGTGAAGGAACTGGCGCTGGAAGCGGGCATGGAAGTCCCCGCTCCCGACCCGCGCGCTGCGAAACAGGCGGAAAAACGCGCCAGCCTGCACGATGTGACCCAGGCTGCGCAGGACTGGTTCGCGCGCAATCTGGCCAGCTGCGAGGGAGCGAACGCGCGAGCCTATCTGGCGCGGCGCGGCTTCTCGGACGAGATTTGCCGCCGGTTCGGCTTCGGTTTCGCGCCCTCCGAACGGCAGGCGATGAAGGGCGCTCTGGGCCAATTCGACGAGGACATGCTGGTCGAGGCTGGGATGCGGATCACGGTGGATGGGAAAGACCCTTATGACCGTTTCCGTGCGCGCCTGATGCTGCCGATCGAGGACCGGCGCGGGCGCGTCATCGCGTTCGGAGGGCGCATCCTTGAAGCCGATACGAATGCGCCAAAATATTTGAACAGTCCGGACACTCCGTTGTTCGACAAAGGCCGCACGCTCTACAACATTCACCGCGCCAGCGCCGCAAGCCGCAAGACCGGCCGCGTGGTCGTGGTCGAAGGCTACATGGACGTCATCGCACTGGCGGCGGCGGGGATCGAGGATGCGGTCGCCCCGCTCGGCACGGCGTTGACCGAACAGCAGATCGAATTGCTGTGGAGGATGACCGAGCGGCCTGTCGTCTGCTTCGATGGCGATGGCGCCGGCCAGCGCGCCGCCATGCGCGCCGTCACTCGCGCGCTACCCTTGCTGCGCCCTTCCCACTCGCTCGGCATCGTGCGCCTGCCGCAGGGGCTGGACCCCGATGACCTTGTCAAGGAACGCGGTAGTCAGGCGATGGAGGATTTGCTCGCGCAGCCGGAAACTTTGCTCGATATTGTGTGGAGCCATGAAAAGGACGCGGTGCCGCTCGAAACGCCAGAAGCAAAGGCGGGGCTGAAAAAACGCCTGCTGGACCATGTGGAAACTATCCAGGATCCGGACATTCGCGCGCTGTATAAACGCGAATTGCTCGAACGATTCTCCGCCTTCGCCTACCCGCCCCGACCGCAAAGGCAGTGGAAAAGTGGCGGCGCGCCGGGTGGCCGCCAGCGTGGTAACTGGAAAAGTGGTGCATTTGCGCCACGCCCCACATTATCTCCCCATACGGCGGCCCGCTTGCGTGCCATTATCGAGGGTGGTGCGCGCGATCGCCTAACTTCCGCCGTTTTTGCAGGGCTGGTGATGCGTCCGAACCTGATTGCTCGCCACGGTGAGGCACTGGAACAGCTAGCCGCCGCGGACCGTTCGTTGGCGCGGGTCATAGATTCTTTGCTGGATGCAGCAGAATTCCTTGAACCCAATGACACTACGCCCATATCCGGTATAATATCTTCACCTGCGCCGCCGGATAAACACCGTTTCGCCTTCCTCGATGAAGGCTCCGATCCGCAAGCCGCAGCCGAAGACTTGGCCGAAGCCATATCGATGCTGGTCGAACGACCTGCGCTTGATGCCGCGCTCGCAGCGGCAACCGCGCGGTTCGAAACCGACCCGGAAGGCGCTTATGCGGAACAGCAAAGGCTGCTCAAGCGTAAGCTGGCATTGACGGCGCGGTCCGGTGAAATGGGCAGCAGGCGGGCCGCAGGTCCGGCCGCAAATGAACAAGACGAGCCTTCGCCGGGCGAAACGGCGGATGGCACTGAAACGGGCTGACACAATTTTATGGCTACCAAAGATGGCGATGCGCCGGTGATCGATCTCAACGAAGCTTCGTTGAAGAAACTGATTACGGCTGCGAAGAAAAAGGGTCACGTCACCTATGATCAGCTGAACGAGGCCCTGCCGCAGGACAAGATGAGTTCCGAGCAGATCGAGGATGTCATGTCCGCGCTCAGCGAAATGGGCGTCAACATCGTCGACAGCGACGAGGAAGCCGAGGCCGAGAAAGAGGCCGAGGTGCAGGAATTGCAGGTCGGCACCAAAAAGGACGAAGAGAAGAAAGCCCCCGCCGGCCCCAAGAAGCTGGCCGTCGGTGAACGCACCGATGATCCGGTGCGGATGTATCTGCGCGAAATGGGCGCAGTTGAATTGCTCAGCCGCGAAGGCGAGATCGCCATCGCCAAGCGCATCGAGGCTGGCCGCGACACGATGATCATCGGGCTGTGCGAAAGCCCCATCACCTTCCACGCGATCATTCAGTGGTCGGAAGCGCTGAACAACGAAGAAGTCCAGCTGCGCGAGATTCTTGCGCTCGACGCAATGCTGTCGAAGGAACCTCCGGCCGACAAGATGGCCGAAGACGACGATGGCGACGATGACGGCGAGATCTCCGAAGAAACCGCCGGTCCCTCCATCCGCGACGATGACGATACGGACGACGATTCCGAAGACGAGGACGGCGAAGAAGGGTCCAAGAAGAAAGACGACGACGAGGAAGAGGACAACACCATGTCCCTGGCGCAAATGGAAGCTGCGCTGAAACCCGCCGCGATGGAAACCTTCGCGCGCATAACCAGCCTGTTTAAGAAATTCGGCAAGTTGCAGGCGGAGCGCGTGGATACGCTTGGCCGGGGCGAGGCGTTTGCGCCTGCCAAGGAACAGAAATACGAAGCTCTGCGCGAGGAGCTGACGGCAGAAGTCGAAAGCGTACAGTTCCACGCGACCAAGATCGAATTCCTGGTCGACAATCTGTATGCCTTTAATCGCCGCCTGACTGCTTTGGGCGGCCAGATGCTGCGCCTTGCCGAACGGCATAAGGTAAAGCGCCGCGATTTCCTCGACGCCTATATCGGCAACGAGCTTGACGATAATTGGCTGAAGGACCGGCTGAAGGACAAGAAGTGGAAAGCCTTCGCCGACAAGGAAGGCGAGTCCATCGACCGCATCCGCGCGGAAATCGGGGATATTGCCGCCAATACCGGCATGAGCCTGCCCGAATTCCGCCGCATCGTGAACATGGTGCAAAAGGCGGAGCGTGAGGCGCGCATCGCCAAGAAGGAAATGGTCGAGGCCAATCTGCGCCTGGTCATCTCCATTGCCAAGAAATATACCAATCGCGGGCTGCAATTTTTGGATCTGATCCAGGAAGGAAATATCGGCCTGATGAAGGCGGTCGACAAGTTCGAGTATCGCCGCGGGTACAAGTTCAGCACCTATGCCACATGGTGGATCAGGCAGGCGATCACGCGCAGCATCGCAGATCAGGCCCGCACGATCCGCATTCCGGTGCACATGATCGAAACGATCAACAAGCTGGTCCGGACGAGCCGCCAGTTCCTTCACGAACAGGGCCGCGAACCGACGCCGGAAGAAATGGCCGAGCGTCTGTCCATGCCGCTGGAGAAGGTTCGCAAGGTGATGAAAATCGCCAAGGAACCGATCAGCCTGGAAACCCCCATCGGCGATGAGGAGGATTCGCATCTCGGCGATTTCATCGAGGACAAGAACGCCATTATCCCTGTGGACGCGGCTATCCAGGCGAACCTCAAGGAAACCGTCACCCGTGTGCTCGCGTCACTAACACCGCGCGAAGAACGCGTTCTGCGCATGCGCTTCGGCATCGGCATGAATACCGATCACACGCTGGAAGAGGTTGGCCAGCAATTTTCGGTCACCCGCGAACGCATCCGGCAGATCGAGGCCAAGGCCCTGCGCAAGCTCAAGCATCCAAGCCGCAGCCGCAAGATGCGCAGCTTTCTGGATCAGTAATGAGACTGTATTTGGCCGGTCCCGCATGCGGCCGGCCAAATACGTTTTACTTGCTTTTGCTGTCCTCCGACACGGCATAGTTTGCCACGGTTTCAGCCGGCGCATCGAACCGTATCCAAAGCGCAATCGCTACTGCCGCCAGCAGCAAACCGCCCGCCATCAGCCAAGTTGTCCTACCAGGCAGCTTCGGCCAAAACTGAATGAGCAGCATTACTGCCATCAGAACCGGCAAGACAACGGCCATTGGCAGGTCCGGCCCTACGCCCTGCATGATTTGATGCGCGAGACTGATGTTGTAACCGACCACAACCGCGGCCAGTACCGCCGCAACAATTCTGCCCGCCGATCGGCCGAATTGTATCGCCGCAACTGCGATCCCGGCGAACATTATGGGAATAGTCACGACATAAGCGGCGGATGGGTACATCGCCTGTAATCCAAGACCCAAAGCGGCCGGTACCAGAGCAAAGCCGGCAAACCCGCTCGGCCCCTTATCTGCGTTCCGCAACACCATGACCACGGCAGCGAGCGAACCCATTAGCGCCATCCATTCCATGCGCGGGATTGCGGCGAGCCGGTCGTAATAGGCGAACTCTCCGCTACCCGGGCCGGTAAGCATGTTGAGCACCCACATCGTGAACACTAACAGCAGCAGCAAACCTGCTGCACGCCAAGCACCTGCGAAGAACTGGCGCACATCGAAGCTGGCACTGCTCGCGCTGGCAATTCCGGCGACACCGACCACGAGGAATAGCCAGCCCCACCATGGCGCGAACACCAACGTGAACAGTCCGAACACATCAAAAAACGCGACATCGGGTGCCTTGCCGGGCAATTCCGCTGTGTCGGCCAGCGCCGCCGTCAGCGCCAGCACCTGCGCCCCCATATCCTGCACCGAACCCTGATCCAGGTTTTCAGGCGTCGCCATGGGTGAATGATACAGGCCGGGCCGCCCGATAAACGCGAAATTATAAGCGGTATAATCGCCCGTCAGCGCAGGTGTAAGATCGGTGTTGTTCGGCAGCAGAAGATATACGAGCACCGATAGCGAAGTGCCCGCAGGACGCGATACGCTATCGGCGAAAAGCTGCACCGCCTCGCCATTTTGGGCCGATGTCTGGAACAGCGACGTGCGTCCGCCCGCGCCGCGAGCTTCCATGTTAATGATCGCGCCGATCCGGCTGCGCAGCGGGTCTTCCTCGAAGAAATAGCGTGCACCGTTCAGCCCCAGCTCCTCCGCGTCGGTCATCAGCACTACCACGTCGCGCCGCTGCGGCCCGGCCGCGCGCAAGGCGCGAACGACTTCCAGCGACACCGCCACGCCTGTCGTATCGTCGCTCGCCCCCGGGGAAGCCACGACGGTATCGTGATGGCTCATCAACATGATGGCGGGCAGCGAAGGATCGGTTCCGCGCAGAATGCCGGTGAGGTTGGTCATGGTCAGATCGCCAGTCGGTCGGGGCTCGCCAACCACGTCCAAATTCTGAAGCAGGCCGCCAGCGGCCCTGTCCGGCAAGGGTTGTTCCTGCGTCGAAACGTCCATACCCAGCGCCTCCATCCGGGCGGACAGGTAATCGAGCGCACGAGCATTGGCGGCGCTGCCCGTGGGACGCGGTGCGGCGGCCACCACGCGGATGTCCTCCATCGCACGGCCGGCGGAGAACTCGGTTTCGGGTGCATCGGACCCAATCGGAGCGGGCGGTGTGGTGGCAAATATCGCAAGCACCATTGCGGCGACCAAAATGCCCGCCAACCAGATAAAATTCCGCATGAAAATCCCCTCCCCGGCAGCAATGCTGACGTGATCTCTGATCGTCAAGGGACACGGGGTTTCGGCCACGCGTGTAGCCGTGGAATAGTGCGGGTTATCGGTAGCCTTTGGCGCGCGGGACCATTATATGCAGCTCCTTCGCAGTTCCCAACACCCGCCCACACCCAAGGCCCCGTCCCGATGCGCATTGCCATAGCTTCCGATCATGCTGCGACCGAATTAAAGGCCGATCTGCGCGATTGGCTGGTCGAAAATGGACACGAAGTTGCGGATCTCGGTCCTGAACCGGGCGAAAGCGTAGACTATCCCGATTACGGCGCGAAGCTGGCCAGCGTGGTTGCGGACGATACGGCGGAGCGCGGTATCGCGCTATGTGGGAGCGGGATCGGTATCTCGATTGCGGTCAACCGCAATGCAGCGGTACGTTGCGCCCTCGTATCGGAGCCTCTGTCCGCCAGTCTCGCCCGCGAACATAACGATGCGAACTGTATCGCTATGGGTGCGCGGCTAACCGGTAGCGACATGGCGAAAGCGTGCGTGACGGCTTTTCTCGAAACCAATTTCCTGGGCGGCCGCCACCAGCGCCGCGTCGATAAACTCTCGAACCTGAAAGATTCATGATGGCGACCCAAGCAGCATCCGACCGAAATCGCGAGCCGATGGACCGTTTCTGGCATGACAGCCTGTCCGATGCCGATCCGGACATTGCCGCCGCAATCGATGGCGAGCTGGAGCGGCAACGCGACCGGATCGAACTGATTGCTTCGGAAAATATCGCCAGCAGTGCCGTTCTGGAAGCCGCCGGCTCCGTCTTCACGAACAAGTACGCAGAGGGTTACCCAGGCAAACGCTATTATGGCGGATGCGAATATGCCGACGTGGTCGAAACCCTGGCAATAGATCGCGCCAAACAGTTGTTTGGATGTGATTTTGCCAATGTGCAGCCGAATTCCGGTAGCCAAATGAACCAAGCGGTTTTTCTTGCACTTTTGCAGCCGGGCGACACCTTTATGGGTCTTGACCTGAATTCAGGCGGTCACCTGACGCATGGCAGCCCCGTCAACATGTCCGGCAAATGGTTCAACCCGGTGGCGTACGGGGTGCGCAAGGAAGACGAGCTGATCGACATGGACGCCGTGATGGCGACCGCCAAGGAGCACAAGCCCAAGCTTATCATCGCCGGCGGTACGGCATATTCGCGCACATGGGACTGGGCGGCATTCCGCAAGGTCGCGGACGAGGTCGGTGCCTACCTGATGGTCGATATGAGCCACATCTCCGGCCTGGTCGCGGGCGGCGCGCATCCATCGCCCTTCCCCCATGCCGATATCGTGACCAGCACTACGCATAAAAGCCTGCGAGGCCCGCGGTCGGGCATCATGCTCTGGAACGATCCCGAACTTACGAAGCCGCTCAACATGGCAGTCTTCCCCGGCTTGCAGGGCGGCCCGCTGATGCACATCGTTGCGGCAAAGGCCGTGGCATTTTGCGAAGCATTGCGTCCCGACTTCGCCGAATATGCGGCAGCCGTGGTCGACAATGCCCGCGCGCTGGCCGCAAGCCTTGAAGAGAACGGCTTGCGGATCGTGTCGGGCGGGACGGATAACCACTCCATGTTGGTCGATCTGACTGCCAAGAACGTCACCGGCAAGGACGCCGAAAAGGGCCTCGATCGTGCCTGGCTGACCTGCAACAAGAACGGCATTCCTTACGATACGCGCAGTCCGTTCGTTACCAGCGGTATCCGCCTCGGCACACCTGCCGGCACCACGCGAGGCTTCGGCACCCAAGAATTCCGCACCATCGGCCAGTTGATTGCAGTAGTGGTGGACGGCCTTTCGAGACAGGGTGCGGACGGCGATCCGGATGTGGAACGTTCGGTGCAGCAGCGCGTCGCTTCACTGTGTGACGCATTCCCCGTCTATCCAGGAAGATAAGACCATGAACAATCCCAATGACAATCCGAACGACAACCTCCCCCCGATGACCGCAACCGAGGACGAGGTTAAGCCAACCAAGCAGGCCTATCGCAAAAGCGGCGATAGCGATGGACCATCGGGCGCGCGAAACAGCGGCGGTGCGGACTTCGTGGGCGCTGCCCAGCAAGAGGCGACCGGTATGTTGAAGGATGGCATGGCCCACCCTTCGACCAAACCTGTCCTGACCGGCGCCGCAATCGGCGCCGTCGCAGGGGCAATTTTGCCGGTTGTCTCGCTGCCTCTCGGTCTCGCTGCCGGTGCCGCATACGCTTTCTACAAGCGCGTCCGCCCGTAACCCATGCGCTGTCCTTTCTGCGCGCATGATGACAGCCAGGTAAAGGACAGCCGCCCGGCAGAAGATAACGCGGCCATCCGCCGCCGCCGCCAATGTTCGTCCTGCGGGGCGCGCTTTACCACCTTCGAACGCGTGCAATTGCGCGAGGTTACGGTGGTAAAGTCCGGGCGGGACGGCGGCGAAGCTCGGCGCGAGAATTTCGACCGCCACAAGCTGGAGCAATCCGTTTCGCTCGCCTGCCGGAAGCGCGGCGTATCACAGGACCGGATTGATCAGCTCGTCAGCGGGATCCAGCGGCAGGTTGAAACCGCGGGTGAGACGGAAGTGCCCTCCTCCGCTATCGGCGCAATGGTAATGGACGGCCTGCGGCAGATTGATTCCGTCGCCTATATCCGCTTCGCATCCGTCTATCGCGATTTTGGCGAAGCTCGGGACTTCGAGGAATTTGCCAGCGCCGTGCAGGAGGCCGGGGGCGAAGCAGGAACCGGTCCTGCCGAACATTCGGCCAAGCCTTCCAAACCTGCCAAAGCCTTGCGCGGGCCGGGAAAGAACGACCTGTTCGATGGCTGACAACATTGCTGACACAATGGCCGAAAAGCGGCCAGTCATGGTGCTCGTCCGCCCGCAATTGGGGGAGAACATTGGCAAGGCGGCCCGCGCCATGTTGAATTTCGGGCTGGTCGAAATGCGGCTGGTCACGCCGCGCGATGGCTGGCCCAATCCCAGCGCCGGCCCTGCCGCTGCCGGTGCAGACATTGTGCTGGAAAACGCGGCCGTTTTCGAGACAACGGCCGACGCAGTGGCCGATTGCGCCCATGTCTATGCCACCACAGTAAGGAAACGCGGGGTGACCAAACCCGTGGTCACCCCGCGAGAGGCGGCGGACACGATCGCAAAGGTCGAAGGCCGCAGCGCGATCCTGTTCGGTCCGGAACGTTCCGGGCTGGAAGCCAGCGATGTCGCGCTTGCCCGTGCAATCCTGACCGTACCGATCAACCCTGACTTCGGCTCGCTCAATCTTGCGCAGGCAGTCATTCTGTGCGCCTACGAATGGTCACAGCACGAACATCTTGCCCAGCCTACAGTAGAGGAAATCCTGCCGCCTGCCCCGCAGGAAGAACTGGAAGGGCTGGTGGCGCACTTCGAGACCCTGCTGGAGCCAAAGGGATATTTCTACCCGAAAGGCCGCAACGAAGTGACCCGCCGTAATCTCAGGACAGTGCTTACCAAACCGGGCTGGAACCATATGGAAGTGCGAACCCTACGCGGTGTGCTGACACATTTGTCGCGTGAGGATCGGTCACGGTCGGACAATTGAACGCTGGAAGAGTGAAAAGTTCGATTACAGCCAACCTGTAAACGTTGTGCAGAGTAATCTCGCCAATCCACTCGGATGAAGGGACGACGGATCAGCGTATGCGGTCCCACTCGGCGAATTCATAGGCGATCGACGCCTCGACCAGCTTTTCCCATATCTCGGCCAGTTCGCGCGCTGGCAATCCGGCCTGGACTGCATCTTCGCGAATGGCGGCGATAACGGCAGCCTTGCGCGCTTCGTCGCGGACTTCCCCGCGGTCCTGCTTGATCCGAGCGGCTGCCCGCATATATCCGAAACGCCGTTCCAGCAGGGCGAACAATTCGCGGTCGGTAGCGTCCACGCCGCGGCGCACTTCCGCCATCGTCATACATTCATCCGGCATTGTCGCGGCAGCTTCGCGCGTAAGTGCAGTCTCATTGTCTGGCATGGCGCGTCCGATGGCAATTTGCTTGGCCTTTGTCGAGAGCCAACCGCCTATCAGCCGCCGAACCACAAGGCTTGACCGTGCGAGCCATAGTGCTAGACGCGCGCCTTCGTTCGGTCATTCGTCTGGCAACAGGCGGCGTCCGATTGGCCCTGCATCCCGGTGAAGCAGTGGCCGCGTGGGTTTCCCCGCAAGGGTACCCATGGTGCGATCCCGGGTTGAAACGCTGCCATACGGGCCGCGATTAGCAAATTGAAAGATGCATTATGACGAAACGTACCAGCTCGAAGCATAAACTTGATCGCCGCATGGGCGAAAACATCTGGGGCCGGCCCAATTCGCCGGTCAACAAGCGTTCCTACGGCCCCGGCCAGCACGGCCAGCGTCGCAAGTCCAAGGTTTCCGACTTCGGCCTGCAGCTGCGTGCCAAGCAGAAGCTCAAGGGCTATTACGGCGACGTGACCGAGAAGCAGTTCAAGCGCACCTATACCGAAGCGTCCGCGATGAAGGGCGATACCGGCCAGAACCTGATCGGTCTGCTCGAACGCCGCCTCGACATGATTGTCTATCGCGCCAAGTTCGCGCCGACGATCTTCGCCGCCCGCCAGATCGTGAGCCACGGCCACATCCGCGTGAACGGTGTGAAGTGCAACGTGGCAAGCCGCCGCTGCCACGTCGGCGACGTTATCAGCCTTGGCTCCAAGGCGCAGGAAATGGCGCTCGTCATCGAAGCGCAGAGCCTGCCCGAGCGTGAAATTCCCGATTATGTCGCACCTGACGGCACCGACAAGGTTACCTACACCCGCGTCCCCAAGCTGGACGAAGTGCCTTACCCCGTCACGATGGAACCGAACCTGGTGGTCGAATTTTACTCGCGCTAAACTGCTGCGACGATTTGCGAATTACAGAAGGGCGGTCCTACGGGGCCGCCCTTTTTCGTTCAGCGTTTCGTTAGATAATCGCGTCGGAATTCGGCAGCAAAACCGGCAAATCGCCCTGCACCAATTGCGTCGCGCATGGCCTGCATCAGTTGCTGGTAGAACGATAGATTATGCTCAGTCACGAGCATCGCCCCCAGCATCTCCCCCGATTTAACGAGGTGATGGAGGTAGGCGCGAGAATAGGTCGCGCAGGTTGGGCAGGAACAGCGTTCATCCAGCGGGCCGGTATCTTCCGCGAACCGTGCATTGCGAAGGTTGAGCGGGCCATTCCAGGTAAACGCCTGTCCGTTGCGCCCGGATCGCGTGGGCAGCACGCAATCGAACATATCCACTCCGCGCTCGACCGCGCCCACCAGATCGTCTGGTTTGCCAACGCCCATCAGATATCGCGGTGCGTCTTCGGGCAATTGCCCAGGTGCGAAGTTGAGCGTGGCGAACATCGCCTCCTGCCCTTCTCCCACCGCGAGCCCGCCAATGGCGTATCCGTCAAAGCCGATTTCACGCAGCGCGGCGGCTGAGCGCCCGCGCAACTCCTCGTCCAGCGCCCCCTGCTGAATGCCAAACAGAGCCGCGTTTTTCGCATGGTCACCGCCGGCGTCGAAGGCATCACGGCTGCGCTTCGCCCAGCGCATCGATAGCTCCATACTAGCCGCAATCGCCTCGCGCGGCTGATCGGCGCGCGGGCATTCGTCGAACGCCATGACGATATCGCTGCCGAGCAAACGCTGTATTTCCATCGACCGTTCGGGCGTCAGCATGTGTTTCGATCCGTCCAGATGGCTGCGGAATTCCACGCCTTCCTCGGTCAACTTGCGAAGGTCGGACAGGCTCATCACCTGATAGCCGCCGCTATCGGTCAGAATCGGGCGCGGCCAATTCATGAAGCCATGCAGCCCGCCCAGCCTCGCCATGCGTTCCGCTCCGGGGCGCAGCATCAGGTGATAGGTGTTGCCAAGAATGATGTCCGCGCCGGTTCCGCGCACGGCTTCGGGCTTCATACCCTTGACCGTGGCAGCCGTGCCGACCGGCATGAAGGCGGGTGTGCGGATGTCGCCGCGCCGCATGCGGATCGTGCCGCGCCGCGCTGCGCCATCCTGCGCATCGATGGAGAATTGAAACCGCGGCCGGGGCGTTGTGGAAGCGGTGGGTGCGGCAGGATCGGGTGCGGCGGAGGTCATGGCCGCGCTGCTACCCGCCCGCGCCGCGCACCGCCACCTCAAACCGCACACATCCAGAACGCGATGGACAGCCAGCATGAAACCGCGCAGAGGCGCTGGCCATGCCCGACGTGTTTTTCGCTGCCGACTGGACGCCCGAACCGTGGATGTTTCTCGTGCTGGCGCTGGTAGCGATCGGCACGGGATTTATCGATTCCATTGCGGGCGGCGGCGGACTGGTCATGATGCCAGCCCTGCTCGCCAGCGGAATGCCGCCGCATCTGGCGCTGGGCACAAACAAGATCCAGTCCGTATTCGGCACCAGCATGGCCTGCCGCACTTACTGGAAAGGGGGTTTGGTCGATGTGCGCCGCAACCTGCCCTTGGTGGCGCTGGTGTTCGTCATGGCGGCAAGCGGTGCGTTTCTGGTGCAGCTGATCAGCGCCGAAGTGCTGACCTATATTGTGCCCGTTTTTCTCATATTACTGGCGCTATACGTGATTTTCTCCCCCGCCATGACCGACATGGAGAAGACCGAGCAATTGGGTCGCAAGGGCTACGCCCCGGTGGCGGGTGGGATAGGGTTCTACGACGGATTTTTCGGACCCGGCACCGGTCAGTTCTTTACTGCCAGCCTTGTTGGTCTGCGCGGACACGGGCTGACCCGCGCCGCCGCCAATGCCAAGCTTTTCAACGCCACCACCAACTGGGCGGCAGTGTTTGCCTTTGCGCTTGGCGGGAAAATCATCTGGGCGCTGGGGCTGACGATGGCGGCGGGCGCTATGTTCGGTGCCTATCTTGGATCGCATTTCGCAATGAAGCACGGTGCCCGTGTGATACGCCCGCTGATGATCGTCGCCTCGCTTGGCCTGACCGCAAGCCTGGTCTGGCGCTGGTTCGCCTGACGCGCCCTACCCTTAGCTTCTGAGCCGCCAACCGGTGTGAAAAATCCACGCGATGGTGGCGATGCACAAGGCGAGGAAGCCGAAGGTCAGCCCCGTTGCCAGCCCGATGCTGATGTCCGCCTGTCCATAGAACGTCCAGCGCAGCCCGCTGACCAGATAGAAGATCGGATTGAACAGCGCGACCGTCTGCCACGGGCCGGACAGCATATCGATGCTGTAGAACGTGCCCCCCAGGAATGTCAGCGGGGTCAGAACCAGCAACGGGATCATCTGCAATTTCTCGAACCCCTCTGCCCAGATGCCGAGTATGAAGCCCAGCATGGAGAAGCTGGCAGATACGAGGATGATGTATCCCAGCGCCAGCAGCGGATGCTCGATCCGGTAATCGACGAATAATGTCGCTGTCGCCAGGATGATGGCAGCCAGAATCAGGCTCTTGGTGGCAGCCGCACCGACAAATCCGATCAGCGTTTCGGTCACGCCAACGGGTGCGGACAACAGTTCATAGATCGCGCCGGTAAAGCGCGGCATGTAAATGCCGAAACTGGCGTTGGAAGTGCTTTCGGAAAGCAACGTCAGCATAAGCAGGCCGGGCACGATGAACGCGCCATATGGTACGCCCCCAACTTCTGCCATGCGCCCGCCAATAGCCGCGCCGAAGACGATGAAATAGAGGCTGGTGGTAAGGACCGGCGAAACGATGGTCCCGAACACGGCGCGCCACGCCCGAACGAGTTCGTTCTTGTAAATGGCGTAAGCGCCCCGCCAGTTGATACCGCCGGTCAATGGACTGCTCATACACCTGCCCCCTGGCCGTCCTTAACCAGCTGCACGAAGATATCCTCCAGACTGGATTCCTTTTGTTCGATGGCGGTGAAAATAATGCCCTCTTCCACCAGGATACGCGCGAGATCGGCTACTTCCTGCTTGCCCTGTCCACTGCCATCGCCGCCGCGATAGCATATCCACGTGCCGCCATTTTCCAGCGTGACCGGCATTTCGCCGATTGCGGTGGGTAGCGTGGTGAGAGGTTCGGCTAGCGTGAAATGTGCCTCTGTCCGGCCAAGCCGGCCCATAATCGCTTCCTTGCCGTCGACCAGCAGCACACGGCCCTTATCGATCACGCCGACCCGGTCGGCCATCTCCTCGGCCTCTTCGATGTAATGCGTGGTCAGGATGATAGTGACGCCCTGTTCGCGCAGCGTATCGATCTGCCGCCACATGTCGCGGCGCAATTCGACGTCGACCCCGGCGGTGGGCTCGTCCAGGAAAAGTAGGTCGGGATCGTGCGAGAGCGCCTTGGCGATCATTACCCGTCGCTTCATCCCGCCCGACAGCGTGCGAACTTCGGAAGAACGCTTGTCCCACAGGCTGAGGCTGCGCAGCACCTCCTCGATCCGGGACTTGTCCGGTGCGCATCCGAACATGCCGCGTGAATAGGCAACCTGCCGCTCTACCGTGTCGAACATATCAGTCCCGATTTCCTGCGGCACCAACCCAATCCGCCCGCGCGCGCGCCGCCAATCCTTCGCCATATCCAGACCGAAGGCGTGAACGCTGCCGGCGGTAGGCCGGACAAGCCCGCACACCGCGCCGATCAGTGTGGTCTTCCCGGCACCATTGGGACCGAGCAGAGCGAAGATCTCGCCCTTCCGGATATCGAGGTGTACATTGTCGAGCGCGGTCAGCCCGCTCGTATAGGTTTTTGTCAGGCCGCGAAGGCTGAGGATGGTGTCCATATCGCCGCGCTATCGCGAAACACGCGGTTATGGAAGCAGCAGGCTGGAATCGCCGTAGCTGTAGAAACGGTAGTCCTGCGCGATGGCATGAGCATATGCCGCCATGATCCGGTCGCGCCCGACCAGCGCACTGACCAGCATCATCAGAGTGGATTTGGGCAAATGGAAATTGGTCATCAGGCCGTCCACTGCGCGGAATGCGTAGCCCGGCGTGATGAAAATATCCGTGTCGCCGGCAAATGCTTCGATGGTGCCATCAGGTCGCGCCGCGCTTTCCAACAGGCGGAGGCTGGTGGTGCCCACGGCGATGATGCGACCGCCGCGTGCGCGCGCCTCGTTAAGGCGCCTTGCCACATCCGGCTCGATCCGGCCCCATTCGCTGTGCATGGCGTGGTCGTCGGTGTCTTCGGCCTTGACCGGAAGAAACGTCCCCGCGCCGACATGCAAGGTTAGTGTTTCGCGCCCAACCCCGCGTTCGTCCAATGCCGCGATCAGGTCCGGCGTAAAATGGAGCGCAGCGGTCGGAGCCGCCACCGCGCCATCTTCCGCCGCAAACATGGTCTGGTAGTCCTCGCGATCCTGTTCGTCGGTTCCACGTTTGCGGGCGATATAGGGTGGCAGGGGCATATTGCCGGCCCGTTCCAGCAGCACCTCGACCGGTTCGTCACCCGCGAAGGCCAGCGTCCAGCTTCCGTCATCGTGGCGATGTTCCGCGGTGGCCTGAACTTCTGCGGGAAAGTCGATCCGATCACCTGTGCTCAAACGTTTGGCATTGCGGATATAGGCCTGCCAGCGGCGCAGGTCGATCCGTTTATGCAGGGTTGCGCCAATGGCAGCATTGCCGCGCTTCCCTTCCAGTTGGGCGGGGATGACGCGGGTGTCGTTGAAAACCAGAACATCGCCCGGTTCCAGCAGCTGCGGCAACTCGCTCACGATGCTGTCGTCGAATGGTTCGGCTCCGCGCGCGACCAGCAGCCGGGCGGAATCGCGCGGGCGGGCCGGGCGCAGGGCGATGTTCTCGGTTGGCAGGTCGAAATCGAACAGGTCAACGCGCATGGGATGCCCCTATCCGAATTTTTCCGGTGTTGGTTGGTCGGGCGCAGAAATGCCCGAAATTCTTACTCGCCGATGGGAGCGCCCAGTTCCTCGATACTGACACCATCAAACTTCGGCGCTTCCTGCTCGCCCGTTGATGCCGACACCGGCGATGCTGCCGGAGCGAAAGCCTGCGGAGCCGGTACCGGCTTGTTATCGGATGCGATCGAAGCCTGCACGATCCGCGTCGGATCGACCGGCGGCTCGCCGCGCTTGATTGCATCCACAGCGCCCATGCCGGAGATCACGCGGCCGAAATTGGTGTACTTCTTGTCCAGCGAGAAGCGCGGATAGAACGTGATGAAAAACTGGCTGTTGGCGCTGTCATCTTCGTTCGCGCGAGCCATCGAAACGGTGCCACGCAAATGCGGCATGGGATTGAATTCCGCTTTGAGGTCGGGAAGCTGGCTGCCACCCTGCCCCGTGCCGGTAGGGTCGCCGGTCTGCGCCATGAAACCCTCGATCACACGGTGAAAGATCACGCCGTCGTAGAAGCCCTGCCGGGCCAAAGTCTTCACCCGGTCGACATGTCCGGGGGCCCAGGCATCCATTAAGCGGATCTGCACACGCTGCCCGTTGGACAGGTCGAGTACCAGGATATCATCGCGGTCCACGGCAGTGTCGAAATTGACTGCCTCGTAAGTAAAGCTGCTGGCCGGGCTTGCCTCGTCAGTATCCTGCGCGGATGCGGCTGGCCCGAAGGTAAGCGCGAGCGCAACGCCGGCAACGGAAAGAGCTTTCAACATGGTGTCAGTAATCCTTGGCATATCAGTATGCCGCGCCTCTTATCGAAGGCGCGCTGTCGGTTCAATGAATGGCGATGAATGGCAGTGTGGTCGGTGGTGGTGCGGTCAGTAGTGATGCGGTCAGTAATCGCCGCGGCGGCCGATCGATTCCACGCGCGCGATGACATCCTGGCATACGGGCTTACTCACGAATGGCGTAATGTCGCCCCCGAACAGGGCGATCTCCTTGACCAGCCGCGATGCGATGGGTTGCAGCGAAACGTCGGCCATCAGGAACACCGTTTCGATATCGTCGTCGAGCTGCTGGTTCATGCCCGCCATTTGGTATTCATATTCGAAATCGGCGACCGCGCGCAGCCCCCGCAAAATCACGGTCGCGCCTACTTTCCGTGCGAATTTTACGAGCAGCGCGTTGAAGCCTTGCACTTCCACATTGCCGATCCCCATGGCCGCCACTTCGCGCTTTACCATGGCCAGCCGTTCGTCGGTATCGAACATTGGATCCTTGGAAGGGTTAGTGGTCACTCCCAGGATCAGCGTATCGACCAGCTTCGCACCGCGCCGGATGATATCGGCATGGCCCAGCGTCATCGGATCGAATGTGCCGGGATAGATGCCGATCCGGCGGCCCTTTGCAGATGCGCTCATATTACCGGTCCCTCTCCACAATATAGCGCGCCAGCGCCGCCAGTGTCGCTGCATCGTCGCCATGGCTGGCCAGATGTCCGACCGCCTGTTCGACCAGAGCGCGCGCCTGGTCGCGGGCCCCGTCGACGCCCATCAAAGTCACAAAAGTCTGCTTGCCTTGCCCCTCATCCTTGCGAAGCGCCTTCCCAGCCAGCGTTTCATCGCCTTCCACATCCAGCAGATCGTCAGCTATCTGGAAGGCCAGTCCGATGTCCCGGGCGTAGGCCCGCAGATGGCTGCGACCTTCGGGCGGAACGCGGCCCAGAATGGCTCCCATTTCCACTGCCGCCCCAAGCAGCGCACCGGTCTTGAGCTGTTGCAGCCGCGTTATGGAATGCAGGTCGTAGCTTTCGCTCTCCGCCGCCATGTCCATGACCTGTCCGCCGGCCATGCCGTTCATGCCGCTCGCAGTCGCCAAAGTGGCAACCAGTTCGGCGCGGATGAACGGGTCGGGGATAGGATTGGCGTCAGCGAGTATCTCGAAGGCCAGCGCGTGAAGCGAGTCCCCCGCAAGCACGGCCAGCGCGTCGTCATATTGCCGGTGAAGCGTGGGCTTGCCGTGGCGAAGATCGTCATCGTCCATGCAGGGCAAATCGTCGTGGATCAGTGAATAGACATGAATCGCCTCGACTGCGCAGCCGACGCGGATCGCGGCTTCGCGCCCTACCCCGAACAAGGCGGCTGTTTCCACCAGCAACATCGGGCGAACCCGCTTGCCGCCACCGATGGCTGCGTAACGCATCGCCTCGAACAGCCGTGCGCGTGCATCGCCGGGAATGGGCAGCAACGCGTCGAAGCAACTATCGACCTCGCCCTGTACCGCGCCGAGAGCCGCTTTCAGCAGCGCCTCCCCTTCGGCAGCTCCTTCCCCGACGACGTGCATCTCAGCCCTGCTCGTCGAACGGCACGGTTCCGGTTGCCTTGCCATCGGGATTGGCCACGATCTTTTCGATGCGGGCCTGCGCCGCGTCGAGCCGTTTCTGGCAGACCGCGCGCAGTTTTTCGCCGCGCTCGTAAAGGTCGATGCTCTGGTCGAGCGCGACCTCGCCCCCTTCCAGCTGGCGTACCACCTGCTCCAGCTCCTGCAGGGCCTGTTCGAACGTCATCTTTGCGATATCGGTTTTTGCGTCATCCATCGCGCAGCAGCATTGACCACTGCCCTTCGCAGGGTCAAGCTGCGCGCTGAAGGGGGACGTATGATGCAGTGGATTATCGCCTATATTGTGGCCGCAATCGCTTTTGGAGTGCTGGATGCGCTGTGGCTGGGCTGGGCCGGCCCGAATTTCTACCGCCCGCGCATCGGCGAGATAATGGCTGAGAATTTCGACAAGACGGCAGCGGGCGTGTTCTACGTGCTGTATCTGTTTGGAATGTGCTGGTTCGCAATTAGGCCAGGATTGGCGGACGGGTCCGTGGCTACTGCCGCGCTGAACGGGGCGCTGCTGGGGGCGCTGTGCTATGCCACATACGATCTAACCAGTCAGGCCGTGTTGAAGACCTGGTCCACCACGATCAGCGTAGTCGACATCGCTTGGGGCGCGTTCGCAACCTGCGTTGCGGCAAGTATCGCCACTTGGGCAGCGCTTAAATTCGCGTAATCCGGCAGGGGGCGCGGACATGTTCATCGGCCATTGGGCACCCGCCCTCGCCGCAGCAGCTGTAACGCCGCGCGCGCCGAAGCTGGGCGTGCTGTTTATCGCAGCGCAACTGGTGGATTGGGCGTTTTTTATCTTCGTGATGCTGGGCGTGGAGGATATGCGGATCACGCCGGGCATCAGCGCGATGAACCCGATGGATCTTTATCATATGCCCTATACCCATAGTCTGCTGGGCACAGCGGCCTGGTCGATCGGGTTTGCGGCGCTGGTCTATATATGGCGGCGCGATCTGGTGAGCGCTGCGATTGCGGCGGCGGTGGTGCTGTCGCACTGGCTGCTCGATCTTTTGGTCCATGTGCCGGATATGACTATCGCAGGCGGCGGTGAGAAATTGGGTTTTGGCCTGTGGAACTATCCGGCGATCGCAATGCCGTTGGAGCTGGCGCTGACCTTCTGGCCGTTTGCGTTCTATATAAGCCGGACCACCGGACCCAGTATGCCAGCCCTCGTGCTGGCGGCGGTGTTGCTGGTCCTGCAGATGGTGAACTGGTTCGGCCCGCCACCCGAAGCGGTGGACGCCGCGTTTCTGCTGACCGGGCTGGCCGCATTCGGCGTGGCTGCCTTGCTCGCCTGGTGGGTAGGCCATACCCGTGTGCACAATGATGCAGCGGGACTGGCGAAGGCCGTGCGCGGACGCTAAGCGCAGGCGCATGACGCAGCACACAGACCCCATAACACCCGAAACCGTCGAACAGCACGGCTTCAGCCCCGAAGAATATGAACGTGTGCTTGCCGCACTGGGGCGCGAGCCGAACATGGTCGAACTCGGCATCTTTTCCGTGATGTGGTCGGAACATTGCAGCTACAAATCCAGTCGCTTCCATCTGAAGAAGCTGCCGACAGAGGCCGAGTGGGTCATTTGCGGGCCCGGCGAGAATGCGGGCGTCATCGATATCGGCGATGGTCAGGCGGCAATCTTCAAGATGGAGAGCCACAACCACCCGAGCTACATCGAACCCTATCAGGGCGCGGCGACCGGCGTGGGCGGCATTCTGCGCGACGTTTTCACCATGGGCGCCCGGCCCATCGCCAACCTCAACGCTCTGCGCTTCGGCCGGCCAGACCATCCCAAGATGAAGCATCTGGTCAAGGGCGTTGTCGCGGGCATCGGCGGTTACGGAAACTGCGTGGGCGTGCCGACTGTGGGCGGCGAGACGAATTTCGATGCGGCTTACGATGGCAACATTCTCGTCAATGCGATGACGGTCGGCGTCGCCGATCAGGACAAGATTTTCTACAGCGCTGCCACCGGGGTGGGAAATCCTATTGTCTATGTCGGGTCCAAGACCGGGCGTGACGGCATCCACGGCGCGACCATGGCCAGCGCAGATTTCGGGGACGATATCGAGGAAAAGCGCCCCACCGTGCAGGTCGGCGATCCGTTTGTCGAAAAACTGCTGATCGAGGCGTGTCTGGAACTGATGGCAACCGACGCCATCGTCGCCATTCAGGACATGGGCGCGGCCGGACTCACCTCCTCCAGCGTGGAAATGGCCACCAATGGCGAAACTGGTATCATCCTCCACATGGACCAGGTGCCCTGCCGCGAAGAGGGCATGACGCCCTACGAAATGATGCTGAGCGAATCGCAGGAACGCATGTTGATGGTTCTGAAGCCCGGCCGCGAGGCGGAGGCAGCGGCGATTTTCGAAAAGTGGGAACTGGATTTCGCGGTCATCGGCGAAGTGACCGATACCCGCCGCATGGAACTGACCTTCGGCGGCGAGACCGTGTGCGACATCCCGCTCGGCCCATTGGCGGACAGCGCGCCGGAATATGAACGCCCCTACGTTTCGAAAGAGGAATACAAGACCTGGGCCGCGGTCGAACCGCTCGGCGATGTTCCCGAAACCACCGATATCGGCGCCGACCTGCTCAAGATGATGGCCAGCCCGGCGCTCGCATCGCGGCGGTGGATCTGGGAGCAATACGATAGCCAGGTTGGCGCGGACACGCTGCAAACCGGCGGCGACGCCGCGGTGGTGCGCGTGCATGGTACGCAGAAAGCGCTCGCCATGACCACCGACTGCACGCCGCGCTATTGCTATGCAGACCCGTATGAAGGCGGCAAGCAGGCGGTGGCGGAGGCCTACCGCAATCTATGCGCCGTGGGCGCGCGGCCGCTCGCCATCACCAACTGCCTGAATTTCGGCAACCCGCAACGCCCTGAAATCATGGCGCAATTCGTGGGCTGCCTCGAAGGCATGGGCGAAGCCTGCCGCGCGCTCGACTTCCCCATCGTGAGCGGCAACGTCTCGCTCTACAACGAAAGCAAGGCCACCGGCGGCGGCAGCGCAATCCTGCCCACGCCCGCGATTGGTGGGGTGGGTGTGCTGGAAGATTCCGCGCAGATGATGACGATGGGATTCAAAGCAGAGGGCGAGTATATATTCGAGGTTGGTCCTGGAAGCGGTTTGCTTGGCCAATCGGTTTGGCTTCGCGAGATACATGGCCGAAAGGACGGCGAAGTGCCCTCGACCGACCTCGCCCAAGAACGCAAGACAGGCGAATTTGTGCGCGAGCTCATTGCGAATGGAACCGTGACTGCGGTGCACGATATATCCGATGGCGGCATGGCCGTGGCGCTTGCAGAAATGGCACTGGCATCGGGTATCGGCTTCCGTACTGACGGCATCGCGAACGCTGCACGCGAATTGTTCAGCGAAGAACAGGGTCGTTATATGGTGACAGTTACCGACCGCGCGGCATTCGAGGAGCTATGCGCCGAACACGGCGCTTATCAGAATTACCGGGGGCAAACTGGCGGTGATGCGATCAGCTTCGAGTATAATGGTGAGCTTGAAGGCCGCGGATCGTCAAGCGTTTCTCTGGCCGACTTACGCGAGGCAAGCGACAGCTTCTTCCGCGACTGGATGGAGGTATAATCCCACCGACGCCGAACCACCCATTCGTCATCCTGAACTCGTATCAGGATCTATGGTGGTGCCCAGTACCGTGCTGGCGGGCAGGTAGCGCTGCGATTTGCCAACCTGCAAATGTGTTGCGGAGTGAACCCTGAAACGAGTTCAGGGTGACGAGTTATTAGCTTAGTAGAGTTAGGTATGACTGAGAGCCATCATCCATACCCAGCGCCACCAGAACTCACCGATGCCGAGCGCATTACCCGCGCACGCGCCGCGTTCGAGCGATTGCAGACTCGCCGCTCTTGCCGCAATTTTGCGGACACTGCCGTTCCGCGCGAGGTCATAGAAAGCGCCATCCGCGCGGCCGGAACCGCGCCCAATGGCGCAAACCACCAGCCTTGGCACTTCGCGGCCATATCCTCCCCGCAAACCAAGCGCGCCATCCGCGAGGCAGCGGAGGCGGAGGAGCGCAAGTTCTATGGTGCGGATGGCGACACGCCCAGGGCGGGCGAGGAATGGCTCGATGCGCTCGCCCCAATCGGCACGGATGCAAGCAAGCCGTTCCTCGAAATTGCGCCGTGGCTGATAGTCTGCTTTGCCCAACGCAAGGGCGGCATCGCGGAAGACGGCGAAACGCAGAACTATTACGTCAACGAAAGCGTCGGTATGGCCTGCGGCTTGCTGGTCGCGACGCTGCACGAGGCAGGCTTGGCCACGTTGACGCATACTCCGTCACCCATGGGCTTTCTGCGCGAAATTTGCGGGCGGCCCGCGACCGAAAAACCGCTGATGATCGTCGTCGCTGGCCATGCCGCCAAAGGCGCAACCGTGCCCAATCATGCGATCCGCAAGAAGCCGCTAAATGTGATTTCAAGCTGGCTCTAGTACGTTACGGTCCGAAAAGGGCTACGCCGCGGCCCCGCCCAGCAAGTCATACGGATCGGTGCCCCGGCTCGCCCACACCCGGTGGCATTCACGATATTTGGCCGGATCACCCACTCCCATCATGGCGCGCGCTTCCGTCAGCGGCATCGCAAGCAGATCGCGGATCGGCATTTCGGCCACCGCCGGAGCGCCCGCACCCGAATTCTGTGCTTCACGGACTGCACTCAAAACAGGCGCGCCGCCTTTTACGGTACGTTTGATTTCAAGTGCGCCGAGATAGGCAATGAACAGATTGCCCAGCTCGCCATTCTGGCCGTAGGTAAAGGCAAGCACGCATTGTTCGCCCAGCGCATCGCGGCCATAGCCGGTCAGCACATGCAGCAAATCATGCGTATCGCGCCGACGATTGCCATACCATTCGACCAGATCATCATACCGCGGCCGTCCGGCAAAGCTTTTGTCCTGCTCCTCCACCAGACCTGCAGCGGTCAGTCCTTCGCTGGTCATGAAGTGCAGATACGCCTCGGCCACGCTACCCTTCGGCAATTCGCGCAGCGCTGCGTGGTCATCCAGAATGGCAGGAAGATAGGGCTCGGTCGCGCGCATAGCTTTCCCGGCGTCGCTGAAGACCAACGCTCGTGCGCGCAGCACAAAACCGCGTGATGGCAGCGATTCGAAGATACGGAAGACGTGGCTGGTGTCTTCCTTGTTTTTCAGCAATTCGCGAAAATGGTAATAGGCTTTACCCCAGCGTTTCTTCGGACGCGGGCGGTCCGGATGACAGAAGATCGTACCGTCTTCGGCAAACTCCGCCGGGCGCCCGGTTGCGGGCACATATTGGCTTGCGGGAAGGTCGGCAGGCTTGGCTGGCTGGTTCATCGGTGCTCTCTTACTGACATAAATGTCAATAGACGATGAACGGGTGTCTTCCAAGCGCTATTCCACGACCCAATTTTCTTGCGCGATGCCCAACAGTTTGAGCACCGATGTCAGGTCGCCATGGCCGATATGACCGTCGGCGGCGTCGCGTGCCTTTGGTTTGGCCTTGTAGGCGATGCCGAAATCGGCCGCGCGCAGCATCGGAATGTCGTTCGCGCCGTCGCCGGTCGCCAGGGACAGCGCGCCTTCGCCCAGACTTGCCATCTCTTCGCGCAGGATTCGTTCCTTCACCGAGCTGTCGACGATTGCGCCGGCAAGCTGGCCCGTAAGGTGGCCGTCCGCGACGCCCAACCGGTTGCCAACCGTCCGTTCGAAGCCGAGCTGCGCCGCGACCGGATCTGCGAAATGGTGGAAGCCGCCGGTGACCAGCACGGTCCGGCAACCACGCGCCTTCAGCGTTGCCACCAGCGTGCGCGCGCCCGGCATCGGGGTGATACGTTCGGCAAGGCAGCGACCGATCGCCTCCTCGCCAAGCCCCTCGAGCAGTCCCACCCGCTCCCGCAGTGCGCTTTCGAAATCCAGTTCACCCAGCATCGCGCGTTCGGTGATCGCGGAAACCTTATCCTTCAAACCTGCGAAATCCGCCAGTTCGTCGATACATTCCTGCTCGATCATGGTGGAATCCATATCGGACACGAAGACGCTTGGCACCGCGATCGCCCGTTCGCTTACGAGATAATCGACCGGGACGAAATGCGTTTCGACGATGTCCGCCAGGACCCGCGCATCGCCGCCGGGCAGAGAAAGTTCCAGCACATCGCCGCAGAAATCCAGCATGTCCGCCAAAGCCAGCTTCATGCCGGCGGCTTCGATCGCTTTACTCGCGGCGTCGAGCTGCGCGTCGAGATCGCCTGTATGTTGGCCGGCGTTACCTGCTATCAACCGCGCGATGAGCATCGCATTTTCTCCGTGGAAACCCGTATCCGATGGCGGTCCGAAGCCGCCGGTCGCGCTCATTGCAGGGCCTACGGCAAGCGGCAAGACCGATCTCGCCGTGCGGCTGGCGCTTCTGCTGAAAGCGCAAGGGCAGGACGCAGCGGTCATCAATGCCGACAGCGCGCAGGTCTATGCCGACTTACGCATTCTCAGCGCTCGCCCCACCGAAGAAGAGATGCGGGGCGTCGAGCATCTGCTGTTCGGTACCTGGGACGGCGCACAGGCATGCTCCGCCGCCGACTGGGCGAAAGCGGCACGGGCGGAGATCGACCGGCTGCATGGGGCGGGGTCGGTGCCGATCCTGTGCGGCGGCACGGGGATGTACCTGCGTGTCCTGCTGGACGGCATTGCGCCTGTCCCGGCAATCGACCCGCCAATCCGAGAGGCTGTACGCGCAATGGACGCTGCGGACGCTTACGCGGCGCTGACACAGGAAGACCCGGAGCGTGCGGCCGCGCTGAACCCGGGCGATACGCAGCGTGTTGCCCGCGCGCTCGAGGTGGTGCGCAGTACTGGCAAACCCCTCGGTTATTGGCAGGCGCGGCTCGAAGGCGGGATTGCTGATCGGGTTGCGTTGCACCCACTAGTCCTTACTCCGCCGCGCGAGGTTCTGCGCGAACGGGCGGCCATGCGGTTCGATGCAATGCTCCAGGCCGGCGCTGTCACGGAGGTCGAGAGTTTGCTCAATCGCAAGCTTTCAAGGAATCTGCCGGTGATGCGCGCGATCGGTGTCCCAGCATTGGCGGCGTATCTGGACGGGCGCGCCGATATCGCAGCGGCAACTACGCAAGCTGTTCTGGCAACGCGGCAATATGCAAAACGGCAAGCGACCTGGTTTAACCGTCAGTTGGCGCCAGACTGGATCGTTTGGTTAAAAACTACCATGCCCACAGACGACGATATTGAAAGATTATTTCTCTGAAGAATGTTGACGTGATAGATTCGTATAGGTAGCGGGCCTTGTTCTCGTTCAACATTGAAATAGCCATCACGAGCAGTCCCGACTGCTCGGAATATCGTAACCGATAAGGAAATTACCGTGGCGGAGCCCCTGAGCGGCGCGAAATTGCTGGTGCAGACGCTGGTCGAACAAGGGGTCGATACCATTTTCGGCTATCCCGGCGGTGCCGTGCTGCCAATCTACGACGAGTTGTTCGCCGACGACCGCATCCGGCATATCCTCGTCCGGCACGAGGCTGGCGCAGCACATGCTGCGGAAGGGTACGCGCGCAGCACCGGGCGGCCCGGCGTAGTGCTCGTCACCAGCGGCCCCGGCGCGACCAATGTGGTGACCGGAATTGCCGACGCCTATATGGATTCCATTCCGCTCGTGGTTATAACCGGGCAGGTGCCGACCGGCCTGATCGGTAGCGACGCCTTCCAGGAGGCGGATACGATTGGCCTGACGCGGCACTGCACGAAGCATAATTACCTCGTCAAAGACCCCGCCAATCTCAGGTGCACCATCGAGGAAGCGTTTCGCATCGCCACCACCGGCCGCCCCGGCCCTGTGGTGATCGACATCCCGAAGGACGTTCAGATCGCGGAAGCGTTGGCGGACGTTCAACAACCAACCGGCGATGGCAAGGTTGCGCCACCGCGCGGCTCACCCGCCGCATCCCGCTACCAACCGCAGACGGTCGCCCCGATGGATCAGATCGCCCAGGCGGTAGACATGCTCGCCTCGGCTGAGCGCCCCGTTCTATATACCGGTGGCGGCATCATCAACGCCGGACCCGAGGCGTCGCAACTGCTGCGCCGTTTGCAGGAATTGACCGGTGCGCCTGTTACATCCACTCTGATGGGCCTCGGCACGCTACCCGCCGACCATCCCGACTGGCTCGGCATGCTCGGGATGCACGGCACATATGAGGCAAACATGGCGATGAACCGCTGCGACCTGATGGTCTGCATCGGCGCGCGGTTCGACGACCGGGTGACCGGGCGACTGGACGCATTCAGTCCGGATTCGAAGAAAATTCACATCGATATCGACCGCGCTTCCATCAACAAGATCGTGCCCGTCGATCTTGGCATAGTGGGCGATTGCGCGGCGGTGCTGGACCAGATCGTCACCCACTGGGGCGACCGAAAACCCGCCGACATTTCCGAATGGAAAGCGCGCGTAGCCGGATGGAAGGCGACCGACTGCCTCGCCTTTCCCGACAGCGCCGAAACGATCATGCCGCAAAAGGCTGTCGAGCGGTTGTTTGCGGCGACCAGGGATCGCGAACCGATCATCACAACCGAGGTCGGCCAGCACCAGATGTGGGCGGCGCAGTATTTCGGATTTTTCTCGCCTAACAAATGGCTGACCAGCGGCGGTCTTGGTACCATGGGGTACGGTCTGCCGGCCGCCATCGGCGCACAACTTGGTAATCCGGACGAACTGGTGATCGACATCGCGGGCGAGGCCAGTATTCAGATGAACATCCAGGAACTGGGAACGGCGAGCCAGTACCGCCTGCCGGTCAAGGTGTTCATCCTCAACAATGAATATATGGGCATGGTCCGCCAGTGGCAGGAACTCACCTATGAAAGCCGCTACTCCAACAGCTACTCCGATAGCCTGCCCGATTTCGTGGCACTGGCGGAAGCCTATGGCTGGAAGGGCATTCGCATCACTCAGGAAAGCGAGCTGGACGCAGGGATCGCCGCGATGCTGGCGCATGATGGGCCGGTGATGGTGGATTGCCAGGTATCGAAGGATGCCAACTGCCTACCGATGATCCCGTCCGGCGCAGCGCATACCGAGATGCTGCTCTATGGCGACGCGGTCGGCGGTACGATGGACGACGAAGCGAAGGCCTTGGTGTAGGAGCGCGATCCAATGCAAATCACCAATCAACCTTCCGAACGGCATGTCCTCGCTGTGGTCGTAGATAACGAAGCAGGCATTCTCGCGCGTATCGCCGGCATGTTCACCGCGCGCGGCTATAATATCGACAGTTTAACTGTGGCGGATATCTCCGAAGACCATCAGGTCAGCCGGATCACTATCGTCACCAACGGCCCGCCGCCGGTGATCGACCAGATCCATGCGCAGCTGGAACGCCTCGTGCCGGTGCACAAGGTGACCGATCTCACCGAAGAGGGCCCGCACGTCGAACGCGAACTGGCGCTGATCAAGGTGGTAGGTACGGGGGACAAGCGCGTCGAGGCGCTGCGGCTAGCGGATATCTTCCGTGCCAAGCCAGTCGATACCACCACCGAAAGCTTCATCTTCGAGATCACCGGTGCACCCGAGAAAATCGACAGCTTCGTCCACCTGATGCGCGAATTGGGTCTGGTCGACGTTGGCCGGACCGGCATCGTGGGTATGATGCGGGGCGTGGTGGATTAGTATAAGCGCAATCCGACATACTCGTCATTCCCGCGAAGGCGGGAACCTAGGGCGAGCTTCCACTATGCCATCTGGCTTCCCACTTTCGCGGGAATGACTACCAAGGGAAATATTACAATCATGAAAGTCTATTACGACGCCGACGCAGATCTCGACCTGATCCAGAACAAGAAGGTCGCCGTGGTCGGCTATGGCAGTCAGGGCCATGCCCACGCGCAGAACCTGCGTGACAGCGGGGTCAAGGATATTGCCGTGGCACTGCGCGAAGGGTCTGCGACGCGCAAAAAGGCGGAGGATGCGGGCTTTACGGTAATGTCCAATTCGGAAGCCGCCGAATGGGCGGACCTCGTTATGGTGCTCGCCCCGGACGAACATCAGGCCGCCATCTGGGCGGATGATATGGCGGGCCGGATGAAACCCGGCAGCGCCCTCGCCTTCGCCCACGGCCTCAACATCCATTTCGGCCTGATCGAACCGCCTGCCGATATCGACGTCATCATGATCGCGCCCAAGGGTCCGGGCCACACCGTGCGCAGCGAATACCAGCGCGGCGGCGGCGTGCCCTGCCTGATCGCGGTGGACCAGGAAAGCGAAAGCAGCGGCGGCAACGGCTATGCCAAATCGCTGGCGCTATCCTATGCCAGCGCGATGGGCGGCGGGCGTTCCGGCATTATCGAAACGAACTTCAAGGAAGAATGCGAAACCGATCTGTTCGGCGAACAGGTGGTGCTGTGCGGCGGCATAACCCATCTGATCCAGGCCGGGTTCGAAACCCTGGTCGAGGCCGGTTACGCGCCCGAAATGGCCTATTTCGAATGCCTGCATGAAACCAAGCTGATCGTCGATCTGCTGTATGAGGGCGGCATTGCCAACATGCGCTATTCCATCAGTAACACGGCGGAATATGGTGACATCAAGACCGGCCCGCGCATCATCACGGACGAAACCAAGGCTGAAATGAAGCGCGTTCTGGCGGACATACAGTCGGGCCGCTTCGTAAAGGATTTCGTACTGGACAACCGCGCCGGACAGCCCGAACTGAAGGCGAGCCGCAAAGCTGCGGAGGCCCATCCGATCGAGAAAACCGGCGCGCAGCTCCGTGCGATGATGCCATGGATCTCGGCCAATCAACTGGTGGACAAGGCCAAGAACTGAGCCTTAGGATGCGGCGCGATGAAGCCCGAACAGCCAGCGCGCGGTAGCAATCCGGTAACCCCGGTACAGATTATTGTGCCGCTGGCATTCGGCGCGGTGGTCTACTTGCTGGCGAGCTTGGCCAACCGCGCGCCGGAACCCATGGACTGGACCAAAGTGCCCTCCATCGCTCAGCTGGAAGACGAAACCGCCCGCGTCGCGGCACAGACGCTGGCCGATCTGCAAGTCCGCTCGCACGCCAACAATCTGGAATATTGCGGCTACATCTATCGCTGGGATGGCAGTGTGAAGGCATCCAGTCCGGAAGTCGGCAACGCCTTCAGCTGCGAAAGCGACTTTGGCGCAAACAGCAACCGCGAGGTTCTGGCGACTTACCACACCCACGCTGGCTTCGACGCGGAAGCCGATAGCGAAGTGCCATCGGATATCGACCTGCGCAGCACCATCAGCTGGCAGGTGGACGACTATGTTTCCACGCCGGGCGGGCGGCTATGGCTGGTCAGCGGCGAGAACGAGCAGGCCGTGCTGTTGTGTGGCCCGGCCTGCCTGGCAGTGGACCCCGCATTTCGCGATTGCCCGGGGGACGCCAGTTCCGACCGGTACGATCTGGCCATGCTTCGGGCGCGCGCCAGGACAGGGCTCGAGCGATGCTGAACCATCTAAGCCCCACGCTTGCCAACCGCGCCCTGTTCAGCCATGTTCGCCGCAATGAACCGTAACGAAACCGCGCTGCTACGACTAACCCGCCCTTGGGCGTGAGCGGCTGCGTGCACGATGGACGCAGCACCCGCCCAAGGGTTGCTGCCTTCCACCATTCGCCAGACATTTCGTTACGAGACCCGCCATGCCCATGCTTTCCAATCCAGGCGTAAAATACGCAGCGTTCCCGCAAGTCGCCTTACCCGACCGCCAGTGGCCAACACGCACAATCACCGCCCCACCTCGCTGGCTCAGCACCGATCTGCGCGATGGCAACCAGGCCATCGTCGATCCAATGGATGCGGTAAAGAAGAACCGCTTTTTCGATCTGCTCGTCCAGATCGGCGTGAAGGAAATTGAGGTCGGATTCCCTAGCGCGGGCGCGACCGAGTTCGACTTCATTTCTAGCCTAGTCCAGTCGGGCCGCGTGCCGGACGACGTGTTGGTGCAGGTCCTCACCCAAAGCCGCGAAGACCTAATCCGCACCAGTTTCGATGCATTGCGCGGTTCGCGAGCAGCGATAGTCCACCTGTATAACGCCGTCAGCCCGGCATGGCGGGACATCGTTTTCCGGATGTCGCAGGACGAGGTGCGCGACATCGCCGTCACCGGCGCGAAAATCATGCGCGACGAGGCGGCGAAGCAGCCCGATACAAGGTGGCACTTCCAATACAGCCCCGAGACCTTCAGCACGGCCGAACTCGATTTCAGCCTGTCCGTTTGCGAAGCGGTAATGGACGTGTTGGCGCCCACACCCGAACATCCAGTGATCCTCAACCTGCCGGCCACGGTCGAAGCGTCCACGCCCAACATCTACGCCGACCAGATCGAGTATTTCTGCCGCAACCTGCCCAACCGCGACAGCGCAGTCATCAGCCTGCACACACACAACGACCGCGGCACGGGCGTCGCAGCGGCGGAACTGGGGCTTATGGCGGGTGCGGACCGGGTGGAAGGCTGCCTGTTCGGGAATGGCGAACGCACCGGCAATTGCTGCCTCGTTACGATGGCGCTCAACATGTATACCCAAGGGATCGATCCCTGCCTTGATTTCGGCGATATCGACCGCGTGATCGAGACGGTGGAATACTGCAATCAGCTGCCTGTCGACGCGCGCCATCCCTATGGCGGGGAACTGGTGTTCACGGCCTTTTCCGGCAGTCACCAGGATGCGATCAAGAAAGGGTTCGAGGCGCAAACCGCGCAAAATGACACTCGCTGGCGGGTACCGTACCTGCCCATCGATCCGGCCGATCTGGGCCGCGATTACGAAGCGGTCATTCGCGTTAACTCACAATCCGGTAAGGGCGGTTTCGCCTGGGTTCTGGAGCAGGATCAGGGCCTCAAACTGCCCAAGCGCCTCTCCGCCGATTTCAGCCGCCATGTGCAGCGCATGGCGGACCAGCTCGGCCGCGAACTGGACGCCGCGGATATCTGGGACGCCTTCCGCAAGGCTTATCATGTTCAAACCGATGGCAAGCATTTCCAGTTGGTCGATTACGAGGAAAGCCGCGGCGCGGACGGCACGCGCATTTTCGCCGGGACCATCGCGGTGGACGGCCAGGAACAGACCGTTTCGGGACGCGGAAACGGCCTGATCTCATCGGTCGTCTCCACGCTGGAAAACAGTTTCGGTCTTGCCATCGAAGTGCTGGACTACAGCGAACATGCTCTTGGCACGGGCCGCGACGCGCGTGCCGCCGCCTACCTCCACTGCCGCCTGCCCGACGGAACCGAAATCTGGGGCGTCGGCATCGACGAGGATGTGGCGACCGCCAGCGTACGCAGTGTCGTCAGCTCGGCAAACTCGGCTGTGGCAGCGCACCAAGCGCGCGAACCATGACTATCAGGCGGCCCGGCGATCCTGCGCCAACCACCGCCCTGTCTCACGAGTAAAGGTTTCGAAGGACAGCGGTTTGGCGAGATGCGCTTGCATTCCAGCGGCCAGACAAGCGTCGATGTCCTCCGGAAAGGCATTGGCGGTCAGCGCAACGATCGGCAGATCGCGGGCGTCATATCCGGTGTCGCGAAGGACGCGCGCAGCGTCGATACCGCAGAGCTTCGGCATCTGGAGATCCATCAGGATCAGGGCGTAGGGCCTACCCTCCGCCGCAGCCTTGCCAACCATCGCAACGGCTTCCGATCCGTCTCCCGCGATGTCGAGATCCAGGCCGCAATCTGCAGCCATCGCCGCCATCAGCATCTGGTTGATGTCGTAATCTTCGGCCAGCAAGACACGGTGACCGGCGAACCGCGCGCCTGATGCAACCGCCGCGACATTTCGGGACCCATCGGCATGTTCGACCTTACCGTACAATGCCGGCAGGGTGATAGTGACGGTGCTGCCTATGCCGGGTGTGCTTTCCAGCGCGATTTCCCCATCCATCATTTGGGTCAATTGCTGGCAGATGGCCAGCCCCAGGCCGGTCCCGCCATGTTCCGCCGCTGTCGTAACATCGGCCTGAGTGAAGGCGCTGAAAATCATTTCCTGCCGGTCGGGAGCGATGCCGATCCCGGTGTCGGTCACACGGATGATCACCTCGTCGTCGGTAGTCGTGATAGACAGGCCTACGCTGCCGGAACCGGTGAACTTGATCGCGTTGTTGAGAAGGTTGCACAGGATTTGCCGAATGCGCAGCGGATCGCCGAGGTAATTTTGCGGCACCGATGGATCGACAAACATTTCGACCGCCAGCCCCTTTTCCCGAGCTTGCGGCTCGATCAGGCGCATGCACTGTTTGACGAGATGCGGGAGATCGACAACGGTTTTGGCCACGGTCATCTCCCCGGCCTCGATCTTGGAAAGATCGAGAATATCGTTGAGCAGCTGCATCATGGTCTTGCCGGACTCCGCGATCAGCCCGGCATAACGATGCTGTTGTTCGGGCAGATCGCTGCGGAGCAACATATCCGCAAATCCGACGACCCCGTTCATCGGGGTACGTATTTCATGGCTCATATTGGCCAGGAACGCACTTTTGGAACGGCCCGCCGCATCGGCCGCGTCGCGGGCGGCGACCAGCTCGTTCCTAAGCTTCACCTCGTCGGTCCGATCGGCGAACACACCGAAGATTGCCGCCGGTTCGCCGTCCGGCCCATATTCCACCAATGCGATGCTTTCCGTGATCCGCAATTCTCCATCCGGCCTCACTAGCCGGGCCTGAAAATTGAATGGTTTGCCCGTGGCGCGGGCGGTTTCCACCGCAGTTCCCACCAGTTCGCGGTCTTCGGGGTGGAAGGCTGCGATGGCCGCTTCCAAGTCGGGTTCCTCCCCCGGCAGTAGCCCGTAGATGCGGAAGGTCTCGTCCGACCAGAACACGTCGTCGCTTCTGAAATCGACCCGCCAATGGCCGATATGCGCAGTGGCTTCGGTCATTAACAGGAGGCGGTTTTCCTCCTCCAACCGGATGAGCCGGACGCGATCATGATCGGCAGCGATCCCCCATCCCCGCAATGCGTAGACAACCGCCGCGATAACCGTAAGCAGGATCAGACCGTGCACACGCGGGTCGACCATCGGTGACCCTGTCAGAAGCATGAGCATACTCGCCACACTTACCACCAGTACCAAACCCGTCAGGATTTTCTGGGGTGTGTTCCAGCGCGGCAATAGTCTTGGCATATCCATGCTGCCGTCATGCGACACGAAGGTAAATCTGGTCCCAGCACCCCTCTAGGCATCAATACGCATCACACCGGACATGGCGGGCGGCACGTCGCCGTAAGTTTACGGGGCAGTGCGCTTGCCACGATATGCGCGCCCGTGACACAAGCCGCAGGCGGAGGGCGACATCATGACCGAAACCATTCTCGAACCCGATCTGCCGATTATCGATCCGCACCATCATTTGTGGGATTTGCGCCCGATGCTGCCCGCCTATCCGCAGCCGCATCATCCCTTCATCGCTGCCATCGCTGGCGCCACGCATTACACGTTCGATCAGCTGCAAACAGACCTGGCCTCAGGCCACAACATCGTCGGTACCGTCTTCATGGAATGCGGTGCATTCTACGACGCGGGGAGGGACGAAGCACTCAAGCCCGTAGGCGAAGTCGAATATGTGAATGGTGTTGCGGCGCAGGGCGCGAGCGGGCTGTATGGCGCCACCCGGCCTTGTGCGGGCATCGTCGGACACGCCAATTTGCTGCTGGGGAGCGAGGTGGGCAAAGTTCTCGACGCGCTGACGGCCGCAGCGCCGGGCAGGTTTCGCGGCATTCGCCATTCTGCCGCTTGGGACGCAGACCCGGAGGTGCTCGGCCCGCCCTTCCACGCTCCCGAAGGGCTTTTACGCGACCCCGCATTCCGCAAGGGTTTCGCCGAACTGGGCAAGCGGGGCCTGACCTTCGATGCCTGGGTGCTGGAACCCCAGCTGCCCGACGTGATCGACTTGGCGCGCGCCTTTCCCGACCAGCCGATCATCCTCGATCACTGCGGAACACCGCTGAACATTGCCTCCTATCGCGGTACCCTGCCCGACCGGTTCGATATATGGCGCGATAACATTCGGACCCTGGCCGAATGCGAGAATGTATCGGTCAAGATCGGCGGTCTGGCCATGGCGTTTTGCGGAATGCCGGAGGATGGACCGGCGGCGGGTCATTCGTCCGAATCGCTGGCCGCATTATGGAAACCCCATGTCGAAACCTGCATCGAAGCGTTCGGCGCGGATCGTGCCATGTTCGAAAGCAATTACCCGGTCGACCGCTGGGGCGCGACCTATGCGAACCTGTGGAATGCCTTCAAGCGCCTCTCTGCCGTAGCGTCGGCCGATGAAAAGCACGCTTTGTTCGCAGGAACCGCGGGGCGCATCTACGGGCTGGAGCACCTGTTGGAAGGCCGCTGACCCGCTCGACAGCGCTACCAGCCTTGCATAGGACCCATCCATCGACGCCATTATTGCAAGGAACCTGCATGCCCCTTCCCGCACCGTTCGACCGTCTGCGCCTGCCCGTCATCGGCTCTCCATTGTTTATCGTATCAGGGCCGGAGCTGGTTATCGCACAGTGCAAGGCCGGCATCGTCGGCAGCTTTCCCGCACTGAATGCCCGCCCTTCCGGCGTGCTGGACGAATGGCTGCACCGGATTACGGAAGAACTCGCGGCGCACAACCGGGACAATCCGGACCGCCCGGCAGCGCCGTTTGCGGTCAATCAGATCGTTCACAAATCGAACCAGCGCCTCGAAGAAGATATGCAGGTTTGCGAAAAATGGCAGGTACCGCTTGTCATCACCTCGCTCGGCGCGCGGGAAGATATCTTTGCTGCGGTCAAGAACTGGGGCGGCATCACCATGCATGATGTCATCAACAATCGCTTCGCCAACAAGGCTATCGATAAGGGCGCGACTGGCCTTATTCCCGTGGCGGCGGGCGCAGGCGGCCATGCTGGTACACAGTCCCCCTTCGCACTGATGCAGGAAATTCGCGACTGGTTCGACGGCCTGATCGCGCTGTCGGGCTCTATCGCGCACGGCCGCTCGGTACTGGCGGCGCAGGCGCTGGGCGCGGATTTCGGCTATATCGGCAGCGCCTTCATCGCGACCGAAGAGGCGAATGCGGACGCTGCCTACAAGCAGGGCATCGTCGACGGGGATGCGGACGGTATCGTCTACACCAACCTTTTCACTGGCGTGCACGGTAATTACCTGCGCAGCTCCATCGAAAAGGCCGGGCTTAACCCCGACGACTTGCCGACCAGCGATCCCAGCAAGATGAATTTCGGTAGCGGCGGCAATTCCAAGGCCAAGGCGTGGAAGGACATCTGGGGTTCCGGTCAAGGCGTCGGAGCGGTCAAAGCGGTAGAAACCGTGGCCGATCGGGTCGACCGGCTGGAAGCGGAGTACAACTCGGCTAAGGACGATCTTATGGCCAAACTTGGCTAAATTGTTCGGTCCGATTTGCCCGTGAACCAGTCAGACTGCGGTTTCGCTCGCAGTCCATAAATTGTCTGCCAGCGAATCGAGATTGGTAAAGTCTTGAGCCGCGCCGATCGGATCGTAGCTGTTCAAGGTGATCGGCGAGCGACCTTGTTCCGACAACCGGCGGCGTAATGCGCGTGCAAGCAGCTGCAATCGCATCAGTGCACTGTCGCCGGCGATATTGGGAAACCGCCGGCGGGTGCGCTGAAACCCGGAGTCGATTTGTCCGACACGTTGCATGACCATTTCGTTGTAGTGGCGGTGCGGGCCGCGGTGCATGGGCAGTCCTGTGCGCCGCGCGGCGCTTTCCTGGGCGGGAAGCAGTAGCCCGTTCAGGCGAAAATCGTCGAATTTGCAGCGGGTTATCTGCAATTTTTCGAACAAGTCTTTAAAATGAATGTGCCGCATCACTTGTAACGGAACGAGATGATGGCGTTGCATCGCTGGATCGTACCCATCGCTGCCACGCATGTTGACGGAGCGGAAGCGAATGCAGGTTCGGTTCGCGCCACGCTCGCGTCCGGTGGTACCAGCCGATAGCGCTGGAAGTATTGGAAGGTTTATTATGGAAGCTGCCGAAATAATGCTGCTTAATCCGTGTGGCCCGTCACCATAATACGCTTGCCATCGACAGACGGTTCCATCCAGATCGTACGCCCGTCAGTGCCGGTCGCCTTGAGACTGCTGGACAATGGGGCGTGACCCACCAGTTCGTTCACCAACCGGGTGCCAATCCGCATGGCCGATCCCTGATCCGCAACCAGGTCGGCCGACAGATGCAGTTCCTGACCAGTAAAATAGGACAAGCCTTCGGACTCCATCTCCCCGGCAGAGTTTCGCGAAAACGCTATCAGGCCAGGTGCCGGAAATGGCCCACCGTCCAGCCAGCCGGAAACGATGTGCCGAAAAACGCCGGTTGCAATCTGCGCGCTCGCGGGAGGCCACCCAATCGCGACCGGGGCAAATTTTTCTGCCAAATGCAACCCAACCGCAGCCAATCCGCGCATGACCGGAAGACTGCTGGCACCTGCCGCCAGATGTTCGCTCGCGGCCAACTGGATCGCCTCGAAAGGCCCTTCGTCCGGTTTGCTGAGCGCCACGATATTTCGGAAATACGGGGCAGCAGCCCCCTTACCAGGTGAAAGACCTGTGCAATCGAAGGTCATCCCGTCGATTAACAGCTCCAGCCAATTTTCGCCGTCAGGGCGGTGACTGATCGAAACCGGCGATGCTTCGGAAAGGGCGGATTGAAAGGCTTCGACGTTCGGGCGGGTGCCCGACGCGAACAGCAGCAACAGCCCGGTGGCAGGCTTCGTTCGTGCAGTCATACCCCGCGTGACGATCGTTCGGTTCCTTCGACAAACTGATGATGCGCGGAGTTTTGCCTGGTTTGGCTCATGACCCGTCAGTTTGGCGGACCGCATGTTGCTGGCCGAATATGTGCCGCGAATTGGCCTGCGCGTCGAGTCCTACAAATGGTAACTGCTCCAATTCGGACCAGTCTTTTAGAATACACCCAGCGCAATTCCTTCAGCGATGGCTTGCCCCAAATTATAGGCTTGCCGCTTCTCGCTTTCCTTCAGCGTTTTCACGCGCATTATATCTTCCTGCGTCTGCGCGTTGGTGCATATGATAATGGGGTCAGCCACACGTTTCAGACGCAAGCCTTTTGCAATTCGGTCGATCTGGCGCTGTGCGCCCTCTCCGTCCGATCCGGCCGCAATTATCGTTGCATAGGCGCACCCTTCGATCTTGCCGAGGACGGGGTAGTAACACCTGTCGAACATCTCTTTCATCAAGCCGCTCATCGTGGCGAGATTTTCCGGGCAGACAAACAGGCAGGCCGACGCCGTCAGCAGGTCCGGCGGAGCAACATCATCGCAGCGCAACAACCGCGCGCTGGAGCCAGCCCCCTTTGCGGCCGCAGTGGCAAGCTGTTCGCTGGCGCCCGTCCGGCTATGCCACGCGATCAATAGGTTGGATTCCAGAGGAGGCTGCGCACTTTCCATTACCAGGGATTGTCTGCTCACACTGTCGAAAGTCAACTGCTCCGGGCTTTCCGACAGGCGGTGGCTCGGTTAGGCAAGGGTATGACCACCACCAGGCAGCCATCCGGAACCGACACGTCCGCTCGTACATCGGCACGCGCTTGCGTATTCGGGGTCGACAACTCGCTGTCCGGCAAGGCTTGGCATTGGCGCGGCGGCAATATGGATTTACGCGGCGGACAGACCGAAGGGCAACTCGACGATATCGTGACCCAGCTTCTCGTCTCGCGCGGCGTGGAGCGGGATGATGTGGAGCGGCATCGCGATCCAACCCTGCGCGGATTCCTGCCCAATCCATCTGTGTTTCAGGACATGGATGTGGCGGCGGACCGCATCGCGCAGGCGATCATCGGCGGCGAGAGTATTACGGTCTACGGCGATTACGACGTGGACGGCGCAACCAGCGCGGCGCTGGTCATCCGGCTGCTGCGGATGCTCGGGCATGATGCACAATACTACATTCCCGACCGTTTGCTGGAGGGTTACGGCCCCAGCGGCGAGGCACTGGTCAAGCTGGCCGGCGAAGGCTCCAGCCTGATCGTCACCGTGGATTGCGGTGCCATGGCGCATCAGGCCCTGGGGATGGCGCATGATGCCGGGGTCGATGTGATCGTGGTGGACCACCATAAATGTTCGGCCGAACTACCCCGCGCCGCCGCGATGGTGAACCCCAACCGGCTGGACGAAAGCGACGAAGGTGCGGCGCATGGGCATCTGGCCGCGGTGGGCGTGGCGTTCATCCTCGCCGTTGCGCTGGTTCGGACGCTGCGCACGCGCAATTTCTTCAAGGATCGCAAGGAGCCCGACCTGTTCGGGCTGCTCGACCTCGTGGCACTGGGCACGGTTGCCGATGTAGCCGCCTTGCACGGGCTGAACCGTGCGCTGGTTGCGCAAGGTCTGAAGGTGATGGCGAAGCGGGACAACACCGGGATGAGCGCATTGATCGATGCCAGTCGGTTGAAACGCGCGCCGATCTGCAGCGACCTCGGCTTTGCGCTTGGCCCACGTATCAATGCCGGCGGACGGGTTGGCGAATCGACCTTGGGTGTCCGGCTTCTGACCACTCTCGATCAGGAAGAAGCGCAGGCCATTTCGGCCCAGCTTTCGCAACTGAACGAAGAACGCCGGGCCATCGAGGCGGCAGTGCAGGAGCAGGCCGAGGCGCAGTTGGCGGCGCAGCACAACCGCGCGGTCATCGTTCTGTCCGGGCGCGGTTGGCATCCCGGTGTGATCGGTATTGTCGCGGGCCGAATCAAGGAAAAGACCGGGAAACCGTCGCTGGTCATCGCGATCGATCCGGACACAGGTACAGGCAAGGGTTCGGGCCGATCCATCACCGGCGTGGACCTCGGCGCAGCTATTATCGCTGCGCGCGAGGCTGGCTTCCTGATGGCGGGTGGCGGTCACGCAATGGCCGCCGGAATGACCGTGAAGGCAGGCGAGTTGGACGCACTGGCCGATTGGCTCGACGAGCGATTGGGCAGTGCGGTGGCGAAGGCAAATGCCTCTCAGCAATTTACGCTCGACCTTGCGCTGGCGCCGGGCGGGCTGACGTCGGATCTTGTCACTTCGATGGACGGTGCCGGACCTTTCGGGGTCGGGTGGCCCGCCCCGCGCATCGCCGTCGGGCCGGTGCGGCTGGTCAAGGCGGATACTGTCGGGACCGACCATGTGCGTATTATCGCCAGCGGAGAGGACGGGCGTAGTTTCAAAGCGATCGCTTTCCGCGCTGCCGAAAGTCCGATGGGCCAGGCCCTGCTGCACGGATCGCGTGGACGCCGGTTCTGGCTGGCCGGCCGCGCCAAGATCGACGACTGGGCCAGCACACCGCAGGCGGAATTGCATCTTGAAGACGCGGCTTTTGCGGATTGATGGACCGGGTTGTAGCGACCGAAGCGAAAAAGGCGCGAACGCAAGGCTTGACCGCTTCGTCTATGCTGCCTAGATGCGCGCCACACCACCGGCCCCCGAAGGGGACTGGCCCCTTCGTCTAGCGGTTAGGACGCGGCCCTTTCACGGCTGAAACACGGGTTCGATTCCCGTAGGGGTCACCACGGTGGCGTATTTCACCTCCCATTTGCAAACATCGTCGAAGTCGTCTGTCTTTGGGCTGGCCCGGCGAGAGCGTGCGCGGTAAGCGGCTGCGGATGGATCGCAACAGCGCCCTCCCTTGGCCGAGCATGGCAATTGCGGTTTCCGGGTGTGTCGGCCTGCTCGTACTGGGTGTGTCGTGGCTGGTGGTCGCTGTGCTGCTGCTGTTGTGGCTCGCATCGCTGCTGCTGCATTATCAGGCTGAACCGAAGCTGGAACCGCCTGCATCCTCCGACACGATTTCCCGCGAAAACCTGACCAAGCTTATGGAGCACTCCTCGCTCCCGTTGCTCGTGGCGGATGGGGACCGCGTGGTCGAGGTCAATATCCTTGCCCGCGAATTGCTGGGCGACCATCTCGTGGGGCAGGATATCCGCATCGCCCTGCGCCACCCCGATGCCATCGCACTGATCGAAGGGACGAAGGAACAGGCCACCGTACGCGGATTGATCCGTCGGCGCGATATCTGGCAGATCAACCGTCAGCGCGTAAACGGATCGCTGACCGTGCTGGAACTGGTCAATCGCACGCCGGAAGCCGATATTGGCCGCGCGCATACGGATTTTGTGGCCAATGCCAGCCACGAATTGCGTACCCCGCTCGCCAGTATCATCGGATACGCCGAAACCCTGTCCGAAGACGGTGTGCCGGAAGAAAAGCGCGCAAGGTTCCTCGATACCATTACTCGTGAGGCACGGCGGATGAGTGCGCTCGTCGAGGATCTTATGTCGCTATCGCGCGTCGAGGCGGAGAAGCACGATCAGCCCCGCGCACCGATCAATCTGTCGGAAATTGTCGAACGCGGCGCACGCGACGGGGCCGGACCGCAGCGTTCTGGAAGGCTCGACCTACACATTGCGCCGCATATCGAAGCTCTCGGCGATAGCCAGCAGATAGAACAGTTGTTGCGGAACCTGGTTGATAATGCGCTTAAATATGGGGACTCCGAACAGCCGGTCACCGTGTCGCTAACACGTGGTCAGCGCGATATGGCGATGCTCACTGTGAAGGATCGCGGTCCGGGCATTCCGGCGGAACACATCCCGCATCTGACCCGCCGGTTCTACCGCACCGATCCCGGTCGCAGCCGCGCATCGGGCGGGACGGGATTAGGTCTCGCGATCGTCAAGCACGTCATCGAGCGGCATTGCGGTCACATGGAGATCCGGTCGGAGGTAGGTGTGGGCACCGAAGTGTTGATCAAACTGCCGACTGCTGCATCGAACGGTTGAAAGTCTGCCCAGCGATAGTGCCGGACCTCTTTAAATCAGACTAATCCCATCCGCCGATGTCATATAGCTGCAAGAAGGTCATATAGTTGTAAAAAAACTGTCACACAGCATCCCTAGGTGCACGGTCAACATGGCGATCAGGTCATGACCACGGACCGTACCGAAGGATTTTGTTTTATGTCTCGTATCTCGCTTTATCGCACCGCCGCATTGGGCGCAGTCTGTTTGTGGGCGACACCCGCTTTCGCGCAGGATGCCGGTGATGCTGCCATTCAGCAGGAACTGGCTGAGATGCGCGCGCAGATGCAGGCGATGGCGCAGCGGATCGATGTTTTGCAGGCCGAACTCGCATCGACCGAAGCCGAACTGGTGGCCAAGGACGAAGCGAACGAGGCGGCCATTACCGCAGCCGGTGTTGAGATCGCATCCGCCAAGACTGCCAATGAGGGCGGTGTCGGTACGGTATCGGCCTGGAAGGGTGCCCCGGTCATTTCCGGACCTGGCGGTGTCACTTTCAAACCGCGCGGTCGTCTGCAGTATGATGCAGGCTCCATTTCGGCGCCCGATTCGACCGGCGTCGATGACGGCTTCGGCAATGAAGCACGCCGCATCCGCGTAGGCGTTCAGGGCGATCTGACCGGTGGTTTCGGTTACAAGGTGGAAGTCGACGTCACCGACGGCGCGGAGCTGACCGACGCCATCATCACTTACGACACCGATAACTTCGGCGTCACTGTGGGCCAGCACAACAATTTTCAGGGTCTGGAAGAACTTACTTCCAGCCTCAGCATTTCGTTTCTGGAACGCGCTGCGTTTACGGATGCGTTCGGTTTCCAGCGTAAGGTCGGCGTATCCGGCGAAGTGAAAACGGGCGACCTGCTGCTGCAAGGCGGTGTCTTCACAGACAACATTACCGACCTGCCGAACAAGCAGGTTGGCGCCGATGCGCGCGTAGTGCTCATGCCAAAATTCGGCGAAGCGCAGCTGCACCTGGGCGCATCCGTCCACTACACCGACTTCGACGAAGCCAATTCCTCGGTCCGCTATCGCCAGCGTCCGGCCAAGCACTTCACTTCCACCCGCTTCCTCAACACCGGAACCTTCGAGGGCACCAATGCCACCGGCTACGGTCTGGAAGCGGCCGCTATCGCTGGACCTTTCCACGTCACCGGCGAGGCCTTCTGGCAGAATGTCGACCGCCCCGATCTCAACAACGATCCCGGCTTCTTCGGCGGCTATGCGGAAGTCGGGTACTTCCTGACCGGCGGCGACAGTCGCGGATACAAAAGCGGGAAGTTCGACCGCATCAAGCCAGCAAACCCGGTTGGCGACGGCGGGATCGGGGCCATCCAGCTGAACCTGCGTTACGATTACCTCGACCTCAACGATGCAGGTATCGTAGGTGGCAAGCAAAACGGTTATCTGGCATCGATGATCTGGTCGCCGACCGCTTATACGCGTTTCATGATCGACTACGCATCGCTGGCCTATGACGACGCTGTCATCCCGGCTGCGAATGGCGATCGGGATTATACGGTCAACACACTGGGCCTTCGCGCTCAGGTCGACTTCTGATCGTCAGTTGAGAACCTTCCTCAATTCTTTGGGTTCGGGGCGCATTTCGGCTAGGGCGACAACGCCCGTACCCTTCAGGCCGGAATGCGCCCCGGCACTCGCACCCCTCAGACACCAGTTCACGGCAGCAGTGTCGCGGGGTTGTAACATCTGTCTGCCAGCGCCCATCATCACGCCCGACCGGGCAAACAAGGGAATCCATCCGATGAAATTCACTACCAGACTGGCCGCCACGCTGTGCGCGGCATCCGCTCTCACTCTTGCCGCATGCGGTGACGGTTCCAGCACCAATGGCGGCAGCCGCGATTCGGTCCGCGCCGTGGGTTCCTCCACCGTTTACCCGTTTGCAAAAGCCGTCGCCGAATCGCTCGCGCGTTCGAACCCCGACGTCAAATCCCCAATCATCGAATCGACCGGCACCGGCGGCGGCATGAAGCTGTTCTGCGCGGGCGAAGGCCCCAGCACGCCCGACATGGCCAACGCGTCGCGCCGTATGAAGGCGAGCGAGTTCGCCACCTGTCAGGAAAACGGCGTTAACGACGTTATCGAACTTCAAGTCGGCCTCGACGGGATTGCGTTTGCATCGGCCAAGGGCGGCATCACGATGAACCTGACACCGGAAATCGTCTATCGCGCACTGGCCGCCCGCCCCTATGGCGAAGAGCAGACCGCGACGCTGTGGTCGGACGTCGATCCAAGCCTGCCGGCGGAAAAGATCCTGGTATACGGCCCGCCATCAACATCGGGCACGCGCGATGCGCTGAAGGAACTGGTCTTGGAAGCAGGATGCGAAGCCGAAGCGTCGATGGAAACCATCAAGGCCGAGGACGAAGATCGTTACGACCAGCTCTGCACCGAAGTCCGCAGCGACGGCGCTTATGTCGATCAGGGCGAGCAGGATAACCTGATCGTCCAGAAAATAGAGAATAACGACAAGGCTGTGGGTGTTTTTGGCTATTCCTACCTTGAGGAAAATGCCGACAAGGTTCAGGGGCTGCCCATGAACGGGGTTGATCCGACATACGAAAACATCTCGACCTTCGCCTATCCCGGCGCGCGTCCGCTGTATGTCTATGTCAAGAAGTCACACATTGGCGCGATTCCAGGCTTGGCCGAATATCTTGCTGAATGGACCAAGAGCTGGGTCAAGGATGGCCCGCTTGCCAAGATCGGTCTTGTCGCCTCGCCGGACGATGTCATGGCCGCCAACATGAAAGCTGCCACCGACTACACGACCATCGACGGTAGCGAACTGAAGTAACCCACGCGATGTCGCCGGTCATCCTGCTTCTCCTCGCCCTGGGGCTTGGTCTTGCCGGATGGCTGGCGGCGCGCGCCCGCGCCTGGACTTTCAAGCGCGATACGAATGGCGGCCGGATCGCCGCCCTGCCGAATTATCACGCCTGGTATGTGGCATTGTGGATCGCTGTACCGGTGCTAGCATTCATCGCGATCTGGAGCGTCGTTGCGCCCAACCTTGTGAACCAGTCGGTGCTGGCCAGTCCGGCGGCGGCGGAGCTGCCTGCATTCGGCTTCAAGCGCGACGCCATCCTTAACGAAGCCCGCGCGGTCGCCAATGGTGATGCGCAGGCGGTGTTCAACGATACCGCCCGCGCGCTGGTCGATCCGTTCCGCGATGCCTTCGCGCGCTACAATTTCATCGGCATCGCCGTCACCCTTGCCATCGGGCTGTTGTCCGGGATGATAGCATTCCTGCGCCTGAGACCGGACTTTACCGCCCGCACCCGGGTCGAGCGGGCGGTGATGACGATCCTGTTGCTGGCGTCGCTGGTGGCGATCCTCACTACGTTGGGCATCGTGGTGTCGCTGGTGTTCGAGACCATCCGGTTCTTCGGCATGGTCAGTCCCATCGACTTCCTGTTCGGCACCCATTGGGGGCCTGACCCGATGGCCAATCCGGACAATCCCGATGCGAGCCGTTACGGCGCGATACCGCTGTTCTGGGGCACGATCTTCATTGGTGCGATCATAGCCATGATCGTGGCGATCCCGCTGGGTTTGATGAGCGCCATCTACCTCACCCAATACGCCCACCCGCGCATACGTAGTTGGGTGAAACCCGCCCTGGAGATACTCGCTGGCGTACCCACAGTGGTCTATGGCTATTTCGCCGCGCTGACGGTGGCGCCATTCATTCGTGACGTGGCTCTGTCGATCGGGTTTTCCAGCGCGTCGAGTGAAAGTGCGCTTGCTGCCGGCTTGGTTATGGGCGTCATGATCATTCCATTCGTCTCTTCCATGGCCGATGACAGTATCGCCGCTGTCCCCGCCGCCATGCGCGATGGTAGCCTGGCCATGGGCGCGACCCAGTCCGAAACCATCAAGCGGGTGCTTATCCCCGCCGCCCTTCCCGGAATCGTCGCTGGCGTGATGCTCGCCATCAGCCGTGCGATCGGGGAAACCATGATCGTGGTCATGGCCGCCTCCACTGCCGCAAACTTATCCGCCAATCCGCTGGAATCGATGACCACCGTGACGGTGCAGATCGTGGCCATGCTGACGGGCGAAGGCAGCTTTGACCATCCGGCCACGCTAAGCGCGTTTGCATTGGGCTTCGTGCTGTTCCTGGTGACGCTGGGGCTGAACTTCGTCGCCCTGCGCGTAGTGAAGAGGTTCCGCGAAACCTATGAGTAACGCAGCAGTCCCGACCGGCGAGCAGTCCGAGCCGCGCCCCGACAGGCGCGAAGCGTTCGAGGCGCGGCTGAAGAAACGTTATGCCTCGGAAAAGCGGTTTCGGCTGCTCGGGCTATCCGCAATCATATTTTCGATGGCTGTGCTGGCCGTGCTGCTGTTCACAATGACGGTGAACGGCGTTGGGGGCTTCCAGCGCGCCGAACTCACTGTACCCATTGCACTATCGGAGGCGGGCCTTTCGGCTACCCCCGCCGATCTGCAGGAGTCCGGCGCAGTGCAATTGCTGGAAGCACAAGGATTGCCCGGCGTCGTAGAATATTACGCGATCGAGGCATTGGGGGAAGAGGCCGCGGCAGAAGTCTCGCCGCAGGCGTGGCGCGATGTCGCCGATGCCATAATTGTGGACCCGTCGCTGCTGCGCCGTGATACCGTATTCAACCTTCCCGCTTCATCCGATCTTGCCTCCGGACTGAATGGCGAAGGGAGCGCGGAAAGCCGTGCCATGGCGGAGCAGCTATCGGCAGATGGTCAACTGTCCTCGAATTTCGACGAAGGGTTCCTGTCACGCGCAGATGCCACGAACCCGCAACAGGTGGGCATATGGGGCGCGCTGAAAGGCTCGATGCTGACCATGCTTGTCACGTTGGTGCTGGCGTTTCCCATTGGCGTGCTGGCCGCGCTCTATCTGGAAGAATACGCGCCGAAGAATCGCTGGACCGACCTGATCGAGGTGTCGATCAACAATCTTGCAGCAGTGCCGTCCATCATTTTCGGGCTGTTGGGGCTGGCGGTGTTTCTCTGGCTGTTTCCCAACCTTCGGTCCGCACCTTTGATCGGCGGCATGACGCTGGCGCTGATGACGATGCCGGTAATCGTGATTTCCGGGCGCAATGCGATCAAGGCCGTACCGCCGTCCATCCGCGACGGCGCGCTGGCCGTGGGTGCGTCGCCGGTGCAGGTCGTGTTCCACCACGTGCTGCCGTTGGCGCTCCCAGGCATCCTTACCGGGACAATCATTGGCATGGCGCGTGCGCTTGGCGAGACGGCGCCGCTCCTTATGATCGGGATGCGCGCATTCGTCGCCACTCCGCCCGATGGCTTCACCTCGCCCGCCACTGTCCTGCCGGTGCAAATCTTCCTCTGGTCCGATGAAATCGATCGCGGTTTCGTGGAACGCACCAGTGCTGCTATCATCGTGCTCCTGCTGTTTCTCCTCCTGATGAACGGCCTCGCCATCTATCTGCGCAACAAGTTCGAGAAAAGCTGGTGACCCTGATCCACCCCAATCTGAACCCGACCGAAGCCAAGATGAGCGCGCGCGACGTGTCTGTCTTCTATGGCGACAAAAAGGCTATCGACGAGGTGTCGATCGATATCCCGACCGAATACGTCACCGCCTTCATCGGGCCGTCGGGTTGCGGAAAATCTACCTTCCTGCGTTCGTTGAACCGGATGAACGACACCATCCCGACTGCGCGCGTCGAAGGCACGATCGAACTGGACGGCGAGGATATCTACCGATCCAAAATGGACGTGGTGCACCTGCGCGCACGGGTGGGCATGGTGTTCCAGAAACCCAATCCGTTTCCCAAGTCCATCTACGATAACATCGCGTACGGCCCCCGCATCCACGGGCTTGCTGAAGGCAAGACGGAGCTGGACGAAGTGGTCGAACGCTCGCTCCGACGGGCCGGACTGTGGGAAGAAGTCAAGGATCGACTGGAGGATAGCGGCACTGCGCTTTCCGGCGGTCAGCAGCAGCGATTGTGCATTGCGCGCGCTATTGCGGTAGACCCCGAAGTCATTCTGATGGACGAACCCTGCAGCGCGCTCGATCCCATCGCGACAGCCAAGATCGAGGAACTGATTGCCGATCTCAATGGTCGGTATGCTATCGTGATCGTAACGCACTCCATGCAGCAGGCAGCCCGCGTGAGCCAGCGCACGGCGTTCTTCCACCTTGGCAAAATGGTGGAATATGGGCGCACGACCGACATCTTTACCAACCCCTTGGAAACGCGCACCAAGGATTACATCACCGGCCGATACGGTTAGAACCAGGCCAGGAGCGCTTCGATGACCGAACATACAGTCAAGGCTTTCGACGAAGACATTACCCGTCTGCGCGGCATGATTGCCGAAATGGGCGGACTCGCCGAAGTTTCCATCCAGGAAGCGATGGAAGCCATCAGCAAGGACGATCAGGAACTTGCCCGCAAGGTCATTAAGCGTGACAAGAAGATCGACGCCATTGAAAGCGATGTGGACAAACTGGCGGTGCGGATCATCGCGCTGCGCGCGCCGATGGCCGACGATCTGCGCGAAGTCATCGCCGCCATGAAAATCGCTGGTATGGTCGAACGGATTGGCGATTATTCGAAGAACATTGCCAAGCGGGTGAAGAAAATTGAGGCGGGCAAACGCTTCGCACCGCTCGCATTACTGCCTGCGATGGGCGAGATAGCCGCAGAAATGGTGCACGACGTGCTGACCGCTCACGCCGCACGCGATCCGGTTCTGGCGCGCGAAGTCATCGCTGCCGACGACAAGGTGGATGCGTTCTATAATTCCATCTTCCGCAACGTCGTGACCTACATGATGGAAAATCCCGCCACCATTTCCAGCGCGGCCCAAATCCTGTTCGTGGCGCGAAATATCGAACGCATCGGCGACCACGCATCCAATGTTGCAGAAATGGTGCACTACGCCGCGACAGGCCTCTATCCGCCGGAAGAGGACGAGGAACAGGGTGAGGCAGGCAAGGCCTGACCGGCCAATCAACGAGCAGGAGCGGCAGTTATGAGCGAAGGCAAACTGCTACTGGTGGAGGATGATCCCTCGCTTGCCGAACTGCTGGAATTCCGGTTCGAGAAAGAAGGCTACACCGTGCGCGTAACGCCGGATGGCGACGAAGCACTGGTCATGGCACGCGAAGAATTGCCCGATTTGGTAGTGCTCGACTGGATGCTGGAAGGGACCAGCGGAATAGAAGTTTGCCGCCAGTTGCGCCGCGACAAGGCAACCGCCCATGTGCCCGTCATCATGCTGACTGCGCGGGAGGCGGAGGATGACCGCATCCGGGGTCTGGAAACCGGCGCCGATGATTATGTCACGAAACCGTTCAGCCCGCGCGAGCTGGTCGCCCGCGTCGCAGCCGTCATGCGCCGCATCCGGCCGGCTTTGGCCGGGGAGGAAATTACGGTTGGCGATATCACGCTGGATCCGAATGCGTTCCGGGTGACCCGGGCAGGAGCAGACGTGCAGATCGGCCCGACCGAATACCGTCTCCTTAAATTTTTCATGGAACGGCCAGGCCGGGTATTCAGCCGCGACCAGTTGCTCGACGGGGTGTGGGGCGCGGAAAGCGACATCGAATTGCGCACGGTAGACGTGCATATCCGCCGGCTCCGCAAGACGCTGGAAGGCGAAGGCCTGTCGGACCCGATCCGCACCGTTCGCTCCGCTGGATATGCGCTGGAGGCGCCCGCCCGTTAGCGTACCCGTGACGGCGTCAGCGACATACCCCGCCAAAGCCGCGATCTTGCTGGTCGAAGTGGAAATGGTCGCCATGCGCCGCGTTGTAATCGGGTGACAATACGGTCGCGAAACTGTCGCAGGCATGTTCGCGAACCATACGGAGGAAGCGGGCCTTGTCGCCTGTACCGCCTTCGTCCTGCCAGTCGTTCAGCACGCTGATGCGAGTGTCATCCTCCAGCAGGAAGCCTGCAATGTCGATCGCGTTGCCCGTCGCATGCTCGCTCCAGCGACCGTCACTCTGCCCATAAAGGCGGCGGCAGGAAAACGCGCCGTAATGTTCGATGGAGGCGAGCGGCGAACCGAAGGTTTCCAGCGCTGCCGGTTTAACGCCGCGCTCCAGCCAGAGATGCAACGCGCTCGATACCGCGCAGCTGGTCGGGGGTCGATCGGGCGACAAGGGGATGTCGTCCAGCACTACCCGGTCGGGCCTCGCGCAAGCACCCTCACCCTGCGGTGGCAGCATGGTGAATGCCACTTTGCTACGGGTCAGAACGGCGCGGCATAATTCCGGATCGCCGCGCAGCGCCAGCAATTTGCGCTCGGTCGCCCATCCTGGCGGATCGCGCAGATCCAGCGGCGCGCGTGGGTCATGTTCGGGGTGCATCGCCAGCCATGCGGCACCAAACAGCAACGGTGCTGCAAGCCACATCAGCCCGATCGCGATCCGGTCATACCGAAACGCCTGCTTGCCAAGCGTGATTGCGGCAAAGCCACGTTTCATCCAGTCATGCCTTCCGCAGCCGAGGCTACTGCATGTACAAACGGCGCGCGGCCCGTCACGCGTTTGCCAGTTCCCTAAGCCGTTCCGCCACGGCAGCGAGATCGGCATCGAACAGCGCTGCTTGCTTCATGCGGGCGTCTCCGTCCAAGCGCAGGAGATAGGAAGGATGCGCTGTAATCCACAATTCGCTGCCATCGTCCAGCGTAACGGCTTCACCGCGGGCCCGCGTGATACTGACCGTTCTACCCAACATGCTGCGCGCCGCGCTTGCCCCCATGGCCAGCACCAGCTTGGGTTTCACGACCTCACGTTCCGCCTCCAGCCACCAACGGCAGGTGTCGATCTCCTTCGCGCCGGGCGATTGATGGATGCGCCGTTTTCCGCGCTGGACATATTTAAAATGTTTTACTGCGTTAGTGACGTAAGCAGTGGCACGATCGATCCCGGCCTTTTGGAGATGCACGTCGAGCAATTGGCCGGCCGGGCCGATGAACGGTCGGCCGCCCAAATCTTCCTGATCGCCCGGCTGTTCGCCAACGATCATCAACCCGGAGAAGTTTTCGGCTTGATCCGGCCCCTCCCCCATCACCGCGCGATTTTCCAGTTGCCCGATGGGACATTTCGCGCAGCCGTGAATTGCCTGATCGATGGCCGGAAGCGTTTGGGGCCTCTCCTCGAATTCAAGCGCGCCAGCAGCCACCATGGTACTTTCCCGCGACTGCGCGCCTGCGATAAGTTCGGGTATCAAAGACGCCTCGGGCAGGTTCTTCCAGTATTTCTTCGGCATCTCAGACATCATCGCCCCGACTTTCAGCCGCGCCGGATTAAAAATGTTGGCGTAATAGCTGCGCCACAAATCCTCTACCGGATCGCCTTCCGGTGCATCGCTACGTTCCGCAGGCGGACCTTCATGCATGGTTTCGCCGTCCCAGTGCAGTGTGCCCCGCGGCGTAAGGATCGACCATTTCATATTGGCAAAACGCCGCATGAAGAAGCCGGCATTGGCTCGCAATATATGGTGGTCGGGCTCGAACCACGCGACGTAATGTTCTACCTCGTCCTGCACGGCCGCTTCTCGCGGCATATCATCCTCGATTAGTCGAAAGCGCACAAATGCGTGCATCTTGTGGCTGTCACGGCGCACAGCCTTGTCCAGATCGAGCAACTTGCGAACATCTGCATCGGTTTTGTCGTCCAAAGTACGCGGTTGCGACTGTAGCCGCCATAACAGCCGGTATAACAGCGCAAAGCGGTCCGGGTCGGAATGGAGCGCAGCGTTGCCTGCCAGTTGGAGGAACCGTTTGCTGGCGCGCGGCTGCGATGCATTCTGCGGTGGATCTGGAAGGTTCGCTCCGCCACCGCCTAGCTGACTTTGCGAAAACAGGTCGCCAGAACCACCCGGCTCCACCCAAGCAACCTTGTCCGGCGGGACACCGCATTGCACCAAACGCCGGGCCTGTTCACGCCAAAACGCGAAATCGTCCGGCGCGGGCATTTCGATCGAATAATACGCGCCCTGCGTGAGATCATTAGCCATCGCGGTCATGCGGCAAACAATTCCAGCTGCTCCTCTTTCGGAGCAAGCAATGCGCGCAAGTCCGCGCGGTCCGTCAGCTGAGTCGGGCGCCAATCCGGCGTACATATAAACGGCCGAACCTTGGCGATGGATACGGTCAGTTTACCCACATCCTCCAACCGTAATGTCTTGTAGCGTCGAGCGACAAGAATTTGGTTGACCGCCTTTACACCCAGCCCCGGTACGCGAAGCAAGCGGTCTTTCGGCGCGCGGTTCACATCCAGCGGGAACTCACCCCGGAATTTGAGCGCCCAGGCAAGTTTGGGATCGATATCGAGCGGGAGGTTTCCATCAGCACCCGTCGCTTGCATCACTTCGCCAGCCTTGTAACCGTAGAACCGCATCAGCCAGTCGGACTGATAAAGGCGATGTTCGCGAATAAGCGGCGGACGTTTCAGAGGTAACACAGCACTTGCGTCAGGGATTGGACTGAAGGCGGAATAGTATACCCGGCGCAGACTGTACCCATCGTATAGCCGGCTCGCCTTCCCGACGATATCGGCGTCGGTGGCCGCATCCGCGCCAACGATCATTTGCGTGGACTGCCCTGCCGGTGCAAAACGAGGCGCATGTTTGAACCGTTTGCGCGCATCCGTTGCTTCCACGATAGAGCTTTTCACGCCCTTCATCGCGCCCTCGATCTGGCGCGCGTCCTTGTCCGGCGCGAGACGTGTTAATCCGCTATCGGTGGGCAGTTCGACATTGATGGAAACCCGGTCTGCATAAAGCCCCGCCTGATGCACCAGTTGGGGATCAGCCTCAGGAATGGTCTTCAGATGGATATACCCACGAAAATCATGTTCTTCACGCAAAATGCGCGCGACTTCCACCATCTGTTCCATCGTATGGTTCGATGTCTTGATGATACCGGAAGAGAGAAAAAGACCCTCGATATAATTGCGCCGGTAGAAGTTCAGCGTGAGATCCACGACCTCCTGCGGCGTAAACCGGGCGCGCGGCGTATTGGAGCTTTTGCGGTTCACACAATAGTGGCAATCGAAAATGCAGTGGTTCGTCAGCAGCAATTTCAACAACGATATGCACCTGCCATCAGGTGCATAGGCATGGCAGATACCCATCCCTTCGGTCGAACCGATACCTTTCGACGAACCCAACGAGTTTTTCTTCGCGGTACCCGATGACGCGCAGGAGGCATCGTACTTGGCCGCATCGGCAAGTATTTCCAACTTCTGCAAAATCGTCTGCTGCGCCATGCGTTCTTTATATGTTCCAATACGGGGAAAAGCCAGAACTTTTCCAACATATTGTGCATGCGGGCGCGCCTTCCAAGGTGCATGATCAAATATCAATCCGGACGTACGCCATGCTGCAAGGGCGGGAACCGGTCCGTAAATGACACGTAGTATGAACGCGGCCGGGCCCCTCTGGCGAGTAAGAACTCGTGATGTCGGACGTAGCATACAGGGGCCGAATATTCTCTTCGATCCTCTATATAAATTTGCAACCGATCTTGCCGGGCGGTCATGCCTTGCGACAGATGACTGGAGACGAACATGAAATTCAAGACTGCAATTGCCGCTGCCTCGCTGACCGCACTGTCCGCGGCCGGTATCGCCACGGGTGCCGCAGCAGCAGATGGCCAGCTGGACTGGAAGTATACCGACGGCATGACAGCCGAAAGATGGTCCAACGCCAATTCCGATTATGCCGCCTGCGATGCTGGCGCGATGCAATCCCCGATCGAACTCGATCAGGCCAGTGCTATCGGCGATGTGAAACTTTCTGCCGCATATGGCAACGCGGCTGGCAAGCTCGCTATCGGCACGCACAAGGTCCAGGTCGATACGCCGACGGGCCAGGGCATGATTTCCGGAGACCGCCTGTTCAACCTGTTGCAGGTGCACTTCCACACCCCCTCCGAGCACGCCGTCAGCGGTAAGCGCTACCCGCTGACAGCACATCTGGTACACGCGACCAGTGACGGTACGCTTGGGGTTCTTGGAATAATGTTCGAAGCGGGCGCAGCCAATCCGGCGCTCCAGAATATCGTCGATGCCATGCCACGCGGGAATGGCGGCGATGTTACGGTCGATATGAGCGATATGGTTCCGGCCGATCTCTCGGTTCATCGTTATATGGGTTCACTTACTACGCCGCCATGCAGCGAAAATGTGAACTGGCATGTTGCCGAGACGGTGATGACAGCCAGCCCGGCGCAAATCGCGGCTTTCGAGGGCGCGCTGGGCATGACCGCCCGTTCGCTTCAGCCACTTAACAACCGCCTGCTCGTGGCACCGTCGAAGTAATTACGACCTCTTGAACATTAGCCGCCCGCCCTGTTTTACAGGACGGGCGGCTTCTTTCTTTCAACGCCGAGCCCCACGTGCGGACCTTCCCGGCATTTTCACACGGGAACGATGCTGCGCGAAATATCGTTGGTGGCGAAAGGAAGGAATTTTATGACCGACAACCCAACCGCCGACGAGCAGAAGACTCAATTCTGGAAAGCGATGGCGGATTCGCCGTTCGTCTTTCTACAGTTGGACGGCAAGCCTGATACTGCCGTGCCGATGACCGCACAGCTGGACAAGGATGCCAACAGCGCAATCTGGTTCTTCACGCAAACGCGCAGCGACTTCGCCAAGCTGGGTAAGGCTACAGCCAATTTCGCAAGCAAGGACCACGAGATGTTTGCCCGCTTCGACGGGACACTGGCGATTGAGACCGACCGGCAGCGCTTCGACGATATGTGGAACAACTTCGTCGAAGCCTGGTACGACGGCGGGAAGGACGATCCCGACATTCTATTCCTGCGCATGGACCTCGGCGATGCCGAGATTTGGGGCGCCGATTTGGGCTTGCTGACCACCGCCAAGATGGCGCTGGGCATGACTGTGCATGACGAAGCGGAAAAGAAGCACGTCGAAACCAGCCTGTAGGCTGACGGTAATACCGACAAAAAAGGGCCGCTTCCGTTTTGGGAGCGGCCCTTTTTTTGTGCGCAGGCGATTTATGCAGCGCGCCTGAAAGCGAACTGAAGAGTTACTCCATACCGAACACTTCAGGGAAGATGCCAACCAGCAGGATCAACGCCAGCGCGATCGGGCAAAGCCAGCGAACCAGAAACAGCCAGAATACATGCAGACCGCCGCTCAAACCGTTTTCGCTATCCACCAACCGCTTCGACGCAATCCAGCCCACAAATACCGATGTGAGAATAGCGCCGACCGGCATCAGGATCTTGCTTGTCAGGGTATCGAGAATGTCGAACATGCCCTGCCCTTCGAACAGGGCAAAACCGGTCAGCGGCTGGAATTCGGACAGATCGTTGAAGGACAATGCAGCGAGCGCGCCGAGAACCAGCGCCCCGAAGGATACAATGGCAGCGGCGATGGGCCGCGCGATGCCGAACTTGTCCTTCACCCAAGCGGTGGGCGCTTCCATCAGCGATACCGAACTGGTCAACGCAGCGAAGAATACCATGATGAAGAACAGCATTCCGACCAACGAGCCGACCGGCATATCCTGAAACGCGCGCGGCAAGCTTTGAAACATCAGGCCGGGGCCGGCATTCGGCTCCAACCCGGCGGCAAACACAATTGGAAAGATGCACAGGCCGGCCAGCAATGCGACCAGCGTATCTGCGCCTGCAATGATACCGCTGGTGCTGCCAAGATTGACGTCCCGCCCGACATAGGCGCCGTACGTCATCATCCCAGCCACACCCAGCGACAGCGAGAAGAACGCTTGGCCCACTGCGGCGAGCATCACGCTTCCTGTCAGTTTGGAAGGTTCGAACGTGAAGAGATAACTTAGCGCTTCGGCAAACGCTCCGGTGAAGGCACCGTAGATCGTGATCGCCACGAACAATACGAAGAACGCCGGCATAAGCCAGGTCGCGACCCATTCGATACCGCCCGATACGCCGCGGGCGACGAAGTAGAATGTGACCGCCAGAAACGCGACATGCAATCCGACCATTAAGGTGCCGTTACCGAACAAGCCAGGCAACAGCGCCTCGACCTCTTCGGCCGGACGGCCTTGGAACGCACCGCCGGTTAGACCGGTCGTGAAAAGATCCTGCACGAACGCGCCGACGTAATACAGCACCCAGCCGCCGACCACGCAGTAGAAACTGAGGATGAGAAAGGCAGAAAAGACCCCGACCGACGCCAGCACGTCCCAATGCCGCGATTTGCCTGATTCCTGCGCCATGCGCCGCACGCTTTCAGGGGCCGCAGATTGTCCATGGCGGCCGATCAGCGTTTCCGAAAGCAGGACCGGCAAGCCGATCAGAACGACGCATAGGATGTAGAACAGCACAAAAGCGCCGCCGCCATTTGCTCCAGCTTCGGCGGGAAACCGCCACATATTCCCCAGCCCGACAGCCGAGCCGATCGCCGCTAGGATAAATGCCGATCGCGAGGACCAGCCGTCGCGTTTGGTGATGCCGTCGCTTCCGGTGGTTGCAACCATGATGTCGTATGTTCCCTCATGAGCGCGGTACCCGCGCCTCCCGATCGCCTTGTGCATGGAAAGTCCCGGCTCGCCAAGACCCCGGGCATATTTGCAGCTCAGCTTTTCAACGCCTGCGCGAAGGGATAAGAGCCGTGCCCATGTCCACCACCTTCCAGCTCGACACGGCAACCAGCCGCGCCAATCCTACACCCGCGCCGATGAAGCGCCTTACGGTGCCGCGCATCCGTGGCCGCAAGGTGGACGGTGTAACAGCCGATCCGCTGGTGATGCTTACTGCCTATACCGCGCGGCAGGCACAGTTGCTGGATGCGCATTGCGACCTGTTGCTCGTGGGGGATTCGCTGGGTCAAGTCATTTACGGCCTCCCCTCCACTGTCCCTGTGACGATGGATATGATGGCTAACCATGCCGCCGCCGTGGTGCGGGGAAGCTATCATGCCGTTGTGGTCGTCGACATGCCCTTCGGAGCGTATGAAGCCAGCCCGCAGCTGGCGTTTGAAAGCGCCGCCACGCTCCTGAAGGCGAGCGGCGCGGCTGCCGTCAAGCTGGAAGGGGGCGAGGCCATGGCCGAAACCGTCGCCTTCCTGACCCAGCGCGGCATCCCGGTAATGGGGCATGTCGGCCTGACTCCGCAGGCGGTAAACATGCTCGGCGGCTATATGGCGCGCGGACGCAGCGATGCAGAGGCGGACAAGATCGTCAGCGATGCGCGCACGCTAGACGAAGCAGGCGCATTTGCCGTGGTGGTGGAAGGCGTCGTTGAACCGATCGCGATTGCCGTGACCGAAGCGATTGCCTGCCCTACTATCGGCATCGGCGCGTCGGCCCGCTGCGATGGGCAAGTGCTTGTTACCGAAGATATGCTGGGGATGTTCGAACGGGTACCGCGCTTCGTGAAGAAATATGAAAACATTGCGGAAACCATCGAGAACACCGTGAAGCAATACGCTGCCGAAGTGCAGGACCGCAGCTTCCCCACCGCCGAACAGACTTACCAGCCCAAGGGCTGACGCAAAACTTTTCCGACAGGACCGGACTGATATGGCCACGCTGCTGCGCTTCTACACGCTTTCGATCATCTTCACCGTTGTCTGCCTAGGCCTGGCCGTATGGTATGGCTGGGCCAGCACCGGCACGGTATCAGGTACACTGGCGCTACTGTGGATCGTGATTGTATTATCCGTACTGGAAGTATCGCTAAGCTTTGACAACGCGGTGGTGAACGCCAGCGTCCTGAAGGATATGGACGAGGTCTGGCAGCGGCGCTTTCTTACCTGGGGGATCGCCTTTGCCGTATTCGGGATGCGGATCGTGTTTCCGCTCGCGATCGTGGCGATTGCTGCAGGCATCGGCCCGATGCAGGCGATCGACCTATCGCTCAATGATCCGGAAGAATACGAACGACTGGTCAGTTCCGCCCATGTCAGCATTGCCGGGTTCGGGGGCGCGTTCCTCGCTATGGTTGGCCTCAAGTTCTTCTTCGACGGTGAAAAAGACATTCACTGGATCAGCGCGGTGGAGAAATTTCTCGCGCGCTTTTCCGCCCTGCCCGCGGCGGAGATTGCCATCCTTTTGCTCGTGCTGTGGGGCATTGCAGGCCTGCTTACGCCCGACGACGCGCTGACCTTCCTGACCGCCGGAATACTCGGTCTGGTCACGTTCATCGCCGTCGAAGGGGTCAGCACGCTGCTGGAGTTGAAAGAAGAGGCAGCGCGCGCCCGTGGAGCAATCGTGCGTAGCGGTCTGGGCGGGTTCCTTTATCTCAACATCCTCGATGCGAGCTTCAGCTTCGACGGGGTGATCGGGGCCTTCGCGCTGTCCAACAATATGGTAGTGATCGCACTGGGTCTGTCGATCGGCGCGATGTTCGTGCGCTCGATGACAATCCATCTTGTGAAAAAGGGAACTTTGGCCGAATACCGGTTCCTGGAACACGGCGCGTTCTGGGCCATCATTGCGCTGGGAGCGATCATGCTACTGTCGGCCAAGTTCCACATTCCCGAAACCATCACCGGTCTGATCGGTGCAACGTTGATCGGTATTTCGCTTTGGTGGTCGGTCCGGCACAACCGGGCCGAGGCGCGAAACACGGGAGCAGCGCTCAGGGAAGCGCCTGCCGAGTAAGGCGCTGTGCGATGGGCGCGGAGACGACTAGTTGCAGCAGGTGATAGGCCAGTAACGGCACAATCACGAGCCCGGCCATCGCCGGCGTAAACAGGATGCTGGCCAGCGGTACGCCCATCGCAGTGCTTTTCTGCGCGCCCGCAAACAGGAACGCGATACGATCGCCGCGCGGCAGCCGGAGAGCACCGCCTGCTGTCCAAGCTCCGCCGAAGCCGAAGAGCAAAAATACCGCCACACCCGCACCAAGCCAGCCCCACGCCGCCGGATCGACGCGCGTTCCCAGCCCTTCGGCAACCGCGCCGGACATAGCGACATAAACCGCGATCCCGATGGCGATACGGTCCATCCAGCCAATCAGCGGGCGATTGGCCGCAGTCCAGCGCGCCATGCGGACTTGAAACATCTGACCGATCGCAAACGGTAACAACAGGATCAGTGCGATGCGTATCAGCGCTTCGGAACCGAACGTTACGGCCCCGCCGCCCCCCAATACCGAAAACAAGGGAGCAGTGACAAATACGCCGAGGATGTTGAGCAAGGCTGCGGCCACTACCGATGTCGCGCCATTGCCGCCTGCCATCGAAGTATATGCCGTTGCCGATTGCACGGTGGATGACAGCGTGCCGAGGAACAGAAACCCGAGCGCCAGCATCGGTGGCAAGACCGATGCGGTTACGTGCCACAAGCCCAGCCCCGCCAGCGCCATCGCGCCATAGCACCAAGCGACCAGTGGCAGCATCACACGCAAATTTCGCAAACCACCTGCAACATCGCTGCGCGAAAGCCGCAATCCGTTCAGCAGGAACAGGAGAAAGATCGCGCCGTCGCTGATCCAGCCTGCGACCACGCGCGCATCGCCGGTCGCAGGCAAGATTACGGCGAATGCGATGGCAAGCAGTAACAGCCGGACCATCGGATCGAACAGGCGGGCAAGCATTCTCATGGACGATGGTCGCCCTGCCCCGCATCAATGCCAAAGTCGACCTGCTGGACCCGCTATCTCGTCGAAATCGCACCGGCCTTTTCGAGGAACACGTCGCGCCCCTCCTCTTTGCCAAGTGTCAGGCCTAGGGTTAGCGTAGCGAAGCGGTTCATCGGCTGGACGGCGTAGGCCTTGACAGCAAAAGCGCGCGCCTCTTCCAGACGGCGTAGCCGCAACGCCGCCTGCGCGCGCAAAGCCAGCATTTCCGGATCACGCGACGCGCCATGCGCAATAGCGTGATCGAGTGCGGCCACCGCACGAATCCAGTCCCCACGCTCGGCCATGACCACGCCCAACATGGCCGCCGCTTCGTGATTGCCGGGATCGCCCGCCAGATGCCGTTCCAACAGCGATACGGCATCGTCTTGGCGGTAGAGCGCGCGATAAGCGGCGATCATGCGGCGGGTGAGCGGCCAGGGCCTGCGAATATCTGCCGATCGTCGGTAAAACTCGATCGCTTCCAGTATCTGCGTATCGGCAAGGCTTGCATCGGCGGCCAACCCCAACGCGTCGGCAGAACCGGGAAAGCGGCGGCGGATCGCGGCGCCGCTGCTGGCGGCGGCATCAAACTGACCATCCACGATCAGCGCGCGCACCAGCGCCAATGCATCGCGGCCGCTCGCCGCTCCGCGCGTTTGCGCCACGTTAAGCGGTGTGTTGCCTCGCAACGCGGCCAGGTTGGCACTGCGAGGCTGCGCCGCACGTGCCAGTACATCCGCCGCGGCCTTGCGGTTGCCCACCCGTTCCTGCGCCCTACCAATTAGCTCGAGCAGATAGGGGCTGCTTCCGGGGCGACTGGCGGCCTCGCCCATGCGGTAGATCAACTCGCCATCGGCTCCGGAGAGCGACAGCGCGCGCGCCAGCAGGTCGCGTACGCGGCCATTATCGGGCTGTAGCCGATACAGCCGGTCAAACATCTGCGCGGCGCTGGAATAATTGCCGTTCTCGAGGTCTATGAGGCCGGACAGGAGCATCGCCGCGGGGACATTCCGGTCGAGGTTGCCGCTGCGTGACAAGAGCGACCGCGCAAGATCGAACTGGTTCGCCCGTGCTGCCAGGACCGCTTGCAGATAGTATGCGCGCGGATGACCGGGCGCTATCTCGGTCATCCTTCTAATGGCGGCCAGCATTTCCTTTGCGCGGCCGGTCTCTCCCAACGTGGCCGCATATTCACCCAGCAGTTCGGCATCATCGGGATTGCTTTTCAGGGCACGTTCGAACCACGGCAGGGCGGCGTCCATACCATCGGAATCGCGCACGAGCTGGCCGTGAAACTGCAAGGCAGCGGCGTGGTTTGGCCCCAGTTCCACAGCGCGCTCGCTTGCCTCGACTGCCTGCGCCTGCTCCCCGCCGCGATAACGCAGGCGCCCGATATCCACCCATAGTTCCGGGTTTTCGTCATCGATCGCCGCCGACCGGTCGAACGCTTGTCCCGCAGCAGCCAGATTGCCCTCTCGCATCTCCAGCCGCCCAAGCTGCAGGAAGCCGCGCGCGGCCGTATCTGGCGTGAACGCACCGGGTGCGAGCCAACGGCGCGCTTCCCCCAATTCGCCCTGCAACATTTCCGCTTCGCCCATGTCGGCAGCGATTTCGGCCTCGCCCGCTCCATCCTCGAGCTTCTGACGAAGGCGCAGTTCGGCAGAAAATCCGTCACCATCCGCCAGCAGCGCGGCAACATCGCCCCTTGTGTCAGGTGTGTCCGGACCGCCTCCACACGCGGCAAGCAGCGTGCAGCAAGCAAGCAATATCGCTGAATGGGTTTTAGGGCTGAAGATCATACTGCTTGAGCAAATCGTACAAGGTGGGCCGGCTGATGCCGAGCATCTTTGCAGTGCTGGAGATATTGCCGTCGCTCCGGCTCAGGGCATGCCGGATGATCTTGCGGTCCGACACTTCACGTGCTGCCTTCAGGTTCAGCGCCTGTGTATCGTCGTCCTCGCCCAGATCGAGATCTTCGGCGGACACCAGCTTGCCGTCTGCCATGATGGTGGCGCGCTTCACCCGGTTTTCCAGTTCGCGCACATTTCCCGGCCATCCCCATCCGTCGATCGCGGCCAATGCATCAGGCGCAAAGCCTTTTACCTGCGGGTTCATTTCGGCAGCAAACCGGCCGAGAAAGAATTTGGCCAGCAGCACGGCGTCGCCGGGCCGATCAGCGAGCGTCGGGATATTCACGACGATTTCGGCGAGGCGGTAGAAGAGGTCTTCGCGGAATTGCCCTTCTCCGATCATTGCTTCCAGGTTTTGGTGGGTGGCGCACACGATTCGGGTGTCCACCGCAATTTCCTTCCGGCCGCCAATGCGCTCGATCGTCCGTTCCTGGATAAAGCGCAGCAATTTGACTTGTAACGGCAGCGGGATGTCACCTACTTCATCAAGGAACAGCGTCCCCCCATGGGCCTGTTCGATCTTGCCCTCCGTGGTTTTTACTGCGCCGGTAAACGCACCCTTTTCATGGCCGAACAGTTCGCTTTCCAGCAGCGTTTCGGGGATGGCAGCGCAATTGATCGCCACGAATGCCCCATCCGCGCGATTGCTGGCATCATGCAGGCCCCGCGCAATCAGCTCCTTTCCGGTACCGCTCGCGCCCAGCAGCATGACCGACACGGACGTATCCGCGACCCGTTCGATCGTGCGGGCGACCTTGCTCATTTCCGGTGCGGCAGTGACAATCCGGCCAAGCACGGTCTGCTCCTGCGACACGCGTGCTGCCAGTCTGCTGTTCTCTGCCTCGATCCGGTGCAGTTCATACGCCCGGCGCACGATCAGCCCCAAAGTGTCGATGTCCACCGGCTTCTGATAAAAATCGTAAGCACCGCGTTCGATCGCCGTCAGCGCGCTTTCGCGGGCGCCGTGGCCAGATGCGACGATCACTTTCGTGTCGGGCTTCAGCGCCATGATTTCGTCCAGCACGGCGAAACCTTCGGTGGTGCCGTCAGGGTCAGGCGGCAGGCCCAGATCCAGCGTGACCACGGCCGGCATATCGGATCGCAAGGCGGCCAGAGCCTGATCGCGATTGGTAGCCTGGACAACCTCGAAATCTTCATACGCCCATTTCAGCTGCGCCTGCAGCCCGGCATCGTCTTCCACGATCAGCAGCTTGGGTTTGGTATCGGGCATCATGCAACCTTGTTCGGATGTTGTACGTGTGCGTCGTCTCGTGCGGATTCATCCGAAACGTGGTTCGTACGCAGCTGCGCGGCTGCCGCTATCGGAAGGCGAATGACGAAGCGTGAACCGAGCCCTTCCCGGGCATCGACGTCCAATCGTCCGCCCATTGCGAGGATAAGCTCGCGCGCCTCATACGCGCCGATACCAAAGCCGCCTTCTTTGGTCGACACGAAAGGTTTGAACAGTCCTTCGCGAATGAACTCGGCGCTCATGCCGCAGCCGGAATCGCTGACTTCGATACGACCTTCCAGCGCGTCGCTGGACACGTCCAGAATGACGGGCATATTGACGAGACTGGCATCGACGCTGTTGCCGACAATGTGGATCAACGCCTGTTCCAGCGCCTCGGGATCGCCAGCCACAATGCACTGCTCGTCCCGCGAAAGCTGGACCGGGTGGGTGCCGACATAATGCGCGGCAACCTTGCGAGCCAGTTCGGAAAGGTCGACGTCCTGCGCCTGGCTTTGCGACGATTTGCCATAGCGGCCGAGCCTTGCCAGCAATGTCTCAAGCTTGTCGGACGAATTACGCAGGGTGACGAGCATATCGGCATGGAAGGCCGGATTATCCGCGTGCTTCTCAGCATTGCCCGCAAGCAGCGACATCTGGCTGGCAAGGTTCTTAATATCATGCATCACGAACGCAATCCGCCGGTTAAAATCGTCGAACTGGTTGGCCTCCAGCAAGGCACGTTGGCTTGCCTGTTCTGCCATGTAACTTGCCAGTTGCCGACCCGCGATGCGGAGGAGGTCGAAATCTTCCCAGTCCAGCCTGCGAACGTGCTTGGGCCGTGCAAGAATGACCACGCCGGTAAGCTGGTCGAAATGCAGCAGAGGCACGATAGCCCATGCGCGTTGTTCTCCGATCAGCCAGTCCGGCATGGCGGGCAGTTCACCGTGGTAATCGGTTCCGGACCGGGCCTCGTCCATGTCCAGAATGAATTCATGCCGTTCGAACAGCGACACTATCCGCGCCGGCAATGCGCGCGGCGGCACGTCGAGGGTCGGCCAGTTGAAACGCGCACCAAGTTCCAACGCACCATCGTCCGACGGCAGCAGCAACAATCCCGACGGGCTATCGGTGATATCTGCCATCGCTTGTACCACCCGTTCCCCGAAACTGGCGTCGCCGCGATCCGCCCGGCCGATCGTTTGGGTGAAGCGCAGCCACTCCGCCCGGTAGTCGTATCGGTGTTTGAACAGGTGTTTCACGACGTTCACGCGAAGCCACCCGCGGAGCTTGTCAGACGGCAGGGCAACCAGGGCAAAAACCGCTGCCACGACGACGAAACCGACTTGCGCCAGCCGACCAAGGTCCCCACCCAGCAAGCTGAGCGAGCGCGCGCCCACGACCATCGCGCCGAAATACAGTCCGATTACCGCGAGCGACAGGGTCTGGAATGCCACTGCGCGCGATGGACGCAGGCGCAAATCGGCGCTGCGTGCGCTGGCCGTCATCAAGATTGCCGCGGCGACAAACACAACGATCAACCCGCGCAGACTGGCCAGTTGCGGAGAAAACCCATCACCAAGATAGCCGGCGGTGTAGTAATTCAGATCGAAAGCCAGCAACAGCGCCAGCGCTGCAATCGCCCAGCGCATGGCTGTCGCTTGCGACCGCGCCGCCACCGAATACACGTTGTGCAGCAGCATCAACGTGCCCACCGCGAACAGCATCCGCAACAGGGCGGACACCTGCTCGGCCAGCATGGTAAGGCTCTGACCGCCCGATAGACCGGCGGTCAGCACTACCAGCAGCGGCTGCATCCCTTCAACCAGCGCCAACGCAAATACGAGCGGTTTGACAGGGGTTAGCCGCTCGGCCCGTCCGTCATACTGGAACTGCCGATAAATGACGTGGAGCCAGGCAAGATTGCGCATCGTTTCGGCGATATTCACAAGCGGGGCACCCGATCCCCACGACGCGGACACCAGGCACCACAGCGCTGTTGCGAGAAGCGCGGCAGTAACGGGAACACGCTGCTTCGCGCGGCGGGCGGGAAGCCGCCATAACCAGACCGCCACAAACAGGCATGCCGCCGCGCCCGCAATCTGCGTTGCGCTGCCGGCGATTGCCCAAAGGTGGATGGAGCCAAGGGTCATGCGTTCACGCTCAGCGCGCGCCCTCCGGCCACAATACCACGCGCAGCGTTTGCAGCAGGATCAGCAGGTCGAGAAACGGGGTGTAATTCTTCGCATAATACAGATCATATTCCAGCTTATGCCGGGAATCCTCGACCGAAGCGCCATAAGGATAGTTGATCTGCGCCCATCCCGTTATGCCAGGCTTTACCATGTGCCGTTCTGCATAATAGGGGATCTTGTCGTCGAGATCGGTGACGAATTGCGGCACTTCCGGACGGGGACCCACAAAGCTCATCTTGCCGGTCAGCACCGTCCATACTTGCGGCAATTCGTCGATCCGCACTTTGCGGATGAACTTGCCCAACCTGGTAACGCGCGGATCATTCTGCGACGCCCATTTGGCACCGTCCTTTTCCGCATCGGTGGCCATGCTGCGCAGCTTCACCAGTTCGAAATCGCGCCCATACAGCCCGACCCTTTGTTGGCGGAAGAATGCCGGCCCGCGGCTGTCCATTTTTACAAGGATCGCGAACAACGCGATCACCGGCAGCGTCAGCAGCAATAGCGTCAGGCTGGCAATTACGTCGAAGATGCGTTTTGCGGCGCTGGAGATGACCCGACCCGAGGAGAAGCCGTCGGAGAAAATCAACCAGCTGGGATTGAGCGTGTCCAGATCGACGCGTCCCGTCTCACGTTCCATGAAGCTACTGAAATCATTGACGTGTACGCCCATGGTCTTGACCCGCACAAGGTCTTTCAAAGGCAACGCATTGCGGCGCTCTTCCAGCGCCAGAACCACTTCGCTCGCGCCGATATTTTCCACGAACCGGCCCAGATCGTGAATTGCCGCGCGCGGAATCGCCTCTTCCACTTCCAGCGCGCCTTCATTCATGCCGAGGAAGGACACTACGGCAAAACCGCTACCATCCTTTTCCGAAAGGCGCTTAATCCGCATCGCGCGCTTGCCAGCGCCCAGCACCAGCACACGGCGGCGAAATGCGGAGGTTCCGATGAAACTGCCGATCAGCAGCCTGTTCGCCACCAATAGCAGGATGGCGAAACCCATCGCGTAAAGGAGTGTGGAGCGCCAGAATGTGGCGCCCGGCACGAGAAAATCCATCACTGACAAGCCGATGATACCAAGGCTGATGGCCACCAGCAGACGGGCGCACGCATAGCGCATCGAACGTAGGGCGTCGGTGCCATACACTCCGACCGAGATCATCGCGATCCAGACGGTGCCGGCGAATGCCGCAAGCGGGACGACGCGCGTATACACTGACCCCGGTCCCGTACCGATCTGTGCCGCACGCAACAGCCAAGCGCCTTCGCCTGCCACGATCAACAGCAGCAGGTCGAACAATCCCAGCAGCAACACGGCATGCGGAATGTAGTGTTTGAACAGGCGTATCATCGCAGCGGTCTGTATCCTGAGCCCGAAATGGAACTAGGATGCGCGAGTAATCACCAGGTGTGAAATGTCGGTTAAGCATATGCATACGCTGACACGCAGAAAACAGCCAATCACGGTTTCAGGCGATGTTAAAACTGCATCGTTTGCCTTCAATGACTTGGCGGACGGTGTTCAAACCAAAACGGCCCGATGCGAGACTGGACTCTCCACACCGGGCCTACACACGCGAAAGGACCGCGCATGACTGATAAGCAAATAAATACTCGACCTGTCCGCGTCCAGCTTTCGCGAAAGAAGGGATGGCGGTTGCCGCCTAACACCGCCTCAGTTGCGCGGCCTCATAAGTGGGGCAACCCGTTCGTGCTGGAATGGAACGAACGACTGCGTCGATTCCAGGTGATTAGGGGCGGTCTCGTTTTACATCAATGCAAGGACCGCTTTGAGGCTGCGCATTTCGCGGTGAGCGGCTTTGATAATGAGATCGTCGGTAACCTGCCTGTCGAAGAACTGCGCGGCAAAAACCTTGCCTGCTGGTGCCGCCTCGATCAGCCCTGCCATGCCGATGTGCTACTGGAACTGGCCAACCCCACCCCATCCATCAAAGCACATGGAGGTGCACTATGACTGACCTATCCCCCGCTGAACAGCGGGAGCGTGATGCTGTCGTGAAGTGGCTGCGTGCGAGGGCCGACGCGCTTCTAGATGCATCCGAAGTGTGCGGGGAAAAAGGCCATAGTACGATCGCCGATGCATATTCAGTAGCGGGGCTTCAGGATCGTCATATCGCCGAAGCTATTGAATCCGGCCACCACAGGAAGGAACAGTAGCTATGGAATGGAACCCGATTGAGACGTTGCCAGATGAAGGCGAAGTGCTGGTGATCGGCGGCATATGGGATGGCGAGGTTCATGGAATAGACAAGGATGATGAAGGTCCCTGGCTGGTGACATTGCCCGAATGCTGGGTGAAGGGCTGTGATTGCTACACGACTACAATCCTAGACCCGACACACTGGTCGCCCCTTCCCCCACCCCCACCGAAAGCATAGAACATGGAACTGAAAGAGAGCCAATGCTTTGCCTTAAAGGATGCTGTGGAATTGCTTGCGAAGGAAGAGCAGAAACTACTTGATCCATTCGGCGAGGCGGCGAGAAACTTGCCCGAACAAACACGGAAATTCAGGGCTGGAAAATGCGCTCGGTCTGGGCGTATTTTAGCCGCCATGATCGAAGCAGCCCCATGATAACCACCGCCCTAGCCATAGCCCTATGCCCAGCCCCGCCTGCTGTTCGGGTTACGTGCGTAGTGGATGGCGACACAGTGTGGATCGATCGGGAGAAAATCCGCATCGCCGGTATAGACGCGCCCGAAACCAGAGCGCGATGCAGACGGGAAAAGCAGCTCGCCAGTGCCGCTACACACAGGCTTGTCGCGCTGTTGAACGAGGGGCCTATCCATATCAGGCGCACCGGGCGGGATCGGTTTGACCGGACCCTAGCCAACCTCACCGTGAATGGTCGCGATGTAGGCAAGCTTATGGTGTCCGGCGGATATGCCCGCCAATGGACCGGACGGCGCGAGACGTGGTGCTAGATGAAACCCGGCGGATAGCACGGGCCTAGATACACCCGCTTTAGACCGCACTTGCTGCACCGCATTTGCCCTGCCAGCCTATCGATCACCGGCGCGTAATTGTTCCGGTAGCATATCATTTGCACTTCGCGGGGATCCAGCTTGGCGGAATGGTGACACTCCCGGCATTGGACATATAGCCAGCGGCTGTCCTGCACCAGATCGCCAAGGGTTCGGTGTGTCTTGCGTCCCATACGTCCAGTTGGAACGAAATAGGAACGTGTGCAACGATTCGATGTTTCCTACAGGCCCTCGTCCATGCCTATCGGGTTGAATGCAAACCGATATAACCCCTCGTAATCGCCGTGAACGTATTAGCCGTCGCGGATGGAAGGCCCGTGATCGCAGGCTCATTGCCTTGGCAAAAGAATGGCGGTCGGTGAAAGAGCACACCACGTCCACCCGCTGAGGTCACTCCATAGGGAATGAATCGGGATGCCTCGCTAGTGCGCTCTATCGTGTTTACCTGCACTGCCTGTGACGTAGGCCAATCGCGGTCCCCTCCGATGGCTATTGCCTGCCGAGGTCGCATTATCTCCCCCGTATTGGGAAAGGTGACGTAAGGTGCAGATATCCCTTGGCCAGCTAGCTAGGCGTCAGGGGGAGCGGGTGTGTTCTCCCACGATATCCGCCATTTTAGACGCTGGCGAGGCGTTTTGCGGGATTGGATTTTGCCGGAATTAACTCGACTTGATATCCGATACCCAAGGCAGCTTTTTCGCATGGCCGCCGGAGAAAAACGCTCAATTCGCTTAACCGGGCTTGTCGGATTCCACGCTGTTCGTTATTGAACTGCATGGGCGTCGTCCGGGACCATCGGGCGGCGTCTTTTTACATGCTCAGGCATAGCGAATGTTCCGAGAACGTTCCAGCAACATGCATTGAATTTAACACATCAAAGTTTGAATCTTTGGCAGGTTATTTATCGCGAAAGCGATTACCGGCCCCCACACCCGTAATCCACGTCAAACCTATCTTCTAGCAGCAGGCATAGGTTTACACCGGCGGCCTGTATCCGTTCACCCCATGCCTCGATAGCTGCATCATCGCGGGCCTTGGCCTTCGCATCCGTCACCGCTTCCACCGATGGTAAAGGCTTCGCTTCTGTAACCGCTACAACGTCAGCGACAGGCGGCGGGGGTGTCGATACCGGCGGCGCGCAAACGCTCGCAAGCAAGGGCAGCACCAGGGGCGTCAGTTTCATCGTCGGCAGCATTGTCTATTACCTCCTGTCGGGCATTATCGGATCGTTTCAGGCGTTCGGTATCGGCAGCACGGCGGGCCGCAGCCTTCGCATCATCATCGCGGGCTTTGCGTTCAGCCTGCAGTTCAGCCTTGGCTATGCGGGCTTCGACAATGTCCTGCCCTGTAGAACAGCCGTGAAGCCATGCTAGGGACGCGCACAGGACGATAGCGGCTAACCACTTCCAACCACCAGTAATGAACGACAGGGCGCGGTCGCCTAGCTTGGCGAGTTCGGGCATCACCCTAACACCTGCCGAATGAGTTTCTCTTTCAACAATTCCACCCCGCCAATCATCGTGGAAACCGATGGCATGAAGGAATGTCCGCTGCCTGTTGTTCCATCGCGATAAACAACGGAAAACGCTAGGCTGGAAAGCTTACCTGCCTCATTCTGCTCTATCATGTCTTCTAGAAGTTCTGTGATACCCTCGGTAGGCGGTTCACAATCTAACTTGTGTAATTCGGCAGTCATTATTCCGGCTCCACAAATACAGGATCGGCAGGCGTTCCATTCGGGCGCGCACCGATGATTTCGGTCTTGTCGGACGATCCTTTGGACGACCCCAGCCAATAGCCTACGGCCAACATCGAGATTGCCACGATGGTCTGTTCGATGGCCGGGGAGTAGTGCTTGAATGCGGCATATCCAAACAAGCCCATGATAAAGACGGTGAGGGCCAGACGAGGCCATTCTTTGGCGGTCATGAGAACAGCCCCGTGCGGATCATCTGCGTAACCCGCCCCGCCCGTTCCGGGGTCTGGCGCGCCCATTTGCTTTTCATGAAGTTGTCGGCCGCATCGGCAAACCGGCCCTGCTCCACCATCCGAAGGCTGTTCTTGAACTTCGCCAGCCCATCCGCTCCCAGCTGGAAAGCCATCGATGTAAGCGCGACCTTGCGAGGGATATTATCGCCCACCGCCTTCCACGCCGGCCACTTGCTGATTACCGAAACGAAACGCTCAATGTCGTTCAGCTTTAGCATGTTCATTTCCGGCTCGGTCAGGACATATTGCCGCCAAGACTTCCCTTGGCGAGACGGGTCATTAGCCAATAAAATCGCATCCTCTTCAGGCGTGATACGCCCGCCCTTGCGAGGATCGATCAAACGCCCGATCCCGATAGTCCAATAGCCCAAGTGGTCCCGGTAGGCTTCTGGACGAACCCCCTCCTCGTCCCTGAGGTGCGCGATTACAGCCTTATCAAAGTCGCTGACCGGTTTCGTTGGTACGGGTGTAGGCTCTAAGCCCAGCAGCTTATCAAGCGCAGCGTCAAACGCGACGATGGCACCGGGCTTGTTCCAGATACCGTCCGCGTAACGGTTCACAGTGTCGAAAACGTGCTTGCGATCGCTCATCATTCATCCTCCGGTTCTGGCATCGGTATTTCTTCATCGGGCCAGTAGTCTTCGTCAGGCATCGGGCCAGATCACAACGGCGATGCTCCAAATTGCGATGGCGGTAAGGTAAAGCCGCCATTTCCAACGCTTGCCGTTCAGCGAGGCGGAATAAATGATTGCGCTCCCGCCGACGGAGAGAAGGCCGAGCGAAATGCCGGTCCAAAGATTGGATAAGCCTCCGTCCCACCCCAGCAATATCTGCATGACGCGGTAGCCCGAAATTAGCAGCACGCCGATGCTGTCCATGGCGAGGCCAAGTGCGAACAGAAATTGTTGGCTTTTGAACCAGTCGGAGCGCGGTAGGGTGTGCATGTAGTTCCACACCAGCGGCACGGTCGAAAGCAGCATTCCCAACGCCGTGATGGCTGCCAGACCATGCATGGTCGTATCGCTCATATATCCCTCGCAATTAATTCGATCGTGTTTTGTATGTCGCCTTCACCGCGCGCCTGCTTTGACAGCGCTTCAGCCGTGCGCCCTTGTTCGTCCAACCGTGTCAGGAGCGCCTGCATTTCAGCAGGAGGTTCACGCAGAGGCAGTTGCAGGCGGAGCCATGTCCGCAGCCCGTCAATCATTTCCCATGCCCAATTTACTCTCTATGCGAGACAGAGCGACGGCCACCGACAGGTTGGCCTGCGATTGCTTTTCCGAAACTTGGCTGAGACTGGCGAAAGCGTCTTTGATCAGCTTGTCGCGCCCGGACAGAGACTTGAGCAGCACACCACAAAAGCCGATCAGGGCAACGATCACGAACAGCAGCCCGTAGAACGCGATGCCGACTTCGCCCTTGTCGATTAAGGTTGCCGCAGGACCGTCCATCACCGGTCGAACCACTTGCGCCAAATGCGGCGAATGAACGGGACAGCGAACACAGCATCAGCCAGCAGCAACAGCGTGACTGCACCTGCAAATGCTATGGCGATCCAGAGGGGGTCCATCATGCGGCCTCCTGACTACCGGCAAAGCTTGCGCCAGAGCGCACAATCACGTTACTGTAGCGGTCTGAATTTTCTCGCAAAACGCCGGGGGCAGAATAATGGCTGACAACACCGAAGACAAAATTACGCGCGCTCAAAACGCAATCGATCAGGGCATTCGAGACTTGGGCTGGCATCTCTCTTACGATGATGAAGCTGCCGATAACGACCGCAACGAAGGCACCATCGAGACGATTGGCCGCATCGCCAAAATGGCGGCAACCGCTATCATTCGGGAATTGGACAAGTAGGGCCATCACACTTGCCCGCGCAGGAAGCCCTTGAAGCGTTCCTTGTAGATAAAATGCCCGTTCACATCGGGATGCGTCCAGTCCGGCACGAAACGATTGAATAGCGCCGTGCTGCTCTCCTGCGAGTTCGCAGTGTCCTGGACATATTCAGGCGTGAGCCCGCTATCGTCGTATGCGTAGAAGCATGAAATGCCATAGAGATCAGCGACCTCCGCAACTATGTCAGCATAGAGCCGCAACCCTTCGCGCAGCGTCCCTTCCGGTCCGGCATACGCACGGCGGATCGGTGTGGACCATGCGACCACGCTGCGCTTTGCCTCGGCAATTGGCTTGTCGTAAAATGCCAGCTTATTCATGCCTCGAGCGATGTGACCAAGCGCGCCATAGAACGTGTTCTTCGGACCGCTCAGGTTCTTCGCATCGTCTATCGTGCCGACAGGATAGGTGCCGAGAATACGCTGCGCATCCTCATCATTCGTACCGCCTTCGAAGATGAAAAAGTCGGCGGTCGGATCAAGGTTTTGCCAGCGGTCCACCATCGGGTTTTGCGCGCCCCCAACGTTCGCAACACGGCTGCTTGGAATGCCGTCATTGTCGAATGGTATGCCGAGGTCCGCGCAAAGCTGCGTGGCGAAGCTGTCGATCTGTGTCTGCGCGCTGGTGGCGTAAGGGTCGGTCCCGTAAAGGATGCTGGTGCCAAGCCCTGCCGCGCGTGTGAACCGCCCGATCAGAGGATCATTTATGCCCGACACCGGCAGAACCGATGCAGGAACCTTGCCATCCACCAGCGGCGCGACTTCGGTGCCGAGCTGCTTTTTCTGGATAGGCTCGTCGCCAGCGTAATTCGTCGGCTGTGCTGGAAGGTCGCCTAGCACAATCTGGAACGATCCGATGGGAGTATCGGTTTTGCGGAAGCTAATGCGAACCCAAGGTGCGCCGGCCGGAACGGTAAAGTCACCGCTTGATGTAGCCTGCGACACAAATGCTGTATCGTCCGCAGCGGAGTGGAAACTCACCCGCTTCGGAGAGGAGGGCGTGCTGAACGAATACCGCTCACCGGGGATAAGTTGAACGAAATTCGTGGTTGCGAAAGCCGATAGCTCAGACGTGCCGCCCGCATCTTGTAGCAGCGCTCGGTTATCCTCGACGTTTCCGGGACGGTGCAGATTCTTGCCATCGGTTGTGCGAAGGTGGACCGGGTCGAACTTATCGTCGCTGTCCAGCCCCAGTGCGCCACCGGGCTTCGACAGATTTTGGCGACGCAGATAAACGTCACCATTGAAAGTATCGTTGGGAAACAGCGTTGCCCCTTTGGAAATGGTTAGCGCAGAAGGGGCAACTTGCGCTGTTCGCCCAGATACCTCCATCGCTACTGCGGCGGGGTTCGACAGGGTATTGAACTGCGTCGTGTTGGCTGGATGCAGAATGGTGCCGAGATACGCGCCGTCTTTATCGTAAAACACCAGATACCGGCCTGATGCCGCAGGTGTGATTGAGTACTGGACCCCGCCACCCTCAACATTGATGTTTTCGGCAATATAGAACGCTGCGTTTGCGGTGCGCTCAGGGCCACTTGCGCCGAAAGTGACGCCGTCCACAAAAGACATGCCATCGAAGTATTGGTTCGTGTTGTCGTCGGAGCCGAGGGCAACAATTTTATCCGCCTCGCTTTGGGCAATCGTAGAGGCATCCTGCGCCGCCGCAGCAGCAGCCTTCGCTAGTGAGGTGCTTTCGCCCAGCACCAGACGCGTTCCACCCTCGACCAGCTTAAGGACAATCGTTTGCATTATTCTGTGCTCCCTGCGGTGACGATAAATGGACCGCGCAGCAGAACGGCGGGCGTGTTGTCTGTGATGAGGTGAAAATCAAAAACCAGCGTAACGTCCGCGTCCGGGTCGCTGTCGTTTTTCGGCATTGCTTCCATGGTCGTTTCGTTAATGCGAATTTTCAGCGTGCTTTCGGGAAACTCGCCGGTCGTATCGACGCTTTCCAGCTTAATGCCTTCCGCAGACAATGTGGTTTGGGTCACCAGATCAGCCCGGATTGCGCCGCCGTTCCAGCGGTCCCTCACCTGCATGGCAAAGTCCGCGTTCGTCAGATCCAACGGCACCACCAATGTGAGAAAGAAAGGAACGAAGCGCCCAGCACGAAGGGGCGGGCTTTCGACCGGCTCAAAATCCATGGGAATGGTCTTTCAGTTAGGGGGTGTTGTAATTCGGGTCGCCGCCACCCTCATGCCCCGGCGGTGCGGTCGGTGGCGGCGTGTAGGTTCCATCCGGGTTCGACGTGGCGTTCCAGGATATGAAAACGTTGTCGCTGTTTTGCAGTTCGTCGATTGCAGGCAGCGGCACAGCAATATAATTTTCGTCCGTCAAACTGTAGAGAACGGCGAATGTTGTCGCTGTCGGCAAGCCAGTTACGCTGCCCGCTGGGAGAGTAATTTTCCGGCTATCGTCCAACACTGCTTCAAACGTCTCGATGGTAATGCTGGTATCGTCACTTGTGACCGGGAACCGAATATCGCGCGTTACAATTTTGAGGGCCGAACGTTCTTCCGCACGGGCAGCAGCGGCGGTGCGGTCGCGTTCCTCAGCAGTCTGGCCGAGATAAGGCGTAGGTGGCGGCGTGGCCGTCTGTCCAAGCGCAAAGGCGTGCTTCGCAGTCGTCTCGCCCACCAGTGTCAGCGTGACCTTCATTGAAACCGGGTCAAGTTGGCGGCGCAGGATAATTGCGTTTGTGTCCAGCCCAAGTTCCGGAACATCGATCGCAAGACATTCGCCCGGCCGATAATGACGCAGGCGCGGTTGGCAGGTCAGTGTGATCGGTGCCAGTTCGCGGCTATCCCATACGCGGTAGGTGGCAAGCTGCGCGGCCTGCGAAGGGTTCTTCACGAAGTTAAACGGCCAGACTTCGCGCTTTTCCTCGCCATCCTCGGCAACAAATGTAGAAACCGCCACCGGACTGGCGTCGATCAATTCCCAGTCATGCAAGGGGCTGCGATACTTCGGAACGACAGTGTTCAGGCGGTCGCGGAAACTTTGCATTCCCGTTACGTCCTGCCGGTCCTCAGTCAGGTCGTTCACCGTGATGGTGTCCAGCGCGACTACGGGAGCAGAATAACGGAACGACAGTTTCCCGCCGACCACCGGCTCCGCACCGCCCGCAACGCAAATGTCCTCAAGGTTAGCCCAGCGATCGCCCGGTTCGTAAACGACGCCAAAAATCGTCCATCCGTTCGCATCGCAGACATTCGCCCAAGCCGAGATAACGGCCCAGTCAATGCCATCGGCAGGAAGGCCCATACCAAAGGTGCGCTTGCCGTTCTGATACCGCCCATAGGCGTAGGTGCCGGCGTGCAGCGCGGGGTTTTCACTCCATTCGTAAGTGGCTTCCGTGCCAAGGCGATGCGCGCCTACACCGCCGGGCTGCGTATCGTCCTTGCGCGGATCATAGACTTTGACCCATTTGCCTTCGGCAGCCAGCAACGGCACGCCGCCTGCAAAAACCTTGCCGTCCTTGTCAAACTTAAGGTTCCAGCCAATTGCGGCATGCCCTGATAGCTTGCTGGATGCGTTCCACCCCGGCGCGGCTCCAAATTCCGGCACCAGCGCGTCGGCTTCCGGCACTGTTCCAAGCTGCGTATCGGTATGCAGGAACCCACTGTAATATCCGCCGATGGATGCAAAATCGATGCGCGGTTCAATGCTTTCGACCGGCCCGCCGCCTGAATAGACCACCGGCATCCAGCGATAAGGATTAGGCACCTTCTTGAGCGTCGGCCCGTAGCCTACATCATGACGCAGGATGCCTGCAAAATAGCCCTCGCCCATGGCATAAGGCTGAGGTGCATCCGCTTGAATAACGAGGCTGGAAACCGATCCGCGAGCTGGTGGTGGCTTTTGAAGGGCCTGCGCACCCATGTTCGCAGCGGTGGAAACCAGACCCGCTATCCCGGCGACAACCTGCCCACCCGGAACAACCGAAGCGACCAGAGCGACCGCACCCGCAATCTTGCCGACAACCTTAAGGGCTTTTGCCATTCAAACCCTCCACGCTGCCGATATTTCGGTAAGGTCGATGTCCAGAACGACGAGTTCGGGCGCATCCTCACGCCACCCGAACACCTTCAAAGGTCCGGCACAGATAAACACCGCGTCCAGTCCGGAATCCCCTCGCAGCACCGCCAGATCGCCCAGCAGCATTTGCGCAGGCGCGATGCGAGGCAGCATGGTGTCCAGCATCGCTTGTACACTGTCCCACCCGTTATCTTTCAATGCGCGCTTTGCCGCCAGCGCACTTCGCACGCGGGGCATCGTCTGCGGCTTGTGTCCCATATTCTTCAGGTGCACGCGGGCGAGGTGAACGCAGGTTACGCCTGTTTTCCAGTCGAACGCTTTCCCGCGATACCGGGTCAGCGTCTTTTCGGTTGCGACCCGGCGGCGTTCCAGTTCCATCAGTATATCCGGACGTTCCGGCTTGGCTGCGTCGATCCGCCGCCATCCTTGCGGCCCTTGCCCATTCCACCGCTGCCGGGGCTTTCAATGCCCCATGCCACTTGCCGCGACAGGCCGGTTGCGTTGTCGTGTCCCGTTTCGCCGGGGTGAATGCTCTTGTGCCAGGACGGGTTCAGCGTGTTCCCGATATTTCCCTCGAACAACCGTTCGGCCAGACTGACAATTGATACGGCCACCTCGCGGCTGCCGGTGGCGATACTCAGAACGGTTTGGTCGACCTGCCCGTCAAACTGCACATCGGCGCTGGTTATGGCCCCGGTCTGCACATCGTATTCAGCCAGCCAGAATCGCACGCGCGAGGTCTGATAACCCGGCTTCGACAGCACACCCGGCGGGGCATCATTGGACGGCAACAGCGACAGGTTCAGGGCAGGAACGCTATCGCCAACCCCTTCGCTTAAAGACTGCACCCCGCCGATCGTACCAAAGGTGTCGTCCGCGCTCTGGTATATCTCGCCTTCAAACTGGAAAAACCCCCCATCGCACAGACGTATCGTTTGCTCCGGCAGTTCAATTCGCAAAAGCCCGGTAAGGCCAATTTGCCTCACTTGAATTCTTCCAGCATGAAGCCGACAGCAATTAAGCGATTAATTGGAACAGCCCAGCCCCACTCATCGCCATCCAGAAAACCTTGCACGAAGGGCCGCGCCAGCTCCACGCGGTCACCATCAGCAAACGGAGCACGCAAAGGTGGCACAATATCGACCGAAGCAAGGCCGATGGCATCAGCAACCGCAGTTTGGGCAACCGAATGAAGATACGCCGTGCCATCGGCTTCAACGACAGTCAGCCAGAACCCGGACTTGGCGATGTAACCCGGTGTCAGCCCGCGCAGAGCCAGCACCTTACCCGCTTGTCCCGCGCCATTGACGACCGGCGCACCCGGTAGGCCTTGCGACACTCCCAGCAGCGGAATGTCGATCTGCAAGCCTTCCGACTTCGCCCGCTGCAATCGGCTTGTAAACTCACGCGCCCGGTCCGCTGGCATGGGCGGATAGGAAACCTCGAACCTGTAGCGACTACCTGCGCGGTCCACCCTAAGCGACGAAGCCCCGCGCTGCGTGAACCCATAATCCAGCAAAGTAGGGCTAATGCCGTTCGGTGCCGGTGTGGCAGGCAGTTCGATCATCGCAGACGCCTCGAACGCTGTTGTGACGCTTGTGCGCCTGCTATCTGTGCGCCCGCTCCGGCGATACCGGGTGAAGCCTCTGCCACGACACTTCCTGCCGTATCGCGCACCATCGCGCCAAAACCGTTATTATTGGCAAAGACTTCGATCTTCAGATTGGAGTTGGCGGCGTTCTGTAGTTGGCTATTGGGCGTAACAGTCGTTCCGCGCGGCATATTCACCAATTCAGGACCCCGCTCCCCGACCATCGCGAGACCGCCGGGATGGAAGTCTGTTCCCCCAGCATAAGCCGGGACTTTGTTGAGGTTGGCAGCCAATCCCTTTCCGAATAGCCCGGTGCTGCCAAGCTGCGTGAACAAACCGACCGCCGCACCCAATATGTCGAGAAAACCGCCCCCTTTGATCGCGCCCAACATGTTCTGAAGCGCACTCATGGTGCTGTCAGCCATATCTTTGAACGATTGGCCTACGCGAACCGTCTGGACGCGGGCTGTATCTCCGAACGCTAGGAGGGCTTTTTTACCCTTAGCGAGACCTGCTCCCATTTCCTCAAGCGACAATGCTTTGGGTCCGCCACTGGGCAGATCAAACGAATACCCAACCTTGCTGTTCAGGCCGAGGTTTTCTTTCCGCAGGCGATATTGCGCTTCCTCTTTCGCTTGCGGAGCAAGGTTGGACGCTTCCAGCAAGGCCATTTCGCTGCGAAACGTCATGGCCTTGCGAATTTCAGGAAACAGCCGGTCTAGGATGCCGCTTACGTCGCTCGCCATATCCCGCATGACTTGGGTAGTAGTGCGGGCTGCCTGTGTAGCAGGGTTCACCATTACGCTGCCCAAACGAGCCATTTCGGCAGCAATGTCATTCACCATGTCGGGAATGTAAGACCGGCGTGTCACCTTGTCCCAAAGGTTGAAAAACGCCGCGCGAACTGTCTCGATCTTTTCCAGCGCGCCTTGCCATACCGCATTCAAACGGCTCGTGACCGCGCTTTGAATGCCATCCACCATCTTATTCATCGATGCGACCGCCGACGTCGCCAGACCTGCAAGAACGGCCTTTATGTTCCCTGCAATACCGTTCATTTTTTCGGTGAGTGAAACAAACCCGTCGATAATACTTTCATTGCGCGCACGTGCTGATGCAGCATTACGCTCATTCATCTTGTCGAAGTCGTCAGCCAGCCTTTGCAGGCCGTCCGATGCGCCCCGCAACCCCTCGCCTAGAGTTCGCCAGCCTTCGTTCTTCGCCAGTTCTTCGGACGTTCGGCCGGCCTTACCCTCTACGATCCCCAACCCCTCGCCAACCGCCATAAGCTGGTCGATTATCGGCTGTAGGCGCGGCGCTATGTCGTCCCAGTTTTTCCAGATCAGATACGCAGCACCGGCGGCAATAACGAGCGGTCCGAATGCACTGGCGATGCCAGCTACGCCTGCTTTGGCCGCGACCAATCCACCCTGTGTCGCCCCGATAGCCTTCAAGGTTCCTAGGAATGGAGCCATGGCTTTAACTATTGGCCCGACAATCATGAGGATAGGCCCAAGAGCGGCTGCAAACCCAGCAACAGCCACAATCGCAGTCTGTACACCCGACGGCAGTTTCGAAAACTTGTCCAGCAATCCGGCAAGGCCGCTAATCAAGGGTGTAATAACTGGGAGAAGCTTGTCGCCGAATGTGACCTTTAATTCTTCCCACGCAGCTTCAGCCCGCTTGATCTGGTTGGCCGTACTGCTTTGGGTACGGATAACGTCCCCCGATGCGTCTGCGAATTTCTCCTGCAGCAAGGTCGCGCGGATCAGAACCTTTTGCTGTTCGGTCAGCTTGGCCGTGCTGTTGCCGAGGCCCATTTCCATGGCCTTCTGCTTCATCACATTGTCATTGATAACCACACCAAGAGCTTTCAGGCCTTCGGTTTCGCCCGTTAGCGCGCTAAATATCTTTTGTTGGGCAACATCGTTCGACAGGTTCTTGAAGCTTGCTACATCCTGGGCAAGGACCGTGAATGTCTTGGACATTTCCGCCGCTTGTTTCGGGTCGAAACTGTCTTTGAAAAATCCTTGGAACACCGCAGACGCTTGCTGTAGTTCCTGCGTAGACCGCCCCAATGCGTTTCCGGTTGTTTCGGCCCACCGGTTCATTGATTTCGACATGTCATCGAAGGTCGTGTCGAACATGCCTTGCAGCTCGACCGCATCCGCCGCCGCGTCGATTGAAGCCTTCCCGAACAGGGCTAGCGGAGCAGTCACGCCGACGGTCAATTTCTTGCCCATCGACTGCATTTTTGTGCCTACTTCGGACGCGACAGTTCCCGCCTTGCGAGATACGCTGTCCAGATCCTTTTCGGCGTTCTTTAGACCCTTGGTATCAGCATCAAGAACCAGCTTCGCGAAGTCAGTCATAATCGCGCTCCATCGGTTCTATGCTAAGGGGACGGGTATCAGTTATGCCGCGAACGTAAGCCCGGCTCATATCCATCAGGCATCGGGCTTCGAACGCAGTAAGGTTCGCCCCGGCCGTCCGGCTGTAAGCGTCAATTTCAGACCATGTGAACGGCTGCACATCGCCGGTTGGCGATCGCATGGCGTAACCCACTTCGCGCCAATGATCTGGCAGGCTTTCACCGGGAGGCAAATCAGGCAAGCGGTGGCCGAATATCTCCGTTCGACTTTCAGGGCAGCCCTCAGGTTTGGCCAAAAGCCACCCTGATTGTTCCGCGAAAGTCAGGAGCCTCCGTCGGGTTCGGTAAAAGGGTCGTGCAGTTTTCCCATATCTTCAACGATGGTCATTACCAGACGAGAAAGCGGGGCCTTCGGTTCGGTCATGTCCGCCAACGCCTCTTTCGAAAACGTCAGCTTTTTTCCGCCCTTCTCAATGTTTTCCCAATCGAGAATGACCGTGTTGAGAAAGGTCTGAACCGCCTTCTGGGTCTGTTCTTCGGCCTGATCGAGGCGCGTTTCGGCGGTCCTTCGCTGTTCCCGGTTCACCGCGTTTGCAAGCTGATCGGATAGCGCAGCCTGCCGGCCGATAGACCGCTGCACAGACTTCATGACAGGCTCGACACCGTTACTGGCGGGAGAGGCCACGCGCACACGGCACGGACCTTCCTGCTTATCCATATCGGCATACAGTTTGGTTTCGCCGTGCCTCAGATGCAGCCAATACTCCTCATCTTCGGCATTGCGAAGGTCAAGGGTGTCGAAATCCATACCTTATGCCTCCGTCGCATCGACAGGCAGCGCGTTCTGCTTGAAGTTCACACTGAAGCCTTCATATGTCGTGCTGTCGCCCTGGTTGCGAATGAAGCTGTGCAGATAACCATGAGCGTACTCCACGGGATCGCCGGTGGCGGGCGCTTGATCCGGTCCACTGCCCTTCACAATACGGATGGAAGCAACACCTTCATCACCGCCCGCATTTGCCAGTGTCCGCACCAATTCCTGCCCTGCGTCACCTTCGACATTACGGAAGGATGCCGTGCTGTCGTTGCCGGAACCTTCACCTTTGATGCCTTTTGCAAAGCCGGTTTCCAGATCGGAAACGTCGATATTCGAGTGGCTTACACCTAGCTGAGGGAGTGTCTGGACACCTTCAACCTTCGTCCAAGCAAGGCCAGCAAAGCCTGCCGCGTCGTTGGTCGCTGGTGCTGCACCAGATACGTAAATGGTCTTTCCGATATGCGAGCCGGTCATTTGTCGTCACCTTTTTTCTTGGAGGGTTTGGTATCGGGAACAGCTACCCATCCGGCGGCTTCCCAAGTCGAAACTTCACGCAACTTCACGTTCGCTTCCCCGTGAGGGAAACGCTTGTTCTTCATCTTGACTGTCATGGTTAGTCCTCGGTCAGATACGGAACGGTCAGAGGTTGCCGCCAATAAGCGCCATCGGGAAAACCCGTGCCGGGGCTAACTGGATCGTAGATCAAGACGGTTTCTCCGCCTGCGGTAAGTCGCAGACCTTTGGGAAAGCGGTCCATAATCGCGCTGGCAGTGTCGTTCGCGGCAGTGGTAAATACGTCCTTGGCCGATACGACTGTCAGCAGCACCAGCCCAATCTGATAGGCTCCTGCGGCGTCTATGGTATCGTCCCTGCGTTCGTTCGGAGCATGGCGAAACTCGATGTAAGTCCCGTTCGGCGTGAAGTCCTTGTTAGGCCATGCGATCGGTGGGCAGTTGGTCATTCCAGCGAGGTGTTGTCCGATGGCCTTTTCGATTGCATTCATCGGACCATCCTTGCATTCTTCGCCACGTAACCAGGCCACCGCTGTGCTGCCTTATCGCGCCACAATCCCCCGCCTTGGCCTACACCGACAGCGTAGTGCCGAGGGATCGCATAGTCGGCAGTCCATGCCACGCTGAAAGGATCGCCCAATTCCATGGACGACAAACCCAAAACAAAGCTGCTTGCGCCTTCACCGGCGGTTGAACCGCGAACGCTGGTTACAAGGCTGTTGCGGAGAAAGCCCTTATCGACCGGCATATCGCCACCCTTGCCGACCGGCGTTTGCGCTTGCTTCACCACGTCCTGAATTGATTGCTTGGCGACCCGCAGCATTTGATCTGCGGTCTTGTCTGCGAATGCGGCAACGTCAGCGACGAACTTACGGTTGTCGTTCACCTAATCAGCTTTGCGCAATAGCCCGCTCGCCAATGCTTCATGGACATCGGCAGTGAAATAGACCGTGTTGTCGCGGCCGTCAGCTATGACGGCTTTGTAATCCTTACCCCAGCGCGTGCTAGCGACAGGCGGCGCTTTGAGTGCCGTTCCCGCCGCGATGACAATATCTCGTGTAGTCACATAAATCATATTCTGATCCTCACGGCGTGAGCCAATCTATCTCCAACACCTCATAGCACCGACAGGCCACCGTCTGACTGGCTGGAGCTCCCAATGAGGCGTCTCCTGGGAACAACATTCGGCTCCCGTCAGGGAGGGTGTATGGTGTATCCATGCCGTCCACCTCCCGCCCGTCCATCGCCCGATGATCGGCGCGAACGCGATTATCGCCACTGCTGTCCCATATCCGCTTCACCCGATCGGCCCGAATGGCCCCGGCTTCGATACCTTGCAGCATTCCTTCGCGCCGCCCAGCGCGTAGTGCCGTAATGCTTTCCGTCCGCGCTATCGTATCAGCCCGATGCTTCAGCATTCGGTCGCTATATCGGCCAGCGATGCGTTCGACGTCGGCCACGGATAGCGGCTTGCCTGTCGCGATGGCTTTGCGGACAATTCCGTCGAACCGCTTGTCGCGAAGCTTGCGGGTGAAATATTCCCCATTCAGTTCCTCTAGTTCCTGCCGCGCATTCGCCAGATAGCCGATCTGAGACCGCGACAATCCGATGAAACCACCTTGGCGTTTCCCGCCGGTTGTCCGCCCTGCAATGCGAACCGCAACACTGCGAGGGGCCTCACCAGCCTCTAACTGCTTTGCAATCGTCTCGCGGAGTAATTCCACCTGTTCGTCCGCAATGTCCGTCACAAGCCCGCCTACATGCGTTCTTGCCCATTCTGCCGCATGGCTTGCCCGACCATCGAAACCGAACTTCAGCGCAAAGGCTGGTGCGGCTTCCGGGATGGTTTGGCCACCTGCCACGTAAGCGCCGTTTATCTCGGCATCGAACGGGTACAGTTCCGCCCGTGTCAGCCCGGCAATCCGAAGCGCCCGGTTTAAATCACGAGCTTCAATCGCGTTGGTCAATTCCGCCAGATTGATCGATGCGGCCTTATCCTGCACGGCTTGCAGGAAGGTCCGCTCAATCTCTCTGTCATATTTCTTCAGTAGCGCGGCCAGCCTGTTTGCCAGTTTGCGGCGGTTGGACATTTAGTATGTGCCGCGCCCGCGGTGCGTCTGGTGGACAATGACGCGGCTCTTATATGCAAGCGCATCCACCGAGGGGCGCATGATAATCTTGCCGCCGTTCGCGTCCCATGTGTCCAGCGCATAAGCTCCGGTCGTCCATGTGATCTTCTTGTCGCCGGTAATCTTGTTGTGGCTGATCGTGCGCGGATACAGTTCGACCGGCCCAGCAATACCGATGTCTATAAAGCAATCCACCGCCCATTCGCCCGTTCCGGTGGCGCGGCGAATGATCGTCTCGAATGAAATCATAAGGCCAGAACCAGCCTGCGGCGTTTGGATCGTGTTCGTTACGTTGTCCCAAAAGGTTGCTATGCCAAACGGCAATTCCTGCGTCTGGCTTACTGCACCGTCAATTTCGACTGTCGTGTTCGTGTCAGTAGCGAAGGCTTGTGGGGAGGTATTGGAATACTGCCCATCCTGATAGTCGGCCCAGCCCGTCTGGCCGAGAGAGGAAACGATCAGATCGCGCATGTCTTGAGCCGTGATTGAGGCATCGGGCTGTCCATCTGCGAACGTAGTCAGAATATCCGAAAGTGAGCGGACTGTTTCAGGCATTATGCAAACTCCGCTGAAAATTCGGCGCTGAACGGTGATGCAGGGTCAGGCGGTCCAACTGTGGTCGTTGCAGGAGCGCCATTCCGAAGGACAAGCGTGTATCCGAGTGCAAAACCCGCTGGCTGCATTGTTTGGATCATGACTATTTGATACGTCACGCCCTTCATTTCCACTTGCCAATCCTGCTCAGGATTCGGGGCGGTCCCAGCAATCTTAATCAGTTCGTCGTCGGCGCGGATTAGCGAACCGTCAATCCACGCGTCACCGCCAGTGCCAGCATTGGCGAAGGTCGAGCCGACGAGTGCAGGAATATCCTTATGCCGGGTCGCCGCACCGCCAGGCTCATCCCAAGGGTTCGCCTGGCCCTCGCCCGGTTCGATCAAGGTAACAGTGAACGCCTTGCCTTCGCCAACCTCAACGCCGACGCTGCGATAAGCCGCTTCGATTTCAGCGGAGATGGATGCTCCGGCCATTATCCATCTCCCTGCGCCGCCTTCATGAGGTCCAGCAATTCGCTTTGCGCCATATCAGCCGCGCCTAGCAGCGAATAAGGCCCGACCATTCCAGCGATCGAATACGAGGCCAGCTTGTCGCTATGTAGTGAGGCGCAGACTATTCCGGTTATCTCCCCGGCTTCCGCGCGCTCAAGCAATTCCTTAAGTTTCGCAACACAGCCCGCATTTGGCGCGCCTGTCACAATATCCCCGCCGTGAAGCGCGGTTACTTTACGCCCGTATGAGGTATCGGGTTTGTCCATTGCCATGCAGATACGGCTTTAGCAGATCCAGCGCCATTGTCACGACACTGCGCTGCGCATCGATGCCGCCCTGGCCCGTCGGGGTCCATCCAATCTCACCCACCTGCGTCAAAATCTTTTGCTGACCTGGTGTGATATTTGGCTGCAAGCTTTCGGGCGATGCCAGTTCAGCGCGGGCCAGAATGCCTTGTGCGACCTTTACATCGGCCGGAATCGTGCCGCCGAACGAGGGGAACGATTTACTCCACCCCATCACCTTCATGGCAAGCCAAGCGCGCCGCAATGCGCTTTCCTTCTCGGCCTGAGTGCCATTGATCGGGGAAGGGAAGTAGTCCGCCTGCACCGCATCGAACTCAGCAACCGTAATGAAGCTGGACGCCCCGTCTATGCCAGCGCCGGTTTCGACAGTCAGTGCCATGGATCAGCCTCCCGCATGAGGGCGGCAGGGCGTTAACCCCGCCGCCGCCCGATCACTTGCTTCCGCCGCCATTCTTGGCTGCGCTGCCCTTGTCGCCAGCGCGCTTGGCTTCCTCGTCCTTCTTTTCCTGCGAAGTGGGCTTCGAAGCTGGTTTCTTGTCCATAGCTTCGTCCCAGGTTTTCTTGCCAACATAGTTGTCGGGCTCGGGGGAATGGTTTGCCATTGTGTTATCCTTTCAAAAGAGGTCGGGCGGGATGCAGGAGCGACACCCCGCCCTATCTGGTTAAGTTGCCGAGACCGTGAGGAACGCGATAGGGACCTGCTTGCGGTCCGCCTTGCGCTCCCAGTTGGCTGCGTTGGCGAGATCGGCCCAGCCTGCGCCGCGCGCGACAGTTTCCGTGCCATTGCCGGTGATTGCAGTGCTGGTGAAGTCATAACCCAGCGGGTGAACGATCATGTTACGGCGGGTCCACAGCGTTTCCGTGCCGCCGCCGTTACCCCGTGCGGCTTCACGCTCATACTCAAGCGGAATGCGCGGGTTCGCCATGCCGTAACCGAATGCACCAGGACCCATTAGGGTCACGACGGGCGAACCATTCAATGTCATGGCGGTGTCATTCACGATTGCAGGCAGCCCACTTACTGTGCGCTGTAGGACACCATCTTCACGGTATTCTTGGGCAAGTCCTTCACGGCGCAGCTTGAAAAATCCTGCAGAATTGAGAACGGCACCGGCAAGAGCGCCAAAGGCATCACCCATCGTCTCCTGAGTGCTCAAAACGCCATCGCTGGTCACACCATCGGCAAGTGCCGCTTCGTGAACCATTCCATTGCCTTCAGCCACGGCATCGTTCAGCAGGCCCTTGAGGGTAGCCACGATGCGCAGCTCGGCTTCCTGACGCCAGTAGTTGTCAAGACGCGATGCAACGCGCTGAAGCGGGTCCCTCCCGGTCAGATCGGTCACAAGGTCCATGCTGCCGAAACCTTCATTCAGGTGGCAGTTGCGAGCCTTGAGCGAACCGGTGCCGATCTTGCGCGGTACGGCAACGTCTTCGTAAATGTCGTTACTGTAGTTCGGCTCGACCGATGCATCGATAGCCGCCCAGTAAGGCAGTTCGGCAATGCCGGTGCCAGACGCAGCAGCTTCTTCGATGATGGGATTCGATACGATCAGTCCGCTTTCGAAAAACGGCGTCTGAGTAACGGGATCGGTGTCCATATAGCTTTGTATCACATCGTAAGACGCGGTCCGGTCAGCAGCGAACACATCGGAGAGAGTGGTATAGGGCATTCGTTATTCCTTTTGGGTTTTGAGCTTCCCGGCTTTCGCCAGCTCTAGTCGTTCAGCGTCCCCCATCTCGGACAGGGGTTTGGGTCCGCCACCATCTCCACCTTTTCCGCCGCCACCCTTGGGTGCAGTCACGAAATCTTTCCCCTCGCCGGCCGTCCAACGCTTCACGTGATCGGACAACGAAACCGGTCCCATGTCGGTATCGACAAAAGGCTGGCCATCGTCGCCGATCTTGACGCCGTCGGAGAGCATCGTGCGCGCTGCCTTGGCAAAGGCGGCATTCGTCACACCGGCTTGCGTCAAAGCGTCCGTCAAATCGCGGTCCAGCGCATTCCGGCGAGCCGCTTCTTTCGCAGCATCGCGTTCCGCAATGGCTGTGTCGCGCTCGGCTTCCAGTGTTTGCCGCAAGGCAACCAATGCAGCCTCATCCGGCTTGCCATCCTTGAGCTTCGCCCACTTTTCGGCGTCGAAGTCGTCAGGATAATCGCCAGCCTTGGACTTGAGCGTGTCGCGTTCAGCCTTGAGCGTGACATTATCCGCTTTCTGGCGTTCGAATGCAGACTTCAAGTTGGCCACTTGCGGATGCGCGTCCACACCTTCGATCTGAAGGATGAACCTGCCGTCCGCTTCGGCATACAGGGGGATAAGAGCCTCATCGAGGCCTTCGGTAGATTCGATTACGGTCTTGAGCATCGCTCGCAAGTCCTTTGGTTGTGTGATTGCCCATCGGGCAGGTGGGTGGCTTAGGCCACGTTCTCTTGACCCATCGGGCCATCAAGCAATTCAGCTTCTTGTTCAGCGGTGCGCTCGGTCGAATAAATCCCGCCGCGTAGGCCATTTTCGTGGAGCGTCTCCCAAGACATTCCGCCTTCGGCATAAACACCGAACAGCGCTGCGAAATCCTGCGGCGACATGGTGCGGTCCATTAGGTCGGTCGGCGCGTTCACGACTACTTCGGCTTCGTTCAACCCCATAATCATGGCCGCATTGCGCAATGCTCGTTCCAATAGCTGGCATGACGCTTGGGCGATCGACACCAGGGTTGCGGTTTCGGAGGCATACCGCAGCCGCTTGGCCTCGCCGCTTTCCGCACCGGCCGCAGTTTTCTCGAACAAGCGCGCGCCAGCCATCACAGCGGCCTCGCGGTTATCCTCCATCGCTTTCTTGTGCGCTTCGATCCCTGAACACGTAGGCGAGACGTATTTCAGATCAGGCGTCTGGCCCTCGCCGCCCTGCATCTCATGGACAACACCAGCGCCCACCGCTTCCGGGGCATCGCCATTGATTGCTACCAGCGTCTCTTGCCCACTCATGTATAGCTGGTGGCGGTAGTCAGCCGATAGCTGGTAAATCGCCTTCGCTGCGTTTGCCACGCCGATCAGAGGCGGGGTTTCCAGCTTGGCGGAAATGTCCATCGAATTGCCGATGCAGAACGGCACACGGGGCAGTGGTTTGCCACCTAAGCCGCGAACTGAGACCTCCCTGCCTTCCTTGTTGTCGGCATCGTAAACCAGCACTGAGTAAGCGCCTTCGTCGAGTTTCAGGACGCGGTGCTTTTCGACATTCTCCCAGGTGAACCCGTCCCGAACCAACCCGGTTTCATCAAGGACAAACCAGTCTTCATCCCAATTGATAACCGCATCGCGCCGATAACCAGCGAGCCATGGCTGCCCGCCCTCCTCCGGCATATCGGTAAGAACAGCATAGGCCCCAATAGTCAGCAGTTCGCGTGTGATGCGCTTATGGAAAGCTTCCAGCGGCAACCCCATGCCGTCTGCATCTTCCCAAAGGTAATTCATCGCCTCAGGCATATCGATAGGGATTTCCTGCCCGTGGATAATGCCGATCATCGCGCCCACCGATGGCTTCAACAGCTCGGGGAATTGTGCGCGGTTACGGTAGGCGGCATACATCCCCCGACCCCCGTCACTCTGCGCCTTGAACCCGCCGGGCATCGGCAGATAAGCTTCAGCAGCCTTCTTGACCGATTCCTCGCCCCCCATAGCGTCGCGGACTAATTGCCATTCCGCCAGGGTTTCCAACGTCAATGAAGGATGGAGGGTCTTCACTGACATATCAGATCATTCCCTTCACCGTGCGCGTTAGCGACTTTGGTTTCTGCCGCTGTCGGATCATCGGGCCAACTGCGTATCGGATCGCATCGATGTAGTGATTGTGCGCGTCCACAATGCTAGTCGTCACATCGCCAGTAAGACGATCGACCTTGTAACTGTATAGGCGCGCTTCGCTTTGAACCGCAGCGCAGTCAGGATGGACGACAATCGCACGAAACGTCCTTAGGTAGGCTATCCCATCCTCAACACTGCCGGGCCATTTCTCGCAGGATGTAACGCGGGGCAGCCCATGCCGTTTTAGGTGCGATATGCTTTCAGGCCGGGAGTTATCCCAGCGGCTTACTTCCTTGTCGAACCCCGGTATCTTGCCGCGAACGAACTTTGCTGTGTCGTCCAGCTCTAGGCCAACCCTGCCGGCTTCTCGGCGAACGTAAATCTCATCGCCGCCAATCCACACTTCGACTGCCGCTGTTGGATCTTGGCTGAACCCGAAGTCCCCGCCGTAATATGGTCCGTCCCAATGCAGCTCTGGCTCGAACGATTGCACTCGAACCTTGCCGTGAAGAACCTGCGCATCTGAATTGGTGAGGTATTCCCCATCCCAGATATGCGCATAGGTCGCCGGGTCCAGTCGCTCCTGTTCACGCTGGCGTAGTGTCTCAAGGCCTTTCGGGAAAAACGGGTTGTCGTTGTAATTGACCTTCGTAACGATCGCATTGCTCGGCGGGTTTTTGCGAAACCGTTTATCTACCGGGGAGCCGTCCAAGCGCGGGTTCCAGATCGCCCACAATTCTGAATCTGCCTGCCGAAACACCGTGGCTTCCAAAGCCAGCCAGCTTTCCTCAGGAACATCCTCCGCCTCTTCGACAATCGTAAGATCAATCTTCGCAAGCGATTTGATGCTCGCCGTATTGTGACGAAGTCCGCGAAATATGAACTCGGTCCCGTTGGCCCCTTTAATGTAATCCACACCAACTGAATAATGCGCTTCCAGCCATGGCTCGCTTGATATCGCCGCCTTTAGTTCCGCGTGAAAACTTTCCTTGATCGAGACTTGCAACTCGCGGGTACAAAGTATGCGGAGCGGATCAACCATCCCCCAAACTGCCGCCATCATGGCCGCACCGAACGACTTTCCGGAACCACGCCCGCCATAAAGCGCCCTGTACTGAACTGAGCCACGAGCCGGAGCGAATGCGTCCCGAATCTTGCGGGGGAGCCTAACCCTTGCTGTATGCATCAACCGCCTCTAGGGCGATCCGACCAATTCCCTTATGCGTCAGATCAACTTTGGCAGGCTCGTTATAGCCGTGCATCGCGTTCAGTTCCTTGACCGACGACACTCTGGCCGCTTCCGGCCCGGTGTTTGTATCGGCAATCGATCGAAGCACGCGCACACTATCCGCACGGCTCCACAATTGCTGCTCAGCAAGGTCGGCCCTCAACTGCTCAACCCTTTGCGCCACCTTAGTGTCAGCCATTAACTTGCTGGCGTTCACATGAATGCTATCAGCCTTCATCCTTCCGGCGCTGTAATTGGCTCGGTAGGCGTCTGCCTGGGTCAGGCCATCAGCGATCGATTGCGCGAAACCTTCCTGCTTGGCGGTCAGTGTCATAATTCACTCCGCCCCTCTATGCGCCCATGACGTTCCCGCTTGCCTGCCTTGGTGTATTGAGGCAGTTTGCGCGCCATGAAAGCCCTACTCCCAATCTTCGCCCTTAGCCTTGCGTCCTGCGATGCGCCCGACCCTGTAACCAGTGAGGCTCCTGAGCCTGAACCAGTTGCCGAGGCTGAGCCTGTCAACGCACCCGGTATGTCCGCCGCCGAGTTCGCCGAATTGCAAACCGGTATGTCCTATGCCGATGCGATTGCCGTTATCGGGTCCGAAGGCGAGCTACTAAGCGAGAATGAAATCGCTGGAACGCATACCGTTATGTATCAATGGGAAGGTGAAAGCGGCTTCGGGGCCAACGCCAACGCTATGTTCCAGGATGATAAGCTCATCCAGAAATCACAGTTCGGCCTTGAGTGAATTTCGCCCGTCTCGCGTCTAGCCGCTGATTAATCAATGTCTCGGCTGAGGATCGGGGCAGGGCCTAAGCCCTATCTGAAACGAAACACCGGTGATCAATTCCGGTGGCCTAGCTAACTAGGTCTCCAAGCCCGATGCCGAAGCAGAGCGGGAATCAAAAAAGCCCGCCGTGTGGCGAGCCTCAGGCGCAATATTCGATTACGCATTAACTGCGCGATTGCACATATGCAGGGGAATGTCAACCGGTTCTGCATCTTTTATCTGGCCTACTGTGTCCAGCGACTTGATTGCAGCCTTCAGCAACAGCTTGTGTGCTGCCGTGCCCTCCCCATCCAGTATCGCATCCAGCCAATAAGGTCCGGTGTCGGTGTAGGTCTTCAGGATAAGCTGGTCGAGGTAGGGCCTGCCTCCTGTATCGTCCAGGCGCTTGCGAGCTGCATCCAGCCATTCCTGCTGGTGAAGGTCGCGCTCGTGGTCTGTGACCCCCGTCCCGCCGCTTCCGTCACCCAATGGACAAGAGTAGCTGTCTCCGCCGATCAGCTTACTGTACCGAAGCGCAAACTTGTTGCCCGCGTCATACCGTTCCTTGGCCTCCGGTCCCTTGCCGAACAGTCCGCTGATGTACGCCCTACCCAATGCGCTGGAATAGTGATTGCCGAACCGCTCCTGGCGCGCAGCCACCCAATCGCTCGGCTTCACCCGCTCCCCTGCTCGCGATAGCTGCCCGCTGGCCGTGCGCTTGCCAGCCTTGCGCTTACGTCCCTTGGGCATCAGCCACCCCCTTGGACTAGGCTTTGCTTGACATATTCAAGCGCACCCAAAATGCGCCAGCGATCATCGAAGTTGGCGAAGGACGAAAAACACTGGTCGTCACGATGGTTGGCTGCGACCACAAACTCGGTAATTTCGCCCGCTTCCACATCATCTGCCATATCGCGCAAATATTTCGCGTTCTCGGCACGCTCCCCTGCCGAAGCGTCGTCCAGTTTAACTACCTGCATTCATCTTCCTCCCGCTCAATTCAAACCATCCGCGTGCATATTTGGAGTTCATGTTTCCGTAGTCCTCTCAAGGTTTGGCAATGCCTTCGGCCCCGGCTCTCGTGAACCGAGTCTATCGTCTCGGCCCTTCGGGCTTCGATCCGTATCGCGTTCACGCCCGCTTGACCGCCACCACATCGCCCGGCCCTCCATCATGCTTCCAGCGAGGCCCCTTGGCAGGCCACGGCGCAAGGTTATCAACCCAACCGGTGCGAAGCTGGACCCACCACTTGTCGCCACCGCGCGGGCCTTGTTTGCCGCTAACCAGTTTGAAGCCAGGTGCAGGTACGTCATGCTGCACGCGGCACCAGCGCCCGGACTTCGGCGGGATCTACAAAGTCGGCGGTCGGCTCCTGCCATTCGCGTTCATGCAGCCAAACCAGGTGCTTCGCCCGGCTCTTCGCGTACTTGCGAACCGCACCATGGCGCAGGGCAGCGGTCCGAATTTCGGCCGGAACCGGCAGGAACGTCTTACCCCGCACAATATCCACGAAACCGGCGCGTAGGTCGTCGGCGGGAATATCGTTCAGCGCCAGCCAATAGAGGTTGAACCGCTCATCGACTTCCGCATCCGAAAGCCTCGCCTGCGCGGTTGCCATCGCCAGCTTGCCTAACATGGTTTCCACCTGCCCCTGCGTTGCCAGCGGCGGCTCCGGCGTGTCAGCGAACGATTGCAATTTGCCTGCCGTCACTGGCCCCACCACCGGGCTGTCGTTGCTCAGCAGCAGTTCGCTCAGCCGCTCGTCTTGCAGCAACGCGAGCGTATGGGTTTCGGATTTCCTCGTTTGCGGCAGGGCGGCGGTCATTGGTTTGCTTTCGGTCATCGTATTGGCCCTCAAGGATTTTTGGAACGGTGTCGGGTCGCATCAGGAAATCGAGGTTTGCCCCAGTCCAATCGCCCTTCTCACCCCGCAGAAACGCGCTTTTCGGAATGTGTTCGATTGCTTGGCGGATCGGTTCAAAACCGTGGTCTCGCAGCCTCGAAGCGATCAGTTTTCGGCGCTTGGGCGTCAGCTTTTCCCAGCAGGACAGGTCAAGCGGCTTGGCTACACCCCGCCAAACTTCCAAAACCGTTTCGGGGTCGTCCGCTGAAGAGTGACTTTCATCGTCAGATGAAATGTCACTGGGGGTATGAGTTATATCTATAGGGGGCGTAACGCCGTTACTGTGACGGCGTGACTTTACAACCTTACGCTTGGCACGATAGCGAGCCTGCCGCTCAGCGCCGGTATGGTCCCTCTTCTTTTCAGACGCAGCCATGACATCGGCAATATCCTGCGCTGAAAGGCCTTTATCTACCAAGATTTGCACGGCTGCCGCGTTGATGCTCATGCCCAACCCCATTCGCTCAGGGTTTCGTCTACATCGTCATTGGACCTGCACACGGCATAACGGTGGCCAAGGGCTTCTAACGCCGCCTGACAAGTCTTCTGGTTCGGTTGTTGATACTTCCCTTCCGCCTTTACCTCGATCATGCCTACGCGGCCCTCAGGGCCATACAGCACCAGATCGGGGAATCCTGCGACAAGGCCCTCAGCTTTTAGGCGCGCGCCGGTACGCAACTTCTGCTGGCGAGTGCCAGGCAGCTTCCCTCCGTTCGGAACGTGGCAAACAAACAGGCCTTTGGCGCGAATGTGCTTCACCATCGCCTTCTGGATGATGCTTTCGGCGTGGATCATGTATCCACCTCCGGCGCTCGGTCCTTGAACCGATCGTATGCCATTTGAACGCGTGGGTTTACGGCGGCGTATTTCTCGAAATTGTGATAAGAATTGAAAACTGTCGAATGGTCGCGGCCGCCTATCATTCGCCCGATTTGTGGGAACGACCAATGACGCTCACGTAGTATGCGAGTAATTACACTTCGCGGATGTGTGTGACTGGCACGGCGGCAAGGTCCGTCAATGTCAGCCGAGGTCAACCCGAAGGTCTTGGCTACAGCGTCCTTCAGCTTTGGTGGGCGCATCCGGCCCGAACGTAGTTCATACAACCGCTCGGCCTCGATCTGCCGGCTGTTGGCAATCTCACGCGCCGCCGCAGCAGCCTCCCGCCCCAGAAGCATTTGCTTGCTTCGTGCGCGCATGACATTGGTTTGCAGGCTCCTACGACATTTTTGCCGACGGCATGGCTTGCACTGCTTGACGAAGCCGACCGTATGCGTAGTAAGCTCGGTGCGATGATGCCCACAGGGCCAGCGCTGCTCTGTCGCTGCGCCCAAAGCCTCTGCCAACCTTTGCGAGCCGCGAACCATCATGGCGCGAAACTTGAAATCACAGTGAGTTATGGGTATCATGCCCGCCCCCGCCGCGTCAGCCATCCGCGCTTGCCGGGTTCGTCTCGCAGGGCCTTACGCTGGGCAAGGTTGCGATCGATCTGCCGGGCGATCATCGCCAGCGATTGTTCAGGGTGCGGAGCTTCGTTCGTGAAGTCCGGCTCGGCCCGGCCGTCATTGCGGCGGCGGAAGTAGTTCAAGAGCCTCATGCTGCCATCCTTTCGGAATCAACCGAACGAGCCATGCCGATCAGTAGTTTGCGGAATGGTTCGGGGGTTCCGATGCGGGGCGTGCTGTCTTGACCGCCGCCGCGCGCGCCGACTTCGCCAAGGCGCTTTGCCCGCTTCAAACCCATCCGTTCAATTACGGCAGGGTCCAGACGTGGCTCGCCTACGCCCCAGTCAAGCTCTGGAAGGTCGGTTCCATAAGCCAGCAGTAATGTTGGTTTTCGGGCGTAATGCCCGTAGCGTCCCTGCTCGACACAGCAAGTCCAGCCCGGAACGGTTCCGGGCAGTTCGGCAGCAATCCAGCCACCTTCCCTTGGCGGTTTGTTCAGATTGAAATGTGCCCAGGCATGGCTACCCCACGGGTGCTCAAGAACCCCGCCGTACCGGCGCACGGCATCAAGGGCCGCAGCAAAGCATCCGCCATCATCGCCTTTGACTTTGCGAATACCGGTGCGCTTGATATAAAGCGGTTGTCCCGCCCACAACTTACCCCATCGCTGACACGGTGGGTGCGCCACGACAGGATGCGGACCGGTATAATTGCGGGCATCCCGCGCTTCGTCCCATGGGTCTATATCGTGTTCGCCAAAGTAGCACCCGCCGGATTGGACGTACAACGCGGCAATGGTTGTCAGATTACCCACAGGACACCCCCTAGGATGGCCCAGAAAGGCGTTGAGGCTAACAACCCGTTGCGGAGGCCGTGGAGGAAGGAGTTCATGCGCCCACCGCCTTCAGCTTGGACCCGCAGGCCGTCAGCCGTTCACTTTCGCATTCGGCAATATCCACACCATCCGGACTTGCCGGATTGCGAGCCGCCGCATATTCGGCAGCATATTCGATGCAGTGGGTTGCCAGCGTGTCGTGGTCGAGGTCGCCGCCGGCCCGCACAAAAAACATGCCATCAGGCAAAAGCAGGCTCAGCAGGTCGTCAGGAATAACGCCGATCATCTTGAACAGCGATGGACCGGACATAGCCGATTCACCGCGCGCATACTGGCCAATAACGGACGAGCTTAGCCCGGTTTTGGCGGCAATCATCTTTTGCGTTGCGCCACGGTTCGCTGCCAGACGGAACATGTCCTGCTGAACGGTTTTCATCACTGCCGTTATTGTGCAATCGTGGGCCATGTTAGCGGTGACCTTTCGGGCTATTACTTGTGGAATGGAAAGAGCGAGACAGCGAACTACCGGGGCAGCCGGTCATGGTGCAGTGAGTGCCTTCAGGCTGTCCGCAGTCGGGAATGGTGCACACGCTGCTTCCCATGCGATGGTGCGGGGCATTGTCAGCCGCCTGTTGCTCGCGGACCTTGGCCTGCCATCCGGCAAGGTCGGTGAAGTCGCGTGGCCAGATCAGGGTGCCGTCTGTTTCGCTATCGGGGATGGACGGGGGGCGCATTTAAGCGGACACCGGAATGGCTTGCGAGGTGCAAGCCAACTCAAGCAGCGCGTTGCGAAAATTGAGAGGCGTTGCATTGGCCTCTGCCTTATTAAGCGTCGGCTTATTCCGGGCAGGGCCACGTTGGTCGTGGAAACCAACTTGATGAGAACCCCGAGGACGATCCCAAAGCAAAGCAGTCGGTTCGTTCTGTCCGACATAACAAAGCCAAGTGGCCTTGTTTGCTCGATGGCCATAGGCGGATTGCCAAACCTCGCAAACCCACTCGCGATCGGAAACTCTTGCCCAGCCAATCCCCTTGGGTTTTTGCAAGCCGTAAGCTTTCCAGGCACGGCTTTTTGCGGGGTGCTCCAAGACACCCCCATATTTGCGCAGCGCCTTCAATGCCGAAGCGAAACAACCACCATCATTGCCCGGTCGGTTATGCTCACCACCCCAACGAGCAAAATTAACCGCTGCCATTGCACCCCAAAGTTGGCAGGGAGGGTGAGCTATTATCGGCCAAGGTCCATTGTAAGACCGGGCATCACGGGCCTCGTCCCATGGATCGACATGATCAATTCCAAAGTAACAACCGTTAGTTTGCACAAACAGCGCAGCAATCATCCCTCACCCCCTCCGCATTGCGTTGCGCAGACACACGGCGATAACCGGAATTGCGATGATAACAGCGATCAGGGTCAGACCGTCTGTTCCGATAAGGGCGGTGTGAAGGGCGCTCATGCTGCGCGCTCCGGTCCATTGTCGTTATGAGGGCGCGGATATCCGAGGTATGGCGGGAAGTGCCGCGAAAGACGGTTTGCTGCCGTCAGGATAATGGCCCGGCGATGCAGGGCAGAAACGTCCACGCCGCTCATGCTGCCGACCCCGCTTTTTTCACGTTTCCTATCAAGTTGTTAATACCTGAGGCAGCAAAAGCACCTAGGGTCGGGGGAAGCGACAGGAGGCTGAAATCATGGCAGAAACGACTAAAATCGCCGCGCTCGTCAACAAGTCGGTTGAAATGCACAAGGAAGGCGGGCTGTTCTTCCTCAAGGGGCCGATGGGCAGGGCGTTCTGCCTTCCCGTTTCGTTCACTCGCCAGCAGGCGCTTAGAGCCATTGCTATCTGCGACGAAGCCGATCTTGTCGCTCAGCCGGTCGAACCCATCCGGTCCCGAAATTACACCGACGCAAGGTTCGTCAACGTTCAGCCCACTGTCGAAATTATTGACGGGATCGTTTACATCTCCACGCTGGATGGCGGGAAAGAACACACCATTGCCATGCGGGTTAGCGACTATTACGCCCATGCCAGACGTTCCATTGCTGCCATGGATGAATGGTTTGCTGAGCGGGAAGCTGGATAGCGTCATGCTGCGCTCTTCACCGCGCCGGACATGAGTTCGTCCGCACCGCAAAGGCCTTCGCCAACCAGCAAAAGCCATTCTGTCGATGGTATGCTATCCCGACCATCCCAAGAGCGGACGGTTGCAATGGGCCTTCCGGTCAGTTCGGCAATCTGCGCATGACCGGCTTCACGAATAATCTCTCGGTGAGTTCTCATAAACCCGTTATGCATTATGCGTTACGCGATTGCAAGCGCCTTTTGCGTAATGAATTGCATTATGATCGTGGTATGTCCGATCCATCCAGCAGACTGCGTATCGCCCGCCTACGTGCCGGGTTTGAAACCGGCAAAGAGGCCGCAGAGGCTCTTGGGTTTCCCGTTTCGACATATCTTGGCCACGAGAATGGCCGCCGGGGTTACCCCGCTAAGAAGGCGGAGGTTTACGCGAGGCGATTCAAAGTGCGCGAGCAATGGCTACTATATGGAGTCGGCGCGGGACCTGGTGAGAATGAGAATCCAAAAGCAGAAGTGGTGGACATTTTTGACCGGCTACCTCCCCTGCGACAGGCGGAAGCCCTAGGGTATCTGCGGGGTCTGCAAGGGGGTAAGGGTAATTGACTTGGTATCTGTTAGGCCGTTTTGTCGGCAGCTTTCTACTGATCGCGCTACTAACTATTCCGATTGGGCGCTTCGCGTTTAAAGAGGATGCACCAGCGTCAAAGATAGCCAAAACGTCGTTTTGTGCGACTTTGGCGGTGGCGGCCTTGACGATCTTCGGGGAATACGGCGATGAATTTCTAGGGCCTCTCTCAATAGCGCCCGTGCTTGTTGCTGGGATCGCAGTATGGCGTGTCCAGCTTAATCGACTCAAAGCGCCTTCCGCCCCAGACATCACCGGGTAATTTTGAAAAAGCGCATTAAATAACGCAAAATGCGTTGACTACTCGTAACGCATAATGCATAACCGTTCCCAGAGACAAGGCATTGCCTTCAACTGAGGAACGAAAATGGCTATCGAAGTTAAGCCCGATGATCGCGAAATTCCTGACTACCCGTTTTTCGAAGTAGATGGTCTGACTGCGGCCTTTGGCGCGGACAGAAGTGTCTACTTGAGTAAGTCTGAGGGTAGCGCCGTTGCCAGGCGTCTGCCCGACAAAGCAGAGATATTTTCTAGGCTGTTTTATGTCGGCGGAACCTTAGCAGAGCACAGCCTTCGCTTTCGCCCTGAAATTGCTCGCAAAGGTCACGCCACACTAAAGGCGTTAATGGTCTCTTTCGAGCCTTCTCACGAGGCAAAAAAAGGGACTGTAGCCCTCGCTTTGCATCATTGGTGCGAGCCTATTGTCGCGGAGAAATCCGCATGACCACCACATCATTCAACGCCCGTATCAGCGATCGGCAGCGCGCCGAGATCGCCAAGGCTAACACTGCATCACTGGCTATGAGCCGGTTCGCTTGCGCCCTTGAACGCGATGGCGGACGCTACACCCCGAAAGTCAACATTGCTGCACTGGAAGCTGCCGAAGCTGTTCAGGCCTGCATGAATGACGTCCCCAGCTTCATCGACGAAATGTGCAATGAATTGTGCGTCGGTCCCGATGGCTTTCCGCTGGATGGGGAAGGCTTTGCTGTTCCCGGTGCTGAACGTCTTGTTGCTCCGCAGGTGGCGGCATGAGTAGAGTAAGCCATACGCCGGGGCCGTGGCGGATAAAGCGATGGTCGGGAAAAGAGGCGCAGGTCATTGGTACCGTGCCTATTGCGAGCGGACCTCAGAAAGGTGAACTGCCCTTCATTTCGCTACCGGCAAGCAATGCGGACGCCTGCCTTATAGCAGCCGCACCCGATATGCTGGAAGCGCTGGAAGAGTGCAAGCGCCAGCTTGAGTATCTTGATGGTCGCAGTCCAAGCGGAACGACGCCAGCTACCTTGCTCCGCGTCCGCGCTGCAATCGCCAAAGCTAAAGGCGGTGCATCATGACTGACCGTATAGAACCGGGAACGCCGCTGCCTTGGGAGTATGAGGATAACTACTTTTATGGCTCCGTCACTGCTGACACCGAATGCGGCAATGGATGGATAATTTGCGACATGAGCGTTCGCACCGATCTAGTGTGTAACGCACATGAGGACTTGGCTGAAAAGCATAAAGAAGCAATCACTGCAAACGCCGCCTACATCGTCCACACCGCCAACACCCATCCTCTACTTGTAGAGGCGTTGGGCGATGTATTTGAGACGCTGATATACATTTTTGAATGTAGTGACTGCGCGGCTTCCAGCAAGTCAGCAAAAGAGGCTGCTGATAAGATTGAAACCACCCTCTCCGCAGCCCGTGGGGAGCAAGTCACATGACCCGCCTCCGCACCATAACAGCATGTGATGCGTCTGTAGCGGCTGAGCGCAATGTCGTCCCGTTCGCTTCGCCTATCGCGCTGGCTGTTGACCGCGTGCGCGTCACCGATGTGCTTATGCAGGCTGCATTCGACAATGGCAACGAGGCGCAATCCGTCTCTGCCGAAACCCAATATCTCACCGCCGTAGAACGTCTGACCGACAAGCTGGAAGGCTTGGGTCTGGACCGGAAAACGGCCTCACAAATGGCAGGTGCTATATGAACGCTCCCGTAAAGATCGACACTGCCGGTGCCACGCCGATTGTGCACGCTACGCCGATTGTGCACGCTACGCCGATTGTGCACGCTATGCCTGAGGCAACGCTATCTCGGTTGCGGGCGATGGCGCTTGCCGATGCAATTTTTCACCTCAGGATAGAGGCTGACCGGCGCGACCATCGCGGGCTTAAGTCCGACCACCTGCACGCTTTCATCACACAGGCGAAGGGGTTGATAGCATGACCGCGCCAATTGGACATAACAACCCGCCCCCCATCGTCTATTTCAGCAATGCGCTGGACGATGTTCGGGACGAAGCCGCCAACTATCTCGATGGCAAGCCTATTGAAACGCAGGCGCAGGCTGATGCTGTTGGCTTGTTCCTATCCACCGCTCGCAAGATCAAAGCGGATGCAGACAAGGTGCGCAAAGCCGAAAAGGAACCGCACCTGAAGGCTGGCAAGGCCGTGGATGCGGAATGGAAGCCGATCGATAAGAAGGCGGACGATGTAATCACCGCTGGCCGCGCCCCGCTTACGGCATGGCTGCAAAAGCTGGAAGCTATACAGGCCGAGGAAGCCCGTAAAGCCCGCGAGGAAGCCGACAGGCAGCAACAGGCGGCAATAGAGGCCCGCCGTGCATCCGAAGGCAACCTTGAGGCACTGGAACAGGCCAACGCCCTGCAGGACGAAGCCGACCGCGCCGCCAAAGATGCGAAGCGCGCTGAGAAGGTAAAGCCGCTTGTCGCTGGCGAAGGCCGGTCCTTGTCGCTGCGATCAAGGCAGGTGGCAATCGTCACTGATCGTAAGGCGCTTTTGGAACACGTCATGAAAACCGACCCGAACGCCTTGACCGAATGGCTGGAAGGCTACGCGACTCGCGCCCTGCCCAGCAAATTGCCCGGCGTCGAAATCGAAACACAAAGGAGCGCGGCATGACGCCTGAACAAACCAAGATGCTGGAAGCGCCACTAGATCCGGCGCACGTCAAGAAGCCGTCCGGCAATTTCGGACCCAAGGGTGATTATCTTGAGGGCTGGCACGTCATGAACGAACTGAACCGCGTGTTCGGGTTCGGTGGCTGGTCCTACACCATCGACCTCACCCGTGACGCCCTGGAACAGGCTGACAGCAAGAACGGGAAGCAATGGCAGGCGGCTTACACCTGCGTCTGCACCCTGACCGTCGGTGATATTGTCCGGCAGGATGTTGGCTTCGGCAGCGGCTTTGCAAAGCAGATCGGTGACGCAATCGAAGGGGCCACAAAAGAGGCCGCTACCGATGCTTTGAAGCGCGCTGCCCGCACGTTCGGCAACGTGTTTGGGCTTGCCCTTTACGACAAGAGCCGCGTCAACGTTCACACCCCGCCCCCGCCGACAATAACCGACGCCCAGCGTGAAGAGTTGATGGCGTTTCTTGATGCCGCAAACTTCCCGGTCGCACGCCTGTTGGACGTGTCCAAGATTACCGACCTTAGCCAGCTTCCCGCCGCCAAGTTTGAAGGCGCGAAGGGCTGGGTCTCCGAACAAGCTAAATCACTCGAACAGAAAGCAGCATAAACATGGCAGGCTCACTCAATAAAGTAATGCTGATCGGCAATTTGGGCGCGGACCCTGAGGTTCGCAGTTTCCAGAACGGCGGCAAGGTGTGCAACCTGCGGATTGCCACTTCCGAACGCTGGAAGGACAAAGAAGGCCAGCAGCAGGAAAAGACCGAATGGCACACCATCGCAGTATTCTCCGAAGGCCTAGTGCGCGTCTGCGAGAACTATCTCCGCAAGGGCAGTAAGGTCTTCATCGAAGGCCAGCTTTCCACCCGCAAATGGCAGGATCAATCCGGCGCTGACCGCTACTCGACTGAAGTTGTTCTGCGAGGCTTTAACGGCACCCTGACGATGCTGGACGGCCGGAACGAAGGCGGCGGCAATCCCGGCGGATCGCAGGGTGGCGCACCCGCTGGCGATGGCGGCGGATGGCCTACCGATAATGACGCGGACGGGATTCCTTTCTGATGGGCTATCAGGTCGATCACAAGCGGATGCGGGATAAATACAACCCGATACCTACTAAGCGAGAGCGTGAATTTCATCTGTGGCTGATCGATAACTTTTCCTGTTTTTGTGAATGTGGTGGGCCTGCGGAATGCGTCCATCACCCACTGCAAAGGCATCGTGAACAACGCTGGCGGCGGGACCATGAGTTCGTCGTTCCAATGCGGTCAGCTTGTCACATGGCGCTTCATCTTGCGGGTAGCGAGGATGCCTATGCCGGACAACTCGACTTCCCTGAAGGCGCCGCTGAATATCGCTTTATGGGTCAGCAAGGGGGGTTGTTGTGAACGACGACACCGACCGCGCCATAAACGACGCTGAAGAACTATTCGTATCGGCTGCTCAGGCAAAGATACGGGCCGAAAGCATGGATTACCGCCGCAAGCGTGTCCGGGCCACCCTGTTCGTCAAATACAAGGCGGATGGAAACGCAGCCGGGGCAAGCGAACAGATGGCCGAGGCCGATCCTGTTTACGAATTGGCGGTGAACGACTGGGAGGCAGCCGCGATGGAAGCGGAAACCTATCGCGCCCGCGCCGAAGCTAAACGCATGAAGTTTGAAGCTTGGCGAACCGAACGGGCAACCGAACGCGCCCAAATGAACCTTCGCTAACCACCCTACAGAATGAAGCGGCCTGATGGCTGGAATGGAGATGATGATGGACTGGATTTTTCACATCGTGGCGTTGGTCTGCTTGGCCGTAAGCGCAGTTTATTGGAACAACGGTGGCGGCGCCAACCAACTGATAAAAACTGGGATGGCTCTTGCTGCAGCATTTGCTGCAGTCATGGTTGCGACGGACTGGGTATCGCCATGACCCCTGCGCTTCACCGCCCCAAACCCCCAATGCAATCAGCCCACCGATACCAGGTATTCGGCAAGGTCCAGCCCATGCACTCCCCCGGATTGTTGGCACGCTTATTCAGGAAGAAACCATGACAGATACCGAAACACAAGTAGAAGTGACACCTGAAAACCGGGATGTCTACGATATGGGTTACACTGACGGTTTAACCAACCGGATGAACAAGGCTCGTGCCAAAGGAGGTGACGTAATAAGTGCGGAGGAATCATTGGCTGACTTGGCTGATGTTCCGCCGACGCCATCGGAAACCTTTACTGCCCACGAAATGCTAGATTGGCTTTCCGCTACTTGGCCTGCGGGTTCGGGCTCTGACTTTAATCAGGGTGTGGTGCGCGGATACCAAATAGTTCAAGCACAATTGCGCTATGGGCACGTAACCCGCAACATACTTTCACAACGGGATGCCATCCGCACCACCCCTACAGCAAGCCCGGAACTGGTGGAGACAGCGCGGGCGCTCAAATTTGAAATTGGCCCACGGTTCGCTGATTATCCAGCAACGGACTATGCAGATGCTACGCTAACGCTTGGACAGTGGAGAACTATTGTCTCCGCCCTCCAAACCACCCCATCCCAGCCCATGATAGATGCGCTGCGGGAGGAAATAATCAACACGCCGGAAACACAGGACTTCATGGCTGGCGTTCCCATTGAAGCAACCCACCAGCGCGGGCGGTGGGGAAGCGAGCATGACGCGGGTAAAGGGCCACTCGATTGGTTTTGGCTGATTGGCTACCTGTCGCAAAAAGCAGCGACCGCACAAATGGCCGGTGACATGGATAAGGCTGCGCATCACACAATCAGCAGCGCGGCGGCACTTGCAAATTGGCACGCGCAAATCACTGGCCGATCATCTGCCATGCGCCCCGGTATTGAACCGCCGTCCGACACCCTCCTATCCCAACAGGAGCAGGGGACGTGAGCGGGCATATTTGGTTGGCAGACCACTACTCGGTTCCCGCTGATACGCTTTGCCTAAAGCGCGCGCCTTCACCGGATGCTGATCACTTTTGCGTTCGCGCCAAAGACCACGCCGGGCGTTGCGAGTTTCAGTATGGGATAGACCGCCGCGACCACTCTTGGAAGGACACCCCATGACCTCCCCAACCGATAGCGCGCTGGTGGAGCGGAAGTGGGCCTTGGGCGATCTCGTGCAGAAAAAGCGCAACTCGGAATGGCGAGGCGTCGTGGTGGGTTTCTACAGCACAGACGCAACACCCGAAGGCTACAATGTGGAAAGCCTGTTCGAGCGCGGATCATGTCAACTTTGGCCCGCTTCCGCCCTTATCGATTGGGATGGCCAAGGGGCACCGGAACAACTGGCCGCCCGCATTGAGGCGCTAGAAACAATGGTGCGCAGCCTAACGGCATCACTCGACCAGATCACCGGCGACGTAGCAAACGACAGTTACGAAGACCTGCTGGACGAGGCCCGCACCCTTACCGGAGAAACCCCATGACCGAATACCAAGGATATGCCGAAGAGGTCCCGATGGATAACGAAGCGCAGTTGGTGGATGGCTATTGTTACTGTCACACCCTTGTAGGGTCCGATGGCCGCACATTGGCGACAGCCTACAGCAAAGTCGCGGCTCACCCATTTTCAGCCCATTCAGGCGTTCACAGCGGCATGGCAATCGCGACGGAAAAGATCAGCCAATCCGCAACCAAGCCCGAAGAGCACAATACACTGGCCGCCTTCCTGCGCGAGTATCGCCTTGTAATGGGTGACGACACGCCCGAAATTCGTGACGCAATGCTCGCTTTAGAGGCCAAGCCCGATGCGGGGGAGCCTGCTGCACCAGACCCGCGCAAGCCGCAGTCAAATAGCATTGCTGCCAAAAGTGGTGGGCAAGTGTTCAACTCACCACCTACCGCCCTGTCCACGGTGAGCGATGATGACGTGGAGCGGGCTGCGCTTGTGCAGGAATTGCGAACACTTAGCCTAGACACAAATGCGGACGTCGCTGACGACAAAGCGCGGCTTCGATACATTCGCGCATTGGGTCAAGCTGCCGCCGCCCTGTCCACTACGGATGCGGTAGATATGCGTGAACGGGCAGTTGAGGCTGTCGCTGGTAGTAAGCTCCCGAAAGAGCGGTGGGCTTGTTCTGATGATGAAAGCGGCACTGCACTGACGCTTAGTCGCCAAAGGCGCGCTTCTATGGAAGCCATCCGGTCCCTTCCTCTTACTCAAGGGGATGGGTGGTGAAAAACATTAGTTTGACGATGCCTTACGGCCCGCGCTGCGACCGCTTCGCGGCTCAACCGGCTGCGCCGTTTTCGTGCAAGCATCACATCGCTATCGCGGGAGGTTCGTGATGGCCACCCTGACGCTGCCGATGAAGGGCGAATATTTCGATCAAATACGCGATGGTTCCAAAACCGAAGAATACCGGGTTCGGAACATCCATTGGGGATGCCGGATCGTAGGTAAGACCTTTGACGCAATTGTCCTGACGCGCGGCTACCCAAAAGGCGGCGGAGTCGAAGGCCAAACCCGGCTGACGCGTGAATGGCGCGGCTTCGAACAGAAAATGATTACGCATCCTCACTTCGGTGAGAAGCCCACGCCTGTGTTCGCGATCGATGTTTCCAGGCCAGCGCAAGGGATGGCCGCGCGAAGCGATGAAACGCCGCAGGCGGTTCAGCCGGAACGGCCACAGCCCAGTTCGCAAAGCGAATGCGCCCAACCCACTCCATCAAAGGACACTTCAAATGAATAGGGAAGAACTGCTGAAACTGGCGGAGCGGTGTGAAGCTGCCGAGGGGCCGGATGAAAACCTAAACAAAGGTATTGCTGTGGCTACTGGCCAATATCGAGCCGACCGATACAGGCCGGGAATGTTTTTCAAAAGTGATAACGACGTATGTAGCGTCTACGGCGTCCCTTATTACACCGACTCTCTCGACGCTGCCATGACACTGGTGCAGGAAGGGTTGCGAGTATGGCATTACACCCACGACGATGGTCGCTCTACAGTGTGGGTAAGGCATAGAGCAGCCGACAACCCGGATTGGAACGATTGGGGTAAATTGTTCGCAACCCCCGCCCTAGCCCTATGCGCCGCAGCCCTTCGCGCTCAAGCCGGGGATCCTTCCGATGGACGATAAAACACCTGCTGAGATAGCAGCGCAGCTTAGTGATGCGCAGCGGCGGGCAATGACTTGGCCTCAAGGTGCTGCACCTTATGCACGAGCCTGCACCACTTATTCTGAAACCGAACGGGTGCTGTATGCTCGCGGGCTTGTTGACGCTGGGCGCTGTTGGCTAAATCTTACACCCCTCGGCCAGCAAGTCCGCTCCTACCTCATGGAACAGGAGGGGTAGGTGACTGCACGCTGGCCTCATATGATGAAGCGGGACACGGCGGCGCAGTATTGCGACCTGTCGCCTAGCGCATTCACCGGAGAGGTCGGCGCGGGCCGCTTACCAATGCCTACAACACTTGGCGGACGCGACCATTGGTTCAGGCCTGCGCTGGACAAGGCGCTTGCCCGTATCGCTGGTGAGGTAGTGGACGATTACGAAGAGGAGTTCTGGCGCAATGGCCAAGCTGCCTAAAATGCCTTACGTCAAATTCGTCCGGTCCAAGGGCGAGGTCTATGCCTATTTCAATACTGGGCAGAAGGACACAGCTGGACAGCGTATCTATTCGCCCATGGGGAAGCCATCCAGCGTCGGCTTTCAAGATACCTATGCCACCCTCATGGGGCATCGCACCCGAAAGTCACAACAGCCGTTCACCGTTGCCGATCTGGCCGAAAAGTTCGAGAACAGTCCCGAGTTTGACAAGCTGAAGCTTGGCACCCGCCGGTTTTACAAGAGCCTTCTCAAGCACGTCAAAGTTCAGGTCGGCATGTTCCCGATCGATGGACTGAAGCGCAGCCATATCGTGGAAGTGGTAGGCAACCGGCTGAACGACCAACCCGGCACCCGGAATGGTTTTCTGGCGCTGATCGGCGTGCTATATCGCTTTGCCCGTCGGAACGAACTGACCGAACGCCCTTCTCCTTCTGCCGACATACCGAAGTTCGATACAGGCTCCCATGAACCTTGGCCGGAGGCAATCCTGTATGCAGGCTTAGAAGCGGAACACGAAAGAACGCGGCTTGCCATCGCGCTGCTCTATTACACGGGCCAGCGCATCGGCGATGTTGTGCGATTCCGCTGGAACGACGTTCGGGGCGGCGCGCTGTATTTCACGCAGCAAAAGACGGACAAGCCCATGGAAGTGCCGCTGCATTCGTCTCTGAAGGATCTGCTGGATGGTACACCGAAGCGCGGTATGACGATCCTGTCCACCTATGGCGGGCTACCCATGACTCCCCAGGTTATTCGCCGAGAGGTGAAAGCCTTTGCCGCTGAACACGATGAACAGCTTGTGCCGCATGGCCTACGAAAGAACAGTGTGAACGCTCTGCTGGAAAGCGGCTGCACGATTGCTGAGGTCGCTGCGATTACCGGCCAATCATTCCGAATGGTCGAGAAATATGCGCGCCGGGTCAGTCAACGCCAGCTTGGCAATGCGGCCATTTTAAAGCTGGAGAACAAAGAACGAAAGTTCAAACGAGTTGAAAACAGGGGGGCGAAACCCGCATGAATCCTTGCTATCAAATTAAATGTCGGTAAATTTTACAAACCGGGCGCGGTTTTTGTCGCGCCCGGTTTGGTATGAATGTTATGTGATCTAGCGCGGCGGGCGCGCCAGGCTATTCACCAGCAACGCTGTCCGCCGCATCCTGCGCCGCATCACCGACCTGGCCCGCCGCTTCACCCACGTCTCCGGCAGCTTCCGCCACAGCGTTATCCTTGGCAACCTCGGCACCACTCATTGTGCTCAGGAAGTAAATTGCGGCGGCTATCGCGCCCAGTACGACGAGCATCAGCACGACCTTGCCTCCGCCGCCGCCCGAACCGCGCGGTTCGTCATGGACGATTGTGGTCCGCGTGGTGGTGTTGCCATCGACGTCGCGCGTTTCCGTAATCCGTTCTTCAGTCATGGAATTCCCCTTTCGTAATATTTAGTGAAACCAGACAGATGGTGCTACAGTTCTAGCCTGTTGTTAAGCATAAACCATTAAGCCTTGGCAGAGAAATCGAACGGCGTCGTGCCACGCTTCGATCGGTCGAAGCGTAGGGGTGTGCCATGCGGCGGAAGCGATCGCTGCTGGCAGTTTTCGCGCAAGCAACGCGCACATCCATGCCCGATGGGCTGGGCGTGGTCGGGCTTCAATGACACGGGTTTGGCCTGCGCCAAGTCACCCGCGAGCCGGGCTTCGACGCCGATGACGACTACGAACCGCGCATCGCCTTCCGCCCCGCTGCCATCAACTGTGCGGGCGATCGTGAACCACTGGTCCCGCGCGGTGCCTGCACCGTCCGCGCTAACAGACTGCATATGGAATTCGCCCGCACGGCCGAATGCTTCATGGATATTCCACAAGGGACAGCTCGACGAGCCATCGAGCAGCGTGGCGCCGCTGGCCCCGGCGAAACGCTTGGAAAACTGCCCTGCCCGGTCCACCCGCGCCATGAAGAACGGCAAGCCGCGTTGACCAACACGCTGGAGGGTCGTCAGCCGGTGGGCCAACTGCTCGAAACTGACATCGAAGCGCCGCATCAACACCCGCACGTCATAACCGGTCGCCTCGCATGCGCGCAGGAACCGGCCATAGGGCATGATCAAAGCCGCCGCGAAATAGGCGGCCAGATGACGTTCGAACAACGCCCGCGCGGTATCGTCGGGCAATTGCGCGCCGGCCGCGAATTCCGTGATCAGGCTCTGGCGTTCCAGCCGGGCCAATTGCAGCGCGACATTGAAATTACGCGAGCGAGTATCGAGCATCTCGGAAAGTTGCAATTGACGGGCGTGTAGGTCGAGCCGGCGCAACGCATCCGGCATAATTTCGCGGGGAAGAATGCGTACGGACAGCTGATGCTTCTCGCGCAGACGCTCTGTCAGCGCGGCACCGATCTCGGCGCGGGACAGCCGCATCTCGTCGGCCATTTCTTCCGCCGCTGTATCCAGGTCGGCGAAATGGTTGCGCCAGCGTTCGATCTCGCGCCGCGATGCGGTCAGCGGGTCGGTGCCTTCCACAGCGTCACTTCCGGCATGGTCATACAGATGTGCAAAAGCAGCGGCGGCTTGCGGCGCGCTGGCGAGCAGTTCGGTGATCTCGCCGCGATCGACATCGAACGCGGCGAAGCGGTCGTCGGCGAACCGTCGCACCAAGCCGTCCACCCCGCCAATGGCAGCGTCTTCGCGCAAGGCGCGCGGATCGAAGTCGAACTCGTCGACTACTTTTACGACCACTCGAGCGGACAAAGGCCGCTGATTGCGTTCCAGCAGGTTTAGATAGCTTGGCGAAATCGACAGGCGCGACGCCATCGCGGCCTGTGTCAGCCCTTCCCGATTGCGCAACCGGCGCAGTGCAGCGCCTGCGAATAACGGTCCTTCGGACAAAACATGCTCCTGTAAATATCTTTACAATATGACACAGGGCTATGCCAAAACCGCGTCATTCAGACAAGTTAGTTTGTAATTTTACCTATCAATACGATCGTGCATGCGTGACAAGAAAAGGGACACGGAAGCAGCGCAGCCATGGGCACCGAAGCGATGCATATATTTTCAAGGAACCCCCGATGACCTATCAGGCCACTATCGAAGCCGCCGACAAGACAATCGCCAGCCAAGGCAAGGCTTGGGAAGCCATCGACGCGGAAACCGTCGCGCGGATGCGCGCGCAGAACCGCTTCGCTACCGGCCTCGACATCGCGAAATACACCGCAAAGATCATGCGCGCCGATATGGACGCATATGATGCGAACCCTGCCGATTACACGCAGTCTCTCGGCTGCTGGCATGGGTTCATCGGCCAGCAGAAGATGATCTCGATCAAGAAGCATTTCGGCAGCACGAAACAGCGCTACCTCTATCTTTCCGGCTGGATGGTCGCCGCCCTGCGTAGCGAATTCGGCCCCCTGCCTGACCAGTCGATGCATGAAAAGACCAGCGTTCCTGCTGTAATCGAGGAATTGTACACCTTCCTGAAGCAGGCCGACGCCCGCGAACTGGGCGGCCTGTTCCGCGATCTGGACACGGCACGCGACGGCGGTGACGAAGTGGAGGCCAAACGCATCCAGAACGAGATCGACACTTTCCAGACCCATGTCGTGCCGATCATCGCAGATATCGACGCCGGTTTCGGTAATGCCGAAGCAACCTACCTCCTCGCCAAGAAGATGATCGAAGCCGGTGCCTGCGCCTTGCAGATCGAAAACCAGGTTTCGGACGAAAAGCAGTGCGGCCACCAGGATGGCAAAGTCACCGTACCGCACGAGGATTTCCTGCAGAAGATCCGCGCCATTCGTTACGCCTTCATGGAACTGGGCGTGGAAGACGGCATCATCGTGGCCCGTACGGACTCGTTGGGTGCCGGCCTGACCAAGCAAATCGCAGTTACCAAGGAAGACGGCGATCTGGGCGACCAGTATAACAGCTTCCTGGATTGCGAAGAGGTCGACCCCGCCAACATCCAGAATGGCGATGTCTTCCTAAGCCGCGAAGGTAAGCTGCTGCGGCCCAAGCGTTTGCCCAGCAACCTGTTCCAGTTCCGGGCCGGAACGGGCGAAGATCGCTGCGTGCTCGACAGCATCACCAGCCTGCAGAATGGTGCGGACCTGCTGTGGATCGAAACTGAAAAGCCGCATATCGGCCAGATCGGCGGGATGGTCGATCGTATCCGCGAAGTGATCCCGAACGCGAAGCTGGTGTACAACAATTCGCCAAGCTTCAACTGGACGCTGAACTTCCGCCAGCAGGTATTCGACGCGTGGCAAGAAGCCGGTAAGGACCTGTCGGCCTATGATCGCGACCGTTTGATGAGCGAAGACTACGACAGCACCGAGCTTGCCCAGGAAGCGGACGAGAAAATTCGCACTTTCCAGCGCGATGCTGCGGCGCAGGCCGGCATTTTCCATCACTTGATCACGCTGCCGACCTATCACACGGCGGCGCTGAGCACAGACAATCTTGCGAAGGAATATTTCGGCGATCAGGGTATGCTGGGTTATGTAAAGGGTGTGCAGCGTAAGGAAATTCGCCAGGGCATCGCCTGTGTGAAGCACCAGAACATGTCCGGTTCGGACATCGGTGACGACCACAAGGAAGCGTTTGCCGGCGAAGCGGCCCTGAAGGCCGGCGGCAGCAACAACACCATGAACCAGTTCGCAGCGGCCTGACAGCCACTGCGAAGGGAGAACGAAAATGACCGATACCGACACACCGAAGACCGAACCGGGCCGGGCCCGGGCGCTGTTCTCGACCGCGGATTTCAAACTGTTGCGGGCCGCGCTCACCAGCCACGCCCGCGCTACCGAAGACCGCGAGGAGTTGGCGAAGATCAATGCTCTGCACCACCGGCTCGGAACCTATGTCTGAATAGGTTGCGTCAGGCGGGAGACCGGCTCTCCGGCTTGCCGCAATTACCAAATCTCCTGGGGAGGAGATACGGCCGCCGGACACGCAAGTGCACCGGCGGCCGTTCAATTTATGGCATACCGACGACCCGGACGACGATCAGTCGCCGTTTCTGGCCAGCAGATCGAGCGTCGAAGCGGCCATCGCTTCGGCTGCGGTGGCGATCACCTTTTCGGCATCCGGCGCCCAATACGGGCTGTGCAGCGATGGCAGGCTGCCTTTACCGTTTTGCACCGCGTCATATTGATCCTGCGGCACACCGCCGACCCAGAAAATGAGCGATTCGATATTGTCTGGATCAGCCCTGTAGAACTGCCCGAAATCCTCGCCGCCCATCACCGACGGCACCTGCATCACCCGATCTTCGCCGAACCGTGTGCGGTAGCCCGCCATCATCTGGTTGGTGAACTCCGGCGTGTTGTACGTCGACGGGGTGTAAGGGTCGGCGACCGTTACGGTCGGCATCCGATCGTCCGGCATTCCGGCAGCTATCGCCTCCCCCCGGGCCACACGCGCGATCCCGTCGAGTAGCAGCTTGCGCGATTCGTCGGTGTAGGACCGCACCGTTAGCTGCAGCTTGGCCTCGTCGGAAATGATGTTGTGTTTCGCGCCTGCATGAAAACTACCCACTGTGATCACCGCAGGGTCCAATGGGCTGGACTCGCGGCTGACCAGTGTTTGCAGTTTCATTACGATGGCGCTTGCCAGCACAATCGGATCCTTGGTGGTATGCGGATAGGCCCCGTGCCCACCCACGCCCGGAACCGTCACATCGACGCTGTCCACATTGGCGAGCGCAAAGCCCGGCGAATAGCCGATCATGCCTGCTGGAAACTGCGCCGCATCGTGGAAGGCAAGCACGTAATCGGGTTTCGGAAAGCGTGTGAACAACCCGTCCTCAAGCATCGCCAGCGCGCCCTCACCCAGCTCTTCCGCCGGCTGTCCGATCATGACGAGTGTGCCCGACCATTCGTCCTTGCGTTCGGCCAGTAATTGCGCAGAGCCGATCCAGGCTGCCATATGAGTGTCGTGACCGCACGCATGCATTACGCCTGTCGTCACACCCGAGGCCGGGGTCGCCGTCCGTTTGGAAGCGTATGGAAGGCCGGTCTGTTCGACCACTGGCAACCCGTCCATATCCGCGCGTAGCATGACAACTGGGCCGGGGCCGTTTTCCATCACCGCGACCACGCCGGTACGGCCGACTTTTTCGGTTACGGTAAAGCCAAGCGCCCGCATCCGTGCCGCCAGCTTCTTAGCCGTTTCCACTTCCTGGAAGCTCAGTTCGGGATTGGCATGGAGATCGCGGTACAGTTCCATCAGGTCCGGCATGTCGGCCATCAGGTCGTCGCGCAGTTCATCCGCCTGTGCAGGTGCGCTCGCAATCGCAAGAGCAGCCGCAGTGGCCAGCAGAGTCGTTATTTTCATGTCCCAATCCCCCGAGAAATGTCCGTTAATTCAAGTCGTAGGCAAACATCAGCGCAATCGATAGCGTGGCGACCATCAATACGACAAGCGGTACGCCGGTGCGGATGTAGTCGCGGAATTCGTAGCTGCCTTCCGACATGATCAGCATATTGGTCTGATATGCAATCGGCGTTGCATAGCACAGATTGCACCCGAACAGCACCGCCAGCACCAGCGGTTCGGCAGGCATACCAAGCTGGTTTGCAATGCTGAACGCGATAGGCGTGCCGACCGTCGCCGCAGTGGCATTGCTGGCAAAATTCGTGAGCACGGTGACGAACAGCATGATCGCCGCCAATACGCCCGCAGGCGGCAGAAACTGCAATCCCGATGACAGGGCCAGCCCCAGCCAGTCCGCCGCCCCGCTTTCGTCGATAATCCGGCCGAGCGCGATACTGGCGGCAATCAGCACGATCACCTGACCCGACAGTGCACGGCCCACACGGTCGAACTTCACACAGCCGGTCACCAGCATCAGGATTGCGCCGCCCAGCGCGGCGATGGCGATTGGGAATATGCCAATCGAGGCGAGCCCAACGCTGACGGCCATGATGGTGGCGGCCAGCAAGGCCTTGGCCCGGCGAGGCACCTCGCGGCGTCCCTCCAGCATCAGCAGGCTGTCCGCGCGGGAGAACTGGTGCAGATCGTCGGCTAACCCCATTACGAGCAGCACATCGCCCTCGGTGAAACGCATGTCGTCACCGGCCAGCGTCGGATCCGGCTTCTGAAGGATGGTGGGGCGATGAATACCCAGTACGGCAACCCCATACAGATCGCCGATCCCGCTGGTGGGAAGCGTCCGGTTCAGTAGCCGGGAATCGGCGGTAACCGCCATTTCCACAACGATGATGTCTTGCGCGGTCTCGCTTGCGCGCGACCTGATCCGGTCCAGCACCCACCCCGGGGCAACTTCGCCCTGCAGCACCCGCATCGCGTCTTCCAGGTCCTTATGCGTACCCGAAACGTCGAATTCCTGATTTGCTTCCATCGTCCCTGATGGCGCATTGAAGAAGATTATATCGTCCGGCAGGCGCGGAATAATTTCGCTCATGGTTTTGTTAATGAGGTCGCTGTTCGGCGATACGCGTAGATGCGCACGAAACCGGCGTTCGCCATGCTCGACCTCGACACGATTGTCCTTCAACAGCCGCGGCATAACGAGCCAGATGTAGGGCAAGGCCACCAGGCCAGCGATCAGTACGATGGGCGTGTAATGGAATACCCCCATACGCGGCATCCCAAGGTCTACCGCAATCGAGACCACGAGAATATTGGTCGAGGTACCGATCGTCGTGGCCAATCCGCCCAACAGTGATGCTGCGTTGAGCGGAATCAATGCCTTGGAACTGGGCAAGGCACCCCGCGCCGCCAGTGCGGCAAAGATCGGTATGAGCAGCACCAGAACCGGCGTATTGTTGACGCCCATTGACAGCACGAAGGCAATTACCAGCGAAACCAGCAGGCCAAGCTGAAGGTTGATCTTGAACACCCGTTCGAGGAAACGCGCCGCAGGTTCGAGCGCGCCCGTCACCACCAGCCCGCGCCCCATAATCATGAGGGCACAGATGGTTATCAGCGCGTAATGCCCGAACCCCTCGAAAGCGAGCTTCAACCCGTCCGTCGGGTTGGTATCCGGCATCGGGAAGAAATACAGGCCGACCGCGATGACTGCGATGGTGAGCAAGGACACGATCTCGATCGACAGACGTCCGCGTATGAAGCCGACGAACATAGCTATCGTCACCACCATGGCAGCAATCGCATGAGGGGATGGGGGCGGAATCATGTAAACCTGCGCTCCCAAACCCTGCGCCTGATGGCAAGGCCTATTCGATCATGCGGTCACCTTTTTTGGCGATGGCGCCCGAACGATAAGCACCAGAAGCAGAGCAAGCACAGCTGCGGCAGCCGTACCTGACGCACCCGCAGGCTGAGCCCAGCGCATACCGCCTGCCATACCAAGCAGATTGAGTACCGCCGCAGCCATTCCGGCAAGCACCCCCAGACCGCCGATGGCTTTCGCGGCAAAGGTTCCGCTGGCCCAGGCACGCAAGCCGAAGCCGATAGCGGCCAGACCGATCAGCGCCTTTCCATGAAAATACAGGAAAAAGGCGCCGGCAACTACGGTTCCCATCAAAGGCTCAAGCCCCTCCCCCGCAGCGGAAGCAGGTGGAAACATGGCCAGTCCCATTCCAGTCTGAAGGACGTTCACGAACCCCGCAACGGCGATGGCAGCCCATGCAAGCGGAGATCGTTCGTCGCGAGCGGCCATCGCAATGCCGATGACGGCAAGAATGGTGAACATCGCCATTTCCGTAGTCCAGACCATCCGCACAGACGCCGCCTCGGATCCGCCGCCGACTATTCCCGTAACGTACAGGACCTGGGTTATGACCGTCACAACCAGTGCAGCGGCCACAGTTCTAGCCGCATTCATGTGATTGAATGTCAAGATTACCTCCTCTTGTTCGAAGCAGGCATCGTGTCCTGCAGACGAGCCTGTTCGCAAATGCGGACACACAAGTTACATGAGGCGCTATGGAAGCACACGCTGTGGCTTGATTATTAAAGGTGGTGCCCCCGGCCGGAGTCGAACCGGCACTCCGTTAGGAACCGCATTTTGAGTGCGGCGCGTCTACCAATTCCACCACGGGGGCACATAGCCGCGGACAGCTTGCAGGAGTGGTTGAGCGCGCATAGCGTCGTGACTGCGCTGCATCAAGCGGGGCATGCACAGAATTCGCGATGTTACGCCGCTCGCGGTTTGCGCAACACCTCGGCCACGATCTTGTGCATCCGTGAATGCAATGACTGATTGCCTGCCAGAACCTGCTTGAAATGGATGTTCTCAGACCGCCCGCGATAATCGCTGACGAAGCCGCCAGCCTCACGCACCAGCAGGCAACCGGCAGCGGTATCCCAGATTTTCAGGTCGCTTTCCCAGAACCCGTCATACCGCCCGGCCGCCAGCCATGCGAGATCGAGAGAGGCGGCGCCGTACCTACGTATGCCCGCAACGCGCGGAGCGATAGCGCCGAAAATATTGGTCCATTCGGCAAAATCGCCATGTCCCTGAAACGGAATACCGGTCGCGATAATGGCGTCTGCCATCGAACCGCGGGTAGAAGTCCGCAGCCGGGCATCCTGCAGCCATGCCCCGCGAGTTTTTTCCGCCCAGAACGTTTCATCCGTGATCGGATTGTAAACCACTGCACCGAACACGTCGCCCCAGCCGCTATCGTCCAGCTTGCGCTCCTGCGCGGCTATGGAGATAGCAAAATGCGGGATACCGTGGAGGAAGTTGCTAGTACCATCGAGTGGATCGATGACCCAGCGCGGCTTGCCCGGCTCGCCTTCGATCGTGCCGCCTTCTTCCAGCTCGAAACCCCAGTCGGGGCGCGCCTTCAGGAGTTCGTCATACAGCGTGCGTTCGGACCGCTGGTCTGCCTTGGACACAAAGTCGCTCGGCCCTTTGCGGCTGACTTGCAGATGCTCGACCTCGCCGAAGTCGCGGCGCAAGCGATGTCCCGCCTTGCGGGCCGCGCTTTCCATGACGCGGATCAATCCAGATATGGCTACCATGGCAGCTTAGCTCGCCTTCCCGACATAGGTGCGTTCGTACACATCGACCACAATGCGCGTTCCGCTTTCGATATGCGGCGGGACCATCACGCGCACGCCGTTTTCCAGCACAGCGGGCTTGTAGCTGGACGAAGCGGTCTGGCCTTTCACCACGGCGTCGGCCTCGGTAATGGTCGCTTCAACCGTGTTGGGAAGTGCAACGCTGATCGGTTTTTCGTCATACAGTTCCAGCTGCACATCCATGCCATCGTCCAGAAACGCTGCCGCGTCGCCGACAAGATCGGTGGGCAGATTGATCTGTTCGTAATTGTCCTTGTCCATGAAAACGAGCATTTCGTCTTCGGCATAGAGATACTGGAATTCCTTGGTGTCGAGCCGGACTTTCTCGACCGTGTCGGCGCTGCGATAGCGGACATTGGTCTTGCGGCCATCGACCAGGTTTTTCATCTCGACCTGCATATAGGCCCCGCCCTTGCCGGGCTGGGTGTGCTGGATCTTGCCGACTTTCCAGATGCCGTTTTCATATTCGATGATGTTGCCGGGACGAATGTCCACGCCGCTGATCTTCATGGGGATGACCTTATATTTTCGGGGCGCGGAATTACGGGAAACCGCGAAGCTGCGCGCGCCTTAGCGGGTCGGCGATAGGGCGGCAAGGTGGCGCGGCTGAACCGGACGCGCTATACGAGGATCAATGAAGTTCGTCCGAACCCTCTGTGCAACCCTTTCGCTTACCGCCGTGGCGCTGTTCGCCGGCCTGCCGCAGGGCGCCGGCGCGAACAGTGCTGAAGGCGGGCAAGGTGAGAAACCGGGCGGGCGATTGGGCTTGCTGAAAACCGGCCAATATCGCTGCGCTCTGCCGGGTGATGCCGCCGGACCTGCGATCCGGGAAATGCCCGAAATGAATTTTACCATCGATAATGCCAGCACCTATCACGATGTTTCGGGAAGCGGAACATACTTGCTGATCGGCAATGTGGTCACCTTTACGCGTGGTCCGATGAAGGGCGTTCGGTTCGCCCGGTACACGGCGAACACGTTGCGGAAGCTGGACGATAATGGCGAGAAGACCCGGCTGCTTTGCAAGCGGGCGGGACCGGCCAAACGACCATAGCGCCACCGAACCAGCCGCGCCCTGCTCGTGGCACCAAACTCAGTTTTGTCGCGTGAGCAGCGGGTAAGGATTTATTGCGTTGGCCGGTTCCCACCACTTGGCATCCTTCGTTGTGCGAAGGATCGCAAAATGCAGGTGCGGCGCATCGGATGACGCGTTGCCGGTACTGCCAACCGTGCCGAGCCGCTGGTTGCGGCGCACTCGCTGGCCTTCCTTCAAACCCTTCGCATACTCGGCCAGATGCGCGTAATAATGGATGGTTTCGCCGTCGGCGCTGCGGATATACAGCGTCTTGCCCCCGGCGTCGGAAAGGAAAATTCGTTCGATCGTGCCGGGTGCCGCAGCGACAACCGATGTGCCTTCGGGTGCCATGATATCGATTGCCTCATGCAGCCGCGTACCGCCGCCACGATCATCGGTGAACGTGTCGGTCAGGTCTTCGCGCCGGACATTAAGTACGGGCACCGCCAACTGGTCGCTTTGCGCTGTATCCTGCGTCTCTACCCCGCCGCCGTCCAGCGGCAGCACGGCGCTTTCGGGGGCCTCGCGCCCTTCTCCGCCGGGTATAGCGACGATATCGCCCCCGTCACCAGCAACCGGGCTCGGACTGGGGGCCGCTTCAGCGGGGCGCGTTTTGCTTGCCTGACTGTCAGCAGTGGCGTTCTCGATGAGGCTGCCACCCGCAACGATCCAGATTGCCGACGTGATGGTGGCTGTAATCAGGATGGTTATGATGCGGTCCAGAAAATTCATGTCGTTCCTATGGCTATGACGCCCACCGGACTTGGGCCGATGGCAGCGCGCGGCAGGCTGATTGCAGTTCTATAGGGCAAAAAGCGCGAACGGCGAAGGGCGTCCTGATAACCAAAGGGCATGAGCCTTGTTGTTCCATGCGGAATCAGGCGCGGTTCTCCGCCAGGACTTCTGCAAAAGCGCGTATGGCTTCCACCTCGTCACCATTCCACACGGCACCGGAAACTGCCAGAAAGTCAGCCCCTGCGGCTATCAGCGGCGCTGCGTTGTCAGGAGTAATCCCGCCAATAGCCACACATGGTATTTCGAACAGATTGGCCCACCATTCCAGCACATCCAGCTCGGCGCGGTGCTCGGTATCCTTGGTCGTGCTGGGATGAAACGCCCCGAATGCGACGTAATCCGCGCCAGCTTCCCCTGCCTCCATCGCCAAATGCTTTGAGGCGTGACAGGTGACGCCGACCTGCACGTCAGCGGGCAGTTCCTCGCGCGCTTCGGCCACGGTGCCGTCGCCCTGCCCCAGATGCACCCCATCTGCGCCGAGCCGCCTAGCCAGCGCGGTGCTGTCGTTGACGACGAAAGCGACATCACGTTCCGCGCAGATTGCCTGCAAAGGCGCAGCAAGCGCCGCCGCCTCATGCTGGTCCAGCCCTTTCACACGAAACTGGAATGCCGATACCGGATTGGTCCCTTCACTTGCATCCAGCGCGCGTGCCAACCGACCAGGAAAGTCACCCCCGGTTTCAAGCGGAGAGATCAGATAGAGCGCACAGGGTGGGGGAGGTTTGGCCATTGGGCGCGCATTATAGGCTACTCCGGAATTCTCCAACCCCGCTATGGCTGAAGCCGCCCCGCCCCCGGCATTCGTGTTTGGTTCATGAATATTATGGGATGTTGGCCAGCATGATCAAAATGCTTCTCGGCCTCTTGCTGCCCGCTTCCGTCTTGGTTCACGGCCCGCAACAGGCCGCAGCGCCCGATGTTCAGCTCCCGGTCGCGCTTGGCGAAACCTTTGATGCCGGGCACCACGTGACCGTCACGCCGCTCGCAATAATCGAGGATAGCCGCTGTCCGCCCGACGTCATGTGCATCCAGGCTGGCAAGCTGTTGGTCGCTGCCCGCATCTCGGAACTTGGGGCAGTGTCGGAACGCACCATGGAAGAGCATGTCCCGCTACGCTTGCGGCGCGGAATGTTGACGATGCAGGCCAACCCACCTCCTGCGGCAGGATCGCAGGACGAGGGGCAGTCGGATGCCGACATGAACAACGACACGAGCGAGGATGGCACGAACAAGGACGCCGCGTCCTCATACCGTTTCACGTTTAGCTATGCGCCGGATATTGCCAGCAGCCAGCCCCGAGCGAATTCAGGCGCTTGACCGATCCGTTCAGGTCGCGCTGGCTGCGCTGATCTGGTCGATGGCGCTGGTCAGGGCAGCGTCGAACTGGGCATCGTCCATATCATACCGCAAATCCTGCAGAAGGGCACGGCTGAAGCTTGCAATCATGCCGTGATTTTTCGCCAGTTCCGCGCAAGCCTCGTCCCGTTCATATCCACCTGAGAGCGCGACCACGCGCAGCACTTTCGGATGATCGACCAGCGGGACGTAGGTGTCAGGTTCGACAGGGATGGTCAGTTTCAGCATCACCTGTTTACCGTCGGGCACGCGGTCCAGCTGCTCCAGCATATTGGCCAGAACCAGCGCTTCGGCTTGCGCGCGAGTGCTGCTTTTCAAGCTGACTTCGGGCTCCAGGATCGGAACCAGTCCGTTGCCCAGGATCTGCAAGCCGAAATCCATCTGCTGGCTGACATTGGCGGCGACGCCGGTTTCGTCGGCCTCATGAATGACGCTTCGCATCTTGGTGCCGAATACGCCAAGTTCCTTTGCCCGGGCGCAATTCTCGTCGAGCTGCGGCATCGGCTTCATCAACTGCCCGCCGTTTTCCGTATCGTGCATACCCTTGTCGACTTTCAGAAACGGCACGATGCCTTTCGCTGCCAGCCGCTTTGGAATGGGCATGCCTTCGGGGTTGCAGCCCTCCATCGTTTTCTCAAAGAGAATTGCCCCCACAACTCTGTCACCAGTAAACGCCGAGCTTTCAACGATGCGGCAGCGCATCTCGTGGATCTTGGCGAACATCTCATCATCGCCAGACCATGCACTTTCATCGACGCCATAGCCCGCGAGGGCCTTGGGGGTAGAGCCGCCCGACTGGTCCAGCGCGGCGATGAAGCCCGTTCCGTTGGCAATACGATCCTTCATTTCATCGAATGTCATGGCTGTGTCCCTGTCGGTTTTCGTGGGTAGAGTGTGTGTATCTGGCGGCGTGCATACGAATGCGCCGCACATCGCGCGGGCCTTAGCCAGACGGTAAAGCGCCCGCAACCGGTTCGCGGCAATTTAGTCATTAGGTTTCGTTCGATCGGCCCGCCCTTGCGGTAACCAAATGCGCCGGTGAAGCGTATTGGAAAGGCAGCAGGGAGATTTGCACGCGATGCTCGACGATACGCAGGAGCGCCTTTGCGCCGAAAACAGCACCGATTTCAGTGACCTGAAAGCGCTGACTATCAACTGCACGCTGAAACCAAGTCCGCAGGGTTCGCACACGGACAAGCTTTTGGGCATTCCCGAGACGATCCTTACCCGCAGCAATATTGCGCTGGAGCAGGTCCGATTGGCCGATCACACAATCCCGGCCGGCGTCTATCCCGACATGACCGAGCACGGTTTCGACCATGATGACTGGCCCGCGATCTGGGACAAGGTCGCCGCGGCCGACATCCTTATCATAGGCACGCCGATCTGGCTGGGCGAAAAAAGCAGCCTTTGCCAAAAACTTGTCGAACGACTTTACGGTCATTCCGGGCAGACCAACGACAAAGGGCAGTATACCTTTTACGGTAAAGTCGGCGGTTGCATCGTGACCGGAAACGAAGACGGCATCAAACATGTCGGGATGGGCGTGCTCTATTCGTTACAGCATGTGGGCTACACGATCCCTCCACAAGCCGATGCCGGATGGATCGGCGAAGCAGGGCCCGGCCCGTCCTATGGCGATGCCCTGGAAGATGGCCCGGACGGGGAGAAGCGCGGATATGTCGGCTTCGACAACGACTTTACCCGCCGCAACGCCACTTTCATGACATGGAACCTGATGCATATGGCCCGAATGCTCAAGGATGCAGGCGGAATTCCTGCACATGGGAATTCGGTCGATTTATGGAAAGAGGGATGCAGCTTCGACGCGCCGAACCCCGAATACAGGTAAGTTTCGTCGGTAGCGCGTCAACTCATCAAAGCTGCAACTCCTGGCAAATCCTTGCCCTCCATCCATTCGAGGAAAGCGCCCCCTGCCGTTGAAACATAAGTGAAATCATCTTTTACTCCGGCATGAGCCAACGCTGCGACCGTATCGCCGCCACCGGCCACAGAAGTCAGCGATCCGCCTTCGGTTAACGCAGCAGCAGTGCGGGCCAGCGAAACGGTGGCCGCATCGAACGGCTCGGTTTCGAACGCGCCCAACGGCCCGTTCCAGACCAGCGTGCGACAAGTCTTCAGAACATCGCCCAAAGCCTCGACCGCTTGCGGGCCGATATCGAGTATCATTTCGTTTTCAGCCACTTCGTGGACGTTGCAGACACGCAATGAAGCAGGGTTCGCCGCAAATTCCTGCGCCACGACGACATCATACGGAAGGTGGACGGTGCAACCGGCATGGTCGGCCTTGTCGAGGATCGCGTTGGCGGTACCGGTCAGATCGTGTTCGCACAGGGACTTGCCGACATCGACGCCCCGCGCAGCAAGGAACGTGTTGGCCATGCCGCCGCCAATAATCAGGTGCTGAACCTGTGTGACGAGGTTGTCGAGCACGGCCAGCTTGGTGGAAACCTTTGCGCCCCCTACTACGGCTGCGACAGGCGCTTCGGGATTGCCCAAGGCCGCATCCAACGCATCGAGTTCGGCCTGCATGGCGCGCCCAGCATAGGCTGGGAGGTGGTTCGCCAGTCCGACGGTGCTCGCATGGGCGCGATGCGCGGCGGAGAACGCATCGTTCACGAAAATATCCGCGTGATCGGCCATGCCCGCGGCGAAGTCAGGGTCGTTGGCCTCTTCGCCCGGCCAGAACCGCACATTGTCCAGCAAACCGATATCGCCATTACCCAGAATGCCGATCGACTGTTCAACCACCGGGCCCATGACCTCGGGAATGAACATGATTTCGCGGTCGAGCACCCGCTCCACATCGCCCTGCACCCAGCTGGTACTCATAGTGGAATGCCGCTGACCCTTTGGGCGCCCGTAATGCGCCAGAAGCAGGACCTTCGCGCCCTTGTCAGCCAGCTCCAGCACGGTTGGCCTGACTGCCTCGACCCGGCTCACATCGGACGCCGAACCGCCATCCATCGGCAGGTTCAGATCGACACGAACCAGCGCGACCTTTCCAGAAAGGTCGGCTGGCAAATCGTCAAGTGTCTGGAACTTCGGCATTATCGGCCCCTAAATCCTCCCCCATACGGGGAAGGGTCTGCGCTTCTAGATCAGCTTCGCCATGACACCGGCGGTATCGATCATGCGGTTGGAGAAGCCCCATTCATTGTCGTACCAGCTGACGACGCGGGCCAGCTTGCCCTCCATTACGCTGGTTTCCAGACTGTCTACGGTAGAGCTAGCCGGGTGATGGTTGAAATCGCTCGACACCAGTGGCTGCGAGGTAAAATCAAGGACGCCGTTCATCGGACCGTCCGCCGCCGCTTTCAGCGCGTCGTTCAGTTCCTCTCTCGAGGTATCGCGGCCCGGTGTGAATACCAGATCGATCAGCGACACGTTGGGGGTTGGCACCCGCACACTCGATCCGTCCAGCTTGCCATTCAGTTCCGGCAAAACCAGTCCAACCGCACGGGCGGCACCGGTGGTGGTGGGGATCATGTTCTGCGCCCCGCCGCGTGCCCGGCGCATGTCGGAATGCATCTGGTCGAGCATCCGCTGATCGTTGGTGTAGCTATGAATGGTGGTCATGAAACCGCGCTCGATACCGACCGCGTCGTTAAGCACCTTGGCAACCGGAGCCAGGCAGTTCGTGGTGCAGCTAGCGTTCGATACGATCACATCGTCTTTTGTCAGGCTGTCTTGGTTTACGCCGTAAACGATTGTCTTTGTAACATTCTTTGCAGGGGCGGAGATGAGCACTTTCTTCGCACCGGCTGTCAGATGCGGGCGTGCGGCCTCGTCGCTCTGGAAGAAGCCGGTGCATTCCAGCACCAGATCGATGCCCATGTCCTTATGTGGCAGCTTACCCGGGTCACGCTCGGACGTGACGGTAATAACCTTGCCATTTACAGTGATGGTGTTGCCATCGACGCTGACCTTGCCGGGGAAGCGGCCGTGGGTGGAATCGTACTGGAACAGCAGCGCGTTGGATTCCGCGTCGGCCAGATCGTTGATCGCGACAAGATCGAGATCGTGATCGGTCCGCTCCAGCAAGGCGCGTGCGACCAGCCGCCCGATCCGTCCGAAACCATTGATTGCAACCTTCGTCGCCATAGTCGTAACTCCTGCTTATGCGTTCAATTTATTGGTTATTTGCGGGACGATCGCGTCGACGGTGAAGCCGAATTTCTCGAACAGCTCGCCCGCCGGGGCAGAGGCCCCGAAAGTATCGATGCCGATCCGCATCCCGTTGAGCATGGTGTAGCGATCCCAGCCAAAAGTAGTGCCCGCCTCGATGCTGACCCGCAAAATCCGCTTAGGCCCGACATTGGGCAGAACGTCCTCGCGATAGGCCTCGTCCTGTTCGTCGAACAGCTGCGTGCAGACCATCGACACGACATCGGTGCCAATGCCCTGCTCTTCCAGCCTGGCGGCGCATTCCATGGCAAGATGCGTTTCGGATCCGGTCGCAATCAGGATAACGCGCCGTTCGCTTGTTGCTGCCTTCAGGCGATATCCGCCCCGCTTCGACAGGTTCTCGCCCTTATCTTCCAGCCGCAGCTGCGGCAGGCCTTGGCGGCTCAATGCCAGCACGGTTGGCCGGTCCGCTTGACGCAGCGCTATTTCCCAGCACTCGGCTGTTTCCACTACATCCGCCGGCCGCATTACTAATAGGTTCGGCATCGCGCGCAGCGATTGCAGGTGTTCGATTGGCTGGTGGGTCGGCCCGTCTTCGCCCAGACCGATGCTGTCATGCGTCATCACGTAGATCACGCGGGCCTGCTGCAGGGCCGATAGCCGGATGGCACCGCGCGCATAATCAGTGAAGACCATGAAAGTGCCGCCATAAGGGATCACGCCGCCATGCAGTGCCATGCCGTTCATGGCCGCCGCCATGCCGAATTCACGAATGCCGTAATACAAGTAGCGGTTGCCCGGGACGTCGGCACTGAACGCCTCCATCCCGGCTGTCTTGGTGTTGTTCGATCCGGTCAGATCGGCGCTGCCGCCGATGGTTTCGGGTAAGATGGGGTTGAGCGCCTCCAGCGCAATCTGGCTGGCCTTGCGCGTCGCGACCTTCTGCGGTTCGGCATACAGCCCAGCGAAGAAACCGTCCGGATAGATATCGTTGGGAAGGTCGCCCGCCATGCGGCGCTCGAATTCGGCGCGGTGATCACTTTCTTCCAACCGTGAAGTCCATTGGGCACGTGCATCCTTACCGCGCTGCGCGGTTGCGCGCCAGTCTTCCAGAATACGATCGGGGATGATGAAGGGATCGTGGTCCCAGGCCAGCACATCACGGGCGGCCGCGATTTCCTCCGGCCCCAGCGGCGCACCGTGAGTGGCGCTGGTGCCCTGCTTGTTAGGGGCGCCCTTGCCGATAATCGTCTTGCACGCGACCAGCGTAGGCAGGTCGGTTGCCGCCGCCTCGTCCAGCGCGCGCTCGATGTCGGCAAAATCATGCCCGTCGCAATCGACCACATGCCAGCCGGTCGCGCGGTAGCGGGCGCGAATGTCCTCGCTGGTGGAAAGGTCCGTACCGCCGTCGATAGTGATGTTGTTATCGTCCCACAGCACCTTGAGCCGGCCGAGATTGAGGTGCCCGGCAATGCCGATCGCTTCGTGGTTGACGCCTTCCATAAGACAGCCGTCGCCTGCAACTACCCACGTTCTGTGGTCCACCAGATCGTTACCGAAAGTTGCGTTCAGATGCCGTTCCGCCATGGCCATGCCGACACCCATGGCCAGCCCCTGACCCAGCGGCCCGGTGGTGCATTCCACCGCATCGAGCAGGAAGTTTTCCGGGTGGCCAGCGCACGGGCTGCCCAACTGGCGAAAATTGCGGATATCTTCCATCGTCGGTGCGGCATAACCGGTGAGGTGCAGTAGCGAATAAATTAGCATCGAACCATGGCCCGCACTTAGAATAAACCGGTCGCGGTCGGCCCAGTCAGGTGCGGTAGGATCGAACTTCAGATGTTTGGAAAACAGCACCGCCGCCACATCGGCCATTCCCATCGGCATTCCGGGATGCCCCGAATTGGCCGCCTGCACGGCATCCATCGAAAGCGCGCGGATCGCCGTCGCCATAGGTTCCAGACGGGCGGGGTCGAGGCTCATGCGAGAAGGCTCCTGCGGAATAAGGGATTCGGGCGCGCCCGCTGTCGCGGAGGGACCGGTTGAGGTCAAGCGTAGCGGACGGCATATTTCACCCTCGCCGTGCTGCTTTCGATCGGCTCCGACAGGCAGCACCGGCAGGCGTTTATGGTTACCCTTTTTCCATCGGTTCGGCGTGTAGCAGCCACCACTTATCAACAGCACCGGCGAAGCCTTTGCCATTCCATGAAGAAAGCCGTAAATTCGCATCATGAGCAGCCCCGATCCGCAATCGTCCGCAGGCGAACCCGAACAGGCGCGGGAGCGAATGGAGCAAGCGGTGGCGCGGATTGAATCCGCTCTCACGCGTATTCGCAAATCGGCCGATACGATCCGGCCGGCTCCGCCTTCGGTGTCTGCGCTGGTGGTCCGTCACGAGGCATTGCGCGATGAAGTCGCCGTCAATCTCAGGGAACTGGACGCGCTGATCGGGACGCTTGAAGAATGAGCGAAGTCAGACTGCAAGTTGGCGGCAAGAGCTACACCATTGCCTGCGAAGCCGGGGAAGAAGATCGCGTCGCTCAGCTCGGCGCGATGATCGACGGTAAGCTGCGGGACATGGGGCGCCTTGCGCCGCAGGAAGCGAAGAACCTGCTATTCGCCAGCTTGCTGTTGGCGGACGAGCTACAGGACACGGCCGGCAAGCTGGCGGCGCTGGGAACACAGGATGCCGAGGTCGCTCAACAGGTCGAAGTCCTTCGCACAGATCTCGCTTCCAAATCGGACGCCTTGACTACCGCCCAGCGAGAGCGGGACGAGGCACTGCACCAGAACGAAACCCTGCAGACGACGCTACAAAAGCTGAAAAGCGACCGCGACAACCCGCAGACCCTTCACACGAAGCTTCAGGAACAGGTCGAATCGCTTGAAGCCGATGTCGAGGCGGCACAACAAAGTCTCGCCGCCGCCACGCAGCGGCAGGCACCCGCCGCAGCCGAACTGGCCCAATTGCGCGAAGAGGTCGCCGCCTTGCGTTCCGCCCGCACCGAAAGCGCAGAAGCCCTGCGCAAGCTGGAAGCAGAGCGCGACGCCGCGCAAGATGAGGCTTCCAGCGCTGGGGAGGTGAAACAACAATCGGACGGCGAACTGGCGCAAACGCGTAAAGCGAATGCCGCGCTGAAGGAAGAACTGGAAGCTACACGCAGCTCTGCGTCCGTCTCGCCAATATCATTACTGGCTGATCCCGATGTGCTCCCGGCGCTCGAACGCTTTGCCGGCCTACTGGAAGAATGCGCGACCAAGCTTGAGACAAGCGCCACCGCACACTAGATAGATGGTGGCGGGACTGCCCGGCACGAGCCGTAGAACATCCCTGAGGCTATAAGCTATCCTAGGGAGCTGTCCCTGTTTTTGGGTACGGGCCCCTCTTTCGGGAGGGAAAGTCCCGGGCCCTGGAGCATACGGCGCCCACCTGACGTTTTCGCGTCAGAGGATTTCCCTGGCACCGACCCATGGTGGTTCCGCCACCCACCATGGGCCCGATCCCGGCCATGCCGGTGGACTGGATTGCACCTTTGATGACAGATATTCCTCCGCAGACCCCGCCCGCGCATACCCCGCAGAGCATCGAGACCGGCATTGCGAAGGCGGCTTTACGATCGGAACTGCGGGCGGCGCGTCGGGAGCATGTAGCGGCGCTGGACGATGCGACACGCGGCCTACTGTTCATGCGTCCGCCCGCGCCTCTTGCGGCGTTAGTGCCGCAGGGTGCGATCGTGGGGCTTTACCACGCCACCGCGCACGAGGCACCTGCACATTCCTACGCCAGGCATTGGCAGGAGCTAGGGCATACCGTTGCATTGCCAAGGCTCAGCGATACCCCAAACGAAGACGTTGCCGAGCCCGTCGTGGAATTCGCCGAATGGACCGACATGTTCGAGGAAAGCGATCTGGAACCGGGTCCGTTCAAGATGAGGCAGCCAAAGGCTGACGCAGCGCCTGCCGAACCGACCGTGTTGTTCATACCGTTGCTCGGCTTCACCGCTGCTGGCGATAGGCTGGGTCAAGGCGGCGGGCATTATGATCGCTGGCTGGCCGACCATCCCGACACCGTCCGCATCGGCATGGCCTGGGACGTACAATTGCGCGACGAATTGCCGACGGAGCCGCATGACCAGCGCCTCCATGCCATCGTTACCCCCACCCGCTTCTACGAGGTTTGATCCATGCGCGAACAACCAACATGGCGCATTCCTTTCGGCATTGTGGGATTGCTGCTGGCACTCACCATCTATGCCTTGTTAATCGCGCGTTATGCGCCACCACTTATCGGCGGATGGCCGGTGCTAGCGCAGACTGTCGTGTACATCGTTCTGGGCCTGTTATGGCTGGTTCCTTTGCGCAACTTCCTGATCTGGATGGAGACGGGCCGCTGGGGCGTGCCGGAGGATTGATCCTCGTGTAGCAGGAATTCGGAATCTGCTGAATGCTGGTCGGGCTACGCACTCGCTTTCGGACTGTGCGACCAACCACGTAACAAGAATGGCTTTACTGTCGGCTGCCCCTGAAACGGCCGCCGATCCAACAACTTCAAAATAAAGAAAATGGCGCGAGTGACGAGACTTGAACTCGCGACCTCCGGCGTGACAGGCCGGCGCTCTAACCAACTGAGCTACACCCGCGCGGGTGTGTCCGACAGCACCTTGACCACCGGAGAAACGCGCCACTAGGCCAGCCTCATTCGGGTGTCAACAGTCTGCAACAGAGTAAGCGCGAAGTTATTTTACAGACCGCCAATTAACCATATTTTCGGGCTTACAAACGTACGGCATCCGCAGCGCTTCCGTGATGGAAGGCAAGGGGGTTTGGGGCCATGAAAACAGCACGGACGGTGGCATTTGCGTTCGGATTGACCGGCCTGATCGGCGCGATATGGACTACCAGCGCGGCGGCCGAGGTCATTCACGCCGTCTCCCGCTCAGTCTATGTCGAGCGCACGGGACTAATTACGCAGGGACGTACCGCACGAACCCTGGCGCCAGCCAACGAGCTCGAGCGCGGCGACGTCGTCGTGCTTATGGTGGAGTGGGAGAAGCCGAGAGACGACGGTGATTTGACAGTATCCGTTGCCGTGCCGCGTGCCCTCGCTTTCACCCGCAGCAGCCGGGCGGGCCTGACGGTATCGGCGGATGGCGGACGCCATTGGGGGCGGTTAGGCCAATTGCGCCATGCCGGCCGGATTGCATCCCCCGAAGATGTGACAAACCTGCGATGGACAGTACCCCCGCGCAGCGGGCGCATCACCTACAGCGCCCGCGTGCGCTAAGACAGCCTAGCCCGCCAGCATCGTCGCAGGCGCTTCCAGCATCCGTTTCAAATCCTGAATGAAGCTGGCCGCATCATACCCGTCCACGACACGGTGATCGCAGCTGATCGAAATATTCATCAGCTTGCGTTTTTCGATCCGCTCACCGCCCATACCGTCAGGCACAAACATTGGGCGTTCGATAATACGGTTGGGGCCGATAATGGCGACTTCCGGCCGATTGATTACAGGCGTAGTTGCCACCCCGCCCAGCGGACCGAGCGAAGTTACCGTAAGCGTAGAGCCGGATAGCTCGTCAGACTTCGCCGTACCGTCCCGCGCCGCATCGGCCAAACGGCCGATCTCAGTCGCGAGCTGCCACAAATTGCGGCTCTGCGCGTCGCGTATCACCGGCACCATCAAACCGTTCTCAGTCTGCGCGGCCATGCCTAGATGAACGGCGCCATGGCGCGTTACCACCCCGCCCTCATCGTCATAGCGGGCATTGATCATCGGATAGTCCGGCAGGATCTTGCAGATCGCGGTTATCAGAAGCGGCAGCATGGTCAGCTTGGGCTTGCCGCCCCGCCTGTCGTTCAGCTGCGCCCGCATCCGTTCCATTTCTGTAACATCGGTTTCTTCGACATAAGTGAAGTGCGGGATGTTGCGCTTGGCGGCCTGCACGTTTTCGGCAATGCGGCGGCGAAGTCCGATCACCTTGATCGGCTGGTCTTCGCGGGTTGCGCCAACTGAAGCGTAACCACCGCTACTGGAATAGGACAGGAATGCGTCAAGATCCCCATGCCGAATACGGCCTTCTTCGGATGACCTTACTTCGGAAAGACTTACACCCAAGTCCTTAGCCCGCTTGCGAACTGCGGGCGAAGCCAGCACCTTGGGATCCGTTGCTGAGACAGATCTAAGTTCAGGCTTCTCTGGTGATGGCTTGGCTGGCGCAGTTTCTCCGCGCCCTCTTGCAATCGCGTCATTGGCGTCGCTTGCATCGGACGTTTCCGTTTCGATCCGCTCGGTGACCGCTTCGTCCTTGGGTGCCGGAGCAGGCGTCACGACGTCGTCAGCATCAGCCGCTTCGCCAACATCGTCACCTTCGTCACTCGCCTCACCTTCGACTTCGATCACCAGCAGCATCGAGCCGACTGGGACGATATCGCCTGCTTCTCCAGCGATTTCGAGCACCTTGCCATCCACCGGACTTTCGATATCGACGGTAGCCTTGTCGGTCATGACGTCGACAAGATGATCGTCCTCGCTGATCGTATCGCCTACCTTGACGTGCCATTCGACCACTTCAGCCTCGGCCACGCCTTCACCGACGTCGGGCATATTGAATGTGAATTTCGCCATGACTCAGGCCTCCAGAATTCTGTCGATGGCCTCGCCGATACGGACGGGCCCGGGAAAATACGCCCATTCGAGGCTGTGCGGATATGGAGTGTCGAAGCCGGTCACGCGTTCGACCGGAGCTTCGAGGTGGTAGAAGCAGCGTTCCTGAACCAGCGCGGACAGTTCGGCACCGAAGCCTGAGGTGCGCGTCGCTTCGTGTACAATCAAACACTTGCCCGTCTTTTTTACCGAGGTTTCGATGGCCTCGATGTCCAGCGGAACAAGCGTGCGCAGATCGATGATCTCGGCATCGGCGCCTTTGGCTTCGCACACTGCCTTCGCCACATGGACCATCGTGCCATAGGCCAGCACGGTAACGGCCTCGCCCGACTGCACGGTGCGCGCCTTGCCCAAGGGAATGCGGTAGTGACCTTCGGGAACCACGGCGTCGGCATGGCGCTTCCAGGGTTCGACCGGTTTGTCATAATAGCCGCTGAAGGGACCGTTATATATACGTTTCGGCTCAAAAAAGATTACCGGATCATTGTCCTCGATCGCGGAAATCAGCAGGCCCTTCGCATCGTAGGGCGTGGACGGGATGACCGTCTTCAGGCCTGACACGTGCGTGAACAGGGCCTCTGGACTTTGACTGTGTGTTTGTCCCCCAAAGATACCGCCGCCGAATGGGCTACGTACCGTCATCGGGGCGATGAATTCACCAGCGGACCGGTAGCGTAGCCGCGCCGCTTCACTAATGAGCTGGTCCAGGCCGGGATAGATATAGTCTGCAAACTGTATCTCCGGAACCGGACGCAAACCATACGCTCCCATACCGACCGCAACACCGATAATGCCGCATTCGTTGATCGGCGTATCGAACACCCGCGTCTTGCCATGCTTTTCCTGCAAACCTGCCGTGCAGCGGAACACCCCGCCGAAATAGCCAACATCTTCTCCCATGATCACCACGTCCGGATCGCGCTCCAGCATGATGTCGAGCGCCTCGTTAATCGCCTCGATCATATTTAGTGGGCGCGGTTCGTTCTCATCCGAATCGTTGGATTTCGGCGCATCACTTGCTGACGTCATGGCGTTCGCGTCGCTCATTTCGGCAACCCTTCAGGAAATTTGGTCTTGCGTTCATGCACGGCCTGCGCCGCCTGCTCTTCCAGGTGCCACGGCAAATCCTCGAACACATCTTCGAACATGGTGTGGAACGGATGGTGCAAACCATGGCCGAGAATACCGTTCTTTTCGGCTTCTTTGGTAACCCGCTTCACTTCGGTAACGCATTCTGTGTCGAGCGCGGTCTGGCGCTCCTCGTCCCATTCACCCAGCGCGATAAGGTGGTCTTTTAGCCGCATCACTGGATCGCCAAGCGGCCATTCGTCGCGTTCCTGCGCGCTTCGGTAAGCGGCAGGATCGTCCGATGTGGAATGCCCCTCCGCACGGTAAGTAAAGTGTTCGATAACAGTTGGGCCGGCATTGGCGCGCGCACGATCAGCTGCCCATTTTTCCGCCGCGTACACAGCCAGCGGATCGTTACCGTCAACCCGTAAACCGGCCATGCCATAGCCGATGGCGCGCGCCGCGAAGGTCGTCCGCTCGGCTCCTGCAAAGCCTGAGAAACTGCTGATAGCCCATTGATTATTAACGATATTGAAAATGACCGGCGCGTTATACACAGTGGCAAAAATACAGGCGGCGTGGAAATCCCCCTCCGCCGTCGACCCGTCGCCGATCCACGTCGCCGCGATCCGGCTGTCACCTTTGATCTGGCTCGACATCGCCCAGCCGACGGCCTGCGGGGTTTGCGTCGCCAAGTTTCCGCTAATCGTGAAGAAACTGTGTTCGCGGCTGGAATACATGATCGGCAACTGGCGGCCTTTCAGTTTATCGCCCCGGTTGGAATAGATCTGATTGATCATTTCAATGAGCGGATAACCGCGCGCCACCAGCACGCCCTGCTGTCGATAGCTCGGGAACACCATATCGTCGCTTGCCAAGGCCATCGCCGCGCTGATGCTGGTTGCCTCTTCGCCGGTGCACTTCATGTAGAAGCTGGTCTTACCCTGCCGCTGCCCACGATACATCCGCTCGTCGAAAGCCCGGGTCATCGCCATATGCCGCAGCATTTCGCGCAGCGTGTCCGGCGACAGTTTCGGGTCCCACGGACCATGCGGCATATTGTCGTCACCCAGCACCCGGATAAGATCGGTGGTCAGTCCAACCGTTTCGTCAGGGTGGCAGTTTTCGTCAGGCCGAGGCTGGTCGCCCGGCGTGGTGACAGTAACGTGGCTGAAATCGACCGCGTCGCCCGGGCGATAGTAGGGCTCTGGCACATGAAGCGACAGAGCGGGTCGGTTGCTACCGCCGCCCGCGCCGGTGTTCGGCCGTGCTGTATCGGGCTTTCCGGCCATTCTGCGCTCTCCCATGGTCCTCAACAATCTCGGCTTCGCATTCTCGGCTTCGCTTTGTAGCAATCTTGCCGAGCAGCATTATTTTATTTCAACCTGGCCGAGCGGTCAAGTTGCGCCCCGCCCGTACTTTTATACCGCCACCGCTGCCTGGATCGGAGGATGCGGTTCGTATCCCGACACCGCGAAATCTTCGATCTTATAGTCGAATATCGTCGGAGGCTTGCGAACTATTTCAAGCGTCGGACAGCCCTGCGGTTCCCGTGCAAGCTGCGTCTCGATCAGATCGGCATGGTTGCTGTAAAGATGGGTATCGCCGCCATTCCAGACCAACTCTCCCGGCTGCAATCCTACCTGCTGCGCGATCATTCGTTGCAGCAGGGCAGCCGACCACAGGTTGAACGGCAGCCCCAGGGCTACGTCGCAACTGCGCTGATACAGCAGCGCGTTCAACCGCGCCTCCTTACCCCTACCGGAAACATGAAACTGGTATGTCTTGTGGCAAGGGGGCAAGGCCATCCGGTCCAGTTCGGCCACATTCCACCCTTCGATAATGTGTCGACGGCTGAACGGATTATTTGACAAACTTTCAATGACTTGCGCAACTTGGTTGATACCATTTCCCGCCCGGTACGAACCATCCTGCGTCCGGTCGTAAGTCGGCCAGTCCACCCATTGTTTGCCATAGACGGGGCCAAGATCGCCCCAGCGTGCGGCAAACTTCTCATCGGCAGCAATCCGCTCGACAAATGCTTCCAGCGACAAGGCATCGCCAGTCTCGTTGACATATCGCGCATGGGGCCACTCATTCCAAATCTTCACACCTTGGAGCACGAGTGGACGGATGTTCGTCGATCCGGTCAGGAACCATAACATCTCGCGCGTCGCCGTCTTCCAGTACACGCGCTTGGTTGTCAGCAAGGGCATCGCGCCGCCGGACAAATCGAAGCGCAGCGTGGCACCAAAGATGGAGCGTGTGCCGATCCCCGTACGATCCTGCCTTTTGTCCCCATTGTCCCAGACATGCCGCATCAAATCGAGATATTGCTGCTCCGGGTGAGGAGAATCATTACTAACGGGATCGGTCGGCATGGAGGCTGCCTAGCGCCGCACGTCCATGCTTGCCACCCTGCAGGTCGGTGCCTATAGCGCGCGCCTTGCCGCGACCCGGACGGCGTTTAGCCTGGTTCGGGACCGACACGGTCGGGGAGTAGCTCAGCCTGGTAGAGCACTGTCTTCGGGAGGCAGGGGCCGGAGGTTCGAATCCTCTCTCCCCGACCAATTTACTGCCGCGCCGCCTTATTTAAGGACGAATTGCGCATTCAGCGTGAAGTTGGAATTGGCTGCAAAGGTTCCGGTCGGGATCACCCGGAAATTCGTGATTGCCGCGTCGCAACCATCTGCGTCGAGCGTCACGGGCGCGTTCCAGGTAGCGCCGTTATTGACCGAAAACTCTACTGTGTCCCCAGTATTGGTGGGTCCGGCGTAGCTGAAACCGAGGGTGGAGGTTGGCGAGCCTTGGGTGAACGCCACGGCGGGGGCGCCATTCGGGTTGGTGAAGCAGAACTTCAGATTGGCCGGCACGGCGTCCGACAGAACCACTCCATCGAGCCTGAGATCGACAGGATTGGCGACCGAGAATACGTAGTTCAGACGCGCGCCGGGCAACGCCTTTGGATTGTTGGTTCCATTCACCGGATCGGACAGCACCGTGCTGACCTTGGTGAGCCCCAGATCGACCGTCGGCAAACACAGCCTGATGTCGTGCAGCGCAATCCCCTGTTGCCCCGGGTTTGCAGGCGCGGCCGAGTGATTGCCGTAGCGTACGATGATCGTGTCTATCGGCGCAGTGAACGTCGCGACGACGTTGCCATCCGCGGTATTGTTTGCAGCAACGACATCGCCATATGCCGTGTTGGCTATGACGTAGTTTGCAACCCCGTTAGTCAGCGTCGGCTGCACCGTCACGCCATTGCGGCGACCCTCGATCTCGATCAGGTCGGCGAACTGGTTGGTGCCGAAATCAACATCGAAAATCTTGAACTGCGCGCCGGCAAATGTTCCGGGGAGAGTTACCGTAAACGTCGCACGACCTTCGCGACTGGTCATGTCCACCAAAGAAGCCAGCGAACGTCCCGGCGCTCCCAGTCCCCCATCGAATCCGGTTTGCAACGCTGGCGACTGGCCCCCAAAAGCCGCATTGTTCAAAAATACGCCGTCATTCGCTATGGCGATATTAACATCGCCCAACGTGGTCAGTTGTAAATTGTTATTGGTCGAACCTGCCGCCCAGCTTCTGCCTTGCCATGAAAACAGGTTTTCGCCAGCCGGGCATACCAGGTTAGGGGGCGTGCCAGCCACCCTTGCCCCAGCAACCGTGAAGCTGACTGACGCGTAGTCATCTTCGTTCGTTGCGCCGTTTCCAGGCGTGGAATCCGGATCGTATGGGGTACCGGACGTCACTTCGGCAGTGTTTGTGATCGTGGCTCCGGCAGATGCGTTAACTGTCCCGGTGAGCTCGATCGATACGCTGGTTCCCGGTGCGATGGTCGGGACTGTCCAAACCCCTGTGCCGGAGTTGAAAGTTCCTGTTCCCGATGCGGAAACAAACGCAAAACCCAATGGCAATGTGTCTGTAACGCGCACATTCGACGGTGTACGGCTCGAACTGGCGGCGCTGCTTAAGGTCAGCCTGTATGTCACGCTACTGCCGGGCGTCGGGGCGGCGTTCGATACCGTCTTGGCGAGCGAAAGGTCGGTGTTCGGACGGCTGTAAGTCAGATCGGACAGGGCCGCGAACTGTCCCGAAGGATTGCCGCCAGCCGCATTCACATAGCTGAAATATGTTATGCGGACGCGTTTGACGTTGGTGTTGCCGAACGACATGGCCAGCCGCCCGTTGGTCGAACCAGTGCCCGACCCGGCGACGCCGGTCCAGCCGTTCACGATCGTATCGTTGGTGCGCGCCACGGACGAATTGGCTTGCCAGAATGCGTTGTTGAGTGCGGCGTTCTGCCAGGTTCCATTGCCAGTATCGTAGGAAATCTCGACCGCATCGATAAATGCGCCTCGATCGACATCGTTGAGTGAGAACTGGAGGTTTTTCACAGCTTCGCTGAGCGTTACGATCGTCGTTACTTTGTCGTTCGGATCATATTCCGAATTGTCGAAATTGATGATGAGCGGCTGCGGGGCGTCGCCCACCGTTCCGTTGAAGTACGATACGTAATTGCCGTATGGGGCAGTAAATGTTCCCGGTCCGACGGTTTGCGCATTGTAGGTAACGGTCGCCGTCGTGCCATCGGACCCGGTCGCGGTCGATGGGCTCGGGATACCGGTCAGATTACCGGCGCCAAGTGTGGCCCAGTCCACAGTTTCCGTCTGCGCGCGCGCACTTCCCGGCAGCATCCCTGCGGCCAGCACGATGGCACTTAGCAGGACGATCAGGAACAGGCGGACAAGGCTCATGCCGCTGCGATAGTCCGGCATGGTTAACAGCGGCTCAACATCTGCCAATGGGATTGGACGGAAGCACATCATCGGCCCAGCCCCAGAAAGCCGAATGTGTCGGCATCGAATTTCAGGCGGACTGCGGCATACACACCCTTGTCGGTGTTGCGGGCGGCGGAAAAGTCGGGATCGCGGAAGCCGGAGATGTTGTAGCCCAAAGTCACCAGCACGCCGTCAGCCGGAACCACGCCAATCTGCGGCCCGAAGGCGAAACTGGTGGTGTTGTCAGTCAGGTTGGCGCGCACAGTGGCGGAACCGCCCAGCTCGATATGCTCGCCCACACCGATGCGTGCGTCGAGACCGGCCAGCGCAGTGAAACCTTCAAGGTCGAAGCCTTCTACGCTATCGAAATTGTAGCGACCTCCCAAAAACAGGCTGTATTCCTCGCGGCGCACCTGGCCTTCGACATCATCGGTCGTGCCATCGCCATCGACGTCGTAATTAGCGGTGCCGTGGGGCGACCAATTGGTAGACAGGCTGGCGATGGCGCGGCGCGATCTGGCGTCGCCGTTTACTAGCAGCGCTGTGCGTCCGGTCGGGCCGAAGTCCCCTGCAACAGCGTTCGTCACCGCGTCGCTGCGATATTCCAGCTTACCCAGGAAAGCGACTTCCGATGCGGCAGGGCGATGGGCGAGCGCAATCGCACCGTCGAGAATTTCTGTGGTCGCGCCATTTTCACCTTCCGCGCGGGTATAGGTGAAGCCGGAGCCGACAATGCTGCCCTCGCCCAATTGGCGGATTGCGCCCAGGGTGACGCCAGTGCGATCAGCGAATTCGCCATCGCGGTACTCGGCGCGGCCGGTCGCGCTCCAACGGTCCTTGCGATACGCAGCGCCCAGCGAAATGGCGGTGAAGTCTTCGAAGAAGGTCCCATCCTGGCCGAGCTGGCCGCCGCTAGCGACGGGCTGTGCGGGGTTTACGATGTCGGCAATCAAACCGAGCTGTTCGTCGCTGCTGTTCAACGTGCGGCTGCCGTCGATGGAGGCATCCAACACCAGCGTCGGCGAAACCTGCATGGTCTGGGCGAGGCCGAAGGCGGCGTAGCTGCGATTGCCCAGCTCGCCGATGTCCTGCTGGCCAAGTGCGGTAACGATTTTACCGCCGGTCCACGGGCTGGCTTCGACACCGGCCCGGAATGTGCGCGCATCGATGGTCTCGCCGTTGGCAATTTCATACACGCCCACCAGTGCCACGTCGCTGGTCACGGCGTAACGTGCGCCGAAGCGATGACGGGATGGCAGATCGATGCTTTCGGTAGTGCCGAGGCCGATGCTGCTGGTGCTGCTGAGTTCCAGCCTATTGTCGAGCAGACGCTTCGTGATGCCGCCTTCCAGCACGGTGGAGGTATTGATGGTGCTGTCGGGCAGGCGATCGGTAAAGTGCGTCAGACCGAGGCGCAGATCGGTGGTGTCGGCGGAATAGGTGCCCTGAACCTGCGCTGCGCGGCGGCGGGCGGTGTCCGTCATGCTGTCATCCTGCCACACGCTACCTACCACGCTAAGCTGGTCGGAAAGCTGCACCCGAGCGTCCACGCCAACTTTGCGGCGGCCCCGTTCCGCGCCACTTTGCTGGCCGACACCATAATCAGCCTCCAACGATCGGGCGTATGCCAGCACGTCGAGATTGCCGGTACGGTGCTCCGCCTCGACCATCCAACCCGTCGACGTCTCACCATCGCGGCGGCTAGCGGCGAGTTCGGCGCGGACTTCGGTAGCGTCCCCGATGCGGATGCGTGCGTCGACAGCAGCGATGTTGGTGCGCTCGTCGTCGCCCTTGTCGGAAATGATCGTTGCGCCGAGACGCACGCTGTCATCGTCATTTGTGAAAGTGGCGCGCGCGCCGGCGTTCCAGGTATCGCCCGACAATTCGTCCACTTCGTAATCCACGATAATGAATTGCGGGTTGAGGTCGAAATCGCGGCTGGTGACAGGAGCCTTGAAGGTGATGGTGCCGGATAGCAGGTCGATGTCGTAATCGATGAAGCGCGTCAGTTCACGGCGCTCGATGATGATTTCGCTGCGGAACCGGTCGCGCGTCTCGATCGCCACCTGTTCGCTGTTAGGCACAAGACGGCGGCTGCCGAGGCGGTATGGTCCGGTAATGCCGGCGCCTTGGATCTCGTCGCGGCGGTAGCGGGTGGCAACTTCCGCAGCGAAGCCTTGCACCTGCACCGCGCCGAGGCGTGCTTCCGCTTTTACACCAGTCGCGGTGCGGTTGTAACGCGCAAGCGAAGTCTGGTCGAAGCCGGTCGTGAAATCTCCATACAGCGCGTAGAACGTCGCGGTTTCGATACGCAGATAGAGCTTCTCGCGGCTGGCAGCGTCGAAACGGCGGCTGCTGGCATCGGCATACACCGTATAATAGGCGTTGGGGTCGATCGTACCGAGCAGGCGCTGGTTATCGCGCTGCTTGGCACTGTCGTAGGACAGCGTCAGCAGATACTTCCCTAGTACGCGGCCCTTGGCATACAGCGCAACACGGGCGTCGTTGCCCAGATCGCTGTCGAAGCTGCCGCTGCGCTGCATGTTGTCAGCTACACTGCGCGCACCGACCGTGCCTTCTGCGAGGCCCACAACCGTCCATTCGATATCGCCCGGCTCGATCCAGCTTTCGACCTTTTGCGTGCGAGTAATGTCTCCATCGGAAAATGCGAAATCAAGATCGAGCGAGCCGCTGACCATGGTCGGTGCAAGTTCGATCCGGGCGATGCCGTCATTACCCTGAATCAGCCAACGCGCGCTCGCCCCGCCCAGCCCGGTCAGCTGGCGCAATTGTTGCGCCTCGATCTGGCTGGCGCTCTGATAGGGAGCGTTGATGGTAAATTCGCCCGACACACCGGCACGTACCGGACGCCCGCGACGGTCCAGCATCCGGACAGCGATCACCGGACGCGTACGGCCGTCGGCAATCAGCAAGGATTGGTCGCGAACCAGTTCGGCGCGGTTGGGAAGCGAAGTGAAATACACCATGCGTTCAATCGACTGCGCGACAGTACCATCGGCGTTCAGGATATCCGCAGTGAGCTGTGTCCGTTCGCTCGGCAGCATGACACCGCGCCATTGGCTGACGGAGAAAGCCTTGTCGGCAGACGTGCGCATGCCCTCGAAGGACAACGGCTCGACTTTCTTGCCATTGGCCCGCAGCACCACCTTCTGCCCCGGACGATGGCGGATTGCCACGCGGGTTGCAGGCGCACGCGGGTTGTAGTCGGTACCCGGAAACAACCAGCCGTCGGGGCCGTCACCCAATTCCAGCCAGTTGCGCACACCAATTTCGGCTTCGCTCGAAGCATCGTTTGCGGCTGCATTAACTACGTTAAGCTGCGCAGGCGCTACAGTCCCGCCAAGCAAATCGCTTTCATTTTCAACGGTTTCGTTCAGCGCCAGCTCGCCCGGTCCGACCGGCGCTGCTGCTGCAATTTCAGCTAACGCAGCCTCGGTCAGGATGGCGTGGAAATCTGCCACCACCAACGAACCGCCCCGCCCGATTACGAAACGAGAGGTCGCGCTACCGGCATTACGGGTCGAGCGGCTGCAATCGACGAATTCGCCGCCTTCGGGCAGCGTCATCCGTGCGGCCTGCACCACATGCGTGCCGGGTACCACGCCTTCGAAATGATAGCGGCCTTGCGCATCCGTAACGGCAAAGCTGCCATCTTCCATCATCACCCGGATGCCGGGAATGCCGATGCGCTGCGCTTCCTCGATGCGGCAGTCGCCCGCAGTGATGCGCCCGATGATCGTCATGCGGCTAACGATGATATCGCGCAGAATATTGACCGTGGCGCTTGCTCTTGCGTTGCGCCCTCGGGAATCAATCGCTTCTGCGCGATTTTCCGCAGTTCCTGCAGGGGCATCGGAGCGCACCGTCATGGCGTAGGTTATCCGCCGGGTCGCCCCACCAGCAATATCACCCAGCGCCAGCGTAAGCGTGCTGCCATCAGGCGCGAAAGTCGCCGCTTGCGGAGCGGGTGTTCCGTCGATGCGGACGGAATCCTTCCGCAGGCGGAGCGATGGCGACGGCGTATCGACCAATATCACGTCCTGCTTGGCGCGCACGGCATCGGGATTGCGCACTGTAACGGTGTAAAACACCGCATCACCCGGCTGCACATCGGCGCGCGAGGCGGTTTTGGTTATCGCAACGGCCACTCCCGGTCGATCGAGCGGAATATCGATCTGCACCGGCGTGCGCGATACCAGGGCCACTTCGTCGCCATAGGAAGCATCCACAATTACAAATTGTCCGCCACCCGGTCGCGACAGCCGTGCAATCTGTTCCGGGGAGACAACCGAAGGGTGGCTGTACGGACCGGGCGGTTCAACCAATAGACGGTAATTTCCCAAAAATGTCAGCGGAAACCAGTATTCCCCGTCTTCCATCGGGTACACATTACCGGAGGCGTCCGTAATTGGCTGGCCGGCAATAACAGTTGATGGCCAACGAGTAACACCGTCTTCGGCAAATACCGTCGCGGGCAGTCCCGTTGCAGCTTCGACAAGAGTGACCCGGCCGCCCGACACTGCTTCCCCGGTTTCGCTGTCGAACAGGATACCGAATGGATCGACCAGCACCTCGACCTGCGCCTGCAGGATCGTAGCGGTTCCACCTGTCTCCAGGACGGCGATCTGAATCGTACTGCCGTTTGTCAGGCTGAGCGCGCAATCGTCCTGCCGGACCGGCGGGGGGATGCGGCGGGTGGCGATCTGTCCGATGAACAGCCCGGTGTTAGCCCCGGTTTCGTAAATAATTATTGTTTCACGGTCGCCGGTGCTGGTGGTGATGACAGTAGTCAGGCTGTCGACTGCACCAGGATCGACATTCGCCGATGCCGCGCGCACCTCGTAGACCAGCGGCTGGCCTGCACGAAGGATGGAGCTCTGCTCGACGGTTTGCGACAGCGTTCCACCAGCGGTGCGCGCGCTGGCAATGCCATTTGAGGCAGTGTCGCCTGCCGAGGCTGGGCAAAGCGGTGCCGGAAATTCGAGCGGGGTACCCCCCGCTCCGGGACGAAAAGTGCGAATTTGCGGCGGCAAGGCGTCGCGCGTCGTAACAATCGTGTTCGATTCAACCGAGAAATCCACTCCGCCGAAGCTCCATTCGGCCCTGGCGGTATTCGTAATGTCCTGCGCGCGTGCCATCCCACTAAACACGACGAGAGGCAGCAGCACTAAAAGTAGCGCTGCTGCCCATTCGCGAACAGTAGGATGAAAACGCACATTCATCCTGGATTTACGGTGTCGTAAACGTCACATCACCATCGATGATCGCCCGGAAATAGAACGCTTGGGATCCGCCAGCCGCAATATCGCTGAGAGTACCTGCAACGGTCCGCGTGCCAGCCGTATAAGTGCCGGAGTCCGTACCGCCGGAGCAGACGTTATTCACATCCGCGGTCGCGTCGACGAATACACCAAAGGTGTTATCGAACGTCAGGTTCGCGACGAGAACGTCGGTAACCTGGATGCCTGTGGCAGTAGCACTTCCGGCGCCGTTTTCCACATTAATACAGTATTCGACCACTGCGCCTGGAATGGCTTTCGGATTGGTGACGCCGCTGACCGGATCGGAAATTACCCGGCTGGTCTTCGATACGGTAAGCGCTGCGGCACTTACTACGAAGGTGTCTGTATCGGATTCGATCCCGTCATTGCCGGTGTCGGCAAACACGGTATCCACCGCATTCGGATCATCGGCATCGCCCGTGTTTGCAACTACATCAGCGCCAAGAACGCCGGTGGTACCCGCTTCAGCTGCAGTACCGGTTAGGGTAACGTTCGCGGTGTTGCCGGTAACCGTTCCGCCTGGAATATCACCAACGACGAAAACGGTGACCGTTTCGTCTTCAGGGATTTCGTCGAGGAACGTAATCAACGTATCGGCTGCGTCGAATTCACCCACCGTACCCGCCAACGGATTGTCGAGATACAGCTGGAAGCCGTCGTTGAGCGTGCCTGGCTGGCGGATGTTGAAGTCGTCCGCACCGTCTTGGGCAACGTCGAGCGAGAAGTCGAGCGCCGCGTTGGAGAGGTTGGTCACTTCAAACGTCACGTAGGATTCTGAAGAACCCGGCGAGACGGAAGTGGCGCCATTACCTGTTTCGACAACCGTGAAGTTGACCCGGCGGTCGACAGTAAACGTATCAGAAGCGGTTTCCGCCGTCTGGGCGACTCCACCGACATTGTAGTTCACCGTTACGGTGTTGGTGATGGTCTGGCCCGCCTGGGTGCCTTCTGCCATCGCTGGTGTACTGAGCCCGATAAGTGCGAATGCACTTACCGCCCCCAGCAATTGAGAGGTGCGTTTCATTCTACTGGTCCCTTGTTTTACGTCTCGCGCTTACCCGATCCGCCCGCGAAAAATGGCGGTATTCCATGCACTTGATCAGCGCACGATTGCGTAATATTCCAGTCGGCCGCTCTCGCCGGGAGCAATGCTCGCCAGCGTCCAGCGAACATGGGTAACGTCAATTTCAGCTGCATCGCGCGACACGCCGCCTTCGCTTTCGACGCGAAGGTCGTTTAGCTTGCCCCAGGTTTCGCCCCCGTCGACCGACACGACGAGATCAGCGTCGGATCCTTCGGACAAGCGCACGGCCGCAGGCAGCGGATTGGTTACGACGAAATCCTCAATCGCCTCGCCGCTGGTGTTGGTGTAGCTGGTCGCGAACAACAGACGGTCGCCAGGAATCACTACGTCCGGCGCAACCATCTCGATACGATCGCCGCCATTGTCATCGAGCGTGATCTGTTCCTTCATGACATCGCCGGCCAGAGTAACCGGTTTGTCCTGTGCCGTGGCTGGCGCGGAAAACGCGCCGATCGCAAAAGCGGCCGCAGCGAAAACAGAGATAAATTTATTATGCATGGCTATTACCTTACTCGTCGATCTTGACATCGAATGTGATGATATTGTCGGTTCCGCCGGGGGCATTGCCCAAATCCACGCGGATGCCGGTAGCGTCGGCCTCGCCGGCGTCGGTATCGTCCGCATCGGTTAGCGGAGCCGCGTCCAGCGCCAATGTTCCGAACTGGTAGGATGTACCGGATGGAATGGCGTCCGTGATGACCAGCGCCGTCGCCGTTCCGCTGCCGCTAACGCTGGCTGACAGTGTATACGTAATGATTGCACCGGGCACCGCACTGGTGCCGCCGAAAGGGTCGCTGACAACGCCGGTTTTCACGAGCTCTACCGTGGTAACACCGACGATGAGCGAACCGGTCGCATCGTCGTCCGCGCCGGTGGTTCCAACGACAGCGTCTACGCCATTTTCACCTTGCGCGCCGAATGTCGTCCCTGGCGCGCCGCTACCTGTCACGGCATCGGCGATGAGTTGCACCGAACTTTGCTGGCTGTCGGTGGCGGTATTCGGCACCGTGACCAGGACAAAGACAGTAAGGTTGCCATCGGCTGGCAGGATCGCGGTGGTTTCCGGCCCGGTGAGAACTTCGTCGATGCCGGGGTCGTAAACACCGTTGCCGTTCGTATCGACGGCAATGCCATCGACTGTTGTGTCGAAATCGTTGCCAGAAACGGCAGCGTTGGTGGTCAGCACGAACGCTTCCGGTCCGTTGCCAATATTGGTGAGTTCGAACGTTAGAACCGCATCGCCCGGCGCGGTACCTACCGCTGCCGCATCGAGCGAAGTCACGGTCACGTCGAGCAGCTCATCCACTTTAAGGGTTACGGTGTTGGAATCGACTGTCTCCACCCCATTGCCTACGTCGTATGACGCTTGCGCGGTGTTCTCGATCAGCGTTCCTGCCGGCACGCCTTCGGCATGTGCGGCAGAGGCAGCCAAAGCCGCGCTGAGAACAATAGGAATGAGCCCAATACGGGTTTCTACTCGTGTCATAGACACAAGATTTAAGGGAAATAGGTTATCAAACCGTTGATCCAGCCGAGTTCAGATGCCCGGAAACCGCGGTTTATCAACGATTACAGGCCGTTCATCAATCCGACAGCTTAGTTAACCGTGATCTAGCAAACCATGCATTTGCTTAGTGGATAACGCGTATTATCAGGTTTCCGTAACGTCGCTGGGACATCAAATCGCTAATTGAGAATAATCCGGGACAAAGACCATCCAGCGGTTCGAACAAGGCTCAATACGCGTTGGGGTGCACCAACACGCGCAAGGTCTGTGCAATGATTGTCAAATCGCGCACCAGACTCCAGCTCTGGACATACTCAAGATCGCTCTCCAGCCGGTTCACCAACTGGTCGCTCGTCTCGGTAGCGCCCCGGTAGCCGCGGATCTGAGCAAGCCCGGTCAGGCCAGGCTTCATCTTGTGCCGGTGCCAGTACCGGCTGTCGATTTCCCAGAACAACGCGTCTTCCGCCTTGCTTTCCAGCGCATGGGGTCGCGGGCCGACAATACTCATATTGCCCACCAGCACGTTGTATAATTGCGGCAATTCATCGATGCTTGTCCGGCGCAGAAATCTACCCACCTTCGTCACCCGGTCATCCGTGCGCGAAGTTGAGGTGGTGCCGTTAGCGTCGAGGCTGTCGGTTCGCATGGAGCGGAATTTCAACATCTGAAAGCGGCGATTGGCAAGGCCCAGCCGTTGCTGTTTGAAAAGCACGGGCCCCTTGCTGTCGAGTTTGATCGCAATGGCCGCACCGATGAGGATCGGAGCAAGTAGGATCAACGCTGCGACCGAGACGATCAGGTCCAGCGCTCGCTTCGACACCCGGTCGGCCAGTTTCATCGGGCCGCGATCGATCACGAGTGAGGGCGTATCGTAAAACTGGCCCAGCGCCACCGGCCGGGATTCCAGCAGCTCGGGCGCCAGCAGGTCTATCCGCATTCCAAGCCCGCGCAGCATATTGGTCCAGACGCCGCGCCGCTCCGGCCGGCAGGCCACCACTACAGCATCGCATCCGCGCAGCTCTTCAGAAAGGCGCTCGTACATGTCGGGGTTGTCGCGTTCGGGATCCAGCCAGTCGCCCGGCTCCACCACCACCGAAAATTCGCGACCGGGGCTGGCGTTCGGCTCGTCCACGATCAGGCCGACCCGGCTGACCCCGCGCGGCCAATTGCGTGCCACCAGATAGGCCCAGCCCCAGCGTGCCGGAAAAATCATGCCGAGGAAGATTATCGCCGACAGGAATATCTCTGCGCGGGAGACGAGCACCTGCCACTTTAACAGGAACAGCGCAGCCAGCAGGAGCGCGAAGGCAACGAAGAACGTGCGGATCGGAGCCAGTACCATGCGCCGCAACCGGGCGCGCCGGAAGAAGGCGAAATTCTCGCCCATGTACACGCCGCGCTCAAGCGCAGTACCGACGTAAAGAACGATGAGCGCAATCGCGACTTCCGTACCGCGCTGGGCCTCACCCGGCCAGATAGTGGCAGCGATAATTTGCGCCAGCGAAAGCAGGACTACATCGAGCATCACGAGCGAAAGCGACAGCTTTCGACGCAGCCCGATTGCCGGCACGAAACGCCGATCTTGCAAGAGTGCCGGTTTCAGCAACATAGAAGCGGTTTACACCCGTGAGCATCAACGTAAGAAAGGTGCCCGAACCACCCCGGGAACTGCCGGTGCCAATGCACCGTAAGCTATCAAATTTCAAGGCCCGGCCGTCGGAACGGGAAAATCCGATAGGCTGCAAGAGTTTACAGCTCGGATCGCTGGCCCGGCCCGGCCCGCCGTACTTTTGAGGAACGCGTCTTTCGCATACGCCTTGCGCGCCGTTCGGCCCGCAGCAGCCATACGCCGTAGGCGGCAAGCGCGAGTAGCCCAAGTTCCAACAGATAGTTAACCCGCAAGGGGCCAGCGGAGGCATAGATAAGTTGGTCGAGCGGATGGAATGAGATTATGCGCAGAACGATCAATCCGATAAAACCCAATGTAGCAAGGGTCCCTGCCAGCATCGAAAAAGTGCGCTTGCGAAACGTCATCGCCTGCCAGACCCCGACTGCGACCGCTATCAACACCAATGCAGCAGCAACCGGCCCCTGGACGGCGTAACGTTCTGCATAAGCCGCCTCATCGGTAAAAGTACCGCGCAGGATGGCGCGCAACCCTTCCTCTGCCTGAACCATCCGAAAAACCGCAAGTCCGACGAAGAACAGTGCGATCCCGATCCAATGCGCGCGGCCTGCCAAAGGTGCGCCGCGTGTGGGTTTCCTGAACCCTGCCCAGAAATACAAGCCGGCGACAAATATGTACAGCAAGCTGCCAGCGGCGTCGGCCAGCGTGAACGTTTCCATGCAATCCATTCCGTTCCATCCGGGCCGAACCTCATTATGAGGGGGCTGCCGGGGTTCAGCCGAAGCGATTCGATAACGCCCGGCAATGTGCACGCGGATTAAGCGATCGAGAGGCCGAGACAAAGTGCAATCAATCGAACCTGCCCATGACATTGCGGTTCCTTCGGACACCGCGCCTGTCGCAAGGCGAGATCGTGAAGTGGTCCGGACCGGCACGGTAGCCGGTTGGGCCTGGAGCGTGGCTATCGCCGTTATGCTGGTATTTGGCGGTACCAATCCAAGCTATCCGGCCACCCGTCATTTCGCTGAACTAGTCGCTTGCGGCGTGATTGCGGCTGCTCTGGCCGGCCGTGCAAGCGCACGGTTCCGCATTGGCACCACAGATGTGTTGCTGATCGCGCTGATCGTACTGATGGTTGCAACCATGATTCCATTGCCGCCCGGCCTGTGGTCCCTATTGCCGACTCATACAGGTGTCGCTGCGATGGATGAGGCGGTATTCGGAGCGGCGCAATGGCGAGCGATTTCGCTGAATTCTGAACACACGTTGCGCGCTTCCCTGTTCCTTCTTCCCGCCATCGCCATTTATCTGGCAGTGCGCAGCGGTGACGCGTTCCGTCACGAGGCGCTTTCGCGCGGCATCCTGATTGCGCTGGCAATCGCCATAACCATGGGTCTTGGTCAGACATTAATCGGCGAAGGGTTCTATCCTTTCTCCCGGTCGGACCGCGAATTCTCCATTGGATTTTTTACAAATCACAATCATCAGGCGACCTTCCTTGTGATGGGCGCGTTGGTATGGCTGGCAAGGGATCGTATTGCGCAGCCAATAAAGAGAACCAGCGGCACGGCACCCTTGCAGCTTGAACATTACATTTTGCCCGTTGCAATTGTAGCTCTGACAGCGCTCGCGGTTCTGCTCACTGCGTCGCGCGCAGGCCTCGGGTTATTGGTGTTCGCTTTGGCTGCCGGTGCCTGGGTGTTGGTACGTGCACGCTTGGCGCCCGGTCGGACTGCAATCTTATATGCCGGCGGGGGTTTTGCACTATTAATCGTCAGCGTGCTCGCACTACCGTTTATCGACGGCGGCGCGCTTTCAGCAATTACGGATCGTGGGGCCATCGGCGTGGATCGGCGGTTCGAAATCTGGCCACAGGCTGTTACGGTAGTGGGTCAAACGATGCCGCTAGGTAGCGGGTTCGGCACTTTCCGCGAAGTATACGAGCAGTACGAGCCGCTCTCACTGGTTGGAATGCTTTACGTCAACCATGCGCATAATGATTACCTCGAACTGCTAATAGAGGGTGGTATCCCGGCCGCTGCGCTTCTTATCGCTTTTGTTGTCTGGTTCGTCCGGCGCACCTGGCCATTGTTCATAAAGCGTCTCGCGCCGCCTTCGCTTTCCTTGTTTGCTACAGCTATCGTGGTTGCGATGTTGCATTCGGTGGTGGATTATCCGCTGCGGACAATCGCGGTCGCCATGCTCTGTTCATATGCCATCGCCCACTTCGCAAACCGCGCCGCACCCGATGCCAGGCAGGCTGGGCCGGTGCCGCATTGATCATTTTGTCGTGTCTGGCCCCGGGATCGGATCGACGGCGAACTAACATAGGTGAATCAAAGGCCCACGCCTTGCCACACGCTAGAGGCACCGTTAGTGGGAGGTTGAAATCGGCGACAGGTCGCAGCGCGCAGGATCGGCGTGTTCACCTGCCGGAAAAATGGACGTTTATCGATGAAGTTGGCCAATTTGTTATCGCGCGTTCTGATGGCGACGCTGGGCGCAGCGGCGCTGGCGGGATGTCAGAGTACACCACCCGTCGAAACAGGAGTCGTGCGCTCGACAATACCGGTAGATGCCGAATTGCTTGGGCTCGCGTCCGCCACGCGCCAGCTATCGGTGTACCCAATCGGCGCCAACGATACGCTTGCAATAACGGTGATGGGCGAACCAGAACTGTCGATAAATAGTGTGCGCGTTAGTCAGGACGGTACGTTCCAATATCCGTTGGTTGGCAGCGTGATGGCAGCTGGCCGAACCACTGAAGCGATCGGCAATTCCATTCGGGACCGCCTCGCTGCTCGCTATTTGCGCGACCCGGTAGTTACAGTGAATCTGCTGGAACAGGGCAGTCATTTGGTGACTGTCGAGGGTGCGGTGGAAAGCCCCGGAATTTTCCGGTTCCAGCCGGAAACCACGTTGATGGGCGCGGTGGCGCTTGCCAAGGGGCCGGAACGGTCGGCTGCGCTCGATCAAGTCGTGCTTTTTCGCGAAGTCGACGGTCAGCAGATGGCCGCCCGTTTCGATCTGCAGCAGGTCCGCACAGGGGCCATGATCGATCCGGTCCTGTTTCCCGGTGACAGGGTGATGGTGGGTACCAACAGGCGCTCGGTGCTGTGGCAGGATCTGATCCGCACCCTGCCCGCCTTCGGCATTTTTGCCACCGTTCTTCGATAGCGTTTGCGTGCAAGGCAGGACTGATACAGTGCAGGACATGACTACACGGGGCAATTTGCTCCAGAGCGAACGAGCGACAACCGAGCAGCCAGGAGGGTTTATGCCCGAAGGCTTCAGCTTGGCCGACTTGCGAGCGATGGCTTGGCGGCAGCGCAAGATGGTGGCGATCCTGGCCGGCATTGCGTTGATCGTTGGCCTTATCATCACGCTGCTGCAAACGCCGATGTACGCTGCCGCTGCGACAGTGCGGGTAGATAATGAAAGCATCCGGGTGACGGAGGGGCAGGATGCCAACCCGGTTATCAACGCATTCGAGACGGATCGTTACCTCAACACGCTTGTGGAAGTGGTGCAAAGCCGCGCCATGGCGCTCGAAGTGACGGACGATCTGAATTTGGCGCAGAACGAAGCGTTTCTGCAGCAGATGGGCTTCGCGCCGGAAGAAATCGCTGCAACTTCGGCAGCCGACATCGCCAAGCTTCGCAACGGTGTTGCGGACCTGTTGCAATCGCGCGTCGTCATGACTGTGCCGCAAAACAGCCGGGTGGTCTCGATCACCTATACATCGGAAAGCCCGACGGCCTCGGCGCAGATCGCCAACGCTTACGCCCGCAATTTTGCCGAACGCAATGCCAGCGGAAAGGCCGACGCCAACGAATATGCCGGCACCATTCTCAACCAGCAGGTTATCGAAACGCGCGCAGCCTTGCAGGAAGCGGAAGTGGCCGCGGTAGAATACGCCCGTCGCAATCGACTGATCTTTGCCGAAGGCGGCACCGCCGGCGACAATGAAGGCAATGCGGCGCCGGTAGGCCAGTCTATCGTGGCTGCAAACCTGACTTCGCTCAACCAGGCCTATGCCGATGCCCGCGCACGCCGCATCTTGGCAGAGCAACGCTTTCGCGGTTCGCGCGGGGTCGATGCGCTCAGCCTGCCGGAAGCGCAGCAGAACGGTTCGCTACAGAACCTTCTGCAACAGCGTGCCAGCACCCAGGCAGAATTGCGGCAGTTGCGCGAGCGCTATCTTGCGGACTATCCCGCAGTCCAGCAGACACAGGCAAAGCTGAACACGCTTCAAGGACAGATCGACGCTGCGGCACAACAGGTCCGCACTTCGATCAAGACCGAATATGAAGTGGCGCAGCGGCAAGAAAGCGAGCTCGATGCGGCCCGTTCCGAACTGGCTAACGAGACATTGGGCGAACAGGATCGCCGTGTGCAGTTCAACCTGCTTACCCGTGATGCCGACAATCTGCGCGAGCGGTTAAGCGACTTGCAACGTCGTGCCGCTGAAATCGCCGGCGCTTCCGATGTGGATGCCAACAACATTCGTGTGCTCGATCCAGCTGGCGTGCCCAGCGGACCGGTTTCGCCAAGCCTGCCGAAGAACATGGCGATCTCGCTGATTCTGGGCCTGCTTGTAGGCGGGGGTCTTGCCGTACTCAGGGAAGCCAGCGATGATACGCTCTACTCACCCGACGACGTGGAGCGGACGCTCAACGTGCCATTGCTCGGCAGCACACCGCTGGTGGATACGGTCGACACCGACGATCTGGAGGACGCGAAGAGCGATATTGCCGAGGCTTATTATTCGATCCGGGCGGCCATCGACATGGCGACGGGTGGCAGTCGTAAAAAGATGCTGCAGGTTACCAGTTGCCAGCCGGGCGAAGGCAAGTCGACGACCTCGCTGGCTATTGCGCAGGACTTCGGAAACATCGGGCGGCGCGTGCTGTTGGTTGATTGCGATTTGCGCAAGCCCAGCCTGCACAAAATTTACGGCATCCCGAACGAGCGCGGCCTGATGGACGTACTCGCAACGGAAGTTACATTGGAAGAAGGCATACGCCGCGCAGGAACCGGTGGCAGCAATCATGCTTTCGACTTCATTCCGCTCGGCACGCGTCCGACCAATCCCGCACAGATATTGAGTACGCAATTGCTACCCGACCTGCTGGCGCAGTTGCAGGATGAATATGACGTCATCATGCTAGATTCTGCGCCGGTTATGGGTCTTGCGGACGCGCCGATGCTGTCGCGTACTGCCGACCATACTATCGTGGTCACGGAGGCCGGCCGGGCCAGCACTGGCCAGACCCGTACCGCCATGCGCCGCCTGACGGAAAATGGTGCGAATATTGCTGGCGTCGTGATGACAAAATTCGATTTCCGACAGGCTGGCTACTCCTACGACTACCATTACAGCTATTACAGCTATGGTGATGAAGCCGAGGCAGGCTGAGGGGTGACATCTGCCGAATTGCGCCAGCTCGGTCGTTTGTACTTTGCATGGAGATGCCGTTTGGGTGAGCATAAACCATGATAGCGCGTTGGCTCGGCTGGCTGGTAGGTATCGCTTTGGCGGTGCCCGTATTCCTGGCCTGGGGCGGAACCGGTCTTGCTCTCACTCGCAACAGTCTTGCGATGGATGTGCCATTTGCCAATACACTTATTGCCCCGCGTATGCTGGAAAGCGAACGCATCGTCTTGCCGGAACTGCAAACGAGGCGAATGGCACTGGAAGCCCTCGAAGTATCGCCGCTGCAACAGCGCGCCATGCTTGCGCTAGCACAGCAGGATATGACCGAGCCGGCTACTGCGACCGCACTCCGAGCACGGATGGCGCAAACCGGATGGCATGATCTGCGCGTGCAGCAGCAGCTGTTCCTTAAAGCTGCATCGGCCGAACGTTTTGATGTGGCCATGGTCCACGCAGAGGCCATGTTGCGCCGCCACGACGAAGCCCGCCCATGGTTTTCGCAGCAGGTTCGGCAATATGCCGCTAACCAGCGCTTTCTCGCCGCCGCGGAACAGCGGCTGAATGATCCGGGAAAGTGGTCGGAAGGCTGGCTTCGCGCCGAGTACTCTGCCCTGCCCGCGCGTTCGTTAGCCGAAGTTTTTGCCGCGCGTAGTGCTGCTGGCAACCCGATCAGCCGTGACACCGCGGTACCAATTATTGCTGGATTGGCCGAACAGGGCGACATAAAAACCGCTGCGCAATTGGCCAGATTACTGAACGACGGTGCCAGCGATACGCGCAGCCTGATCGCCCCATGGCCATCACGCGAAGCGCAGCAGCGACCGAGCCCATTCGACTGGCGTATTCCAGCCGGATATGCAGTGCTCGAAAACGCAGAAGCCAGATCTCTCACACGAATTCCCGGAAATGCCAGCCGCCCGGTCGAGCTTACTGCGGCGCTGGCACCCGGCACCTATGATTTTCGCACCGATGGTGCGGCAATGGGCGTGTGGTCGTATGGCTTTTCTTGTGTAAGCCTGCCTCAACCTTCGAAGCCTTTGAATACTGCGCAAACCATTGTGGTACCCAGCAACTGCCCGCGGCAGTTTTTCGCAGTGGCGGCCAGTCCTGCGGCCATTGGTCAGGACGGTTTGGCTCCTCTACGCCTCGACGCGCGCGATTGAACCGAACCGGACATGCCCGTAGCGAACGACAAGGCGCGCATCGTACATGTCAGCGCCGACTTTCCCGATGCGTACGCCGCGCAGAAAACGCCAGCTATTGCGCGTTTGGTCGAACTGTCCGATCATGCTTTCGAAAACCATATAATTTCGCTGAACCGGCGCAATCCATCCAAATTCCGGTATGCCTGGCCAAATCTGTCGGTCGAGCGGGTTGCGCAGGACGGACCGGTTACCACCCTCGCTTATACCGCCCCGCCCGTTGGACTACATCATTGGCGGTTGCTCAACAATCTGGGTCACCAGCTGGCAGAGATGCTGCGAACAGTGCCACGTCCTGATTTACTGGTGGGACACAAGCTGACTGTCGAAGGTATTTGCGTTGCCCGTGCGGCACAGTTGCTCGGCGTACCTTACGCACTGTCGGTGCAAGGCAATACCGACACGCGCATCCTTCGGGCGAGGCCGGATCTGCGCGGCCGGCTTGCGCGAATCTACAGCGAAGCGGCGTGCATCTTCCCGTTTGCTCCATGGGCACAGCGATCGGTCGAAGAGATGCTGGGCGTAAGTGCGCGAAGTGCGACCCTGCTTCCCTGCGCGATGGCTCGCGACACGATTATCCCGCCTCGGCAGGGCGGGGACGGGCTGGTAACGGCCTTCCATCTGCGTAACGCGAAACTGAAGAACCTTCCTGCAATGACAGCTGCGATGGCAAACCTTCGCCACAGCCTTCCTAACGCCACCTTGTCCGTGATCGGTGGCGGCTCGGCGTCCGACGTAGCTGCTGCCGAGGCGATGGCGGGCGACGGTACCACTTTCGAGGGGGCCATCGACAACGCAGCTATCGCCAGGCGGTTTAATCGGGCAAGCGGCTTCGTCATGCCGTCCAGCCGCGAAAGCTTCGGTCTGGTATTCATCGAAGCGCTGTTTGCTGGATTGCCTATTGCATATCCCGCAGGCACTGCGGTTGACGGGTATTTCGACGATTGTCCGTTCGCAATTCGGGTCGATATGCGCCAGCCCGGGGCGTTGGAGAATGCCATGCGCACCCTGCTCGAGGACGAAGACGACTTGAAAGCGGCGCTGGCTGAGTGGCAGAAAAGTCCCGCCGCCCAGCGCTTCACACGCGGCACAATAGGCGACAGATTTGTGTCAGGATTGCGCGATGCGATCGGTACCAAGCGATGAGCGTCGGCCGCAACGCCGCCTATAACCTCGCCGGATTCGGCATTCCGCTGGTGCTGTTTATCGTCACGATCCCGATTTATATCGGGTTGATCGGGCCTGCCCGCTATGGCGTGCTGGCGATAGTCTGGCTAGTGCTCGGACTTGGCGGCCTGCTCGATCTTGGGCTTGGGCGTGCCGCAAACCAACGCGTAGCCTCCCTGAAGAACGACACGGCGGAGTCACGACGCGCCGCGCTAGGCACGGCGCTTGCAACCAATGTACTGATCGGGGCAGTTGGCGCGCTGATCATCGGCGGCGTCGCCTATTACGTCTTCGCCCACGCGATGAAAATGCCTGACGAGCTGCGTACAGAAGCGGTTCCGCTGGTTTCCTTTATGGCACTCAGCCTGCCAATTGTGACCACCATCGGTATTCTTAGTGGCGCCTTGATGGGCCGGGAGAAATTTTTCGTGGTCAACCGGATCACGATTATCAACGGCGCTTTATTTCAGCTCCTGCCTCTTGCAATCGCCCACTTTGTCGGGCCTGAATTAATGCCGCTGGTGGTGGCAGCGCTTTGTGCCCGGGTCGCAGCGCTATTTCTGCTACTGCGCGAGTGCCGCCGCGAATTTGGTCGAGGTGCCTTACTACTATGGGAACGCGTACAGTTCGTTTCGATGTTGAAGTATGGCGGGTGGGTTTCCGCGACCGGCCTGATTGGCTTGATGTTGGTCTTCTCCGACCGGCTGCTGATCGGTACAGTGCTGGGCGCGGTCGCCGTCACGATCTACGCCGTTCCGCTCGACGCGACTAGGCGGATTGCTGTGCTAGCCGACAGCCTGGCAAATGCGTTATTTCCGCGACTAGCATTAGCTAACAAAGAGGAAAGTCGCGAATTTTCAGCATACGCCGTTGGCGCCCTTTACGCAATTACAACGCCCCTGGTAGCGGGTTTTATCGTTGTGGCCGAGCCTGTTATGCGAATTTGGTTGGGCGATGATATCGGTGGCCAATCAGCTCCACTGGCTCAAATTTTGGCAATTGCGGGGTGGGCGAATGTTTTCGCCAAAGTACCATACGCGCGTCTTCAGGCGCAAAATCGACCGCATCGCGTGGCGCAAATCATGCTGGCCGAACTGCCGCTCTATATTCTTGCCCTATGGTTTGCGCTGGGATGGTTTGGTCCCGCGGGCGCTGCATGGGTCTATCTTGCGCGTACCGCCGGTGATACTGTAACAATGTTCTTGGTCGCAGATGGTCGGCTCCAAAATGGTGCGGCTTTGCTAGCGACCTTCATGGTCTTATTGGGAATGACGATTGGACTTGGTGTTTCGAAACCGCTTGGAGCGCTCACGGCTTTTGCGTTGGCTGTTCCTGTAACTCTCGTTACTTTGGTGGCTAGCTGGACGATGACACCACCGCCAATGCGTGCCTGGTTAAAGGGTTTGGCTACGCAAATTAGGAGCGGTAAGGAAAAGGGCGCATGAGGTATCGCCCTTTGTCACACCGCCTTGCCAGCAGGCTGGGTATCAAGATCAGGCCTAAACAACTGGCTAAGGTCTATCCGCAATACGATATCGGGCGTGGAAGCTACGGTGATCTCGAAATCCTCGATTTTGGAGAGGGAACGACATTCCTCATGGGCGCCTACTGTTCCGTCGCGATGAACTGCAAGGTCATCCTCGGCGGTGGGCATCGTACCGAATGGGTCACGACATACCCTTTTTCTGCGCTTGAAACCGACCTAAAACATATCCCCGGGCATCCGGTCACGCGCGGCGACGTACGCATCGGCCACGATGTCTGGCTGGCGAGCGGCGTTACGATTACGTCAGGTGTAACCATCGGTAACGGGGCGGTCGTGATGACGGGTTCGGTAGTAACGCGCGATGTCGAACCCTATGCAATCGTTGGGGGCGTGCCGGGACGCGAAGTGCGCAAACGCTTCGATGCGGAAACGATAGATCGCCTTCAGGCCGTCAAATGGTGGGACTGGCCGCACGAACGCATCGTCGCCGCCGGAACGCTCATGTTGTCCGACGATATCGGTGCGTTTTTGCACGCTGCGGAATCAGGTGAAATTTGACTGCTTCTCAAGCGACCTGAAGCCTATCAATCGTCGCGGCGAACCCTGATCGCAAATTGCAGTGCCGAGAAAGTGTTGATGATCGGCAGTTTGACCAGAGTCCGATCGATCCGGCCTCCCGATGGTAGCAAAGCGACCGACTCTAGCGTCAAACCACTCGACGTCATCAGTTCGATGGCGGTTTTCTTCACGAAGAACCGCAAATGGGTCCGATCCAGAATGCCGGAGTCCCGGTACTGCCATTTATTGCCCAGCAACAACGGTACGGTGACAGAACGGTGCCGCACGTTGGGCACACTTGATACGATCACGCCGCCGGGTTTCAATTGTTGGTGCAATCGCCGCACCATGGTCCAGGGATCTTCCAGGTGTTCAAGGATGTCCAGGGTCAGGATCGTATCGAACGGACCTTGCTCCTCGCCAATTTTTTCGATGAAACCATCCTGCGTTAGATCGCCCTGGTAGTTGAAGTCGAGCTTCGATCCCGGTGCCGGTTCGACCATATCGACGACCCCCACACGATCGGCCAATCCTTGTCTGCGAACCTCCGTTGCCGTGGCGCCATCGCCCCCGCCCAGGTCCAACAACGTACCTCCGCGCGGAACATGAGGCAGGACATCGTGCCGGACGTTGGAGTGATAATTGACAATGGCCGGATCGGACATGGCTGGCTCGTCCTTGTTAGTAAGATTGCGTGCGTTGACCGCGCCGCGTCAGGCCGTTGCCCTTAAAGCGTTTTAGGCTCGCTTGCCAATGGTGGTTGGAGTGGTTAGCGAGCGCGCAACTGTCGGCTCGGCCGCGTGACTCAAGGACAATTGATGGACCATCGTAAACTCGACAAACGCCAACGCCTGAAACGAGATATGTTTTTCTATGTGCTTGGCACGATCGTGCTCGTCGTCGGTCTGGCCGTGGTTTTGCCTCGAATGTAGAATGTCGGCGCATCACCTCCCGAGAAATAGGTAGCATTACCTGCTTTGATAGGGAGTTAACCGGATAGCGGGCTAGAGGCGTTTGCGCTCTTGCCGTTATATGGAACGCCTGCTCTTTTTCGTTACATTATTCGCCTCCGGTTCGCTGGCCGGAGCAGGCCTGTTTCAATTGAACGATTATGATCCCCCGGCCTATCCCGATAGCAGGACGCCGTTCGTGGTGAATCTGGCGCAGCAGTTTGGGAAGGCTGACACGTTGGTGCTGGGCGATAGCCTTATCGAACAGACCAACATGGACGGTGCCTGCGGAACGACTTTCAACGGTGGTATCGGTGGAGCGCGGCTGCAGCACGCTATCAAGGCCGCACCGGAATTGATTCAAGCCACCGATCCGGACACAATAGTCATTGCACTTGGCGCAAATCATTTTGCCGCCGGAAATGAGATCGGAGATTTTCGCAGGCTTTACCCCCAGCTTCTCGAACTGGCCGGCGAACGTGAACTCGTGTTGGTCGGGGTTCCCAACTCCGACGTGGCCAGCAGGAACGTGGCCGCGCTCGCCAGAAAGACGGGCGCGACCTACGTTCCTGCAATAAAAGGCCCAACCGGCCCCGATGGCCTGCACCATAATGCGGAAGGGTCCCGCGCCTATCGCGAGGCCATTTCCCAGGGGTGCGCACGCGCCTGAACAGCCGTGCATCGACCCACAAGCACGCTACTCAGGCATAAGCGCCTGCAGCCTGCGCCCCGCCGCCACGCGCCATACCATCCATATCGAAGGCGAGGACCGGTTTGGGCTGGATAGCCCGCGCCGCACTTTCCGGCAGCAAGTGGTAATCACCGCCGCCCATTCCGGCTACGGGAGCCTCTGCCGTGCCCGAAGTGCTGCGATCGTTCACGAACAACACCTTTCCGGCCCCGATCCTAGTGCCGGGTCCGGCGAAATCCTGCTCTTCCGCTTCCGGGAAGTTCGCATGCGAAACTGCGTAATTACCGCTGCACCCGACCCCGTGATTAAATGCGAACTGCCCAAGCCGTGTGCCATCCTGAGCGAAAATATCGCCCTTCGTATTGAGCTGTTCGCACAGGTTCCCCTTGAAGCTGTGCAGCCGATGTTCGCGCGCGCCCCCTGCGTTTTCATCGTAATAGAGGTTCCATCGGCCAAGCTGACCCGCGCCGGTTCCGATATTGTGATGGACCACGCTGTGCCGCGATGCTCCGCTTGCAGCGGCCAATAGAAACGCGGCGACCTGAGCCGTAGTATGCGTAACCTCGATAAGATTTTGCACCACCGCGACGGGTCCGACGATATCCGCCACGCCAACAGCCGACAGTCCGATGGGGCCTGTGCTGGCTACAGGTGAGAGGAACAGATTGCCGTGGTAAATCACTCCCTTCGCAGCGTCCGCCATTCTGCCTGCGTTGGCGCGAGTCAGCCTGCAACACAGTGTTACCCAAGCCTCTGGGCCGCCCCCCGCCAAATCCGCATCGAGCGCACGCAAGATGCGCACTTCACCCGCCGCGGTCTGCGCCAGCGTGTTGGCATAGCCGGTCATCTCCATGCCGAAGATCGAAACATGCGAACTGGTCCGCCAGGTTCCGGGCTGTCCGTTATTCCGCATCACCACGTCGTGAAACTGCACATGCAGCGGCGCCGCCGTCTCTCCGTAGAATGCCCATCCGGCGGTGCGATCGATGGTGCAGTCGCGGAATGTCAAAGCGCCTTCGGTGATGCCGGGCGAATGGTCCTTGAAATAACATCGCAAATGCGTGTTCCAGCGCACGACAGCGTTGCTGCGGCTGGTTTCGGGTGCTCGTTCCACGACCACGGCGGCGCAGTCTTGCGGATAGCTAACCGCATAGGGAACGCTGCCACTATCGACCGTATCCAGCACTCGAACACGCAGGCCGTCCATCGTACCACGGCCGTTACCCAACACGGTGCGAGCGCGAGCCCAAGCGCCGCCCAAGGTTCGGCAAGGCTTTGCCCGAGCAGTTGCGCTGTCAGATGACACCTCACCCAGGGCATCATCACCAGTAGACGCCACATACACCATCGGTGGGTTAGCTGCGCGGGTGACGTTCTTGCAGAACCAGCGGCGCGAGAATTCCCGCTGGCCAGTGCGCGCTTCGCTTTTCAGCACGCTGCCGGTACCGCCAAACCAGGGGAACACTTCCGCTTCCAGCCAGAACGGGCCGTCGGCCAATGCGCCGATGTCCAGATCGCCCTCGAAGCATTCCATGGCGGATGCATCCTGGCAAAGTGTGGATATCGACGTTTTACCGACCGTCTGCCAAGGCGACGCCTCGGTGCCGTTATTGGCTCGCACCCGTACCGCGGCGACCTGACGGCCAACACCGGTTATCGGATCCGAGCGCGCGTCACGATGATAGGCCGCTATTTCCCAATGGACCGATCCTGCAACCAGCTCGCATGCGGGCATTATCCAGGCTGCAATGGGTGGCGGACTGGTTTCCAAACTCCCGTTTGTAAAACCCTTCGCTATATCCTCGGCATAGATATAATCCGACACCGCAATCCGGTCTGCCGTAAATGCAGCTTCGTCTGGGTATGCCTGGCGGACACGCTTGGTCAGCAGCACGCTTTCCTTCCAAGTGGTAGCCATACCGGTTTGGTCGAAGCCGGCCCGGTCCACCGGAACGGCGGCAAAGGACAGATCCCGAGGCGATGCGGTGGTGACGGACCAGCCATCGGTTCCAACCGCGCCGGTAGGTTGCCACGGCGCCACAGGCACCGCACCGCCATTCATCAGCAAATGCGCCCGTGATCGTACGTTTGATCCGAATCCAAAACCCAACGCCCCCATCAGGCGAGCGCCACGATGTCGGCAGCGGTCGTGCCGCTTGCACGGACATTGGTAACGCGAATGTCCAGGATCATACCGGCAGGCACATTGCGGAAGATAACATCAAGATTATCGTCGGCGCAGCGCAGCGTAATGTCCCCGCTGGTTCCGACATACAGCGCCTTCGGCACCCTTGGCAGGTTTTCGGTGTCCGAGGGGCTGACAGCAAAGCAAGCCCGTGCCGGGGCGGACGGCGTATCGGAATGGCCGGAAAAAATATCGAGCGACATAAGCGATTCTCCAGTTGAAACAAAACAAGAACAGGCGCGCTATGAGCAAGGCATTGCTGTAGGAAAGCGTTTTCTGTGATTCGGCATAGATGGATCGCCGCGGTCGTATGCTGAGAAACACGGTCCGTGTTGGCGAGGAATCTGGCTAGTGCAGTTTTGACTTTGGTAGGCAACCGGACCAGTGAACTCGCCTGCAAACATAGCCCGTGTTCATGACAGCCGGACCGCCCCGAATGCATCAAGATCATTGGTTCCTATCTTTGTTTGAAGCGCCAGAGCGACAAGCAGAGTCTGGCCGCCTGAAGGGACCGGGAAATGGCTAAAACTGAATTGGAAACGCCGACCGTGCTCCTGGTGACCGATCCGCCGGGGCTGCCATGCATCCCGGCCCAGGCGTGTGTGTTGGAACTCGACCGTGTCATTGCTGATACGATCGCGTGTAAGGTCGTGCATGCCCCTTCGGAAGTGGGGGAGCATGGTGATCTTCCGTGGATTTTCACCGCAATCGGCTTTGCCACCCTGGTTGCCGATCTTGCAGAATACAGGGACAGAATTTCCGCGAATGCGAAAGTTTACGCCTATGTTTTTGATGGATTTTTATCGCCAAAACTCGTGAAGATCCCGCGCGCCTTGCGGCCGTTTACCAGCTATCGCAAGTTGCTGAGCCGGGTCGACGAAATTTTCACACCCATGAGAAGCCTGATCGCAGAGCAGGCGGACCTGCTTGGCACCAAGGTTTCCTACATGCCCATCGGTGTCGACACACGATTGTTCGGCAGTGACGTGCCAATGAAGTCCAGACCGATCGATGTGAACGGATATGGCCGCCAGCCCCCTGAATTGAGCGCGGAGCTCGCACAGTATCACAACATTGAAAAGCGCGGGTTTTTCCATCATACGAACCATATGACGATAGGCGCTCTTACCGATTGGGTAGCGCACCGAGCTCACTTCGCCAGCCTGCTACGCTATTCGAAGATTGCTCTTGCCTACGCGCCTGAAGCTTACGACCCGCATAACCGATTTACCTGTTCTTTCGTTGGTCAACGCTGGTACGAATCGATGGCTGCAGGATGTGTTATTGCCGGCCAACGCCCCAGCGCACCGGAAACGAGCGATCTGTTCGACTGGCCCGATGCTCTGCTAGAGTTGCCTGACGAAGCACCCGAAGCGCGTGCATTTCTTACCGATCTGGCTTCGCAATCAGACCATCTACAGGAGATCGGATCAAGGAACGCCCGCGAAACTGCCGAGCGTCACGATTGGCGCATCAGACTGCGCGAAATGTTTAGGAAGGAGGACGGCATTATAGAGCGAAGCTATGATGTATAATCGCTATCCTTTAGAAGTTAACTGGCGTTTCTATAGAGAATTAATGATTTATTGAGCCCCAGAAACTTCTCGGTTGTCAATTTGGATTCCGGAAACAGCGCTTTACATTGATCGATGGATAACAAGCGTGTTCCCCGGACAGCGTGAAGCGCTTTTTGATAGTCTCCGATACGGCCTGCTGTTGCGATGGAAAACTTTTGCAATAGTCTGGCTCGTACCGATTCTGGCAACCAGTGGAACCCTGGAAATTTCCAGAAATGAGGATCGATGGGAAACCAGAAATTTGGCGTTTGCACATAATGTGCCGGGGCCAGTCGCCGCGTTTCACAAGCAAAGGCGGCAATTTCTGCTTGCCCGCCAACATGCTCGATAACGGAGTTTGAATGAACGATATCGAAGGAGCCGTCGGGTAAATCCAACTGGGTGGCATCACCAACGAGCATCTTGAAAGGTCCTGTTCCAAGGTCGTTGGCTTCCAAATTTACTATCGTGACTGTAAAGCCATTCTCGTTGAGGAAGTTCAGACCGACGCGCCGCCAGTAATGCGCCGTCCCACCTAAATCGAGAATCCGCCGCCCGTTATTTACTAGGAACTTGCGGAGAAACCTGTCTCTACGACTGCGCAGCTTATATGATAACGAACGGTTGTTCCGTGGATCAGACAGCGACATAATAAGGTCTCGTTCGTGAACGTTGACTTCAGTACCGATACTGAGACGGCGCCAAATTTACAAGCGTTTCCAGTTAGAAAGAGGAAGCAATCGCTTCTAAAATCTGGACGAGCCGCGCACGGCCATGAGCGATAGTGGTCTGAATGGCTGGCGATGACAGGGAAACGCTACTAAAGCACCTTGCCAGATGCTACGCGAGAAACCGCCGCGGTCTTGCAGCCGCTTTGATGAATTGTTTCGTTTCGTTTCCCCCCATCCCAACCATACCAAAGGTCTGCTTACATGTTTCGGAACTGCGGCCGTTCGGTCAAGCCATGGCCGGCCTGTAGAAATGGGAACCAGCCGGCCTGTTTCGGGGCGCTAATAATTTGCACAAATACCGCCAATGTTACTGACCATGGATAGAAGCAGACCAATAACACTCGCGAACGCCGCTCACACGGGAAGACCGACCGTCTGGCTGCTGGTTATTTTCATTTATGCGCTTTTGCTACCGCGCGAGGTTCGCCTCTCGGCCGGCGACCTTGTGTTCTTTGCCGATCGGCTGGTTGCCATCGCTGCGCTACCCCTAATTATTTCAGCCTTTGCCAATCGTGCCTTAAGGATTACGCTCTGCGATACGCTGCTCGGGCTTGGCAGCTTGTTTATCTTCGTCAGTATGAGCTACCATTACGGTATTACGTCCGGCCTTGAGCGCGGGGGTGCGCTCGCTCTTGATACCGCGATGGCTTATTTCATAGGCAGATACTCGGTACGCAATATGGCAGAATTTCGCACGGTCATGATATTGATCGTCTTTGGCTTGTTGATCGCTGGCGGCTCGATGGCACTCGAATCAATCAGGGGTGCGCCAATTGTAAAGCCTATATTTGCAGGGATTTTCGGGCCGTTACCTTACTACGATGCTGGTTTGGAAATAACCGGTCAAACGCTACAAAGCGAATATCGGCTCGGCCTCTTACGGTCCAGCGGACCGTTCTCGCATCCTATTCTTGGCGGGCTAATACTATGCTCAATCCTACCAATTTATTTGATTGGGGGAATACGCAAATGGCCCCGCATCGCCGGTACGATTGCTGCCCTACTCAGTTTCTTTTCCCTTAGCTCTGCCGCTCTCATCGGTCTTTTCCTAGGCTTTGTAATGATCTTCTACGATTGGTTGCAAAGCCGCACCATGCTTTTGAGTTGGAAGACCGCGATAATATTTACTTCGGTTATCATGCTATTGTTGCAGGTTTTAACTCAAAGCGGGGTATTCTCGTTTATCGTTCGATATCTGACTCTAAGCGCCGCTACCGGCAACTATCGTATGTTGATTTACGAATTTGGTTTCGCGACTGCTTTGAACAATCCGATTTTCGGTATTGGTTTTGCCGGGTACGACCGCCCGGCCTGGATGGTCAACGCAACTGTCGATTCCCATTGGCTCCTTTTGGCATTGCGCCATGGGTTTCCCACGGCCCTGCTATTTTTCGCACTGGCAATAGTATCGATTAACATGGTCGCGAAAGCAGCTGGCCGATCGCGAGGGCAGGATGCTCTATTTTATAAATCAATCGCAATTCTGCTTTTCTTACTAACCTTCCTTGGATTTACGGTCGCGTATTTTGGCGGCGCCAACAGCTGGTACTTGGCCTTTACCGGCGCTGCCGTGTCCCTAGCTTTGAGCGATACGGCCCAGCGCCGCGCTCAATTGCCTAACGTCGTCCGGCCATCGCATTCTGGCGTAACCAGCACACACAGTCCCGCAGGTGCTCTACCTTTGCCTAAAGACCGTCCGCCAGAGCATGTACGCTCATACACCGCATGACCCGCCGAATCAGGTTCTTCGACACGCCGGTCGATCTTTTGACCATGGATCAGACGGTTGCGCGCGCCGAAGCCGCGATGAGTGCACGCGATACCGATCCCGCTAGCCCGCCCGTTCGCCATACGGCGCTAAACGTGGCCAAGCTTATCAAGCTCGACAAGGATCCCGAGCTGGCAGCAGATGTTCGGGGCAGCGATATCATTGGGATCGATGGTATGGGGATCGTGCTCGGGTTGAAGATGTTCGGTGTAGACGGCGCGCAGCGCGTGCCTGGGGTCGATCTGTTTCTCGAACTGCTCGCTCATTGCGCGCGCACCGGTAGGCGGCCGTATATTCTCGGCGCAAAACAATCGCAGCTCGATGCCGCTATAATCGAGGCCAAGCGCCGCTTCCCCGGCTTGGAATTCGCCGGATCGCGCCACGGTTATTTCGCTCAAGAAGACGAGTCGGAAATCGTCACCGGTATTCGCGAAAGCGGCGCGGATTGCCTGTTCGTCGCCATGCCGACGCCGCACAAGGAACGCTTCCTCAACCGCAATGCCAGCAAGCTGCGCGTACCCTTCATCATGGGTGTAGGCGGCAGTGTCGATGTTCTGGCCGGGCATGTCAGCCGCGCGCCTGAATGGATGCAGCAAGCGGGGCTTGAATGGTTCCACAGGATGGTGAAGGAGCCGCGCAAGATGGTGGGCCGTTACGCCAGCACGAATAGCGCGTTTGCCATGCTTCTGCTGAAAACGCGGCTGAGCGGACGGAACCCAATTTCGTCGTGATCCGGTCCATGCTTCGACCAGCCCTTTACCGGCAATCGGTTTAAACAGCTGCAAACTTGCCCGTGGCAAAACGCACCCGGTCCGCTATGGGCTTCACGACTGCAATTCGATGGGGGGCCTTAGGGCCAATCCGTACATGACGACAACTGACGCACCACAATTCGATGTGGCCATGATCGGTCTCGGCTATATCGGACTGCCAACCGCTGCCGTAATCGCCCGCTCCGGCTTGAAGGTCCGCGGGGTCGACGTGACGCAAAGTGTGGTCGACACAATCAATTCGGGCGCGGTGCATATCGAGGAGAAGGACCTCGACGAGCTGGTCCACCGCGTCGTGGAAAGTGGGCATCTGTCGGCCGCAACACAGGCCCCGGTGGCGGACGTTTATCTCATCGCGGTGCCCACTCCGTTCAAGGGTGATAACCAGCCCGATATCTCGTTTGTTTTAAGTGCGCTGCGCATGATCGCGCCGCAGGTTCGACCGGGAGCCTGCGTGATCCTGGAATCGACCTCGCCAGTGGGTACGACCGCAGCGATCGCGCAATTGCTGGCGGAGTTGCGTCCCGATCTTGCTGTGCCGGGCCATTCCGACTCCCCGGACATTGCCGTCGCCTATTGCCCCGAACGCGTGCTCCCTGGAAAAATTATCGAAGAATTGGTCGCCAACGACCGCGTGATCGGCGGATTGACCGATGCCTGCTCAGTGCGCGCGGCGGCGTTCTATCGCGGGTTTGTGGATGGCGAATGTGTGCCGTCGAACGCTGGCGCGGCGGAAATGGTCAAGTTGTCCGAAAACAGCTTTCGCGACGTGAACATCGCCTTCGCCAATGAACTGTCGCTGCTGGCCGAGGAACAGGGCATCGATGTTTGGGAGGTCATCCGGCTGGCCAACCGGCATCCGCGCGTGAACATCCTTCAGCCCGGCCCCGGTGTTGGCGGACATTGCATTGCGGTCGATCCATGGTTCTTGGTTGCAGGTTCGCCCGAAACAGCTCGCATCATCCGTACCGCCCGCGAAGTGAACGACGCGAAGGCCGTTCATGTCGCCAATCGGATGCGCGCCATGCTGGACGCCGCGCCTGACGCGAAGCTTGCGCTGCTGGGCCTGGCGTTCAAGCCGAACATCGACGATTTCCGCGAAAGTCCGGCATTGGAAATTGCCGAGGAACTGGCCACCGATTACGGACCGCGCCTGTTGGTCGTAGAACCATTCACAACCGAACTGCCCGGGACGCTGGCGCAACGCGGCGCGCAGTTGGTAGATTACGATACGGCCATGGACCAGGCCGAACTGGTCGGGGTACTGGTCGATCATGATGCGTTCAAGGATGCGCCCCGCAGCTTGAGCGAAGGCAAGATAACCTACGACACGCGGGGCATGTGGGCGTGAGCGCTCCAGCCAAGACCGCCGGACAACCGCGCATTCTGGTTAGCTTCGGCACCAGGCCGGAAGCCATTAAGATGTTTCCGGTCGTACACGCTTTACGCAATCACGGCGGGATGGACGTGCGCGTGGCGGTCACGGCGCAGCATCGCGAATTGCTCGACCAGGTGCTGGAGATCGGCGGGATCGTGCCCGATATCGATCTCGATCTGATGCAGGCCGGCCAATCGCTCGACGATCTATCGGCCCGCATCATCACCAGCTACGGCGCGGCGCTGGACGAATGGAAGCCGGATCGCGTGCTTGTGCATGGCGACACGCTGACCACCATGATGGTGACGCTGGCGAGTTATTTCCGCAAGATCCCGGTTGGCCATGTCGAGGCAGGCCTGCGCAGCGGGGATATCTACTCCCCGTGGCCCGAGGAAGTGAACCGCAAGGTTACCGGCACTGTCGCCGATCTGCATTTTGCACCGACCGATGGGGCTGCGGCCTCGCTGCGGGCCGAGAATGTGCCGGACGCAAATATTCACATTACCGGCAACACGGTGATCGACGCCCTGCTGTCGACGCATGACCGAGTGGCAAAGGATGCTTCCTTAGCTAATGGGCTCGATGAAGTGGCCTCGCGCTTCGCTGGGAAACGGATCGTGGCCTTGACGGCGCATCGGCGTGAGAATTTCGGCGAGGGAATGCGCAGTATAGCCGCTGCGGTGGGGCAGATTGCAGACCGGGACGATGTCGCCGTCATTTTCCCCGTACACCCCAATCCGAACGTGCGCCCGGTGATGGAAGCGGCGCTCGCAGGACGCGAAAACGTCGCCTTGATCGAGCCGCTCGATTATCCTCATTTCGTCCGTTTGATGGGTATGGCGGAACTGTTGCTGACCGACAGCGGCGGCATTCAGGAAGAAGCGCCAAGCCTCGGCAAGCCGGTACTGGTGATGCGCGATACGACCGAGCGTCCGGAAGGCATCGACGCCGGTACGGCCAAACTTGTCGCGACCGACCGGGACCGTATTGTGAGCGAGGCAAATCGCCTGCTCGACGATAAACAGGCCTATGACGCGATGGCGCAGGCGCATAATCCGTATGGTGATGGCAAGGCTAGTGCGCGGATCGCTGCGGCAGTGGCGACGGCTCACGGCCTCGCATAACTGCTAGCGTTTGAGCAGCACCTTCGCGCGCAATCTCGCCTCCTGCTTCAAGCGTGCGGCGATGCTGCAACTTTCTAACAAAGCGTGCGCCTGCGCTGCGATGTCGCGGTCGCCGCGGAACGAAAGCCTGGGAATAACACGCGTGGGGTCAGCGTCTATCATGGTGTAACGCGGGCCGCCGTCGCTGCTGTAGGCGGCTGTATAGCCTGCATCGGCAATATCTTTCAGAACACCGCGATCATACGCGCCAAACGGAATGCCCGCCTCGATCACCGGCGCCTGGATGGCAACTTCCAGCTGCTTGCGAGATCCGGCAATCTCTGCCTTGCGCGCTGCGCCCGACACCGTCCGCCAGCTTGTGTGATCGCATCCGTGGCTTCCGATGCGGAAATTTCGTACCGCTGCCAGTTCCTGTAACTGTTCCCGGTCCAGGTACCCCTCCCGCCCGATCCTGTTCGAGCAGATAAAGAACACCGCCTCCGCGTCACCCAGCGCAGGCGCGCCGATGTCGAGGTCGGACAGATTGCCGTCATCGAATGTGAACAAAACCGCCTTATCGCTATCCATCAGGCGGGATATGGCTTCGGCATATTGCGTCTCGCTAAGCCAATAAGGCCGTTCATCCGCATCGATCGCGATAGGGGGTTCGCCAATACCGTGAAAGTTGGCGACGGGCCGGGTCATATCCGTTTTCCTTTGGCGTACACCGCTTTTGCAAGACCCAGCAAAGGACCGCGCCATCCGCCCGCCTTGTAAGTTACCGGAGCGGGCGAAACGATTTCGGTACCACCCATACGATTTTTGAAACGATACACTGCAGGGTTTTCTTCAGGGTCGATCCCACCCAGATCGTAACGTGTGATGCCCAGGGATTTGGCTGTCAAAATGGCGCCCCACTGCGCCAGATAGGCAGCGCGCAATGGCCGGCCGCGTTCCGATGTCGCGCCGAGCAAATAGACCGCCGTATCGCCCGAGTAGGCGCCGATATGCCCGGACAGCAATTCGCCATCCTTCCAGATTTGCTGAATGATGAACCGCTCACCCTCGCCCGCCTGCCTCGCGGCTTCGGCAAAGAATGCAGCGTCCTGCGGTACGGCAAACCCCTTGGTCCGGGCCAGTTCATCGAGCAATGGCTCCATACGCTCGATCTCGTCGGGGTCGCCAGAGGAACGTAGTTCCAGCCCCTCTTTCCCGGCGCGGCGCCAATCGGTCCGCCATTTCCCGTGAAAGCCTGCCTGGATCAGCTCCTCGTCGCGGCTGATATCGAGCACTATCGTCCGGTATCCGTCGCTAACCGTGGTTTTGCCTGTATCGTTCGCAATTCGCAAATCCAGCTCTGCCAGGAAGGGATCAGGGTCGATGACCAGTTCGCCCTTCTCCTCACCAGATATGCGCTGCCGCAAGGTCCGTACAACGGTATCAAGCGCAGCCTGTGTGGGCTCACCCAGGAACACCGGACCATGACTGATTAAAGTGCTCGACAGTACCCCGGCAGCGACTTGTTTGGTACGCAGATTGGCAAGCGCAACTGCCGTGCCGTCCTGCTTAATCAGCGCATAGCGGGACCGTGCGCCAATTCGCCGCGCGGCCTGCGCGGCGTAGGCTGGGTATTGCCGCCAGCTTCCTTTGCCCGCCAGCAAGTCCTTCGCCTCGGCGTCCGAAATGAAGCGCAGTTCAGCCATCATGGCGCAGCTTCGTACCGCTCCAAACCTTACGCCCGCGCCAGACCTCGGACCATATTTTCGCCGCGTCGCGCTTGCCAGTCAGCCGGTACCCGACCGCGCGCATTGCTGCCGCCAGTTTCAGTGCGGCCTGCCCCGTCCAACGGCTGCCGAGAGCGAAATGCCGTTCCGCCATTCCTTGTGTTGCGGCAAATGTCCGCTCGATCTTCCGCGCGCCGGGCTTGGTGCTGCCGCCGTCATAATGAATTATGGTCGCATCGGGCGTAATCATCGGGGACGCGCCCTGTTCGGCCGCGCGCAGGCACAAATCGGCCTCCTCGCCATACATGAAGAATTGCGGATCGAAGCCGCCCAGTTCTTTCCAAAAATCCCTGTCGATCATCAACAAACATCCGGTTACAATGTCCACCTGACGCACAGTGTCACGATCCCAACCGGGATAAGCGCGCGGATTGAACAGCGCCGATCCGGGAAACGCGGCAGACAATCCGGTGGCGTAAGCAAACATCGACCACGGCGTTGGCTTCGCCCAGCAGGATGTGGGGTTCAGGGTTTTGTCCGCATAGAGCGTCCGTCCGCCCCATATTTTCGCTTCCGGATTGCCTTCCGCAAATGCGAAAAGATTATCGATCGCCCCGTCCAGCACGACCGTATCCGTGTTGAGCAACAGCAACTTACGCCCTTGCGCCTGTTTGACTTGAATATTGGTGGCCCGCCCGAACCCATGATTTTCGGTTTCGACAATCAGGCGGACTTGCGGAAATTGTTCCCGGATTGCCTCGACCGAGCCGTCCTTCGACGCGTTATCGATGACGATCACTTCGAAATCGGTGCGAACCGTTTCGTCGTAAATGGACTGCAGGCATTCCAGCGTCATCTGCCGGGTATTCCAATTGACGAGGAGTACGGACAAGTCGGGTTGGCCGGGGCTGTCTTCGGCCATCACAACTGCCCCTCGGTTCCGTCGAATGGTTTGAGCGCGCTCGGCGGAACGGTGGCAAAGGACTTGAAGCCGACTTTCTCGAAGGCGCGCCGGGCGGAACTGTTCCAGACTTTGCAATCGACCAGCATATCCGCTCCCTCCTCCTGCTCCGCTAGCAATGCCGCACGCACCAGATCGGGTGCGAGGCCGCGGCCCTTGAACGCTTCTGCCGTCACTACCGCGTAAACAACCTTGTCGCGCGGCTGAAGCGGTATGTACCAACCCGGCAGCGCAGCGCCCGTGACGACCCACAGGAACGCGGCGTAGTCACCATGTTCGACTGCAGCCCAAAGCACGGCCTCTTCTGCGAAGCGGTCCTCATACCATTGGCGCGGCATGCCACCGGAACCGCTTTCGCTGAAAGCCTTGGCGTCCAGCGCGTCGATGTTTTTATAACGGCGGGCATCCAGTCCCGCGCGCGGCGGCGTTAGCAGGGTCTTGTCGAGCCGATACAAGACATGGCGTTTTTCTACCCGCGCCCATACCGAATTTCGCAACTTCCCAGCCAGAAACGCGCGCAGCTTACCCGCCCGAATGGCCGATCCGGCATCGGCGGCAACAGTGCCCAGGCGGGACAGCAGCGCCATTGGCTCAATTCGCCATCAAGGGGCGCCACCAGTCCTCGTTATCGAGATACCAAGCGAGCGTTTGCGCGAAACCTTCATCGAACGTGCGGCTGGCGGAATATCCCAGCTCTTCGCGCGCCTTCGTTTCATCGATGGCATAACGGCGGTCATGACCCTTGCGGTCCTCGACAAAGGTTTTGAGACTGTCGCTCGGCTTACCTTGTGCCGCCGGTGCGCCCGGGAACCGCCTAGCCAGTTCAGGGTCGGCAGCGAATGCAGCGTCAACGCCGCGGCAAACTGCATCGATCACATGGAGGTTGGGCAATTCCTGCCCGCCACCGATATTGTACACCTCGCCCGCCTTCCCATCGGTAAAAGCCGCCTCGATCCCGCGGCAATGGTCTTCTACATGCAGCCAATCGCGCACATTCATGCCATCGCCGTAAATGGGCAGCGGCCGGCCATGCAGCGCGTTGATTAAGAACAGCGGAATCAGCTTTTCCGGGTACTGGTACGGCCCGTAATTGTTGGAACAATTGCTGGTCGTGACATCCAGCCCGAACGTGTGGTGATAGGCTCGCACGAGGTGGTCGGAGCCAGCCTTGGAGGCCGAATAGGGTGAATTGGGCGCATACGCGGTCGTTTCGCTGAACGCCGGATCATTCGGGCCGAGCGAGCCGTAAACCTCATCGGTGCTGACATGGTGGAAGCGGTGACCGCGTCCCGATCCATCAAGCCAAACCTTGCGCGCCGCCTTTAACATACTGTGCGTGCCGACGACATTGGTTTCGATGAATGCGTCTGGTCCGGTAATGCTGCGGTCGACGTGGCTTTCGGCGGCAAAGTGCACAACCGTATCGATAGCGCGGTCACGCAACAGCTTTTCAACCATGTCCGAATTGCAAATATCGCCTTCCACGAACTGTTCGTCCGGCAAATCGGCGATAGTCGCACGATTGCCAGCATAGGTCAGCGCATCGAGCACATGGATCGTGTCCTCAGGATGCGCTTCGCGCCAATAATGTACGAAATTTCCGCCGATAAAACCGGCCCCGCCAGTGACGAGCAAATTAGCCAATGCGCTGTTCCTCTTGCAGCATTTCGCGCAGGTTTGCGCGCCAATGCGATGGGGCCTCGTTCAATATGCCGGTTGTCTCGGTCACGTCCAGTACGCTGAAGGCGGGACGGGCGGCCGGTGTGGGGTATTGGCTGGTGGGGATCGGCGCAATGGCTACATCGCGCGTCAGCAAGCCAAGGGCGCGGGCTTCTTCGTAAATTGCCACAGCGAAATCATACCAGCTCGCTACGCCAGCATCCTGATAGTGATATGTGCCCGGTACGTTGGCCCGCGCCAGCCCCCACAACGCTTGCGCCAGACCTGCAGCATGTGTCGGCGCGCCGATCTGGTCGGACACCACGTTCAGCGCGTCTCGCTCCCCCATCAGACGCAACATGGTGCGGACGAAATTCGCGCCGCCTGCGGCATAGACCCAGCTGGTGCGGCAAATGATCGCGTCTGCACCTGCTGCATCCTCGCCCGCCGCCTTGCTCGCGCCGTAAACGGAAAGCGGGTTGCGCGGCGCATCGGGCGTATAGGGTGTGGACGAGGTGCCGTCGAAAACGAAATCGGTGCTGACCTGCACCAGCCTGCCGCCCATTTCGGCAAGCGCGGCAGCGAAATGCCCTGGTGCCGCGCCGTTGATGGCCTGCGCCAGTTCCGCTTCTTCTTCCGCCTTATCAACAGCGGTGTAGGCGGCGGCGTTGATCACGAAATCGGGCTTGTGTCGGGCAACCATCGCGCGGATTGCCCCGCCGTCCGCGAGATCCAGCTCTGCGCGGGCCAGACCCACAACGTCCCATTCCTCAGGCGCACTGGCCATCAGTGCGGAGCCCACCTGTCCGCCGGTTCCTGTCACCAGAACCTTCACGCAAATGCCTCGATTTCTGCAAGCGGCGTGCCGTTTCGGTCCTTGTCCGAAAGGATCGGTTCCAGCCCATCCAGTGGCCATTCGATGCCCACCGACGGATCATCCCATTGCAGCGAATGTTCGGCTTGGGGTGCATAAGCCGCATCGCATTTATACAGGAAGTCCGTTCCGTCTTCCAACGTCAGAAAGCCGTGCGCGAAACCCTGGGGGACCCAGAATATCCGTTTGTTCTGCGCGCTTAGTTCCACGCCCATCCATTGTCCAAAAGTTGCGCTGGAGCGCCGCAAATCGACCGCAACATCGTACACCGCTCCGGAAACCACGCGGACCAGCTTGCCTTGCGGACCCGGATTCTGGAAATGCATCCCGCGCAGCACGCCCTTGCCGCTGCGACTATGATTGTCCTGCACAAATTCGGTCGGCAGGCCTTCGCTGCCAAATTTTTGCGCGTTCCAGCTTTCCATGAAGAAGCCGCGTTCGTCGCCGAACACCGCCGGTTCGATAATCACCGGCCCCTCGATGTCGCCGCGTACCAGCTTCATTGGGTGTAACGGTGGTTGGGCAAGTCGGCGAGATAGTCGCCATAGCCCGATTTCTTCAATGGCTCCGCAATGCGGGCAAGCTGCTCGTCATCAATGAAGCCCTTGCGCCATGCAATTTCTTCCGGGCAGCAGATCTTCAGCCCCTGCCGTTCCTCGGTAATGCGGACATAGGTTCCGGCATCCAGCAACGACGAATGCGTGCCCGTATCGAGCCAGGCGTAACCACGCCCCATAATTTCCACATTCAACGCGCCGTCGTCCAGATACAGCCGGTTTAGGTCGGTAATCTCCAGCTCTCCACGCGGCGAGGGCTTAAGGTCGCGGGCGCGATCGACAACGGTTTCGTCATAGAAATACAGGCCTGTTACCGCGTAATTGGACTTAGGTTGCGAAGGTTTTTCTTCGATCGTCCGGGCGCGGCCCTGCTCGTCGAATTCGACCACCCCATAGGCCTGCGGATCACCGACGTAATAGGCAAAAACGCTGGCGCCATCGGTCTGCGCATCTGCATTACCGAGCAGTTCGGGCAGGCCGTGGCCGTAAAAGATGTTGTCCCCCAGCACGAGCGAGCTAGGTCCACCGCGCACGAAGTCCGCACCGATATGAAACGCTTGCGCCAGCCCGTCGGGAGTGGGTTGCACGGCATATTCGATGCTCATTCCCCAATCCGCACCATCGCCCAGCACCGCGCGAAACGCCTCGGCATCCTGCGGCGTGGTGATGATCAGCACTTCGCGGATACCGGCCAGCATCAAGGTGCTGAGCGGATAGTAGATCATAGGCTTGTCATAGACCGGCATCAGTTGCTTCGACACGCCGCGCGTCAGGGGCCAAAGCCGTGTGCCGGTTCCCCCTGCCAGAATAATGCCCTTGCGGTCGCCGCCGCCAGATCGTTTTGCGTTCATGTGCCGGGAATGTCCGAAGTTTCTGTCTTTCGTAGCCCTTAGCCGTAAGGGCTACCGCGCGGCAACCCGCGTGCGGGCGGGAATGTCTCGGGATTGGGACCGACCGCGTTGTTACGGCGTTGGGCTGGCATGGACGATGGAAATAACAAGCGCGGCCGGGCCGTACCCAGCGGCAGGCTCGCGCGGTTCGGCGGATTTGCTCGGCTGGCAGGCGGAGTGGCTCAGGGAATGGCGGCGGAAGGTGCGCGGCGTCTCGCGTCGGGCGAACGGCCGCGATTGGAAGATATGTTGCTGACGCCGGGCAATGCGCGCCGTCTTGCTGACAGGCTCGGCCATATGCGCGGCGCCGCGATGAAGCTTGGCCAGATGATTTCCATGGATGCCGGCGATTTCCTGCCTGCGGAACTGAGCGGTATCCTAGCGACGCTGCGCGACAATGCGGATTTCATGCCGCCTAAACAGCTCGACCGGGTGCTGGCTGTCGAATGGGGCGAAGGTTGGCGCAAACAATTCAAGCTGTTCAATGCCCGGCCGATGGCCGCAGCATCCATCGGGCAGGTTCACAAGGCGGAAACGCGCGACGGGCGCACACTCGCCATCAAGGTGCAGTATCCCGGAGTGGCCGAAAGTATCGATTCCGATGTCGACAATGTCGCTGGCTTGCTGCGAGTCTCCAAGATGCTGCCCGAGGAGTTGGACATTGCGCCGTTGCTTGCTGCTGCCAAGGCACAACTGCACGAAGAGGCGGACTACCGACGCGAAGGCGAGCAGATGCAGCTTTACGCGGGTTTGCTGGAAAACGAGCCGGCCTTCGTTGTTCCGGAGCTTGCAGAAGACCTGACGCGCGACAAGGTTCTCGCCATGAGTTTCGAACCGGGCGTGCCGATCGAAACCCTCGAAACCGAATCGCAGGAACAAAGGGACCGGATGTTTGCGCGGTTGATCCGCTTGGTCGCTCGGGAGCTTCTGGAGTTCGGCGTAATGCAGACCGATCCGAATTTTGCCAATTATCGTTTCCGACGAGGGGTGGATGGGGTGGACGACAAGATCGTCCTGCTCGACTTCGGCGCAGCGCGGGCTGTCGCGCCCGATGTCCAGGCTGCCTATCGCAGAATGATCGATGCGGGGCTGTCGGAGGACCGGCAACGCGTACGTGAGGAAGCTCTGGCAACAGGCTTTCTAGGCTTGGCAGCTGTCGATCGTCACCCGGAGCGGGTCGACAGGCTGATCGATATCGTCGTCACGGAAATGAGCCACGAGGGGCCGTTCGACTTCGGTGACCGTGCGTTCGTGCCGGAACTGCGCGAAACGTCCATGCCCATCGCAAGAGATCGGGAGGCGTGGCACCTGCCGCCTGCCGAAACTCTGTTCGTCCAGCGAAAAATCAGCGGCACCGCACTACTGGGCGCACGCCTGGGTGCGCGGGTGGATGTCCGCGCAATTCTGCAGGAGATGCTCAGGCCTACCGATTAGGCCGCGGCAGCGTCGCCCTCCAGTTCGGCTGAAATCCAGCGGTCCACATGCGCTTCCAGCACGTCCAGCGGCACAGCGCCATTTTCCAGAACGGTATCGTGAAACGCCCGTAGATCGAACTTCGCACCCAGCGCAGTTTCTGCCCGCGTACGCAGTTCACGGATTTTGAGCTCGCCGATCTTGTACGCCAACGCCTGTCCCGGCCAGGTGATGTAGCGGTTGACCTCAGCATCGATATTACCCGGCGTCAGCGCCGTGCTGTCCAGCATGAAGTCCACGGCCTGTTGCTTGGTCCAGCCTTTGGAATGAAGCCCGGTATCGACCACCAGCCGCGTGGCGCGCCACATTTCGTAGCTTAGCCGACCCATTTCCTTCGCGGGCGTATCATACAGGCCCATCTCGATACCGAGGCGTTCGGAATACAGCCCCCAACCCTCGACAAAAGCGGTGAAGAATGTTCCATGCCGGCGCAGCGGGTGAATATCCAGTTCCTGTTGCAATGCGATCTGGTGATGATGTCCCGGTACCGCCTCATGCACGCCGAGCGCGGGCAATTCCCACAATGGGCGCTGGTCCAGCTCGGTCGTGTTGACGCGGTAAATGCCGGGTTGTCCGGTTTCCAGCGATCCGCTTTCATAATAGGCGGTGGTGTTGCCGGGTGCCTGCGCGGCCGGGATCGGCTGGACCGTATAGGGAAGCCGGGGAAGCGTGCCGAACAGCTTCGGCATCCAGCCGTCCATTACCTTAGCCAGCGCCTGCGCCTCACGCATCAGCTCTTCCGGTGTTTCGGCATAAAATTGCGGATCGGTGCGCAAGTGATCGATAAACGCCTCGCGCGTGTCGAAGCCTGCCTTGCCTGCGACTTCCACCATCTCGGCCCTGATCCGGGCGACTTCCGACAGGCCCAGATTATGGATCTGGTCGGGTGTCATGTCGGTGGTCGTGAAGTTCTTGACGCGATAGGCGTAATAGTCATCCCCGCGCGGTGTCTCGGAAACGCCGGGCAGCCCGTTGCGGCATTTTGGCATGTAGTCGTCGCGGTAGAAGGCAACAAATTCGCGGAGCGATGGATACACGCCGTCGGTCAAGGCGGTTTTCGCCCTCATCTGTAGCGCGGTCCAATCTGCCTCCCCAATAGTGGCCGGACGTTCTGCAAAGGGTGCGTAAAGGCCGGACTCTTCCGGCGTGTCGAAGATTGCGCGTTCGACGCGGGCGTCCAGTCCCTGCATCGGTTCGCAAGCCTGCGTTAGGCCCATCTCCACACCCTTGCGCGCCCGCGCCATCGCGTCCCGGTGCATGGGCTGGAAGGCTTCCAGCCGCCCGACATAGCTTTCATAGTCGGCTTCGGTGAAAAGCGGTGAACTATAGGGCAGCGAGGCGAGCGAAAAGAACCAGCCCCCGCGATTGGTAAACATCACGTAGCGGGTATGATCGAACTGTGATGCGTCGATCTCGCCCTGCAAGGACCGGCGCAGAATAGCGTGATCGACCCGCAGATCGGCGGGTAGGCTGGCCGCGTCTATCTGCTCCAGCCGCGCAAGAAATTCGCGCGCTTCCGTAATGTCTTCGAGGTAACCATCGAGCGACAGGTCGCCCAGCCTGCCATCCCCGCGCCGATCCCCGACGCGCGTTGCAAGGGTGGGGTTATCATCCAGCACATCCTGCCAGATTTCCTCGCGCAGCTCGATATAGTCGTCGGCCGGCGCGGCGAAGGCTGGTGCAGCTACTGCGCAAAGAGCTACGCACGAGGCGGTCAGAGCAAGGTTGCGAATGGACAAGCGTGTTCTCCTGTAAAAGCTGGGCTGACCCTATTGCCCCTTCCCCGCTTGGTCCAGTAGGCAGGGGTATGAGCAATAAACCCAAAGTGCTGTTCGTCTGCCTCGGTAATATCTGCCGGTCCCCGATGGCGCATGGCGCCTTTCGAACGGCGGCAGCGGAGGCCGGGCTGGAAGTGGAGATCGATAGCGCTGGTACCGGCGACTATCACATCGGCAAGGAACCGGATGGCCGCGCGATTGCCGCTGCGGCACGGAATGGCAGCGCCATAGAGGATCTGCGCGCGCGGCAGGTGACTGCGCAGGATTTTTTAGATTTCACCCATATCTTCGCCTTCGATGCGCAAAATCTGGCGGACCTGGAAGCGATCAGGCCGGCAGATGCGACAGCGCGGCTCGCACTGCTGATGGATATGGTACCCGGGCGGGAGGGACATGCCGTGGCCGATCCCTACCACGGTGACAGTTCCGATTTCGACCTGGCATGGGCGGACGTTAACGCGGCCGCCAAGACGCTGGTTGCGGTGTTGATAAGCGAGCAGGGTTGACTGCCAGGCGGGGTGTTTACCCCCCGCGCAGGGTCTTCACTCCCCAATCGCGCTCGAACAAATAGAGCAACACCCGCGCCGCTTCGCCGCGTGCGCCCTCCAGCCCGTCGCCATGCTCCATCAGCAGCCGTGCATCGGCATGGGCGACAGGCAACAGGCGCTGGATTTGTTCGAGTGTGGCAGTGCGGAACGGCGTGTCGCCCGATTGCCGTATGCCCAGCAATTCGCCGCCGCCGCGCAGCTCCAGATCCTCTTCCGCCAGACGAAAGCCATCCTGACTTTCGCGCATCAGGGCCAGCCGACGCTTGCCGGTTTCCGAGAGCGCGTCGCCCCGCAGGAGAAGGCACACGGATTTCTCAGCGCCCCGCCCCACCCTGCCGCGCAGCTGGTGAAGCTGAGCAAGGCCGAAGCGTTCGGCCTGTTCGATTACCATCAAGGTCGCAGCAGGCACATCGACGCCGACCTCGATGACCGTGGTCGCCACCAGCAGCTTGGCCTGCCCGCTGGCAAACCTCTGCATTCCTGCATCCTTCAATTCGGGTGTCAGCTGGCCGTGGACAAGCACCACATCGTCACCGAAGCGTTCCCGAAGGCTGGCATAGCGCGCCTCCGCCGCGGCGATATCTTCGGTGACAAACTCGTTTTCGCGTACCATCGGGCACACCCAATAGGCCTGCTGCCCGCCCGCCACGTGCCGCGCCACACCATCGACCACTTCGGCCAGCCGGTCCTGCGGCACCACGCGCGTATCGATCGGCTGGCGGCCCGGCGGCAGCTCGTCGAGCCGGCTGACGTCCATCTCGCCATATTGCGCCAGCGTCAGCGTGCGCGGGATCGGCGTCGCGGTCATCGCCAGCGTATGCGGCGCGCGGCGACCCTTGGCCGCCAGCATCAGGCGCTGCGAGACGCCGAACCTGTGCTGCTCGTCGATCACGACCAGGCCAAGGTTCCGGTAGTTCACACTGTCCTGAAAGATCGCGTGCGTTCCCACGATGATATCGATGCTACCATCCAGCAGCCCCATCAGGATACCTTCCCGTGCTCGCCCCTTGTCGCGCCCCGTCAACCGCGCGATTTCCACCCCAACCGGGCGGAGCATGGCCTGCAGCGTTTCGAAATGCTGACGAGCCAGGATTTCGGTCGGAGCGAGGAGCGCGGCCTGTGCGCCAGACTCCACCGCGACCAGCATCGCTTCCAGCGCGACCACGGTTTTGCCTGCCCCGACATCGCCCTGCAACAGCCGGAGCATCGGCGACTCCTGCGCCATGTCGCCAGCAATCTCTTCATTGGAGCGTTTCTGCGCGCCTGTAAGCGGGAACGGCAGCTCTAGCTTCGCCCGCAATTGCCCGTCACCGCGCAACGGCTGGCCCGCTCGCTTGCGGCCCTCGGCCCGGACTAGCAACAGCGCCAGGCTGTTCGCCAACAATTCGTCGTAAGCCAGACGGTCGCGCGCGGTTTCGTGGTCGCTTTTGTGCGCCAACGCCAACGCATCCGCCCAACCGGGCCAGCCCGCGCCGTCCAGCTGCGAGGTCTCGATCCATTCCGGTAGCTCCGGCAGCCGCTCCAGCGATTGCTGCACCAGCGACGCCACCTTCGGTTGTGTCAGCCCTTCCGCCAGTGAATAGACCGGCTCGCACAAACGCTGCAGAGTATCGCCGCTGCCTTCCACCACGTGATCGGGATGCACGATCTGCAGCATCTGGCCATACTGGTCGAGCCGCCCCGCCACCCAACGCGTCTCGCCAACCGGCAGCAGCTTTTTGGCCGAATAGGATGCCCGCCCGAAATATGTGAGCGCGCAGACATTGCCGAGAGTATCGGTCGCCATCACGCGATACGGCCCTCGCCCGTTGCTGGCGCGATGTTCGGTAACGGTCAGCGCAACGACAATCTGCTCGCCCGGCGACGCCGCGTCCAGATTCTGCACCGCGCGCCGCGTAACGAACCGTTCGGGCAGATGGTAGATTACGTCACGGATGCGGGTCAGGCCCAGCTTCGCCAGGGGTTTGGCGAGTTTCGGCCCGACGCCGTCCAGCGTATCCGTTTCGGCAAACAGGGGGTTGAGAATATCGGGACGCATCGTGGGTCTGCCTATGCCAAACACGGCCTGCGATTGCGAGTGGCAGCTAAGGTGACGGCGCGTGCTGGGAAGAGCAATCGCGAATTGAACGCTGCCATGTGAACGGGTATGGCGCAGCCATGTCCTCCACAACGCCAGATATGCCCGACCTCGCCCCCCGCTTTGCGCGTGCCAAATTCCGTTCCTGGCATCGCGGCACGCGGGAAGCCGACTATATGATCGGCGGATTTTACGATGCCTATCATGCCGATTGGAGCGAACGCGAACTGGCATGGTTCGAGGCGCTGCTCGACGAGGACGATGTGGAAATCATGGCCTGGGCGCTCAAATCCGAACCGACACCCGATGCGCTGGCGGGCGAGTTGATGGCGAAGATGCAGTTGCTCGATTATGTCACGATCGGCGCGCATCACAAGGCGTAGTCTCCATCCTTCCAAACCGCTTTTTTCTTACATGACAGGATAAAACGCAGCCTCCGTGCGCTTCGTTCACATATGCCCGACCTCAACCGTATTCTGCAGGCCGAGCGGCCACTAACCCTGTCCTCCGTTGCACGCGGAGCGCAGCCGCTCGTCATGTCCGACCTAGCGCGCGCAGCCAAGACGCGCGCCGTTTTTGTTGCGCCAGACGACACCGCGATGCGCGCCATGGTGGAAGCCGCGCAATTCTTTGCTCCAGAGATGGACGTGCTGGAGTTCCCGGCATGGGACTGCCTGCCCTTCGACCGGGCCAGCCCGGCGCTCTCCATCAGTGCAAAACGCCTCTCGACCTTGCACCGGTTGCAGAACCCGGTCGGCGGCAGTTCGCAGCTGGTCGTGACGACAGCCAACGCAGTTCTGCAGCGCGTACTCACCCCGTTCCGAATTCGCGAATCCGTGCGCGAGCTGAAACCGGGTATCACCATCGGGCATGACAGCCTGACAGGCCTGCTCCAGAAACAGGGTTATTCACGCACGGATACCGTGGCGGACGCCGGTGAGTTCGCGGTCCGTGGTTCGATTTTCGACATCTATCCATCCGGTCTCGAACAGGGTTTGCGGCTGGATTTCTTCGGCGATGAGCTGGAAAGCCTTCGGCTGTTCGATCCGCAGACGCAGCTGACTACCGGTACGCTGGATAGTTTCCTGCTGCTGCCCGCCAGCGAAGCTTTGCTGGACGAGGACAGTATCAAGCGGTTCCGTAGCCGTTACCGCGAACAATTCGGTGCTACCGCCACGCAGGATCCGCTTTACGAAGCGGTCAGTGAAGGCCGCCGCCTCGCCGGCATGGAGCATTGGCTGCCGCTTTTCGAAGAACGGCTGGTCACCTTGTTCGATCACGTCGGCACCGAGGATGTTGCGGTAATCGATGCAGGCGCCATTACGGCCGGCGAGGAACGCCTCACCGATATTGCAGACTACCACCAGAACCGCGTCGATGCCGCAGGACAGGCGAAGGGCAGCTACCGCCCGCTCGATGCCGAAACGCTGTATCTTGCGGAACGCGAATTCAAGGTCGCATTGGAAGGCTGGCCGATCCACCGCACCGTAATCTTCGCCGAACCCGAAAGCGACAAGGTGATCGATTTCGGTTTCCAGTCCTCACGCGATTTCAGTGCGGAGCGAGCGCGCGGCGATAACGTCTACGAAGCCGCTGCCGGGCATCTGAAGGGCTTGGCCGCGCAGGGCAAACGCCCGCTGATTGCCGCCTATTCGCAAGGCAGCCGCAGCCGGATCGCATCGATCCTATCCGAGGCGGGCTTGGATATCCGGATTGCCGATAGCTGGCAGGAAGCCCTTGGGGCGGCAGCCGCCAAGGGCGGAAGCAGGAACCACCCTGCCGCCATGGTGCTGCCGTTGGAAAACGGTTTTGCAAATGCGGAGATGGAAGTCCTTACCGAACAGGATATCCTTGGCGACAGATTGGTCCGGCGGCGGAAGAAGAAAAAGGGCGCAGATGCTTTCTTGGCCGAACTACAGGCGCTCGCCCGCGGCGATCTGGTCGTTCATACCGAACACGGCATCGGCAAATATCTGGGTCTCGAACCGGTCGCAGTCGGCAAGAGCCAGCATGACTGCGTAATCCTGGAATATAAGGGCGGCGACAAGCTGTTCATTCCTGTCGAGAACATCGACGTCCTCACCCGCTACGGCAGCAGCGAAGATGCCGTTATGCTTGATCGGCTGGGCGGCGAAGCGTGGCAGAAACGTCGCAGTAAGCTGAAGGAACGTATACGCGCCATTGCCGGCGAGCTGATGCGGACCGCCGCCGAACGCGCGCTGAAGAAAGCACCCGTGCTGGAGCCGGACGAGTCCAGCTACAACCAGTTCCTCGATCGCTTCCCATGGGAAGAAACCGACGATCAGGAGCGCGCGATCGAAGACGTGCTGCGCGATTTGGAAAGCGGCCGCCCGATGGACCGTCTGGTTTGCGGCGATGTCGGCTTCGGTAAGACCGAGGTGGCCCTGCGCGCAGCCTTCGTCGCGGCGATGAATGGCGAACAGGTCGCGGTCGTGGCCCCCACCACCCTGCTCGCCCGGCAGCATTTCCAGAATTTCGCCGAACGGTTCAAGGGCTTCCCGTTGAATATCGGGCGTCTGTCGCGGCTCGTCCCGTCCAAGGAAGTTACAGAAACGCGCGAGGCGCTGGCGGCAGGGACAATGGATATCGTTGTCGGTACTCATGCCATCCTGTCGAAAAGCACGCAGTTCAAGAACCTTGGACTCGTGGTCGTCGACGAGGAACAGCGGTTCGGCGTGACGCACAAGGAGAAGCTGAAAAGCCTGCGCGCAGACGTGCACATGCTCACACTGACCGCCACCCCGATCCCGCGCACGCTGCAAATGGCGATGACGGGCCTGCGCGAGCTTTCGACCATTCAGACCCCGCCGGTGGACCGGCTGGCGGTGCGGACATATGTGATGGAATGGGACGATATGGTCATGCGTGAAGCCCTGCTTCGCGAACACCACCGCGGCGGGCAAAGCTTCATCGTGGTGCCGCGCATCTCCGACATGGAGAAGCTGGAAGGCTGGCTGCGCGACACGGTCCCCGAAGTGAAGGCCGTAAGCGCGCACGGGCAGATGAGTGCCGGCGAAGTGGAAGCGCGAATGAGCGCGTTTTACGAGAAGAAATACGATGTCCTGCTCAGCACGACCATTGTGGAAAGCGGGCTCGACATTCCGTCCGCCAACACCATCATCATCCACCGCGCCGACCGGTTCGGTCTGGCGCAGCTTTATCAACTTCGCGGGCGTGTCGGCCGCTCCAAACTGCGGGCCTATGCCTACCTCACTTATGGCGAAAACTCGCAGCTATCGGAAGTGGCGGAAAAACGACTGAAAGTGCTTGGCGATCTCGATACGCTGGGTGCGGGGTTCCAGCTGGCCAGTCACGACCTCGACATTCGCGGTGCCGGCAATTTGCTGGGGGACGAACAATCGGGCCATATTCGCGAAGTCGGCTTCGAACTGTACCAATCCATGCTGGAGGACGCGATTCTGGCAGTCAAGGCAGGCGCCGCGGGCCTGACCGAACGCGATACCGTCAGCCCACAGATTACCGTCGATGCGCCAATTATGGTTCCCGAAGAATACGTGCCTGATCTGGCCGTCCGCATGGCGCTGTATCGCCGCCTCAACGATGCCGCCGATAAGGGCGAGATAGAAGCGCTGGCAGCCGAAATGATTGACCGGTTCGGTCCGCTACCCGACCCCACACGCAATCTGATCCGCCTTATTGAAATCAAACATCAGGCCATCGCGGCCAACATCGCCAAGATCGATGTCGGCGCACGCGGTACGCTGGTCACGTTCCACAACAATGATTTCCCCGATGGCCCCGGTCTGATTGCCTATGTCGACCGGTTGAAAGGCACAGCGAAGCTACGTCCCGACATGAAGCTGGTTATCCACCGCGCGTGGGGCGATCCGCAGAGCCGCCTTAACGGTTTGTTCCAGCTTACGAAGGGCCTGAGCGGCGTGGCGAAGCGAGCTTTGAAGAAAGCGGCGTAGCGGGCACACCGAACCTTTTACCGCGTAAGTTTCAGGAAATCTTCCGCGCCAACCGGTTTCCCGGTCAGGAATCCCTGCACAACTTCCACGCCCTCTCGCTTGGCAACCTTGCGTTGTGCTTCGGTTTCGATACCTTCCGCTACCAGTGACAAGCCGAGTGCGCGGGCCATTGCGATAATACCGCGCAATACTGCCAGATCGCGCGGATCCTCGGCGATGCCTTCGATCATCGCGCGGTCCAGCTTCAGCGTGTCGAGCGGCAGGACCTTCAAATAACGAAAATTGCAAAAGCCTGCCCCGAAATCATCCAGCGCGATCCGCATGCCTGCTGCACGTAATTCGCCCAGCGCCTCTCCCGCCTGCTCGATATCGGAAAGCAACACCTGCTCGGTCAATTCCAGCGTCAGACGATCAGCCGGAAAGCCGCAATTTTTAAGCAGGCCGGTGAAGCTTTCGGCAAAGCTGGTGGAGGCGAGGTCGGCCGGCGTGATGTTGAGGGACATGCGCAAATGGCGCGGCCAAGCCGCCGCCTTAGTCAATGCGCGCTCGGCTATATGGCGCGACAGTTGCGCCACGTGATCGGCCCGTTCCGCTATCTCGAACAATGGCCCTGCGCCGACCAGCCCGAGATCGGGGTGCTGCCAACGTGCCAACGCCTCCGCGCCCACCAGTGTCCCGTCGGACAGGGAATATTGCGGCTGAAAACAGATTTCGATTTCGTCGCGGTTCAGTGCTGCCAGCAGGTCCACTTCGAGCTGTGCTGCGCCCCGCCCCGGCACCTCTGCCGTCTGGTCCGCCCAGAACAGGCGTTTGCCGTGGACGCGCTGCGCCGTATCGAGCGAGTGCGCGAGCCGGTCCAGCAGGCTGTCCGCAGCCTCCCCCGGCGCGAGCCTGATCAGCGACAGGCGTGGCCACAACCGGACCACTCCGGCCCCTTCGGCGGCAGCAATCGGATGAGCAAGCGAATCCGCCAGCGCCTCGCCCAGCCATTGCCAGCGTTCGCGGCTGCACGGTTCGCACGCGGTCAGCAGGAACTTCCCGCCATCCAGGCGCGCCGCCAAAAAGCCGCCGGTTTCAAACTCGTCGGCCGCAAAGTGATCGATGCGCCGCGCGATTTCGGAAAGCGCCCCGTCACCTGCGGCTTCGCCATAGGCCAGGTTCACGGTAGCGATCCGTCCGATACCGATCAGCATCGCATGGATCGGGGCCGCCTCCCCTTCTGCTGCGGCTTTCGCTTGCCACTTGGCGATGCGCGTCATGGCACCTGCCCGGTTGGCAAGCCCGGTCAGCATATCGCGGGAGGGTTCATTTCGGTCGATCACGGCATGACGCATAGCGCACAGTCTATAATGCGCGAAGAACCGATATGCGCTGGCGAAGCGGGGCTGCGTTGCCAAATGGGACACCTCGCCATAGGACTGTTCGCGATACTGCCAGCCGGCTTGCCTTCGATAAGGTCACGCCGGGCCGAGCAGGGCCACTCGGGGGATGGATCGCCATGACTGCAACGCAGGAGATAACTCGGCTGGCGCTGGCCGTATCGGACACACCTCAGGCGCTGGAATCCGCCGAAACCATGCGGGATACGCAGCACTTCGTATCACTTGAGGAAGCAGACGCGGTGGTCGTTCTGGGCGGTGACGGTTTCATGCTGCAAACCCTGCACCGAATGCTCGACAATGGGCGGGTTATCCCGGCCTATGGCATCAACAAGGGCACTGTGGGCTTCCTCATGAATCGCCCACGCAAGGGCGCAAACCTGCTATCGCGCGTCAATCGCGCCAAGTGCTTCGATGTGGCGCCGTTGGCAATGACAGCGACCACGCAGGACGGTGAAACGCAGCATTTTCGCGCCATCAACGAAGTATCGTTGCTGCGTGAAACGCGCCAGACGGCGAAAATCGAAATATCGATCGACGATCGTGTGCGGATCGAAGAACTGGTGAGCGACGGCGTGCTCGTCGCAACGCCCGCCGGCTCCACGGCCTACAACCTGTCCGCCAACGGACCGATATTGCCGCTGGATTCCGCCCTGATTGCGCTCACCCCGATCAGCGCGTTTCGGCCAAGGCACTGGCGCGGCGCCATCCTGCCCGACCGCAGCCGCATCACTTTCCGCGTCCTGGAGGCCGAGAAACGCCCCGTGTCCGTCGTCGCGGACCAGCGCGAACTGCGCGATGTGGTCAGTGTGGAGCTGGCCATCCAGCACGAAAACAGCCTCGGTCTGCTATTCGATCCGGGGCACGCGCTGGACGAACGCATCGTGGCGGAACAGTTCGTTTTCTAGGCCGAGCCGGCTGCGCAGCCGCTCGTCAGCTGAACAGTTCTTCAATTCCCGCAACACCCTCTTGCCAAAGGCGCGGCCCACCCATATAGGCGCATTCCTGCCTTCCTCGATACCGCTTGGAAGGCTGCTCCCCGATAGCTCAGCGGTAGAGTAGGTGACTGTTAATCACTTGGCCGTAGGTTCGAATCCTACTCGGGGAGCCATTCTTTTCAAAAGCTTGAGCTGAATAGCCCTGAGCGGCCCATTGGTCAGCTAGCACCGTTGGCTCGAACTGGGCGGCACTTCTGCCATACCGCCCCCCAATCCGTCCAAGCCTATACCCGATCACGAGTGCCATTATTGGTGGGTACGTTCAGGCCGCCGCCCCGTGGCAGTGTTTGTACTTGCTGCCTGACCCGCAAGGGCATGGCGCGTTCCGGCTGACATTCATTGCAGCGTAGGGATCGTCCTGGACCGCGCCGCCCGGACCAGTGCCTGCGCGAGATGCCCCGGCTAGCGCTCCGAACATCGCTTCCTGTCCTCGCGAACCGTCATTGTCGTCCGAATTATCGAGGCCGGTCAACGGATCGATATGGCCGGTGAGGAAGTCGGGTAGATCCGGCAACGCTTCGCGTGGCATGACCCGCAATTCATTCTTCAGAAGAATGCTCGTCACATCCTCACGAAGGGTTTCCAGCATCCGTTCGAACAGGCCGAACGCTTCACGCTTGTACTCGTTGATCGGCTGTTTCTGGGCATACGCACGCAGCGAAACGACCTGGCGCAGAGCATCCAGCGTGGCGAGGTGTTCCTTCCAGTGATGGTCGAGCCGTTCGAGGAGAATGCTCTTTTCGACACGGCGCCATACGCTGGCGTCCGTCGATGCGATCTTCCCGTCCATGATCCGGTCGGTTTCAGCGCGGACCCGTTCTTCGATCAGCTCCGGTTCGACCTGATCTTCCTGCAACCAATCGTCGACCGGGGGCTGGATACCGAACACCTCCTGCAGGCGTTCCTTCAGTCCATCGATATTCCACTGTTCCGGATAGGAGCCCGGCGGGCAGGCTTCCGTCACCACGTTGCCCACAGTGTCATGACGCATGTCGATGACCACATCATCGACCGATTCGCTGTCCATGATCTCGGCGCGTTGTTCGTAGATCACCTTGCGCTGGTCGTTCATCACATCATCATATTCGACGACCTGTTTGCGAATATCGTAATTGCGCGTTTCGACCTTCTTCTGCGCAGTTTCGATAGCCTTGGACAGCCATTTGGAGCCGATCGCTTCGCCATCTTCGAGGTTTGAATTCATCATCCGGGCGAACAGCGTATCGGGGCCGAAAATCCGCAACAGATCGTCTTCGAGACAGAGATAGAAACGCGAGAGGCCGGGGTCGCCCTGACGGCCAGAACGACCGCGCAGCTGATTGTCGATCCGGCGGCTTTCGTGCCGTTCGGTACCCAGAACGAACAGGCCGCCTGCTTCCAGCACCCGTTCGCGTTCGGCGCCGACCTCCTCGGTAATCTTCGCCACCGCCGCATCGCGCTCCGGCCCGTCTTCCATCTCCGCCAGCTCATCATTGACACGGAATTCCACGTTTCCGCCAAGCTGGATATCGGTACCGCGGCCGGCCATGTTGGTCGCGATGGTAACTGCGCCAAGCCGGCCAGCCTGCGCCACGATATGCGCCTCACGCTCGTGGAAGCGGGCATTCAGCACTTCGTGTTTCACACCCTCGTCGTCGAGAAACTTGCTGAGCAGTTCGGACTTTTCGATCGAGACCGTACCCACCAGCGTCGGCTGGCCGATCTCGGCCTTTTCGGCGATGGCTTTGGCGATGGCTTTGAACTTATCGACAGTGTTCTTGTAGAACTCGTCATCCTCGTCGATCCGCTGGACCGGCACGTTGGTGGGGATCTCCACCACATTCATCTTGTAGATATCCCAGAATTCGCTCGCTTCGGTCGCGGCGGTACCGGTCATGCCGGACAGTTTGGGATACATGCGGAAGAAGTTCTGGAATGTGATCGAGGCCATGGTCTGGTTCTCGGGCTCGATCTTGACGCCTTCCTTCGCCTCGACCGCCTGGTGAAGGCCATTAGACCAACGCCGCCCTTCCATCATGCGGCCAGTAAATTCGTCGATGATGACGATCTTGTCGTCCTTCACTATATAATCGGTATCGCGCTTGAACATAATGTTGGCTTTGAGAGCCTGGTCGAGGTGGTGGACGACCTGCGTATTTTCCACGTCGTACAGATTGTCGGTTTCCATCAGGCCGGCCTCGACCAACATCTGTTCGACTTTTTCGTTACCGTCTTCGGTCCACGAAATATTCTTGGTCTTCTCGTCCGCTTCGTAAAAGTCGGGATCGATCTGCTTCACGATAGCGTCGATGGTGACGTAAAGGTCAGTCTTGTCTTCGGTCGGACCGGAGATGATCAGCGGTGTTCGCGCCTCGTCCACGAGGATGGAGTCAACCTCGTCGACGATGGCGAAATTGAAGGGGCGCTGGACCATCTGGCCGCGCTCGTGCTTCATATTGTCGCGCAGATAGTCGAAGCCGAATTCGTTATTCGTGCCGTATGTGATGTCGGAGGCGTATGCCTGACGCCGCGCATCTTCGCCGATATTCGGCACGATGGTTCCGAAGGTAAGGCCGAGGAACTCGTAAATCTGCCCCATCCACTGTGCATCGCGGCTGGCGAGGTAATCGTTCACGGTAATGACGTGGACACCCTTCCCCTCGATCGCGTTGAGATAAGTCGCAAGCGTGGCCACCAGCGTCTTACCCTCACCCGTGCGCATTTCGGCGATTTCACCGCGGTGAAGCACAACGCCGCCGACCAGCTGCACATCGAAATGCCGCATACCCAGCACGCGCACCGAAGCTTCACGCACGGTGGCAAAGGCCTCCGGCAAGATATCGTCAAGCTTGCTGCCATCGGCCAGCATATCGCGGAACTTCTGCGTCTGTCCTTGCAGCTCCACATCCGACAGCGCTTGAATTTCAGGCTCCAGCGCGTTGATTTGCGAAACGACCTTGCCGATAGACGTGACATAGCGATCGTTGGATGAGCCGAATATCGACTTCATGAGCGATTGGATCATGGGGAACCGTGTTCCTGAATTTTATAGGCTGAATGAAAATGGGCCCCGCCCCCTTTAAAAGGGGAAGCAGCGACCGGAAACGAAATCGTATAGTATGGTAAGCGCGCGGCTACTTAGCGGCGCGGTCGATGCCAATCTGTACTGTTGGAATATAGATTGTTACCGGCTTGAGCGGACGGCACCCCTTGGGCAATGCGGTCTTGTCACCCCGTGCGATACGCTTACGCGCATCGCGACATTCTTCTTCCTTACGCTCCCGGTCGGTGTCACCAAAAGCCACCATTTCGCTGACACTCGACGACGAAAGCTGCGCGTGCGCTGGTGCACCTGCGGCAGCAAGGCCGGTAATAATAGCAAGTGTGGCAAGCAAACGACGAAGCATCGCCTATAGCCATACGCATATCGATCAAATAAATCCAGTGCTGCGCGGTAACTATGTAACCTGCTGCGTCAATTACCCCGGAACAGCCTTCTTCCGCCATGCCGATTTCGGTTCGCGAGGTCCGCCGTTGCCCATGCGGACCTTGGGCGGTAAGCGACGTACCCGATGGATCTTGCCCCTTCCCCTTTGGCCCTACCGTTCGCGACCCTGCCTCAAATCGCAGGTGTCACTGCGCGCGTTGCAAGGGCACATTACAAAGATTGGGACCGTTGCGATCTGACCTATGTCGAGTTCGCGCCCGGTACGGCTGTGGCGGGGGTCTTCACGCAAAGCGCCTGCGCCTCGACCGAAGTCGAGCTGGGCCGTGAGCAGGTCAAACAGGGGGTCGCTCGCGCGTTGATTGTAAACGCCGGCAATTCCAACGCGTTTACAGGCCATCGCGGGCGAACCGCCGTGGAGCAGATTGCCGCGCAAGTTTCCGCACATCTTGGTTGCGCGCCGGAAGCTGTTTTCGTGTCTTCCACCGGGGTAATCGGGGTGCCGCTACCGATGGACAAGGCGAAAGCCGGCGTTGCTGCCGTGCTGGATGCCGAACCTGCTGATTGGCGAGATGCAGCGCTGGCAATCGGCACCACCGACACCTTCTGCAAGGGGGCGACCGCTACCGCCATGATCGGCGATACGAAAGTGCAGTTGAACGGCATCATTAAAGGCAGCGGCATGATCGCGCCCGACATGGCCACCATGCTCGGCTATATTTTTACCGACGCCGCTATTGCTCCCAGCCTGTTGCAGCAGATGCTGGAGGATGCGAACAAGCGCACGTTTTCCTGCATTACGGTTGATGGGGACACGTCCACCAGCGACACGGTGCTCGCCTTCGCGACGGGAGCGGCCGGGAACCGGCCCTTGCTCGAAATGGACGACGCCGGAGCATACGCGTTTGCCGCTGCCTTGCACGATGTCTGTAGGCAGTTGGCGCAACTGGTGGTGCGCGACGGTGAAGGCGCCGCGAAGTTCATCGAAATTCGTGTAACGGGTGCGGCCAGCGACGACAGCGCGCGTAATATTGCGCTGGCCATTGCGAACTCCCCCCTCGTCAAGACCGCCATAGCGGGCGGCGACGCGAATTGGGGGCGCGTGGTTATGGCCGTGGGCAAAGCGGGCGAGCCTGCCGACCGGGACAAGCTATCCATCGGATTTGGTGGAATCTGGGCTGCGCGGGACGGGCAGCCCGTAGCGGATTACGACGAAGCGCCCGTTGCCGAGCATCTGGCCGGAGATGAAATCGACATTGATGTCGATCTGGGCATTGGCGACGGGCGCGCGACCGTATGGACCTGCGATCTTACCCACGGTTATATCGATATCAACGCGGATTACCGTTCGTGAGCGCGCTCGACGACGAGATACTCGGCCTGATGCGTTTTGCAGCGGAACGGTCGATTATGCCGCGCTGGCGCAACCTTGCCGATGGTGAGGTGGAGGAAAAGGCGAAAGACGATCTGGTCACAATTGCAGACCGCGAAACCGAGGAGTTTCTGACCGAAGCGCTCACGCGATTGCAGCCGGACGTAGCGGTCGTGGGTGAAGAAGCCGCGCACGAGGATCCGTCGGTTATGGAGCGATTGTCCGATCCGTGCTGGATTATCGACCCGATCGACGGAACATCCAATTTCGCAAGCGGCAAAGGTCATTTCGCGATCATGATCGCGTTGGCAGATGCGGGTGAGGCTGTTGCCGGATGGATCTACGATCCGCAAAGGGATCGCTTTCTCTCGGCAAGGAAGGACGCGGGGGCCTTCGTCAACGGCGATCGAATAACGGTAAATTCGACTGGCGAGACCCCGCCCAGCCTGTCTGCCATGCGGCGGTTTATGTCCGACAGACAACGCGAAATTTTCGCGCGTGATATCGATCCTGTGTACCGGGCCGCCAGCGCCCCCGGCTGTGCGGCGGAGGAATATCCACTGGTAGCCATCGGCGATCACGATCTCGCCATCTACGAGCGGACCCTGCCCTGGGATCATGCAGCAGGTTGCCTGTTCCTCAACGAGGCAGGTGGAACTTGCCTGCGGCTGGACGGATCGCCCTATCGCGTCGACGATGGACGTAAGGGAATGATCGCGGCCGCCAGTCGCCATTTGTTCGACGATCTGGCGGCACGCTTGTCTGCTTCGGGTTACGCCTGAAACTACGGCGTATCAGGCCAAGCGCTTAAAGCTGCCCTTCGATCCAGCTTTTGAGCTGGCTCTTTGGCGCAGCGCCTTTCATCTCCGCAACCTTCTGACCGTTCTTGAACAGCACCAGATAGGGGATGCCCTGCACGCCCATATTGCCCGGAACGTCGGGGTTTTCCATAATATCCATCTTAGCGATCGTCACCTGTTCGCCAAGTTCGTCGCTGATCTCTTCCAAAGCGGGCGCAATCATCTTGCATGGCCCGCACCATTCAGCCCAGAAATCGACCAATACAGGCTTGTCTGCTTCCAGAACATCGGACTGGAAACTGGCATCGGTTACGGCTTGTGTCGGCATGAAATGCTCCTGTATTTGTGCTGGCGCCCTATCTGGGGGGCTGGTGTCATCATTCAACGGGTGAGGCTGCAAAGCTTTCCTGTTCGGGCTGCAAGCGAGGGCCGTTTTCCGCCAGCACCGCGTCCGGAATTACGAACAATGCGGGTGTCTGAGTATATAGTACCGCCGCCTCAACCGGACGATCGGGGAAGATGACCTGCAATGCTGCGGCGTAAGCGGCCATCTGGCGCACTATACCTGCCGGGATGGCCTCGGCCGACGTCGGCGGACGGCGGGCGGTTTTGTAATCCACCACGAGCACCTTTTTGTCCGTTACCAGCAGCCGGTCCGCAATGCCTGCGACAACCACCTTGTTCACGGTCGCGGCAAGCGGCACTTCTGCCAGCGCGCCGGGTGCAAACAGGTCCGCAAAACTCGGTGTTTCGAGCACGCCCAGCGCGGAGGCCAGCATCTCATCACGCTCGTGTTCCGGAACGTCGGCAGCCTGCCGTGCAAGCCACCCCGCGCCCAGCTCACGCCGCTGCGCCGCGTCGACTTCCGGTAACCGTTCCAGCAATCCGTGGAGCAGGATACCACGCCGCGCCGCATCTTTCGCACGATCTGCGGGCAATGGCGGATCGGCGCCTTGTTCATCCCCCGCCGATGACGGAGCAAGCGGGCGTGGCGGTACCGGTTCAGGGCCGATGGGTGTTGTGGCCCATGTCGGCAAATCGGGCAGCGTTCCGGACTGTATCTCCGCAAGCGCAGGCTGGTCTGGTGCCTGCGAACCGCGTGTGTGGCTGCTGCCCCATATCGGGTCTGGCTGCCCGTCGCCTTCGAACAGCGGAGCAAGCTGCGCATACCAGCTATCGGGTGCAGGTTCCTGTTCCCGCTTCGTCAGCGCGCCGCCGATGAACAGTGCTTCTTCCGCGCGCGTCATGGCAACGTAAAGCAGCCGCCAGTGCTCTTCGCGTTCTTCGCGCGATTGCACTTCATCCGCGTCTGCAATTGGACCGACACGCTCCGCGCTACGCAGGGGCGGCAGCGGTATGGCGGTACCCGTCATATCCGGCAGAGCGAGGCCACGGGTGGGCGAGGTGTCCGGATTGCCCGTCGCATCGGCCAGGATGACGATGGGTGCTTGCAACCCCTTCGATCCGTGCACAGTCATCACCCGGACTTGACCGCCAGCGCCTTCGGCCTCGCGCTTCAGTTCGCTATCGCCGGCGTCGAACCACCGGATGAACCCTTGCAGGCTGACCACATGCGCGGCAGCGAAGGACGCGGCGGCGTTGAGCAGTTCGTCGATCGGGTCCGCCGCCTCCCGGCCTAGACGCGCCATCAGCTTGCGCTTCCCTTGCCATGGGCCAACCAACAGCCAGTGCAGCAAAGCCTGCGGCGATTCGATATCGGCGAGGCGGAGCAAATCGCGCAGCCTGTCGGCGGTCGCGGCGGCTTCGGGATGCTCCGCCTTGCGCAGGTGGTCCCACAATCGCGTTTTGGGATCGCGATAGCCATGCTGGAGCAGTTGTTCCTGCGTCCATCCGACCAGCGGACCGACAAGCAGGTTCGCCAGACTGAGATCGTCTAATGGCTGCGCGGCGAAGCGCAGCGCTGCCATCAGGTCCTTCACCGCCAACGGCGCACCTAGCCGGAGCCGGTCGACCCCCGCAACCGGCACATTGCGCGCATGGAGTCTGGCGACGATCAGCCCGGCCAGATCCCGGCGTTTGCGGACGAGTACCATCACATCGCCCGGACCCGCCCGGCGGCCGCCATCCTTCATCAACGGAAAACCGTCTCTCATCCAGCCGCGGACCTGATCGGCGATACGATCGGCCATTTCGAATTCGGGTTGGGTCAGGTGGTCGCCTGTTTCCTCGTAATCTGAGGAGGCGGATGCGATATCATCCGCTTCCGGCGCAGCACCGATCGGGTCCCACAGCCGCACCAAACCCGGGCGATCGAACCCCTCATGCTTACCTGCCCCATCGGCCAATCCGAACTCTGCCGGACCGATTGCGGCGATGGCGTCGTCCACGATATCGAGTACGGGCTGTGAAGTGCGATACGACCGACCCAGTCCCAGATCCTGCAATTCGCCAACCGATGTCCGTTCGCCGATGGCCAGCGCATTGCTGCGCGCGGTCGCCATGGCATCGGCGAAATAGTCGCGCGCGATGCGGAAGTTTTCGGGGCTGGTCCCCTGAAAGCGGAAGATGGCCTGCTTGTAATCGCCAACCACGAAAATCGTGCGCAACCGATCGTCCCGCTGGCCCCGACCGGAGAAGAAATCGTCAGTCAGTGCCCGGATGATGGACCATTGCGCCTCGTTCGTATCCTGCGCTTCGTCAATCAGGATGTGGTCGAACCGGCGATCGAGCTTGTAACGGATCCAGTCCGACATTGCGTCATTGGTAAGCAGGTCGGCGGCGCGCCTGATCTGATCGTCGAAATCGATCAACCCTTCGCGCGCCTTGGCCGCCTCCCACCGTAAGGCGAACCTCCGCCCGATGGTTAACGCAGGGACCAGCAGGTCCACAAGATCGAACAGTGCCTGCTGCTGGCGGATCGTATTTACACTGTCCTGCACGCGTGCGCTTGCATCGCGAACGGCGTCGCCAGCCGCCTTGGGCAGACGCGGATTGCCATTTTTGAAGAACAGCGCGGCTTCCAGCGTGTTCAGCTGAGCAAACCGGCCCTCGGCGTCCGCCGACAGAAACGGGGGAATGACCGCCGCCGCCTCGCGCCCGCCCTTCGCATTCCATCCCTCATATTCCGCAAGACAAATCCGTAGCGCCGCGACATCGAAACGGTCGTCGCTGCACAGCTGGGACAGGCCGTCGCGCGTGGCGTCCGACGGCAATCCCAGCAACACGCGGGTACGCGAACCGATGTCGCTTTCCTGCCACGCACCCTTACCCTCCCACGCCGAGCGATGGTCGGCGCAGCGCATCATCCAGCTGCGCACGCCGTCCGGCCCCATACGCAGCGTCATGCCGCCGAGATGGCCTAGCAGGTCGGTTTCGCCCGTCCGCTCCCAATCCACCAGCATGTCTGCAAGCACCTGATGGCTCAAAACCTCGCGATCGCGATCTTCCATCGCGCGGCTGCCGGGCATCAGGCCGGCCTCGTCGGGGAAGGCGGCGAGCAGCCATTGCGAAAATGCGTGGATCGTGTCGATCCGCAGCCCGCCGCCCGGAGTGTCCAGCACGCTTGCGAACAGGCTGCGCGCAAGTTCGCGCGTGTCGGGATCGGTCGGCGCGCCGATGGCTTCCATATCCGCGGCCAGCGCATCGGCGGGCATTCGCACCCAGTTTGCCAGCACCTCGTTCACGCGGGTTGCCATTTCGGCAGCCCCCGCCTTGGTGAACGTCAAACACAGGATTTGTGACGGATCGACACCCTTTCGCAGCAACAGACGCAGCACTCGCGCCGACAACACCTGCGTCTTGCCCGTGCCCGCGCTGGCGGACAGCCAAACGCTTTGCGACGGGTCGACCGCGCGCGCTTGGTTATCCTTCAGCGGATAAACCTTACCTGTGGGTCCGGCGCCGCTCATATCCGGCCCATCCATTCGTCCAGCCGCATCAGCTGGTCGTAGGTCGCATAACTTGGCGCATCGGGGTTCTCGCGCGCAATAAACGGTGCGTTACCTGTAATGTATTTGTCCAAGGCCTCACCCAACATACGCCGCGTTTCGGGAAGAAAGTCTTCGGGCGGGATGCCGCTGCGCTTGTTGCCGGTCATGATGGGAGTGGCGATAAACCCGAAAGCATTGTCGGACCCGGCGGATTTAGCCAGCGACCAGTATTCGAAGACGCTTGCCTCGCCCCTCGCGGTCGGGTCATCCTTAGCGAACCCGCCGGCCTCCACCATAAGCCCCAGCGTGCCGAGTTGCAGGGCATAGCCAGCCTCTACCTGCGCACCGGTCGGCGGCCTACCAGTCTTGTAATCGACCACGGCGAAGCCGCCTTCCGCCAACCGGTCCAGCCGATCGATACGGCCGAATATCTCGACTTCGGCCATTTTGAAATCGCCCCATCGTTCGAACAATGCGGGCACACGGCTGTCATCGTTGCAGATTGTGTCATCGACCCACTGTAACGCCTTCATAAGGCGTGGTTGCCACAGCGCGCGCATCAGCGGATGGGCGTTCATTCGTTTCAGCTCGCGCTTTGCAACCTCGTCGATCGGACCCTCGCCCTCATGCCATTTCTGCAGGATGTCGTGGACCACCTGCCCTTGCCAACCGGGCGAGGGTTCGGCGTCCAGCGCGTCCATCTCCGACAGGCGCAGAATTTGAGCGGCATAGAACTGGTACGGATCGGAACGCAGCCGGTCGATCGCAGTCACGCTGATGCGGTGCGGGCGCTGCTCTGCCGTGGGCATCGGGGCTGGCTGCGGATAGGGGTCGGCGCGTGGCGCGTAATCCAAGGCTCTAGCCAATTCCGGGGTTTCGGTATCGACGTGGCGAGACAGTAAGTCTGCACCCAGCAGGGCGCGTACCCGCAACAGGAAGCGGGAGGCAATTGCTGGCCCAGCGCTGTCGCGGCGTGCGCGGCTCAGCACTACTTCGGGCGCACCCATCGCGCCCGCCAGATCGTGCGCCGACAGGCCAATGCGGAAATCTGCACCCGGTACGCCGAGCGCTCGCAGCACGGGGGGCGCAAGCAGCGGATCGGTTGCAGGGCGAGCGGGCCAGGACCCTTCGTTCAGTCCGGCACAAATGACGAGATCCGCCCGCGCCCCGCGCGATTCCAGCAAACCATAAATGGCGACGCGCGGATGCCCGCCATAGGACGGACGCACCGCCACGCCTTCCATCGCATCACGTAGCGCGAGATGTAGCTCGGACGCAGCAAGAGTGGTGCCGCGCTCGCGAGCGTTCAGCCGCAACGCTTCCACGAAACGCGACAATTCGCGCCCATCCTCACGCGCCCACAGGGCCTCGCCGCACAACGCTTCCGCAGTGGTCGCCAGCAGGTCCAGCCAGTCGGCCAGCGGAGCCTCATCGGTGTCAGCGGTATCTCGTTCGAACAGCGGGGCGAGCATACCGGCGACATCGCTCCACCATTCTGCGACCTGCGCATTTTGCGCCACAGCATCAAGCGGTTCCAATCCGGGCGCAATTCGTGGACCGCGCAATGCGCGTTCGAATGCGCGGGCGTTGGACAGCCATTGACCGCGATCCTGGTCGATAGCGACAAGTGGGTGTTCCAGCAGCGCGGCAAGCGGTACGGGCGCGGCATGCTCGGCCAGCGTTTCGGCCAAGAGTAGGAAAAGCCGCCCGCTCCGCGTCTGGTCGAGCGACTGCCCAGCGGAATCGTCGGCCTGTATGTGCCAACGGCGCAGATGCTGTACGATGCGCCGCGCCAGCCCGCGATCCGGCGTAACTATGGCTACGCGGCGCTCGGAATGTTCGACCGCCTGCCGCACCAGCAAGGCCACGGCCTGCGCTTCCTCTTCCGGATTGGCCGTCTCGATCAAAGAGACGCCAGCCAGCCGGCGCTTGTCGGCCGGCAAGTCGACCCAACCCTTGCTCGCTTCCGGCGGTAGGAACAGCGAAGATATTGCGTGCGTGCGTTCGGGGGGAGCAGCCGTATCGCCCTTGCGGTGCCATTGGCGCACTTCGGCGCGGGCTACGCCCATGCGGTTCAGCAGCAGTTTAAGATGATATTGCGGATGCGTCACCGCGTCTTCCCGCGCGAAGGGCGGATCGCCGGGATTGTCGCCGACCCCGGCCCGCCCCAGTTCGTCCCAAACCCCATCATCCATCGCGAGGTCCAGATCGGGCATGATCACCGCGCCTTGCGGCATATCGGCCACCACGCGCAACAAGGCAGCAAGAGCAGGGGCGGCGCTAGTGACGCCTGCGGCCACGATAGGCGTTTTCGGCTGATCCGCCTTCCAGCGCTGCGCCGCGTGGTCGAACAGGCGGTTGCGCCGGGCAGATGCGTCGAGCCGGTTCATGGCTTGCAGTTCAGTCAGCCAATGCTGCTGAACCCGCGCGAAAGTCCGCAGGGAATTTTGCCAATGACCTGCCAAATCGCCCAGCAGATCGAGGATGCGATCCGACGTCAGGTCTTCGGGCGCGACATCTTCCGCCAGCAACCTGTCCATCGTCGCGGCAACATCGCGGGCAAGACGAAGCAAGGTCGCGCCGGATGGAGCCTTGTCAGCGAGTTCGTCCTTCAGGATATCCGCGATTGCCAGCCACCGGAATGTCGGATCGACCGCAGGCGGGATATCCGCTGCACCCAAAGGATCGAGCAGGCTGCCCAGCGTCTCGTCGAGATCGAGGTCGCCGATCACTGCCATGCGCGGCAGCAGCAATCCCTGCGCGGTATCCGCCCCAGTGCCGGAACGTGCGTCGTAGTGCCGGATAAACGCCTCGGTCACGGTACGCTGCATGCGCGAACTCGGCAGCAGCAGCGTCAGCCGGGCCAGGCCAAGTGCACCGTCCGAATAGCGTGGAACCAGACCCGCCACCAAAGCATCGGCAAACCCGCGATGCGCTGCAATGGAATAGACCTGCGGGGCTAAGCGACCGGTCAAGACTTTGCCCGACCTGAAGGCATGAATATCCTACCCACGCCGCAGAGCTTCCTCGGTCGGAGCGATGCTTTGCGGTGTGCCCACTTCGAACCACAAGCCGGTGAAAGCGGCACCGAACAGGCGCCCCTCCTCCATCGCGCGGGTCCACAAGATGTTGGTGGAAAACTTTCCGTCAGGCGCGTCGCGCAGAAGGCGGTGGCTTACCAGCTGGATGCCGGAATAGATGAACGGCGCGATGCGACCACTGCGGCGGCGGCTGAGCAACCCCGTGCCGTCCATGTGGAAATCGCCTTTGCCGCGAAAGTTCACTGCGCGGCCATGAGGGACTACCAGCAGCAGCGCATCCATCCGTGCCGGGTCCCACAATTGCGACAGGTCGGCAAACGCAGTGCGCGGTCCGTCAAGCCAGATATTATCGGAATTGAGGCAATAGAACGGGTCGGGCAGATCGCCTTGAGCCTTAATCATGCCGCCGCCCGTTTCCAGCAGTTGGTCGCGTTCGTTGGAAAAGCTGACGGAGATGTCCTTTCGCTCGGCCAGATGCGCTTCCAGCGAATCCGCAAGATAGTGCACATTCACCACCGCCCGCGTGAGGCCACTTTCCACCATCCTGTCGAGCGCATGGTCGATCAGCGGTTTACCCGCCACGCGCACCATCGGCTTTGGCTGCGAGGCGGTGAGCGGACGCATCCGTTTACCCATCCCGGCTGCCATTACCATCGCAGTGTCGGATACCAGCGCACGCGAACTCATGCTGCTTGCCTGCCGTTGGCGGCGCGCACGGATTGCGGGATATTTTCGTCGAACCAGCGCGCTACCGGTGCAAGCGCCGGATTGGCAAGATCGCGTTCCAGGGCAGCCCATACCCGCGGGATCATTTCCAGATAACGCTTCTTGCCATCGCGCACGGACAGCCGCGTGAAAATTCCGATGATCTTGGCATTTCGCTGCGCGCCGAGGATTGCATAATCGTCGGCAAAGCCAGCATCAGGTGCGGCCTGCGCGGTGTAATAGGCCAGCATCCGGCTTTCCAGATCTTCCGACACATCCCGCCGCGCATCCTGCAACAGCGATACCAGATCGTAAGCCGGGTGTCCGACCAGCGCGTCCTGGAAATCGATCAAACCCTGGCGCGCGGGATCAGCGGCCTCGTGCGCAGGATCGTGCGGCAGCATGATGTTTTCCGCATGATAATCGCGCAATACCGTGATGCCGGGCTGCTGCCGGTCCAGCAGCGGTACGAGCGCTTCGTCCCAGCTTGCAGCATAGCTGTCCGCATCGGCATCGATCCCGGCATGGCGTGTGTACCATTCGGTAAACAGATACGCCTCGCGCCGGTACGTTGCCAGATCATAAGCGCCGAACGGCCCGGCAGGCAGGCGGTGCAGTTCGACCAGCGCATCGATGGCCGCACGATAGGCGGTATCCTCGTCCTGCGGATGGGCATCAAGCCATTCGCGCATCCGGTCATCACCGAAATCTTCGGTCAGCACCCAACCTTTGGCTTCGTCGGCAGCGAGAATTTCGGGCGCGCGCAAGCGGTTCGCACCGAGCCAGCGCGCAACATGAAGGAATGGTGCGGGGTCTTCATGCGGCGGCGGCGCGTACATCAGCATCGCCCGTGTGCTACCCCCGTCTCTGTCTTCTCGAAACTTTGCCACCCTGAAATACCGCCGAAAGGACGCATCGCCCGGCATCGGGTCGATCGCGGCATCATGCCATCCGGCATCGGTCAGGAATTCGTGTAATCCATCGGGCAGTTCGTTCATGGCATCCGCCTTTGCCAAGCATCGCCGCCGTCCGCAATCGCGCGCCGTCCGTCATCCGCAATTTCCAGACGGATCGAAAGACAGGCCGCTTCCTGCGCGAAACCACCTGCCATTTCGGGCCACTCTGCAAGCAAAGCGGCACCGTGGCGATAATCGTCGAGTCCCAGCTCTTCGGCCTCCTGCGCAGTTTCCAGCCGGTAGAAATCGGCATGAACGATCGGCAGACGCGTTGCCGGCGGATCGTAGGCCTCGATGATTGTAAAGGTCGGGGATGGAACTTCGCCGGTATGGCCACATCCGCGCAAAATTGCCCGGGCTAACGTAGTCTTACCCGCACCAAGCGTCCCGGTCAGGGCAACGACATCGCCGGCGCGCAACTGCGCAGCAATCTTCGCGCCGAACCACTCCATCGCGGCGAGGTCGGGTAGGTCCACGATCATGGCAGGTGGATAATTGCGGCGGTACCGACACCCTTTTCCGACTGGATATCCAGCGTGCCGCCATGCGCCTCGACCAGTTGACGGGAAAGCGGTATGCCAAGTCCCTTCCGCTGGCTGTCGTCGCCCGCGTTTGCCCTCCCGTCCAAAGCGCGGCGCAATTCCGCATCGGTCATGCCAGCGCCATTGTCGGACACGACGATCCGCACGCCCTCTTCCTGCTTTGAAAGGTCGACCAGAATTTTACCGCCATCGCCTGTGGCAGTGATGGAATTGTCGAGCAGATGAGCGACTGCGCGGCCCAGTTGTCTTACGTCCGCGTCGATGCGCACCCCCGGTTTGCCGCGCAGGTCCAGTTTCAGCCCGCCGCGCGATATATCGTCCTGCCGCTCACGTACCAACCGCGTCAGCAGCGGCATCAGTTCGACTTGTTGTTTCTTGATCGGCAGCAACCCGGCTTGGCTCTGCGAAAGATCGAGCACGTTTTCAACTTGCTCCGTCAGCCTATCGACAGACTTCACGATAGCGTCGACATACTCCACGCCTTGCTCGGAAAGTTCGCCCGCAACCCCGGATTGCAACAATTCGGCAAACCCGCCGATCGACGTCAGCGGCGTGCGTAATTCATAGGACATGTTGGCGAGAAAGCGCGTCTTAACCTGGTCGGCCTGTTCCAGCGCCTGGTTCCGTTCACGCAGGGCGTCCTCCGCCTTCTGGCTGTCGGTTATGTCGAGCACGGTGAGCAGGCCATTTCCGTCAGGGAGCGGAACACCGGCATATTCCAGCGTGCGCCCGTCCTGCAGCATCAACCGGCCGCCTGTTTCCTTCCGGTCGAGCGTCGCAGCGCGGATGACTTCGCCGATATGGTCGGCCTGCTTGTCCTTGGCCAAGTTGGGCCGCAACGCAGCCAGCAGGTCCTCTGCCGAGGGATGCCCCTTCAGCGCATCGGATTCCAGCCCCCATGTTCCGGTAAAGCTGCGGTTCCAGAGCTGCAACCGGCCATCGGGCGCGAACACGGCAAGCGCTTCGAACAGGCTGTCGAAAATCGCCGTACGGGTGCGCAGCAAGGTGTCGCGCGTGGCGGACAATGCAAGCTGCTCAGTCCGGTCCTCCGCAATCAGCACCAACCCGCCATCGGGCATCGGTTGGCCGACGATGCGCAAATGCGTTCCGTCAGGAAGCGGCCAGGCTTCTTCCTGCGTTTCCCCGCTGGCAAACCAGGCCAGATGCTCGCCGCGCCATTCAGGAAAATCGCGTACTTCGGGCAAGCGTCCTGCCTCGCGCGCTTCGTTTAGCAGCCGATCGAACGGAATGCGAGTGGACACCGTGCCGGGCGAGATGTTGAATATCCGCCGAAAGGGCTGGTTGGCGAAGGCGATCTGGCGTTCGGCGTCGAATTGCGCCACGCCGATGGAAAGCTGGTCCAGCATGGTCCGTTGCGCTTCGCGGAATGCGCGGAAGGCCCGGGACTGCTCCTCCATCTCCTCAATATCAACCGCGTAACCCGCGATGCCTTCATCGCCCAATGGCAAGTCGCTTACCCGCAGGCTGCGCCGCTGCCCGTTGATGGTAGCGCTGACGGTGCGTTCGATAGCGCGCGCTTCCTGCAAGGCCTGGCGCGCAATATCGGCCGCCGCTTCGCCCTTCACCGGCTCCACCAATTCCGTCCCGGCTGCGACCACAGCGTCGGCATCGGTGCCTCCCACAGCCTCGACATAGGCGCGATTCACCAAACGCAGCGCGCCGCTGGGTTCGCGGAACCACATCGGCATCGGCGCCGCTTCGATCAGGCCGACCAGCGCACCGAAATCACCCCGTGCGCGATCCGCCTGTTCGCGCAGACGGCCGAGTTCCGTTTCGCTTTCGCTAAAATCGAACAGCCACAACAACGCCGCCCCGCCGGGCGATACTTGCGGGTCCGCCAGTGAACCGCGCACCGCCAAACTTCGCTGCGATCCCTTCGGGTTGAGGACCATGCGAAACGGGGCGGCTGTTTTCTGGGCGCGGCGCACGGCTTGGGCAAGCTCGCGAGCTTGCTCCGCAGGCAATACCGCGTTTTCAGTCGCGTCTTCCCCCGCGAGTTCGGACAGGAAATGCGGCATCGTTTCGAGCCCGAGCCAGCCTGCCAGCCGGTCCGGCCCTTCCAGTTTGCCATCGGCGCGCACCAGCAGCGGAATGGCCGGGCTTTCGTCGATCATGCGCGACATGCGCCGGGCGGCTTTGCGGCTTCCCTCCGCCTGCGCCGCGCGGTTCGCAGCCGCCACAGCCAGCCACGCCGCACCCGCCGTCCAGACGGCGAGCAGCAGGGCGACCATGACCATGGCGAAGGGCGTCAATTCCATGGGCTTCAGCTATGCGGTGCGGGCAGAGGATGCAATCGTCAGAGACAGAAAAAGCCCCCGGCCTGCGTGTGCTGACCGGGGCCTTTTCAATGGTTTGAATGGCGATGCAGCCGCAGTTACCTAGTAACGGTAATGTTCCGGCTTGTACGGGCCTTCCACCGGCACGCCGATGTAGTCGGCCTGCTGCTTGCTGAGCTGCGTCAGTTTCACGCCGAGCTTGTCGAGATGGAGCTGCGCCACCTTCTCGTCCAGATGCTTGGGCAGGACGAACACTTCATTCTCATACTGGTCATGCTTGGTAAAAAGCTCGATTTGCGCCAGCACCTGGTTGGTGAAGGAACAGCTCATCACGAAGCTGGGGTGACCTGTCGCGCAAGCAAGGTTCACCAGGCGTCCCTTGGCCAGAATGATGATCTGCTTACCGTCGGGGAAGGTGACGAGGTCGGTACCTTCCTTCAGTTCCGCCCATTCGTAATTGTCGAGCGCGCCGATCTGGATTTCGCTGTCGAAGTGGCCGATGTTGCACACGATGGACATGGGCTTCATCGCCTTCATGTGTTCCGCCGTGATGACGTCTTCATTGCCGGTGGTAGTTACGAAGATATCGGCGCGTTTCGTCGCCTCTTCCATGGTGACGACTTCATAGCCTTCCATCGCTGCCTGCAACGCGCAGATCGGATCAATTTCGGTGACCATCACTCGCGCACCGCCATTGCGAAGACTGTCGGCCGAACCCTTGCCGACATCGCCAAAACCGGCGACGCAGGCGACCTTGCCCGACAGCATGACATCGGTTGCGCGCCTGATCGCGTCTACCAACGATTCGCGGCAGCCATACAGATTGTCGAACTTCGACTTGGTCACACTGTCATTCACATTGATCGCGGGAAACGGCAGCTTGCCCTTCTTGGCAAGCGAATACAGGCGGTGGACACCGGTGGTGGTTTCTTCCGAAACGCCGCGAATATTCTGTACCGACTTGGTCAGGTAGCCGGGGTTTTTCTTGATGTACGCCTTCAACGCACGCTGCATCTCGACTTCTTCGGCATTGGCGGGCTCGGGCATGGTTTCACCGGCTTCCACCCGTGCGCCCCACAATGCGAACATGGTTGCATCGCCGCCATCGTCGAGGATAATATTGGCTGTCTGGTCCGGATCTTCGTTGGTACCCCAGTCGAATATGCGGCCGACGTAGTCCCAGTAATCGGCCAGCGTTTCGCCCTTCACAGCGAAAACCGGCACGCCGGATTTCGCGATGACCGCTGCGGCATGATCTTGGGTGGAGAAGATGTTGCAAGTCGCCCAGCGTACATCCGCGCCCAACGCCGTAAGCGTTTCGATCAGCACGGCAGTCTGGATGGTCATATGCAGCGAACCGGTAATCCGTGCGCCCTTCAGAGGCTGCTCGGCACCATATTCTTCGCGCAGAGCCATTAGGCCTGGCATTTCGGTTTCAGCAATGTTGATTTCAGCACGGCCGTAATCCGCGAGACCGATATCCTTGATGATGTAATCCTGGGCTTTCGTGGCCACAAAAATTCTCCTGCATTTGAAAAGCGAAACGGGCCGCGTAACGGGCCCGTTTGTGTGGCGCTTTACCTAGCGATTGCGGACTGCTCATGCAAATATAAAGTTATCTTTATATGTGATCCGAACAAAGCTTCCGTTGCCGCTACGCCCAAGCCGCCTATATCGGTTGCGCACCTGTATTCTCACGAAAGGAAATTACCCATGCGCATTTCAGTTGGCGACACATTGCCCGACGTAAAGCTGGTCAAGGCTACGCCCGATGGGCCGGAACAGGTCCAGTCGAAGGACTATTTCGCGGGCCGCAAGGTTGCGCTGTTTGCCGTCCCTGGCGCCTTTACTCCCACTTGCTCCGCCAAGCATCTGCCGGGTTATATCGACAAGGCCAGCGACCTGAAATCCAAGGGTGTCGATGAAATTGCCTGTACTGCCGTCAATGATGCATTCGTGCTGGGCGCGTGGAAGAACGAAAACGGTGCAGACGCCGTGACCATGCTGGCCGACGGCAATGCCGAGTTTGCCAAGGCGATCGGGCTGGACGCGGATTTCTCAGGTTTCGGAATGGGAACGCGCGCGCAGCGCTACTCGATGGTCGTGAATGACGGCGTGGTCGAACAACTCAATGTCGAACAGCCCGGCGACTTCAAGGTATCGAGCGCAGAGCATATGCTCGAGCAAATGTAAGCCGTTCGCCAGACCAAATGTGAAAAGGGCGCTCCGCGAGGGGCGCCCTTTCTGTATCAGTATCCCATCAGGCTGAGCACTTCCTTTCGGCTGCGTTCGTCTTTCAGGAAAGTGCCCATCATGCGGCTGGTCGTCATGCCGACGCCGGGCGTGCGAACACCCCGGGCGGTCATGCAGGCGTGCGACGCTTCGATCACCACGGCAACCCCCTGGGGTTGCAGATTGTCCCAGATACAGTCCGCAACCTCTGCCGTCAGCCGTTCCTGAATCTGCAGCCGCCTGGCATAGCCATGCAGCACCCGGGCCAGCTTCGATATGCCGACCACGCGGTCGCTCGGAAGGTAGGCAATGGCTGCCTTGCCGATGATCGGGGCCATGTGGTGTTCGCAATGCGACTGAAACGGAATATCCTTTAGCAGGACGATTTCGTTATACCCGCCCACTTCTTCGAACACGCGGCTCAGATGGATGCTGGGATCCTCCCCGTATCCCTGACAATATTCAAGCCACGCACGCGCCACCCGTTTGGGCGTATCGAGCAAGCCTTCGCGCTCCGGATCGTCGCCTGACCATTCGATCAGCGTCCGAATGGCGTCCTGCACATTCTCGGGTACGGGCGGCTTACCGCGCGGATCGTCTTCATCCGGTCCAACCAGACTGCTCATTTACGTCCCTTTCTGCTGAATTTCCGGCGCGCCCGGTCGAGTTTGCCTCCTTTGCGAAACAAACCCCCATCGGCATAGGCTTCGAACATATCGTCAGGGTTCTCCGGATCGAAGAACGCCGACTCTGCAACGCCTTCTTCTATGTCGTTCAGTTCCGGCGGTTCGTAGCGGCGCAGGCTGCGTTCGCCGTCACCCAGTGTCGCATCGAACAGCGCCGCCATCGAACCATGCCGTTCCAGCAGGCCAGCGACGTCCTTTTCCTCCAGCCCGCAATGCTCCGCAATCAACGAATGGTGGAGGGCGGTGATCGCATCCGAACAATGGCTGTTGGCGGGTCGGGCGGCGTCGATGAACATATCGCATTCGCTATCCAGCCCGAGCGAGCGGTTGTTGAGATTGGCAGACCCGATACGCAGCACCTCGCCATCGATAATCATGATCTTGGCATGGACATAGATCGGCGTGTCGCCGGTATATGGAATCCAAAGCGAGAAACGACCATGCACATCGGCTTTCTGCAAGGTCTCGACGATTTGCGCGCGAGCGTGATCCATGGCTTGTTGTTCCAGCCAGCCGTCCGCATGCGCAGGATGGACAATTACGATTTCGGGCGGGTCGTCTTCCTGCAACCTTTCCAGGATTGCCTCGCTGACCTTGCGTGACGCGAAGTACTGGCTTTCCGCGTAGATGAACTTTTTGGCACGCGCGATATGGTTGAGAAATAGCGCCTCGATTTCCGTTACGGCATCCCATTCCCGGTATTTGGCCCGGGTGCGCGCGATGCCGATCTCGACGTTCTCAAATTGCGCTTCAAGTCCATCGGGCCAGATACTCTCGGCAGGCGGACGCATCGGGACGAGCGGCGTACCGCCAGCCCTGATCCAGCGGTCGCGCCCAAGGTCGTCGAGCGCCTGGGCTACACCGCCCTCCACCATCATCGTTGCATCGTGCCACGGTTGGTAAGGTTTTCCGCGCGGTGTCTTGCGGGTTTCATCATGCTCTTTATGCTCGCGCGTGTCCCATCGCCCGATCGTCATATCGATGCCGCCACAGACGGCCAATGCGTTGTCGATCACAACGATCTTCTGGTGATGACTGCACCCGACCGGATGCGCGGTATCGAATTTGAAATCGATCCGCCTATGGGGAAGCCAGCGCAGCAGGTCAGCCCACATGCTGCCGCGGAACGTCAGTTTGAACGCACCGAAGCTCCATTTCAGGATTTTTATCTGCAATGACGGCCGATGGCGCGACAGCCAGACGAAGAAACTGCCGAGGCGCGACGGATATTTTTCCTTGAACCCTTTTTGCCACCAGCGCCGACCCTCGGCCAGATGGATGCGGGTGTCGAAATCCCAGCCGATCATCATCAGTCGGTATTGGGCATTCAACATGGCCGCCTGCATGACGGAAAAGTAATCGGCAGCATCAACGATTACGGTGGCGCGATCCGCATGCGCATAACGCCAGACGCCCGGCTCCACACTTTCGCGGAGCCGGGACACGTCTGTCGGGTCTACAAGTTGCTCCTCGTCGGACCCGGCATTGTCTGCAAATTGGTCGTTCATCTAACGGGGATGCCCCGCTTCGGCTCCCGGCTCAATCCTTGGCGTCCGATTTCTTTTCCGGGGTTACCTCAGCGTCCGCCTTCTCTTCCTTTTTGCGACGTTCGAAAACTTCGCGCATGTGTTTGCGGTCATCGTCGGTCAAATGCTTTTCGAAGTCCGGGAAATGGTCCTCTTCCTCTTCTTCGATATGATGCCGGTAATCGTGATCGAGCTGCTTGAACTTGGTCATCCATGCGCTGGAAGACATGTCCGTTGCGGCCAGATCGTTCAGGGCTTCGTTCAATTCGTGATGCTCGGCAACGGAGTGGCGCGTGTCATCCGTGGTGGGCGGCTTACGCAACATCGTTGAATAGAGAGCTTGTTCCTCGGCCGATGCATGACTTTTCACTTCTTTCGTGAATTTGGTCAGCAATTCCTTGCGCTTCTCGGTCTCGCCGCTGGTTTGCGCCATCTGGTCCAGGATATCGCGATGGCGATTATGATCTTCCTTCAAACGGGCGAAAATATCTTCGGACTGGTTCATGGCGGGGGCCTTTTCGAAAAAGATGTGCTTGGTATTCCGAACAGGTGAGCGCGGGCGCGGTTCCTGATTGGCTGGCCAATCCGGGCCGCAATACCCATAATATGAGTTATGGCAGAGGAGCTGAGGATGCACCCAACCGACCCCCCAGGGATGGAAGCGATGGCTGTCGCCGCTCTCTCCTCACTGCCTGCAAAGTTCGCCGAGCACCTCGCCGATGTGGTCGTGCAGGTGGAGGAGTTTGCTACGACCGAGCAACTGCAGGCAGTGGGACTTACCGATCGCTGGCATCTGACCGGGCTATATGAAGGTCGCCCGCTGCATGAACGATCGGTGATGGATACTGCTGAAATGCCGCCCATGGTCTCGCTGTTTCGGCAACCCTTGCTGGCGGAATGGCGCGAAACGGGCGTGCGCTGGGCGGATCTAATACGCCATGTGGTGATCCACGAAATCGGGCATCACTTCGGACTGTCGGACGACGATATGCATGCGTTGGAGGATCAGGCGGATTAAGCTTCCGTTGCTTCAGTGGTCGGATGACGAACGTCTGCCAGAACCTCGCCAACGAAAAAGGCCGCCCTGATCGGACGGCCTCTTTTATTTGGTGCGCCCGGAAGGATTCGAACCTCCGGCCACCTGATTCGTAGTCAGGTACTCTATCCAGCTGAGCTACGGGCGCACCCGAGGGGCGGCACATAGTCAGGGGTCGCAAGCTTGGCAATCCCTATCGCGCGCGTTTGGCGAACTATTTGGCAGGTTCGGGCAGGCCGGCAAACAGTTGCCCAGCCAGTTCCAGATCGAGCGGAGGACAGTCGAGGCGGGATATTTCCGGCTGCGTGAACCAATCGGGTGCCGCACCTTCCTGTGGAACCGGCACACCCACCCATCGCGCCGTACTGTAAAGAAGTATGACAATGGTGTGATTATCATCCGCTGACGGACCTGTGGCAAATCCGGCCGGAGCAAGTTGCTCCGCGTTCAGTTTGATACCGAGCTCCTCCCGGACCTCTCGAACCAAGGCTCCGACCGGCGTTTCACCGGGTTCTACCTTGCCACCGGGAAATTCCCACAAGCCCCCATGCAGCTTGTTTGCGGGGCGGCGCTGCAACAGCCAGCGGCCGTCACTACGCTGCATCGCCGCTGCTGTTACGAGCATGATCGGCGGTGCCGGAATAACATCATCTGTCGGACTTTTTTCCACTTCCACGCGCAATCCTCACTTTTTCTTAACTTCGCAGTTCGATTGGCAGGGATGTTGAACACATTCTCAACTGAAGGTTCGGGCGAAGCCAATGCTGAAACTTATTCTCCGTATCACGCACGATCAGCGCGGCACCAGTGCCGTTGAATATGGCTTGATTCTCGCTTTGATCTTTCTTGCGATTGCCGGTGCCGTCTCGGCTTTGGCCGATGAAAGCACCGAGCAATGGGATGGTCTCAACACAAAGGTAACGGACGCTTCGAAAAACAATTTCAAGGAATAGACCTTAGGATTTTGTCAACGAGTTGGCCGTACCAATCACATAGCTCCTGACGAAACCGTTTCGTGAGGGGTCGGGTAAGAAGACTACAACCAGGAGACTACACATGAAATTCATCAAGAACCTCGTTCGCGACGAAGAAGGCGCCACGGCTATCGAATACGGCCTAATCGCAGCTCTGATCGCTGTTGCCGCCATCACTGCAATGCAGGGTCTCGGTAACCAGCTCTCCACCACCTTTGGCGGCACGACCACGAAGATGGCTGAAAGCAACGACAAGTTCAATTAAGCTGATACGCCTTCCAACAGGGGGCAACAAAAGAAAGGCGGCGGGAGCGATCCCGCCGCCTTTTTTGTGCCTGTTGCCCAACTTGAACAGAAAGAAATGGGCGAGACGGGACCGTCGCCCCGCCTTGGCCTACTCGCCCACCATCAGCGTGACTTGACGACGATCTTCACTTTCTGGCCCGCGCGCAGCGCTTCGTTGGACGAAAGCCCGTTGAGGACCCGGAAGCGCTCTACCCGGCCATTGGGATAGGCCATCCGGTTAGCGAGCGAATTGACGGTGTCGCCAGCTCTGACAGTCACGACATCGATCCGGCGCGGGATGATATTGGCGGCTTCAGTCTGAGTGATGCGCCGCATCGAATTGAACATCGGATTGAACACCGAAGTACCACCCGCCTTGGTTATGGTCTGAAAATGGAAGGCCTGCGAGTTGGAAAACTCGTAAGCAAAGATCGTCACGTCCACTTGACCGTTCTGGGTGTTGACCCGAGCTGTCGAATAAGCGGCGGGCAGACCATTCACGGTCGTGCGCTGCACATTACCCGGATTTACCTGCTGTTGCTGGCTGCTCAGCGCAGAAAAGCCGCTCCGCACATAATTTTCCAGATTGCCGTTATATTGCGCGGTCGTGAGCTGAGCCTGGCCGCTCTGGCCGTTGATGGACACAGCGCGCGTGCCGTTGACCATGTAAAATCCGTTTGGCGAATTGAATGCCAGACGCAGGTCGGGATGCAGGAACGTATTGCCCTCGATCACGCCCTGCGCAGGGTCGTCCCCATAGATCAGACCGTCGATCCGAGTAAGGAACGTGTCGCGATTGGTAACTTGTCCGGGAAGACCCTGCGCTTTTTGCAGTGCTGTCTGCACACGCGTTGCCGGGTTGGGGTGAGTTGACGACCATTCAGGGATCGTCGCATTATTACGGCCCTGCAGACTACGATCGAGATTGTTTTGCGCGGCCAGGCTGGAAAGCACGGTGCCCATCGCACGCGGATCGTAGCCAGCCCTCGTCAGGTACTGGATACCTAGCGTATCGGCCTCAAGCTCCTGTTTGCGCGAGAAGCTCAAAGTGAGCAGCTGCGACCCTTGCAGGAACCCGCGCGAAAGTGTGTCGCCAAGCCCGCTATTGCCGAGCAGCACACCGGAAAGGATGGCGCCCAGTCCGCCGAGCAGTGAATTGCGCTGCGAGGCCTGTTGGCGGCGCTGCGAATGGCGCGCGGCAACGTGGCCTACTTCGTGTCCAAGCACAGCGGCGAGTTCCGCCTCGTTGTTCATCAGTGCGACGAGTTGGCGGGTGGTGTAGACGTAGCCACCGGGTACCGCGAAGGCGTTGTTCACACTGCTGTTGACCAGCGATACCGTGAAATCTTCACGCGCATTGCCAAGGCCGGACTGAACCGAAATGTTCTTGCCGACGGATTCCACGTAATTGGCTTGCGGGCCAGTCATCGCGCCGCCGAACTGGGCCAGCAATTGCGGGTGCGCTTCTGCGCCCTGCTGCGCCTCGGTCTGGGTGATAGGTGCGGACGCATCGGGAACCGGACCGCCACCGACGGCTGCGCAGCCGCCAAGCGAGAGAGCCAGAATGGCGGTGGATGTACAGGCAGTTTTGGTCAGACGTGGCATAATAGTCCCCTTCACGTTTTCGGACGCGGCAATCCACCCATCGCCGGCAAGTGTGTCCAAAAGTTAACCGTAGGGGACGCAGGTTGGTTCCCGCAAACAGTACGCTGTATGCTTGCAGTTCGTCAGGACGCGCCGAGTTGCAGGAAACGTTCTTCACGCTGACGCCGCAGTTCGACGGGATCGATGCCGGCCAGCGCGTCAAGCTCCTCGCCCAGCGCCTGGCCCACCGCACGCCCTGTCGCCGCAGGATCGCGATGCGCCCCGCCCACAGGCTCTGGCACGATACGGTCGATCACACCCAGTCGTTTCAAATGCTGGGCAGTGATTTGCATCGCCTCCGCCGCGTCGGGCGCACGGTCGGCCGAGCGCCACAGGATCGAGGCACAACCTTCTGGTGAAATCACGGAGTACACTGCGTGTTCCAGCATCAACACGCGTTCGGCACTGGCCAGCGCAACCGCACCCCCGGAACCGCCCTCGCCCACCACGATCGCGACCATCGGCACTTCCAGCGCAAGGCACGCCTCGGTGGACCGCGCGATCGCCTCCGCCTGGCCGCGCTCTTCCGCTTCTACACCGGGAAATGCTCCGGAGGTGTCCACCAGCGTCACTACCGGCAGGCCGAACCTTGCGGCCATTTCCATCAGGCGCACCGCCTTGCGATACCCCTCCGGCTTGCCCATCCCGAAATTGTGCCGCAACCGGCTTTCGGTATCGTGCCCCTTTTCGTGGCCGATCAGCATCACACGGCGGCCGTCGAGCCGCGCGAAGCCTCCCATGATTGCCTCGTCTTCGCCATAAAAACGGTCCCCGCCCAGTGGCACGAACTCTTCGAAGGCGTGGCGCACCAGATCGTGGAAATGTGGGCGCGAAGGATGCCGGGCAACCTGCGTTTTCTGCCACGGCGATAGCGCGGCGTAAGTGCTGGCAAGCAGATCCGCGCTTTTTATTTCAAGCCGCTGAAGCTCGTTCGAAATATCGACTTCATCCGTATCGGCGGCAGCGCGCAGATCGGCGATACGCTTTTCCAGCTCGGCGACAGGTTTTTCAAATTCGAGATAGGTAATCATCGGCGCTGAGCGCTAGTCGCTGGAGCGCATGGAGGCAAGCGGATGGCGCTCATTTACCAGTGCGACCAGCCGCGCGGTATCGACATGAGTATAGATCTGGGTCGTCGCGATATCCGCATGACCGAGCAGCGTTTGCAGCACGCGCAAATCCGCCCCGCCCTCCAGCAGATGCGTGGCAAACGCATGGCGCAAGACGTGCGGGCTGATTTTCTCAGGCGGCAATCCTGCGCGCGTGGCAAGTTCCTTCAACAGCTGGAACAGGCGAACCCGGGTCAAATGCGCGGCACGGCTGGGGAACAGGTATCTGGCAGCGCCGTCACGCGCCACAGTGCGCAGCGGCAGCCAGCGCCGCAAAGCCTCGTTGGCGCGGCTGCTGATCGGCACCATCCGCGTTTGGCCGCCCTTGCCGGTTACCGTGAGAAGCGGCGCGTCACGCGGGACCGAGGCGAGCGGAAGGCCGACCAGTTCGGTGGCGCGCAGGCCCGACCCGTACAACATTTCCAGCAGAACAAGCGTACGAATGGCGGCCGGACGGTCACTCGCCGCTTCCAGTTCCGCCTGTTCGAACAATGCGCCGACCTCGTCGTGCGAGAGGATTTTTGGCAGGCTGCGGCGCGCGGTGGGCCGGGGCAAGGCCGGTGAGGGATCATCCTGCCGCAAGCCTTCGTCGAGCAGATAGCCGTAGAACTGCCGCAGTGCGGATGCCTTGCGCGCGACCGTCGACGGGGCGAGCGCAGACCATGCTTGGCCCAGTCTAGCAATTGCCGCTCGGTCCGCCGATATCAGGGGTCCGGCGGCTTCCTGTGCGCCTTCCAGATCGCAGCGATAGGCAGCGATGGTGTTGGCCGCAGCGCCTCTTTGCGCGGCCAGCATGGCGAGGAAATCTTCGATCGCGTCATCCGTAGGCTTCGGCGAGCCGCCGATCTGGCCCATGACAGCCATCAGCCCCGCGCGACCGCCTCCGCCGCGATCATCCGCGCTTCCGCGCCGAGGCCAGAGCGGTTCAGCGCACGCACGATGTGGAACAGATGCCGCGGCGTCATTTTGTCCCAGCTATCTCCCTGCATACCCAGACCCGCCAGCATAGCTGCAAGCGCGGCGTTTCGATTGCTACCGGCGGCATCGATGGCGCGGCTCCAGCGGGTTGCACGGCCGGTTTCGAAACCGAGATCGGCAGCATGGTCTTCCAGCGCATCGTTTTCGATGCGGCCGAGACCGGCAAGTCCAGCCAACAGAAACGCCGATTTGCGCTGCTGGCCGCTTTCGTCGCGGTCGCGAAAATCGTCGAAGCGGTTTTCCGTGACGGGCGATGTACGGTTTGGCGCAGCCAATGCCAGCAGTGCCCAACCCTCGCTACCCGCGGGCACGACTTCGCGCCATTGCATGGCGTCCTGGTCCAGACCTGCGGCAAGCATCGCAGCTATCAGCGGTGCGGCGCTGTCAGCAAGATCGTCGGACGCAGAAATGCGCGCCGCGGCATAGGCCGTGAGCACCTGATCGGCATAGTCGATGCCGGCTGCATCGGCAGTACCGTCCGGACTACCCCAAAGACTGCGGATAGCGGCGAACCGTTCGGCAGGATCACGTGCCACATAAGCGGTGCGCAGGGTCGCGGCGCGGCTGGCCACATCGCCATCGATCCCGTCAGCGGCGTAAATCTGGCTATAAAGATCGACCATCGCGGCGGATGACAGGATGCCCTCGCGGCTCGCCACCTGCGCGCCGCCTGCGCGTTGCGGAAGGCCTAGCATCGGGGCAGTTGCTGCAATGCGCTGGTAGTACGGTCCCGCATCGTCCAGCAATGCTGCGGGAACGGTCTCACCCACGGCATTGGCCAGAGCATAGCGCCAGGGGTTCAGCGCCTCGACCTCGTCCCATTCGATGTTGACCGCATTGCGGCCCTGCCCGGCAGCCCCGGCATATCGCTGGGCCAGCAGCACATCGATGTCCGCAAGCCCGTCGTCACCCAGCATCCCACGTAAGTCGCGGCTAGCCCGGGCGGTCTGTCCGGCATAGGCGGCGCAGATGGAGCGCAGCATAGTCCATTCGCTATCCTTGCGCGCGGTACCCTGCATTTGCACGATCGGGCATGCACCCACGATATCACCGGTCCCGATATAGGCATCGACTGCCGCGTTGCGGAGCGCCGGGCGCCAGTCTTCTACGTCTACCTGCTGGGCCAGAGCGCGCGCGACTTGATGTTCGCCCATCCGGTTAAGGACCGCCACACGCAGTCCCACGAAATCCGCCTTGTTCAGCCCTTCCGGACCGGCCATCCGGCTCGCCAAGGCACGACGGAGCAGGATGTGACCCCAGCGCGATACGAGCGGACCCTTGGTGCCTTCCAGCGCCGCCCTGACAAGCGAAGCCGGTTGCCGTGCGAGTGAGGCCGACGGCAGGCCACCGCCGGCTGCACCGATAATTCCCACCTGATCGAGCGAGCGGCGGTCCGCCGACGGAATGTCGTATTTGGGTTTCAGGCCCAGCAGTTCGTCAAGCTCATCCGTTGGTAGACGTTCCAGCTCGCGGATCGATGGCAGGCGCCTGGCAGATTCACGCGCCAGGCCTGCCGATGGAGCCGGTGTCGATGGCGCAGCTGCGGAAGGGGTTGGCGCAGGCGCAGGTGCAGGTGCAGGAGCGGGCGCGGGCGCCGCTTCACCGGGTTCAGGCTGTGACTGCGCCACCGCCCAGCTCGACGAAAAGACCAGCAGCGCCCCGCCCATCAGCCACGCCCGCTTCATGGTGTAGCTCCTTCGACGCTGACAGGCTGGACGATGGGACGGATCGGTTCTTTCCCGCCGTCGAACCATGCCGCAAACAGCACGAAGATAGCGAGCGCACCCACCGCAAGCGCAATGCGGCGATTGCGCCTGCCATGCCCGCGAGCGCGATCGGGCCCCGTAGACCCCAATGAAACCTTTGCTGACATGACTTTCGCCGCCTCGTACCCGTCACTATCGATCAATTGCCTTCGCTCTAGCGCATTGATAGGCGAAGCGGCAATGCGCCACACCACATCCCCGACCGAAGCAGACGATCTGCGCGCTATCGCCCGGCGTATCAAGCGCCCGGTGGTGCTCGTGGGGATGATGGGCGTGGGCAAATCAACAATCGGCAGGCGGCTTGCGGGCCTTTTGCAAACTGGTTTCGTGGACGCCGATGATGCCATCGAGGACGCAGCGCAGCTTAGCGTAGCGGAGATTTTCGAACGGCATGGCGAAGACTATTTCCGCGACGGCGAACGGCGCGTAATTGCCCGCCTGATGGATGAGGGTAGCGGCGTCGTTGCCACCGGCGGCGGGGCATTTTGCAACGAGCAAACCCGCGCGTCGATACTGCAACGCGGGATCGCCGTGTGGCTCGATTGCGATATCGAAACCTTGGTCGAACGCACGGCGCGCAAAAGTCATCGGCCTTTGTTGCAAACCGGCGACCCGCGCGAAATCCTTACCCGCCTTCATGCCGAGCGAAAGCAGTTCTACGAACAGGCCCCCATTCGCGTAGTCAGCGACGATGGTCCGCATGCGGAAACGGCGCGCGACATTCTGGAGGCGATAGACCGATGGCTGTGAATACGGACCAAGGGTCGAGCCAAATGTCCATTGTCGACGTGGCGTTGGCCGGACGATCCTATCAAGTGCTCATCGGTGGCGGACTGCTCGACCGGATTGGAGAGTTGGCTGGTTCGTTTTTGCGAAAGAAAACCGTGCCGGTCGTCGCCGACGCCAATGCTCGCGCGGCCCATGGTGCACGGCTGGAACGCGCGCTGGAAGCGGCCGGAAAGAGCGTGGTTTGGTACGATGTGGAACCGGGTGAGGCTTCCAAAAGCTGGGATGGGCTGCAGCGCCTTACAGACTGGATGTTGCGCATCGGTGTAGAGCGGAACGATAACGTCATCGCGTTCGGTGGCGGCGTAGTCGGCGATCTGACCGGCTTCGCCTGCGCCATCCTGAAGCGCGGCTGCGGGTTTATCCAATTGCCCACCACACTGCTTGCGCAAGTCGACAGTAGCGTGGGCGGGAAAACTGCCATCAACACGGCTGCCGGCAAAAACCTGATTGGCGCGTTTCACCAACCGTCGCTGGTGCTGGCCGATATCGATTGCCTGAAGACGCTGCCCGACCGCGAGATGCGCGCCGGCTATGCCGAAGTTCTGAAATACGGCGTGCTGGGCGATGCGGCATTCTTCGACTGGTGCTCGCAAAACGGCGCGCCCGTGCTCGCGCATGATGCTGTTGCAGTTCGAGAAGCGGTTTCGTCCTGCGTCGCGGCGAAAGCGCGTATCGTGGCGGAGGATGAGCGCGAAACAAGCGGTACTCGCGCCCTGCTGAACCTGGGTCATACTTTCGGTCATGCGCTGGAAGCGAAAACGGGGTTTGGCGACCGATTATTGCATGGTGAAGGCGTCGCGCTCGGCATGGTGCTGGCGGCGCGGTATTCCGCCCGTCGTGGCCATCTCGGTATAGATGAGGCGGAGCGGGTGGCACGCCAGACCGCTTTGGCCGGGCTGCCATCCGACTTATCGGCCTTGGGTCTGACTGCCGATGGTGGGCAGCTTGTCGATCATATGCTACACGACAAAAAGATGGACGCCGGCACCCTTCCCTTCATCCTGCTGAGTGGGATCGGTGAGGCATTTCTCGCGCGCGATGTCGAACTGGCTGACGTCGCCGCGTTTCTGGACGAGCAACTGCGCGCGCACTGACGGAGCCTTAACGCATCAGAAAAGCCGCGAGCCGTTCGGTACCGGACGTTCGGGCATGGCCAGCACTACCTCTCCTGCGTCGTCAGCAAAGCCCAGTGTCAGCACTTCGGAGCGTGCGGGTCCGATCTGGCGAGGCGGGAAGTTCACCACCGCTGCAACTTGCCGCCCGACCAGATCTTCCAGAGCGTAGTTAGCTGTAATCTGGGCGCAGCTTTTCTTGACGCCAATTGCCTCCCCAAAATCGATCCGCAGCTTTGCAGACGGTTTGCGTGCTTCTGGAAAAGGGTCCGCAGCTACGATCGTCCCGACGCGAATGTCGGACTTCAAAAACGTGTCGAAGTCGGTTTCCTCAGCTGCAGGGGCTATGGCCGAGTGGTTCATATGCATCCTACTCCAGCTCCAGAATGATTGCGTCCACCGCGAGGCTTTCGCCTTCCTCTGCGTTTACCTTGCTGACGGTGGCTGCCTTTTCGGCGCGCAAAATGTTCTCCATTTTCATGGCTTCCACCGTGGCGAGCGGCTGGCCCGGCTGCACCTCTTCGCCTTCGCCTACATGCAATTTAACTAGCAGGCCCGGCATCGGGCAAATCAGCAGCCTTGAAAGATCGGGCGGCTCCTTCTCGATCATGTGCTGCGTCAGCGCGGCAATGCTGGCGGGCAGGACACGCAGATCATGCGCCGCCCCCTGTGTCGTCAGCCTCATTCCCGTGGCATTACGAACAATCTGCATGCCATAGCTAGCCGCCGGTACGGCATCTTCAACCGCTTCGCTGCGCGCCGGATCGAACACATCCACCGACACCACCCGGTCACCGGGCGTGTAGCGCATTGCGATGTCGACAGGCTCGCCATTCACCGTGATACCTGTCTCCTCCAACGATACGTCATATTCGGTATCGCCCAGCCGCACGTTCCACTCACCCGGCGGAGGCAATGGTCCGTCGAGCTGGCCGGAAATGCGGCGCGCGCGATCCGCCTCGATGGCTGCAATCGTTCCGCCGATCGCAGCAAGGCGCGGCAGAAGTTCTGGCGCTGGCGCTGCACCGGCGAAACCGTCTGGGTATTCCTCTTCGATAAAGCCGGTTGTCAGCGCACCTTTGCGGAAACGCGGATGCTGCATGATCGCGCTGAGGAAGTCGATATTATGGCCCAAGCCCTCGATGCGAAATTCGTCAAGCGCCTGAACCTGCAAATCGGCGGCCTCGTCCCGCGTAGGCGCCCAGCTTACCAGCTTGGCGATCATCGGATCGTAGAAGATCGACACTTCGCCGCCCTCCATCACTCCGTCATCGACGCGGATGTAGGGGTCCGATTGCTTGCCCGGCTGCGGCGGAGCCTGATGCGCGTGAGCCTCGGGCGGTTGGTAATGTACGAGCCGCCCGGTGCTGGGCAGGAATCCGCGATAGGGATCCTCGGCGTAGACGCGGTTCTCTATGGCCCAGCCATTGATGCCAATATCGTCCTGCGCCATGTCCAGCTTCTGGCCGGCCGCCACGCGGATCATCTGTTCGACCAGATCGATGCCGGTGATGGCTTCTGTCACGGGATGTTCGACCTGCAGGCGGGTGTTCATTTCGAGAAAGTAGAAGCTTTCCCCGCTTTCATCCGCGCCGCTAACGATCAGTTCCACGGTGCCGGCCGAATGATAGTCCACGGCGCGGGCCAGCGCGACGGACTGCTCGCCCATTGCCTTACGCATCTTGGGCGTGACGAAAGGCGACGGCGCTTCTTCCACCACCTTCTGGTGGCGGCGCTGGATCGAGCATTCGCGTTCGTTGAGGTAAAGGATGGTACCGTGCTTGTCGCCCAGCACCTGGATTTCGATGTGGCGCGGATCTTCGATGAACTTTTCGACGAACACGCGGTCGTCGCCAAAGCTGTTCTTGCCCTCGCGCCGCGTGGCCTCGAACCCCTCGCGCACATCTGTGTCGTTCCAGGCAAGCCGCATTCCTTTGCCGCCGCCGCCCGCACTGGCCTTCATCATTACTGGGTAACCGATGTCGTTGGCCCATTTCAAAGCGTCGTCTGTGCTTTCAATGGCTTCGGGGCTGCCGGGCACGGTATTTACACCCGCCGCCTTGGCCAGTTTTTTGCTCTCGATCTTGTCGCCCATCGCCGCGATGGCGTTGGCGGGCGGGCCGATGAAGGTGAGGCCTTCTTTGTTGAGCTGCTCCACGAAGCTCGCGCGTTCGGACAGGAAGCCATATCCCGGATGTACCGCCTCGGCGCCGGTTTCCTTGGCCGCCGCGATGATCTTTTCCGCGACGAGGTAGCTTTCCGATGCCGCCGCCGGGCCGATATGAACAGCCTCGTCCGCCAGCGAAACGAATGGTGCGTTACGGTCGGCATCGGAATACACCGCCACCGTTGCGATACCCATCCGCTGCGCCGTCCGAATAACGCGGCAGGCAATTTCTCCGCGATTGGCGATCAGGATTTTCTTGAACATCTAACGTTCCCAGCCAATGCGAAGATTTTGCGCAATGAAATAAGTGCCAATTATCGTTCCGCCAAAACAAAATACGTACCCGATAACTACGGCGACAATACTCGGAATGACCAGCATCAGAATGCCGATCAATATCGGAGTGATAAGCATCATAAGCATTAGCAGCGGGAGACCGATAAAAAGCCGCAACATTTGATAGCGCCAGAAACTCACTCCGCCGGCTCCACGACCTTGCATGCCCGCATCGGCTCCTCGCCCTTCAGCGCAGTCAGGCCGAGCCGCTCGAACAGCATCGCGTCGCTATCATCGCCCGCATTGGGTGCTGTCAGCAGCTTGTCGCCGGTGAAGATCGAATTCGCGCCCGCCATGAAACACAGCGCCTGCGCCGCGTCGCTCATGCTTTCGCGGCCCGCGCTCAGCCGCACCATGCTCATCGGCATGGTGATGCGCGCGACCGCTACGGTGCGGACAAACTCGATATCGTCGATCTTGGCCATCGGTGTATCGGCCAGCATATCGCCCAGCACTGTGCCCTTCACCGGTACCAGAGCGTTCACGGGCACGCTTTCGGGATGCTGGGGCAAGGTGGCGAGCGTGTGGACGAAGCCCACGCGGTCTTCCCGCGTTTCGCCCATGCCGACGATCCCGCCGCTGCACACATTGATGCCGGAATTGCGAACATGGTCGAGCGTCTCGATCCGCTCCTCGAACTTGCGCGTCGAGATGACCCGTTCGTAATATTCCGGGCTGCTGTCGATGTTGTGGTTGTAATAATCGAGGCCCGCTTCGGCGAGCATATCGGCCTGTTTCGGCGTGAGCATCCCCAGCGTCATGCAGGTTTCGAGGCCCATTGAGCGCACGCCCTTCACGATTTCGACGATGGCAGGCATGTCGCGGTCCTTGGGATTGCGCCAGGCGGCCCCCATGCAGAACCGCTGGCTGCCGGCATCCTTCGCCTGCGCGGCAGATTGCAGGACGGAGCGCACATCCATCAGCTTGGTCGCCTCGACCCCGCTATCAGCCTTCACCGACTGCGAACAATAGCCACAATCCTCCGGACACCCGCCGGTCTTAATGCTCAGCAGAGTGCAGAGTTGGACCTGCTCCGGCGGATGATACTCGCGGTGCACGGATGCGGCCTGGAAGAGTAGCTCGGTGAAGGGAAGGTCGAACAGTGTCGCGATTTCATCGCGGGTCCAGTCGGTGCGAATCTGGGTCATTTAGAAAAGTCCAAGTAAGAATACAGAAAGAAACGCGCCGATACCCATGCCGAAGCCCAGCGAACTGACGCCCCGATAAAACGCAATACGCTTTGGCCGCGCATCTCCCTTCATTTTGCTTTGAATGATTTCGCCCATTCCGGAGTATGCTCCGATACCGCCAATTGCCACCAGTCCCACTACCGTAGCCAAGGCAGCAGCTGGAATTTCGACTATTTTCTCTGAAGCAATCGTCATGATGCCGCCCAGCGAAACCAGAGACAAAGTCGTCATGTGCTTGAAAAAATCATACAGGCGATCATCGACCGACAACGCAAGCAGCGGCATACGATCGCCATCGGCCTGCACGATAGCCTGCTCGCCCTCACCCGCACTTTTAGGCCCAACATTGCTCACTCTGCAGCCTCCCCGATTTCCTCACCAGCGGGCGGCATATTGTGCCCCAGCAGGCGCAACACGTCCGCAGCGCATTCGACCACGTTGCTGCCCGGACCGTAGATGCCCTGCACCCCGGCGTCGCGCAGGAAGTCGTAATCCTTCTGCGGGATTACCCCGCCGGCGATGACCTTGATATCGGCGCGGTCCGACTCTCGCAAAAGCCCGATCAGTTCCGGGATCAGCGTCTTGTGGCCCGCCGCGAGCGAGGACGCGCCGATGGCGTCAACATCCTCGGCCAGCGCCATATCGCGGGTTTCCTCTGGCGTCTGAAACAGCGGGCCGCTGAGGACGTCGAAGCCCATATCGGCAAAGGCGCTGGCGATGACGTTGGCCCCGCGATCGTGACCGTCCTGTCCCATCTTGGCGACCATCAGCTTCGGTTTGTGACCAAGGCGGCGCTCCACCGCACGCACACCCTCCACCACTTGGTCGTAGCGGCTGTCATTCTCATAAGCCTCGGCAAACACGCCGCGCACCGGGGTCGGTAGCGTGTTGTAGCGGCCGAACACGTCCTCCATCGCGGACGAGATTTCGCCCAAGGTTGCGTCCTGCCGGGCAGCGTCGACGGCGAGCGCGAGCAAATTCGCCTCGCCCTTCGCCCCATCACGCAGCGCATCCAAAGCAGCCCGGCACGCTGCCTCGTCGCGCCCGGCGCGCACCTTTTCCAGCCGCGCAATCTGGCTTTTGCGCACAGCATGGTTGTCGATATCGAGCGTGTCGATCTGGGCTTCTTCGTCGAGCACGTATTTGTTCACGCCGACCACCACAGTTTCGCCCCGGTCGACGCTGGCCTGTTTGGCGGCGGCAGCACGTTCGATAGCGGCCTTGGGCGCGCCGCTGGCGACATAGGCGGTCATGCCGCCCGCCTCGTCCACTTCGGCAATCATGGCCCGCGCCTTGTCCACCAGTTCGGCGGTCAGCGCTTCGATGTAATAACTGCCGCCCAGGGGATCGGCGACGTTGGTGATGCCGGTTTCTTCCTGCAGCACAAGCTGCGTGTTGCGCGCGATACGGGCGCTGAAATCGGTGGGCAGCGCGATGGCTTCGTCGAGGGCATTGGTGTGGAGCGACTGCGTGCCGCCCAGCACTGCTGCCATCGCCTCTACCGTCGTGCGGATCACATTGTTGTAAGGGTCCTGTTCCTGCAACGAGACACCCGACGTCTGGCAATGGGTACGCAGCATCTTGGACTTCGGGTTCTGTGCCCCCAACTCGTGCATGATGTCATGCCACAGCGCACGCGCCGCGCGCATCTTCGCGATCTCCATGAAGAAATTCATGCCGATGCCCCAGAAGAAGCTGAGGCGCGGGGCGAAGGCGTCGATATCCAGCCCCGTTTCCATCGCGCGCTTGGCGTATTCCTTGCCATCCGCGATGGTGAATGCAAGCTCCTGCACCGCCGTCGCGCCCGCCTCGTGCATGTGATAGCCGCTGATGGAAATGCTGTTGAAACGCGGCATGTTTTGCGACGTGTAAGCGATAATGTCGCTGACGATCCGCATGGATGGCTGCGGGGGATAGATATACGTGTTGCGGACCATGAACTCTTTCAGGATATCGTTCTGGATGGTCCCCGATAGCTTGTCTGCCGAAACGCCGGCTCGCTCCCCCGCCACGATATAGAACGCCAACACCGGAATAACCGCGCCGTTCATGGTCATGGATACGCTCATCGTTTCGAGCGGTATCTCGTCGAACAGGATTTCCATGTCGCGCACTGTGTCGATTGCAACGCCCGCCTTGCCAACATCGCCGCGCACGCGCGGGTGGTCGCTGTCATATCCGCGATGGGTGGCCAGATCGAAAGCGACCGATAGGCCCTTCTGTCCGGCGGCCAGATTGCGGCGGTAGAATGCGTTGGATTCCTCCGCCGTAGAGAAGCCCGCATATTGCCGGATAGTCCACGGGCGGCCGGTATACATGCTGGCATAGGGGCCGCGCGTGAACGGCGCGAAACCGGGCAGGCCGGGGTCCAGCGCCTCGGTATCTTCAGCGGTGTAAAGCGGCTGGATCGCGATACCTTCCGGCGTGTGCCAGGTGAGGTCGCGGCCCTTCACTTCCTTGTCGGCGCGGGCCTGCCATTCGGATTTGCTTGGTTTGTCAGTCATTCAGACCGCTTAAGCACAATCGCCCGCGGCGCGAAAGCGCATGGCCGTTACTTACCCGTAAATTCCGCCTTGCGCTTCTGCAGGAACGCCACCGCGCCCTCGACCGCATCCTGACTTTCGCCGGCCTTGCGCTGGCCGAGCGCTTCCTGATGCAACGCGGCAGGGTAATTCATCTGTAGCGCCGCCATGATGTTGGCGCGCATCTGGCCGATGGCCTGCGTCGGGCCGCCTGCCAACCGAACCGCCAGCGCGCGCGCCTCGTCCATCAGCGCATCGTCTGATACTGCCTTGTAAATGAGACCCCATTCGGCCGCTTTCTCAGCACCGATCTTCTCGCCCAGCATCATCATTTCAGTCGCCCGCGCCTTGCCGATCAGACGCGGGAGCATCCAGCTTGCCCCGCCATCGGGGACCAGACCGATATTCACGAAAGCCTGCAAGAAATAGGCGCTGGAACCGGCAAACACGAAATCCGCTGCCAATGCGATCGAGCAACCCACTCCCGCCGCCGGACCGTTCACCGCGCTAACGATGGGCACCTCGCACTGCGCCATCTGCATCATCAGCGGATTGTAACTGCGGCTGAGCGAATCGTAAGCGCGCCGGCCGGGTGAGGTCGCGCCGCTGTCCGCATTGTTCGCCAGATCCGCGCCCGAACAGAACGCCCGCCCTGCCCCGGTCACCAGAATGCAGCGCGCATCCCCCGGATCGGCAAACACATCGCGCAATTCCACGCCCATGTCCGGCGGGCAGGCGTTCAGCCGGTCGGGCCGGTTGAGAGTGATGGTGGTAACGTCGTCGGCAGTTTCGACGAGGATGTGTTCGTAGGACAAGCGGCTTCCTTCCGGTTAAATTCGTCACCCCGGATTTGATCCGGGGTCCAGCGCGAAACTTGGTCGCAAGTGCTTAGGGGCAGAATGGATCCTGAAACAAGTTCAGGATGACGTAAGGGGGGGCGCTAGTGCCCGCCATCCACTTTCGGCGTTTCCATGATTTCCGTCAGCTGCCCCATCATGTCCTTGGGGTGCAGGAAAAAGATCGGCGTGCCATGCGCCCCGATACGCGTGGGGCCGAGGATGCGCTTGCCCAGCCCCTCGAAATGCGCGCGCGCCGCGTCGATATCCTCGACCTCGAAACACAGATGATGCTGTCCGCCCGCCGGGTTCTTGGCGAGAAAGCCGTTAATAGGCGAGCTTTCGTTATACGGTTCGATCAATTCAATCTGCGTGCCGTTCATACCAGATGCGGTCGGCGTGTCGACGAAGCAGACCTTCACACCCTGTTCGGGCAGGTCGAATGGTTCGGTGATAACTGTCGCGCCCATGGTGTCACGGTAATGCGCGATGGATTTCGCAATGGACGGCGTCGCGACGCCGATGTGGTTGAGACGGCCGAGTTTCATTTAGTTTTCTCAGCATCCTTTGCTGCTTGTTTTGCCTCATCCAGATTGCGACAAAGCAAGCTCAGTTCATCAAACGAAATTTTCGTTCCATTTCTGCGAGTTACCTTCCCATCACACCAGATGATGCCGGTTTTAGCGACATAGATGTCACCGAATTGCTTGTCGCCGTCCCATACGCCAATCTCAATTCCGTTGTTTTTCAGTTCTTGTTCTACCGCAAAGTCTTTCACAAATGCTGATTTAGCCATTTCAAATAGTCCTCCTACAACGGAATGTTGTCATGCTTCTTCCATGGGTTCTCGAGCACCTTCCCGCGTAGCTTCCGCAACCCCAGCGCAATGCGCCGCCGGGTCGAGTGCGGGTAGATCACCTCGTCGATATAGCCGCGTTGGGCGGCGATGAAGGGATTGGCGAAGCGGTCTTCGTATTCCTTAGTTTTCTCAGCGATCTTTTCCGCATCGCCGCGGTCTTGGCGGAAGATAATTTCCACCGCGCCCTTTGCGCCCATCACCGCGATTTCCGCCGTAGGCCAGGCGTAGTTCAAATCGCCGCGCAAATGCTTACTCGCCATCACGTCGTACGCCCCGCCATAGGCCTTGCGGGTGATCACGGTGATCTTGGGCACCGTCGCTTCGGCATAGGCAAACAGCAGCTTCGCGCCGTGCTTGATGATGCCGCCCAGTTCCTGGCTGGTGCCGGGGAGAAAGCCGGGCACATCCACGAAGGTCAGGATCGGAATGTCGAACGCATCGCAGAACCGCACGAAGCGCGCGGCCTTCTTGGAGCTGTTGATGTCGAGCACACCGGCCAGCACCATCGGCTGGTTCGCCACCACGCCCACGGTGCGCCCTTCCACCCGGCCGAAGCCGCACAGGATATTGCCTGCATGGGCCGGCTGCACTTCGAAGAAGTCGCCCTCGTCCAGCACCTTCGCCACCACTTCGTGCATGTCGTAAGGCTGGTTGGCGTTGTCGGGAATGAGCGTGTCGAGGCTCGGTTCCTCCCGATCCCACGCATCGCTGGTCGGACGTTCGGGGGCATCGTCGCGGTTGCTGAGCGGCAAATAATCGAAGAAATCGCGGGTTGCCAGCAGCGTTTCGATATCGTTTTCGAACGCGATATCGGCCACGCTGGTCTTGGTGGTATGCGTGATCGCGCCGCCCAGTTCCTCCTGCGTAACCTCCTCGTTCGTCACGGTCTTCACCACTTCGGGCCCGGTCACGAACATATAGGAGCTGTCCTTCACCATGAAGATGAAGTCGGTCATCGCAGGCGAGTACACTGCCCCGCCCGCGCATGGGCCCATGATGAGCGATATCTGCGGCACCACGCCCGATGCCAGCACGTTGCGCTGGAACACCTCAGCATAGCCGCCGAGGCTGGCCACGCCCTCCTGGATACGCGCGCCGCCGCTGTCGTTTATGCCGATCACGGGCGCGCCGACCTTCAGCGCGGTGTCCATCACCTTGCAGATTTTTTCCGCGTGGCGTTTCGACAGGCTGCCGCCGAAGACAGTGAAATCCTGGCTGAAGACATAGACCAAGCGGCCGTTGATCGTGCCACTGCCCGTGACCACGCCGTCGCCGGTGATCTTCTGGTCTTCCATCCCGAAATCGGTGCAGTCGTGGACGACGTAGGTATCCAGTTCTTCGAAGCTGCCTTCGTCGAGCAACACAGCCAACCGCTCGCGCGCGGTCAGCTTGCCCTTGGCGTGCTGCGCCGCAATGCGCTTCTCACCGCCGCCAAGTTCGGCTTCGGCACGGCGGCGTTCCATTTCAGCGATATTGGCGGACATAGCGTTCCTTGCTTGGTTGGCCGCCGGGGTTAGCTTGGCGCAGGCCGCCGTGCAATCCCGCGTCCCAACCGGTTGACCTCAGACCTTTACCACACCGTGCGCGATAAGGCTTTTCGCGCAGTCGAGGATGCTTTCCTCCTCCGGCCGGGTCTGCCAGCCAAGCCTGTCCTTGGCGTGGCTGGCATCGACATGGCGGCTCTTGCCGATCTCGCTCTTGATGGATGCGACGCCGGGGTTGAACAGCGCCAGCACCTTCACCATCAGGTTGGGCATGATGCGCTTGGGCACCTTGCGCGTCTGCGCGGAAGGCAGCCCATCGCGCAGCACTCCGGCGATTTCGATGATCTTCATGAACCGGCCGGCCGCCAGGAAACGTTCGCCGCCGAGCCCCGGCTCTTCCAGGCATTTGACGTGAAGCTGCGCCACGTCGCGCGTATCCACCACGGCAAAGCCAAGGTCCGGCGCCATCGGCATCGATCCGTCCAGCACCTGTTTGACCGCTTCGACCGAGGCGGAGAAATCCGCGCTGTGGACCGGACCCAGCACCATCGACGGATTGACGGAAACGAATTCCATCTCGGGCGCATTTTCCGCCACCCAATCGCGCGCCGCGCGTTCGGAAATGGTTTTGGATTTGACGTAGGGATAGACGTCGGGATGCGAGATATCGGTCCAGTCGCTTTCGTCCACGATGTAGCTTTTCTCGCTGCGGCCATAAGCGACCGCAGCCATCGAACTGGTCTGGACGAACCGCTTGACCCCGGCCTCTTTCGCAAACCGCAATGCGCGTAACGTGCCTTCACGTGCAGGCACGATCATGTCGTTTTCGTCCTTGGGCGTTGCTGCCGCGATCGGGCTGGCGACATGAGCCACATGGGTGCAGCCGTGGTTGGCCTCAGCCCATCCCGCATCGCTCATCAGTTCCGCCTCGAACAGGCGAAGACTATCGCCGGCATCGGGGAAGCGTTCGCGCATGATGCGTTCGCTCTTGCCAAGGCTGCGGACCGTGGCGTTCACCCGCCATCCGCGCGCCAGAAGCTGCGCGATGAGTTCGCCCGCGATATAGCCGGTGCCCCCGGTGACGAGGACCTTGCGCTGTTCAGTGTCGTTATTGGCCATCAGTCAGCTCCCAAGCCCTATTTCATCAAGACCAGTTCTTCCGACATCGTGGGATGCAGCGCAACCGTGGCGTCGAAATCATTCTTCGTAAGCCCGGCCTTCACCGCGATAGCGGCCGCCTGCATGATCTCCGGCGATTCCGGACCGATCATGTGCAGACCGACAATCCGGCCTTCGTCCCCGTCGCAGATCATCTTGTAGAGGCTGCGCTCGTTGCGGCCCGCCATGACGTTCTTCATCGGTCGGAAATCGGAAAGATACACTTTCACGGTGCCCAGCTTGTTCTTCGCCTCACCCTCGGTCATGCCGACGGAGGCGAGTGGCGGATGGCTGAAAACGGCGCTGGGAATGTAATCGTAATTCACGCTGGTCTGCTTGCCGCCGAACACACTGTCGGCAAACGCCTGCCCCTCCCGGATGGCGACCGGTGTCAGCTGCACCCGGTCGGTGCAATCGCCCACGGCATAGATGTGATCGACGCTTGTCTTACTGAAGCGGTCGACCTTGATCTCGCACTTGTCGCCCAGTTCGACGCCAGCCTTTTGCAAACCCAGTCCCCTGGTATGCGGCACGCGGCCCGTGGCGAACAGCACCAGATCCACATCAAGCGGATCGTGGTTCTTCATCGATACGCGCATGTTCCCGTCGTCCAACTTCTCGATCCCAGTGGGTTCGGCGTGGAAGCGGAAGTCGATGCCCTTGGTCATGCTGATTTGCAGCAACCGGTCGCGCAGGGTCTGGTCGTAGCCGCGCAGCAATTGGTCGGACCGGTTGACGATGGTCACCTTAGCGTCGAATTCGTTAAAGATCCCTGCGAATTCGTTGGCGATATATCCGCCGCCAGCAATCAGCACACGCTTCGGCAAATTGTCGAGGTGAAACACCTCGTTGCTGGTGATGCCCAGTTCGCAGCCGGGAATATCGGGCACGTGCGGGGTGGCCCCCGTGGCGATCAGGATTTTGCCCGCCGTGACGATCTTGCCGCTGGCCAACGTAATCTCGTGTGGACCAGTGATTTCGGCGCGTTCGTTGAACAATGTTACGCCGTGGCTGTCGAGCGTGGTCTTGTACGCCTCGTTCAGCCGGTCAACTTCGGCGAGCACATTGTCGCGCAGCTTGATCCAGCTGAATTCGGGCTTGTCCATGGTCCAGCCGAAAGCCTGCGCGTCCTCCAGGTCCTCCGCAAACTGCGCGCCGTAAACGAGCATTTTCTTGGGCACGCAGCCGCGGATGACGCAGGTGCCGCCGACGCGGTGTTCCTCGGCAATGGCAACGCGCGCGCCATGGCTGGCGGACACGCGGCTGGCGCGCACCCCGCCCGACCCTGCGCCAATAGTGAAAAGGTCGAAATCGTATTCCTGCGCCATGCGGCTCTCCTGACTGGAGCGCGCGCTATGGCGGCAGCGGCCCGGCTTGCCAATGGGGCAGGCAATTTACGGCGCGCAAACGACAAGCGCCATCCCGAACCCGGTTCGGAATGGCGCTTGTATTTACCAGTTAGTGATTTGGCTCAACCGGGCTGACGGCGCTGGCTGCGTTGTCCGCCGCCGCTTCCCCCTGGACGGCCACCCGGGCGGCCACCGGGACGTCGATCGCCCCCGCCACTGCCGCCGCTACGGGCAGGATTGCCGACGGGACCACGTTCGCCCTGCGGTTTTCCGCCGCCGCCGCGATGGTTCTTGCCGCCGCCGCCGGACTTGGCGCGCTGGCCGCCGGGCTTTCCGCCAGAATGGCCGCGCGCGCCCTTGGGATTTGCGTGGACTTTCTTCTGGCGCTGCCCCGGTGCAGCTCGCTTGGTAGGGCCGACGCCTTCCACCACGGCGCGGAAATTGTCCGGCAAAGGCAGGCGTTCGAGCGAGGCGTCGGTCGTCTTCTGAATGTCCTTGAGATACGCGCGCTCGTCTTCAGCACACATCGCAATCGCCACGCCGTCCGCGCCCGCACGCGCGGTGCGCCCGATGCGGTGAACATATTGTTCGGCCACATTGGGCAGTTCGTAATTCAGCACATGGGACACGCCGGGAATGTCGATCCCGCGCGCTGCAACATCGGTCGCCACCAGTACCTTCACCTTCGCGCTGCGAAACTCGTCGAGCGCGCGCTGGCGCTGGGGTTGCGACTTGTTGCCATGGATCGCGTTGGCGCGGATGCCGCACTGCGTCAGTTTCTTCACCACCCGGTCACAGCCATGCTTCGTGCGGGCGAACACCAGCACACGCTCCAGCTTGCCAGGAACCTTGTACCGCCCATCGAGCATCATTTCGAGCAGCGACTGCTTCTCGTCCTGCTGCACCATCAGCAGATACTGGTCGACCCGTTCCGCCGTGGTGGCGGCCGGCGTCACGCTGACCTGCACCGGATTGTCGAGATAGCGCGCCGACAAATCCTTGATGGAGCTTGGCATGGTAGCCGAAAACAGCAGCGTCTGGCGGCCATCGGGCAACAGCGCAACGATCTTGCGCAGCGCATGGACGAAGCCGAGGTCGAGCATCTGGTCTGCCTCGTCCAGCACCAGGATTTCCACACCGTCCAGCTTGAACGCCTTCTGGTCGATCAGGTCGATCAGCCGGCCCGGTGTTGCCACCAGAATGTCGGTGCCGCGGTGCAGCTTGTTGCGGTCGCGATTGACGGACGTGCCGCCAACGATGCTGTGCACCTTGAGGCCTGCAAGCGCGCCATAATCCTTGGCGCTTTCGGCGATCTGGCCTGCCAGTTCGCGCGTCGGCGCAAGCACCAGCATGCGACATGATTTGAACGGCGTCTGTTTGTCCGCATCACGCAACCGGTCGATGCTGGGAAGCATGAACGCGGCGGTTTTGCCGGTGCCGGTCTGCGCGATACCCAGTAGGTCGCGGCCCTCCAGCAGATGCGGGATGGATTGTTCCTGGATGGGGGTAGGCGTGGTGTAGCCCTTCAGGTCGAGCGCCTGCTGAACCGGCTGGGACAGGCCCAACTCTTCGAATGTCTTGGTCATGTAAGTGTATTGAACTCGCAAAATATGCGGCGCGCACGGCAACAGGCCGGCGCGGCGCGGGAGGGATAACCGCCCGCGTGAATTGGGAAGCTTGTAAGTAGAACCGAAACACTGCCGGGGCGGACCTTAAAAAGTCCGCCAGTTCACGCTGCGAGGCGTTTCGATGAACAGCAGATGGGGGAAGAGCGCACGAAAGTCAATTTATTTCGCAAGTGCAGCAATTTCATTGACGTCTCAACCCAACCCCGCCGCCGCCAACAACTCCTCCGTACTCGCGTCGAACCTCTCGCCGCCTGCGTCGATGCGGCCTGCCATCTGCTTGCCCAGTTCCACGCCGAACTGGTCGAACGGGTTGATCCCCATCAGCACCGCATTTGCGAAGGTGCGGTGTTCGTGAAAGGCGATCAGTGCGCCAAGTGTCGCGGGATCGATATCGTCGCACAGCATGGTTGCGCTGGGCCGATTGCCGGGAAAGGCGCGGGCCGGGTCATTGCCGTTTGCGCCCATGTTCCCACCCGCTATCAGCGCCGCGCCTTGCGCGAAACAGTTGGTCAGCAGGATGCGGTGGTGTGCCGGGTCCAGTTCGTCGCCCGGCGCGATGCTGGCGATGAAGTCCACCGGCACCAGATGGGTGCCCTGATGCAGTAACTGGAACACGGCGTGTTGTGCGTCCGTGCCTACCCCGCCCCATGTGATGGGCGCTGTCGGGCTGTCCACCAGCTCGCCGTCTGCAGTCACGCGCTTGCCGTTGCTCTCCATTTCCAGCTGCTGGAGGTAGTCGGGCAGCAGGGCCAGCCGCTCGTCATAGGCGAACACGGCGCGCGTCTGGCAGCCTTTGAGCCGCGTGTAGTACTGATCCGCAAATGCAGCGCGCAGGGGCAAATTGACAGCGCCGTCATGGTCGCGGAAATGTTCGTCCACCGCGCGGGCACCGGCAAGGAACTGACCGAATTCCTCCGTGCCGATAGCCACGGCTACCGGGAAGCCGATTGAGGACCATAGCGAATACCGTCCGCCGACGCTTTCCCCGAACGGTAGCACGCGCGTTTCATCTACGCCCCACTCCACCGCCTTTTCCGGGCTGGCAGTCAAAGCGACTACGCGCCCGTAAGGGTCATCGATCCCGGCACGCTCCAGCCACTGGATTGCGCTTTCGGCGTTGGTCATCGTTTCGATGGTGGTAAAGGTCTTGGAAGCGACCGCGATCATGGTCGCCGCCGGGTCGCAGGCGGCAAATGCCTGTTCCAGTGCCAGCCCATCGATGTTCGAAACGATATGCACGTCCACTTTGGCAAGGTCGCGGGTGAGCGCATCCACCGCCAGCGCCGGTCCCAGCGCGCTACCACCGATCCCCACATGGATAAGGTGTTTGACAGGTCCCAAGGCCCCATCATGAATGGCGTCCACCAACATGGCCATACGCCGGTGCAACGCGCCGGCTTCCTCGACCGAGGCATCCGCCCCGATGCCGCGCTGCGCGGTATGTTCTGCGGCGCGCCCCTCCGTGAGGTTTACCACTTCCCCGCCGAGCAGCGCAGAACGTTTGCCCACAAAGTCCATAGCCTCTGCCAGCGTTTCGAAACCGGACAGCAACCCCTGCGTCAGGTGGGTTTTCGACCAGTCGAACAGGATGCCGGCCTTACCATCCTCGCCGTCCCAATCGATCCGCCCCGACAGCAGTTCCACCCGATCGGTATCGCCTGCAAACAGTTCGAGCAGGGTCGGATCCGGTGCAGTTTCCAGTTCGCTCCAGGCGCCTTTCGCAGCTTCGTTCACGCAGAATTCCTTTCACTATCGGGCGCGTCGGGATAGGGAGCGCGGCGATGATTGGAAAGACCCCAGACAGCGATAATGCCGCCATGCAGGCTGGCGGGCGGGCCGAACGGGCCCAGGCTGAAGAAACCGGCGAAACCTGGGGCAGTTTCCTGCGCTTCCTGCTGACTGTGGCACTGATCGCGCTGATCTTCCGCAGTTTCGTCTTCACCCTGTTCAACATTCCCAGCGAAAGCATGATGCCGCGCCTGATGAATGGCGATTATCTTGCCGCGTCGAAGTGGGATTACGGTTTTTCCAAGAACTCGCTGCCGTTCGATCTGCCGTTGGGGGACGGACGGCTGTTTGCCAGCCAGCCGGAGCGCGGCGACGTGGTGATTTTCAAGCACCCGGTCGACAACAGCGATTATATAAAACGGGTCATCGGCCTACCCGGCGATATCGTTGCAGTGCAGGGCGGCGTGCTGGTGCTGAATGGCGAACGGGTACCGAAAATCCCCCTTGCCGATGCACTGGTTCCGCTTTCGCCGAACACCAGCTGCAATCCGGGCGGTGAGGTTGCGTTCGGCGACAATGGCCTGCGCTACTGCCGATACAAGCGATTTCGCGAGGAATTACCGGGCGGACCATCCTATGAGGTGTTCGATTTCGGACCGTTCATGGTGGATGATACGGAGCCTGTCATAGTTCCTGAAGGGACTGTGTTCCTGATGGGCGACAACCGCGACAATTCACAGGACAGCCGCTTCCCGGCCCGGGCTGGCGGGGGCGTAGGATTGGTTCCTCAGGACTTGCTGGTGGGCAAGGCGCGGCTCATGGTCTGGTCCACCGATGGTTCCGCCAGTTGGCTCAAGCCCTGGACCTGGTTCAGTGCAGCGCGCGGCGACCGTTTGGCAGAGGGTATATGAGCAAACTATCGACCCAGACCGCATCCTGGCTGCGCGACACCGGCTTTACAGTCGAGGACGAGGCGCTCTGGGTCGAGGCGCTCACTCATGGCAGCATGGGCGAAGAACGCGATTATCAGCGGCTCGAATTCCTGGGCGACCGCGTGCTCGGCCTGACGATCTCGACCTGGCTGTTTCGCCGCACAGATGACGCGGAAGGGCAACTGGCACAGCGGCTTAACGCCCTTGTCAGCAAAGCCGCCTGCGCAGATGTCGCGCGGCGGATTGGTGCGTCCGAACATATCCGGCTGGGCAAGCAGGCCCGCGATGACGGCACCGCAACCAGCGAAAACGTACTGGGCGACATTATCGAATCGCTGATCGGAGCCAATTACCTCGAAGCGGGTTTCGATCCGACGCGCGAACTTGTCCGCAATCTTTGGGAACAGGATCTTGTAGGCACGACCGGACGCTCCAAACATCCGAAAAGTGCGCTTCAGGAATGGGCCGCCGGCAACCAGCGCAAAATGCCCCATTACGAATTGTCCGACCGGTCCGGCCCGGACCATGCCGCCAAGTTCACGGTGACCGTCAGCATCCACAATGTTGGCGAGGCCAGCGGTACGGCAAGCAGCAAGCACGAAGCGGAGAAACTGGCAGCCCGCGAATTTATGAAACAATATGGGTGATGGACCTGAAATGACCGCGGAACCGAAATCGGCATCGAAGCCATCCGAACCAACCGCTACCCGATGCGGCGTCGTCGCCGTTATCGGGGCGCCCAACGCTGGCAAATCTACACTGGTCAACCAGCTGGTCGGACAGAAAGTCGCCATCACCAGCGCTAAGGCACAGACCACCCGTGCCCGGCTGCTGGGCATCGCGTTGCACGAACAGACGCAAATGATTCTGGTCGATACACCCGGCATATTCGAACCCAAGCGCAAGCTGGACCGTGCGATGGTCACTGCTGCATGGGATGGCACCCAATCGGCCGACGCCGTGCTGCTGATGGTCGACCCAATCAAGCAGCGCCGGCACGAATTGATCCCGCTGATCGAGGCGCTTTCCAAACGTCCCGAACGCAAGATCCTGGTGCTGAACAAAGTCGATAAGGCGGTGAAGGAACCACTGCTGATGCTGGCGGAGGAACTGACGGCGGGGACCGATTTTTCCGAAGTGTTCTTTATCTCAGCCCTGACCGGTGATGGTGTGCCGCAGATGAAGGCTGCGCTGGCTGAAATGATGCCGAAGGGGCCGTGGCACTATCCCGAGGATCAAGTGTCCGACGCCAGCGAACGCCTGCTCGCAACTGAAATCACGCGCGAGCAGCTTTACCAGCAATTGCATGACGAACTGCCCTATGACAGCGCGGTCCGGCCGGAAAGCTACACCCAGCGCCCCGATGGCAGCGTGGAGATCCGCCAGCAGATCGTGATCGGGCGCGAGAGCCAGAAGCACATCGTGCTCGGTAAGGGCGGGCGCATGATCAAATCCATCGGCGAAGCTGCACGTAAGGAACTAAGCGAAATTCTCGGGGTAAAAGTGCACCTGTTCCTGCACGTCAAGGTCAGCGAAAACTGGGCCGAGGACAAAGAAGTGTTCGAGGAAATGGGGCTCGACTGGGGCCGATGAGAATCGCATTGGCGGGTTGACACAAAATCCTGATTTGGCGGAATCTGCGCAAGACAATCTGGAGAAATATATCCAATTACAGTGACTTGACTCGAAGCTTATGTTGGCTAGCTTTTTCTCTCCTGGCAACAATTGGGAGAAGAAGCATGAAGAAGGCACGTCTTGCATTGGTATCGGTTTTCAGCGCCACTGGCATCGCCTTGGCCCCATCCGCGGCGGTCGCTGGAGAGTGTGAAATCGCGTATGCCAGCGCTATAAGTTCATGCAACGGCGATGATGTTTGCCAATGGTTCGCTTATGCTGATTATGATTTCTGCATCAGGAACCAGGACCCACCGCGCGTCGATGAGGACTTCGGCGGGCTTTCATAACGTCTGACAATATTCAGTTTGGCAGGGTTTTGGAATTGAAACCCTGCCAAACTGCTGTTTGCCGCCGCCGTTACAGAAAGCTAACGGCTCAGCGCTTCTTGGCAATTGCGATCTTGTTTTTCTTGGCAAATTCCTTGATCGATTCCTCGCTGCGGTTCAGCGCCTTGGCGATGGCTTTCAACCCATGACCTTTTGTCGCGAGATTGCGTAGCTGTCCCGCCTCGTCCGCTTTCCACGGTTGCTTGTGCCGCTCAAATCGGTCTTTCGCCATCAGTCTGCAGCCGATGCCGCGGCCGGCTTTTTCGCCGGTGCCTTCTTGGCAGCTGGCTTTTTGGCCGCAGCCTTCTTTGTCGCTGTTTTTGTGCCCGCCGCTTTTTTCTTTGGCGCAGGCTTCTTTTTGGGAGCCGCCTTTTTGCGCGCCTTTTTCTTGGGCGGACCCTTGGCAATACGGTCGTCGATCAGCTGGATTGCCTGCGCCTCAGTCACATCTTCAGGCTTCATGTCCTTGGGGATGGTCGCGTTATTGGTTCCGTCAGTAACGTAAGGGCCATACCGGCCCGGCAGTACTTTCATTTCGCCGCCGCTGGTCGGATGTTCCTTGAACGTCTTGATCGGTTCGGCCTTTTGCCGGCCCCCGCCTTTCCGGTTGGCAGCTTCTGCCAGCAACGTGACCGCTGCATTCATGCCCGTTTCGAAGACATCGCGCGTGCTGGTAAGCTTAGCGTATTTTCCGTCGTGCCGCAGATATGGGCCGTAACGCCCGATGGCCGCTTCGATTTCCTTGCCGGTTTCCGGATGCTCGCCAACAATACGCGGCAGTTCGAGAAGCTTCAACGCCCATTCAAGATCGAAATCGTCCAGATCCTTGGGAATGGATGCGCGCTTGGCTTCCTTGCCCTCGCCCAATTGGACATACGGCCCGAAGCGGCCGGTCTTGCGTTCGACAGGCAGGCCCGTGACAGGATCCTTGCCCATGATCTCGTCTTGCGTGCCCTCGTCGCCATCGGCGCCCGGCTGGGCAAAGCGCCGGGTGAACTTGCATTCCGGATAATTGGCGCAGGCCACGAACGCGCCATACTTGCCGCCGCGCAAAGCCAGCCGACCGTTTTCGCGACCCTCCTTTTCACACAGCGGACAGAAGCGCGCAGGCTTGCCGTCGGCTCGAGCCGGAAACAGGTAGTCGGACAGGAATTCGTCCAATGCCTCGGCCACTTCGGAGGGAAGCTGCTCCATCACCTCGTCGGTTGTGGGTTTGAAATCCTTCCAGAACGCTTCGAGCAGTTTCTTGTATTCGGCCCGTCCGCCCGACACATCGTCGAGCTGGTCTTCCATGCCGGCAGTGAAATCAAACGCGACGTAGGTGGGGAAGAACCGCTCCAGAAATGCCGTCAGCAGGCGGCCCGATTCCTCGGCAAAGAAACGGTTCTTCTCCATCCGCACATAATCGCGATCGCGCAGGGTCTGGATGGTGGAGGCGTACGTCGATGGCCGCCCAATGCCCAGCTCCTCCAGCCGTTTGACCAGACTGGCTTCGGAGAAGCGCGGGGGCGGCTGGGTAAAATGCTGGTTAGCCTCGACCGCCTTCTTGGCTGGGCTGCCGCCCTTGGACATGGCTGGCAAAAGGTTATCGTCATCCGACTTGCTGTCGTCGCGGCCTTCTTCATACACTGCCAGAAAGCCGGGGAATTTCACGACTTGCCCGGTCGCGCGCAGTTCGGTCTGGCCGGTGCCGTCGCGCAGAGTGACAGTGGTGCGTTCCAGATTGGCGGTCGCCATCTGGCTGGCCATGGCGCGTTTGAAGATCAGCGAATACAGCTTGGCCTCATCCCCCGACGCCACTTTGTCGCGCTTAAAATTGGTCGGGCGGATCGCCTCATGCGCTTCCTGCGCGTTTTTTGCCTTGGTGGCATAGAACCGCGGTTTTTCCGGCAGGTAATGCCCCGAATATCGCTCGCTTACAGCTGCACGGCAGGCGGAAATCGCGCTGCCATCCATCTGCACGCCGTCCGTCCGCATATAGGTGATGGCGCCTGCCTCATACAGGCTCTGCGCCAGCCGCATCGTATGGCTGGCGGAATAACCAAGCTTGCGGCTCGCCTCCTGCTGCAGGGTGCTGGTCGTGAATGGCGGGGACGGGTTCCGCTTGAGCGGCTTGGTTTCGATATCTTCGACAGTGAAGTGCCCATCGACCACGGCCTGCTTCGCGGCCATCGCAGCGGCTTCGTCACCCAGTTCCATGCGGGCCAGTTTCTTGCCGCCCAGCGTGACGAGCCGCGCGTCGAATTCGGTCCCATCATGCTCCATCTTGGCGAGCACTGACCAGTATTCCTCCGCCGTGAACGCCTCGATTTCGCGTTCGCGGTCCACCACGAGACGCAGCGCGACCGACTGTACACGGCCAGCCGATTTCGCGCCGGGCAGCTTGCGCCACAGCACCGGGCTGAGCGTGAAGCCGAACAGGTAATCGAGCGCGCGACGCGCCAAATAAGCGTCGATCAGATCCATATCCAGCCCGCGCGGCGACTTCATCGCTTCGGTCACGGCGGTCTTTGTGATCGCGTTGAAAGTGACGCGGTCGACCTTCTCCGGCAGGGTTTTGCGCTTCTTCAGCAGTTCCTGGACATGCCAGCTGATCGCCTCGCCCTCGCGGTCGGGGTCGGTGGCGAGCACCAGCCGCGTCGCGCCCTTCGCCGCATCGGAGATCTCCTTGAACCGCTTCTGCTTGTCGCGATACAGTTCCCAGTCCATCGCGAAGTCCTCGTCCGGACGGACACTGCCATCCTTCGGCGGCAGATCGCGGACATGGCCATAGCTGGCGAGAACCTTGAAGTCCTTCCCCAGATATCCCTCGATGGTTTTGGCTTTGGCAGGCGATTCGACGATGACGAGTTGCATGTGTGTTCGGGTAGTCCCTTACGTGTGTACGTGTATGCGAGGGTGGCGGGCTTTGCCGCGCGCCGTCAAGCGATGAGTGAAACCCGCCCCGCCGCATGGCGTTCCAACCGTCCGGCGATCTCCAGTTCCAGAAGCGCAAGCTGGATGGCGGCGGCGCTGTCGCCAGACTGGCGGATCAGTTCGTCCACGGAAACCGGCGCGGTGGTAAGAAGGGCGCCAATCTCTGCAGGTTCGGCGTTGGCCAACTCCTCCGGTTCGTAATCGAAAACCTCGCTCGGTTCGCGAAAGCTTGAACGCGGGACCCCATCGAACCCGCTGAGGAGTTCGACCACATCCTCCGGAGATTGCACCAGCACTGCCCCTTCGCGAATGAGGTGGTTGCAACCTTGCGAACGGGCATCGAGTGGGCTGCCTGGGATCGCCATCACCTCGCGGCCCGCTTCGCCTGCCAAGCGCGCCGTGATGAGCGAGCCGGATTTCGGTGCGGCCTCGACCACCAGCGTGCCTGCCGCCAACCCTGCAATAATACGGTTGCGACTGGGGAAATGGCTGCCACGCGGCTCAGTGCCGGGCGGCTGTTCGGCCAGCAGCAAGCCTCTTGTCGCAATGTCTTCCTGCAGATCGGTGTGCTGCGGCGGGTAGGCGATATCGATGCCACTGGCGATCACACCGATGGTCGCATGGCTTGAATCGGACAAAGCCCCCTCGTGAGCGGCGCCGTCAATGCCGCGCGCCAGACCGGATACGACCGTATAGCCGGCCTCCGCCAACCCGCCTGCAAACTCGCGCGCGATCTTCACCGCTGCGGCAGAAGCATTGCGCGCGCCGACCATTGCGACACATGGCTTCGCCGCCAGCGACAGATCGCCGCGCCACGTAACGATCGGCGGCGCGCTGGAAAGTTCGGCCAACATTGGCGGATAGTCCGGTGTGCCGAGAAACAGATATTTCGCGCCCGCTTTGCGAACCGCCTCGACCTCGCGCTCGATCCGGTCGCGCTTCGCCGGCGCATAGGTCCGTCCGCCCTTCTTGCCCAGGTCCGGCAAGGCGTCCAGCGCGCTGACCGCCGAGCCGAAACGGGCAAGCAACTGGCGATAGCTCACCGGCCCGATATTTGGGGACCGCAGCAGCCGGATGCGCGCAAACGCCTCGGCCTGCGACAGCGCGGCGCCATCGCTCATGCGCCGGAGCCGACTTTCGGTTCGGTGCCTGTTATCAGTCGGCCGATATTCGTACGATGCAGCCAGAGGATAAGCGCTGCGATAACGGCGAGATACAGTGCTATGTTCTGAAATCCGAAAACCCACGCCGCCAACGGAGCCGCGACTGCAGCCGCCATGCCCGACAGCGAACTGATCCGCGTAATCGACAGCAGACCCAACCACAGAACTGCGTACACCAGCCCGACTTTCCAATCGATACCGAAGCAGACCCCGGCCAGAGTAGCCACGCCCTTCCCGCCCTTGAAGCCTAGCCAGACCGGGAAACAATGCCCCAGGATCGCGAACACCGCCGTCAGTCCGACCCAATCTGGAAACCATTGCCATGCGAGGAAAACCGGCAGGAAACCCTTGAACAGATCGAGCAGGAGTGTGGCCGCCGCCAAACCCTTGTTCCCCGTTCGCAGTACATTCGTTGCGCCGATATTGCCGCTACCGATACTGCGCACATCGCCAAGGCCCGCCGCCTTGGTCAGCAGCAGCCCGAATGGGATCGAGCCGAGGAAATAGCCGAGTGCTGCGGCATAAAGCATTTCGATGTCCATGCCCTTTCCCTAACCATTGTTCCGGACATTGTCGAAACCTTGTCGCACGCCTGCGCCGAAGGCTGCGCTTCACTTTCTACGAGGCACTTGTAGAGACGGGATGCACTTGTAAAGTTGCGCCAACGCTCGCCCGGTCCGGCATGGGCGGATCTGGAGTTTTCCGATTTCCGAAACTGCCCCCATCCTGGTTTTCGATTCCGGTGTCGGCGGCTTCACTGTCCTGGCTGAAATCAGGAAATTGCTGCCGGACGCGCCCATCGTCTACGCTGCCGATACGGCCGGTCTGCCCTATGGCGACAAGGGCGAAGCAGAGATTACCGCGCGCGTTGCCGGCATGTTGGGGCGGATGACCGAACGCTTCGCGCCCCGGCTGGCCTGCATCGCCTGTAACACCGCGTCCACCATCGCCTTGGGCATGGCGCGCGACGTGCTGGACCTGCCGATCGTGGGAACGGTCCCGGCGATCAAGCCTGCCGCCGCGATGACCGAAACAGGCACTATCGGATTGCTCGGCACGGCCGCTACCATTCGCCAGCCCTATGTCGATCAGCTGGAAGCCGACCACGCAGTCGGCAAGACGCTGTTGCGCCACGCGGCGCCCGAACTGGTGGAACTGGCGGAAGCAAAGATGTGCGGCGAACGCGTGAGCGTCGACGATGTGCTGGACGCGGCCAAGGGGCTGGTGCTGCAACCGTGCGGCGCTGACATCGATGTGGTGGTCCTCGCCTGTACCCACTTCCCGCTTCTGACAGCCGAATTGGCGGAAGCCCTCGGAAAGCACATCGCATTCATCGACGGAGCGGAAGGTATCGCGCGCCGTGTAGCCGACCTGACGAAAGGCCAGACTTTCCGGCGCGTCGGCGATGACAGGTTTATCGTCACCGGCCCCTTGGATCGTGTTGCAAACCTTGCACCAGCGCTTGCGCGGTACGGACTTGGACCGCCAGAAAGGTTGTAAAACGCCACTCTTGCGAATCGCTCGCAAAGATCGCGGTGGCAAGCGCGGCCCGACGCCATTAAGTGCCTATCCGAAGCCATGAATTACGATTCCATCTTCGACAAGGCGATCGATCGCCTCCATGCCGAGGGGCGCTACCGCGTCTTCATCGATATTTTGCGCAACAAGGGCGCATACCCCAACGCACGGTGTTTCCATGGTCACAACGGGCCCAAGCCCATTACCGTCTGGTGCTCGAACGACTACCTCGCCATGGGCCAACATCCCAAGGTAATCGGTGCCATGGAAGAGGCGCTGCACGATGTGGGCGCCGGTTCGGGCGGAACCCGAAACATCGGTGGTAACACGCATTACCATGTGCAGCTGGAAGACGAGCTGGCTGATCTGCATGGCAAGGACGCGGCCCTGCTGTTTACCAGCGGATATGTGTCCAACGATGCGACGCTTTCGACGTTGGCCAAACTGCTTCCCGGTTGCCTGATATTCTCCGATGAATTGAATCATGCCAGCATGATTGCCGGCATCCGCAACTCCGGCTGCGAGAAACGAGTGTTCCGCCATAACGACATGGCACATCTGGAAGAATTGCTGGCTGCGGAAGACCCCGCCACGCCCAAGGTCATCGCTTTCGAAAGCGTATATTCGATGGATGGTGATGTCGCGCCGATCCATGAAATCTGCGATCTTGCGGATGAGTATAACGCACTGACCTACATCGACGAGGTTCACGCCGTGGGCATGTACGGCCCGCGCGGCGGCGGAATTTCCGAGCGCGACGAGGCAGCGGACCGGATCGACATCATCGAGGGCACCCTTGGCAAGGCGTTCGGTGTGATGGGCGGTTATATCGCGGCCGACAAACGCGTAGTGGATTGCATCCGCAGCTATGCGCCGGGCTTCATTTTCACCACTTCGCTGTCCCCAGCGCTGGTTGCAGGTGTGCTGGCATCGGTCCGCCACTTGAAGAACCACAGCGAGGAACGCGAGGCGCAGCAGGAAAATGCGGCCACCCTGAAGCGTATACTGACCGATGCCGGTCTGCCGGTCATGCCGTCGACTACGCATATCGTACCACTGATGGTCGGTGATCCCGTGCGCGCTAAAAAAATCAGCGATATCCTGCTCGCCGAATACGGCGTGTACGTGCAGCCCATCAATTTCCCAACAGTGCCCCGCGGAACGGAGCGGTTGCGCTTCACACCCGGCCCCGCCCATACCGAGGCGATGATGCGCGAACTGGTCGACGCACTGGTTGAAATCTGGGACCGGCTGGAAATGGAATTACGCCAGGCGGCCTGATCCGAAACCTGCTTTTTGGCAACAAACTTGCATGTGTTTGGCAACAAAATTGCAGGTGTAAGGTTATCGGCTTGGTAAGCTTTTTTCCCTAAAGATCCGCTTGAAAAAATAGCGGGTATCGGTCGTGCGAAACTTCTTGAACAATTTGAAAAAAGCGCCCGTTGAAGATGACGAGGATGCAGCTATTGCTGCTGCCGAAGCGCTTGCCGCTGCGCCTGCTGCACAACTCAATCGCCAGACTGTTCTGGACGAGTACGAAAAAGTAGGCCTCGGATGGGTGTGGGCGACCGATGCTGCCGGACGACTGGTCTATTTGTCGGATAAAGCCCTCGATAATCTCGGGCATGATGACGGCGTGTTACACGGCAAACCATTCGATGCACTGTTCGAAATCGATACCGAGATCGAAACGGAACGCACAGCGCGCCCGCTTACCTTCCAGCTTAAGGCGCGGACCAAGATACGCGATCAGGTCGTCAGGTTCTCTCACGAAACTTCGGCGCAGAACGTGCGGCAGAAATGGTGGTCCATTTCGGGTTATCCCCTGATCGACGATGCCGGCAATTTTGCAGGCTATCGGGGAAGCGCCCGCGATGTATCGGCCGAGTACGAACGCAAACTGATCGACAGCAAGCTGGCGGATTTCGATTCCCTCACCGGGCTTGCCAACCGCCATAACATGAACCGGCACCTTGACGGCCGGATGGCGGGCGGCAAATCGTCCGGGCGTACATGCGCGCTGATGATGCTCGACCTCGACAAGTTCAAACACGTCAATGACACGCTGGGCCACCAGGCCGGCGATAGCCTGCTGTGCCAGGTCGCCGAAAGGCTAACCGCCATTGCCGGCAAACGTGGGATGGTCTGCCGGCTTGGCGGAGACGAGTTTCAGGTCATGCTGCCGGATATCGACGATCGCGGCGAATTGGGCGAGATGGCGGACAAGATCATCCAGATCCTGTCACAACCCTATCCGATCGACGACAAGCGCGCGATCATCGGCGCTTCGGTCGGCATCGCCATCGCCCCGTTTGATGGTGATACGCGCGAGGACTTGATCCGCGCCGCCGATCTGTCGCTCTATGCCGCCAAGAATGGTGGCCGCGGACAGTTCCGTTTTTATGCTGCGGACTTGAAGGACGAAGAGCAGGAACGCCAGACCATGCTCGACGATTTGCGTCTGGCGCTGGAGGCAGAGCAACTAGAACTGTATTACCAACCTGTCGTAAAAATCGAAAACAGCACCGTCGTCTGCCTCGAAGCACTAATGCGCTGGGAGCATCCCGAACGCGGCTTCGTCAGTCCCGCTGTGTTCATCCCGGTCGCCGAAGACAGCGACCTCATCAACGGTCTTGGCGAATGGGCGCTGCGCAAGGCCTGCGAAACCGCATTGGACTGGCCCAAGACAGTGCGCGTGGCGGTCAATGTTTCAGCGGTCCAGTTTGCCAATCCCGGTTTCCCTGCCGTGGTCGCAAATGTCCTGGCCCAAACAGGCATAGAACCCGACCGGCTAGAGTTGGAGCTAACCGAAAGCGTATTCGTCGGTGACACAGATGCTGCAGAAAAAACCTTCAAGACTTTGAAGGGGCTTGGCGTCCGTCTGGCGCTGGACGATTTCGGGACCGGTTATTCCTCACTCAGCTATTTGCGTTCGGCGCCGTTCGACAAGATCAAGGTCGATCGCAGCTTCGTCACCAGCTGTACCCAGCAAGACAAAAACAGCGCCAAGATCATCGCCGCCATCGTCGGCCTTTCGAATGCGCTTAATATGGAAACCACTGTCGAGGGTGTCGAGGCGTTCGATCAGTTGGATGTGGTCAAACAAAACGGCGCACGCATGGTCCAGGGGTACATCTACGCCCGCCCCATGCCTGCCGAAAAGGTCGCGGAACGGCTGGCAAGCGGCGACTTCCGGATCGAACCCGAAGGGCCGGAACAGTTCCGCCCGGATCGCCGCTCCGTCTTCCGCCGCATCGGGATCATTCACGAGGAATATTATTACGACGCCGTGATGCGCGATCTGTCGCGCACCGGCTCGGGGATCGAAGGGTTGGTGGGCGTGCCGGTTGGGGCCGATCTCGTGCTCGACCTGGGCGGCGGACAGCTGATCGTTTGCAAAGTTGCGCGGTCGCGCGGATCGGAGATCGGAGTGGAATTCGAATCCGAACTGGTCAGCGACGGGGCCGGCGGTCTTTGTACTCGGCACCGGCTATCACCCTACGTGCTGGCGCAGGCCGGCCTTCCCAGCGCGCCGGGCGAAGGCGAAGTAAAAGCCAATGAAGGCATCAAACCAGCCTTTATGCAGGTGGCTGTGGGAGCGAGCGCCAAGCCGGCTTCCAACTAAGCCGACCTGCCCGCTGCCAAACGATTATCGCAAGCTGACTACATTATCGCTGGCGCGCGGATCGGGCCGGTCCCCGCGATAGAGGCTGGCCATTGGCTCATCAGTCACCGTAATGTGTTCGGCGGCCCCGAAACCGTTGAAGCCGGTCTTCATCACCGCGCCATAGGCACCCAGCATCCCTATTTCGATGTAATCGCCGGCCTGAATGTCCTCGGGCAGCAGGAACGGCCCTTTCATGTAATCGGCATCATCGCAGGTCGGCCCGTAGAAACTGAACTCCGCGGGCGGCCGCGTCAGGCCGCTATCCAGCGCGGCAACCGGGAAACGCCAGTCGACATGGGCGGCATCGAACAACGCGCCATATGCGCCGTCGTTGATATACAGATTTTCCCCGCGCCGCCGGTCGACCCGCACGATGAGGGAAGAGTATTCCGCCGCCAACGCGCGCCCCGGCTCGCACCACAACTCGCTGGAATAAGAGATCGGCAGGCTTTCGCTGGCGCGGAAGATCACATCGAAATAATCCTCCAGCGGGGGCGGGTCCATATCGGGATAGATGCTGGGAAAGCCGCCGCCCACATCGATAATGTCCACGGTGACGGCCGCCTCGACGATGGCAGCACGCACGCGTTCCAGTGCCTGCACATAGGCGAACGGCGTCATGGCCTGGCTGCCGACGTGGAAGCACACGCCCAGCCAGTCGCAATGCTGGCGGGTTCGCTGCAACAACGGGGCAGCGTCGGCAAGATCGACGCCGAACTTGCTGGCCAGCGATAGCTGCGCATACTCGCTCGATACGCGCATACGTACAAGCAGCTTGAGGTCCTTGGCCGGATTACCTTGCGTATCGCGGCAGGATTCCACGATCTTCTCCAGCTCCTCGTCACTGTCGAGGCTGAAGGTGTTCACGCCGTGCTGGTGGTATGCCTCTGCAATCGCGCGGGTCGTCTTGATTGGATGCATGAAACACAGTTCTGCATCGGGCAGCGCCGCACGCGTTTGGCGCACTTCGGCGAGCGAGGCCACGTCGTAATGCGTGATGCCGTTGTCCCACAACACTTTCAGGAGGTCAGGCGACGGGTTCGCCTTCACCGCATAGAGCGAGCGTCCGGGAAATTTCTCCGCAAAAAAACGCGCGGCGCGGGCGGCTGCGTGCGGACGATTGAGGATGACAGGTTCGTCGGGCGCAAGCGCCGCAACTACGGACCGGGCGTCAGATTGGATGTGCAATACAAGGGACCCCCAGGAAGGCCCATACGGACCATTAGTTGAAAGATGGCTGCCTTAGCGGTTGGAGGCCCTTCCGGCAGCGGAAACGGGCCTATAATGGCAAGGTTGCGGTTCACAAAACAAAAACCGCGCCGAAGCTGCTGGTTCCAGACTTGCTGAATGTATGCGCTGGCGAGTGAACCTAAGCTTAGGCCTTAATTTTACCTGCGCGGCTTAGCTTAGCCGCATTTTGAAATCTTCGTATCCGAAGCTTTTTACCTGCTCCAGCGCGTCCGTATCGCTATCCCACAGCCAGATCGACGGTAATGGCACGCCGTTGAACGTGTTGGTTTTGACCATCGAATAATGCGCCTGATCGAGAAACGCGATCCGTTCACCGGGCCGCCCTTCCCCCGGCAATACATAGTCCCCGATCACATCCCCGGCGAGGCAGGACGGACCGCCCAACCGCACAGGCTTGGCATCGCTAGCCGCGGTGTCCTCCCCCAGCAGAGCCGGTCTGTACGGCGCCTCGATAACATCCGGCATATGGCAAGTGGCCGAAATATCCGTAATCGCGAAGGGCACTTCGTTGACCCCTGTATCTAGAATGGTGCCCACCAGAATGCCCGCATCCAGCGCGACAGCTTCGCCTGGCTCCAGATAGATCTCCGCACCGGTGTCCGCTTTTGCATCACGCAGCAATTCCACCAGCTCTTCGCGCTGGTAATCTGCGCGGGTGATATGGTGACCCCCGCCCATATTGATCCATTTCAGCTGTCCGAACCAAGGTTCGATAGCGTCGAACACCTTGTCCCACGTCCGGCTGAGCGGTTCGAAATCCTGCTCACACAGATTGTGGAAGTGAATGCCATCGACCCCTTCCATATGCTCGGGCTGCAATTGATCGAGCGGAAAACCGAGGCGGCTGCCGGGGCTGGACGGATCGTAGCGTGCGACCTCGCCGGTTGGCACCTGCGGATTGATCCTTAGCCCCACATCGAAATCGCCGCCCGTCATGCGAGCCTGTTCGAGGATCAGCGTCGCGCGCTCCATCTGACCCGGCGAATTGAAGATGACATGGTCGGAGAGACGGCAGACCTCTGGCAGGTCTTCCGGTTTATAGGCGGCGCTATAGGTGCTGATCTCGCCATCGTAATATTCCGACGCAAGCCGCGCTTCCCACAATCCGGACGTGCACACTCCGTCGAGATACTCACCCATCATCGGCGCGACGGAGAACATGGAAAACGCCTTAAGCGCGGCCAGCATTTTGATGTCGGCCTCGTCGCGTATTTGCGCCAGGACCTGCAAATTGGCGCGCAACTTCGCCGCGTCCACTACGAAGGCCGGACTATCGACGCGCGACAGATCGAATTGCGCAAAAGCGCCCGGGTGTCCGGCTTTGGTTTCCATTATTCCGACTTACTTTCCGTCCACTGGACAACCCGCATGTCGAGCGTTGCAGCCAGAATTTGGTCGAGCCAAGGTTTATGCCCGGCCCCGATAATCAGGAGTACCCGGCTTCCTGGGCGAGCTGCCATGGCACGCCGAAGGTTTGCGGCAATACGGAAGTTTCGTTCATCCCATAAGGCCTGTCTGACCAAACCTGATTTATTTTCGAATGGCATGCGATTGAAAACATCGATCTGCGAACGAACATCGCCGCGCCCGTATTCCGGCGAATTGACATAATCGTAGGCTGGCTCGAGAGACCCGTTTTGCACGGCTTCATCTTGTATTTTGGCCAGCGTAGAAAACGGTTCCGACCCGACGATGGCTTCGATACCGCCCGCTGTTTCCAGACCCGACATTAGTTCCGGAACGATATTACCAAAAGCAGCATCTTCAAGATGACTGTCGACATTCCAGATGCGAGGCGCGCCCAATTCTTCCGCTAGTCGCGCTGCTATGGCCACACGTTCGTTAGTCGACACATCCAGTTTCGATAGCTCCGAACGAACGGCCTTCGGCACATCGTCCGGCCATTCGTCTCGTTCTCGCCCACCAAGCGCCCGGTAATAGATAAGCGCAGTCTCAACCTCGTAGGCAGCAATTGCGGTCATTAAGCGCTCGATCTGGCTAGCTTCGTCAAGACTTCCAGGGCTTCCGACCCACTCACTCATAGCCACTTCGGCTTCGATTGGGTCGAGCCCACTTGCCGCTTGTCCAAGGTTCATTAGCGAAAGGTACGAACCGACATAGGTGTCGAGCGTCCGGGCATAGTGGGGCGTTGTGCGGAACATCGCGATTTCATGTGCTGGTACGCGCTCAACTGCGATAATTTCCGGTGCGAACTGCTTCAGTCGCCTGATGATTGTATCGAAATGCGATGGGGTTACACCTTCGACACCCGCGTAATGCGATGTCGCCAAGATCATCACTTCGGTACGCTCGTCGAAGGGAACCGAGGACAGGTTTGCGACCGGAACACGGTCCTGCGCTGATGCCGGAGCAGCTAGGGAGAATAGTGCTGCCAAAGCCAAAATAAACCTGCGCCGCATCAGAAATCTACCGGTCCATCCATCTCCCGCACATTCCACGGCAGGCCATGTTCGTTCAGCATGTCCATGAACGGGTCGGGGTCGAACTGCTCCATGTTGAAGACGCCGTCACCGTTCCATTTGCCGGTTACGAGCATGGCGGAGCCTATCATGGCCGGCACACCGGTGGTGTAGCTAACCGCCTGATTACCGGTTTCTTCGTAAGCGGCTTCGTGGTCGCAGATGTTGTTGATGTAAAAAGTCTTTTCGCCCGAGCCGTCGAGCGCCTCGCCAGTTGCGATGACGCCGATATTGGTCTTGCCCTTGGTCGTTTCGCCGAGCGTTTCAGGCTTCGGGAGAACCGCGGCGAGGAATTGCAGCGGTACGATGTCGCGACCCTGGTACTTGATCGGCTCGATCCCGGTCATGCCGACATTCTGCAGGACGGTGAGGTGTTTGATGTATTCGTCCCCGAAGGTCATCCAGAAGCGAGCGCGCTGCAGTTCGGGGATGAACTTTGACAGGCTTTCCAGTTCTTCATGATACATCAGATAGGCGTTGCGCTTACCGACCTCGTCGAAGTCGAACTCCGTCCTCACCTGCATGGCAGGGGTTTCGACCCACTCACCATTTTCCCAGTGCCGCGCCGGTGCGGTCACTTCTCTGATGTTAATCTCCGGATTGAAGTTGGTAGCGAATGCTTGCCCGTGATCCCCGCCATTGCAGTCGAGAATGTCGAGCTGGCGGATCGTCTTTAACTTGTGCTTCTTCAGCCACATGGTGAACACACTGGTCACACCGGGGTCGAAACCGCTGCCCAACAATGCCATCAGCCCGGCTTCCTTGAACCGGTCGTGATAGGCCCACTGCCAGTGATATTCGAACTTCGCCTCGTCCTTGGGCTCGTAATTCGCAGTGTCGAGATAGCTTACGCCCGCTTCCAGGCAGGCATCCATGATCGGCAGGTCCTGATATGGCAGCGCCAGATTGACCACCAGTGACGGTTCCACCTTGCGGATCAGGTTTACCATCGCGGGGACCTCCTCGGCGTCGATCTCATATGTCGTCACGTCCACGCCCGCGCGTTCCTTGACCGAAGCTGCGATAGCATCGCATTTCGACTTCGTACGACTGGCGAGATGGATATTTGTGAAAATATCGCTGTTAAACGCCATCTTATGGACGGCGACGGAGCTGACCCCGCCTGCGCCAATTACCAGGACTGTGGACATGGGTATGCTCTCCGAACTTTGGCCAAATGCATTTGCGTGCACATAGGATAATGCACCGGCACTGCAAGACGGTCCTGCGGCGGTTGCCTGTGCGATTTACACACAAGACAGAACAGGTTGTTTTTGACAACCAGCCACCCGGCGCGCCATCAACGATTCAGACAATGGGGTAACGAGGTGAATTCAATGCAAGCGCAAATGCTCGCACCGGCGGCCGTTCTGGTGGCATGGTCGATTGTAATGATGTTCTGGATCATGTTTACGCGCTTTCCCGCGATGGCAAAGCTCGGCAGCGGTGTGGCAACGGCAAAGCCCGGCGGACGCGGGCAGGATCTGGAAGGTGTGTTGCCGGATAAGGCAAACTGGCCGGCGCATAATTATGCGCACCTTATGGAGCAGCCGACCGTGTTCTATGCGGCTGCGATTATCCTGGCGATCATGGGCGCGACCGGGTTCGACGTGTTGCTGGCATGGATCTACGTCGCGTTCCGGATCGTGCATTCGATCTGGCAGGCGACGGTCAATATCGTCAAAATCCGCTTCCTGCTGTTTTTCGCATCGTCACTGGCGCTTGTCGTGCTGGCCATACGCGCCGTCATGGCGACACTGTTTCACGACCCGGGGGCAATCTGATGAACGGCGTTATCGAATCCCAGATGTTCCAGCCGATCGTCGCGCTGACTATCTGGACCATGGTGATGTGGGCGTGGATGTATGCCACGCGGATTCCAGCGATGACCCGGCTGAATGTGGATGCGGACAGTATCGCGCGCGACCCTGCTGCCTCGCTCGATCACCAGTTGCCCGCCAACGTCCAGTGGAAAGCGCATAATTACAACCACCTGCACGAAGCGCCGACGGTATTCTATGCCATTGCGCTGGTGCTGATCCTGATCGGGCAGGGTGACGGGCTCAACGCACTATTGGCTTGGATTTACGTCGGACTACGCGTGATCCATTCGATCGTGCAAGTGACCGCCAACAAGGTGCTGGTTCGGTTCATCCTGTTCGCCCTGTCGAGTGTAGTACTGATCGCGCTGGTTGTGAAAGCTGCGCTGGCGGTATTCTGACGTTGTCCGAGTACTGATACAGGTTCCAAAGCAAGCCTGGAAACACCGATAAGGCGGATAGCTACTACTCCGCCGCTTCGGCTGATTCCATCTTGGCGAATTCCAGCGTCGCGACAAAACGTTCCGCATCCAGTGCGGCCATGCAGCCGGTGCCTGCGGCTGTAACCGCCTGACGATAGGTGTGGTCCATCACGTCGCCGCAAGCGAACACGCCAGGCAGTTCTGTCATCGGTGTGCCGGGCGCGACGATCAGATAGCCGTTATCGTCCATTGGCAGCTTGCCTTTGAACAGTTCGGTCGCAGGCGCGTGGCCGATAGCGACGAATGCTCCGTCCGCATCCAACGTGCTTTCCTCGCCCGTCTGCGTGTCCTGCATAACAATGTGGGTCAGCCCGCCAGCTGCCGGATCGCCTTCGAAACGGATCACGGCCTTGTTCCAGATCGTGCTGATCTTGTCGGACTTAAACAGGCGTTCCTGCAGGATTTTCTCCGCACGCAATTCGTCGCGGCGATGGATCAGGGTCACGTCGTCGGAGTGGTTGGTAAGGTACAGCGCTTCTTCCACAGCCGTGTTGCCGCCGCCGATCACGACGACTTTCTTGCCGCGATAGAAGAACCCGTCGCATGTGGCGCAGGCGGACACGCCCTTGCCGCCCAGTTCCTGTTCGCCCGGTACGCCCAGCCATTTTGCCTGCGCGCCGGTCGCAATGACCAGCGTGTCGCCGATATACTCGTCGCCGCTATCGCCGATCGCCCGGTAGGGAGGCCCGCCCGCGATATCGATGTCCATGATCGTGTCCCACAGCATCCGCGTGCCGACATGTTCGGCCTGCGCCTGCATTTCCTGCATCAGCCAAGGGCCCTGAACCACGTCCTTGAACCCGGGATAGTTTTCCACATCGGTGGTGATCGTCAGCTGTCCGCCGGGCTGAAGGCCCTGCACCACGATCGGTTCCATCATGGCGCGCGCACCGTAGATCGCCGCGCTGAGGCCCGCCGGGCCGGAGCCGATGATAAGCATTTTGGTGCGATGAATAGCCATAATCGATATATCCGGGTCCGGGTGAAAATCTATGTACGAAAGCTAGCGCTTAGGCCCGCCAGTTTAAAGGCCGGGTCTGTCAGTCGAGATAGCGGGCGCGCAATTGTTCGCGCATCGTATCGTCCACACCCAGCACCTGTTCCATATAGGCGTCGATGGAACCGCTTTCAGCCGTCATTCGGCTATAGGCCTGCGCAAGATAGGCTTCTTCGACTGACAGGATGACGCGCAAATCTGCATCCGACAGGCCGCCCCAGCGCGCGCGGAGGCCATCGGACGCCTGATCGACGAGAACATGCATCGTCGGCGCGTCATTGGTGAGAAGATAATCCGCCATCGCATCATCGTCATGCACGCCGAGCGCGCGGTGCAGCAGCGCCGCGGCGACGCCGGTGCGATCCTTGCCTGCGAAACAATGTACAAGACTAGGCGCGGCCACCCCCTCAGCTTGTTCGGCCAACGCTTCGAAATAGCGTGAGAACATAGCTACCATCGCCGGATTGGTCGGCATCCGGTCATACAGCGCAATCATTCGCTGGCGTGCCACGCCAGCATCGAATTCGCCGCTGCCTGCGGCTTCATGCGGAGCACGGCTGCTGGTCTCGCCGTCGTGGAACAGCACCTGGGCGTCGAACCCGGCGGGACGGCGACAGACATTGGCCGCGCGTTCGCTCGGTCCGCGAAGATCGATAACGGTAGCCAGTCCAGCATCGGCGACCTTTGCAAGATCGGCGTCGCTTGCAGTGGAATGCTGGCCCGAGCGGTAAAGCAAGCCGCGCTTCACCCTACCCCCTGCACCAGCGGCGTAACCGCCATAATCGCGGAAATTGTGAACCCCGGTCGTCGGGATAAAGTTGGGGGATGGCATGGGTTATCCTGTGCCACCCTGCCCAGCCCAGCACAACCACCCGATCTTGATCGCTGTCGTGCGCACTGCGCAATTATCCCTAGTCGGGCGTTTCCAGGCGCTTCGCCCTGTTACGCTACATCAGCCTTGCACTGAACTGAAAGAGCAACCGATGGCATACATCCTGATCGTGGATGACGACGAAATTATCGCAGAACTTGCGTCGGACGTGCTGATTGCGGCCGGCCATGCATGCGGGTGGGTGACGAGCGGGCCCGACGCGCTGCAACTGCTCAGTCGTCGCCGTCCCGATCTATTGTTGTTGGACCACGATATGCCGGGGATGAGCGGCACCCAGGTCATGCGTGACATTCGCGGCGACCAGAAACTGTACGACCTGCCCATTATCATGTTCACCGCGATGACCGGCGCACGGGACGAGGAACAGGCGCGCTACAACGGCGCGCAGGACTATATCCGCAAACCCTTCGACGCGATGTTCCTGAAACTGAAAGTCCGGCAAGTGCTGGCCACTGCGGCGGAGGGGCCGAAGCATCGGGATCTGCGCGATTACATGGCAGCCTTAAATTCGGGCCCCAGGCGGACCGTCACCACCCAGCAACGCCGCTACTGTTAAGGCAAAGCAACGGTCGTGACCGCTGCGGTTTGCCACGCGTCGTCAGTCGAGCCGCACTTCGGCAAGATCGCGCGTGAAGTTGGCGGTCCATTCCTGAACATTGTCGTCCTTCACCGTGACCAACATCTTGGCGTGCCGTTCCTTGCGTTCCTCCAGCCCCATATCGAGCGCCACGCGAATGGCATGACTGATATCGTCGGGACTGTGCGGGTTTACCAGCACCGCGTCCGTCAGTTGCTGGGCCGCGCCAGCAAAACGTGACAGGATCAGCACGCCCGGATCGGCAGGGTCCTGAGCCGCAACGTATTCTTTTGCCACCAGGTTCATTCCATCTCGCAGCGGAGTGACTAGCCCGATCTTCGAAGCGCGGTAGAAGCCGCACAAATCCGCGAGCGAATGCCCTTTATTGACGTAGCGGATGGGGACCATATCCACTTCCGAACGCGCGCCGTTGATCTGGCCTGTCTTCTGTTCCAGTTCGGCCCGGATACGCTGGTAACTGTCCACATCCTCACGGCTGGGAGGGGCGATCTGGATGAAGACCAGGTCGCCCACACGGTCCGGATAGGTGTCGAAAAAGCGGCTGATACCGTCGAGCCGTTCGGGCAGTCCCTTGGAATAATCCAGCCGGTCCACCCCGATCATTGCGGTGCGGTCGCGGGTGCTGGCCAGCAACCGCTCGCCTGCCGCGCGCGCCTCTTGCGTGTCGCATTGTGCCAGAACGTGGTTGTAGTCGATCCCGATGGGATAGGCGCGGGCATGGGTGACGCGCCCGTTCAGTTCGATCCGGCCGCTGTCCTCGTCCACGTTGGCGTTCAGTTCTTTGCGGCAGTAATGCAGGAAACTCTCCAGCCATTCGCCCGTCTGAAAACCGATCAGGTCGTAATGCAGCATGGAATCCACCAACCGCTCATGAAACGGCAGGCTGACGAACAGCCGCGTCGGCGGCCACGGCGTGTGGAGGAAGAAGCCCATGCGGTTGTTCAGCCCGCGTGATTTCAAACGCTCGCCCAGTGGCAGCAGATGGTAATCATGCACCCAGACGTGATCGTCCGGTTCGATCAGCGGGCAGACGCTTTCGGCGAAACGTTCGTTAACGCGCTCATACCCCTTGGCGAACTCGCGTTCGTATTCGGCAAGGTCGATGCGGTAGTGAAACAACGGCCATAGTGTGGAATTGGCATAGCCGTTGTAATATTCCTCCACCTCCTGCTGCGTCAGGTCGATCGTGGCAGTGGTTACGCCGTCATGGCGTTGCATGTTGATGTTGCCCCCATCCCCACCGCTACCATTCTGCTCGCTTGCCTCGCCCGACCAACCGAACCAGATACCGCCATGTTTCTTGAGCGTCGAATTCAGCGCACCGGACAGACCGCCTTGCGCGCCCGCAACGCCGCGCGCCTTGGGTACGGCGACGCGGTTGGATATAACGACCAGACGGCTCAGCGGACTTCGCTCCATGGCTTGGACAACAGTCCGGCGCAGTTGATTACACCTACCAGCGAGTAGGTCTGGGGGAAGTTCCCCCACAGCTCACCGGTGGTGAAGTCCAGGTCTTCCGATAATAGCCCGCTTTGGGTGGAATGGCCGAGCATGGCTGCAAACAGCCCGCGTGCTTCCTCGTCGCGGCCGACCAGGTGCAGCGCCTCTATCAGCCAGAAGGTGCATACGTTGAAAGCGGTCTCGGGCAGCCCGAAATCATCTTCGCTTGCGTAACGAAGCATATGTTCGCCGCGGCGCAGCGTCTGTTCGATGGCCGTAAAGGTGGATTGGAAGCGCGGATCGTCCGGCTTCAGGAAACGCAGTTCGACCATTTGCAGCAGGCTGGCATCAAGGTAATCGCTTTCGAAGCTGGCGCCGTAATGCCCCCCGAATTCAGAGCCGTTTTTCTTCCAAGCCTTATCTTCGATAGTCGCGCGAATGGCATCGGCACGCGTGTTCCAGAATTCGCAACGTTCATCTTTGCCAAGGCGGCTGGCGACATTGGCCAGCCGGTCGCAAGCGGCCCAGCTCATCACGGCGGAATAGGTGTGTACTTCCTGCCGCGTGCGGAATTCCCACAACCCGGCATCGGGCTGATCGTGCATCTTCCATGCCATCTCGCCGACTTCTTCAAGGCTGGCAAAGTCACCGTCGTCGGCCATGCGGAGCAAGCGGGTGTCGAAGAACCCCTGCGCTGTCGGCAGAACGATCTGGCCATAGCAATCGTGCTGGATCTGTTTGTAGGCTGCGTTACCGACCCGCACCGGCCCCATGCCGCGATAGCCTGATAGGTGGCTGGCAAAACCTTCTTCCAGTTCGCCTTCCCCCATCACCGAATAAAGCGGCTGAATCTGCCCGCCGCGCGCATCGTCCACGATATTGCGCAAGTAAGCGAGATACTTCTCCAGCACATCGAGCGCACCCAGCCGGTTCAGGGCCTGTACCGTGTAATAGCTGTCGCGAATCCAGCAATAGCGGTAATCCCAGTTCCGCTCGCTACCGGGCGCTTCGGGCACGGACGTCGTGAGCGCGGCCACGATCGCACCGGTTTCCTCGTGCTGGCACAGCTTCAGCGTGATGGCGCAGCGGATGACCTCCTCCTGCCATTCAAGCGGAATGTGCAGCCCTCGCACCCACAGCTTCCAGTAGCGCGCCGTGGATTGCTCCATCCGGCGCACTTCACTACGCAAATTGCCGCTGAACGGCTCGTCCGGGCCGAGGAAAAAGTGCTGGTCCTGCTCCAGCCTGTAGAAGCGATCTTCCAGAACGTACCCGATCGACGCATCCGTGCTGAGGCGCATCGCCTGCGCTCCGACCAGGAAACGCATGTGGTTGGTGCCGTTGGTGGTTGGCGCAAGCTTCTCGCCGTAACCGTGCATCGGTTTAAGGACGACGCGAATGCGCGGTGTACCCGACAATGGCCGGATGATGCGCGCATAGGCCACCGGGCGGTACATCCGGCCACTTCTTTCGTAACGCGGTGCAAAGTCACGTATTTCGACCGCGCTGCCATCTTCCGCGTGCAACTCCGTCACAAGGATGGCGGTATTTCGTTCGTAATACTGATGCACACGGGTCTGCCCAGCGATCTCGAACCGCCAGACGCCCTCGTCCTGCTCATGTTCGTTCATCAGCGCGCAGAACACCGGATCACCGTCCACCCGGGGAACACAACCCCAAACGAAGCCGCCCCGCCGGTCCACCAGCGCACTGACCTGGCAATTGCCCACCGGCCATAGCTCCAGCGACTGTTCGAAGTTTTCAGCAGTCGTCACTTGGCATCGCTCCACATAGTCAGCCAGTCATGCACGGACGGCACATTGGGCAAAGCATAACGCGCGGCGCTGCCATCGCGGTTACCGACAAGTATTCCGAACCCGCCATGCGCTGTAGCCGAACGAAACCCGTCCTCATCGGTCACGTCGTCCCCAATGAATATGGGCGTTGCGCCTTTGAACGGCTCGGTCGCCATGAAGGCAGTTACTGCCGCAGCCTTGGTCGCGCCCCGCTGCACCAGTTCGATCACGGCCTTGCCGGTCTTCACATCCAAGCCCTTGCGGCGGGCCAGTTCGGTTGCAAACGCAATAGCCGCATCGCCTGCTTCCGGGACCTGCCTGAAATGCAGCGCTGCACCGTGCGACTTTCGCTCAAGATGGCAGCCGGTCTTATCGGCATAAGCGGTGAGGAGTTGGACTGTATCGTCGTCCAGCCCGGCAGGCTCTTCCCCCAAGCGTGCGCCATCGGCAGCAAAGCGGCTCGCTCCGTGCGAACCTGCGCGTGCCAGCCCTTCGCTGTCGAAGTGAGTGGCAATATCATCAATAGAGCGGCCTGAAACAATCGCCAGCCTGCCGTCCATCCGCGATGCCAAAAGGCGCAACCGGGGCCCCAGTTCACCGGGCACTTCGATCGTATCGGGAGTGTCTGCAATCTCCACCAGCGTCCCGTCGAAATCGAGGAACAGCGCGACGGGTGTGGTAAGCAGCAACTCTGCAAGCGTCGGCGGTGCAGGAAGCGTTTGCGCCCGTGTCTCGGGCGCGGATGTGTCGCGCGGATCCATGGCGATTGCCTTAAACACTGCCGGAGCAGCGTCAAACGGCTTAGCCGCCCGCTTCCAATGCTGGCTGGGGATTGTTCGGCACGAGGATAAGCACGTTGCCTTCCACGCGCCAGCTGGCCAGCCGCGACAGCAGGTTCATGCCGATTACGTTCTTATCCGCCAGATTGGGCGCAATAACTGCGTCCAGCCCCCGCGCCACCACATTGCCGAAGCGCAATTCGTCGATCGTAGTGAGATCAGCGGCAATAACGCCGTTCGCAGTCTGGATACGGACCGGCAAACCACCCGAACGCGGTACCAGTCCGGCAGCATTGGCTGCGTTGGCGGACAGCCCGGTCAGAGTGGCACCAGTGTCGATCAAAAATTCGGTGGGTTGGCCGTTTACGTTCGCCGTCAGCCAGAAATGGCCATCGGCCGCCAAGGGCACACGGGTCTCTCCGCCTTCCACCACCTGTTCCGCCAGACCGATCTGCGGGAAGGAAAGATCGAATGCCGGGTCGAAGCGCGATAGTTGCAAAACAATGGCTGCCAGTATTCCAAGCAGGCACAATGTGCTGAGCGAAGAGATAAGCCGCCCGAACGGTACTCGCTTGCGCGCCATGGCCGCGCCAATCCAGCTGAAGATTACCGCCGCCAATGCCCCAATCATCAGGCCGGACCGCGGAATATCGCGGAGCGCCCCCAGCATCAATTCGAAAAGATGGCCGAAATCCATATTCGTCACATAGGTACCCGTGTCCTGCGGTGCCATGAACCGGATGGTGTTTTATCGTGCCGCCGCAATGATCCGTTCGGCTGCATGGCGCCCCGACAGCCATGCTCCTTCCACTCTGGGAGCAACCAGCCAATCCCCGCAAACGCCTAGTCGTTTGGCTTCCCAGCGCCGAGAAGCAGCCCCGGATACTGGTTCCGCCATGGCATATAGCCAGCGATGGGCGGCGAGATGCTCCGGCTCGACCGGGTCAATTTGTGCCTGCGCGAAAAAGTCCGCCAGCAGGAGCTTGGCGACAGCTTCCTTCGGCAGGTCCAGAACTTCGCGAGACCTGTGTGGTGAAGCGTGAATGACCCAGCTTTCCATGGCATCTCTGCCAGGTTTGGCTGAATTGCGTACGGCCCAAGAAACGGGCTGCTGTTCATTGCCTTTCAACGCGTCCCGCGAAAAAGCCAGCGGCTTTGCGAAAGCTGCCATGACCGCCCAGCATGGCGCGGACCGGACGGAACCTGCTTCCACCGCAAAATCGGGCTCGGCATCAGCCAGCAACACGGCGGCCTGCTCAGCCGGGATGGCGACAACCAGATCAGTAAATCGATGCTCGGCGGTGTCGGAACGGATAATCCACTCGTCGCCCTCCCACTCGACCGGGTCGATACGGGTTGCCCAATGTACTTCAACTGCCTTGGCCATCGCCTTGATCGGGGCGTTCATGGCGGGAATACCGACCCATGCCTCATCACCAGCTGCGGGCCAGCGCGCGGCGTAGCCGGCCTTCTCCCAAGCGAGGACCTGTCGTTTGAAATCCTCGTCCCGTGCCGTAAAATATTGCGCTCCGTGGTCGAAGTGCAGCATTTCGCCAGCAATCTCCGCCCTCCGGGTTGCCATCCGCCCGCCTGGGCCGCGCCCCTTGTCGAACAATGTGACGGCTATGCCGGCCTCCGCAAGCCGGGTCGCACATGCAAGGCCTGCCATGCCCGCGCCGACGATACCGACGCTGCGCGCATCGGTCACGGAGCGTCGCGAGGTTCGGTGGCTTCTGCAAGGATGACGCTGAAGCGCCCCTCGGCATCTTTCCAGCGCATCTGGGGTGTCCAGCCCCCGGCAAGCAGTAGGGCGTAGGAGCTACGCCGGCTGAATTTGTGGCTGTTTTCAGTGTGAATGCTTTCACCTTCAGCCATGGAGAATTCCTGCCCGCATACCGTGAAAGCGATGTCCCGCTTGGCGACCAGATGCATCTCGATCCGCGCAAGGTTGTCGTCCCACCGTGCTTCGTGCCGCAGGGCATCCACGGGGATATCGCCGCCAAGTTCGCGATTGATGCGGCGCGCGAGGTTAAGGTTGAACTCCCCCGTTACGCCGGCCGCATCGTCATACGCGGCGCGCAGCACAGCTTCGTCCTTGATGAGGTCCATGCCGATAAGCAGCTTGGACCCGCGTCCGAGTGTAGCGAACATTGCGCGCAGCAGGTCCACCGCGCTGCGCGGGACCATATTGCCGATGGTCGAACCCGGAAAGAAACCCAGCTTTGGCATATCCGAAACAGCATCCGGAAGCGCCACTTCACGCATAAAATCCGCTTCCACCGGATGCACCGGCAGGCCCGGAAACTTGGCTGCCAGAGCTGCGGAGGACTCGCGCAGGAAATCGCCTGCAATATCAAGCGGGACATACGCTCCGGGATCGATCGCCGTCAGCAGCAGCGGCGTCTTGACGGACGATCCGCTACCGAATTCCACCACCGCGCGACCAGTTCCGACCGCTGCGGCGAATTCCTGACCACGCGCATCGAGAATTTCGGTCTCGGCGCGCGTAGGATAATACTCGGCAACCTGCGTGATATCCTCGAACAGTTGCGAACCCGCATCGTCATACAACCAGCGCGCCGGTATCGCCTTTTGCGATTGCGCCAGGCCAGCCAGCACGTCGGCACGGAAGGCGCGGTCCACCCCCTCCTCGTCGCGGTCGACAAGGGCAAGTCCGGTATCGGTCGTCATCAGATGTCTTTCGCAAGCCTCAGGCCGGTAAATTGCCAGCGCTGGTGTGGGTAGAAGAAATTGCGGTAGCTGGGCCGTGAATGACCGCGCACGGTAGCGCAGCTGGCGCCCTTCAGCACGAACTGCCCGCTCATGAACTTACCATTATATTCGCCCACCGCGCCTTCTGCAGGCTGGAAGCGCGGATACGGCAAATAGGCAGAGCGCGTGAAGGTCCAGCAATCGCCGAACAGGTCGGTGCCGCCGCGCGGCATTGGGGGCGCGGCAGCGTCGAGCTGGTTGCCGCCATCGGGATCGTGCGCTGGAGCGTCGCCGCCGCGCTGGCCCCATGCAATCGCTTCCCATTCGAACTCCGTCGGCAGCCGGTAGCCAGCCCACGCGGCGTAGGCGTCCGCTTCGAAATATGAGATGTGGGTGACTGGCGCATGCGGGTCGCGGGACTGCCATCCAGTGTGGGTAAAATGCTGCGCGCCAGCATCGCTATCACGCCAATATAGCGGTGCCGCAATCCCTTCTGCCTGGACCCAGGCCCAGCCATCGGCCAGCCAATGCGCTGCATCGGCATAACCGCCGTCATCGATAAATTCCTGCCATTCGCCATTGGTCACCAGGCGGTCTGCCAAGGCAAACGGTTCGAGCAATGCGCGGTGGTTCGGCCCTTCGCAATCGAAGGCGAAGCCGGTGCCGTTGTGGCCGATCGATGCGATACCGCCCGGGTGAGTGTGCCAGCCAAGCTGAGCAGCTTCTGCCGAGGGACGCTGCGCGTTTTCGAACATCGCCGGGCCTGCCGGGTTCTGGAACAGGGCATGCTTGATATCGGTAAGCAGCAATTCTTGGTGCTGCTGTTCGTGCGCGATGCCCAGCCGGATCAGCGGTTCGTGTTCGGACACGTCGATCAGGGCGTCCATCGCGGCATTAACATGTGCGCGCCAAGCGAGGATCTGGTCTAGTGTCGGCCGCGATAACAGGCCGCGTGAGAAACGGTCGATCCGCGCGCCTTCTGCCTCGTAATAGGAATTGAACAAGAACGGCCAGTCCGCATCGTACAGCTCATACCCAAGGGCATGGTCGCGCAGCAGGAAGGTTTCCCAGAACCACGTGGTGTGGGCCAGATGCCACTTCGCGGGCGAAGCATCTTCCATCGACTGCATGGTCGCATCTGCATCCGACAGATGCGCAGCGAGCCCCTCGCTCAGATCCCTCGTCGCAGCAAATTCCGCCGCGAGGGCTCTTTCGGTGGCCGCAATAGCGGTGGCCCGTTGGCGGGCTTCTGACACGTCGTCTCTCCTGCAAGGCCGCGAACGCCGAAGCCCCTGATGGCACAACCATGGCGTAGAAGTGCCGCAAATTAAAGGGGCTGTCCGGAACAAAACGCAACCCTGCGGCCCAGAGAGGGTATTACGGGATGAATTTCCGACGCTTTGCCAGCGTTACAATAGCTTATATCAAGCGGCGTCGGCTTCGCGTTGGACGGCTTCGTTGTTCAGCATTTCGGACAGTTTGAACGCCAGTTCCAGCGATTGCGCAGCGTTGAGCCGCGGATCGCAATGGGTGTGATAGCGATCGCCTAGCCGTTCGTCGGTTATGGCAACGGCGCCCCCCACACATTCAGTCACGTCCTGCCCGGTCATCTCGATATGGATGCCGCCGGGGTGGCTGCCTTCGGCGCGGTGTACGTCGAAAAAACCCTGCACTTCGGACAGGATCCGGTCGAACGGACGGGTTTTGTAACCGCTATCCGATTTTACCACGTTGCCGTGCATCGGGTCGCAGCTCCAGACGACCGGATGGCCTTCGCGCTCTACCGCCCGCACGAGGCGAGGCAGCCCGCTTTCGACCTTGTCATGTCCGAACCGGCTGATGAGGGTGATCCGACCCGCTTCCCGTGCAGGATTCAGCGTATCGAGCAGTTTCAGCAATTCGTCCGGTTCCAGCGACGGGCCGCATTTCATGCCCAGCGGATTGCCGATGCCGCGCGCAAATTCGATATGCGCGCTATTTTCGAACCGGGTCCGGTCACCGATCCAGACCATGTGCGCGCTGGTATCGTACCAGTCACCGGTGAGCGAATCGCGGCGCGTCATCGCCTGCTCGTATGGCAGCAGCAACGCCTCGTGGCTGGTGTAGAAGCTGGTGCCCTGCAATTGCGGCACGGTGGCGGGATCGATGCCGCACGCTTCCATGAAGTCCATCGCTTCACCGATGCGATCCGCTGTTTGAGCGAACTTGTCCGCCCACGGGCTGCGGCCCATGAAGTCCAGTGTCCACTGGTGGACCTGGCGCAAATTGGCATACCCACCCGTGGCAAAGGCGCGCAGCAGATTGAGCGTTGCCGCGGATTGCGAATAGGCGCGCACCATCCGCTGCGGATCGTTGCGACGCCCCACCGCGTCGAACTCGATCGCATTGACATTGTCGCCGAAATAGCTCGGCAGGGTTACATCGCGGCCGGCCGCGTCCTTCTGTGTTTCGGTATCGGAACTGCGAGGTTTGGCGAACTGTCCCGCCATGCGCCCGACCTTCACCACCGGCCGCTTGCTGGCGAAGGTCATCACGACCGCCATTTGCAGGATCACACGAAAGGTGTCGCGGATATTGTTGGGATGAAACTCCGCGAAGCTTTCTGCGCAATCACCACCTTGCAGTAGGAACCCATGGCCATTCGCAACGTCGGCCAGTTCAGCCTTCAACGCCCGCGCTTCGCCTGCGAATACCAGTGGCGGATAGTCCGACAGGGTCGTGACCGCATCTGCCAGCTCAGCCGCATCTTCGTAATGCGGCAGATGCCGTGCCTCGGCCTGTTTCCAGCTATCGGGATTCCAAGTTTGTGCCACGCGAGTGCCCTTTGCATTGGGATTGACGCCACAGATACGCGCCGCTGCCACCAAACGCAAAGCCGGTGGTATGGGCAAGCGGCGAAAACTATGGCTCGCCGCAAGCCGGCTTTACCGTACCTGCCTACCGGCCGGTGTAGGCCGCATCTAAATCAACGGCCGGTTCGGCAAGCTTTTCCGGCATGGTTGGCAGTACCTTCGCTTCCGGCGGCAAGTCCTGACCTTCCGGCAAGATCGCCATCCGCCAACCCGGGCGCTGTGCCAGGTAACGCTGTGCCAATGCCTGCATTCGGGCAGGTGTGGTTTCCGTATAATCCACCAGCAGAGTGCGCAGAAATGCACGGCGAACGGGGTCAACGGTCGACCCCTCGAGCTGGTAGAGCCAGAACGTATTGCCGGTACTCGCCCGCCGGATCAGCTGGTTGAACGGTTCGGTTACGCGCGCCAGTTCATCGGCGCTTGGCGGGTTCTGGGCAAGGTCCAGCGCAATCGCGTCGGCGGCAGCGAAGAACGATGGCACATCTTCGGGCTTCAGCTGCGCCAGCGCAGTGATCGACCCTCCCGACTGGATATCCACCGGCCAGTCACTGGAAACCGACGGCGAATAGCTGGCCCCGACCCGCTCCCGCATTTCGTCCACCAGGCGATTGTTGAACAAGTCGGTCAATATTTCGAGCTGCCGGGATTCGCGCAGGCCGGAACTGCCGGCACCGCCTGGCCATGCAATCACTGCAGCAGCCTGATTGTCGTCGCCGCGATGGTTTACGACCACCGGGGCGCTACCATCTTCGGGAAAACCGGGCACACGGCTCGCAATTGCGTCGGGCAACGGGGCACGCGGTTCGATCGCGCCGAACGTGGTCCGCAAAGCTTCCAACGTGGGTTCGGTTTCGAAGTCGCCGAACACCAGTACCTCGACCGGACCCTGCGCCAAAGCCTCGGCCCAGAATTCGCGGAAGCTTTCGGGTGTGACGGCGGCGATCTGGTCAGGCGTGGCCGTCTGGAAGCGAGACTGGTTGCCGCGAATGAGATATTCGAAATCGCGCTGAAGCACGCCAGCCGGACTGGTCGCAAGACTTTCATATGTCAGCGTCGATGCCGCCTTGGCGCGAATGACGGGGTTCGGATCCCAGCTTGGGTTGCCCAGCTTGCCTGCGAACAGATACAGTTGATCCGCCAGATCTTCCTGCCGGGTTTGTGCGGTCAGCGTAAACACACCCTCCGCGATCGCGAAATCGAAGCCCAGCTTGCGACCGGTCGATATCCGGTCAAGCTGTTCCTGACCCAATTCTCCGATACCGGAGCCTACCAGCGCCATGCGGCCCAACGTGGCATAGGCTGCATCGTCGGGTCCGAAAGCGCGGTAACCGCCGCCGAAGCGGACGCGCACAACCACACGGCCCGGTTCGGCCTTGTTGGACCACAGAACCGCTTTCACGCCGTTGTCGAATGCGACGTCCTCTATCTCGAACAGGCCGGGGCTAGTGCGTGACACGATGGTGCCCGGCTCACCCAGCGGCGGCAGCGTATCGAAAGAAATGTCGCTCGCGGCGAGCCTCGCGGAACCGTCGGCCTGGACTGCATCGAAGAACGCAGTCCTGAGGGCGCTATCGTCCGCCTCCCCGACTGAAGGGGTGACGTAAATGGAATTCAGCACATCGCCGGTGAACAGCTGGCGCGTGTGTTTCTGGACATTGGCAGGAGTGAACTGGTCGCGCATTCCGTTGAACACCGTCAGCACTGTTTCGGGCGCCGCAACGGCTTCACGGATATCGACCGCTTGCACGACGGTATCAGCCAGCTTTGCGCCCGCCATAACTTCGCGTTCCGCAACCGAACTGGCGAACACGACCTCGAATTGAGAAAGCTCCCGGTCGATCTCTTCCTGCGTGGGCGGCGTGTCGAGAGCGTCCTTGATAACCCCGCGAACATCGGCCAGCGCCGCACGCCAGTCATCGCTCAACGGGGCGAAGCTGACGAAGGTCGCATCGGTGGAACGGCTGACATCGTCCTGCTGCACCTGCGCATACAGATACGAACCACCTGCCCGTGCGCGCTTTTCCAGCCGCCGGTTGATGATGGCCTGCGACACCGCGTCGATCATCAGTCCTTCGTTGTACTCGATAGTGTCGTCGACCGGCCGCCATGGGCGCATGATGCCATAGGAGAAACTGCGCGGCAGGTCGGGTTCCACCAGAACCCGGGTAGCGCCAACCGGATTGGCCGGATCGGCGCCTGCCGGTGCCACGGGATCGCCGAAGTCTGGCGCGGGGACCAGCGGCCCCTCCCCCTGCCAGTCAGCGAACCAGCGTTCGACCAACCGGGCCAGCTCGACCGGATCGGCATCGCCCGCAGCCACGATCACGGTATTTTCCGGACGGTACCAGCGGGAATGGAACGCGCGCACGGATGCGGGAGTGGCACTGGTCAACGTTTCTGTCGTGCCGATCGGCATCCTGTCGGCCAGCCGCTGCCCGGCATAGATCGTGCTGCGCGTCGCTTCCAGCACGCGCATGGACGGACCGCCACGCTCGCGCTTTTCAGCCAGCACGATCGGTATGTCCGCTGCGAGGTTGGCAGCAGAAAGGGCCGGTTCACGGATCATGCCGGACAGCAGCTTGAAGCTTTCATCCAGCTTGTCGCCGCCATTGTCGGGGCCGATATTGGGCAGATCGAGCTTGTAGACAGTATGTGTGGGGCTGGTTTCGGCGTTAGTGTCGCTGCCAAAGGTTGCACCCAGCCGTTGCCACGTCGGGATAGCCTCGCCTGCACCCAGATATTTGCTTTCGCGAAACAGCAGATGCTCCAGCAAATGCGCATATCCACGCTCGCTGTCTTCCTCGTGCAGCGATCCTGCATCTATGCGGATGCGGATGGACATCTGGTTGGGCGGCACACCGTTGCGCCGGACGGCATAACGCAGCCCGTTCTCCATTTCGCCGAACAGCCATTCCTTGTCACGCGGGACATCGCTGCCGCGGTATATCCAAGGCGCTTCATCACCGGTTTGCAGGCTGGCGGGCAATGTCGGCGTCGGCGTTGCCGGAGCCGGCACCGTTTGCTGAGCCGATAGCGGCACCCCTGTGCAAATGCCTGCAATTGCCGTGAGAAGGAGGAGCGGGCGTGCGAAACGCGGGTATCTTGTCATGCTGCAAATATAGGGATGGATGGTGTGAAGGGATAGTGAACATTTCGCGGAGAGCAGCGAAAAATCACAGGCCGTTGTCCGCATGGACATGGCGGACTGACCTTGCACCGCGTTGTGGGCAGGCTTATCTCACACACCATGTTTATTGAAACCGAAACCACACCCAACCCCGCCACCCTGAAGTTCCTTCCGGGGCAGGAGGTCATGCCGTCCGGCACGCGCGACTTCGCCAATCCGGAAGCTGCCGAAGTATCGCCCCTGGCGCAGGCGATCTTCGATACAGGTGAAGTGGTGAATGTGTTTTTCGGTGGCGATTTCGTTTCCGTCACCGCCGCTCCTGGGGCCGACTGGTCGGCCTTGAAGCCGCAAGTCGTGTCGGTTCTGCTGGACCATTTCGTGTCCGCCGCGCCCTTGTTCGCCTCCAGTGGCGCAAACGGTATTTCCGTGCCCGAGGAATCGATCGACATGGTGGTGGAAGACGATCCGGCCAATGCCGATATCGTGGGTCAGATCCACGAGCTGCTGGAAACGCGGGTTCGCCCGGCCGTGGCAGGCGATGGCGGCGATATCGTGTATCGCGGTTACAAGGACGGAGTGGTCTACCTCGCCATGCAGGGTGCATGCGCAGGATGCCCTTCTTCTACCGCCACGCTGAAGCACGGTATCGAAGGCCTGCTGAAACATTATGTGCCGGAGGTCGTTGAGGTTCGAGCAGCCTGACCGACCAAAGGATTTTCATGACCCAGCAATTTCACGGCAACACACTGTCCGACGCCGCCCTCGACCAGATCTTCAACGAAGCTCGCAGCTACAATGGCTGGCTCGATAAGGATGTGAGCGAAAGCCAAATCAAGGCGATATACGAGCTTCTGAAGATGGGGCCGACATCGGCCAACATGCAGCCGGGTCGGTTCGTCTGGGTCACTTCGGATGAGGCGAAGGAACGCCTCGCCGGTTATGCGTCCGATGGTAACAAGGACAAGGTGCGTGCAGCGCCTGTCACAGTCATCATCGGGTACGACATCGATTTTCACGAAGAACTGCCGTGGCTGTTTCCCCATGTCGACGCCAAAAGCTGGTTCGAAGGGGACGAGGAAGGACGGAAAGAAGGCGCTGCTCGCAACTCCGCGTTGCAGGGCGCTTACCTGATGATTGCGGCGCGCGCACTCGGCCTCGATTGCGGTCCGATGTCAGGCGTCGATTTGGATGCGGTAACAAAGGACTTCTTTGCCGATCAGCCGCGTGTGAAAGCCGACTGGATCTGCTCGGTCGGATATGGCGATCCCGAAAGCATCTTCGAACGCAGCCCGCGCCCGGACTTCAAGACCTTCAACCGAATAGTGTAATCGCGCCCAATAGGCTTCCGTATCGCGAACAGCGGCGATAGAGGCGCTGGCGATGCGTATACTGGCGATAGAAACCGCGACCGAGGCGTGCTCCGTAGCTCTGTTCGAGCAGGATGCGGGCGACGACGAGCCGAGCCTGCTTGCGCATGACCACCGCGTATTGGGCCGTGGTCATGCGGAACGGCTCGTGCCGATGATTGCCGGCTTGCCGGACCGCGGAAAGTCCAGCCGCGTGTTTGTGTCGCGCGGTCCCGGTAGCTTCACCGGCGTTCGTATAGGGATCGCGGCGGCCCGCGCACTGGCCTTTGCTTGGGGCGCCACCCTTGCTGGCTACCCGACGCTTGCGTTGGTTGCCGCCATGGCACGGTCGCAAAGACCTGCAACGGCAGTGGATGTATGCATGACCGGCGGCCATGGCGAATGGTACTGCCAATCTTTCGGCAATGACGGACAACCCACGGGTTCTCACGCATCAAGCACCCCCGAAGCTGCCGCACGGCAATCCACCGCTGGTTTGATTGCCGGAACGCAGGCGGACGCGCTTGCTGTTTTGAGAAACGATGCAGAAGCGCTCAACTTCCACCCTGATGCACGTCACGCATTTGCCATACCGCAAAGCCTGTTTACCGCCGACGTGTCGCCGATCTACGGACGAGCACCCGATGCGAAGCCAGCCGCATGAGGCGGCCCCGGTGAGAGACAACGTCGATGCCGCGATGACCGTAATGGAGGCTGCGTTCGATCCGCATTGGGGGGAGGCCTGGACCCGGCGACAATTATGCGACTCGCTCCTGTTGCCAAACACCCGGATGTTGCTGGTGGATTCAGGCGGCGTGGTTGGTACCGATATTCGCGGACTGTCGGATGATATTGCCGGGTTCGCCCTGATCCGCAGCGCAAATGTAGAACAGGAGCTGCTGTTGATCGCCATCCACCCTGATTTTCGTGGGAAGGGATTGGGTGGGCGGATGCTGGAAACCTTTATAACCGACGCGCGACAAAGCGGTGCGGACAGCGTCTTTCTAGAAATGCGTTACAACAATCCGGCGCAGGCGCTTTACAAGCAACATGGATTCGAACCGATTGGACGCCGCGAAGGATATTATAGACTTACAAATGGAGAACGGATCGACGCCGTTACTTTTGCCCGTAAAATCAAGGACTAGTCTCATGGTCCTGTTATTTTTTATACGCGCCCGAACCCTTGTCGAACTACGTATTATCAGCTATAGTTATGTCTCTATGGCCCACAATAGGGTATAGGTCGCACTGAAAGAACAGGATTAATATGACCGAAGTTGAATTCGATATGTCGGAAACGTTGATTACGCTTACGTCCGACATTGTTGCTGCCCACGTGAGCAATAATGACGTAGCCGTTGACGATGTGCCGACGCTTATCACTAATGTTTACGGTGCATTGGCCGGTTTGGGTGACGGGGGAGAGCAGGAAGAAGAACGACCCGATCCCGCAGTATCCATACGGGCATCGATAAAGCGCGATCACCTCGTTTGCTTGGAAGATGGCAAGAAGATGAAGATGCTCAAGCGCCATCTGATGACCGAACACGGTATGACGCCCGACGAATATCGCGCGCGCTGGGAACTTTCTTCCGATTATCCGATGGTTGCGCCGGAGTATGCCGAAACGCGCCGCGATCTCGCCAAGAAAATTGGCCTCGGCCGAAAGCCCGGCCAGAAACGCGGCCGCAAGAAAAAGACAGCCTGAGGCAAAATTGTCCGATAGCTTGAGGAACACGCCCCGGCGCTTTATGGCTCCGGGGCGTTTTTCATAGGAGTGTGCGGCTTGCCGAAGATCGACCTCGAACAATTATGCGCCGACAAAGGTCTGCGCATCACCGAACAGCGGCGAGTGATCGCGCGCGTGCTTTCGGAAAGCGAGGATCATCCCGACGTCGAGAAATTGCACGAGCGCTCCAGCGCAATCGACCCTCGCATTTCTATTGCGACAGTATACCGCACCGTGCGTTTGTTCGAGGATGCCGGCATTCTCGATCGGCACGATTTCGGCGATGGCCGTGCGCGGTATGAACCGGCGCCCGAGGCCCATCACGACCATTTGATCGATGTGGAAAGCGGTACGGTGGTCGAATTCGTCGACCCTGAGCTGGAAGCTTTGCAGAAACAGATCGCCGAAAAACTCGGCTACAGGCTCGTCGATCATCGTATGGAACTATACGGCGTCAAAATCGACCGTGAGCGCACCGCTAATACTTCTACTACAGCGCATGAAGGCGATACCGCGCGCTAATGACGCAAGACGGTGCCATTCCCGCAACACGCGCGGTTACTCCGCTGGGATGGCTTCTGATAGGGTTTCGGCTGGTACTGATGGTGCTTGTTTTTATGCTTTGCGCGCCGCTCCATTTGCTTTGGCGCGCATTCGGGTTCGGTCGGTTCTGGCCGCGAGTGTTCCTCGCGTCGATCGGCGCCATCGCCGGGTTGCACATTACAGTGCGAGGACAGCCCGCCCGCCATGCCCTGCTCCTCAGCAACCATGTGAGCTGGCTCGACATCCCAACCCTGGCGCATGTTACGGGAAGTGCCTTCGTCGCGCATGACGGGCTGGCAGACTTCGTCTTTCTCAAGTGGCTGTGTGAGATGAACGACACGATTTTCATCGCCCGGCACGACCGGCAAAGTGTGGCGGAGCAGGTCGAGCAGGTGCGCGCGGCCATGGCTACCGGCGGCGCGCTGACCATCTTCCCTGAAGGCACCACCAGCGATGGTACCGGGCTGCTACCCTTTAAAAGCGCGCTGTTATCAGCTGCCACCCCGTTGCCGCCGGGGATTGTCGCCCAGCCCGTTTCGCTCGATTACGAAAACTCGCGGCAGGTTTGCTGGGTTGGGGACGAGCCGGGCTTGGATAATTTCCTCCGCCTGCTGGCACGCCCCAGACCGATCCGGGTGACGGCGCACTTCCTCGCGCCGCTCGCAGGAGAAGAACTGGCCGATCGTAAGGCCATGGCTGCAACCGCCCATGCAAAGCTGTTGCGGCACCTGTCACAGTAGCGTTGGCCTGCGCCGTTGCACCTCGCTGCCGAACCGCCTAATCGCGAACGCCATGCGTCCCGTGCCCCCTCCCAAAACCTATCGCGTCAAAAGCTTCGGCTGCCAGATGAACGTCTATGATGGCGAACGGATGGGCGAATTGCTCGACCAGCAGGGAATCAAACCTGCCGCCGAGGGCGAAGATGCCGATCTCGTCGTGCTGAACACCTGCCACATCCGCGAGAAAGCGGCCGAAAAGGTCTATTCCGATATCGGCCGCCTCGCCAAGCATGGTGATCCGATCATTGCCGTGGCAGGCTGTGTGGCACAGGCGGAAGGCGAGGAGATCATGCGCCGCGCGCCGGCCGTGTCCATGGTCGTCGGCCCGCAGGCCTATCACAATTTGCCCGACATGCTGGACGCCGCTATTAGCGGTAAGCGCGCCACCGATACCGACATGCCGGTTATCGCCAAGTTCGGGGCGCTGCCGAAGCGTCGCAAAAGCGCGCCTTCCGCCTTCCTGACCATTCAGGAAGGGTGCGACAAATTCTGCACTTACTGCGTCGTACCCTATACGCGCGGCGCGGAAATTTCCCGGCCGTTCGACGATCTTGTGACCGAGGCGCGATTGTTAATCGACGGCGGCGCACGCGAGATTACGCTGCTCGGTCAGAATGTCAGCGCATGGAGCGGTGTGGATGACGTTGGCCGCTCGGTCGGTCTCGCCGGACTGGTCCGCGCGCTTGCCAAACTCGATGGGCTAGGCCGGCTGCGCTACATGACCAGCCACCCAGCGGACATGGACGACGCCCTGATCGCTGCGCATGGCGAATTGCCCGAACTTATGCCGTTCCTGCATCTGCCGGTACAATCCGGATCGGACCGGGTGCTGAAGGCGATGAACCGCAGCCACAGCGCGGACAGCTACCTCAAATTGCTCGACCGGTTCCGGGCTGCTCGCCCCGACCTCGCTATTTCAGGGGATTTCATCGTCGGTTTCCCAGGCGAGACAAACGCGGAATTCGAAGAAACGCTGCAACTGGTAGATGCCGTCGGTTATGCGCAGGCCTACACCTTTAAGTACTCGCCCCGCCCCGGCACACCGGCAGCCACGATGGACGATCAGGTGGCGGGCGAGGTCATGGATGAGCGGCTACAACGGTTGCAGGCTGCGATCAACCGCGACCAGCACGCCTTCAATACGGCAAGCGCGGGCAAGATTTGCGATGTGTTGATCGAACGCAAAGGCAAGCATGATGGACAGTGGCTCGGCAAATCGCCGTGGTTGCAGTCGGTCTGGATCGACACCGCGCCCGGTAGCGAGATGGCCCTTGGCGATCTGGTCAGCGTTACTCTACAGGATGCCGGGCCAAAATCGCTGCGCGGCGTGATGCGCGAAACAATCCCGGCCTGATCGGCGCCCGCTCAGTCGAGCGTTTCGTTGTTTTCCATCTTGTCCATCGCTGTTGCTACCCGCGCGTATAGGTCGAGCGGGTTCAGCGTGGCGGGATTATTGTACAACGTCTGCAAATACGCGCGGTCAAACACCGTCAATTCTTGCGGCGCAAAATCGTCGGCAAACAATGACAGGATCGAATCGAACGGTGCTCCGCTCGGGTCCGACACTTCCCTGACCGGAGCAAGCACCCGCATCGTCGCATAGTCTGCTAGCTGGTTCAGCGAACGGCCTGGAAGCGCAGATACGTCGAACACTACGATTGCCGCCATCGTTTCCATCGACACCGGCGAGCGTAAACGCGTAGCTGCTGCAGTCTTGTTAATCGCTGCTCCACGCGACCCCTTGCTCGTATCGTACGCAAGCGCACGGCCGCGGTCGTCGCGCACTTCGGCGTAATTCCACGCGCGCACCGGGCCGGTTTCGTCGAACACGCGGTCTTTCTGATAGCTCAGCAAGCTTTCGAACAATTCGCTATCGTTCTTCGCTGCCATGCGCAGTTCTTCGTCGGCGTTGCGCAGAAACATGATGTAGATGTTGGGTTTGCAATCCGCTTCAGCGACATTGATTTCGACCGCTTGCGCGTTGGCGCGAACACGGTTCTCAATGACTTTGGCATAGGCCTCCTTCATGCCGGAAACTTTCGGGCACAATGGCTGGAGGAAGCGTTCGACCGGCTTGTCCACACGCGGGCGACGCGTGATCGTATCGGCATATTTGCGGATAACCTTGCGGCGCTCCTCACGTACGCCTTCCACCACGATCGGATCGCTGACCTGGGGTGCGGTTGCAGGTGCTTCCTGAGAATTCTGCGCCATCGCCGGAGATGAAAGGGCAAACAACGCGGTGCTAAGGGCCAGTGCGGAGAGCGTGTGCATCTTCATCATTTTCATACCTGCCTGTTTCAACTTCGCCGGGCTCGACTTTATTCAAGGCCCTTACCGAATGGGTGTGGCCTCTACGACCGCCTACCTACCAACGACTTATATCGTTCGATAACGGACCCATATTTGCAAATGAGCCGCACAACGAACACTTCTTCTATTGCCTGTAACCACGCGAGCATTACATTTGCATGACCGCTTGAAAGGACTGCATGACTCGTAAGAACAACGCGAATTCCGAACCGACCCTGTCCCGCCCCCCGGTCCCGCAGCGCGAAACGCGCCGGGCACGGGCGGAAATGGAGTTCGAGAACCAGTCGCTGCTGGTGCCGTTGTTCGGCCAGTTCGATGCCAATTTGGTGCAGGTGGAAAACCGCTTGGGCGTATTTATCTCCGCGCGCGGGCAACAGGTCCAGATCGAGGGGCCCGAAGACGCCGTCGCACGGACGCGGGACGTATTGCAGAAAATGTACGACAAACTTGCCCAGGGACAGGACCTGGATGCCGGCGCTATCGAGGCGCTTGTGGCGATGTCGAACGAGCCGACACTCGACGGCATCGTTGGTGCAGGCCCTTCCAAGGCGCCGATCATGATCCGAACACGGCGCAAGACCATCGTGCCGCGTAGCGACCGGCAAATCGAATACATGACGTCGCTTGCGCGGGACGAGATTATTTTTGCGCTCGGACCGGCGGGTACGGGCAAGACCTACCTCGCCGTGGCACAGGCCGTGGCACAGCTGATTACCGGCAGCGTGCAGCGGCTCATTCTCAGCCGACCGGCAGTTGAGGCGGGCGAGAAGCTGGGCTTCCTTCCCGGTGACATGAAGGACAAGGTCGATCCCTATCTTCGCCCGCTATATGACGCACTGTACGACTGTATGCCGCCCGAACAGGTGGAGCGCCGCATCGCCAGCGGCGAGATCGAGATCGCGCCCATCGCCTTCATGCGTGGACGTACGCTGGCCGACGCCTTCGTCATTCTTGACGAGGCGCAGAACACCACTCGCGAACAGATGAAGATGTTCCTCACTCGCTTTGGTCAGAACAGCCGCATGGTCGTGTGCGGTGACCCCCGGCAGGTCGACATCCCGGGCGGCGACCGGATGAGCGGGCTGGCCGACGCGGTCGACCGGCTTGAAAAGGTCGACGGGTTCGGCACGATCCGCTTCACCGCCGCCGATGTCGTGCGCCACCCGATCGTGGGCCGCATCGTGGAGGCTTACGAGGGCGAAGATGCGAAGCCGTGAAGATCCTTTCCTTATACGAGCGGGATCGGTGTCGATGAGCCGGGATGTGCAGCCGCGCCTGGATCGAGCGGAGATGAACCGGTGCAACTTTACATAGACGTCGAGGGCTGGCCGGAGGGAGAATGGGACGCGGTCGCCAACCGCGCCGCGTCGGCCACAGCAAAAGTTGAACCTGCACTCGACAATTCGCGGCTGACCGCCAGTATCCTGTTTGCCGCAGACATTGAGATCCACGCGCTGAACCGGGAATGGCGCGGGAAGGACCAGGCTACCAATGTCCTGTCCTTTCCTATGCTGGAACGCAATAGCCTGGTCTCACTGCCTGCAGACGGCCCGCCCGAAATGCTTGGCGATATCGCGCTCGGCTATGAAACCTGCCAGCGGGAGGCCGACGAAAAAGGCATCCCGCTTGCCGACCATGCGGCGCACCTGCTGATCCACGGCCTGCTTCATCTGGCGGGTCATGACCACGAAACCTCCCCCGCCGATGCCGTTGCAATGGAGGCTTTGGAAACGAAGATACTTGCATCAATGGGTCTGGCGGACCCATATGACGAGAACGCGGCCGATCCGCCCGTGACAGGAGTGCAATAAAGGGCGATGCCCGAGACAGATAACGAACGTTCCACCCCTTCGGAAGACGCAGAGAGTAGCGGCGGGCTGTTGCCCGCATTGCGAAAATTGTTTTCCGGCGAGAACGGCGACCGCTCGCTGCGTGCGCAGCTCGAAGACGCGATCGACGAACACGAGGTTGAGAACCCCGAAGACACCACAATTGCGGGCGAAGACGGCGATTTGACCACGGTCGAGCGCCAGATGCTGCGCAACCTGCTGCATTTCAGCGAACATGATGCCGACGACGTGGCCATTCCGCGCGGTGAAATTATTGCAGCGAAATCGGACTGGAGCTGGGACGAGCTCGTCGCGGCCTTTTCCGAACACGGCCACAGCCGGATGCCGGTCTATCGCGACACGCTGGATGAGGTAATCGGGATGATCCACATCAAGGATGTGTTTCCCACTCTCGCATCCGGCGCCGCGCCCCCCGAAAACTGGACCAGCCTGATGCGCCAGCCGCTTTACGTGCCGCAGGCTCGCGGTGCGCTCGACGTGCTGGCCGATATGCGCAGCCACAAAATGCATCTCGCCATCGTAGTAGACGAATTTTCCGGCACCGATGGTATGATCACGATCGAGGATCTGGTGGAAGAAATCGTCGGCGAAATCGAGGATGAACACGACGAGACCCCCGCCCAGTCCATCACCGCCATCGGCGAGGGGATGTGGGACTGCGATGCCCGAACCGAACTCGACGAGGTGGCGAGGCAGATCGACCCGCAACTGGCCGAGGTCGAGGAAGCAGTCGACACTTTGGGCGGTCTTGCATTCGTGCTGGCGGAACAGGTCCCCGAAGTCGGCAGTATGCTGGACCATTCAAGTGGATGGCGAATCGAGGTGCTGGAAGGCAACGACACTCACGTCACCCGCCTGCGCCTGCACGCCCCGCATACCGCACCTGACGAGGAGCTGGCCGCCAACTCGGTTTAAATCTCGCTGGTCGCCATCGGACAACGTACCGGTATTATGTTTGGCATCGATGGGCGGTTGCTCCCCGCCGATCGAGCGTGGATTTCGTGCAAGTGTTGCAAAAAACGCGTGACAAGCGCCCGGTGCGATCCCACTTCTAAGGTATGGCCATCCGCCGCCTACCTCCATTGCGCGCCTTGGAAGCGTTTATGCGCACTGTGCGACTTGGATCGGCGCGTGCTGCTGCGGACGAATTGTCGCTCAGCCCATCTGCCCTGTCGCGCCGGATTGCCAATTTGGAAGAATTCGTCGGGAAGAAGCTGTTTACACGCGCCCGCCAGGCGATGCAGCTGACTGACGAAGGACACGCTTTCTACGAAGCTGTCGCTCCGCAATTCGAGGCCTTGGCGCGAGCGGTGGAGAGCCAGTCGGACAATCTGTCGCTGCTGCGCCTGCATCTCGGTGTGCTACCTTTATTCGGTAGTCAGCGATTGTTTCCCAAGCTCGGCCAGCTTCGCCAGTTGCACCCCTTGCTGCATATCGACATCGACACCGGACCGCATCTGGAAGATCGCGTGGGCGATACGCTGGACGCAGCCATTATCCTGTCGCGCGGCCCCGACCGGTCCCTGCACGCGGTGCGACTGGACGAGAACAAGGTACATGCGATCGTCAGCCGCGATCTTTCCGACAAATTGGGCGCGGAACCGGATATGAAGGCGCTGGAGAAACAGACCTTCCTGATTCACAACGAACTGCCTGAAAGTTACGAGGCCTGGAAACAAGAGATGGGGATGCGCGATCTCGATCCTGCAGCCATCGATCATTACGATTCCGGCCAGTTGATGCTGGAAGCAGCGGCGCAGGGCCTCGGTATCGCGATTATGCATGACGACCATTTGAAACGCGCGTCGGATAATCGCCTGACCGAATTGTTCGAAGCGGAAGTGGACAGCCCTTACAGTTACTGGTTCGTCTGCAAACCAACCGCTCTTGAAGAACGCCCCGTGCGCCTCTTTCATGACTGGCTGGTTCAGGCAGATTTGTAGTCGACACGCTTGGCCGACGTCAGGCCCGTCTTATGTCCTTTCCCGGTTTACTCTCAGGAATATCCGGCTAGATTATTAGGAACAACAGTCCCTTAGCTGGAATGGACGACGCGCACATGCTTTCGGCACGCAGCCTGACCGGCAAACCGATCGGTATTGTCGAGGATTTCATTACCGAACAGGAGCGCAAGCAACTACTGTTCCATGCCAAATCTCCCAAAGCGCAGTGGGATACCTCGTTACCGACGACCGATGTCTGGCATGGCAGGATGATCAATCCTTCCAAAATGCCTGCCAAAACGCTGAAGCTGATGGAGAAGATCAGGCGGCGTGCAGCGAAAACGATTACGGCTCATTACGGCATCGTCGATTCCGTTTATGCCGATACGTTGCAACTGGTTCGGTGGCGGCCGGGGGATAGCCAGGCCCCGCACGCGGATTGTGAACATCCCAATGGCAAGTCCAACGAATTCCCGTGGCGCGCCTTTGCCTCCATCATCTATCTCAACGACGAATTTACCGGCGGCGAAATCCATTTTCCGGTGCTTGGTATGCAACCAACCATCAAGCCCCGCATGCTGGCCTATTTCCCATCGACTGCAGCATATCTGCATGGGGTGAAGAAGATTACGTCCGGAATGCGCTACACGCACAGCTGCTTCTACACATTCGATCCCACCCATCATGACGGACACTCGGTCTAAAGCCGCTCAACCGAACCATCACGCATAAAAAAGGGGGCAATATTGCCACCCTTTTCGAAAGTATCGCAAATATGCCGTTCAGCTGATCGTGGCCTTGGCAATCTTGCCCGGGTTCGCGGGTGGCTCGCCCTTGGGCAGCGCGTCCACATGATCCATACCGCCGGTTACTTCACCCCAGACGGTGTATTGCCCGTCCAGGAAATGGGCATCGTCGAAGCAGATGAAGAACTGGCTGTTGGCACTGTCCGGCATCTGGCTACGCGCCATGGAACAGGTGCCGCGTGTGTGCGGCTCGGCACTGAATTCAGCCTTCAGATCGGCTTTCTCGCTGCCGCCCATGCCTGTGCCGGTCGGATCGCCGCCTTGCGCCATGAAGCCTGGGATCACACGGTGGAACACCACGCCGTCGTAGAAGCCGTCTTTCGCCAGCTCCACGATGCGCTCAACGTGCCCGGGCGCAAGATCGGGGCGAAGCTTGATAACGACATCGCCGTTCTCACCGTTGCCGGTGTCGAGCGTGAGGGTCAGGGTCTGATCGGCCATTAATGTATTCCTCCACTGAAATGTTGCCCGAGATATAGGTGCGCGAGACGCAATGTCACCCCAAGACGTGGATGGATGCGTCAAAAGGTATCGCCGCCGACTTGGTTAGCAGTACTCTTGTTTTTCGCCTCGCCCCGCCTAGGACCTACGCATGGCCGACCTTGCACCAGATCCTGCCGAAGAAAAGCTGCTGGCGGCAGAGCCGGGCGGCCGTCCCGACGACCGGATCGACGACGAGCGGCATGACGAAGAAAACCGGCTGAAGCCCGAATATGTTCGCAGCGTGACTACCGCGCTGGACGAAGATGACACCGACCGAGCCTACGATCTGGTCGAACCGTTGCACCCCGCCGACATTGCCGACCTGCTGGAACTGCTCGACCGCGACGACCGCCGCGCATTGGCTGCCGCTATTACCGATTTGCTATCCAGCGAAGTGATCGCGGAACTCAACGATTACGTCCGTGAGGACATGATCGAAACGCTGGATGCTGGCGCGGTTGCAGGCATCGCGGAGCAACTGGAAACCGACGACGCCGTCCAGATGATCGAGGATCTGGACGATGCGGACCAGCAGGCGGTTCTGGCGGAGCTGGATGCAGAAGACCGCGCCGCTATCGAAAGCGCGCTCGCCTATCCCGAAGAAACCGCCGGCCGGTTGATGAGCCGCGACTTCGTGGCCGTTCCTGAGCATCTGACTGTTGGCGACGTCATCGATTATTTGCGGCAACGGGAAGCGACGACCGACTTCTGGGAAATTTTCGTGGTCGATGCCGCCCACCACCCGGTTGGCACTTGCGAGCTGTCCTGGATCCTGACCACGCCGCGCACTATCGCGCTCACCGATGTGATGAAGCGCGACCAGACGCTGGTCCCGGCCGCGATGGACCAGGAAGAAGTCGCGCTGATGTTCCAGAAATACGGCCTCATCAGCGCCGCCGTAATCGACGAAAATGGACGGCTCGTCGGGCAGATGACCGTCGACGATGTGGTGCACATCATCTCCGAAGAGGCCGGCGAAGATACGCTGCTGCTGTCGGGCGCTGGCGAAGGCGACATCAACGAACCGATCCGCGATGCCTATTCCAGCCGCGTTCGATGGCTGATCGCGAACCTCGGCACGGCGGTGATTGCCAGCGCCATCATTGCGTTTTTCGGTGCTGCCATCGAACAGCTGGTCGCGCTTGCGGTGCTGATGCCAGTCGTCGCCAGCGTGGGCGGCAATGCCGGAACGCAGACTATGGCCGTGACCGTGCGCGCCATTGCGATGAACCAGCTGACCCGCAGCAACACCGGGCGTATGCTGGTGCGCGAGATGCGGGTCGCGCTACTGAATGGTGTGACCATTGCCGTGTTGGTGGGTCTCGCAACTGGCGTGATTTTTACCCCCATGTTGGGCGGCGTGATTGCGCTCGCCATGGTAATCAACGTCATCACTGCGGGACTGGCTGGCGTTGCCGTGCCGGTCATGTTCGAACGACTGGATCAAGATCCTGCCGTGGCCAGCAGCGTGTTCGTCACCATGATCACGGACTCCATGGGCTTTTTCGCGTTTCTTGGCTTGGCGGTGGCAGCGGGCCTTGCGGGTTGAGCCGCAGCGCTACGTGACTATTTAAACACTGATGCCGCTGCACATGACCAAGATCGCTTTCGGAGCGAAAAGCCACGCCGATCTGGAAAGCTGGTTTCGCAATCGCAGGGATATGCGGCTGACCACACGCTACCTGCCCAAGCGGCATAAAGAGATGGTGGGCGGCTCTCTATACTGGATTCGCGAACATGCGCTGGTCGGTCGTAGCCCCATCAAACGCTTCACCCAGCGCGACGACGGGCGCTGGTTCATCGAACTCGAGCCGGTACTGATCCCCGTCTATCCCCAGCCCAAACGCGCCCATCAGGGCTGGCGCTACCTCGCGGAGGAAAACACCCCACGCGACCTGGAAGAGGGTGAGGATATCGGGGATGTGCTGCCGGGGCGGCTAATGGGAAAACTGCAGAAGCTGGGGTTGGTGTAGGCTCTACGACACTCGCCATTCGCAGCCGGCGCAGACTTAGTACGTTTTCCTACCCTTGTAATCCATTGCAGCGATGACGCGCAAACGGCGTATCCTCAGGTTTTCACCTTGGACGCGATTCGCCGTAGCGCGTTTACATACACGTCCGGCTCCTGCGCGCCGGGGATCAGGAACTTTCCGTCCACCACCACTGCCGGGACGCCGGTGATGTTGTTGTCCATGGCTTGCCGCTCCTCCATCCGCACGATGTGCGCGACGGTTTCATCGTCCAGCGCAGCAGCGGCGGCATCACGGTCCAACCCTTCTTCCTCGGCGATATCGAGCAGTACATCGCGCTCTCCGATACGTCGCCGGTGCTGGAAGTGCGCAGTAAACAGAGCCAGCTTCAGCCGCATCTGCGCATCGGACCCGTGTTCCGCCAGCGTCCAGCGAAGCAGTTTGTGCGCTTCGAACGTGTTCCACATCATGGCAGGCGGCGCCTCGCCCTCCCCCGCATAGTCGAAGCTGAACCCGGCATCCGCTGCCTGCCGGGACATATGCGCGCCCATCTTCGCAGCATCTTCCGGTGTGCGGCCATATTTTCGGGCCAGATGCGACGTTCGCTCCTCGCCTTGCGCTGCCATGTCCGGGTTGAGTTCAAACGGTAGCCAGCGGACCTCCGCAGCGATCTCGCCATCCAAAGTGGCAAGCGCCTGTTCAAGCCGTTTCCAGCCGATGATACACCACGGACACATCACGTCGGACCAGATATCGATCCGCATTTCGGTGGGCGCAGGACCGCTCACCGGCCTAGCCACCATGTCACCAGATTGTGCGCGATGGCAGACCGTTGCGGGAAGATCAGCTCGGCGGTTCCCTCGTGCCCGGCGTCGCGCGCAGCTTCCAGTTCCTCGCGCGAGAACCAGCGGGCATCGTCGAGTTCGGTCCTGTCGATGGTGATCGCCGGATCATCGCACGTGCAATAGCAGCCGATCATCAGCTGGCTTGGGAATGGCCAGGGTTGGCTGGCGACGTATTCGACCGCATTCACCCGGATACCTGCCTCCTCGTGAACTTCGCGCGCCACGGCTTCCTCGATGGTCTCGCCCGGTTCCACGAAGCCGGCGAGCGCGGAATACATGCGTTCGGGAAAGCGCGGCTGGCGACCCAGCAATAGCTGCCCATCATGTTCCACCAACATGATCGTGACAGGATCGGTACGCGGAAAATGCTGCGCCTCGCATATCGGGCAATCGCGCTGCCAACCGCCCTTTGCAAGACGCGTCGCCGCACCGCAGCGTGCGCAGAACCGATGCCGGGCATGCCAATCGACGAGACTGCGCGCGCCGCCATAAGTGGCGAGGTCGGACGGCGGCAGGGTGCGCATCGCGCTCCAGATGGCGGGATCGGCATAGGCCGGGCCACCCGCGCCGTTCGCTGGAACGGCGGCGAAACACGCCTTGCCATCCTCCATTCCGAGAAACACCAGTTCCGCATCATCCGGCGCATCGGCCAGCGTGCCCCATTCCAGCGCGCCATCCTGCCCGATCACCGGCGACAGTCCATCCAGCTTCAGCAACCGAGCGCGCCAGTTCAGCAGGCCCGTCAGCGCCTCGGGATCGGTACGCATATTATCGGCCCGGTCGAGCGGCGACCCCGAAAATGCAATCGGTAATGCGGCGGTGGCCACCGCGGTCAGCTACCCGCCCGCATCATCGCCACATCCTTCATCACCAGTTCGGAAAAGTTGCTTTGAATGGGGTACGCCTGGCTCGGCATATATTGCGTGAAAAGCTGCGCCCGCAACCCGGTGTCGAAGTCAGCAAAAGCAGCGGTCCCAGCCGCCCCGCCCCAACCGAACGCCTTCCCAGTAACGCGCCCGCCTGCACCGAAACCGCCATCGCCCATGAAGGTACCGGCAGTGGAGGTGTTGGCCGGCAATAGGTTGGATGTACCCACGCGAACCGCCAGCTCGCCCATCACCCGCTTGCCGTCGATCTTGCCGTAGCCAATCAGCATTCGCAGAAAACGGTCGTAATCGCGCGCGCTGGAGACCAGCCCGGCCCCGCCGAATGCGAAGGCAGGATCATCGAGATAGATGGAAGTTTCTGCTGGATCGATAGGCAGCAGCGCCCCGCCCAACACCCCATAATTGGTGGTAAATCGCTCGATTTCGCTTTTCGGGACGGTAAAATACGTGCTGTCCATACCGGCAGGCTCGAACAACCGTTCCTTGAGGAAAACATCGAATGGCTTGCCCGAAGCGACCTCGATCACCCGGCCAAGCAGATCGAGACTGACGGAATAGCTCCATTGCGTACCCGGCTGATAGACCAGCGGCAATTGCGCCAGCTCGTCGGCAAACTTTGCCAGACTTCGCACCGGATTGCCCCGGCCGAGCCCAGGGATCGGCAGGCGGCTGACTTGCCCCGGAACCAGCCCGCGTTCGGTATAGGCCTGCATGATCGGGCCCTTCTGGATGATGCCGTAACCCAGCCCTGACGTGTGCGTCAGCAGATGCCGGATCGTGATGGGTCGCTTGGCCGGTTCCAGATTCTCCGGCCCGATGCTGCCATCCGCTTCCACCTGCACCTGCATGTTGGCAAATGCCGGCAGGATATCGGCGAGCGGCTGGTCTAGACCGAGCTTGCCCTCGTCGATCAGCATCATCACCGCCATGCCGGTAATCGGCTTGGTCATGGAATAGATCCGGTACAGGCTATCCATATCGACAGGGGTCTGGCCACCCTTCTGGCCAGGCTTGGCTAATGTGCCACCCATGATGACCTGCGGATCGCGCTGGCCGAAGCCAAACGTCGTGAGCATGTTGGCTACCTTGCCGCTCGATACATACTCCTCCACCGTGGCGCGAACATTGGGCCAGGGCAGATCGCCAGTAGGCGCGATCGCAGTTTGCGTATGTGCCCATAGCGCCTGCGCCGGGAGCCCTGCCGCCAACGCGCCGAAGCCTGCTATCGCGCCCCCGCGAAGCAGGTTGCGACGGGACAATTGCGGGTCGGCAAAGTTACGATAGGCCATGGTTGCGCGCGATCCTTCTCACGATAATATTGCTGGCGAGGTCTGCGGCATACAACATGCATGGTCAATGACCGGTTTTACTTGAAAACCATTACTGTGTTAGGTAGATAAGACACATGCTAAATCTTGTATCCATACTCGTCGGTATCGTCGCACTGCTGCTAGCCATACCATCCACCATCCCTTTGCTCGGCTGGGGGAACTGGTTCGTTCTTCCGATTGCGCTGATCGGCGCGGCGGTGGGCGCGCTTTCATCGAAGAATGGCGGCCGGAACTTTTGCCTGGTGGTATTTGTCATTGCCGTGGTGCGCCTGAGCCTGGGCGGCGGCATTATCTAGGTTTCGCCCCGCCGGTTCGCCAGCACCCGCGCGGAGGCTTTCTCAAACAAAGTAGGCAGACCCGCTTCGTCAAGCGTCGCGATCGGCCACCACTCGCCTTCCCCTTCAGGCGCTTCTGCAGTCAGGGTCGCTCGTACGTCGAGCTCGATGGTAAAGTGCGTGAAACCGTGAACCACGCTACCGGCAGGGCTAAACTCCTGTGGCAGCGGGGGTTGCGCATTGCCATCGGCTTTCGCGTTCCAGCCATCGTCCGGAAGGGCGCGCATGCCGCCCAGCATTCCGGTTCCCTGCCGGGTGACCAGCCAGACGCGCTGGTCCTGCTCGATCCACCATGCGGTCCCGTAACGGAGCGGTCTGGCCTTTTTCGGCGGTTTGACGGGAAGGCGCGCCGGATCGCCCGTCTTGCGGGCTTTGCAACTGTCCGACAGCACGCAGAGCAGACATTTGGGGTCCCGCGCCGTGCAGATTGTCGCGCCGAGGTCCATCATCGCCTGCGCGAAATCTCCACTGCGTAAGTCAGGTGTGATCGTATCCGTAGCCGCGCGGATTGCTTTGCGTGCGCCGGGCAACGGTTCGTCGATCGCGAACAGGCGCGACACCACCCGCTCCACATTCGCGTCCACCACCACCGCGCGGCGTCCGAATGCAATCGCGGCGACACTGGCCGCGGTATAGGCTCCTAGCCCCGGAAGTTTTCGCAGACCTTCCTCGGTGTCGGGGAACCCGCCCAACCCGGCCACTTCGCGGGCAGCCTTTACCAGATTGCGCGCGCGGGAATAATAGCCCAGTCCGGCCCACGCGGCCATCACGTCCTCTTCAGGCGCAGCCGCCAGCGCGTCGACACTTGGCCATGTGTCCGTAAATTTCGCGAAATACGGTTTTACGGCCGCCACGGTGGTCTGTTGCAGCATTACCTCGGATAGCCAGACACGGTATGGGTCTTTCGGAGCATCACCTGGTCTTGCCCGCCAAGGAAGATCGCGCGCATGTTCGTCATACCAAGCGAGCAGGCGGTCGGCGATATCCTGGCGGCGGGTACTGGCAGTCATGGGGCGCCTATGGCATGGCTGGTGCATCTATGGAACGCGACGATCCCAAACCTGCGCCGGCGGCACGCAAGAAACCCGCCGTGCCCAAGGCAAAACGCAAGACGCCGCGTCCTTACGAGCGGCCCCGCGGCGGTTCGGCCAAGCCTATTTCCGAACTGATGCCGCAAATCGGGCGAACCGCCTTTCGCCGCTTCGGCTTCGTCCAGTCCAATGTCGTGACAAGATGGCCGGAAATCGTGGGCGATACCCATGCCCGCGTTTGTATCCCCGAGGCGATCCGTTTTCCGCCGGGTGAGAAAGAAGAAGGCACGCTGCAACTAGTCGTGAAAGGTTCGCACGCGCCGCTGATCCAGCAAGTGGTGCCGGAAATTATCGAACGGGTGAACCGTTTCTTCGGGTACAATGCCGTGGCCCGCGTCAAGCTGCGGCAAGGCGAGGTGCAGCCGCCTCCGTCAAGGGATAAGCCCAAACCACCGCCATCGCTGAAGGCTATCCCTATGGAACTGGGCGAAAGCCTGCGCGATATCGGAGATCCCGAATTGCGATCCGTACTTGAAGCATTGGCTCGCAGTCTGGGCGACAGGAAAGACGAACAGAGATGAAAGCGACATTACGCCGTATCGCGACGACCACCATGTTGGCACTGTTCGCATTGCCCGCGATGGCCTCGGCGCAAAACTGGAATGCCACGGTCGAAAAAATCGAAGGCGGACACCTGATCGGCAATCCCGAGGCAGAGGTCGAGCTGGTCGAATTCGTCAGCTATACCTGCCCGCATTGCGCGCAATTTACCAAGGATGGCGAAGGTGCGCTCCGGCTGGTCTATATCCGCAGCGGTCGCCTCAGTCTGCAAATCCGGCATTTCATCCGTGATGATATCGATTTGACAGTGGCCTTGCTGGCGCGCTGCGGCACCACCGACAAATTCGTACAAAACCACACCGCGTTCATGCTGAGCCAGCCGACATGGCTGGCCGAGGTCAGCAAGATGAGCGCCGCCCAGCGACAGCGTTGGGCCGTAGGAACCGGAGCCGACCGCAGGCGCGCAATCGCCAGCGATTTGCGTTTCTATCGCATCATGGAACGGCGCGGCTATCAGCGTAACGACATCGACCGATGCCTTGCCGATGCGGCGGAAGTGACTTCTCTGCAGGCGGCGGACGAGGCCAATCGCGCGGAATTCGGCGTTGCCGGCACTCCCAGCTTCATGGTCGACGGCATTCTTCTTGCCGGGACGCACGACTGGGCAATGTTGCAACCGCAGCTCGATGCACGGTTCTGACCCATTCCTGTTTCCCTGCCTTCCACCCAGAATTCGCTTAAAGCCAGCCGCAAACCGCGCTATTCAGTGCAAAAGCGCCAATCGCCGCTTAACGTTGAGGGGCGCTGCAGCTAGCTTCGCTTCAATCGCTGACAGGAAAATATAGATGACACCGCTCCGCACTTCCGCCTTTGCCTGGTTCGCTGCTCCCCTTGTTCTTGCCTTGGCCGCATGCGGTTCCGAGGACGGTACGGTCGATGGCGAAGTGCCCGAGGGTGAGGCCGTAGCAGCGGTAGACGCGCCCGAAGGAACCAGCTGGACCGAACAGCTGACCGTGACCGCGGAAGACGGTTACAAGATCGGCAATCCCGATGCGCCCATTACGCTGATCGAATATGCCTCACTTACTTGCCCCGCATGCGCCAGTTTTGCATCCAGCGGGCTGGAAAAGCTCAAGGCCGATTATATCGAAACCGGTCAGGTCAGCTTTGAATTGCGCAACCAGATTCACGGCCCCCACGACCTCGCTTTGGCGACGCTGGTGCGGTGCGGCGCGGACGAATCATTTCATCCGCTATCCGATCAGGTGTGGCTGAACCTGCAAGAGGTGCTTAGCCCGTTGCAGACGAACGGCGCAGCGGCGCAGCAGGCGATGGCTCTGCCGGAAGATCAGCGACTGGTGCAGATTGCTGAAGTTCTGGGCTTCCTCGATTTCTTCGCCGCGCGCGGATTGAGCAAGGACCAGGCTCGCCAATGCCTGGCCGATCAGGAAAGTTACAGCGCCATTGCGGAACGGTCGCGAGTGCAATCGGACGAGCTCGGCGTGACCGGCACGCCGACCTTTTTCATCAATGGTCGCAAAACCGATGCGGGGAACTGGGCGCAGCTCGAACCCCTGCTGCAACGCGCCGGGGCCCGTTAGGCCGAACGACAAAACGGGGCGAAACGACAAGGCAGGCAAGCCGGGGGAGGTACCGACGTTTTGCAGATTGACCGGCTAAAACTGACCGGCTTCAAGAGCTTTGTCGAACCTGCCGAATTGCGCATCGAACCCGGACTGACGGGTGTCGTCGGCCCGAATGGCTGCGGAAAATCCAACCTGCTGGAAGCAATCCGCTGGGTAATGGGCGAAAATTCGCCTAAATCCATGCGTTCGGGCGGTATGGAGGACGTAATCTTTGCAGGCACCGCCAGCCGCCCACAACGCGACTTTGCCGAAGTCGTGCTGCACGCAGCGAGCACAGATGGCGAAGAGCTGGAAGTAATGCGGCGGATCGAGCGCGGCGCGGGTAGCGCCTACCGCATCAATGGTGATGACGTTCGCGCCAAGGATGTGGCGCTGACCTTCGCCGATGCTGCCACCGGCGCGCACAGCCCGGCGCTTGTCAGCCAAGGGAAGATTGCTCAGGTCATCGCCGCCAAGCCGGCAGAACGCCGCGCGATGCTGGAAGAGGCTGCCGGAATTTCCGGTTTGCACGTCCGGCGCCGCGACGCCGAAAGCAAGCTGCGCTCGACGGAGAAGAACCTAGCACGGCTGGAAGATCTGACGGCCGGCCTCGACACCCGGATCGCTTCGCTCAAACGGCAGGCAAAACAGGCGGAACGGTACACCAGGCTGACGGGCCAGATTCAATTGGCCAATGCACAATTGGTGTTTGCCCGCTGGCGGGACGCAACAGAAGCGGCAGATGCCGCTCGCGCGGAGGCGAAAGGTGCCGAGCAGCGCGTGGAGGGAGCGCGCATAGCGGCTGACCAAGCGCAGGGCGTGCAGCAAGCGGCGGCCCGCACGCTCGGCGATGTACGCGAAGAATTGGCAGATCGGCGTGATGACGCAACCGCGCACGGGCATAGGATGGCTGCCTTGTCCAGCCAGTTGGAGGCTGCCGAACAGCGACTCGCCGATCTCGACCGGCAGAAGCAACGGCTGGAGGAAGATCAGGGCGATGCGGACCGGCTGACACGCGATGCTGCCGATGCGCTGGCGCGGTTGCAGAAGGATATCGACACCGGCGCGGTTGCATTGGCGCAGGACGAAGCGCGGCGCAGCGGCATAGCGGCGTCGCTCGACAATGCGGAACGCGCAAGCCGCGCGGCCGAACTGGCGCTCGCCAAAGCCACGGCAGACCAGGCGGAAGCGCAAGCGGAATGGCGTGTCGGAGCTGCGGCGCTGGAACAAGCCGAAGCGCGGTTGGCCAGGATCGACACGGAAGCCAGCCGATTGGCTGAGGCTCGTAAAGCTTTGGGCGAGGCCGAGGCGGCAGAAGAATCGGTAACAGAGGCCCGACTGGCAGCAGACACCGCCGCTGCCGTCCTCGCGGAAACAACCGCAACGCTCGAAGATGCGCGGAACGACAAAATAGCCCTGCAACAGCGACGCGACGACGCGGGAACTGTGCTGGCTGAAGCCCAAGCTGCACTGGCAGGGATCGTGCGCGAACATACTGCTCTTACCCGCGATCGCGAGGCCCGCGAGAAAGCTGCTGCGGAGCGCGGAAACCGGGCGCTTGCTATCGACCGGATACGCGCCGAACCGGGCTACGAAAGGGCGCTTGCCGCCGTATTGGGCCGCGATGCGAATGCACCGCTCGGCGCCCCCGATGGGGAGGTGGAAGGCCGGTACTGGACCGGACGCGATGCGCCGTTGAAAGTTGCAGACTGCTTGGCCGAATTCGTAACCGAATGCCCGCTCGAACTGGCCGCCCGCCTTGCGCTCGTCCATGTGGCGGACAGCGACGACGGCCGTATTCTAAAACCGGGCGAGTGGCTGGTCACACGCGGCGGTTTCCTGAGGCGGTGGGATGGGTTCATCGCGCGCGGCGAAGGCGCGTCCGAGACAGCGAGGCTGGAAGCCGCCAACAGGCTGGCAGAACTCGGTGACATCCTGCCGCAAATGCGTGACGCTGCGGACGCCGCCAATGCCGAGGCCCGTGCCGCACTAGATGAGCTGACCAAGGTGCAGCAACGCATCGCCGAGCTGGAACGCACCGCTGGTAAGGCCAGCGGGGCCGAACGGCAGGCCCTGCGCACGCTGGATCAGGCGGAAGCGGTTCGCGAGCGTACAGCCGCACGTCGCGCCGAACTGGAAGCTGCCGAAACCGAACTCGCTGCCCGGCGTACGCAGGCAGACAGCGATATCGAACAGGCGCGTGCAACGCTGGCGGCCCTGCCGCCACCAGATGCCGGAAAGACCTTTCTACAAACCGCGCAAACAAAGAACGATGCCGCGCGCATTGCCTTGCAGGCCGCAAGCGCTGCGCTTGCCTCGCACGATCAGGCACTGGCCGTCGCACGCGAACGCAGTCAGGCGCAGCGCAGCGATATGGCGGGCTGGGAGGCCCGATCCGGTGATGCAGCAAAGCGCCTGTCCGATATGGCAGCCCGCCTCGATGAAATCGAGCAGGAGCGGGCAGTCATCGCTACTAAGCCCGAAGGTCTGCTGCGTGAGATCGAACAAGGCGATGCGGTGCGCGATCGGATTACAGCCGAACTCGAAACCGCCCAGACAGCTGTCAGCGCTGCACAATCTGCTGCCGAGACTGCCGACACTGCGCTCACCGCTGCGACCGAGGCGCTTAGTCAGATGCGTGAGGCAAGAGTCACTCTGACAGCTCGCGCCGAGAACGCGGAAACCCGCAGAAACGATGCCGCGCGCGCTTCTGGCGAACGCTTCGGCTGCCCGCCGCCCCTGCTGCCGGATCGGTTTGCATTCGATGAGGCGGACGTGACCAGCGCCGACAGCCACGCCGAGAAAATGGAGCGATTGACCGTCAGTCGCGAAAGGATCGGGCCGGTCAATCTGGTTGCAGCGGACGAGTTGGAAGCGCTGGAAGGCGAACATGCCAGCAGTGCCGCCGAACAGGCGGAACTGGCAGAGGCGGTCAGCCGATTGCGGGGATCGATCGGCAGCCTGAACCGCGAAGGACGCGCGCGCCTGCGCACCGCTTTCGATCAGGTGGACACTCACTTCCGCCATTTGTTCGCGCGATTGTTCGACGCTGGCCAAGGCGGCGGGGCTGCCCATCTGGCACTGATCGACAGCGATGATCCGCTGGAAGCCGGCCTTGAAATCTTTGCCCAGCCTCCGGGCAAGAAGCTGCAATCGCTTACGCTGCTATCCGGTGGTGAGCAGGCGCTGACGGCCGTCGCGCTCATTTTCGCGCTGTTCCTCACCAACCCATCGCCCATCTGCGTGCTGGACGAGGTCGACGCGCCATTGGACGATGCGAATATAGAACGGTTCTGCGATTTGCTGGATGTGATGACGCGCGAAACAGATACGCGTTACCTCATCGTAACGCACAACGCGGTTACCATGAGCCGGATGCACCGTCTGTTCGGAGTGACGATGATCGAGCAGGGTGTGAGCCGGCTGGTCAGCGTAGATCTGGGTGCTGCCGAGGAGTTACTGGCGGCCGAGTAGCCAGCGTTCCTAGTAAGGTAATGCGCTCAGCGTTCGAGAGCGGCGGCCAGATTTCCGCGAATGGTTTTGAGCTGGGCAACTACCTCGGCCAATGATGCATCATCGCCAGTCACCTGCCGGTCCGGCACGCTACGCGCTTCGTCAGAGCGATCTTGCACCTCGCCGTCGCGCAACGCCTTTGCCGCGCCTTTCAGCGTGTAACCCTGCCGGTTTACGAGTTGGTCGATGGTCCGTAACAGCGCAACATCGGCCGGCCGGTAATAGCGCCGCCCGCCGCTGCGCTTCAATGGTTCGAGCATGGGAAACTGCTGCTCCCAGTACCGGACCACATGCGCTTTCAGGTCGAGGGCCTTGCACACTTCTCCGATAGTACGGAGGGCGGCCTCGTCCTTGCCATCGTCGAAGAGACCGTCTTGCGCCATCACCCGCCCTTTGCGATCCGGTCTTTCAGCAGTTGACTGGCACGGAAGGTCATGACGCGGCGCGGGGTAATTGCAACTTCCACGCCGGTTTTGGGGTTGCGCCCCATTCGTTCCTGCTTGTCGCGCAGGACGAAGCTGCCGAAGCCGGAAATTTTTACGTTTTCACCATTCGACATCGCCTCGCACATATGCGCCAGTACGGATTCCACCATGTCGAGCGATTCCGACCGGGATAGGCCCACCTTGCGGTTGATTGTGTCGGCCAAATCGGCCCGCGTTAAAGTGCCCACTGATCGCATCCTTCGTACCTTCCCACCAGGATTGGCACGCCCGTATTTATACCAGGCTGCCCAAGCATTTCAATTCATAACCAAAATGCACACAATCGGCAAGAACGTGATAAATATTAAGCGCGAAAAAGTGATGCACCCCAGGTGAACCCGCCACCCATCGCTTCCAGCATCACCAGATCTCCGGGCTTTATGCGGCCGTCGCGAACCGCCGCATCGTAAGCCAACGGCACGGATGCTGCTGACGTGTTGGCGTGTTGGTCCACTGTTACCACCACCTTGTCCGGCGAAATGCCAAGTTTGCGAGCGGTCGCGTCGAGGATGCGGCGGTTGGCCTGGTGAGGCACGATCCAGTCGATGCTGGATGGTTCGAGTCCAGCCTTTTCCATAGTTTCTCCAAGGACTTCCGCCAGATTGACCACTGCATGGCGGAAAACCTCGCGGCCCTTCATGCGCAACTTGCCCACAGTCTGCGTAGTCGAGGGCCCGCCATCGACATAAAGCAGGTCGCAATGTGCGCCGTCAGCGTGCAACTTGCTGGCAAGGATCCCCGGTCCGTCTTCGGCCACGTCTCGCCGCTCCAGCACCACCGCGCCGGCCCCGTCGCCAAACAGTACGCAGGTTGTGCGGTCTTCCCAATCGAGGATCCGGCTGAAGGTTTCCGAGCCGATCACGAGCGCCTTTTCCGCCATGCCGTTGGCTAGCAATGAGTCCGCTGTGGCGAGCGCGTAAAGGAAGCCCGAACATACCGCCGCGACATCGAACGCGATTCCGCCATTACAGCCCAGCGCGTGCTGGACTTGCGTCGCGGTGGCGGGAAAGGTGTTGTCCGGTGTGGCGGTGGCGACGATGATGAGGCCGATATCGTGCGGCGCCAGACCGGCCGCCTCCAACGCGGCCCGCGCAGCGTCGGCCGCAAGCGTCGAAGTGGTTTCACCGTCCTCCGCGATATAGCGGTTGCGAATTCCGGTGCGCTCGACAATCCATTCGTCGGTAGTATCGACTGTCTTGGTGAGTTCAGCGTTGCTAACGGCGCGTTTCGGCAAGGCGGAACCGCTGCCGGTCAGAACCGAGCGCTTCATTGTCCCTCGCCGATCCGCGCCTCGGACGCGGCGGCAGTCTTGTTCAACTCTGCCAGATCGGTCGTGATTCGTTCGGTAATGTTGTTTTCCAGCAGCCGCGCGGTCACCGCGACAGCATTGGCCACCCCGCCTGCCGTGGCGCTGCCGTGACTTTTCACCACCACACCATTCAGGCCAAGAAACACTGCACCATTGTGGTTGTTCGGATCGAGGTGGTGACGCAGCAATTCCGTTGCCGGACGCGAAATCGAATAGCCGATTTTCGACCGTAGCGACGATTTGAAGGCGGTCTTGAGCAGATCGGTTACGAAGCGTGCCGTACCCTCGATCGCTTTTAGCGCGATATTGCCGGAAAACCCGTCGGTCACCACCACATCGACATTGCCGCGGTTGATCTTGTCGGCCTCGACAAAACCATCGAATCGCATTTCAAGATTTGTCGCTTCACGCAGCTGTTGCGCGGCTTCTTGCAGCGCATCGGTGCCCTTCTGCTCTTCGGTACCGATATTCAGTAGCCGGACGCGCGGTTCCGCGCTGCCCGCCACAATGCGGGAATAGGCCGCACCCATAATGGCGAACTGCACCAGATTGCGGGCGTCGCATTCAGTGTTTGCGCCAAGGTCAAGCATGATGACGTCGTGGTCTTCAAGCGTTGGAAGCAGCGCGGCAAGTGCGGGCCGGTCGATGCCGGGCATGGTGCGCAGTGCCAGCTTGCTCATCGCCATCAGAGCGCCAGTATTGCCAGCGCTGACTGCCGCGCCTGCGTCGCCCAGCTTCACCGCGTTGACTGCCAAACCCATCGATGTCGTCTTGGCACGGCGAATAGCCCGACTGGGCTTCTCATCGCCCGCCACCACATCTTCGCAGTGCAAAATTTCGGACGCCCCGCGCATATTCGGGTGCGCATCCAATGCTTTTTCGATGCGGGCCTGATCGCCCACCAGCAGGAACTTGAAACGGTCGTGATCACGGCGAGCCTGAGCTGCGCCGTCGATCATCACGCGCACGCCTTCATCGCCGCCCATCGCATCGATTGCGATACGCGGCAGACTCATTGCGCTCTCCTGTCGTTAATTACGATCGGCTTAAACGCCGACGGCAACGATCTCGCGGCCGTTGTAAAAGCCGCAATGCGAACAAAGATTGTGCGGACGCTTCAGCTCACCGCAATTGTCGCATTCGTGATGCGCTTCCACTTTCAACGAATCGTGCGAGCGGCGATTGCCACGACGATGGGGCGAAACTTTTCTTTTGGGGACAGCCATGGCGGCACCTGTTCCTGGAATACTTGAATATGATGGGTCGCCTGATGGCGCCGTTAGCGGTCCGCCGTAAGGCAAGGCCGGCTGGCGCACAAGGGCGCGCCAACTGGTTTGATCCTTACCCGTGGCGGGAAAGCGGGCGCTATAGCGGAAAAGCTGTGCGTTGCAAGCGCTGCGGCGTTAGGGAAAGCGCGAATGCGGCCGCGTTCAAATCGAGACTGCCAGACAGGGGCCAATACCATGCCGATCATCACCCTATCCACCACATTGGCAATGGCTTCTGCCGCCGCCATCATCAACATCTGGCTGGCGGTGCGGATCGGTGCCGTGCGCCGCGCCTACAAGGTCAGCGTGGGTCATGGCGGGAACGAAGCAGTGGAGCGCCGGATGCGCGCGCAACTCAATTTTGTCGAATACACATCCTTCGTCTTGATCCTGATTGCGTTGATCGAATTGTCGGGACGGGGCGGATTGTGGCTGAACGTCGTTGGCGGTGTCTATATGCTGGGCCGCGTGGCGCATGGGGTCGGCATGGATGGCACCGGACCGCTGGCAGTCGGCCGGATGGTCGGCACGCTGACAAGCATGCTTATCACGCTGGGGTTGGCGATTGCAGCCGCGCTGATAGCGGCCCGGGTAATTTGATCGCGCCGTTACAGACGTTACTCCGCCAGCGCGTAATCGCTGACAAAGGCGTTGGTCTTGCGTTCCTGACCGAAGGTGCTGGTGGGGCCGTGGCCGGGAATGAAGGTGATGTCCCCGCCCAGCGGCCATAGTTTCTGCGTAATCGAATCGAGCAGGTCCTGATGGTTGCCGCGCGGGAAATCCGTACGGCCGATGCTGCCCTGGAACAGCACGTCCCCGACAATGGCGAACTTGCTGGGTTTGTGCACGAACACGATGTGGCCGGGCGTGTGGCCGGGGCAATGCACAACGTCGAGCACCAGATTGCCCACCGTTACAGTATCACCGTCGTCCAACCAGCGATCAGGCTCGAACGATTGGCCCGCAATCCCGTATTTCGCGCCGTCCGTGCCAAGCCGGTCGATCCAGAACCGGTCCTCCTCGTGCGGACCCTCGATCTCAAGGCCCAACTCTTTGGCGAGAATACCCGCTTCGCCGCAATGGTCGATGTGGCCGTGAGTGATAAGTATCTTTTCCAGCGTCACCCCGGCCTTGGCAACACCGGCCTTCAGCTTTGGCAGATCGCCGCCCGGATCGATCAGCGCGCCCTGCATCGTTTCGGTGCACCAGATCAGCGAGCAGTTCTGTTGCAGCGGCGTGACCGGCATGATGGCAGCGCGCATCTTTGGGGCGGGTTTGGCAGTGGCGGTTTCGTTCATGCGAGCGATGTGGCGCGTCGTGCGTTGTGAGACAAGGGCGGTCGCACGCCCGAGCTGGCAGCGAGGCTGATCATAGCCGTCCGCCCTTCCAGACCACGCGGCCCACGATGTCCAGCTCGTCTGCCCCAACCTCGACCGGGGGATAGGCCTCGTTTGCGCTGATAAGCGCGATCCGCCCCGGGCGCGCCGGGGCGAGGCGTTTGACATGAAGCGCATCGTCCAGCCGCACCACATGGATACCGTCACGGCCGGATCGATTGGCCCGATCGACGAGTATCTCGTCGCCGCTGCGCAGCACGGGCTCCATCGAATCGCCTTCCACACGAATCGCGGTCAGTTCAGCATGTTCCAGTCCCATTTCCCGTACCCACCGTTCGGAAAATCGGAAGCTGTCGAAGGAAATTTCCTCTGCCCCCAATGCGCCCGGCCCGGCGGACGCGCCCAGAGGCAGGCGCGGAACATCGATCCAGCGCACGCCGTTTTTCAACTGCGAAATTACCTGCGAATCGGCCGCCCCATCTGCAAAGCGCGGTTTGCGGTAGCCCTCCCCCGCCCGCAATTCGCTTTCCGGAACGCCGAGGAATTCTGCGATCTTCAACCTGTCGCGCTCTTCCAGCCGGCGCGGGCTGAACCGTGATACGAACTGATGGAGATACGCGGCATTGCGGCCGATGAACTTGGAAAGCTGCGCCATGCTCACGCCCTGCGCCTTCGCAGCCCCGACAAGGCGTTCACGTACCAATCGTTCAGCTGAGGATATATCTTTCATATTTCCTACTTAGCATAGGATTTTTCCTAGACAAGTAGGAATTGGGCTGGAACGAATGGGGAACAGAAGGCGAGTCGGTTGTGCGATTCGCCGCTCGAAGGGCTCCCTGACTAGGAAGCATTCGGGCCCGAAGTCAGGGAAAGCCATGCTGATCCGCTCCATCGAAAAGTTCCTTCGCGAACAGGAAATGCCCGCTACAAAATTCGGCCGGTTGGCCGCGCACGATCCGCGCTTTGTCCTCGATCTTCGGAATGGCCGCATTCCGCGCCCCCATACCGAAGCGCGCGTGAGGTCGTTCATGCAATCCTTTCAGGAGACGTCCCATGTTGCTTGAACTGAAATCGGTGCCGGATGGAGAACGCACACCCGCCCGCCCCTTCGACGAGCCTGCCGAAGCGCCAACAGCGCCGCGACGACGCGCCCGCCGGACACCTGCGGATCGGCTGCGGGCAGCGCTGCTGGCTTTGTCCAGCGGCCATGGCGAGGTGCAACATCACAACACACGCGGCTGGTCCAGCATCACCTTTTCCGGAACACGTCACACAATCCGCATGGCCTTCGATGGTGCCGAGGCGGTGGCGGCAGGAGAGCATCTCGTTGCCGAACTGTCGGAACACGAATTCACCATTCCCGGACAGCTCGTTGCCGATGCCGAAATCACCGGAGTGGAAAATACGCTACTGCCTGAACCGCGCATGCTGGTCGAATGCGAGATCCTGATGCTTGAAGACGCCTGACCTGGTAACCCCGCGCTTGAACCCTATGCTAATATCCCAGCGCGAGGTTCATTTGCGGGACAACTGCCTCCCCACGGCGCCAACGTCCGAGATTTTCGATAAAGCGGTCGGCGCTCCGCTGAAACATTTTGGTCTGCGCACGGCCCGAAAGATGCATCGAGATATGGGCCGTGTCCTGATCCCATAACGGATGGTCGGCAGGCAGGGGTTCAGGGCTGGTCACATCGAGAAACGCACCGCCGATCGATTGCGATTTTAGGGCGGTCAACAGGGCGTCCTGATCGACCACCGCGCCTCGCGCTATGTTTACCAGCACAGCATCGCTCTTCATTGCGCCAAGCTCTGCCGCGCCGATCATCCCATCGGTTTCGGGTGTCGCGGGAACGGCCAGGATGGCCCAATCGAACTCACCCAGCCGCGCTTGCCATTCATCCGGTGCCAACGTGTTTTCGCCCGGTGTACGGCGCACGACCGTAACCTCCACGCCGAACGGTATCAGCCGTTCCTCGATCAGCTTTCCGATCGCGCCATAGCCAAGCAACAACGCTCTGCTACCGTAAAGCTCGCGCTTGCCTGGGCTATCGGTCAGCCATTCGCGCCGTTCCTGCGCGCGCACAACGTCCCGGTAGCCCTTCGCGATATTCAGCATTCCCATTACGACATATTCGGCAATGGTGATGGCGTTAATGCCGGTGCCGTTCGTAATCACGACATCGCGTTCCGCCAACAGATCTAGCGGCAGAAAATCAAGCCCGGCATAGATGGAATTCAGCCACTTAAGATTGGTTGCCGCCCGGGCGACGTCTGCCATTTGCCCGTGATCGTAAAGATCGAACCAACCGATCTCGGCTTGCGAGGCCAATTCCGCAGCCTCCTCACCGGTCGAGAACCAGATCGGTTCGACCCAATCCGGCAGGCGCGGTTCCACCAGCGGACGGATGAGGGCGGACAATACGGCCTTGGTCACGATGCATCTCCCAGTTTCCAGTCCCAGCCCAGCGGATCGCCGTCCATGACCTCCACCCCCTTCGCTGCCAGTTCGTCGCGCAAAGCATCGGAAATGGCAAAATCCTTAGCCGCGCGCGCTTCTTTGCGGCGGTTCAGCGCTGCCTCGATTTCTGCTTCGGTGACTTGAGCGTTGGCGGGAGTAACACGCAGGTCGGCGCGGACGATCGACAAGAGGCCAAGCCCAAGCACTGCATCCATCTCCTCGACGACAGCACGCTTTGCGCCGGCATCGATCTTCTTGACCGCCAGCGCCTCTTCCAAGGCAACCAGCGCAACTGGCGTGTTCAGATCGTCCGCCATTGCTGCGGCAAAGCGCGCGCGGATATCTGTAAATTTGGGATGGCCTGCATCGCCAGTTTCCGCGTCGGCCAGACGCTCCGTTGCCAGGACGATCCGCTTCAGCCGGGTCGACGCTGCCCCCAGACCCTCCCAGCTGAATTCCAGCTCGCTGCGATAATGCGCCTGTAGGCACATCATGCGGTAGGCCAGCGGATGGTAGCCGCGATCGCGCAACAGCTTCAGCCGTAGGAACTCGCCGCTGGACTTGCTCATCTTGCCCGAGCGTTCGACAAGAAAATTGTTGTGCATCCAGATATTCGCGCCACTGCCCGAGCCGCCGCAGAACGCCTGGTTCTGCGCGATCTCGTTAGGGTGGTGGATTTCGCGATGATCGATGCCGCCAGTATGGATATCGAATGGGAAGCCAAGCAGCTTCTCGCCCATGACGGAGCATTCCAGATGCCATCCGGGTGCGCCTCTGCCCCACGGCGAAACCCATTCCATCTGCCGCGTTTCGCCTGCAGGGGTCTTGCGCCAGATAGCGAAATCGGCCGCATTCCGCTTCCCGTCGACCGGCGCGATACGGCCGTGCTCGGCATCGTCATCCTGTGTGACAGCGCGCGCCAGCCGCCCGTAATCCGGCACGGTCGACGTATCGAAATACAGCCCGCCTTCCAGTTCGTAACAATGTTCAGGCGCGATTTTGCTGGCCCATTCGATCATCTGGTCGACATAGTCGGTGGCGACCGACCAATGCGCGGGCTGGCGAATATTGAGCGCTGTAACATCGTCCCAATAGGCCTGCGTATAATAACGCGCGATGTCCCAGATATCGCGCGACTTTTCCGCCGCCATCTTCTCCAGCTTGTCCTCGCCCGCATCGGCATCGTCAGTCAGGTGCCCGACATCGGTGATGTTGATCACGTGGGTCAGGCGATACCCCGCCCAACTAAGCGTGCGGCCCAATACATCAGCGAAAACATATGCGCGCATATTGCCGATATGCGGGTAATTATAGACCGTGGGACCGCAGCTATAGACCCGCGCCTCGCCCGGATGAACCGGCACGAACGGTTCGATGCTACGGGTAAGGCTGTTGAAAAGGCGAAGTTCGGTCATGTGCCGCCTTTGCCAAGCGCGCCCGTGGCAGGCAAGCTTACTCCCAGCCTTCCCAGCGCACGGCCTCGTCCAGCGGGGCGCGGTCGACCGGGAAATTGTTTACCGGCGCTTCCTCAGCGCGGTAGCCGATGGCCATGCCGCAGAAGAAGATATGGTCGTCTGGTATCTCCACCATTTCCCGGATTTGCGCGGAATATACCGCCCAGGCTTCCTGTGCGCAGCTGTCCAGCCCTTCCTCGCGCAGCAACAGCATGATGGTCTGCAGCCACATCCCGATATCGGACCATTGTGGCGGACCCATATATTTGGGCGTATGGACCAGCATCAGGACCGGAGCCCCGAAGGCACGGAAATTGTTGGCGAACCACATCAGCCGGCCCATCTTGTTATCGCGCGCGATATCGAGTGCGGTGTACAGCCCCTCACCCACCCCGCGGCGGCGCTGTTCATAGGCACCGTCCAGACCCTTGGGGTAAATGTCGTATTCCGGCTTCTGCGCCTCGCGCCCTTGCGGCACGACCTCTGCCACTTTGCGGATGAGCGCGTCCAGCGGATCACCCGTCAGCATGATCCCGTGCCAAGGCTGGGTATTGCCGCCCGACGGACTGCGCTGCGCCTTTTCCAACACACGGCGCAAAACCTCCTGCGGCACGGGCTTATCGGCAAAATCACGGATCGAGCGGCGGGTGGCAACGGCCTGGGATGTATTCATACCCCGTGCCTACCAAAGATATGCTTCCACTCAACAATCTTGACAGCTTTGCCGTATTGCTACACTAATACAGCAAAGTAAGAGGGAGAAAGCCGGTGGCCGACTTTTCACCGTTACTATGGGTACACGTGATGGCAGCTGTCGTTGCCATCATTTCCGGAGCAGGAATGTTCCTCATGCGCAAAGGCACGCCGCGGCACCGGATCAATGGGGCCATTTACATCGCCAGCATGTTTGTGGTCATCGTCTCGGTCATCCCGGTCGAAGCCACAACCCTTCGCATCGGCAGCAGCCGGTTCGGCTTTTTTCATGTGTTCATCGTAATTGGGTTCATTTCGCTGTGCGTTGGTTTGGCGGCACTGCGGCGTTGGCGGCGGACCGGCCGGCCGAAGGATTTGCGATCGCATCAGGTCAATTTCGCTTACAGCTATGCCGGATTACTGATGGCCGGGTTCAGCCAGATCGCGACCAACCCGATGTGGGGGCTGGTGGAGGGAATGGGGGTGGCGCAGTTCTGGATCACTTTTGCTGCCCTTAATGCAGCGATCTACGCGGTCGCTACCTGGCTTATCGTCACCCGTATCGCGAAGCGCGATCCGCTGAGTTTCATGCCAGGCAAAACGACTTAACCGTCCACTTCGAACAGCCCCGCGAGCTGTTCGATGATCGTCCCGCCCAGCTGTTCCACGTCCATGATCGTGACTGCGCGCTTGTAATAGCGGGTCACATCATGTCCGATGCCGATGGCGACCAGTTGCACGGGGGATTTGGTTTCGATCCAGTCGATAACGCGGCGAAGGTGCGTTTCCAGATAACCGGCATTGTTTACGCTCAAAGTGGAATCGTCGACCGGTGCGCCGTCGGAAATCACCATCAGGATGCGGCGGTCTTCGCTTCGGCCGAGCAGGCGGTCATGCGCCCAGACCAGCGCCTCGCCATCGATGTTCTCTTTCAGTAGCCCCTCGCGCATCATCAGCCCGAGGTTTCGGCGAGCGCGGCGCCAAGGTTCGTCGGCGTTCTTGTAAACGATGTGGCGCAGATCGTTGAGGCGGCCGGGGCTTTGCGGCTTGCCATCCGCAAGCCATTTCTCGCGGCTCTGCCCACCCTTCCAGGCGCGCGTGGTGAACCCCAGCACTTCGGTTTTCACGCCGCAGCGTTCCAGCGTCCGGCCAAGGATATCCGCGCTGATAGCGGCGATGGATATCGGGCGGCCGCGCATCGATCCCGAATTGTCGATCAGCAATGTGACGATGGTGTCCTTGAAGTCCTGCTCGCGCTCCACCTTGTAGCTCAAGGACTGTCCGGGTGAGATTACCACGCGGGCGAGCCTGGCTGCATCCAGCATCCCCTCGTCCTGATCGAAATCCCAGGCGCGGTTCTGCTGTGCCATCAGGCGGCGTTGCAGGCGGTTGGCAAGCTTCGTTACGATCGATTGCAGACCGGTCAGCTGGCTGTCGAGATAGGCGCGCAGGCGGTCGAGCTCGTCGGGATCGCACAGCTCGGTTGCCTCGATCACCTCATCGTAGCTGGTAGTGAAGGCCTTGTAGTCGAAGTCGTCCGGCAAGTCGGTCCACGGGCGGTTCGGGCGCACTGGCATCATACCCTCCTCGCCCTCGTCGCCAGCCTCGCCGTCGTTCATTTCCTCTTCGCCGCGGGCCTCGCTTTCACCTTCGCCCTCGCCGTCCCCTTCTTCCATTTCGGCATCGAGATCGGCGGCCTGCGGATCGGCGCCGTCGTCGCCCTCGCTGTCGTCGGTTTCCTCGTCCTCGCTGCCATCTTCGTCGGAATCGTCGTCGCTATCTTCGGACGCGTCGGGTTCGTCATCGCTGCGGGTAAGGTCGAGATGACGCAACATATCGAGCGCAAGCGACTGAAAAGCCTCCTGATCGTCGAGCGAAAGCGACAATCGCTCCATATCGGAAGCTGCGCGTTCCTCGATGAAGTCGCGCACCATGTCTACGCCGGCCTGCGCCTGTTTCGGGATTGGCGCGCCAGTCAATTCCTCGCGCAACATCAGGGCCAACGCAGATTGGATCGGCACGTCTTCGGCGCGTTCCGCACGCACGATCGGGTCGGCTGCGGTACGCATCTTTTGCGCGCTGTTCAGATTCGCGCGTATGCCGCTGAAATTGTTGGAACCAAGCGCCTCATACCGCACCTGTTCAATCACATCGTAACATGCGCGCGCAACGGGTTCGGATGGCGCGTTCTTGCCGTGCAGCCCCTCGTCATGATGGCGTAGCCGCAGCGCGAAGCTATCCGCGAAGCCACGCGCTTCTGTGGCCTGCCCCGGGGGTAGCGACCGGCCCGGCAAAGGCACGCGAAAATTGCGCCCGGCCTGGCTTGGCGCATCCGCGCTCCACGCCACTTCGACTTCCGCCTCGCGCGCAAGGGCACGGCTGGCGCCGGTCAGCGCCTGTTTGAAACGGTCGAGGGGTGTCTGTTCAGTCAAATTTCGAATGCCTGCATGGAAGACCTAAAGGATGCTCTGTCCGGTTGCCTTCCAGTCCTTCATGAAACCTTCGATGCCCTTGTCGGTCAGTATATGATTGGCCAGCGCCTTGATCACCTTGGGCGGCGCGGTCATCACATCGGCGCCGATCCGCGCGCTTTCCAGAACGTGAGTCGCGTGGCGAACGCTGGCAACCAGGATTTCGGTGTCGAACAAGTAATTGTCGTAAATCAGGCGGATATCGCGGATAAGTTCCATCCCGTCGAAGCCGTTATCATCGTGACGTCCCACGAACGGGCTGATGAAGGTTGCCCCGGCCTTTGCCGCCAGCAATGCCTGATTGGCAGAGAAGCACAGCGTGACGTTCACCATGGTGCCATCGTCGGTCAGCGCACGGCACGTTTTCAGCCCGTCGATGGTTAGCGGCACCTTGATGCAGACATTGTCGGCAATGGCGCGCAGTTTGTCCGCTTCCTTCATCATGGTTGCGTGATCCAGCGCGACGACTTCGGCGCTGACCGGACCGTCAACGATTCCGCAAATTTCTTTCGTCACTTCCATGAAATCGCGGCCGGACTTGTGTATCAATGACGGGTTGGTGGTTACCCCGTCGAGCAGGCCGGTGTCGGCAAGTTCGCGGATCTCTTCGATTTCGGCGGTGTCGGCAAAGAATTTCATGGCTCGTGCGCTCCGGCAATAAGGATTCGCTGACGGGTTAGCGGAGCGGGCGCATGCAAACCAGTGGGGGCGGCACGATAAACGCACCGCCCCTGGATGGTGTGGCTATGTTGCGATCAGAAGCGCGCTGCGGTTCCGAACACGCCAATGATCGCCGGATTGCGCGTGGCTTCGGGGTTGGCGCGGATGAGCGCTTCCTCGCGGCCCATTTCGTTCCAGATGCTGTTGTCGATCTCGCCGGCGAAATTGGCGGCGATACTGCCCACATCGACGCCGGTCAGCGCGCCCAGTGCCTGTCCCAGCACCGGATCGCGGGCGACGCGCATGGCCTGGCCCAGTTCCGGCACCATCACTTCGACCAGCGAGCGGCCCATCGATCCGCGCAGGAACGATGTGGCTGCACTTGGCCCGCCGCGCACAAGATCGACCGCGTTGGCGAAGCCGATCGTGCGCACGGTATCGGCAACCAGCGGCGCGGCCCGCTCTGCCCCTTCGATCGCGATATCGGCAAAGGCGTTTTGCAGCTGGTTCTTGAACAGACCGCTGGTCAGGATGCGCGACAGCACATCGCCGCGCGTACCCATGATCCGGCCAAGTCCAACGCGTTCGACCTGATCGTCCCAATAGCCGCCATCGGCCGTCAGGCGCGCAAAAGCGCGATCGCTCGACAAAAGCAGCATTTCGCGGATGGCGTCGGTCAAGGTGAAGCCGCCCAGCCCGCCGAGGCTGGTGCAACCGGGCAAGGCAAGCGCGCCAGTGGCAATGATGCCGCCGAGGAAGCCGCGTCGGCCGACAGAGGAAGTAATCAAAATCGGGTCGGCGTTGGAAGTATTAGTAAATTCGGTCATGCTATCGGTCCCCATCATAAAGCGGAGCCCACCAGAACCGCTGCACGTTTCATATTCTGTCGATCGGCCCCATATGACGAACGCAACATGAACCGCGTCCGCTGCCTCGTTTTCAATGCCGCTATCGGCCCGCTCGACTACCGCGTTCCCGATGGGGTTGTGGTGGAGTACGGCTCGGTCGTGACCGTGCCGCTTGGCCCCCGCCAGCTCACCGGGATCGTGTGGGAAGAAGAACGGTTGCCGACAGACCCGGTTCCGGCGGAAAAACTGCGACCGATCGCCGCTGTCCTGCCGATCCCGCCCTTGCGCGCCCAATTGCGCCGTTTGATCGAATGGACAGCGGACTATTATTGCGCGCCGCTGACGGCGGTCGCCCGCATGACGCTTGCCAGTGGGGGCGCTCTAAAGGGTCCGGCGACGATGACCGAATACCGGTTATCGGGCGGGATGCCGGAACGCATGACGCCGCAGCGTGAACGAGCGATGGAGCGGCTGGAGGGCGAGCAGGCTACCATCCGCGAACTCGCCGACATGGCCGGGGTATCCGACGGCGTGCTGCGCGGGCTGGTCGCCCAAGGCGTGCTGGAGCCGGTCGAGGTGGACTGCGACCGTCCCTACCCGCCCGCCGATGCCGATTTTGCGCAGCCTGAGCTGAGTGATGACCAGCGCAAGGTGGCCGACCAGTTCACCGCTGCGGTCGAGGCGCGCCGGTTCGCACCTTTCCTGCTCGATGGAGTGACCGGATCGGGCAAGACCGAAACCTATTTCGAACCGCTCGCCGCCGCCTTGCGGGCGGGACGACAAGTGCTGGTGCTGCTGCCGGAAATTGCACTGACCACTGCCTTCCTGCGCCGGTTCGAGGATCGCTTCGGTGCGGCCCCGCTCGTGTGGCATTCCAGCCTTAAAAGCACAGAGCGCCGCCGGGCCTGGCGGGCGATAGCGGAAGGGCCGGAGAAAAGTGGCGCACAGGTTGTGGTCGGGGCACGCTCGGCCCTCTTCCTGCCTTACGCCAATCTTGGCCTGATTGTAGTGGACGAGGCCCACGAAGTCAGCTTCAAGCAGGATGACGGCGTACGATACAACGCCCGCGACGTGGCCGTAATGCGGGCGCGGTTCGAAAGCATCCCGGTGATCCTGGCGAGCGCAACTCCCGCGCTGGAAAGCCTGCAGATGGCCGAAAGCGGCGTATATGAACGCGTCGAACTACCCAGTCGGTTCGGCGGGGCGACACTGCCCGATATCGCAACGATCGACCTTACCGAACACAAGCCCGATCGCGGGCGCTGGCTTGCCCCGAAACTGGCCGAGGAACTGCAAGTCCGGCTGGACCGCGGCGAACAGTCGCTATTGTTTCTCAACCGTCGCGGCTATGCCCCGCTGACGCTGTGCCGCAATTGCGGGCACCGGTTCCAATGCGCCAATTGCAGCGCCTGGCTGGTCGAACACCGCCTATCCAGCCGCCTTGCCTGCCATCACTGCGGGCACGAGGAACCGCCGCCGGCCCTTTGCCCCGAATGCGGCGAGCCCGACTGCATGGTTGCCTGCGGCCCCGGCGTGGAACGGATTGCGGACGAGGTACGCGACATCCTGCCGAAAGCGCGCGTGGCGCTCGTCACCTCGGACACGCTGAATTCCCCCGACAAGGCAGCTGCCTTTATCGCCGAAGCGGAAGCGGGCGCTATAGATGTGATCGTCGGTACACAGCTGGTCACCAAGGGGTTTCACTTCCCCGAACTCACTCTGGTGGGAGTGGTCGATGCCGACCTCGGTCTGGAAGGCGGCGATCTTCGCGCGGCGGAGCGCACATACCAGCAGGTCGCACAAGTCGCGGGGCGTGCCGGGCGTGGGGCGAAGCCTGGCGAGGTATATATCCAGACGCGCCACCCTACCGCACCGGTCATCGCCGCACTCGCCAATGGTGACCGCGATGCCTTTTACGAAGCCGAAACCGAGGCGCGGCGCGATGCGGGCGCGCCGCCGTTCGGGCGCTGGGCTGCCATCATCGTATCCAGCGAGGACGAGGCCGAGGCTAAGCAAGCGGCAAATCGCATCGGCGGAACTCGTCCGGACCATCCCGATATCGCAATCCTGGGACCTGCCCCTGCCCCGATGGCAATGCTGCGCGGGCGCTATCGCTATCGCCTGCTCATCAACGCGCGCCGCAGTGCCGAATTGCAGAACGTCATTCGCGATTGGTTGGGCGCGCTGACCTTCCCGAACGGTGTGCGCGTGGGAGTGGATATCGACCCATACAGCTTCGTGTGAACGCGAAAGACCTTGGTAGCGACGGTAATGCACCCTCTTGCATTCTTCGTCGGAATCGCCTTGTATGTGTCGGCAAGATATAGCTTATCTTGCGATCGAGGGGGAAATTCGATGTCGTTGCTGCGCTTCACGAAACTGATGCTGGTGGTGTTTGCCGCCATCGGACTTGGCTTTAGCGTCAACGCCAAGACCTGGCACCGGGCCGACACGCATCACTTCACGATCTACAGCGACGGGCGGCAGAGCGATCTGGAAGATTTCGCACATGAAGCGGAGAAATTCGACGCCTTGTTGCGAATGCTTTGGAAGAAGCCGGTGCAGGATACGCCGACCAAACTGACCATCTTCATGGTGTCGGAATCGGGTCAGGTCGCCAGTTTGATCGGGCAGGACAATGTGGCTGGGTTCTACGTGCCGCAGGTGGAAGGCAGCTTCGCAGTCAGCAACCGCCAGAAAACGCGCGACAAACGCGCGCTGTCGGGCCAGCAGACGCTGTTTCACGAATATGCGCATCACTTTTTCTTCAACAATTTCTCCATTCCCACGCCGTCCTGGTTCGTGGAAGGGTTTGCAGAATTCGTCGCCACTGCGGAATTCAAGAAAAATGGCGAGTGGTATTTTGGCCGCCCGGCTTTCCACCGTGCCGGTGAGATCGAGTATTTCGGTGCAATCGATGTGCGCGATCTGCTGACCCTGCGTCCCGGCCAGATGACCGGCCGCAGCCGCAATGCATTTTATGGCTGGAGCTGGGTTCTGACCCATATGCTGTATTCCAAGGAACGCGACCGGGGCGACCAACTCAATCGCTATCTAATGCTCCTCAACAGCGGAATCGAGGCAATTCCGGCAGCCGAACAGGCGTTTGGAAGTATAGACCAGCTAGACCGGGATATGCGCGATTATGCCGATGGCCGGATGGGCTATTCCAAATCCGACACACCAATCGCCTATAAAGATACGATCGCGGTGAAGGAACTTGGCGAGATGGAATCGCAGCTCGTCGGCCTGCGTATGCGCCGCCTGGGCCGCGCCAGCCTCGACGAAGCGCGGGACGAACTGCGCGAACTGACACGCTCGGCAAATGCTCCTGCTCAAGCTTTTGCAGAACTGGGTCTTGCCGAATACGCCATCGCCCGGCGCGAGGCCGAGCCCGAGCCTGTCACCAAGGATGGCGACGATGAAACCGACGCCGAAGAAGGCGACGCCGAAGAAGGTGACCAGGAAGCGGTAGAATACACCGCCACCCTGCCCGACTATGCTCTGGCCGATGCGGCTTTCGACGCTGCCTTGGAGCGCGACCCCGCCCATGGCCGCGCTAATGTCTACAAGGCGAAGATCGCCATGGACCGGCTATGGCACGCCGACGATTGGGATGACGAGAAATGGGATGCCGCGCGCAAACTGATCCTGCTGGGCAACCGTGCCGATCCCTATGACGCGCTGCCATTGTACGAATATGCGCGCAGCTTCAGCCAGCAGGGCAAGCACGATCCACAGGTTTCGGTGGGTTACGAAACCGCCTTCGCGTTCACGCCCGAAGCGAACGATGTACGCGCGGCCTATGCACTCGATCTTGCCGCGAATGGCAAATATAATCGGGCGCTGGCACTGGTCCAGATTCTTGCCAACAACCCGCATAACGGCGCCCGGGGGCGGTATCTCGTATCCCGGATCGCGGCGATGCAGCAGCAGGCGATGGACGACGATTCCGATGATGGTTCCGAGGAAGACGGATCGGTCGATGTCATCGTGACCGACGAGGTTGAAGCGGACGTGTCCGACAACTGAGTGCGCCTCGTCAAAAGAAGTTGTTCGACGGGCTTTGTTTGACGAGACGGGTCAGTCTCGCCAAGACGCTGATACGTCCCGACCTCTTACCAGACTTCGCAAAGGCACCGAAATGCTCAAGATCCATCACCTCGGCATCTCGCAGTCCGAACGTATCGTCTGGCTGGCCGAGGAGCTTGGACTCGATTACGAATATCACCGTTACGATAGGCGGGCGGACAACCGCCTTGCGCCGGACGAGTACAAGGCGCTCCACCCGATGGGTATCGCGCCTGTCATCCAAGACGGCGACCTCGTGTTGGGTGAAAGCGGGGCAATCTGCGAGTATATCGATCGCAAATACGGCGGCGCGCAACATTCCCCCGGCCCCGATCATGCTGATTTCGCGGACCATTTGTTCTGGCTTCATTTCGCCAATGGCACATTCATGACCAACGGCATGATGCAACTTATGCTGGCAATGGCGGAACCCAAGAACGAAATGCCCGCCGCATTTGCCGCCGACCGCACGGCCAAGGCATGGGACATGGTGGAGCAGCGGCTGGGCGAGGCGGAGTTTTTCGGTGGTTCGCAGCTGACCACCGCCGATATCATGATGGTCTACGGTCTGACCACCGGGCGGATGATGCGGCAAACCCCATTGGGTGATCGGCCCAATACGGCTGCCTATTTGCAACGCATCGGCGAGCGTGAAGCCTATCAGCGCGCATGGGCCAAATGCGAACCCGGCATGGAGCCGAACCTGACTTGATTGCGGCCAGTGCGTAACTGGCCTGGCACCGCGCAACTCTTGCTACGTTAGAATACCATGTCCGCCGACAAGCCCATTCTCGTCCCCATCCTCGGCGACCAGCTGAGCCGCACCCTTCCCAGCCTAAGCGGCCGGACCAAGGACGATACTGTCGTTCTGATGATGGAGGTGTGGGACGAAGCGACCTACGTCAAACATCATAAGCAGAAGATCGTCCTGATTTTCTCGGCCATGCGCCACTTCGCCGCCGAACTGGAAGACGCCGGGTGGACGGTGGATTATGTGAAGCTCGACGCTGCCGACAACGCCGGCAGCTTCACCGGAGAAGTCGCCCGCGCAATCGAACGGCACGATCCGCGTGCGGTTCACGTGACGGAAGCCGGCGAATGGCGGGTGCAGCAAGCCATCGAGGAATGGCCCGACAAGTTCGACTGCGAAATCGAGATCCTGCCGGACGACCGCTATATCTGCGCGATCCCCGAATTTCGCGACTGGGCGGAAGACCGCAAGACCACGCGGATGGAGTATTTCTACCGCGAAATGCGCAAGAAGACCGGGTTGCTGATGGAGAACGGCGATCCGATGGGCGGCAAGTGGAATTACGACCACGAAAACCGCGAACCACCTAAAAACAGCATGGATGCTCCGCAGCGCCCGCTATTCGAACCGGACGCAGTGACACGAGAGGTCATCGCTTTGGTCGAAAACAGCTTCGGCGATCATTTCGGCAATCTGGGCAGCTTTCATTGGCCGGTCACCAGCGAAGAAGCGGAGGAAACCGCGGATGCGTTCTTCCTGGAACGCTTACCCAGTTTTGGCCAATACCAAGATGCTATGGTGTTCGGGGAGGACGATCTGTTCCACTCCATGCTGTCTACCTCGATCAATCTCGGTTTGCTTGACCCGCTCGATCTGTGCCGGCGCGCCGAAAAGGCATATCTCGACGGCGACGCGCCGATCAATTCGGTGGAAGGATTCATCCGCCAGATCATCGGCTGGCGCGAATATGTGCGCGGGTTTTACTGGCTGCATATGCCGGGTCTGCAGGAAACGAACGAGCTGGACGCGCACCGGCCGCTGCCCGATTTTTACTGGACCGGCGATACCGATATGCGCTGCCTGTCGGATTGTATCCGGTCCACGCATGACAACGCCCATGCGCACCATATCCAGCGGCTAATGGTACTCGGCAATTTCGCTTTGCTGGCAGGGATCGTCCCACAGGATGTCGAGGACTGGTTCCTAGTCGTTTATGCCGATGCCTATGAATGGGTGGAACTGCCCAATGTCGCCGCGATGATCCTGTATGCCGATGGCGGGAAACTGGCGACAAAGCCCTATGCGGCCAGTGGAAATTACATCAACAAGATGTCCGATTACTGCAAGGAATGCGCATATTCACCCAGCGTCAAAACAGGCGAAGGCGCCTGCCCGTTCAACCCGCTTTACTGGCATTTCATGGTTCGCAACCGCGACCGGTTGGAGAACAACCCCCGCGTAGGCCGCGTCTTTTCAACCTGGGACCGGATGAGCGAGGAACGTCGGGCGGAATATCTGGACAGCGCCGAGGCTGTTCTGGATGGGCTGGAACCAGCCAAAGCTGGCTGGGCCCGGGACTGACGGGAGCTACGCCAGTTTCTCTTGTTCCAGGCGCCGCCGCGTCCACCACGGTTGCATCACATGGCCGCGCCTGACCGCCATCCTTACCAGAAATAACCCCGCCGCAGTCGCCAGCACCATGGCAATGACCGAGGCTTCGAGCCCGAACGCACCGCCAGATAGCAGTTCCGGGCCCTGCGCACGGGCGTCCACAATGCCGTCCACCTGATTGCCGGACACCGGCACATCCCACACCAGTCCCTGCGTCACATTCCAGCTGAAATGAATACCCACCGCCAGCCATAGCGACCGGGTGAGCATATAGGCCCCGCCCAACATCACGCCCGCCTCGATCGCAATGGCGAAGCTGGAAAGCACGGTGGCGTTGTCATTGCCATAATGCACAGCGCCGAACAGCAGCGATGTTACGGCCAGCGCCGCCCAGCTGCCTGCAAATTCTTCAAGGAACCGGAACATTACGCCGCGAAAAATCACTTCTTCGACGAACCCTGCAAACACGCCTGCCACCAACAGGATGAAGCCCGCATCGCTCGCCGTGCCCCAGCCATCGATGCGATAAACGCCAAACAGTGCCGCCACGCCGACTATGACGCTCATCAGAATGGCAGCGCCAACGATGCCAACGGTCAGATCGCGTACAGCAGTCGCCAGCGGCAGGTCGTCACGCTTCGTGACGCCGATCCGGTTGATGACCAGCTTGCACACCGCGAAAACGGCGAAGACCACGGTGAAGGTTGCGATGGCTTCGGCGGCAAGCTGGCTTTCGGGCGGCTCTATTACAGTGCGCAAAAATGCAAAACCGGCGATTACGGCAGCGATTGCCACCAGTCCGATCACCAGCGCCGAAAGGGGGAAGTCGATGATCTGGCGCCAGATCGGGGTATTCTGCGCAAGCGGCCGCGTTTCTCCCGATCGAACCGAAATCTTGCTGTCGCCGGAATTCATACGCCCCATCCCCTATATGCAGCGGGTCCCTAACCGGTAGCCGCCCCATCCTTGTTCACGTTGTTGTTTCGGCCTCGCGCTCAAGCAGGGCGCGTTTTATGTCAAGGCCATAGGCATAACCGCCCATGCCACCATCGGCTGCGATCACGCGGTGGCACGGGATGAGCACAGCGACATGATTTGCTCCGTTTGCACTGCCCGCCGCACGCACCGCCTTGGGCCGGCCGACCTCCGCTGCAATCTGCGAATAGGACCGTGTCTCGCCAGCCGGGATCTGGCGCAAAGCTTTCCACACCGCCTCCTGAAATGCGGTACCGCGTATGTCGAGCGGGATATCGCGGGCGTGACCAGGTTCCTCGACTTGGCCGACGACTTCGCTTAGCAGCCGCGTGAACGCATCGCCGCCTTCCGCCAGTTCGGCATTGGGAAACCGGCGCGCCAGTTCCTCCGGCCCTTCCCCGAAGGATAGCCTGCACACTCCCTTATCCGTGGCGGCGACCAGCATCGGGCCAAGTGTCGTGTCTGCAACGCCCCAGCGGATGGTCACACCCGCCCCGCCATTGATCCAAGCCGAGGCTGCCATCGCATTATCCTTTCGCGCATCGTAAAATCTCGACGGAGTGGAAAAACCCGCCGCATAAATTGCCTCGGTTACCGACGCCGCCTCCCCAAGCGCCCGCTCCGTCCGCTCGCGCTGCAGTGCCTTGCGGTAGGCCGCCGGGCTTAGTCCGATGGCCCGTCTGAATACACGCTGGAAATGGGTGGGCGAATAGCCGGTCCGCTCGGCGAGCATGGTAAGCGAAACCGGTGCATCGCTGCGGCGAAGGAGTGTGAGCGCCGTCCGGATGGCCGCCTCGTCACGTGCCACATCGTCGGGCAGACACCGCTTGCAGGCCCGCAGCCCGCATGCGCGTGCCGCCTCCGCGCTATCGAAGAACCGGACGTTACGCCGCGCCGGATGACGCGCCGCGCAGGATGGCCTGCAATAGATGCCGGTGGACAGCACGCCAGTAACGAAGCGCCCGTCATAGGCGCGGTCCCGCCGTTGAACCGCTTCCCACGCTTCGTCGGAAGGCGGAAATCCGGTTCCGCCGGGTTTGATGACATCGGGGCTTTGCATCGCATCCTCCTATCATGGAGCCGCCATGTAATGCGAGCAGGGGCGCCCACGCATCCCGAACCTTGCGGTCAAACCACTCGCTCGCGTAAAGGCGCGGGGTGATGATCCGCCTTGTCATAGCGATAGCCAGCCTGCTGGCATTACTTCTCCCTGGAAGCGTATCTGCCGATCCGGCCGACGTGGCGGCATCCGCGCGCGGCGTGGTGCGAGTGGTCATCGTCGGCAGCGATGGGGAAGAAAGCTTTCCCATCAGCCACGGTAGCGGCTTTGCCATATCTGCGAACCGCATCGTGACGAATTCCCACGTTATAGAAGAAGCACGGAACGACGAAACGCTGCGGATCGCGATCATCCCGTCCGAAGGTGATGAAGTTTCCAGCGCACGCATCCTGGCCGTCAGCCCGCGCAATGACCTCGCCTTGCTTGAACTGACCGGGGGGCTGCGCCTGCCACGTCTGACGATTGCGGGCGGTGCCGGGCAGGATAGCGGCGAGGTTTCGGCCATCGGTTACCCCATGAACGTCGATCGGGCGCAAGGGCTGGACATTGGCGACGTCCTGAAAAGCCAACCACCCGTTAAGAGCCGCGGGTTCCTGTCCGGCGCCCGGCCCAGCCGCCAATTCGATACGATTCTGCACACCGCACCCATCGCACGCGGTAATTCGGGTGGGCCGCTGGTGGACAGTTGCGGGCGGGTGCTGGGCGTAAATTCCTTTGGTGCGGATTCCAATGGGTCCGATGCAGAGTTCTTCTTCGCCATATCCATGCGCGAGTTGTTGCCGTTCCTGCGCGAAAACGGGGTTCAGCCGGCAGTCAATTCACTGCCCTGCCGCAGTTTGGCGGACCTCGACGACGAGGAACGCCAGCGTCTGGCACGCGAACAGGAACAGGCCCGCGCCGCCATGTCCGCCCGCACCAGCGAAGCGCGCGACAAACGCGAGCGGGCCCGCCTTGAAGCCGAAATGGCTGTGATGGAGGAACGCGAGGATATCATGGCGCTTTGCGCGGTACTGCTGCTGATCGGCTTCGGTGCTGCCCTGTTCGCCTGGTCCGCGCGGCAGAAGGCCATGTCGGTGGACGATTATGCCGAGGATGACGATGATGCCGCGGCACTTGGATGGTTCACGAACGAGCGCCTGTTCGCAATTGCCGCGTTGATCGCCGCGGCCGCGTTCGTTGCCGCACTCGCACTCTGGTTCAGCCGTCCGGGTCTGGCAGAAATCGACCGGCGCGTGGACGCTGCAATGCGCGATGGCGAAGCGCCTGATACAACCGGACAGCAAAACCCGATCGCCGGAACCTATCTCTGCTCGATCGACGTCGCGCGCAGCCGTATCACCGGCGCACAAAGCGAGGATCTTACGCTGGAATGGAGCGCGGATGGCTGCGTCAATTCGCGCACGCAATATGGCTTTGCCAAGGGCGAATGGAACCGCGTGTTCGTACCCAACGATGAAGACGCCGTGTCGGTCAACAGCTTCGACCCGCAAAGCGGCACCTACCGCTCGGAACGGTACCTGCTCAGCCGTTCCCAGATGGCCAGAGCGCGCCGCGAACGAGGCGGCTACACCGCCCCGGGCTGCGAAACACCCGATGCCGCAGCCAGCCTGGGCGAAAAGCAGGAGGCAGTGCTCGGCCTCCTACCGGGCCGTCCGAACGAACGGCTGGTCTATAAGTGCGAACTCCGACGCTGAACCTGTACCGCATGATTGCGGCCAACAACTCCACCTCCAACGAGCCTATTCCATGCTGCAACCTAAGTTGCGAGCGGTTCACCGCTTAGCGTAATGCGGTGCATTTCGCGGGCGTGCCCGGGATAGTCGTTCAGCGCCATGTGCCAGGTCGTGCGATTGTCCCAGATGGCTACCGTCCCGGGCTCCCACACCACACGGCACTGGTTTTCCGGTAGTAATGCTGCGGCAAACAGTTGCTGCAGCAGCGGCAGGCTTTCGTCCCGCGTCCGACCCACAAAATTTATGGTGAAGCCCGGATTGACGTAGAGCAGCTTGCGCCCGGTATGCGGGTGCCGGATCACGACCGGATGGACGGCGCCGGTCTTCAGGTCCTGCCCCCGCAGATCGCCGCCCATATCGGTTTTCGCGTAAGCACCGTCGGGGGCATAGATATGGTCGGCCGTATGAAACGCCTCCAGCCCCTCTATACGCTGCTTCAATTCGTCCGTCAGACAATCATAAGCTGCGCCCATATGCGAATATAGTGTGTCGCCGCCGCTTGGCGGTAGCTGGCGAGCGACCAGGATCGATCCCATCGCGGGAATCTGGTCATAGGAATGGTCCGTATGCCAGCCCCCGCCGATATTGGTCTGCTGGTCGGCTTTCTTGCGTACGATGGCGATCTCGGCATGTTCGTCGGTCAGCGGAAAGTAGTTGTTGATATCGATCCCGCCCCAGCGTTTGGCGAAGGCGATGTGATCCTCCGGGCTGAACTGCTGATCGCGGAGCACAGCAACGCCGCGCGTGTAGACCACTTGCTTCAACGCTTCGAGAGTATCGCCGTCGGTTTCTGCAAGCTGGATATCGGAGACATACGCACCCGCGCTTGCCTCAAGATCAGATACGCAGAATTGTGCGCCGCTACCGGTGGGCGGGCGGGTGCGGGCCGAAGTTGCCATCATGCTCTCCTGTCGGCGTCGTGATGCGCCGTTCGGTGATATGAGTACCGTAAAAAGACCGGTCGTTCCATTGCAATCGCTTTTCGGCGCAATCGATGGGTCTGTTCCACCGGACTCGGCTTGCATAGAATCGGGGCCGATGCTAGGCGCGCGCCAGCCTTGCAGGGGGAATTATCGCCTTGCGAACGACACCGTTATGCAGGGCTGTCAAATTCTTGCTTTTCCGCCTGTTTCGAAGGAACCAGTACGCGTGGATATTTCCGCCGGTATTCAGTCAAGCCTTGCAGGCCGATACGCCTCTGCCCTGTTCGATCTCGCCGTTGAAGACGGCACGGTCACGGCTGTGGAGTCCGATCTCGAAACCCTGGACGGGGCGCTCGGCGAATCGGCCGATCTGCGCGCGCTCACTACCAATCCGGAAATCAGCCGCTCCACCAAAGGGAGCGCGATCAAGGCTGTGGCGAAGGCTTCCGGCCTGTCGCAGCTTACCACCAACTTCCTCGGCGTGCTGGCGGACAACCGCCGCCTGTCGCAGCTGCCCGCCGTTATCCGTGCGTTCCGCAGCATCGCGTCGGCCCAACGGGGCGAAGTGACCGCACAGGTCACCAGCGCCCATGCGCTGACCGACGAACAGCTCGCCACATTGAAGCACAAGCTGACTGCCCGTGAAGGACGCACGGTCATGTTGTCCAGCAAGGTCGATCCCGATCTGCTGGGCGGCCTTGTCGTTACCATCGGATCCAAGCGCATCGACGGTTCGCTGCGCACCCGCCTCAACTCTCTTGCCCAAGCTATGAAAGGCTGACGGCACACGCCGTACAGAAAGCCCGATTATGGAAATCCGCGCCGCAGAAATCTCCAAGGTCATCAAGGATCAGATCGCCAATTTCGGCACCGAAGCCGAAGTCAGCGAAGTCGGTTCCGTCCTCTCCGTGGGTGACGGCATCGCCCGTATTCACGGCCTCGATAATGTTCAGGCCGGTGAAATGGTCGAATTTTCGAACGGTGTGCAGGGCATGGCCCTCAATCTGGAAAGCGACAATGTCGGCGTGGTGATTTTCGGCACCGATGCCGAGATCAAGGAAGGCGACGTCGTCAAGCGGACCGGCACCATCGTGGACGTTCCCGTTGGCAAGGGCCTGCTTGGCCGCGTGGTCGATGCGCTCGGCAATCCGATCGACGGCAAGGGTCCGATCGTATCGACGGAACGCCGCCGTGTAGAGCGCAAGGCACCGGGAATCATCCCGCGCGAATCTGTTTCCGAACCCGTCCAGTCCGGCCTCAAGGCTATCGACGCGCTCGTGCCAGTGGGCCGCGGCCAGCGCGAGCTGATCATCGGTGACCGGCAGACCGGCAAGTCGGCCGTCGCGATCGACACCTTCATCAACCAGAAGGATGCGCATCAGGGCGACGACGAATCCAAGAAGCTGTATTGCATCTATGTCGCAGTGGGCCAGAAGCGCTCCACCGTGGCGCAGATCGTAAAGTCGCTCGAAGAAAACGGCGCGATGGAATACTCCATCGTGGTCGCCGCGACCGCGTCCGAACCGGCCCCGCTGCAGTACCTTGCGCCCTATACCGGCTGCGCAATGGGCGAATATTTCCGCGACAACGCTATGCACGCCGTGATCGTGTATGACGATCTGTCCAAGCAGGCCGTGGCATACCGCCAGATGTCGCTGCTGCTGCGTCGTCCTCCGGGCCGCGAAGCCTATCCGGGCGACGTGTTTTATCTCCACTCCCGCTTGCTCGAACGCGCGGCGAAGATGAACAAGGCCGAAGGCGGCGGCTCGCTGACTGCGCTGCCTATCATCGAAACGCAGGCTGGCGACGTTTCGGCTTACATTCCGACCAACGTGATTTCGATCACCGACGGCCAGATCTTCCTGGAAACGGACCTGTTCTATCAAGGCATCCGTCCAGCGATCAACGTGGGCCTTTCCGTGAGCCGTGTGGGCGGTGCCGCGCAGACCAAGGCGATGAAGAAGGTATCCGGTTCGATGAAGCTGGACTTGGCGCAATACCGCGAAATGGCGGCGTTCGCGCAGTTCGGTTCGGACCTCGATGCTTCCACGCAAAAACTGCTCAATCGCGGTGCGCGTCTGACCGAATTGCTCAAGCAGGCACAATTTTCGCCCATGCCCTTCGAAGAGCAGACCGTGTCGATCTACGCTGGCACCAATGGCTATCTCGACAGCGTGCCGGTCAACCGGGTGAACGACTATGAAGAACAGATGCTGTCCTTCATGCGCAGCGAGCACGCGAGCGTGCTGGATGACATCCGTTCGAGCGGCAAGTTCGAAGGCGATGTGAAAGACGCGACGGTCAAGGCGCTCGACACCTTCGCCAAGCAGTTCGCGTAAGACAGGAACACCATGGCAAGCCTCAAGGAACTCAAAGGGCGGATCGCCTCGGTCAAATCGACCCAGAAGATCACCAAGGCCAAGCAGATGGTTGCAGCGGCGAAGCTTCGCCGGGCTCAGGCTGCTGCCGAAGCCGCGCGTCCCTACGCCGAACGGCTGGGCGCCGTCATGGCCAGCCTTGCGGGCAAGGTTTCGGGCGACAGCGCGCCGAAACTGCTAGCGGGCACGGGCGGCAACCAGCGCCACCTGCTGGTCGTCGTCAATACCGACAAGGGCCTGTGCGGCGGCCTCAACTCCAACATCGTGAAAGCTGCTTTCGTGCAGGCGCGCGAATTGATGGCAGCGGGCAAGATCGTACAGTTCTACCTCGTCGGCAAGAAGGGCCGTGCCCCGATCAAGCGCGCATACCCTGAACGCATCGACGATATGTACACCACCGCCGACGTGCGCGACCCCGGCTTCAACGAGGCCACGGAAATTGCCGATGCACTGATCGCCAAATTCGACGCTGGTGAATTCGACGTAGCGCATCTCGTTTATCCGACCTTCCAGTCTGCGCTGGTGCAAAACCCAACCGTGCAACAGCTCATACCCGTCCCTGCCCCGGCGACTGCCGAAGACACGGACTCGGTCGTGGAATATGAACCGGGCGAGGAGGAAATTCTCGAGGAATTGCTACCGCGTTATGTGAAGACGCAGTTGTTTGGCGCGCTTCTTGAAATTGCCGCTTCCGAACAGGGCGCATCGATGACCGCGATGGACAACGCCACGCGCAACGCCGGCGACCTGATCAAGGATCTGACCATCCAGTACAATCGCAGCCGCCAGGCCGCGATCACCACCGAACTCATCGAAATTATCGCTGGCGCTGAAGCGCTTTAAGCTTAGCAGACCAAGGAAACACCATGGCCACCGCACCTGTACTCAACCAGACCACCAATGGCACAATCAGCCAGGTCATCGGCGCTGTCGTCGACGTCCAGTTCGAAGGCGAACTGCCGGCGATTCTCAGCGCGCTCGAAACGAAGAATGGCGACAACACGCTGGTTCTCGAAGTGGCGCAGCATCTGGGTGAGAGCACCGTTCGCACCATTGCGATGGATGCGACCGAAGGCCTGACGCGTGGGCAGGAAGTTATCAGCACCGGTCAGCAGATCCGCGTGCCGGTTGGCCCCAAGACGCTTGGGCGCATCATGAACGTGGTTGGCGAAGCCATCGATGAGCGCGGCCCCATCGGCGCGGAGAAAACTGCGCCGATCCATGCCGAGGCCCCATTGTTTGTCGACCAGTCGACCGAGGCGGCCATTCTGGTCACCGGCATCAAGGTCATCGATCTGCTCGCGCCATATGCGAAGGGCGGCAAGATCGGCCTGTTCGGCGGCGCCGGCGTGGGCAAGACCGTGCTCATCCAGGAACTGATTAACAACATCGCCAAGGGTCATGGCGGTGTGTCCGTCTTTGCCGGCGTGGGTGAGCGTACCCGCGAGGGTAACGATCTCTATCACGAATTCCTCGACGCTGGCGTCATCGCCAAGGATGCGGATGGCAATGCCACTTCCGAAGGTAGCAAGGTTGCGCTGGTGTTCGGTCAGATGAACGAGCCTCCTGGTGCGCGTGCCCGTGTCGCCCTGTCCGGCCTGACCATGGCGGAATATTTCCGCGACGAGGAAGGCCAGGACGTGTTGTTCTTCGTCGACAACATCTTCCGCTTCACCCAGGCTGGTTCCGAAGTGTCCGCCCTGCTCGGCCGTATTCCTTCGGCCGTGGGGTATCAGCCCACGCTCAGCACCGACATGGGCAATCTGCAGGAACGCATTACCTCGACCAACAAGGGTTCGATTACCTCGGTGCAGGCCATCTATGTGCCCGCCGATGACCTTACCGATCCAGCTCCTGCAACTTCGTTCGCCCACTTGGACGCCACAACCACGCTGAACCGCGCGATTTCGGAGCTGGGCATCTACCCGGCGGTCGATCCGCTCGATTCTACCAGCCGCGTGCTGGAACCGCGCGTTGTGGGCGCAGAGCATTACGAAACCGCCCGCCGCGTTCAGGAAACGCTGCAGAAGTACAAGAGCCTGCAGGACATCATCGCCATCCTCGGCATGGACGAGCTGTCGGAAGAAGATAAGCTGACGGTCCAGCGCGCGCGCAAGATCCAGAAGTTCCTCAGCCAGCCGTTCCACGTGGCAGAGGTTTTCACCAACATTCCCGGTAAGTTCGTGCCGCTGGAAGATACCGTAAAGTCGTTCAAGGCCGTGGTCGAAGGCGAGTACGATCACCTTCCAGAAGCCGCATTCTACATGGTTGGCGGAATCGACGAAGCGGTCGAGAAGGCCAAGAAAATGGCCGACGAGGCGTAAGGAGCGAATTATGCCCCTTCACTTCGAACTCGTCACGCCGTCCAAGCTGGTCCGGTCGGAAGATGTCCACATGGTCGTCGTTCCAGGTTCCGACGGTGAGTTCGGCGTTCTGGAAGGCCATGCGCCTTTTATGTCGACCGTGCGCGATGGCACTTTACAGGTTTACCGCACCGAGGGCGGTGCGCCCGAGAATGTCAAAGTGCGCGGCGGTTTTGCCGAAGTCGGCGAAAATGGCCTTACCGTGCTGGCGGAACACGTTGAAGGCTGAATTTCGGCCAGATCGACCTACGAAAAAGGGCGGCCCGCGGGTCGCCCTTTTTTGTATATGTCTGTGATATCGACTAAACGTCCCGCTAAACTTGGCCGTCAGGTGCTAAGGCTACCTATCCCTCAACCGGGATCATGACTTCGTTCCGGCGCATGGGCGGCGGGACCATCGGAGCATCGTAGAACGCATATTCCGCCGCGCCGCCAGTATCCAGCCCGCGGGTGCCAAGCCATTCGCGTAGCCGCGCTTCCTGTTTCGCCAGATCGTCGCTCGACGGACTGCCGCTGAAGCGGATTGCCGCCATTCGGCGCCCCGGTACGGTATCGATAGCGATGTCCGATGGCGTTTCCGGCAAAGTCTCTGCCGTGTACTTGCCCGGCATGACAAAGCGCGTGCGCCATTCGCCGGTATCGCTGCCTTCGCCGCGCTGCGAATTGCCATCCTGTATGACAGGCGAAGTCATCGCAATCTTCTCATCCTGCATGACGGGGGAGGTCATCGCGATTTCTTCCTGATCCTTACCCGGCCGGTCTTGCGCGAAAATATAGGCGGCCAGCCTGCGGAACCCTGCATTCAAGGCTTTATCGCGAGCTCCGATCGTGGTGACTTCCGCAACCAGCATCGGATCATATTGACGTAGTTCGAAATCTCCATCGCTGTCGATTACCGAGTAGCGCGGTTTTTCCAGCGAACGGTCATATTGCGCATAAGCCGCAACCCCGGCGGCGGCGGCAACGCCAAGTCCCACCGCAACCCAAATCCATTTCCGCATCATTCTTCCCTCTATCGCACTGCAATAGAAGCGCGCCGCCATCCCCCCGGTTCCCTCCATATACCAATCGGGTGCGCATCGACTGCTGAAAGCATACCCTGCGGCAATACCTCAGACCGCCAGCAACAACTCGTCGCTACGATGCAGGATGACCACGATCAGCACATACGCAGCCGCCTCGAGCGCCGCAAAATACCATTGGCGCTGCCAACGAATGGCCCGGCTCACGGCAAAGCAGGCAATCGATACATAATGATAAACGCCGAAAGCGACCCCCTCCAATTGCGAGGTCGGCACTGCCGGGACAAGCAGCAACAGGGCAGTAAACAGCAGCAGCGTTTCGGTCAGGTTCTGGCTTCGGCTCATGCTCCGGGCCCCTTATTCGAGGCAGCCTTTTTCTTTTTCATGGCATCGTGGAAGCGGTCGGCCCAGCCCGGTTTGACCGATTGTTCGGCGCGAACCAACCGCAATTCGCCTTCGCCCACATCGCGCGTTACGGTCGCGCCTGCACCCACGATAGCATCCGCGCCAATGCTGACCGGTGCGACCAGCGCGCTGTTGCTGCCGATGAAGGCCCGCTCGCCGATGGTAGTCTGGTATTTGAAGTAACCATCGTAGTTGCAGGTAATCGTACCCGCGCCAATATTCGCGCCTGCCCCTACCGTAGCATCACCGATATAGCTGAGGTGATTGGCCTTGGCCCCGGGGCCAAGCGTGGCCTTCTTCATTTCTACGAAATTGCCGATCTTTGCGCCTTTCTCCAGCACCGATCCGGGGCGCAGGCGCGCATAGGGGCCGATTTCCGCGCCTTCGTGCAGGGTCGTGCCCTCAAGATGGCTGAAGGCGCGGATGGTACATTTATCCGCGACCGAGACGCCAGGACCGAACACCACGTTCGGTTCGATCACCACATCGCGGCCCAGCTGCGTGTCGTAGCTGAAGAACACGGTCTGCGGCGCGCGCAGGGTAGAGCCCTCGGCCATGGCTTCCTCCCGCCGGAAATCCTGCCATTGCGCTTCGGCCTCGGCCAGTTCGGCCCGGCTGTTTATGCCCGCGACCTCGCTGGGCTTGTCCGACGTGACCGCAGCGCAGGTTCGCCCGTCGGCAATGGCGATATTGACGATGTCGGGGAGGTAATACTCGCCCTGCGAATTGTCGTTGCCGACCCGGTCCAGCAGCGCGAACATGTCTTCCGCTCGCGCCGCCATCAGGCCGGAATTGCACAGGGTGCAGCCGCGCTCGGCTTCGCTGGCATCCTTGTATTCGACCATTTTTGCAATCGTGTCGCCGCCTTCGGTCAGCACGCGACCATATTGCAGTGCGTCGTCCGGTTCGAAGCCCAGCACGACCACGGCAGGGGCATCGTCGCCGTGCAGCCGGTCTAGCATGGCGCGCATGGTGGCGGGCCGCACGAACGGCACATCGCCATACACGACCAACACGTCACCGGTGAACCCTTCCAGTTTGCGCTGCGCCTGCTGCACCGCGTGTCCCGTGCCCAGCTGCGGCTCCTGCAGGCAGGTGGCGGCGCTGCCATCCAGCGCATTTTCCAGCTGTTCCCGCCCGGCCCCGACCACGACGACCTTGTGCGCAGGCGAAAGCTCGTCGACCGAGGCCATCAGGTGATGCAGCATCGAACGTCCCGCGATGGGATGCAGGACCTTGTGCAGGTCGCTTTTCATGCGGGTGCCCTTGCCCGCAGCAAGGATGATGGCAGCAAATTCATGGGATGCGGTGGTCATGGCGTTTCCTCTTTCCGGCGCAATGCCACCAATCGCTTTCGGATTGAAGGACTTCTGCATCGGTCGCGATAGCAGCAGTTGTTATGCAAGCTGGTATTCTTGGAGAGCACACCGAGGCGAACGTAGTTCGGACGAATCGCGCGCGCTTCAAATACTCAATATTTCCCGGCTGGTGGCCAGGCAGAGATCTCCGCCGCGTAACCTTACGGCATGGCGCTTTCTCGGACGCCAGCTTGCGAAGCCGCCGGGAACCTGTAAACCCGCCAGCGTATTACCGTTCACGTAAACTGCCATTATCGACCCCATTCGGAGAATTCGCATGACCATTTCGTTCAAGGATAAAGTCGCCATCGTTACCGGCGCAGGCGGCGGACTTGGCCGCGAATATGCGCTGGAGCTCGCCCGCCGCGGCGCCAAGGTGGTGGTCAACGATCTGGGCGGATCGCGCGATGGCACGGGCACGTCCGATGCGGCAGCGAAAGTGGTCGAGGAAATTGAGGCCATGGGCGGCGAAGCGATGGCCAATGGCGGCAGCGTGACCGAATACGACCAGATGGAAAAGATGGTCGCCGATGCCAAGCAGAAATGGGGCGGCGTCCATTGCTTGCTTAACAATGCCGGCGTCCTGCGGGACAAGAGCTTCGCCAAGATGACACCGGACGATTTCGAATTCGTCGTCAATGTGCATCTGAACGGCAGCGCCTATGCCACCAAGGCCTGCTGGGAACTGTTCCGCGAACAGGCCTATGGCCGCATCATGATGACCGCCAGCAGCACCGGCCTTTTCGGCAATTTCGGCCAAGCCAATTACGGCGCGGCCAAGCTGGGTCTGGCGGGTCTGACCAAGACGCTGCAGCTGGAAGGCGCAAAGTATAACATCAAGGTAAACACACTGTCGCCGGTTGCCGGCACGCGCATGACCGAGGACCTGTTCCCTGAAGAAGCATTCAAGCTGTTCGATCCGGTCAATGTGGTTCCCGCCGCGCTGTATCTGGTAAGCGAGGACGCGCCGTCCAATGCCATCGTCGGCGCAGGCGCAGGCGGTTTCCATTCTGCCTGGACCGTGATGAACGATGCGGTCTGGCTGCCGGAAGGCGAGCGCACCGTGGAAGGCTTCGCCGCCAACTGGGACAAGATCAGCGAAATGAGCAATCTGAAAGCTCCGCAATCGGGTAGCGAACAGTCGGGCGCAATCCTGACTGCGATGCAGAAGGTCACCGGCAAAGGCCCCGACAGCGCGCGGGGCTAACATTCGCTTAACTGTATTGACGCACTAACACACTCGGCCTATCCTTCTTTAAAAATAGAGGGGTAGGCCGAAATGTATTCACAGGACGAGATCAATTCTGCCATCGCTTCGGGCGCCCTGAGCGCGGACGCCGCAGAACAGCTGCGCGCGCATGTAGTGCAGATCCGCGAACGGCCCGTGACGGACGAAGAGCATTTCCGCCTCGTCTCAAGTTTCAACGATATCTTCGTGGCGATCGGCGCGGTGATCATGCTGTTCGCGGCAGGCGCTATCGGACAGGCGCTTGGTAGGGCGATTGCGCCTGATCCAGCCTTTCCCGGCTACGATTATGTATCTGACACCGCTCGAGAGGTTTGGTTCAGAGAAGACCAATTTTCCAGTGGCATCGCCATGGCGGTGGGGGCTGCATTGGTGGCATGCACGGCGTGGGCGTTGTCTGAATTTTTTACTCGGAAACGGCGCATGGCGCTACCCAGTATTATACTGTTGCTTGCCTTTGTTGGCGGCGTTCTTGCTACCTTCCTTGGCATATCTATGGCCCTGACTTCCGGTATGGACGACAGTTCAGATCGGCTCGGAGCGCTTCTAGGTTCTGTTGCAGCTTTACTCGCCGCTGGTGGGGCGTATCTCCACTGGCGGCGGTTTGCCGTGCCGATCACCGTTGCGGCGGGCGCTGCGGCGGTTGCGGGCACGGTCGTGCTGCTGATCGCAGCGGCCGTGGGCGAAGATGGACCCATCGATACGGGCGATCTCATACTCGTCCTGGTGTTCTTGGCCGGTTTGGCGATTTTCGCCTTTGCTATGCGCTGGGATATAAGTGACCGCACGCGGACGACACGCAGGGCAGACGTGGCGTTCTGGCTGCACCTTATCGCAGCGCCGATGATTGCGCATCCGGTGTTCTATGCGCTGGGCGTGACGCGTGGCGATTCCATCGGAGTGGGAGCGGCCCTGGGCGTAGTTGCCGTGTACGTGATCTTCGGATTGGTTGCGCTGGCGGTGGACCGCCGCGCATTGCTGGTGTCCGCGCTGGCTTATGTTCTGTTCGCGCTGACCATTCTGTTCGACCGCTTTGGCGCCGTAGAGCTGAATGTGGCGCTGACAGCACTGGTGATCGGCTCTGCCCTGCTCACCCTGTCAGCCTTTTGGACCCCGATCCGGGCGCGCGTTGTGGCGATGCTACCAAACGGTTTGCAACAAAAGCTTCCGATCAGCGCGGTGACAATTCCAACCTAATTGGCTGAATTGAATGACGGTCGGGCATAGCGGTTCCGTCACCCCAAGCTTGCGCGCCCTACCCCTGCACGCTTTTAAGCAACCGTCGTTCCATCGGGGCGAGCACGCCGGGAAGTTCATGGCCGCGTTTCAGCACCTGCCCATGTTCACCAAATAGGGTCCACATGCCCTGTTTCGCGCGTAGCGAGGGGCGTTTTTCGATCCTTGCCTGCGGGCGCTCCGCAGCGCGGAGGAATGCAGCAAACACTGCCACGTCCCGGGTAAAATCCATCGCATAATCGCGCCAGTTTCCCGCCGCGACCATCCGGCCGTACAGATCGAGAATGCGCTGCAATTCATGCCGTTCGAAGCCGACCTGTCCGGTGCCCCTTGCCGAACCGGAGCCCGGAAACGGAAGCACAGTAGCGGACCCGCCGCCTGTTCCTGACATCAGCTATCGGTCCCGCTGCGCCGCCCGGGATCGGTATCTTCGGTATGACCGCTACCCTTCAACGCATCGATCTCGGATCGCACTGCGTGCAACTGCGCTTCCAGTTCCGCGATGCGCCGATCGCTGCTGCCATCATCCGGTGGACAGGGTTCGCACGGGTCGCCGCAGGGAGTGCCATAAGGCATGAATTCGCGCATCCACGTCTCCACGGGCACCAATGTGGACCGCGCCTTCAGCCCGATCATCGTCGCGCCGCCCGGTACATCGTCTAGCACTACGGCATTCGCGCCCACCCGCGCACGCTCGCCCACAGTGATCGGCCCGATGATCTGAGCGCCAGAGCCGATGATGACATTGTCCAGCAATGTGGGATGCCGTTTGCCCGGTACGCCATTGGTGGGGTTGGTCCCCCCCAGCGTCACGCACTGGTAGATCGTCACGTTATCACCGATTTCAGCCGTTTCTCCGATGACGGTAAAGCCATGGTCGATGAAGAAATTGCGTCCGATCTTGGCGCCGGGATGGATGTCGATCCCGGTAACCATCCGGCTGAAATGGTTCACCATCCGGGCGATGAAATACATCTCCGCCTCGAACAGCCAGTGTGCCGCGCGGTGCCAGAACAGCGCCCAGACCCCGGGATAAAGCAGAACTTCCCAGCGCGAGCGGGCGGCCGGATCGCGGGCCTTGATCGAGTCCAGATAGGATATGAGCGCGTCGAACATGATAGCACCGATTCTTTCAGCAAAACCCGCCTAAAGCAAGCGCGCCTGCTCCGGCCCCTGGACCGCATCGAGCGCAGCGCGCCAGATCATGCGCGTTGCCGGCACCTTGCGTTCAAGGCTCAGCCGGTCGATTTCGGCCACGATCCGCTCGACGCCGGCAAAACTACGCTCCATGCGCGGGACAAGGTATGTGGTGGCGCCATCATCCAGCGACAAGCCCCGGCGTGCAGCATGCAACTGCAACAATTCGCCGAGCATGACATCGTCGGGCGGACCAATCTCCAATTGAAGCGCAGCGCCCAGGCGCGAGGCGAGGTCCGGCAGCGCAATCCTCCAGGGCTGCCGATCAGTAACCAGCAATAACAGCGTATCGTTTTCCTGTGCCCGGTTCCACCGGAAGAACAATTCGGTCTCGTCCAGCGCATCGGCCCCGTCGATAAGGATTCTTCCCGGTTCGGATGTAGTATCGGATGCACCCTGCGCCGCGAACCATGCGGCAAGCAGGCTTTTTCCGGACCTTGGAGGACCCGCCAGGATGGCTGTGCGGTAGGGCCATTCCGCCGGGCTTCGCAATGCGTCCACCACCGCCGCATTCGCCTCACCCAGAATGATCCGGTCAGGTTCGCCATTGCCGTCACCCAGCGCGAGCGGCAATGCGATTTGCGACAGTCCGGACATATCCTAACGGCTGATGCCGAGCCCTGTCGGACCCTGCCGCACCGCAAAGCTGCGCGCTCTCAGCGCACCTGCCAGTTGGCCAAGCGACCCTTCGAACGTCACATTCATGACCGATGTGCCGCCGATCGCGGTGCTGGTGACGCTCGCTCCGCGTACGCCCGGCGCGGCGCGTACAGCCGCCAGCGTGGTGTCCAGCGCACGGGCGTCGGGAGTGGCGAACTGGACGACGTAACTGTTCGCGGTGGCGGTGGGCGTTGGCGTCGGCGTGGGTTCCGGTTCTGCGGCGCGGGTTCGCTCCGCCTCCGCCGCGCGCCGACGCGCCGCCTCCGCCGCCGCATTCGCTCTTTCCTGGGCTCCGGCCTGCCGCCCTGCCTCGATCAGTTCCCGGATCGCGGGCGCAGCCTCACCCGTCCGCTGGCTGAGCGAAAGGTCCGGGCGCAGCTTGCCATCCGCTAGCGCTTCTTCAAAAATATCGTCGAAGCGACCAACCGCGTCCTCCAGCATTCCCGGTAGCGCGGCCTGGTTCCTCGCAGTCAGAGAGAAACTGGCGAGATATTTGCTATCGGGACCGTACCGCGCGACGAATGTCCCCTCGATCGGGCCGCCGGGATACTGGTAGCGCAGATTGGCGATCGGGACGAGCACGTCCGTGGCACCGAACTGGTCAAGAATGTTGCGCCACCATGCACGGCTGCGGCGCCCGACCTGACCGTAATTGATCAGCAGCGAATCGCCGCCAGCCCCGCTTGGCCGGACATAGCTGATGCGGCTGCTACCGGCCTGGTACTCGGCCCAGGCCCGCTGCCACGGGTTGCGCATTTCATATACGGTCTGCGTCCCTGCAGAGAATGTCACGGGCACCAGCAGCATCGGGGCGGAGCGCGACCGCGCGCCCTGCCGTCCAAGATAACGGCCAGCGCGCTGACGGTCGAAGATCACGCCAAGCCGCGCGATATAGCGGTTCGCGCCAAGTTGTTCCCGCTCCACCACTACGGCGGATACGATCGACTCGATCTGGCTATCGGAAAGATTGGGACCATCCAGCTTCTTCCAAGCGAGCGATTGTGCCTGCCGCCACCCCTCCACTCGCGCCTCCTCCAGCGTGTCCCCCGTCACATCCACATCGATACCGCCTACCGCGATGTCGGCGCTGGCCACGACCGGCGCAATTCCGCGATCGCCGCTTACCTGCGCCAGCAGCATGCGCGCGCCAAGAAACGCCGCCAGCGACGCGACAACGCACGCGATTGCGAGGAAGGCCTGCCGGCGGAAAGGGTAAGGAATGGTCATGCAGTCTGGGCGGACCTCAGGCGGAAACGGGTGATTGGGGGAAAACTGGCTGCCTTTTGCCGAAAAGGGCATGATAATCCAAGCGCGAATGAGTAGGTAGCCGATATGTCCGCAAACAAGCCCGATAATACGCCCCCGCCCAACCGCTACACTTACGAACAGGCGGGCGTTTCGATCGAGGCGGGCAACCGGCTGGTCAAGGCCATCGGCCCGCTGGTCAAGGCCACCGCCCGCCCGGGTGCCGATGCCGATATCGGCGGCTTCGGCGGGTTCTTCGACCCCAAGGCCGCGGGTTACAAGGACCCGTTGCTGGTGGCTGCGAATGACGGCGTCGGCACCAAGGTCAAGCTCGCCATCGATCACGATCGGCACGATACGGTCGGTATCGATCTGGTTGCGATGTGCGTTAACGATCTGATCGTGCAAGGCGCGGAACCGCTGTTCTTCCTCGACTATTTTGCTACCGGCGCGTTGGAGGAAGGCATTGCGGAGCGGGTTGTGGCGGGTATCGCCGATGGCTGCCGGATTGCAGGCTGCGCGCTGATCGGCGGCGAAACGGCGGAAATGCCAGGGATGTATCAGCCGGGCGATTACGATCTGGCGGGTTTTTGCGTGGGCGCGGTCGAGCGCGGCGAACAGCTGACCGGCGACGGCGTTGCAGCGGGTCAGGTTTTGCTGGGGCTGGCGAGTTCGGGGGTTCATTCCAACGGGTATTCACTCGTCCGGCGGCTGGCGGAAGACAAGGGCTGGCGAATGGATCAGCCGGCGAGCTTCGATAATAACAGATTACTGATCGACACGCTTGTGGAACCCACCCGCATCTATGTCGCCAGCCTGTTGCCTGCCATTCGCGCGGGGCGGATTTCCGCCTGCGCGCATATTACCGGCGGCGGTTTGCTGGAAAACATCCCGCGCGTGCTGCCCGATGGAACCCATGCCGTTGTCGTCGCTGACGCCTGGGCCCAGCCTGGTCTGATGGCGTTCCTGCAGGCACAGGGCAATATCGAGCCTGCTGAAATGGCTCGCACCTTCAATTGCGGGATCGGCATGGTGCTTGCCGTAGATGAAGCGGAAGCCGATGCGCTCTCCGCCGATTTGGCTGAGGCAGGCGAAACGGTCCACCGGATTGGGCAAATCGAAGCGGGCGAACGCGGCTGCACCGTGCGCGGTTCGTCCGGCACCTGGAGCGCAAAGGATGCGTGGGAGGCTCGCCACCTTGCCTGAAGGGGTGCAAGATACTGCGTCTGTACCAGCGCAACCCCTCAAGGCCCCCAAAGCAAAAATCGCGGTGCTTATCTCAGGCAGCGGCACCAATATGGCGGCGCTCCTTTATGCCAGCCGGATGCCGAGCTGCCGCCACGAAATCGTCTTGGTCGCCAGCAACGATATGGACGCAGGCGGGCTGAAGCTTGCCGCGGCAGAGGGTGTCGCAACGTTCGCCCAGTCCCATCGCGGCATGGACCGAATGGCGCACGAAGGAGCGATGGAGCGCGCGATCCGCAAGAGCGGTGCCGATTACGTCGTACTGGCCGGATATATGCGGATCCTTTCCGAAGAGCTGGTCGGCCGCTGGGCTGGCAGGATGCTCAATATCCACCCGTCGCTGCTGCCCAAATATCGCGGGCTGGATACGCATAAACGCGCGCTGGATGCCGGCGACAGCGTGGCAGGCTGCACTGTGCATCTTGTGAACGAGAAATTGGACGGCGGCGAGCCGTTGGGTCAGATCGAGGTCGCTATTCTCCCCGGAGATACGCCCGACACGCTAGCGGCGCGCGTACGGATTGCCGAACATCAGCTCTATCCCCGCGTCCTTGAACGGTATGTCTCGCGCGGGTTCGACGCTGGGTGGCTGTACGAAAAGGTGCAGCGGATCGCGTTGTCGTTGCCGGAGAGCAAGGAACGCCCCACCCACGGCTCCCCGGGATGGCGGACTGGCGGAAAAACGGGGAAGTATTTTGCCATTTTCAGCGATCGTCATCATGACGACAAGCGCATCGCAGTATTCGCCAAGACCAGCGGTCCGGATGAACTGGCCATGCTAATCGAGCAAGACCCGGATGTGTTCTACAAGCCTGCATATTATGGCGCATCCGGCTGGGTCGGCCTGGTGTTGAACCGCGCCGACACTGATTGGGACCAGGTGGAGCACCTGATACGCCGGAGTTGGCAGAGCGTTGCGCCCAGACGACTGACGAAGCTGCAAAGCGCCGCCGACGAGTTCTAGACCGATCGCGCCCCCTCCCCGCCCTAATCTGCTGGCCCGCGCCCGGCTGGTCGACCGGATCGACCGCTGGTTGGGCCAGGCATGGGCCAGCGGACGGTTGCCGGAACCCGAGTTGGATACGAACGTCCTGTGGGCCAACAGTGTGGCAAAGTTTGCGTCCGGGGACGAAAGCGGCAGTCGTCTTCCAGAAGATGTTGCGGATTTTCGCGAGCGGTTGGCGGCACTGGGCGAGGCGGTGCGCGGGGAAGCGCAACTCAACAATCTGGGCCGGGCGTTCGCTTTCGGGCAGCTTTCACGCGCCATAACGCAGCGGTTGCAGCTGGGGCGTTTGTGGCGCGAGCAACCGCACTTGGCGGATATCAGGCTTGCCCCGCCGATCATTGTGGTCGGGCAGATGCGATCGGGCACCACCCGCATCCATCGCCTGCTGGCAGCCGATCCAGCCCATAGCGGGACCCGTTTTTGCGACGCATGGAATCCGGTGCCGCCGAACCGCGCTTGGAAGCCCGATTTACGACCGGTGAAAAGTGCGCTGGCGCTGTTGGGCGCGCGCAGACTAAACCCCTGGCTCGACACGCTGCACCCGGTTTCGCCGCGCGGACCCGACGAAGAACTCGGCTGGCTGGCCAGCGCGCTCGATCATTCGACCTACGATACGCAGTGGCAGGTGCCGTCCTATACGGCATTTAGCGAGGCACGATGCCATGCACCCATCTATCGGGAACTTCGGCGAATCTTGGCTACCAACGCGGCGCGCAGCGGCACCGCCCATTTGCCGCGCGTCATGAAGGTGCCGCAGTTCAGCGAGGACCTGCCAGAATTGCTCGATCAGTTTCCCGATGCGCGGCTGGTCGTGGCCGAGCGCAGGCATGACGAGGTTGTGCGAAGCGCCGTCTCGCTTGTCTCGAACCAAATGGCCATGCAGTCCGATAATGTGGACCTCGATTGGCTGGAGCGGGAATGGGAACGCAAAGTCGCTTTAAGGGAGGAGCGATCCCGGCGCGCATTGGCGAATTTTGACGGACCGATGGTGCGCCTGGAGTTCGAAGCCTTGAATGGAGATTGGCGCGCACAGTTGCGCAGGTGTTATGCGGCGCTGGAGTTACCGCTCAGCGCCTTAGCAATGGCCGCTATGGAACGCGAACATAGTCGCAGCGCACATGGCGCGCACCGGCACCATGCGGCGAGCTACAAAAACTTTAATAAAGGCTGACTATCGCGCAGACGCCCGGGCCCAGTCGAAATTATCCGCCAGCGCTCTTTCTTGCGGAGAGTACAGGCTCGGCGGACTTTTCGTCGTTAGCCGCAACTTGCTGGCGGGTCACATACCCATTATCCGACAACAAGCGTGCCATCGAGACACCGCTTTCAGCGCGGTATACCTGCCATTCACGCACCTTGCCCTTCACGATCGTGGCCCGCCACTGGCAACGCCCGGCGAGCCGCGCATCGTTCGCTGTGGTGTAGCCGGTCAGACGTACATCGTTGCCGGTGTTATGCAGGTCTTCAATTACGAGCTGATGTTTCGCATCGAGCGACGGCAACCGACCGACCGCGCGAATCACGGCATCAGCGCCTTCGATTACAGAATGCTGGCTGTCGATAAATCGCACGTCCGGGGCGCATAGCCGCAAGAGTGTATCGGCATCATTAGTATTAATGGCCGCTACCAACTGACGGGCGATGGAGAGGCGGCGTTTTGCAAACATTGTGGGCGACCATAACAGCCGCCCACATTTTGTCTAATTACAGAGGGCTCCGTAACTTAAATCAACTATCGATCAGCCGACAATCTCGTCATCGTTGAAAAAGAACGCAATTTCCGTCGCTGCGTTCTCGTCGCTGTCCGAACCATGGACGGTATTGGCTTCGATGCTTTCGGCAAACGCCTTGCGGATCGTACCTTCGTCGGCATCGGCGGGGTTGGTGGCGCCCATGACGTCGCGGTTGCGCTTCACGGCATCTTCCCCTTCCAGGACCTGCACCACGACCGGACCGCTGGTCATAAATTCAACCAGTTCGCCATAGAACGGGCGTTCCTTGTGCACTTCATAGAAACCGCCGGCCTGTTCTTCGGTCAGCAGGAGACGCTTGGACGCGACGACGCGCAGGCCGGCTTCCTCCAGCATTTTAGTGACGGCGCCGGTCAGGTTGCGGCGCGTGGCATCGGGCTTGATAATCGAAAACGTGCGGGAAACCGCCATGTTGAATTCCTAAATGTTGGAGAGTTTCTGTATGGAATGTCGTTGCAGGCGCAACTAGCGGCAGTGCGTCTCGCCTGCAAGGTTTGTGCTGCAATTGCGAAGGGACCGGTCGGCCATGGTCGGATTGCTTATGCCGCCTTCACCCAGCGGCCGCCCTCCTGCCGAAAGAAACTGCGTTCCATGCCTTCGCGATCGTCCAGCGAGCGCCAGATTGCGCGCGCTTCGTCCTTGCGGTCGGCCGGAAACAGCACGAACGCACGTTCGAAACTATCGGCTCCTTCAGGCCAGGTACCGTCGGCGAGGATAACGTAAGGGGCGCCATTTGCCGCCTCGCATTCGGCGGAAAGCAGGATGGGCTGGCGCGCGGCGCCGGTCTGGCCAGCCTCCCCATTGGCCAGGAAGCGATCCGGGCGGTGAGCCCACAGACTGCGGGAAATGGCCTTCCGAACGCCTGCATCCTGCGCCACCACGAGCACGCGTTTGTCTTCGGCAAGCGATTTGTCTGCGATCAGTGTGACGACCCGTTCTACCGGGTCGCCATCGAGCAGCCAGAAATCGACTTTCATATGTCTACCTTCCGGCCATTACCGGTTTGCAAGCCGGCCTCGACGCTTTTGTTACGGCGGCAGCGTTCCGAACAGTAGCGGACTTCGTCCCAGTCCTTCGCCCACTTCTTGCGCCAGGCGAACGGTAACTGGCAGGTCGCGCAGATTTTCTCGGGCAGGTCCCCCTTCTTGCGCATCCTGCCCACGATGATCCGCGCGCGCCGGACCGATCAGTTTTCGACGTTCTGGCGGATATAGGTGTCCATCAGCCGCACGCCGAACCCGGTCGCGCCCTTGTCCCACGTTGCACCCGGCTTGTCAGTCCAGACCGTCCCGGCAATATCGCAATGCGCCCATGGCGTACCCTTGGCGATGAAGCGTTGCAGGAATTGCGCCGCCGTAATTGAGCCTGCACCCTTGCCGCCGATGTTCTTCATATCCGCAATCGGGCTGTCGATCAGCTTGTCGTAAGCCTTGCCCAAGGGCAACCGCCAAACCGTATCACCGCTGGTCTGACCAGCCTTGGTCAGCGCGTCGGCCAACGTGTTGTCGTTGGAGAACAGCCCGGCATGCTCATGGCCAAGCGTGATAATGATCGCACCCGTCAGCGTGGCAAAGTCCACTACAGCGCGCGGTTTGAACTCCTGCTGCGTCCAATGCAGCGCGTCGGCAAGCACCAGCCGCCCCTCGGCATCGGTATTGAGAATTTCGATTGTCTGGCCGTCCATCGATTTCACGACATCGCCGGGTCGCTGCGCCTTGCCGTCGGGCATGTTCTCGACCAGGCCCATAACGCCGACGATATTGGCCTTGGCCTTGCGCGTCACCAGTGCGAGCATTGCACCGGCCACTGCGCCCGCGCCGCCCATGTCCCACTTCATGTCTTCCATACCGGGACCGGGTTTGATGGAAATGCCGCCAGTGTCGAAAGTCACGCCCTTGCCGACGAACGCCATCGGCGCGTCGCCTTCCTTACCGCCATTCCAGCGAATGGCGAGAATTTGCGACTCGCGCTCCGACCCCAGACCGACACCTAGCAGCGAACCCATCCCGAGCTTTTCCATCTCGGCCTCGCCCAGAACGATCAGTTCTGCGCCTGTGCCGTCAAAGCGTTCCTTGCACCGTTCTACGAAGCTCGCAGGGTAAATAACATTGGCGGGTTCGGTAACCAGCTCACGGGTGAACTCCACCCCGGTTGCCAGAGCATCTGCCTCGGCAAGAGCCTCGGTCGCACCATCGGGCGCACCGATCACAGTCACGCTTTCCAGGCTGCGCTTGTCTTTTGCCTTCATGGTGGTGCGGTAAACATCGTGACGCCAGCCGCGCAGCCGCACACCAAGCAGCATCGCGCCCAGCGCCTTCGCATCCAGCCCGGCATCCGAAACATCGAGAGCCAGAGTGGTCTCACCGGATGTCAGATATTTCGCAGTCAGCGCTGCACCGGCTTTCTCCAGCCGTGACATGCGGTGTTGCGCGTCGCCATCGGATTTGCCCATTCCCAACAGCACCTGCCGCCGGTTCTTGCCATCCACTTCGGTCCAGAATTCGACAATCTGCCCTGTATCCCCTTCGAAGCGGGCTGCATCGGCGGCGTCGGCAGCGTGGGCGGGAAGGCCATTGGGCAACGCGCCCTTGTTCATCGGGCGGACGACGGTGCGAAGGTCGGCTGGAAGGGCGTCGGCAAAGGTGAACTGCATAAAATCTCCGGGCAAAATCGGGTTGTCGCGTTATGGACTACAGCGCGCCGCATCGCGCACCGTTCCCCCATTTCGGGACTGTGTTTCGTTGCGATTGCGATTAGGCGGAAGGGGTGCGATAGGCAAGCCATGCTGCCCCGCCCGTGCCATTATCCAAAGCCTTCGTTCCGGCAAGACAATGCAATCCGAGCGCTGTCGGCTGCGCTGTTGGCAGCGGCTTTGCCCGCTACCGCTTACGCCCAGGACGGCGCCGCGCCGGGCGTGGAAACGGCTGGCGGAAAGACCGAGATACCCGACCCCGCCTCGCCCATTTTCGAAGGCGAACAACAAGACGGGTTTCCGACGATCGAGGCTGGCGAACAGCCACTGCCGGAGCTGCCTCAATCGGAACAGCAGGACAGCGCCCTGCCCGGCACTTTGCCGCCGCCACCGGACGGGCAGGTCGCATTCGAAGCGGATGCGGTGGAGTACACCTCCGACGGTGACACCGTTACCGCCACCGGCAATGTCATCCTGCGCGAAGAGAATGCCGTTCTGCGATCCGACACGGTGGTCTACGACCGTAAGGCAGGCATCATCACGGCAAGCGGCAACACGGTGGTCCGCACCGATGACCAGCAATCCGTCCGCGCCGATCGCGTGATTTACGACCGTATCGGCGGCGGGATCACGGCCACCGGCAATGTCCGCTTCGTGGATGCGGAGGGCAACCAGCTATTTACCGACACCGTCCAGCTGACCGACGCCTTCGAGGTCGGCAGTATGGAAGACCTGCTGCTGTCCCTCCGCGAAGGCGGCCGCCTGGCGGCGCGCAGCGGGGAGCGCCTGGAAGATGGCAGCGTGCAGCTACGCCAGGCCGCGTACAGCGCATGCGCGGTCGAAACATCCGATGGTTGCCCGAAAAAACCGAGCTGGCGCGTTACCGCCCGCGAGGTAAATTACAGCGCGGCGGACAAGCGCATCCGCTTCGAAGGCGCGCGGCTGGAACTGTTCGGGCTGTCGCTGCTCCCGCTACCCGGCCTTACACTCAACACCGATGGTGAGCCGGTCTCCGGTTTTCTGATCCCCAACATCCGTTTTTCGGAATCCAACGGCGTCGAAGTCAGCGGCAGTTATTACTGGAAACTGGCGGAGAACAAGGAACTGACCGCGTCGGCCTATGTCTTTTCGGACGTTCCGCCGATGGTGTCTGCCCAATGGAAGCACCTGACGGATAAGGGCGCCTATCAGATCACTGGTTACGGGACTTACAGCCGCCGAATTTCCAGCTTTACCGGCATCCCTACCAGCGAACGAGATCCGCGCGGTTACCTGTTCGCCAATGGGCGTTTTCAGTTCGACCCCAACTGGTCCTTTACAGGGTCGGCTCGCATCGCGTCCGACCGGACGTTCCTGCGCCGTTACGATATCAGCCGGGACGACCGGCTTCGCTCGATCGCAGAACTGGAGCGCATCGACCGGGACAGTTATTTCTCGCTTGCAGGATATGCCACCCAGACCTTGCGCCTGAATGCCGATCAGGGGCAGGTCCCCATCGCCTTGCCAGTGCTGGATTACCGGCGGCGGTTGGCCGATCCGGTCCTGGGCGGCAAGGTCGAGCTGCAGGTGAACACGCTCGCCATCACCCGTACCGAGGGTCAGGACACGCAGCGCGCATTTGCCGGCGCACGGTGGGACTTGCGCAAGCTGACCCCGGCGGGACAGGCGGTCACTTTTACCGCACTCGCGCGCGGCGATGTGTATCATTCGGACCAAAACGGCCTTACCCTGACGCCCTCCTATCGCGGCGATAGCGGGTGGCAGGCGCGCGCAATCGGGCTGGTCGCGGCAGACGTTCAATGGCCCTTCGTGGGTGAGGCGTTCGGCGGCACCCAGGTTCTGACGCCGCGGGTCCAGTTCGTCGCCAGCCCGCCGATCCGCAATCTGGCGATCCCGAACGAGGATTCGCGCGCAGTCGATCTGGAGGACAGCAATCTGTTCGCCCTCAATCGATTTCCCGGATACGATCGGGTGGAGGACGGCGCGCGGATTACCTACGGTGCGGACTGGCAGCTTACCATTCCCGGCTGGCGGCTGGATGCGACGGTGGGACAAACCTATCGGCTGGACAATCAGCGCAATCTGCTGCCGTCCGGCACAGGGCTTTCCGACCAGTTTTCAGACTTCGTAGGCCGCACCCGCATTCGCTATCGCGATTTCCTGAAGTTCACGCACCGCTACCGGCTGGACAAGGACAATCTGGCTATCCGCCGCAACGAATTCGACGCCACCGTCGGCACGGCGCGGACTTACGGCGAAATCGGCTATCTGCGGCTCAACCGCAATATCACCACGGTGGAGGATTTGCAGGATCGGGAAGAATTGCGCCTGGCGGGCCGTGTGGCATTTGCGGATTACTGGTCGATTTTCGGATCGGGCGTGTTCAACCTGACCGATCGCGAAGAGGACCCGCTGTCCGGTTCCGACGGGTTCGAGGCGGTGCGCACGCGGCTAGGCTTTGCCTATCAGGACGATTGCCTCGAACTGGGCTTCACATGGCGACGCGATTTTGCCGATAGCGGCGATGCTCGGCGCGGCAACACTTTCCAGCTGAACTTCGCATTGCGCAATCTAGGTTTCCGGTAACGCACGGTGTGGCGACATGGCACAGCCGCCCGTTGGCATGACCCGGCCAATCCGCTAGGCGCTGGGGCAAGCCGGACCGGGTGTGCCCGTGCCACTCAGCAATCATTCAGCCATTTGCCGCCATTCGCATCAGCAGACAGGCGCACCACGCGCCGATAATTACGGAACCTGATCCAAGTGATTTTGAACGCACCATCCCGGATTTGCCTTGCCCTCGCCGCATTCGGCACGGCCCTGTCCCCTGTCGCGTTGAGCGCGCAGGCGGCACAGCCTGAACCTTCCGCGCAGAATAATCAGGGACCGCAAACGGCGCAGAACCCGCTCGGCATTCCAACCGATGTGGCGATGTTCGGCAAGACCGATCCCAATGTTCGTACCGCCACTGCGGTGGTGAACGGCTATGTCATTACCGGTACCGATATCGACCAGCGCGTGGCGCTCGTCACCGCCGCGTCCGATGCGCCCGTGCCGGAGGCAGAGATGCAGCGCCTGCGGATGCAGGTCCTTCGCAACCTGATCGACGAAACCTTGCAGATCCAGGAAGCTGCGAGCCAGGAAATCGTGCCTACACCGGCCGAGATCAACCAGACCTATGCCCGCGTCGCATCGCAGAATTTCGGTCAGGACATGGCCGCGATGAGCGCTTATCTGACTTCCATCGGCTCTTCCGAAGCTGCCCTAAAACGGCAGATCGAAGGCGAACTTGCATGGCAGCGCCTGCTCCGTCGTGACATCGCACCGTTTATCAACGTTTCGGAAGAAGAAGTGACGGAGCTCGCCAACCGGCTCGAGGCGGCGCGCGGTACCGATGAATACCGGGTGGCGGAAATCTATCTGTCCACCACGCCGGAAACGGAAGCCGCCGTGCGCGAAAACGCCGCGCGGATTATCGAACAATTGCGGCAGGGCGGCAGCTTCGCGGCATATGCTCGCCAGTTCTCCGAAGCGTCCACTGCGGCAGTCGGCGGTGATCTCGATTTCGTGCGGTTGGCTCAGCTCCCCAGCGAGCTTTCCACCGCTGTCAGCCAGATGCAGCCCGGGCAGCTTGTCGGCCCGATCGCCATTCCTGGCGGTTTGTCGATTGTCTATCTTTTGGACAAGCGCCAGATTCTGACCGCCGATCCGCGGGATGCGCTGCTCAGTCTGAAGCAGATTTCCATCACCTTCGCCCCGGATGTGAACGAGGCGACGGCCGCTGCGCGGGTGGAGGAATTTACCGGCGCCATCAATTCCATGCGCGGTTGCGGCGATGCCGAACGCGTCGCCGCGACCATTGGCGCATCGGTGGTGACCAACGACCAGATCCGCGCTCGTTCGTTGCCGGAAACGCTGCAGCAGCCGTTGCTCGCGCTTCAGGTAGGTCAGACCACTCCGCCATTCGGCTCGGTCGCGGATGGCGTTCGCGTGCTGATGCTGTGCGGACGTGACGATCCGGAAGCGACCACCGGCGTCGATGTCGAACAGATCATGGACCGGCTGGCCGAAGAACGCATCGGCAAGCGCGCCCAGCGTTACCTGCGCGATCTGCGCAACGACGCCTATATCGTCTACAACTGATCCTGCGGGCGCGGCAGCACGGCCATGAACGGACGCGCTGCCGCGAACCCTGCCGACGAGCGGCCCCTCGCACTTTCACTGGGCGATCCCGCCGGTATCGGCCCGGAGCTTGCATTACGCAGCTGGCTGGCGCGTGATGATGCGGGCGTCGTACCCTTTGCCGTTATCTTTGGCTTCGAAGTATTGCGTGAGGCGGCGGCGAAGCTGGCGCTGGATGTGCCGGTCCAACGGATCGAGACCCTTGCCAACACGGCGGATGTTTTCCAACGCGCCCTTCCTGTGCTTGCCGATAAGGATGGCCGGTACACTCCTGGAATGCCCAACCCCGATAGCGCGCAGCTAGCGCTTGCGTCGCTGGAGGAAGCCACGCGGTTGGCATTCTGTGGGGAAGCGGGCGGTGTTGTCACCGCGCCGATCGCGAAATCGCTGCTGGCGGATGTAGGCTTCGACCATCCCGGCCAGACCGAATACATGGCGGCTGCCTGCGGGTTGGACCCACAGGCGTCCGTGATGATGCTGGCCGGACCGCGCCTGCGCACGGTGCCCGTCACCGTTCACTGCGCCCTGGCCGATGTGTCGGGCCTTTTATCCAAAGACCTAATCGTGGCCCGCGCAACAATTGTGGCCACGGCTTTGAAAAACGATTTCGGCATCGCAAATCCACGGCTCGCCGTGACGGGCCTGAACCCTCATGCGGGGGAGGATGGCCGTTTTGGACGCGAGGAAATCGAGGTTATCGCGCCCGCCATTGCCGCGTTGCAGGCACAACGCATCAACGCGACCGGCCCGCATCCCGGTGATGCCCTGTTCACTCCGCGCTCCCGCAAGACCTTCGACGCGGCGATCTGTATGTATCACGATCAAGCCCTCATACCGCTGAAAGCCCTGGACTTCGATGAAGGTGTGAACGTTACGCTCGGCCTGCCTATCGTGCGCACTTCGCCCGATCACGGAACCGCATTCGATATCGCCGGCACAGGACTAGCCGACCCCGGCGCGACGATCGCCGCCTTGTGCATGGCTGGAGATATCGCAGCGCGGCGAGCCTGCGCGCGTGCCTGACCTTCCGCCGATCCGCGAGACGATCAAACGCCACGGCCTCAGTGCGGCTAAATCGCTTGGTCAAAATTTCCTGCTCGACGAACAATTGCTGGACCGGATTGCCGCTATTCCGGGTGATCTGGACGGTAAGGCGGTGCTGGAAATCGGCCCCGGTCCGGGCGGGCTGACGCGGGCGCTGCTGCGCGCCGGGGCACGGGTGACGGCAATCGAAATGGACGCACGCTGCCTGCCAGCCCTTGCCGAACTGAACGAAGCGTTTCCAGGTCAGTTGCGCATGATCCAGGACGACGCGCTGGCCATGGATCACGCAGAGCTGATGGGTGAGCCGTTCGCGGTGCTGAGCAATCTGCCATACAACATCGGCACCGCGTTATTTGTGCGTTGGCTGGGCGGGGATCATTGGCCGCCGCAATGGACGTCCTTGACGCTGATGTTCCAGCAGGAAGTGGCACAGCGCATCGTCTCTGCTGCAGGCAGCAGCGCTTATGGCAGGCTCGCCATCCTGTCACAGTGGCGCAGTTCTGCGAAACTGGCGATGAAAGTCCATCGCAGCGCCTTCACCCCGCCACCCAAAGTGATGAGCGCGATCGTTCACGTGACGCCCGCCGAGATGCCGACCGGCGTCTCGGCGAAGGTTCTGGAACAAGTCACCGCTGCCGCATTCGGGCAACGCCGCAAGATGCTCCGCCAAAGTCTGAAGGGCATTCCCGGCGCGTTGGACGCATTAAACCAGCTTGGCATCGAACCAACCCGCCGCGCGGAAACACTGAGTGTCACCGAATTTGTGAGCCTGGCCCGCGTTTTAAGCTGACAACTTTTTTCGCCTCCTGCCGCCATGCGTGAAGCAAGGGCTCCGTATATCCGCTCGGCTGTTGAGTGCCCTTGAACACCAAATCGCACGCAGCCTTGAACGCGATACTATCAGGATCGCCAGCCATCGGCCGGTAATTCGGGTCGTCCGCGTTCTGCTCGTCCACTTTGGCAGCCATGCGTTGGAGGCTGTCCATCACCTGATCGCGGGTGACCACGCCGTGATGCAACCAGTTCGCCATATGTTGCGAGGAAATGCGCAGCGTCGCGCGGTCTTCCATCAGCCCGACATCGTCTAGATCCGGAACCTTGGAACAACCGACCCCGTGTTCCACCCAGCGAACCACGTAGCCCAGCAACCCTTGCGCGTTGTTGTCCAATTCCTCGCGCAGTTCCTCTTCGCTCCAGTTTGTGCCGGTGGCGACTGGAATGGTCAGCAGCTTGTCGAGGCCCGGCACCTCCCCCAACCCCTGCTGCAGTTCGAATACGTTCTCGCGGTGGTAATGGATCGCGTGCAACGTCGCAGCGGTGGGCGACGGAACCCAGGCTGTGTTCGCCCCGGACCGCAAATGGCCGATCTTTTCGGTCATCATCTTTCCCATCAGGTCCGGCGCAGGCCACATACCCTTACCGATCTGTGCACGGCCTGACAGACCGTGACGCAAGCCGATACCGACATTGCGCGCCTCATAAGCGCCGAGCCAGTCGGCGGACTTCATCTCTGCCTTGCGGACCATCGGGCCCGCTTCCATCGATGTGTGAATCTCGTCACCCGTCCGGTCGAGGAAGCCGGTGTTGATGAACACGATTCGATCGCGCACCGCGTGGATGCAGGCCCCCAGATTGGCGGAGGTCCGCCGTTCTTCGTCCATCACGCCGACCTTGATCGTGTGGCGGTCCAGCGCGAGCATATCCTCCACTGCATCGAACAAGTCGTTAGTGAACGCGCATTCTTCCGGCCCGTGCATCTTGGGCTTCACGATGTAGATCGAAGCCTTGCCTGACGAGGGTCGGCTATTACCGTAGCGGGTGAAACCGCGCACATCCTGCGTAGAGATGGCGCTGGTGAGCACCGCGTCCATAATGCCTTCAGGGATTTCCGACCCGTCGGACAGCAGGATTGCGGGATTGGTCATCAAATGGCCCACATTCCGAACGAATAGTACCGACCGACCAGGCAGTTCCGCTTGCGTCCCGTCTGGCAAAGTGACCGCTTTGTTGCCCGCCAATTCGCGGGTCATGGTCCGGCCACCCTTTTCGAAGCTTTCTTCCAAATCGCCGCGGATTACGCCGAGCCAATTGCGATAGGCGAGCTGCTTGTCCTTGGCATCGACCGCGGCAACCGAGTCTTCGAGATCGACGATCGTCGTGAGTGCTGATTCCAGCACGATGTCGGAAATACCCGCGCGATCGGTTTCGCCAACCGGGGTTGTGCGGTCAACCTGCACGTCGATATGCAGGCCGTTGTGCCGATAAAGAAAGCCGCGTTCGGTCGTGCCGACATATTGGCCTGGATCGGCAAGCTTTGCGTCTGCGATGTCCGTCAGATCGGACCAGCTGCCAGACGCCAAAGGCAATGTTTCGTCGAGGAACTTGCGCCCTTCTGAAATTACAGCATCACCGCGCTTCTGGTCGTAACCGCCCGGTTTGGCGGGCGGCGCATCCAGCGCGTCGGTCCCGTAAAGCGCATCGTACAGACTGCCCCACCGGGCATTCGCCGCGTTCAGCAGGAAGCGCGCGTTCAATACCGGAACCACCAACTGCGGTCCGGCCATCGTGGCGATTTCGGCATCGACGTTTTGGGTGCCAATCGTGAAATCGCCCGGCTCTTCCACAAGATAGCCGATCTCCCGCAGGAAGTTCTGATACGCCGACGTGTCATGCGGCTGGCCCTTGCGTTCCCGGTGCCAGGCATCGATTTGCGACTGCAGGCTTTCGCGCCGTTCGAGCAAGGCCCGATTGCGCGGGGCGAAGTCTGCCAGCAGATCGGCAAAACTCTTCCAGAACACATCCGCATCCTGCTCGATCGGCGGGAGAATTTCAGCCTCGATAAAGGCGGCAAGCGACGGATCGACCCGCAGGCTGGCACGGTTGGTGTAATCGGGCATGGAAACTCCAGAGTGGGACGGCGCTTGGCGCGCGTATGGGTTGGCAATGTCGGTCCCGGGGAGGAGCGGCATATATGGCGGGGTGCAGCCAGCTTTGCAATTCAATTGGGGTTTGCCGCACCGCCGGCTTGGACTTGACCAGATGCGCGGCTAAGGCTGCGGGCATGGAAAATGAGCCACAGATTACCGCGCTGGGCAGCGTCGACGCCGCGCTGATCGACTCTATCGATGCACCCGCGATGCTTGAACAGGTACAGGGCTGGAGCGCAATCAATTCGGGCACAGGCAACCTTGCCGGCCTGGAACGGCAGGCGCATGCGCTGGCGGATGCGTTTGCTGCGCTGCCGGGCGAGATCGAGCTGGTGGAACCGGCCCCCGTCACCGCCATCGATGACCGCGGCCGCGAATATGAACGCCAGTTCGGCAAGCACCTCGTCATGCGCGTACGCCCGCAGACGCAGCGGCGCTTCATACTGACCGGCCACATGGACACGGTGTTTCCTGCCGATCACCCGTTCCAGGACCAGCAATGGCTGGACGACGAAACGCTGAACGGTCCCGGAGTAGCGGATATGAAAGGCGGACTGTCGGTCATGCTGCACGCGCTGCTCGCATTCGAGCGCAGCCCCGTTTCAGGCCGTGTTGGATATGACATCATGATCAATTCCGACGAAGAGACAGGCAGTCTCGCATCGTCCGACCTGATCGCCCGTCTGGCAGGCGGCAAGGCGGCAGCGCTGACTTATGAACCCAGCGCCCTGCCCGATGGAACGCTGGCGCATGAACGCGGCGGGACCGGCAATTACTCGATCACTGCCAGCGGCAAGTCCGCCCATGCCGGACGCAATCCGCAGGATGGGCGCAACGCCATCGTTGCGCTGTCCGATCTGGTGCTGCGCCTTACCGAGATGGCGGGTGAGGATATCACTGTAAACCCTGCCAAGATCGAAGGCGGCAGCGCCAACAATGTCGTGCCGGACCATGCCGTGTTGCGCTTCAACATCCGTCCCAAGACAACGCATGCGATGGAGCGGTTCGATAATGAATTGAACGATTTGCTGCGCAATATTGAGGCGCAGCATGAAGTCGGGCTTTCGCGCCATGGCGGCGTCACGCGTCCGCCCAAGAAGGTCGATGCCAAGGCGCAAAAACTGTTCGATCTGGTCAAGGAATGCGGTGCGCTGCTCGGCCAGGATATCGGATGGAAATCCACTGGCGGCGTGTGCGACGGCAACAACATCGCGGCCTGCGGCGTGCCGGTGGTCGACACGATGGGCGTGCGCGGCGGATCGATCCATTCGTCTGATGAATTCCTGATTGTCCCCAGCCTGAAAGAACGCGCCGCATTGTCCGCCCTCGTATTACAACGTCTCGCTACCGGAGATAAATTTTGAGCTTTCGCCTGCGTGCGGCCCGTCAGGGCGATCTTGAGCCTTTGTATGAAATGGCGAAGCTGACCGGCGGAGGGTTTACCAACCTTCCGTCCGACCGCGATGCCATAGCCGACAAGCTTGAACGTACCGGCAAGGCTTACGGGCGCGACACGCAAGAGCTGTCGGACGAGCTGTTCGTGCTGGTGCTCGAAAACACCGAGACCGGCGCAGTGCGCGGCACCTGCCAGATGATGACGCAGGTCGGGCAGCAATGGCCGTTTTACAGTTACCGCACGTCCACTCTGACGCAGCATAGCCAGGAACTGGACCGCACGGTGCGCGCCGAATTGTTGAGCCTGACCACCGATCTGGAAGGGTCGAGCGAGGTCGGCGGCCTGTTCCTGCACCCCGGTGAGCGGGCGGGCGGACTTGGATTGCTTCTGGCGCGCAGCCGCTATCTGTTCATCGCCATGCACCGGAAGCGTTTTGCAGACCGCGTAATCGCGGAATTGCGCGGTATCATCGACGAACGCGGCGGGTCGCCATTCTGGGACGGGGTCGCCGGGCGTTTCTTCGGCATGACTTTTCAGGAAGCGGACTATTTCAACGCCATCAACGGCAACCAGTTCATTGCGGACTTGATGCCCAAACATCCGGTCTATGTCGCCATGTTGAAGGAAAGCGCGCGCACGGCCATCGGCGTGCCCCACCCCAGCGGCCGCGCGGCGATGCGGATGCTGGAGAAGGAAGGCTTCGCTTTCGAAGGCTATGTCGATATTTTCGACGGCGGCCCGACCATGATCGCCCGCACCGATGCTGTAAAGAGCGTTGCCGGCGCGGTGGAAGCTACAATTGTGGCTACCGATCTAAACTCTGGCGAACGGGCGTTGGTAGCGAGTGGGCAGCTCGGCGATTTCCGCTCCAGCTACGCCATGCGTGAACTGCGCGATAGCGGTGTGGCGATCGATCGGGCAGCATCTGAAACTCTGGGCGTCAAGACCGGCGATATCGTATGGAGCGTCGCGCGTTGACCGACCGGAAGCTGCAGGAAATCAATTTCGACGGTATCGTCGGCCCAAGCCATAATTATGCCGGGCTGAGCCTCGGCAATCTGGCGGCGACTTCCAACAAGGGCGACCGGTCATACCCTCGCGCGGGCGCATTGCAGGGCATCGCCAAGATGCGCGCGAACATGGCGCTCGGCCTGCCGCAGGGTTTTCTGGCCCCGCTGGACCGGCCCAACGATGCGCTGGTCGCTTCGCTGGCACCCGATCCCGTGAACGACCGCGCGCTGGTCGCCGCAGCATGGTCCGCCTCGTCGATGTGGACCGCGAATGCCGCCACCGTGAGCCCCGCACCCGATACGGTGGACGGCCGCTGCCACCTGACGCCTGCAAATCTGGTCACCATGCTGCACCGCGCGCAGGAATGGCCTGAGACAAAACGCCAGCTCGACATTGCCTTCGCCGACGCGGAGCATTTCGTCGTTCACGATGCAGTGCCACCCAGCTTTGGGGACGAGGGTGCAGCCAACCACATGCGGTTTTGCGAGGGCCATAATACCCAAGGTGTGGAAGTGTTCGTCTATGGCCGGCCGGGCGGCAAATTTCCCGCCCGCCAGCACGAACAGGCCAGCCGCGCCGTGGCCCGCCTTCACGGGCTCGACCCTTCCGCTTGCGTCTTTATCGAACAGAACCCTGCGGCCATCGAAGCCGGTGCGTTTCACAATGATGTGGTGTCGGTCGCAAACGAACGCGTGCTGTTCACCCACGCGGAAGCCTTTGCCGACCAGCAGGCCGCCTATGACGCCATTCGCGCCGCCTTCCCGGCATTGGAAGTCGTGGAAGTGCCTGCCGATGCGGTGTCTTTGGCGGAAGCGATACGTACCTATCTGTTCAACGCCCAATTGCTGACTTTGCCCACAGGCGAAATGGCGCTCGTCGTGCCTAGCGAATGCCGTGAAAGTAAGCCGGTGTGGAATTGGCTCGAAACGATGCAGGCAGGAAACGGTCCCATTCGCAAAGTCATCCCGGTCGATGTGCGGCAATCGATGTCCAATGGCGGCGGTCCGGCCTGCCTGCGATTGCGCGTCGTTGCAGACCCGGCGACGGTGGATGCGCGCTTCATGATGGATGTCGATAAGGCGGACGCTATGGAAGCGGTCATCGACGCTCATTGGCCCGAACATATCGATCCTGCCGATGTCGGCACCGATGCGCTCGCAGGAAAGATCCGTGCTGCGCGCGGTGCCCTGCTCGATCTGCTGGATCTCGGCGAGCTTCGCTAACCAAAGCTGTTCAGGGTTAACGCCCTTGCCGTTCTGTCGGCGGCCCTTACACTCGCCCCTGCATTAACCTTCGCCGGCCGCACGAATGCGCCGCTGGCACGGTGCTTGCTACCGAAAAGGTTAAGAAGGGGCGTTCATGTTGCTGAAGATAAAAAGGCTTTTCGTCATTAAGACGCGGTGGGAGGCCTATCTCATTATCTATGCGCTCGCTTTGGGCGCAACCGAACGCGGCGCGAATTACCTCACACAGTTTCCCGGCTATTTCGGCTGGTTCATGTTTCTGTGCTGCACCGGCGCGGTGTTTCTTGCAGGCGCGAAGATCCTGGATTGTTTGAAGCTGGAAGCTGGGTTGGATAGGGCAGTGGATGAGCCGGAGCCCGTCACAGTCAAGTGACCGATTGCTGCCAGTTTTTGTAGTAGCCTCAAGCGTCGGCGGTCGCATGCGCTTTCTTAGGCTTCCGGCCTACCGGCCGGCGTGCGGTCGCACGCTGGACTGCCGTGACCCGGAACCGGGACTACCTTGCAGGCTTGGCGCAGGACCCGTTTGCGATGAGCAAACCAAAGGCCCGAACGGGCCGCCCGCAGCGAAGTGGCCGAAGGCCGCGGGAGCGAGGAAGCAAGCAGGCCGGATGGCCTGCGCCCGCAGGGACCCAGAAAAGGAGTGGGGGGTTCTGTTGCTAGGCCCCCCGGGCCCCCGTAACACTTCTGTTGCCCGGTGTGTCCAACCGCGCTTTAGCTTTGTAAATTCAGACCGTTAGGCCCTAAAATTACGCGGCGATTGCGAGTGCTTCATTGTCATTTGCACTTATGGTTTGTGAGCCTTAAACGGGTTACTCAGCCCGAACGAAAACAAAGCCTTTCAACACACGTCGATCCTAGTTCGGCCCCATCAGGAACGGCGCAAAACCGCCGCTTTTGGTGGAGCCGCCGGGTACTGCCCCCGGGTCCGTTGTGCCTATTACACAGTGCACTTTATCGTCATATCCGGCCAAAACCGGCTCTCTCTATATAAGCGTTCCAGCGTTAATGTGAAGTGAGCAGTGCAAGGTGCGTCAGCCCTTAACGCTATCGGCGCGCAATTCGGCCAATATTTTCTTCAACACGTCGAGCTGCGGATCGGTCGGAACCTCGTCGCTTTTTGAGCTGTCTTCGGTTTGCGCCTGCTTTTCCTGTATCTCGTCGAGCACCCGGTTCACCGATTTCAACAGCAGGAACAGAGCGAACGCGATGATGACGAAGTTCACGAGCTGGGTCAGGAAGTCGCCATAACCCAGCATCGCCACCCCGGCCTCCTTCAGTTCGGCGTAATTAGTGCGCGATCCCGTATATTCAGCCGGTATCGTACCCAGGAGAACGAACCAGTTGGAGAAATCGACATCGCCAAACACCCAGCCGATCAGCGGCATCAGCATGCTTTCTGTGAGCGCGGTCACGATCTTGCCGAATGCCGCGCCGATTACCACGCCCACCGCCAGGTCCAGCACATTGCCGCGCGCGATAAATTTCTTGAATTCGCCAAGCATCGAAGCCCCCATATCCAACCCGTGATTTTGTCCCGCTTAGCAATTGGCAGTAACCGCGCAAGAGTGAGAAAAGCGTGCGCCCAGCTTGCACCACCGCCCAGCCGTGCTATCCCCATAATACAGCTTTTTATCGAAGGAAGATTCATGCCGTTCGTCAAACCTGTCAGAGCCGCGTTCATAGGGTTTCTGGCCCTCGCCATTTCCGCATGCGGTATCAATTCCGTCCCAACCAAGGAAGAAGCCGCCAAGGCCAAATGGGCCGACGTTCAGGCGGCCTACCAGGCGCGCTCCAATCTCGTGAACAACCTCGCGGAAGTCGCGCGCGGCGCGCAGGAGGGGGAGCGCGGGATCCTGACCGATGTGATCGAGGCGCGTAGCCGTGCCACCAGCGTCAATATCGACGCATCCGATCTCAACGATCCCGCGAAGGTCGAACAGTTCCGCGCGGCGCAGGCTGAACTCGGCCAGGGGCTCGGGCGGTTATTGGTGAATGTCGAACGTTACCCCGACATCAAGTCGAACCAGAACTTCGTGATGCTGCAAAGCCAGCTGGAAGGCATCGAGAACAAGATCCGTATCTCGATCATGGATTACAACGATGCGGTGCGCGATTATAACACCACCATCCGCACCTTCCCCGATACGATCGGCGCGAACATCATTCACGGTGCGGAACCCATGGTGCCTTACGAAGCCACGACCGAAGGTGCGGAAGAGGCGCCCGAACTCGATCTGACGCCCAACAGCTAAGGGCGAGGCCATGGCCCTTCGATCCATCGTTCGCCTGCTGGTGGCGAGCCTCGCGCTCGGCCTCGCCGGGCCGCTCGCGGCGCAGGAGTTTCCTGCGCTGAGTGGGCGGGTGGTGGATGAAGCGGACATTATCCCGGCAGATATAGAGGCGGAGATCGACGCGAAGTTAGCTGCTCTGGAAACCCAGTCGCAGCGGCAATTCGTGGTCGCGACCATACCCGATCTGGGCGGATACCCGATCTCCGATTATGGATACCGGCTGGGCCGCGAATGGGGCATCGGGGACGAGGAGCGCGACGACGGCGTCATCCTGCTGGTCGCACCCAACGACAAAAAGGTTCGGATTGAAGTGGGCTACGGCGCAGAGCCGGTGCTGACCGACGGGCTTTCCGGGTTGATCGTGCAAAACACCATCCTTCCCCGCTTTCGCGAAAACGATTTTGCAGGCGGTATCGTGGCCGGGACCGACGCCATAATCGAACAGCTTATCCTGCCCGAGGAGGAAGCGCGCGCCATCGCGGCGCAAGCCGGCGAGCAGCGGGCCCGCAGCGAAGGGGCCGGCATTCCGGTCAATGCCATCATCTGGGTCGGCTTCCTGTTCTTCTTCTTCATCCTGCCACTGCTGCGCGGCAAACGGGGGCGCAAATACCGCCGCCGCGGCGTCGGCGGTGCCGTGGGTGACATCCTGCTGTGGGAAGCGGTCAACCAGGCCACGCGCGGTAGCCGCCGTGGTGGCTGGGGCGGCGGAGGTTTCGGGGGTGGTTTCGGCGGAGGCGGCTTTGGCGGCGGAGGTTTCTCCGGCGGCGGTGGCAGCTTCGGTGGCGGCGGCGCGAGCGGGGGCTGGTAGATGGCGTATCTGGACGAAACAGGCCACCGCATCGTAACCGAAGCCGTATCGCAGGCAGAACTTTCCACGTCCGGCGAAATCGTCACGGTACTGGCCGATCGAAGCGATGGTTACAGCGACATTGCGCTCGCCTGGTCCGCCCTCGCTGCGTTTACCGCGATGACGGTCTGGGCGGTTTTTCCGGACTTCTTCCTGGACAAGGTCAACTGGATCATCGGTGCCTGGAACACCGATTGGAGCACTGGCGGTATAATCGGGCTGGTCACCGCCTTGGGAATTCTGAAATTCGTCGGGGTCTGGCTCCTGCAACTATGGACGCCGCTGAAATTCGCGCTAATCCCCGGGCTCGTCAAAACCACCCGCGTGCACGACCGTGCCATCACCCATTTCAAGGTCGGTGCCGAACGCCGCACGCATGGCCGCACCGGCGTGTTGATCTACTTGTCCATGCACGAACATCGCGCTGAAATCGTGGCCGACGAACCGATCGCGGCAAAGGTTTCCGCCGAAGTCTGGGGGGAAGCGATGGCCGACATGCTGGTCGAGATAAAGCAGGGCCGCATTGCGGAAGGCATGGCTGCCGGTGTTCGCGATGTCGGGCAAATCCTGTCCGAGCATTTCCCACGCGCGGAAGATGACACCAATGAACTGCCCGACCGGCTGATCGAAGTCTGATGCCATTCGGAAAGGGCGACGGCATTGCCCATGGTCAGGTAGACGGCCTTCGCGATCCTGATGCAGACCTGCCGGAAGAAATACGCTGGCAGGGAAAATTCATAACCGCCAAGACGCGCGGTCGCTGGGAATATGTCGGCCGCGCTCGGGGCATTCGGGCTGCGGTCATTCTGGCGGTGGAAGATGGGCACATATTGCTCGTCGAACAGTACCGGGTCCCGCTCGGCAAGCCATGCATCGAACTGCCCGCCGGTTTGATCGGCGACGAGGATGGCGGCGAAGGCGAAGTTGCGCTTGCCGCAGCCGGACGGGAACTGGAAGAAGAAACTGGTTACCGAGCCGCCCGCCTGACGAATTGCGGCGAGTTCTACTCCTCCCCAGGCATGGTCAGCGAAGCATTCACGCTGGTCCGTGCGCAAGGCCTTACCAAGGTCGGTGATGGCGGCGGGGTCGCGGGCGAAAACATAGCGGTCCACCGCGTACCATTGGACGGTATCGAGGACTTCATTACAGATGCACGGGTACGCGGAGCGGGCATCGATACGCGTATCCTGCTCGCGCTCGGCCAAACAATATTGGGAGACGGATTATGACTGACCGCAAGGCAGGCCGCGTGGCCGGAAAACTGGCGCTGGTAACCGGGGCTGCGCAAGGGCTCGGCGCAGCGGAAGCGACCATGCTGGCACGTGAAGGCGCGCGCGTCCTTTGCACAGATATCAATGGCGAAGGCGCCGAAGCAACCGCAGCCGCACTCAATTCAGAACTGGGGGCTGGTACTGCATTCGCACTGAAGCACGACGTGACGAATGCGGAAGACTGGGACGCTGCGATCGAAATGGCGCGCGACCAAATGGGCGGGTTGTCGGTGCTGGTCAACAATGCCGGGATCGGCGTGAAGGGCAATATCGAAACCTGCAGCTTCGAAGACTGGAAGCTGGCATTTTCGGTGAATGTCGACAGCGCCTTCCTCGGCTGCCAGCGCGCTCTGCCGCTGATGGCCGACAACCAGCCCGGCTCGATCGTGAACATCAGTTCCATCGCCGGCCTGATCGCAAGCGATACAATGCCCGCTTACAACGCATCGAAAGCGGCCGTCTGGATGCTGACCAAATCGGTCGCGCTCCATGCCGCGAAAAAGGGTTGGGATATCAGGTGCAATTCGGTCCATCCGACCTTTGTAGATACGCCCATTCTGGACGGAATGGCGGCAAATGCCGGGATCGACAAGGAAGTGGTAATGGGCAAGCTCGCGCGGCAGGTGCCGCTCGGCAGAGTCGGGGAACCCGACGACATCGCCGCCGGGGTGCTCTATTTGGCAAGCGACGAAAGCCGCTTCATGACCGCCGCCGAACTCAAACTCGACGGCGGAATTTCCGCTATGTGAACCTGGACATGAGTGTGAGAGTGAGTACGATTGTCCGATCGGGCCTGTATGAGGATGGAAAGATGGCTGGCGGCGATCAGTCCGCCACCAGCGCGATGATAAGATAAACGATCAACAGCGATCCGAAGCCAAGCAGCGTTCCTGCGACAAACCCGATCCGGACCATCGTGGCATCCACTTCGAAGTATCGTGCGATGCCGGAGCAGACCCCGGCCAGTTTCGCGTTTCGCTTGTCGAGCGTAAACCTGTGGCTATTCGATCCGGTACGGTCGGACGGCGCACCGCCGCCCGCGTTGTGGTTCAGCTGGTTCATGCGATCATTCCGCTATTGGCGACGCTTTGTGTGGCCGGCAGAATTGCAGTTGCCAAAAGAACGGCGGAAATTGCGAGCGAGCCTACGGCAGCGGTGATGCGGTTCGAGAATGCGGTCATGGAAAGTCTCCTTTGTTAAACTGTCTGGCCGGGACTGGCTGGACACCGGATACTTTGCACGGGCCGTGCCAGTTTCGGTAAATCGCGCGTTATCAAAGGGTTCCTGACAAACTTATTCATCGATCGTCAATGAAAATACAAACAATCGGTGATTTGCACCAACTTTTGGTTTGTTAAGTTTGCCCGTTTGGCAGCCAGCATGGTTTCGCTGGCGATTTCGGTTTGCTGCTCCTATCTCGAACGCCCTCATGGCACTTACCCAGATCAGCCTCGCGCGCTTTCGCAATCATAGCGCGACCACTCTCGACGACACGCGGCGCTTCAACCTGCTGATCGGGGAAAACGGTGCGGGAAAAACCAACGTATTGGAGGCAATCTCGCTGCTGGCACCTGGGCGCGGGCTACGCCGCGCGATGTTGCCAGATATGGCTGAGCAGCGCGGTGCGGGCGGATTTGCCGTAGGGGCTACCCTGCAAACAGATGATGGCGGCGACCCCGTGCGGCTGGGTACCCAGACCGAGGCCGCGCAACCGACCCGGCGATTGGTGCGCATCAACAGCGCGGCCGCCAGCGCCCTGGCGCTTGGCGAATGGCTTTCTCTAAGCTGGCTCACGCCGGCAATGGACCGGTTGTTTACCGACAGCGCAGGCGCACGGCGGCGGTTCCTCGACCGGATGGCGCTGGCGCTCGATCCTGCCCATGCCGGACATGCAAGCCGGTATGAAGCCGCCTTGCGCGAACGTAACCGGTTGCTTTCGGATGCGCAGGATCGCGGCCAGCCGGCCGATCCGCAATGGCTTTCGGCAGTCGAGCCGCGTCTTGCGGAACACGGCGCAATGCTGGCGCAGGGGCGCGCGCGGCTGGTGGGCGCGCTGATGGAGGCATTGTCCGCCCTGCCCGCCGAACCATTTGCCCGTCCAGCCCTGACGCTGGTGCCCGGCGGGCCGATCATTCGCGAGGAACTGATCGCGGCACTGGCCACGAACCGTCCGCAGGATCAACGCGCCGGTCGCACACTGATAGGCCCGCATCGTGACGAGTTGGAGGTTCGAATGGCGGCTTCCGGCGAAGCAGATCACAGCGCCGGAATGGAGGCTGCGCGCTGCTCCACCGGTGAGCAGAAAGCCATGCTGATAGCGATTACCCTCGCCCATGCCGAACTTGCCGCACGTGGGCGGCCTTCGCTACTTTTGCTGGACGAGGTCGCTGCGCATCTCGATCCAGTCAGGCGCACCGCGCTGTTTGCACGGCTGCGCGAAGGCGGCGCGCAGGTCTGGCTAACCGGCACAGAAAGCGCGCCGTTCGCGGATATCCTGGAGGAAGCTGCCGTATGGCGGGTCGGGAACGGAGTTGTGGAGCGGGTCTAGGCCCCGCCCCGCACGCCCTTTACTTCGCAGCGTCCGGCAGCGCTTCCGCCACGTCATCCGCCGTATAGGCTACCAGCGCCTCGATCCCTTCGGTCGTGGGATGGATACGGTCGGGCTGGATCAGCCGTGGTTGATCGTAAACCGGCTCAAGGAAAAACGGCACCAGCGCGGCTCCGTATTGCTCCGCCAAATCGCGGTACAGCGCATCATATTGCGCGACGTAGTCCGGCCCCAGGTTGGGCGGCGCACGCATACCGAACAGAATTGCCGGGATGTCGCGCTTTTTCAGTTCATCCAGCATCGCGGCAAGGTTTGCACGGGTCGCTTCGGGCGGTAGATTACGCAGCAGATCGTTGCCGCCCAATTCAAGGATCACCAGTTCGGGCGGGGTATCCTGCGCATTCAGAGTAAACGCGAAACGCTGCAACCCGGCCGCCGTGGTGTCGCCCGACACACCGGCATTGACGACCTGCGCGTTGATGCCGCGCGCTCGCAATGCGTTCTGCAGTTTCGCCGGATAGGCATCCGCCGCCGGCACGCGGTAGCCGGCGAACAGGCTGTTCCCGAACGCGAGGACTTGCCGCTGCGGACCCATAACCGGCTGGCTGACATCATCTGCCACCTGCTCCCGTGCGGCAGTTGGTTCCGCTACCGCATCGCCGGCATTTTCGTCGCACGCGGCAAGAGCGGCGCACATTGCAATCGAAGAAAGGCACCGGGCGATAGCCAAATTACTGAGTTTCATGGGGTCCATCCTTGTTTGAGACCTATGCCTATGCCATCTATATAAGGTGACAAGTCCAGACCTTGCGATTTCCGCCCGAAACCTGACCCTGACCCTCGGTAGCCACGATGCGCCGGTCGATATCCTGCGCGGTGTCGATCTCGACGTTACTCGCGGTGATGTGGTCGCCCTGCTCGGCCCGTCGGGTTCGGGAAAGAGCTCCCTGATGGCAGTGCTTTCCGGCCTCGAACGGGCGACGGGTGGCGCATTGCAGGTGGCGGGAGCCGACTTTGCTGCCATGGACGAAGACGCGCTGGCACAGGCGCGGCGCGGACGGATCGGCATCGTGCTACAGGCGTTTCACCTGCTTCCGACCATGACCGCTACCGAAAATGTGGCAACGCCGATGGAGCTTGCCGGAATTGCCGACGCGGATGCGCGTAGCCGGGCGGAACTGAAGGCGGTCGGGCTTGGCCATCGGCTGGGGCATTTGCCCGCGCAGCTCTCAGGGGGCGAGCAACAGCGCGTCGCTATCGCCCGCGCCACTGCCGGTCGGCCGGACCTTATCTTTGCCGACGAACCAACCGGCAATCTGGATGCGGCGACCGGGCACGAAATCATCGACCTGTTGTTCGCTCGCCGCGCTGAAACCGGCGCCACGTTGCTGATCATCACGCATGATGCGGAACTGGCCGCTCGCTGCGACCGGGTGTTGACCATGGCCGACGGTATCATCGCGAGCGATACACGCAGCGCAGCCGCCGCCTGATGACGGGCGAGGCCGCACAAACCTCTCTCGGCTGGGGAACCGCGTGGCGTATTGCGCGACGCGACCTCAACGCGAATTTTCGCGGCTTGCGCCTGTTGCTGATCTGCCTGTTCCTCGGCACCGGGGCGCTTGCCGCCATCGGCACGCTTACCAGCGCCATCGAGAGCGAGCTGCAAGATCGCGGCCAGACGATCCTTGGTGGCGATCTGCAGGTAGAGCTTTGGCAGCGCGGTCCCAGTGCGGAGGAACTTGCGGCTCTGGAAGAATATGGCGATGTTTCCGGCGGCACAAGGCTGCAGGCCATGGCGACTTCGGGCGAAAACGCCGCGCCGGTCGAGCTGAAGGCAGTCGACGAGAACTGGCCTCTCTATGGCGAGCTCACCTTGGCCGACGGACGCACCGCAAGGGCGCCGCCCGAAGGACAGGCATGGCTGGCCCAAGGCGCAATCGACCGGCTGGACTTGGCAGTGGGCGATCGTTTTCGCATCGGCACGGTCGAGCTGGAGATCGGCGGAATTATTGCGGACGAACCGGACCGGCTGGGCGAAGGCTTCCAGCTTGGGCCCACCATCATCGTGGCTAAAACCATGCCCGAACGCGCCGGCCTGATCCAGCCAGGCGCGATGTATCAGAGCAAGTATCGCGTGGCGTTCGGAGATGCGACACCGCCCGATACCGTGCGCGAGGCTCTGGAAGAACGTTTCCCCAATTCAGGCTTCGAATATCGCACGCGTGATCGCGCTTCGCCGGGGGCGGACCGGTTCGTCGGGCGGATGGGCGAATTTCTGACATTGGTCGGTCTGGCCGCGCTGGTAATTGCCGGGATCGGCATCGGCGGCGGCGTATCATCCTATCTCGAAGCGCGCCGGGCCAGCATCGCCACTTTCAAGGTGCTGGGTGCTAGCAGCCGCGATATCGCGCGTATCTATGCGTTGCAGATCGGCGCTGCTGCGCTGGTCGGCACGGTTGCAGGATTGCTAGTGGGTATGCTGGTGACCCCGTTGCTGGCCGGCGCACTGGATGGGCTACTGCCGGTATCCAGCGGCTTCGTGTTCGCGCCAATGGCTCTAATAGTCGCCGCTGCTTACGGCTTGCTGGTTGCACTGGTATTCGCCGCGACGCCGCTGGCCCGTGCACGCCAGTTCCCTGCCATGGCGCTGATGCGGTCGCGGATGGGGTCGCTGGGACGCGATGGACGGGCACTGACTTGGATCGTCGGAGGACTGGCAGCAATTATTGCCATCGCGTTGCTGACATCGTCCAATCCGATGCTGTCGGGCTTGTTTTTGGTAGGTGCCGCCGCTGCTCTGGGTCTGCTTGCATTGCTTGGCTGGGCGATCCGTAAGGCCTCTACCCGGTTGCCCCGTTCGTCCAACCCGCTGCTCCGCAATGCGCTCGCCAATCTGCATCGTCCGGGGTCTAGCACCGGGGCGCTGGTGACGGCTTTAGGTTTCGGACTTGCCGCGTTCGTGCTGCTGGCGGCCATTCAGTCCAGTATCGATGGCAATATCCAGAGCCGTGTTCCGGCTGAAGCACCCGACTATTTCGTGCTCGACGTGCCGCGCGACGGGGAAGCGGAATTTCGCGCGCTCGTACGCCAGACCAGTGCCGACGCGGCGATCCGCACCGTGCCGGCCCTACGCGGCGCAGTGCTGGCATATGGCCCGCAAGACGCGATGACGCGGGTGGCCGATCTGGAGGAACTGCCGGATGGTGCCTGGGCGCTGCGCGGCGAACGCGGGCTAACCTATTCCGCAAATGTGCCGCCTGGCAACTCGCTCACCGAAGGCGAATGGTGGGGCGAGGCCCATGACGGCGAGCCGCTGGTGTCGGTGGATGAGGAGTTTGCTGCCGCTATCGACCTCGCCATCGGGGATTACATTACAATCGGGGTGCTCGGCGTCGAGCGTACCGCCCGCGTTGCCAATTTGCGGCGGATCGACTGGGAAAGCATGGGCTTCAACTATGTGCTGGTCTTCAGTCCCAACGCGCTCGCGGACGCCCCGCACAATCTGGCCGCCACCATCGACCTGCCGGAAGGCACGCCCACCGGCCCGTTGCTACGGCAACTGGTCGGCGCGTTCCCGTCAAGTTCCGTGATCGAGATCGGGCAGGTGCTGGAAGAAGCGCGCACCATCCTCGGCCAGGTCGGGATTGCCACGCTGGCGGCGGCATCGGTGGCGGTGCTGGCCGGCCTCGCCGTGCTGCTCGGCGCAATCGCGGCGGCCCGGGCTGCGCGCATGTACGATACGGTCGTACTGCGTGTGCTGGGAGCGAGCAGGCGGCAGATACTGCTGATGCAATTGTTCGAATACGGCTTGCTGGCCCTCATTCTCGCAGGCGTCGCGCTGGCCTTGGGCAGCGGGCTTGCGTGGTTGGTCATCACACAATTGTTCGAATTCGACTGGCTACCCGATTGGGGGCAGGTGTTCGCAGTACTGGGTTTCGGCCTCGCTACCGTCATGGTGTTCGCACTGGCCGGATCGCTGCCGCTGCTACGGGCTAAACCAGCGCAGGCATTGCGCACGCTATAGAATGGTTACTTCAACAAGTAATCGGGATTGCGCTCCACCGGATCAGGACCGTAGCGGTTTTCCTCCTTCGTACCGGGCAACGCCATCTGAATAAAATAGGCAATGGTCAGGCTGATACCGAGCACCGGCAGCGATGATAGAACAACATAGCCAAGGTACCACCAGCCGGAAAAACCGCGGTCATGCAGCCTTCTGACGTTAAGCCCGATATAAGGCAACGTGACCACGACCAGCCATATTGCGATAATAATCGATAGCGGCCTAAACGCCGGATTGTCGGCATTCGCTTCTGCCGTAACGCTCCAACGCATCACGCCGTCGTTCGCCCATTCGATGCCAGCTGCCAGCGAGATCGCCACCAAGGCCAAGCCCACCAGCAAATTGGCGAGCGTGAACAACCAGTATTCGCGGCGCCCGGCGCGATCTTGCCAAACATTCCATAAAACGAACGGTCGCTTCAAGGTATCTAAGATGCTCAAGCGATGCCGGCTCCCGTCATGCAATACACTATTTCCAGTTGGCAGGTCCGATCGCAACACCGGCATAAAAAGGGGGCCGCGAAGGACCCCCTTTTTTCATTTGGTCATGCAATCCCGATTAGAACCGGAAACGGCCCGTTACACCGTAAGTGCGCGGAGCGTTGGGGTAGCCGGAAATCGATCCGGCCTGCGCCACGCTGGGGAAGATCGTCGTGATGTAACGTTCGTCCAACAGGTTGCGCGCCCATGCGCTGAGTTCGAAACCATTATCCAGAGCCAGCGTGAGCGAGGCGTTCACCTGGTTCACTTCGCGGCGATAATTGCGCGCGATACGGCGAGCAACTTCGTTGGCGGTCTCGGTTGCCGTGGCACCGAAGCCGGGCACGCCGTCAAGGATCTGGGTGTTGCTTTCGTGGTAGTAATCCACCCGCCCGATCAGCGCGCTGCCGGAATTGCCCAGCTCCTGCGTATACTGCGCCGAGGTAGAGATGGTCCATTCCGGAATGCCGGCTGGCGTTTCACCCGTCAGATCGCCCACGGCGGAACCGGGGAAGCTGTCGAAGGTCGCATCGAGATATGTCGTGGCGAAGGTAAACAGCAACGCATCACTGGGTGAAATCGTCGTGTCGAACTCCACGCCGCGGGTCGATTGTTCACCAGCGTTGGTGAGGGCAAAGCCCGTGCCTGTAAATGCGAACGACTGGAAGCCTTCGATCGTCTGGTCGAATATAGCGAGGTTGAAACCGAAACCGGGGAAACTGGCTTTCAGGCCGACTTCATAAACTTCGGAATCTTCCGGCCCGGCGAAACGCGAACCGCTGCTCAGGTTGGGGACGGCCAGCCCGGCATCGCGGATTGGCGATGATGGTGCCAGGATCGTGCTACCGCCCGGTCCTGCTATGAAGTCCGCATTCGATGGGCGGCTGTCACGTGACAGGTTGACCGAAGACGCCTTGAAGCCCGTCGCATAGGTCGCATAAACGTTTACGTTGTTGTTGACCTCGTAAGACGCACGCAGGGTATAGCTGAAATCGTCATCGTTCGTTTCGCCCGGCTCGACCGAGTTCGGCAAGTCCACGAACGGCGGCTGGAATTGCAACGCCTGCAGCCCAAGCAGCGGGTTGAGCGCAGGATTGGTAGCCGCTGCAGCGATCTGGCCGAACGCAGCGGGATTGGCTTGCTGGAAACCACCGATAACCGCAGGGGTTACTGCGCTGGGTGGGATTTGCAAAATCTGGGCGATCTGACCCACGATGACCGCATCCACCAGATTGATGTTGGCTAAGGGATCGCTGGACTGCTGCGAAAGCGTAAAGTCCTTGGAATCGTCGGTGTAGTTGAACCCGGCAGTCAGTGTGAGCCGGTCGGTCAGTTCGAAATCGACCGTACCGAAGATCGAGTAGGACGTGTTGTCCAGCGTAAACAGTTCCCGTGTCAGCGGGCCAGGTGCAAAGATGCTACCGGCTGGCAGACCGAGACCGGCTTCTGCAAACGGAAGCGCACCGCCTGCCAGCAGATTGAAGAACGCCCGGCCCTGCGGGCCAGTGTCCAAACCACTATTCTGGACCACGGATTCATCGAAATAGAAGCCGCCGAGCAGGAAATTGAGAGGCCCGTCGAAATCCGACGTAACGCGAACTTCCTGCGTGAACGTATCGATCGCCTGATCGCGGAATTCATTGACGATATTGGCGCTGGTGAAATCGACATCCTGAGCGTTGAAGCTGCGCAGTTCGCGATAGGCGGTGATGGAGGTAAGCGTCAGCGCGCCCAGTTCCAGATCGCCTTGAAGCGAGCCGCCATAGCTTTCGATCTCGTTTTCCGGCAGCACATTCAGGAATGTCCGGTCGGAAAACAGGTCGTTTGGCTGGATCTGTCCGCCCGCACCGATGATAGCCGCTGTCGTAGGACCAGCGAGGACGTTACCGGCAAAGCAGCACAGCTCATCGATCTTGGAATAATCGCCGATGGCACGCAGCTTGAGCGTATCGGACGGTTCGAACAGCAATTGGCCGCGAACGCCGTAACGGTCGCGCTCATTGATCTTCTCACCCAGGTTCACAACATCGACATAACCGTCGCGCTTGTTCAAGTTGCCGTCGATCGAGAACGCGATGGTATCGGTAATCGGGCCGGTCACATCGGCCTTCAGCACGATCTGATCGAAATTACCGTAAGTGGCGGAAACCGAGCCGCCGAAATCGAACTGCGGTTCGCGGGTGATGACGGAAATGACACCGGCGGAGGCGTTCTTGCCGAACAGCGTAGATTGCGGTCCGCGCAGCACTTCGATGCGCGACACGTTGGCGATGTCACCGATCTGGCCAGCGGAGCGGCTGCGGAACACCCCGTCGATGAAAACACCAACGGATGGTTCGATGCCGACATTGTTGGCGCCGTTACCGAAGCCGCGAATGATGAAGGTAGTGTTGGCGGAGCTTTGCAGCTGGCTGACGCGCAAGGACGGGGTAACCGTCTGGAGATCGATAAGGTCGCGAATTTCGGCGCGTTCCAGCGTTTCGGCCGTCGTCACGCTGACGGAAACGGGGGTATCCTGCAGGGTCCGGGCGCGCTTGGTCGCGGTGACGATAATCTCGTTCGCGGAGCGGCTTTCCTCGATCCCGGTAAAAGTATCGCCATCGTCGGGCGTTTCGATCTGGGCTTCGGCTTCGTCCGTCCCGACGCCTTGGGCGCTGGCGATCGAAGGAACCGAAAACGCAGCTGCCGCAGCGCCGGTCATCAGCAGGGTGCGCACATTGGTGGCGCCGAAAGACGTGAAGTTCATGTACTGGTGTCCTCTCCGTAGCGGGCAATTCTTGGTACGACCTGGGCCTTGATACGACCTTGGCCCTTGATACGGCCTTGGCAGGTGTGTGTGGTTTGCCTCTATGCTGATGCGCATAATCGCAGGCCCCACACGGCACAAGCGTGAAATAGCGCCCATACCCGCTACTTAGCGACTGGTTGTGGCACGCAAGACACACCTGAACCGCGCAGGTTCGCCGGCAGGACCTGCCTACCTTCGCAGGTGCAGCAAAGCTTGCCCTGCCAGGCAAGCTGGGGTAAGGCGCGCGCAACGAAAGGGCGCTCACGGCGCCTTTCTTTTTTCCAGCACTCCGCCCCCGCACTTCCGCGCAGGAATATGGCGGCGTGCCGACCAGACGAGACAGCATGACCTCCTCCCTTCGCAACGTGGCGATTATCGCCCACGTCGACCACGGCAAGACCACTCTCGTGGACCAGCTTTTCCGCCAGTCCGGCACCTTCCGCGAAAATCAGCGCGTCGAAGAACGGGCGATGGATTCCAACGATCTGGAAAAAGAGCGCGGAATTACTATTCTAGCGAAATGTACGTCGGTGGAATTCGGCGATACGCGTATCAATATTGTAGACACACCGGGCCACGCCGATTTCGGGGCCGAGGTGGAGCGTATCCTGTCGATGGTCGATGGCGTTATCCTGCTGGTGGACAGCGCCGAAGGGCCGATGCCGCAGACCAAGTTCGTCACCGGCAAGGCGCTGGCGCTCGGGTTGAAACCCATCGTGGTCGTCAACAAGATCGACCGCAGCGATGCACGCCCGCAGGAAGTGCTGGACGAAGTGTTCGACCTGTTCGCCAGCCTCGATGCGAACGACGAACAGCTCGACTTCCCCTCGCTTTGGGCGTCGGGCCGCGACGGTTATGCCTCCGATAATGAAACCGCGCGCGAGGGCGATCTGACACCTTTGTTCGATCTCATCATCAGCCATGTGCCGGAACCGGGCCTCGACAAGGATGGCCCGTTCAGCTTCCTCGCCACACTGCTCGACCGGGACAACTTCATGGGCCGCGTGCTAACGGGGCGCGTCCAGTCTGGCACGGTCAACATCAATGATCCGATCCGCGCCATCGACGCCGATGGCGAAGTGGTGGAAGTGGGCCGTGCAACCAAGCTGATGAGCTTCGACGGGCTGGAGCGGGTGCCGGTGGAAACTGCTAGCGCAGGCGACATCATCGCCATCGCCGGGCTGGAGAAGGCGACCGTATCCAACACCATCGCCGATCCCGCCGTGACCGAACCGATCTTTGCACAGAAGATCGATCCGCCCACGCTCGCCATGCAGTTCAGTGTGAATGATTCACCCTTGGCGGGCCGCGAGGGTAGCAAGGTGACGAGCCGCATGATCCGCGACCGTCTGGCGCGCGAGGCGGAAACCAATGTCGCCATTCGCGTCACCGAAAGCGCCGACAAGGACAGTTTCGAAGTGGCCGGGCGCGGGGAATTGCAGCTGGGAGTGCTGATCGAAACGATGCGCCGCGAAGGCTTCGAGCTGGGCATTTCGCGCCCGCGCGTCCTGTTCCGTGAGGACGATAACGGCAAGCGTACCGAACCATACGAAACCGTCGTCATCGATGTGGACGATGAATATTCGGGCAACGTCGTGGAGAAAATGCAGAAACGCAAGGGCGAGCTTACCGACATGCGCCCCAGCGGCGCTGGCAAGACCCGCATCACCTTCTCCGCCCCCTCGCGCGGCTTGATCGGCTACCACGGTGAATTCCTGTCCGACACGCGCGGCACCGGGATCATGAACCGCCTGTACGAGAAGTACGACGTGTATAAGGGCCAGATCGAAAGCAACGCCAACGGCGCGCTTATCTCCAACTGCGACGGTGAAGCGGCGGCCTATGCACTCAACATGCTGGAAGAACGTGGCGAACTGTTCATCGGCGCAAATGCCAAGATCTACGAAGGCATGGTAATCGGCGAAAACGCCAAGCCCGACGATCTGGAAGTCAATCCGATGAAGTCGAAGCAGCTCACCAACTTCCGCTCCACCGGCAAGGATGACGCTATCCGCCTCACCCCGCCGCGTGTGATGACGCTCGAACAGGCCATCGCTTATATCGGCGACGACGAAATGGTCGAGGTTACCCCATCGAGCATCCGCCTGCGCAAGGCCGAACTCGATCCGAACGAACGCAAGAAAAACCGCCGCCGCGCTTCCGATTGAACCGGCGTGGGGTTTGGGCGGCTTTGCTCAGACCCCCAATATTATACCGCCAATATTATACCCCCAACATCGTTCCAATGGCATAGGCCAGCCCCGCCGCGACGGGTAATGTGGCCACCCAGGACAGCAACACGCTGCGCACGACAGACAGGTCCAGCGTACCTGCGGCCGCGCCGGTGCCGATAATCGATCCGACCGACACATGTGTGGTCGAAACTGGCAGGCCAAACCGGCTCGCCCCAAGTACCAGGCCGGCGGTGATCAGATTGGCGGAAACACCTTGCACTGCGTCCAGGCGATTGAGCTTCAGGCTCATCGTTTCAGCCACTCGGCGCGATAACAGCCAACCGCCCACGGCCATCGCCAGGGCCACCGCCAGCGCCGAGTATTGCGGGGTCACCATTCTGGTCCCGATCAGCAACGCGGCGATCTTCGGTGTGTCGTTTACTCCACGCGCAAAACAGATGCTTGCTGCCGACAGCAGATGCAGCGGCTCAATCATCTTGGCGAAACGAGGGCGCGGCGAGGTGGTGGCGGCCGACAGTCCCGGCATACCGCCATACCCTACCGCGGACCGTGCCCGCCGCACTTTGATAAGGCGCAGCAGCACGAAAACAGCAAACGCCAGACCGGCAGACAGGAACGGACTTGTCAGAAGGGGCAGCACGAAACCCGTTCCCAAATTGCCCAAGGCCACGCCGGTATCGCTCAACGCTAGCCCCGCGCCGACCAATCCGCCGACAAGGGCATGGGTAGTGGATACGGGGAAACCCAGCCGGGTTGCCAGAATGACCGTTCCGGCTGCGCCCGCCGCGACAGCCAACGCGAACCCCGGGGTGTTAGCCAGATCGTCACCCACCAGCCCTTTTCCCGAAAATTGCGCGACCAACCCGTCCGCAATAAACACCGATGCGAGGCCGCCCAGAACGGTCGCCCCTGTCGCCATTATCAAGGCGCGGCGATAGGGCAGCGTCGCACTGCCCCAGACCGTAGCAAACCCCTTGAAATTGTCGTTGGCCCCATTGCTGAAAGCGAGGAAAAGCGCCGCGAAGGCGAGCAGTGCAATGGTCATGGGGTCTCCCGGTGTGGACTTGCCGGTGTTACGGTCAGGTCAGATACGCATCGCGCTTGGCAACGCGCTTGGCGAGACCGGTTCGTTCAACTGCTTCGAGTGGTTACAGCGCGGCTTCATAGTCAGTAGTAAATGCAAGTCTGTCCTTCGCAGCAGCCGGGATCAATCGCACCTTACCCACGTCTGGCGCTCGCCCTTATCGTACCGGAAGCGCAGGGTCTCTCCACTTTCCAGCGCCATGTAGAAAACGTACTCGCTGACCTCGTCCGCATAGGGTTCCCTGATGCTGGCGGCTGCATAATCGCCGTCGACCCGCACCGATTGGACTTCACCGTTGCTTTCGAAAAAATCGATGCGATCGGCCGTTATCGTGAAGTTCCCGTGATTTCGTTGTGCGCAGGCGTCACGAGTTTCGCCATAAGTCCCGCGGAAGCGTTCAGGAATAACCGTTTCCTCCGGAGCTTTCACGGCCTGCCGCTCTGTATAATCTTGCGCAAGGTTGGGGTCTTGCGAAAGGTCGGAAGTGGCTTTGGTTTCGCCGTCGGCCGCCGCAGTCGCTTCCAACTGGGCGCTGCCGGATTTTGCTGTGTCCGGTGCCGGTTCGCCGCAAGCTGTCAAAGCGATCGCCGACAGGGCGAACGGCACGATCCTGAAGATACCAGTTGCTTTCATGCAGTAAATACGCGCCTTACAGTATCACGTTTCCGATACCACATTACTCCCAACCAACCACGGCAACCTCGCCCAGCACGAGCACAGAGTAGAGGACAATGCCGAGCAGGAACGGCTGGAAGGCGCTTTCCCGGTCGGTCGGCAGTTCTTCCTTCAGCACCACCAGCACGATCGCCCCGCCGACAAACGCAAACAGGCATCCGATGGCAAGTTCGGGCAATTCCACGCCCAACCCTGTCAGCCAACCGCCCAGCGTCGCTACGACGAGCACCCAGCGGCCACGACTGTCGTAGATTTCGGGATGGTCCGCGCGGGTACCGTAATCTGCGGTTACGAAGTGCAGTACCATTGCGGTAAAGAACAGCGCGATACCCGCGACGCTGTCATCTTCACGGTGGTTCAACAGGTAGCCGATAATGAAAACCAGCAGCGCCGAAGCAGCGATATGCAGCCAGAAGACGGAATGGTGCGGACGGTCGCGCCCCTCCTGCTCCATCCGGGTCCCGCGTGACCGTTCTAGCGCCTGCTCGATGCCATAGAACAGCACGAGTCCAGCCAGCGCCAGCGTGTAAACCGCCGCTTCTGCCGCGGGAACCGACCATCCGGTAGCACTGGCGAAGTCACCTCCATGTGCCCCGATCTCCGGCATGACATGCAGGAACACATACCCGACCGCGACCCCGCCGGCGAAGCTGAGCCACCGGGAACGTGGCGCAACGTCGAGAAACCGCAGCTTGCCGACAAATAGATGCACCGCACAGAAAGCGAGCGCCATCCCGGCGGTCAACAGTACAGGTGCAGTCATGATCGCACCCGCACTCGGCCGTGAAGGCTGCCTTGACCGGCTAGGATTGTCCTTAAAACGTTGTTGGCGTTCAAATGCATAACCCGCCCCCTCTCCAACCGTCTGCCGCGCCATGACCTTGTACGCAAGTCTACCATTCTCAACTGGTAGCCAGATCGGTGTCAGGCGCGGCAATTGTCTTTTCCCGCCGCCCGCTGTTAGGGGCGGATCATGGAAACCGGCACTCTCGTTTCGCTCGCCCTGTACTTTATCCTGATGCTGGGCATCGGACTGTATGCCTGGCGCAAATCGACCGCTGACAGTGCGGGCTATCTGCTTGCCGGTCGCAGCCTCTCCCCCGCCGTGGCAGCCCTGTCGGCTGGTGCGTCCGATATGTCGGGCTGGTTACTACTGGGCCTGCCCGGCGCGCTATATGCCGCCGGTCTGGTCGAGGCGTGGATCGGCATCGGACTGTTTGCGGGCGCGGTGGCCAACTGGATCATCGTCGCCCCGCGTCTGCGCGAACAGACCGAGCGGCTGGGCAATGCGCTGACGATACCGGAATTCCTCGCCAACCGCTTCCCCGACAAGGCCGTGGCGCTGCGGGTCATTTCCGCGATCGTCATCGTGTTGTTCTTCACCGTCTATACCGCCGCAGGACTGGTAGGCGGCGGCAAGCTGTTCGAAACCGCGTTTGCCGGGTTGCTGCCAAGCTCTGACTTGTTCGGGGGCCAAAGCGACTACATGCTGGGCATCTGGATTACCGCGACCGTGGTGCTGGCCTATACGATGATCGGCGGATTCCTCGCGGTCAGCCTGACCGATTTCGTGCAGGGCTGCATCATGGTGGTGGCGCTGGTGCTGATGCCCGCGGTCGTATTGATGAGCGATGCCGGTATCGGGGGCGGGTTCGGCGGTGTCATGGCGACGATGGACGCGGTCCAGCCGGGGTTCTTCAACCTGTTCGGCGGGCTTACTTTCATAGGCTTCATCAGCGCGGTGACCTGGGGCCTGGGCTATTTCGGGCAGCCGCACATCATCGTGCGGTTCATGGCAATCCGCAGCGTGGCGGAGGTACCCACCGCCCGCAATATCGGATTGAGCTGGATGGCAGTGTCGCTGCTGGGAGCCATCGGGCTGGGCGTGACAGGCCGCGCTTTCGCCGAAGCTAACGGCATCGCGCTGGCCGACCCCGAGACGATCTTCATCGTGCTGGCGGGCCTGCTGTTCCATCCGCTGATCACAGGTTTCCTGCTGGCGGCATTGCTGGCCGCGATTATGTCCACCATCAGTTCGCAACTGCTGGTCAGTTCCAGCAGCCTGACGGAAGACTTCTACCGCCTGTTCATCCGCCGCAATGCCAGCGAACGTGAGACCGTGAACGTCAGCCGCCTGGCCGTGCTGCTGGTCGCCATCATGGCCGGCATCATCGCTGCCGATCCGGAATCGCAGGTGTTGGGGCTGGTTGGTAATGCCTGGGCAGGGTTCGGTGCCGCCTTCGGTCCGCTGATCGTACTGGCGCTGACATGGGACCGGATGACCGGAGCAGGCGCGGTGGCAGGACTGGTGACCGGCGCGGCAGTCGTCGCATTATGGATCGCGCTCGGCTGGAATGCGTCCTTCCTCGGGGGACCGGGCTTGTATGAAATCGTTCCGGGCTTTGTCGCAAGTTGGTTGGCGATCTGGCTGGTAAGTAAAGCAACACAGGCAGCGCCTGTGCACGCACAGGCGTAAAATCAGGCTCAGTCGATTAGGCCGCCCTTAATCTTGCAGGTTTCACAATGGCTGCATGACTGCCCGTCCCGCCCTGCTGACTATACTTGTAGTTCCGTTTGCTCTGAGTGCGTGCAATCTTCTGCCGGAAGGTCGTACTGGCGAGAACGTAAGGCCCGTTGTTGGTACGACTAATACTACCGCCCGCATGAGCCGAACGCCCGGTGCGCAGCAATGTCTTGCCCAGCTAGGTCAGACGGGCGCGCGTTTCTCGCCACTACCGGACAAGCTTTCGCCGGATCGGTGCAACCTTCGCAACACTGTGGAGTTCACTGCACTGCGCGGTGATCTGGCAAACTTTTCCGTAAGCAATCTGGGTCCGGTGGCCTGCCCTGTGGCAACCACATTCGCAGCGTGGGCGCGGTTCGGGGTGGATCGTGCGGCGCGGCAGATTCTTGGCAGTCCGCTCGCCCAAATCGAAACCATGGGTAGCTTCGCCTGCCGTAATGTCGCCGGTTCTTCCCGCCGTTCGGCCCACTCGACCGCTGAAGCAATCGATGTGGGCGGGTTCGTATTGGAGGATGGCAGGCGCATATCGGTATTGCGCCATTGGGACGACGGCACACAGGCGGAGCGCGAGTTTCTACGGACTGTCCACAGAAGCGCTTGCCGCCGGTTCGGGACGGTCCTCAGCCCGGATTACGACAGCGCGCATCGCGATCATTTCCATCTCGAAAGCACAATCGGCGGTCGGCGGAATTTTTGTCGCTAATGGACCTCGAGCCACCGGGCGCGTTTATAGGTCACAACTACGCCGCCACCGGCTGCCGCATGGCCATTTGCGTCCCGTCGATCTGCGCTTCGATGCGCATCCGGACCGCTTCAGCCGAATGTTTCGCGCCCAGCTTGGTCATCATGTTCGCCCGGTGGATTTCCACGGTACGCGGACTGATTTCGAGTTCGCGGGCGATTAGCTTGTTGCTGCTGCCTTCCGCAAGCCAGTCCAGCACTTCACGTTCACGGACCGAGAGATTGGCAATCCGCGTGCGCGCGTCGATCATCCGGCGGCGCATGACAGAATGCTCCCGAGCCTCGCGCCCGATCCGCTGGATAGCGTTGGCAAGGTTGGTGGAATCGAGCGGCAGGCTGAGATAGTCGAGCGCACCCGCCTTGATTGCGGCCACGATCCGGTCCGCCTGCGGGTTCTCGGCAGCTGCAATCAGCGGCAGCCATACGCCGGTTTGCGCAAGCCGGTCCATGATATCCCCGATCTCACCGCATGCCGGACTGTCGCGCAGGACCAGAATGCCTTCCCGTGGCGGATCGGCCACCAGTTCATCGCCATCGCTGTAAACTTCGGCATGGTGGCCAAGGTCGTAGGCAAGGCGGGACAATTCGGCCCGCATCCGGCTGGAGGGGTCGACGAAATGAATGATCTGACGCTGTTCCATGCCCGGAAGAGTGCGGCATTACGCAGCTTCGCGCATTCCGGACCAATACCGATCCGGTTGTTCAACCATTCATCAGACCATCCCAAACGGCGGAAATGCGGTAAAAATTTCGCACCGATCTGGAGTTAACGGCTAGGGGATCATCCTTGCGGAACACCCCCTAGGCCGTTTTCCTAAGGGGGATTACGTATCCGGAAAGCTGTATGGCGGCAGCGAATGGAACGCCGTGCGAAGGGCATTGCCCCATTCGTCGCTCAACCGTTCGAAATAGGGATCGTCGTGCGTGAGCCGACGCTCATGCGTAGCCGCAAAATCGTCACGGCCGATCACCATCATATCGAGCGGCAGCCCGACCGACAGGTTAGCCTTCAGTGTGGAGTCGAAGGACACCATCAGCAGCTTGACTGCGTCTTCGAAACTCATGTCCCGGTCGTAACCGCGGATCAGGATCGGACGGCCATATTTAGTCTCGCCGATCTGGAAGAACGGCGTGTCATAGCTCGCTTCGATGAAGTTGCCTTCGGGGTAGATCATGAACAGGCGCGGTTCCATACCTGCGATCTGTCCTGCAAGAATGATCGAGGCGGTAAATTTGCGCCGTCCGGCCTCGCCATTGGCTTTTTGCCGATGAGCGATCGTTTCACGTAACATCTGACCGATTTCGGTTGCCACTTGAAACATCGTCGGCGCCTCGAACAGGCCGATGCTGCGATCCTCGGGTGCCTTGGTTCGTTCTTCCAGCCTGCTGATAACAGCCTGCGTAGTGGCAAGATTACCGGCGGTCATGACCGCCATCATGCGTTCACCCGGCTTCGACCAGTGGAACATCTTACGGAAGACGCTGATATTATCGACGCCCGAATTCGTTCGGGTGTCGCTCATCATGACGATCCCTTTTTCGAGCATCATACCCACACAATACGTCATTGTAGCGTCTATCCTTTATCGCGCGCTGCCGGTGGCAGGCGGGTTGTTATTGCTGGTTCTGCTGCTGTTCGACAGCGACATTCACTTCGAGATTTTCCGCCAGCCCGCCAAAGCTGATGCCGGTAATCGGCGCGGCGTCACGATAATCCCGGCCCGTCGCCACGCGAACATAGCGGGGATCCGGGCTGATGCCGTTGGATACGTCGAACCCTACCCAGCCAAGCCCATCGACATGCGCTTCGGCCCAGGCGTGCGTAGCTTCCTGATCGATACGGTCGTTCATCATCAAATATCCTGACACGTAACGCGCAGGGATATCGGCCGCACGCGCCGCGCCCAGGAAAATATGTGCATGGTCCTGACATACACCGCTCCCATGCTCTGCGGCCTCTTCGCCGGTCGTCTTCACCCCGGTTTCGCCGATGCGATAATCCACGCGGTCCACGATTTTGGCAGACAGAGCGTGCAGGAACGCCACCTTGTCGTTCTCGGGATCCGGCAAATCGTCCATCAGCGCGCGGACCGCCTTGCCTGGTTTGGTCAGGCTGGTCTGCCCCAAAAAGCTCCAGAGCGGCAGATGCCCTGAATGCTTGCCGATTACCCCGGCATTGTCTTCCGTATCCACGACACCGCTACATTCGACCATAACCTCGCGCACTTCCGGTTCGACAGCGACCAGCGTCACGGTGTTGAAGTGCTGGTCTTCATATTCGAGTTCGGGGTTCGCGTTAGTGTATTTCATCCCCCACTTGACGATTTTCTGTCCCTGCGTGGCTTTGGGGGTCAGGCGCAGACGTTGCAACGCATGGACCACAGGCCCGCCGAAGCGATAGGTGCTGGTATGTTTGATGGAGAGGCGCATTGGCGTATCCTCAGGCAAGAAACCGGTAATCGTCCGCGATGGCGGATGATATGGCGGCATTGCGATTAGTGAATTGCTGCAGGAACTGGTGCAATCCCTGCTCGAGCACGGCGTCGATCGTCAGGTCGGTCAGTTCGATATCGGCTTGGCGGATGATTTCGTTGCACTGCCCTTCGCGGCCATGCACCCGGGCCAGCGCCGCCAGATTATCGCGGAGAGCCGAATGGCAAAAGGCGAGACTGCGCGGAAACCGGTCGTCCAGCACCAGAAATTCGACCATACCGCGCGCATCGATATTGCCTGCATTGAGCCAGCGATAGGCACGGTCACCCGATACGGAGCGCAGAATATGCTCCCATTGGCCAGTATCCAGGCTGGAGCCGACATGACTGAAGGACGGCAGCAGCAGGTAGTACTTGATATCGAGGATGCGGGCGGTGCTGTCGGCGCGTTCCAGGAAGGTGCCCGCCCGGCCAAAGTAATACGCCGCATTGCGCAACAAAGTACCGTCAACCGCGCCATGAGCGAGAGTAGCGGCGCGGCGAATCGTCGCGATAACCTCGCCAACTTCGCCTTGGCCGACCGGCCGTGACAGCAGCTCTTCGATCTGCATCCAGCCTTCGTTGATGGCTTCCCACAATTCGCCGCTGATCGCGTTGCGCGCCAAACGGGCGTTTGTTCGAACACCTTCGAACATTTTCAGGACGTTTGCCGGATTGTCATTATCCCGCAGGATATAGTTCCAGGCCTGTACGCCCGTATAGGTACCATGCTTCGTTTCGTAACCGGCGCGCTGCCCGGCAGTTTCCATGACCGAGCGCCACTCTTCCTCCGCCGTAACGATATCGCGGGTGAGCGCCATGCGCAGACCCGCATCCAGCAGGCGGGCGGTATTTTCGACCCGCTCCAGATACCGGAAGAGCCAGAACACGCCATTTGCGGTGCGACCTAACATGAAGCTGTTTCCCGTGTTGCGCGCGCAGCCATCAGTCTTTCAACACCCAAGTATCCTTGGTGCCTCCGCCTTGCGAAGAGTTCACGACCAGCGATCCATCCTCCATCGCTACCCGCGTTAGACCACCGGGCGTGATATCTACCCCATTGGGTGAAACCAGCACGTAGGGCCGTAAATCGACGTGACGCGGGGCAAGGCCGCTTTCGGTAAAAATGGGACAAGTGCTAAGCGCCAGCGTCGGCTGTGCGATGTAATTTTCCGGATTGTCCCGCAGCTTGCGGCGGAATGCGTCCAGTTCGTCGGAATTCGCCGCCGGGCCAATGAGCATTCCGTAACCGCCCGAACCGTGGACTTCTTTCACCACCAGTTCGGCCAGATTGTCGAGCACATAGGCCAGGCTGTCCGGCTCAGCGCAGCGCCAGGTCTGGACGTTCGGCAGCAGCGGCTTTTCGCCGGTATAGAATTCGACGATTTCCGGCATGAAGCTGTAAATCGCCTTGTCGTCGCACACGCCGGTACCTGGCGCGTTTGCAATCGTGATGCCGCCCGCGCGGTATACATCCATGATGCCCGGCACGCCCAGCGCGCTGTCGGGGTTGAAAGTCAGCGGATCGAGAAAATCGTCATCAACCCGCCGGTAGATCACGTCGACCGGCTGGAACCCATGGGTGGTCCGCATCGCCACGCGGCCATCGATCACGCGCAAATCGCTACCCTCGACCAGCTCTGCGCCCATCTGATCGGCAAGGAAGGCGTGTTCGTAATAGGCGCTGTTGTAGATACCCGGCGTCAGCACAGCGACGCGAGGCTTGCCGGTCGTCATATCGGGGGCACAGGCCGCAAGGCTTTTGGCAAGGCGGCGCGGATAGTCCGAAACCGGGCGCACGCCGACGCGGGTGAATAGTTCGGGGAACATGCTCATCATCGTTTCGCGGTTTTCCAGCATGTAGGAAACGCCCGACGGGGTGCGCGCATTGTCTTCCAGCACGTAAAACTCGTCCGGCCCGGTACGAACCAAATCAATTCCTACGATGTGGGTGTAGACCCCGCCCGGCGGCGTAAAACCGACCATGTTGGGAAGCCAGGCTTCGTTATTGCGGAACAATCGCTGCGGCAGGCGACCGGCGCGGATGATCTCCTGCCGGTGATAGAGATCGTACATGAAGGCGTTTAGCGCCTTGACCCGCTGTTCGATACCGCGCGTAAGCCGGCGCCATTCGCTCGCAGTCAACACCCGCGGCACCATGTCGAACGGGATTAGACGTTCTTCAGCCTCATCCTCGCCATAGACATTGAAGGTGATGCCGGTCTTGCGAAAGGCCCCTTCCGCCTCGGCACCCTTGCGCGCCAGAAATCCGTCTTCCTGCTCATCAAACCAGGTTGCGTAATCTTCGTAAGCCGGACGCACGCTGCCGTCGGCATTGCGCATCTCGTTGAAAAAACTGTTGTCGCCGATGATGAACCCCCGGGGCATCGCGCCCGCTGATGGCACAGGATGCAGCGCGCCTTGCGGAAATGCAGCGCGCTTCCCCTTACCAAGCCTTCAGGGCGCGTCCAGTTCCGCCGCCAGAGTTTCAATCGCCTCCCGGCTGAAGGAAAAGCCCATATGCGTGCACCGCAGGGCAATCGCGCGATCCCGTTCGCCCTGCCTGCCGCAGGCGGCACGCGGCGCAATAATACCGTCGCGCGGACTCCATAACGCTACCGTAGGCACGGGTGGCTTGATCGCTACATCACCCGTGATCGGGGGCGCATCCACGCTGTGGCCGGTAACGAATTGATACGCGCGCCAGGCGTTGTTGGCGCGCGGGCTACCAGAAAACGGCGTACCCATCGTGATGACTTTCGCCACATTCGCAGGGCGCCTGCGGGCAAGCTCGCGCGCGAACAGCCCACCCAGGCTCCAGCCGACCAGCGATACCTTGTCGCCCGACAATTCGGACAATGTCGCCAGCCGTCCTTCGAGAAAGGAAACGTTTTCAGGCGTCGGTCCCCAATTCGTGCCGAGGCCCCAGCGCCTGACGGTATGCCCTGCCCGCTCCAGCTGCACGGCGAGATAGCGCATCCGCCACGGTGTTGTGGCGAAACCTGGCAGGATCATGACCGTGCGCGGATGGGCGGCGCGCGGGACGTCGATCTTGCGGAACCGGCGACGCACCGGTTCGGCCATATATTCAAGTTCCGCCATCATCCGCCATACGGGCGGGCGTGGTTCGGGAACGGCAGGCCGTTCGCTTGCAAGCGCGAGCCGGGTGCGAAACCCGATGGCGTCCGTTGGCGCTAAAGTTCCGGTCGCACTCGCCATGGCTACCGGCGGGGAGGTTGCGGAACGCCGCAATGTCAGATTGCTGAAAGCCATGCCCGGTTTATGTGAGCGCCTGCTTATACTGCCCATGAACCAGCCGATCGCGACTGAAGAACAGTCAGCCGCAGGGGCCGCTATATTCTGCAGTCGTTCGCATCTTCATCGTCATCTTGCCTCCGGGTATCATGCTGCTCGACGTGGTGATGGTCATGACCATATCCTGCTGTTCCGCGCTGACCGTGCCGTCCATCTCGATGTCCGCCGTGCCGCCACCCGGGACCGAGCATGACATTGCGGCATCTACGTCGTCGCCATCGGTTTCGAACGCGGTAAAGTCGCAGCTTTCGCCCTGCTTCTGGTTCAGGCGGCGAAGCGATTCCTTGAAACCGCCCTCCACATCGGCCTGCGTCAGGCAATAGGATTGCGGTGCCCCGCGCATGCCGGACATCATGTCCTTCATCCGGTCGGCTTGCTGCGGCGGGAGGCCGGCAACATCGAATTCCAGCATTTCGGTGCTCGCGTTGTAGAGACCGGCCTTCGGCATCACCAAAGCGTCCGCACGCGCCAGCAATTCTTCCTCGTCCATTGGCGTCGCCGGATCGCTGCCGCACGCGGCGAGTGTAAGCGCGAATGCGAGAATAACTGCGTAGGAATAGCGCATCGCCAGGTCTCCAAAATCGTCGGTAGCCGACCGGCAGGCTACCGCGCGTGGCATCGCTTGCCAAGGAGCTTGCCAAGATGCTGGCGACCCCGGCGGTGACAGCTTCACGCGGCCGCTTGCCCCGGCCGCCGCTGTTCCCCATATGGTCCGCCATGGCAGAACTGGTTATTCGCAGAGGCTTGGAGGAACCCGACACCACGGGCGAATTCAAACCGCACAAACCCGTACGACCCAACAAATCGATGGGCGGCCGTAAGTTCGAACTGGTGTCGGATTATTCGCCAGCAGGCGACCAGCCACGCGCGATTGCGGAACTCGTTCAGGGCGTGAAGGACGGCGAACAGACGCAGACGTTGCTGGGCGTCACCGGCAGCGGCAAGACTTTCACCATGGCCAAGGTGATCGAGGCAACGCAGCGGCCCGCGCTAATCCTGGCACCCAACAAGATCCTAGCCGCCCAGCTATACGGCGAATTCAAGAGCTTCTTTCCCAACAACGCGGTCGAGTATTTCGTCAGTTATTACGATTACTACCAACCGGAAGCCTATGTCGCGCGGTCGGACACCTATATCGAGAAGGAAAGCTCGGTAAACGAGGCGATCGACCGGATGCGTCATTCGGCCACACGCTCCCTGCTGGAACGCGACGATGTAATTATCGTGGCATCGGTATCGTGCCTGTACGGGATCGGCTCTGTCGAAACCTATTCCGCCATGATCTTCGATATCAAGGCGGGCGAAACAGTCGACCAGCGCGAACTCATTCGCAAGCTGGTGGCGCTGCAATACAAGCGCAACGATGCCGGGTTCGGGCGCGGCAATTTTCGTGTCCGCGGCGACAATCTGGAGATATACCCCAGCCATTATGAAGACATGGCTTGGCGCATCAGCTTCTTCGGTGACGATATCGAGGAAATTCACGAATTCGATCCGCTGACCGGCAAGAAGGGCGCCAGCCTCAAGACTGTGCGCATCTATGCCAATTCGCACTACGTCACACCCGGCCCGACGATGAAGCAGGCCGCCAGCGCCATCAAGTTCGAACTGACCGAACGGCTGAAGGAATTGCAAGAAGAAGGCTTGCTGCTGGAAGCGCAGCGGTTGGAGCAGCGCACCAATTTTGACCTCGAAATGATTGCTGCGACCGGAAGCTGCGCAGGGATCGAGAACTACTCGCGTTTCCTGACCGGTCGCCTGCCCGGCGAACCGCCACCGACCTTGTTCGAATATCTGCCGGAAAACGCGCTGCTGTTCGTCGATGAAAGCCACCAGACCGTGCCGCAGATCGGCGCGATGGCGAAAGGTGATCATCGCCGCAAGCTGACGCTCGCCGAATATGGCTTCCGCCTACCATCCTGTATCGACAACCGCCCCTTGCGCTTCAACGAGTGGGACGCGATGCGGCCGCAGACCTTTGCTGTCTCCGCAACTCCGGGCGGGTGGGAGATGGAGCAGACCGGCGGTGTGTTTGCCGAACAGGTCATTCGCCCGACCGGCCTGATCGACCCGCCGATCGAAATCCGGCCCGTGGAAGACCAAGTGCAGGATTGTATCGAGGAATGCCGCAAAGTTGCCGCCAACGGCTACCGCACGCTTGTCACCACGCTGACCAAGCGGATGAGCGAGGACCTTACCGAGTTCATGCACGAGGCCGGGCTGAAAGTCCGCTACATGCACTCCGACGTGGAAACGCTGGAGCGGATCGAGCTGATCCGTGATCTGCGGCTGGGCGTGTATGACGTGCTGGTCGGCATCAACCTGCTGCGTGAGGGATTGGACATTCCCGAATGCGGGCTGGTGGCGATCCTCGATGCGGACAAGGAAGGCTTCCTCCGCTCCGAAACCAGCCTGATCCAGACCATCGGGCGCGCGGCGCGCAACGTGGATGGGAAGGTTATCCTCTATGCTGATCGGATTACCGGAAGCATGGAACGCGCCATGGCAGAAACCGAGCGTCGGCGGGAAAAACAGCGCGCTTATAACGAAGAACACGACATCACGCCGCGCACGATTACGCGCGGCATTGCCGATATCGTTTCGATCTCCGCTGCGAATGACGGCATGTCGAATGCCGATGACGACAACGCACCGGCAAATTTGGTCGGCCACAATTTGCGCGCCTATATCGAGGATCTGGAAAAACAGATGCGCGCCGCGGCCGCCGATCTTGAATTCGAGACGGCCGGACGGTTGCGAGACGAAATCCGCTCTCTCGAAAATGACGAGCTCGGCCTGCCCGAACTGGAACACAAGGCGCCGAAGGTGGGTCGCAGCAACGAAGGCAAACCCGGCACCCGCAAGACCCGTTACGGCCAGAAGAAAAAGCGCTGGGGCAAGTGATAATGGCCAGTATGGGGGCCAGCATGTGGCGAAAATGCGGTGTGGTAGCACTGACGGCAGGCGCTGTTACCGCGTGCGCCCCGCCGGCGGCGGACGGCTATGTCGAGCGGGTGGACCTTGCGGAAAGCCGCGATTTCGCAAGCGAGCCGTTGCCCTCTCCCGATACAGAAGGCGCAGTCTGGGTTGCCACCGATTTGCGCCCGGGTATCGATGCGCGGCTGGTTTACGGCGTACCCGGCGCAGCGCCTCTGCTGGCACTGGAATGTTCCGCCGCCGATGATGGCACCGGGCAACTCGAATTCACCCGCTTTGCACGGGCAGATGCCAAGGCACAGGCGCTGATGGCACTGGTTGGCAACGGCCATGTCGCCCGTGTGCCGGTCGATGCGGAATATAACGGCCGGGCGTGGCTGTGGCGCGGCGTGGATGCGGCGGACCGGACGGAGTTTAACGTCCTGACCGGGCCGCGCGATGTTACGGTAACAGTACCGGGCGCCGGCCTGGTCAAATTGAACGCCAGCCCGTTGCCCGGCGAACTTGTCAGCCAATGCCGCGCCGCACCTCCCGAACAGGATCTGGGTGCAGAAACGGAAGATTTGGAACAGGACGCGCCGGAGGAGGAAATGGAGCAGGAGGACCTGGACTAGCTTCCAGCGCCACTCTCAACGAGCGGCACTCGCTTCGGCCAGTTCGACCAGCGCATCCTGCCCCAGCAATTGCGGCAATTTCCTGCCCGGCCCGCCATCGTCGTACCAGATATAGAGCGGCACCCCGGCCGCGCCCTGCTCGGCTATATACGCCCCAATTTCAGCATCGCGCCGGGTCCAGTCGCCGCGCAATACGGTGACATTTGCGGCTTCGAACGCCTCCCGCGTTGCCTGACGTTCGATGGCAACGCTTTCGTTGATCTTGCAGGTGACGCACCAATCGGCGGTCATCCATACGAATACCGGCCTACTTCCTGCGCGCGCCTCGGCCAAGGCAGCGGCGGAAAATGGCTCGGTGTCCAGCACGCTTTCGATCTCTGTAGCAGTCGTGCCGCCAGCAACGACGCGCGACATTACGAAGATCGCCGCTACAGACAGCACCAGAGCAGGGGCGACCGTGCCGCCAAGAACATGCTTGCCCGCCATCCTGCGCTGCGATGCGCGCGCCATGGCGAGAGTCAGCAGGAAAGCCAACGCCACCGCGAGTCCTGCGAATGCAGCGCCCCCGATCCGCCAGCAAAGCCACACCAAAGCCGCCGCCGTCAGCGCCATGGGTACCGCCATCAGCTTGCGGAATGTCTCCATCCATGCCCCCGGTTTGGGTAGCATCCGGCGCAGCGACGGGACGAAGCCGATTAGCAGGAACGGCAGCCCCAGCCCTACTCCCAGCATCCCGAACAGGGCCATCGCCTGCCAGTTCGGCAGCAGCAAAGCCGCGCCCAGCGCCGCCGCCATGAACGGACCCGTGCATGGCGTCGCCACGAAAGCCGCCAATAACCCGGTACCGAACGCGCCACTCGCACCCGTCTGACGAGAGAAGGACAGGCTGGGCAGGTGAAACAGCCCGGCCAGATTGGCGGTGATTGCCACCATCAGTACCAGCAGGGCTGCGATAATTGCCGGTTCCTGCAACTGGAAAGCCCACCCAGCCTGCTCCCCACCGGCGCGCAGGACCAGTAACAGAGCGCCTAATCCCAACGTCATTGCGGTGGTGCCTGCCAGATAGGCCGCACCTTCGCGCCTTGCTGTGCGCTCGCTCCCACCGGCGCGCACCAGCGACAGGGCTTTCAGGCTGAGGATCGGAAACACGCAAGGCAGGATGTTGAGCAACAACCCGCCCGCCAGCGCCGCCAGCAGGACAAGCCAGAAGTCGCCAACTTGGCTATCAGCGGCTGCGAACAGCGGCAGGCTCGAAGGCACAATCCCGACCTCGGCCTCAAAGCGAACACCTTCGCCATCTGCAAAAGCCAGAATGCCGCTTACCGTGTCGGGAAGGACGGGATCGCCATCAAGCGGTATTTCCGCCACCAGAACATCGCCCTGCCGCCGGAAAGTCTGGGCGGCGGAATACCGCACCAGATCTTCGGTTGCGAGGAACACATGCGGATCGCTCAGCACGGCGGCTTCTGCCAGCGGTATGGCTATCCGCAGGGTACCGCCTTGCCGGTCGAACCGGCCTTCCGCGTCCAGCATCGGCGGAACCGCAGCGCGCCATTGTGCGAACTGGCGGGCTGCCGCGCCCGGTTTTGCGGCCACTTTGACATCAGCGGTCAGGACACCCCCTTCGGGCACACAGATCTGGTCGGTGCAGGCAAGCCATTGCGCATTTACCGATATGGCCTGCACCAATCCGGGCTGCGCGCTTTCTGGAACCGTTATGGGCACCAGAACTGCATACTCCCCTTCGTAAACGTGGTTCATCAGCCCCGCAATGAGTAGCCGGCGCGGTACGGGATAGTCGGGCTCTCCCGCTTTCCATCCGTCCGGCAGCTGCCAGTCGAGCTGCATCCCGATCCCCGCATCGCCCGGATTGGACCAGTAGCCATGCCATTCCGGCGTACGCGGTGTGAAGCGGATCGCGAGTTCCAGCGTTTCACCCGGAACGGCAGCGCCCGAAGGGACAAGTTCGGCAGCGAGATTGGTCTCGCCTCGGGCCGCCGACATGCCCGGCCAGCAAGCAGCGGACAACAAAACCAGCATGGCCGATAAAAGTTGGTAAAACGGGAAGGTGCTTGCGCGCATCGTGCCGGTGGCCATAGGGTTCATGCGATGATTTTGGAATGGAAAACGGCATGAACGCGGCGCACGCGAAGCGGAACGACCTGGTCATACTGGGCGGCGGGCTGGTCGGCATGACGCTGGCACTGGCAGCCGCGAACAAGGGGATGACTAGCCATGTTGTAGACCGCGCCGATCCGGCCGCACAAATGGCGGAAGGCTTCGATGGCCGTGCGTCCGCCATTTCCACTGCCAGCTGGAACCTGTTCAAGAATATCGGTCTTGCCGAAGCGCTGGCGCCGTTCGCCAGCCCGATTTCCAAGATTGCCGTCACCGACGCCATGCGACCGGGCCGGATCGACTTCCAGCCGGGCGAAGGCGAGGGATCGCTGGGCCGGATGTTCGCCAATCGGCAGTTGCGCAAGGCGATGTTCGATGCCGCGCAGGATGAACCACTCATAAACTGGCACCCCGGTGCTGAGGTGGTGGCGCGACATCGCGGCGAGCATGGGGTGTCGGCAACCCTGGCGGACGGAACGGTTCTGGAAGGTGCGTTGCTGGTCGGCGCGGAAGGGCGCGGCTCCCCCACACGGGACGAAGCCGGGCTCGCCATCGCGAAGTGGGATTACCGCCACCGCGCCATCATTTCCGGGTTGATCCACGAAAAACCGCACGATCATGTGGCGTGGGAAATCTTCTATTCCGCAGGGCCGTTCGCGCTGCTGCCTCTGCTCGATGACGAACAGGGCCGTCATCGCAGCGCGCTGGTCTGGACGGTGGACGAAAAAGACGCCGCCGGCAGCTTGAAACTGGGCGACCGGGCTTTCATCGCAGAAGCGGAAATGCGGATGGACGGTATCCTCGGCAAAATTACTGAGGCAGGCCCGCGTAGTTCCTGGCCGCTGGGCTTCCACCACACGGCCAAAATCACGGCGGAGCGGCTAGCCTTGATCGGAGACAGCGCGCACGGCATCCACCCCATCGCCGGACAGGGCCTGAACCTGGGCCTGCGCGATGTTGGCGCGTTGGTGGAAGTGCTGGATGACGGGCTTCGGCTGGGGCTGGAGCCGGGTGACGCCCAATTGCTGGCGCGTTACGAAAACTGGCGCGGGCTGGACGCCTTTTCCGTGGCGCTTGCAACCGACGGCCTGACGCGGCTGTTCGGTATTCCGGGCCGAGGTGCCTCTGCCGTCCGCCGCTTGGGAATGGCAGGCATCCAGCGCGCGCCGATGCTGAAAGACTGGTTCATGAACGAGGCGCGCGGCGTTTCGGGCGATCTGCCGGAATTGCTGCGAGGATAGATATTGCGGATAAGTGGCGCGGACCCCGCTTATTGCGCTGGGCTTGGCTGCTCCACCCGCTGTGCATCGGCATCGCGCAACTGGCGGGTTTCCAGTATCGCTGTCGTCTCCAGCAGGTCCAACGCTTCCCTGATCCGGGCGTAACGCTGCGCGTCGGTAATCCAGTCCTGCGCGCTTGCCGCGCCGGGCAATTGCTGCACTTCCTGAATCGCGCGCGGCACGCGTCCGCTTTCAAGGAAAAACCGCGCGCGCTCCAGACGGCGGCGGGGTTGGGGTGACGGTGTGTTTTCGCGTCGGACGACGAAGACTTCGCCCAGTTCGCGGCGCAGGCGGGCAAAGCTCAGCTCTTCCTCGCGCGTTTCCAGTACCGGAGCCAGCCCGTCGAGCCGGGCGATCAGCCCATCCAGAGTAACCGGATCGCGCGCGCCCTCTATTACGGCGCGCACTGCGTTGGGTTTGGCGTCCCCGAACCGCAACCGCAACTGGTCCGCAAGATACCCAAGTTCGGCGCCGCGATCGAGCGTGCGGCGCGCGGCAAACGCAATCAGCAGGCCTTCCGCTCGCGCCGCATTGCCCGACGCAGCCTGCGCCTGCAGGTCGAGGCGCCCGATCCGCTGTTCCGCAGCTGCCAGTCGCTGGTCCAACCCACCTTGCGTTTCGGCCACCCGCTCAGCTGCCTCAACCGCTTCGACGGCCTGCGTTTCGTCCAGCGCCTCCGGCTCGTCAGCAGCGCCAGCCTCCAGCGCGGCGTCGATACTGGCGCTGTCTGCGGCAAGTTTCTGCTGGGTCGAGATTTGTGCGGTCTCGGGCCGGTCGGATGTGTAGCCTGAAAAATGGAGCAACACTGCAAGCAGCACGGCGCCCGCCAGAAACGCGGCTGCAATCAGGCCGATCATTGTGCGGACCGAAACGGCTCCCGCCTGTTTTGCCGTTGGCTTGGCCGACGAAGCGGTCGATCCGGCATCCGGCGTATCATCCGGTGTCGTGCCGCGATCTGCAGCATTGCCTGAAGTTCCTGAAGTGAAGCTGTCCATCATACCCTTGCCAGACGGCGCCGATGCGCGGTTGCAGCCAATGCTGGCTACCGATTAATCGTGGCACAACTGCGCGGCCAAGGCCAGCAGCGCGGTATCGTCGGGCGTTTCCGCCACCAGAACAGCGCGCCAGCCGTTACCGGCCGCCACGGCAATGGCGGGCGCAAGCGCCACCAGTGCGATGTTGCCGCGATGGATTCGCAGGCGGTCGATCTGCTCCGCAAAATGTCGCGCCGCAGCGGCCGAATGTAGCAGCACGACGCCGCCATCGCGCAGGATCGCGCCCATTTCAGCCGGCATGGGAAGGGGCGCACTTTCGTAAACTGCCCGGTCGGTGACCGAAACGGCTTCATGCACCGACAATTCGACCCGATCACGCCCGCACAATCGTAACAGGTGAAGCACCCCGCCCCCCAGCGCATCGAGCACGGATTGCAACCCACCGCGCCCGATCGAGGCAACGGTGAACCCGTGCTGGCGGGCGAGTTCGGCGGTGGTTTGCCCTACCGCGTGAACCGGCAGGTCTTTGTACAATGCAAGCCCCGGCCCGCCCTTGCGAAAGACGTTCGCGCTACCAGCCAAAATCGCATCGAAGCGGCCTTCGGGTGGGTCCCAGGATACGCTGCGGATGGCGAACATCGGTTGGCCCTTGACCTCGATGCCAGCCTTTGCCGCATTGCGGCGGGTGGCGGTCAGTCCGGGTTCGGGTCTGATGCAGAGCACCGGCTGCGTCTGTCGCATGGGCTTTTAATTCCGTTCTACTGCATTTGGCCGAATACGGCGCGTGTTGCAGGCTTTGCGCGCTTCAGGAGATCGGCGGCAAAATCCGCCACCGGCCCGACCGGGTCCGATAGCGACGCGGCGAACGCGACTTCGCCGGCCACACGATCCGACCCGTCGGGACTGAAGATTACGGCACGTAAATTGACCCTACCATCGATATTCTTAACAGCGGATGCAGCAATCGGACTGTGGCAACTGCCTTCCAGAGCGGAGAGGAGCGCGCGCTCGGTCAGGATTTCGGTGTGACTGGTTTCGTGATCGATTGCGGACAGCAGCTTCAGCGTACGGGTATCGTCGGCGCGGCATTCCAGCCCGATTGCACCCTGCGCAGGAGCGGATAGGAATTCATCCAGGTCGAGCGCGGCGCCCGTGTCCGTTTCTCCCAACCGCTCAAGCCCGGCTGCGGCAAGCAGCGTCACATCCGCCTCGCCCGCCGCCAGCTTGGCCAACCGCGTGGCGACGTTTCCGCGAAACAGCACGACTTCGCAATCGGGCCGCAGGTTCAGCATCTGCGCGGCGCGGCGCGGTGCACTGGTGCCGATCTTGGCACCATGCGGGATGGCGGCGATGGACGACGCGCCCACCAGTACATCGCGCCGGTCCGCGCGCGGCAGGATGGCAGCGATCACAAGACGCGGCGGGCGGATGGTCTCCACATCCTTCATGGAATGCACCGCCGCATCGATGCGTCCTTCGTCCAGCCAGATGTCGAGCTCGCGCGTCCACAGGGCCTTCCCGCCAATCTCCGCCAGAGCGCGATCCTGGATCTTGTCGCCGCTTGCCACCACCGGAACCAGTTCAACGGCACCCTCTTCCCATCCATGGGCCGCACACAGGCGCCTGCGTGCTTCCTCCGCCTGCGCCATCGCCAGCGGCGACTGCCGCGTGCCGAGGCGCAGCTGAATGGCGGTAGAGGATGGAGTGGGATTGTTTTCGGTCATGTAGCCTGCCTATTGCGATGCTTGCCCTAGCTTCGCAACAGGTGCAGGGAAAGCGGCATGGCAATCGTGCTGGGAATTGAATCGAGCTGCGACGAAACCGCGGCCGCACTTGTTGCCATTGGCGGGCCCGATGATGCGGATGACGACCGGCGCATAATCGCGCAGCGGATAGCCTCGCAAGACGCCGAACACGCACCCTATGGCGGTGTCGTCCCCGAAATCGCCGCCCGCGCTCATGCCGAACGGGTCACGCCGCTGGTGAAGGCTGTGCTGGAAGATGCCGGACTGGCGCTGAGCGACCTCGACGCGATTGCAGCGACCGCCGGGCCGGGGCTGATCGGCGGGGTCATGGTCGGCCTGGTAAGTGCAAAGGCGCTGGCCATGGCAACGGACGTCCCGCTGATCGCGATAAACCATCTGGAAGGTCATGCGCTCAGTCCGCGTCTCGCCGATCCGGAGCTGGATTTCCCCTATGCATTGCTGCTGGTATCGGGCGGGCATTGCCAGATATTGCGGGTCGACGGCGTAGGCCGGTACACCCGCCTTGCCACCACTATCGACGATGCCTTGGGCGAGGCGTTCGACAAGACCGCCAAGATCCTGAGCTTGGGCTATCCTGGCGGACCGGCGGTGGAAAAGCTCGCCTTGCAAGGTGATCCGAACGCGGTGAAACTGCCGCGCCCGCTGGTCGGCAGCGGCGAACCGCATTTCAGCTTTGCCGGACTGAAAAGCGCGGTGATGCGCGCCAAGGATGCGCAGGCCGGTAGCAAAGGCGTGGCCTATTCTGACGCCGATATTGCTGCATCCTTCCAGCAAGCCGCAATCGAATGTGTGACCGACCGGCTGCGCATCGCACTGGATACCATGCCCGACATTCCAGCACTGGTGGTGGCTGGCGGAGTGGCTGCCAATGCCGCCATGCGCAGCGCTCTTGGTGACTTTGCCAGCGCGCGCGGCATCGGCTTTTCCGCGCCGCCGATGGCGCTGTGTACGGATAATGCCGCGATGATTGCCTGGGCGGGCTGCGAGCGGCTCGGCCAGTCCGATCCGTTGGACATCATGGCCCGTCCGCGCTGGCCGCTCGATCCCGATGCCGCCCCTGCGCGCGGAGCTGGAGTTAAAGCATGAGCGAGACGCAAAATCCGGTCGCCGTGATTGGCGCAGGGGCCTGGGGTACTGCGCTGGCGCAGATGCTCGCCAGTGATGGCCGCGCGGTCACGCTATGGGCACGTGAACCCGAGGTGGTGGCCGATATAGGCGCATATAACCGCAACGATCACTTCCTGCCCGGCATCGAGTTACACCCCAATATCACCGCCACCGGCGACGTGACCGATCTGGCAGGCATAGACACCGTGCTCGCCGTAACCCCGGCACAACATCTGGGAGCAGTCCTCGGCAGTCTGACCACCCAGCCGCGCGACCTGATCCTGTGCAGCAAGGGTATCGAACGCGCCACCGGGCGGCTGATGAACGAAGTGGCAAGGGACGCTGCGCCGGTCAGCGCAGTAGCGGTCCTTTCCGGACCCACTTTCGCGCATGAGGTCGCAGCAGGTCTGCCTACGGCGGTAACGCTCGCCTGTTCCGGCGGCGAGGAGCAATGGGATCGCATTTCGCCAGATATCGCGCGGCCCGCCTTCCGGCCCTATTACTCCGACGATCTGACCGGAACCGAGATTGGCGGCTCGGTAAAGAACGTCCTCGCGATTGCGTGCGGTGTCGTCGAAGGTCTCGGCCTTGGCCAGAACGCCCGCGCAGCCTTGATCGCACGCGGCTATGCCGAAATGCTGCGTTTTGGGGAGGCACTGGGTGCGCGGGCCGAAACGCTGGCGGGGCTGTGTGGTTTGGGGGATTTGGTGTTGACCTGTTCCAGCACGGCCAGCCGCAATTTTTCGCTCGGCAAGACGCTGGGCGAATTGGGCGCGCAGGGTAATGGCGAGCGGACAGACCCCACTTCACTAATGCAGGACCGCACGACCGTAGCCGAAGGCGCGCACACTGCGCCGGTGCTGGCTGAACTGGCCCGCAAGCACGGCGTACCGATGCCGATCGTTTCGGCGGTGGACGAAGTGCTGAAAGGTGCGCCTGCACCAGTGATCGTGGAAGCGCTGCTGGCCCGCCCGCTCCGCCGAGAAGTGTCCGGCGAAGAAGGCGCGCCTGCGTGAGCGAACCGGACAATCCGGTACATCCGCGAACCCTGGGAAGCGGGTCTGCTGCGGCGGCTTCCGGTGAGGACGGTCAGGATATCGCCGCGCTGGCCAAGGGCGGGCGCACCAATTTCTTCGGCTTCCTGCTGCGCCTCGCGGCCCGCATCCCGTTCCTGTTTATTGCCGGGCGGCTTTACGGCGCGGAGGAGCTGGGCCGCTTCGCCAGCGCGCTGGTGGTCATCGAGCTGACGGCGCTAATGTGTTCCATGGGCGAAAAACGCGGACTGGCGCAGCGGTTGGCAAACAGTGAAGCGCGCCCGGCAAATACAGTGTTCGACGCCATCCTGCTCGCCACCATCTTTGGCACTCTGGCGGCGCTGTTTTTCTGGTTCGTGCCCGCGCCGATGTTCCCGAGCGGCGAATATTCCCTGATCGACCAGATGCTGGTGCTGGCCATCCCAGCCTATGCGCTGACGGAGATTGTGTTGGCGGCGCAGGCCTATCGCTATGACATCGCAACCACCGTGCGCGCCCGCGCAATCGTCGAACCGTGGGCGATCAGCATCGGCGCAGGCGCGTTCTATTTCATCGCACCGGAAGACGGTCTGAGCCTTGCCTATATCCTGTCGATCTATGCCGGGCTTCTGACCGGCTTGTGGCCGTTCCTGCGCACCTACGGCCTGCCAAAGGCATGGACGCCGCAATTGCGCGCCATGGGCAAGATGACGATGCGCGCGCTGCCGCTTGCCACCGCCGATGCCATCGAATGGGGCACGCGCAGGATCGATATCTTCATCCTCGGCCTGTTTGCGGCACCGGCTGCTGTCGGTGTCTATTACGTGGCGCAGCAGGTGGCGAGCCTGCCGCAAAAACTGAAAACCAGCTTCGAGCCTATCCTCGGCCCGGTTATTACCAAGAACCTGAAGACGAACAATTACGGCGCCATTGCGCGCCAGCTTTGTCAGGTGGGGTTCTGGATTCTTGCCGCGCAGGCGGGCATCGCGCTGGCGCTCGGTATACCCGGCGAGGCTGTCATGGGCCTGGTCGGTCCGAACTTCGTGGGCGGGACCGCCGCACTCGCCTTCCTGCTGATGGCAGAAGTTGTGGCCGCGACCGCCGTCGTTTCGGAAGCGGCACTAGTCTATATGGCGCGCGTCCGCAATCTGTGGATATCCATCGCTACCATCGGCTTTCAGGCCGCGCTGACGGTCGGCATCATGCTGGCAGTCGAAGCCTACGCCTGGCCCGAAGCGTACAAGGCCGCCGGTGCTGGACTGGCCCTGATGATCGCACTGGGCACGGCATCGCTGGTGAAAGCTTGGCTACTTGGTCGCCTGCTGGGGCACCGCATCAACAACTGGCGCTGGGCACTGGTATACGCCACCGCGCCCGCTGTGGCTGTTGGCTATGCCGCCACGTTCCTGCCCGAATGGCTGGAGCTGCTGATAGGCATTCCCGCCATCCTTGCCACATACGGTTTCGTCATATGGCATCGCGGGTTCGGGCCGGAGGATCGGGTGCTGTTTCGTAAGAACATCGCCGGTGGGGAGGAAGCGGCGGAAGCTTCCTGACACTTCGCTCGCACTGCGGCAGCGTCCCTGTTTCACCACGGCGGACATGCGAAATATCGTGCAAGGCGGATTTGCCCTTTTGCCCTCGCACCTTTTTGCTAGAGCATGCAGCATGCCTGTCCGCTCCACTCTCATCATCACCGCTGGTGCCATCGCGGTCGCTGCGCTGGCAGGTTTTGCAGGCGAGATCACGGACACCGAGCTTGCCGCCGAACTGCACGCGTCGGCAACCGGCGCCATCACCGATGCAGGCGGCACGGGTGTCGTGGCGGACTTCACCAGTTTCGACGGCTCCCCCTCGCGCCACCCGACGCTCTCCGGCGGAGGAGCGCTAGACGAGGCGACCCGCCAGGCCGTCGCCAATGCCGTGGCCGCGGTGCCCGGAATGGGCGGCATTCGCTGGGCCGATGGCACGATGGTGGCGGAACGCGGCAAGCAGGTGTTCACTCCGATGCACTGCCAGGACGATGTGCAGGCCCTGCTGGGCGCGCGGACCATCCGGTTCGAGGAATCCAGCAGCACCATCGAGGGTGGCAGCGTGGAATTGCTCGACGAGGTCGCTGCCGCATTGCGCCCGTGTCTCGGCAGCATCATCGCGGTCACCGGCCATACCGACAGTTCGGGTGAGGAACCGCGTAACATCGCGTTATCGCAGGAACGCGCGGCCGCCGTGCGCGAGGCATTGGTGGCACGCGGCATCCCGCGCGACGGCTTGCGCGCTACCGGGGTCGGATCGTCGGCACCGGTCGAGGGTCTGGACCCTGCCGATCCGGCAAACCGGCGGATCGACTTTTCCGTGATAACCACCGTTCCGATCCAGCCCACCCCCATCGACACCCCCAGCGCGAGGTAGCCTGAATGCCGATCTGGATCGAATTGCTGGTACTCGCGATTGCCGCCTATGCGACAGGCATCGGGATCGGCTGGCTGTTATGGGGAGCGCGTGAATGATTGCGGCCCCGGATTTCTCCCTACCTCTTGCACGGAACGCACGATGATCGAACTGGTCCAAACGAACTGGCCGCTGCTGGTGGCGGCATTGGTAATCGGCCTGCTGGTCGCATGGTGGTTGTTTGTCGCCCTGCGCCGCACCAAGGTGGAAACGACCCGGACCGACGTGCTGGACGAAGGTGCCGACGCCGCCGCCCGCAATCAGGCGCTGATCGATGCGCCGCCCGCCTCCGCAGTGCCGACCGGCCTGGCCGGGACAGCCATACCCGCAACCGTCGCCGCGCGGCAGGTAGCTGGCGCGCCTGTTGGTACTTCCGCACCGGCAGCAACAGACGGCGACGATCTGACTCGTATGAAGGGCGTGGGGCCGAAACTTGCAATGACACTGCGCGGTATGGGAATAACCACTTTCGCGCAGATTGCCGCTTGGACGGACGCCGATGTGGCCCGCATCGACGGCCAGCTCGGTCGCTTCGCCGGACGCATCGAGCGTGACGACTGGCGCACGCAGGCCCGCTATCTCGCCGATAATGACGAGGCCGGGTTCCGCGCAAAATTCGGCGCAGTCTGACAACCGGAGGGAGACCAATCATGTCCAGCACCCATCCAGTTCCTCCCCACTGGGCCGCCAACGCGTTGATCGACGCGGACGGCTACCGCGCAAAATACCGCCGGTCCATCGAGGACAGCGACGCATTCTGGCGCGAAGAAGCGCAGCGGATCGACTGGATAACATCGTTCGATACGGTGCAGGATGCCAGTTTCGACGAACGTGATTTCGGGATTGCGTGGTTCACCGGCGGCACGCTCAATATGGCGGCCAACTGCCTTGACCGGCATCTGGCCGAACGCGGCAGTCAGGTCGCTATTCTGTGGGAGCCGGACGACCCACAGACTGATGCGCGCCGCATCACCTACGCGCAGTTGCACCGGGACGTCTGCCGCTTCGCCAACCTGCTGAAAGCTCGCGGGGTCACGAAGGGCGACCGTGTGACGATCTACCTTCCGATGGTGCCAGAGGCTGCCGTGGCGATGCTCGCCTGCGCGCGGATCGGAGCGGTGCATTCTGTGGTGTTCGCAGGGTTCTCACCCGAGGCGCTGGCCGGCCGGATCGAGGATTGCGCAAGCGATATCGTGATTACCGCCGACGAGGGCCTGCGCGGGGGCAAGCGCGTGCCGCTGAAGGCAAATGTCGATGCGGCGCTGGAGAAAGCGTCGGCCAGCACGGTCATCATGCTGCGTCACACCGGCGCGGACGTACCGATGGTGGAAGGCCGCGATATCGATTGGGCGGAAGCGGTCGCCGGAGTGCCGGACGATTGCCCGGCGGAGGAAATGGACGCGGAAGACCCGCTGTTCATCCTCTACACCAGCGGCTCTACCGGCAAGCCCAAGGGCGTGCTGCACACCACCGGCGGTTATGCCGTGTGGACTTCCATGACGCATGAATATGTGTTCGATTACCAACCGAACGCCGATGGCTCGATGCCTGTCTATTGGTGCGCCGCCGATGTCGGCTGGGTCACCGGACACAGCTACGTCGTATATGGCCCGCTGCTCAATGGAGCGACGCAGGTGATGTTCGAAGGCGTGCCGAACTTTCCCGACCAATCGCGGTTCTGGCAGATCGTGGACAAATACGACGTGGAGATTTTCTACGCGGCACCCACGGCCTTGCGCGCTTTGATGCGTGAGGGGGACGGTTATGTCACCGCAACCAGCCGCAAGTCGCTCCGGCTGCTTGGGACGGTCGGCGAACCGATCAATCCCGAGGCATGGAACTGGTATTACAACGTCATCGGCGATGGCCGTTGCCCGATCGTCGACACTTGGTGGCAGACCGAAACCGGCGGCGCGATGATTACGCCCCTGCCCGGCGCGACGCCCTTGAAACCCGGTAGCGCCACCCTCCCTATGTTCGGCGTACAGCCTGCACTGGTCGACAATGATGGCAAAGAACTGGAAGGTGCAGCGGAAGGCGCGCTGGTCATCAAAGCCAGCTGGCCCGGCCAGATGCGAACCGTTTATGGCGACCACGAGCGGTTCTTCCAGACCTATTTCAGCACCTTCCCCGGCTCCTATTTCACCGGCGATGGCGCGCGGCGTGACGAGGATGGCTATTACTGGATCACCGGCCGGATCGACGATGTCATCAACGTGTCGGGCCACCGCATGGGCACCGCCGAAGTGGAAAGTGCGCTCGTCGCCCACCCGTCGGTCGCAGAAGCCGCTGTCGTGGGAATGCCGCATGAGGTGAAGGGACAGGGCATCTACGCCTATGTCACGCCAAATGCCGGGGTCGACTCAGACGGCAGCCTGCGTGCCGAACTGGTCCAGTGGGTCCGCAAGGAAATCGGCCCGATCGCCACGCCCGACGTGCTGCAATTCGCGCCCGCACTCCCCAAGACACGAAGCGGCAAGATCATGCGCCGTATTCTGCGCAAAATTGCAGAAGGCGACGTCGCCAATCTGGGAGACACCAGCACTCTGGCCGATCCTGAGGTGGTCGAACATCTGGTGGCGGGCCGACCGGCAAGCTGACGAACCACCTCCCTATCCGCTCGTGTCGAGCGGGATCTGGAAGCGCAAGAGAGCCTCCCCCTTAAACCAAAAATCCCGCCGTGCCCCTTGCCCCGCCGCCCGCCCCCTGCAAAGGCATACGGCGGAAAAGGAAGAACACATATGGCCGGCATGGCACGTTTCGATTGGGAAGATCCGTTCAATCTGGAAAGCCAACTTTCCGACGAAGAACGCATGATCCGCGATGCCGCACGCGGCTTTGCACAAGGCGAATTGCAGCCCCGCGTAATCGACGCCTTCCGCGATGAGGTGGACGCGCCGGAACTGTTCCCGATGATGGGCGAAGCGGGCCTGCTGGGCGTTACCGTACCGGAAGAATATGGCGGCGCGGGCGCATCCTACGTCTCCTACGGCCTCGTCGCGCGTGAGATCGAGCGGGTCGATAGCGGCTACCGTTCGATGGCCTCTGTTCAATCCAGCCTGGTCATGTACCCGATCCAGGACTTCGGCACCGAAGACCAACGCAAAAAATACCTGCCCGGCCTCGCTTCGGGCGAACTTATCGGCTGTTTCGGCCTGACAGAGCCCGACGCAGGCAGCGATCCCGGCGGTATGAAAACCTACGCCAAAAAGGACGGCGACGGCTACTCGCTTTCGGGCAGCAAGACGTGGATTTCCAACGCGCCGTTCGCGGATGTGTTTGTCGTCTGGGCCAAAAGCGAGGCGCATGATGGCGCGATCAAAGGCTTTGTGCTCGACAAAGAAATGAAGGGACTATCCGCGCCCAAGATCGAGGGCAAGCTGTCGCTGCGCGCCAGCACCACCGGCATGATCGTGATGGACGAGGTTAAGCTTCCCGCCGACGCGATCCTGCCCGATGTGGCCGGGCTGAAAGGGCCGTTCGGCTGTCTCAACCGCGCGCGCTACGGCATTTCATGGGGCGCGCTGGGCGCGGCGGAGTTCTGTTTTCACGCGGCCCGCCAATATGGCCTCGACCGGCACCAGTTCGGCAGACCGCTCGCGGCAACGCAGTTGTTCCAGAAAAAGCTCGCCGACATGATGACCGACATCGCGATGGGCCTGCAAAGCTCGCTGCAGGTTGGCCGGCTGATGGACGAAGGCAAGTTCGCGCCCGAAATGATCTCCATCGTGAAGCGCAATAATGTGGGCAAGGCGCTCGATATCGCGCGCCAGTCGCGCGATATGCATGGCGGCAACGGAATTTCCGAAGAATACCAGGTCATGCGCCACATGGTAAACCTGGAAACCGTCAACACCTACGAAGGCGCGCATGACGTGCACGCTCTGATCCTGGGGCGTGCCATTACGGACATTCCGGCATTTTGAACGATACGATGAAACTATACGGATATTACCGCAGCTCGACCAGTTACCGCCTGCGGATTGCCCTCAATCTGAAGGGTCTCGATTACGATATCGAGCCGGTCAATCTGCTCAAATCGGAACAGCGCGGCGATGCCTTCCGCGCGCGCAACCCGTTCGCAGGTGTGCCGATGCTTGAAGCCAGCGGGCGCGACCGCGCGCAGTCCATGGCGATCCTGGAATGGCTGGACGAGGCGCATCCCGCACGCCCCCTGCTTCCTGCCGATATCGAGGATCGGTATATTTGTCGCGAACTGGCGATGGCGATTGCGACCGAACTTCACGCGCCGCTAAACCTGCCGGTTCTGAAATATCTCACGAACGAGCTGGAACAGGACAAGGAAGCGGTCGGGATCTGGTACCGGCACTGGTTGGAGAAAACGCTGGTGCCGCTTGAACAACGTCTGGAACAGCTGGAAACCGGCGACTTCCTGTTTGATCGTCCCGGCCTGTTCGAGGCGGTACTGCTACCCCAGGTCTACAATGCCCGCCGGTTCGATTACGATTTTGCCGCTTCGCCCCGTATTACTGCGATCGAGGAGGCCTGCCTTGCGCTGCCCGCCTTTATCGCCGCCCATCCCGATAACCAGCCCGACACGCCTGAGAAGGAAAAAGTCCTATGAAACTCGCCAGCCTGAAATCCGGTCGTGACGGCAAACTCGTTGTCGTGTCGAAGGACGTGACGCGGTATTGCGCGGCGGACAACATTGCGCCGACGCTCCAGGCCGCGCTCGACAACTGGGCCGAATGCGCGCCCAAGCTGGAAGCGCTCGCCCGCGATGTGGAACATGAGGCGGTGCCTTGCCAGCGGTTCCACGAGCGTGAGGCACATTCCCCGCTTCCCCGCGCCTATCAATGGGCAGACGGCAGCGCTTACATCAATCACGTGGAACTGGTGCGCAAGGCACGCGGCGCGGAAGTGCCGGACAGTTTCTACCACGATCCGCTGATGTATCAGGGCGGCAGCGACGGCTTTCTCGCCCCGCGCGACGACATCCCCCTGAAGGACACCGCATGGGGCTGCGACATGGAAGGCGAGGTTGCCTGCATCGTAGACGATGTTCCGATGGGCGTTTCGAGCGAGGACGCTGCGGGCCACATCAAGCTTATCATGCTGGTGAACGACGTGTCGCTGCGCGGGCTGATCCCGGGCGAACTGGCCAAGGGGTTTGGCTTCTTTCAGTCCAAGCCGCCTTCCGCCTTCTCGCCCGTTGCCATCACCCCGGACGAGTTGGGTGATGCCTGGAGCAAAGGCGTGATCCAGCTACCTCTGAAGATCGATTACAACGGCGAGGCGTTCGGTCGTCCCGAAGTGGGCGAGGATGCGACGTTTAACCTGCCCGATCTGGTCGCCCATGCAGCCAAGACGCGGCCCCTGACCGCTGGCACGATTATCGGCTCCGGAACGATTTCCAACAAGGGCGCCGATGGCGGCCCGGGCAAACCGGTGGCGGAAGGGGGCGCGGGCTATGCCTGCATCGCGGAAATCCGCATGATCGAAACGATTGCGGACGGCGAGGCCAAGACCCGCTTCATGCAGCCGGGTGACAGCGTGAAAATCTGGATGGACGATGCCGACGGCCATTCGATCTTCGGCGCTATCGAACAGGACGTGGTGCAGGCTTAGAAGCCGAAGCGCACCCCGCCCCAGATCGTACGTGGTGCGCCAAGATCCAGATTGCCGCCCGAATTGCGCGTGACGATCTCGGCGTCGGTCAGGTTCTCCCCGCGTAAAACCAAAGCTAATTGCTTGCGCAATGGCACCTGTATGTAAGCGCCCAGAGTGGTGAATGCGGGCAGGACCGTGGTTTCCAGATCATCTTCGAACTGGTCGCCGATATGCCGCACGGAAAGCGACAGCAGCCAGTCCGCCGCCGGACGCCAGCTGACCGATCCGCCGGCATACCAGCGCGGCGTCTGCGATGGGCGGTTGCCATCCAGTGCAGCGGCGAAGCCGGATCCGCGCGCGGTGGCGTCGGTGTAGGACAAAGCGGCGTCGAGCGAGAACGCGCCATGAGTGGCCGAACCGGTCAGCTCGATCCCCTGCGCCTCGATTGCATCGATATTCTGCCGCTGCCGCAGGTTGGTATCGATAGTGACATTGGCGATGGCGTCCTTCACCCGGTTGTCGAAGGCGGTCACTGCCAGCCTGATTTTGGGTGCAGGTGCAAAATCGATGCCGGCTTCGAACCCTTCCAGCCGTTCGATTTCCAGCGCCGCATTGGCCTGCGTCACGACGGGGAACACGACGAAGGGTCGATACAGCTCATTCAGGGTCGGGAGGCGCAGGCCGGTGTAGGCTGCCGCCCGCACGCTCAAACCTCCGCCCAGTGTCGCCAACGCAGCACCGCGGAAGGATGGCTCCCATCCGGAGCGGTCGGCGAATCTGTCCTGCGACACGAACCCGCCACCGGCCGAGCGGCTGTTAAAGAACCCGTCGGTAATGGCGTAGCGGTCTGCGCGTACTCCGCCAGTAAGTGTCAGAGCGCCGAAAGACCGGTCGTATTCAGCGAACAGACCCAGATCGCTGGTGACGCCGCCGGCGTTGCGGCGTTCGCGCACCCGGCCGGTGAAGGCGCTGATGGCAGTTTCGAACAGTTCGCCATCCGAACGCCGATAATCCGCTCCAAGCCGGAGGATGCTGTCATCGCCAACCGGCGGGCGCAGTTCCAGCTTGCCGCCAATGCCCGTGGCAGGGGTGTTGCGCTGGTCCAGAACAGGCACGAACCGGGTGGAGCTGACGACCACGTTGGAAAAATTGCGCGCCTGCACATAACCAAGCACATCGAAGGCCCAGTCGCCTGTTCCGACCAGGCGCACGCTGGCATCCTGCCCGCTGCTGGACGAATCGGCACCGCCGAACCGCAACGTCCGGTCATCATCGAACAATGCCATTCGCGCCTGCAATTCGGTGTCCGGGGCGATGGGGGCAACTGCGCGCGCTTCCACCGACCATGCATCGAACGCAGCGCGTGCCGATGCTGGAACGCGCTGGTCTTCCGGTGTGGTAAAGAACCCCTGCCCCCGATCCCACCGGCCCGACACGACGGCAAAACCTTTGCCGAGCTTCGGCGCGATGCTGGCGGCAAGCTCGGTCTCGCCGCGGTCGTTTATCAACGCGCTGCCATAGATTGGCGACCGGTCGTCCGGCCCGGCGCTTTCCAGTTCGATCGTACCAGCGAGTGCGCCTGCTCCAAACGGGCCGGAGCCCCCACCCCGTCTTACGCGGATTTGCGAAAGCCGCTCGGGCGGCAACGCACTGAACGGGATATAGCCGAAGAACGGGTTGGTTTGCGGCACCCCATCGAGCAGCAGCAGCGCACGGCTGGTGGCGTTGCCTCCCAGCGCACGCAGGGTCGCACCCTGCGCGGACGGATTGGCGCTGCGACTGTCGGAGCGGCGGAACTGCTGGAACCCGGGAATGGGGGCCAGCGCATCCTCCAGCCGGCCGGAGGGTGCGGCGATGATCTGCTCGCGCTCCAGCACTTGGACATCGTAGGCTTGCGCGGCAGGTGTGTCCGGCAGTCCCTCGCCGGTCACCACGATTTCTGTTTCTGCATCGGCGGGTTCGACGAGACCGTCCTGCGCCGCCGCAAAGCTGGTGTGGCTGGCACCGATACACACAAGCGAGGCCGCGAGCGCGCGAAGGGAAATAAAGTCTGTTGTCATAGAGGCGAACGCGCGCTTTCAGAAAAACTTAGGGCCGGGCGAGATCATTGCTCCCGGCGAGATCACTCGTCGGCGGTCAGCGAGGCTACCAGTGCCTTGACCTTTTTCTGCCGCCATTGCGGCAGCGGCGCGACCAGCCAGTATGCGCGGCGGCCCTCATCCGGTCCCTCCAGCGCGGTCAGGCGGCCATCTTCCAGCGCATCTTCCACCAGCAAATATGGCAGAATCGCCTTGCCGAGACCCGCCAGCGAACTGGATAAAGCCTGTCCGGCATTGCCGGCCTGCACCTGCGCTTCTGCGCCTTCCGGCAAGGGCGCTCCGGGCCAGTCGATCCAGCTGTCGGGCGCACCCGGCGCGGCCACGACCACGCGGCGGGCTGGCGCCAGTTCCACACCCTCCAGCTCGCCCGGTCCATCCACCAGCCTGACTGCAACATCGAGATTGGCTTCGGTGAAATCCGCATTCTCGTCCGCCACGAGCTGAAAGTGGATATCGGGATTCGCGGTCCGGAAGCGGGCCAGGCGCGGAGCCAGCCATTGCGCGTAGAACTCGCGCGGCGCAGCGATAGTGTACCGATCGGAGGCCTGCCCGGCCTGCATGGATTGCACGCTTTCCTCGAACCGCAGGAATCCTTCGCGCAGCGCGTCAAGCCCGGCCAGCGCCTCGTCCGTCAGTTCCAGACCGCGCGATGTTCGGCGGAACAGCACCGTGCCGAGATGGTCCTCCAACGCGCGAATCTGTTGGCCCACAGCAGCGGGGGTGACCGCCAGCTCGTCCGCCGCGCGGGTGAAAGACAAATGCCGCGCGGCTGCATCGAATACGCGCAGCGCGTTGAGGGGAAGATGGGTACGCTTCATGACAACAGGGCCCTTACCCGCTCACACGCCGGAGCGGTAGGGGCGTCATATCAGCCGGCCGTCGCGGGCGCAGCAAGCGGAAAGTAAGGGATTCGCACTTCCATGGGAGCGCCATCGGCGTCCTGGAAAGTATAGAAACCTTCCATCGATCCGCTTTGCGTGGTCAGCGGGCATCCCGAAACGTAGTCATGCGCCTCGCCCGGTTGCAGCACCGGCTGTTCCCCGACCACGCCATCGCCGTCGACGTGGTTCACCATCCCGCGCGCATCTGTAATCCGCCAATGCCGTGCGATCAGCTGCACCTGCCGGTCGGAATTGTTCTCGATCCGGATATGATAGACCCAGAACCATTTATCCGCTTCCGGGCGGGATTGTTCAGGCAAGAAGTTCACCGCGACGCGGACGGTAATGCCATCGGTCGTAGCGGCGTGCTGGAAAAGCTCTTTCATAATACCGTCAAAGGTAACGTTTCACCGGCAGGCCGCAAGGGGCTCGCGGAAAAACCCGCAATCTTAACAAAGGCGCGTCACTGCTGGCGCCGCTGGTAATCCTGCGCGGTTCCGCGGGCGCTTATGGCTTCGCACAGCCTTATGAGTGCAGCGCAATACGCCGCCGTCCGCATATCCGTCTGGTTTTCGTCCATCACCCGCAGCGTCTTGGCGGAAGCGTTCTCGATCGTGTCCCGAAGATAATCGGCCACGCGGTCTTCGCTCCAGTCCAAGCCCTGCCGGTTCTGGACCCATTCTGCATGACTGACCGTAACCCCGCCGCCATTGGCGAGGATATCGGGAATTACCTCGATACCGGCGCGGCGCAGGTGCTCGTCCGCATCGGGTAGTATGGGACGGTTGGCGATTTCCAGCACGGCGCTGCATTTCAGCGAGGCGGCGTTATCGCCATCGATGACGCCGCCGAGCGCGGCCAGCGCCAGCACGTCGCATTCCTGTTCGATAATTAGGCTGCTGGTTTTCAGCGTATCACTGCCGGCCTGTTCGGCATCGGCCACAGAGCCCCCGTTTTGCTTGGCCGCTTCCAGCGCATCGGTGGAAAGCCCTTCGCCATGCCGGATCAGGCCTGACGAATCCGATACTGCGACGATCTTGTGACCAGCCCTTGCAGCTTCCTTTGCAAACCAGCTCCCGGCATTGCCGAAGCCCTGCAGCGCAATCTTCAGCGGACCCAATGGCAGGCCAAGTTTGTGGCGTACAGCCTCCAGCGCGATCAGCGCACCATGGCCGGTGGCAGGTGTACGGCCCTCGATACCGCCCAATGGCACGGGTTTGCCGGTGAACGAACCCGGACGCATCTCTCCGGTGAGTGTTCCGAATTCATCGGCCATCCACGCCATCTCGCGCGCGCCGGTGGCGACATCAGGGGCGGGCACGTCGCGGTCCGGGCCAAGGATGCGGGCGAACGCGCGCACCCAACCGCGGGACAGAGCTTCTTTCTCATGCAGGGACAGGTCATCGGCATCCACGCATATGCCGCCCTTACCTCCGCCGAAAGGCAGGCCCATCAACGAACATTTCATGGTCATCAGGAAGGCGAGCGTCTGCACCTCGTCTTCCGTAACGCTATGATGGAAGCGTATGCCGCCCTTGCTCGGCCCCAGCGTATCGTCGTAGCGGCAACGCCACGATTTCAGCTGCATCAGCGTGCCATCATCCCGGCGTAGGGGGATCGACACAGCCAATGTTTCGGCAGGATAGTCCAGCCGCTGGACCAACTCCTCGTGCAAATCGACCTGCTTGGCGGCACGGTACATCCGGCTGCGCGCCGCGCTCAACATCTTGCCCATCGGCTTTTCTCCCCGAAATTACAGACCGTTCGCCTACAATCCTGCCGAACTTAAGGCGCGATCCAGATCGTCGATCACGTCGCGCGGATCTTCCAGGCCGACATTGATCCGCAGGAGCCCCTCTGTCACTCCCATCTCCTGCCGGTCTTCATCGCTCAGACCGGCATGGGTTGTGCTGGCCGGATGACACATCAGGCTGCGCGCGTCGCCGATATTGTTCGAGATGTCGACCAGTTCCAGCGCGTCGAGAATGGCATGCGCCTGCGCCCTGTCCTCGACATGGAAACTGAAGATCGGCCCGCAGGCGTCCATCTGTTTGGTCGCCAGGTCGTATTGAGGATGGCTGGGCAGGCCGGGATGCAGCATCCGCGCCACGCGGCCGTCCATCATCTTGCCGAGTGCCAGCGCGTTTTCGCTTTGCCGCCGGGCGCGCAGGTCCAATGTTTCCAGTCCCTTCAGCACCACCCAGGCGTTGAATGGCGCCAGCGTCGGGCCGGTATTGCGCTGGAACGGCATCAGTGTTTCCTCGATGAATTCCTCCGTCCCGCAGATTGCGCCTGCCAGCACGCGGCCCTGCCCGTCCATCAGCTTGGTTGCCGAATACGCGACTACGTCCGCGCCGAATTCCATGGGCCGTTGCAATGCGGGGCTGGCAAAGGCGTTGTCCACGACGGTGACGATACCGTGCGCGCGCGCCAGTCCGCAGACGAATTCCAAATCCACGATATCGAGCGTTGGATTGGCGGGACTTTCGAAGAAAAACACCTTGGTGTTCGGCCTGATCGCGGCTTCCCATTCGGCATTCACGGCGCTGTCGATTACAGTCGTTTCGATGCCGAATTTGGGCAGCAGATTGTCCACCAGCCAGCGGCACGATCCGAAGGCAGCGCGCGCGGCAACACAGTGGTCTCCTGCCGATAGCTGGCACAGCAGCGCCGCAGTCATTGCTGCCATCCCGCTGGCCTGCGCGCGGCAGCCCTCAGATCCCTCCATCAGCGCGATACGTTCTTCCAGCATCGCGACGGTAGGGTTCTGCAACCGCGAATAGGTCATGCCGTCCGCATCGCCTGCAAACCGTGCGGCGACCGTGGCGGCGTCGTCGTAAGTATAGCCGCTGGTCAGGAACAGCGCCTCGCTGGTTTCGCCATGTTCGCTGCGCCAGGTGCCGCCGCGCACGGCCTGTGTGGCGGGACGCCAGCCTTGCGTGACGGAACGGTTCATGCCGGTGGTCTTTTTCATCGGATAAGCGGTTAAGGCGCACAGCTCGCGCGCGCAACCGGGAAGGGTGCGCATTTGGTCCCGCGCTTGCTTGCGCAGGCGCGGCGTACTGCCTATCGCGGCGGCCGATGCAGCCGCCACCTGTCCACTCCCGCGACCCCCTCGGCTGGTGCTGGGCTCTGACTCTGGCTTTCCTTGCACTGGTGCTGTGGCGGATCGGTATTCCGTCCAAACCCTATTTCGACGAGATGCACTACCTGCCCGCAGCACGCGAACTGCTGGCAATGGGCACGTTCAGCAACCGCGAACATCCTTTGTTGGGTAAGGAGCTGTTGGCAATCGGCATCGCACTGTTTGGCGACAGCCCCACCGGCTGGCGAATTGCCCCGGCCCTCGCAGGAGCGTTGGCGATGTTCGCGTTCATGCGCGCGCTCTGGTTCGCCGCATGCTCGCGCTTTGCGGCTGTGGCCGGAGGCATATTGTTCGCCACCGGCATCTTCGCCTTCGTCCATGCGCGTATCGCCATGCTCGACATCTTCATGGTCGCCTTCCTGCTGACGGCGTTCTGGCAATGCGCGGCGGCTATGCGGGAGCCAGAAAGAGGCCGACTGCGGCTTGCAGTGGCCGGAATTATGTTGGGCGCAGCGATGGCGGCTAAGTGGAACGCAGTGCCGCTGGCCGTATTGCCGGGACTGGGGTTCCTGGCAGTCAAACTTCAACGGCGCGGGCTGGAGGGACTGTTCGCTGCACGCGGGCGGCCCGTACGGGGGATTGGGCTTGCGGAAGCGGCATTGTGGCTCGGGATCGTGCCGCTGCTGGTCTATGCCGCAACATTCCTGCCAGCCATCGGATTTGCGCAGCAGCCATTGAGCGGATTATGGGCGCATCATGTGCTGATGCTGGACCTGCAGACCCAGATTCTCGCACCGCATCCCTATCAGAGCGGCTGGGCTGACTGGCTGCTGACCCTGCGCCCCATTTGGTATCTGTACGAGCCGGTCGACGGGGCGCAGCGCGGCGTCCTGCTGATCGGCAATCCGGCGACCATGTGGCTTGGCCTGCCTGCGATTATCTGGTGCGGCTGGCGCGGCTTCTATCGCAAGGACCCCGCGCCATTGGCCGTGTTTGTGTTGTTCGCCGTCAGCCTCGGCTTCTGGATCGTCGCTGCAAAGCCGGTGCAATTTTACTACCACTATTTCCTGCCGAGCTGCGCTCTGCTTGCCGCACTTGCGCTCGCTTGCGATGCGGTGTGGAGGGCGGGCCGCAAATGGCTGGCGCTTACCCCGATCCTTGGCGGTGCGGCGATGTTTGCGTGGTTCTATCCCATCATTTCTGCCGCGCCCCTCGCCGGACCCGGCAGTTTCACCGACTGGATGTGGCTGGATAGCTGGAGCTAATACCTGCCCCATACGAAGCGGCTTGACAGCGCGTAATTCCACACCGACCCAACCACGATCCCCGCCAACGCTGCCAGCACCCAGACCACCCCGCGCCCTTCCAGCAGCGTAGCGACCGCGACATTGGCGAACGCGCCCACCGAACAGGTCGCGCAAAACCCCATCCATCCGCGCAGCAACGCCGCCGGGCCGCGTAAACGCTGATCGCGGTAGGTCAGCCAGTTGTTAAGCCAGAAGTTGAAGCTCATCGCGCCGAATGTGGCGATCGCCTGCGCTTTCCAGAATGTGGCAGTGACCCCGCCGAGCAGGACAGCGAGGATCGCCATATGCACGGCAATACCCACCGCGCCGACCGTACCGAACAGGGCGAAGCGGGTCGGGACAAGCTTGCCCAGCAACCGGTCATACAACCCGACCAGAAATTCGAATGCCACGGCCCGGTCGAGCTTGCTATCGCCCGAACGCCTGTGCGCAAAGTTCAGCGGTACTTCCACAACACGCATCGGTTCCGGCGCGGCGGCAAGTATGTCCAGCAAGATCTTGAAACCTATCCCGGAAAGCTTCGGGACTAACGTCCGGAAGGTCCCGGTACGCATCAGGAAGTACCCGCTCAACGGATCGGTCAGAGACACACCGGTCAATCGCCGGGCGAGATCGTTGGCGAGCCGCGATCCGGTTTCGCGGTGTGCATCGGCCAGCCCGTCGGCGCTGGCACCCTCCACAAAGCGGCTGGCCACGGCCACCTCCGCCTCACCGTCCCGTACCTTTCTCAGCATGGCATCGAGCAGTTGGGGATCGTGTTGGTGGTCGGCATCCATCACCGCGACAAACGGCGCTGCGGTCGAGCAAACACCTTCAATAACGGCAGAAGCAAGGCCCCGCCGCCCAACGCGCTGGATCACACGGATGCGCGGGTCGGCAGCGGCCAGCCTGCGCGCCTCGTCCGCAGTTCCGTCGGAGCTGTCGTCATCGACGATGATAGCTTCCCAACCATCCGGGCCGAGCGCCGCGTCGATGCGCGCAATCAGCGGCGCAATATTATCGCGTTCGTCGCGTGTCGGCAGGATGATCGCAAGAGTAAGCACGTTATGCGTTGGCGCTTCCACCTGGTTCTACAGCCGCGCGAGTACGGCGTCGCCAATATCCACCGTCCCGGCCGAACCTCCTAGATCGAACCCGCGGACGCCATGGTCCAGCGCCGCGGTTATCGCAGCTTCGATTCGCGCCGCATCATCCTCGCGGCCAAAGCTGTGACGTAACATCATTGCTGCCGACAGGATGGTGGCCATGGGGTTGGCGTTACCCTGCCCGGCGATGTCGGGCGCGCTGCCGTGAATGGGTTCGTAGAGGCCGAACGTGCCATATTGCGTCTGTCGCTCGCCCAGGGCGGCACTGGCGAGCAGGCCGATGGAGCCGACACACATACTCGCCTGATCGGACAGAATATCGCCGAACAGATTGCCGGTAACGATCACATCGAATTGTCCGGGCGCGCGAACCAGCTGCATGGCCGCGTTATCGACATACATATGGCTAAGATCGACACCGGGGTAGTCCGCCGCAGCCTCGATCATCACGTCGCGCCACAACTGGCTGGTCTCCAGCACATTGGCCTTGTCCACACTGCACAGCCGCCCGTTGCGGCCCTGCGCGGCACGGAACGCCACATGAGCGATGCGGCGGACCTCCGCCTCGTCATAGCTCATCATATCCCAACCCTCACGGGTACCGTCCGCCTGCGTGCGTGTGCCCTTGTCACCGAAATACACATCGCCGTTCAATTCACGCACGATCAGCAGATCGATCTTGCTGGCGATTTCGGGCCGCAATGCGGACAAACCTTCCAGTCCGGGCATGGCGCAAGCTGGGCGCAAATTGGCGAACAGTCCGAGTTCGCTACGCAGCCCGAGAATTGCCTGTTCGGGGCGCAAATGCCGTTCCAGATTGTCGCAGGCCGGATCGCCGACCGCGCCGAACAGGACCGCATCCGCCTCGCGCGCCATGGTAAGCGTTTCGGGCGGCAGCGGATGGCCATGGCGCTGGTATGCGATACCGCCTACGTCGCCTTCGAACACGGTCAATTCGGGCAACCGCAGCGCGTCCAGCACACGCATCGCCTGCGCGGTTACTTCCGGGCCGATGCCATCGCCTGCCAGTACCGCGATCTTCATGCCTGCATCCGTTCCAACCGCGCCGACAGCAGCGCGCGAGCGGCCATAACATCGCCCCGCTGCCCGGCAAGGATGTAGCGTTCCAGCAAGGGCGCATTTCGGGCAAGCAATTCCAGCAGCGTATCAAGCGGTGCTTCGGCAGGTGGCATCGCGCCGCCATAGCCCATTTCGCGCAGCAGCAGCGCCTCATAGGAAACCAGCGCCCGCACCCAGTCCCGCGCGGATGCGCTGTGGCAAACCGCAGTCAATAGCGCATCGAGCGCCGACCAGAGTGACGCATAAGGATTGCGTTCCGGGAGTGCGGTCGCCGTCAACGCGGTAGCCCAACCGATAGCTGCCGCGGGCAGCGGTTCGGCCAGCCACGGCGCGCGGCTCGTCACCAGCTCCAGCCGTGCGAAGGGTAATTGGCTGTCGGATTTGGCGCGAATATCGGCGGCTACCAGATTGCCTGGAATGACAACCGGACGCAGGTTTCGCCCCCGCCCGCCCGCAATATAGGCTGCAACCAGTCCGGCTTCCTCGGTCAGCATGCGCGCAATCACGGCGGTTTCACCATGCGACCGCGCGGACAGGATTATGGCGGGGGCGCGCAGGTGCATGTCAGTGATGTGGCGCGGCGGTGCGGCATAGGCAAGTGTATGCGATGCGCCGGGTTACCTCAGTCCTGCTTGGCGTCCGCTCGTTTGGACGCATCGACAGCGAGAGATTGCGGCCGCCCCATGCTCCAGTTCTTCTGCATCCGAACTTGTGGGTTGGGTGCGCACCAGATTTCGCCGGTCGCATCGATCGCCGTGACCCACAGTATGTTGTGCTCCGGACCGTAATCGATAACCGCCAGCGCCAGCCCGTCACCCTTACCCAGGACATGAACTGGTAGCGATGGATTTAGCTGGGTGAACATAGCCTACCAACAGGTAGAGAATATTACCCGTTCCGGTTTTGACTTTGTTTAATACCCGGCCGCGACTGCGGTGTATGGCTTGGACGCCTCAGCTTTTGGCGTGTTTGGCTTCCAGCGCGGCAATGCGTTCGGCCAGCGCATCGTTTTCGTCGCGCGCCTTGGCTGCCATGGCTTTTACCGCATCGAATTCTTCGCGGCTGACGAAGTCCATGCCGCCCATCGCCTCTTTCAGGCGCTCGCGCGCGCTTTCACGGGCTTCCCGCGTCATGCCGGCGAAGGTGCCCGCTGCGCTGTTGGCGAGTTTGACGAAGTCGGCGATCATGGGGTTCTGGCTCTGCATGGCGCTTATCTGGGATGCCCCGCGGCCGAGTGCAAGCGCGTTTACAGTTCGATCCGCTGGACCGCATTGCTGGGTTCCACGCCATCGGCATCCGGGTTTAGCACCAGGAACTGGTAATTCAGCAAGGTCGCGAACAATATCCACACAAGATAGGGAAGCAGCAGCATTGCCGCCGTCTTGCGGACCTTCCAGAAGGCGAAGATCGTGGCGATCACCAGCACATCCAGAATGCCGATCACCACCAGAGCGGCGCGTATTTCATGCAATGCAAAGAACACCGGCGACCATGCAAGATTGACGCAGAACTGCAGGGCGAACAGGGCAATCGCAATGCCCCGCCCCCGTGCACCCCATGCCGCGCAGACCAGCGCCAGAGCCACTCCCATCAACACGTAAAGCACGGTCCACACGATGCCGAACCACATCGGCGGGGGAAAAATGCCGGGCTTGGTCAATTCGGCAAACCAATAATCGTCCGCCCCGCTGCCGGAGAACTGGCCGGACAGGAATCCCAGTAATACACATGCAGGCACGGTAAACAGCGCCCAGCGCAGGAAGCTGGCCCGTAATTGCGCGCGGCTGGCAAGAAGGTTCATGCTGTCTCCGGCCTGTAATTCTAATAAGTCCGCCGCCAACTTTTGCGATTCGCCTGCGAACTGTGGCTGCGCTTCATGGCCGCAGCAGCGCGCACTGGCAATGTCGGGGAGATCACGGCCCGCAGACCGTCCCACCATGGGAGTGTTACGAAGGACGTCGCCGTCACTTGCGCAGCGCGCTGACGAGGAATTCCACGTTGCCTTCCGGTCCGGTAATCGGACTGGGTACTATGCCGTCCACAGTCCAACCTTCGCCTTCCAACCACGCCTGCACGTCTTCGCATACCCGGGTATGCAAGGCGGTATCACGAACCACGCCGCCCCGCCCCACTTCTTCGCGCCCGACCTCGAATTGCGGTTTAATCAGCGCGACCAGACGGCATCTCGGCTGAGCTAGTTGCAGCGGTACTTCCAATACCTTGCGCAGCGATATGAAGGATGCATCGCACACAACCCAATCGAAAGGCCGGTCGATCATGTCGGGAGTAAGCACCCGCGCACTCGTCTGTTCCATGACCGTTACGCGCGGGTCCTGTCGCAGCTTCCACGCCAGTTGGTTGGTACCGGAATCCACTGCGAACACATGGCTCGCGCCGGTTTGCAAAAGCACGTCGGTGAAGCCGCCGGTCGAACTCCCGACATCCATCGCCGTGACGCCGGATGGGTCCAGCGCGAATGTCTTCAATGCATGGGCCAGCTTGATCCCGCCCCGGCCTACCCATGGGTGATCGCGCCCGCGCACGTCCAGTATCGCGTCGTCCGCCAGTTGCTGACCTGGCTTCGCCAGCTTCGTTTCGCCGGAAAACACCAGCCCCGCCATGACGAGCGCCTGCGCGCGGGTCCGGCTTTCGGCAAGTCCGCGAGCGACGAGCAGCTGGTCGAGACGTTGTTTCTTGGCCATGGGACCGAAGCGGGTTAGCCTGCGTTATAGAATTAGGCCACCGGACATGATCATGCGATTTCAAAAACCCCTTCTGCTTTTTCCCCTTTTCTCCCTAGCGTGCTGCACTTCGCCAGCACCGGCGCCGACACCCGCACCGCCCGTTGCCGCACCAGCTCCGATACCGGCACCAGTCGTCACGCCGCCGGTTGCCGCTGCGCCCAATTCCACCGACTGGATGGATGCGCCATTGACGGCAGGCGACTGGAGCTATGCCAGCGGCAGCTCGCTTACTCGCGCCACATTCGGACCGCCGGGCGGAAATGCGCTGTTCGGTATCGAATGCCTGCGCGGTAGCGGGCAGATGCGGCTGGTCCGTTCTGGTGGATCGACCCAGGATATTTCCATCCGCGTTCGCACCGAAAGTGCGGAGCGGTTGCTGACCGCCCAGCCCGATGCGGGTGGCGGGCCGTTCGTCGCCGCATTCCTGAACGCGCGTGACCCGCTGCTTGATGCAATGGCTTTCAGCAAGGGCCGGTTCGCTATCGGAGCGCAGGGCCGCGATACGCTCTATGTGCCCGCTTATCCGGAAGTTACCCGCGTCATCGAGGATTGCCGGTAACACCTGACCACCAAACATGCAGGCGAAATGGGGATAATTGCAAATCCCCCTTGCCAACGACGCTCCGACGATTCACATATGCGGCACGAACAGGCAATTCCTGCCGGTTCCAGACCCCCCGATGATCGGCAGGGTCTTTGGCTTTCAAGCGCGAAAGGAGGTGATCCGATGTCTCATGGTTCAGCAAAGGGGTCGGTGATGAGCCGCCTGGAGTATAATCGGTAGTTTCTTTCGCCGATTAAGGCTCAGGCGCGGCCACACTGGCCGCTGACCATGCAAAGGGCGGTACCTGCATATGCAAGGGCCGCCCTTTCCATATCTGGAGCGATTTCACTCCGTACAGCCCCGAACACCTACAGGGTCGCCCGGCCCGCATAACTGATTTCATTTGCGACCGAACTTGCGCGCAAACCGCTTCCGCCCTAATCGCGCTGGCGCAAAGGAGCCCTGCCGATGGCCGATGCGCCGAACACCAAGTTTACCCGTATTCCCCACCCTTCACCGATGAACGATACCCGGCGAGAAGCGATTTTGCAGGACCCGGGCTTCGGCACCAGCTTCACCGATCACATGGTGATGGCCGAATATGATGCGGACAAGGGCGGCTGGCAGAACCCGACCATCGGCCCGCGCGAGCCCATATCCGTCGATCCGGCCTGCGCCGTGCTGCATTATGCGCAGGAAATCTTCGAAGGCATGAAGGCCTATCGCCATCCCGATGGCACGTCCGCCCTGTTCCGTCCCGAACAAAACGCCCGCCGCTTCAACGCATCCGCACGGCGCATGGCGATGCCCGAAGTGCCCGAGGCGCTGTTCCTCGACGCGGTGAAGGAACTGGTTCGGACGGACCGCAACTGGATGCCTCAGGTCGAAGGCGGCTCGCTATATTTGCGCCCTTTCATGTTCGCTTCCGAGGCGTTTTTGGGTGTCCGCCCCGCGCGGCAATACAAGTTCATCGTCATTGCCAGCCCGGTAGGCGGTTATTTCAAGAAGGGCGCCAAAGCTGTCAGCATCTGGGTCAGCCAGGATTATGTGCGCGCGGCGCAGGGCGGTACCGGCGCGGCGAAGACCGGCGGAAATTATGCTGCCAGTCTGGTCCCGCAGGCAAAAGCCATCGCCAAAGGCCACGATCAAGTAGTGTTCCTCGATGCGATCGAGCGCAAATGGGTGGAGGAGCTGGGCGGCATGAACCTGTTCTTCGCGTTCGACGATGGCAGCGTGGTTACTCCGCCATTGACCGGTACGATCCTGCCCGGGATCACCCGCGACAGCCTGCTCTCCCTGATGCGAGATGAGGGGCTTGCCGTGCGCGAGGAACCTTACAGCATCGACCAGTGGCGCGATGATGCGACCAGCGGCAGGCTGGTTGAAACGATGGCATGTGGAACCGCCGCCGTTGTCACGGCCGTGGGCGAAGTGGCCGGGCGCGATGGCAGTTTCTCGATCGGATCAGGCGGCACCGGGCAGTTGACCGCAAAATTGCGCGCGAAGCTGACCGGCATCCAGCGCGGCACCGAACCGGACCCGCATGGCTGGGTCGTCCGCCTGGATTAGCCGATACGGCTCGCCCGCATTGCCAGATTTGCGGTCGGCGGTATCAGTCTGGCAAGCTGCGTAATTGCCGTTCCGCCGTGTTTGCTCTCCGCGATCCGCCAGATCGCCTTTGCCACACCGACGGGCCGCCGGGCCATACGGGCAAACTGTCGCTGGTAAGTTCGCGCATCCATATTCGCCAACACCGCGTCTGCCGCGTACATCCCGCTCGCGATGGCGATGCTCATTCCCTCCCCGGCAAGCGACGGAATAACTGCGGCTTGGTCACCCAACCGGTACAACCCATATGGCGTATCGCGTGCGATCCAGCCATAGGGGACGTTAGCAATCGTATCGATTGGCAGGTCCGGGCCGGCAAACGCCATGCGTGCGCCGAAATGCGGGTGTGTCTCGGCAAGCATATCCAGCAGGGCGCGAGGTTTCCCACCTCCTTTGACCAGCAGCGATTTGCGTAACGCCAGGCAGATGTTGGCGCTGCCACTCTCCTGCCGAACAATTCCTGCATATCCCCCTTGGAAAAAATGCAGCTCGATACGCCCGTCGATCAGTCTGTGGAGGCCGGCAGAGCCCGGAACGCGTATCCGCAAGCCGAGCGCCGGATCGTCAGATTGGCGTGGCCGCGATTGGCCGCGAACATCATGTTTGCCGCTGGCGAGCATGATATGCTTGGCCTGCCAGTCCTGCCGATCGCCTTGTGCAAATCCGGTGGAAACCAAGCGGATCCGGTCGATTTCAAGCGAAGCGCCCGCTTCCACAGCGCGCTCGCGCAGAGCTGTGTCGAGCGCGTGCCGGGAAAGACCAAAGCCAGTTTCGGGAAGCTCGGCATGCGCCTCGTACCGGCCTGCATAGAGGGAGAGGCGCGTGACATGGTGCGCCGTACTGCCAGCCAGGTCGAAACCAGCCATGCGCAATTGTTCCGCGCTGCGCCAGCTGAGGAAGCCGCCGCAGATCGCGTCGCCCACCACTTTGTCACGGTCGATCAGCAACGGTTTCGCGCCCGCGTGCGCCAACCGTATAGCAGCCACGCACCCGGCGGGGCCGGCACCCAAAATCAACGGCTGGCTCAGCGCACTTTCCCAGCGCGCAATTTTTCGACACATAGGCGAAAAGGAAACGCTCGAAGAACCCGGGCGTCATTAGCTCCGGCTTCGGCCAGCAGCGGCGCCCATTCCGCAGGACGGTAGGATCGCGCAATCGACATTCTGCCATCGTGGCGCACGATCTCGTGCCAACCTGCCAGACGCGCCAGTAGCGGGTATCCCATATATGCGAACGCATGTCGGTGGAGGTCGTTGACGAACCAGCCCGCTCTCGCCTCCGCATCCATGAAACGCAGGAACTGCACCAGCTGCGTGCGGGTCATATGATGTGCGACAAGGCTGGAGACGATGCAGTCGAAGCCTTCGCCAGTCAGATCGGCATAGTCGCCTGTTCGATAATCTATGCCCAGATCGTCGGGCGTGGACCGGCGCGCTGCGGCAAAGCTCTTTTCATTCAGATCAATGCCGACCAACCGCGCCCGCTTGCCGCGCTTCCTAGCCCAATGCGCAATCGTGCGCAGCATATCCCCATCGCCGAACCCGACATCGAGCAGGGAGAACTCGTCACGATTTCCTATCGCGCGATCCAGAAAGCCCAGCGTCGGGCGCGCGGCCATCGTAACGCGGTTCACTTTCGCCAGATCGCCCAGCACGGCGGCGTAGGTTTCCGGCGGCAATGACGGGTCGTCCATCAACTCGTCGGCGATAAGCCTTTCGGCCAGCATCACGGGTTCCCTTCGGTCCAGCCGAAGTGAAAGCCCTCCATCGCCAGCCCCGGTCCGAAAGCCAGAGCGACGCCGCTTTCCGGCCGGTCGCGCAGGGTCCTTTCCAGCACGAACATCAGCGTGGAAGAGGACATATTGCCAAATTCGCGCAGCACAGCGCGTGAATGGTCGAGGGCTTTCGGATCGAGGCCCAGCCCGTTTTGTACGGCGTCGAGAATGGACCGGCCGCCCGCGTGAACGGCGTGGGCGGCAACCTGCCTGCCGCCGGTCACGCGCTTCGTTATATCCGGGCGGGCCAGCGCCGCCGCGATGCGCCCGGGCACCTCACCCGACAGGTGCATGTGGAAGCCCGTATCGCCGATCTGCCACGTGATAAGTTCATCGCTTTCTTCGAGCGCGGCTGAGATACCCTCGCCCAACGTCAGCCCTTCGCCCGAGGCCGCAACGATGGCGGCGGCAGCGCCATCACCGAATTGCGCGCCTGCCAGCAAAGGTTCGATATCGACATGGCCCTGATGGTGGAGAGTGCTCAACTCGACAGTCACTACCAGTACGCGTGCGTCGGGCTCGCTGCGTACGATATGGCGCGCGGTACGGAGCGCTGTGACCGCGGCATAACATCCCATGAAGCCGATGAGCACGCGTTCGACGGCATCCGAAAGACCCAGCCGGCGCGCAATGATCTGGTCGATGCCCGGCGCGACGAAGCCGGTGCAGCTTGCGACCACAATATGCGTAACCTCGCCCAGTTCAGGCAATTTCGCTATTGCCGCCAAAGCCAGTTTGGGCGCCTGTTCGGCATAGATCGTCATCCGCCGCGCGGTAGAAGGTGCGTCTGCCGAGTAGAAGCCGTCACCCCGGTCGAGCTTGGCATCTTCTTCGCTCAGCACGGACCAGCGATGTTCGATGCCGGAGCGTGCCGCCATTCGCTCGTACAACTTCGCCTCGCGCTTCTCACCCAAACGGCGAATGGCCCAGCCACGGTAATCCTGCTCGAAATCGATGTCCGGTACGGCGGTTGCGATGGAAGTGATGCGGGCTGTCATGGTTGCTGTGTCGTCCTTCGCCGCCCGTCAAGCGCATCCGCCCTTAACCCAAGCTGTTCCTGCTGCCTGCCTATGTGGTGTCGGACGCAGTGTCGGGCAATGCTTCGCGTAGTTGGGTAAGCCAGACATCCGCCACCGCATCGCTTGGGGCGCGCCAGTCGCCGCGCGGACTCAACGCGCCGCCGCTGGTGACCTTGGGGCCGTTGGGCATGGCGCTACGCTTGAACTGGCTGAACTGGAAGAAGCGGTAGAGGAATTTTTCCAGCCAGCCGGCGATCTGCGGCAGATCATATTCGTTCTTGCGATCATCCGGGAAATTCGGCGGCCATGAACCACCCTTCGCATCATGCCAGGCATGATAGGCCAGAAACGCCACCTTGCCCGGCAATTGGCCGTAGCGAATGATGTGATGCAGGAAAAAATCGTTGAGCTCGTACGGGCCGATCCTGCCTTCGGTACTCTGGATGCTCCCATCCGCTGCTTCGGGCACGAGTTCCGGGCTGATTTCGGTATCGAGCACTGCTTCCAAGGCTTCATCCAGGCCGGGATCGAACTGGTCGGTGCGCTCGGCCCAGCGGATCAGATACTGGATCAGCGTCTTGGGCACGCCGGAATTTACGCCATAATGGCTCATCTGATCGCCGACACCATAAGTGCACCAGCCCAGCGCCATTTCGCTCATATCGCCTGTTCCGATGACGAAGCCGCCATGCTGCCCGGCCAGGCGGAACAGGTAATCGGTCCGCAATCCGGCTTGCACGTTCTCGAACGTGGTGTCGTAGACTTCGGGAGCATTTCCGCCATCCGGATCGTAAGCATGGCCGATATCGGCCAGCATGGTGCGCGCGGCCGGCTTGATATCGATTTCTTCCGCCGTGATGCCGGTTGCCTTCATCAGCTTCCAGGCGTTGAATTTCGTACCGTCGGATGTGCCGAAACCGGGCATGGTATAACCACGGATAAAACTGCGCGGCAGATCCAGCATGTCGCAGGCCTTTGCACAGACAAGCAGCGCATGGGTGCTGTCCAGCCCGCCCGATATGCCGATCACCAGCGACTTTGCGCTTGTTGCCATGATCCGCCGCGCCAGCGCATCGACCTGAATGTTGAATGCTTCGTAGCAATCTTCGTCCAGTTTGTGGGCCCGGCCCGGCACGAAGGGGAAGCGGCGAATGGGGCGGCGCAAGCCGATATTGCCCGCTGTGTATTCGTGGTCGAACCCGATGCGCCGATACCAGTCTTCCGGACGGCCTGCAGCTTCCGCCGTATCGTTGAATGTCCCCATCCGCATTCGTTCATTGAGAATACGCTGGGTGTCGATATCGGTGATGCACAATTCCGGTTCGAGATCGAAGCGGACGCTTTCCACCATCAGGTCGCCCAGTTCATAAACCATGCCCTGCCCGTCCCACGAAAGGTCGGTGGTGCTTTCGCCGAACCCGCTCGCTGAATAGGCGTAAGCGCAAACCGCGCGACTGGACTGGGCGCGGCTAAGCAGGTGCCGCTCGTCCGATTTGCCGATAGTGATGTTGGAAGCGGACAGGTTCAGGATAATGGTCGCGCCGGCCAGCGCCGCCGTCGTGCCGGGCGGGTTGGGCGACCAGAAATCCTCGCATATCTCCGCACCGAACACGAAGCCCGGCAGGTTCTGCGCTGCAAAAATCAGGTCCGTCCCGAACGGCACGTCTTCGCCATTCACGGAGATTTCCAGCCCGACGCAATCGCGGCCATGGGCGAACCAGCGCTTCTCATAAAATTCGCGGTAATTCGGCAGGAAGCTTTTCGGGATTGCGCCCAACAGCCGCCCGTTGGCGATGGCGAGCGCGCAATTGTAGACACGGCCATTGCGGCGCAGCGGAGCGCCAATCACCAGCACCGGCGTCAGTCCCTCGCTTGCAGCGACAATGTCGTCCACTGCGCGTTCCACCGCATCCAACAGCGCGCCCTGCATATGTAAATCGTCGATAGCGTAGGATGACAGGCACAGTTCGGGGTAAAGCAGCAAGTCCACCGCTTGCTCATCCGCCCGCCGCGCTTCTTCGATTATACCGTGCGCGTTATACGTCACATCGGCGGTGCGCACTTTCGGCGTGCTGGTTGCGACACGGACAAAACCGTGGGTGTGCATGTCGAAGAATGAATGCGTGCTGTCGCTCATCGGCGGACGGCTCCCTTGTTGCGTGCCTGCCCTAGCGCGGGGTCATGGGGGGAGCAATCGGGTTGCGCCCCAACCTCTTCTGTCAGGCTGACAGGAGTTCAGCCGCGTCGGGAGCTGTTTGCAGAAAATTGAGCAGCCCGCGCTCCTCACGCTTCATCCATTGGGTGCTGCGCGGCAGCTGAAGGTCGGCACGCCAGTCCTCCTGCCGTTCCATCAGATCGAAAATGGCCGGGTGGATATAGCTTTTGCGTGTCACTGCTGCGGTATTGCCCAAACGGTCCGCCACATGTTCGGTGAGTGCCTTGATAGTCACCTCCCCTTTCGCATGGGCAAGCATCTCGAATGCCAGCACGGTGGCATGCCATGTGCGGAAGTTCTTGGCGGTGAAGTCTTGTCCCATCGCCTCGCGCAAATAGTCGTTCACGTCGGACGAGGTGACTGCCTGGTACTCACGCTCGTCATCGACATAACGGAATAGCCGCTGCCCGGGCAGATCCTGCATTCGCTTCACCACTTTGGCCAGACGCTTGTCGGTCAGTTTGACTTCGCGTTTCTTGCCGGACTTGCCCCTGTATCTCAGGCGCAGAGTAGTGCCAGTGACCTCCGCGTGGCGGGCGCGAAGTGTGGTCGCACCGAAGCTTTTGTTGGACTTCGAATACTGGTCGTTCCCAACGCGCACGATCCCTGTGTCAAGCAGGCGCAGCACGCTGGCTATCGACCGTTCGCGGGTCAACTCGCTGCCATCGAGATCGCTTTCCACGCGCTTGCGTACCAGCGGGAGCAGATTGCCGAAAACCGCGCAGCTATCGAATTTCTCGCTTTCGCGCGCAGTCCGGAAATCCGGGTGATAACGGTACTGCTTGCGGTTTTTGTCATCGTAACCGGTGGCCAGGATATGACCGTTCTCAGCCGGGCAGAACCAGGCATCGCGATATGCAGGCGGGAAGGCGATGGCGTTCAGACGTTTGCGCTCGGCCCGATCCTTGATGAGCTTGCCGTCGGGGCTGTAATACGACCATCCCTTGCCGCTGCGTTTGCGGCTGATACCGGGCAGGTCATCGTCCACGAAGATCAGCTTCAGCGGTGCAAGATCGGCGGAGGATGAAGCAGTGGCCATGATGCGGGATGAACCTACCACACCCCCTTGCGGTTCCACACGCGTCGTCCCAGATGCGATGCGACAAGCGCGGCGTGACAGCCAAGCACAAGGGGATATTACCGATGACCGACCAGGCTTACACTCCGCCAGAAGTTTGGACACACGATGCGGAGAATGGCGGGAAATTCGCCAATATCAATGCCCCGACCGCAGGTTCGCGCGAAAGCCGGGAATTACCGGTGGGCGACCACCCGTTCCAACTCTACTCGCTCGCCACGCCGAATGGCGTAAAGGCAAATATGATCCTGGAAGAACTGATCGAGGCGGGCCACCCGCTCGATTACGACGCCTGGCTGATCAACATCGGCGAAGGCGAACAGTTCACCAGTGGGTTTGTAGATATAAATCCGAACTCGAAGATCCCCGCGCTGGTCGACCGGACCGGCAAAAACCCGATCCGCGTGTTCGAAAGCGGTGCGATCATGCTACATCTGGCTGAAAAGTTCGGCGCTTTTCTGAGCGACACGCCCGCTGGCCGCGCTGAAATGTTGAGCTGGCTATTCTGGCAAATCGGCAGCGCGCCATCCATCGGCGGTGGCTTCGGGCATTTCTATGCTTACGCGCCTGAAAAGTACGAATATCCGATCAACCGGTACGCCATGGAAACCAAGCGTCTGTTCGATGTTGCCGACAAACGACTTGCCGAAACTGACTATCTGGCAGGTAACGATTACACGATTGCCGATATGGCCGCGTTCGCATGGCTCGCGCCGTTTGTGGAAGGGACGATCTACAACGACGCGCATACATTCCTTTCGATTCGGGAATACAAGAACGTCGCGCGCTGGGCGAACGCAATCGCACTGCGTCCGGCAGTCAAGCGTGCACGTATGGTCAACAAAACGTGGGGCGAAGAAAACGAACAGGTCCCGAACCGCCATTCCGCGGCAGACTTTGCGGGCAAGTCGCTGTAACCGGCTTGCAGGCGACGAAACGCGCGCTATAGAACGCGGCAGCCGCAAGGTCAGTGCTGGGGCGTCGCCAAGTGGTAAGGCACCGCTTTTTGGTAGCGGCATTCGCAGGTTCGATCCCTGCCGCCCCAGCCAACCTTGCCCTTGCCCCTACTTGACGCATAAAAGCATCCGCCAAGCGCGCTAATAATGACATACTAAGCCTTCAACAAACCGCAGTTTTCCGGGAAGGGGATGGCGGAGAGGGTGGGATTCGAACCCACGGAACCCATAAGGCTCAACAGTTTTCGAGACTGCCCCGTTCGACCACTCCGGCACCTCTCCGCACTCCGCATCATGATAGGTGGCTGGTCGGCAGCACACTCGCGAGTTTGCGGAAGCGGCGCGGTTAGCTTGGCAGGAGGGTTTTGCCAAGCCTAAACGGTGCCTTCCCGTCCCTGGCTATGCACAGCGTTTGCCCAATCAACCGCGCGAGCTGCCGCCGACATTCCCACAGTCTGGCGGCGTCGCTGCACGGCGTTCCTTGTTTCGCCATACTCCGCCGCCTATATTCGCGTGATGGACCGCACCCAGTTTTTTTCCCCACAGGCAGGACGCACGATCGAGGCCCCGGCCAGCGTCACCGCAAACTTCGCCATCGGCGACGTGGTAAAGCATCGTATGTTCGATTTCCGTGGGGTGATCTTCGATATCGATCCGGTTTTCGCCAATAGCGAAGAATGGTACGAATCCATTCCCGAAGATATTCGTCCGCCCCGCGAACAGCCATTCTATCACCTGTTCGCCGAAAGCGACGATTCGTCCTACGTCGCCTATGTCAGCCAGCAGAACCTGCTGGATGACAGCGTTGGCGGGCCGGTCGATCACCCGCAGGTCGATCAGGTCTTCGAAGGCTTCGATGCCGGCCGTTATCGGATGCGCGCCGCCCTTCGCCACTAGGGCCGCGCCTCTCGCCTATTGTTTGATCTTCCAGCCTGATTGCAGCACGCGATAGGCAACGATCGCCAGCACAAGGTTGAAAACGCCCAGGCCGGCGGCGGCCTGCACCACTGCAGTAGAACCGTCGCCAATATCGCTTTCGCCAAGGAAGCCATAGCGGAAACCTGAAATCACATAGAAAAACGGGTTGAAACGGCTAATCGCCTGAAATGCAGGTGCGAGATTGTCGATCACGTAGAAGGTGCCGGACAGCAGGCTAAGCGGGGCGACGACGAAATTCGTGACTGCCGCATTATGGTCGAACTTCTCCGCCCAGATACTGGCCAGTAGCCCGCCCAGCGCCAGCATGACCGCACCCATCAACCCGAACCAGATCACGGCCCATCCGTGCTCCACCGAAAGATCGACGCCGGGATAGAACGCCATAGCGAGCGACACCGCGCAACCTACCATCATCGCGCGCGTGATCGCCGCGCCGACGATACCGGCCATCAGTTCGCCATTGGATAGCGGCGGCATCAGGAGATCGATGATCGTCCCCTGGATCTTGCCCGACAGGAACGAGAAGCTGGAATTGGCAAAGGCATTCTGCATCATGCCCATTACGATCAGTCCCGGCGCGACGAAGCTGGCGAATGGCACGCCGAGCACTTCGCGCCCCGATCGCCCAAGCGCTACGCTAAATATGACAAGGAACAGCAGCGTCGTAACCGCAGGTGCCCAGACTGTCTGCGTCTGAACCTTGAGAAAACGGCGGACTTCCTTGAGATACAGGCTCCACAGCCCGATCCCGTTGATACCGGTGATGACGGGTTCGCCGCGCGGGGGAAACGGGCGGTTTGGCCGCTCCACGGCGGCACCAGTCCCAGCATCTGCCCGAACAGGTTCAATAGCGATGGTTTTTTCAGATTGATCGACCATGAAAGGGCGGTTAGGCCGCAGGCCAGTCGCTGGCAAGCATCCCCGGCTAAATCGCCTTGAAGGACGCGCTGCAAGCGCCATATTGGCAGGCAACATATTTACGCGAGCACGGCCCGGTTAAACGGCAGTGCAAGCACAAGGAAACGGATACTCGATGAGCTGGACACCCGAACGCACAGCCAAGCTACAGGAAATGTGGGAGGGCGGATCGACCGCCAGCCAGATTGCGGAAGCACTAGGTGAAGTGACGCGTAACGCGGTAATCGGCAAGGCACACCGTCTGGGCCTGAAATCTCGCCCTTCGCCGGTCAAGGCGAACGACAAGAAAGCGGCCAAGAAACCTGTTGCTGCGAAACCTGCACCAAAGAAAGCAGCACCCAAGCATGCGCCAAAAAGGCCGGCAGCCGATACCTCTGTCGCAGCTCAAAGCGCGCCGCCAAGCGATGTGAGCGCAGCGCAGACCGGAGAAGCAGGGTCCGATACTTCATCAGCGAAGTCTGCGGCGGCCCGTGTTCCGGCAAGTGGCAGCAACAGCCCGCAACCGATGCCCAATCCGTCCAACGCCCTGCCGAAGATCGTCTCGGTCGGTCCCGGAGGTTTCCTGCGGCAGGGTCCCGGCGACCAGCAACCGCCCATCCCGCCCGCTCCGCCCCGGCGTCTGGTGCCAGCGAAGCCAAGTCCGGAAATGGCTGAAAAGACCAGCCTGCTCGAACTATCGGACAAGGTGTGCCGCTGGCCGATGGGTCATCCAGGCGAGGCGGATTTCCACTTTTGTGGCGTCAATGTGAACCCCGGCTTCCCCTATTGCGTCGAACATTGCGGCCGGGCCTATCAGGCGCAGCTACCCCGCGGTGCCCGCCGTCCCCCGCCGCCCTTGCCATTCGGCGGACCGCGCGTTCGCTGACAGATTTGAGAATGCCAAGGGGCGCGGATTAAAACCGCGCCCCTTTTTCTGACGCCTTCGAATTTGGAGACCGCCATGCCGCTTTCGCTTCATGCAGCCTATGTTCCCAGCGCCCTGCAAATGCTCGGCACCGCTACGAAGTTGGTTGAGACGGCCAAAAACTGGTCGGCGGACAATAACATGTCCGAACGCGAAATGATCAGCGCGCGCCTGTACGAGGACATGTTGCCATTCAGCTATCAGGTAAAATGTGTGGCCGAGCACACCCAGGGTTCAGTTGAAGGCGTGCGCGCTGGCGTATATTCGCCCGACCTCAATCCGCCGCCAGCCACATTTGATGCGCTGCGCGAAAAATTGGCAGGCGCAACACAGTTCCTGCAAGGACTGGATAAGGCTGAGCTGGAAAGCTTTATTGACCAGCCTATGCGATTTGAATTCAAGGACCGGAAACTGAACTTTACCGCCGATCAGTTCCTCCTCAGCTTCAGCCAACCCAATTACTATTTTCACTGCTCGACCGCGTACGGTATCATGCGTTCGCTGGGTGTGCCTGTCGGCAAGGCCGATTTCACCGGCCGGGTGCGGATCAGGACTTCCTGAAGTCAGCTATCCGACGCTTGCTCGGTCAGGCTCGCCTTGCGCGCGAACCAGATGGTGAAACGCGGACCCTTGTTGTTGGGGCGCGCCTTTACCACCCGTTCTTCGACTTCGAAACGCGCGTTTTTCAGGCGGCGCGCAAATTGCGGGTCCGGTCCGGCGGACCAGACTGCCAAAATGCCGCCCGGGTTCAGTGCATCGCGCGCGCGGGCAAGGCCGGTGCGCGAATACAGCTTGTTGTTGTCGCCCCGCACCAATCCGTCCGGCCCATTGTCCACATCCAGCAGGATCGCATCGTATAGCGGCTGGAACCGGTCGCTGGCATCGCCGATCAGGTCGGATACATCTTCGATTTCTACCCGTCCGCGCGGATCGTCGAGCGTATTGCCGGTAAGATCCGCCAGCGGACCTTTTGCCCAATCGAGGATTTCCGGCACGAGTTCCGCTACGACCACGCGCCCCTCTTTCGGCAGACGCGCAAGAGCGGCACGGTAGGTGAAGCCCATACCGTAACCGCCGATCAGGATGCGCGGTGCAGGTACGTCGAGCCGGTCCAGCGTAAGCTCTGCCAGCTGCTCTTCACTGAATTGCATCCGCGTACCCATCAACTCGTCGCGGCCGAGCATGATGATGTAATCCTTGCCGTGCCGAACAAGCTCCAGCGTACCGCCACCGGGTATTTGCGCACTGTCGACGGGTTCGCGTGGAAGCATGGCTATAGCACCTCGTCTTCATCGAACAGGGGGTCGTCGAATGCGGCTTCCTCAATTGCGGTCAGGCGCGCATCGGCGGTTCCGGGGACCATCACTCGCGCGATGTGCACCAGAGCATCGCCCTGATTGACCACAGGCATCACGCTACGGCCGATTATAAGCCCCGCCATGGGAGCGATGACCGGTGTATCGTGGTCCCCAAACGGATCGCTGATATAGCCTATCTGCTCGTTCTGCGCGACCATGGCGCCGGCAGGACGGATGGCGCGGAAGATACCACCCTGATCGGCGCGGACCCAGCGGCTGCCATCGCTGCGGACGGCGAATGCGGCAGGTTCGGGCTGTTTGCGCACGCCCATTTCCAAATGCGCCATCACGCGCAGGATACCGCGTACGCCAATCCGGATGGCAAATTCGTCGAAGCGCAGCGCCTCGCCTGATTCCATCAGCAGCATCACGCACCCGTTCTCGTCCGCCGTCTGCCGCAGCGATCCCGCGCGCAGGGGTGAACCGATAATGGCAGGCGCCCCGAACACGTCCGCCAACGCCGACGCGCGTTCATTGCCTGGGCTGTAGCGTATTTGCGGCAGATTTTCCCGGTTCAACCCGGCTGAATGCAGATCGATACCGTAATCGCTGCGCTTGATGATCTCTTCTGTGAACACGTTGGCAAGCTGCGCAGCAAGCGAGCCCTTGGAAGTGCCGGGAAACACCCGGTTCAGATCGCGACCATCGGGGAGGTAGCGACTATGCGCGGTGAACCCGTAGGCGTTGACCACCGGGATGCATAACAGTGTGCCTGCCAGACGTTTGACCGACACGTTCTTCAGCACACGCCGGATCATTTCCACGCCGACGATCTCGTTGCCATGCACCGCCGCACTGACGAATAGCGTGGGGCCGGGTTTTGCGCCATGGAGAACACGGACGGGCATCGTGATTTCGGTGCGAGTGGACAGCCGGCTGATAGGAAGGTCGACCGTGTCGGAAGTACCCGCGACAACGCTTTGTCCGCCTAACAGGAATGGATCGCGCTTGGGTGTGCGCTTCCGCGGCTGCGACGGGCTTGTGGACTCGTAGTCGAAATCGGTCATTGCGGGTCGGTGGTTTTCCCTGTGTGGCGTGCTCGCCGCGGCAAGCATAGCTACTAAACGATACACTTTCCAAAGAGAAAGGGCCGCGACTGATCGCGGCCCTTTCGAAGATTAGTGTGTTGAAGGCGTCAGTCCTTCAGAAAGTCGGGCATCTGCGCTGCACCGCCCCCGTCAATGCCGCCGCCGTCGCGATTACCGCCATCGCGGTTGCCACCGCCGCGATTGCCGCCTCCGCGACCGCCACGGTCACCGCCGCCGCCACCGCCGCCGCGCGGACGACGATCACCGCCGCCGCTTCCGCCGCGACCACCGCCGCCGGAGCGAGGTTCACGCGGAGGGCGGGTATCTTCCAGCTCTTCACCGGTTTCCTGATCGACGACGCGCATGGACAGACGAACCTTGCCGCGCTGGTCGATTTCCAGAACCTTGACCTTAACTTCCTGGCCTTCGGACACGACGTCGGTCGGTTTTTCCACGCGCTCGTTTTTCATTTCGCTGACATGGACGAGACCGTCCTTGCCGCCCATGAAGTTCACGAATGCGCCGAAGTCCACGATGTTGACGACCTTGCCGTCATAGACCTTGCCGACTTCGGCTTCTTCCACGATGCCTTCGATCCACTTTTTCGCGGCTTCGATCTGGCTGCTGTCGCTGGAGGAAATCTTGATGATGCCCTCGTCGTCAATATCCACCTTGGCGCCGGTTTCGGCCACGATTTCGCGGATGACCTTGCCGCCGGTGCCGATGATGTCGCGGATCTTGGACTTGTCGATCTGGATCGTCTCAATGCGCGGGGCATGCTCGCTGACTTCGGTGCGGGCGTTGCCTAGCGCCTTGGTCATTTCGCCCAGGATGTGCGCGCGGCCTTCCTTGGCCTGCTCCATCGCGGTCTGCATGATTTCCTTGGTGATCCCGGCCACCTTGATGTCCATCTGCAGGCTGGTGATGCCCGCCTCGGACCCAGCAACCTTGAAGTCCATGTCGCCGAGGTGATCTTCGTCGCCCAGAATGTCGGACAGAACCGTGAAGTCCTCGCCTTCCAGAATGAGGCCCATCGCGATGCCGGAAACCGGACGTTCGATCGGCACACCGGCGTCCATCATGGAAAGGCAGCCGCCGCAGACCGTCGCCATCGAGGACGAGCCGTTGCTCTCCGTAATGTCGGACAGGATGCGGATGGTGTAAGGGAAGTCTTCGTGGTTCGGCAGCACCGGGTGCAGCGCGCGCCATGCTAGCTTGCCGTGACCCGTTTCGCGGCGGCTGGTGAAGCCGAAGCGGCCCACTTCGCCGACCGAGTATGGCGGGAAGTTGTAGTGCAGCATGAAGGGGTTGTACGAAAGGCCTTCCAGCCCATCGATCATCTGTTCTGCGTCCTTCGTGCCCAGCGTGGTGGTGCAGATCGCCTGCGTTTCACCGCGCGTAAACAGCGCCGAACCGTGCGTGCGGGGCAGCAAGCCGACCATCGCCTCGATCGGGCGCACTTCGTTGGTCTTGCGGCCGTCGATCCGCTGGCCGTCCTTGAGGATGGCACCGCGTACGATTTCGGCTTCCAGCTTCTTCACCGCCTTGTTCGCGGTCATCTGCGTCTGGCCATCTTCCTCGGCATAGGCTTCCTTCGCCTTTGCACGGGCTGCATTCAGCGCGTCGGAACGCTGCGACTTGTCGGTCAGCTTGTAGGCTGCGGCAATGTCGTCACCGACGATGCCGCGCAGCTTTTCCTTGATGGCGGAGGTATCGTCGGACGTATCGATGTCCCACGGTTCTTTCGCAGCCTGCTCGGCCAGATCGATGATCGCACCGATGACATTGCGGCATTCGTCATGGGCAAACATGATCGCGCCCAGCATTTCTTCCTCGGTCAGCTCCTTGGCTTCCGATTCCACCATCATCACGGCGTCGTTGGTAGCAGCCACGACCAGGTCGAGGCGGCCGTCTTCGCCCAGCGCGTCGGCAGGCGAAGGGTTGAGGACGTATTCGCCGTTGGTAAATCCGACGCGCGCCGCGCCGATCGGGCCCATGAACGGCAGACCGGAGATGGTCAGGGCAGCGGATGCTGCGACCATGGCCACAATGTCCGGCTCGGTTTCGCCGTCATAGGACAGCACCTGGCAGATCACGTTGATTTCGTTGTAGAAACCTTCAGGGAAGAGCGGACGCACGGGGCGATCGATCAGGCGGCTTGTCAGCGTTTCCTTCTCGGTCGCGCGGCCTTCACGCTTGAAGAACCCGCCGGGAATACGGCCGGCGGAAGAGAATTTTTCCTGGTAGTGCACGGTGAGCGGGAAGAAATCCTGCCCTTCGCGGACCGACTTTGCAGCGGTCACAGCGCACAGCACCACGGTTTCGCCATATGTCGCCAAAACGGCGCCATCGGCTTGGCGGGCAATCTGCCCGGTTTCGAGAGTGAGGGTCTTGCCGCCCCACTGGGTCGATACGGTTTTCTTGTCGAACATGTAGTTTCCTTTTGACCCGCCAGCCACATTGCCGCGCGGGGCCTTCTGTTTGCGGATTGGCCGGTCCGCGCCGGTGTGGGGCTATGTTTGGCCCCGGAGCCAAGTGAGCGCCGAATTGCGCTGTTTGCTCTTTTCTCCGTGATCCCCTGCGAAGGCAGGGGCCTCGCGCCACCATGCGATATGCTTGGGGTTGGAGGTTCCAGCCTGCGCTGGAACTCACAAATAGCAAAAAGGCGGCTCCGTGTGGAACCGCCTTTTCACGAAACTCTTATTTACGCAGACCCAGCTTCTTGATCAGGTCGTTGTAGCGCCGCAGGTCTTTCCGCTTGAGATAGGCCAGCAGGCTGCGACGCTTGTTGACCATCATCAACAGACCACGGCGGGAATGGTTATCCTTGTGGTGCTTCTTGAAGTGGTCGGTCAGGTTCTGGATGCGGGTGGTGAGGATCGCGACCTGCACTTCGGGGGAGCCTGTGTCGCCCTGCGAAGTTGCGTTTTCCTCGATAACTTTGGTCTTCTGATCGGGTGCTACCGACATGTCATTTACTCCGCGACATCGGGAAAGTTGAAACCCCGCACGATACTTACCGTGCCGCCGACGATCTCTATCAGGGCGACAGGGACAGTGCCCAGCCGCGCAAAATACAGCCCGTCGGTTTGGGGCATTCCGGTTACGACACGGCCCTGGCGGACCGCAGCTGCCTCTTCCGGAGCGAGGTTTAGAGCCGGGATGTCGTCCAGCCCCGCCTCAAGCGGCAGAATTATGTCTGATAGTCGCGCGCCACTAGCTGTTTCGCGCAATTTGTCCAGCGAAATCGCTTGGTTTTCGGCAAACGGTCCCGCCTTCGTTCGCCTCAGATAGGTCACATGGCCCACGGTCCCAAGGGCGCGTGCGATGTCCCGTGCAAGGGAGCGGATGTAAGTGCCCTTGCTGACACTGGCGATCAGCGTGACGCTGTCGGCGGATACCAGTGGCGGCGGCGGGTTGTAGGGATCGGGCTGCGCGAAGGATGTTTCCAGTTCGGAAGGATCGCCGCTGCCGGTGTAATCGCTCGCCAACTCAAGCGAATGGATGGTGACCGCGCGCGGTTTCAGCACCACATCCTCGCCCGCCCGCGCCCGTTCATACGCGCGCTTGCCATCCACTTTCAGCGCGGAATAGGCAGGCGGCATCTGTTCGATTGCGCCGGTGAAAAGCTCCAGCACGGCAGCCACCGCTTCCATTGGCGGGCGGCGGCGGCTGGTGGAGATAACCGCGCCCTCGGCATCAAGCGTATCGGTTTCCTCGCCGAACTGGATGGTGAATTCATACGTCTTGCTGGCATCGAGCATCCGCCCGGCCAGCTTAGTCGCCTCACCCAGCGCGATAGGCAAGACGCCTTGCGCGAGGGGATCGAGTGTGCCGCCATGTCCGACCTTGGTCTTGACATAGCCGCCTTCGCGCAGGGCACGCTTGACCGCGCTCACCACAGGGGTTGAGCCCATACCGCGCGGTTTGTCGATCACCAGCCAGCCGGACAACCGGGTGCTGGCATCGTCTGGCGCTGTCTTGCTTTCTGTCCCGCTCATTGACCGGCGATCGAGCGGGCAAGGTCGAAATACACTTCCTGCAACCACAGCACCGGGGGCAATACGAACCGTTCAACCACTCCCAATTCCGGGGCGATCCACGTCAGCGCAATAAGGCCGAGCAGCAGCACCATACCGAGCGGCCGCAACTTGCCATAATGTCTCGCCACCGACGGGGGCAGCAGCCCTTCCACGATATGTGATCCATCGAATGGCGGGATCGGGAGCAGGTTGAACAGCGCAAGGAAGATATTGATCAGGATAAAATAGGTCAGCCCATCGCGCAGCACGACCATCGCGCTACCTTCCGCATATGGTCCGCCTGCTAGATACCCACCGAGCGCCACCGCGCCCACCAAGGCGAGCAGCAGGTTCGTGGCAGGCCCGGCCGCAGCCACCGCCATCATGCCGAAGCGCGGATTATTGAGCCGACGCTGGCGCACCGGGACAGGCTTTGCCCAACCGAAGATTGGACCACCCATCAGTGCCAGCGCGCCCGGCACCACCAGCGTGCCGACCGGATCGACATGGCGGATGGGATTGAGCGAAAGCCGCTTCCTCTCCTTTGCGGTGGGATCGCCCAGCATGAGCGCGACCCAGCCATGCGCCACCTCGTGAAAGACGATCGCGACGATCAGGCTCGGCACGAGGAGCAGAACGAGTATGAGAGTTTCGGACATTCCACAGCAACTAGGCATTCTGCGTCGCATTTGCACCATGGCAGACCAAGATAAGCACATGGGCTGGTCATTCATCCAGCACTTATGCAAAAGGTCGTAACAGGCAATTCGCTTATAACAAAAAAACTGCTTGCCAGGGACAGGAGAGGACCAGAACATGAGCGATACGGCACTGTCTGGAACGCAGACGCAACCCGATAAAAACGGAATACTTGGCTGGATCGAGCGTAGCGGCAACCGGTTACCCGATCCGGTGTTCCTGTTTTTCTGGTTGATTGCCATCCTGGTGTTGATCTCGATCGCCGCCAGCCTGCTTGGCTGGTCCGCCGCTCATCCTACCGAAGTCGATCCGGATACCGGCACGGCGCGGATCATCACCGCTGCAAGCCTGCTGAATGCCGAGAACATTCAGCGCCTGTGGGTGGATATGCCCACCACTTTTACCCATTTCCATCCGCTGGGATATGTGCTGGTGGTCATGCTGGGCGCCGGCGTGGCGGAGCGTGCGGGGCTGTTCGGCACCGCCATGCGCGCCGGTGTACGCAACGCCCCGGTCTTCCTGCTGACGCCGATTGTCGCCCTTATCGGAATGCTGGGAAATCTGGCGGCCGATGCCGCCTATGTCGTCTTGATACCGCTGGCGGGGATCATTTTCCACGCGGCCGGACGCCACCCGATAGCTGGCATAGCAGCATCGTTTGCCGGCGTATCCGGAGGCTTCTCAGCCAATCTGCTGCCGGGCCAGCTTGACGCGCTGTTGTTCGGAATTACCGAAGCCGCAGTCGAAACCGTGTTCGGGGACTTCACTGCCAACATCGCCGGCAACTGGTATTTCATTGCCGCAATGACCTTCGTTTTTCTGCCCGTGATATGGTTCGTTACCGACCGCATCATTGAACCGCGTCTCGGTAAATGGAACCCTGCCATGGCAGGCAACGCCGTATCACCGCAGCAGCGCGGCACAGATACGGCGGAAGCCGGCGTATTAGGTTCGGCCACGACCGACTTGGCCGAAGATAGCCTGGATGATGGCGACAGGCAGTTGACCGCGAACGAGGCCAAGGGTCTGCGCTGGGCCGGTCTTGCGGTACTGTTCGTGGTGGGTTTGTGGCTCTTCTTCACGCTCGGTCCTGGAACACCCCTTATCGACGAGGAGGCCAGCGCAGAAGCGCGACTGACGCCGTTTTACCGCAGTCTGGTGGCGGGGTTTTTCCTGCTGTTCCTGCTGGCGGGCTGGGCTTACGGCAAGGCGGCAGGCACGATTGGCAACCATCGCGATCTTGTCAAAATGATGGCCGGTGCGATGGAAGACCTTGCTTATTATCTCGTGCTCGCCTTTGCCGCGGCGCATTTCGTGGCGATGTTCGCTTGGTCCAATCTGGGTCTGATCCTGGCGGTACAGGGCGCGGATTTTCTCGGAAATTCCGGGCTGCCCGCATGGGCGTTGCTGGCGGCGATCATCCTGGTATCCTCGCTGCTCAATATCTTCGTCGGTTCGGCGAGCGCGAAATGGGCGCTGCTATCGCCGGTGCTTGTGCCAATGCTGATGCTGCTGGGGATTTCGCCTGAAATGGCCACCGCCGCCTATCGCGTGGGTGACGGCGCGACAAATATTATCACCCCGCTGATGGTCTATTTCCCGCTGATCCTGATATTCTGTCAGCGCTGGCAGAAGGATTTCGGACTTGGGTCCCTTGCTGCGACGATGCTGCCCTTCTCCATCGGCTTGCTGTTGGCAGGTCTGGCCATGACGATCGGCTGGGTCGCGCTCGATCTGCCGCTGGGCCCCGGTGCTGGCGTCTTCATCGAAGTACCCAGCACGGTCGATCCGGTCGCGCCTGCACAGGCGCAATAGCTTGATCGATATGGCTGGTTGCGCCGCCGGGCGCGATCAGTCTGACAGATCGCGGGACACTTTTGGGTCGGACAGCAACCGTTCGATGCGGTCTGCCTCCTCGAAGCTTTCATCGGGTTTGAAGCGCAGCTTGGGCGCGAATTTCAGGCCAAGGCGTTTCGCTACTTCCCGCTGGAGGAAAGCCGTGTTTTGGCGGAGCGCGGTGAGGACCGCGTCCTCGTCCTGCCCCAGCAAGGGCTTCACATAGGCGTTGGCGTTACGCAGATCGGGGGTCATGCGGACCTCTGTCACGCTGACGGTGGTGGCGGACAGCGTCTCGTCATGCACCTCGCCGCGCGCGAGCAGTTCCGACAGGATATGCCGCACCCGCTCGCCCACTTTCAGGACGCGAACCGATTGCTGTTCTTTGGTGTGTTCCTGCAGATGCGCCATCAAGCCGCGCCCTTTCCGTCCAGTTCGCCCATCTTCGCAGTAATGCGTTTCAGGCTGCTCATGTTGCGTGCGGTGCCGCGAACTTCAAGGCGGCGTTGCAGGAACGGCCCGGTCAGCGAGGACACGCCGGCCCCGTGGACGTAATCGAGGAACAGCATCCGGTCACCCAGCGCCAGACGTTCCCCGCCCTTCGCCTTGTGCTCGGCGAGCAGGTCATGAAAGCTGTCTTCGTCCGGTTGCCCGTCCAGGAAAATAGTGTGAACCATCTTGTCCGATCCATGGTCGGGACCGGTCCCGTGGAAGGGGTTGCCGGTAATCGCCGCATCCACCTCGATGCGCGTCTTGACGATAACGAGACTGTCTATGTCGAAGCGATCCTGCACCACCCAAGCCAGCTTGTCCGCCAGTCCTTCGCTCGGGCGCGGTTCGTGGCTGAACAGCACGTTCCCACTCGCCACGACGGTTTCGACATCGGTAAAATCCTCACGCCGCAAGGCCTCACGCAGATCCGCCATCAGGATGCGGTTTCCGCCGACATTGATGCTGCCTAGGAAGGCGACGTAGCGCTGCATATCAGCCGGCATCGGGTCGCTTAGTTGGAATTGCGGTGGATGTGGAACGAGCCAGCAGGTTGCCGATCTCGTCGAACAACTCACCTTCTAGAAAGGTGATACGCTGCCCGCGCCTTATCACACGGCCGGTGGCCTTGAGCGGACCGGCAGAAACGGGGCGCAACAGGGTCAGCGCGATGTCGAGGTTGAGCGGAGCCTCGGCGCCTTTGGTGGCGCAGACATGGGCCCATCCCATCGCTTCATCCAGGAAGCCGCACACCAGCCCACCTTGTACGCTGCCACGCGGGGTCACGAAGCTTTCAGGTGCGGTAAAACGAACCGTGACGGTCTCCGTCTCCTCGTCGAAGGATTCGAAGACCGCCCCCATCAATGCAACGTGGGTACCCTTGTAGCTCGGCTCGAAGCTCACAGCGTACGTTCACGCTCCTCGACTTCGAACACTTCGAGGCTGTCACCGGGCTGCACGTCGTTCGTGTCTTCCAGCACGACACCGCATTCCAGACCCATGCGGACTTCGTCCACATCATCCTTGAACCGGCGCAGGCTGGCGATGGTCGTCGCCGAAACAATAACATCGTCGCGGGTAAGACGGGCAAACAGACCCTTCCGGATGACGCCTTCGGACACCATGAGGCCGGCGGCCTTGTCCTTCTTGCCGGACTTGAAGACTTCCTTGACGTCCGCACGGCCAACCACATTCTCGACCTTGAGCGGGCCGAGCTCGCCGAGCATTTCCTTCGTAATCTCGTCCGTCAGGTGATAGATCACGTCGAAATACTTCATTTCGACGCCATCGCGCTTCACCAGTTCGCGGGCCTTGGGATTCGGCCGCACGTTGAAACCGATGATCGGCGCCTTGGAGGCAGCCGCCAGTTGCACATCGCTTTCGGTGATCGCACCCACGCCCGCGTGCAGGACGCGGACCTTGATGAGATCGTTGCCGAGATTATGCAGCGCAGTCGTAATCGCTTCCACCGAGCCTTGCACATCGGCCTTCACCAGGACGGGGAATTCTACCAGGTCGCTTTGCAAATTGGTGAACATCGTATCGAAGTTCGTCGGCGCCAGTGCTGTGCGTTTGGCGGTCGCGCGTTCCTGACGGAACTGGGCGACTTCACGGGCACGTTGTTCGTTTTCAACGACGGTGAGCTGTTCGCCCGCACCGGGAACGCCGCCGAGGCCAAGGACCTCGACCGGCATGGACGGGCCAGCTTCCTTGATCTGCTTGCCCGCATCGTTGACGATGGCACGAACCTTGCCACTTTCGGTGCCGACCACGAACGTATCGCCGCGGCGCAGCGTGCCGCGTGTGACGATGACGGTCGCGACAGGGCCGCGGCCCTTGTCCAGCTGAGCCTCGATGACGACTGCATCTGCTGCGCGATCGGGGTTGGCCTGCAGTTCGAGCAATTCGGCTTGCAGCGCAATTTTCTCTAGCAAGTCGTCAAGGCCGGTGCCTTCCTTGGCGGAGACTTCCACGTCCTGGACCTCGCCCGACATGGCTTCCACGATGACTTCGTGTTCCAGCAGACGTTCGCGGATTTTCTGCGAATTGGCTTCCGGCTTGTCGATCTTGTTGATCGCCACGATCATCGGGACGCCGGCGGCCTTGGTGTGTTTGATGGCCTCGATCGTCTGCGGCATGATGCCGTCATCCGCCGCGACAACCAGCACCACGATATCCGTCACATTTGCGCCGCGCTGGCGCATCTCGGTGAAGGCAGCGTGGCCCGGCGTATCGAGGAAGGTGATGACGGACTTGTCTTTCGTCGTCACCTGATAGCTGCCGATATGCTGCGTAATGCCGCCAGCCTCGCCCTTGGTCACGCGGGTTCCGCGCAACGCATCGAGCAGGCTGGTCTTGCCGTGATCGACATGGCCCATGATCGTGACAACCGGCGGACGCGGCTTGAGCGTATCCTCCGGATCCTCGTCCTGTGCGACCTTGATGTCGAGATCGTCTTCGGACACGCGTTTGATAGTGTGGCCGAACTCCTCGACCAGCAATTCTGCGGTGTCCTGGTCGATGGTCTGGTTGACCGTGACCATCATGTCCATGTTGAACAGCGCCTTCACCAGATCGGCGCCCTTTTCGGTCATTCGCTGAGCAAGTTCCTGTACGGTAATCGCTTCCGGCACGATTACTTCACGGTACTGTTTCTCACGTGGTTTGGAGCTGCCACCGCCCTGCGCGCGCTTATCACGTTCGCGGGCACGTTTGAGCGCAGCCAGGCTGCGGGCGCGGCGGCCCTCATCCTCATTCAACGCCTTGGTAACGGTCAGCTTACCAGCGCGGCGTTTGTCGGGCCGTTCCTCGGTCCGCTTTTCTTCCTTCTTCTTCGGCGGGCGCTTGATCTCGGGCCGGGCTACGGGCGTGAACTTGCGAGCCACCGGCGTTGGTGTAGTACTTTCGACGGCTACCGGCTTCTCCACCGGTGCTGACGGCGGCGCATCGGCTTCGGCTGCAGGCTCGTCTGCCGCAGGTTCGGCTTCCGGCTCCGCTTGCGGTTTTTCAGCAGCTGCCTTGGCGTCGATTTCTGCCTGTTTGGCGGCTTCTTCCTCAGCCTTCTTGTTGTCTTCCTTGCGCTGCTTCTCGGTCGTTTTCGCCTGAGCGCGCTTTTCTTCGTCGCGGCGACGGGCGTCCTCCGCCAAGGCCAGGCGCGCTTCTTCCGCTTCGCGCTGCAAGCGAGCAACACGTTCCTGCGGCGTTTCCGCGCTGGCTGCCGGTTTGGGTGGAGGAGGTGCCTTGGCTACCGGAGCGGGCGTTGGCGCGGGCGCAGGCGCCGGGGCCGCTTCAGGAGCGGGCGCAGGCGCAGGAGCAGGCTCTTCGCCCGGCTTGACCAGCTTGCGGCGCCGCTTCACTTCCACTGCCACCTTGTTGGTACGGCCGTGGCTGAAAGTCTGCTTGACCTCGCCGCCATCCACCGCGCGCTTCAGTCCAAGCGGCTTGCGAGTGCGTGCAGGTTTGTTTTCGTCTTCGGCCATAAAGCTCAAGTCTTCCCAGTTCTCAATTCGTCGTCGATATCCGAGCCATTGGTATTCAGGGACGCGCCAGCTTCGGCGAGCCCCAGAAAATGCAATAGCCGCTGCAGTGTTTGCGATACCCTGTCGGCAGCAGGTGCCCCGACCAGCGCCAGATGGACGACGTTATCCCGGCCCAATGCCACAGACAGAGCGTCGCGGTCCAGTGCGAAGCGGATTTCGCCCGCAGTAATTACCGGCAGGCGAATGCCGCGCTGGCCCGAACCTTCCACGTCGCGGCCCACGCGCCATGCCTGGTCGAGCTTGCGCGTGCCATCTTCGCTGGCGTCGCTCGCGTGCAGCAGCAGGTCGATCCGGCCCGCGCGCGCCTTTTCGGCAATCTTGTCCGATCCCAATATAAGCGCGCCAGACCGCATTGCCAGTCCCAGCCGGTCAAGCAACAGCCGCACCAATCCGGTTTCGATACGCTTCGCAAGGTCGTCCGGCACGGTGAGCGGCGCACCGTTGAATGCGCGCGCCAAGGCCCCGCGCAGGCGGCCCTTCATAATCGCGGTTTCCAGTTCGGACCGGGTCACCCCGATCCACGCGCCGCGCCCCGGTGCCCTTGCCAGCAGATCGGGGAGTACATCGCCTTCGGGCGAAATCGCCAGCCGGATCAGCGTGCTGCGTCCGCCATGTTCGCCGGACAACACACATTTGCGTTCCGGTTCGATTTTTCGCGGGCGAGCGGAAGGGCGCGCAGAAACGTCCGCGCCGGGTTCAGCGATGGCTGAACTTACGCTCTCATTGGGTGGAGTCCGCATCGGCGGCCTCCTGAGTGTCGGGTTCGTCGGACTTGGCAGCCGCAGGCTCCTCGTCTTCGAACCAGTGCGCGCGGGCAGCCATGATGATCTCGTTGCCCTGTTCTTCGGTCAGGCCGTACATGCCCAGCACACCGCCTTTGTCCTCGGCACGCTGTGGGGGGCGCTTCATCGGCGGGCCGTCTGCCGTAGTGGCGGACGGACGGCGACGTGGTGCCTCGCGCTTCTTGGCAATGAGCTCGTCGGTGGCGAGATCGGCCAGGTCGTCGAGCGTCTTGATGTCGGCCTTGCCCAGCACCACCAGCATCTGTTCGGTCAGATGCGGCATGGTCGCAAGATCGTCCTCGACGCCCAATTCGCGGCGTTCGGCGCGGGCGGTCTCCTCGTGCCGCTCCAGCGCCTCGGTCGCACGCGACTGCAATTCGCCAGCAAGGTCTTCGTCGAAGCCTTCGATAGTGGCGAGTTCGTCGAGCGGCACATAAGCCACTTCTTCCAGCTCGGCGAAGCCCTCGGCAACAAGCAGCTGCGACAGGGTTTCGTCGACGTCGAGTTCCTCTTCGAACATCTTGGACCGTTCGGCGAATTCCTTCGACCGCTTCTCGCTCGCCTCTTCCTCGGTCATGATGTCGATCTGGTGACCGGTCAGCTGACTGGCGAGGCGCACGTTCTGGCCGCGGCGGCCGATGGCGAGCGACAGTTGGTCGTCCGGTACCACGACTTCGATGCGATTTTCGTCTTCGTCCAGCACGACGCGGGACACCGTGGCCGGCTGGAGGGCGTTCACCACGAATGTGGCGATATCGTCCGACCATGGGATGATATCAATCTTTTCGCCCTGAAGTTCCTGGACGACAGCCTGCACGCGGCTGCCCTTCATGCCGACGCAAGCACCCACAGGATCGATGCTGCTGTCATGGCTGATCACGCCGATCTTGGCGCGGCTGCCGGGATCGCGCGCGGCGGCCTTGATCTCGATAATACCGTCGTAGATTTCGGGGACTTCCTGCGCGAACAGTTTGCGCATGAAATCGGGCGCGGCGCGGCTCAGGAAAATCTGCGGGCCGCGATTGTTGCGCTCCACCTTGGTGATGAGAGCACGGACGCGTTCGCCGACACGGGCTGCTTCGCGCGGGATCTGCTGATCGCGCCGGACAACGCCTTCGGCGCGGCCAAGATTGACGATCACATGACCGAATTCGACCGATTTGATGACGCCGGTAATGATTTCGTCGGCGCGGTCCTTGAACTCTTCGAACTGGCGTTCGCGTTCGGCGTCGCGGACCTTCTGGAAGATCACCTGCTTGGCGGATTGGGCATCGATCCGGCCCAGATCGACGGGTGGCAGCGGATCGACGATGAAGTCACCGACCGACGCGCCCTCTTCCAGCTTCTGTGCAGCCTTAAGATCGACCTGCTTGAAGTAGTCTTCCACTTCCTCGACCACTTCGACCACGCGCCACAGGCGCAGTTCGCCGGTTTGCGGGTCGAGCTTGGCGCGAATATCGTTTTCGGCGCCATAGCGGTTGCGCGCGCTTTTCTGGATCGCTTCTTCCATCGCCTCGATGACGATCGCCTTGTCGATCATCTTTTCCGAAGCGACCGCAGTCGCAATCGCAAGCAGCTCTGCCTTGTTGGCGGAAATTGCAGTGGCCATCAGTCGTCAGCCTTTTCTTCATCTTCGAGAATGTCGTCGGCACCGGTGGTGTCGATCGGTTGGGTTGCGGCGATCAGCGCGTCCGTGAGGACCAGCTTGGCCGAATGAATTGTTGCGAGCGGTACGTCCACCCGTCCGGCCCGGTTGTCCTCTATGGAAACCGTTTCGCCTTCGATGCCGAGCAATTCGCCCCGCAAATTGCGGTGCCCGTGAACTTTTTCGGACAGCGACAGCTTCGCCTCGTGCCCAGCCCAATTAGTATAGTCTTTGGGGCGTGTTAGCGGACGATCGATGCCGGGGCTGCTGACTTCGAGATGATACGCACCGGGTACGAAGACATCGCCATCCGCTTCCAGCGCGTCGAGTTTCTCGGACACACGGCGCGACAAGGCGGCGCATTGATCAATGATCAATTGCCCGGTCGCCGGGTCCTCCGCCATGATCTGCAGCGCCATTGCGCCATCGCCAGCCTCGGACGTCATCATTTTCACGCGCACGAGTTCGAATCCCAGAGCCTCGGCCTCGGGTTCGATCAGACTATGCAGGCGTGCCAGATCGGCCATTCATGCTCCGTAACGTAAGGACATCGCAGCAACAGTTTTTCGCGCCGGCCCCTTCCGGCGCCAGCCCCACTCTACAACCACAATGTCGGGATTGATGTCGAGATAGGAGCAAGCGCAGCGATTGGCAAGAGAAGTATGAAGGCCGACCGCGCTGCACTACTGACATCGTCGACAACGCGAGGCCCGACGCCTTGTCGAAAATTGTAGAAAGCTAGTCCTGATCAGTTAATCCGTGCTTTTTGACGGCATGGCGTAGCTGATCGTAGCTCAGGCCCAGCGACTTGGCCGTCTGGCGCTGATTCCACCGGTTCCGGCCTAGGGCATTTTCCAGAATGGCACGTTCATGCGCGTCCACTGCGCCGCGCAAATCGTCGATACTGTCGAACGACGGCACTGGTGCGCGCTCAGGTGTATCCGACGCGGCCCCTGTACCTTTCGATACGCCGGCCTCGCTCGACAGTGGCTTCCACGGACTTTCGAACGGGTCGAACTGCACGTAACCAACGGGATTTTCCCAATCGCTCCAGCGATATACCGCGCGCTCCACCACATTGCGCAATTCGCGCACGTTGCCGGGCCATGGGTGTTCCTCAAAAGAAGCCGCGACATGTTCGGCAAAGCCCGGCCATCCTTCCCAATGTAATTCCGCCGCCATCCGCCGTCCGAAATAATCCGCCAGGACCGCCACGTCGCCTTCACGCACGCGCAAAGGCGGCAAGGTAATTACTTCGAAGCTCAATCGGTCGAGCAAATCGGGGCGGAACGTCCCCTCGCGCGCCAGCCGGGGCAGGTCTTCGTTGGTAGCAGCCACGATCCTGACGTCGACCCTGATCGGACGGGACGATCCGATCCGCGTGACTTCGCCATATTCGACCGCGCGTAACAGGCGCTCCTGCGCGGCCATCGACAGTGTACCGAGTTCGTCGAGGAACAGCGTACCCTTGTCGGCTTCTTCGAACCGCCCCTCCCGCGCCTTGGTCGCACCGGTGAACGCTCCGGCCTCGTGCCCGAACAGCTCCGCTTCGATCAAGGTCTCTGGCAGAGCGGCGCAGTTCATCACCACCAGCGGCTCGCCCCAGCGGTTGGACAGGCGATGAAGTCGCTCGGCGATCAGTTCCTTGCCCGTGCCGCGTTCCCCGACCACCAGGACCGGACGCTGCATCGGCGCAGCGAGACTTGCCCGCTCTACCGCATCGAGAAATGCACTCGATTGTCCGACAAACTGACTACCGCGCTCCATGCGCCAACCTATAGTGAAAAACACCAAAGGTTGGCAACAGAAACCACATAAGAAAGCATGCGAAAGCGCAGGAACCGCCCGACCATGCCATTTGTCAAGTTTGGCACACCCCTTGCTATCATGTGAACGACAGACACATTTTCGAGGGATGAATCGCCATGCCAGACAATCGCTTTTTCAGCAGCCAGCTTACCCGGGCCGTGACGCTCAGCGTGATCGCCATGGTGTTTTTCGTGGCATTAAGCGGACAGCTGCACAGCGTCCCCGCACCGATGGGCGACGCGCCAGCGCATGGCGGCTTGTTCCAGATCGTGGAGCTGGCATGAACGCGCCACGCACTCCCCCCAAAGGCAGCAAAAAGCCTGGCCAGTCAGACGACAGGCTGAAGCCGGAAACGTCCGAAACACCTCGTACTTCCGGCGAACCCTCACGCCTTGACGAGGAAGTGGAGCGCCTTCGTCGCAATCCGCCTCCCAGCCAGGCCAACCGCGTGAGCAACAACACCCGCGTCCGCTTGACCGGTACGCAACCCAAACCCGCGCCTGCGTCCTACGAGACTTTCGGCAGCCTTTTTTCCAACGGAGCACCTTTGATGGGCATCTTCAACCGCACCCGCGACATTATCGCGGCCAACTTTACCGACATGCTCGACAAGGCCGACGACCCCGCCAAGATGATCCGGATGATTATCATGGAAATGGAAGAAACGCTGGTGGAAGTCCGCGCCAGCGCCGCCCGCACCATTGCCGATCAAAAGGAAATGCACCGGCACACGGTGAAGCTGGACCGGCTGCAGACCGACTGGGCCGAAAAGGCGCAGCTCGCCCTGTCGAAGGATCGCGAGGACCTGGCCCGCGCGGCACTGGTCGAGAAACGCAAGGCTGCCGACATGGGTGAACAGCTGAAGGAAGAGATCACCGTACTGGACGACGCTTTGCGCGCATACGAACAGGACATTGCGAAACTGCAAAACCGCTTGCGGGAAGCGCGGAGCCGCCAGACCGCCATCGCAGCGCGGCTCGAAAGCGCCGAGAACCGCGTCAAGCTGCGTACGCTGATGACGAACGAACGCACGGACGACGCGCTATCGCGGTTCGACCAGCTGGAACGCCGAGTCGATTATGCCGAAGGCCGCGCCGATGCGCTTGGGATGGAAGGTGGCGCACCCCCCAGCCTGTCCGACGAGATCGCCGCGCTGGAAGGCGCCGACAAAGTCGATGACGAGCTGGCCGAAATGAAGCGCCTGCTGGGCAAGAGCGGCGCCCCAGCCGACGATGCCGCGAAGAAGGAGGATTGAGACATGGAAGAACTGATTATCATCCCTGCCATTTTCATCGGCCTGCCCTGGATCGTGCTGCATTATATCACGAGGTGGAAAACCGCCGCCACTATCACTGGTGATGACGAGCAACTGCTGGACGAGCTTTATCATCTGGCAAAGCGTCTCGACGAAAGGATGGATACGGTCGAACGACTTGCCGCATCGGACGATAGTGGTTTCAAACCCACCCGCCTAATCCACGACCAGGCCGTCGATAACCACAAGCTTGACGAGCTCGAGCGCATGATTGCCGAAAAGAAGGGAGAACGACTGTGAACAGCCCACGCACCACCCTTTACCGGGATAAACTCAATAACAAGCTGATGGGCGTATGCGCCGGAATTGCCGACTATACCGGTGTCAACGCGCTATGGGTCCGGCTCGGCGCACTGGTCCTGATCCCGCTTACCAGCGGCATGGTCATACCCGCCTATTTCATTGCCGGTGTGCTGCTGAACAAGAAACCGCCGCATCTCTACGTCGACAATCAGGAACAGAAATACTGGCAGCGTGTGCGGCAAAGCCCGCAGCGCACCGCCCGCGAAGTGCGCGCCCGGTTCCGGGACATTGATCGCCGCCTGGCGGAAGTGGAGAACCATTACGTCTCCAGCAACCCAAGCTTGGACGCCGAAATCGCGCGGCTTCGCTAAACAGGAACTCCGCCGGCAAAAGCTGGAAATTCAATGAGGAGAAATGGAAATGGAAGGCTTTTTGGCTCTGATGATCCCAATCATCGCGCTGTCGATCCCCATCGTGGCGATCTGGACCAAGCACCAGCAGAAGCTGGCGGAAATGAATATTAGCGCGACGGCGGACGCCACGGCGGAAAAGGCGGCGCAGTATGCCAGCCACGTATCCGAACTGGAGCAGCGCGTCCGCGTGCTCGAACGCATCGTCACCGATCGCGGTTACGACATCTCCACCCAGATCGAGGCGTTGCGGGATACCCGCGCGGCCGAAGACATGGATAGCGGCGTACCGCTCCAAACCAATCGCGAGGAGCGTGTATAATGAGTTTCTGGACAGCAGCCGTTATCATCGTGGCAATTGGAGCAATCGCCAGCATCATCAAGGCCCGATACAACGCGCAAGCCGGTATTACCGAGGATATGATGGGCAATCAGACCATCAACCATCGCCCCGATGCCGCCGACCGGCAGGAATTGGAAGCAGCCCGCCGCGAAGTCGAGGAGCTGCGCGAACGGGTCAAGGTTCTCGAACGGATTGCGACCGATAGTTCGGCCCGCACCGCTGCCGAGATCGAACAGCTGCGCGATCGCTAGGCGGCACTCGCACACAACCACCGCAAAAAAGAGGCAACCGAGGAAGGAGCCGAAGCGATGACCATTCCCGCGACTGAAATTACCGTAATGGCTAGCGCATCCTTGCTTGCGCTCTTTATCCTGACCGCGGCCATCCTGCATGGCTGGCTTGGCTGGCTGGCGCTGAAGGAGCGCGAACTTGACCGGCTTGGCGCGCCTCATGGTATTTTGTTGGAAATTGAAGGCGGCGCGCCTGTCCATGGCTCGATCGCAGGGGCAGCTCGCATCGAAATTGCCGACCTCAAGGAACGTATCCGCAAGCTGGAAGCGATAGCCAGCGGGGTCGAACTGTAATATCGGCCCTATCCCGCGCGCCACACCGTACCTACATAGGTGCCATGCGAACTCTCGATGACATTGCCGAAGAATATGAATTTCTGGAAGGCGACGAACGTTACCGCCTGCTGATCGAACTGGGGCGTGAACTCGACCCGATGCCGGATGCGCTGAAAACCGACGCTACGCAGGTTCGTGGCTGTTCCGCCAGCGTTTGGGTGTATCCCACCGATGTGGGCGAAAAGCTGCATTTTCTGGCTGACAGCAACGCCGCCATTACCAAAGGCATCGTCGCGCTGGTAATCGCTGCGGTGCAGGATCAACCAGCCGCCGAAGTGGCATCGATGGACGTAGCAGGCGCGCTGGCACCGTTCGACCTGAAGAACCAGCTCAGTTCCAACCGCACCCAGGGCGTGCCCAATATGATTGCTTTGGTACAGGAACATGCCGCGCGCCTTGCCGCTTCCGATAGTGCCGGGACCCGCGCCACAGGGACTGCGGGCTGACCATGCCGTTCCCGTCCGGCCAAAAACCCCTGCTTGGATAATGAAGGAACGGCTATATTTCGGCATGGGGCTGGTCTGCGTCGGGCTTGGCATTATCGGAGCCGCCCTGCCGATCATGCCAACGGTAGTGTTTCTGGTGATGGCGCTGTTTTTCTTTGCCCGCAGCAATCCCGAATGGGAACGCAGATTGCTGGAGCATCCGACCTATGGCCAGTCCTTGCGGGATTGGCGCGACCGGCGTGCAATCAACCGCAAGGGTAAGGCGGCGAGTGTACTGGCGATGGCGGCGGGCGTTGGTTTCACCTGGTTCACCCTGGGTTTCCCATATGCATGGATTTCAGTCGCCGTGCTGGTGCTGGCTGGTGGATGGATCCTGACGCGGCCTCATTAACGGACTTCAGTCGACCGGAAGGCACGACACTTGCGGAACGCCTGCACGGCCCGCGGGTTGTTGAGCCGATCCCTAAGATTCTCCAGACAGAACGGAATTTTCAAATGATGGCCATCCTGACGCTTATCGCAACGATCCTGCTGCCGCCCCTTGGGGTCGCCATGAAGCACGGCCTCGATCGCGATTTCATTATCAACCTGGTCCTTACGATCATCCTGTTCGTGCCGGGTTTGATACACGGTATCTACGTCAATTATCTTCGGTAAGAGATACCTTTGCTGCGATCGGAACGGAGGCTTCGGCCTCCGTTTCCGCGCGCGGCGCAGGCAGCGCGTCACGGTGCATTTCGAAGGTGCCGGCCCATTCCGGTAAGCTCCACACACCCGTGACTTCAAGGCCGTCAGCACTAACGATTGCTTTGTAATCTACTGGCGTGCCGTAGGTCATACCGGTCGTGCGGTAAGTCTTCACAAAGTCCAGCTGCCGGTCAGTGCATACACCTGACGCGATGGCTGAGATCGTCCGCCCGCCATATATTGATGGCTCGATGATCTCACCGGTAAACGCGTTTCCTTGGTGGCGAGCTTTCAGCACAAAAGGCGTGGTAGGCATATCCCCACCGGGATAGGTAAAAACGCCTTCCCAACTGCCTGACAGATCGTGCCCGCTACTCATGCAAGCCGTCAGGCCCCTGCGCTATCCCGCACGACCGCTTCGCCAGCTTGACGCTGGCGGCGCAGTTCGCTCTTCAGCTTCGCCGGATCGCCTGCAAATACGAAGCCAAAGCTGACCCCGCCTTCCTTGCCGATCGTCGCATGGTGCAACTTGTGCGCCTGTACCAGCCGCTTGGCATAGCCGCGTTTCGGCACCCACCGAAAGAAGCGCTGATGCACCAGCCCGTCATGAATGATGGTATAGATCAGCCCATACAGTGTGATGCCCAGCGCGATCCACCACAGCCGTTCCGAAAAGAGATGGCCGATGGCAAACATCGCAAACACTATTCCTGCGAAAGTAACCGCATAGAGGTCGTTTCTTTCCCACACGTTGTCATGCGGTTCGTGGTGATCGCGGTGCCAATCCCATCCCCAGCCATGCATGATGTATTTGTGCGCCCACCAAGCGAACACTTCCATCCCCACGATGGCGGCGATTACGGTCAGGATAATATCGAGCACGCTCATTGCGCGGGTGGTCCTGCAAGCTTTGCGTCGGTCGTCTCACGCCGTTTAAGGGGCAATGCCCACCATGGCGTGGACGGGTGGAGGTGATGTTCGTGATGATACCCGAAATGGTAGCACGATGCCAGACTGGCCAGGGTGCCGAAGCTCTCGCTGCGAGCATTGTGCCGGTCTGCGAATGCCGCTTCCCGGCCGTCTCCCGAACTTACCTCGTGGCGATGCGGGCGAAACGTGCCGAAATAGAAAAGCTGGAGCGACGATGCGATAGCCGGCAGGCCGTATAGCAGCATGATCTGCACCATCGGGACTTCGAACAACAGCCAGTAGGCCATCGTCACCAGCCATACGTACAATGCTGACCGCCAACCAAAATAACGTTTGAGAAATGTCGTATACCAGCGGCCCATATGCCCAGGGTTGTTCTCGTCGAAGTCGGGATCGCCAACCTTTCCGGAATGCTTGTGATGGTCGAAATGTGCAGCTCGCATCCTGCGCCAGCCAAACCCGGCATAGAGAAGCAGCAGCGCCCCACCAATTGCGCCATTCAGCCGGCCGAATCCCGGGGCCAGACTGCCATGGATCGCGTCATGCGCGATGATGAACAAACCCACGAACAGCCAGCATTGTACCGCAGCCATAAACAGCGCGGCGGGCAAGTTGGTCCACGTCAGCTCGAACACCAGCATCGAATATACGTGCAGCGCTGCCCAGGCAGCCACGATCAACGCCGCCAGCGTCAGGCCAATGGCAGCTTGGCGGTTGGCAGGTGCGCTTACGCGATCGGTATCGGAAACTGTCGCCATACGTGCCGGATATAGTCCGTCAGCTCCTGTCACGCAAAGCGGAAGACGGGGCGGACGACGGGGCGGAGCGCAGCACGGATAGCTGCTTCAGCTTTCCTGAGGAAAGAAGAACCGGCGCATTTCTTCACCAATGCGGCTGGGGCGGAGCGTTTCGGCATCCACACAGCACCAGCTCGATTCGATTTCGGCGAGCACTTCCTCGCCCCGCTGGATCACGGTGCGATAGAACGCTCGCGCGCCAGCGTATTTTTCCAGCACGGTGTTGGCAAACACATCGTCTTCCAGAAAAGCTGGCTTGCGGTAGGTAATTTCGTGCTTCAGCGCGACCCACAGCTTGCTCGCAACTGCGTCGGGCGGGGCAAGTTTGTTCCAGTGCGCCAACACGGCATCCTGAACCCAGTTCAGATAGCGCGCATTGTTCACATGGCCCATGAAGTCGATATCTTCGGGCAGGACCTGGATCGGGAATTTAAAAGGTGTTGCTGACATGAGTGTAAGTTAGGCGCTGATACATTACCTTTCCATGACCCGGTATTTGCATGGCCCGGATAATCTTGCGCCTGTTGCCCAAAGGTCGCAAAACGCACCCATCATGGCAAGCAAACCACGCACGCTTTACGAAAAGATATGGGATGCCCACGTCGTCGAACGGCGGGAGGACGGAACCTGTCTCGTCTATATCGACCGCCATCTGGTGCACGAAGTGACCAGCCCGCAGGCGTTCGAGGCCTTGCGGATGGCGGGCCGCAGCGTCCGCCGCCCGGACCTGACGCTGGCGGTACCCGACCACAACCTGCCCACCACAGCAAGGGTGGATGCCAACGGCGCACGCCTGCCGATTGCCGATCGGCAAAGCGCGCAGCAACTGGCCGCCTTGGAAAAAAATGCGCCCGATTTCGGCATTCGCTACATCGATTCGACCGACGCCCAGCAGGGGATCGTCCATGTGGTCGGGCCGGAACAGGGGTTTTCGCTTCCGGGCACAACCATCGTCTGCGGCGATTCGCATACCTCGGCGCATGGTGGGATCGGCGCGCTCGCCTTCGGTATTGGCACAAGCGAAGTGGAACACGTACTCGCCACGCAGACACTGCTACTTACACCCTCGAAAACGATGGCGGTTGAGGTTTCGGGCGAACTTGGTCCAGGCATTACGCCCAAAGATCTGATCCTACATATCATCGGGGTGGTCGGCACGGCAGGCGGCACCGGGCAGGTGATCGAATTTCGCGGCCCGGTGTTCGAGGCGATGAGCGTGGAAGGCCGGCTGACCGTCTGCAACATGAGCATCGAAGCGGGTGCACGGGCCGGCCTTATTGCGCCTGACGATACGACTTTCTCATATCTTGAGGGTCGCCCGATGGCACCGCGAGGCAGCGATTGGGACAATGCCGTGGCTTGGTGGCGCACGCTCGCCACGGATGTTGGCGCACGATTCGACCGCACCGTGCGTATCGACGCGAGCGAAATTGCACCGACGGTTACCTGGGGCACAAGTCCCGAAGATACGGTCGCGATTGGCGGCATTGTGCCCGACCCTGCCGGTTTCTCCGACCCTTCCAAGCAGGAGGCGGCAGCCAAAAGCTTGGCCTATATGGATCTTGCTCCCGGAACCCCGATGCAGGACGTCGCCATCGAAAACGTGTTCATCGGCAGCTGCACGAACAGCCGGATCGAAGATCTGCGGGCCGCTGCCGACATTTTGCGCGGACGCCGTAAGGCGGACGGAGTCAAATGGGCGATTGCGGTGCCCGGCTCCGGCCTGGTCAAACGACAGGCGGAGGCGGAGGGGCTGGACCGAGTCTTCACCGATGCAGGCTTCGAATGGCGCGAACCGGGCTGTTCCGCCTGCCTCGGCATGAACCCCGACAAGGTGCCACCCGGCGAACGTTGCGCCAGCACCAGCAACCGCAATTTCGTCGGCCGGCAGGGTCCCGGTGCACGGACGCATTTGATGAGCCCGGCAATGGCAGCGGCAGCGGCGGTAACCGGACACTTGACCGATGTGCGGGAGCTTGCGACGCCTTCGTCCGTTGATACCCCGTTCCATCCCAACCCGCACGAGTCCTCCCCATGACCAAGCTTCCCAAACATTCCGGACCGGCCGCCATCGCCGGTGCAATCGGGTCCGCCGCAATCGCAGCTGCGCTGCTCTATGCGAGCAAACGGCGCGCAAAGAACAAGCCGCAGCAACCCGGCCCCATCCCTTCGGGCGAGAAGCCGGAAACCGATTGATGGAAGCGGTCGTCGGTGTCGAAGGGCGCGCCATCCCCTACGGCGCGAAGAACGTCGATACCGATGTGATAATCCCCGCGCGCTGGCTCAAGACCATTTCCCGCGAAGGTCTGGGCGAAGGTGCGTTCGAAACCGTGCGCGCGGTTCCGGGCAATGTGTTCGACGAGGAGCGCTATCGGGGCGCACCGATTTTGATCGCAGGCGACAATTTCGGCTGTGGGTCCAGCCGCGAACACGCCGCATGGGCGTTGCTCGACATGGGTATCCGCGCTGTCATTGCGCCCAGCTTCTCTGATATTTTCAGCGGCAACGCCTTCAAGAACGGCATACTTGCGATCGCCTTGCCGCAAAGCCAGATCGATCGGCTGCTGGAGGTTGCACTAACGGAGACCGTCGCCATCGACCTAGAAAGCCAGACCGTCACCACGCCATTCCAGGACCGGTTCGCTTTCGACATCGACCCGTTCCGCAAACAATGCCTGATGGAAGGTCTCGATGAGATCGGCCTGACCTTGGCGCGCGACGCCGCCATATCCACTTACGAAACCTCCCGCCTGCGCGACATGGCGTGGCTCGACAAAGGAACCCGCACGCAATGCCAAGCACCATGAAAGCCCTCCTGAGCAAATCCGTCGGCGGCCCCGAAACGCTGGTCGTCGAAGAAATCGAAGCGCCAGCGCCCGGCAAGGGAGAGGTTCTGGTTAAGGTCGCCGCCTGCGCGATTAATTTCCCCGACACGCTGATCATCCGCGACCTTTACCAGATGAAGCCGGAGCGTCCTTTCTCCCCCGGCGGAGAAATTGCTGGCACCGTTGAATCCGTGGGCGAAGGCGTGTCGGACTGGCAAGCCGGCGACCGCGTTCTGGCAGGAATTGGTGCCGGCGGCCTGCGCGAAAAAGTTATCGTCAATGTAGCGCAGCTGTTCCGCGTGCCCGACGGCATCAACCTGCCCGAAGCAAGCGCCCTGCTGATGACGTACGGCACCACCATCCATGGGCTGAAGGATCGCGGCGACATTGCGGAAGGCGATACCATGCTGGTGCTTGGCGCGGCGGGCGGCGTCGGCCTTTCCGCTGTGGAACTGGGCAAGGCCTATGGCGCGCGCGTTGTGGCGGCGGTGTCGTCTGAGGAAAAAGCCGACGTTGCGCGCAAGGCAGGCGCCGACGACGTGGTGATTTATCCCCGGGCGCCGTTCGACAAGGAAACCTCCAAGAAAGTCGCCGGCATGTTCAAGGAGGCGGTCGGCCCCGGCGGTGCCGATATCGTTTACGATATCGTTGGCGGCGACTATTCCGAACCGGCCCTGCGCTCCATCGCATGGGAAGGCCGGTTTCTGGTAATCGGCTTCCCCGCGGGCATTGCGAAGCTGCCGCTCAACCTGACGCTGCTCAAGAGCTGCGATGTGCGCGGAGTGTTCTGGGGAGCGTTTGCCGCGCGCGAACCAGCCCGCAATGCCGCCAACATCCAGGAATTGTTCGACCTGTGGCAGGCCGGAAAGATCAAGCCGCAGATCAGCGAAACCTATCCCCTCGACCGCGCTGCCGATGCTATCGCCAAGCTGGAAAATCGCGAAGCTACGGGCAAGCTGGTAGTGGTGATGGATAGCTGATCGCCGCGAACCATACGATGCTGGGAATTACCGTCTGCTTGTCGTAAGCCATCGCGAAGAATACATACGGTATAGCGCCGAAACACAGGAACATGACCGATGACCAATTTCAAAGACCGGGAACGCGGTGAAGAAGCCAAATACGCGATGGACGAGGAAACCGCTTTCAAGGTTGCCGCACGCCGCAACCGGCTTCTGGGTGAATGGGCAGCCGGTCTGATGGAACTGACGCCCGAAGAAACCGACGCTTACAAGAAAGCGGTCGTGCAGGCTGATTTCGAAGAAGCCGGCGATGAGGACGTTATTCGCAAACTGCTGGGCGACCTGACCGCGGCGGAATGCGACGTTTCCGAAGACGATATCCGCGAGAAGCTGGCCGAAAAAACCGTCGAGGCGCGCCGCCAGTTGATGGAAGACAACTGATACGATGCCCATGTCTGCAACCGAAATCGAAGGTATGATCCGGGCCGGTATCCCCGATGCCACAGTCGAAATGACCGATCTGGCGGGCGATAACGATCATTGGCAGGCCCGCGTAACCTCGCCGGCATTCGCCGGCAAAAGCCGCGTCCAGCAGCACAAGATGGTGTATGACGCGCTGGGCGGAAAGATGGGCGGCACGCTGCACGCCTTGCAACTGACCACCGCCCTTCCCAGCTAAAGACCAATAGCAATTACCCGGGACCAACCGATGGCAGACGCAAACAATCGCATATCCGAAACCGTCAAAGCGAATGACGTGGTTCTGTTTATGAAAGGCACGCCGCTGTTCCCCCAATGCGGGTTCTCCAGCCGGGCCGTCGCAATCCTCGATCATTGCGGTTGCGCTTATGAAAGTGTGGACGTGTTGCAGGATATGGAAATTCGCCAAGGCATCAAGACTTACTCCGAATGGCCCACCATCCCCCAGCTGTACGTCAAAGGCGAATTCGTAGGCGGAAGCGATATCATGATGGAAATGTTCGAAGCAGGTGAGTTGCAGGAGCTAATGGTGGAAAAGAAGGTAGCTACCACCTCCTAGTTCCGGTCCTGCAGGCGCCGACCTTTGCGCCTGCTTGGCCCTTCATATGGACCCAGGAAGTTCCTCAAAGCGACGCGATCTAGTGGCGGTTGTCTAACGATAACCTGCACTCGTATCTACGAACGTTTTTGAAATATCTGCGCTCGCATCAATACGGCTCAGGAATCACAAGATACCAAGAAGCGAAAAACCCGCATCCCCGGGTAGTGGGAAGCGGGCTTTTCTTTCGTCGGGGAGGTGCGCCGGGGGAGACCAGGATGGCGCGCCTCTTTAAGAAGACTTTCGGGTGCCAGACATGATGCATTTCCCGTGCCAGTTTTGGTGATCGGCATGATTGCGGGGAATACGATGGTTAACGTGCGTTAATTAGCTGCAGAACTGTAAACCGATCCGACACGACCTCGATCCCATCATACCGCTTGGCAAAAGGCGCGGCTCTCTGCACGGTAGGATAATGGCAGATATTCCGGACGATCAGACCGTCAACGCGGCGGGAATTCCTGCCGCAACCGTAGTGGTGTTTCGCAACGCAGCGCAGCCCGGCCCGCCCGAAATCCTGATGGTGATACGGTCCAGACAACTACGTTTCGCAGGAGGAGCCACCGTGTTTCCCGGCGGCCGTGTCGATCCGGCGGATTACGCATTGGCGGACAACCTAGGCCACGATCTCGACCGTGACGAAGCTGCGCACCGAATTGCGGCCATACGCGAAACTTTGGAGGAAACCGGACTTGCGATCGGAATGAAGGAGCCCGTTTCCGCATCGCAGGCATCTAAGGCGCGCGCCATGGCGTTATCTTGCGGTGCGCTGGCACCGGTACTGGACGCGATGGGATGGACGGCGCAGCTTGACACCGTGGTGCCGTTCGCGCGCTGGTTTCCCAAGAACGAGAAGCTTTCCCGGGTGTTCGACACACGCTTCTACCTTCACGATCTGGGTACCGGCGCTGTCGATCTGACGGTCGATGAAACGGAAAACACGCGGCTTTTCTGGACTACCGCAGCAGGCGCGCTGGAAGCAGCAGATCGCGGCGACATCGACATAATTTATCCAACCAGACGGAATCTGGAACGCCTTGCGCAATTCCCCAATTTCAGTGCCGCACGCGCGCAGGCTGAAGCGATTCCCGTACGCACCATCATCCCGTTCCAGACCGAAGAACACGGTGCGCGGTGGATCCGGATTGCGAATGATGCGGGCTATCCAGTGACCGGCGAACGGATCGACAGCGCCCGCCGCGAATAGCGCTCCCCGACACAGCAGAGAACAGCCCCGTAGGTACATGATTACCACGATAGAACGATGTGCGGTTGCATTAGAAATGCGCCCCGATCCAGGATGATCGTAGATTTGCAATCGGGTGAGTTGCAGAAGCGTGCACCTATCGGGGCGCGAATTCGCAACCTCTGCACCTACAAGTTTTCAAGCGTGGCACGTCCCACCCGAGCCGGAGACCCGTCGGAAACGTCATAAAATCTGAATTATCGCAGAAACTTTGCAACTGCGGTTTGCCGGCAGAAGCCGGCCGGGCCCAGATAGGGGACACCGGAAACCAATGCGTCCTCATAGGCTTTGTGGACGCTGACGTTTCGTCGCAAGCCAAGTTCAGCCGAGGTAATGTGTCGTCTGCCAAGCTCGAGAACACGCTGAATTGGTAGAGACTTGGCGCGCTGCCCTTTTTGGGTTGGAACATCCGCGAAGATGTCTGTCACCTCTCTGGGACCGATATTGAGTATCTCGCTCGCGTCAGCCTTGGAGATCAGTTGCGATGGCGCAACCTTGGGCACTGGGATTTTCGTCGTTTTCAACCCTTCGATCATCGACAGATCACGCTTCCTGACAAGGATACGTCGAACCAGTGCCTGCGAGCCTGCCTTGATCCGGAATGGAAGGGAGCCACTGATCAGCATACTGAAGATCGCGCCCCACGGCTTAACACGTCCCCCGATCACTTTAACGGCCGTGAACAGGGGAATAAGCCCGTCGTCTGTTATGAGAACGGCGGCTTGGTCGAGAAGATCGAGTAACTCATCTCTCGATGCGTTTGTGGTTTGTGGAATACCATACCTCGCCAGGAAGAAGGGATGGTGGAGCAGTTCGAGATGCCCCAGCTCAACCAATTGCTCGACGCCGTTGCGCGAGATCCCCAGTTTCCACGCGAGAGAATCAATGCCCAAACGCGAAGCTATGTCCTTCGCTATTGCCTCGATTTCGTGCCGGTCAAACATCGGCTGAAGTCTGCCTTGGTCGTCGAGGACGAGTTTGACGCTTATGATCCCATCGCGGCGCAATTGTGCGACTTCGGAAGTTCCGATCCCAAGAATCTTGGCGACTCTTTTTATCGGAAGGATAGCCTTGGCGATGCCTTCCGCTTTTTCCCCTTTCAGATCGAACTGGTTGCGGAGATCGCCGATAATCCTGGTGATTTTTTCAGAGACGTCGTTTGAATGACCCGTCTTTAAGAAACGGCTCGTCTCTCCTCGGTTGCCGTCTCGATGCCTTCCCGCCCGTTCCGCAACCTTTGTCACAACGAAATTTGAAAATCCGTCGGGCCAAGCTTTCATGATACGCCAGCTTGTGGCCACAGCTTTTGCAAGCTCCAGCGGATTTGCTTGGTGGAGACGGTATCGAAAAGGCCAAAGCGATGGATTGGCTACAGGCAGAAGGCGAAGTAGGAGATCGATTGCCACCTGACCCTCGTCCTCTGCAATCGCGATGGGAAGCGAGGAAAGAGCTTCGCCACGCTTCTCCGGGCTAAAGAGGTTCGCGATGGGACGCAGCTGCGCGAGAAGATCGGACGGAATTTTCGATGACTTCGAATGTGTTAGATCGGCGATGCAGAACTCACAAGTTTCGATCCCGAGAGTGTGCCTCCATCCCAGGTCTCCGCCGGGACATTCCGCATTCCCGCAGTGATCAATGAGCATCTGACCGGTCTCGAGGCAGCAGGGAAACAGGCGGATATTCCAAAGCGCTCGGTGATAGGATGCGGTTCGAAGCGATGCGGGTGCGAACCGGCGACGTTTTTTCTCGATCAAGGTTGTTGGGAGGATCAATCCGTTGATCATCGTGAAGCGGCGGTTTCCGACGCCTGGCCCGATGTTCGGCATGGCTCGCATGAGCAATTCTTTGGGATCGACTTCCATCTCCGCCGCTAGGGCGCGGATATCCTTCTCCTCTGCCGCAGCTGCAGTCTGGACATGTCCCCATTCGACGCCGGCTACGCGAGTGACGTCAAGCATCCGCTCGATCCATGCGCTCGCTGCCCAACGCGCTACCGCACCGTTGAAAGACTCGTCTTTGTAGAAGCGAAACTCTTCGTCGCCGAAGTTGGACGACATCAGTGCTCGCCCTCGTCGTCTACGGCCTTAGAACTCGCAAATCCCGGTGTGTCCTGGTCAGCGGACTCATCGTCTCCGTTTTTTGAGAAAGGGTTATACCCAATGCGCCTGTTCGCAACGGCCCAGTCATCTACGGCATCCGACAAATCCTGTCGGGTGATGATCCTTTGTCCCTCGCGGGTGATAGCAATGACAGCCGTCTCTATGATACGGCTGAACTGGCCAATGAGTCCGTTGGAAGCTTCGAGCAGCAGTTGAGCTGTCTCTTCGTCGCCGAAGCCGGATTTAATGTCCGTAATGTCAGCATCGACCAGTGCTTGGTCGAAGGCATCAGCAAACTCCATAAATTCAACGCTGTCAGTGAGCCAGTTGAGGCTCGGCATCCTGACTGGCGCGTCCAGCCTGTTTTCGAGGTCAGCGCAGGATGCGAAAACCTGTTCGGCTTCGGTTTTGCCTAGGAGGGCGCAGGCGCAATCACCTTCATCAACTATGTCGAGAATCTTCCCGGCGATTACAGGACTGATCGTTGGACGACGACCTGTGCGCTGGAATTCGTCAAGGATGAGAAGGCAGACACCCTTGCTTCGAATGGTCTGCCTCGCACGATCCCAGCGCTTTTCTCCGGAAAGACTATACGGACGTTTCGCACCGCAGCCTCGGAGGATATCTGCAGCCAGCGAGCCGACGGTGCCATCCGTATCGACTTTGGTGTAAACGACAGGAACGGTCCCGGGTCCCGCTTCCAGGCTTGCCAGTTTTTTCCGAACGTAATGCTTTGCTCCCGAACTCTTGCCTGAAAAGCTAACATTGAGGATCGGCACTATCGCTTGCTGGAGGCCAGCATCCCGTAGTTCGACCGCGCCGCACAATGCCTCGTCAAGCGCGTCTTCTAGATCGAGCTGCGCGGCAAACGGAAGGTGGATAGAGCGAACTGCGAGACGACGTATCGCTATCAGCTTGTGCAGTTTTGATCTGGCGTCCCTGTCGGCGCCCCTCGACGCGGTGTCCGCAATGGCGTCCTCGTCGTGGTCCGGATCGTCCCTGTAGTCTTCATTTGTGTCTTTGGTCATGGTCATGTCCTGGTAGACCCCGCCCGCTTGCGCGGGCGGGGTAAGGGTTCAGCCGCGAGCCCGGCGACGGCGATTGGGCGAAGCACTCCGATCCTGCCGCGAGGATTCCTGGCGCGCATTGCCCTGCCCCGACCTGCGACGATCATGACGAGCTTTCCGCTGCTTCGGCAGCCCGGACTTGTCCGGCCTGTCTGCGAGGATCTCTGCGTCGAGGTTGGTCAGCGCTGACACGTCGTGCGAGATAAAGTCGTCGGTGGTGACGGTCTTCGAATAGTCGGTGTCCAGGCTGACGAGGTTACCGGTGATGGCCCGCACGCGCGGGATATCGTAGAGCTGCGCCAGCGTCTGCCGTTCCCTGGCACGAGCGCCCGGTGCGATGGCGCGGATGGCCTCGATCCGCCGCGCACGGGCGGCGAGCCGCTCGGCTTCGGTGTTGAAGCCGCGAGGCGCAACTTCCGCGTTCATTTCGGACAGACGACGCAGACCGGTTTCGCTTTCCGAGCTTTCAGCGTCGTCCTGCTTCTTCTTCGAGCGCTTGGGCGCGGTCGATTCCGCCGGAGCGGTGGCCTCGCGCTTTGCGAGCTCCACCAGGTCTTTGTGGAACCAGAGCGGCATGCCGTCCGCGTAGGTCTCATCCTGGCATCTCAGCTCGACGTAGCTCCGCGTGGTTTTGTCCCACGCATGGATGACGGCGATATTCTCGGGATCGAATTTGATCTTCGTGTGGACGACCGCGTCCACCCGTGCCTGGCGGCGGGGTTCGAAGCGGAGATTGTTGTCGATCAGACGTGCGCAACCCTCTTGAGAATAGTAGCGCAGTCCGTCGAAGATCCGAACGCCGCTCTTGGTCACCTTGACGTTGAGCTTGGAATCGTAGGTCTCGAGAGTGAAGCGACGCACATCACCCATCACATCGATGCCGTGCTTATTGGCCGATCGCTGAAAGACGAGCGCCGGCTGCTGGTCATTGATGCCATCGTGCGGTTCGGTGTGATATTCGGCGATCGCCTTGTTCGCGAGCGCTTCCATCTCGTTCGGTGTCGCGATGGCCAGTTCCTCGCCATCGTGTTCCGTGCGCCGGTTATAGTCGATGGTCATCGAATGTCCGGGCAGGTTCTCCAGCATCTTCTCCTGGATGGTCTTAATGCCCCGCTCACCGATGGCCCGGTAGCGCGGACGCCTCACCGAGCAGAAACGGACCGAGAACGAGCCGCTCTTAGCTGCATCCTCGAGGCCATGCCCGGTGAATTCAGCGGCATTGTCTAGTATCAGCTCTCCCGGCTTTCCGCAGATCCGCTTCAGGATCGGGTAACGCTCCGCATCGGCCGGGGGCGGCTTCTTGGGGAGGTTCATCCGGCGCAGGGTTTCGCAGACTGTCCAGTAGCTCGGCGGCCGGAAAGTGATGACCCATGCGAGGATGGCGCGGCTGTGAACGTCGAACGCGAACGTAATCCACGGGCGCCCTCCCACAATGTCGCGCTCCGGATCAACGATGAGGAAAGCATCGAGCCGGGTATGATCGATGATCACTTTCTCGAGGATGCGACCGGCCGTGAGCGGCCTGCCACCACCACGCATGGTGTTTTCCATGGCCTTCTCGCCATCCGCGGCCTTTACGGTCTCGGAACCTTCCAACTTGATGCAGTCCCGCCGGAAGGTGTCGTAACTGAAGATCGGATAGGGCTTCTCCGGCTTGGGATAGAGCGCCGACTTCCCCTCGTTGACCTCCTTCAGTTCCGTGGCCGCTCTCGCGTAGATGACAGTCATCGGACCACGAGACGACTTACGTTCGAGCGCGTGCTTCATCCGGATTTCGAGCGGCACGTCATCGTCATGCGGCGAACGGGGCACCTTGCCTCCGAGACGCACGAGCAGATGCGGCGGCCGATTTCCCGGCTCTCCCCGCTCGGCACGCCAGCGTTTGATTGTTGCTGGCAGATCGTGATTGCCGAATTTTTCGCACAACTTGGGGGTCCAGAGCGTCTTGAGCGCCTTTTCGATCGCGCCGACCCCGTTCTTCACGCCGTTCTCGTCGAGCAGCGTCACCTGCGTAATCGTCTTGCGGATACCTGGGTCGATCGCCTCGAGATCGGTCATATCCCATTCGGCTTTCGCGGCCAGTGCGCGCGACGTGACCATGTTCTCCGGCAGAACAATCTCCAGACGCCCTTCGCGCAGGAGATCGTCGTAATGGTCCTCGGTAGGGAGGGCAGTGCCGACCTTTGCATCGGGAACCAAAAAGGGCTGACCGGTATGGCAGTCGAGCATGGCGAGACGACCGGGGATGGGTCGCGTCGGCTTCTGATGCGGACGTCCGTCGATATTAATGATCGTGCCTACCGGGAGGTTGTAAGGCGGAAGCTGGCTGTTCATGGGGATGCTGGACATTCGTCTTCTCCTTCTGAAGAGGACGTGCGCTGGCCTTCGGCCAACCGCAGGCACGGTCCCGGTTATGCCGGGCCTGCGATCCCGGAAGGGGAGACCCTCGTGTTCTCCCTATTTCGTGATGCTCACCGCCGCTTCGGCGGAGATACGCAGGTCATTCGAGCTGGTATCCGACAATCTTGCGGGACCAGGTATCCACTGCGACCGTGAGATGCGGCCTGCGAGGATGCCTTCCGTTATCGAGGACCAGGACATTCGGCCTAATCTTCGTGACCGTGATCACGGGCTGGACTGACCGGTCCCTTTCGCAGTGCGCGGCATGCTTCATCTCTTCTCTTCTCTAATGCATCTTCAAGGGGGTGCGGTTGGTCAGGAATTCGCGCAGGTCGATCTCGACCCGGCGACGAACCGTAAGGCCCTGGATGATGGCCGCGCCGCGCGCGGGGCAGTTCGGTTCGATGATGTTCGCGAGTTCGCCGTAGGTGGTCTGTGTTCCGTTTCGCAGTGCGAAGTCCTCGAACCGTCGCATGTGCTCCGGACCAATGCTTACGAACCGACGCGAGGCAAAGAGTTCGACATTGTCGCAGTGGTGTCGATTGATGGCGATCTCGTCTGCCATCACCAGCCGGAAACGCCAGCCGATCCGCCGACAGATCTCACGCACGCCCGCGAGCTTGAGGCGGTAGCGCGGATCTTCGAGCTGCCGCTCATCCTTCTTGATTTCCCACAACTCATCAGGGGCATTGAACCGACTGACTTGGATATCGGCATACCATTCGAACCATTCATCGCCGATCGGGAAACGCACGAGACACGGTTCGCTTTGCGCCCACTCGACTGAAAAATCGCATTCGAGCGCCATCAGAGCCTGGCGTTGCGTCTCGCCCTCCCAGTGCTGAAGGCGCCTCTGCTTGAAGCTTGGCCACCATCCATTTTCGTGCGCTCGGTTACCTGAGAAAGTCCGCAGTGACCCACCATTGTGTTCCACGATCATCTCTCCCATGCTGACGACGCGTTCGTCGCACCGCAGCGTGCCCTCCATTTCCGAGACGAGGAGAGAGCGGTCGGGAGCAATTGAGCTATCGCGAAGCTCTTGATCCAGCTCGAGCCCGCGCACTGCCTTTTGAGACAGTGGTATATGGATCCTATCTGGGCGGGTGGCGGGAGAAGACATCATCGGCTGTCTCAAGATCCGCTTGGCCTGGCATGCTGGACACCCGGATACGCGCGAGGCCGCCACGCCGGGGCCCGGCCGACCGAGCGTGCAAGGCGAATGTGGCGATCACGCAGATGTCGGACGCAGCGAGTGTTGGCGATCTGATCTCGGTCGGCCCGCCCATTAGCGTCGATCGGTTCTTCGCCAATCGTTTTGGCGTCCTTTGTGATTTCACTCTCCTTCGTGGAGCGACGGTCTCGAATGTCGAGGTAATCGGAATGATCACGATCCATAACGAAGGCTCCTCGCGTTGAGCTGACGGACAAGAGAATAGACCGTCGCCCGGTCCATCGCTGGATCATCCCAGCATTCGGTGGAAAGCCATGCGATGATGTCGAGGAGGACTTCGCGTTCTTCGGGAGCCAGGGTCGCACCATTCTCGCTGAGGCCATTCGTCTCAATCGCCCTGCCCCCAGATGCAATCAGACGCTGCTCGGTGACCCTCAGGCTCCGAGGTGAGCTTTCTGAAGCGGACGACATCATTCTTGCACCAGACAAACGAGCCAACATTTTCACGCTCCTAAAACTAGACATCGCGCTAGTTATGGATGCGGCTCGGAAAAGTCAATGCGATAATACTAGACGCCCTGTCGATTGATGGTTAACCTTTGCTCATGTCGAAATTGAACGATGCCGATGGGAGAACCGCAAAACTGCTTCAGGCGCTCTGGCCCGATGGAATGCCAGAGAGGGATCGCGTCATTTTCGAGGGTCTTCTGCCGGATCGTCGTGCGGCGGTGATTGCAAGACTAGATGCGGTTTGGCGGGCCGAGAACGGAGAACCTCTCGCACCACTTGCCAAAGGGATCGGGCTCAAGAGAGCTGCCTTCTACAATCTGAGGCAGGCATGGCAGGAGCGGTCACTCGAGGGGATCATCCCGAATGCGCTGCGTAAGCCCCGAAGGATGAAGATTGCTCTGGACTCCCCGCTTCGTGCCTTAGCTCGGTCACTGATCATCGAAGATGGGATGACGAGCCGCAATCTCGATATCGCCCGCCGTCTGGCAGATGATCCATTGGGGATCGCGGAAATCTTCGGCCGAACAGAACAAATCCGCCTACAATCAGCGGAGCGGCTCGTTCGTCACGAGCGACGGGCCTTGTCACGAGAACCAGATTATCTGCGCAATAATTTCTCGAGACGTTTGGTTATCGACATGACCGCCGTCTCGATACTCCTGGAGGGCAACAGTCAGCTTGCTGTCGTTGCGGTGGTGCTAGATGCGGGGAGCGGACTAGTGCTCGGAAGCGCGCTGAACCGCCTTGAGACTGCCGTTGAAATAGAACGCGCGGCTGTCGAGGAAGCCCGCCGGTTCATCGCGCGCAGTCAGGTCGACAAGACCCTAGGGACCGGATCGGCTTGCGATCTCGACATAATGCTCCCCACGATGGCAACGGAACCGGAAGATTTTGGAGAACTTCGCGAAGTCACTCGCAAGCTCGATGTCCGTCGGCCCGGCACCTACGGCTTTGGTCAGGAGCTTGTTCAACTGATCGGCCCCCGTATGGGGCGCTTGCCGCTCGCTCCGCGTAAAACGCTGTCGATCGATGCCGACCCGGCCGCGCTGCGCCGCAAAGTTGTGGAGTTGGAGCCCTCCCAGGCCGGCGCCTATTGGGATCGAGAGGTTCTCCGACATAACGAGCCTATTCTAAATGCGCTGGCCGCCGCGAATATCTTGGGGCTTGGGGTTCCCGAAGGTCGGATGACTGCTGTCCTGTCGGCCGTCGACGGACTTCTTCTTGGATCCTGATATTTCACATGCGAGCTAGCCGATGGAGGTTCTGGTGCAGCTGGGTCAGACGCTGCCTCTCGCCATCAGTGAAGATCTCGGCATCTCGCTCAATTCCCAGTCGGCTTGAAACGAGCTTCTCGCCTTCGTCTGGGGTGAGCGGATCAAACGCTGATTGCCCCCGCATTCTCCTACGTTCGCCTTCGACCTCGACCAGACGGGGTCTGAAGGTGATCCCATTGGTCAACCGACCGAAGATCGCCGCTGTGCAACGTCCGTGACCATAAGGTCCCGGTCGATATGGCGAAACGGCGAAGCCTGCCTGATCCAGAGACCCGCACAGATCGTCCCAGTTTTCGTCCGCAGTCTTCGGGATAGCGATACGTGCCGTATAATCCTTGCTCGACGCCTTTAGCGATGGGCCAATGCATTGGAGGATTACCCTCGCGACATCAGCGCTGGTTGGCTTGCCTTCGGAGAGGGTCAAACCGCACAGTTGCGCCCTGCTCGTCTGAAATATCATCGTGGCCGTCGGTCTTGATACGACATCACCGCGAAAAGCGATCGGCAGGTCGAGCACGGTGTGCTCCACGATAAGGTCGCCAAGCGCGGTGATCTGTGAAGGCAGCTGTGCAGCGCTGTTGGCGATGACGTAACGCTTGATCCTTCCGGCACCGGGGAGTTTGACATCGTCCTTCGCGCCCCTTTTCATTGCCGCCTTCACAATCTCGTCGGGCACGCTGTTCGGCATTTCTGAGATTGTCTTGTCAATCAGCTTCACCTGATTTGGATGGAGATCGACGATCCGTTTGCGTGGGCGCGATTGTCCGGACAGATGCTGTGGATCGCGAAGGTTCCTCCATGCCTTCGCCAGATTATAGAATTGCGCGGTCCCTATACCCAGGCTTTGCGCAAGTGTCTCTGCGCTTGCGCGTCCTGGCTTGCTCTCAAACTGCCTGATCGCCTCTATTCGTTGGCTTACGACCGAACGCAGTTCTGGCGGAATGCCGGACAGATCGACGTCCTCATCCTTTTTCTTGTTCATGTTTTGTTTCTTTCTTGGCTATAGCGCATTGATCGCGAGGAAATTCGAAGGTCATTGATTGGACTGAGCGGTCCGGTAAGAAGTTCGGATGTCGGGACTTCTTCTGTTCGCGGCCGCAATCATCCCCGGTGGGCAGGCCTTCGTGTGCACACCCGAAGCTGTGTAGGATGGCGACGGGCCGGTATGGTGCGCAGAGGGTCCACGGGTCCGCTTGGCGGGCATTGCTGCACGAGAGCTGGATGGATCATGTTCCGATGGTCACCCCTGCCCCGACGCTAGCGGGATCACGGCGCGAGATGCGTTGGTCCAGCTACTTGGCCGTCCTGTCGGCGTCGGGCGCCATGGCCATATTCTGATCGCTGGTCCCGCGCTGCGATGTGTTTCGACTGGTTCTGCTGGTGGCGACCGAACAGGCGCATGGTGTGTCTCGCCAAAGTCTGGCGACTTATCCTGCGCTATGGTTCGTGGTGGCTGGGCCGCTCGTTGGAACCATTATTGGGGGAAGCACCAATGTCGCTGAGGGACTGGGGCGATCGACAAGACGACGGGCGCAGTTGGCTTATCCGGCTCGAATTCGGGCTCGCCGCCTTCCTTTCGATTGGCTCGCTAATGATCGTCATTGTCTCGGCGGTTTGGCCGATCATCGCTTCGGCGCATCCTGGGGGTCTAGGCGCCGATGGTTGTCATAATGATCGCAAGACCGGTGGGCGGCATTGCCATCGCGGTCCTGCACCTCAAGCGCGCGAGCGACAGCCAGTAGAGGGAAACGTATATTACGCGAATTGCGCTGCCGCTCGGGCTGCGGGTGCTGCTCCGGTTAAGCGAGGCGATCCAGGCTATGCTTCACACCTCGATAGAGACGGTGACGGTATCGGGTGTGAGTAAATGATGCGGAGGGTCGAATGAAGGGTCTATGGCGCAAAATCGGTGAGCGCCTGTCTTCAGACAGTGGATCAGCGCCGGAGCCAAGAACCTCATTGCCAACGAACGCGACATTAACCGTTTCCCGTCGGGTTCAGATGTAGGCCACGGATCGCCCCATGAATAGGCTGGATAATTTTCTTGGGCTATAAATAAGATGATAAATATGGGCTTGGGTCGTCACTCCGTGCGAAGTCACTCTTAGCGCGCTCCACACATAATCGAACTCGGCTGTCCGGAAGCTTAGTCGGGCTATATACAAGCTTCGGCATCGCTCGCAGCGCCTCGCCTTTCGCCTATAGCGCCAAAGTCCATTCACCTTCTCGTATACGGCTTTGTCCGTCGACATCCCGGGTAAGTCAATCAAGCCCGATTGCCGTTTCAGTCGTAGATATCGCCTTGGGAATATGAGCCACTGACGAAGTCGTTCGGGTAATGTGAAATCTACTGGCGGCACTTCTGCCAGCAAACCCGCCCAGAGTGCACCTTAGCGACAAGCGAACATTGAAACAGTCAATGCTTGGCTCGCTTTACCCCGTCGGAATTTGCCAATTTCAGAACGAGATTAGTCGGCTGCCTATTCCGGAAAAACCTCATGTTTGCGGTCAAGCCAGATCAGGTAAAAAATCGAGTTTTCTATGACGCCGTGGATGCGCGCGGCGTTGCTCTTGTCTACTCGAACCTCGTGCATGCGAAAGTCTTTCGCAACGCTAACCGGGCGAGAGAAGCGTTTCGGGATTTTCGATCCCTTGCGATGGGGCGAGCAGAGGCTTGAATTGCGAAATTGCGTGACCGTCATGTCACGCATTTTCTCGATCGCACCAACGAGGCTTTTAAGGTCGGATGGCCCCCAGCTGGAAAGACACTCCGTTTCGGATCGGTAGTGCGCGAAGCTCAGCGATACCCCGACATCATCTTTCGTTGTTCCAAGCCTCGATCGGGGTGCCGCTTGGTCCGTGCGCAAGCCGCTGGTGTTTCCTTTACGCGGCATCCCTAAGCTTCTTCTTGTAGAACGCTTTCATCGCCTTTTTGCTGATCACTTTCTCGCTGGGAGCCAGTGGCGCCAGACCCTCGCGTGCCTCATGCCAGGGTCCACCCGGCTCTTTCGCAAGCTCGTCAAGCTTGAAAGGCATATAGCAGCCGTAATCTCGCTGGATGCATTCCAACATTTCCAGTTTGCTGCCTGTGATAGCGCGGCTGTTCTCGATGTCCGGCAGGCTAGCTGCATCCATGTGTTCGAAACGTTCGTATACTGAAGGGACGACTGGGCCCGTGCCCCAGGCCTCGAAATCCTCCTCGAACATCTCGTGTCCGGTGTTCGCCAAATACCAGGCTTGTGCAAAATAGAGCATTCGCTGGACGATATCGGTGGTGATAATGTCACCCATCCGTCTGTCGATCCGATTGATAAACCAGTCTGCGACATCGTGGGCATCGATCTTACGGGCCATATCTTCCATCTCTTTGTTTTCCTTTCCAAGATGAACTTCAATCCCGAAATTTCCGTAAAACAGCCCTTGGTTTTTCGACTATCAAGCTTGGGCTTCATCCGCTCGCCAAGACACTTCATAGCGAGAAGGCTGAGACACCTGACTCACCTCGCACCAAGAAGATGCTGCGATCCATTGGGGCAGTGTGCGTGTCATCGTCCGGGGGTAACGAATGGCTATTCGCGTCGTGCTGTCTCGGCTCGCAGAAGCACTGGTATGTGCTAGATGGCGCACATGGCAGTTTACTTCATTTTGGAGGAGAACGACGCTGATTGGCGAATGAAGATCGGTCGATCATGCGACCCGCAGGCTCGCGGTCGCGCCTTGCAAACCGGAAACTCCCGGCCATTAAAATTGGTCGGTTGGATAAACGACGGATCCGACACCGTGACCGAGGCTCGTCTGCATGCCAAGTATGCTCGGGCCAATGTTAAGAGAGCAGACGACGTCGCGGCACGGGAATGGTTCTACCTGGAACCGGCCGATATTCTTTCGGATCTCATAGATGCGGGGCGATTTGGTTTTGTTGCCAAGAACGCAGATGCATTCGAGATTGTCGGCTATGATCGCGATGCAGTCCCGGAATATGTCGGCGTCTGGGATTGGGCTAACTTGGAAATCGACGAATGCTGCCCGTTCTGCGGATGCTTTTGCGGGATGCATTTCCAGGAGGCGTCATGGATGTATCACTGTCCAAATTGTGACACTCTGACCGATTTTGAAGGAGGTGGTATCGCTTGATGCAGAGAAAAATGCGGGCTCCGTAAATTAGCGGAATGATAGAACAGCGAAATTGCTTAAGACTGAGGTGCTGGAACCTCGACCGCGGTATCTGTAGAAGCACCCTCAACTGGCGTGGTCGTAGCTGTCGCCGAAGCATTCTCGGCCTCTTGGGGGTTTTGATCGGCCTCTACCGTCTCTTTACTCACCCAACTCATCGCAAAAAACATAGTCAAAATAGCAATGACGCCCAGCGCTGAGGCACCCCACAGTGCTCTTTCGGCAGTCTTGGCAGGATTGCTAACGAGCGCGTCATAATCGCTTGTTGGCAGAAAACGATAGAGGCGCGGCTGCCAGGCTTTACGGACATTTTGTTGTAGCCGAGTAAGTAATGCCCCTGACAAAATGGTGATAGCTACATAGGTCGCCGCAAGGCCGAGCACTATTTTCAAAAAATCAGGATTTACGTTACTGGATAGTCGCACCGCAATCATGCCGACACCGACCGCCAGAGCTCCCGCAACAGCAGTTATGATCTGGCGGGTGCCGTCAGCGGTTTTTGCAGTGTCTTCGGATATTGCCTTCCGAAGGTCGCTAAGCGCCTTGAGAGCATCGCCGCTCATACCTGCAAGCTGCATTTGGTAAGCCGTTTTCGCACCCGCGAGAGCGTCGGCTATATTTTCTTTGAGAAAAATCTCCGTGGCATCCTCGCCTCCTCTCGAGCGCGCCAATTCCGTTGCCAAAAGAATGTGTCTCATCTCAGCTTCACGTTCTAACTCGAAGACCCAGTCGACTGCTGCTTGCAACGACAGGAAACCCTTGATTGTGAGATTTGTGAGTATCTCTGCTGCTTCTGATGGCACACTGAGATCGAGCCGAGGCGGACCGCTGAAGCGCAAGATCTGTCGCTCGCCATCAAGTTCTGTCGGCAATGCCAGCATGAGTTTGAGGGCTGCGAGATTGGCCCAAGAAGCTGCAGCGCTATCGTCAGTCGGAAAGTCGTCTGGTTCAGTTAGCAGCCACCGATTCATGCTCTCCGGAACTTGGCGCACTATCGTAGCCTCTCGAACCAAGCGACGCGGAGCTCTCGTTTCGAGTTTTTCGTTAGGCTCTAGGCTTGCGCTATCCCATGGCTCGAAAGCAACGGCATAAGTGCGAAACGCCGTCTTCAAGGCACCAATTTGCCAGACACGACGATCGTCGCCGCGGCTCAGCCAGTCCATAAAGCCTGCACATGAAACGAGCCTCAAAACGTCGGTCGTTGTGCCCGGCTTATTGATGACGAGAGTGTAAGGAGCATATTCCGGAGTGAGTTGATCGGGCGACCATACATTTTCATGCTTATCCTGGATGGTTATGCCCCATCCAATTGCGTCACATAGCCCTAGGAGCCCCTTCGTCTCTGCCAAAGGGGCATCCGATACTGTAATGACATCTTCGGCTTCGGTTACAAAATAACCGGCTGCATCGAGAGCGTCGAGCTTAGTTGCGAGATCCGAGACGGACAATGTCATCCTCCTCGATACGACGAGTAGTAATGGTTATGATTTCTCCCCCGTCAACTCTTTCCTGCCGATCCACGTTGGTCTGCCCAACTCTGTCCGGATAAGTCACCGAAACACCCTCTGCCGTTTTCAATCGACGCAATGCAGGCGCTTGCAAGAGTTCGCGAACAGGAGGGAATTCAAGCCCCTCTAGCTTGGCAACCCGAACTTTTCGACGGACGCAATTTTGTATCTTCCCGACAGTCCTCTCTTCTTCCGGATGGCCGGCCGCGGCGAGAACGGCCTCCTGAACTGCCGCCTCATCGATTCTGTTTCGCGTTCCCAACATGGTCTTCACCTGCCTGAACGCTAACGCCACGTCGCGATTTGGGAGCAATTCCCGCAACTCCTTAAGTGCGTCGCTTACCGCACGAACTGCCTTCTCTGTGAGCTGGCGGTTGTCTCGCACCCTCCTGACATGCAAATAATTGGCGAAATAGTCACCAATTTCCGGGGCCTGCTTCATCCGATCTCTAGCCGCCAAGGTTTGTTCGGCGACACCGTCAATTGTGCGGATCAGCGCAAATTTTTGAATTGCCCTTTTATCAGCCACGAATGCTTGCACTATCAGGCGAAGCAAGTTCACCCCGTCTTGGTTGCGCTGTTCGATCGCCTCTTCGTAGTCGTATTTGATAAGGCAATAAATGCGCACAGTTGGATCATCGGTTCTAAGTTCGAAGATAAAAAATGCCCCATCACGACTACTGCCCGGATGGAGACGTGCGAAATCGCGGGAAAGTGCCTGACCGCCCTCTTCGAAAGTATCCTCCTCTTTAGCCATTCGCTCAATTTGTGCCTTGGTCTGCGAACCGTCCTCGAAAGCAAAGACTGCAGCTACATCGGCCTCACGGATACGTTCGATGAAGAACTCTTCATGCTCGACTTCACGGGCAGGTTCGGGGCGAAATTCATCATCGCCCACGACATGCAAGATCATGCTTTCGATGCGCAGCGATGCGGCATCTTCATCTGTTATGAACGACAAACGATTCCCCTAAATGTCTATACTGCTTCGCGTATAGCCTCGACCTCGAACGAGCAGTTTGCAATGCTCAAAAGACAATTACTAGCGCGTTTTGTCACCTCGAGCGGGCTTCCTTCGCTGACATAATACCAGGGCGTAAGAGGCAATCCGGCTGGGCTTGCTGCTGCTACGATTGATGTGTGCGTCAGGGTATGCGCCTCCGCTCCGTCAGTAGCCGGTTGAGTTTTACCACGTCGCGTTCAATTCGTCGCGTCAGACGTATGAGCTCGTCAGTGCGTTGCATTGAAGGTGCCGGATTCCGTTCCAGCCACGCATCCATAGCGTCATGCATGCCATTCGTGAGGGCTGCAGTTCCTCGCACGATCTTGCTGTAATGCGGCTGCGTTATTCCAAGCTGCTCCGCAACCGCATGCTGGGTGAAGCGGCGCGCCAGGCGCGCCCGCTCCATCTTTTCCAGTAGCCTGCTTGCTGCCAATTCCGAATGCATATATAATGCATATATGCATTCTCCATCCCTCTCAACCGATCAAATCGTCTACGCATTGAAAGAAGAGAAATTTCTCGAATTGCGCTTGCCTTCCGCGTCTACGGGCGTTGGCAATTCGGATTTGCGGTGGGGTATCCATGACCATCCCAAGACTCCGGCATATTGGGCGGCGCAGTCATGGATGTGGGGGTTGGAAGCACCTAGGCATTACAAGCTCGGCAAGTCCTTGGAGGAGGAGCTGATCGCTTGCCTCCTCGGAGGTTATGGCATCCCCGCCGAAGTCGGTATCGCCGCTTACGAACGCATTAGATCTGAATGCAATGGATGTTACGAGGTCTTGGCAAATGAGGACCGCGTATTGGAACTGCTGAGCACGCCGCTCGAAATTAGAGGTCGAGAGGTGCGTTACAGGTTCGCGCGGCAGAAGGCGCATTTCCTGGCAGCGTCGTTTCAAGCTTTACCGAAGATCGACCAGCATCTCCCTGATCGGCCTCTACGCGACCGGATCACGACCCTTAAGGGGATTGGCCCGAAAACGGCGTCGTGGGTCGTGCGCAACTGGCGGGATAGCGATCAGGTTGCCATTCTCGATATCCATATCATTCGCGCCTGCGAACATATGGGCCTCTTCGAGCCCGGCTGGAAAGTGGAGCGCCACTATCTCGCCATGGAGGAAGCATTCCTCGCTTTCGCAAAGGTGATCGGAGCGCGCCCCTCGCTGCTCGATTCGGTCATGTGGAACGTCATGCGTGAACTGGCCAGACAGCCAGTCATTGATCGCAGGCTGGAACCGACAGCCGATCTTCCTCTCTTTGCTTCGGTCAACTGAGTATTCCGCCAAAATGAGCAAGGTCGCGGTTGACGCGCTTGCACACCGGACACCATTCTTCCTTTTAAGGGAGAAGTATAATGTCTGGAAGAGGACCGGATTCGGGAACGGATCACAATCGCAACTCGATCGGAAGCAGTGGCTCACCCGGTGGAGGATCCGGAGCGGGTGGGGGCTCCGATGGTGACGACTGTATCATCGTCCAGACCGCGCCTCTCTCCAGTCCGGTCCCAGCGGTCGTTTCGGGCTTGAAGGTCGGCGATGTGCTGGAGGTGGATCTCCAGAATACTCCCTCCGGTAATCGCTTGGTAGTCAGCACCGCAGGCGGACAAGCCGCAGGTTCGCTCACACACCCCGGTCACTTGAAGATAATCCAGTGCATTGGCAACGGACACATCTACAAAGCGACGGTCGTCCAGAAAACGGGCGCCCTCATTGCCCTCAGGATCGAACCGAAATGACCGCTGTGGTCGGCGGTGTTTACGCCGAGGAATGCCTCGAACCGTTCTGGAACGATGTATACGGGTCGGGTGGCCGAGCGGCAGCCGCGCTTTCGGGCTGGTGCGATGATCTGAAGCTCGTCACCTATCGGGCATCAGCGTTGGCAGATGGGCTGGAAAACCTATCGGCCATATACGGTTTCCCGATTGACGGGCCCGACGTCCGGGATGCGGTAAGTTTTCGTTATATCCATTCTTTGGATGAACCCAGGATCGCACCTCGGCCCGACTCCATCAGCGTCCACCCACCAATCGAAGTCAGCGGTGACGTCGTCCTAAGGTTCGGCATGCTCGAAGGGGATGCGAAGGTGGCAGCCCGTCGAGCGATTTACGACCCACAATCGGCCTTCGATCCCCGGCCGTTCCACGAGAATGGATCCACGGCAGACGAGCTCGCTCTCATCCTCAACGCATTCGAAGCCCGGCGGCTGACGAACGAGACCGAGCCCGAACGCATGGTCGAAGCATTGATCGAGAAGCAGGATGCCAGCATCGTCGTCCTTAAGCTTGGCGGTCATGGAGCGATAGTCGCGACGGGAACTTCGCAAACCCGCGTTCCTGCCTACCGCAGCGACACGGTATGGAAGCTGGGCACCGGAGATGTCTTCTCGGCTGCTTTCACCAAGTTCTGGGCATGCGATGGTCTGGAACCCGCGGAGGCTGCCGATCTCGCTTCGAGGTCGGTCTCGGTATATGCGTCGACTCGCTCATTGCCGATCCCCGCGAAGAGGGAACTCGCGGCGCTAGACCTCTCGCCCGTCACACCTTCGAGCGGACGGGTTTACATCGCAGCACCGTTCTTCACTCTGGCTGACCTCTGGCTCGTCGAGGAGATCAGGCAGCGTCTGCTCGACATGGGCGTTAGCGTATTCTCGCCGTTGCACGATGTTGGCTTGGGAACGGCACAGGAGGTCGCGCTGCGAGACCTCGAGGGACTTGACCAAGCCAATGTGGTGTTGGCAGTCCTTAGCGGTTCAGATCCAGGGACGATATTTGAGGTTGGATATGCGGTGGCGAAAGGCAAACCTGTCATCTGCCTCTGCCAGAACATGCGCGACGAAGATGCCAAGATGCCAGAGGGTAGCGGATGCCTCATGGTATCGGATCTCGTGACCGCCATCTACCATTCGATCTGGGCGCTGGCATGAAGGGACTGCTTCTCTCAGGCGGAATGGATTCGATTGCGCTTGCCTGGTGGCTAAGGCCCGAGCAAGCCATCACTGTCGATTACGGGCAGCTTGCAGCGATCGCCGAGACGCGGACCTCGCGTCAGGTATGCGAGGAATTAGGCATCGGGCATACGGTCATCGATGCGCGATGTCCCGAGCTAGGCTCAGGCGACATGGCGGGCGACACGCCGCACCAACTGGCGCCGGTTCCCGAATGGTGGCCATTCCGAAATCAGCTGTTGGCAACATTGGCTGGCATGAAAGCCGTTCAACTCGGCGTAACGGAGCTGATATTCGGAGCAGTCCAAGGCGACGGTTCGCATAGAGATGGTCTCCCTCGGTTCTTCGAAGACCTAAACCGCTTGATGTCCGGGCAAGAAGGGGGACTGAACGTGACAGCGCCCGCGATCGGGATGTCCACCGAAGAGCTGATCGTAAAGTCGAAGGTTCCGCGATCTGTCCTCGCCTGGGCGCATTCCTGTCACAGGGGCGATCTGGCCTGCGGCGACTGTAGAGGCTGCTACAAGAACGCGGAAGTGATCGCGAACGTGTATGGGGATTTTTGATGAGCCTCGGCCAATTGCGGGCGCAGAAGCTCCGACGAGATCATGGCCGGCGTTCGAGCGTGTCATCCCGCTAACTCGGCGGATCCTGACCGATTCTGATAGTTTTTTCGAAGTATTGTCTCGGCGCCACTCCGCGCTGGGAGGTTCTGTCAACGAGCGCGAACTGTCCTCCGTGCTGTGGCATGCCATGCTGCTTCGAGAACGGAACCGTAAATCGAGGTTTGGCGAGTGGGAGAGCCGCGCGGCCCCGTCCGCAGGGGGGCTCCACTCGCTAGGCATTGCCTGTCTTCCCGTCGACGGCTCGCCTTGGTGCGGATTATACGATCCCGAAGCACACGAGCTTCGGAGTTCGACCACTTTTGAAAGCGCCGTCTCGCTCAATCGGAGCGAGATAAACGAGATTTTGAGCTCGAAGCACGGGATCACCCTTCAGTTCATCGGTGATCGTCGACGCTACGAGGCGTGTTACCACCATTGGGAAACGCTGTTCTGGCGGGACGCAGGTGCACTCCTCGGTATCATCACAATGACCGCAGCTGCGCTGGGTCTCGAAGCGACGCCGGTTGGTCGGAACGGAAGCGACATCGTCGCAGAAGCTGGTTTTCCGACCGAATATCTGGCGGGCGGTGCAATACACATCTGCTCTGCAGTGAGAACTGATCACTCTGGCAAGGGGACGTCTTGAAGTGGGTTTGCACGTGAAGGCTACCCGGTTGACGGTCAATGATCGGAAGCCGCGAAGGGCGAGAGATCCGCGACTGATGTGATGACGTCGAATGCCTGCCCCAAGGCAGCATTAAATTGCATCGGGACAAGTGATGACGTGACAAGCGCGGATACCAGAGAGATATCCTCGGCCTTCAAGCCTGTGACTTTCGCTAGATCATCGAGGTGATCCCTCAACACCGCGATGCGGTCGGTGTGCTTGACCGTCGGCCCTCTTTTTGCACCGTCCGCCGACAACGGTGAATACTCCGAGAGGCGTTCGGCGATTTCGCCGACCGTCCGGTCGGCGCGGAGGCGTTTGCATTCTATGGCAAAGACGCGGCCGTCGGGGGGTCGCCAAGCCAACACATCGACGTCACCGTTTTGCTTTACGCCTCCCAGCCGCGTCATATCGACCTCGGAGATTGCCTGCAGTCCCATTGCTTCGAGGTTGTCTCTGACCTTCTGGTTGAACGCGTGCCCCCTCTCGTCAATGACCGTGCCTATCCAGCTCCGCATTTCGTCACTGCGATAGAAATCGACAGGCAGTCCGCCGGAATGCGCGCGCAGAGCGTAGGTCAGGGCATGGTCCAAAAGGATTGGGGAAAGCACAAGTTCGGGATCGTCTCTAACGTCGAGATTTATGATCGGCCGCGCCAGAAGGCTGAGGCGCCGCGAATGGCGCCATGGCCACCAATCCCTGGCTGTTGCGCCCTCAGGATTCTTCTCGTCCCACTTGGATCGTGGTCGCAGCGACCATGCGTCTAACAGACCCTCGATTCCTTCCTGGCCAACTTCAAGCCGGTCCTCGGCTATTTGGACCAATTCGGACCGGCGCATCCGCACGATATCTCCGCCCCGTTCGAATGCGATCAGCCCGACGAACGACACAATGTCAGCCATACCCAAAGGATCCACGCCGTATTCCGCCAAGAACGCAGCATCGAATGCCGCGTCCCTTTTTTCCTCATACTCGTCCCGCTCCAATGGTTCTGCACGTCGATAGATATCTGCGTAATCGCCAGCAGCGGCCTCGAATTGCTCTTGGGAGGATGCCCGAAGGTAAGGCGTATGCACTTGTTTGGCGAAATCGTTTTCGAAGCGGAGTGTGCCATTCGGCATCACCGCGAGTTCGGAAGCGAAGCCATGGTGGATCTCGTCACTTCGGGAGGCGATCGCATTCATCAAGGAGATTTCCGCCATCATCTGATCAAAGTCGTAGACCGAACACTCGCGCCCGTGCTCCGCAGGCGAAGTGCACAACGCCATTTCAGCCAAGACCCGTGCGCATAGTCCGGCTTCGGCTCGCTCGCTTTCAAGGTCGATGGCGACCCGGATACCCTCTTCAGGGGGGTGGAGCGAGAGAACCGCCGCAGCCGTCGTTCGCCATCGGTTCCTGTCCTTGTCCACCGCATGATGATTGCGAAGCGCCATCTCGATAATGTCGGCCCTGTCCAGGTCTTCAAGCCTCGTCCTGATCCTGGTCCATAAATCGTCCACCAAACCAGCGAGGAACTTGGTTGCTTCGACGCCGCGAACTACATTCGTTTTGTCGTCGGCACCGACGCTGGCCAGTCCGACTTCCGCCCACGCCCGGACCTCCGGTTGCACCTTCCGAAGCGGATGATGGACGGCACTTGCTATCACCATCTGCGTGGTCGTCGCAGCGTTGAACACGTGAAGATGGCGCGCGGAGTCATCCTTGACTATCTTGCGTTCCATCGCATCAGCGCACGCAACCAGGTCTCGATTTGCAAGGTTGGCCGCACCCGAGGCGATCGCCCGCACCATCCATCGGTCACCCTGATTACCGGGTTGGCCGAAAGAACGAAGATAGGGTTCCGCACAGGCGATCCGGATCGTCCCGCCGCCAAGGGCGACATTGGGCGGCTCGATTTTGCCTTCCTCTGCCAGCAGTTCCTGCTCATCAATCCGTCCGAATGTCAGGACTACCTCGACATGTCCCGGCAGTTCTTCATCAAGATGAATCTCGAGTTCTGGGGCGAGCGGGATGAGCCAGTTCTGCGCCATGTCCCATACTCGAAAGGGGAGCGATCCGGCAGCGACCGGGTCGCTAGCCTCTATCGTCAGCCACCACGTTGTCCGACTGCCCTCTATTGCGACTGCGGGGTGGCCATGACGCAAATCGTCGATGCTCACAAATGCGTTCTCGGTGCTGACCGCTTCGAACAAAGGCAAAGCAGAAGGACGCTGGACCTCGGCCCGGTAACGTCCCGAAGGACGGGCGACGCTATGTCTGTCGAGCGCCTGCCGTATACGGACGCGAAGCTTGCTGAGATAATCGGTAGCCATCTGGATCATGGATGGTGCCGAGTGATCGACCTGCTCGGGCAGAAGAGTAAAATCCTGCTCTTCAACCATGCCGTAGAGGTTCATGAAGCCATTCGGGTTGAACAGCCGGACACCTCGACGTGCGAGTTGATCCTCCTGTTCGAGAATCCTGAAAATGCGCAATGCATCGATCTCTCCAGCTGATGCCAGTAGCGAGAGGTCATCGTAACCCAGCCCGACGATCTGCCAGCCGTCTGGCGACCGTCCGTGATCGGCGACCACACCGCGGCCCTGTCCACCGAGAACCAGCAGCGTCATGCCGCGCAAGAAGTCATCGCGCGCGCTGCACTCTGCTGCTGTTTGTGTAATCAGCCTTCGAACCGACGCTGAAACGTCGCGGACTGAGCGGAAGCCTTCCGCAATTACGTCATCAGGGCGGTCCGGCACGAATACGATCTGGCAGAAGGCTCCTGCATCGAACGTGCATAGCTGCACCACACAGTGACTATCCACATCCGACCAGGGTGGAGCGGAAGGGGTTAGGTTGAGACTGCGCGCCGCGCCCCCTACCTCCCGCAAGAACTGATGTTCGGTCAGATAGCCTTCGAAAGCATCCGCCGCTTGGTTATTCGTCGCGAGTTCCAGCGCGCGGCGGCGGACTGCCGCTCCAATTGCTGTGGGAAGAAGGACGATTATGCCATCCTCGGTCCGCGTAATGGGCCGCCGCTCGAAGCTCGTCCAGTTGACGGTTTCGGTTTGCAAGAGATGCGGATCGACGCGCGAGAAGTCGAACGCGAGAAGGTCGAAAGGTTCCACGCCGATCGCACGCAGGTCCGCTTCAGTGAAGCTGACTGCGGCGCTTGCCTGCCGTGCCTTCGCAGTATCGAACCGAAAACGGTCGCGCGGCTTGCCCTCGTTGGCTTGGTAGCGCCGCAATCCTGCTCGCTCAGCAATCGCATCGCTAACCGCCAACAATGCGTTCGCCTGACGCATCCCGTGTTGCGCCCATTTGTGACCGTCTGCGATTGCACTGTTGAGCGCGTAGAGGCAGCTTTGGGTGTAAGCAGCATTCGCTTCCCATGTGCCTTCGAGCATTCGAAAGTCACCGGCACCGGTGGTAACATTGGAGACGAAAACGTCCTCAGAGGGATCCTCCAGACGCCAAACGGCCCCGCGCGCAAGATCATCGTTGAGGAAATCTCGGATCCGCCCCGCCGTGGGCTCTCCGTGACCATTGCAATGTGCGGCCGCAAGGTGGGCGAGCACTTCCAGCCGAAGAATACCGCCTTGTTGGCCCGGATCGAGCATCAGCCCTGCGATCATGCCACAAGTCAAGTTTCGATCCAGCTTTCGCAGTCGTCGACACAGCCGGCTGTTCGCCCGCGTTAGTGCTTCAATATCGAGCACGGCTCCCGCTGTCGTCATCGCTTCCAATTCCATGCCACGCAGATGGCTTGGCTGGCGGCAATAAGCAAATGAGCGCGTCTCTCGTGCACGATGATCAAACTTCGCTCGCCCCTGAGTTGTCTCTATAGGCTCATCGATGCCTCAGAGAATCGGACAATTTGGCGAGCGCTACTTCGCGCAACTTGTGGCCAGCTTTCCCGGTGGTGCCAGCTGCAATCCGAGCATCGAGGACAACAAGGGATGGGACCACGTCGTCGAATTCGACGAGGGCGACAATCTCGCTGCATCGGCGGACCTCCGGCGAGATCTTCCAGCCATCTTCGTGCAGACCAAGACCACGACGAAATCGGATAGAGCGGTTGCCCGCATTAGTCTTTCGAACGCCTTGCGGATGACGCGCTCGCTGGATCCTTTCTTCATCGTTCACATCACTATGCGCGATGGTCTCGAACCTGTCGTTCGGCTGCGACATTGGTGGGCCGACGAGATGACCCTCATTCTGGAAAAGGTCCGGACGCTTTCTGTGCGGGGTGTTGATGAAGATGACTTCGCTCGCAGGACAGTCACTATCGCGTTGACCGAGGATGAGCGAATTGAACCGGAACAACTGATTGCCACACTTCGTCGGTCACTCACTGATCGCGGAAAGGACTATGCGAGTGTCAAGCACGGTCTTTTGGAGACTTTGGGATACCAGACAGATCGCTTTGTAGGCGATGTTCGAATTGGTCCGTTAGATTCTGTGTGGACCCTGTTGAATCATCAACTCGGCCTGACGCCGAGCATCCCATTGGAAAGCGTCCGCTTGGCGGATAGACGCTTCGGCGTCGACGTTCCTTTACCAATTCCAGATTGGCCGATTGCGCACGCGTCGATGCACGCAAGCCCGGTAGCAGCATGCCGGGTCCGCGCCAGAGGACCTGACGGATCGGTATTGACGGTGAACGGCGAAGTCTTCTCCGCATCCGCAGGTAAAGGCGAGCGAGACCCTTGGGCATTCCGAATCCGCACACCGGTGTTCGAGCTTGTTCATCGCAGCGATGGGCAATCTTCATTTGTTTCGAACTTCGACGGATCGCAGCGGTTTCGGCTGAGCGATCTTGAGGGAAAAATTCGTATCCTCTCTTGGCAGGATCAAGGACCGATCGACTTTACGGTGACGGTCGAAGACAAACGGATTTTCGGCTTCACAGGAAGCGTCGGTAGCGGATTGGACACTGCGCTCCCACCGGAGCTGGTTCAGCGCGTGCGATTTCTCGCAACCCTAACCTGTGACCTTGAGAGCCAGCCATTAGTCTCGCTGGCTGACATAAACGAAAGCGAGGATCTGCATCTCTTGGAAGCTGTATTGGCCGCCTCGGATGCCTCGGTCCAAGCCGAGTTACACGAAGGCACGAAAATTGATTCTCAAGTGGACCAAGCGGTTGGATTTGCCGTGTCCACGGTCGGCGACTTCAAATTTGCTGTCCTGCTCGCCTTTCCTGTAGAACGCCTCACCCTCGGGGAAGACGCATGCGAATTGTCGCTTGGTAAAGCTACGGTTCTGCATAGCTACATAGATCCGGCGAGCTCCCCGCAGATGAACGAACTACTCGTTGATGATTTTCGGCGGGAGGCCACTGGGATCGGGAAGATTGGACTGGGTAATCTCCTTTTTGGATTACGTCAGTCATCGTGAAGGCGTCGAAGCCGGACCGGGAAACCTGTGTTCCGGTTTGAACGGCAATCAATGTCGTCGGATCATCTGCGACCAGATGATGAGTTCCCGGGAACAGAAATTTTGATCGCTACTGTTACGCATTTTTGGAAACGTTTGAGTGGTTCTTCGTCAGCGTTCCGATATTGGCTTGCACTGACTTGAGAATCTCGGTTTCCAATCGATAAGTCACAACCCGCCCTTTTTTCTCGGACGACACTAAGCCTGCGGCTCGCAGGACGGACAAGTGGGATGAAGTATTGGTGGGCATCACGCCAACATGCTCGGCAATGTCAGTCGACGACATGCCTTCGGGTCTTTCGGCGAGAGCTTGAACGATCTTCAATCGCGTCTCATGCCCCAGGGCGCTCAGCCGGTTCGACAGTTCCACTTTTTCCATTCTCCTATCAATAGCGAAGCGCTGCCGGACCGACAAGTTAATTCAATAATACAATTATGGTTGTAGTATTGTAGTTATGCGCTATATGCGCTCCCAGATGAGGACGGGTGATCCGTTCCTTATGCAAAGGAGCGATGGCCATGACCTTCACCATCGATGCAAATTTCGAACCCCGCGATCCAGCTCAGCTGACAGATGCTTGGCAGCTCGATCCTCTCGATGACGAGCGGGGTGATTACATAGTGGTCGACCGCGTCGATATCGTGCGTATCGCCTGTGTGGCTGCCGAAACCGGTGCTCGGTTCCAGCGTGATGGCTTGGCGCAGGATCCGATGGATTGGATGCTTTCGGCCTCCGACCTTTTCGCAGGATGGCCGCCCATCGAAGCCTGTAGGCGTAAGGACGCGTGCTCGCTCGCAATCCTCGTGCACGGATTGGGACTTCCTGCTGATATCGCCCCGACCACGCTCAACTCGATCTTCGCCGAACATGGCCTGGCGTTAGCAGAGTCCAATGAGGAGTGGCTGGCATGACCGCGACCGCGAGCCAGCATGCCGAAGCAATCCCGCAGTCGGCGGTGACAGATCACCCCTCAGACGCGGGCGATGTTCGAACCCTGCAGAAAATCGACATCCGCACGGGTATCACACGGCTTGGCGATCTTGATGGTCACACGACGACAGCTCTCGTAGTTGATGTCGAGACGACCGGTCTCGATGCGCAAAGCGACGTCATCACCGAACTGGCCATGCGGCGCTTCCGCTATGACGATAATGGTATCATCGTTGAGATTGGACGCGGCTGGACTTGGCGCGAGGATCCCGGCTTTCCGCTGTCGCCCGAGATCGTATCGCTCACAGGCCTGACGGATGGGGATCTCGCATCGCAATTTGTCGACGATGACATCGTTCAACAGATTATCGGCGAAGCGGATCTCATCATCGCCCACAACGCAGCCTTCGACCGACCGATGCTGGAGAAGCGCCTGCCCGATATGCCGGGCCGTCCCTGGGCTTGCTCGTTAGAGCAGGTTGATTGGCGAGCGGCCGGCTTCGAGGGTCGCTCTCTTGGTTACCTGGCCATGCAGGCTGGCTGGTTTTTCGACGGCCATAGGGCTCTCAACGATGTCGACGCTGTAGTCCAGCTACTTCAGCATGAGGACACCGACGGCTGCCCCCTGCTCTACCAGCTCAACGAAAATGCACTGGCTGACAGCCACCTTATCGAAGCGGTCGGCTCTGCTTTCGAAACCAAGGATGCGCTGCGAGCTCGAGGCTACCGTTGGAATGCGCCCGAGCGAGTGTGGTGGCGTGAAGTGAGCGATAGTCAGCTTCTGACCGAACAAGCGTGGTTGGCGACCGAAATCTACGCCTTCGGTAAAGGCTCAACTTCGATGGGGCCGCGCATCACTCGACGCAATGCATTCAGCCGATACCGTTAGCCGACCCACCTTGATCTCGACGATCATCACGAAACGCAATCAAGCGGAGATTGACCTATGGTCAAATTCACAGGGCGAAATTCCAAGCCCACAAAGCGCCAGATCAAGCTAGCGGAAGAAAGTGACATTCCAGATGGCTTACAAAATGTAGCCCCTGTCAGTTGCCCGGTTGCGAAAACGACAATCACGGCCTTGCAGGTTTATCATAGCCCCGAGCGTAAGCCCGAGGGAAATGGGCCGTGGAATAGGGAAGCAGACAAGGTCGCTTGGGTCGACGAGCACACTGGCTTTGGCTGCATCATGCTTCGTCAGACCGACGGCACACTCTCAGGCTACGTCGGCGTCGGCCCAGACCATCCGCTTTACGGTTTCGATGCGGCTGCAGTCCCCCTTGGCATTTCAGACCAAGTCCATGGCGGAATTACCTACGGCAAAGAATGCGAAGTCAATCGGACCGAACTTCGAGCCAAGGGCAAACCTCGCCAGGAGCGTTACACTGTCTGCCATACAACCCGGACGCGCTGGGTTCAGGACTATGAAAACGTCCAGACCACCGAGGACGAATTCGAGCACGAAGAGCTGTGGTGGCTCGGGTTCGATACCAATCACGCCGGCGATCTCATACCGGGCGATCCGCATCACACGCCGCGCAAATCCGATGTCTATCGCGACCAGTCTTACGTCTACGAACACTGCGTTGCTCTCGCGAAGCGGCTGAAGCAGGTTTCGGATCGTAAATCCGCCAGCCGCTCGCAGGCTGCCGCTCACGCATTACCACCACCTACGAAGGAGGAGCGATGATGGTTCGCACTTACTTCGAATCGACCCTTCGCTGGGACGGGGAAGCATACGGCAATGGCCGGCACCCCGACTTGCCTTGGGGATACTGGTTGACCTCTTCGGGCAATGTGCATGGCGAACCGCCGCTCGTTGATGAAGATGGAAGGCAATGGAGCTCAGTCCGAGAAGCCTTTTGGAGTGGGCGTCTGGGCTTTCCTGATTTTCACTATCGCTGGGTCGATGCCGTTCTCGGATTCATGATGTCCTACCTAGCAGTGCATGACAGCAGATTCGTCGACCAGCAGGAGCGCATCCGAGACATTTTTCTGGGCGATGGTCATCTCGACCAATTTTTCTCCGCTTTTATGATCACGGCTGGTTTCATTAAGGCAAACCAGGATCTGACGCCCGAAGGTCGGGCGGTGCTTGCCATGCTCATTGCTACGCGCTCACAAGAAGAGAGCCAGAACGACGTGGGTTTGCCTTGGATCAGCGCGAACCGTGGGTTCATCCCGCACCGCGACCGAACAAAGGCTGCTGACATGATTGCGGAGCGCGAGATCGTGGCTTCGCGCATGAAGAATAGATTTGCTGCCGATAGCATCGATGATTGTCCGATTGTGAAGCTCGTCAGCTTCAAGGTTACGGACGAGATCCCGCTTCGCAGCACGATCTGGTCGATGTCGTGGGAGGATGGCGATCGCTATGCACGCGATGCCTTCTACCTTTGGCTCCTAGAGCGCATCGACCGCTGGGATGAGTGGACGAAGATGGTTGAGGCGCGTGGCACGAGGGCCCTGACCGAGCACATCATGAAGCTTGCATTCACCGATCGTTTCCCGAGCGTCGACCGCGCCGCTTAGATTTGCAGTGGCGACCGCGGTCACCGCCCCCCCACAGAAGGTGCATACCGGAATGCACGGTTTTCGTAACCTTCCGCGGAATATGCTGTCGATCGTCTTGGTAGAGAGCGCCCGGACGCCAAAGCGATCTCTAACCTGTTTTGGCGCGCTCGAGGTCATCATCCATAGAGGCCAACCGACATTCAGAACCTACCATCTCTCGGCTGCGGGGATGGGAGGATCGGATGCGCTGTGCGAGCGTCTGGCGCAGCTGTCGGCCGACCGGCACATCATACTAGGGCAGCCTGCCATCTATGGCGATTTCTGGGATTGGCAGGAGATGCTTTCGACCGGTGATTTTTTCGTGTCCTCCATCCGGCTTCTTGAAGATCTGCAGCCGTCCGGCATGTCCTTGCTGACCCTGTCTGGTTCGACTCTGACTGAGATCGCCGAGAGGATGAAACTCCCTATCGCGCCCCAGGCGAGGTCGTTGCAGGCAGCAAGGTTGGCGCCAGAGCGAGCGCATCTGTTGTGGCTTGGATACATTCAGTCGCGGGCGCGGAAGAAAACCAGCGATAGTCTTTTCGCCGCTTATCAAGCGTGGAGCGCTATAGAGCGTGCGCGCCCGTTGCCGTTTTGAAATGAGCTAGACTTACGCAGCGCAAAAGCGGTTTGGCCAATTCCGTCATCACCATTGGCCAACGAAAATCATCGTGTCCCTAAACGACTTAGCCTGCGGTCATTGCAGTGTCCCAAAGACGACAGGACCGATATCAAACCTGCGGCGCACTCTTTTGCTTGATCAGCGCACCGCTAATGCAAATGCACAAACGATTGGCGCGCCCGGCAGGACTCGAACCTGCTGCCTCAAGATTAGAAGTCTCGCGCTCTATCCAGATGAGCTACGGGCGCGCGCCGGCGGCTTCCTAACCCTAATTCCTGTAACAAGCCAATCAGCCGAGCATGTCGGTTGTCGAAATTTGGGTGATGCCGCGCTTGCCCTGCCCGTCGCGCCCCAGCTGCACGACCACATCGATAACGCTGGCGGCGTAGGAAAGCGTATCTGCGCGGGTCAGACCAATGCCGGTCTGCATCACCATCAACGCCAACTGTTCCAGAGCTCCATGAACGCTGTTGGCGTGAATGGTGGAGAAGCTACCGGGGTGGCCGGTGTTGATTGCACGCAGGAAGCTGACGCTTTCGCCGCCGCGCAATTCCCCCAGCACGATCCGGTCCGGCCGCAGGCGCAACGCCGCCTGCAGCAATTCATTGGGCGTAACCTTCGCCTCGCCGGTATCGCCTTTCACTGCAATCAGACCGACGCCGTTTGCGCCCGGCATTTTCAGTTCGGGTGTATCCTCCACCAGCACCAGCCGCTCGCCACTTGGTATCTCCCCCAGCATTGCGTTGAGAAATGTCGTCTTGCCGGTGCTGGTACCGCCGGAAATCAGGATGGTTTTGCGCTGCCGTATCGCCTCATGCAGGAACGAGATCGGTTCTTGCTGCGCGTCGGGTAACGGGTCGGGCTGCGCCTTGCCCAACGGTCCGGTGTCATACGCGTCGAGCGGCAGGTCGAGCCGCCGATGCCGTCTGATCGCCATTGCCCAGTGCTTGCGCGTTGCAGGCGGACCGCAAAACTGGATACGGGCGCCGCTTTGCCCTGGTGCGCCGGGCAGGGTTGCACCCAGCAAAGGATGTTCGCGGTTAATGCCCTGATGGCTGACGCGCGCGACCTGTTCGGCAAGGCGCTGCACCAGCCGGTCGGTTATGTCCGCAGCCTCCACCCGGGTCATGCCGGGATTGCTGGCATCCTCGACCCAGATCTCGCCGGGGCGATTGACCATGATTTCGGTGACGGTATCGCGTTCCAGCCATTGTGCAAACGGCGCAAGGTAGGCATCCAGATAGACGCTCCGACCCGCTTCGGGAACGGCTTCCACTGCCGGAACGTCCCCTACGCCGGCATTGTCTTCGGCTGGCACTATTCCATGCATTGTCTGGTTCATGCCGGCCGCGCAATCAGACGCCGCTGAAGTCGAGGTCGCGCGCGGTGAATACCCGGATCGGTTCACCCTGCTTCACGCGAATGGTCGGGCCGACCTGGCTGTCCTGCTGCGCTGCGACCGTAGCTGCAGACTGGCTCGCCCCGCCCAGCACTACCGATGCGCCGCCGCTGCCGATGGCCGACAGTCCGCCGATGACAGATAGCAACATGGCGGATCCGAACCGTTTAAAGAATTTGTTGTCGACCTTGCCTGGCAGCCCGGTCGTCCCGTCGAAACCGATGGCGGGCGACGCCAGGTTGACCGAAGCGCCGTCCGGCCGGATCAGCCGGGTCCAGATGACATATGCGCGCTTTTGCCCGCCCTGCACACCAGACTGATACTGCCCGATCAGACGGCTGGAGCGTGGGACGAGAACTTTGGTACCGTCGAAACTACGCACATCTTGGCTCACCATGGCGCGCACATAGCCAGGCACATCTGTATCGATCGCGGTTTCGAGAATGGCCGGAATCAGCGTACCCTGCGTGACCGTGGTGGTGGGGTTGGCCATCGCGGTTGCTTGCGCGGTCGCCCCGCCCACACCGCCGATCCGGGAAGCAAAATCACCGATCGATCCTCCGGACGAACCTACGTTCGATGCCGCACTACCATCGGCGGGGGAAGCCAGCCCGGGCGTTGCACTCGTGACACCGGCGGCTCCGCTGGCGTCGAACACAATGGTCGGCGTGGCATAGGGGTTACCGACGGGCATTACCGAGGCGCCGGGCGCCCGGGAAAGGACCGGTTGCGGCGATGGATCATATTGCGGCGCAGCGTATGTCTGCGCGACTGGTTGAGCATCGGCCACCGGCACAGGCAAGTCGGTTTGGGTGGTCTGGGCTGCGACGGGAGGCGCGGCGACTTGCCCGCCCACACTTGCCGGTTCCTCCATCCTGGTGGAGTTCATGCTCCAAAGGGTCAGCGCGCCCAGGCCGGCGACGATGGCAATTCCGGCGACCATCCCCAGCCCGTCACCCTTTCCCTTGCGCTGGGTGACGACCGGGAACGCGCTGCGGCTGGCCAGATCGATGACTTCTGCACTTTCGGTATCGCGCGGATCCTCGTCATTCGCTGGCGTGGCGGGTATCTTGTTGGCGAGACGCATCAGCTGCTCCCTTCAGGCGTTGCAATCTGGCTGGTTCTGCCATCGGCGGATTGTGTACGTGCAGGCGACGCAGCTGTTCGAGGCGATTGTGCAGGCCGTACGGGGCCGGTGTTCGTCAGTTTCGCCATGTCCTGCCCAGACCGCAGGATGATAAAGGGCGGCACGCTGTTGAGAACGATCGTATCTCCGCGCACAGTGAAGTTCACCGGGCCTTCGGTACCCTTCTGATCGGTGACGAGAATGGCCGGAACCGCGGCCCCACCGGCCCATGTCAGGAAGGTCGCATCGCCATCGTCGAAAGCCTGTACCGGAAGCAGTGCCGCATCACCCTCGCGCTTCCATGCGAAGTTGAGATTGGCTGGATCGACTACGGCATAGGGATCGCGCGCGGCCGTCAGTTCCGCTTCAGTCGCGCCGGGAAGATTGCCTTCCGCCAATTGCGGTTCGGCCTCTTCCGGCTCCGGCGGGTAGAGGAATTTCATTACGTAGATGGGCCGATTGCGCGGGCTGGATACGAGATCGAAAAGATACGTCCGCTTGTTGGTCACTACGGTCATGTTAGTGGAACCATTAGCGGATAAAGGCTTTACGAACAGCAGGTTGGCGCGTTTGTTGGGTGTCACCTGCCATGCCTGCGAATCTCCAATGGCGACATTTTCAATGCTTTCCCCCTCGCCGAACTGGATTGTCGCCTGCACTTTGGGCTTGCCCAAGATTTGGACCACTTCGGACGGATCGTACATCCGTTCCACCAGCCGTGGATCGGCGGCGGCGGGCGCGGACAGCATCGCCGCGCAGAGCAAGGCCGCGAATGTTGCAGAGCGAAAGGGTACGGAACGGCGGCTCATCTCATCTTCTCCGTTGAACGCGGCGGTGCGGCGCGGAAGCGATTGCCGATACCGCGCGTACGCAAATCCGATGTTGGCGCAGGCGCGGGTCCGCCAGCGGCTGCCATCATCGTGACTTCCCGTTTTACGCCGCCCGACCCACCTCCCGTAGCGCTCCCACCGGCAGAGGTGCTGGCCGGCGACGTATCGTTCGCAGCCGCGCCGGTCGGAATGGCCGCGATATCAATCCGGCGCGCTGCGGCATTTGCTCCGGCAGCCTGAACCGGGGCTGCAATAGTGTTTGCCTGCTGGACAGGAACGGGCTGCGACAGCAGTTCCGTTTGCCGTTCTGCCACCTTGTCCGGCACCAGCCCGAATACGGTCCAACCTGCAACCATCGTCGCGGCGACCTTTATCACCATGACCATCAACGCGATGTGAACCGCCCCGACCAGAAAGAACGCCATAGCCGCCTGCGGATTGAGCTGGCCTGCATTCTGCGTCAGCGCGCCGATGATCGGTACTGCCAGTTCCAGCATGGCCCCGCCGCCCAGCACCGCGAACAACGGCACCAAAGCCATCATCACCGCACCCTTGAGCCAGCCGGTGAACAGCCCGCGCGTGCCGCCGAACAACGCCAGCACGATGAATACAGGCCCAAGCGCCACCAGTACGGCCAATGCGATGCGCGCGGTTACCAGCACGCCTACCGTGCCGAGCAGCAACATCATCGCGCCCAGCCACATCATCCCCGCGGGCGAGAATGCGGACACGTCGGTACTTTCGGCGCCATTGGGTCCGGCTGCACTGCCGGATGTGCTTTCGCTTGCCTGCTGAATGGCCACGAACACCACGTCGATCTTGTCCGCAAACACCGTGGTGGCGGACCCTTCCGAGCCGGTCAGCAGCGACGCCAGATAGTCCGGCGCACCGATCAGCAGGTTCCAGACGAAGGATTGGTAAGCCACCCAACTGGTCACGAATGTCAGCACCAGCCCCAGCGTCAACATACGCGGCGTCAGCGCAGAAATACCCAGCCGACTGCGCCCGGTAAGCAGCGATATGGCGAAGAACGCGACATACAGGGTCAGCAGGATCGTCAGCACCGGGGCCAGCGATCCGCCGGGGGCGAAAAGGCGCGAGAAAGCGGCGGCTGCGGTTTCCCCTGCCATGCAGTCCACCGCCCGCAGCGACGCGCCAACCCCACTGGCTACGCTGTCCATGGCCTGACTACATGCGCCGGTGCCAGATGTCGGGGCGGGCGTAACCATTACTCGGCTGCCTTATCGAAGGCGGTCTCGTACGCGAGGGCGGGCGCGACCAGGTCATCCTGCGCCGGACCAGGCCACGCATGACCGGTCAGCGGACCGAACCAGTCGGCAGGGTTGTCCCCCACCGCATCGCGTAACCTGTCAAGCTGGCGCACGGTGCTTTCGCGGCCCGACAGCATGGTCAGTACTTCGGGCGCGCCGGACAGGTCGAGCCGGACCACCACGCTCGCATCGGGTTGCCGCACCAGGAAGCAGCGCGAATGCGCGGGCAAAGTCCGAATCAGGGATAGTTCGTGCTGCGTCAGGCCGAAGCCGTCGCAGTAATCTTCCGGCCGGGCGCGGGCGTTGGGCATGAAGACCATTGTCGCGGTTTGTTCGACCAAAGCGGTGGCGATCCGGCTGTCCAGAGCATCGCGCGCGCTTTGCGTGGCGAAGCCCACCAACGCGTTGCGCTTCCGCAGGGTTTTCAACCAGTCGCGAATGCGGGTCGCGAACACCTCGTCGTCCAGCGCCTTCCACCCTTCGTCGATCAGAATCATCGTCGGTTGCCCGTCCAGCCGTTCCTCGATCCGATGGAACAGATACATCATGACAGGCGTGCGGAGGCGCGGGTTTTCAAGCAATGCAGTCATGTCGAAGCCCAGCGTGGATACGCTCAGGTCCAGCCGGTCCACATCGTTATCGAACAGCCAGCCATGTTCGCCGCCCCGCCCTTCGCTGCCACCGGCAGGTCTGATCCAGGCCGATAGCCGATCCGCCAGATCACCGGGTTGTGGGCGGCTGGCGCCTGCCAGAAGCTCACGGAAATGGCGCAATTGACGAAGCGAGGCGTCATTGGCGTAAGCCGCATCGACCGCCTGCCCGATCGTGGCAAACTCTTCCGGACCGCCCGCGTCGAGCAGGACCGCCAGCCAGTCCCGCAGGAAAGCGCGATTTGCAGCGCTGTCCGGCAGGCTTAAAGGGTTGAAGCCGGATGGCTCGCCCGCAACGATCCGGTCATACGTCCCACCGATCCCGCGCACGAACAGTTCCGCCCCCCGATCCTTGTCGAACAGGATGGTGCGCGGGGTGTATTTCTGCGCCTGCGCGGCGAGGAAATTCATCACGACTGTCTTGCCCGAACCGGACGGGCCGATGACGCTGAAATTGCCCAGATCGCCATGGTGGAAATTGAAAAAGAACGGTGTGCCGCTGGTGGTTTGCAACAGCGTGACCGCTTCCCCCCAGTGGTTGTTTTCCGCCTGCCCCAGCGCAAATCCGTGGAAACTGCCGAAGCTGGCCATATTGGCGGACGAGATCATGGCGCGGCGCACGATGTAATGTTCGTTGCCGGGAAACTGGCCCCAGAAGGCCGGCTCCAGATTGGTATCCTCACGCACGGCGATCGCGCCGGTATCGGCCAGCGATGCGGCCACGGCGGCGCAGGCATCGTCCAGTGCGGGCAGCGTCTGTTCGCGCACCAATACGGTCAGATGGTGGTCCCCGAATGCCACCGCGCCGTTACCCAGCGCATCGCGGGCGGCCATCATATCAGCCCGTTCGGCGGCGGCTTCCTCGTCGGCGGAGCGCAGACGCCTGATGGCAAGATCCATCCGTTCGCGCGCGGTCTGGCGTTCTGCGGGCGCGTAGCTTTCGGTGACGACCATTTCATATGGCAGGCGCAACATCTGGTCGAGCAGGCCGGGCGATGTCGCGTCGGGGTAGTCCTTCAGTCCCAGAATGGCGGCAAAATCCGGCTCGCCCGAACCGCGCAGTTCCATCGCATCGAGCCCAAAACTTGCGCGGCGATAGGGCAACATCTCACCGATGTCGGTGTCGTCCGATGGGCGGCGCACAGGCCGCATCTCACCATTGTAAAGCGCGCTGAGCAGTTCCAGCATCTCGGAATTGGTCTTGTCGTGACCTCCCGCATAATCGCCCAGCAGGATAGCGCCATAGGATTGCAGGGAAGCAACCAAGCCAGTGGCAGCCGCTTTCAACGCCCGCACGTCTTTCGGATCGGGTTCCATTTCCGTGCTGGAGGTCTTGCGTCCCCCGGTATTCTTGGCCCGCTTCCACAATTTCGCCGCGCGTTCGGCCATGCCCGCCTTGCCGCGTGCCGGGCGGCGGATGATCGTTACGAACTGGTCGTTCACGAACAATGAGCCCGACGCCAGCCGTTCCTTCCACCGCGCATCGATATGCGCTGCCAGCGGATCTGCGAACTTCGTGTCCAGTTCCACCGAAACGCGGCGGCGGATAACGTGATGGTAGAGGACGAAGCGCGCATCCAACGTGGAGCGCAGCATCACCTCGCGCGTGGCGGCATGGGCGTTGAGCGCTTCGGAATCCTCCGTTTCGAACAACAGGCCAGGCACCTGCAGGCTGGTCATGACCGAACCGTCGCGCAGCAGCACCGTCTGCCCGTCCAGCAGCCGCGCATAAGGAAGGCGTTCGCCAACCCGCGCTTCCTTGCCGCTCCATGCAGCTGCGCCGCGCCATTTGTTCATGGCGCACCCTTTGCGTTCGAAACGCTAAGCGGCATAGCTGTTGCACCCCCAATGCTTCCAGTTCTTCACCCGCGGGCATTTCGACACTTTGGTCAGCCACAGGTCGAAGAAGCGTGGCTCTCGCAGGCAAGCGAAATAGCCGATCACGTGCATGATTACCGCGCCAAGCAGCGCCAGGAAACTGCCCGTTATAAGGAACAGTTCGGTAGTCACCGCAGCGTTGATGATGAAGTAGTTATACGTCACCCCGGCAAACATCTGCGGGCGGGTGAGCGCGCGGTGGACGGGATGGCGGGCGAGCGTTTCCATCAGCCTATCCGGCGGCGGCCTGGATGCCGCCGACGATGCTGACGGCGCCGAACAGGATGAAGCATCCGATGATCACGGTCGCGCCGAAGCGCCAGTTCAGTCGCCCGGTCAGCATCATGAAGCCGACTGCGGCGACGGCCATCACCGCCACTGCGGTCGCCACGCTGCCCAACAGGGTGCTTTGCAGCCACGACAGCGCCGATACGATCGGGCCAGACCCCTGCGGATCGGCGGCGGCCTGCGCCAGCGCGGCAGATGGCATCGCCAGCATCACGGTCATTGCGGCGAGAAAAGCGGGCAAGCGCATATCAGTTCGTACTCCGGGAATGGTTGGACAGGCGGCCCAGTATCGCCGTCACGTAATGTTGTGTTTCGCGGATGCGCGGGACGCCGCCGGCACGCAGCACGCGGTTCGGTCCGGCATTATAGGCGGCCAGCGCCAGTTCCAGATTACCGTCGAACGTATCGAGCTGCTGGCGCAGATACCGCGCCCCGCCTTCAAGATTGGCGAAGGGATCATCCGGGTTCACACCCAGTTCGCGGGCGGTAGCGGGCATCAATTGCGCCAGCCCGCGCGCACCCACGGGCGATACCGCATCATGCCGCCAGCGGCTTTCCTGCCATACCAGCGCCTCGATCAGAGCCGGACTGAGATCGAACCGGCGCGAAAGGTCCTGCACGGTTTTGACATAGGCCAGCGGTACACCGCGCGAATGTTCCGCCGGGTGCGTATTCGCCGCCCCGGGTACGGTGTAATCCGCGGATAGCTGTGTCACATTCGCCGTTTCTGCAAGAGCGACAGCGCCGTCAACAGGCAGGCCCAACCGTTCGCCGGTAACCCAGCGGGCACCGTCGTCACCGATTTCAAGCACGTCCGCCTTGGCTGGAACGGTACATATTGCCAGCGAAACGGCCACAATCAGCCCGCCGGACACAACCCTCGACATGATCCCTCCATCCAAGTTCCGACGCGTTATAACCCCGAACCATACAATTCCAAAATGAACCGGCGATATCAGATCGTTGCATTCGATTCGCCAGCCCGGCAAACCCAGCTCCTGACTAGGCCTCTAATGTGACCGTTTTACGACGTCGTCGTGACTTGTTCCAACCCGCCCGATTCCATCACTTCCGCATCGCCGCCATCAACCTCGCCGTTGCTGCGAAGTTGCCGCGAATAGAACCACCCGATCCCGATCAGGCTGAATCCAAGCGCCATGAACGACGCGATCCGTGCCAGCCCTTCTAGCCCGGCGGTGTCGAACAGGAAAACCTTCAACACGGCAAGCAACATCAGCACCAACGACCCCACGCGCCAGCTGCGCTGCCCGGTATGGCTGCCCCACAGCAGAAAACCTACTGCCAACACGATTCCAAGGAGCGAGCGCAGCAGGTCCTCGGTTTCTGTAATTGGCACCGAAGTGAGCCAGGAGCCTGCAAACCCTTGCCGCAACTGGGACAGTGCAAAGGCCGAAATGACCAACATCAGCGCCGCATCCCGCGCCCAATACGGAACGCGCCGTTCGCCCAAAGTTCGCGCAACCAGCAAGATCGCGGCGACGCCGGCGGCATAAGCGGGCACCAACCAGTTCAGCACTGGCAGCGCGCCCACCGCCTGCCGGTCCCATAGCGGGTTGTGAATGCCGAGAGTGTACACCGCGAAATGCGCCAGCGCCGTTACCGACAACACAATACCGACGGCTGGCAACCAGCGGTGCGTCCCGCGCAAATGCCACGCGGTGAATGCCGCGCCCGACAGGCCCGCCTGCCAGACCGTTCGCTCGATCAGGCCGAGCCGATCGAAACGCATGTCCTCATCGATCCAGAACACATGCTTGAACAGCCAATGCGCTGCGGCCAGACCGACTATCGAGAGCGCTGCAATCACGATCCGTCGGCGCACATCGCTATCGGGCGCAAGAAACGCCAGCAAGCCTGCTGCAGCCGCAAAAGGCGGGGCGAGGTACAGCCCCACCTCGGTGAAACGCTCCTCAACCATCAGGAACGGTACGCCGCCAAGCGAAGCGAACGCGGGCTCCGCCCATTCGGCAAAGGTAAACAGGGCCAGAACACCCGCGATCGCACCGAAGGTAACGGCTGCCGCACTGCGCACGGGCAATTTCCATGCGATCATGATGGCAAACGCCGCCGTATACCAGCCCAGCGCTTTGTCCGGCAGCACCCACGCGCCCGCTCCAAACAGGCCGAGTGCGGCAATTATTTCGAAGAATTTGGTCCAACGGATGCTCTGCCCTCGCCATGCAACGATGGCCGCAGCGCCAGCGACGCCCAAGATTTGCAAAGCTCCAAGAATGTCACGCGTATCGCGGGTTATTTGTGCCGGATCGAAGCTGATAGAAATCACGCCGACTGTGAGTGCCCAGCTGCCGATGGCCGTCAGACCGCCCACACGCAATAATCCCGAAAGCAGAACCGAGACGTGCTTCCCCGCGATCCATGCTGCCAAAGCCGTGAGAGCAAACGCTCCGATGGGCGCCATCCATACCGGCAGTCCGGCGAGCCATGCCAGATAAGCCGTCAGAAACGCCCCGCAGGCCGGCAACAAAGCGCGCTTGGTCAGATCCTTGTCGGTAGCCGGCCAAAGCAACCACGCCGCCAGCGCAGGCGGTATTGCGAGAGCCAGCATCGGTAGGGCAACCAACGGCTCCCCAACAAGAATATACTCGCCGAACTGGTCGTAGATGATCGCGGCCAGCGCGGGCGAGAACAGCGCAACCTGTACGATGTCGGTCCAGCGCGCACGATCCTGCCACATCAATGCCAGCGGCACTCCGGCAAATATCGCAGCGGCTGCCAGAACGACCGGCGCAAACAAACCGATGGAGGGATCGGGCCACAAGGCCAGCAGGCCGAGCGCAATCAACCCCGCGATCCCGCTTGCTTCGCGGAAACGCGCATCCAGCCAGCCCAACGCAGTCACTCCGGCGCTCAGCAGCAGATACAGGCCCCACGAAAGCGGCTCGAACCCGGCGCTCGCTACCATGGTCGCCAGTTGCAAGGCTGCGATGGCGGCAGCACCGATGCGCAGCATCACAGGCGTGGTTCGCTCGCTTTCGCCGCGCATGGCTGCGAAGGTTGGCAAAGCTGCACCCAGCACCACCATATAAATACCGAAAGCCACGCGGTCGCCAGTGTCGATCAGCCCACCAATCAGCAGGAGCAAACCCCAGCCCAGCCCGCCACCGATCGCCGCGATACCGAGCCATGCGCGCTGCTGACTGCGTCCGGTAAGGACCAGCCCAGCCGTTACCAGAGCGAGGTATAGCGACAGCAGCGGCACGTTGGCCTCCTCGCCGCCCACCATCATCGGCGCGGCGAACCCGCCAACCAGTCCAAGCACCGCGCATGGCAGGCCAAAGCGAAACGACAGCCCGATCGCGGCCGCCGTCACCGTTGCCATGCCGACAAAAGCCACCGTCGATCCGATTAGCCCGTATAACGTCCCGGCCATGTAAAAACTGGCAAACAGTGTTGCGATACCAGCCCCTGCCAACGCTTGTCGGACCCGGTCGTCAGCAAGGCGCTGCTCGAACCGATACGCCCCCTCCGCCGCTGCGATCAGTGCGATACCGAAAGTGAAGCCCAAAGCCACTCGAACACCGGGCGATAACAGCCCCGCATCAATGGAATAACGCACGAGGAAAAATCCGGCGACCGCAAGGGTGATGCCGCCTGCCCAGATCGGCAAATAGCGCCCAAAAACCTCTTCGAAATCGAATGTCGGCAGCTTGAAGTTTGGCCGGTCGATCCAGCGATCGGAGGATGCCGATCCGCCATCAGCCTCAGCCTCAGTGGTGGGTGTCAGCAGATCAGCATTTGCTCCTTCGGCAACATATTCTGCCCGCCCCGTGTCGCTCGCCAACATCGCGGTCGGTATCAGCGCCCGCTCGCTATCTTCGGCTGGCTCTTCCGTGGCTGTATCCTGCTGCGGATCCGCCGTCGTCCGCACGGTTAGCGACGGGACGCGAACCTGTTTCGGCTCGCTTTTGGCTTTGGTGGAGCGCTTCGCCCGCCACTCCAGCGCGCTCACTCTTTCGGCCAGCTCCCGCGCTTCGCTCAAGGCCGTTTCGCTTCGGGTCCACAATTTCGCAGTAACCGCACAAAGGGCAAAAATAGCCAGCCATTCGAACATATCAGCTATCCCCCATCCGCCATACCGACCTTAGCCATTGGCCTCGTGCGACGATTGCCCCTACTATTGGCAATAGCAAGTATGCTTGCGGCTTGACGGGTCGGGAGGCCCGGCCCAAAGTCCGGCAAATACAAGGTTTTCGCGGATGACGATGCGGATATCCAAGGTTTCAAGGGGGTGTCAATTGTCCGAAGTCGAAATCAGCCAATATCCGTTATCCGGACGATTTCTGTCCGGCAGGTTCCGCCATGCCATGTCGGAACATGAGAAAGCGGTGCTGGAATCGCTGTTCTACGAAGTGGCCGAATACGACACTGACCATGAAATCCTGCGTCGCGGCACGTCCTGCGATTTTTCCACCATGCTGGTCGATGGGTTCGCAATGCGGACCATCTACCAAAACGACAAACGCTACATCGTCGGTGCGCAGGTGCCGGGCGATTTCATTGACCTGCACGCCTTCGCGCTGAAGCGGCTGGACCATAACCTTGTCACGAACGGCCCTGCGAAAGTGGCCTACGTCAAACATACTCGCCTTCGCGAAGTGATGGAAACCGAACCGCATCTGGCGCGGATGTTCTGGTTCTCCACCCTGCTGGATGCCGCCATCCACCGCGAATGGATCCTGAAGCTGCAACAGCTGAAGGCCGAACGCCGGGTCGCACATCTGATGTGTGAATTATGGTATCGGCTCGATCTGGTGGAAATGGGCCTGCCCGATGGTTTCCAAAGTCCGATGACGCAGGTCGATCTGGCCGATAGCTGCGGCACCACGGCAATCCACATGAACCGCGCGCTGCGCGACCTTAAGAAACAGGGTCTGGTGGAATTCAGGCGGGGGCGCGTGTTGTGCGAAGACCGCCGGGCGCTGGAACGGCATTCGCAATTCGACCCGACCTATCTGTACGGCAAAGGCGATCTGTATATCGGACGCGACTTCGAGAACGATGGCGACGGCTCGTAGGATGCCGACTTAATACCGATACTGTGCGCTTAGACTATCCGCGCCCGCGGTAAGGGGCCACACCCTGATCGGGCAGCCACAATCCTTCGGGCGGAGTGCCAGACTGCCAGAACACGTCGATCGGGATGCCTCCGCGCGGATACCAATACCCGCCGATACGCAGCCAGCGTGGCTGCATCTCGTCCATCAGTCGCTGTCCGATACCGACCGTCACGTCCTCGTGAAAGCCGTTATGGTTCCGGAAGGCGCCAAGGAAAAGCTTGAGGCTTTTGGATTCCACGATCGTTTCACCAGGGGCATAATCGATCACGAGATGCGCGAAATCGGGCTGGTCCGTCACTGGGCATAGCGAGGTGAACTCCGGCGCTGCAAACCGCACCAGATACAGTGTCCCGGCACGCGGGTTCGGCACGTAATCCAGCACTGCCGCCTCGGGCGACGCTGGCAAGGCGGTGGTCTGGCCTAGATGGAGCGGCTGCGCAGGATCGGTCATGGGGTGCTGTTGCCGCCAAATACGGGCGCTGACAAGCGGCGGGTGGGCCGGGATGTCCATTCAGCCTGCAATCAAACCTAGTCGAAGCACACGAACCCGCTTATGCAGCGCCGCTTCATCGAAAGCCCGATATGGCCCGCCCAATGACTCGCACCGACACCCCACCTGCTCCATCAATGCGCCGCGTTCGCAAGCACGGTGTCGCTGCGGCTGGTGCATATCTGGCGGCTGCAGCCGCAGTGTGTTTTACCAGCGCGATAACGGTTAGCGACACGGCGCAAGCGCAGCCGCGTCCGCCTATTTTCGAGCTTCCCCCCGGTCCGACGCCGACCCCCAGCCAGGCACCGCAAGTTCAGGGGCCGATCGATCCGGAGAACCCGGTGCGGACGCGTCCGTCATCGCCGATCGCTACTCCGACAGCTACGCCCGCGCCTGCTCCTGCACGGACCGCAACTCCCATTCCCACCAACACCCCGACAACCACTCCGGGAGCCACCCCGGCACCGGTACGCAGGCTGCCCCCGGCCACGGGCGCGACAGCGCAACCTGAAGTGCGCGCCACACGTCTGCCGCAACCCGCCACGGTGACGCCTGCGCCCGCACGGCCCCAACGCACCGAACCACTGCCGAACACCGCCACACCGCTTCCCCAGCTTCCGGCCGATCCGTCGGCACAGTCCGGAGTGACCGGTGAACGGCCGATTACAACTCCTCCAGCTGTGCCAGGCGACGCGTCATCGAACGAAACACCCCTGCAACAGGATGGTGATAAACCGCTATGGCCTTGGTTGCTCGGCCTTGCCATCGCGCTCGCCGCAGTAGTTGCGGGTGTAGTGATGGCGCGCCGCAAACGCGCTGCCATACCTGCTGAAAGCGCGCCGAAACTTGCACCCCGCCCAGCGCCGCGTCCCTCGCCCGAAACCAATGTTCCGGCTCCACAGCCATCTGCTCCTGCCGCACCGCTGACTGGCACGGTGACACCGCCAGCATCCCCGACCGCAATCCGCCCTTCGGCCAAACCGCTTTCAGTGGATCTCGTCCCGGTGCGCATGACTCGCAGCGTAATGAACGTCACCGCTGCCTATCGGCTGAAACTGCGCAACAACGGCCGTACACCGCTGACCGGGGTGAAGGTGCTGGCCGATCTGACTACGGCGCATCAAAAGGTCCCAATCGCAGAACAGGTCGCGGACGACAGTCTTGCCCTTCCCGAACGGCATGTCGATCAAACCATCGCCGCCGGTGAGACGCTTGAACTGGCCGGCGAAATCCGGCTTCCGATCGGCGAAGTGCGCCCGATCAAGCAAGGCGGGGGCGCGGTGTTCGTCCCTCTGCTTCGCCTGAGGATCGAGATTGCGAACGGCAGCGCGGACGCCGCCAAAGCTGTTGCGCCGATCATCTCCACCCACGTTATCGGATCGCGCCCCGCTCAGCGTGGCGGGCGGATGCAGCCCTTCCGCCTCGACGGGGTGCCTCAACCGCACAGCTCCCTGATGCAGCGGCCTATCGACGCGCCGCCTGTGGCGGGGTAACCGTTGCGGCCATGGAACAACTGGTCGACACATCCTGGCTTGCCGCGCGACTGGACGCAGCCGACCTCGTCATACTGGATGCCAGCGCGCATCTTCCGAATGCCGGCCGCGATGCGAAGGCAGAGTTTGCGGCTGCACACATAAAGCACGCGCGCTTCCTCGATCTTGGATCATGGAAGGATGCCGGGTCACCTGTTCCTGCGGCCCTGCCCAATCCCGCGCAGGTCGCCAGCCGTATGGCCATGCTCGGCATTTCTCCCGATCAGCGCATCGTGTTGTACGACGATAGCAACCTAAAAAGCTCCGCCCGCGCGTGGTTCATCCTGCGCCGCGCCGGATATGATCGGGTTACGGTGCTGGATGGCGGGCTGGCGAAATGGAAGGTTGATGGCGGGGCGATGGAGGCCGGAAAAGTATCCCACGCTCGTATTGCGGAAAAACCAGTACCCAGTTCCGGCGAACTGGCTGTACGGACCAAGGCTGAAATGCTGCAGAACTGTGAGACGCAGGCGGCGCAAGTGGTGGACGCCCGCGACACGGGCCGGTTTGCCGGAGTCACTGCCGACACTGTGCATGACCTGCCCGGCGGCCATATCCCCGGCGCGCGCAATGTACCGTTTGCGCATGTGCTGAACGATGATGGTACCTATAAACGCGGCGAAGCCCTGCGCGCCGCCTTCACCTCCGCTGGTATCGACCTCGATCGTCCCGTCATCACCAGCTGTGGCAGCGGGATGACGGCTTCGGTGCTGCTGTTCGCGCTCCATCTGCTCGGCAAGACCGACGTGGCGCTTTATGATGGTAGCTGGATGGAATGGGGCAGCGATCCCGACACACCAAAGGAAACCGGCGCCGCATGACTGATAGTCGATCAGGGACTGATACCGCGAAACACGGCCCCGGCACTCGCCTCGTCGAGGCAGGACGCCGTCCCGAATGGACGGGCGCAGTAGTCAACCCGCCGGTCTGGCGCGGCAGCACGCATTTGTACGAAAACTGCGCAGCGCTTAAATCCGCGCGCAATGCCGACGGTGCTTTCTTCTACGGGCGACGAGGCGCGCCGACGCAGTGGGCGCTGGCCGATGCGCTCACCTCGCTGGAAAACAGAGCGGAAGGCACGGTCCTGTATCCCAGCGGTGTGGCCGCGATAACCGCCGCCGCGCTGACCGTGCTGCGTCCGGGCGACCGTCTGCTGGTGACGGACAACGCTTATGATCCCAGCCGAAACATGGCGACAGGATTGCTCGCCAATTTCGGGGTCGAGCACAGGTTCTTCGATCCGCAGGATCTGGACAGCTATGCCGCCATATTGAGCGATTCAGGCGGTAGCGCGAATACGGCGGTGCTGCTGGAGGCTCCCGGCAGTCTGACTATGGAAATGTCCGATATTCCAGCTCTCGCGGCAATTGCCCGTGACCGTGGCGCGATCAGCATGGTCGACAACACGTGGGCCGGGCCGCTGGGGTTTCCGGCACTGGAGCGCGGCTGCGATATCGCACTCATGTCGCTGACGAAGCATGTCGGCGGGCATTCGGATCTGCTGATGGGCAGCGCATCGGCACGGGGGCCGCTTTACCGAAAGCTTCGCATGACCGCGCAGGCGCTTGGCCATGTCGTATCGCCCGACGATGCTGCGCTCGCCTTGCGCGGATTGCGAACGATGAGCGTGCGGCTGACCCGCGAAACCGCCACGGCGCTGGAGCTCGCATATTGGCTGCAGGCCCGCGACGAAGTTGCCCATGTGCTCTACCCCTGCCTGCCCGGCGACGCGGGACACGATCTTTGGCAGCGCGACTTCACCGGCGGCTGCGGGCTGTTCAGTTTCATCCTGAAGGGCCGGGACGAGGCAGCCCGCGCCCGGCTGATCGACGCGCTCGAACTGTTCGGTATCGGCTATAGCTGGGGCGGCTTCGAAAGCCTGGCAATTCCGTTCAATCCGGGCCCAATACGGGACGGCGCATGGCCGCCGGCCGGATGGGACGCAGGCGACAAATTGGGCGTGCGCCTTTCCATCGGGCTGGAGGATGCCGGCGACCTCCAGCTTGACCTGACCCGCGCCTTTGCCGCTATGGATAGCGCATGACTTCACCTGCCAGCATTGCTTCTCCGTCCAGCCCGGCCCCTACGCCCTCACCGACAGGCGAACCGGCCGAACAATTGCGTGCAGGCGATACCGTTACCCTCGTACCCACCGAACAGTTCGACGAGGATGGCAATCCGATCGAGCCGGTAATCCCCACACCCGAACAGGAAGCGCCGGTAGAAGAGCCTGTCGCTGCCTCGGAAGGGATCAAAGACGCCGTTACCAACCAGAACGAGACCGCTGGCGGCATAATCGAAACGTTCGACGCCATGGCGTTCAGGGTGGGCGAAACGCGCATTTCCTTGTGGGATGCCCTGGTCGTCATCCTAGTGATTGCCGCCGTCGTCACCTTTGCCTGGCTAGCCACCAAGGCGGCGCATTGGGTGCTTAAACGCATCACACGGCTCGACATCGCGCAGCGTCTGTTGGCCGAAAAGCTTCTTACGATGGGCGTTTGGGGGCTGGCGATCCTGATTGGGATCGACCTGCTCGGAATTGACCTTACCGCTCTCGCGTTTTTCGGCGGTGCGTTCGGCCTGGCCATCGGTTTTGGCTTGCAGAAAACGTTCGGTAACCTCATCGCTGGGATTATCCTGCTGATGGACCGGTCGATCAAGCCGGGCGATGTGATCGCAATTGCCGATCAGGCAGGGGTGTCCACTTTCGGGCAAATCCGGAAGATCGGCATTCGCGCCGTGTCTCTCACTACACGCGATCAGAAGGAATATTTGATCCCGAACGAAAACCTGATGATCAACCAGGTCGAAAACTGGTCCTATTCCAGCAAGAATGTGCGGATGCAGGTGCCGGTTGGCGTGAGCTATAATTGCGACCTGCATCTGGCGGAAAAACTGATGCTGGAAGCCGCCAAGAGCGTCAGACGGGTCAGCAAAATGCCCCCGCCCACGATCTGGCTCGACGCTTATGGCGACAGTAGCGTCAACTTCGTCATCCATTGCTGGATCACCGATCCCGAAGAAGGCATCGGCAACGTGAAAAGCGAAGTGCTTAAAAGCCTGTGGGACAAGTTCGCCGAGGCCGGGGTCGAGATTCCCTTCCCCCAACGCGACATCAATCTTCGCGGCAACGAACAGTTCGAACAATTGATCGCTGCCATTACGCAGCGCATGGAAGAACGCGGCAACACGCCCGCGCAAGCTACCGAAACGAAGGACTGACAGCCTTCCCGGGCGACATTATCCACCGGTTACTATAGGCCGTTGCAAGCTTTCCTACCCGGTCTGTTATCCATTCTCGCTGGCGAAACAGGTTTGACCGGAGCATTTATCGGTCATGCCAAAACCCGGAACCATCCATCTCGTAGGTGCAGGACCCGGCGATGCCGACCTGCTGACATTGCGCGCTGCACGTTTAATCGAAAATGCTTCGCTGATCGTGCATGACGGGCTGGTCGACCGCTCGATCCTGCAGCTCGCGCATCCGGACGCCCGCCTGATCTCGGTCGCGAAGAAACGCGCTCGCCACACCCTGCCGCAGGAAGACATCAACGCCCTGCTTATCCATGAAGCGCGCGCGGGGCGCGATGTCGTTCGGCTGAAAGGCGGCGATCCGTTCGTGTTCGGCCGCGGCGGGGAAGAAATGGAGGATGCCCATGCCGCCGGTATACGTGTGGAGGTGACGCCCGGCATCAGTGCCGCCAATGGCGCGGCAGCAGCGGCGCAAATTGCGCTGACCCACCGCGATTGTGCCAGCATCGTCAGCTTCGTCGCCGGTCAGTGCAAGGGACTGGCGGAGCAGAATTGGGCGGGCCTGGCCGGGACTGGTCGCACGCTCATCATCTACATGGGCGTGAAAACCGCCCCTCAGATCGCGGAAAAGCTGATGGCGGACGGGCTGGCCCCGGATATGCCGATAGCCGTGATCGAGAACGCCGCGCGCCCGGAAATGCGCGTGTTGCGCGGTCCGCTTGCCGTGTTGCCCGAACTCGTCGAGCGGGAACGCATCGTCAGCCCCGCGCTGATCGTAATTGGCGAAGTAACCGCTCGCAAAACCCCGGCGATGGTCCAGTTGGCCATGGAGGCTGCGCAATGATTATCCTGACCGGCAACGATTTGAAGACAGGCGCCGTTACCTGGTGGACAGGCGATGGCTGGAGCGAGGAAATTGCCCGCGCTGTCGATGTCGGAGACCAGGCCGAGGCCATACTCGCGCGCGAGGAAGCCAGCCGCGCGGTCAATGTACCCTATGCCATTCCGGCAAAACTGGACAATGGCGTGCCCCGCCCCGCCCATATCAAGGACCGCGTGCGCGCGCTCGGCCCGACGGTCCGCATGGACCTGTCCAACCAACCCGATAATCCGGCCGCTGCCGAACAGGTGACGTAGATGTATCAATACGATCAATACGACCAGGCGATGGTCGACGCCCGCGTGGCAGAGTTCCGCGACCAGGCACAGCGCCGGCTCGATGGCAAGCTGACGGAAGATCAGTTCAAGCCGCTGCGGCTGATGAACGGCCTCTATCTGCAACTGCACGCTTATATGCTGCGTGTCGCGATCCCCTATGGCACGCTGTCCGGTGCGCAAATGCATGCGCTGGCTGACATCGCGGACAAGTATGATCGTGGCTATGGCCACTTCACCACTCGCCAGAACATCCAGTACAACTGGATAAAGCTGGAGGAGGCGGCCGATATTCTTGCCGACCTCTCCAAGGTCGAAATGCACGCCATCCAGACCAGCGGCAACTGCATCCGCAATATCAGCTCCGATCATTTCGCGGGCGCTGCGGCGGACGAACTGGTCGATCCGCGCCCCTACGCCGAATTGCTGCGCCAATGGTCGAGTTTTCACCCGGAATTCAGCTATCTGCCGCGCAAGTTCAAGATCGCGGTAATCGCGGCGGAAACCGACCGGGCGGCGATGCGGCTGCACGATATCGGGATCCAGATCGTGCGCAATGAAGAAGGCGAGATCGGCGCGGCATTCTATGTCGGCGGCGGTATGGGGCGCACCCCGATGATCGCCCCGCTTATCCGTGAGTTCGTCCCGCTCGACCGGTTGGTGACTTATGCCGAGGCCTGCCTGCGCGTTTACAATCGCCACGGCCGGCGCGACAACAAGTACAAGGCGCGCATCAAGATCCTCGTTCATGAAATGGGTGCGGATGAATATCGCAAGCAGGTCGAAGCGAAATACGAACACCTGCTGGACGAGGGAGTGGAGCCGCCTTTGGCAGAACTCGAACGCATCCGCACCTTTTTCGAAGACCCTGCCTTCGACAATAGCGTTGCTACCGAACTTGACCGGTCCGATCCGGACTTCGCCCTGTGGGTCGATCGCAACACTGTCGCGCATAAGCATGGTGGGTATGTCAGCGCGGTCATCAGCCTGAAACCGGTCGGCGGTATTCCGGGTGACGCCACCGCGCAGCAGATGCACTTGATGGCGGACCTCGCAAGCGAATACAGTTTCGACGAATGCCGCGTGATGCACACACAGAACATCGTCCTGCCGCATGTGCGCAAGGCTGATCTGCACGCGCTGTGGACCAAACTGGCGGAGGCTGGCCTTGGCGAACCCAATCTCGATCAGGTCGACGATATCATCGCCTGCCCGGGTCTTGATTATTGCAGCCTCGCCAACGCACGCTCGATCCCGATTTCGCAGGCGATCTCCGAACGCTTCGTCGCCAGCGGCAAGCGTGACAGGTTGGGCGAATTGAAGGTGAAAATCTCGGGCTGCATCAACGCCTGCGGGCACCACCATGCGGGCCATATTGGCATCCTCGGCGTCGATAAGAAAGGCGTCGAGAACTACCAGCTCTCATTAGGGGGTAGCGAGGCGGAGGACACGGCGCTCGGCAAGATCACCGGGCGCGGTTTCGATGCGGATGGAATTGTCGACGCGGTCGACACGGTGACCGATGTCTATCTGGACAAGCGTGAAGATGGCGAACGCTTCCTCGACACATACCGGCGGATCGGCATGACGCCTTTCAAGGAAGCGCTTTATGACTGAGCACACCCCGTCCACAAACTCACCTGCCGAAGGACGCGGTCCGGAAGCGGGCGCAATGTTGCGCTTCCGCGATGATGAACCGGTGGCCGATCCCGCTGTGTCGGTGCTCGACTGCTGCGAGCAGAGCAACGCCGTCGCCGTGCGAGTGGAGCCGGGCGACGAGACGCGCGATCTGGTGCCGTATCTGGACCGGTTGGCGCTGATCGAGGTGAACTTTCCAAGCTTTGGCGATGGCCGCGGTTACACCGCCGCACGGGTGCTGCGCGAGGCGGGATATGCTGGCGAATTGCGCGCGGTTGGCGACGTGCTGGTGGACCAGATCGCCTATCTTCGCCGCTGCGGGTTCGATGCATTCGCGCCTGATGCCCCGATCGACGCTGACGATTTGAAAACAGCGCTGAGCCGCTTTCCGCAAGTGTACCAATCCGCCGCCGATACCGAAAACCCGATCTGGAACTTGCGTCACGGGGTGCCCGCCAATGGCTGAGGCCGATCCGGCGAGCCTGAGTAGCGCGCGTCAGCCGGACCGGATCGACACCGGGCCGCGCTTTACCGACGCTGACGCGATACGCCTGAACCGCATGTTCCGTGGGTCGGACACAGGCGATGTTCTGCGCGCAGTTCTACTCGACAGGATAGCAGGCGAGGTGACCCTGGTGTCGAGTTTCGGCGCGGACAGCGCCGTCCTGCTGCATCTTGTGGCCCAAATTGCGCCTGACACTCCGATCCACTTTCTCGATACCAAAAAGCACTTTCCCGAAACGCTCGCCTTCCGTGATGCGCTGGTGAGCCGGCTCGGTCTAACCGATCTGCGCATCCTCGAGCCCGACCCGGCAATGCTGGAAACGCGCGACGAAAGCGGTCTGCGCTGGTCTTACGACCCCGATGGTTGCTGCGAAATTCGTAAGGTCCTGCCGCTTGCCAAAGCCATGGCGAAGTTCGACGCATCTCTCACCGGGCGCAAGGCGTTCCAGTCCGAGACCCGCGCCAACCTGCCTCGGTTCGAGGTCGACACTTCGGATGAACAGGGCAGGATGAAGATCAACCCGCTGATCGACTGGTCGGCCGAGGATATCGCGGCCTATTACGAAACGCACGACCTGCCGCGCCACCCGCTGGTCGCCAAAGGTTACCCGTCCATCGGTTGTTCGCCATGCACCAGCAAGGTGGCACCGGGCGAAGATCCGCGATCAGGCCGCTGGAAGGGCTGGGACAAGACCGAATGCGGTATCCATACCGATGACGAGGAAGTCGTCGGAGGCGATACCGCCGATCTGCCGCCCGGGTACGATCCGTATTTCTGAAGGTTTACGCGCGGATTGGACGTTTCGATTGCGCGAGCCATCGCACCAGTAAATACAGGGATTAGAGCCAGCCTGCCTTGCGGTACCAATCGGCCGTGGACTTTACGCCTGCTTCAAGGGAAACCGTGGGCCGCCAGATATGATCGGGTACGGCATGACGACTGCTTGCCACCCAGTCCGGATGCGTCATGTAGCCAACCCGGTCGGGCGTCAGCTTTGCATCACCGCGCCTCAGCCACCCGTCGAGTTTCGCAGCAACTTCCAGGACAGGCTTCGATAAATGCGGAACCCATGGTTTGCGACCGACTGCTTGCCCGATTGCCATGGCGATCTGCCGGTGGGTCCAGCCGCCTTCGTTGCCGTCATCGGGTTCGAACAGTCCGCCTGTCAGGCACTCGTTTGGCTCCAGCATTTTAACCAGTAACTCGGTTAGATCGCTCACATGCATCCAGGAGGCGCGCCCTTCAGGCGGCATCGGAATAACGCCCAGTTTCGCCGCTTTGAACAAATCGAGGTTCTCGCCATCGCGCGGACCATAAATCGCCGGCGGGCGGATGATACTGTAATCGAGCCCACTGGCCGCAACGAGCTTCTCCGCCCGCAATTTCGAAGCGCCATAGGCGGATAGCTGCGGCTCTCGCGCCGACAGGGACGATACGAAGATAAAGCGCGGCACGCCTGCGGCTTTCGCCGCCTCGATCACATTCAGTGTGCCTTGCACATTGCTGGTGTTGAACTCCGCAGGATCGGCTGCGCGGACCTGGCCGGCAATGTGCAGGACTGCTTCCGCACCATCCACCAACCGCTGCAAGGATGCCTTGTCCGTAAGATCGCCGCTAATCCAACCAACTGCTTTCCGGTCGCCCGGTACCGTTCTCGCCAGCGAGCGAACCGGCAGATCGCGCTTGGCGGCCAAGTCAAGAAAAGCCTGGCCGACGAAACCGGTCCCGCCGGTAATTGCGATTGTCATAACAGCACCAGATGGTCGCGGTGAATAACAGCTGCGCGCGGGGCATATCCAAGCAAATCGGCTTGCTCGCCCGTCTTGCGGCCCATGATCCGTTTGCATTCGTCGGACGAATATTCGGTCAGCCCCTTGGCGATATTTGCCGCGCTATCACTCACCGCGACCACATCGCCGCGCTGGAAGCTTCCCTTCACAGCGACAATTCCACTGGCGAGCAGGCTCGCCCCGCCACGCAACGCTGCGAGGCATCCTTCGTCGACCGTAATCGTACCGGTCAGCTGCATCCTCCCCCCCAACCAGCTACGCTTGGCGGCTTCCTTGCGAAGGGGGGTGAACATGCTGCCGATGTCGTTGCCCAATGCACGCCCGATCGGGCCGTTATGGGTTCCGTTGACAATAGCGAGCGCGATGCCTGCCCGCTGGGCAATGTCGGCTGCTTCCAGCTTCGAGGCCATGCCGCCGGTGCCGATTCCCGAATTCGAGGTATCTGCCGCCGCGGTGCGAAGCTCGGGGGAGACCTTCGCAACCGTGCGAACCAGCTTTGCGTCCGGTGTGGCGGGGTCGCGGTCGAACAGACCATCGACATCCGACAAAAGCAGCACGGCGCTGGCATTACCGGCCTGCGCCACGCGCGCTGCCAAACGATCGTTATCGCCAAACCGGATTTCCTCGGTCGCCACGCTGTCATTTTCGTTGACCACCGGCACTGCGCCCGCCGCCAGCAGGCGATCTAGCGTCGCAGCAGCGTTGAGATAGCGGCGGCGATCTTCCAGATCGTCCAGAGTTACCAACAATTGCGCGGCTTCCATACCTACCGCCTGCAAGGCTTCCGACCAAAGGCCGGCAAGCGCAATTTGCCCGACGGCAGCGGCAGCTTGCGCATCGGCGAGGCTACCGCGTCCGCCCTTCGCCATTTTGAGCCGCGAAGCGCCAAGTGCGATTGCGCCGGAACTTACCACTATCACTTTTTGGCCGTGGGTCCGCGCCGCTGCAATCTCGGTAGCCAGCGAAGCCAGCCATTCAGGGCGCGGTTGTCCGTCGGTGCCGACCAGCAACGACGAGCCAACCTTGAGCACCAGTACGGGGCATACAGAAGCATCCGACAGATCGGAAAGGCGGGCGATAGGCATAATTATCGAGTAGCGGCGCTACGCGCCCTTTGGAACCAAGTTAATAGTGTAAAGAAAATACAGAACTGTCAGATGGGTGACCACTCTGCCGCTTCCTCTTCTATTTCCACCTCCCCCTGCGGATGCTCGGTCACTGTGCGATCGGGCAGATAGGACAGTACGGCATCGAGCAATGCGGGAATGCCCTTCCCCGTTGCGCCGGACACGGTGAAAACCTTTTCCGCACCGGCTTCCAGCAGTTCCTCGGCAAAAGCGGCCGCAAGTTCCTCATCTGCCAGATCGATCTTGTTGAGCACGATCAGCTGCGGTTTGTCCTCGAGGCCTGCGCCGTAGGCGGCGAGTTCGTCCTCCACGATCCGCATCGCTTCAGCCGGATCGGTCCCGGCAATATCGATCAAATGGATGAGCACGCGGCAACGTTCGATATGCCCCAAGAACCGGTCGCCTATTCCCGCGCCATCCGCTGCACCTTCGATCAGGCCGGGGATATCCGCCACTACGAATTCGCGACCCTTGTGGCTGACCACGCCAAGCTTTGGCACCAGCGTTGTAAACGCATATGCGCCCACTTTCGCCCGGGCGTTGGACACCGCATTGATGAAGGTGGATTTGCCCGCATTGGGCAGGCCAAGCAGGCCGACATCGGCCAGCAGTTTCAAACGCAGCCAGACCCACATTTCCTCGAACGGAGTCCCGGGCTGATGCTGGCGCGGGGCGCGGTTTGTGCTGGACTTGTAACTCGCGTTGCCGCGCCCGCCCATACCCCCTTCGAGCAAGGTAATGCGCTGGCCAACCTCGGTGAAGTCGGCAATCACGGTTTCCTTGTCCTCAGACAAAACCTGCGTGCCAACGGGCACTTTTACGATCAGGTCCTTCGCGCCCGCACCCGTCTGGTTCTTCCCCTGTCCGTGCATCCCGCGCGCACCCTTGAAGTGCTGCGAATAGCGGAAGTCGATGAGGGTGTTGAGGCCGGCGACAGCCTCCATGATAACGTCTGCACCCTTGCCGCCGTTACCGCCGTCCGGACCGCCGAACTCGACGTATTTTTCCCGGCGGAAGCTGACCGCCCCGGGCCCGCCTGCGCCGGATTTAAGATAGATTTTTGCCTGGTCGAGAAAATGCATGGCTACCCATATGGTGTCGGGGGACCGTAGGGAAAGTTATTTCATCAGTCGGAGCACAGGCATACCGGTTGCAGTATCGCCGCAAGTGACTGGTTACCGGCGGGACGGGCCAAAAGACCCGCCCCGATGAGCAAACTCAATTTATTTGCTGTCGATTACCGGACCGACGGAAGCTGTCATATCCGGTATCTCGTCGCCCTTATCATCGGTTTCCGTAGCCGTAGCAGAGGCGTCGTTATCATTCACACCCGGAATAGGTTGCACGACCGGACCCATTGGGACCGGGGTTTCTTCCACAGGGTTTGTGACGACGGAAGGGGCAGGTTGAAAAACCGTCAGCCCGTTGCCATTCGTCGTGCTGGTGCCGAACGCCGGATCGATCATCGGGTTCTGATCACTGGTGCCGACATTGCCATCGCTGGCTACCATTACGCCGTTCGACATAACACCCGTCGATATTGCTCCATTCGACATGACACCGCTGCTTTCCGGCGGAGCCATATCGGGGAACGTCGTGACGAGAGCCGGACGCGGATTATATTCCGCATCCCATGCGGCGACATTGACGCGGTACTGTTCGTACTGGGTATAGAAATCCTCGAACACTTCTTCAAATTGAGGCAGCGCGCCCATGGCGAAGGCTGGCAGAGTTGCTCCTTCCAGCATTGCCACCGCTGGGCTGATGCTCAGCGCCGTGTCGCAGAAGTTCTTTGTAACCGGCGGCAGCGCGTAATAATTATACACGCGCGTCATATAGTTATCGAGCTCGCTGCGAAATTCCGCCTTGCCGTACCGTTCGCGAAACTCGCTCTCGACCGTCTTGTTGGCGGAACTCAAAACTTTCTTATTGTTGTCGAGCAGGCCCGTATAGGCATCGAGGATCGGGGCATATTTCGGCGCGAGGCAGTTCAACGCGGCTACATTCATGGCGGAGCGGAAGTTCCACAAAGTCTGGGCCTGCGAGATACCGTAATTGACCGTCTGGCGCTGTCCATCGGGCCCGCGAAACGGAATGCTCATGATAGTAGAAGCCGCGAGTGGGGGGATCGGCCGTGGAGGAATGACGACTGCAACCGGTGGAGGTGGCGGCGGTGGAGGTGGTGGCGGAGGTGGAGGCGGCGTCGCGCAAGCGGCCAACGCGGCCACGCTGCCAAGGACGGTAATGGTCCTTATCCGAATGGTGCTGTTCTCGAACATACCGCGTCCTTCTCCCGCAAGCGCGTTTCCTTCGCTACCGAGCGTAGGCCGCGCAAGCTTGCTACCTGCTGAAGCGAGGATCCTTAACGCCTTCCCAGCGCAAAGAAAATGCCCGGGTTGTAGGAAACAACCCGGGCATTCCAATTCACGTCCGTTTCCGCGCTGATTATTCGCGATTGCCGAGAAAGCGCAGCAGGAACAGGAACATATTGATAAAGTCCAGATACAGGCTGAGCGCCCCCAGAACCACGGCCTTGCCCGCAAAGTCCGTACCGCGCAAATATTCGTATTCGGTCTTCAAACGCTGGGTATCATAGGCCGTAAGACCCGCGAAAATCAGCACACCAAGGAAGCTGATCGCGTAGGAAAACGGTGCCGAACCGATAAACGCGTTGGCGATACTGGCGATAATCAGCCCGATCACGCCCATGATGAGGAAACTGCCCATTCCGGACAGGTCCTTCTTCGTGGTGTAACCAAACAGGCTAAGACCCGCGAATGCGCCGGCGGTGGCGAAGAACGTCACTGCAATGCTGGCGCCGGTGTAAACCAGGAAGATAGTCGAGAGCGACAGACCCATCAGTACGGCAAAGCCCCAATACATCGCCTGCAGCGTGGTTTTGCTGAACTTGTTGCGGCCGAAGCTCATCGCAAACACGATTGCCAAAGGCGACAGAGCGACAATCCACATCAGCGGCCCGCTCGCGAAGCTTGCGGCAAGCCCGCTATTCGCGGTCAGCATCGCGACGAGACCCGTCAGCAGGACCCCCGACGCCATATAGTTGTAAATTGCGAGCATATGCTGGCGCAAACCCGCGTCGAAGGTTTCTCCGCGAGCCATCTCGCCGCCTGCGCGAGGTACCGTGCCGAAACCGGGGCGCTGCGTATTGCGCTCGTTCCAATTGGCCATTCGATCCAAACTCCAAAAATGCGCGGGCGACCTGCCGCACCGCTTATGTGAGCCAATATCGGCGTTCCGGCATGAAATTACAAGGCAAACAGGCCCAAACCAAGCCCTTCGGCGTTAACCCTTCATAAGACGCCTAACATCTTGATCATAGACACTTAAGGACGCGTGCGCCCCATTTCTTCCCCGCGATCACGCGTTTCGCGCAACGTCCGGGTAAGCAAACTCAGCAACGCATCGTCATCATCCAGCACGTCGAGGCCGCGCTGTGTCATCCCGCCGGGGCTGGCGACGCGCGCGGCAAGGTCCGCTGGCGATACGTCCGATGCGGCAGCCAGCGCCACTGCCCCTTCCACCATGGCCAGCGATAGCCGCCGCGCCTGATCGTCCGGCAAACCCAGCTGCGCTGCAGCGCGGGCCAGCGCGTCGATAAACCGATAGGTGAAACCAGGTCCCGATCCCGCCAGCGCAGTCACTAGGTCGAATTGCCCTTCATCGGCAATCCATTCCGCACTGCCGAGCACTGCCGCAAGCTGTGTCAGTTTCTGCCGCACATCGTCCGCCAGCGGCTCGCCCATCCCACGCCCGATCAGCGCGATCGGCGATTTGCGAACCCCGCAGGCAAGGTTCGGCATCAATCGGACCACACCGCTGGCGTTAGGGAAATGCACCGCCAAACCATCCAGCGTGATGCCGGCCAGTACGGAAAGTACCGTGACGCTACCTGTCGCAAGCGGCGCAACCTGCGGCGCCAGTTCGGGCAGCATTTGCGGCTTTATGCCCAACAAAACGGTATCGTAAGTGCCGACCTCGAGCCGGTTGGTCATCGCGATCCCGTGTGCGGCCTGTTTTCGCGTAGGATGATAAGCCGTGAAGCGGTCAGGCGAGATGCCGCCAGCAAGCCAGCCTTCGACCATCGCCTGCGTCATGGTGCCATATCCCACAATCAGGATCGAGCCGAGCGACGATTGCGGGGCGGATTGGACCTGCTGTTCAGGGATAATCAGGCCTCCCCCAACGCGTCTACCATGGCTGCGTCGAGCGCCTCCTTTGCGTCCTTCCCGCCCCATAATACGAACTGGAATGCCGGATAGAACCGGTCGCATTCGTCGATGGCGGTTTCCACCATCGATTGAGCCTGAGCAAGGCTGAGCAAACCGTCGTCTCCCAGCAAAAGCCCATGCCGATAGACCAGCACGTCGCCCTGCGACCAGATATCGAAATGTCCCAGCCACATCTGCTCATTGACCATGGCGAGCAGTTCGATCGCGGCATCGCGCCGATCCTCCGGAACACGCACGTCGGGCAGGCAAAGGAACTGGAGAACCCGGTCCTCCTCGCGCAGTATCGCGCGCAGCTGGTAACGGGTCCAGCTGCCCTGCACTTCGCCCGACATTTCGCCGGGTGATTGCGCTTCGCAGGTCCAGCCGCGCGCTTCGAACAAGGCGGTCAACATCTCCACCGGGGCCGCATCGCTGGCGGGAATTTCCACGCGCGCTGCTCTCACCGGACGCCCGATCTGATCTGAAAATGCATTATTTCATGTCCCGTCATGTCCATGACCCGGCGATGGACCAGTGGACGGGGACGGTGCAATCGGCTTGTCCAAGGACGCTGGGGGTAACTCAACTGGCTTGTTCAAAGCCTGTGCAAAAGGCCATTTCCGGCTCTTCTGATGGATACCGCGCCGTTAACGACCAAGCGGATCGACCGCCTGCCCATCAACGCTTTCGAACATGAAGCTGTCGATCCCGGCCGCCGCCAAGGCGTTGATCGCGGCGCGGGCCGCAGTTCCGGTTTCGTAAGGCCCCGTAAGCAACCGGTTGGTCTGGCCCCATTGCGCCACGAAAGCCGACTTGCCATCGAGCACACCATCCGAACCGCGCTGGATACGCCGCCAATCGAAGCGCAACGCGTCGCGTGCCCTGCCGGTGGCAACCTGAACCCATATGCGGGCTGCATTATCCGGTTCCGCTGCCACAGCCTTAGGGATGGCCGCACTGGTTTCGCGAGGTGCCTCAATTTTTGTAATATCGACAGCATCCGAAGCGCCTGGCGTAGAGCCGGCAGTTTTCAGGTCGAAATTTGCAAAAGCATCGGCGACGCTGGCAGTGGTGCTTGCGGGAGGGTTTGCGGCGGTCGGCGGGGCGGCATTCGGGCGCTGCAATACTGAAGGCTCCGAAATCTGAGAGCCAGACGCAATCACCACCGGCTCGGCAGCTCGCGTTCCAGACGAATTATCCGTTGCCAATGCCGATGCCGACGTCGACGCAGGGACGGAGGCAGGCAGTTCAAAACTGGCGATTGGCTCCGACCCCTGCGCCAGGTCGATAGAAGGTGTTGCGGCGTCGCTTCTTTCAGGACTGGCCGTAACGGGCCGGAAGGTCACTGTTTGCTGGGAAGTAGAAGTGCTGGCAGCGGGCAATTCGCGTGTCGCGACGTCGGGAAGCGCCGTAGCGGATACTGCCTGTGATGTCGTCGTGGCAGAAGTCGCTGCGGGTACGCGCGACGGCTCGGTCGCTACTTGTGCCGCACGGTTACGCGCCTCCTGCCGAGATACCCGCTCAGCTGCCAGCCTGCGTTCGTCCGCACGGCGCTGGGCCGCAAGCGCACGGTTTCCGGATGTGTCGCGGCGCGTATTACCACTCGCCTGACGCGCGGGTCTGGCTGCCGGGGTAGGAGCGGTTCTGGCTGTAGAGCTGGACGTCCTTGGCGCCGCATCGGCAGGACCGGACGCAGTCCCTAAAGCGGGACCGGTTGGCGCGAGACGGCGGTCGGCTTGCGAAGGGAGAGGAGTTTTCGTTCCGGCAAACGCTGCGATACGCGGATCGTCTCGGCCAATCTCGCTCGCTTCGGGAAATATACCGAAATTCGCAGCAGCAGCCTGCTGCGCGGGAGTAAGGCGCGGCATCGTGCGCAGATATGGGGCGATTTCCTTTGCCAAATTGCGCGGCATCACTGCGTCGGCGATTGCGATTGCGTCATCAACTTCGCCCAAAATCGCGAGCCCGAACGCGCGGCTTCGGTACGCGCCGAAGTCGCGCTGATCCAGCAGCGGACGCAATGTCGCTTCGAAGCCGATACGGTTGCCTGCGATAGCCTGGCTCAGCGCCAGCTTGCGAAGCAACTGCTTGTCCTGCGGCCTGGCTTGCAGCGCCCGCCGATAATTTTCCTGCGCCCGGCCATTGTCGCCGACCAGATCATAAGCCAGCGCGCGGTCGGCCGCCATCAGGCTGGTAGAAGCGCCAGCGGCCTCCGCTTCCGAGAACAAGCGCAGCGCATCCATCGGTCGTTCCGACCGCATGTAGGCTGCAGCCAGTCCGACCTTGATCCGGGAATCGTCCGGCGCGAGTTCCTTTGCGCGCCCGAAAAAACCAATCGCAGCGTCGATGTCACCCACATCGAGCGAGGCGTTGCCTGCTGCGATCAGTGCACCCAAGTCCAGTTCGTTACGGGACAAACGCCGTAAAGCCTCGTTCAAATCGGCCACCCCGGCAGGCGGCAATGCCTGCACGACCTCCTGTGCAGAAATCGCTACGGGAGAAGCGAAGGAAGCCAGCCCGACGCCCATTCCCAGAGTGAGACGGGACACGATACGGATCGGTGATGCGGATGAATGGCGGGACATGTAAGGCTATAATCTCAAGCTAATGGGCATTATGCAAGCCAGCGGTGCAAGAGCCATTACGAGCCTGGCAGCGCTGCATCTGCTAGGCCGACCGGTATCGCGCAGGTGCTGAACGGCCACAGAACAGGCCCGTCGATCCGGGCCGGGACGGGCAACAGGTCCGTCAAAACGAATGCCGGCGGGGTAGCCCTGAGACTATCCCCGCCAGCAAACCCTTACACAAGGGCCAAATACCCCCGATCGGGTAGTCCGTTCTTACTGATTGTTCTGACGGCCCAAGAAGCGCGGAATATTGATCGCGCCGGAGCCGTTGTCGTCGCCGCCTTCGTCATCATCACCATCGTCTTCGTCGGAGTTGCTGCCGCGCGACAGGTTGGCCATGCGTTCGAACAGCGTTCCGCCACCGGCGGCCTTGCTCTCGCTGCCCGACACCAGTCCGCGTCGTCTGCCGCCCTGTTGAACCGGTGCGTTCTCTTCTGCGAGACGATCTGCATCCAGCAACAGCTCGTCCCCATCGTCGGAGCCACCTTCCGGGCCCGCAGTGCCGGTCTCGCTGGCTGACAGGTTCAGGGGTTTACGTGCGCCATCGCTGTCGCCGCCCCAATCGTCATCGTCGGAGTATACCTTGGGTTTGGGTGGTTTCGCTTTCTCGCTGCCACCAAAGCCGCCGTCACCAACGACACCCACTCCGCCATCTTCTGCCGGAGGCTCGATCCCGCCATTGCTGTCAGATCCATTGTCGCCGCCGGTTTCGTCTGCGTTTTCACCACCGCGTAGCTCGAACGGTTCGGGATCTCGATTGCGCATTCCGGCGAGCGGATCGACGATGCCTTCGACGTCGTCTTCGCCATCATTCGTATCGCCAGTGTTACCTTCGCCGTCTTCGTGACCGAAGTCCTCGGCCGCGCCCATGGTAGACAAGTCAAGCGGCGCGCGCTTCGGTGCGCTGAAATCGCCCGTAGCCTTGGAAGCGAGCAAGCCTTCTGCTGCCGCATCGTCGCCTTTCCCATCTCTGGCGCTGTCGCTGGCACCATCATCTGCATCGCCAGCGAAGGCACCGTTCTCATCATCATCGCCGGTCAGGTCGAGCACTGGCCGCCTCGGCGGACGGCTGTCACCCAGCTGGAACGAGCTCGTGTCGCGCGAACCGGCTCTCGGCCCAGCCGACTGACCGTCCTGCTCGATACCGGTCGCGACGACGGAGATGCGGATCTTGCCAGAGATATCGGGATTGAAGGCGGAGCCGAGGATTATGTTCGCATCCTCGTCCACCAGTTCGCGGATGTGGTTGGCCGCTTCGTCCACTTCCAGCAGCTTCATGTCGTCGCCGCCAATGATCGAGATGATGACCGCTTTCGCACCCGCCATGCTGACCCCGTCGAGCAACGGGTTGGCGATTGCGCGTTCGGCGGCTTCCAAGGCGCGGTTTTCACCCTCGCCCTCGCCCGTACCCATCATCGCCTTGCCCATTTCCTCCATCACGGATTTCACGTCGGCAAAGTCGAGGTTAATGAGACCCGGCATCACCATCAGATCGGTGATCGAGCGCACACCCTGCTGCAACACTTCGTCGGCCAGTTCGAACGCTTCCTTGAAAGTGGTTTCGGCCTTCGCGATCAGGAACAGGTTCTGATTGGGAATCACGATCAGCGTGTCGACGTGACGCTGCAACTCCTCGATGCCTGCCTCGGCAGCGCGCATCCGGCGGGTGCCCTCGAACAGGAACGGCTTGGTCACCACACCGACGGTCAACACGCCCATATTGCGGGCGGTTTCCGCGATTACGGGCGCCGCACCGGTGCCGGTGCCGCCACCCATGCCGGCGGCGATGAAGCACATGTTCGCGCCCTTCAGCGACTCTTCGATTTCGCTGACGGTTTCTTCTGCAGCAGCCTTGCCCACTTCGGGACGTGCGCCCGCGCCAAGACCACCAGTAATTTCAGGGCCGAGCTGGATGCGCTGCTCCGCTGCGGACGAGCCGAGCGCCTGCGCATCGGTGTTGGCAACGATGAAGTCCACCCCTTCGATCTCTGCGTCGATCATGTTGGCGATGGCGTTACCGCCGGCCCCGCCCACACCGATCACGGTAATGCGTGGTTTCAGATCGTCGGTTTCTGGTGGGCCGATATTGATACTCATGAAATGTCCCTTCGGGAGCGTGCGCTTGAATTAACCAAAGATAGTCCAGTGTGCCACAACCGGGTTCGGGGCGGAATCGTTCCCACAGCCTTATCCACAGGGCCGGGAACGCATGGTGGTACAGAGTAACCTTGCGAAACTGCTGGGAATTGCCGGAACCTGTCATGGTTCGCAGTGGGTGCGCGGGCAGTCATCAGAAATACTCCCGCATCGCGCCAAACACCCGCTGGAGCATACCAACGCCGGTCGGGCGAATGGTTTTCTGGTATCCTGAACCGGCCGCACGAATATCCATCGGATCATCGGCGGCATAGAGGCATAGCCCCGCCAACATGGCGAAACCGGGTGTTGCGTGTGCTTCCGGCAGGCCGCGCAATTGCGGCGGCTTCCCAACTCGTACCGGACAGCCGATGGCGCCTTGCATGAATTCAGCCAGACCCGCCATTTCCGCCCCGCCGCCTGTAAGGGTCAACTGGCTGCTGCGAGCACCGGAAAACCCCATGGTCTTCAGTGCCTTGCTGATTTCAGTACTGAGGCGCCCCAACTGTTCCGTCACGACCGAGACGATCTCGGCGCGCGGCACCCGGTTGCGGTCGTCCGCCCCGCGCGCATGAGGCAAGCTCTCACCATCGTCTCCCGGGCCGTAGACGGGGATCATTTCGCGGTGATCGGATGGGGCAGCAATTGCCGAACCGGCGACGCATTTAAGCCGTTCCGCCTGGAACCGGCGGATTCCGAACGCGCCCGCCAGCGCATCCGTGATGTCGTCCGAACCGAAGGGAATAGGCTTCAGGCCGAGCAACATTCCCGAACCGTACAGTGCCACATTCGTGACCTGCCCGCCAATTTCCACCAGCGCGACGCCCAGCTCGCGTTCCTCCGGCGTCAGGCAAGCGTAGCCTGCTGCGACCGGTGCGGCGACCACCGCCTCAACATCGAGATGCGCGTTCTGCACCGCTTCCAACAAGTTGCGAAGCGGCGCGCCATCGGCCAGCATCACGTGGATATCTACACCCAGACGCTCTGCGTGAAGACCGCGCGGATTGGCTACGCCATGGGCGCCATCGAGGGTGTAATGCGCCGGTTGTGCGTGTAATACCATCCGACCATCGGGCTGGATGTTGTCGCGCGCGGCAAACAGCAGATGTTCGACATCGTCGTCTTCTATCCGCCGCCCGCCAATATCGATTTCGACATGGGCTACCTGGCTGGTGAGCCCTGCACCGGCGCAGGCGATCCACACGCTCGACACGCTGGTACCTGCAGCTTTCTCGGCCCGCTCCACCGCATCGCGAATAGCGTAAGTGGCGGCGGTCATGTCGGTGACGTAGCCGCGCCTGATCCCCTGGCTTTGCCGGTGAGCGCTACCAAGGATGACGTTCTCGCCCGTTTCGCTGACACCCATGATCATGGCCGAGATGCGGAAACTGCCGATATTCACGGCAGCGTAGACTTTGGCGATGCGCGGTTTGCCCATGATCTTAACTGCCGCCCTTGGGATCGAGCTCGCGCGCCTCGCGCCCGGGAATACGCATATAGATACGCTCCGGCGCGCGCATGTCGAATGTCGCAACCTTCCCGCCAAGCAAACGGTTCACACCATCAAGCCGCGCGAAATTCACCAGCGCACCGGACGCCTGCTTGTCCCCTTCCGGCAAGGCCAGAACCTGCCCGGTTTTGAATGTCAGGTTCCAGCGACGGTTGCCGATCCACTCCGCTTCGCTCACTTGCGGTTTCAAGGCGGGAGCCGCCTGCAGCAAACCCGTCAGCGCGGCGATCTGCTTGCTCGAACCGGGGCCAGCGACGGTGAGCATACCCTTGGCATTGGCGGCGGAAATTGGCTCCAGCTCCTCGCCGCTCTCGTCGATCAGCATCAGCCGGTCGGGCCGCTTCAGAACCGCGTGCGGGGTGCGTTCCACAATGTCGATCACCAGCGTATCGGGCAATTGCCGGGATACCCGCGCGTCTTTCACCCATGGCAGTTCGACGAGCTCCTCACGTAACGCTGCCAAATCGACGAGCGGCATAGGTCTATCACGTTGACCTAGCGCGCGTTCATAAACCTTCAGTTCGTTCATCCGGTCGACGCCGGTCACTTGCACTCGGCGCACTTCGAAACCCGCATCGCTGGCGATGATTGCGAGCTGGTGCTGCGCCATGGCAGGGACACCTGCAAGACTTGCTACGAACCACGCAAGCGCGACCGCGCCGCCCAGAATGATGGCCATGAATATCCGGTGCAGCTGCTCCTCGGTAAAGGGAAGCAGCGCCATGGCACCGTCGATCATCGAGCCGCCGCGTGCCTTTGCCCGGCGCGTGGTGGCGGCGCGCTTGCTGGCGGCGGCGCTGCGACGGACATTGCGCCCGCCGCGCTTGATAGTGCTAGCCATCTGCATCCTCCAAAGCCGCTGCCACGATCATTTCGAGCAAGTCGCCGAACTCGATCCCGGCCGCTTTGGCCTGTTCCGGCGCCAGGCTGAGCGCCGTCATGCCGGGCTGCGTATTGGTTTCCAGCACGAACAATCCATCCTCGCCCTGGCTGTCGTCCCAGCGATAATCCGTTCGGCTGATGCCACGGCACCCCAGCACCTTGTGTGCAGTCAGCGCGTATTGATGGCATAACCGGGCGATATCATCCGGGATTTCGGCGGGACAGATGTGGTCGGTCTGGCCTTCGGTGTATTTGTGTTCGTAATCGTACCAGCCATTCGCGATGACGAGTTCCGTCACACCCAGAGCGCGCGGCCCGTCCGGCGTGTCGACCACGGCAGTAGTCATTTCGCGGCCCCGGACGAAAGGCTCGGCCAGAAGTTGTGCGAAATCCTGCCACGGGCCCGTCGCATCGCGCGCGATAGGCTGGCCGTAATCGCTTTCGTCCGTCACGATCGCAACGCCGACGGACGACCCTTCGTTAACCGGCTTCAGGACGTATGGGCGCGGCAAAGGGTCGGCTGCGAACAAGTCTTCGCTGCGGACAATCCGCCCGCCCGGCATAGGGATACCGGCGGGTACCAGTGCCTGTTTGGTTAGCTGCTTATCGATCGCGATGACCGAGGTGGCGAGCCCGGAATGGGTGTAGGGCACGCCCATCAGATCGAGCATTCCCTGCACGCTGCCGTCTTCTCCCGGCACGCCGTGAAGCGCGTTGAACACGACATCGGGCGCAGCGGCTGCGATGTGCGTGGCCACGTCACGGTCCATGTCGATCCGGGTCACGCGGTGGCCCTTGGCTTCCAGCGCATCGGCAATGGCACTGCCGGACATCAGCGACACCTCGCGCTCCGCCGCCCAGCCGCCCATCAATACGGCGATGTGAAGTTTCGCAAGATCGTTCATGGCCTGCCTACCCGCTGAATTTCCCATTCGAGCGCGTAGCCTGACTGGACCTTCACCTTGTCGCGCACCAGCTCACCCAGCCCTTCGATATTCGCACTGGTCGCATCGCCGGTGTTGATGAGGAAGTTGGTGTGTTTCTCGCTCACTTGTGCGCCGCCCAGCATCAAGCCGCGGCAACCCGCCTCGTCGACGAGCTTCCAGGCCTTCCCGCCTTCGGGGTTCTTGAAAGTCGATCCGCCGGTCTTGGTACGCAGCGGCTGCGATTCCTCGCGCGCTTCGGCAATCCGGTCCATTTCCGCACCAATGTGCGCAGGGTCGCCGGGTTTCCCCTGGAAGCGGGCGGAGACCACCACCGCGCCTTCGGGCAAGGCCGAATGGCGGTAGGAGTATTGCAGGTCGGCGGCAGGCAACGTCATATATGCGCCGCCCGGCATCACGACGTCGCAATCGATCAGTATGTCGGATACTTCCGCGCCGTACGCCCCGCCATTCATCCGCACGAAGCCGCCCACGGTGCCTGGTATGCCGCGCAGGAATTCCAGCCCGGCAATGCCCGCATCGCGCGCGGCGGATGCGACCAGTATCCCATGGGCGCCAGCGCCGCATGAAACGATATGGTCGGCGTTCGTTTCAACATTCGCGAACGGTTTGCCCAGCTTCACCACCACGCCGGGCACACCCCCGTCACGGATGATGAGGTTGGATCCGAGACCCAACGCCATGACCGGCATAGCCCCGCCGACGCGCGCCAGAAATTCGCGCAGATCGGCGGCGTCGGCAGGCTCGAACAGCCAGTCCGCTGCGCCGCCCGCCTTGAACCAGACCAGCTTCGCCAACGGAGCGTTCGCCGTCAGCTTGCCGGATATGCCGTGCATCGAAACCGGGCCGGGCAAACTTCCGCGGCCAACCAGATTGCCGTCACCGTCGGGAGCGGCGCCCTGTTCACCTGGTTCGAAATCACCCGGCTGTGTCATGCCGCAGCTCGTTTGGTATCGACAGCATCGGCAAGACTGGCGGCCCATTTGGTTATGTCGCCCGCACCAAGGCAGACAACCATATCGCCTTCCTGGACCACTCCTGCCAGTTCGACTGCCAACTCCTCGGCATTGGCCACGACGGAAGCGGACCGGTGGCCGCGATCACGTAGGCCAGACACAAGAGCGTCAGCGCTAACGCCTTCGATAGGGTCTTCGCCGGCCGTGTAGACGGGTGTCACATAGATGATATCCGCATCGTTGAAGGCGGTCTGGAAGTCCTCCATCAGATCGCCCAGCCTGGAATAGCGATGCGGCTGCGCTACCGCGATGACCCGGCCCGGGACTTTCGCGCTGCTGACCGCTTCGCGCGCTGCCGACAGCACGGCACGAATTTCCACCGGGTGATGGGCATAATCGTCTATTATCGCGGCTCCGCCAGTCTCGCCGACATGCGAGAAGCGCCGCTTCACCCCGTCGAACTGTGCAAAACCATTGCAGATGATGTCCGTGTCGCAGCCCATTTCCAGCGCTACGGCCACTGCTGCCAGCGCGTTCTGGACATTGTGCCGTCCGGGCATGGGAAGGCGAATGTCATCGATCCGCGTCACACTACCATCGCGGGCTCGCAGCACCGCATCGAACACGTTGGAGCCGCCTTCGCTGCGAATATTCTCTCCGCGCAGATCGGCCTGCGCGGAAAAGCCATATGTCAGCACGCGCCGGTCGCGCACCTTGCTGATGACGCCTTGCACTTCGGGATGGTCGATGCACAGCACCGCCACGCCGTAGAACGGCACGTTCTCGATAAATTCCACGAACGCGTCTTTTACGGCGTCGAAGCTGCCATAATGGTCGAGGTGTTCGGGATCGATATTGGTCACGACCGCGATCTGACCGTCCAGACGCAGGAAGCTGCCGTCGCTTTCGTCGGCTTCCACAACCATCCATTCGCTGTCACCCAGCCGGGCGTTGGAACCGTACTGATTGATGATGCCGCCGTTGATGACAGTCGGGTCAACCCCTCCTGCATCGAGCAATGCAGCGATCATGCTGGTGGTAGTGGTCTTGCCATGCGTTCCGGCGACCGCAACGGTGCGCTTCAGCCGCATCAGTTCGGCCAGCATTTCGGCGCGACGTACCACGGGAATGCGGTTTTCCAGCGCGGCGGCCACTTCGGGGTTCGTGCGGCGCACTGCAGTCGAAGTGACAACCACCGCCACGCCGTCGACATTTTCTTCCGCATGGCCGATGGATACTTCGATACCGCGCGCACGCAGGCGTTCCACGCTGGGCCCTTCGGCAATGTCGCTACCCTGCACGGTGTAGCCCAGATTGTGCATCACTTCCGCGATGCCGGACATGCCGATGCCGCCGATGCCGACGAAGTGGATGGTCCCGATATCGGTGGAAACGCCGCTCATTTCGCGCCCTTTTCGGTTACGCTGTCGCGCGTGGCGGTCTGGCCCACCGCATGGCCCTGCGTAGCGCCGCGCGCATTGTTGCCGCCGACCCGGATCACATCCATCAATTCTGCCCCGCCGAAGCTTTCGACCAGATCGGCCAAGTCCTTCGCCGCCTTGGGTCGCCCGCAATTCCATGCGGCATGGGCGGCGTTGGCAAGCGCGTCCGGCTGATCGGCAAGAACCCTGATCTGGCGACAAATTTCTTTCGCCAACTTCTGCAATTCGTCCGATTGTTTCAGACGCTGCTTGTTCGCTTCCTCACCCTTGCGGCTTAGATCATCAATAGTGCTTTTCGGCTGCCGGATCATGCGCGCGCCGCCTGCCTTCGTCATTTCGCGGGTGTTGGCAGCCTGATGGTCGTCGGTCGCGATGGGGAGCGGGATCAGGATGGCAGGCCGGCCCACGGCGGTAAGTTCGGCAATTGTCGATGCACCCGCGCGGCCGATGAACAGATGCGCATCGGCGAGGCGCGCTTCCATATCCTCGAAATAAGTACCGAGTTCGGCGGGGATGCCATGGTCCGCATACCGCCCCCGCACCGCGTCCACATCCTCTGCGCGGCATTGCTGCGTGACCTGCAGACGGCTGCGCAAGGCAGGCGGCAGCATGGCGAGACCGTCCGGCACCACTTCTGACAAGACCCGCGCACCCTGGCTTCCCCCTGTCACCAGCACGCGCAACAACCCGTCCTCGGACAGTTCGGGAAATGGTTCATCGCGCAGGGAAAGCACAGCCGGACGCACCGGGTTGCCAACCAAATGCGCCTTGTTCGCGTGTTTGCCAGCCAGACGCTCCACCTTGGGGTAGGAGGTCGCAATGGCATCGACCCGTCCGGCCATCAGCCGGTTCACACGCCCCAATACGGCATTTTGTTCGTGGACGATCGCGGGAATTTCGGCGGATGTTGCCGCCAGCATCGTGGGTAAGGCAGGGTATCCGCCGAAGCCGATGACGGCGCTCGGCTGGAAGCTTTCGAACAGGCGAAGCGCCATCCTGCGCCCTTCCCACACGGCCTTGATGCCCTTGATCCAGGTCAGCGGGTTCTTGCCGAAGCGGCCTGCGGGAAGGACGTGAGCGGGCAGGAAATCGGGTTTGCCCGGAATGTCCGCGCCGCGTTCGTCGGTTATCAAGGCGACATGGTGGCCGCGCCGTTCCAGTTCCGCCGCCAGCGCAAATGCGGGCACCAGATGGCCACCGGTTCCGCCCGCTGCCAGGACGAAATGCCTGTTTGCGCCGCCAGGAATGGGCTGCGCGCCGGCCGCGCCTTTATCCGTGGTGGCATTCATCGCGGCGTATCCTTGTCCAGCATGGCCTTCAGCCCCGGCACCTCACGCTTGAGGAACGGGTTGCGCCGCGTGATCGCGAGCAGGAGACCGACTGTAAAGCATATCGCGATGGTGGACGACCCGCCATAAGACACTAGCGGCAAAGTCATGCCTTTCGACGGGAAAAGCTGCAAATTGACGAGGATGTTGATAAACGCCTGCCCCCCCAGCAAGGCGGTCAGTCCGGCGCCTGCCAGCAGGGTGAACAGATCTTCCTCATTCGCCAGCCGCACCAGCACGCGCACAACGATGGCGAGATATAGCAGAACAACGACCGCGCAGACGATCAGTCCGAATTCCTCGCCGATCACGGAGAAGATGTAGTCCGTGTGCGCTTCGGGCAGGTTGAACTTACGGATGCCGAGACCATACCCGCTGCCCGTCCAACCGCCTGCCAGCAGAGTTCGGGAAGCAAGATCGACTTGGTCGAACGCCGTGCCGCCACCAAAGAAACTGTCGATCCGGTGGCGGGCGTTGTCGTAAAGAAAATAGGTGATGGTCAGCACCGCCGTACCCAAGGCTGCAATTCCCCCGATGCGGCTGATCGACACACCGGACAGCAGCAACATGGCGAACCACACGCCGCCGAACAGCAGGGTCGCGCCCAGATTGGGTTGCAACATCAGCAGCGCGCCGACCAGCGCCATCGCTCCCGTCGCCACCCACAGCACCGGCAGATCGGGATCGCGCAGCCGCCAGCTCAATATCCATGCCAAAGTAACAGCGAAAGCGGGCTTGAGAAACTCGCTCGGCTGCACGCCCACGCCGAAGCGTATCCAGCGTTTCGCGCCGTTCACCTCATATCCGATGACCGGCACCAGCAGCAACAGGAACAGCATCAGCCCCGCCAGCAGGATCGAGCCGCGCCGTGCGCGTTCCTTCGGCACCAGCGATGTTACGAACATCACCAGCAAGCCCAGTATCTGCCAGCGAATATGCGCCCAGTAGAAATACAAATCCGGCAGGGTCGTTTCCGCCGTAGAAAGCCTACGCGCGCTGGCAGGCGAGGCAGCGGCTACCGCGACAGTTCCGATCGCCATCAGCATCAAAACCAACACAATCAGCCAGCGGTCGATTTCGCGCCACCAGATCTTTATCTCCGATTGCGCTGCATGGGCAATCTGTGCGGCATAAGGATTGGCCGCATTTCCGGCGGGTGAAGGGCGTACGGCTTCAGGTGCGCTGCTCATGCGCTGGACGTCTTTTTACCGGCGTCCGCAGGGAACAAGCATGGGTCGCCTGCAAGATTGTCCTGCGCAAGAACGCTGACGGCATGGCGAAACGCGTCGCCGCGTTTCGCGAAATCGCGGAACTGGTCGAAACTGGCGCAGGCCGGGCTGAGCAATACCACATCGCCTGGCTTTGCGGCGGCAATCGCGCCTCGCACCGCCTCGCACAGCATTTCAGATTGCGTGACCGGCACGCGTCCTTCCAGCATTTCGGCAAAACGCGGTCCAGCCTCGCCAATTGTATAGGCGGCGGCGACACAGCCTAGCTGTGCCTCGCATTCACCCAGCCCGTCTTCCTTGGCCAGACCGCCGACGATCCAATGAATACGCGGCCTTGCGTCATCGGCGGGCGGAAATGCGGCAAGTGCAGGGGCGGTGGAGGCCTGATTGGTAGCCTTGCTGTCATTTACGAACAGCACACCGTCATGCGTGCCCAACCGCTCCATCCGGTGCGGCAGTCCACTGAAACTGGCGAGCGCCGGTTCCCATTGCGAACGGGTCACGCCCATCGCTTCGACCAACGCGACGGCAGCGCCAGTGTTTTCAAGATTGTGCGGCCCCTGCAAGGATGGCCAAGCCGGTTGCAGTGCGGCCAGACCTTCGCGTCCTATCACCGCACCGATCGAGACGATGCGTCCTTCGGGCCGGCGCTCGGCCGCTGCGTTCATAAACCCGCGCGTGACGGCATCGCTCGACCCGAACACCGCGAATTGCGTGCTGCCCTGCATGGCGAACAGGCGCGATTTGGAAAACGCATAAGCTTCGAACCCGTCATACCGATCGAGATGGTCGGGCGTGACATTCAGCAATACCGCGGCTTCGCACGCAAGCGAACGGGTCAGGTCGATCTGGTAGCTCGACAGTTCCAGCACATAGACGCCGGCGCCCGCATCGTTCGGCTGCAGGGGGTCTTCAGCCAGCACCGGCAACCCGATATTGCCGCCCATCCGAACCGGCAAGCCCGCGGCATCCAAGAGATGGGCGACCAGCGCAGTTGCTGTGGATTTGCCGTTGGTTCCAGTAATGCCGATGACACGGTGCGGCGGCAGTGCGGCGCGGGCGAGTGCAAACAGTTCGATATCGCCGATGACCGGCACACCGAATTGCGCGGCGCGGGCGCTGATCGGGTGTGTATTCAGGGGAACGCCGGGCGATACCACGACCCCGTCGAACCCGGCGAGACTAATTTCCAGCGGATCGGCCAGCGTCACCCGGTCGCCGAACCTGTCCGCCAATGCGCTACGAGCTTCGTCCTGCCGGTCCCAGACGGTCACCTGCGCCCCGCTTTCCAGCAGGCTTTCCACCGCCGCCAGCCCGCTGCGCGCAAGACCAAGTACGGCGTAGCGTTTGCCGGCAAAGAAGGGGGAGGTAATCACGCCGCCGTCACCTCACCGCAGCTTCAGCGTAGCGAGACCGATCAGCGCGAGGATGATCGACACGATCCAGAACCGGATCACGACCTTGCTTTCGCTCCAGCCGAGCTGTTCGAAATGGTGATGGATGGGCGCCATGCGGAACACGCGCTTGCCCGTTCGCTTGAACCAGAACACCTGGATGATCACGGACAGTGCTTCGAACACGAACAACCCGCCGACAATGGCAAGCACGACTTCGTGGTGACTGGCCACCGCGATGGCCCCCAGCGCTCCGCCAAGGGCGAGACTTCCGGTGTCGCCCATGAAGACGGCGGCGGGTGGCGCGTTGAACCACAGGAACGCGAGTCCCGCCCCCATGATCGCGGTGCACACGATAGCCAGCTCGCCCGCGCCCGGGACGTGCGGAATGCCGAGATATTCCGAGTAATCGGCGCGTCCCACAAGATAGCTGATTATGGCAAACGCACCCGCCGCTACAATCACCGGCATGGTTGCCAGCCCGTCCAGCCCGTCGGTCAGGTTCACGGCATTGCCCGCGCCCACCATCACGATGGCGGCGAACACGTAGTAAAATGGCCCCAGCGGGATCGCCCGGTCGGACACGAACGGCACGTAAAGCGAGGTGTTGATCTGGCTGACGATGACATAGGCGGCGATGCCCGCCACGACGAATTCCATCAGCAACCGGACCTTGCCTGGTACGCCGCGATGGCTGTTCTTCGTGACCTTGTCGTAGTCGTCGAGGAACCCGATGAAGCCAAACCCGGCAGTCACCGCCAGGCAAGCCCAGACGAACGGATTGCGCAGATCCATCCACAGCATCAGCGCCAGGAACAGCGCGATCAGGATCATCAGCCCGCCCATCGTGGGGGTGCCGACCTTCGCCTGGTGGCTGGCGGGTCCATCGGCGCGAATGGGCTGGCCCTTCCCCTGCCGTACGCGCAGCATAGCGATGAAGCGCGGCCCGATAAACAGGCCGATCATTAGCGCAGTCATTAGCGTCGCGCCCGCGCGAAACGTTTGGTAACGGATGAGGTTGAAGATGCCTTCGAACCCCATATATTCGGCCAGCAGATACAGCATTCAGGCGTCCCGGGCAGTTGTGGCCCGTCCGTTCATGGAAAGGCCGGTGTTGGCAAGCCGAGTGAAATGATCGACCACCCGGCCAAGGCCAATCGAATTGGACCCCTTCACCAGCACGGCATCGCCTGCCGTGATACCGAATTCTTCCAACGCACCGATGGCTTCGGCCGGTCCATCGCAATGGGCGAAGGCCGGTCCGCTGCCAACCGTGCCTGCAGCCGATTTCCCCAACTGGTTCCGGTGCAGCTGGCTGGCCAGACTGCGCATTTCCTCGCCAACCAATATGGCAAGATCGACATTCGCCTCAGCCAGCGGTTCAGCCAGGTCGGCATGGAACCGGGGTGCAAAATCGCCCAGCTCCTTCATACTGCCGAGCACTGCCACGCGTCGCGTCGCGGGGGTCTGGCCAAGCTGGCGCAGGGTCGCCCGCATGGAAGCGGGATTGGCGTTGTAACTCTCGTCGATCACCAGCGCATGACCGCCGGGCGCAGCAATCCTGTGCCGTGCCCCGCGCCCCTTCAGCCCGCCCATTTCGGCGAGCGCCAGCCCGGCGGCAGCCAGATCGCCGCCTGCCGCCTGTACCGCCGCCATCACGCACAACGCGTTGGAAATCCAATGTTCGCCCGGCTCCGCCACGGTGAAGCAGACTCGGCCCGTTACCGGCCCCCGCCCCATCTGTGCCGTGACGAGCGAGCCGCCATTGGCACTGGGTATGGCGTCGAGCAACCGCACGTCGGCATGGTCCGCACGCCCGAAGGAAAGGGTGCGCGCGCCGGAACGGCTGGCATGATCAAGCAATCGCTCGAAATGCGGGCTGTCGGCCGGGATGACGGCGGTGCCGCCTTTTTCCAGGCCTTCAAAAATCTCTGCCTTGGCGTCCGCGATAGCCTCTTCCGAGCCAAGATTCTCGATATGGGCGGGTGCGATGGTGGTGATAACCGCCACATGCGGGCGAACATGCTGCGTCAGGCCGGACAGTTCGCCCGCATGGTTCATACCCATTTCGAATATGCCGAAGCGGCTGCGCGCCTGCATCCTTGCGAGGCTGAGCGGAACGCCGACATGGTTGTTGTAACTGCGCACGCTGCGATGGGCCGCGCCCCGGCTGCTGCGGTCGAGCGCGGCGAAGATAGCTTCCTTCACGCCGGTTTTGCCCACCGAGCCGGTTACCCCAATCCGCACCGCATCGGCTCGGCGGATAGCAGCAGCAGCCAGTGCGTGCAGCGCTGCGGTGGTGTCTTTCACGAGCACATGCGGCCAGTCCACCGGACGGTCGACGATGGCGGCGGCGGCTCCAGCGGCAAAAGCCTTGTCGATGAACTTGTGGCCATCCATCGCCTCGCCCTTAAGGGCCACGAACAGATCGCCGGGACGCACATCGCGCGAATCCATTTCAACGCCGGACACCTGAAAACCGGCGTTTGCAGTACCACCGGTGGCATCAGCGACTGCATCCGCATCCCACAAGGCCAGCGGCAGGCTGTCGCGCCGGCGTACGGGCCACTGGCGCAATGCGTCGATTGCCAGCGTGGCTTGCGCGCTCATGCCGAAGCTCCATTGGCAGCGGCGCATTCGCGGGCCACGGCGACATCGTCGAAGGGAAGGACTTTCATGGTGTCTCCTGCGCCGACAATCTGGCCCTGTTCATGGCCCTTGCCGGCAATAAGTACGATATCTTCGCGCGCCGCGCCGCGAATGGCCTGCGCAATCGCTTCGCGCCTGTCACCGATCTCGCGTGCGCCCGCCGCTTTGGAAAGGACCGCGCGACGGATGGCCGCAGGGTCCTCGCCGCGCGGATTGTCGTCGGTCACGATGACGATGTCAGCGGCAGCAGCGGCCACGCGGCCCATATCCGCACGCTTGCCCTGATCGCGGTCGCCTCCTGCGCCGAACACGACGGTCAGCCGGCCTTTAACATGCGGACGAAGCGCGGCGATCGCTGCTTCCAGGGCGTCCGCCGTATGCGCGTAATCGATATAGACCGGCGCTCCGCTGGGAGAGATAACGGCGCGTTCCAGCCGTCCACGCACGGGGCTGAGGCGGGAGATACCGTCGAACACCCGGTCGGGATCGCCGCCGGTGACCAGCGCCAGACCCGCGGCAAGCAGTGCGTTTGCGGCCTGATATTCGCCAATCAGCGGCAGTTTAACAGTCCGCTGCGCACCGCCATGCTCTATGACGAGATCTTGGCCAAGCCGCGTGGCAGTCCGTCCGACAAGCCTGATATCATGGCCTTCAGCGCCGACCGTATAAAGCGACAGTCCACGCGCTTTGGCCCGGTCCGCCACTGCGCTGGAGTGCTCGTCATCGGCCCACAGCACAGCTATTCCGCCATCGCGGACGACCTCATCGAACAGCCGCATTTTGGCGTCGAAATATTCTTCCATCGAGGCATGGTAATCGAGGTGGTCACGGCTGAAATTCGTGAATGCTCCCGCTGCCACGGACAACCCCTCGTTGCGGAATTGCGAAAGGCCATGGCTGGATGCTTCGTAAGCGACATGGGTCACGCCTTCGCGGGCGAGGCCCGACATATTGGCAAGGAATGTCACGATGTCGGGCGTTGTCAGGCCGGTAGACACGCTTTCGTCGGGCGTTGTCACTCCCAGCGTGCCGATGCTGGCCGCCGCCATCCCGGCCATGCGCCACAATTGCCGTGTCATCTCCACGGTAGAAGTCTTGCCATTGGTGCCTGTCACCGCGACGATGGTTTCAGGCACCGGCGTGAAGAAGCCAGCTGCGAGATTGGCGAAGGCCTGCCGTGGTTCGGCCACGGCGATGTGTGTCGCACCCGTCACCACCGCATCAGGCGCAGCGACCACGGCGACCGCTCCGGCGGCGATGGCAGCAGGGATGAAGTCCTCACCATTGACGGTGCCGCCGCGAAACGCGCCGAACACATCGCCGGGCGCGACCTTGCGGTTGTCGATCGCGAAGCCGGTCACGTTGACATCGGTGTTATCAGTAACAGCTGAGCTTAGTCCAGCGCGATCGAGGAGTTTGGAAAGCTTCATGTCTTGTCGCTCGAAATGAGCGGGCGCAAATCGCTGATATCGACATCGCGCGTGGTATCGGGCCGTATGCCCAGCATCGGTCCGATCTGCGGCACCAGCCGCCCGACGATGGGGGCGGCGTTCCACGCGGCGGTGCGTTGGAAACTGCTGGCAGTAGTGCCCTTGGGCTCATCCAGCATGGCGATCACGACATAGCGCGGACGGTCCATCGGGAAGGCAGCGGCAAAGGTCGAAACGAGCGATTTTCGACGATATCCGCCCACGCCGGGCTTTTCCGCGCTGCCGGTCTTGCCGCCCACGCGGAAGCCCGGCGCATCGGCACTTTTGCCGGTGCCATAGACCGAGATCATCCGCAGCAACTGCCGCATCCGGCTGCTGGTGGAGGCCTTGAACACACGCCGGCCCCGCGGGGCCTCGCCAGCTTTCAGCTTGTACAGGGTCGCCGGGCGCCACACGCCGCCATTCACCATCGCGGCATACGCGTTGGCGAGGTGCAGCGGAGTGACCGCGATGCCGTGACCGTAACTGACCGTCATGTTGGTCAGGCGGCCCCATTTGTCGCCCGGCCAGATCGGCTTGCCCTTGGCCGGCAATTCGATTTGCGGTCGGGCATTCATACCAAGCTCTTCCAGCGTTTCGCGCATCCGGTTCTCGCCGAGATCGTCCGCAATCTTGGCAGTTACGATATTGGAGGATTTGATCAGCGTCTCTGCCACATTCAAAGTTGCGCCAAGATAGTGGCTGTCGCGTATCTTGTGCCCGCCCAGCTCCAGCGGGCGATCCGCCTGATACCGCTTGCCAAAATCACGCACGACGCCCGCGTCGATCGCAGCGGCCACGGTGATGGGCTTGAACGTGGAGCCAAGCTCGTAAACCTGGTTGGTTACGCGGTTGAAGATGCGGTCATTGTCCGACGCATCGACCTTGTTTGGGTCGAATTCGGGAAGAGACGCCAGCGCCATGACTTCGCCCGTATCGACATCCAGCACGATGCCTGCCGCGCCCATGGCATTGGTGGCCAGCATTCCGCGGCGCAGCTCGCTTTCCAGCGCGCCCTGCACACGCATATCGATCGACAGCAGCTGGGCCTCGCCGCGCTGGGCGGGGTCTGTCAGCTTCGGTTCCAGCACCTGCTCCATGCCAACCTGCCCATTCCCGTCGGGATCGATATAGCCGAGGATGTGGGCGGCCATCGTACCTTGCGGATAATGGCGGTCGGTTTCGCGCGGCAGTTCCAGAGCCAGTTCGCCGATAGCCTGCACGCGACTGGCCTGTTCGGGCAGTACGCGGCGACGCAGATAGGCGGAGCGGCCCTTGGCCAGTTTCTCAATCACGCGGTGCGTTTCAAGGTCGGGAAAGATGGCCTTCAGCTCTGCCGCAATGCGTTGGGGCGATTTCACCAGCGGATTGTCTTCTCCCATCGCCTTGGGATTGAACCACAGCGCATAGGCGGGGAAAGCACGCGCCAGCGGTACCCCGTTGCGGTCGGCGATTTCGCCGCGCGGCGGCAGCAGCGCCTCTTCCAGGCTGGCCGAACGTAGTGCGTTGTCGGACAGGCCCAGAAATACGATCCGTGACAAGGCAACCAGCGCGACGAGGCCGAAAATGACCACGATCCACAGCACTCGCATGCGCGCGAAAGTGACGGCGCGCTGGCGCTCGTTCACCAGCTGAACCCGGTGCGTGGCAATCGCCGTGCTGTAGGTCATCTGGTTCACTGCGCTGCTTCCAGCGCGCTGCTTGCGACGGGGGCGGCAAACCGTTCGGCGAAACTTTGGCGGCTGTCCTTCGGCTGCGCGGTCACCGGCTTGCCGGTCAACGGGCTGACCATTTGCGGTGCGGGGCGATCATCGCCCACATCTCCGTTTGCCGGATTTACAGGCGCGCGCGCCACGCGGATCGGCGCTGGAGCACCGACGGCGCGCGGCGCCCCAAGCCCCGCCAGTTGGCGTTCGCTTTCAAGATATTGCTGCGCATCGGGCGCGCGGTAGCCGAACTCCACCTCGTTCCAGTTGGCGAGTTGCTGCTGGTTCGCACGGACCTGAAATTCCGTTTCCAGCAGCGTCTTCTCCCGCTCCAGCGCGATGATCTGACGCTCGACCAACCGCACCTCGCTTTTCACGGAGTTCACACCCACCGTCAGCCCGGCAAGGCCGGCGACGCACGCGACCAGAGCCACAGCCCAACCCGCCTGCCTGATGCGGCTGCCATTGTGCAGCTTGGCCGCGCGCAGGGGTGCCGAACCGCTCATGCCGCCACCTGCCGCGCGGGAGCAGCGGTACGGACACCAAAGCGCAGGATTGCCGAACGCGACCGCGGATTGCGGGCCAGTTCGCCTTTGCCAGCGCGCACTGCCTTGGAGATATTGTCGAACACTGCCGGAGCCTGTTCGACTTCGGGCAAATAGCGCGAACCCGAAACTTTCGACGACGCGTCACGCAGGAAATGCTTCACGATCCGGTCTTCGAGACTGTGGAAGCTTACGACTGCCAGCTTGCCGCCAGGGCGCAGCAGTATCTCGGACGCAGCCAGCGCCTCTTTCAGTTCATCCAGTTCGCCGTTCACGTGGATGCGGACGGCCTGGAACGTGCGTGTGGCAGGATCTTTTGGCGCGCCTGCATGGTAGCCCATAGCCTTGCGCACCACACGTGCCAGATCGCCGGTCGTTGCCAATGGGCGGGCGGCCACGATCGCGCGGGCCACGCGGCGAGACTGGCGCTCCTCGCCATATTGGTAGAGCACATCGGCGATCGCGTCGGCGTCGGCAGTATTCAGAAAGTCGGCGGCATTGGGGCCGGACTGGCTCATCGTCATGTCGAGCGGGCCGTCGCTGGAAAAAGCGAACCCACGCTCCGGCTGGTCGAGCTGCATCGAGGATACGCCGATATCCAGCACTATGCCATCGACCTGATCGACACCTACCTCAGCAAGTGCCGCGACCATTTCGGAGAAACGACGCTGGTGCAGCACCAGCCGAGGCGGATCGGCACGGGTTTCACTCCATGCGCGGCCCGCAGCAATGGCGTCGGGGTCGCGGTCGAAGGCATGTACGGTGGCACCAGCATCCAGCAGCGCGCGGGTATAACCGCCAGCGCCAAACGTGGCATCGACCAGCACGTCGCCGGCGACCGGAGCGAGCGCATCCACCACTTCGTCCAGCAGGACGGGCGTGTGCGGCGCGTCGGCGGCGCTATGGTCCCTTGCGCCGGTCACTTCTTCTTCGCCTTGGCCTGCGCTTGCGCTTCCATCTCGGCGCAGCCGGCCTTCGCCTGCGCCCAGCCGGGGCCCATCTTGTGTAGTTCTTCCGGTGCCCAAAGGGTAAAGAACGGACCACCACCACGAAAGTACAAGCCGCCCGAAATATTCGCGAGGCTGGCGAGGTAGGACGGCATGACGAAGCGGCCGCTATCGTCAAAGCTGATTTCCTCGTACCCGAACAGCTGCTGCGATCGGGTGACGTAATCGAAGGGTTTGCCCAGCGTTTCGGCAGCGCGTTTTTCGTTTTCGAGCTGCTGGCTCAGCTGGTTTTCGCGCGAAAGGCCGAAACCGACAAGGCAGTTCAGCGTGTCATCGGCGACCAGACACAAGGTACGGCCTTCGCTCGCCTCGATAATCTTCTTGCGGAATTTGGGAGGCAGTACGAAACGGCTCTTGTCGCCCGCTGGCGAAAAGCCCTGTCCGTTAAAATTGACTTCCGCTCCCGCCAACTGACCCGTTCCCTTTATCGGGTGCCTCTCGTGCGGACAAAGCTTCCCCGTGACCGCCAGCAGCCGAGTGCGGGCAGTCCGCAAAGCCAGCCCGAATGGGAAAAGCGATGCGGGTTACGAGACAGTGTGTCCGATGAACGAAGGTATTAACGCGGGAGAGTGCGGGAGAAAAGACCAAAACACGGGAATTTTATCCAGTCGAGATAAACCGTTGATTATAAAGTGTAATTTGCTGGTACTTTTTCTGGCTTGGGTAGCCGGCGTGGTTAATTCCAGTACTCTGCATGTTGTTTTACAGCGTCTTTTTGTTGGACTCGCGCGCTCCACCCGCACTTTCCCGCGATTGTGGAATCAGTCCTGAAATGCGCGCACAGTTAGCGCATCGAAAGCGGTTTGTTCGCGAGCGCCCGCCTCGCCCTCATGCGGCGTTTCGAGCAGCGCCGCGTCGGCAATCAACAGCGCGCGCCCTTTACCGATAGCGCAGTCCGCCAGCAGACCCTCGGCCATAATTGAACACTCAGCGTTGCCTTGCTGGCTAACCTGCTCACCACCCGGCGGATCATTGTTCAACCAGGTGCCGAACAGTTCCACCGGCAGTTTCGCGCCGTCCGGTAGGGATACCAAGCTACGGCCTTCGGCTTGGGCAGCATCGAACGTGAGTTCCAGACCCCAGCGCGTTAGGATGGGGGAGATCAACACAGCGTCCTGCGGGCGGCGGGGGTCACCGATGGGGTAGCCCGAATGACCGGTCAGCATGGGATCGGCAAATACCAGCACCCGGCCGCCGCCACGCACCCAATTGTCGAGCGCGACATATTCCGCCGGTGTCAGCCCGGCCGGCTGCGCCAGTATCAGTCCCGACAATCCGGCCAGCGGCCCCCCGCCCTCGCGCCCGTTGCCCTTACGCCCTGTACCCTCGCTTCCGGCAATCGGCTGAAACGCCAGCGTATCGAGCGGTTCCAGCCTGTAACGCTCCTCCAGACGCGCCCGTACCCAATGCGGCGGGGTGTCATCATCGAGATAATCGGAGAACCGGCGCGTTTCGGGCCAGTAGAGGGGCAGGCTGGTCATCAGGCCTATGCGTTCCCGCTCCAACCCGCGCGATCCATCGCGCGACGTGGCAAAGCCCCAGCCAGCCACAGCCATGGCCGCCAGCGCAAGCACACCCAGTGCTATGGCGATCCTGCTATTCGTACGGGTCATCTATTGCCCCGCCGGCGCGCCCGTATCCTCGGGCGGACGCGGTGCGCCGGTGGCGGGAACTGTCGTGGTTTCCGGTGTCGGTTCTGCTGGCAGATCCGGTACTACGCCTGCATCGACCAAGGGGTCGGCAATATCGTCAAGGGCTGGATCGGCTGCCACCGTGGCCGCTGCTTCCGGCACAGCCGTTGCTTCTGTTTCCTGCACGCGCTCACCTATGACGGTCGCCAGTCCCAACACCAGCATGATGCCGCCGATGCCGGAAGCTGCAATCAACAGCCGCTGCTGGTTCTGGGAGCGGGTTCCGCCAAGCGGCCCCGGTGCCACAGGCTCGGCCCCGCCCGACTGCCCCCCGTTCGACTGCCCCCCGCTCGACCGCCCGTCGCGCATCGCATTCGGCTTTAGAGAGGAGAGGATGTCTGGCAGGCTCATATCGTACAGGCTATACCCATCGCAGCGTCAGTCAATCGGGAAGCAAGGCTTCAGGCCAAGCGGTGGAACAAGCTGCGGCTTTGGCTACAGCGTGCCGAAAATCGCCCTACGCCTTCAACCAGTCAAACACAGGAAGGCCTTTTCCTTTCAGCCATTCAGCATTGTAAAGCGAGGAGAGATAGCGAAACCCCGTATCGCAAAGGATCGTCGCGACGCGTGCATCCCTGCGTCCTTCTGCCACCAGTTCGCGCCCGAGAGCCACTGCGCCCGCCACATTGATGCCGGACGACAGCCCCAGGCACAGGCCTTCTTCGCGCAGCAACCGCGCGACCCATTCCAGTCCCACCTCGTCCGAGATACGGAATTGAGTGTCGATCGGCGCGCCTTCCAGATTGGCGGTGATGCGGCCCTGCCCAATTCCTTCCGCAACGGAGCTGCCTTCGGATTTCAGTTCGCCGGTAGCATAATAACTATACAGCGCTGCACCATGCGGATCGGTCAGCGCGATGCGAATATTCTCGTCGCGTTCCTTCAGGGCCATGCCGACGCCGGCAATCGTGCCGCCGGTGCCCGCCGCGCAGGTGAACCCGTCCACACGGCCCTCCAGCTGCTCCCAGATTTCGGGAGCGGTGGTTTCGATATGTGCCTTGCGATTGGCAGTGTTGTCGAACTGGTTGGCCCACACCGCCCCTTGCGTTTCCTCTGCCAGCCGCCGCGATGTGTGGACGAAGTGGCACGGGTCGGCGAACTTGGTCGGCGGTACCAGTACCAGCTCGGCCCCCAGCGCCCGCAATGTGTCCATCTTTTCGGTGGACTGATTGTCGGGCATGACGATCACGGTTTTGTAGCCCAGCGCGTTGGCGACCAGCGCCATGCCGATCCCCGTGTTACCCGCCGTACCTTCCACGATGGTGCCGCCCGGTTTCAGCGCGCCGCGCTGTTCCGCATCGCGCACGATATACAGCGCAGCGCGATCCTTTACCGACGCGCCCGGATTGGCAAATTCGCATTTGCCATAGATTTCGCAACCCGCAGCCTCGCTAGGCCCGGCCAGCAGCACCAGCGGCGTGTTGCCAATGAGGTCGAGCGTTTTGGATCGGGTGGCAGGAAGCTGGGTCAACGGTACTATTTCGGTCATACTGCCAAACCTAGTGCGCGCGCCTAACTTGCGCAACGCGGCTTGCGCTACCTGCCCGGCAACTCAGTCTTCTTCGGCGATCGTGACTTTCAGCCCGTCAAGCTCCGGCGCGAACGGAATCTGGCAGGCGAGGCGGCTGTTCTCGTCCCGCGTGTCGGTGCTTTCGAGAAGGTCGTCCTCATCCTCACCTATGGGGGGCAGTTTGTCCTTGAACGCGGGGTCCACATGCACGTGACAGGTTGCGCACGATGCGCAGCCGCCGCATAGTGCCAGCAATTCGTCGAAGCCATTGTCGCGGATTGCTTCCATCACGGTCAGGCCGTCTTCAACGTCGATAGCGGATTCTTCGCCGGAACGGTTGGTAACAATCAGCTTGGGCATAAAGAAATTTCCTGTATCGGCGGCGTTGCAAGCCATTACGAAGCGGCGTTCGGGTGCGGCTGCTAAGGCAGGGTGGCTGGCTTGGCAAGAATACCGCCTCGGCCCGGTGGCTTTCAGGTCATTCGGGGCGAGGCAGTCGGGGAGGGTAAAGCAATATGGGTTTGACCGCCGCACAGATCACCGAATCGCTGGACATCCTGTGTGCTGCCGAACCAGCTTTTGCGCGGGCGGCGAAGCTCGTCGGCTATCCCGAACCGCGCATCCGCCCGACCGGATATCGCACGCTGCTGCGCACCATTGTCGGCCAGCAGGTCAGCGTGGCAGCCGCGGCCAGCGTGTGGGCGAAGATGGAAGCGGAACTGGGCGAGGACATGCCCCCCGCAGAGCTGCTCGCCCGCGATCATGACACGTTGCGCGCTTGCGGCTTGTCACGCCAGAAACAGGGCTATGCGCGGTCGCTATGCGAACTGGTCGCGGCGCAGGAACTCGATCTGGAGAGCCTGCCTGCCGATGACGAGGCAGCGATTGCGGAGCTGACCCGGATCAAGGGCATCGGTCGCTGGTCGGCCGAAATCTACCTGCTGTTTGCCGAAGGCCGTAGTGACATCTGGCCGGCCGGCGACCTCGCCGTGCAGGCGGGTATCGGCAAGTTGCTGGGTCTGGCGAGCCGTCCTTCGGAAAAGGAACTGCGAGTCATGGCGCAGGCCTGGCAGCCGCATCGCGGGGCGCTGGCGATTTTCACATGGCATTGCTACGACAACCCGGCGCTCTGACAGCGTCATCTACGGTACGGGAATTCCAGCATGAGCGAACGCAAGGCAATCTTCATCACCGGCGGCGGATCGGGCATCGGGCGCGCGATTGCGCTTCATTTCGGCGCGAAGGGCTGGTTCGTGGGTCTGGGCGATATCGACGAGGCGGGCATGGCGGAAACGGCGCGCCTGCTGGATAATGGTTTCAACTATTCGCACCGGCTGGATGTTCGCGACCGGCAGGCGTGGGATACCGCGCTCGGGGCGTTCGCGCTTGCCGCGGGCGGCAAGATCCATGTGCTGGCCAACAATGCAGGCATTCCGGTGGGGGGCCAGCTCGCGGACAACAGCGTGGACGAGATCGAGCGCTGCCTCGACATCAATCTCAAAGGCGTGCTGTTCGGCGCACAGGCGGTGTATCCCTACTTGAAGGAAACCGCGCCTGATAGCTGCTTGCTGAACACTGCCAGCGCGGCGGGAATTTACGGCACCGCGGGCGCATCGATCTATTGCGCCACCAAGTTCGGCGTGCGCGGTATAACGGAATCGCTGGATGCGGAATGGGCGGAGGACCGGATCAAGGTCGCCGACCTGATGCCCAGCTTCATCGAAACACCGTTGCTGGACAAGAACCCCAACGCCAAAACCAACGAAAACGTGCGCCAGCGCGTGCTCGACGCCGGTCTGGAAATTACGCCGGTCGAGGATGTGGCACAAGCCGCCTGGAACGCCGTACATGGTGACGATCTGCATGTGGTGGTCGGCAAGACGGCCAGACGCGTGCGCTTTGCTGCACGGTGGGTGCCCGCCCGGATGCGCAAGATGGCGCGCGGGTCGCTCCGCCCGCTTGGCCAGTAGGCCGGCCGCTTAAAGCAACGCGTCGATCGCCTTGGCCAACGTCACATCCCGCTGCGACAGACCGCCATTCGCGCCGGCGTCATGCGTGGTCAGCGTGATATCGACGGTGTTGTAGACGTTGGACCATTCTGGATGGTGGTCCTGCGCATCGGCGAGCAGCGCCACGCGCGACATAAAGCCCCATGCCTCGCTGAAATCCTTGAACTTGAATTTCTGCTGGATAGCATCGCCATCGCGGGCGAGCGCCCAGCCGGACAGATCGGCTAAGGCCGCATCGCGTTCGGTTTTGGTCAATTGGGCAACGCTCATAATCCGGCTCCGCTGGTAATCTTGTAAGTGGCGTTCTTGTTAGCAGCGGTGCTTTCGCCTAACGCCGCGGGCCATGCAAGTGCGTCTCGCAGCCACCGATCTCGCCTGCCTTCGCGGCGACCGGCTGCTGTTTCGCGGCCTAACGCTCGCGCTGGAGCCGAGCGACGCCCTGCATATCACCGGTGCGAACGGCATCGGCAAATCTAGCCTCCTGCGAATTCTGGCCGGGCTGCTGCGGCCGTTTTCGGGAGAGGTGCACCGCCAAGGCAGTGCAGCACTGCTGGACGAGCGGCCCGCGCTCGACCCGGACCAGCCGCTAAGCAAGGCGCTTGGCTTCTGGGCAGCGATGGACGGTCATGATGCCTGCGCGCAGGTAATGCGACGGCTGGCTCTGGACGATCTGGCGGATGTGCCGGTGCAGTATCTTTCAACCGGCCAGCGCAAGCGCGCGGCCCTCGCCCGCGTTACATTGCAGGCGGCACCGATCTGGCTGCTGGATGAACCGATGAGCGGGCTGGACGCCCGGTCCCGCAGGTTGGTCGAGACGGCGATCAGTGAACACTGCGCGGGCGGCGGTGTGTGCGCCTTCGCCTCCCACCAAACGATCGACACGGTGGCGGCGCGGCAATGCGAGCTGGGAGGGTACGCGCCATGATACGCGCTCTCACACTTCTGCTGCGACGCGATGTCGTACGCCTGCTTCCGGGATTGGGTGCAAATGGCGGAAGCGGGCTGTTGCCGCTATTGTTCTTCCTCGCGGTGGCGATGCTGTTCCCCTTCGCCGTCGGGCCAGAGCCGGACCTGTTGGCGCAAACCGGGGGCGGGGTCATCTGGGTGGCTGCGCTATTAGCTGCGATCCTGCCTTTGGAACGTCTGGTGGCAGGTGATCTAGAAGCGGGAGTGTTCGACCAATTGGCCCTGCGCGGCGTGTCGGACGAGGCTGCGATGCTGGTGCGGATTATCGCCCACTGGCTCGCTTTCGCACCGCTGTTGCTGCTGGCCTGCATCCCGGCGGCAGCACTGCTTTCGCTGGACGGTCCGACATTGCAAATCGTTCTGTCGGGGCTGCTGGTCGGTACGCCGGGTCTGGCCGCAATCGGTGTGACAATCGCTGCACTGACTGCGACCTTGCGCGGAAGCGCTGCGCTCGCGGGACTGCTGCTGATCCCACTTGCCGCACCCATCCTGCTGTTCGGTGCCGGAACGCTGGCGCGCCCCGATGGCAGCGGCATCGCGCTGGCGGCAGTGGTCAGTCTGGTACTGGTTGCGCTTGCCCCGTTCGCGGCAGGCGCAGCATTGAGGGCAGCGCGCGAGAGTTAGGAATTAGCCTGACTTCAATAATCGCCGGGCTTGTGCAGGCCCTTCTCGCTAGCCGTGAAAATCTCGTTGCCCGTCTCGGTAATGCCGATCGAATGTTCGAATTGGGCCGATAGCGATTTGTCGCGCGTCACCGCGGTCCAGCCGTCGCGCAGCAGCTTTACGTGCGGCTTGCCAAGGTTGATCATCGGTTCGATGGTGAAGAACATTCCCGGGCGCAATTCGGGGCCGGTGCCGGGTGTGCCTGCATGGACCACTTCCGGCGCATCGTGGAACAGGCGGCCGAGGCCATGGCCGCAAAATTCGCGCACCACGCCGTAACGGAACTGCCGTGCGTGGTCCTCGATCGCCGCACCGACATCGCCTAGCCGTGCACCCGGCTGCGCCTTGTCGATCCCGATCATCAGGCACTCATGCGTGATATCCACCAGCCGTCGCGCGCGCAGCGAAACATCGCCTACCAGGAACATCCGGCTGGTATCGCCATGCCACCCGTCGAGCAGCGGGGTGACGTCGATATTGACGATATCCCCGTCCTTCAGCGTACGGTCCGACGGGATGCCGTGGCACACGACATGGTTGATCGAGATACAGCAGCTATGGGTGTAGCCGCGATAGCCGAGCGTCGCCGGAACCGCGCCGCCATCCAGCGTCATTTCCCGCACCACCCGGTCGAGCTCTTCCGTACTCACCCCGGGCTTCACCCGGTTCGCCATCTCGTCGAGAATGGACGCGGCGAGCTTGCCCGCCTTGCGCATTCCCTCGTACCCTTCGGGCCCGTGCAGCTTGATGGTGCCGTCGCGCAGTACGGTGTCGTCGGCAGTGATCGTCTGATATTCGTTCATACCCCTCACATAGCGAGCGCACCGGGATTTTGCGAGAGATTCCGCTCGCATCGAAGGGCGCGATACGGCATTGCGCGCGTTTATGACCAAGACAGACCTGATTGCGCCCGATCGCGGGCAGACCGCCACCGCCATCCACCTCGTCAACAAGGACGGTTATGAAGGCTGGGCAAAATCGCTCAAACCTTCGCAACGTGTGGCGCTCGATGCGCAGAAATTCGACGGCAGCGGGTATCAGGTCGGCATCGTGCCCGACGGCGATAGCTGGTTCGCAGTGGGCGGTGTGGCCGATCCTGACGAGCTGTCCAGCTGGTGCATGGCCAAGCTGGCCGAAGTGCTGCCTGAAGGCACGTATCGCCGTGCCGCATCGAATGGCGGAGATCGCGAACCCGGCCCTGCCCTGTTCGGTTGGCAAACCGCGCAATACACGTTCGAGCGTTACAAGAAGGACGACAACCCGACCGGACCGCGCATCCTGCTGACGAAGAATGCCAAAGATATCGACCTGGCCATGGCGGAAGCGCGCGCGGACATGCGCGTGCGGGATCTCGTCAACACTCCGGCCGAGGATATGGGGCCCGCCGCGCTGGAGGAAGAAGCCGAAGCTATCGCCAAGAAACACTCCGCGAAAGTCACAGTGACGCGCGGCGATGCGTTGGAGCAGGATTACCCGATGGTTCACGCCGTGGGCCGGGCCGCCGCGCGCCATCACGCACCGCGCCTGATACACCTTGTCTGGGGCAAGGAAGATGCGCCCGTGCTCGCCATCATAGGCAAGGGTGTGTGTTTCGATTCCGGCGGGCTGGACGTGAAATCCGCCGCAGGGATGAAGCTGATGAAGAAGGATATGGGGGGCGCGGCGCATGCGCTGGCTCTGGCCGACCTCATCATGGAGGCCGCGCTGCCGGTACGCCTGCATATGTGGGTGCCTGCCGTCGAAAACGCGATTGCCTCCAACGCCTTCCGCCCAGGCGACGTTCTATCTAGTCGCAAGGGGCTGACGGTGGAGATCGGCAATACCGATGCGGAAGGCCGCCTTATCCTGGGCGACGCGCTGACCCGGGCGAGCGAGGAGAAGCCGGAACTTATCATCGATTTCGCCACACTGACCGGCGCGGCGCGTGTCGCGCTCGGCCCCGATCACCCTGCCCTGATGACGCGGCAGGATGCCACTGCCGATGCGCTGATCGCGGCGGGCAAAGCGCATGACGACGAACCGTGGCGGCTGCCGCTGCCCGACGGTTACCGCGAATGGCTAAATTCCGATATTGCCGACCTCAACAATGCGCATGGCAACGCCTATGCGGGTGCGAGTGTGGCTGGCCTGTTCCTCGACCGGTTCGTGGGTGACGGCATCGACTGGGCGCATTTCGATACCTTCGCCTGGCGTCCCTTCCCCAAGCCCGGCCGTTCCAAGGGCGGCGCGGCTTACGGGCTGCGCGCCGCGTTCCACATGTTGCGCGAACGGTTCGGCAAATAGGCGATCGGGCGCACAACTTGATGCGGTGCGGCGTCTCCTATAGAGGCCCGGCGCTAAGCGTGCTGCACCCGCAACGTGCAGGCATTCGGCGTAGGCATTCGGTGTCGGGGGGGAGTTAGATGACAGACGCGTCCGATTACTCGCCCCCAGAAGGCGGGGTGCGCCTGTCCGGCCCGGTCGTGCGGCCCGAACCCGGGACTCTGCCCTTACGCGGTGATCTTGCTCATATCGCTCTGGCCAGTCGTTTTCTGGTGCCGCATTATGCCGTCCCGCAAGCCTACCGTGTGGGTGACGACGGTGCCCCGTTGAAGCTGAAACGCACCGGTGACAGCGACACGCTGCGCGAAATGGCGGCGGGCGAGCAATTCGAAGCGCTCGATTTTGCCGGCGACTGGTGCTGGGGCTGCTGCGGTCCGGAAGGGCCGACCGGGTGGATCGAAACGCGGCTCCTTGCTGCCTCAACCACCTCCGGCAAATGACTCGCGTCTTCATCGATGGGGCAGCCGGGACTACGGGGCTGGAAATCCACGATCGGCTGGCGCAACGCAGCGAGTTCGAGCTACTCACCTTACCCGACAACCGCCGCAAGGATATCGCCGCACGGCGCGAGGCTCTGAACGAAGCGGATATCGCGATCCTTTGCCTGCCCGACGATGCCGCGCGTGAGGCGATAGCGCTGATCGATGCGGCATCCGGCACACGTGTGATCGACGCGTCGAGCGCCTATCGCACCGCCGACGGCTGGACTTACGGGTTTCCTGAACTGGTGGGCGAAGATGTGGTGGCAAATGCCACGCGGGTGAGCAATCCCGGCTGCTACCCGACCGGATTTCTCGCGCTTGTCGCGCCGTTGGTGCGCGGCGGTCTGCTACCTGCGGACTGGCCGTATACGGTCAACGCCGTCAGCGGGTATTCGGGCGGCGGGAAGGCACTGATCGAACGGTTCGAGGCGGCAGAAGCCCCGGCTTTCCGTGCTTATGGCTACGATCTCGCGCACAAGCACCTGCCCGAAATGCAAACGTATGCCGGGCTCGATCATCCGGTCCTGTTCGCGCCTTCGGTAGGTTCGGCTTTTCGCGGCATGATCGTGGAGGTGCCCCTGCATCTGGGTGCGATGCCAAACAACCCGCATTCCGATCAACTGCGGAATGCTCTCATATCATTCTACGATGGTTCGGAAGTCGTCACGGTTCAGGAAAATCGCCAGGTCGGAGAGCTGCTGCTGGAACCGACTGCCGCTCCGTCCGATGCGCTCAAACTGTCGGTTTTCGGTAACGAGGGTGGCTGGAACGCCCGGCTCGTCGCCCAGCTCGACAATCTTGGCAAAGGGGCGAGCGGTGCTGCGGTGCAGAACCTCAACCTGATGTGCGGCCTGCCACAAACATCCGGACTGCGCCTATCCGATGCTTAAATTGCAGGCAGAGCGTGTCTGTTCTGTAGGCATACTGACCAGTCTGACGCCGTCGGTCTGGCGCTAATTCGCCGAAAGCGCGTTTGGCATGGTTCTTGGAACACGTGCAGGCGCGATGCGTAAATAACGTGCGATACGATTACATAAACTTTGGGGGGCATCACGCGGTGAAAAAGATCGAGGCCATCATCAAGCCATTCAAGCTGGACGAGGTGAAGGAGGCGCTGCACGAAGTGGGCGTATCCGGTATCACCGTGACCGAAGCGAAGGGCTTCGGCCGGCAGAAAGGCCACACCGAACTTTACCGCGGCGCGGAATACGTCGTGGACTTTCTTCCGAAGGTAAAGCTGGAAGTGGTCGTGCCCGATACTCTGGGCGAACGCGTCGTCGAAGCCATTGCGGGCGCAGCGCAGACAGGCCGTATCGGCGATGGCAAGATTTTCGTAACCCACATCGAGAGCGCGCTTCGCATCCGCACCGGCGAAAAGGACGACGACGCGATTTAGCGCGACAGCAATTCTGCGCGCGCCATCTGCGCGATACAAAATTCAACAGAGGAACATTCCATATGCCATCCGCAAAAGACGTATTGAAACAGATCAAGGACGACGAGATCGAGTGGGTGGATCTTCGCTTCACCGACCCCAAGGGCAAGTGGCAACACCTCTCCATGGTTGCATCCGCACTGGGTGAGGATGAGTTGGAAGACGGGCTGATGTTCGACGGCTCCTCCATCGCAGGTTGGAAGGTCATCAACGAAAGCGACATGATCCTGCGGCCCGACCTCGACCGCACTTATATCGATCCGTTCAGTGCTACGCCGATGATGATCCTGTTCTGCGATATCGTGGAACCCTCCACCGGCGAACTTTACGGCCGAGACCCACGCTCCACTGCCAAACGTGCGGAGTCCTTTGTCAAATCCGCCGGTCTGGGCGACACGATCTATGTCGGGCTGGAAGCGGAGTTTTTCATGTTCGACGATGTTCGGTTCGAAGATGGCTATGCCGGTTCGGGCTTCGCCATAGACGATGTCGAACTGCCGACCAATTCGGGCAAGGAAATCGAAGGCGGCAACATGGCGCACCGCCCGCGCGCCAAGGGTGGTTACTTCCCCGTCGCGCCGATCGACAGCGCGGTCGATATCCGGTCCGAGATGGTCAGCACCATGCTTGAAATGGGACTGCCCTGCGACAAGCACCATCATGAAGTCGCTGCCGCGCAGCACGAGCTGGGCGTGACCTTCGCTACCCTGCTCGAAACCGCCGACAACATGCAGATCTATAAGTATGTGGTGCACCAGGTGGCCGACGCCTATGGCAAGACGGCGACTTTCATGCCCAAGCCGATCAAGGACGATAACGGATCGGGCATGCACACTCACATGTCGATCTGGAACGATGGTAAAAACACGTTCGCGGGCAATGGCTATGCCGGGCTTTCGGACAATTGCTTGTATTACATCGGCGGCGTGGTCAAACATGCCAAGGCGCTGAATGCCTTCACTAACCCGACGACCAACAGCTACAAGCGGCTGGTCCCGGGTTTCGAAGCGCCGGTTTTGCTCGCCTATTCCGCGCGCAATCGCTCCGCTTCTTGCCGTATCCCATATGGAGCGGGCGAGAAGGCGAAGCGGGTGGAGTTCCGCTTCCCCGATGCGATGGCCAACCCCTACCTCTCTGCCGCTGCCCTGCTGATGGCCGGGATCGATGGGATCCAGAACAAAATCCATCCCGGCGAGGCGATGGACAAGAACCTGTACGATCTGCCGCCAGCCGAACTGGCCGACGTGCCGACAGTATGCGGTAGCTTGCGCGAGGCGCTGGAAGCTCTGGAGGCCGATCACGACTTCCTGTTGCAGGGCGACGTGTTCACCAAGGAACAGATCGATGCTTACGCTGAACTGAAATGGGAAGAAGTCATGCGTGTCGAAACCACGCCAAGCGCCGTGGAGTATGACCTCTACTACAGCGCCTGATCGCTGGGCCTTAAGGTCGAACAATAAGTCAATTGCGACCGGACTGCCGAACACTTTCAACAGTCCGGGCATTCGATACGAAATTGGCAATGTTTGATAGGCGGATGGTAATCGGTATTTGGTAGTTGGCGGTCGACGGACCGTTGGCAGTTTTGTTTACAGTTCCCATGTCGCATCACGGCTAAAGGCTTGATGTCAACGATAGAAAAGGGCGTCCGATAAACCGGGCGCCCTTTTTCGTTTCCGGACCAGTTCCCGCGCGAGCAACCGGTCCTTGGCAATATCGACCCTTCAGCCCGCCACCCGTTTGCGACGCTTCAAGAACGATATTTACGCCGGCGCGCTGGGTTCATTTTGTGCCGTTGCTGCTGCAGGGACAGCTATCAGGCCGAGGACGGACAAGACAGTAGCCAACTTCACAAGCGTTTCCTTGATAGAAATTAATGCCAGCGGTGGCCTGGTTTGGCGCCATGACGACGCTTGCGCGCGAAAGGAATAGCCGCCGCAAACCGAAACAATTTTCCTACTTCGCCTTATCCTGTCACCTGCCCTCGCCCCGATCGACACTCAGCGAGGCACCCCAGTCATGAACCGCAAACCCTTATTCGATACCATGCGCCGTATTCTGGGGCGTGGGTTCCGCCAGCACGAGGTCGATGCGCTGAATGAAGTCATCGAACCCGGTATCTGCATGACCCCAAGAACGGCGGAAAATTCCGTTGGCGACTGTGCGACAGATGCAAACGATCAAGACCAGCAGCCCTATGGGAAAGCCGCTGCAGCACGCCCCGCACCAAACAAACCAACCGCTATCGGACCTGCCGGCATTGCTTTGATCAAACGGTTCGAAGGATGCGCGCGTATCCGACCGGACGGTTTGGTAGAGGCCTATCCCGATCCCGGCACCGGCGGCGCGCCGTGGACGATAGGCTGGGGTGCCACCGGGCGCGGAGTAACGCGCGACACCGTCTGGACACAAGCGCAATGCGACGAGCGTTTGGAGGAGGATTTGCGGCGCTATGCCAGCGAGGTAAGCCGGGCTCTTGCCAACACTCCCACTACGCAGACCCAGTTCGATGCGCTGGTCAGCTTCCACTACAATACCGGCGCGATTTTTCGTGCCACTCTGACGAAGCGTCACCGGGCGAACAACACGGCGGCGGCCATCACAGAATTTGCCCGCTGGAACCGTGCCGGAGGCCGTATCATGGCCGGTCTGTCGCGGAGGCGGGAGGCGGAGGCTGCGCTTTATCGCGCGTAACCGGAACGCAAGATCGTAACCCCCCCAGAACCTGGTCGCGGGGCCTACCCGACGGTGTATCGGAAGGGTTAACTGCGATAGCCTTGTAATGGAACGATATCGCCGCGCGCACCGTTTGTACTGAAAAGGAGCATTAACAATGCGCAAGTTTATCATGTGCACCGCGGCGCTTGCCTTGATGAGCAGCGCTGCGGTCGCCCAGCAAGGAAATGGCAAGGGAAACGGGAATGGTAAAAGCGATGTAGGTGTGTCTGCCAAAACTGCTGGAGCTGCTGCCGGGGCCAAGGCAAATGGGGTGAAACTGGATAAGGGGAAGCCGGACCGTAAGCAACGCGCCTTCGGACCGGACCGGAAAACCCAACGTGACGCGGCTGTCACTCTCGATCGCAAGCTCGATCGCGCTCTCGACCGAACTGCTACGGCGTCTGGCGGCGGCAAATACAATCGAAATAATAAAGACCGTCCGTTCATCGTGGACCGTAATGGAAACGGAGCCTTGCGCGACGTTGGCCGCCGGGGAACGGACATGGTCAGCGCCGTCGCTGCCCTACCATCCGCCAGGTCGCGGGGGCTGATAGACGGGTGCCCACCAGGGTTGGCGAAGAAAACTCCATCCTGCATTCCGCCGGGCCTCACCCGCAATGACTTAGACCGCGACGGCGATGCGCGGGCGCGAATGTTTCGGCCGGATTTCTTCGGTCTGGGCATGGGCGGTGACAACCGTTATTTCATGAACAACGGCTATCTTATGAACCTTGGCGCAGGTAACCGCATCACCGGTTACCTGCCCCTGTTGGCCGGTGCATTGGCAACCGGAAATCCTTGGCCGGAAAATTACCAGTCGCGGCAGGTGCCCGACTATTATGCCAGCTATTACAATCTCGGTTCGCAGGACGACTATCGGTTTGCCGATAATGTCTTGTACCGGGTCGATCGGGACACTTCGACCATTCAGTCGATCGCCGCCCTGCTCACAGGTGACCGGTTTACCGTAGGCCAGCCGATGCCATCCGGATACGACGTTTACAATGTGCCGTATGAGTATCGTTCGCGCTACAGCGATACGCCTGATACGCGTTATCGTTACTCCGATGGTTATGTCTATCAGGTCGATCCCAAGACGCAGTTGATTACATCCGCTATCGAACTGCTGGTGTCCTAATGAGCAGGGTATTCAATCACCGGCGTATATTGGCGGGCGGTATAGTTGCAGCATCATTGCTGTCCATAGCAGCCTGCACGGAAGGCAGCGATGTCGCTCCCCCGGCGACAGGGATGGTCAACCAGACGCTCGCCAGTGTGATCGGCGGATCACGGGACATGCGCGGGCTTTCAGGCGCCCTGTCGTCTACCGGCCTTGCCATGGTGCTGGACGGCCCAGGCAGCTATACGTTGCTGGCTCCCGACAGCGAGGCTTTTGCTGAACTGGACGACATGGCAGAAGCGCTGGCAGCCGATGAGCGCGCGCCGCTGCTGGCCGCTACGCTTCGCAACCATATGCTACCCGGTCATCTTACGCCCGATACCATCCGCGACGCTATCACGGCGACAGGTGGTCCTGTCGAGATACGCACCCTTGGCTCCGGTACGATGACATTCGACACCGACGGCAAGGAACTGGAAGTGACCGGCCCGGACGGAACCACAACAACACTTACGGGTAATGCGATCGAGGCCAGCAACGGTGTGCTGTTGCAGCTCGACGGCATGGCCATGAGCGTGGGCGACGCTCCTTCCGCGTCGTGATACGCACTTGCTGAACTGACAGAAACTTACCTGGCAGCTGCAAGAGCAATCGGGTCAATAATCCTTGCTGACTTCAGCCCCAATGCTTTCACGTCCGATAGTCGAGATGGTGGCAAGGATTGAAAGCCAGCTGGTCACCCTGAATTCGGTTTCCGTCGCGCTATAGCCGCGCCCATCGGTGATAATCTCGACATAGAAGCGGCGACCAAAGTTCTTTCCCAACGCAACCCCGGTGCCGCGGCCCAACGCAGGATCGGCGGCCACGATACGCAAACGGTCCAGGCCGATTGCGCTGCGTAACCGGTTAATGGGATCCATCCCGCCCCCGCCATTCAGACTGGCCACTGCCGCGCCCAGTTGCAGCGCGTCGGTCGCGGAAAGCTCGGTAATGGACCCGCCGAACAGCAACTGTGCGAGCAGTTCTTCCTCTGCCAATGGCGGTTCACTGGTGAACGATATCTCCGGCCGCTGCGAATTGCCGGTTACGGCCACGGTCACATCAAGATTGTTCTGCTGGGTTTCTGCACGGATATCGAGGCGCGGATCGATCGGGACGCGTTCATCGAAATCGATACGCCCGCGGGTCAGTTCAAAGCGGGTCCCGGCGAACGTGTAATCGCCGCGCACCACCTGGGCCTGCCCCCCAATTCGGGGATCGCTGGTGGTTCCGCGCAGCAGGATATCGGCGCTCCATTCGCTGTCGAGCCCCATGCCATCGACATCCACCCGGTCATTGGCCACAGCATCGATCAGATATCGCCAGCTTCCGCGTGGTGTCCGCGCCGGCGCTGAATCCAGTGGCAGATTGATCTGACGCGTATCGATGCGGGGGATCGCGTCGAGATCTTCCGAATTGCTCAACCGCCAGCTTGCGCGATTGATACTGAGCCGGCCCGCAATCGTCCCGCCGATGCCGTTGGACACGATGCGGAGCGGGCCGGTGATGGTGGCGCTCAAACCGCGGGCGTTCAGAACGCGGGCGTTCTTGGCTGCCACGCGAATATCGATACCGGGGCCGCGCCGCCCCAAATTGCTGAGATCCACCGTGCCGCTGCCTGTGACGGTGCCACCGTTGGGCCCAACACCAGTAAAGCGCGCTATCCGCAGACGCGAGCCGCGAAAAGTACCGCGCCCTTTGATTTCACGGATGTTGGTGCCCGAAATCGAGCTCCTCAAACGCAAATTATCCGTCTTCAGGGATCCCCGCACTTCAGGTTCGGCAAGCGATCCGGTAATGTCCGCAGCAACGGAAAGCGGGCCCGTGAGGTCGAACGCATCTACCGCCGCCAATCGCCAGAGCGCCTGCGCGGGGCCGCGATACCTCAGCTGGCCGAACAGGTCGCCGGCCTGCAACCTGTCGAGCAGCTTTCCGCTGGGCGGTAAGCCTGCAACCCGTCCCTGGAAACGGCCGTTCTGGGTGGTGCCGTCATTGATGACAGCGCGCCCTTCCAGCTCCCTTTCTGTCAGTTTCATGACCAGCGCGACATCGACCGGTCGCGACGAAAGCACCAGTCCGGAACGGGTCAGTCCGGCCACCCTGACAGTTGCGTCGCCAATCGGCAAACCGGTCTGCGACAGGCTGAAGCTGGCGTTGCCTGAAATAGTGCCGCCAAGCCCCGCATTGGACACGGCGATATCGACAAGGCTGAGCGGCAAATCGTCGAGCCGCAAGTCGAGCGCCAGATCATCCCCTCCGAATTCGCCGGATGCAATCGCGATGCCGCCACCGTAGGAAATTTGTGTCGGTTCCAGCAGGAAACCGCCGTCATCCTGCCGCAGCAGCACAGCGCGGCGCGGCAAAGTAATCGGTTTGCCAGCATAATTGCCCTTCGCAGCAATCGCGGCGCGTTCCGGCGTGACGTTGGCGGCAAGCTGGAGATTGAACCGACTGCCACGACGCCCTGCCAAGGCGGCGGTTACCGTGCCGCTGCCATTCCGCAATTGCGCCTCTGCCGCCAACCGCCCGATGAACAGGCCGCCGTAGCTTACGCCCTGAAGATAACCGCTCCCCTCAATGGTGCTGTTGCCGTCCACCAGCAGGCCGCTGGCATCGACCGTTCCGCGCCGGATCACCAGTGGCGTCGCCCCGCCGAAGCGGGCGTTGTCCGCGACCAGATCGATGTCGAAGCCTTGTCCTCCGCCACGCTCCGCCAACATGATCGTTCCGTCGAGTCCGCCATTGGCCAGCACGAGTTCGCCGGTCGCCCCACCTTTGCCAAGCGTGAGTGCGCCGGTGACCTGCGTGTTAGCCACGGTAAGCGAATTGACCGCGATACGTGTCGGGCCACCACGCGGAGAGAACAGGCCCAGCGATCCTTCAAACGTACCGAGCATGGAATCGCCGGTAGTTTCAATATCGAACCCGTCCACCGAAGGCGTAAGCGCCACGCGCACATCGCGCAGACCGGCATCGGGTAGCGGATCGGCGAACACGAGTACGGCTTCGGGGCCTGCATCGGTCAAGGCACCCTCGACCGTGAAGGGGCCGTAATCGACATGGCGGCCCCGCCCCGCGATGCTGGTCCGCCCGTCGGTAATGCGGCCATCCATAGTCAGGCTGAGCTTGGCCGCATCTGCTGTAACGCCCCTGAATTGCAGGCTTTGCGCACCACCCAACGTTACGCCGCCGGCAAAGCGAATGTCAGGACCGGCCAGATTGGCAAGGGTTTCGTTGGTGACACGCGGGATACGTCCATCGACATCCGCCTTGAGGGTCCAGGGCCCGGCGCCGGTGCGATAATCGATCCGGGCCCCGGCATTGACCAAGCCTATCTTGTCGAACTGCAAGCCGTTTACCGCCACCGGTCCGGTGATGCGGAAGACCTTGCTGCGAAGATCGCCGTCGAGCGATAGCCGCGCGCTCGCGCCGGGGAAGTTCACATCGGCCGCATCGATCAGGACCTGCGTGCCGGTATACAGCAATTCGCCGCGCAAGGTTCCATCGACCAGCCTGGGGTCCAGCAGGTCGTTACCGGTTTGAACCCGGCCTGCAGTCAGATCGAGCGGCACCATCCAGCGCGCACCGTCATAACGGGCGCGTCCGTTCTGGGTCAGCCCTGTCGCTACGGTCGAACCGGAAACCAGCCGTCCCACGGTGAGATGGTGGTCGATGGAAAGACTGCGAAACGCCCCGTTCGCTGTGCCTTTAACCCGTGCATCTTCCAACCGCACATCCGCTCCGAACAGGTTGGGATCGGTTAGCCGCGCCTGGAACTGGACAGTGCGGGCCAAGTTGTCGGCAAGGTCCAGCGCGCCGCTGGCATGCCCGCGTATTCCGCGTCCGATGATCGTCGCCCGCCCGTCCAGCATGCTTTCTTCCAGCGTTCCATAAGCGGCGAGCGACACGGTTTGCCCCAGCGCGTCGGCAGCGAGCCCGTTAAGGTAGTCACCAGGCCGCGCCTGTCCGACGATGCCATAGCGCCCATCGCGGTTGGTCAGGCGAAACGCACCCAATCTCTGCCCATCCCGGCTGGCCAACAGATGCCCGCGCCAGAGATCGAAATTGCCTACCCCTTTTACATCGAGCCGCGTGTCGCCCTTGAGCCCCAACATGGCAGCAACGGCACCGCCGCCCGGCGCGTTGAGATCGACATCGATATCGAACACACCGTCATCGGGACGGGAATCGATTTTGGCGAGCAATGTGTCACCACTGTCGAAACGTCCGTTCAGATCGAGCACAAGTCGGCCGCCGGTTACGTCCACCTCGCTCGTCAAGTTGAGCGCCCGGCGTTCCGCACCTACGATGCCAGCGGCGAGCGCCATATCCTCGACCACAAGCCGTCCGACCCGGATATCAAAATCGGGAAGGATCGGTGCGTCGGGATCGCCCTCGTTCAGTTCTGGCAAGCGTATGAGCTCGGCGCGTTTGACAATCAGTTCGCGGATATCGAGCCGGTCCGACAGCCAGCCCAGCGGTCGCCAGTCCAGCTCTGCTTCGGGAATGGTCATGAATACGCCCTGCGTATCGGACAGGACGACATCGTGGAGCGTTGCGCGGGTCAGCACATTGCCTTCGATCCGCCCGACTTCGACCCGTAGGCCTGAACCCGGTTCGAGCTTGGCAATCTGGTCGGCAACAAAACGTTGCCCGATCGGGCCTTGAAATACGACGTAGCCGACGCCGAGTAGCAGCAGCAGCGCCGCCAACAATCCTCCGGCCCATTTCAGGATCGTGCCGCCGATGGACTCACCACCGGCTTGTCTCGCAGCGTCAGTGGCTGGCGCATCGGGTTCGGCGGCATCATCGACCGGACGTTCGGCAAGATCGAGGTCGGCCATCAGAACGCCTGACCCAGCGAGACATATACCGCGACCGGGCTGTCATCGGGTCCCGGATTGAGCGGCACGCCCACATCGACGCGGATCGGGCCGAAGCCGGTATGGTATCGCATTCCGACACCCGCCCCGATCTTGATTTCGCCGAAAGACGGTAGAGGGTCGCGGCCGACCGAACCCATATCAAGAAACGGCACGACAGACACTGCGCCATCGAAGAAGCGGGTGCGGATGCGCGCCTCGACCGCCAGTTCCACGGCAGAGCGCCCGCCACTTGGCTCGCCCAGATTATCGCGCGGACCGATCTGCTGGAAGCCATAGCCGCGTACCGAACCGCCTCCGCCTGCGTAAATACGGCGCGAAGGCGCGATATTCTGCAACCCGGTTCCCGGAATGGAGGCTAGACGCGTGCGCCCGGCGACCACGATCTTTTCCGATATACGCCGGTAATATGACGCATCGATGTTCGATCGCACGTAAAAGCTCTGCGTGCCTTGATTACGCGATACTTCCGGCGAAATGCGGCCACCCAGCCTAAAGCCCTCGGTTGGGTCGAGCAGATCGTCGGTGCTGTCCAGCAGGACGCCCGCCGGGACGGCTGCAACGAAGAACGTTTCGCGCGGCCCCGATACGCCGTTTACCGCAGCGGGCCGTTCCTGCGTGGCCACCAGTTCGAGGCCCACATTATAACTGACCGGCTTCTGGAACAGCAACGTGGACTGGCGTTCGTAGATTGCGCTGGCGGCGATGGTGCGCGCGTCGAACGCGTCGCTATCGATGGTGCTGGCATAGGCGTCCAGCGTCAGGATACGGTCGCGCTTGCCGAAATTCGACTTCGTAAAGGTGATACCGGCCAGCTGTTCCTGCGTACCAGCGATCCCGCGCAGGCGCAGCGCACCTTCGGGCGGAAACAGGTTACGATGTTCCCAGCTTGCCGCCACCCGGAAGCCTTCCTCCGTTCCGTAACCGATGGAGCCGGCAATCGTGCGTAGCGGCGCCTTTTCAAGCCCGATATCCATCGCGACAGTGCCCGGACCATTGGCGCTGGGTGGAACCACTTCGCGCGGCGTGACAGTGACCGACGAGGCGAGACCTGTGGCAATGATCGCTCGCCGCAGGTCCAGCGCCATACTGCGCTTGTAAACGTCTCCTTCGTCGAAGCGGGCGATGCCGGCCAGATGCTTGCTCGACAGGAAGTCCGGCAGGCTGGAGTTCACCGCGCCGAACACATATTTGCCGCCCGGCTGGACAGGAAGGGTCAGATCGCCTGTAAAATCCTCGTGATCCACCACAAGTTCAGGCGCGTCGATCGCTGCGAATGGATATCCGCTTTCGCCCAGCGCCCGGTCCAGGTCGGCCTGCTCCTCCACGATCCTGAAATTGTCCAGCGGGTCGCCCGGCATGATTTCGAAACTGGCCCGAAGTGCAGCGTAGTCGGGCGCAGTATCCAATGCACCCAGATTGACCTCCCCGAACGTGAAGCGAGTGCCGGGCAAAATGTCGAACCGCACTGCCGGACGCTCAAGTTCGGCATCGTCGTCCGTCTGTACGGAGCCGACAGTACGGCGGATCTCCGCGTCGTAATAGCCATAGGCCTGCAACAGGTCTGTCAGCAGCGTTTGGTCCGCACGCGCCTGCGCCGCCAGCTGAGCCACGTTCTGCTCGTCGCTTTCCAGCTCCTCGATCTTGGACAATGCCTCGAACTTGCCGACGAATTCGTCCTGCACCGCAATGGCATCGTCGCCGGCCGGGAAAGCGAGCGCCAGTTCCTGCGACAGGGTAACCAAGTCGATTTCGGTGGGAGCGACACGGCCCGGCAGTTCGAGCTCTGTGAACCGTATGTCGTCTTCCGCTTCGAGCGGCTGCAGCGGAGCCAGTTGCGGCAGGTCCGCCTCCGTCGGCCAGGGCACGCCGATGGCCGGGATGGTCGCCAGAGGAGAATCCGGGTCGATATCCTCCCGATCGATCGCTGCATCGCGCGGCGCGCCGTCGGCCGCCCATTCCTCAGGGTTCTCGACCGCTTCGTCGGGGATCAGCTCTTCCAGCCTGAGCGGCGCGTCGAGGTCCTGCGCGAACAGCGAGCCTGGCTGACATACGGCGATAAGAGCAAGCGCGCCTGCAACGGAACTGGCGAACCTGACTGAATGGCTCTGGTAAGCCCGGCCTCGCGAGCGCACGGCCAGCCCGGACAGCAATTCAGTCCGCGAACCGGTACTGGCTTTGCTTGCCGTCTTTGGTAGCCGACCCGACATCCGTCGCTGCAGGTGCGCCAGCAGCGGTATCGACGATGCGGGTTTTGGGAGCGACGGCAGCGGCGATAAGCCGGTCCTGCTCTTCACGCTCCATGCGCTGCCAGCCATCGGGGCCGAGCTTGTCGATCGGGCGATAGCGGATCTTGTATTGCATCCGGTCCGATCCATCGACCCAGTAACCGAGATAGACGTAGGACTGGCCATCCCGCGCCGCGCGCTGGATGTGGTCGAGGATGATGTAGTTGCCAAGTCCGGACCGCGCCTCGTGCTCCGGGTCATAGAAGGAATATATCATCGACAGGCCGTCACCCTGACGGTCTGTAAGACATGCTCCGACGAGGCGACCCTTGCTGATCCCGTCCAGCGATGGCTCCCGATATTCCAGCACATAGCTGGAGACGGGCGTGTGTTCCACCATGTCCGCGTAATCCATCTCCTCCATGTTGGCCATCCCGCCACCGGGATGGCGCACGCCCAGATAGCGCTGCAGGAGGTCGAACTGTTCTTCAGTGGCCCACGGGCGGCACTCGGTCACTTCGAGATCGCGGTTCCGGCGAATGTTGCGTTTCTGCGTGGTGGATGGCGCGAATTCCTTCGCCACGACGCGCACCGACACGCACGCCTGGCAATCCGCGCAGCTTGGGCGATAGGCAACCGTCTGGCTGCGGCGGAACCCGATCCGGCCCAGCGTCTCGTTCAACTGGGCGGAATGTTCGCCCTTCAGTTCGGTGAACACTTTGCGTTCCATCCGCCCGTCGAGATACGGACAGGGCGCAGGGCTGGTGACGAAGAAGCGGGGGAAGCGGACGGGCGCGGTCACGGTAGTGTGCTTTCAATCCTTGCGCTTGGCGGTTGCCGCATCGCTGCTGCCACCGCTCGTCCGATATCTGGCCCTACGCCAAGTTGGCGAGGACCCTGGAGCCTGCGACCGGTGTCAGACCGGCCGAGGGCAGGCCATGTTCTATGCCAAGCGGGACGCGCCGGTAAAAGGGTTTTAACCACAAATAAGACGCGTTCGATGGTTAATCTCAACAGCTGTCCCGATAATGGCCGACATCCGTACCGGGTATGAACGGTCGGAGCCTGGCCCCGGAATTCAGTTCGATTCCACGGCCGCGACTGTGTAGTTCTTGGTTCGCAATGCGGTTATCAACGCGTCCAGTTGCGCCCGGTCGCGCGCTTCGCACTCGATATCCGTCACCAGCCCCTTGGCTGGCAAGGACGTAAAGATGCGCTGGTGATATATCTCGATGATATTCACGTTGTGCGCCTCGAATTCGCGCATAACCTTGAACAGGGCGCCCGGCCGGTCCTGCAAGGTAATCCGTAGCCGTGCCAGCCTGCCGGAACGGGCCAGGTCACGCAGCAGCACATTGGCTAGCAGGCGGGTGTCGATATTTCCGCCGCACAGGACCAGGCCGATGGTCTTGCCAGCGAACCGTTCCTTGTTGGTCAGGAGCGCCGCCAATCCGGCAGAGCCCGCGCCCTCGACCACGGTCTTTTCGATTTGCAGCAGGAGCGACACTGCTTCCTCCAGCGCATTTTCGCTGACGAGCAGGATGTCGTCCACCCTGTCGCGAATCACCGACGAGGTAAAATCGCCCGGTGCCTTCACCGCGATACCTTCCGCCAGCGTGTCGCCGCCGCAAGGCAGGTCCTCGCCGCGCATCGACATGTACATGGACGGGAACAGCTCGGCCTGCACGCCGATGACATCCATGTCCGGATACAGTGCGCGCGCAACGGTGGACATGCCGCTAATCAGCCCGCCGCCGCCAATCGGCGTGATGATGCAATCGAGATCGGGCGCGTCCTCGAACATCTCCAGCGCCACTGTGCCCGCGCCTGCCGCAACATGCGGATGATCGAACGGGTGGACGAATGTCAGCCCCATTTCCTGTTCCAGCTGGCGGGCATGTTTGTAGGCATCGTCGAATGTTTCGCCGTGAAGCACCACATTACCGCCCACGCTTTCGGTCTGCATTACTTTAACCGTGGGCGTGGTGCGCGGCATGACAATGGTGACCGGCACGCCCAGCCGCGTGCCGTGATAGGACAGGCCCTGGCTGTGATTCCCGGCAGAAGCTGCGATCACTCCGCGCGAGCGTCGTTCTTCATCCATCAACAGCAACGCGTTTAGCGCACCGCGTTCCTTATACGCAGCGGTAAATTGCAGGTTCTCGAATTTCAGCCACACATCCGCTTCGGTGATGTCGGACAGCGTCTTGCTGTGCAGCGTGGGCGTGCGGACGACCGCACCATGGATGCGGTCGGCAGCGGCGCGGATGTCCTCGATGGTGAGGTCCGCGGCGCTATGTATAGCCAAAGGCGAAGAGGCGGGCTTGTCGGTACTTGCGGTAGTCATGAACCAATCCCTAGTCCGCTTTGTGCCGCTCGGCAAAGCTTTGCCGCAACGATCGCTCACACCGCTGGCGGTGAAAACTTGCATGGCGCGCATATCCTCTTCACCAACGGCGAAATGACTGACGTGAAATCAACGAAACATACCGTCGCGTTCCTCGGCCTTGGCGTAATGGGTGGGCCGATGGCCGCCCATCTCGCGCGAGCAGGGCACACGGTAACGGCCTATAACCGCACCAAGGCTACTGCACAGGAATGGCAGGCGCGCTATGCTGGTGAAGGGCTGGACGTCACGGTCGCGGAAACGCCTGCCAAGGCTGCGGCAAACGCCGAATTCGTTTTCGCCTGCGTCGGCGATGATGCGGATGTAGAGGCCATCGCTCTGGGTCCATATGGCGCGTTCGATGCCATGGATACCGGTGCAATTTTCATCGATCACACCACCATCTCTGCGCGAATGGCGCAGCACCTCGAGGCGTCTGCCGCGACGCGCGGACTGCACGCGATCGATGCCCCGGTCTCGGGGGACAGGCAGGCGCGGAAAACGGCAAGCTCGCCATCATGTGCGGAAGTAGCGAGGAAGCTATGGCGCGCGCGGTGCCGCTGATGGAATGCTACGCTGCACGCATTGTCCATGTCGGCGGCGCGGGCGCGGGCCAGACGACCAAGATGGCAAACCAGATGTGCATTGCCGGAGTGCTCGGCGGGCTGTCGGAAGCGATCCGGCTGGCGCAGGCTGCCGACCTCGACACCGAACGCGTGTTCGAAGCGATCTCCGGCGGCGCTGCGCAGAGCTGGCAGATGGACAACCGGTGGTCCACCATGACGAAAGGCGAATTCGACCACGGCTTCGCAATCGACTGGATGCGCAAGGATTTGGGACATGCGCTGGACGAGGCAAAGCGCCTCGGCCTTAGCGCGCCGGTGACTGCGCTGGTGGACCAGTTCTATGCCCGCGTGCAGTCCGATGGCGGCGCGCGGCAGGATACCAGTGCCCTTATCCGGCATCTGCCAGAAGGAGAAAACCGATGATCTCGATTCGCGCCCTGAGCGCTGCCACCACTTTGTCCTTCGGGTTGGCTATTGCAGGGATGGCCACGCCCGCCGCAGCAGATACGCTGGTCGATAACGTGCAGGGAATCACCATCGGCAAGGATGGGGAGGTAGAACGCTTCACTGGGCTGTGGATCGACGACGACGGACGTATCCGGCAGGTGCTGCGCCGCAATGACGACCGGCCGGCGAAGCCTGACTTCGCCTTGGACGGCAAAGGAAAATATCTCGTTCCCGGCATGATCGATTCGCATTTACATGTGATGGATTTGGGCATTGCGGCGATGACGCTGGATTTGTCGGGATCGACCTCGCTGGACGATGCGCTGTCCATGATTTCCGCCTACGCGGCGCAGAACCCTTCGCTACCCTGGATTATCGGGCGCGGCTGGAACCAGGAAGTTTGGGGCCTTGGCCGCTTTCCCACGGCCGCGGATCTCGATGCCGTTGTGGCAGACCGGCCAGTGTTCCTCGAACGAGCGGACAATCACGCTCATTGGGCCAACAGTAATGCGATCGAGCGAGCGGGGATCACTGCCAAGACCGCCGATCCCGATGGCGGGCGGATCATCCGCGTTGCCGGATCGCGAAAACCTGCAGGCGTATTCGTGGACAACGCCTCCAACCTCATTCGCGCCGTGGTCCCTGAGCTGCGCGCGGCAGATCGCGATGTGGCTTTCGCAAAGGCGCAGGAACGGCTGCTTTCGATGGGCGTGACGGCCGTCGCCGACATGGGCACCGATATTGAAGACTGGCAGACATTCCGCCGCGCAGGCGATCTCGGGCGGCTGAAAATTCGCATCATGTCCTATGCCAAGGGGGTGGACCAGATGGCCCTGATCGGCGGCCCGGGCCCCGGTCCGTGGCTGTATGACGACCGGCTGCGACTGAACGGCGTCAAACTGTCGATCGACGGTGCGCTCGGTTCGCGCGGTGCTTGGCTCAAACAGCCCTATTCCGACGATGCCGGCAATACCGGCCTGCCGATGATCGACCCGACGAAGCTGCGAAATTTGATGAGCCGTGCCGCGCTAGAACGGTTCCAGATTGCAGTCCACGCCATCGGCGATGCCGCCAATGCCGACCTGCTTTATGCGATCGAGGAGCTCGCTCCGACCTATACCGGTGACCGGCGCTGGCGCGTCGAACATGCGCAGATTCTCGATCCTGCTGACCTCGGCCAGTTTGGTAGACATGGTATCATCGCGTCCATGCAGCCGGTCCATCAGACGTCCGACCGTTTGATGGCCGAGGCTAGACTTGGCACAGCGCGGCTGGATGCGGCTTACGCCTGGCGTTCGATTGCCGCCACCGGGGCGAAACTGGCCTTCGGATCGGACGCTCCGGTCGAATCGCCCGAGCCCTTTGCCGGGTTGGCAGTCGCCATCAGCCGGACCGACAGCGACGGTGAGCCCTTCGGCGGATGGTATCCATCGCAAACCGTCAGCCGCGAAGCTGCGCTTGCCGCTTTCACGTCGGACGGTGCTTACGCAGGTTTTGCGGACGGGCGATTCGGTCGGCTTGTCAGGGGCGAGCGGGCTGATTTTCTGTTGCTTGACCGCGACCCTCTGCTCGCCAATGCACGCGATTTGCGCGAGACTAAGCTGTTTGAAACGTGGGTAAATGGTGAGCGGCTATACGAAGCGCCGTGACTGGCGGATACGGCGGATTGTTACTTGGAAACAGGGAACTGGATGGTGCGAAGGTCGTTGACATGACAAGTTCCGTTGTGCAGTTGCGAAATAACCGCACGCGGGACGAGGGAAACCTTAAGACTTTCGCCCGATAGGGTGATTTACGTTTAAACGGGCCTGATCGGCGGATATTAATCCGTATTTTCAAGTCTGATGATAAGTTGGTGGGATAAGGCAGTCTGGTTTGGATGCGCGTCAAAACGTTGAGAAGTCAGAATTGTTGTCATAAAGGCCTTGCGTCACAGGTTTTGCCTGCGTAATAAGGCGGTGAATTGAGCACAAGAGCTCATAAGGAGTATTGAAATGAAGGTTCGTAACGTTCTTGCAGCTACCGCTGCTCTCTCGCTGGTAGCAGCACCTGCAATCGCTCAAGCTGACGTTGCAGTGGCACCTGCCGTCGAAACGAATGAGCTTGGTAATAACGAAGATGGCACGGGCGTTATCCTTGCACTCGTCGCAGCTGCGCTGGTAATTGCTGGTATCATCATCGTTGCCGATGGTGACGACGACGACGCACTGAGCGAGTAAGCTCTGGCTTCAGTTTTAAGAGTTACGGGGCTTTCGGGCCCCGTTTCTTTTGTCTGATTGTTAAAAAGGTCGCTCCGCTTTGCCGGTGCGGCTTTTTTGCTATTGGGTGTTTGAGCGTCAGGTATCGACGGTGCCCGACATGGCGCGGCGGTCGCGTAATTCTGGGCATGTGGGGTGCAATAGAGAACTTCGCATGTTGCTTGAGCTCAAGGACCCTACCGTCAGGTGCGAAACTGATTAAGGCATTGGTATTTTATCGGCTGGTGCGGCGACAGGCACTTTATCTCCAGGATTATCCGCCTCAAAGGACCGCCAAACTTCCGACACGAATTCACATAGGCTCGCTCCGCCTGCCGTCGATATTCTTGCCACGCGCAACCCTTCACGCGTTTGCGGATAATTATGCAGCGAGCGCTTTGGACGCCGACAAGTCTGCGGCTTAGGTCCGAAGGCTATTCTGCGTCGCGCTCTACTTCAACATCGGCAGGCGCTGCTTTTGTCGCAGGGGCTTCCCGTTGCGCCTGCTCGACACTCTCTTTCTGCGCTGTTCTGCGATCGGTGAAACGCATGATCAGCAGCGATCCCTCGAACAGTAGCAATAGCGGCACCGCCAGCAACAATTGCGATCCCGGATCGGGCGGCGTGATGATTGCGGCAACCGCAACTGCGCCCACGATTACGTAGCGCCGTGCCCCTGCGAGTTGCTGGCGGCTGACGATCCCTGCGCGGTTCAACAACAACAGCAGTACCGGCAACAGGAAGCTGACCCCGAATGCCAGTATGAACTGCATGACCAGCGATAAATAATCGCCCGCTGCTGGCAATGCGTCGATCTGCAGCCCACCGGCGGACCCTTCGAAATCCAGGAACCAGCGAAATGCGGTCGGCATCACGACAAAGTAGGCGAGCGAAGCGCCCAGCGTGAACAGCACCGGAGTGGCTAGGATGAAAGGCAGGAACGCCCGCTTTTCCTTCACATACAGCCCTGGCGCGACGAACGCCCATAACTGGTTCGCGATAATCGGAAATGCCAGCACGAACCCGCTGAATAGCGCCACCTTCAGCTCGACGAAAAACACCTCGTACAGCTTGGTGAAGATCAGACGCCCCTCCCCTGCGGGAAAGGCATCGGTCAACGGGCGAATCAGGAAGCCCAGAATATAGTCGGCAAAATACAGGCTGATGCAGAAGAATATCGCCAGTGCCAGCACGCAACGCAGCAACCGGCCGCGCAGCTCGACCAAGTGGTCCATCAATGGAGCCTGGCTGTCGTCGATTTCGCTGATGCCGAATGCCATGCTCAGTCCTCGGCCGGACCGCGCACAGGACCGCGAGGGTTGGAGTTACCAAACGGCAGTCCCGGTTCCTCGTCAGGTCGTGCTATCGCAGGGTCGTCAACGCTATCTGGCGCCGGTGGTACAGACGCATTTTCAGAAGCTGGCTCAGGTGCTGCAAGAGGCTCCATGATCGGTGAAGCCTCTCCGGCCAACTCGTCCGCATCGCCGATCACGGCGTCCTTTCCACCGGGGTGCTCGCGCATGATGCGTTCGTTCTGCGCTTTCCATTTGGCATCCATATCCTCCAGTTCCGCCTCGCGGATCATGGTATCGATACCGCTGCGGAAATGGTTGGACACGCGTCGCACCTTGCCGATCCAGCGTCCGGCCGTGCGCAGGGCAGCGGGCATGTCTTTCGGACCGATCACAAGGATCGCCACCACCACCACCAGCAGTAGCTCGAAGGCGCCGATATCGAACATGGCTCAGCAGACCCGCGCTACGGAAATGTCAGTTGGCGCGGGTTTTATCATTGGGTGCAGGCTGAGGGTCCTGTGCAGCTTCGCCGGCAGGTTTGGCTTCGTGAGACGGCCCTTCGATGCGAGATGCAACCGCCTTCTCGTCATGCGACTTTTCCTCGTCGCCCATGCCCTGCTTGAAGCTTTTGATGCCCTTGCCGAAATCGCCCATCATTTCAGAAATCCGCCCACGCCCGAATAGCACGAGGATGACCAGCGCCACGATCAGGATTTGCCAGATGCCGATACCGCCCATAGGAACTCTCTCTCATTGCCTGCGCTTGATATAGGGGCACAGTGGGCCAAGCGCCAGTCAGCCCCGCAATTCGGTTTCTCGGTCGCGATCCTTGCCTGCCCTCTCAGCGTCGGCGGGGTCATCTTCCATCAGGGCGTCGAACGCCTCGTCTACCGGATCGAGCATTCCCGTCGCGCGCAATTCGTCGATGCCCGGCAAATCACGCCGCGATGCGAGCCCGAAATGTGCCAGGAATTCCGGTGTTGTAGCATAGATCACCGGGCGGCCCGGGACCTCACGGCGACCAGCGACCTTTACCCAGCCAGCTTCCATCAGCACGTCGAGTGTACCTTTCGCGGTTTGCACCCCACGAATCGATTCGATATCCGCCCGGCTGACCGGTTCATGATAAGCGATGATGGCCAGCACTTCGGTACCGGCGCGGCTCAGGCGGCGGACCTGTTCGCGTTCACGGCGCAGGAGGTGGGCCAGATCGGGCGCTGTCTGAAAATGCCAGCGACCCGCGCGTTCCACCAATGCGATGCCCCGGCCTGCATAATCCCGCGCCAGTTGATGCAGCGCATCTCGGACATCCCGCAAGGCTGCATCGCCCAGATGGGTTGCCAGTTGCTCGGCGCTCATAGGATCTTCCGAAGCGAACAGCGTCGCCTCGACCGCGCGGACCATTACATCCGGTTCGCTGTTCATGAGGTCGCGCTCGCCTGCGCACCATCTTTCCGGCGCCGCAATCTCAGCGGACCGAAGATCGCATCCTGCGCCAGTTCCGCCTTGCGCAGTCGTGCCAGTTCAAGCGCCGCCACGAAGCTGGACGCGAGTGCGCTTTTACGAAGGCGCGGTTCGGCATGAGGCGGGAGGAAATCCTCCAGCGACAGCCAGTCCAGCGTCACGCCCAGCATGGCCGAAACTCGCTCCAGCGCGCTGTCGAGCGTCATCACCGCACGGTCGCGCACCATGTGGATGGCAGGCGCCGTGCGCGCCTTTACCTGTCCATAGGCCTGCATCAGCGCGAAGCTGTCGCATTGCCACACCGTCTTGCGATCGGTGCGCAATCCCTCGGGCGCGGGCCGGCGGAACACATCGCGTCCGATCCGGTCGCGGGTCATCAGACGCGCCGCCGCCTCGCGCATGGCGCCGAGGCGCTGGAGCCGCAATTGCAGGCGTAACGCCAGTTCTTCCGGACCCGGCTCCTCCTGTTCTTCCTTCGGCAACAGGAGGGATGATTTGAGATATGCGAGCCATGCTGCCATAACCAGGTAATCGGCCGCAAGCTCCAGCTGCAGCGCGCCTGCCCGGTCGATATGGTCGAGATACTGGTCGACTAGCGCTAGTATCGAAATTGCGCGCAAGTCCACCTTTTGGCGGCGGGCGAGATCCAGAAGCAGGTCCAACGGACCCTCCCACCCGTCTATCGCCAGGTATAACGATCCGTCATCGGTTGTGCCCGGTGCGGCGATCCCGCGCCAATTACCCTTCCCACCATCACTCTCGGGCTCGTCCTGAACGGCAGCCGGTTCCGATCCCGTGATGAGCAGGTTCTCATTCAAGCGTCGGGAACCCCATCGTTATCGACTTGCGCCAGCAGGCTATCGCGCCGTTCGAACAATTCCGCCATGGGGCCAGACTCTGCCGGTTTGCCGGCATGTGCCATGGCGCGATCAAGTCGAGCGCGGCTTTCCTCAGATATCTGCGGATTACGCTGCGCGATCCCGGTCATGTCATCGAGCTTCGCCCAGCAATTCAGTGTGAGATCGCAACCCGCCGCAAGTGCACGTTCGCTGCGCTCGGGGACCGTGCCGGACAGCGCCTCCATATCGATATCGTCGGTCAGCAGCAGTCCGTCAAAACCGATTTTGCCGCGGATGATGTCCTGCACGACGAAGCGCGATTGTGTGGCTGCGTTGTCCGCATCCCATGCAGTGAACAGCAAGTGCCCGGTCATGCCGATGGGCGCATGCGACAGGGTACGAAACGGTTCGAGGTCGATTTCGAGTTCCGCCTCGGTCGCGGTGACCGTGGGCATTTCCTTGTGCGTGTCGGTGGTGGTGCGCCCGTGGCCCGGCATGTGCTTGATGCAGCCAACCACGCCGGCCCTCTCCAACCCGTCCAGAATCGCCCGCCCAAGAGCGGCAACCTGCATCGGTTCGCTGCCCAGGGCACGATCCCCGATCACGTCATGCGCACCAGCCTGGCGCACATCGAGCGAGGGGTAATAGTCCACATTCACACCCACTTCGGCCAGCGATCTGCCCAGCGCCTCGGCATTGATGCGGGCTGCTTCGATCGCCGTGGCGGGTGCGATCTGGTAAAGCTTGTCGAAAATCTCGCCAGCGGGGAAGCCGGGCCATTCGGGCGGCTTCATGCGCGCTACGCGGCCACCTTCCTGATCGATGCTGATAAGTACGTCGTCGCGCCCGTGCAATTCGCGGATAGAATCTGTCAAAGCGCGCATCTGGTCGCGGGTTTCGCAATTGCGCCCGAACAGAATGTAGCCTGCCGGATCGGCGGCCTTGAAGAACGCGCGTTCGTCTGCGCTCAACTGCGCGCCTGCGATGCCGAAAATTGCTGGTACCATGATGGTAGAATCGCAGAACTGCGCGCTCTAGGCAAGCGCGGCAGGTGGCTACGGTGGGGAAAACAGAAAGGGGCGGGAGGCTATCCCGCCATTCGCCCCCTGTTCTTGTCAATGTCGCGGCGACAGCGTTAGCGCTCGCCCCCTACTGTAATTCAGGTTCAGCTTTTGACCTGACACGGCAGACCGTCTGCCTTCAACGCATCGCACAGCTTCCGCGCAGCGGCAGTGCTGCTGGTGACCGCTTGCAACCGGTATACGGTACCGCGATCGATTTCGCCTTTGACGACGCGATACTTGACGCCCTTCAGCACATCGGTCTGGCGCGACAGAACCTGCCAGCCCCGCTCGGCCCCGGCGGGGGTGGAGTAAGCCGCCACCTGAACGCCGACACCGCCACTGGCCGCATTGTCGGAAGCCGGCGTTTGACGCTCGCCGGACTGGTTGCGGTCGATGCTCGGCCGGGCATCGCTTTCGCCCGTAGAGCCGGCATTCGTATTGCTGTTGGCCAATCGGCCTTCGCGCGACTGGCCTTCACCAACGGCTGGCGCACTATCGCCCGCGCCCTCGAACTCCCGGCCACCACGGTCTTCGGGGCGTTCCTTGTAATCGCCCTCGGGTGCAGCCAACGTACCGCCTTCTGCAACAAGATCGGAATCGGAACCGCGATTGGATAGCCACCAGATGCCGCCGATCAGCAACGCCAGCGCGACCAGCGCCAGAAGGACAAACGCAATGATCTTACCGGTATCGGTGCCGGGCTCTTCCTCGTCGTAATCCGCGGATTCGAGCCAAGGTAGACGCTCGTCCTCATTGGCGAGTTCCAGCTCCTCGGTATTATCAATTTGCGTTTCGTCCCGATCTGTCATGAGATCCTCTTTGGTAAGAAATTCGTGGCCCGCTGTCGGTTCGGCCACCCCCGGCTCTTCGATATTCGCTGCCCTGTACTCAGGATCCGGTCTGCCGTGCCTGATGCGCTGCGACACTTCTCGGGCGACCCTGTCGATCATCCGGTTCAATCCCGAACCGTGTCCGCCCGTATCGCTGCCTGCGCCCTGCGCCACGCGTCACATCTCCTCGACGGCAGCTACCCCCAGAATGGATAGGCCATTTTTGATAACCTGCCCGATTTGCGCGCCAAGGAAAAGTCTCGCTGCCGTCAATTCGCTATCCTGTGCCACGATGAAGCGTTTTTCCGGACGGTCATTCCCAAGATGCCAATGCGCGTGGAGCGCGGCTGCAAGATCATAGAGATAGAACGCGATGCGGTGCGGCTCCCGGGCCAGCGCAGCGGCTTCCACAATGCGCGGAAATTGCGCCGCCTCGCGCACCAGCGCCAGTTCTTCCGTTTCCAGCCGGTGCAGCGCCCTGCCCGACGGCGCCACACTTTCGCCGCCTGTTCCATCACCTGCCTTCGCCTTGCGAAGCGTCGAATGGATGCGCGCGTGGGCGTATTGCACATAGAACACGGGATTGTCCTTCGACGCTTCCACCACCTTGGCGAAGTCGAATTCCATTTGCGCTTCGGGCTTGCGGGTCAGCATGGTGAAGCGGACCACATCCTTGCCGACTTCCTCTACCGTATCAGCCAAAGTGATGAAGTTGCCCGAGCGCTTGGACATTTTCACAGGTTCGCCGCCGCGCACCAAATGCACCATCTGTACCAGCTTGACGTCGAACGGCACGTCGCGATCGGCCCCTTCGGTGAGGGCGGCGACGGCAGCGCGGATGCGCTTCACGGTCCCGGCATGATCCGCACCCCAAATATCGATCAGCGCGTCGGCATTTTCCGCCTTCTGGAAATGGTAGGCCAGATCAGCGCCGAAATAGGTCCAGCTGCCATCGGATTTTCTGATCGGGCGATCCTGATCGTCTCCGAACCTGGTCGAGCGGAACAACGGCAGCTCCACCGCTTCCCAATCGTCCAGTGTTTTGCCTTTCGGCGCTTCCAGCACACCGTCATAGACAAGGTCGTGTTCGCGGAGCCATTTTTCGGCGGCTTCGGGTTTGCCTGCCGCCTGCAAGGCCGCTTCTGATGCGAACACATCGTGATGGATGTCGAGCAGCGCCAGGTCGGACTTGATGAGGTCCATCATTCGTTCGACAGAGAAGGCACGAAAAATCTGCAGCCATTCCGCTTCCGGCGCGTCCTTGTAACGGTCGCCGAATTCGTTGGCCGCGTCCTGCCCCACAGGAATGAGGTATTTGCCGGGATACAACCCTTCCGGGATCGTGACGGTTTCGCCCAGCGCCTCGCGATAGCGGAGGTGCGCGCTGCGGGCGAGCACATCAACCTGACCGCCGGCATCATTCACATAATACTCGCGGGTGACCTCGTGGCCGGTCCATTCGAGCAGCGAGGACAACGCGTCGCCCACCACCGCGCCCCGGCAATGGCCCATATGCATCGGGCCGGTCGGGTTGGTGGAGACGAATTCAATGTTCACCCGCTTGCCGCCGCCGACATCCGAACGGCCGTAATTCCCACCCTGCTGGGCGATACGTTCCAGTTCTTCCACCCAAACCCGGTCGGCCAGTTTCAGATTGATGAAGCCAGGTCCGGCAATGTCCGCAGTCACGATATCGGGATCGCGAGCAAGATGCGTGGTGATCGTCTCGGCCAGGTCGCGCGGCTTCGACTTAGCGGCCTTCGACAGGACCATCGCAGCGTTGGTCGCCATGTCTCCATGGCTCGCATCGCGCGGCGGCTCGATTGTCACATTGCTGCGCGGCGTTCCGGGCGGAAGCGTCGCTTCCATCTCCAGTGCATTGAGCACCGCATCCAGTTTCTCGGCAAAACGGGCGTATAGTGCCTTGGGTCGGGTGTCGGCAGCGGAGGGTGTGTGGTTATCGGCCATAGGCGCGCGGGTTACCCGAACGCAGGCGAATCGCAAGGTGTCAGACGCCGAAAGGCGGTGCCCGCCAATCGCCGTTGCCTAAAGCCATTATCGCGTGGCGTTGTAAGCCAACTGGTCCCGCGTTAGCTGGAAACCTACCAAAACCTCGAAATTCGCGCGGTCGAGAGCAGCCTTAACCTGCGGATCGGCCAGCGGATCGAGCGCGGCATCCGCGTCGCCTGCCTTACGGCGACGAGTTATCTGGCGGCGTACGTCGTCCGGCAAAGTTGCAGCGGCGCGATCGATGAAGGCGCCTGCCTGTGCGCTGGCCGTTGCACGTTCCGCACCATCGGCGAAGTTCACTGTTACCGTGCCGACGCGCTTGCTTACCACGGTCGAGCCGCCGCGAAGGACGGTGGAGAAGAACGGCAGCTGTACCTGCCGCGCGCCGCGCGTGTCGAACCGGCGGGCCTGCACGTCGAACGTGGCGTTGGTGTACACCTTTGCCGAGCTGTCGTCGCACGTGGAACGAACATTGGTAATACTGGCGGTTACGTCCATATCGGTCGCGAGCGTACTGCCTGGGGTACGGAAAGTTGTGATATCGCCTGTATAATCGGGCACGCCCACTGCCGGACACACGCCGCGAACCGACGTGATGCCGACCCCGTCGCTCAGCACCAACTGGCCGTCCTGGGCGCATCCGCCGAGGGCCGCTGCGCCGGAAAGCAGGGAAAGTGTGGCAATACGCTTGATGGCGTTCATCGGGTCGTGATCCTTATCGTCGGTCAACAGCGCCTTAGTGCGATGAGGCCGGGGGGCCTGCCGCAAAACTGCGCCGGGATATGCGAGACGCCCTAGCGGCCACGCCGACAAAGCGCTAGAGGCGGCGGGATGAACGCTCCCTTTCAAGATAGCGAGACGCGCAGCGATCCCGTATCGGGCGAACCGTCCGGCAAACCTGCTTTGACTCTGCTGGTAGCCGCGCCGCGCGGGTTCTGCGCCGGAGTGGACCGCGCAATCGAAATCGTCGAGCGAAGCCTGGAACGCTACGGCGCGCCGGTCTATGTGCGGCACGAGATCGTGCACAACCGCTACGTGGTGGACGGACTGAAGGCGAAAGGCGCAATTTTCGTAGAGGAGCTGGACGAGGTGCCGGACGGTGCCTCGGTCGTGTTCAGCGCGCATGGAGTGCCGAAATCGGTCCCGCACGAGGCGGACCGCCGCAAGCTTGACTATCTCGATGCGACCTGTCCGCTGGTCAGCAAGGTTCACCGGCAGGCGGAACGTCAGATCGAGGCGGGACGGCATATCGTCTTCATCGGCCATCAGGGCCACCCTGAAGTAATCGGCACAATGGGCCAGGTTCCCGATGGAACCATGACGCTGGTCGAAACGGCGGAAGACGTTGCCGCGCTATCCTTCACCGCCGAAGACCCGCTGGCTTTTCTCACCCAGACCACGCTTTCCGTGGATGATACGCACGCCATCGTGGAAGCATTGCGCATCAAATATCCGCATATCGTCGGCCCCAAGGCGGAGGATATCTGCTATGCCACGTCCAACCGGCAAGCGGCAGTAAAGCAGATCGCACCCGGTTCCGATCTGGTGCTGGTGATCGGCGCACCCAATTCTTCCAACTCCCTGCGACTGGTTGAAGTTGCCGAGCGGCTGGGCACCGATGCCCGCCTGATCCAGCGCGCCAGCGAGATCGATCCTACGTGGCTGGACGGTGTCGGAACGCTGGGGCTGACAGCCGGAGCGAGCGCACCGGAAAAGCTGGTTCGCGAAGTCGTCGACCGCATTTCCGAATGGCGCGAGGTGGAAGAACACACATTCGTGTCCGCGCAGGAGAAGATGGTTTTCAAGCTTCCCCGCCAATTGACCGACTGAACCGGCGCGCATTCCGGCGATGGCCGTCTACACCCATCTTTCCGCCGAAAATTTATCCGGACTGATCGCGCATTACGATGTGGGCGAGCTGGTGTCGGCCAAAGGCATTGCGGAGGGTGTGTCCAATTCCAACTGGCTGCTGGAGACCACCGGCCCCGACGCAGCGCGGGTTGATAGCCCTCATGGCAGCGCGCGGTACATCCTCACCATGTATGAACGGCGCATCAAGATCGGCGATCTGCCGTTTTTCCTCGGACTTCTCGACCATCTTTCAGCCGCAAGCTTGCCCGTACCGCGCACTATTCACGACCGTTCCGGGGCTGCATTTCGTATGGTCGGAAACAAGGCGGTTGCGCTGATAGAATTCCTGCCGGGCGTTTCGGTGGATCGGCCCACCCCGGCGCAGGCGCATTCGGTGGGCAAGGCGTTGGCCGGTATGCATCTGGCTTCGGCAGACTTCGCTGGAACACGCGAAAACGATTTGCGACCGTCCGACTGGCAGGCTCTGTTGGGGCAATATACCGACAGCCAGTTGGCGCAAATCGATGCCGACCTGCCTGAATTTATCGAAGCGCATCTACCTCGACTTATGGCCGCGTGGCCGGACGATCTTCCGCAGGCGATCATCCATGCGGATCTTTTTCCAGACAATGTCCTGATGCGCGGAAATGCGGTAAGCGGGCTGATCGATTTTTATTTTGCTTGCAAGGACATGGCTGCTTACGACCTTGCCGTAACCCATGCCGCGTGGTGCTTCGACCGTACGGGCGAGCATTTCGACGCGGCAGTCGGCTTGGCCCTGCTAGAAGGTTACGCAGCGGTACGACCGCTATCCGCAGCCGAACGTGACGCGCTCCCGATCCTGGCGCAGGGCGCAGCGATGCGCTTTGTCGCAACCCGTGCGGCGGACTGGATCGATACGCCTGGCGATGCGCTGGTGACGCGGAAAGACCCGATGGAGTTTGCGCGCCGCCTGACCTTCTATGCCGAACACGGCGCACAGGCCTTTACGATATGAAGAATGTTGAGATTTTCACAGACGGCGCTTGCAAGGGCAACCCCGGCCCCGGCGGCTGGGGTGCGTTGCTGCGCATGGGTAGCCGCGAGAAGGAAATTTCGGGCGGCGAGCCCGACACAACCAACAATCGGATGGAAATGCTGGCTGCGATCCAGGCGTTGGACGCGTTGAAAGAGGCCTGCCAGGTCGATCTCTACACCGACAGCAAATATGTGATGGACGGTATTACCGGCTGGATCCACGGCTGGAAGAAGCGCGGCTGGAAAACTGCGGCCAAGAAACCCGTAAAGAACGAGGATCTGTGGCGCGCCCTGGACGAGGCCAACACCCGGCACCGGGTAACGTGGCACTGGGTGAAGGGCCACGCCGGACACCCGGAAAACGAGCGCGCGGACCAGCTCGCCAGCAACGCGGCCGACGCGGTCGCGCGCGGCCAGGTCGTCGGCGACGAAGCTTAAAGCGCCGCCGCCTTTTTCCTATGTGGCAGTCGTATCGACCACTTCGGCATCGGCACCGCGTTCCTTGATGGATTTGATTGCATTCATCGCTCCGGCTTTCGAGCTGTATCCTTCGGTCCAGAAGATGGATTCGCTGTTGTACACATAATAGGCGACGAACTCGCCCGCCTTGTTCTTCCTCACTTCGAAACGATGGGACATGCTGTTCTCCTGCGTTGTCGGTATGGATACCATATCGATTGTGGTGACTAATTGCACCCGAAGCGCGCGGGCGAATAGAGCATCGCATCGAGCCCCGCTGTCATTGCGTCACGCGGCTTGCCCAAAAGCAATTGCGAGCCCAGTCGCGCTGCGGCGGGGGCGGTCTGGATGCCGAAACCGCCCTGCCCGGCAAACCAGAAGAAACCCGGTACTGCCGGGTCGAAACCATAGACGGGCCTGCGGTCGGCAGTGAAGCTGCGCAACCCGGCCCAGCTCCGCTCGACCGCTCCAATGCGCCAGTCGACCACCTGTTCGAAACGCGCCACCGCCTCTGCCACCGCCAGTTCCTCGGGCGCTGCGTCGCACGGCGCGCTCGGCGTTTCGTCATGCGGGCTGAGCCAGACGCGTCCGCTCTCCGGCTTGAAATAGAACCCGCCCGATATGTCGAGGGCCAGCGGTTGGCGCGGCAAGGGCGCAGGATCGCAGCGCAGCTGCACAACCGTCCGGCGCAGGGGCTGGATGCCGCATGGTGCGGCACCGGCAATCTGTGCCACCGGATCGGCCCACGGACCAGCCGCATTGACGAGCGTCCTGGCATGCACAGGATCGCCATTTTCGCAGTCCAGCTCCCACACATCCTTGCGCCGGCGGACCCCATTCAGCCGCGCGCGCAGTCTCATAACGCCGCCATTGCGCCGTATCGCTGCAAGATAGTGCGCGTGTAGCGCCGCCACATCGATATCCGCGCAATCGGGCTGCCAAATTGCGTGGCGCCAAGCGTCGTGCAAGCCCGGTATGTGCTGTTTGAGAGCGGACCGGTCGATCCGGCTGAAGCGTGCGCCCGAACCTGCAAACCGTTCGGCGAACGCTTCTATCTTCGACTGGTCCGCTTCGCGCGCAATGTACAACGCGCCGCGCCGGTCGAGGAACCCGCCGTCCCGAAGATACTCGCCCGATGCCAGAGTGAGCGGCACAATGTCCGGCCCGCCATAACATTGTTCCCAGAACGCAGCGCTGCGGCCGGTGGCGTGGTAGCCCGGTGCATCCTCAGCTTCCAGCACCACCACGCTCGCATCGGGAGCGCATTCGGCAGCAAGGCTGGCCCCGGCCATCCCGGCACCGATGATAGCAATATCGTAAATCTCGTCCAAGATCAGCTCTGCCGCGTCGTCCGGCGCTGAGCATGTTCACTTGCAATACGATCAAGAAACGCATTGATCGCCGTCATGGCGCGGGCGCGCATCGGGTCTGCCTCGCGCAAAATTTCATGCCGCGCTTCCCTGCCGAACGTCACCAGTTCCGCATCGTTCAGGCGGGCCGCCGCTTCCTCGATAGCTTCGAAGCCGACCAGTTTGTCGTTGCTGGTGGCCACGATTAACACCGGCACTTGCACCGCTTCGAGCCGCCCCTTGGCGAACATCGCTCGCATCGAGGCATAGGCCCGCTCCACCCAGCCCCAACTGCCCGGGCCCATGACCAGTTCGGGCCGCATGTCGCGCCACCACAGCTCGTCTTCATAGCGCTCGTCGTCATGGGTCAGCAGCGCGCGGCGGCGGGCCGGGATCTCGCCCGGTTTCTCACTCCACTTCCAGGCCGGGCGCGCAGGATCTCCCATGCGGGCCATCAGCCGCGCCGCGCCATGCATCAGTGCGATCGGAAGTTTCTGCGCGGTAAAGCCCAGCATAGGGGCTGACAGGATCAGCCCGTCCGGCTGCACCGCGCCCTCCACGACCGCGCGCAACGCGAGGTGGCCACCCATCGAATGCGCGGCGAGGATATGCGGCCCCGGCGTTTCGGCCTGCCAATCGCTCCACAAACGCCGCAGGTCATCGATCCAGTCGGAAAAGTCGGAAACATGACCGGTCACTTCGTCCTTGCCAAGCCGGCCGGATCCGGCCTGCCCGCGCCAGTCGGCTCCGGTTACGCGCCAGCCCGCCCGGTGCCACTCCTCCATCGCTTCAAGATATTTTTCATAAGCATCGCCGCGCCCAGGCAAGAACAGGATCGAACCTTTTGGCGAGACACCGGGGTAATCGATCCGGCGGATCGCATGGCCATCGGGCGCGTGCCACAGGCTTTCTTTCGCATGATCGGGGATAGCACGGCGGTCGATCGGAGCATGGCCATTTTCGGCACCACCGGATTCCGCAACGCGCGCCCCTGCGGCCTCATCGCCGTTTCGTATTCGTCCTGATCCTGCTTCGCGCGCCATAATTGGCCTCCGCTTTCGCCATGTGCCTAATACAGAGCATCCGGCGGTGGTTACTTTTTGGTAAGTGATGACCTGTAGCAAGACCTCATTGGGGAGTGACCCGGGGGCAACATGCTGGACGAATACCTACATTACGGTCTGCTATGTGCGTTGGCAATCGCGCTGCTTTATGCCGCGTTTACCGACTTGCGCTCACGCCGCATTGCCAACTGGCTGACTGCAGCCATCGCAGTGGCTGCGCCGCTGTTCTGGTGGGCGAGCGGATTGTCGCTCTACCCCGGCGTGTTGTTGCAGCTCGGAGTGGCAGCGGCATCGTTCGTCGTTCTGGCCGGGCTTTTCGCATTGCGCGCTATGGGCGGCGGTGACGTCAAACTGCTGACGGCTCTGGCGTTGTGGATCACGCCGATGCTGTTCCTGAAGCTGCTTATCATCATGGCAATTACCGGCGGCATCCTCACCATCGTATTTGGTGGCTGGCATATCATGCGCCGCCGCAAGGACCGGCTGGCAATTCCGTATGGCATTGCCATCGCCATTGCCGGTCTCTGGATCATCGGCGCTCATTCCTTACCGGCCGCGCAAAAGCAGTTGCAAACCGGCAACACCAGCGTGGTCGCCGGGGCAGATGCGCTTTCCAATATCACTTCGAAAACAGGGTCGGCCGTATCGGGGTGAACCCGATTTTAACCAATGCCGACGTAACGATCAAAACCATACCCGCCCATCCACAGGGACGGAAGTTAACTAGGGGGCTGACAAGCCATGGACAGGAAGAAACTGGTTCTGCTGCTGGGAGCGCTGGTCATCGCGATCGGCACGGCAATGGCGGCGCGTAGCATGTTTGCAGGCGCTGCAGCGCCTCAGGTCGAGGCTGCTGCCCCCGTGGCCCAGGGCCCCAAGGTCCTGGTCGCCAATCGCGGCCTGCCCGTCGGCACCATCATCACCGCTGATGCGATCGGGTTCCAGCAATGGCCTGAAGAGCTGGTGCAGGATGCCTATTTCATCGATGGCGAGAGCGACATTACCAAACTGCTCGGCACCGTGGTCCGTTTCCAGGTTACAGCCGGCGAGCCTGTCACACAGGGTAGCTTGGTGAAGCCCGGCGATCGCGGCTTCCTGGCAGCGGCGCTTGGCCCCGGCATGCGCGCTGTTACAGTGCCCGTATCGGCAAAGACCGGTGTGGCCGGCTTCGTCTTTCCGGGTGACCGGGTCGATCTGATGCTGACGCAGACGGTCAAGGGCGATGGCCCTGCGCTCAGGGCTTCGGAAACGATCCTCAGCAACCTTCGCGTGCTGGCGACCGACCAGTCCACTACGCAGGAACAGGTCGAGGGCCGCACGGTGGTTCGCGCCTTTCGTACGGTAACGCTGGAAGTAACACCCAAGATTGCGGAGAAGGTCGCCGTGGCACAAACCATCGGCACGCTCAGCCTGTCGCTGCGCTCCATTGCAGACAGCCAGAGCGAGCTGGAACGCGCTATCGCAGCGGGCGATATCACAGTGCCCGACGATGCCACGCCGGAGGAAGAAGAGGCGCTGCTGCGGCAGGCGATGTCGCGGCCCAGTGACGGCGCGCCTACCTATGTTACCGGCGGCGACGTTTCCCGGTTCCAGCGGCGCAGCGCGCCATCACAGAAGGGACCAGCCGCACCGACAGCGGTTGCCAACGGCCCTGCAACCTTCGCCTCTACCGGACCAGCTCCGACCGCCCGACCGGCGCCTGTGGCCCCTGTCGGCCCCGTAGTGAACGTCACCCGCGGCAAGCAGACCACCGCCGTACCGGTGGGAAAGTAAGGCCATGAACATCATCGAGAACACACTTTGCCGAAAGATCGGCGAGACCATGAGGGACAAGCCCATGAAACGCCGCTTTTTTGCAACTGCGCTGCTAAGCAGCCTGGCCGCCGCGCCGCTGGCAATGGCGCCTGTCGCCACCGCCACGGCGCAGCAGATGGTTTCACCGACCCAGGACCTGGTCCTGTCCATTGGGAAGGGTCAGTTGGTCCGCGTGCCCGGTACCATGGCCGATGTCTTCATCGCCAACGACGGTGTGGCCGACGTCCAGATCAAATCGCAAAGTCAGCTTTATCTGTTCGGCAAGGCTGGCGGCGAAACCACTGTCTATGCCAGCAATTCGGCGGGCGACGTAATCTGGTCCGCCAATGTGCGTGTCGGCAACAATATCGACAGCGTGGATCAGATGTTGGGAATGGCAATGCCACAGGCCAAGATCGCGGTATCGACCATGGGTGCGAACACGGTGCTGCTGACCGGAACTGTCACCGCGCCGGAAGATGCCGCAGAGGCGGAACGCCTTGTCGGTGCCTTCCTGGGTGAAGAAGCCAATGTTATCAGCCGCCTGCGGATGGCAACTCCGCTGCAGGTCAATCTGCAAGTTCGCTTTGCCGAGGTGAACCGTTCGCTGGTTCGCGAAATCGGCTCCAGCCTCAACACCCGCGACAACACCGGCGGGCTGCTGCTGGGCGCGCGCCGTGGGAGCAGCGCGCCGACCATTTCAGGCGGCGCCAATGGCAATCTGCCTGTGTTGGATGCGTCTGCCTCACTCGGCCTGCCACCGGGAACGATCTCGCTTCCTTTCGACGTGAGCACCGGCGAATTCGTCACCGGTGGCACCCAGTATTCCTTCCCTGCGCCCTCTGCCGGGCAGACCGCGCTGCGATTTGCAGGACGCCTGTTCGGTATGGACATCGGCGGCGCGTTCGATGTCTCCGAACGGCTTGGCTTGTTGACGTCCCTCGCCCAGCCGAACCTGACGGCGCTTTCCGGTGAAACGGCAGAATTTCTTGCTGGCGGCGAGTTTCCGATCCCGGTCAATCAGGGACTTGGCACCACGACGATCGATTACCGTAAATTCGGTGTCAGCCTGTCCTATACGCCTACAGTGCTGGCCAATGGTCGTATCTCGCTGCGGGTCCGGCCGGAAATTTCCGAACTTTCCAGCCAGAACGCGGTTGTCCAGAACGGTTTTCAGATCCCGTCCCTGACTGTGCGCCGCGCGGAAACCACGGTGGAACTCGGCTCCGGCCAGAGCTTCATGATTGCCGGCCTGATGAGCAACAGCGCGCAGAACACGATCGATAAGGCCCCCGGCCTTGGCGATGTGCCGATCCTCGGCAATCTGTTCCGCTCGACCTCGTTCCGCAAGGGCGAAACCGAACTGGTGATCATCGTGACGCCTTATCTGGTGAACCCGGTGAATGCGAACGAGATCAAGCTGCCGACCGATGGCTACCAGTCGCCGAACGAATTGCAGCGCCTGATCGGGTTCCGAGACAATGACGGTATTTCAGGCGCGCAGCGTCCGATGCCGACAGCTGCTGGCGCGGTCGCCCCGAACCCGAACGTATCGCGCATCGAAGCGGAAGACCTGCTGCCTGGCGCAGCAGACAAGCCCGCCCGCCGCGCGGATAAGAAACAGCGCAAGAAAAGCCGTAGCGCAAAGGCCGATGCACCGGCGCCCACGCCTGGCTTCGACTTGAATTGAGAAGGATGGAAGCGATGAAAAACGCGATTTTGAACCCTGCGAAACTGGCCGGACTGGCTTTGCTTTCTTCCACGATGGTGCTGGGCGCCTGCGGCGGAATGCCGCAGAACCGCAGCCTGTATTCCGAAAAACAACCAGTGGTTCAGCGGACCAATTACGCGTTGGATGTGGCCACCACCGGGAGCGGCCTGACAATTCCCGAGCAAAGCCGTCTGGCGGCTTGGTTCGAAGCGATGGACCTGCGTTACGGCGACCGGGTCTCGATCGAGGACCCATCGCTTAACCCATACACCCGCAACGCCGTAAGCGATCTGGCTGGCCGTTATGGCCTGTTGCTGAGCGATGGTGCGCCGGTAACCGAGGGGTTCGTGAACCCGGGCAGCACCCGCGTAATCATCACGCGCGCAAATGCCTTCGTGCCGGGTTGCCCTGACTGGTCCGCCCAGTCGGACATGAACTACACCAATGGTACATCGCCAGGTTACGGCTGCGGCGTGAACAGCAATCTGGCAGCGATGGTTGCCAATCCTGAAGACCTGTTGGCTGGCCAGAATGGCACGGGCGAAACGGTCATCATGAGCTCGACCAAGGCAATCCAGTCCTATCGCGATCAGGCACCCACCGGCGAAAACGGTGTGACCGAAGTCGGCACAGATTAAGAGGAAGCAGAACAATGAACGCTCCCTGGAAACCCGGTAACGCCGGAAACAGAGATCCCTTCGCCGCTTTCATCTGCGACGATACCGCGCTGGACGTGTTGCGTCCCGTCGTCGTCGAACTGGGTTGGCAACCGGAAAAATGCGCCAAAGGCGGACTGCGCAACGCGGTGCAATCGCTATCGGTTGCGGCCAGCCCCAATATCCTGATGGTGGATCTGTCGGAAAGCGGCGACCCGCTGAATGACATCAACGCTCTGGCAGAAGTTTGCGAGCCCGGCACAGTTGTGATTGCGGTCGGCCAGGTCAACGACGTGCGCCTGTACCGCGATCTGCTGTCCAGCGGCATCCACGATTACCTGCTCAAGCCGCTTTCGGCCGGGCAAGTGCGCGATTCGCTCAATCAGGCGCAGCAGGTGTTTTCCGCACCCAAGGCCAGCGATCCGGACTCGGCCAAGCGCCATGTTTCAACGGCCGTAGTCGGTACACGGGGCGGCGTGGGAGCGTCCACTCTGGCCACTTCGCTCGCTTGGTTGTTTAGTACCGAACACCATCTGCCGACCGCGCTGCTCGATCTTGACGTGCATTTCGGCACCGGCGCGCTGGCCCTTGATCTGGAGCCTGGCCGCGGTCTGACCGACGCGATCGACAATCCCAGCCGGATCGACGGCCTGTTCATCGAACGCGCCATGATCCGCGCGAACGACAATCTCGCAATCTTGTCAGCCGAGGCGCCGATCAACGCGCCGCTGATGACCGATGGTTCGGCGTTCGTGCAGCTGGAAGAGGAATTTCGCGCAGCATTCGAAATGACCATGATCGACCTGCCGCGCAACATGCTCATCAACTTCCCGCATCTGCTCAACGGCATCAACGTGGTGGTTCTCGCTTGCGATATGACGCTGGCCAGTGCGCGCGATACGATTCGGATCCTGTCGTGGCTGAAGGCCAATGCGCCTCATGCACAGCCGGTCATCGTGGCCAACCGCGTGCAGTCCGGTGTCGCTGAAATCAGCAAGGCGGATTACGAAGCGTCGATCGAACGCCGTGTCGATTTCACGATCCCCTACGACGTGAAGGCAGCGGCCAATGCCGCCAAGCTAGGACAGACCTTCGTCGATGCGAACAAGTCGACCAAGGCAGCATCAATTATCCGCGACTTGGCGAAACACGTGATCGGTGCAGCGGAGGAGGACGAAGACGATAGCGAAAGTGCAGGCGACAAAAAATCGCTTCTTGGCGGGTTCGACCTCAAGTCATTGCTGCCGAAAAAGAAGAAGTCGGCCGCGCTCGAGCCAGCCGGTTAAGGCCGCTTCGTGACCGCGATGATTTTTACTCGATGCGAGGATAGCAGATGAATATCATGCAACTCCTGCTGTTTGGCGGGGGCGTCATGGCCCTTTTGGTGATCGGCTATATGCTGGTCGCCGGGCCGTCGGCTGCGAAGGCCGGCAACCGCCGTCTGCAAGCGGTCCGGTTCCGGCATTCCGACAGCGCCGATACCAAGATGGAATCGCAGCTGAAGAAGGCCATCGCATCGCGTAAACCGAAAACCTTCAAGGTTGCGGGTTCCGGTTCACGCGGCGAAGCGCTTGCAATCCGGCTCGACCGGACCGGCAAGGGCTGGACCGTAACGCAATATCTCTACACTTCGCTCGGCCTGTCTGCGGCTATCGCGGTTCTGATCTACCTTCGCAGCGGTGCAGCGTTCTTGGCGCTGGGTATTGGGGCGGTGATCGGGTTCGGCTTGCCGCACATGATGGTCGGGTTTTTCGTAAAACGGCGCACCACCAAGTTCACGGTGAAGTTTCCGGATGCTATCGAACTGCTTGTGCGCGGTCTACGCTCCGGCTTGCCGGTGACCGAGACGCTGGCAGTCGTCGCGACCGAGCTTCCCGGCCCTGTAGGCGAGGAATTCAAAGGCATCGTGGAGCGAATCAAGATCGGCCGCACGATGGAAGAATCGCTGCAGGAAACCGCAGATCGGCTCGACATTCCGGAATTCAGCTTCTTTTGCATCACTCTTGCCATTCAGCGCGAAACCGGCGGTAACCTCGCTGAAACGCTCAGCAACCTCGCCGATGTTTTACGTAAACGCAGCCAGATGAAGCTGAAGATCAAGGCGATGAGCTCGGAATCGAAGGCTTCCGCCTATATCGTGGGTGCCCTCCCCTTCATTGTGTTTTTCATGATCTGGTGGATCAACCCCAATTACATCGGCGGCTTCTTCGAAGACGACCGCCTGATCGCAACCGGCCTCGGCGGCCTTGTATGGATGTCCATCGGGGCCTTCATCATGGCCAAGATGGTCAGCTTCGAAATTTAAGCCGGAAGGGATAATCATGCTTGATACCGCACCCGGCCCCACTCTGCTTGGCGTCGATGTCATATTCGTTGGGACCATTCTGGCCGGCATCGCCGCACTCGGAGTGGTCATGGCAATCTATGCCGCCGTGACGATCAGGGATCCCATGGCCAAGCGCGTCAAGGCGCTGGGCGAACGACGCGAAGAACTTAAAGCCGGGATAGTCAGCAAGGGCGCCCGCAAACGGGCAAGCCTGGTCCGCCGCACCGATTCCACCGACAAGGTGCGCGACACCCTGTCGAACATGAAGGTGCTCCAGCAAAGCCAGATCGACACCATTGCGCAAAAGCTGGCCTGGGCCGGCTACCGCAACAATCGCGAACTGGCTCCAATCGTTATCGGGCTACGCCTGATCGCGCCAATCGTGATGGGTCTGATCGTCTTCTCGGTGGTCTACCTTCTCGATTTCTTCCCTGAATGGGGGAGTGTGAAGCGGATGGGCGCACTGACGGTAGCGGTCGGACTTGGTTACAAGGGCCCCGAGATCTTCCTGAAGAACAAGTCCAGCAAACGCGTAGACTTGGTTCGCAAGGGTTTGCCCGACGCACTCGACCTGCTGGTCATCTGTGCCGAGGCCGGCCTGACGGTCGATGCTGCGTTCAACCGCGTGGCGAAGGAATTGGGCCGCGCCTATCCCGAACTGGGTGACGAATTTGCCCTGACCGCGATCGAGCTGTCTTTCCTTACCGAACGCAAAATGGCGTTTGCCAATCTGGCCTACCGCGTGAACCTGGACTCTGTGCAGGGTGTGGTCACGACCATGATCCAGACCGAACGCTACGGTACTCCGCTGGCATCAGCCTTGCGCGTGCTGTCGGCTGAATTCCGGAATGAACGCATGATGCGCGCCGAGGAAAAGGCTGCACGCCTTCCAGCCATCATGACCGTACCGCTAATCATGTTCATCCTGCCGGTGCTGTTCATCGTTATTCTGGGCCCTGCGGCCTGTTCGATCAGCGATGCGTTCGCAACCAATCCGGGTGGCGGCTGACCGCGCTCTAGATCATAATACAAAACACCATTTTGGTGGGCATCGGAATATCCGGTGTCCGCCAATTGCGTTCATCTACCAAATATATTCGCGGTCAGTCCTGGCTGCCCGCCAGTTCGCCTGCCCGTTTTCGCAGCCGTTGCATCATCGCGGAAAACTGCGCCCGCTCCGCTTCGTCGAAGCCTTCGAACAAGCGCGCTTCCATCGCCAGTGCCAGCGGCATGATCCGCGCATGGATGGCAGAACCTTCGTCCGTCAGCGCCAGATGGTGACTACGTCCGTCACGCGAATTCGGCGTCCTGACCGCCAGACCGCGTTCTTCCAGCGACCGGCAAGCGCGGTTCACCGCCACCTTGTCCATCAGCGTCATGGCAGCCAGCTCACGCTGCGTCTGCGCGCCGGCGTCGCCAAGCACCGCCATCACGCGCCATTCGGATACTTTCAACCCGAATTGCCCGCGATAAGAATCCGCAATCCGGCCGCTGATCGCGTTGGACGTGATCGAGAGCTGGTAGGGCAAAAAGTCGGGAAGCCGCGTGGTCATGGCCGCAGGTTACAAACGAAACCGCTTGTCTTTGCAAGGGTATAGGCCGCGCTCCAGCCCCGGTTCAACCGCCCGTCACCCGCCCGTAACCCGTTTTGCAATGGCATCCAGCCGCGCCATCACTTGCGGATTGCGAGCCTCGGGAGCGGTAATGATGGCGGTGTCGAGGATGGTGTCGGTCGGGCTGGGGTCGCGTTGCGGCGGTAGCGATTGAGCCAACTGTGCGAGCGCGGCGCGCGCGATATCGCCGTTGCGCGCCATGACTTCCAGTATCTGGGCGATGTCCACGTCCTGCGCTGCGCCGTCTTCGCCGACCCGCCAGCAATCGTAATCGGTAATCATGCCAAGCAGCGCGTATGGCAGTTCCGCCTCCCGCACCAATCGCGCTTCGGGCATGGCGGTCATGCCGATCACGTCACCGCCCCATGCGCGGTACATGTGGCTTTCGGCGCGGGTGGAGAATTGCGGTCCTTCGATGGCTACATAGGTTCCGCCGCGATGCACGGTGGCACCTGCGGCCTCCGCTGCGTTCGCGGCCATGACCGACAGTTGCGGGCAGACCGGATCGGCCAGCGGTACGTGGGCAACGCAGCCCGCCCCGAAAAAGCTGCGCTCGCGTCCGGTCGTACTATCCATGGTGCGATCGATAATCTGGTCCACCGCCATGAAATCGCCCGGCGCGTATTCTTCTTGCAAGCTGCCGATAGCGCTGATCGCCAGCACGTCGGTCACCCCGCAACGTTTCAACACATCGACATTGGCACGGTAGTTGATGGCCGATGGCGGAAGCGTGTGCCCCGCCCCGTGACGGGCAAGAAAGGTGAAGCGCACCGGACCGTCCGTGCCCGTTAGCGTACCGGTCGTAATGGGACCGGAAGGCGAACCGAAGGACGATTGCACATCGATCTGCTGCGCGTCATCCAGCGGGGCCGTCTCGTACAGGCCGGAACCGCCGATGACGCCGATGTGCCAGGCACCGGGGGGTGTTGCCATCGTCATTTGTATTCCGGCTCCTGCCACCAGGGGTAAAAATCGGGCATATCGTCTACAACAGTGTCCGTAAATTCGGGGGCACGCTTTTCAAGAAAGCTGGCGATGCCCTCCTTCGCGTCGTCACTGCGAGACAGGCGATAGATCGAACGGCTGTCCATCCGGTGCGCCATCATCGGATGTTCGGTCGCGGATAGCCGCCACAGCATCGCACGGGTCATGGCGATGGAAACGGCGGAGGTATTTTCCGCGATCTCGCTGGCCAGTTCGTGTGCCGCCACCAGCAGCTCGCTTTGCGGATGGATGGAGCGGACAAGACCGTGCTTCAACGCTTCGTCCGCACCGAAAATCCGGCCTGTCATGGTCCATTCCAGGGCTGTTTGCATCCCCACTAGTCGCGGCAGAAACCAGCTGGAGGCTGCCTCCGGCACGATGCCGCGTTTCGCAAACACAAAACCGAACCGCGCATTTTCGGATGCCAGCCGCATATCCATCGGCAGTTGCATCGTCGCGCCAACGCCGACTGCCACACCATTGCAGGCCGAAATCAACGGCTTTTTCGAATTGAACAGACGTAGCGTCAGCCGCCCGCCGCCATCGCGCACGATATCATCGGACAGATCGTCCACTTCCCGGGCACTGGCGAAGGGCCGGTCGCCGCTTTCAGGCGTAAGGTCGGCACCAGCGCAAAACGCCCGCTCGCCGGAGCCGGTGAAGATAACCGCGCGCACATCGTCATCCTTGTCCGTGCGGTCGATAGCATCGCAGATCTCGGCCATCATATGGCGGGTATAGGCGTTCAGCTTCTCCGGCCGGTCGAGAGTGATGGTCGCAATCCGGTCGGTAATGTCGAAGGCGATCTGCGAATATCCGGTCATCGATAGGGTTCCTGTCCGGGGGTATGATCGTGTTATAAGGTAACGCTGGTTATATATGCACGCACAAGGGTTAGCCCGCCGTTTCGCCGCAGGACTGGGTTGTTCACAACTAGTTCCGCTCCCCCATTAAATATGGAGAGCGGAACCTGTTGCGGAAGCGAGCACTTTAACGGGGGGCCATGCGGATGGAACCGTCGAGACGCACGTCCTCGCCATTGAAATAGCCGTTTTCAATCATGGCGCAGGCAAGATGTGCGTATTCTTCAGGATGGCCAAGCCGTTTGGGGAACGGCACGCTGGCTGCCAGCGCTTCCTTCACCTGCGGCGGCGCCGCGTTCATCAGCGGGGTGTTGAAAATGCCCGGCAGGATGGTGTTCACCCGAATTCCTTCGCGCATCAGGTCGCGCGCGATGGGCAGGGTCATGCCGATGACGCCGCCTTTGGACGCGGAGTAGGCCGCCTGTCCGATCTGGCCATCTTCGCCCGCAACGCTGGCGGTGTTCACGATAGCACCGCGGTCACCGTCATCGGACAGCGGATCGGCGCTCATCATGCCGGCGGCGGATTTGGCGATGCAGCGGAAGGTGCCGACGAGGTTGATCTGGATCAGCCAGTTGAACGCATCGAGCGGGAAGTGCTTGATCTCGCCTGTCTGCTTATCGCGGCTAGCGGTCTTGATCGCGCTGCCGGTACCGGCGCAATTGACCAGTATCCGTTCCTGCCCATGGGCTTCGCGTGCCTTGGCAAAGCCGGCATCGACGCTCTCGTCGGTCGTCACGTTCACTTCGCAGAAAATGCCGCCAATATCCTTGGCGACGGCCTGGCCCTTCTCCTCCTGCAAGTCGAAAATAGCGACTTTAGCCCCCTTGGCCGCCAGAGCGCGCGCGGTTGCTTCGCCAAGTCCGGATGCGCCACCGGTGACGACCGCGGGTGTGTTTGCGTTGATTTCCATCATTAAAATCCTTGTAACAGAGAAAACCGCTCGTCCTGAGCTGGTCGAAGGACCGTACTTAACTTTGGCGTAAGGTCAGAAGAAAAGTGCGATTCTTCGATAAGCTTAGGCTGAGCGGAAACTAGAAAAGTTGATCTGTCTCTTAAAGTGCCTCGACAATCGTTACATTCGCCACGCCGCCGCCTTCGCACATAGTTTGCAGGCCGTATCTTCCGCCGCGTGCCTTCAAGCCTTGTAGCAGGGTCGCCATCAGCTTGGTTCCCGATGCGCCGAGCGGGTGGCCCAGCGCAATCGCGCCGCCATTGACGTTCAACTTATCGGGATCGGCACCGGTGTGCTTCAGCCATGCCAGCGGCACTGGCGCAAAGGCCTCGTTCACTTCGTACAGGTCGATCTCATCCATTGTCATGCCCGCACGTTTCAGCGCCTTGTCGGTCGCGAACAGCGGTTCTTCCAGCATGATGACCGGATCACCCGCCGTCACGGTAAGATTGTGAATGCGCGCCATCGGTGTGAGGTTATGGTCCTTCAGAAACTGCTCCGACACTACCATGACCGCGCTCGACCCGTCGCAAATCTGGCTGGCACTAGCGGCCGTAATGCGCCCCTCCTCGCTCAGTTTCTTGACGGATGCGATGCTATCGAGCGTTGCGTCGAACCGGATGCCCTCGTCCACCGTGTGCATCTCCTCGCCCTCGGGGGTTTCGATGGCGACGGGGACAATTTCAGCGTCGAACGCGCCGGACTTCGTGGCCGCGATGGCTTTTTCATGACTGGAGAGCGAGAACCGGTCGAGATCGTCCTTCGACAGATCGTGCTTCTGCGCGATCATCTCGGCGCCCATGAATTGCGACCACATGATGCCGGGATATTTTTCTTCCAAACCGGGCGATTTGTAGCCGCCCAGCCCTTCCTTCATGTGCAGCGTGGCGGTGGAACCCATCGGTACGCGGCTCATGCTCTCGATCCCTGCGGCGATGACAGCATCCTGTGTGCCGCTCATCACGGCCTGCGCGGCAAACTGGATGGCCTGCTGGCTCGATCCGCACTGGCGGTCGATAGTGACAGCCGGTGTCGATTCGAGCAGATGCTTGCTAGCGAGCACGGCATTGCGCCCAACCTGCATGGCCTGTTCGCCCGCCTGGCTGACGCAGCCCATGATCACATCGTCGATACCCTGGGGGTCGACCCCGCTGCGCTCCATCACCGCATCGAGCGATCTGGCCGCCAGATCGACCGGGTGGACGCCAGCCAACCGGCCACCGCGCCGCCCGCCTGCGGTCCTGACTGCTTCGACGATATAGGCTTCGGCCACGCTGCTCTCCTGTCTTTTCCAACCAGTTTCGATTGGCCACTTGTCGCATGGCGTATCGCCGCGTCAAGGAAAACGCCGCCGGACTTGCCGCTGCACGCTTGTTTCGCGCGGCGAAGTCTTACAGAACCTGTGCGATGGCAAAAACCCTGTTCGAACTGAACCCTGCCCTCGATCGCGAGGAACTAGCGGCGCGTTTCGCAAGCCGGCGCCGGATTCAGATCCGGGACGTGTTGACCAACGAATCCGCGCGCGAGATACGCGATGTACTGGCGCGCGGCACCGCCTGGGGCATGGCGACCGCGCCGGGCGATGGAGCGAATTCGGGTAATGCAGGCGGCGAAGTCGGTGGCCCGGCGCAAGTCCCGCCCGCGGAGTTAAACACGCAAGCGGGGCAGCAGCGCCTTGCCCGGCTGACACAGGCTGCCGGCAAAGCGGCTGCGCGTGGGGATTATGCCTTCTGCTATGCGCAGTATTCGCTGGTTCAGGGCTATCTCGAGAAATGGAACGAGGGCGGCGCGCACGATCTGCTGATCGAATATCTGAATACGCCGAAATTTCTCGGGCTGGTGCGCGAAGTCACCGGCATGGACGACCTGATCAAGGCCGACGGGCAGGCCACGCTTTACGCGCCGCAGCACTTCCTGGGGTTGCATACCGACAGCCATGTGGCGGAAGGGTGGAAGGTTGCCTATGTCCTCAATCTGACGGTGGACGACTGGAAGCCCGACTGGGGCGGCTATCTCAATTTCTTCGACCAGGATGGCAATATCGAATGCGCGTTTCGGCCCCGCTTCAACAGCCTCAATATGTTCGCCGTCCCGCAGGCGCATTCGGTTGGCTTCGTGCCGCCGTTCGCTCCGCTTGGCCGCTATGCCATCACCGGATGGGTCCGCAACGTCTGATGGCCGACGCGCCTGCGACTATCCGCCAGCGTGCGCTGGATGCGGAAGCAGCGGGCGATGTTGCGACCGCCCGAAGATTGTTGGCACAATTGTGTGCGGCGTATCCCAACAATGCTGGTCTCGCCAACACGGCTGGCAATGTGGAAATGCGTGCGCGCGAGTTTGCCGCGGCGCGGGACTGGTTCCTGCAGGCGGTCGAGGCCGAACCGGATGCACTGGAATACGTGCTCAATCTCGCCATCGCGTTATCGCATTTGCGCCAGTTCGATGCCGGGCTACGGTTGCTGGAACCCCTTGCAGGGACGGCGCAAAGCTCCGCCCGCTATTGCGCGGTGCGCGGCGCTTTGCATTACGAATTGCGCGAATTGTATGCGGCATCTCGCTGGTTCGATGCGGCGCTGGCGACCGAGCCCACTCATGCAAAGGCGCTGGCTGGCAGGGCCCGTGTGGCGCTGGAACGGGCGGAAAGCGATGCGGTTGCGCGTTTCGACACCGCCCTCGCCCGTAATCCCGCCGATCCCGATGGCTGGCTCGGCAAGGCGCAAGCGCTGGAGGCTGTAGGCGATGCCGAGGCAGCCCGGCAATTGGCCGAGGAAATCGTCCGGCAAGGACCAAATTGGCTGCCCGGCCTGACCTATTTGACACAGCTCAATCTGGCTTCGGGAATGGAGGACTTTACCGCGCCTTTTGCGAGCGCGGTGCAGCAGGCTGATGCCGGCGTGGATATATGGGTGGAATGGATCGCCCATCTCGACCGTGCAGACCGCCATCTGGAAGCGCTTGAGGCCGCGAAAGCAGGCCTCGCAAAACATCCCGATGCGCCCGCCTTGTTGCTCGCCAAGTCGGCACAGGCCAGCGCGGCGGGACGAATGGACGAGGCCGATGCGGCGTTCGCTGCGCTCGACGATGAATCCGTCGCTGCCGTCTTCGCCAAAGCGCGCCACCTGATGCGGCGCGGTGAGTTTATCGAGGCTGAGGTATTGCTAGCCAGCGCAATCGCGATGAAGCCCGGCATGGTGGGCGCGTGGGCGGCGCGCGATCTGTGCTGGCGGATGCTGGATGACGAACGCGCGCAATGGTTGCACGGGCAGGACGGGTTGGTGCAACTTCTGCCGCTGGAAGGCGATGCCGATGTGGTGCACCGCGCCATCCCGGTACTCCACCAGCTCCATGACGTATCCTGCTTCCCGCTTGGCCAGTCGCTGCGTGGGGGAACCCAGACGCGTGGCATCCTGTTCGACCGGACGGAGCCTGAATTGCGCGCCCTGCATGATGCGCTGATGGCGACCCTGGAAACCTATCGCACCAATCTGCCGCCCCGGGATGATACCCATCCACTGCTGAGCCAACGAAACCTGCCATGGAGCATCGCCGGTTCTTGGTCCATCCGCCTGACGGGCGGTGGCGATTATCATACTGCACACATTCACCCCGAGGGTTTGCTCTCCTCCGCACTCTACTGCGAACTGCCGCCCGCCATACAACAGCAAGCAGGTGCGGCGAGCGATAGTGAATTGCAGGGCGCTTTGGAACTGGGCCGCGCGCCGCCTGATTTGCGGATGGAGCTTGAACCGTTGCGCGTCATCCGTCCGCGCGCAGGCTATCTGGCGTTGTTTCCCAGCACGCTCTACCACAGTACCGGCCCATTCGACGCCGGGACCCGCCTGACAACCGCATTCGATGTAAGAGGGGCTTCCGCCCGATGATCGCCCGATGACTACCCCGCAGGACGCCGCTTCGTGGAACGATTTCTGGGCCGACGATGCCGCCAGGGAGTCCGGCGGCTGTCTGCCTGACGGCTATCGCTCGATCGATGCTGCGCAGCGGGAATGCTGGACTGCATTCGCCAAAGAGCTGCCGCCTAAGTTTACTGCGCTTGATCTGGCGACAGGAGACGGGCGGGTGATGGCTCACTTCCAGGCCGTCCGCCCGAAAGCCAAGCTGTTGGGCATCGACCGCGCGCCGGTGCTACCCAAAGCCCCGCGTGGAACCAAATCGCGCGGCGGAATTGCGATGGAGCAGTTGCCCTATGCCGACGCGCATTTCGATGTCGTGACTAGCCAGTTCGGTTTTGAATATGGCGATACCGCGAAGGTCTCCTCGGAAATTGCGCGGGTAACCAGACCCGGCGCAATCATCGGACTGATGCTGCATCGCGGCGACGGACCGATCCTTGCCCATAACCGCGAGCGGGCAAGTGGCCTCGCCTGGGTTCTGGACGAACGCAATTTGCTAGAGATTGCGCGGCGCAGCTTGAAGGCACGCGCTATGGGGCTGCACGCTGTGCCTGATGCCGTCCAAGCGGCACCTGCTGAGGGAGCGCGTTTGTTTGGAGATCGTTCGGCGGCTTGGGAACTGGCCGAGGCAGTCCGCCAGACGCTGGGGTTGGGACTACGCGATCATCCCGGCAACGTTGCGCGCTTGCTTAATACGCTGGAGGACAAGGCGCGCAACGAGCTTGGCCGTATCGGATCGCTCGTATCGGCTTGCGCACGGGCGGACGATCATGCGGGTTTGGCGGATGGCTGGCGCATTGCCGGTCTGAACTTGGTGGGGGGTGATGAGCTGGCCGATGGTCTTTATCCGGCGGCCTTTGCGACCTTTTATCGGCTGGAGCGTAGCGACAGTTGAGGATACCGGCGCAAGCCTAATTCCTCACCGCTGTCCTAGCCGCTCCGTTCCGAACTCAGCCAGCGCAAACGCTTGGCGAAGCGCCGCGCTCCATGCTGCTACGCAAATCGGATACCTGAACCCGAAAAGCGGTACGCACAGAACGTTTCGCGGCATCCGTGCCCTGGCCATCATGAAGCGAACCAGCCCACTGCTGCCCCACCTTGGACCGCGTGCCCCCTTGCCTGCGCGAAGAAGCAGTACAGCGCCATAGCGAAAGGCACACAGCCTTCTCGCTACATCACCTGAATAGGCACTAGCCCACACCATTTGGTCGAACCGCCTCGACGAGAGCCTGAGACGGACCATGCCAGCGTCCGAAACGCGCACGAAAAAGGGCGGCGGACCGAAGTCCGCCGCCCCAATTTGATCGTCGATCTTAGCTTAGAACTTGAAGCCGACCGAAACGAAGAACCGGCGACCCAGCACGTCGTAAGTGCTCGGGTAGGTGTTAGCCTGTTCCTGGTTATCACCAAGCAGCGAACCGCTGATATCGTTGCTGACTTCGCCTGCCGCATTGAATTCCGGTGTATCCGGAAGCGTATCGAACAGGTTCGTTACGCCGACATTGAAGTTGAACTGCTCCGTGAGGTCGACCGCCAAGGTGAGGTCGATCAGGTCATAGGAGTCCAGCTCTTCGGTACCGTTGAAGTCGGTGAACAGAACGCCATCATCATCGTCGTTGACGCTGCTCAGGTGACGCCAGCGAACCGAAGTCGTCACCGGACCATCAATGAACGATGCACGGCTGGTCCATTTGTACTCAGGTGTAGGCTCGCCACAGGTAGCACCGAACTTGCCAGCACACTCGTTCAGAACGTCGCCGCCCTGGATCGGTGCGAAGTTCGAACGCTCAGTCCACGTACCCAGGAACGAGAGATTCAAGCCCTGCTCGCCCGTGTCGCTGAACAGCGAGAACGGAACCGTAGTGGTGTAGGACGCTTCGAGATCGATACCAGCCACTTCGAGGCTAGCGATGTTCGCATTGCCGACAAAAGGAGGGTTGGCAGTCACGATATCGCCGGTCGCGCTACGTGTTCCGCGGAAGGGAGCACAGATCGGATCGTTGATGTCCTGAACCTGGTTGAAGCAGAGATCCAGTGCGTTGTTCAAACCGCCAGCGAAGGTAGCAATTGCATCTTCGATTTCGATATTGAAGTAATCGGCTGTCAAGGTGAAGCCTGGCAGGAATGTCGGCCGGAGAACGACACCAGCGGTGAAGCTGTCCGACGTTTCTTCCTGAAGGTCCGGGTTGCCACCGAAGAGTGCAGGAATCTGGGCGTTCTGCTGGATAGTCCCACTACCGACCGAACCAGCTGGAACACCAGATGCGACACAAGTACGAGCAAGGCCCGCCGCATCGACACCGGCACCCGGAGCATTGTTACAAGGGTCGGTTGCACCGGGGAAACCGATGGCACGGCCGCCGAACAGTTCACCCACGTTCGGGGCACGAACAGCGCGCTGATACTGCGCACGGAACGTGATATCGCGGATTGGCGAGAACTGAATACCACCAGCGTAGGTGCCAACACCGCCAACTGCGTCAAGCGAATAGTCCGAATAACGACCGGCGGCCGTCAGTTCCAGACGCAGACCGCTATCGGTGTCGAACACCGGTACGATCAGCTCGCCGAACACTTCCTTCACGTCGTAGCTGCCTTCGGTAGCATCGCCAGCGTTGAAGCCGATTACGTCGCCGGATGACAGCGCAGTATCAGGAAGGAACTGCGAACCGACCTTGCGGTACTCTGCACCGATCGCAAAACCGATGGGTCCGCCGCCGAAGCCAAGCTCGCCGACCGAGCCGGACAGGGCGCCACTGGCAACCTGCAGGGTTGAAACATCGCCGTTCTGAGCCTGGATCGAAATAGCGTCGATCTGTTCTGGCGTCAGGGTGTTCGGGCCGAAGATATTGATCGGCGTACCTGTGCCATCAAGGCCAGCCTGGAAGGCCGAGCGCGAGATGTTGCCCTGCTGAATATTGGCGTTGCGTGTACGAGCGTAAGAGTAATACGCATCGTAGTTCAACCAGTCGGTAATGTCGCCGCGGACGCCGCCGAGAACGCGGAATGCGTTACGCTCGTCGAGCGAATTACGGGCGCCGGTCTCGACCGTACGACGCTGGACAAATGTGGAAACCACGCCCAGTTCTGCCGCGGGAAGAGGTGCAAGGCCGTTAGCTACACGCTCTGCACTTGCAGCCGCTTCGTTGGCATCGATCTGGTTCAGTTCAGCGATCGCCGCAGGCGAGAGGAACTGCGAAACAGTAGCGATGTCGAGGTTGAACGTGCCTGTAACGGGCGTTGCTGCCAATTCGTTGGCAACGCGGTTATTGACGTAGCTGACTTCCGTAAAGAACTCATGGCCATCCGCGAACTCGTAATCGGCGTAACCACCGAGCAGATAGCGCTCTTGCGGAACCTGCAGATAGTTGACGGGTGCATAGTTGTACGTGTCACCGGCACGGGCACGCGGCGAACCAGCATTATCGAACACGGCATCATCGAAGATAAGGCCGTTTGCAATCGGAAGACGTGGCGTTTCGCGCACACCATTCACGACATCGCCAAAGTCACCATCGCCATTAAGATCGGTGCCAACATCGCTAGCAACGAAATTTGCGAAGTTGATACGACCCTGTGGCAGCGTCGAAGAACCGAACTGCTGCAGAGGCGCGCCGAAGGTTTCACCACCAACTGCGAAGTTGGAGAACGCGCGATCGCCCTGGAAAACGGCGCTGCGGTTGAAGTACTCACCGTAAACAGTGGCGTTACCGCGACCATCGGCGAATGCGGAACCAAGGGCACCGTGGATTTCGTAAGCACCGCCATCACCGCGTTCGGTGATCGAGTACTGACCGCCGAGTTCCGCGCCTTCGACTTCACGCAGGCGGAAGTTGACGACACCGGCAAGAGCGTCGGAACCGTAAACGGCGGAAGCACCACCCGTCACAACGTCGACCGAATCAATCAGGAACGACGGAATGGTGTTGAGATCGACAACCTGCGAGGTGTCGAAGCTGACCCAGCGACGGCCGTTGACCAGCACCAGCGTACGGGCAGTGCCCAGACCGCGAAGGTTCAGCGTGGAGACGCCGCCACCTGGGTTGTTGGAGAAGGACGTCGTGCCGGGGATGACCTGCGGCAGCGTGTTGATCACGTTTTCGACGTTGACCGTACCGGACAGCTGGAACTCTTCGTCCTGCACGACGGCAATTGGTGCTGCAGTCGCGGTGTTCTGCTTGATGCGCGAACCGGTGATGACGATGGGATCGCCGATAACCTGGTCAGGAGCGGCCTGCATGGACACTTCCTGATCGGTCATGTCATCGGTGTTGGACGTCTGTGCAAAGGCCGGGGTTGCAATCATGGCGCCGGCCATGATGGTCCCGGTAAGCAGAGAAGCCTTGGTAAAACGGTTGGACATTCCAATCCCCTTGAGAATTTAAGCACCACTGCGGCGCCGTCAGAAAAAATCGGTCGGACTTCGATCCGAATTGGCGAGCTTTATGCGTCCGCCCCGCCCCTTGCAATCGCTCAACAATACCGATTGGCAGAACAGGAATGCTGTGTGTCATTACGGTTACAGTGCTTCCGAGGCGCGAAGAATGCCTGCTTGGAAATGGATGAACGCCGTGGCAAAACCCTTGTCGTAGCAGCGGGGGTGTAAGCTGTGCTGCCTTGACCGTACTGAGACAGCGGCCCGCCCCTAAAGAAGCCTGAAATCCTGACGTCATCCAATCCTGAACCAAGAAGGACAAGCTCATGCCGAAGCGCACCACCTTGATCGCTGCCGCCACCGTCGCGGCCTGCCTCGCCGCGACAGGTTTACAAGCACAATCGACATCATCAGAAACAGATCCGGGCGCAATCGCACCCGGCTCCTTTGACCGGGTGCAGGAATGTCGCGCCATTGCCGAGCCGGATCAGCGGCTGGCCTGTTACGACGCAGCGGTGGGCGTGATGATGCAGGCGGAAGCAGCTGGCGACCTACGGATCGTCGAAGCGGACGATCTGAAGGAAACACGGCGCAGCCTGTTCGGCCTGTCGCTGCCAAAAATCGCCCTGTTCGGGAACGATGGCGACGATAAAGACGACGATACAACCATGCTGGAAACCACGGTGACCGCGGTTAACGCCTCGCGCCGTGGGCCGATTGTGTTCCGTACTGCCGAAAATGCCGTTTGGCAGATATCCAACCCGCCCAGCCGCCTGCGCGGTCCGAAGCCCGGTGATACGGTGGTTTTCAAGAAAGCCTCGCTCGGGTCGTACTTTATCCGCGTAAACGGTCAGATTGGCGTAAAGGGTCGCCGCATCGAGTAATCAACTTGCCCCAATAAAAACGACAGTGGGTGGGGCCGCACCTTTTGCGTGCTAGTTTACCTTTGGCTTGACCCTTCCTGTCGTCCATCTGTTGCGAAAGGGCAACATGCGGACGCAAACTGGTGACGTCAGGCGAAATCCGTTTGCGACTCCCGGTAGGTTAACGCATCGCTTTTCCAGCACTGCGTGGGGTGGGGCAGCAGACGATACCTTTCGTCGCGATTGTACTAGATACACGCAGATTATTGCATTTCGATTACGCCGGATTGATCCGGCATTCCGAGGGGACTGGAATTATCATGAGAAAGATTTTCAACCAGAAGGGGCGTTTCAGCGCCAGCGCCGGAATCGTCGCACTTTCGCTCGCCGCGCTCGCTACACCGGCATACGCACAGGACGTCGATCCTGATGAGGATGAAGACGAGGACCAGCAGGTCGGTGTTGACGAATCCGATCCTACGACGGTTACTCCTGGCGGTGAAACCGAACCTAGCGGTCTGATTGTGGTTTCCGGCTCGCGCATCCAGCGCCCAAACCTTGATTCGCCTGTTCCGGTGACTTCGGTTGCCGCGGAAGAACTGCTCGACGACGGTGCGCTGTCTCTTGGTGACGCGTTGAATGACCTTCCGTCGCTTCGCTCTACCTTCTCGACATCGAACTCGCAGCGTTTCATCGGCACGACCGGTGTGAACTTCCTCGATCTTCGCGGCCTGGGTACCAGTCGTACGCTTGTTCTCGTAAACAACCGCCGACATGTTACGGGTAGCGCTGGCGACTTCCGGGTCGACATCAACACCATCCCGTTCGAACTGCTGGAACGCACCGACGTGGTTACCGGTGGTTCGTCCGCCGTGTACGGTTCGGATGCCATCGCCGGGGTCGTGAACTTCATTACCAAGCGCGATTTCGAAGGTCTGGAAATCTCCGCACAGTCGGGCATTTCCGAACGCGGCGACAATGGTCGTTACACGGCCGCCATCGCAGCTGGTAAGAACTTTGCCGACGGTCGCGGCAACATCGCTGCCGTTGCTGAATACAGCAAAATTAACCGTGTTCTCAATGTACAGCGTCCAGAAATTTCTGGTGCGTTTATCGGGTTTGAAGGTTTTGTTCAGATCGATGACCTGAGTGATGAGGGCATCACGAATTCGGATGGTATCCCCGATTTCGAACTTCGCGACGGCCTGCGTCTCGACTTCATCTCGGATGGCGGTACGCTAAGGCCGTTCTGTATTTTTGGTGCTGCAGTGCAACCGCTAGCTTGTGATGCTGACGGTAACGATGTTCAGTTTCGTTTTACGCCAACCGGTGACTTGGTCCGGGAAGATAATCTGAATTTCCCCGGCACGAACAATGTGCAGGGTGGAACGGGTTCGGACTTCGGCACGATCGGTACGCTGATTCCCGATATCGAACGCTACAATATCAACCTTTTGGGTCGGTTCGATATTTCAGACGCAGTCCGTCCGTATGTTGAAGCCAAATATGCGCGCATCGAAGCGCGTGGTGCCGGCACACCATCGTTCCTGAACGGGATTTGCGGCAATCTCGGCGGTGCCGTGGGTCTTTTTGGCCGTAATGAATGTTTCGACGAACCAGCGACCCCTACATTCATTAGTTTCGATAATCCGTTCCTTACGCCTGCGGCTCGCGCCACCGCAGAAGCCATTCAAGACGAACTTCTGGTCGGCTTTGGCTTCCCACCAAACTCAGGGGCGGCCACAGGCTTCGCTATTAATCGAAACAATATTGATTTTGGTGCCCGAACCGACGTTCTGAAGCGTGAAACCTATCGTATTGTGGTTGGGGTCGAAGGCGATATCAGTTCGAACACCCGTTACGATATCTCTTTTAATTACGGTCGATTTACCAGCAGCTTGGCAGCTACCAATAACTTGGTCTTTGCTAACCTTCAAAATGCTGTGGATGCTGTTCGCGATCCGGCAACAGGTAATATTGTCTGTCGCATCAATGCTGACGCCGATGCCACCAACGACGATCCTGCTTGTGCGCCCCTTAATCTGTTTGGTGTGGGTGCGCCAAGCGCAGCTGCCCTTGATTACATCAATACTGACGCAACCCTTGACGACAAGGCTCAACAGTACAATTTGCTGGGCTTCGTTAACACGGACTCGTCCGGTTTCTTCGAACTTCCGGGTGGTCCTATTCGCGCCGTTCTCGGGGGTGAATACCGGAAGGAAACGGCTTCCTCACGACCTGACGATCTGTCGGCGACCGGCAACACCTTTTTCAATGCATTTGGTACCTTCTCCCCCCCGGATCTTGAAATTGTAGAGGCTTTCGGCGAAATCGAGTTCCCGTTGCTTGCCAATTTACCTTTTGCGGACGAGCTTACAGTTTCAGCTGCCGGGCGTGTGTCTGATTATAATTCCGGGGGTGGGCAAACCGGTACGGTTTATTCCTATAACGGCAATTTGGTTTATTCGCCCATCCCAGACCTGAGATTCCGTGCTAATTACTCCCGCGCCGTTCGGTCGCCTACTCTTTCTGATTTGTTCGCGCCATTGACACAAAACTTTGGCTTTCTAAACGATCCGTGCGATGACGAAACAATTAACTTGGGACCAGCCAGTAGGCTTATCAATTGTCGGGCGGATGGCGTGCCGGAAGGCTACGATGCGGACGGCATTACATCCAATACTGGCTTTCGGCAGCGAGGTGATGAGGCGCTTAAGGCAGAAATATCGGACAGTTATACTGTTGGTGCTATTTTTGAACCTTCGTTCTTGCCTGGTTTTGCAGCCTCGGTTGACTACTATGATATCACCGTTGAGAACGTGATTTCGCAGTTGCCGGCAAATGCGGTGCTTGCGCTGTGCTACGACGCAACGTCCCTCCAAAATCGATTTTGTGATCAGGTCAATCCAAGAGAGCCCGAGGGCGATCTGAACCAAGACAATGCCCTGACGACATTCCCGATCAACTTTGCGCGATTGGAGGCGGAAGGTATTGATTTTGACGTTCGCTATTCCAAGACATTCGATAATGATGATCGCATTTCGTTCCGCGCTCTCGCTACTCATGTATTGAAGCGTACGAACTTCCTTGATAGTACAAATCCCAATGTACCAAACGTGGTTCGCGGTGAACTTGGCGATCCCGAGTGGGCAGTAAACTTCAATGCATCGTATCGAACAGGTCCGTTTACCCTATCCTACGGACTACGTTTCTTGGATAAGCAATTTATTAATGGGTTTGAAACTACTAATTCCTTTACGGCAGCATGTGTCGAGGGCCGTGGCACCCCAGGAGTGGGCGTAATCCCCCGTACAGAAGGTTCGCCAACCTGTACCCCAGGGGAGTTGATCGTAGTACCAGCCATAAACCCAGACGCTACCGCGGAAGAATTCTACGAGGAGCGGTTCTACCATTCGCTTCGTGGTAACGTCCGGGTGAGCGACGACTTCTCGTTCTATGCCGGTGTCGATAACCTGACCGACCAGGCGCCGCCTCTGCAGCTGACCGGCTCGGGTGGTGGATCGAGTATCTATGACAATATCGGCCGTTACTTCTACGCCGGTTTCACCGCGAACTTCTAAGCCTCGCGGCATACGATAAAAGAAAGGGCCCCGGATCGCTTCCGGGGCCCTTTCTTTTGCATTGTGCAAACGTGCGTAGAGTGACGTTTGCTTAGGTTCGTCCTGGCACCAAGGCGAAACGCCGTGGTCAGGTAACGTCGATCTTGAGCTTCCCATCGCCCTCGTCGATCTTCAGCGTGCTGCCGTCAGGTATTTCACCGGCCAACAGCTTGTCCGCGAGCGGGTCCTGCAGGTAGCGTTGCACAGCGCGCTTCAGCGGGCGCGCACCGTACACCGGATCGTAACCGACACGCCCCAACCAGCGCAGCGCAGCTTCGCTGAGGTCGAGCGTAATCTTGCGGTCGCTGAGGAGCTTTTGCACGCGGCCCAGCTGGATACGGACGATCGGCACCATGTGCTCCTCAGCCAGCCGGTGGAACAGAATGATCTCGTCCAGCCGGTTCAGAAATTCGGGCCGGAAATGCCCGCGCACTGCATCCATGACCTGGGGTTCGACATCGCTGACTTTCTGCTCCGAAGTCATATTGGACAGATACTCGCTGCCCAGATTGGACGTAAGGATAATCAGCGTATTGGAGAAATCCACCACGCGCCCCTGCCCGTCGGTCAGCCGTCCGTCGTCGAGTACCTGCAACAGCACATTAAATACATCGGAATGCGCCTTCTCAACCTCGTCGAACAGCACGACCTGATAGGGCCTTCGCCGCACTGCTTCGGTCAGCACCCCGCCTTCGTCATACCCGACATAGCCCGGAGGTGCGCCGATCAGCCGGGCGACTGCGTGCTTCTCCATGAACTCGCTCATGTCGATGCGAACCATTGCGCTGTCGTCGTCGAACATGAACTCGGCAAGCGCCTTGGTTAATTCGGTCTTGCCGACGCCAGTCGGGCCGAGAAACAGGAAGCTGCCGAGCGGACGGCCAGGATCTTTAAGACCCGCACGTGCGCGGCGAACAGCCTTCGATACGGCCTCGACCGCCTTCGTCTGACCAATCACCCGTTTGCCAATCAGCTCTTCCATCTGAAGCAGCTTTTCACGTTCGCCTTCCAGCATCCGGTCGACCGGCACCCCGGTCCAACGGCTGACGACGCCGGCAATATCGTCCTCGGTCACTTCCTCGCGCAGCAGTGCATTTTCAGTGTGGCCCGACGCTTCATCCAGCTTCTTCTCAAGCTCCGGAATGGTGCCGTAGGAAAGTTCCCCCGCCTTTGCGAGATCACCGCCGCGTTGAGCCTGCTCCAGTTCAATGCGCGCCGCGTCGAGCTCTTCCTTGATCCGGCTTTCTGCATGGATCTTGTCGCGCTCGTTCTGCCAACGCGTGGTGAGTTCGGACGACTGCTGCTCCAGCTCGGACAGCTCCTTACGCAGCGCCTCCAGCCGGTCCTTCGAATTCCGGTCGCTTTCCTTGCCCAGCGCGGATTCCTCGATTTTGAGCTGGATGATGCGGCGGTCGAGGTTCTCAATTTCTTCGGGCTTGGATTCCACCTCCATCCGAATACGCGACGCTGCCTCATCCATCAGGTCGATGGCCTTGTCTGGCAGGAAGCGGTTCTGGATATAGCGATTGGAAAGCTGCGCAGCGGCGACGATCGCGCCATCTGTAATACGCACCCCGTGATGCAGTTCGTATTTGTCCTTGATGCCGCGCAGGATGGAGATCGTGTCCTCCACGCTTGGCTCGTCGATATAAACCGACTGGAAGCGGCGCTGCAGGGCCGGGTCCTTCTCGACATATTTCTGGTATTCATCCAGCGTCGTCGCGCCGATACAATGCAATTCGCCCCGGCTGAGCGCGGGTTTAAGCAAGTTGGAGGCATCCATGCTACCTTCCGACGCGCCGGCGCCGATCAGCGTGTGCATCTCGTCGATAAACAAGATGATCTGTCCGTCCGCGCCCTTCACTTCGTCAAGCACGGCCTTCAGCCGCTCTTCGAATTCGCCTCGATATTTCGCGCCAGCAATCAATGCGCCCATGTCGAGGCTCATCAGCGTGCGGCCCTTGAGGCTGTCCGGCACGTCGCCATTGGCGATGCGCAGCGCGAGGCCTTCTGCGATCGCGGTCTTGCCGGTGCCGGGCTCGCCGATCAGTGCGGGGTTGTTCTTCGTACGCCGGGCGAGGATCTGTACTGTGCGGCGGATTTCCTCGTCGCGGCCGATAACCGGGTCGAGCTTGCCCTCGCGCGCGGCCTCGGTCAGGTCGCGGGCGTATTTTTTCATCGCGTCGTAGGATTCTTCGGCATTCGCGCTGTCTGCCGTGCGACCGCCGCGCAATTCGGTAATGGCGGTTTCCAGCGCCTTCGCGTCGACATTCGCAGCTTGCAAGGCCTTGCCCGCTGCCGTGGTGGTAGCAAGCGCCAGCGCAACCAGCAGCCGTTCGACGGTCACGTAGGCATCGCCCGACTTTTCGGCGATCTGTTCCGCCTGGTCGAGCACGCGCACCGCGTCATTGTCCAACCCCGGTGTCGCCTGTGCCCCGCCGCCACTGACGACAGGTATTTTGGCGAGCGCGGCGTCCACCTCGTCCTCTACCGCGCGCGGATTGCCGCCCGCTCGTGCGACCAGCCCGCTCGCCATGCCTTCGGCATCCTCGATCATCGCCTTCAACAGATGCGAAGGCGTAATGCGCTGGTGGCTCATGCGGATAGCGACCGTTTGCGCCGCTTGGAGGAAGCCTTTCGCTCGGTCGGTAAATTTTTCCATGTTCATGTAGAATCGTCCCTCATGTCTGCCCACACGATATAGTGTTGCTATATTGCAACACAAGCTATGGTCGACCGAATAACACCGATATGGGGCCAAGTTTTTCATGAGCCAAGCAGAGGTCGGCGCGCGACGTCACGGTTTTCGACCAACTGTATGCTTCACCGGACGGACGAACCGCGTTAGGGTCGCGGCGGAGAGAGGTATTTACGATGCGCAAATGGTTGGCCCGGGGTGGATTTGCCCTGCTGGCACTGGTGCTGGCCGTATTGGTCGGGTTGATGGTCTGGGAGCCGCTAGCCGCTGATCGCGGCACGCCTCCTCCCAAAGGTACCTACCAGGCCGAAATTATTCGCGACGAATTCGGCGTGCCGCATATTTACGGCAAAACCGATGCAGACGTGGCTTACGGCGTGGCCATCGCCCATTCGGAGGATGACTTCTCCACGCTGCAGGACGTCGCTGCGATGACGCGCGGCCGTTACGGAGCGATTGCGGGCGAAGATGGCGCGCAGGTCGATTATCTCTACCATTTGCTCGACGCGCGCGGCACGGCCCAGCGCAATTACGCTTCCGTCCCGGCAGATACCCGTGCGCTGTTCGAAGCTTACGCCGCTGGCATGAACGACTTCGCCACGCAGAATCCCGGCGAAGTAAAACTCGACCGGCTGTTTCCATTGGACGGCGAAGACATCGCAACCGGCTTCGCCTTGCGCCAGCCACTGTTCTTTGGCCTTGGCAACACTATCGGGCCGCTGGTGGCGGGTGAAAAGCTGAACCGCGAGCAAGGCCCGCCGATCCCGCAAAAGTCACCTAATATCGACGAACCCGCGCCGGAAAGCGTGCGTCCAGCACCACCCATTGCGCACACGCAAGCGAGCGGCCGAACGCGCCCGCTACCGCTTCATGCGGGCGAGAACGCTGCTTTTGCAGGCTCCAACGCTTTTGCCATCGCACCTGAAAAATCGGGCGATGGTGTGACGCGGCTGGTTTCCAACAGCCACCAGCCGTGGCGCGGCGGTGTCGCCTGGTACGAACTGGTCGTGGAAAGCGGCGAAGGCTGGCATTATGCGGGCGCGAACTTCCCCGGCAGCCCCTTCCCCTTTCTTGGTCATAACGAGCATCTGGGCTGGACCAACACAGTGAACCAGCCAGATATGGTAGACGTGTATCGGCTGGAGATGAGCGACGATGGCAGCCAGTACCGGTTGGACGGGGAATGGCGCGATCTTGAAACCAGGACCGTTACCCTGCCCGTCCGCTTCGGCCCGGTCGTGCTTCCGGTACGGCGCGACATCCTCCGCAGCGTGCATGGCCCGGTCATTGCCAACGACAATGGCCACTTTGCCATCCGTTATGGCGGGATGGATTCGCTCGGCGCGCTGGACGCCTATTACCGCATGAACAAGGCCACTAGCTTCGCCGAATGGGAAGCGATCCTGGCGCGGCTCGACGTGCCAAGCACCAATTTCATCTATGCCGACGAGGCCGGGAACATCGGCTATTACTACAACGCCGCGATACCCGACCGTCCCGCCACGATTGCGGGGAAGCGTCCCGACTGGCGCGGCATATTGCCGGGTAACGACAGCGCGCTGATATGGAACGGCACCGTCGATTTCGAGGCTTTGCCGCAAGTGGTCAATCCGGCCAGCGGCTGGGTCTTCAACGCCAACAACCGACCGGACAATGCAGCAGGTCCGGGCAGCGATGTGACCTTCACCGACTTTGCCCCGGAAATGGGGATCGAGCTGCGCGATACCAACCGCGCGCGGCGGGCGGCCAGGCTTATGGCGGAGGCTGATGTGATCGACCGCGAAACCCTCGAACGGATTAAGTACGACACCGGCTACGATCGCAGCGGCTATGTCGCCGATATGCTGGATGCGGTCGCAGCGCTCGATCTGAAGGACGGTTCGCGGCTGGCCCAAGCGCAAGCGCTGCTCAATGGCTGGGATTTGTTTGCAGACAATGTCGGACGCGGCGACGCGCTCGCCCTGCTGATGATCCGCCCATATATGGGTGCGGATTACCAGAACGGCACGATACCCGATGTACGCGAAGAATTGCAGCGGTCCGCCGATCACTTGATGGAGCATTTCGGCAGGCTAGATCCACCAATGTCGAAACTGCTGCGATTGCGTCAGGGTTCGGGCGATAACCGGGTCGATTTGCCGCTGGATGGCGGCTCCGATACATTGCGGGCCAGTACTCTATGGGATGTGGATGATGATGGCCGCTTGTCGGTTCGCCATGGCGACAGTTTCATCCAGTTCGTGGAATGGAAGGACGGCGAATTGCTGAAGTCGGAATCCATCCAGCCTTATGGCGCCGCCACAACCCGTCCGAACAGCCTGCACTATGCCGATCAAGCGTCGCTTTTTGTCCAGCACAAGCTGAAGCCCGTGCGGTTCTACCGCGCCGATGTGCTGAAGAACGCGGTTAGTCGAAAAATCGTCCGCCATCGCTGACCCGGAAACTACCGTTATGCCCTGCACCCTGCCCTGCACCCCGCCTTATAACTTCGAGGAAACATCATGCGTTTGAAACTCGCCCTGTCCGCCAGCGTCGCCGCGCTGTCCCTTGCCGGATGCGCCACCGTTCCCGCTGATAAAACCGCCACCAGCGCCGCAATCGCAGATGCAGCGGTGGCGGATACAGCCCCTGTTTCACAGGAACCGGCCGATCTGGCCGCGCTCACTGCGCAGGTTGACCTCCCGCACGAGAAGTTCGTGCTCGATAACGGTTTGACAGTGGTAACGCATACGGATCGCAAGGCCCCCGTGGTCGCCCTGTCCGTGTGGTACGATGTCGGCTCCAAGCACGAACCGAAGGGCAAGACCGGGTTCGCGCATCTGTTCGAACATCTGATGTTCAACGGGACGGAGAACGCGCCGGCTGATTTCTTCGAATATCTGCGCCAGATCGGTGCCACCGGCACCAACGGCACCACCAATGCCGACCGCACGAACTATTTCGAAACGGTGCCGACCGGCGCGCTGGAAACCGGACTGATGCTGGAAAGCGACCGGATGGGTTATTTGCTTGGCGCGGTTACACAGGAAGTGCTCGATAACCAGCGCGGCGTGGTCCAGAACGAGAAACGCCAGGGCGACAACCAGCCATACGGCCTGCTGCGTTACGAAATCTTCGAAAACCTCTTCCCCAAGGGCCACCCCTACCACCACTCCACCATTGGCTCGATGGACGATCTGAACGCCGCCACCATGGACGATGTGCAGACCTGGTTCCGCGACCATTACGGCCCGAACAACGCGGTGCTGGTGCTATCGGGCGACATCGATGCTGCTACTGCGCGCCCACTGGTCGAAAAATGGTTCGGCGACATTCCGCGCGGTCCCGAAGTGGTCGATCCCGAAGTCACCATACCCACCCTGCCTGCAGACAAGGAAGTGGTCACAACCGACCAGATCTCCACCACCCGTATCTACCGCATGTGGACCACGCCGGGCGAAACCGATCCTGAAAGCGTGCCGCTACAATTGGCCGGCGCGGTGCTAGGCGGCCTCAGCAGTTCGCGTCTTGACGACGAGCTGGTGCGCAACGACCCCGTCGCCACCTCCGTTTCCGCGTTCCAGTTCGGTCTGGAAGACGCCGGTGCCTTCATTATCCAAGCCGACGTAAAGCCCGGTGTGGACCCCGCCGAAGTGGCGTCCAAGCTGGATGCTCAAATCGCGGATTTCATTGCCAAAGGTCCGACCGAAGACGAATTGCTGCGCGCCAAGACCGTGACCATCGCCGGCGTTATCCGCGGACTGGAGTCGGTCGGCGGCTTCGGCGGCAAGGCCCCCGTCTTGGCCGAGGGTGAGCTGTATCACGGCAACCCTGCCCACCTCACTACGGTACTGGCGCAAAGCGCGGCTACGACGCCTGCCGCCGTCACGGCAGCAATGCGCAAATGGCTAACCCGCCCGGTATTCAAGCTGGTGATGAACCCCGGCGAACGCACCGAAGGCGGTGAAAACCGAGGTGGTGCGATCGTAGACCCGATCGCCTCCGGCACGCTGGGCATGGAGTTCTATTGTCAGCCCACCTCCCGTGAATGCGACGAGCTTGCGATGGGCACCATGTTGCAACAGGTCGATCGCAGCACCGTTCCCGAACCGAAAGCACTGACCGGGCTGGACTTTCCCGATATCGAACGCACCACGCTGTCGAATGGCATGGACGTGTACTTCGCACGCCGCGATGCCATACCGGCGGTCACCGTGCGCGTGACATTCGATGCAGGCTACACGGCCGATCCGATGGACGGTCTGGGCACGCAATCGGTGCTGCTCAGCCTGATGGACGAAGGGACGGCTACCAAGTCGTCCTCGGAGCTGGCCATCGCGCAGGAGCGGTTGGGTGCTTCGATCAACGGCTTCGCGGATGCCGACTGGACCTCGTTCCAGCTGTCTGCGCTGTCGCCCAATCTGGCGCCTTCGCTCGATCTGCTGGCGGAGTATATCCGTCAGCCCGCACTCGCCCCTGCCGATCTGGAACGGGTTCGCGCGCAGCAACTGAACCGGCTATCGTCGGAATTGAAATCGCCCAACAGCATCGCCAGCCGCGCGCTTGCGCCGCTGGTCTTCGGTGACCACCCTTACGCCATTCCCAGTTCCGGCCGGGGTAACAAGGATGTGGTGGAAGGGCTGACCCGCACCGATCTGCTGGCGTTCCACAACACATGGCTACGACCCGACAATGCGAAGGTCTTCGTTGTGGGCGACACCACGCTGCGCGAAGTCACCGCATTGCTCGAACGGACATTCGGTGACTGGCAGGCGCCGCCCCAGCCCCTCCCGACCAAGAACTTCGACGTGGCGATCCCCGATCCGGAACCGCGCGTGGTGCTGATCGACCGGCCCAACTCGCCGCAATCGGTCATTACAGCGGCGCGTGTCCTGAACCTCAAGGGGACCGATGACACCGTGCTGGCACGAGCCGCCAATGAGGCATTTGGCGGCAACTTCCTCAGCCGGATTAACATGAACCTGCGCGAGACCAAGGGCTGGTCCTATGGCGTTCGCAGCTCCGTGAGCAGTGGGACGGACCGCCTCGCCATGTTCATCAGTGCACCGGTCCAGGCTGATCGCACAGCCGATTCCCTCGCCGAACTACGCAAGGACCTGACCGAGTTCACGACGACCAAGGGCGTGACGGCACAGGAACTGCAAGGCATCGTAAACAGCAATGTGCGCGAGCTACCTGGACAGTTCGAGACCTCCGGCGGAGTGCTGGCGGGTCTCGTCAATATCGTGAAGTATGGCCGCGACGACACCTATTACGAGGATCTGGCGGACCGCTACCGTGCTATCACCGCAGCCGAGCTCGATCAGATCGCCCGCAGCGAGTTCGTCGAGAGCGACCTTGTCTTCGTGGTGGTGGGTGACAAGGACGTTGTCGCACCGCAGCTGGAAGCACTCGATCTGCCGCTGGAAATTCGCGAAGCCGAATAATCCTTGCCAAACCGGCGCGCGCCGCGACCAAATGCGGAACGATGGCGCGCGTCGGTAATTGACACTAATGTAAGCACGGCCGATGAGGCTGGCGCATACGACCTATTATACACCCTTTTCAAAGGAGACTTCCATGTCCGTAGCCGGAACCTATGATTGCGTAACCAAGAGTCCGATGGGCGACCAGAAGAGCACCTTCACCGTAGTCCCCGGCGATGACGGCAAGACCTTCACCGGCACCAATGCCGGCCAGATGGGCAGCATGGAAGTCGAAGACGGCAAGATCGACGGCGACAAGCTGATGTGGAAAATGAACATGACGGTCCCGATGCCGATGACGCTCGATTGCGAAGCGACAGTGAACGGCGACCAGTTGACCGGCAACGTCAACGCAGGCGCTTTCGGCTCCATGCCGATGACCGGCGAACGCCAGGGCTGAGCCTGACGCGACACGATTAGCGAAAAAGCCCGCCGGGAGTGATTCCGGCGGGCTTTTTTGTTGCTGCACCAATGCCCGCTCACAACCCAAAGCCGGACATTTACGGGTGCGAATATAATCTTTAAGACTGATAGCCTGTCGATCGGATAAGAAAGGCGTGCGGCCGTGATGAAACATTTGCGAGTAATGTGCGCACTGTTCGCTGCGGTATCGACAGGTCCAGTATATGCACAGGTCCCGGCGATTGATCTTCGCGGCGTGGATGAAGTCCTAACCGTCGAGCCTACTCAGGTGATGGTGCTGGGCTCGGCGCATCTTACAGCGATCGACGGTCTCGAGCCGCGGCATATCGAGCCTCTGCTCGATCGGCTAGCCCGGTACGATCCTACGGTCATCACTATCGAGGGGATGCCGGGTGAAACGTGCGAGATGATGCGCACCTACCCGTCCGAATATTCAGCCGCGATAGAGAACTACTGCCAAGATCCCGCACCGTTTCGCGCGGAGTCCGGGCTTGACGCGGCTGAAGCAGCTGCGCGGGTTCGCACGATGCTGTGGGAATGGTCAGAAAGACCTGAACCGAACGAGCGCCGCCAGTTGGCGGCAGCGTTCTTGGCTGCAGGCGAACCTTACTCCGCCCTTGTGCAGTGGTGGAGACTCGATGAAAGCGAACGGCGTATCGGCGATGGGCTAGGTCTGGCATCGGTTGCTTTCCTTGAAAAACGCTCGGCTTCGATGAATGAAAGCAGTCAGATTGCGGCACGCCTCGCTGCAAGGTTAGGATTGGAGCAAGTATTTACGGCCGACGATCACAGTTCCGATCGCGTGCTGGCACCGTATGGCGATGCATTATGGGCTCGGATGGGTGCCATTTGGGCTACGAACGATCCCGCTTCGAAAGAAGGCTATGTGCAATCGGGTAAAGATATCGCCGCGGGTAACATCTTCGCCGCCTACCGTTTTTACAACAGCCCGGAAACGCAGCGCGCAGCAATCGACAACGATTTTCGCAAGGCCATGAACGACAGCGAAGGCACGCAATATGGCCGCGCTTACAACAGCTGGTATCAGGTTCGGAACCTGCGAATGGTTTCTCATATCGTCGCAGCCGGAGCGACCAAACCAGGGGGGCGCGTATTGTCGGTGGTCGGCGCGTCGCACAAACCTTATTTCGAGAGCTATCTCGATCTTATGCATGATATCGAGCTTATCAGTACGGATACGATATTGAACTGAGAGCCCGCCGATAAGCGCAGGACGCTCGTGCTGCCGAAAGTCGGCAACTGGCTCTCGACTGTCCCCCAAAAACAGTCCGCTGCCCGCTCAACAGCGCCTAAACATTCGCCTACCCCAGCTTCGCACGCAACAATTCGTTCACGACCTGCGGGTTGGCTTTGCCCTGCATGGCCTTCATTGTCTGCCCGACGAAGAAACCGAACAGCTTGTCCTTGCCGGCCTTATACTGTTCGACCTTATCCTGATTGGCAGCGAGGATCTTGTCGATTTCTGCCTCGATAGCGCCGGTATCGCTTTGCTGTTTCAGCCCTTCGATGTCGGCAATTTCGGCCGGATCGCGGCCGGTCTTGAGGAGGATTTCGTAGATTTCCTTGGACTGGCCACCACTGACTTCACCGCTTTCGACCAGTTTCAGGATCTGCGCCTGCGCGGCGGCGGTGTTGTGCTCCAGCTGCGCTTCCTCGCCCAGCGACTTGATAACGCCAGGTGCGACGGACAGCGTCCAGTTCGCGACTTGCGTGGCCACGTCCGATTCCGGTTTGCCGAGCGCCTTGGAAGTCTCGGCCAGCAGAGTTTCGAAGCGTGCGAAAGTTTCCACTTCGCTTGTCAATTGCGCGGCGTTGTAATCGTTCATACCGAGCTCGCCGGTGTATCGAGCGCGCTTGGCGTCGGGCAGTTCAGGCAGACTTTCGCGACATTCGGTCAGGAACGCGTCGTCCAGCTCCACTGGCAACAGGTCCGGGTCGGGAAAATAACGGTAATCATGCGCGTCTTCCTTGGAGCGCATGGATCGGGTTTCGTTGCGGTCGGGATCGTAAAGTCGCGTTTCCTGCATCACCGTGCCGCCATCCTCAATCAGGTCGACCTGCCGGCACGCTTCGCCCTCGATTACTGCCATCACGAAGCGGACCGAGTTCACGTTTTTGGTTTCCGTGCGCGTGCCCAATTCCTTCGCCCCGACCTTTCTGACCGAAACATTCACGTCCGCGCGCATGGAGCCCTGCTCCATATTGCCGTCGCAACTGCCGACATAGCGCAGGATGGAGCGCAGCTTGCGCACATAGGCTCCGGCCTCTGCTGGCGAGGTCATGTGCGGCATGGAAACGATTTCCATCAATGCCACACCGCTGCGGTTGAGATCGACATAGGACATGGTGGGATGCTGATCGTGCATCAACTTACCGGCATCCTGTTCGACATGAATGCGCTCGATTCCAATCACCTTGTCGGCGGGGATGCCGGCTTTTTCGTCGGCCTCGATGGTCAGCTGCCCCTCGCCCACGATGGGGTGGTACAGCTGGCTGACCTGGTAGCCCTGCGGAAGATCGGCATAAAAATAGTTTTTGCGGTCGAACCGGCTCCAGGCGTTGATCTGCGCCTCGATCGCCATGCCGGTACGCACCGCCTGGCGGATGCATTCGCGGTTTGGCACAGGCAGCATTCCGGGCATCGCTGCGTCGACGAGGCTGACCTGCGTGTTGGGCTCCGCCCCGAATTCGGTGGAAGCGCCGGAGAACAGCTTGGCGTTGGACGTGACCTGCGCATGGACCTCGAGGCCGATCACGACCTCCCATTCGCCGGTTTCGCCGTGGATGCGGTAGCTAGTCATCGTTTTTCAAATTTCCGTCTGCGTCGAAACGTGCCTCGCCATGAGGAATGCGTTTTTCCAGATACCGCGCGAGCAGGAACACCGCGGGTACTGAGAACGAAAGTAACAGACCCCAGATCACCACCACTTCTCCGCCCGCGCGGTAAAGCCGGCGCGTTGTTCAAGTGCCAGCCCGGCGTCCAGCACAGCCTGCTCGTCGAGCGGCTTGCCGATGATCTGCAAGCCCAGCGGCAGCCCATCTGCGTTCACGTCGACCGGCACGCTCATCGCAGGCAAGCCAGCAAGTGACGCTGGCACAGCGAACACGTCGTTCAAATACATCCCGATGGGATCGTCGTCCTTTGAACCCAACGGAAAACTCGCGGATGGCGTGGTCGGCGCGAGGATCAGGTCGCAATGCTCCCACGCCCGCTCGAAATCGCGAGCGACCAGCGCGCGGACCTTTTGCGCCTGCGTGTAATAGGCGTCGTAGAAGCCGGCGCTCAGCACATAAGTGCCGATCAGAACGCGGCGCTTGACCTCGTCGCCAAACCCAGCGGCGCGGGTCGCGGCGTACATGTCCTGCAAGCCTGCGCCTTCCGGCAGATCGCGCAGGCCATACCGTACCCCGTCATAGCGGGCGAGATTGCTGGAGGCTTCGGCGGGCGCGATGATGTAATAGCCGGGCAGCGCGTATTTCGTGTGCGGCAGGCTGACATCGACGATTTCGGCCCCGGCATCGCGCAGCATCTGCTTGCCCTGCTCCCAGCTTGCCTCGATCTCGGCGTCCATCCCGTCCATCCGGTATTCGCGTGCGATGCCCACCCGCTTGCCCTTGAGGTCGGCATTCAATGCAGCTTCCCAATCGGGCACGGGCTCGTCGAGGCTGGTGGAATCCTTCGGGTCGAAGCCTGCCATCGCGCCCAACATGATCGCGCAATCGCGAACGGTCCGCGCCATCGGCCCGGCCTGGTCGAGGCTGCTGGCAAACGCCACCACGCCCCAACGGCTGCACCGGCCATAGGTCGGCTTGATACCGCAAATTCCGGCAAAGGCAGCCGGCTGGCGGATCGAGCCGCCGGTATCGGTACCGGTAGCTGCGGGGGCCAGTCGTGCGGCAACAGCGGTGGACGATCCGCCAGAGGAACCGCCGGGGCTCATGGCTTCGTTCCCGCCACCGGCTTTCCTCCAGGGCGATGTCACATTACCGAAATAGGACGTTTCGTTGGAGGACCCCATCGCAAACTGGTCGAGATTGAGCTTGCCCAGCATGGTTGCGCCCGCGCTCCACAGATTGTGGCTGACGGTGCTTTCATATTCGGGCGTGAAACCTTCGAGGATATGGCTGGCGGCGGTGGTCTGCACGCCGCGCGTGGCGAACAGGTCCTTCATGCCGATCGGCACTCCGCCCATCACGCCCAGATCCTTACCCGCGGCGCGGTCCGCATCGACCAGCGCGGCCGCTTTCAAGGCAATTTCCGGCGTCTTGACGATAAACGCGTTGAGGGCGTCCGCTGCGGCGACATTTGCGTTGAAGGCCTCGGCTGCTTCGACAGCGGTGAAGTCACCCGCGCGGATACCATCGCGCAATTCGGCGACGGTGAGTTCGGTAAGGTCGGTCATTATTCGATCACCTTGGGCACGCCGAAGAAGCCGTGTTCTGCGGCAGGAGCGTTGGCGAGAACCTTGCCCTGCACGCCCCCGCCGGTCAGCGGATCGGCGTCGATCACGTCATCGCGCAGGCGCTGCGCCATGGGCATGACAGCGGTCATCGGTTCGACTTCGGACACGTCGACCTCGCCCAGCTGTTCCACCCAGCCAAGGATGTTGTTGAGTTCCGGCACCATGCGTTCCAGTTCGGCGTCGCCCATCGCGATGCGGGCCAAGCTGGCGATCTTGGCGACCTGCGCCTTGTCCACGGACATGGCGCTTACTGCCCTTGCGGTGGGGATTGCGGCACAGGTTGCGGATTGGCGGGCGCATTCGGGCCTCCGTCGGCTCCCGGCGGCGGCCCCTGCTGTGCCATGGCCTGCTGAATAGCCATGACCTTCTGTTCGAAGTCGGCCTGTGACATGATCTCGTTCACTTCGACTTCGAACGTCAGATCGGCATTGGGCGGAATCGGGGCGCCCTCGGGCGGTTCGGCCCCATAGGCCATTTCGCTGGGGATATTGAGGACGTATTTACCGCCCTTGCGAACCTTTTGCAGCCCTTCGTAAAAACCGGGAATGGTCGCGCCTTCCTCCAACGGGAAGGGAGTACCCTCGGGCAGCAGGCCTGGCGGGATCGGCAGCGGGCGAGAGCGGTCGAATTCCTCGCCATCGGCCAGTTTGCCGACATATTCCACGAACACCACGTCACCCGGCTGCGCAAAGTCGCCCGTTCCCTCGACCAGAGTGTCGACCGTCAGACCCTTGGGCGCTGCGGCCCAGGCAAGCCCTGCCGCAAGCAGCAGGACAGCCGCCACGCCGAGCCACAATTTGGTCAGCGACCCCTTGGCGATCGGCTGGAGCGGTACGCGGGTAATCTCGGTCATGGTGAGCCTTTGTATCGGATACTGTATCGGATGCGGTTCGCGCCGCATGCCTCTGGAAAGGCCGGGCAACGCGAAAGGGCGCAGGATTTCTCCCGCGCCCTTTCGCTTATTTATGCATGGCGCGCAAGCAACACCGGCAGGTGTCGCGCGTGCCGGACGGCGTAAATTCTATACCCCGTCGCGTTCCATACGCTTGCGTTCCAGCTTGCGGGCACGCCGCACGGCAGCAGCCTTTTCACGGGCGCGCTTCTCGCTCGGCTTTTCGTAATGGCGGCGCAGCTTCATTTCGCGATAAACACCTTCGCGTTGCAGCTTCTTCTTGAGCGCACGGAGGGCCTGATCGACATTGTTATCGCGAACCATGATCTGCATCGAGTAATCTGCCTTTCGAACTTTCGACCCGGGGCCAGAGGCCCTTTACGCCGCAACAGGCCAAACCCCGCGAGTGTGCCACACGCGGGACGAGGCCTTGAATTTCCAACAAAAAAGCGCCGCGCCAAAGACGGAGCGGCACCTGACGAGGCAGGGCATAGCGATTCTGCGCCCGCTTGGCAATAACATTGGGGCCAATATCGAACAGCATCGACGCGCCGCAAACGTCATACAGGGTTTCGCCAATCGCGGCGACTGTCTAAGGGCCGTGCATGAGCGCCCTGCCACCAATTGCCGCAACCCTGTACGTCGCCATCGGCGGCGCGGTGGGGGCTGCGGTCCGTTATTCTCTCGGTCGGGGGATGACAGCCATGGCCGGACCGCGCGTAATGGACGCGTTTCCTTGGGCTACACTGACAGCGAACGTCGCCGGCAGCCTTGCCATGGGTGTGCTGGTCGGTTGGCTCGCGCGGCAGGGCGACGGCGGAGAGAGCTGGCGCTTGCTGCTGGGCGTGGGTTTGCTTGGCGGGTTCACTACCTTTTCCAGTTTCAGCATTGAGATGCTCGGCCTGATCGAGCGCGGGCAGGCCGGGCTGGCCATGATCTATGCGGCAGTATCCGTGGCGGCCGGTCTGGGCGCATTATATCTTGGCCTTATCGGCATAAGGGCCACAGCATGACCGATACCCCTGACACTAAGATGGGCGAAACCGAGGCAGGCAAGACCGGTAAGCCGTCCAACCCCAAACCGTCCGACCCAAAACCGTCGGACCCAAAACCGTCGGACCCAAAACCGTCGGACCCAAAACCGTCGGACAATGTGCGGCAGTTTACCGTCGGCCCGGACGATACCGGTATTCGTCTCGACCGCTGGTTCAAACGCCATTTGCCGAAGGTCGGCTTCGCCATGGTGTCCCGCTGGGCGCGAACCGGCCAGCTGCGCGTGGATGGTAGCCGCGCCAAGCCGGAGGATCGGCTGAAGGAAGGCCAGGTCCTGCGCGTACCACCCGGCGGTGAAACCACCACGCGCAAGCCGCGCGTCCGCCGCCCGTTGACCGAAGCCGACCGCGCCGAGATCAAGGCCATGGTGCTGCACGAGGACGACGCCGCCATCGTTTTCAACAAGGTGCCCGGCCTTGCCACGCAAGGCGGCACCGGCACGACGAAACATGTCGATGGAATGCTGGATGCGTTCGTGCCCGAAGGTGACGAGACGGAAGGCGAGGAAACACCCCGCCCGCGCCTCGTCCACCGGCTGGACAAGGATACCAGCGGCGTTCTTCTTACTGCGCGAACACCGGGCAGCGCATCGTTTTTCAGCCGCCGCTTTTCCACCCAGCGGGCCAAGAAGATCTATTGGGCCCTGGTCGTCGGTGTGCCCGAAGTGCGCGAAGGCACGATCGACGCACCGCTCGCCAAGCAACCCGGATCGGGCGGCGAGAAAATGCATGTCGACGAAGAAGCGGGCCAGTCCGCCAAGACCCGTTATCGCGTGGTCGAGAAAGCCGGGCACCGCGTGTCATGGGTGGAATTGCAACCGCTGACCGGCCGTACCCACCAGCTTCGTGTCCATATGGCGGCTATCGGCCACCCGATCGTCGGCGATGGCAAATATGGCGGGCAGGACGCCATGCTGACCGGCAGCATCAGCCGCAAGCTGCATCTTCATGCCCGCCGCCTGATTATCGATCATCCGGCCGGCTTCAAAATGGACGTTGTGGCGCCGTTGCCCGAACACTTTGCCGCGAGCATGGAACAGATCGGGTTCGATCCCGCGATGAGCGATGCGCAGCCCGAACAGGGACCGGCAGAGCGTACCAAAGCCGAGAAGAAACAGGCTGCCAAACAGCACGCTAAGCAGTTCCGCAAATCGCAGCGTGGCGATCGCCGCTCGCGCGGTGCGGTGGCAACTGCTGCGAAAGGCGGCAAACCTGCCAAGCCTCGCGGGCGCAAACCCTCGCCGAAAAAGCGCCGCTGATGGACGGCGTCAGGCTCGCCGTATTCGATTGCGACGGCACGCTGGTCGATGGTCAGTCGGCGATTTGCGACAGCATGGAATACGCATTCGCACAGGCCGACCAGCCCGCTCCCGCGCGCAATGACATCCGCCGTGCCGTGGGTCTCAGCCTGCCGCAGGCTATCAGCAACCTTCGGCCCGATCTGGAGCGACCGATGCGGGATCGCATCGTGGAAGCCTACAAGGACAGCTTCCGCAGCGCCCGCACAGAAGGTCGACTGGAAGAACCGCTATATGACGGGATGCGCGAATTGCTGGCGGGGTTACGCGCCGATGGCTGGACGCTGGCTGTTGCCACCGGCAAGTCTGACCGGGGCCTGATTTCCTGTCTTGAAACCCATGACATTCGCGATTGGTTTGTCAGCCTGCAGACCGCCGACCGCCACCCGTCCAAACCGCATCCGGCCATGTTGGAAGCCGCGTTGTTCGATGCGGGCGCCACACCTGCCGACGCTATCATGATCGGCGACACCAGTTTCGATATGGAAATGGCGCGCGGGGCGCAGGTGCGCGCATTGGGCGTGGCATGGGGCTATCACACTGCTGACGAACTGACGGCCTATGGTGCGCAGGATGTGGCGGAGACGATGGACGAATTGAAGGCTATGCTGGCGTGACCGGGGGCAATGATCCTGCCAAGGCACGCTTCTTCGCAATCGGGCTCTTGCGGCTTGGCGGCGTAGCGCTGGTTTTGATCGGCCTGCTCGTAGTGATGGAACGGATTGCGCTGCCACACGCGCTTGGCTGGGGCATGATAGTCGCGGGCGCGTTCGGATTTTCCGCCCTGCCGCTTATCCTCGCCCGCCGGTGGAAAAGCCCACCTCGATGAAGCGATTTTACAAAACGGTTTCGGTGTCGGACAGCAAGGATGGATGGCAGGTGCTGCTGGACGGCCGCGCGATCCGTAGGCAGGGCGGCGCGGCGCAGAACGTCCCGTCGCACGCTCTGGCGGAGGCTCTGGCGCAGGAATGGCGTGATCAGGGCGAGACGCTGGACCTTGCCCGCTTCCCCATGCGCGACATGACCGACTTCGCGCTGGATGTTGCCGCCGCCGACAGGCCAGCGCTGGCGGCAAAGACGCTCGCTTTCGCGGAAACCGATACGCTGTGTTACCGCGCCGATCCGGGGGATGCCTTGCTGGCCGAACAGGAGAAGGTCTGGGATCCGCTGCTGACGGCGTTCGAGGATGCGGAGGGCGTGCGCTTCGCGCGGGTCAGCGGAATTATGCACCATGCCCAGCCGGATGAAACGATTGCAACGCTGCACCGCCGCCTGCTGGCCCTGGGGCAGTTCGAACTTACGGCATTGCATACCGCCGCCTCGCTCGCGGCCTCGCTTTGTATTGGAATTGCCGCGATGAAACCCGGTAGCGATATCGATGCCCTGTGGAGCGCGGCGCATCTCGAGGAGGAATGGCAGGCGCGGCTTTGGGGTCGGGACGAGGAGGCCGAACAGCGCAATGCAGAACGGCGCGAAGCGTTCAGGCGCGCTGCTCTTTTCGCGAAACTGATCGCCACCCAGTCTTCCTGAACTGGTTTTGCCGAACAAGGCGCCCCGAAGGACGCTTCCTATTACGCGTCAGCCGACCCAATCCGCGACTTGTTCGGCAATATCATTCGCGGCCACGTTAAGCGCTTCACCCACGGGACCGGCTTCGGGCAAAACGCCTGTCACGCGCGTTTCGAAACGGCGGGTCTGCACTGCGCCCGGTCCGCCTTGGCGTACTGCATCGAACCGCACCACCACCGAGCTTGTCGGCGCGTCGTAGCCGAATTCGCGCAAAGTGCCGGTAACGATGGATTCGGGGCTGATGCCGGAACTATCGCCATCGACCACCACCCGGCCACTGCGGGTGCGGATAGTTTCAGCTACAAGGCCGCGGAACAGATGCACGGGGCGTTCGACCCAGACAGCGTCCTTCAGATAAGCGACCTTCGTCGCGTCGACCTGAACTGGAACGCGCGTAACCGAAAGTTTGGCGGGCGCTTCCAGTTCGCCGATTTCGATGGCCTGCGCGGCGGTACCTACCGTACCAGCGCCGGCAGGTGCCACCGCAGTCGGCGTCAAGGTCAGTAGGTTATCCGGCACGTCCGGCCCGAAACTGATGCAACCCGACAGTGCCAGGCTGGCGGTAATGGCTAAGGTGGCGGCGAAACGTCGCATAGCGGGCCTTCCTATGGTGGATCGCGTCCTGTTCGGGGCGGTAGCGTGCGCGGTCGAGGTGGCAATCATGGTTCGTAATCCGGTGTCGGCTGGCTTGCGAGGAGCGAACTTGCACCCTCGGTTTCCAGCTTCTCGGTGATGTTTCTCAGCGCTTTGCTGGTGGCCTGCAGGCTTTCCAGCGTTTCATTGGCTGCCGGCAGCGTTTTCGTGTTGAGCTGGTTCATGGCAGGCTGCGCGGAAGCCAGCGTTCGATTGAGCGTTTTGGCAGCCTCGTCCGCAGTCCCGAGCGTAGCGTTTGCGGTGGCGAGCGTCTTGCGCAATTCGCCGGCAAGCGCCGCGCCTTCCTGATTGAGCAACCGGTCGGACGAACGAGTTACGGATTCAAACCCGTCCAGTGCCTCGCTCGCTTCTCGCAAGGTGACCTGCAATTCGGCCAGCGTCCGCTCTACCTGCGGTGTGGCGCGCGCGAAATCGTTTGTCATCTTGTTGGTGTTGGCGAGGATTCCGGCGATCTCGCCCTGGTTTCGCTCATCCAGCAACTGCGTCATCCGCTCGGTCAGGGTGGCAACCCGTTCCAGCAGGAGTGGGGCATTGGCAAGGATTTCGCCAAAGCCACCTGCCTTGGGCGGAATGATCGGCACGCCTTCGGTGCAGGCGGTCGTCTCGCACGTGATTTCGGGCGCATCCTTGCGCGCGCCATCGAGCAGGATGGTCGATACGCCGGTGAAGCTGGATTGCATGGTGGCGAACGTACCCACCAGGATTGGCACTTCCTCTTGCACCTTCACCCGCACCCGTACGTAGCTGGGATCGCGCTCGGACAGGTTGATGTCGCTCACCTGGCCCACAGGCACACCGGCAAACGTCACCTGCGATCCCTTGGCGAGCCCTGCGACGGACTGTTTGAAGAAGATGTCGTACTCCTTCTGGTCGCCCTGCCCCAGCCGGGCGAGCCACACGATGAAGAGTGCCAGAGCGCCCAGCAGCAGCAGCGTTACGGCGCCGACCCAAACGTGATTTGCCCGTGTTTCCATGTCGTTTGTCCTATGCCCCGCCCGGCGCAGTGTTGTCTACGCCCGCGAGGTGCTGGTGCCTGTCGGCGCGGCTTTTGCTCGCCTGTGCTGCCCGCCCACGCGGACCGTTGAAATATTCCTGGATCCACGGGTGTTCCGTTTCCAGTAGTTCGGGAATGGTGCCCACGGCGATGACCTGCTTATCGGCCAGCACCGCAACCCGGTCACAAATCTCGTATAGCGTATCGAGGTCATGGGTGATGAGAAACACCGTCAGACCAAGCGTTTCCTGCAATTCGCGGGTCAGCTGGTCGAACTTGGCAGCGCCGATCGGATCGAGCCCGGCTGTCGGTTCGTCCAGAAACAGCAGTTCAGGATCCAGCGCCAGCGCGCGGGCGAGGCCGGCACGCTTCTTCATCCCGCCGGACAGTTCCGAGGGATATTTCGCCGCCGCCTCGGGAGGCAGCCCGCTCATCACGACCTTGTATTGCGCGATCTGACGCAGCGTGTCCGGCTCCAGCTCGGGATAGAACTGCTTCAGTGGAACCTGCACGTTCTCGCCCACCGTCAGCGTGGAAAACAGCGCCCCGCCCTGGAACAATACGCCCCAGCGGTTGCGGACGCCGATATCCTCGTCCGGTTCTGCCGATGTAATGGACCGGCCAAACACCTCGACACTGCCGGCTTCCGGTTGCTGGAGGCCGATGACCGAACGCATCAGAACCGACTTGCCGGTGCCGGACCCGCCCACCACGCCAAGAATCTCCCCGCGATTGACCTTAAGGTCCAACCCTTCATGGACCGCAAAGTCACCGAAGCGATTCACCAGTCCCTCGACCACTACCGGATGCTTGCCGCGAAACCGTTCATGACGTCCGGGATTTTCCGGATCATACTGGTATTCCTCAACACCAGCCTGGACGATGCCGTTCTGGTCGTTGCCGTTCTGATCTATGTCGGTCTGGGTGATGTCCGCCTTGTCCATGGCCCCTATTCCCAGCCCACATTCGTGAAGAACACTGCGAAAAACGCATCCAGCACGATGACGGTGAAGATGGCCTGCACCACCGCTTTGGTCGTGCGCGCGCCGACCTGTTCGGAATCGCCTTCCACCTGCATCCCCTGATAGCAACCGGCGATGGCCACGATCAGCCCGAACACCGGTGCCTTGATCAATCCGACCCACAGATCGTAAGTCGGTACAACCTCCTGAATACGCTGGAGGAAGTTCAAAAACGGGATGCCCAGCGACAGGTCGGCCACCACTGCGCCGCCGACGATTGCCATGCAGGCGGCGTAGAAGCCCAGCAGCGGCATCATCAATACCGACGCCATGATACGCGGGATAATCAATGCCTCGGTCGGGGAAATGCCGATGGTTCGCATTGCGTCGACTTCCTCGGTCAGCTTCATCGTGCCGATCTGCGCGGCGAAAGCGGAACCAGACCGGCCCGCGACCATGATCGCGGTCATTAGCACGCCCAGTTCGCGTAACGTTATACGGCCCACCAGATTAACGGTGAGGGTTTCCGCACCGAAAGCCGCAAGCTGTGTCGCCCCTTGTTGTGCGATGACGATACCGATCAGGAAGCTCATTAGCCCGACAATAGGTAGTGCGCTGACGCCGACCAGTTCCATCTGCCGCACGAACGCCTTGACGCGGAACCGGCGGGGATGACGGATGATGCTGAGTGTCGCGAGCAGCAACTGCCCTAGGAACCCGACGATCTGCCGGAGCCCGACGCGGAAATCTGCCATAATTTCGCCGGTCGTATGCGCAACGCGGGTGAAAACCATTGGCCGATCAGGGCGGAGATCGGCATCGTTTTCGCTCTGCCCGACCGCGTGGAGCAGCCGGTCTGCCCGCTCGTTCGCGCCGACGATCGCGGCATCGTGTTCGCTTGCCAGACGGCTGGCCGCCCATGCGCCGACCGTGTCGATTTCCGTAATCTTAGAAAGGTCCACGCGGGAAATGCCGCCGCCGGACCCGTGGTCGAGCTCGCGCAAATCATGATCGACTGCGCCGATTGTGGACACCAGATACGGGCCCGACAGATGTACTGCGGAGCCGCCCTCGCCGTCTTCGACAACCGTGAAACTTGCTGCACCCGCCATATCCGCCTGCCTATGCCGCGAATTCATCGGCTTGCCAAGCGGCGACGCCCTTATGCGCGCCGATGGATAACGGCTGAAGGATAGGGCGCAGCAGCGCGCTTTCGCGTTGCGAAGCGGCGGCGCGGCTGGCATGGCGCGGCCATGACAACCGAGCTTTCCACCACATTCAATCCCTCCGCCATCGAGGCGCACTGGTACCAGCATTGGGAAGCGAACGGCCTGTTCCGCCCCGACCGCACCGATGCGGAGCCATACACTATCGTCAATCCGCCGCCCAACGTAACGGGCAGCCTGCATATCGGCCACGCGCTCGACAACACGTTGCAGGATATCATGATCCGGTACGAGCGGCTACGCGGCAAGGATGCGCTGTGGGTCGTCGGCACCGATCATGCCGGTATCGCTACGCAAATGGTGGTGGAGCGCCAACTGGAGGAAAAGCAGGACAAGCGCACCAATTACAGCCGCGAGGATTTCGTGGCCAAGGTGTGGGAATGGAAGGAGGAAAGCGGCGGCACGATTACGCAGCAGCTGCGGCGGCTGGGCTGTTCGATGGACTGGTCCAGGGAACAGTTCACCATGGACCCGCACTTCTCCGCCGCAGTCACCCAAGTGTTTGTGCGCCTGCACAAGGACGGCCTGATCTACCGCGACAAACGGCTGGTAAACTGGGACCCGAAGCTGAAAACCGCTATTTCCGATCTCGAGGTCGAGACTCAGGACGTCAAGGGCAGCTTCTGGCATTTTCGCTACCCACTGGCGGACGGAGCCACGCTGGATTCCGGCGAGGACTTCATCGAAGTTGCCACGACGCGGCCCGAAACCATGCTGGCCGATATGGCCGTGGCGGTGCACCCGTCGGACGAACGCTATGCCAGTGTTGTCGGCAAACACGTAGTGCTGCCCATAACCGGCAGGCGCGTACCTATCGTGGCGGATGAGCATGCCGATCCGGAACTGGGTTCGGGGGCGGTCAAGATTACGCCGGGCCATGATTTCAACGATTTCGACGTCGGCAAGCGAGCGGGGTTTGCACCAGCCGACATGCTCAACATGCTGGATGGCGAAGCAAACGTCACGCAAGTAGCGGACGGGCTGATCCCGCAGGAATTCATCGGCCTCCACCGGTTCAGGCGGGACGGCATGGATGGCGCGCGCGAAGCGGTTGTCGCGCGGTTGAAAGCCGACGGTTTCCTCATCCCGCACAGGACGAAAAACAAGGATGGCGAGGAGGTCGAACATGACGCCGAACCGCGTACCATCGCCACTCCTTTCGGCGACCGCGGCGGTGTGGTCATCGAACCATGGCTGACCGATCAATGGTATGTCGACGCAGAGACGCTGGCCAAGGCACCAATCGAGGCGGTGAAGTCCGGCGAAGTCGAGATCGTGCCCAAGAGCTGGGAAAAGACGTTCTTCAACTGGATGGACAACATCCAGCCATGGTGCGTGTCGCGTCAGTTATGGTGGGGCCACCGGATTCCCGCCTGGTTCGACGCTGACGGTAATGTCTTCGTGGCTGAAACCGAGGCCGAAGCGCAGGCTCTGGCGGGCGAAGGAATATCGCTGTCGCAGGACGAAGACGTGCTCGACACATGGTTCTCCAGCGCTTTGTGGCCCTTTGCCACGCTTGGCTGGCCGGAAAGCACCGACCTTGTGCAGAAACATTATCCCAACGACCTTTTGATTTCCGGCTTCGACATCCTGTTCTTCTGGGATGCGCGGATGATGATGATGGGTCGGCACCTGACCGGGCAGAACCCTTGGCCGAAGCTGTATCTGCACGGGCTGGTGCGCGCTGCCGATGGCCAGAAAATGTCCAAGTCCAAAGGCAATGTCGTGAACCCGCTGGGCCTGATCGACCAATACGGTGCCGATGCGCTTCGCTTCTTCATGGCATCGATGGAAAGCCAGGGCCGCGACATCAAGATGGACGAAAAGCGGGTGGAGGGGTATCGCAACTTCGCCACGAAGTTGTGGAATGCCGCCCGCTTCTGCCAATCAAACGGCATTGGCGCGAGCACGCAGATTGCGGCTCCTGCGGCAAAACTGGCAGTCAACAGCTGGATCATTGGGGAGGTCGCCAAAACCGTCACCGCGCTGGAACAGGCGCTGGCCGACCTGCGCTTCGATGCGGCGGCAAGTCTGATTTACCATTTCACCTGGGATCGGTTCTGCGACTGGTATCTGGAACTGATCAAGCCTGTCCTGAGCCCAGTCGAAGGGCCGGTGTTGCAAGGCGAAGGCGACAATCCTGTCGCGCAGGAAACCCGCGCGGTGGCTGGTTGGGCGCTCGACCAGATTTTGGTCATGCTGCACCCGTTCATGCCGTTCGTGACGGAAGAACTCTGGTCGAAGCAGGGCGACCGCGGCGACTATCCGATCATCACCGCCAAGTGGCCTGAGCCGCAGGCCGAGGTGGATGCCGAGGCGGTCGAGTCCATCGATTGGGTGATCGCACTGACGACGGCGGTGCGCGGCGCGAAAAACGAACTTGGGATATCGCCCGGAGCCAAGCTGGCAGCGTTCATCCCGGCCCCTTCGGCGACAGCCCAGCGTGTGATCGATCGCAGCGCCGCCGCCATCGAACGGCTCGCCCGGTTGACGCCGATGACGGTCGGCGACGCTCCGGACGGACCCGCCATGCAGATCGGTGCAGCAGGCGATGTCGTGATCGTACCGCTGGAAGGCGTCATCGATATCGACGCTGAAAAAGCGCGGCTTGAAAAGGCGCTGGCTGTTTCGGAAAAGGAAGTAAAGTCGCTCGACGGCAGGCTTTCCAACGCGAATTTTGTCGACCGCGCCAAACCCGAAGCGGTGGAGAAGGCGCACGCCGACCGGGCGCATCATGCCGCGGAAATGGACCGGCTGCAAAACGCGCTGGCCCGGTTGGGCTAAGCAGGCGATGCCGCTGGTCCTTGCCACACAGGCCCCCGGCGAACCAGAAATCTTCGCCTCGGTGCAGGGTGAAGGGCCAAGCGCGGGCAGCCCCTGCACATTCGTGCGGCTGTCGCGCTGCAACCTCGCCTGCGTCTGGTGCGATACCGCTTATACATGGCATTTTGCCGGCGACGATCGCCCTCACCGCAGCGGAGAAACCTTTGCGCGCAAGGCAAACCAGCTGACGTTGGATGAGGCTGACGTCGCGGCGCGTATTGCCGGACTGGGACAGGACCGCCTTATTGTCACCGGCGGCGAACCGTTGCTGCAAGCGTCCGCGTTGAGCCGAATGCTGGAACGTCTGGCTTGCCTGCTTCCCAATTTGACCGTGGAAGTGGAAACCAATGGTACCACCACGGCACCGCCTGCACTGGATGCGCGCATTGACCAGTACAACGTCAGCCCGAAACTTGCCCATAGCGGCAACGACCCGGCGGCTGCGATCTTGCCGGATCGGATGGCCGCCTATGCCGCCGAACCGCGGGCGTTCTTCAAGTTCGTATGCGCCAGCCCCGCAGATGTGGACGAGGCAGCCGCATTGGTCCGCCGGTTCGGTATACCCCCGGCGCGCGTGTTTCTGATGCCCGAGGGTACGGCCAGCGAGACGCTCCGCGCGCGCGAGGAGTGGCTGGTGCCACTATGTCTCGAACACGGTTTCCGTCTGAGCGACCGCCTGCACATCCACCTGTTCGGGGATACACGCGGCACCTGATGGAGCTTACTTGTTCTGGCTGCGCCAGCGCTGAACGATCCGCTCCACCGCGTCTTCCTCGCCGCCCGATTGCTGCCACAGCTCGGTAAAGCTGGGATCTTCGGAAGCGGGACGCTTGATCTCTTCAAGATTGTCGAAACTGACCCTGATCGGGATAGCCACACCTTCACCGCAAATGATGCATTCCCGATTGCGCAGCGCAGGGATGGAATCGAGAAACCCGCGCGCGCCTTCCGGCATGGCGGCCTTCACAAAGGCCTGGTCGCGGTCGTTGTTCAGGCGCATCGAGATGATGGTGCCGCATTGCGACAGCACCCCTTCGGCCAGATCGGAAGGGCGCTGGGTGATGAGGCCCAGCGAAATGCCATATTTCCGGCCTTCCTTGGCGATCTTGGACAGGATATCGCCAACGCTGCTGCCATCGGCCTTGGCCTCGCTTGGCACATACCGATGGGCTTCCTCGCACACGAGCAGGATCGGCGTGGTCTTTTCCTCACGCCCCCAAATGGCGAAGTCGAACACCAACCGGCTGAGCACGGCCACCACGGTCGACGTAATGTCGGACGGCACGCCCGACACATCGATGATTGAAATCGGTTTGCCGGCGCTGGGCATCCGAAATATTCTGGAAAGGAAATCGGCCATAGTGTCACCCACCAGCATGCCGGAAAACATGAACTGGTAGCGCGGATCGTTTTTCACTTCCTCGAGTTTGTTTTTCACCCGCATATAGGGCGCGCTGGACGTAGCCTTGTCGAGCTGACCCATCTCGTTCTGGATTTCGTTCGACAGATCGCTGAGCAGATAAGGGATCGGCGCGTCGACCGTGATCTGGCCGATGCTTTCCGCCAGCCGATTTTTCGAACGGGCACGCAGCAAACACTTGGCGAGAATATCGGCGTCCACCTGCCGCTCGTTCCCCGTCGAGGTCAGCAAGACTTCGCAATGTTCCTGAAAGTTCATCAACCAGTACGGCATGTTGAGGTTCGACACGTCGAGCAGCTGGCCATTAGTCTTGAACGCGGCCGAATATTCGCCATGCGGATCGATCATTACGATGTGACCCTGCGGCGCTGCTTCGCAAATGCGGTGCAGGATCAAGGCGGCACTGGTGGATTTACCGGTACCGGTCGACCCAAGCAGCGCGAAATGTTTGCCCAGCATGGCATCGATATACAATCCGGCGCGAATGTCCTTCGTCGGGTAGACCTTGCCAATCTGGATGTTGGACCGGCCGTCGCTAGCGTAGATTTGTTTCAGATCGGCAGTAGTGGCCGGATAGATCAATGCCCCCGGCACCGGATAGCGGGTGACACCGCGCCGGAAGGAATGGATACGGCCCGTCAGCTTTTCCTCCGCACCCTCACCCAGGAAATCGATATTGGCAATAATGCCGCCGCCCTGCCGCCGGTCCTGACGCTGGTTGCGGACATTGGCGAGCAGCCAGCTATCGCCAACGCGGATCTTGATCTGGCTACCGACCTGCCCGGCCAGGGCGATCGATGGATCTTCGTCAGCCATGCATTCGTTCAGGCGCTCAAGGTCGATGGCGATTTGCGATCCGGCCCCGCTGATCTCCAGCACGACACCGATCGGCTGGCTGGCGTTGTCTGCTGGAGCCGTTACGGCTTGCGGCTCTGCAGGTGTTTGTATCTGCGGTTGCGCCGGTGCCGGTCGCGGTTCGGTCCCGGCATGGGCCTGACCCGCTGCGGCAAAATTCTGGTTGCTCATATCGTTCATGCTTACGCCCCATACGCATAAAATCGCTGGGACGATCGCTACGATGCGAAGGTTAACTTCGCGTCAATAGTAGGAAAAACTGCGCGCATTACCGGGCACGCCCGTGCGACGCCTGACCGACGCCTGTCGTCCGCATCATACCATCGCAAACAGACGACCCGCGATCCAGCCCATGGCGATGGACAGCATGACCGCAATCAGACCGTACCAGAAGCCGCGCGTTTGGGCATTCACCTCGACGAAGCGTTCGAATCCCACCTTCTTCACTTCCACATCGGCAACCGCGCTGGCGATTACCTGTCCGCCCGATACTGCAAAGGTTTCTGCCGTATACAGGCCTGTCGTGACATTGGATGGCAACTGGATGCGCGCCTGATACAGAACCCGTTCCTTGATGGTCACGCCGTCCATATCTTCCTTGAACAGGCCCTGCCGCCGGCGAAGATCGACCAGGCCTTCGGTGAATTTCGCCTGAGCTTCCGGATCGATCAGACCACTGGGCGAAAGCTGCAGGTAATCGAGGCCCAGCTCGAAAATTGCCGCCGTGCGTTCATCCACGATCTGGTCCAACGGCCGCGACGAAGCGACTGCGAAGAATGACGGCGCGCTGCGGAAATCGGTGCTTTCGGCATTGATCCAGATACCGCCGATCTGTTCCTTTTCGCGAATGCGGATCGCCTCGGTCGGGCCTTTCAGCACGACTACGATATCGTAATCGCTACCTCGCTGCCCGCGTGGGTCGAGCACAGCCCCGAACAACAACAATTCCGTACCCGTGAAACCCTGCCGCACGCGCACTTCGGGCTGCGAGACCTGCGGCACCAGCACGGGATCACGATCCGGGCGCGGCGGCGCGGTTTGAGCGTTGGCAGGCTGAATCAGCGTCAGCAGCAGCGCGAGGATGACCAGCAGTCCCTTCACAGGCCGACCACCGTAAAGATTTCATCGGGTTGATAACTCAGACCGATCAGCATTCGGACGGCCACGGCCAGCACGATCGCTGCCAGAATGAAGCGCAGAATTTCAGGTTTGGCTTTCTGCGCGATCTGCGTACCGAATTGCGCGCCTATGACCGATCCCAGCAACAAATAACCAGCCAGAACGATATCGACCGATTTGGTGGTCAGCGCGTGAACCATCGTCGTCGCCATGGTGACGAACAGAATATTGAACAGCGATGTACCCACCACGACCTTGGCGCTCATGCCGAGGATATAGAGCATGGCGGGAATAAGAATAAACCCGCCGCCCACGCCCATCAGCAAGGTCAGCGTGCCTACGATCACGCCCAGCAGCAGGGGGGCGAGAGGGGAAATGTAAAGGCCGGATTTGTAGAATCGCCAGCGCAGCGGCAGGACCGCGACCAGCGGGTGGTGCCGGCGCTTGGCCACGCGTGGTTTTTCTCCATCGCGCGGTCCGCGGATGGCCTGCCAAGCCTCGCGCATCATCAGTGATCCGATCGTACCCAACATCACGACATACAGGATGTTGATGACCACGTCGATCTGGCCGATTGCGGTAAAAAACCGGAATAACAGTGCACCGAAAACCGCGCCGACAATGCCGCCTGCGACAAGTACTCCGCCCATCTGGTAATCGACCCCGCCGCGCCGATTGTGAGCCAGCACACCCGAAACGCTCGCGCCGGTCACCTGGGTCGATGCACTGGCGGCAGCCACGGTCGGCGGCACGCCATAGAAGATCAACAACGGAGTGGTCAGGAACCCCCCACCCACGCCAAACAGTCCGGACAGAACCCCCGTCAGCGCACCCAGAGCGACAATGAAGAGGCCGTTTACGGACAAGTTCGCAATGGGAAGATAAACGTCCATCACCGCGCCCTAACGGACGGCGGGTAATCGGGGAAGCGGCATAGCGAGCGCGGACAAAATTGAACGCTCAACTATGACTGTCAGAAGCTTGTAGAAAGCGTAATCGCGGCCCCTGTATCGGGAACGGCATCTCCCGCCACTCGCACCCGGTAGCTGGCGGCGATCCGCGCGGCGGCCCCGCCCAAACGCATATCGAGATGCGCGGTAGGGCCGATATCGATGCGATATGCGCCCTTCTGCGCGCCGCCCCATGCGCCCGCGCCTGCGCGTAGCTTGCCCAGATCGAAGCTGGCGGCATCGCCGGTCACGCGGACCTGTCCATCGGCGAACGCCGTCGCGAACGCACCGCCAACATAGCCCGCCTGCCCGTAAGTTTCCGCAGTCATACCAAGAGGGAGCGATTGCGGCGCTAATTCGGTTACGACGAAGGCTGCAGGGCGAAGCTCGGTTTGCCCGGCGATCCGGCTGACGCGCGCTTCGGCATAAGCTGCCAGAGGGAGCGAAGGTAGCGGACGCAAGGACAGGCCACCTGCCGCTTCGATCCGATCATCAAAATCCGCAGCCGTACCCAGCGCTGATGTGGCACGCGCATAGAATGCAGGCCGGAACCGGCTATTAGGCCTCAGCCGGTATCTTAACACCGCCCCCGCCTGACTTCCGCCATAGGCCCCCATACCGGGTCCCGCTTGGGCCGATCCAACGCCGCCGCTTCCCTGCCGCACGAACAACCAGCTATCCAGCGACCACCGGTCCTGAGCCTGACCCGGCTGCGCGTTCTGTATGGTAGAGGCGAGCCAGCCTGCCGGTCCAGCCGGGTTACTCTTGCCAAATCTGACAGGCGCTGCGGACAGTCCCGAGGGCTGACGGCCATTCATTCCGGCTGCCATCAGCGCGGTTTGTGCGTTTAGCATCTGTCCCATACCCGGGAAATCAGCGGCTGGAACACCGGCGAAACTGAAGGGTCCTCCAGGCGTCTGGCTGTGATCTGCCTTAAGCAAGCGCCATACTTCAAGCAGTTGCTGCCCGGCTTTAGGATTTGGCAATAGCGTTTCTTGAACGGCCCCACCGCCGGCTCGGGACACTATCGTGGACCGCACAGGGGAAGCAGCGCGTAAGGCTGGGCGATCCACCTGCGCCTCGGCAAAGACTACAGGGGCTACCCAATCGATTGCTGTTGCCGGAAAGGGTGAGTTCCACACGGCCGCGCGAACCATGATCCAACCACCAAGAAGCACACCGAGCACGAGAATCGGCTGACCGCGGCTGTTCTTTCTTCCAAGTATCATTGCGCTGCGCTCACCCCGACAGGCGCATCGAGGATGGCGGCCGGATGCGCGGTGTGCGTGGTCTTGTCCCAGCGCACGGCATGACCGCGCAGACTGCGGAGGTATGCAGCAAACGCCCGTCTGCCTGCCATAATGGCGATAATGTTGGCCACCGGAATACGCAGCACCGCACGTATGCCTTCGCCAAAACCGTATTGACGGGCGGCAAAGGCAAAGCGCCAAGCCGTACGCCATGCAAAGCTGGCCGTGTTGACCCAAAGCAGCAGCACGACCGTATCGGGCACGGGCGGCGCTTCTCCCACGCCCGCCAGTACCAGTACCCACCCGATGGCAGACAGCACGAGCAGCAGGTAAGCGGAACATAATGTCAGTGCAGCAAGTGGCCCGCGCCGGTCGCGCAGCCTCATCCATGTTTCGACCGCGCTGCCGCTCCATCCCAAACGGTCCCAGCCCTGAAACGCAATTCCGTGTATCCAGCGGGTCTTTTGCCGCACTGCGCTGGTCAGGTCACCGGGGAAACAGGCGCGCGTACCGATCAGCGCGCCCTCGGCGGTGCGAGCGCGCACAAACGTTGTCGGCACGCCCATTGCAGCAATATTGAGGCCGAGTTCGTAATCCTCCGTCAGGCATTCGGCTGCGAACGGGCCGGGGCTCGATAAAACCCCGCCATGAGCTTCGCGGCTGCGTTCGCGTTGCAAGCGGTCCAGCAGTGGACGCGCTATTCCGCAGCCGACACCTGCCGCAGGTACGCCGGCACCCAGTGCGTCACGCACAACCATGGCCTTGCCATGTGCTTCGGCAAATTCTTCGCAATAATGGCCCGCAATCCAGGGGGAGTTTGCCTGCGGTATGGGGATCACCGGCAATTGCGCCAGGCCTGCCCCGCCAGCCAGTCCAGCTTTGTTTTGCGTGTCAGGCGCGGCAACACCAAGCGCAGCGTCGAGAAGGGCCAGTCCCGCTGGGTCGACCATGTCTTCGGCATCTTGCAACACCACCATATGTGCCTGCTCGCCCCAGCGGGTCTCGTCCATCGTCAGCGCGCCAAACAACCGGTTCAGGCAGTCGGCCTTGGTGCTGGGACCGTCGCGGTCATGGATTACCAGCCGCAGGCGCGGATCGCCGGCAGCCGCTGCTACAATCGCCTCGATCGTATCGGCATCGTTGCGGTAGCACCCGATATAAAGCCGCAATTGAGAATGTTGCCAGACTGTCAGAGCATGGCGAATCGTGGTCCCGATGACGGCGGCTTCATCCCAAGCAGGAATGAATACGGCCGCCTTGCCCGACAATTCGCGACGGTTGATATCCGTCGTATCGATAACCGGGCTTCGGGCCCGCCCGGTCAGTCTCAGCCATAGCCAGGCGAGGTCCACGCCAAATTCGTCGATAGCGCCAATCAGGAAAAAAACCGAGGCGAAGAACAGCAGTTCGTGGCCGAACAGAACGAACCATTCCCAGGCGCCAAATGTGCCGATCCCCAATTGATACGCCCCCGAACCGTGCAACCCCGGAAGCCGTTCCTTCCGCTTTTGTGGGGGTATCGATTGTCCGCAAGGCTTGCAACGCAATTACATTTGCGAAAAGGACGCGGGGATATGGCCAAGCCTGTAAAAATAATCCGTTCCGCCTTCGCACCGGTCAAGGCGCTGTTCGTCAGCGACTCGTCGGCGGGCGTGTTGCTCATCCTCGTGGCGGCGGCCGCCATGCTGGCAGCCAATTCACCGTTCTACGGTGAATATCGCGATTTGTTCTACGGCTCGCTGGCCTGGACGCCGATTGCCAAGCTCGACAATCTGCATCTCTGGATCAATGACGGCTTGATGGCGATCTTCTTTTTCGTCGTCGGGCTCGAAGTGAAACGCGAACTGATTGCCGGCCAGCTTTCCACCCCGGAACAGCGGCGTCTCCCGGCCATCGCTGCGGTCGCCGGCATGGCGGCGCCCGCAATCGTCTATCTGATGGTTACCGGCGGCAACCCCGAATACACGCGTGGCTGGGCCATTCCCGCGGCCACCGACATCGCCTTCGCAATGGGCGTGCTGGGTCTGTTGGGCACCCGCGTTCCAGCCTCGCTCCGGCTGTTTTTGCTCACTGTTGCGATCGTGGACGATATCGGCGCCGTGGTAATTATCGCGTTGTTCTATACCGCCAATATCAAAATGATGTGGATCGTCGTCTCGCTGGTCGTGCTGGGCGTGATGATCGGCATGAACCGGATGAAGGTTTCCAGCATATGGCCCTACATCCTGATGGCGCTGGTCCTTTGGTTCACTGTGCTGAACAGCGGCGTACATGCCACTATCGCAGGCGTCGTCGCCGCGCTTACGGTGCCGATGCGGCGCCGCGACGGGAACAGCTTGCTGGAGAAACTGGAACACCAGCTTGCCCCGTGGAGCGCCTATCTGATCGTGCCTGTCTTCGGCTTCGCAAATGCCGGTGTCAGCCTTGCCGGTGTCGGGCTGGACGGCGTGTTTGCAGCCTTGCCACTGGGCATCGCGGCAGGTCTGGTCGTGGGCAAACAGGTCGGGATCTTTTCGATCATCTGGATCGTGGACAAGATCGGCTTCGCCAAACGACCCCCCAATGCAAACTGGACGGAAATCTGGGGCATATCGATCCTGTGCGGGATCGGCTTCACTATGTCGCTATTCATCGGCGAGCTGGCCTTCGAGGGGCAGCGCGAACTGATCGAGCGGGCGAAGATCGGAATTCTGCTTGGCTCGGCGATTTCGGCAGTAATGGGTTACGTCATCCTTCGCCTCACGACAGACCGGCCCAACGCGCAAGTCGGGTAGGCTGCGTTTGACTGGCGGGGTTTACTGCCCATTTGGCCGACAACCCGGCCATCGGAACCCTACCAGCTGCCGCTACTTTCCATACTTGCCCAAGGTTCCTTAGGTGGCAGATTGCCTTCCTGCAGCAATTCGATGGAAATGCCGTCCGGCGATTTGATGAATGCCATGTGCCCATCGCGCGGAGGGCGGTGGATCGTGTGACCGGCTGCCATGATCTGCTCGCATGTGGCGTAGATGTCGTCCACGCGGAACGCCAGATGACCGAAATTGCGCCCCCCATCGTAGGTTTCGGGCGGGCTTCCGTCCTCGGGTGGCCAATTATAGGTCAGTTCGATTTCGGCCACGTCCTCCTGCCCCTGCGCAGCGAGAAAGATCAGGGTGAAGCGCCCCTGCTCGACTTCGAACCGGCGCACTTCTTCCACCCCGAACAAGGCGAAGAAATCCAGCGCGGCCCGAGGATCGGAAACACGCAGCATCGTATGGAGGAACTGTGTCATGTGTGCCTTCTACCGCGCACCTGTCCAAAGCAAAAGGGGCTCGCGGTTCACGCCGCCAGCCCCATCAACTATAGCTCGAAACGAAGTGTCTAAAACTCGTACCCCAGCGAAAAAACCAGCGCGTCTTCGGTGAAGTCGTTCTTCAGGATGTTCGGCACCCCGCCATCCTCCACGCCGACATAAGACACGCCAACGGCCAGACCGCCCAGAACCGTTGCGGAAGCCCCCACCGAATAGTCCCAGCTGGTATCGTCCTCATCGACCGAGAACACGCCGTCGGTGTAACCAAGATGCGCGGTCAGCGTGATCGGCGTGGTCGGAATGCCTGCTTCGAAGTCGGTATAGAGATAGAGGTTGTCGCTATTGCCCAGCGCGTTCTGGCCGTCCCAGGCATAGGCCACCCCGAACGTGGCACCGACAGGGCCCAGCGTAGTACCGATGGAGGCATAAGGTTCGAAATAGTCGGTGTCGGTTGCGGTGTCGTTGGCCGGATAGAGGTAATATAGCAGCCCGACATCGATATCGACGCCTTCGGAAATGCTGGTGGAATAACCGCCATAGACGTCCAGCTCCAACTCTCCGATGCCGGCATTTGCGTCGATGGTGGAACCCCAGGTGCCGACATAGAAACCGCTTTCGTGGGTTACGTCGATCCCGCCCTGCAGCGCGAAATCGCCGCCGCTGAACGATATCCCGCGGAATCGGTAGTCGGAAACCACGGCAACGTTGCCGGACACTTCGACCGGGCCCGGCGGCGACGTTTCCGCGCCTGCATCGGAAAATGGTGTATTCTTGTCGGACGCTTCCTGCGCCATCGCGGGCGTAGCGATCAGTGCAGCGGAAAGGAGTGTGGCAGCGGTCAGGCTGCGGTTGGACGTGAGCATGGCAAATTCCTCTTTGCTAGGTTCTCGTCCCGCCTGCGTACTCGCCGGCCGCATGGTATCCTGCGATCTCTGACGAATTCACAGTATGTGTGCAGCGTTATGTTGCGCTGCACAAGAGTGGATCGTAACAATAATTCGGTGAGCATTGCGAGTGTGGACTTTTTGCATCGCCTAAGAACGCTACCAACCAAACTGATTATGAACGGTATGACTCCGCGCCTTGCCCGGCACCGCTCGACCCCCTAAATGCGTCGCTCCGGAGCGTGAAGTCGCGCCGGATCATAACCATGCTCGATACCATCCGCTCCTTCTTCTCCCGCGCCGAACCGGCACCTTTGCCTGCCATGCCAGCAGGGGAGCGCGCCTATGTCATCGGCGATATTCACGGCTGCCTCGATCTGTTCGACGCGCTTATCGGTGCAATCGAGGCCGATGATCGCGAACAAACCCCCGCAGAAACAACCTTCATCCTGCTGGGGGACCTGGTCGATCGCGGACCCGACAGCGCCGGCGTGGTCGCGCGTGCCCGGCAATGGCAACAGGACCGCAATGTCCGCATCCTTGCCGGCAATCACGAAGAAATGTTCCTCGACGGGTTCGAGAATAAAGAGACCTTGCGTCATTTCCTGAAACATGGCGGACGCGAAACTGTGCTGAGCTACGGGATCGACCGCAAGGATTACAACAAGCTGTCCATGGGTGAGTTGCAGAAACGCATGGATGCCCTGGTCCCGGTGCAGGATCGCGATTTCCTCCGTTCGTTCGAGGATTTCGTCCAGCTTGGCGATTATCTGTTCGTCCATGCCGGGATCGCACCGGGCAAAAAGCTGACGGAACAGCGGCGTCAGGACATGTTGTGGATTCGTGAACCCTTCCTGCGCTACGCGGCACCGCATGATCATATGGTCGTCCATGGCCATACGATCTTCGAGGATGTTGACGAACAACCCAACCGGATCGGTATCGATACAGGGGCCTTCCGTTTCGGTCGTCTGACCGCGCTGGTGTTGGAGGGAACCGAACGGCGCTATATCCAGGCGGCGCAGCGGGACGGTAGCGTTGTCATTGAAAAGGCACGGACATTGGCGTCCACTACCGCATGATTTCATAACGGGCCGCGCAGGTCGCTTGTAACAAACAGGGAAACGCCGATGAAAATCGCAATGGTGGGTTCGGGATATGTAGGTCTGGTTTCAGGGGCCTGCTTTGCCGATTTCGGGCACGATGTGGTCTGCATCGACAAGGACCAGTCCAAGATCGACCGCCTGCACGAAGGTGTGATGCCAATTTACGAGCCTGGCCTGGACGCGCTGGTTGCCAGCAATGTCGCGTCGGGCCGCCTGACCTTCACGACCGATCTGGCCGAAGGGATCGACGGGGCCAAGGCCATCTTCATCGCAGTCGGCACACCCAGCCGCCGCGGCGATGGCCATGCCGATCTGTCCTATGTCCATGCCGTTGCGCGCGAAGTGGCCGAGCATGTGAGCGGCGATGCGGTAGTGGTCACCAAATCGACGGTACCGGTAGGTACGGGAGATGAGGTCGAGCGGATTCTGGCGGACAGTAACACACCCTTTCAGGTCGCAGTCGTATCCAACCCCGAATTCCTGCGCGAAGGTGCGGCCATCGGCGATTTCAAGCGGCCCGACCGCATCGTGATCGGCGCGGAAACCGACTTCGGTCGCGAGATCATGAACGAGGTCTATCGCCCGCTCTTCCTCAATGAATCGCCCATCATGTTCACCAGCCGCCGCAGCGCGGAACTGATCAAATACGCCGCCAACGCCTTCCTCGCCACCAAGATCACTTTTATCAACGAGATGGCCGATCTGTGCGAAAAAGTGGGGGCAGACGTGCAGGATGTAAGCCGCGGCATCGGCAGCGACGGGCGCATTGGGCCGAAGTTCCTGCACGCCGGGCCGGGCTATGGCGGGTCGTGTTTCCCCAAGGATACGCTGGCTCTTCTTAAAACCGCCGAGGATTACGACAGCCCCGTTCGCATCGTGGAAGCAGTGGTCAAGGTGAACGACAGCCGCAAGCGTGCCATGGGCCGCAAGGTGCTCGACGCCATCGGCGGCATGGACAATGCGCGCGGGAAAAAGGTCGCGCTGCTCGGCCTTACCTTCAAGCCGGATACCGACGATATGCGGGACAGCCCGGCGATTGCCGTGGCCCAGACGCTGATTGATGCCGGGGTAGAGGTTTCCGCCTACGATCCCGAAGGCATGGAACTGGCCCGGCCGCTGCTACCCAAAGTGCACATGGCGGACGATCCCTACGCTGCTATCGAAAACGCGGATGCGGTGACGATCGTAACCGAATGGGACGCCTTCCGCGCGCTCGATCTTGCGCGGGTCAAGGAACTGGCGAAGGCGCCGGTGCTGGTGGATTTGCGTAACATTTACAACCCGGACGAAGTACGCGCACGCGGGTTCGATTACCATAGTATCGGCCGCGCCTGAGCCAGCGGCGGTCTAACCGAACCAGTGCGCCCGGTTGGCCGGATTTCGCAATCGTGCGAGCGCGGCCAGCATCACCAGCAGGCCCGACCCGAACGCCGCAAGCGCCACAGGCTGCGCCTCTTGCCCGCCCTTGAGATAGATTGCCAGCAGCGCCCATAGGAATACCAGCGTATACCAGGGGTTGCCCTCGCTTCGCAGAATCGCAAACGCAGCAATTACCCCGCCGACCACAATAATCGCAGCCGTGATCGAGGCAGCCGCATCGCCCGCGTCCACGCCGTGATACTTCAGGCTTGCGGAGATATTTACGATCGTTGCAGCTGTCAGCCATGCCGCGAGCGCGCTCAACGGCAGAACAGCGCACCATCGCTCGCCCGTCGTGAAACGGTCTGCCCAACGCACGAATACGCGCAGCACAATCAAAAAACACACCAGCGTCGCTGCAATGATTACAGCCGAAGGCGCGGAAATTTCGTTCAACGTTGTCCAGGTAGCCCACACCCCGTTCCCGGCAAGAGCGGCGGCAGCGAACCATCCTATGCGTTTGAGGAGGGCGTTGTGATGCTGCTTCGGTAACGCTTGGTAGATTGCGAACACGATGGAACCGAAAAACAGCGGCCCCCAGATCGCAAATGCCCAGCCGGCAGGGGTAATCAAAGTGCGAACATCATCCGAGCGGTCCCCGATAGGCTCGCCAAAGCCGAGATTCGGCAAAAAAGTGCTGCCGATCTGGAAGAATACAGCCAGCACGATGGCGGCGCGCTGCGCGGTGCTGCGATATGTTTGTAAGGTTTGTGTCATGCGGTTCCAACCCTTGCCATAGGCGTGCATTCCACCCCGCCTAGCCCCATCGCATTGCCGCGTTGCCGCGTCGATCAGTCAGGTAACACGTACCGTATCGATTGTCCCAACGAGTAAACCACCGGCGCCCCCTGCTCGTTACGCGCCGGTTCGAACCTGGCGAAGCGCAACATTCCCGCACAAGCTGCCCTGTCGAGCGTCGCCGATCCGCTGGATCCAGTGACCCGGCACTCCGTCACCCGGCCGCCGATGCCCAGATCGACCTGCATCCGAACCACGCCTTGTTCTTCGGCAAGCAGAGCGGCAGCGGGGTAGTTCATCTGTATGTCCCGTGCCCACTCCGACATCTCGATGGGTTTCGGCGGTACGATGTAAGCTTCTGACTGGTCGCTGGTACTGCAACCGCTAAACCCCATGCTGACGGCGACCATCGCGGCGCCTGCTTTGCGTCCAATCATTGTGTGCCCCTCTCACGGCCCGCGCTTGGGCCCATGGCATTACAGCCCCCATTCGCTCCTAGCGGACTTGTATCCTCTCTTATAGGGTTCCGGTGATGGCCACAGCACTCCTTCCCCCTTGTGACGAGATACCGGCGGGCCGCAAGACAAGCCAACCCTGCCCGTCGCAGCGCGGAACCCTGATTGCTACCGTGCTCGGCTCATCGCTTGCATTCGTAATCGGGTCGATCGTCAATGTCGCGCTGCCTTCGATGCAAGCTGAGTTCGCCACCGATGCCGCCGGGCTGCAATGGATCGTCAACGCTTACCTGCTGCCGCTGGGCGCGTTCGTCCTGGTAGGTGGAGCGCTGGGAGATCATTACGGACGCAAGCGGGTTTTCATGATCGGGCTGTTGCTGTTTACCGCCGGCTGCCTTGCCTGCGCCGCTGCACCCACTCTGCCGATCTTGCTGGCCACACGGTTCTTGCAAGGCATTGGCGCGGCACTGCTCGCTCCAAACAGTCTGGCGATCCTGGCGGACAGTTTTTCGGGTGAAGAACAGGGCAAGGCTATCGGAACTTGGGCTGCGGCTGGTGCGATCGCAGGCGCGGTGGCACCGCTGCTGGGCGGGCTGGTTGTGGATTATCTGGACTGGCGCTGGGCTTTCGCCATCGTCGCCCCACCAGCGGTCATGGCTTGGATCATCGGCCGCCGCGCCATGGCGGAATCAAAGGAAAGCGATGACGATCGTAAACCGCTCGACTTTACAGGTGCAGGGTTTGCCACTCTGGCGCTGGCCGGGCTGGTCTACGCCTTGATTGCTGCGCCGGAACAGGGCGTCGCTGCTCCACAGATACTGATCCCGGGCATTGGCGGGATTGCTCTGACGGCGGCGTTCCTGTGGACCGAACACTCGCGTGCGGGCGAGGCAATGATGCCGCTGGTTATATTCGCCTCGCGCACATTCACGGGTATCTCGCTGCTTACGCTGGCGCTGTATGCGGCATTGGGCGGAATGCTGGTGGTGCTGCCGTTCATGCTGATCCGCGATTTTGGATACAGCGCCACGATGGCGGGGGCCGCGATGATGCCCTTCCCCCTGATTATGGGCGTCTTGTCGCGCAGCATCGGTGGCGTGGCGAGCCGGATCGGCACACGCATAACGCTGACAGCAGGACCGCTGATGGTGGCGGCGGGCTTCGTCCTGTTCGCGCTGCTTGTTGGCCCACAGATGGATTACTGGACCGGCATCCTGCCCGGCTTGGTCGTGATGGCGCTTGGCATGGCGATCAGTGTCGCGCCTTTGACAACTGCCGTCATGAACGCGGTGGAAGCGCGCTATGTCGGTGTGGCGTCGGGGGTCAACAACGCCATTTCCCGCGTCGCCGGATTAGTGGCAACCGCACTGCTCGGCCCGGTGCTGGCGGCGCAGGCTATTGCTGATACACTATCTATTGCGGCATGGGCCGGGGCCGCGCTGGCCATCGCGGGTGCCGCAGCGGCAGTTCTGCTGATTCGAGATCAACCGGCCGATAGCGTTTCGTAAAGGGAGCTGCGTTCGGCGCACACCTTTCTTCATCTGAACCTGTCATGCGCCAAAAGAATACCAGGGGGCCTGTAAGCCGGGTTCTGTATCACAGACGGTATCCGAAACCGGACCGTATCTGCAATGGCAGCCATTCATCTAGGCGGCGGATTGCTCCGCCGCTCCAGCAGCCAACCCGGACGGTCGCCGTTTGCACGAGGGGCGAAACACCCCTGCGAGCCCGAAGGCCCCCGCGCCGTCCCTATTCGGCCTTGCTCCGGGTGGGGTTTGCCGTGCGGGATACGTTGCCGCATCCCCGGTGCGCTCTTACCGCACCCTTTCACCCTTACCCTTGGATCGAAACCCGCAGGCGGTCTGCTCTCTGTGGCACTGTCCCTGAACGCCTCTTGCGAAGCGCCCGGCGGGCGTTACCCGCCACCCTTGTTTCGTGGAGCCCGGACTTTCCTCGGTGGAGCGAACTCCAACGCGGCTGCCCGGCCCCCTGGCACGCCTCGCTATCTAGTGCGTCCCTCGTCCCGGTCCAACAATAATTGGAACAGGATGGCGCGCACCTGCCCGTCGATCTCGCCATCGATGCGTTCGGGACGCCAGCGCCGCTGGAACGCCTCCACCGCCTTGCGGCCATCGGCGATATCGTAACCGAACCGCTCCAGCGCCAGATAGAACGCCCCGTCATTGTCGAACGGATCGCCCAGCTCCAGTTTTGCCGGGCGCGGAAGGCACAGGCCGTATTCCGCCAGCCGGTCCCACGGAAACAGCTCGCCCGGATCGATCTTGCGCTGCGGAGCGACATCGGAATGCCCGACGACATTGGCGCGCGGAATGCCATGTTCCTTCACGATCCGCGCCACCAGCGGCACCAGCGCGAGGAACTGCGTTTCGGAAAACTCGCGGTAGCCATGGCGATGGCCGGGGTGGTCCAGCTCGATCCCGATACTGGTATTGTTTACATCGGTATTGCCACGCCAACAGGACACGCCTGCGTGCCAGGCGCGCTTGTCTTCCTGCACCAGGCGGAACACTTCGCCGGCCTCGCTGATAAGATAATGGGCGGACACTCCCGCCTCGGGATCGCACATCCGGGTCAGGGCCAGGTCGGGACCGTCCATTTCGGTGTAATGGATTACCAGCGTATCGATCGGCGCGGTACGCTCGTCGAAATTGGGCGATGGCCGTTCCTGATGCACCAGCTCTGCCAGACCGGTATCTGCGCCGGTATGCGTGGGCACTACCAGAGCCGCCGGTTCAGGAATGTCGTCGCCTGGACGGGTGGTCATCAGCCGATCATCCCTTCGGGCTGGGGCAGCACTGCGCCCAGCACCAGCGCGCGGGTATCGTCATCCTGCTCGGTCAGCGCATATTGCAAGCCGCCGCCAACCTGCCGCGCCATCAGCGCAAGCATGTGGGCTGGCGCCGTGCGGCCGGACATTTCCGTTGCCGGCAGATCGCCTTGCAGCGCCTTACCGATCACTTCGTCGAAGGCGACTTTCGGGCCGGTGGCACGCACCACCAGCTCGGTCGCGCCCCCGGTATTCTCTGCGCCGATATCCAGCGTGCCCCCGCGTACAAGCGCATCGAGTGCCATCTGGCTAAAGTTCAAAAGGACCTTCACCGCCGCCTTGGGCAATTTATCGTCCGCCAGTGCCCAACGCGCCTCGACCCGCTTGTTCTCGCCAATCAGTGCCTCGACCAGAGCTTTCGGTTCGGCCACATCCACCATCTCGCCAAACCCGCCCGCCGCACCGAAAGCGAGACGGAAGAATTTTAACTTGTCCGCGCTGGTCCTGGCGCTTTGCTCCAGCAATTCGAAGCACCGGGCGCGCATGTCCGGGTCCTTCTCGTCGGCGAGCAGTTCCAGCCCGTTATTCAGCGCGCCGACAGGCGACAGCAGGTCGTGGCACAGCCGCGAACACAGCTGGCTGGCGAGTTCGAGAGACGTATCGTTCATGGCGGGGGGCGCGAAGTCCTGTAAGAGAGTTACGAATGTGACATATCCGTTACGAGAAAACCGGCCTAGCGCAAACTACGTCTGGAGCCACGCAGCTTTCGGCAGGTGGGCCCAACCTTTACGCTGGAAGGCGCGGCTAGTGCGGCGGATGGAAGGGCGGGCGTGATCGGTCCTTCGTCTAATCATCCGCTATGCGATACGAAAGCGGGACGAAACCGGCGGGGGTGTCATGCCACAGCCCAATTTTGCCGCGGGCAATGATGGCCCAGACTTTGCCATCACGGGCCGCTTGCGCCGCATCGGTGGCAGATGGCTCGGCAAGGCCGTTGGGGTGCGAATGGTAATACCCTACGATTTCCATCCCGCCATCCCGCTCCGCGCGAATAGCTTCGAAGAGGGTTTGCGGGTCTATTTCGAAGTGTCGTGCAGGGTCCGCCGCCACGTTGCGTGCGGGCTGGATGGCGGTAATGTGTTCGGAGGCCGGGCCGAGGAGCAGGCCACAGCATTCGCGCGGATGGGCGGTGGCGGCGTGGCTCGCAATGGCCGCGATTATCGCCTTGTCGATCTGCAAACCAAAACCCTTCCCGTTCGCCCTGAGCTTGTCGAAGGGCTGCCCTTCACTTAGCAGCGCAGGATGCCATTCTGGACTTATATGCTACACTGCCGGGGCGGACGTATCTACACAGGTCACACGGATGATTTGGAGCGCCGAATTGCACAGCATCAATCTGGTTCGGTATCTGGTTTCACAAGAGATTTCGCGCCCGTGGAATTGGTATGGTCGCAGGAAATGGTGTCGCGTGTGGAAGCGCTTGAGGCCGAACGCAGGATCAAGGGTTGGTCGCGGGCGAAAAAGCTGGCTTTGATACGCGGCGATTGGGAGGCGATTTCAGTTCTGGCTGAAAGTAAGGGCAGCCCTTCGACAAGCTTAGGGCGAACGGAGGTAAGTCATACAAATCCACGAGTTACTGGTACGACCTTGAATGGAACGCTTGCCACATCAGGCCGCCTGGACAAGGCTCTGGCCGAGGTCACAGGCCTTTCGCGTGAACGCGTGAAATCGCTGATCGCCGCCGGTGCCATTACCATCGATAACAAGCCCGCCACTTCGCCAGCCGCAAAAGCGCGCGAAGGGATGTCCTACATCGTTACCCTCCCCCCGCCCGTCGATCCGGTCGCGCAGCCGGAAGAGATCCCGCTTGCCATCGTTTACGAGGACGAACATCTCCTGGTGGTCGACAAGCCTGCGGGACTGGTGGTGCACCCCGCAGCCGGGAACCGCACCGGCACGCTGGTGAATGCTTTGCTTTACCACTGCAAAGGAGAATTGTCGGGTATCAACGGAGTGGCCCGCCCCGGTATTGTCCACCGGATCGACAAGGACACGTCGGGCCTGCTGGTCGTAGCAAAAACGGATGCCGCGCATGAAGGATTGGCAGCCCAGTTTGCCGATCATTCCATCCATCGCCGCTACCTCGCCGTGTGCGCCGGGCACCCCGATCCGGCTGCCGGAACGATCGCCGGCAGGCTCGGGCGAAGTGAGCGGAACCGCAAGAAAATGGCGGTGCTCGCACCCGGCGTAACGCGCGGAAAACATGCCGTAACTCATTATAAGACGCTGCAAACCATGCCGGGCTGCGCGTTGCTCGAATGCCGGCTCGAAACAGGGCGCACACACCAGGTCCGCGTTCACTGTTCGTCAATCGGCAATCCGCTATTAGGGGATCAAGTCTACGGCATGGCACCTGCACGATTGGCGCATGGGCTCGGCCGGATCATCGAACGGTTGGATTTTACCCGACAGGCGCTGCACGCGGCGGAGCTCGGCTTCATCCACCCTGCCAGCGGCGAAACGGTCAGCTTTTCGGCCGACCTGCCGCCCGATATGCAGGAACTTATCGACGAAACCGCTCGTTGAAATCGACGAAAAGCAGGCGAAATGTTCGCCGGATGTAACTATACATACCCCGTAGCCTGAAAGCACAGATGCCCATCAGGGGTCTTGCGAGCGAGGCTGACACTGGAAAGGTTAGGGAAAACGTGAGTAACGCAAAAAAAACGATCCCCGCTTTGAGCGGTGAACAGAGCCTCAACCGGTATCTGTCCGAGATCAAGAAATATCCCGTGCTGACGGCAGAGCAGGAATACATGCTTGCCAAGCGCTATGCCGAACATGAAGACCCTGAGGCTGCGGCCCAGCTGGTTTCCAGCCACCTGCGGCTCGTGGCCAAGATTGCCATGGGCTATCGCGGATACGGCCTGCCCGTTTCAGACCTTATTTCCGAAGGGAATGTCGGGCTAATGCAGGGCGTCAAGAAATTCGAACCCGATCGCGGTTTCCGCCTGGCGACCTATGCCATGTGGTGGATCAAGGCGAGTATGCAGGAATTCATCCTGCGCAGCTGGTCGCTCGTCAAAATGGGCACCACTGCGGCGCAGAAGAAGCTGTTTTTCAACCTGCGCCGGATGAAAAAGCAGCTGGAGGCTTTCGAAGATACCGACCTGCACCCCGATGACGTGACCAAGATCGCAACCGATCTGGGCGTCCCGGAACAGGAAGTCATCAACATGAACCGCCGCATGATGATGGGCGGCGATGCCTCCCTCAACGTGCAGATGCGCGGCGATGAAGATGGCGGCGGATCTTGGCAGGACTGGCTGACGGACGACCGTCCGCTGCAGGACACGATCGTGGGCGAGGCACAGGAGGCGGCCTATCGCCATGATATGCTGAACGAAGCGATGGATGCGCTGAACGACCGCGAACAGCACATCCTGACGGAACGCCGCCTGACGGAAGATCCGCAAACGCTGGAAGAACTGTCCAAGGTTTACGACGTCAGCCGCGAACGCATTCGCCAGATCGAGGTGCGCGCATTCGAGAAGCTGCAGAAGGCGATGCAGCGAATTGCGGGTGAGCGGTTGCTGCCCAGCGCTGCGTAAACAGGTACCCGATCAGCAAACAGGCCCCCGCCCTCCACTACGGAGTGCGGGGGCTTGTTGCATCCAGCTCCCGATATCGGGTAGCCCCTCGCCATGGGCTGGCTTCTGAAATTCCTTGTAAAACTTGTGATCTATTTCATCGGGTTCAGCCTGCTGGCCGTAATCCTGTTCCGCTTTGTACCAGTGCCATACACCGCGACCATGGCGATGGACGAGAATGGTGCGACGAAGGATTGGGAATCGCTCGCCAGCACCGATCGCGATATGGTCCGCGCGGTAATTGCCGCCGAGGACGGCAAATTCTGTTCGCATGACGGGTTCGACCGTGAAGCCATCATGAAGGCCGCAGCCGAAAACGCCCGGGGCGGGCGCATTCGCGGCGGCTCCACCATCAGTCAGCAAACCGCCAAGAATGTGTTTCTATGGCAAGGTGGCGGTTATGTTCGCAAGGGGCTGGAGGCCTGGTTCACCTTCCTCATCGAAAATATCTGGGGCAAGCGGCGCATCATGGAAGTTTATCTCAACGTGGCGGAAACCGGCATTGGTACATACGGCGTGGAAGCCGGTGCGCAGCGCTACTTCAATCACTCCGCCGATAATCTTTCTCCGACCGAGGCCGCCCGCATGGCCGCCGCCCTGCCGCAGCCGAAACAGCGTAGTGTGGCAAATCCATCGGGCTGGTTGCGCCGCCACGGCAATACGATCGCCGCTCGCATCGGCGTGGTCCAGCGCGACGCCCTCGACGCCTGCGTTTACGAGTAGAAACGATGGGGGCAGGTCACGCACATAGCCACGACCATGGCGGACACGCGGTTCAAAGGGATGGACGCGGGCACGGGCACGGACATGGTCACAGCCATGCGCCGGCGGATTTCGGGCGCGCATTTGCCATCGGGATCGTGCTCAACACGGTGTTCGTCATTATCGAGGCGACTTATGGGTTCCTCTCCGGCTCAATGGCACTGGTCGCGGATGCCGGGCACAATCTGTCGGACGTGTTGGCGCTGATCCTGGCGTGGGGCGCAAGCATCGCGGCGAAGAAACCGCCGACCGCGCGCTTCACCTATGGTTACAAGAGCTCCACCATTCTGGCCGCCCTCGTCAATGCGGCGCTGCTGTTCGTGGCGATGGGCGCAATCTTGTACGAGACGCTGCACCGGCTGGCTGAACCACCGCCGGTTCAGGGCATGACCATGATTATCGTTGCGGGCATCGGAATCGTCATCAATCTGGGTACAGCCCTGCTGTTCCTGCGCGGACGCGAAGACGATCTCAATATTCGCGGGGCGTTTCTGCACATGGCAGCCGACGCGCTGGTTTCGGTCGGGGTGGTGCTGGCCGGCATACTGATTCTCTACACCGATGCGCGGTGGATCGATCCGATGGTCAGTCTGATTATCGTGGCCGTCATTGGCTGGGGTACGTGGGGGCTGGCGAAAGATAGCCTCAAGCTGGGCCTGCTCGGCGTACCGGCGGGTATAGAACAGCCGCAAGTGGAACGCTGGCTGGCTGGGCTCGACGGGGTGGAGGCGGTTCACGACCTGCATATCTGGCCGATGAGCACGACGGAAACCGCGCTGACGGCGCATCTCGTGATGCCCGCCGGCCATCCCGGCGATACGTTCTTGCGCACCCTGTCCGACGAATTGCGCGCCCACCACCGTATCGGCCATGCAACGATCCAGATCGAACAGGAGCGAGATTGCCGGACGGGGTGTTAGCTAGGGTTCCCAGACTAAATCCCGCGCGCACACCCTTCTCGTGCCGAGCGGAATAGGTAATGCAGTACTAATAATTGCCAGGAATGGTTCGAGCCTGCGCAGGCTCGCAAGGCCGAACGGCCGCCCGAGCTTATGCGAGGAGGCGAGGGGGCCGGATGGCCCCCGCCCGCAGGGTCCCAAACAAATTAGGCAGCTTCGTCCTTGGTCTTTCCGCCATCATCGTCGTTGGAATGAACGCGAACGGGTTCCTTGCGGCCCTCGACCACATCTTCGTCCACGACCACTTCGGTGACACCTTCCATGCTCGGGAGGTCGAACATAGTGTCGAGCAGCATGCCTTCCACGATCGAACGCAGCCCGCGTGCGCCGGTCTTGCGCTTGATGGCACGTTCGGCGATTGCCTTCAGAGCATCGTCGGTGAAAGTCAGGTCCACGTCTTCCAGTTCGAACAGCTTGGCATATTGTTTTGCCAGCGCGTTTTTCGGTTCGGTCAGAATGGTGACGAGCGCGTCCACATCGAGATCGCGCAAGGTGGCGATTACCGGCAAACGGCCGACAAATTCGGGGATCAGCCCGAATTTCAGCAGATCTTCCGGCTCGCCCTTTTCGAGGAGCTCGCCCACCTGGCGCTTGTCAGGGTCGGCGACATGCGCGCCAAAACCGATGGAGCGTTTCTGTAAACGGTCGGCAATGATCTTTTCCAGACCCGAGAACGCGCCGCCGCAGATGAACAGGATGTTGGTCGTGTCCACCTGCAGGAATTCCTGTTGCGGATGCTTGCGCCCGCCCTGTGGAGGCACCGAAGCCGTGGTACCCTCCATCAGCTTGAGCAACGCCTGCTGCACGCCCTCACCCGAAACATCGCGGGTGATCGAGGGATTTTCGGCCTTGCGCGTAATCTTGTCGATCTCGTCGATATAGACGATACCGTGCTGCGCCTTCTCGACGTTGTAATCGCTTGCCTGCAGCAACTTAAGGATGATGTTCTCCACATCCTCGCCCACATAACCGGCCTCGGTCAAAGTGGTCGCGTCGGCCATCGTGAACGGCACGTCGAAGGTGCGCGCCAGCGTCTGCGCCAGCAACGTCTTGCCGCAGCCGGTCGGGCCGACGAGCAGGATGTTGGACTTCGCCAGTTCCACATCGCCCGACTTTCCGGCGTGCTTCAGGCGCTTGTAATGGTTGTGGACGGCCACCGACAACACGCGTTTCGCGCGGTCCTGCCCGATGACATAATCGTTCAGTGTTTCGAAGATTTCACGCGGCGCGGGAACGTCGCCTTCCTTGCGCCCGGACAGGCCGGCCTTCGTTTCTTCCCGGATGATGTCGTTGCACAGTTCGACGCATTCATCGCAAATGAACACGGTCGGCCCGGCGATCAGCTTGCGCACTTCGTGCTGGGACTTCCCGCAGAAGCTGCAATACAGCGTACTTTTACTGTCCGATCCGGTGAGTTTCGTCATATATCGTTCCCGTTCCCCCGCAGCCGCGATCCCTGGTGGCTGCGTGCTGGAGATTCGCCCGGTTTTAAAGCGGACAGTTCAGATTGCAATCGAACCGGCATAGCCGGCCCGCCTTGATACAGGCTGAAGGGGCATGGTTTCGAAAAGATCCATGCCCCTCGGGGCCCCCTGCCGGCAAAAAGTTGTCGGCAGTAAGAATTCAGGATGTTTATTCGGGCGCCCCGCCCGCGCCCTTATCCGCATCCTTGGTCGGGGGATTGGGATCTTCTTCCTCGTTTTCCGGCCGTGTCTCGTAGACCTTGTCCACGATGCCGAATTTCTTGGCTTCGTCGGCTTCGAGGAACGTGTCGCGATCCATCGCCTTTTCGATCTCGGTCAAGCTGCGGCCGGTATATTCGACGTAAAGGTCGTTCATGCGCTTGCGGATCCGCAGGATCTCGCGCGCCTGAATTTCAATGTCGGACGCCATGCCGCGGGCACCGCCAGACGGCTGGTGCACCATGATACGGGCATTGGGCAGCGCCACGCGCATGCCGGGCTCACCCGCAGCCAGCAGGAAGCTACCCATGGATGCGGCCTGACCCATGCAGACGGTGCTGACGCGCGGCTTGATGTATTGCATCGTGTCATGGATCGCCATGCCAGCCGTCACAACGCCGCCGGGCGAATTGATGTACATCGAAATCGGCTTCGACGGATTTTCGCTTTCCAGATAAAGCAACTGCGCCGTGATGAGCGAAGCCATGCCGTCTTCGACCTGGCCGGTGACAAAGACGATGCGCTCGCGCAGCAGGCGGCTGAAAATGTCGAAGCTGCGTTCGCCCCGGCTGGTCTGTTCGACCACCATCGGCACCAGCGCGCCGGTTACGGGGTCGCGTTCAAACTGGCCCTGAGAAGCATGGGCGTTACCGCCGAAAAGATCGATCATAAAGGGAATGGTCCTTGGCTGGAAGCGCGCAGGTGTACGCGCGCTGGAAGTGCGGTCATATCGCGTTGAATGCCTATGTTGCCCTTGGGCTTGTCTTGTTCAAGGGCCTTAACCAATTGCACCCGTCGCGGCGCACAAGCAGCAAGATGCAGCAACCCGACCAGCCGCCATTCGTCGCACGCGAAATGTCGCACGTCGATGGCCACTTCGCGGCCGGATGCGTATGGGTGCAATGCCCACGCGTAGAAGGACCGCATTATTTCATTACCGCCGAAAGATTGGGTGACCATAAAGGTTTCCGCGTGGCCGCGTCATGCCTGTTGGCTGGCGCTGGGCGGCGCGTTGCTTGCAGCACCAGCGTCTGCGCAGGACACCGCAGCAATCGGCAGCGAGGCCGAACCGGTCGACGAGGCCGCTGGTGTCGGCGACGGCGCTCCGGGAGCCAATGTCGCAGATGCGGCGGGCGATATATACGAACCAGGGTTCTTTGAACGTTTTGCGCCGCGCAATGCGCTCGATATGCTTCGCGAAATACCCGGTTTCAGCATCTCCGGCGGCGGCGGCGGTGGCGGAGACAGCCAGCGTGGTCTCGGTCAGGCTGACACCAATGTGCTGGTCAATGGAGAGCGGCTGTCGAGCAAGTCCGACGATATCACCGCCCAGCTTGGCCGCATTCCCGCAGACAGGGTTGCGCGGATCGAGATTGTCGATGGCACCAGGCTGGATATTCCCGGCCTGACGGGCCAGGTCGCCAATGTCATCGTGGTCGGCGGCGGGCTGTCCGGCCAATTCGAATATCGCACGCAATACCGGCCGCGCACCGATCGCTTCGCATGGTATGGCGGCGAGGTTTCATTGACCGGGTCGACCGGACCGCTCGACTTTACGCTTGCGCTGGACAATCCGAACCGGCGGTTCGGCGCAATCGGCCCTACCTTCGTGTCCGATGCGGATGGCGTGCTGCTCGAAACGCAGCAGCGCGAATCGTTCGGTGCATTCGACAAGCCGGTTGGCACGGTGAACCTGACTTACGATTTGCCAGGCAGCGCGGTCGCCAATCTCAATCTGCGATATGCGCAGGCGTGGTTCGGCATTGACGGGCAGGAGAAGCAATTCGGCCCGGGTTTCGCCGATCGTGTGGAGATCCGCGACCTCAAAGAAACGGGTTACGAATACGAAATCGGCGCGGATGTGGAGTTTGCGCTGGCCGGCGGGCGACTGAAGCTGATCGGGTTGGAGCGGTTCGACAAGGAAGATTTCGGCGAAACCGTGATCACCAGCTTTGCGGACGGCAGTACGGCGACGGGTGGCCGTTTTGCCCAACTGACGAAGGAAGGCGAACGCATCGGCCGCGCCGAGTATGGCTTCAACGTGCTGGACACGGATTGGCAGTTGTCGGGCGAAGCGGCGTTCAACCGGCTCGATAACGTGGCCAGCCTGTTTACGCTCGACGCGGCGGGTGAGTTGCAACCTGTCGATTTCCCGCAAGGGTCGGGCGGCGTAACCGAAGATCGCTACGATATTGCGTTGAGCGGTAGCCACCAGATTGCCGAACGGCTGGCCCTGCAGGCAACGCTAGGGATGGAGTTCTCCACGATCAGTCAGACCGGTTCCGCTGCCAATCAGCGATCCGACAGACGCCCCAAAGGGTCCGCCAGCCTTGCATGGAAACCTAGCAATACGCTCGATATCTCCGGTGAGATACGCCGCCGCGTCGGGCAGTTGTCCTTCGGGGATTTCCTGGCCCGCGTATCGCTCGACGATGATAACGGGCGCGACGGCAATAACGAACTGCGCCCCTTTCAGGCGTGGCAATATTCGGTTGAGGCACGCAAGACATTAGGGCCGTGGGGATCGCTGACCTTGCGAGCGGAACATCAGCAATTCGAGGACTTCGTCGACCTGGTGCCCCTGCCCGGTGGCGGCGAAGGACGCGGTAATGTGGACGGGGCCACGTCCAGCGAAATCGAGCTGGAAGCCACCATCAACCTCAAACCGCTGGGCATCGACGGGGCGCAGATCGATGTGGAAGCGGAAGCCGATTTCAGCAGCATCGAAGATCCGTCCACCGGCTTGATACGTGAATTTTCGGGCGCCCGGACAAGGCAGTTCAGCCTGCGGTACCGTCACGATATTCCCGCATCCGACTGGGCCTATGGCTGGGATGCGTCCTACACCAAGAGGTTACCGCGATTTCGCCAGCTGGAAATCGGCCTGCAGGACGAAGGGCCGGTCTTTGCCGGGTTATTCGTAGAGAACAAGGATGTGCTGGGCACCACCGTCCGTTTCAACGCCAATAATCTGTTGGGTGCAACCGAACGCATCGACCGCACCGTGTTCCTAACCCCGCGTCCCGATGGCGACATCGCTTTCATCGAGCGCGGCGATCGGGAGTTCGGGCAGATCATATCCTTGAGCATCAACGGCAATTTCTGACTTTCAGGCTAGCGGACGCGGGTCATGCTTGCATCGCCGGGGCGGCCTGCCATGGTGCATCGATGACCTTCCAGACGCCCGCCCGCTTCACCAAGACAATCGCAACCGCAATCGCTCTGACAATGGGCGGCTGCGTCAGCTTTACGACGATCGACAATCCTGCCCCTTCCGCCGCGCGGCAGGTCGCCAGTTACGAACGGTTCAACGAACCGGTGATGCTGGACCGCAATGCCTATGACGAAGCGACCCGCTATATGCGCCGCATTGCCCTGCTGGACGATGCCGGCCCGCAACTGAATGCAGTCATCGCGGTCAATCCTAACGCAGCGCAGGATGCCAACATGGCTCAGATGGCGGGCCTCCCGCTCGCCGGGCGGACGGTGCTGGTGAAAGACAACATCGAAACGCGCGAGCTGCCCACGACCGCCGGCAGTCTGGCGCTGGCAGGCAATATGACCGGCCGCGACGCGCCGCTGATCGCCAACATGCGCCGCGCAGGTGCTGTTGTTCTGGGCAAGACAAACTTGAGCGAATGGGCCAATATCCGCGACAATGACTCCACCAGCGGGTGGAGCGCAGTGGGTGGGCTGGTGAAGAACCCCCACGCCACCGATCGCAATTCCTGCGGATCGTCTTCGGGCAGCGGGGCGGCGGTTGCGGCGGGCTTCGCCTGGGCCGCAATCGGCACCGAGACCAACGGATCCATCACCTGCCCCGCCAGCATGAACGGTGTGGTAGGCTTCAAGCCCAGCGTCGGCGTTATCAGCCGCCGCCACATCGTACCGATCTCCAGCACGCAGGATACTGCCGGTCCGATGGCGCGCAGCGTCAAGGACGCCGCCATGCTGCTGGGCGCCATGGCCGGGCCGGACGAGGAGGATAGCATCACCCTCTCGCCGCGCATCGACCGGAACACGGACTACGCCTCCGGGCTCGACACCGCATCGCTTGGCGGCATGCGCATCGGCGTGATGCGCAGACAGACCGGCGACGATCCGCGCGTGGCTGCGGTGTTCGAAACCGCATTGGCCGATATGGAGCGTGCAGGCGCGGTGCTGGTGGATATCGAGTTCGAACCGGATGCGGCCATGTATGGCGCCAGCTACGGCGTGTTATTGTACGAATTGCGGGAGGAGATGGGCAAATATCTACGCTCCATCCCGGATATCGAAGGCCGCGACACACCGCGTAGCCTGGCCGACCTGATCGCCTTCAACACAGCCAATGCGGATCGCGAACTGCGCTGGTTCGGGCAAAGCATATTCATCGATGCCGACGCGAAGACGGACGCCGATCAATACCGCAAGGATCGCGCCACGGCCTTACGCCTTGCCGGCCCTGAAACGACCGAGACACTGATGGAGCAGCACAATGTCGCGCTGCTGGTGGCTCCCACCCGGGGTCCGGCATGGGTCAGCGACCTCGTAAACGGGGATGCTTTCAACGGCAGCATCGGATTCGGATCGCCCGCCGCCATCGCTGGCTCACCGCATCTGACGGTGCCCATGGGCCACGTGGAGGGCCTGCCCGTCGGCCTCAGCCTGCTGGGCGCGAAGTGGGACGATCATACCGTGTTGAAAGCAGGTGCGGCTTACGAGCGCGCGCGTTCCGCTGATCTTCCAGAACCGACCTATCAGCCCTGGCGCTCCGACGCGGGGTCTAACTGATGCCACTGGATTTCGATCCGCGCATCCTGCTGTTCATCCTGTTTGGGGTGGGACTGGTGCTTGCCGTAGGCCTGGAACGGAAGCTGGCGAAATACTGGCTGTCCCTGCCGCTGGTCTATGTGGCTGCAGGATTTCTCGTTTTCTCGCTTCCGATAGGCTTGCCGGTACTCAATCCGGCCATGGACGGGTTCGATGCCATTGCGCTGGAATATGTGACGGAGTTTATCGTGATCGCTTCGCTGATGGCAGCGGGGATTGCGATCGACCGGCCGGTCAGCTGGAAAAACTGGAGCCAGATCTGGCCGCTGCTGGCAATCGCCATGCCGCTGACCATCGCGCTGGTGGCGTTGCTTGGCTGGTGGGCATTGGGCCTTGCTCCTGCTTCCGCCGTGTTGCTTGGTGCGGCCCTGGCCCCGACCGATCCAGTGCTCGCCCGCAGCGTGCAGGTTGGCCCGCCTGGTGAGAACAAGCGCCACGACGTGCGATTTTCGCTGACGGTGGAGGCCGGTGTGAATGACGGACTGGCCTTTCCTTTCACCTATCTCGCCATCGCGCTGGTCGGGATTACCGCATTGGGCAGCGACCTCAATTACACCCTACTGCAATGGACCGCGTTCGACGTAATCTGGCGTATCGCGGTAGGCTGCATCGTGGGCTACGCAGTAGGCCGCTGGGGCGCATGGTACGTGTTCGAACGCGAAGCCGACGCACCGATGGAGGATGTGGAAAGCGACGCACCTAAATACTCGACCAGCGAAGGGCTGGTGGTGCTCGGCACGCTGTTGCTCGCCTATGGATTGGCCGAAGTGGTCGAAGGATACGGCTTCCTCGCCGTGTTCGTCGGCGCGGTTACGGCCCGCCAGCGGGAGGCGCGCAGCCGTTATCACAAGATCACCCACCACTTCATCGACCAGATCGAACAGATCGTGCTGGTGGCGGTTCTCTTCGGGTTCGGCGCAATGCTGGCAAGCGGGGTACTCAGCGCGCTGACCTGGCCTGCCGCGCTGGTCGGCCTGACGCTGATCTTCGTCATCCGCCCGCTTTCCGGCTTACTCGCTGAGCTGAACTGCCGGTCCCAATGGCCCGGTAAATTGGCAATCGCGTTCCTCGGCGTGCGCGGCATGGGGTCGATCTATTACCTCGCTTACGGCCAGACCCATGCCACCTTTCCGCAATTGCCAGTCCTGTGGGCAACGGTATCTTTTACCATCCTCGCCTCCATAGTGATCCACGGCATGAGCGCTGGGCCGATCATCCGTTGGGTCGAACGGCGCAAGGCCCATATCCATCATGGGCAGGAAGAGGACATGATGGGCCATTCGCCCGACGCGCGATAGGGTACGGGAATGCCGACGAGATGCTTTCCTGACAGGTATCTGGGCTGACATTCGAGAAACGACAGCCAGATAGCAGTCCATCCAACCCGTCCACGTGCAAAATAAGAACGGCCCGCTATTCCGAAAGGGAATAGCGGGCCGCTCGGCAACGCCGGAACGCTGCGCTATTTTTTGGTAGCCGCCTTCTTCGCGGCAGGCTTCTTGACGGGAGCCTTTTTGGCCGCAGGCTTTTTCACGGAGGCCTCGCCATCAGCTTTTTTCGCCGGCGATTTCTTGGCTGCCGGCTTCTTGGCAGGCGCCTTCTTGTCGTCGCCCGATTTGGCCGCACCCTTTTCTGGCGCTTCTTTCTTGCCATCGGCCTTCTTCGCCGCGGCCTTCTTCTTTGGCGCAGCCTTCTTCTTGGCAGGCTTGGCGTCTTCCGCCTCGTCCGCTTCGATGGCGGCTTCCAGCTCCTCGCGCGTCACTTCGCGGTCTGTGATGTCAGCCTTGTCGAACAGGAAATCGACGACCTTGTCTTCATAAAGCGGCGCGCGCAGCTGGGCGGCGGCCATTTCGTTCGTGCGGATGATTTCCAGGAAGCGTTCGCGCTGGTCTTCCGGGTACTGCTGCACAGCCTGCTGGATCAGCGTCTGCATTTCCTGCTGGGTGACCTGTACGCCGTTTTTCTGGCCAATCTCGGATAGCAGCAGGCCGAGGCGCACACGGCGTTCGGCGATGGAGCGATACTCGTCCTTCTCGCTCTCGATTTCCTTCATGGTTTCTTCCGGGTTCTCGTCCCGTGCGGCTTCCTGCTGAAGCTGCTGCCAGATCTGTTCGAACTCGGCATCGACCATGCCCTGCGGCACCTCGAAGTCATGCCCCGAAGCCAGCTTGTCGAGCAACTGCCGCTTCATCTGTGTGCGGGTGAGGCCGGCAGTTTCCTGCTCCAGCTGGCCGCGCAGCAATTCCTTCAGCTTGTCGATACCGTCGAGGCCGAGTTGCTTGGCGAATTCGTCGTCGAGCTTGGTTTCGTCCTCGACCTTTACCTGCTGCACCACGATGGCGAACTGGGCTTCCTTGCCCTTCAGATTCTCGGCCGGATAATCTTCGGGGAAGGTTACGGTGATGGTTTTCTCATCGCCGGTTTTCGCACCCGTAAGCTGTTCTTCGAAGCCGGGGATGAACTGCCCGGACCCGATAACGAGCGGAGCCGCTTCGGCCTTGCCGCCTTCGAATTCAACACCGTCCACGCTGCCGGTGAAATCGATGATCAGCTGATCGCCGTCGCCAGCCTTTTTCGATTTCGGCGCGTCCTTGTAGCTTTTTTGCTGCGCGGCGATGTTCTGGAGCGATTCGTCCACCTGCTCGTCCGTCACCGGCACATTCAGTTTTTCAAGCTTCATCCCATCGGTATCGGGAGCAGAAATGTCGGGCAGTGTTTCCAGATCCACGGTCAGCGTGGCATCCTTGCCCTGCTCATACCCGTCACCGAACTGCACATTGGGCTGCATCGCGGGGCGCAGCTTCTTGTCCTTGATCAGACCGTCGACCGAATCGCGGATCATGTCGTTCACGACCTGACCATGCAGCTGTTCGCCGTGCATCTTGCGCACCAGATTTGCCGGCACCTTGCCGGGACGGAAGCCGGGCATCTGCACCTGCGGCGCGATCTTCTTCACTTCGGCATCGATCTTGGCTTCGATATCCTTGGCGGGAATGGTCACTTCGTAGGAGTGCTTGAGGCCTTCGCTGGCGGTCTCTTTGATCTGCATGGCGCGGTTTGGAACCTTTGTGAAATGCTGTGAACTGCAATGAACTGCGATTGTCCCAGCCAGATTGACGGCCGGGCGCGGAACGGGCCAGCGGAAGCTGAAACTGGTGCGGGCGAAGGGACTCGAACCCCCACATCTTGCGATACTGGTACCTAAAACCAGCGCGTCTACCAATTCCGCCACGCCCGCGAGCTTGAACGAAACAAAACGCGAGGGCAAACGCCCCCGCGGTGAAGTCGCCGCCTCTATAATGGCGGGCGCAAAAGGGCAAGCGATCCTTGGCGCACCCTGCCCCATAAGTCTTGCCCAACACGGCAGGCGGGATTAGGTGCGCGCCCTATGACCGAGAACAATTCCGAAACCGCTTCCGAAACCAATGCGACAGACAGCGTCACAGAAGGCGCGAACACACCCGACGTTCCGCCCATGCAGCTGTCGGTCAATCCGCGCAGCAAGCATTTCAACGAACCTGCCCTGCAGCGCGGCGTCGGCATCCGGTTCAAGGATCGTGTCCGCACCGATATCGAAGAATACGATATTGCCGAAGGTTGGGTGCGCGTGCAGGCCGGCAAGACGATGGACCGCAAAGGTCAGCCGCTGACACTGAAGCTGAACGGCTCCGTCGAAGCTTGGTTCGAGGATCTGGGCGACAGTCCGCCTGTCGCAAAAGCCTGAACTGGTGCGGCTTTGGTGCCGCGCACGGTCAGTCGTAGCGAGAAATGGCAGCTGCCACGCGGTCCTGCTGCGACTGGCTCTTCGGCTTCAGCATGGCTTTGACAATGCGCGCCGGAGGAGCCGTATGCGGTGCCGTACGCACATTGCGAACGGCGGAACGTGTGGCCGGTTTCTTCACCGCGTCGAGATTGCCGAACGCGCTTAAAAAAGCGCGGCTGGATTGTGCGCGGGCCGGATGCAACGCGGCAGGCTTGAAGGGCGCCACCCGGGCGATGCGCTTGCTGTCGAACTGCCGGCCGGGTTTCGCACCCCCTTTGTGATTGCCGTTGTATATGAACCCGTGAACCGGCCACGCGGTTTTGCCCAGCGCCTGTAGCGGGTGATACCACACCCGAACCTGGCTCCAATCATTGTTCGGCGACACGTCGATTGCGCGTACATCGTCCTCGATCTGACCGCGCCTGCCGTTAATGGGCGACCAGTTGGAATGTTTGAGCAGTACGGTGCGCGAATCGATCACTCGGCTAACCGCAGCGACATGGCCGAGCCGCATCTTGCGGTGCGGCTGGAACGCCATAACGGCACCGATACGCGGACGCGTGCCTCGTTCGAACCGCCCCGCGGCCTGGCTCCACCAGGTATGCGCGTCGCCGAAAATTCGAATGCCGGAAATCTGGCGCGCATAAGGCACGCATTGGAGATAGGGCGGCAGCTCCCCAGACCGGATCGCGCCAGCATTGCGCCGGTTATCCGAAGCTTCCGCAGCTTGCGGCGCAACCCCTGAAATGGTGATTGCGACAGCGCTGATTAAAAGCGCGGGAACGAATTTGAGGACCGGCAGTTTCATTCCGGCAGTTATTTGCCGCATGGGGTTTAAACCATCCCCCCAAAAGTGGTTAACCCGAATTCACCATGCGGGACGATTGGCCATCTTGGCCCTCGTCAATTCCCTTGGCTCACCGACCACTAAGCTTGCCAATTCGCACCATAGCGCCCACTTGGCGCGCATTATGCGTCCCCAAGTTATTATCATCGGCCGTCCGAATGTCGGCAAGTCCACGCTTTTCAACAGGCTGGTAGGCAAGCGGCTTGCGCTCGTCGACGACCAGCCGGGCGTCACGCGTGACCGCCGCGTTGGGCAGGCCTCTATCGCGAATATGGAATTCGACGTCATCGATACCGCCGGGTGGGAGGACGAGGACGCGGCCAGCCTGCCGGGCCGAATGCGCAAGCAGACGGAAGCCAGCCTGGAAGGCGCGGATGCGGTGTTGTTCGTAATCGATTCGCGCGCCGGGGTGACCCCGCTCGACGAGGAAATTGCGCGTTACCTGCGGACAAACGACGTGCCGGTGGTGATGGTTGCCAACAAGGCGGAGGGCAAGGAAGGCGATAGCGGCATTCTGGAAACCTACGCCCTTGGTTTTGGAGAGCCTGCCCCCATTTCCGCCGAACATGGTGAGGGCATCGCCGAATTGTTCGAAGGGCTGTGGCCCGTCATCGGTGCTAAGGCCGAAGAAGCCGCGCACACCCCGCCGACCACCGAAGAACTGTCCGACGAGGAACTGCTCGCACAGCCGTTAAAGCTTGCCATTGTCGGCCGTCCGAACGCCGGGAAATCCACGCTCATCAACCGGATGCTGGGCGAAGATCGCCTGCTGACCGGGCCGGAAGCGGGCATTACCCGCGATTCGATTGCGGTCGATTGGGAATGGAAAGACCCGGCCACCGGTGATGTGCGCGAAATCCGCCTGATCGACACCGCTGGAATGCGCAAGAAACGCAACGTGACCGAGAAGCTGGAAAAGATGTCGGTTGCCGATGCGAAGCGGGCGGTCGATTTTGCCGAAGTGGTTGTGCTGCTGCTCGATGCGACGCAGGGGCTGGAACATCAGGATTTGAAGATCGCCAGCATGGCGATCGAGGAAGGCCGCGCATTGATCGTGGCCATCAACAAATGGGACATTGCGGAGGACGCCAGCTCACTGTTCAATGGTATCCGTTTTGCCTTGGAAGAGGGCTTGTCGCAGGTCCACGGTATGCCGTTATTTGCGGTCAGCGCGCTGACCGGAAAGGGCATCGACCAGATGCTGGGTGCGGCGTTCGAAATCCGCGAAACCTGGTCGAAGCGTGTGCCGACCGGCGCTCTCAATCGTTGGTTCGACGATGCGCTGATTGCCAATCCTCCGCCTGCACCAAAGGGCCGCCGGATCAAGCTGCGCTACATTACCCAGGCCGGCACCCGGCCCCCGCGCTTCGTGGTATTCGGCACGCGCCTGGATGCGCTTCCGACCAGTTACGAGCGCTATCTGGTGAACGGCATCCGCCGCGAGCTCGGCTTTCAGGCGGTTCCGGTGCGCGTCGTTCTCAAAAGTCCGAAGAACCCGTTCAAGAAAAACTGATCGGCAATTCCCATGCTTGAACTGCTTCTCGCGACTGACATCAATCCTTCCGACATTCTCGAACGCACTTCCAGCACCTTGCGGGTGCAATCCGTGGTGCAGCTGTCGCTGGCCCCGGCTTTCCTGTTGGCCGCTATCGGTGCAATCATGAACGTGATGACCAACCGGCTGATCTGGGTGGCGGACAGGATCGAACGGATCACCCGGATGGACGAGGAAGGGCGCGCCGGCAGTCTGGTCGGTGACCTTCCCTCGCTTGAGCAGCGCCGCAATTTTGCGCAGAGCGCGGTGCTGTTCAGTACGCTGGCGGCGCTGACTATCAGCGTGGTCATCGCGCTGTTGTTCATATCGGCTTTCATCACTCCGCAAATCGGCCAGCTTACAGCGCTGGCCTGGATCGTCACGATGGCGTTCCTGGTTACCGGCCTGGGATTGTTCGCCATGGAAACGCGGGTAGCCGCGCATCGCAACCGTGAACGTCTGAAAGAAGCGAAGGCGCGCCGCCGCATGGAACGCGCGGAGGACGAAGTGGAGCGCGAACTGGACGCTGCGGATTAATCTGCGGCGCGCTCAAGCCGCATCGGTACCAGCGTCCAATAGGTCAGACAGCGCCAGAGCCATTCCAGCGGGCCATAGCGAAATACTTCCAGCCATGGCTTCGACCACAGCAGCATCAACGCCCACACCGCCAGCACGATGCCCAGCAGTTCAAGCCGTGAAAGCTCGCCAAACAGGCCAAGGCCCCAACTACCGAACACCGGCAGCATGAGCGCCGAGGTGCCGATGTAGTTCGAAAACGCCATACGCCCTGCGGCCACGAACCGTTGACCCAGCGCGCCTTTGGCAAGCTGGGGTCCATATACGCCAAGCAGGCAGACGAGACCCAACACTACCGGCAGGCGCGGCAGGCCGGATGCGCCGAAGAACACGAAGCTGGTGGTCCAGAACGGGAAGTCCCGGCTCATCACCCACAGCCCCAAGCCAAGCGTGATGGCAGAGCCGACAAGCACCCCTGCCCAGCCCAGTCTGACCAATTTCGCCCGCGGCGCGCGGCCATCGAACACGCCCCAGCGATAGAATGCCACTCCAATCAGGATGAGCGGCAGCGTTTCGGTAAAGCCAAATCCTGCTCCTTTCGCCAGAAGCGACCATTGCTCCGTCGCGCGGTAGGAGAGCATATCGGCGTAAGAACCCGCTCCGTAGGCCGACTGCTGCGCCGCCATGTCGGATATCATCCGCCCACGTTCGATATCCAACTGGTCGCACATCTCTGCGGCCTGGACACAGAATTGCGGCATGAGCTCGGGCAATGCCTGCCCCGATGATGCCAACATCAAAATTAGGCCGAACAAGATGTACAGGATTATGCCGGTCCAGAATTGCGTCTTGGCCTCGAGCTTCAGCATGGACAGCGCCACTAGCCCCCAGATGGCGTAGGCTGTCAGGATGTCGCCGAAGAACAGCAGGAAGAAATGCGCCAGTCCGAACGCGAGCAACCAGCCAAGCCGCCGTGCCTGCAGCCAGCGTGAGCCGCCTTTGGCCCAGACCCGCTCCATGAACAAAAACAACCCGGCCCCGAACAGGACGGTGAATATCCCGCGAAACTTGCCGTCCACTGCGACGAACTGGAACAGCCAGACCCAGCTATCCGCAGCGGTGCCACCATCGGGCAGCGCCGCAGGCCAAGTGTATGCAAGAAAAGGGTGTCCAAAAGCCGTAATGTTCGCAAACAGGATGCCGAGTACCGCCACACCGCGGATAAAATCGAGCCCGATCAGCCGCTCGCCCTGACTGGCAGGCGATTGCGCAGGCAGATCCGGCGTAGCGGGCGCATCATACAGTGCGGCGACTATCGGACTGTCGGGTTTCGCTTCGTTGGTAATCGCTATGCCCCCGCTTGAACCGTGTGCGGCCTATGTGGTCCGGCGCGGTAGCGCAAGCATCCGCAGTTCGAGGAGCTCGTTTCGTTCAAAAGCCGATTGCAGCCGACCGGTGAGACACCGGCAGACGGAGCGAAGTTCGGTTACTTCGTCACGATACAGGGTTGTCCGCTGCGCTTCAGAGTGTTGCACGTGGCTTGTGCGCTGGACCTGGTGGTAAAGCCGCCAGCCTGCAATTTGGTCAGGCGACCTGCCGGCACGAGGAACCTGGTTTTGCCGGAAAGTTCGGCCCGGCGGGACACTTTGGTCCATAGCCGGTCCGCATTACCGGCCACCCCGAACGCCCCCAATTGTACGCGCCAAGGCCCGGCGGCGCTGGCCACGCTTGTTACAGGGGCTGGTGCGGGCCGGACAGCAGCCTGGCGCGTCGGGGCCGTTGTCGGAGTAGCGGCGGGGGACGCTGCTGCCACCACAGAAGGACGGGATGCAATACGGGTACTGCTTCGGGCATAGTCCGCGCCGGCATTTGCCGGTGTGCTGGTACCTGTTACGCGGACCGCCTCTTCAACTGCAGCCTGCGCTGCGGCCACCGACGGCGATACCGCCATGCTGGCAATCTGACGCGGGACATTTGCCCCGCTGGCAGTGGGCTGGCGCGGCAAGTCGGCCTGAGTGGTAGCGGCCGGTCCGCCGGGTGCAGGCGTGTTTGCTGCGATACGCGCGGGCGTGGCAGCCGTAACAGCAGTTCCATTGCCTAGGTCGGCAGCGGCAAGCTGGCTCGCGCGGTTGCGCTTGGATTTGGCTTCCAGAGTGCGAGCGAGCGTCTGTGCTTCGCTTCGTTGATCCAGCGGGATGAAATCGTCCATCTGCCTGATGGCGGGTCCGGCCTGTGGCAGGCCGGTCTGGTTGGCGAGCGTCAGAAGTGCATAGGCGCGGACCCAATCCTTCTCCACCAGATCGCCGTTGAAATGCGCTATGCCGAGCAGATATTGCGCGCGTGGATCACCCCTGTCCGATGCGGCGCGCACATAGGGTATGGCCTCTTCGCGGCGACCATCCTGAAACAGGAGCAGCCCGTAATTATCCGCCGCCTTGATATGTCCCTGCTTTGCTGCGGCGGCATATAGCGCCTCCGCCTTGGCGGTGCTCTGTTCGACCCCGCGCCCAAGCCGGTATGCCTGGGCCATATTGAATTGCGCGTCGGCGTCGCCCGCAACAGCCAAGGTTTGCCATTGAGCCACGGCCGCATTCCAGTCGCCCCGCGCCCACGCATCTACGCCGGCCTTCACGTCGGCCTGCGCCGCGCCGGGCGTCATGAAGGCCCCTGCCACTAACGCTCCTGCCAACAAGCTTCTTGTCAGCATCGATCGGCGAATTCCGCGCGCCCAAATAGTCATCACGGCCCCTATTCTGTTCGGCAAACCCTGCCCTGGGGCGGATCCTCGAATGACCCGCAAATGCAGTTTGCTATAGTGAACGATGCGTTAGCAAAGAGTTTCCTGCGAAAATATATACAGGCTGCCATCATACAGCCCCACCTGCACACGGGCAAATTGTACCCGGGCAATGGCTGAAAAGCCCATCTTGTCCTGTCGTTATTAACCCAAAATTAGGGGTATGCTGCGAATTCACCCTTCGAACTTCGCAATGGGCGGAGACACTCAGCGGACGAACCGGGGGATATCCTTTGCGTGTATTGGCAATGGCTTCGCAAAAAGGCGGATCGGGCAAGACTACCTTGTCGGGGCATCTGGCCGTGCAGGCACAAAGGGCGGGCGCAGGGCCAGTCGTCCTGATCGACATCGATCCGCAAGGGTCGCTGGCCGATTGGTGGAACGAACGCGAGGCGGAATATCCCGCTTTCGCCCAGACTACCGTACAACGTTTGGCAAACGATCTGCAGGTATTGCGCCAGCAGGGCTTCAAACTGGCGGTCATCGACACCCCGCCGGCCATCACCCTCGCTATCCAGAGTGTGATCAGTGTGGCCGAACTGATCGTCGTCCCCACCCGCCCCAGTCCGCACGATCTGCGCGCCGTGGGCGCCACGGTCGACCTTTGCGAGCGGGCCGGCAAACCGCTGGTGTTCGTGGTCAACGCCGCAACGCCCAAGGCCAAGATCACGTCCGAGGCCGCCGTTGCGCTCAGCCAGCATGGCACGGTCGCACCCATTACTCTCCACCACCGCACGGATTTTGCTGCATCGATGATCGATGGCCGCACCGTGATGGAAGTCGATCCGGAAAGCCGTAGCGCCGCCGAAGTGACCGCGCTGTGGAACTACGTTTCCGACCGGCTGGAGAAGAACTTCCGCCGCACTGTCTTCGCAGCGCCCGGAACGGCGCCGCAGGCACAGGGTAATTACCGTCCCGCAGGCGGAGGTTTCGGCCGCCGCGTCGCGCAGTAAGCGCGAATAGAAGGGATCGCCCCATTGTCCGAAAGTTCATTTGCCTCGCTCAGCCCGACGCTGCTTGCCCGCAAGGGCGGCGCGAAACCGGCCATGCGCCCGCAACTCGCTCCGCTGTCAGCAATGAACGGCTCGGGCAATGCCGCGCACGACATGGACGCCCATGACAGGAACGAAGCGCTGGAAGATCTTGGCTGGAACGACATGGGCGAAGACGAGGCCCCCACGGTCGATCAGGCCCATCTCAGTATTCTGACACCCGCGCCTGTCAATCCCGAAGCGGAAGCCGAGGCCCGGGCGCACGACCGCGAGGCGGAAGCGCAGCTGGCGCGTAAAGACAGCCCTCAGGTACGCCAGCAGCTGGAAAGCCTGGCCCACCGCATGGCGGCGAACGAGCCGGTAGCAAAAGAAGCGCTTATTCAGGAAACGCCCGTACGGGAAGCACCTACGAAAGTAGAACCTGCGCCCGCAAATGATCTGTCCGTCGAGCCGGATCCGGGCACCGCCGCTCCGTTCGGCCGGATCAAGTCCATACCCGTATCATCGGATGATCGCCCGCAGGAAAGCACCGTAAAGTCGGCAAGCATTCCGGACATAGAGACAGCCGATGGTCCGATAGAACGGATCGTACCGCAGCGCGACGCGCCTGCCCGTCGCACTGCTTTCAGCCGCGGCAAACGGGCCGCCTTCACACTTCGTCTTGACGCGGACCGTCATCTGAAGCTGCGCCTTGCCAGCACGCTGCACAATCGCAGCGCGCAGGCCTTATTGACCGAAGCACTCGATGCACTGCTGGGCGACATGCCCGACATCGACAAATTCGCTTCGCAGATGACCAAATCATGATTTTGCAACGGGGAATAATTCAATGAACCGCCAGCCACACTCAAGTTCGAAAAGCCGGATGATCGCGCTTGTCGCATCGACCGCACTCGCCTCGATCGCTCTGGCAGGGTGCGCCACCAAGGCAGCACCGCGCGCCGATCTGTCGGCCAGCAAGGCACAGCAGGCACTGGCCAAGGGCAAATCGGAAAAAGCGCTCGAGTTTGCCGAGGCCGCAGTGCTCGCCGAACCGCGCAATGCCGCTTACCGGACCATGCTCGGCGCGGTCTACATGGATCAGGGCCGCTTTGTTTCCGCAGCGCAGACATTCGACGATGCAATGGCGCTTGGTGACACTACCTCGCGCACCGCACTGAGTTTTGCACTGGCTTCCATCGCAGCAGGCCAGAACGCCGCAGCGATCGCCGTGCTAGATGATTGGAGCGAGCAGATCGCGCCCGCCGACCTCGGCCTCGCTTACGCTCTGGCCGGCAATCCCGATCGCGGTGTCCACATTCTGGGCAATGCGATCCGCCAGCAATCCGACGCAAAGACCCGCCAGAACCTTGCCTATGCTTACGCCTTGCAAGGCAACTGGCGCGGGGCACGGATCATGGCCGCAGAAGACGTGGCAGGCGACAAGCTGGACGCACGGATCGCGGAGTGGGCGCATCAGGCGCATCCCGATAAATCGCGCGAACGTGTGGCGGCCTTGCTATCCGTTCCGATCGCGGCCGATAGTGGGCAACCTGCGCAGCTCGCGCTCGCCAACAATCCCGGGCTGGAACAGATGGTAGCGCAAGCTGCCGCCACCCTGCCCGAACAGGCTTCCGCATCAGTGATGGCTCCGCCTGAAGGCGGCGAGCTACCACCGACAGCTGCAATGAATGCTCCCGCTTTGCCGCCGCTGCGCGCAATGCCCGTTGCCAAGGCTGCCCCGGTCGCGACCGCAACGCCCGATACCGCACGTCCGGCCACTTTCCGCGATGCCTTCAAGGCTCCGGCACCGACCGGCAGGAACTTCGTGGAAGTCGCCGCAGCTGCGGCCGATTTCGTATCCAAGCCAGTCGTGCAAGCCATGCCGGTACGCTATGGCGCAGCGCCTAAGCCAGCGCGCAAACGTACCGCCAGCCGCGCCATTCCTGCGTCCGCCAGCGGCACGCATCTTGTGCAGTTAGGCAGTTTCCGCAGCGAACAGGGTGCTAAGCGCGCTTGGGGTATCTACACCGCCCGCGACGCAAGCTTGGCGAATTATGAGATGGTCATCACCAAGGCACGTGTGCGCGGGAAGACTTATTACCGCGTGAATGCGGGCGGCCTGGCACCGCGGGCGGCCGCATCGATGTGCTCCAGCGTGAAGGCCAAGGGCCATGGCTGCATCACGTGGGCGGAAGGTAAACCACTGCCCGGCGCAATAGATACTGGAATTCGGGTGGCAAAACGCTAAAGCCCGCAACGCTCCACCGAGTGGAAAGCCCCTTCCGAACATTGCTCGCAAGAGTTCTGGCCGGGAGGGGTTTTTCTTTGCCCGCTTGCAATTACGCTCGGACCGGCGTGCCGCCCGTCAGTCTGACGTCAATCACCCACTTGCACACCGCCTTTGAACAGGGCGGTTACGCGCCCCTGCATTGGCTGCCCGTCGAACGGCGTGTTGCCCGCGCTCGCCGCCATCCGGTCGGTGTCCACGATCCACGGCTTGTCGGGATCGATGATGGCAACGTCCGCTTCCATTCCGGTTGCCAGCACGCCGGCTTCCACGCCCAGCAAGGCGGCCGGGGCCGAAGTCAGCAAGGCAATGGCGCGAGCGTGGTCCACCACCTCGTCACGCACCAGTGACAACGTGCTGGCGAGCAAAGTCTCCGCCCCGGCCATGCCGGGCTCTGCATCGGCGAAGGGCAGGCGTTTGTCTTCGGGACCGCGCGGATCATGGCCGGATGCGATGAGGTCGATGGTGCCGTCTGCGATGCCTTCGCGCACCGCCTGCCGATCATCTTCGCTGCGCAAGGGTGGGGAAAGGCGCATGAAGGTGCGGAAGCCCTGCGTCTCGAGGTCGGACAGCATGAAGTGCGCCGGGGTAACACCCGCCGTTACCGCAGCACCGCGCGACTTGGCCGCACGCACAAGATCGAGAGCCGCGCGGGTAGTCACCTGCCGGATATGCAATCGTGCGCCGGACATCTCGGCCAGTGCAATGTCACGCGCAACCGCCAGCGCCTCGGCCTCTGCCGGTGCTCCCGGCAGGCCGAGCCGGGTGGCCATCTCCCCGGAAGTCGCTGCAGCGTCGCCGACCAGACCGCCATCTTCGGCATGGGTCACGACCACCATATCCAGCATCGCGGCGTAACGCAGCAGCCGCAACATTATCCCGCTATCGGCAATCCACCGCCGCCCGGTTGCGATGCCGCGCGCGCCCGCTTCCCGCATCAATCCGATTTCGGCCAGTTCCGCGCCTTCCAGTCCGCGCGTAGCGGCGGCCAGCGGATGCACCCACAGGTCGGGTTTACCGCTTTTGGCAATATAGCTCACGCGGCTCGGCAGATCGAGCATTGGCGATTGGTCCGGCATCAGGGCTGCACGGGTGATGCCGCCGAAATGCAGCGCGGGCTTGTCTATCGCGAAGACGCCGAAATCAATGAGGCCGGGCGTGACAAGCTTCCCGCGCGCATCATGTGCGTGGTCCCCCGGTGCTGCCGATACCGCGCCCAAGGCAGCTATGCGCCCTTCCGCAAGCCGGATCGCACCATATTCGATCCCGTTCGGCGTAACGAGCTGCGCGTTGGTAATCGTCAGCGGTGCTGCCTGTTTCATTGCGATGCCCACCCCTCGATACCGCGCGCCTTTCTAGTCAGCACGTCGAGGCAAGCCATCCGCAGCGCCACGCCCATTTCAACCTGCCGGGTGATGATCGACCGGTCGAGCAAGTCCGCCACTTCGCTGTCGATTTCCACGCCCCGGTTCATCGGCCCGGGATGCATTATCAGTGCGTCGCTTGCCGCCAGCGCCAGCCGCGCCTTGGTAAGGCCGAACAGATAATGGTATTCGCGCGGGCTCGGAATGAACTGTCCGTTCATTCGCTCGGTCTGCAGGCGCAGCATCATCACGACATCCGCCCCGTCCAGCGCGGTTTCGAAATTGTGAAAGACGCTCGCGCCCATCGCTTCCACACCGTCGGGCATCAGGGCGGGCGGAGCGCATAGCCGGACATCGGCCCCCAGCGCAGTAAGACACAATATGTTGGAACGCGCGACCCGGCTGTGCAGGATATCGCCGCAGATGAGTACTTTGAGGCCAGTGAAATCGTCCGCTGGCTCGCCCCGCTCGCGCAAGGCATGGCGAAGCGCCAGAGCATCGAGCAGCGCCTGTGTGGGGTGTTCGTGACTGCCGTCACCTGCATTCAGTACCGGGCAGTCCACCGCTTGCGCGATCAGGTCCACCGCCCCGCTGCTGCCGTGACGGATGACGATGGCATCGGCGCGCATGGCGTTCAACGTGATCGCGGTATCGATCAGCGTCTCCCCCTTCTTCACGCTGGAGGTGGCAGCGTGCATATTGACGACGTCCGCCCCCAACCGTTTGCCGGCAATTTCGAAACTGAGCAGCGTTCGCGTGGAGTTTTCGAAGAACGCATTGATGACCGTCAGGCCTGCCAGCGCATCGCTATGCTTGGCGCTCGATCGGTTGAGGTCCACCCATTGTTGTGCCTCATCCAGCAGGAACAGGATTTCATGGCGTTCCAGCCGCCCGATGCCGAGCAGGTCGCGATGCGGAAAGGCCTGCCGTCCGGCGGGGTATTTCCCGGCATAATGCGAACCGGCGGGCGGCATGTTGTCCGATGATGTCATTAAAGCGAAGTCCCTAGTCGAGCGAGGTAGGCCGCTCAAGCGGTTTCGGGTGGAAAGGCGCGGCGGGTGCGCTTATGTCCACTGCACAAACAGGAATAGCGGCCGCGCGAAAGCTGCGCGGCTCGGCAGGGGACATCGGCTTCAATGGCATTCGCGCGCAAGATCTGGCACCTGATGGTGGCTGTGAAGGACGGGCTTTCCCTGTTGTTCCTGCTGTTGTTCTTCCTCCTCCTTTATGCCGTCCTGACCGCTCGGCCCAGCCCGGCTCAGGTGCGCGAAGGCGCGCTGTATCTCGATCTGGCAGGCAGCATTGTCGAGGAGAAGTCCGAAATCGATCCGCTCAGCGCGCTTCTCGCGAGCGAAGCGCCGGTGCGCGAATTCCAGGCCCGCGATCTCGTGCGCGCGATCGATGCCGCTGCTGGCGACGACCGGATCAAGGCCGTCGTCCTTGACCTCGACGGGTTCATGGGCGGCGGGCAGGTACATCTGCAAGCCATCGGCGCCGCGATGGACCGTGTGCGCAAGGCCGAAAAGCCCGTGCTCGCCTACGCCATGGCCTATGGCGACAGCGCGATCATGCTGTCCTCCCACGCCAGCGAGGTCTGGCTCGATCCGCTGGGCGGCGCAGCGGTAGTCGGTCCGGGCGGTGGGCGGCTGTATTACGGCGAGCTGCTGGACAACCTCAAAGTCAACGCGCGTGTCTACCGTGTGGGTACCTACAAGTCGGCCGTCGAACCGTTTGAACGCAATTCCATGTCCGATGCCGCGCGCGAGAACTATCGCTCGCTCTATGGCGCATTGTGGGAGGAATGGCAGGCCAATGTGAAGAAGGCGCGGCCCAAGATCGCGCTCGACCGCATTACCTCCGATCCAGCTCAATGGGTGCTGGCAGCCGATGGCAATCTGGCTGCAGCTGCACTGGAAGGCGGGCTGGTGGACAAGCTCGGCACCCGTACTGAATTCGGCGAACGTGTGGCGAAGCTGGCGGGCGAAGACCCGATCGACGATACGCCCGGCGCTTACGCCTACACCGATTACAGCGCCTGGCTTTCCGACAATCCTATTGAAACCACAGGCTCCGCAATCGGTGTCGTGACTATCGCAGGCACGATCGAGGATGGCGATGCCGGCCCCGGCACCGCCGGCGGTGCACGCATTGCCCGAATTCTGGACGAGGCGCTTGACGATGATCTTGCAGCGCTGGTCGTGCGGGTGGATTCCCCCGGCGGTTCGGTCACGGCGAGCGAGCAGATCCGCCTTGCCATCCTGCGCCACAAACAGGCCGGCACTCCCATTGCGATTTCCATGGGCAACGTCGCGGCCAGTGGCGGTTACTGGGTGGCGACGCCCGGCGACCGGATTTTTGCCGAGCCTGAAACGATAACCGGCTCCATTGGCGTGTTCGCCGTCCTGCCAACGTTCGAACGTGCGGCAGAATATTGGGGTGTCACGTCCGACGGGGTGAAGACCACGCCCCTATCGGGCGAACCCGATTTTGTCGGTGGCTTCGCACCCGAAGTCGAGACCATTCTCCAATCGGGGGTTGAGCATCAATATGGCGAATTTATCAAGCTGGTGGCGAAAGCGCGCAAACTGACGCCTGAAGCTGTTGACCGCATCGGTCAGGGCCGCGTTTGGGATGGCGGCGCGGCACGCCAAATCGGCCTCGTCGACCAGTATGGCGACCTGCCGCAAGCGCTCGAATGGGCGGCACAGAAGGCTGATCTCGGCGACGACTGGCACGTTACCTATCTTGGCGAGGAAGCCAGCAGCGCCGATGCGCTCATCCGGCAATTGCTGATCGGCGACGACGTCGAAGCGCGCGCTCCCATGGCGAAAGTGCGAGGCGGCGATATGTTCGCGATGATCGGACGCAGCGAACGCATGCGTCTCGGGCGCATTGCCGGTGATCTCGAACTGCTGCTGGGGGCAAAAGGCGCGCAGGCCTATTGCCTCGCATGCCCGCCGCAGGCCACTTCCCCGACTGCGAACATGACCGCAGCAGCACGTGAATTGGGGTGGATGCGGAAACTGGCGCTGGTATTCGCGGGCCGATAGGCGGCCTAATGCGAATACGGTCGAGTTTGTGGCTGCATCGCCAACCCAAGCGCGATCACCGCTTGTCACATGCCGACGCCCATGCCATTGGCGCGCCCCTGCCCTGCAGCCAATACCGATGGCTTTGCGAAAGGGCGGGCGCGTAGCTCAGTGGTAGAGCACACCCTTCACACGGGTGGGGTCGCAAGTTCAATCCTTGCCGCGCCCACCATCTTCGCGTCAGCACAATGGCCTCGCTAAGTTGGGCTCGGCTTGTCAAACGCGCGGGCTTGTTTCGCCTGGAGAGCTTTGCTGCTTTACCAGCGTAAAAAAAGGGCCGCTTCCGCGACCCTTTTTTTAATTTCTTGGTGAGCTTGGTTACACTGTAGAAAGCGTGCTCGCGTTCTTGTCGGCTGGAACAGGCTGGTCCTTCTTGTCGGCCAGCTTTTTCACCAGATAGCCACCGGCACCGATTGCGAGCATCCCGGGAATGCTCATCCGCCGGAGGATCGTGGGTGCGAGCACACCCAGCACTGCGCCGGTCGATCCGCCGATTGCGCTGGTCTGTTTTGCAGCTTTCGAGCCTACGAATGCGCCAATAAGTCTACCGATCATATTCTATTCTCCTTTTGTCATAACAATGGTTCGGCCCGCTTCCGGTTCCGCCCACACGCACGGACACGGGCCGCACCGTCAGTCGGTCGGTTGCTGACGCCTGCGCCGTTTCCGGCGGTTCGCTTCGGCTTCGCTGGAGAAGCTGCGCGGCAGGCGATCGGCCTCGCCTGTCGCATGAACTACAACATCGCCCGGCGCGATATCGTTAGAGGTGTAAACGTCCCAATTGCGGTGGATCATGTCGGGAATGCCGAATACGCGCACGGCGTTCCAGTAACGGTCGTCGCGAAAGCCGACGAAGTGCAGCAACCGGGAAGGTTCAACCGTGGTCGACAAGGCGGGCAGCAAGCAGTTCGCTGCGAAGGTCGAACGCATCGATATAACCCTCCATACGGTCAGCCACTTCGCCGTCGGTCAGGCCATATTGTGCCAGGCTGTAGCGGTGGGGCGTACGTTTCAATCCCCGTGACCGATCGAGAAAATCTTCCATCGCCGGCACCGCAGGATCGATTTCGAGGCCGAGAAAATTATACACCCGGTCCATCGTACCACGCCAATCGCGGTCCATGTCGTCATAATGCACGTCGATCATGCGGTCGGCCGGAATACCGCGCCGTGCCGCCATCATGCGATCCACCTGTAGCCCCGTCTTACGCAGCCATTCGCGCCCGATATCTTCCGGCCGCACATCATCGGAATAGATGATCGTCTGGTTCCAGGCGAGGCTGGCGGCGCTACCTACCACGGCCTTGGGATCGCGGTGGGTGAAGATCAGCCGCGCGTCGGGAAATACCGTCAGCAGCGCGGGCAGGTCCAGCATGTGCTGCGGCGTTTTCAGGATCCATGGCTTGATGCTGCTTTCCTGCTGCGACCAGCCGATCAGGCGCAGCATGTCTGCCATGGCGCGGTAGGCAGGGGTGGCATCGACCCCCTCGCACCAGCGGCCATAAGTGGGCACTTGCCACTGCGCCTCGTGCTTCATGCCGTACATGCTGGAAACCAGCAGGCCGAGCTCTTCTTCCGGTTCATAGGGTCCGGTGGGATGGATCGAAAGCGTGCGCGGATTGGCCAGCCGGGCGACCTTCATGATCCGTGCGGCCAGGATCGGGCGGAAGTCCTCTTTCTCGCCCGCCAGAACGTCCTCGAAATCGGGGCGCGGAACCGGGCTGATGGTTTCGAAACTGCGCATGTGCGAAAACCGATGATCGCTGGCGAGCAGGCGGTGCATCCTGGTCGTGCCGGAACGCATCGGCCCGACGATGACCACCGGACGCGGAATTGAGCGTTCGAGAATTTCAGGATGGCGGCGGAACCAGTCCTGCGCCCACAGTCTGTCGACCAGCACCTTGTGAAATTGCTGGCGGGCCGCAAACACCCCTGCCGCATTCAGCTTAGCCTCGGCAGCGATGGCTTCGAGCAGCGCGTCCAGCGGCCTTTCGAACCAGGGATCGCCGAAATCATCCATACCTGCGCTTTTGCGCGCAGCGTCCAGCAGCCGGTCTTTCTCGAGCGGTGTCCCGTCGGCAAGACCTGTGCGGACGCCGATCTGCAGGGCGGCGTTGAGCAAGGAAATGAACGGCGTCCGCTTCGGCGGAAGTTCGTCAGCAGTCGGCAAAAACGCCCCCTCTTCAATGTCCTGACCCGGCAACACCGTATTAAAATACGACCGCCGCAGGGCCTGTGTTCCCACCGATGTCTGTTTGTCATCCATTGCGGCATCCACCTGCCGCGAAGCTGAACGCGCCGTCATAAGCGTAACCGGCCTTACCCTGCCAAGCCACTGGAAATACGCGGCGCAGTTGGGCATAGCCCGCGCCCATGCATGACATTCGCCTGATCCGTGACGACCCCGCCACCTTCGACGCCGCGATGCAGCGGCGCGGACTGGAGTCGGTGGCGGACCGGCTGCTGGAGCTCGACCGGCAGAAGCGCGAAGTCGCCACCCGGATGCAGCAGGCGCAAAGCCGCCGCAACGAAGCGTCCAAGGCGATCGGCCAGGCCATGGGCAAAGGCGACAGCGAAACCGCAGATGCCCTCAAGGCCGAAGTCGGACAATTGAAGAAAGAGCTGCCGGCTCTCGAAGAGGCCGACCGCGAACTTGGTGAAAAACTGCAGGACGCGCTTGCTGGCTTGCCCAACGCCCCGGCCGCCGATGTACCCGATGGTGCCAGCGAGGAAGACAACACCGAACTGTCCCGCTGGGGCGAGCGCCGTGAATTCGCGTTCGAACCGAGGGAACACGCGGACCTCGGCCCGGCACTGGGAATGGACTTCGAAACCGGGGCGAAGCTTTCGGGTGCGCGCTTTACCTTCCTGCGCGGCGACATGGCGCGGCTGCACCGTGCGCTCGGGCAGTTCATGCTGGACCGGCAGACGCAGGCCAACGGTTACACCGAATGTGCGCCGCCTGTGCTGGTGAATGACGCTGCGATGTACGGCACGGACAAACTGCCGAAGTTTGCCGAAGATTCGTTCCGCACGACCGACGATCGTTGGCTGATCCCTACTGCCGAAGTCAGCCTTACAGCGTCGGTGCAGGGAGAGATTGTGGACGATGCCGCCCTGCCCATGCGGATGGCGGCGCTGACATTATGCTTCCGGAGCGAGGCCGGGTCCGCCGGCCGCGACACGCGCGGTTTCATTCGCCAGCATCAGTTCGAAAAATGCGAGCTAGTCAGCATCGTGCGGCCGGAAGACAGCGAGGCGGAGCACGAGCGGATGACAGGCGATGCGGAAGGCATATTGCAGGCCCTGAACCTGCCCTACCGCAAGCTGCTGCTGTGCACCGGCGACATGGGCTTCGGCGCGCAAAAGACATACGACCTGGAAGTCTGGCTGCCGGGTCAGGATGCCTATCGCGAAATATCCTCTTGCTCCAACACCGGCGATTTTCAGGCGCGGCGGATGAATACGCGCTATCGGCCCGAAGGCAGCAAGAAGACTGAATTCGTCCACACATTGAACGGTTCCGGGCTTGCTGTCGGTCGCACGCTGGTGGCTGTGGTGGAGAACTACCAGAACGAGGATGGCAGCGTGGACGTGCCGGAAGCGCTGCATGGCTATATGGGCGATTGCCGGCGGTTGGAGCCGAGCGCGTGAGCGGCGGGCTCGCCACATGAGGATCCTCCTCACCAATGACGACGGCATTCATGCCCCCGGCCTCGACGTGCTGGAAATGATTGCCCGCCAGTTTTCGGACGATATTTGGGTTTGCGCACCGGATGAGGAACAGTCCGGCATGGGACATGCCCTTACGCTTACCCGCCCGGTCCGTCTGATCCAGCATGGCGAACGCCGTTTCTCGGTCACCGGCACTCCGACAGACTCCGTCACGATGGGCCTGCGGCAGGTCTTGCCCGAACCACCCGACCTGATCCTGTCCGGCGTCAATCGCGGTGCCAATCTTGGCGACGATGTGACGTATTCGGGGACCGTATCGGCCGCCATCGAGGGCGCGCTCGCCGGCATCCGCTCGATCAGCATGAGCCAGGTTTACGCCCGCAACGGCGAAGCGGACGCCAGCACCTTCGACGCTGCGCGTGAATGGGGCGCAGAAGTGCTGGCGCCGCTGCTCGATACACCGCTGCCCGCACGCACGCTGGTCAATGTGAATTTCCCGGCCTTGCCTGCATCCGAAGTGAAGGGCATTCGTGCAGTCCGGCAGGGATTTCATGACTATGCGCGGGGCAATGTCGTGGAAGGGCGTGACCCGCGCGGATTTAAATACTATTGGTTCGGTCTGGAGCCGATCGAGCACACGCTGGATCATGGCACCGACCTGGAGGCCATCGAGGAGGGTTTTGTGTCCGTCACTCCGTTGCAGCTCGATCTGACGCATCACGCCTCGCTCGGCGAGTTGGGCGAACGGTATGCCGGGAAACATCCATCGTGATCATGTCATCGCGCGCCGCGTTTTTGATGCCTTTCGTCGCCTTCGCGCTGCTTGCGGCAGGCAACCCCGCTACCGAAAACCATCACGTGGTGGAGGAAGGCGAAACGCTGGGCGGTATTGCCAACCGCGCCGGTGTGGAAGCAGCGGTGATTGCAGCCGCCAACGGTCTGGTCGAACCTTACGACGTACAGAAAGGCGAACGCCTGTTCATCCCGCGCCAGCGCAGCCACCGGGTGAAAGCAGGCGAGACGCAGGGCGGCATCGCCAACCGTGCAGGCGTACCGCTTTCTACGATCGCCATCGCCAACGGTATCGATCCTCCATATGCCGTTCGCAGCGGACAACGGCTGATCATCCCGTCGGTCATGGGCGAACCCACTGCTCGCCGCCGCGTGCCGCGCGACCGACCGTTTTTTCGCCGCCCGCATGACGGCAAAGTGCTTGCAGGCTTTGCCAAGCGTGCCGACGGCGGCGGGCATGATGGGCTGGATATCGCCGTGATACCGGGCGACATGGTCCGCGCTGCCGCCACCGGTAGTGTAAGGCTTACTGAGACCGACAACCGCCGTTTTGGCCACATGGTTGTCATCGATCACGGCAATGGCTGGAATACCACATATGGCCACCTTGCACGTCTTACCGTTGCCGAAGGCGAAACGGTAAAGGCTGGCGAGCGTATCGGGATTGGCGGTCAGGGGGGTGTGGCCACCCGGCCCGAACTCCATTTCGAAATTACCCGCAATGGCCGCGACGTAGATCCCGGTCGCTACCTCCCCAAGCGGCGCAACAGGTAACGGCGCGCAGTGAGCATACTCGATTCGAACAGCCCGGCCCGGCGTGACGGGCGCGTTATCAAGGGTCCGAAGTACCGACCGCTGCGGCGCGCGGTCTCGCTGCCGGTATGGGGCGATCTTGGCATCCGCCTCGGCCTCGCGATCTTCCTGCTGGCTATCGTGGTGTTGATCCACTGGTGGGATCGCGGCGGGCTGGTCGATAATCTGGACGGCGAAGTCAGCTTCTCCGACGTGGTCTATTTCACCATGATTTCCGTCACCACGACGGGGTTCGGCGATATCGCGCCAATCAGCGACCGGGCGCGTATGGTCGAGGCAATCATTGTCACACCAATTCGTTTCGCCGTGTTCTTTATCTTCGTGGGCACGGCCTATAATTTCATCATCAAGAGAAGCTGGGAGCAGTGGCGCATGGCGCGAATACAGGAACAGCTGAGCGGACATGTCGTAGTGCTGGGTTACGGCATCAGCGGATCGCAGGCCGTGGAAGAGCTTATCGAGCGGGGCACCGAACCGAGCGATATCGTGGTGGTCGACCCCAGTGAAGACCGGCTAGCCATTGCAGAAGCGATGGGCTGCAATGTCATGGCTGCCGACTCGACGCGCGACGATACGCTGCGGGCTGTGCGCATCAGTGAAGCGCAATCCGTGCTGGTATCGGCGGGACGCGACGATACCTCTATCCTTATCGTGCTGACCGTGCGGCACATGGCGCCAAACGTGCCGATCAGCGTGGTGGTGCGGGCCGACGACAACGAATTGCTGGCGCGGCAGGCCGGCGCAAACAACGTCATCAACCCGGTACGCTTTACCGGACTGTTGCTGGCAGGCAGCGCGAAGGGTGCGCATATCTCCGAATATCTGGCCGACCTAGCCAGCGTGACAGGACGCGTGCAGCTGGTGGAGCGCAAGGTTACGGATGAGGAATGCGGCTCCTCCATTTCCGCTCTGGCGACCGGGGGTCGCGGACTGCGCGTCTACCGCAAGGGTAAAGCGCTGGGTTTCTGGGAGGATGAGTGCCAGAACCTGCAGCCGGGCGATATCATCGTCGAAATCGTGCCAACCGAAAACGGCGCCCAGAACGGCGACAGCCCTTCCTCCGCCGCGACACCCGCCCCGGCCTGACGCCCTGACCTCTGCTCCCACCCCCAGCCCTGTCGCTCCGGCAAATGCCGACAAAAGTGGCGCGCTTGGCCGCTTGGGTGTAGGGGCGCGGCACCATGACCGAGACCGACCTCAAACCGCGCCCCACCACCATCGATGCTGCCCCGCGCATCGGCATGGTCAGCCTCGGCTGCCCCAAGGCGCTGGTCGATAGCGAGCGAATCCTCACCCGCCTGCGTGCCGACGGTTACGCCATGAGCCCCGATTACGCCGGCGCCGACGTGGTGCTGGTCAACACCTGCGGCTTTCTCGACAGCGCCAAGGAAGAAAGCCTGGCCGCCATCGGCGAGGCCATCGCCGAAAACGGCCGCGTCATCGTGACCGGCTGTCTGGGCGAGGAAGCCGACGCCATCCGCGCCGCGCACCCGGCCGTTCTGGCCGTGACCGGCGCGCACCAATACGAGCAGGTCGTGGAGCAGGTGCATATCCACGCGCCGCCCAGCCAGGGCCCGTTCGTCGATCTTATTCCGCAACCCTCCGAACACGATATCAAGCTCACCCCTCGCCATTACAGCTACCTCAAGATTTCCGAAGGCTGCAATCACTCCTGCGCCTTCTGCATCATTCCCGACATTCGCGGCAAGCTGGCCAGCCGCCGGATCGATGCCGTTTTGCGCGAGGCGGAGAAGCTGGTCGCCGCCGGCACGCAGGAACTGCTCGTCATCAGCCAGGACACGTCCGCTTACGGGGTCGATACCCGCCACGAGACGCGGGACTGGAAGGGCCGCCAGCCGCGCGCCCATATAACCGACCTCGCCCGCGAACTCGGCACCCTGCGCACCGCCGGCGGCGTCCCGCCTTGGGTGCGGCTGCATTATGTCTACCCCTACCCCCATGTGGACCAGGTGATCCCGCTGATGGCGGACGGCCTGCTGACGCCGTATCTCGACATCCCGTTCCAGCACGCCAGCCCCAAAATCCTGCGCTCCATGCGCCGCCCGGCGAACGAAGCGAAGGTGCTGGAACGCCTGAAGGGCTGGCGCGAAATCTGCCCCGACATCGCCATCCGCTCGAGCTTCGTGGTCGGCTTCCCCGGCGAGACGGAGGAAGACTTCCGCTATCTGTGCGATTGGCTGGAGGAAGCCCAGCTCGACCGGGTGGGCGCGTTCCGTTTCGAACCGGTGGAGGGCGCAGCGGCCAACGCCCTGCCCAATCCGGTGGCGGAGGAGGTGAAGGAAGAACGCTTCGCCCGCATCATGGACCTCACCGCAAGGATCTCGGCCGAAAAACTGCGCGCCAAGGTAGGCCGCACGTTGCCGGTAATCATCGACGAAGTCGGCGCGCCGGATGAAGACGGCGACATCGGAGCCACCGGCCGCAGCCAGGCCGACGCCCCGGAAATCGACGGAGCCGTCTACCTGCGCAACGTACCCGCCCATCTGGCCGCGGGTGCAATCGTGGACGTAAAGGTCGAGGACGCCGACGAACACGATCTGTTCGGCGTGGTGGCTTAAGTCAGCCACGACAGGTGAGGCCGCGAGGGTGACACAAGCGACATAGGCGTTACCGCGTGTCACCATCTGAAAACTGGAAAAATCGGCCGAAACGCCGCGGTTCACGCACCCGCAGCGGCACCCGCGCGACAAAACGAAAAACAAAATAATCATTCTCCACGCGGCAACATAATTACGCAGGCGCGCGCGTAAAGATCGACAGTAGGAAAGAGCCGGGGAGAGGCTACCAACCTTAATCCTTGTAGGAAAATCAATCCAACTGTTTTGGCTAGTTAGCTCAAGGACGTGAGGTTTGGACATCAGGCTCAGGTAAAAAGGGTGCTTTTGCCATTAGACCCCGGACACATCCGCGCTTCCGCACGTTCACCCGTCATGTCCATCCAGATAGAAACCAGCTTTGCCTTTCAGGCGGAGCAGCCCACCGATGTGCTCCTCCAGTTCGAGGCGGCGATGATTCCCGAGCAATATGTGGCGAAGGTGAACACCACCCTCTCTGACAGCCCGCATATCGCGCGGGTTGCGGCGCAGGACGGGATCGGGGAGCGGATGTGGGTGCGGGCCGAGGGGCGCTTCGACGTGCATTACACCGCCACGGTCGAGGTCAACCGGCTGCTGACCGAGGTGGCGCCTTTGAAGCAGCTCGATCCGCATGATCTGCCGGGCGAAACGATCAAATATCTGTTCGACAGCCGCTATTGCCCCGCGGGCCGGTTGCAAAGCTTCGCGCAGGAGGAGTTCGGCGACCTTCGCGGCGGGGAACGCATGATGGCGATGCATGACTGGATCGCCAGCCATTTCCGCTATGTCCCCGGCTCCAGCGGGCCAACCACCACGGCGGAGGACAGCTTCATCGAAAGGCGCGGGATCTGCCGCGATTACGCCCATGTAATGGTCACGCTGGCGCGCGCATCGGGCGTGCCCGCGCGCTTCGTCAGTTGCTTCGCGCCGGGTGTGACGCCGCCGGATTTCCACGCGGTGGCGGAAGTGTTTCTGGAGGATACCACCACGCCGGGCGGCGGGGCGTGGTACCTGCTCGACGCGACGGAAATGGCCAAGCCGGGTGAGATCGTGAAGATCGGCGTGGGGCGCGATGCCGCCGATGTCAGCTTCATGACCAGTTTCGGCCTGACGGACTTCATGGAAAAAACCGTCAACGTCTCCGCCTCCTGAATATGTATGCGCTGCTCTGGCGCGGGCGGCGGCGCGCTGGTAGCCCGTAATCCGGCTTTCCCGTAATCCGGGACAAGCGCAGGAGACGCGCCCGATATGAGTTTTACCGCAGACCGGCTGATACTGTTCGGCGCGACCGGCGATCTGGCGCAGCGCATGTTGCTACCCAGCCTGTGTGCGCTGGACGCGGACCAGCTGATCGCGCCCGACCTTAAGATCATCGGTACCGCGCGGTCCGACATGGACGACGCCGCGTTCCGCAACTTCGCGCGCGAGGCGCTGGAGAAGTACCTCCCCGCAGACCGGCGCGGCAGCATGGCGGGGTTCCTCAACCGCCTGTCCTACCAGCCCTTGGATGCGACCACGTTGGAGGGGTATGAGGAGCTGGCGGCCAAAGTGGACCGCACCGGGAAAGGCATCGCCATTTTCCTGTCCACCGCGCCCAATCTGTTCGAGCCGACGATAGCGGGGCTGAAACACGCCGGGCTGGCAGATGGCGACGTGCGGATCGCGCTGGAAAAGCCGCTCGGCACCGATCTTGCTTCCAGCCGCGACATCATGGACGCGGTGGCAAGTGCCTTCGACGAGGATCGGACCTACCGGATCGACCATTATCTGGGCAAGGAGACGGTGCAGAACCTGCTCGCCTTGCGCTTCGCCAACATCCTGTTCGAGCCTGTCTGGAACGCGCAATATGTCGATCATGTGCAGATCACGGTGGGCGAAACCGTGGGGCTGGAAGGCCGCGTGGCGTTCTATGACGATGCCGGGGCGCTGCGCGACATGGTGCAGAACCACATGCTGCAATTGCTGGCGCTGGTGGCGATGGAGCCACCCACCAGCTTCGATGCAACCGCCGTGCGCGACGAGAAAGTCAAGGTGCTGCGCGCGCTGCGCCAGGTCGAGGCGGCGGAAACCGTCACCGGCCAGTACCGCACCGGCGCAATCACCGGGCGGTCCGTGCCGGGATACGATGAAGAGCTTGGCAAGGAATCGAACACCGAAACCTTTGTCGCGATCAAGGCGCATGTCGACAATTGGCGCTGGAAGGGAGTGCCTTTCTACCTTCGCACGGGGAAACGGCTGCCGAAACGCGTGACCGAAATCGTGGTGCAGTTCCGCTGCCTGCCACACAGCATCTTTGCCGATAAGGGCGCCAAGACCCAGCCCAACCGCCTGGTAATCGGCATCCAGCCGGAAGAAAACATTCACCTTTCCATGATGGCCAAAATGCCCGGGCTGGACCGCGAGGGCATTCGCCTTCGCAGCGTACCGCTCGACATCACGCTGCCCGATGCGTTTACCGGCACCCACCGCCGGATTGCGTATGAACGCCTGCTGCTCGATCTGATCGAGGGCGATCAGACGCTGTTCGTCCGCCGGGACGAGGTGGAGGCGCAGTGGCAATGGGTGGATGGGATCCGCGAGGCCTGGGACGAAAGCGCAGAAGCGCCCAAGAATTACGCAGCCGGAACCTGGGGGCCTAGCGCCGCTATCGCCCTGGCCGAACGCGACGGAGTGAGCTGGCATGACTGACACCAGACCGGGGCTGCAGGACCCGATCCACCGCGTAACGCAGCGCATTATCGACAAGTCGAAGGACACGCGCCGCGCCTATCTCGATCTGATGGACCGTTACGCCGGCGAGCAGCCGGACCGTGCGTCGGTGTCCTGTTCCAACCTCGCCCATGCTTATGCCGGGGCGGTGGAGGATCAGGACGCGCTGAAGCAGCATCGCGGCCCCAATATCGGCATCGTCACCAGCTATAACGACATGCTGTCCGCGCATCAGCCCTATGGCCGGTACCCCGAACGGATGAAGATCTATGCCCGCGAGAAAGGCGCCACCGCGCAGGTTGCGGGCGCGACCCCGGCGATGTGCGACGGCGTTACGCAGGGGCAGGACGGGATGGAGCTGTCGCTGTTCAGCCGCGATGTCATCGCGATGAGTACCGGCGTCGCGCTTTCCCACGCCATGTATGACGGCGTGGCGATGCTGGGCATTTGCGACAAGATCGTGCCCGGCCTGCTGATGGGGGCGTTGCGGTATGGCCACATGCCGGCGCTGTTCGTGCCCAGCGGCCCGATGCCGACCGGTATTCCGAACAAGGAAAAGCAGCGTGTCCGCCAGCTGTTCGCAGAAGGCAAGGTGGGCCGCGATGCGCTGCTGGAAAGCGAAAGCGCCAGCTATCACTCGCCCGGCACCTGCACGTTCTACGGCACGGCGAATTCCAACCAGATGATGATGGAGCTGATGGGGCTGCATATTCCGGGCAGCGCATTTGTCCAGCCGGGCACGAAATTGCGGCAGGCGCTCGACCGCGCGGCGGTGCACCGGTTGGCGGAGCTGTCCGGCACGGCAGAACGCACGCTGGCCAAATGCGTCGATGAAAAGGCGATCGTCAACGCTGCCATCGGTCTGCTCGCCACCGGCGGATCGACCAATCACGCGATCCATTTGCCCGCTATCGCCCGCTGTGCGGGTATCCAGTTCGACTGGACCGATATGGCGGAACTCTCCCACGCCGTGCCCTTGATAGCGCGGGTCTATCCCAATGGCTCGGGCGACGTGAACCAGTTCCACGATGCGGGCGGGATCGCCTATGTCGTGGCGCAATTGCTGGAAGCCGGGCTGATCCACCGAGATATCGTGACGGTCGGGACGGGCGATTTGGGCGAGTATGCCAAAGAGCCGTGGCTGGACGATGAGATGCTTGCATGGCGCGATGCGGGCGACACCACCGACGATACCATGCTGCGCCCGGCCAGCGATCCGTTCCAGGCCGATGGCGGGATGCGGCTGCTGCAGGGAAATCTGGGCCGCGCATGCTTCAAATCCAGCGCCGTGGACAAGGAACGCTGGACCATCGAGGCACCCGCCCGCGTGTTCCAAACGCAGCACGATGTGGCCGAGGCGTTTGCGAAGGGCGAGCTCGACCGTGATGTGGTCGTCGTCGTCCGTTTTCAGGGCCCGCGCGCAAACGGAATGCCCGAATTGCATAAGCTGACGCCTGCGCTCGGCGTGTTGCAGGACCGCGGCTATCGCGTGGCACTGGTCACTGATGGCCGGATGTCGGGCGCCAGCGGTAAGGTCCCCGCCGCCATTCATTGCAGCCCCGAAGCATTGGGCGGCGGGCCGTTATCGTTGTTGCGGGACGGAGACATGGTGCGCGTCTGCGCGGATGGCGGCGAACTATCGACCACCGCCGATCTCTCCGCCCGCACGCCCGCTCCCGATCCCGCCCCGGCGCACGGACTAGGCCGCGAGCTGTTCGCCATGCTGCGGCTCCACGCGGACGAGGCCGAGCGCGGCGGATCGGCCATGTTGGCGGAGGCAGGTCTATGAGCAACGCAGCGCACCAGATCGTCACCGTCGATATCGGCGGCACCCACGCACGTTTCGCCATTGCCACCATCGCGGCGGATGGCGCCATCACGATGGACGAGCCCGAAACGCTCCATACCGAGGATCACACCAGCTTCCAGACCGCGTGGGAGGATTACCGCGCACGCAAGGGCGGCACGCTGCCCGATGGCGTAACGATGGCGATTGCCGGGCCGGTTACCGGCGAGGTCATCCGCTTCACCAACAACCCCTGGATCATTCGCCCGGCGCTGGTGAAATCGAAGCTTGGCGTAAAGCGCTTCACCATCGTCAACGATTTCGAGGCTGTGGGCCATGCAGTCGCGCGCGCGCCCGAAGACCAGTTCGTCCATCTGACCGGTCCGGACCAGCCGCTCGCACCGACCGGCCGCCTCAGTGTGCTTGGCCCCGGAACGGGCCTTGGCGTGGCGCATCTCTACCGCGAACCAACCGGCGAATACCGCGTCTCCGCAACCGAGGGCGGGCACATAGATTTTGCGCCGTTGGACCAGATCGAAGATGCGATCCTTGCCCGCCTGCGCAAGCGCCATAACCGCGTTTCCGTGGAGCGTGTGGTCGCAGGCCCGGCCATTTCCGACATCTACCAGACGCTCGCTGCGCTGGAAGGCAAGCCCGTCACCGATGAGGACGACATTGCCATCTGGACGCGCGGCCAGGATGGCAGTGACAGCCTCGCCGCCGCCGCCGTGGACCGGTTCTGCCTGTCGCTCGGCAGCGTGGCAGGCGATATCGCGCTGGCGCAAGGCGGCTTCGGCGGCGTGGTGATCGCAGGCGGCCTAGGCTACAGATTGCGCGACACGTTGCTGACCAGCGGCTTTGCCGAACGGTTCCGCGCCAAGGGGCGGTTTGCCGAATTGATGGGGACCATTCCCGTGAAGCTCATCGTCCATCCCCAGCCCGGCCTGTTCGGCGCAGCGGCTGCCTATGCGAGAGAACATCTGTGACCACGACCTCCTCCCTAACCATCCAATCCATCATGCTCGCTGCGCCGGTCGTTCCCGTAATCGTGGTGGAAGATGTGGCGCACGCCCGCCCATTGGCGGAGGCATTGGTGGAAGGGGGACTGACCGCGCTGGAAGTGACCTTGCGCACGCCCGCCGCGTTGGAAGCGATCCGGGTGATGAGCGAAGTGGACGGCGCGATTGTCGGCGCAGGAACTGTGACCAACCCTGACGAAATGGCGGCGGCAATCGACGCGGGCGCGCGGTTCATCGTCTCGCCTGGTCTGACCGAACCGCTGGGACAGGCCGCGATGCGGGACGACGTGCCGTTCCTGCCCGGCATTGCGACGGCGGGTGACATCATGCGCGGGCTCGACCTCGGCCTTGTGCATTTCAAGTTTTTCCCAGCCATGGCGGCAGGCGGGTTGCCTGCATTGAAGGCGCTGGCCGGCCCGTTCGGTCAGTGCAAATTCTGTCCCACCGGGGGTATCAGTCTGGACAATGCGCGCGACTGGCTGGCCTATGATCCGGTGCTGTGCGTCGGCGGAAGCTGGGTCGCGCCAAAGGGGCCGGTGGACCATCAAACGGTCGTTGCTGCGGCCCGCGAAGCGGCGGATCTGCCGCGATGACCGGCACGTTCCGCACCGTCGGCGATCTTTCGGCCAAGCTGCAGGAACATCACGTCCGCACGCAGGAAACGCCGCTGTTTAATCCGGTGTTCCAGCTTTCACTCGACCTTTCGCGGCAGTTGGAAAGCGGCGCGCTCGATCTGGACGGGATCGAGGCGATGGTGGCCGAGCTGGAATGCACCGGGCTGGAAGCGCGCGCCAAACGCCTCCATCGCCTGCTCGCGCCAACCGGCACAGCAGAAAACGAAAAAGCGCTGGCTGACACCTTTACGGTCGATGATTTCGACGCATTTCGCGAACGGTGGGAGCATCCGCAACTGCACGCCGTGTTCACCGCGCACCCCACTTTCCTGCTCAACCCGGCACAGACCGATAGCGTTGCCACTGCGGCGATGGGCGGCGATGCGCCAGCCTGCGACGTTGCAGCGGACCGGCCCGAGATCACGTTGTCCTACGAACATGGCCGCGCGATGCGGGCGATTGCCCATGCGCAGGATGCGCGCGATGCGATGGTGGCCCAAGCGCTCGACCATGCGACCGATTACTGGCCGCGCCAATGGCTGGACCTGCGCCCTCTGCCGTTCCGTTTCGCCAGTTGGGTCGGGTACGACATGGATGGCCGCACCGACATCAAGTGGTACGATTCCATCGGCTTCCGCCTCGCTGAGAAGGCGCAGCGGCTGGCGCGCTACACCGCGCAACTGGAAGCCATCGATGCAAGACACGATCTGCTGGAAACACTGCGGCCCGCGACATCCTATGCCCAGGACCGCGCCGCCGACTTCGCTGCCGATCTGTCCGCGCCCGAGGCGCTGTCGGCTGCCGCCAACCGCCTGACGCGGGACGATCCGGCCAAGCTGTTGTCGCTGACACCGCTGGCTGATGCGCTGGAAGCCGAAGCGGTGAATGCCGCCAAGTCGCGCGCCATTGCGCTCAAAACGCTGGCTGCCGCCATGCGGGCGGATGGGCTTGGGATGGGCTGGATTCACTTCCGGGTGAATGCGAAACAGCTGCATAACGCGATCCGCCGCCGGATCGATGATGGCAATACGCTCGATATTGCCAGCCAGGGCGCGATGGCGACCTTGCGCGATCTGCTGGCGGACGCGCAGCCGCTGCGCTCCAATTTCGCCGCGCTCGCGATCGAGGCGAGCACCGCGATCCGCCAGTTCCTGGCCATGGCGCAAATCCTGCACCACGTGGATGCCGACGCGCCGATCCGGATGCTGGTGGCGGAATGCGAACAGCCCGCCACGGTGCTTGCCGCATTGTATTTCGCGCGGCTGTTCGGGATCGAGGAGAAGGTGGACGTGTCTCCGCTGTTCGAGACCGAACAGGCGCTGGAACATGGCGGGCGGTTCGTGGACTCGTTGCTGGCGGAACCCGCCTATCGCGATTACGCGCAGAAGCGTGGGCGCGTCTGTATCCAGACCGGCTTCTCGGACGCCGGACGGTTCGTCGGACAAATCCCCGCCAGCCTCGCCATCGAACGGCTGCAGGGCCGGTTGGCGGAGGCGATGGCGGCGCAGGGGATGACGGGCACCGCTGCGCTTATTTTCAACACGCACGGCGAAAGCATGGGCCGCGGCGCGCACCCGTCTTCCTTCGCGGACCGTCTGGCATGGCCGCTCAGCCCATGGGCGCGCCGGCGTTTCAAGCGCGGCGGCATTCGCCTGGAGCCCGAAGTCAGTTTTCAGGGCGGTGACGGATACCTGCATTTCAGCACGCCCGAACTCGCCCGTGCCACGCTGACGCGCATCATGGAGCATCCACCCGCCGATACCGATGCCGACGCGCCGACGGATGAATTCTACCGCCGCACCGATCTCAGCCTCGATTTCTACCGCGCGATCCGCCACCACCAGCGTGAACATCTGGAAAGCCGGACCTACGCCCGCGCCATCACCGCCTTCGGCTTGGGCATGCTCAACAACACCGGCAGCCGGGTTTCGCGGCGGCAGAGTGATGTAAACGCCGACCGCGAGATGAGCCTGCGGCAGATCCGCGCCATTCCGCACAATGCGGTTCTCCAGCAATTGGGCTATCCGGTGAACGTCATCGCCGGGGTCGGCACTGCGGCGCAAAGCGATTACGAAGGGATCGCGCAGCTGCTTTCGGATAGCGAGCGCGGCCGGCAATTGATGCGGCTGGTGCGCGAATCCAATGCGCTCGCCAGCATTAAGACGGTCGCCGCCTATGGCGAGCTGTTCAACAGCGCTTACTGGGCGAGCCGGCCCTATCGTGGGACCGAGGACCATTTGAGCGATGCGTGCGAGGCCCTTGCGGAGTATCTTACCACCGATGACCGCAACGGCGTGTTCCGCCGTCTTGCCAGCCGATTGCGGGTCGATGCGCTAAAGCTCCATCGTTTGTTCGGCCATTTGCCCAATGAAAACCTGCCGGACGACCGCGAAACCACGCGGCGTTCCATCGGCGCGCTGCAGGGATTGCGGCTGGCGCTGATGCAGCATCTGTTTCTGAAAGCGGTATCGGTACCTGCTTTCAGCCGCGCCAATGATATTAGCCGCGAAGACGTACTGGAAATGGTCTTCACCCTGCGGATCGACGATGCGCTGGCGCAACTGAACCGCGCCTTCCCCACCAGCTTCCCTTCGCCCAAGGACTTCGCGGTGGATTGCCCGAGCGATTATCCCGATGGCGAGGGCGAAGGTTACAATGCAATCCGCCGCGATTTCATCGATCCGATAGCGCGGGCCAACGCGCTGATGCTGCGCATTTCCACGGCGATTGCCAATATCTTCGGCGCGCATGGCTGAGCGTTAACTTCTGTGGCCGCCCCGTCTCGCGTCGGGACGCCCCGGTTGCGCTACTGGCATTCAGCAACCGGACGCGGCATATCAGGCTGCATGGAACCGATATTCAAATGGATCGCCGGCGCGACAGGCGCGATTGTCCTCATAATTGGCGCGGCGAGCATCGCCGGTGCGAGCATGGACGACGACACAGTCACCCAGGACATTGCAGATGTGATACCGGCCAAAAACACCGGCCCAACAGCCGCGCCCATGGAAGTGGACCCCGCTGCGATTGGCGAAGCCGATGTCGGTGATGACGGTGCTAGAGCCACAATCCAGCCAGCCGTCGCCTCTGACAACGGATCGCCGACCCTTCGGCAGGCCGCGGAAAAGAAGCCCGACGAACGTTTCGTCGTGAAACGGATCCTGCCGATCAAGGGCCCCATCAAATATGGCGAATGGCATTGGGACGAAGAAGGCGTGCCCCCCGGCCCGATCGTGATGACCGTGGATCTGGACGCGCGTGTGCTTTCGATCTTCCGTGGCGGCTATGAAATTGGCGCGACCGCCGTGCTGCTCGGCACGCAAGACCATCCCACCCCCACCGGCACATTTCCAATTCTGCAGAAAAAGCGCCACAATATCAGCAGCATCTACAACGTTCCGATGCCCTATACCATGCGATTGACCTGGGACGGGATCAGCATCCATTCCAGCGATTCCATCGAAAACGGCTTTGCCAGCCATGGCTGCATCGCCACCCCCGATGCCTTCGCCGCCAAGCTGTTTGCCGCCGCCAAGAAGGGCGACAAGGTCATCATCACGCGCGGGGAAACCATGGGTGTGGGCGACGCAATTCTGTAACGCGGTCGGCAATCAGGAAAGCGCGTCAGACGCGGCGCTGTGGCTCCGCGCCCATGGTCCAGACCCCGTCCGCCACCTTGATCAATACACCGCCGATATTGCCGCCCTCGCCGCTCTCCAGCCGGTCGAGAAACTGCGCCAGCTCCCCGCCGCGCGGCGTAGCGCGGTCGGCACCGGCGAGATGGGCGACAGCCCTTGCCAGCACCCGCATGCGAACCGCGCGGGGTGCTGCCGGGCGGTAGGATAGCGCGTTTTCGCCTGCAACGACCTGCGCGTCCCATTCCTGCGTCGTGGCCCATTCCAGCGCCTCGTCCGCCTCTCCAAGATGCCGGGCGCTGATTGCCAGTGCAGCCGGATCGAGCCAAGCCGCCTGCCCCAACGCCTCCCGCAGCCGCACCCGGTCATAGGCCGCGTCCCTGTTCGAGGGATCGTGCGCCGTCTCGATCCCCGCACTTTCGCACAGCACGCCGAGCTCGCTCTTGCGCCAGCCAAGCAACGGGCGGACCACGCGCATCGCTCCGACGGGAAGGCCATCTTCGCGCAAGCTTGCCCGGCGGATACCAGCCAGCCCGGCCACCCCGCTTCCGCGGTTGAGGCGCATCAGCAAGGTTTCGGCCTGATCGTCGGCGTGATGCGCAGTGGCGAGGTCGCGCAGGCCCTTTTCAGCCATCCATTGCGCCATAGCGGCATAGCGGGCGCTGCGGGCATTAGCCTGCAAATTGCCGGGCGCGACGTCCACCGCCAGCGTGGCGTGAGGAATGCCCAACGCGGCGCAGAGATCGGCCACGAGCGCACATTCCTGCGCGCTTTCGGGTCGCAATCGGTGATCGACCGAAAGCGCGCTTAGGTTTTGCGGAAACGCTGCAGCTGTAAGCAATAGCAGCGCCATGCTGTCCGGCCCGCCGGACACCGCCGCCGCAAACGGGCGCGCGCCCAGATCGAGCGCGGCACAATCTGCGCGAAACCGTACCAGCGTCCCGTGCGGGATTGCGCCTGTCAGGGGTGCGCTGTCAATTGCAGGTAACCCGCTTGCGCGCCGCCTCGTACTGGCTCTGCAAGCGGCCCGTGGCGAGCGCCGGATATGTGTCGCCAAACTCCGCCAGCGCGATGCAGGCGCGGCTGGTATCGTCCATCGCAATCATCGTTTCGCCAAGGAACAGCAGGCTGTCACCCGAACGCGCGGCGGACTTGTCTGCCTGATAATTGCGCAGGAACCACGGTGCGGCTTCGCCCGGCTTGCCATCGTCGAGATAGGCGCGGCCCAGCAAATTGCGGCCATAGGTCGCGCGCCAGTGGCTGGGGTATTTCTCCACGAACATCGTCAGCTGCTGTTGCGCCTCGGGATAGAATTTCGCTTCCCATAAACGGAAGCCGTAGGAGTATTCATCATCTGCCGGATCGTCGGTCTGCGGTTTGGCAATGGTTTGCACGGCGGCAAGGCGGGTGGCCGACGGGCCAGTTGCCGCAGCCGCCGGAGCGCTGGCTGCCGGGGTGCTGCTCGCGCCGCCGGTCATGGCGGACATATTGTTCTGGGTGGCAGCCGGTGTGCCTGCGCCGACGCCGGTCTCGGCGCCTGCAGCAACGGTGGTGACTTCCAGTGCGGCCAGCCGCGTGTCCAGCAGAGACAGCGCGTTGGTGTTGACTTCGGTCTGCGATGTCAGGCGCTGGATTTGCCCTTCCAAGGCATCCAGCCGCGCCAGGATGTCGGTGACGGCGGTGGTGGAAGCCGCGCCGGTCGTGCGCGTGGCAGCTTCTCCGGGCGTAATTTCGGGTTCGAAGAAACGGCCGTCGCTGCCCGGGAACACCCGGCGTTGCAGCGCGCGAACTTCGGATTCCAGCTTGCGGATGCGCGCGTCGGAATTGTCCTGCGCGGAAACGGGAATGCTGGTCAGTGCCAGTCCGCCCATGGCGAATACCGCCACCAGCCGCGTAAGCGCGCGGCGCGGGTTCATGGTTAATGGCTGCCGGTAAAAACTGACTGGACTTGGGCTGGTCATAAGGCGATCGGCTCCTGAAAAATGCGGTCCGTTAGAACAAGCGACCTTGCTGGCGGGCCTGCTCCGAACGGACAATGAACGGCGTTATCGCGATTCTGGCGAATCGCGGGCCTGCTGTCGAGGGTCTTGCCGCGAGTTTACGCAGGAATACGCAGTGGCGCGCACGCCAGATTGCTGTGCCGGATGCTCAGCCTGCTGCCGGCTGAGCATCCGCAGCGACAGGCTCGGCTTCCAGTTCGGGCTCCGGTGCATCGCGCGCCAGTAAAGCCTCCGCGGTAACCGGAATATCCTTCATGATCTGGTCTTCCTGCGCCAGCTTGGGCACCGAACGGCCGCCGATAGTGATCGACAGCGCATCCGGCCGGCCGGTCCATACCTGCGGACCAGCGGCTTCGGCAGGCACCGTGTAGGTTTCGCCCTTGGCCATCTGTTTCTGCATCAGCTGGCTGCCGGACCCGTCGTAGAACTTGACCCAGATACCCTCCTCCAGTGCGGTGAAGACCACCGCGCCATCGGGGTCGACGACTTCATCACCGCCGCGCGCATCGCGCAGGGCATCGCTGCTGGCGGCGGCGCGTTCCGCCGCATCCTCCGCCTGTTGCTGCGCAACCAGCGACCCCGGACCGGAGCCGGGTGCTAGGTAGGTGCGATAGAAGGCAAATCCGCCCGCCACCAGCAACACAATCGCAAAGATGCTGAACCACATGAGCCCGCGCGAGGGGACGCGTGCCGGATCGCCGGGTTCGAAATTGTTGGCGCGCATGGCGGCACCGGCTTCGCTGTCGGCCAGTTCGGCGCGCACCGCATCACCGATTTCCCGTTCGTCCAGCCCCAGATGCCGGGCATAGGTGCGCGAAAATCCCAGTGCGTAAGTGCGCGAAGGCAGTGCGGCAAAATCGCCGGCTTCGATCGATTCCAGCTGGTGAAGCGGAATGCGGGTCTTGGCGGTGACCTGGTCGAGATCGAGGCCCTTGGCCTCCCGCGCTTCGCGCAGGCGCGTACCGGGCCCCTTGTCGAGCAGCGGTTGCTCCTCGGCAATCACGTCTTCGCCGCTGGCATTCATTTCGTTCCCAGCCTCGTCATCGGCCGTGCCGAGCGTATCCGGGTCCTGGTTGTCGTCGTTTTGCATATGCTATGCGAACCCCTATCCGTCAGCCCGTCTGAAACAGCAGCCGCGCGCCTCCTGTCAAGCAGCATCGGTTTTCCGCCATGCTGCAGGAGACGAAGCGCGCCTGACGAACGACAGCGCGAGACGGGTTTTCAATCCACGTCGATATCGCGGGCCGCAGCCCATGCCGACAGCGCAACCCGGATATCGGAGGGCGGACGGGCGAGCCAGCCGGTCATCGCCTCGGTCAGTTCGGCAAGGTCGATCTGCCGGACCAGTTCCTTGATCGGGCCGATCGCAGCTGGCGTAATGCTAAGGCGCCGATAGCCCAGACCCAGTAGCGCGAGCGCCTCCAGTCGCCGCCCGCCCATCTCGCCGCACACGCCGATATCCACCTGGCTGCCGATGGTGGCCTGGTGAATGCGCCGCAGCGGCCGCAGGATCGCGGGGCTGAGCCAGTCGTACCGCTCGGCCAGCTTCGGGTTCGCGCGGTCCGCCGCGAACAGGAACTGCGTCAGATCGTTCGTGCCGACCGACAGGAATTCCAGCTTCGGGATCAGCAGGTCGAGCACTTCGACAATCGACGGCACTTCCAGCATCGCGCCATACCGGACCGCGGACGGCATCGGCTTGCCCCGCCCCGTCAGGAAGGCGCGCTGATCCTCGAACACGGTTTTGGCAGCATCGAATTCCCACGGTTCCGACACCATCGGGAACATCACGTTAAGCTCGCGCCCGGCGGCCGCTTCGAACAGGGCCCGCGCCTGCGATTTGAGCAACGCCTCCCGCTCCAGCGCAAGGCGCAGGGCGCGCCAGCCCATCGCCGGGTTTTCGTCATCCTGTGCCAGCGAGGTGCGTAAATACGGCACCGCCTTGTCCCCGCCGATATCCACCGTGCGGAAGATAACCGGCTTGCCGCGCGCGGAATCCAGCACGTCACGATAGAGCCGCATCTGCCGTTCGCGCGCAGGCAGCGTAGCCGAAACCAGGAACTGGAATTCGGTGCGGAACAGTCCGACGCCGTCCGCCCCGACCAGCTTGAGCGCGGCAATATCGTCCCGCAGCCCGGCATTCATCAGGATGTGGATGCGTGTGCCGCAACGGGTGAAGGGTTCGACATCGCGCAGATCGGCATAGGCCGCCTGTTTCTCGCGCCTTTTCGCAAACCGGGAATCGAACACATCGCCCATTGCCGCGGTCGGGCGAAACGTGACGCGCGATTCGCTGGCATCGAGCAGTATCTCGTCACCTTCGCGCACCCGGGACATCACGCCGCGCACGCGGCCCAGCACGGGAATGTTCATCGCCCGCGCCACAATCACGACATGGGCGGTGAGCGAGCCTTCTTCCAGCACCACGCCCTTCAGCCGCCGCCGGTCATATTCCAGCAGCTCCGCCGGGCCCAGATTGCGGGCGATCAGGATGGTATCGTAACGCAGGCCCTGAGTGGCGGCCGTGCCGAGCTGGCCCGATACTATGCGGAGCAGGCGGTTCGCCAGATCTTCCAGATCGTGCATCCGTTCGGCGAGCAGCGGGTCCTCAATCTCCCGCATCCTGAGGCGCGTGTGCTGCTGCACCCGCTCGATTGCGGCTTCTGCCGTGAGGCCGGTGTCGATCGCCTCATTGATGCGGCGCGACCAGCCTTCGTCATAGGCGAACATCTTGTAGGTTTCGAGCACCGCCTCCTGCTCCCCGCCAATGCCGAATTCGCTCTGGCTGGTGAGGCTGTCGATCTGTTCGCGCATCCGCCCGAATGCGCGGTAGACGCGGTCCCGTTCGACTTCCACGTCGTCCGCCATGACCTGATGGATGGTCACGCGCGGCTGGTGGAATACGGCCCGCCCGCTGGCCAGCCCTTTGACGAGCGGCAACCCCTCCACCACTTCGGCATCGCGGGTGGCGACGGATTGGTCGAAATCTTCCTCGTCAACCAGTTCGGCATGGGCAATCAGTTCGGACAGGACCATGGCGGTGGTCTGCAGCGCCTCGATCTCGACCACATCGTATTTACGCGGATCGACATGCTGGACGCAGAGCACGCCCACCGCACGCTCGCGGTAGACGATCGGGACACCGGCGAAAGAGTGGAACTTCTCCTCCCCGGTTTCGGGGCGATACTGGAAGTCCGGATGCGACTTCGCCTCGTCAAGGTTCAGGATTTCGTTCGTTTGCGCGATCACGCCGGTCAGGCCTTCACCCACCGCCATCCGGGTGACGTGGACCGCACTGGTATTCAGACCGCGCGTGGCGAACAATTCCAGCATTCCCTGCCGGAGCAGGTAGATCGAACATACCTCGCTATCCAGCGCTTCCCCGATCACATCCACAACCCGGTCGAGCTTGCCCTGCGGATGGATGCGCGATGCCATCACATCGTGAAGCTGGGTGAGGATCGACCGGGCTGATGCGACTGCGGACATGGCGAGGGGTTACATCATCGCACGGCGGTTGCCAAAGCGACTTATGTTTGACTGGTCAGAGGTTTGCTATGGTGCGCAGACGCAATGCGGGCCGGATCAGACCCGCACTGCACCGCGAAACAGCACGAAAGTTCAGCCGGTGGACAATTGCTGTTTGATCTTCAGCTTCTGCTTCTTGATCTCACGCATCATGGCTTCGTCCGGGGCAGGCCTGCTCAATTCGCGCGCCAGTTTCGTTTCGAGGCCGGCGTGCCTGGAACGCAGCGTTTCTGAATGAGCGTTGGAGTAAGCATTGCCTTGGGACGATACCATGGGTCTCTCCTGATTTTTGGGCCACGCAATTTACGGGGCCGCTGGAACGACTCGGGTCCGGTGCGAACCGGCCGCTCTTCATCAATGCACCACAATTCGGTTTGCTCCGAAAGGGCTGACGAATAGTGTATCGACGGCTAAGGGCTGGCATACGTTAAACCGAATATTTGGCGGGGTTTCGCCCCGAAGCCGGAACCACACCGCATATAGCAGCAAGGATGCCAAGGCCGTGACCGAACCGGAACTGCGCAAGCTGCTCGCCGCATTGATGACCGAACACCGCGACCTGGATGCTGCGATCAACGCGCTGACGCAAAGTGGATCGACCGACCAGTTGCAGATCGCCCGGCTTAAGAAACGCAAGCTGGCACTGCGCGACCAGATAGCGTTTGTCGAAGACGAACTGGTGCCCGATATCATCGCCTGACAACGCTTTTTTCGCGGCCCTCCGGCAGGTCGGCAGGGGCCACACGCGTAAATATCCTCAACCCTATGCGCGGGGCTCACGCCTGTACCGTAATGGTACGCGAGACAGGCTGTGCACGACACGCGATGTGCAGGTCTGGACGCGTGCCCTCACGTGCGGCTACCGAACATCCATGGCAAATCCTGCGAACATCAGCGGTTCGATCATAGAAACCCTTTATTGCGAGGCGCTTGTGCTCGCTGACGAGGTGCGCACGACCTTCGATCTTCAGCCCATAGAAAGCGCTGGACCGTGCGGCGATCCGCTGCGTGCGGCGCTGTCGGAAGAGGGGCTGCGGACCACCACACGGATGATGCATGTACTAGCCTGGCTGCTCAATCACCGGGCCTATTTCGCAGGCGAGATGACCGAGGCGCAATTGCAGCGTCACGGCAAATTGCCGCATGACCGGATGTCGGACGCAGCCAATCTGGCGCGCTTCGACAAATCCATTCAGCGTTTGATCGAAGACACGCACCGCCTGCACGCCCGGGCGATGCGGATCGACGAGGGCTGGCGGCGCGAGTTCTCCCTGCATACGGCGGAAATTCACCAATTGCGGGAGCGATTGGGCAGAGCCCTTGCGAATGCGCGCCAATCGGGCTGAAGTTCTGGCTTGTGGGGCGCACTGCCAGGATCAGGCCGCGCCCAGCGCCTTGTGATACCGTGCCAGCCGCTCCTCGCGCACCGCGGCGGTCATATCCGGATCGAAGCGAGTAACCTTCCCCCGCATCGCGTCGGCGGCTGTAGCAAGATCGTCAAATAGCCCCGCACCCACTGCCGCCAGCATCGCCGCGCCCAGCGCGGTCGTTTCGACATCTGCGGGCCGTTCGACGGGCACACCCAGCACATCGGCAATATCCTGCGCCATCCAGTCGTTCGCGCTCATCCCGCCATCGATTTTAAGGATCTCCCACGACGCACCGTCAGCGGCGAAGGCAGCCGCAAGATCGTAGGTCTGGTGCGCCATGGACTCCAGCGCGGCACGGGCGATCTCAGCCTTGCCGCTGGCGAAGCTCAATCCCGCGATCACCCCGCGCGCATCGCTGCGCCAATGCGGCGCGCCCAGCCCTGCCAGTGCCGGCACGATCGTCACCCCGCCGCTATCGTCGACGGAGCGGGCCAGCGCTTCCGTTTCCGCCGACTTGTCAATCAGGCCCAGCGTATCGCGCAACCATTGCACAAGGCTGCCCGCGACAAACATCGACCCTTCCAGGGCATAGGTCCGCGTGCCGTCCTGCTGCATCAGCACCGTGCCGAGCAGGCGGTGATCCGACCGTGGAACCTCGCTGCCCATATTGGTCAGCACGAACGCGCCGGTACCGTAAGTCGACTTGCTTTCGCCCGGCGTCAGGCAGGCTTGCCCGATCGTGGCGGCTTGCTGGTCGCCCGCGAGGCCGGTGATGGGTATTTTCCTGCCCGTAATCTCCGCACCGCTCGTCGCCAGCGCGCCGTGATTGTCAGTCACTTGCGGGAGGGTACCGTGCGGCACACCGAATAGGTCGCATAGCCCATTATCGAAGCCCGCGCCGGCAAGCGGTAGCAGCAGGGTACGGCTGGCATTGCTTGCATCGGTAATATGCGCGCCGCCCTGGATACCTCCTGAAAGCTTGAAAACAAGCCAGCTTTCCACCGTGCCGAATGCCAGCGTCCCGGTATCCGCCGCACTGCGCACGGCGGGTTCGTTGTCCAGCATCCAACGCATTTTGGTGGCCGAGAAATAGGGATCGAGCAGAAGGCCGGTCTGCGCTTGCACCTCGGCCTCGTGGCCCGCCGCTTTCAGCTCTTCGCACAATGCCGCCGTACGCCGGTCCTGCCACACAATCGCGCGGGCGAGTGGTTTGCCGGTGCCGGTATCCCACGCCACCACGGTTTCGCGCTGGTTGGTGATACCGATCGCGGCGATTTCGGCATTGTCGGCTGCCACCTCCCGCAAGCATTCCAGTGTCAGCGCCCAGATCTCCGCCGCATCGTGTTCGACCCAGCCGGGCCGGGGATAATGCTGTGTGATCGGGCGGCTGGCGGATTTGCGGACTGTGCCATCAAGCGCGAACAGCATGGCGCGAGTGGACGTGGTTCCGGCGTCGAGAACGAGGATGGTTTCGGTCATGGTAATTGTCTGGCGAAGAGCGGCGGCGCCCGCAAGGCTGTCTGCCAAGCACCGCACCGCTCGACAAGCTTCGCGATGCTCCCCATATGACAGGCGATGAACGCACCGGAGAAACCCTGGCCGACAGGCACCAGCGAAATGCTGGAACCGCTGGTGCGCCGGGTGCTGGCGCCCAACCCCTCGCCGTACACCTATACCGGCACGCAGACCTATATAGTTGGGGCGGGTGCGAGTGTGGCGGTGATTGATCCCGGACCCGCCGATACCCGCCATATCGAGGCGCTGATGCTGGCGCTGGGTGACAGCCGGATCGAGGCGATCATGTGCACCCATACGCACCGCGACCACTCGCCCGCCGCAAAGCCGCTGGCCGAACGGACCGGCGCGCCCGTGATCGGCTGCGCTCCGCTCGTGATCGAGGATGATAAACCCGATGGCAGGAGGCGCGCCGACGCGCCGTTCGACCGAACCTACGCGCCCGACACCGTGCTGGCCGATGGCGAAAGCGTGACGGGCCCGGATTTCACTATCACCGCAGTCGCCACGCCGGGTCACACGTCCAACCATTTGTGTTTCGCGCTGGAGCAATCGGGCGCGCTGTTTACCGGCGATCACGTGATGGGCTGGTCCACCAGCGTAATCGTGCCGCCCGATGGCGATATGTCGGATTACATGGCCAGCTTGCAGAAACTGCAGGACCGTGCCGACACAGTCTATTACCCGGCCCATGGTCCGCAAGTGGACAAGCCGCAGCAGCTGGTGCGCGGTATGATGGGCCACCGCCGCCAGCGCGAGCGCCAGATCTTGCGCCTGATCGAAGCTGAACCACAGGCAATCCCGGCGATGGTGCCGCAAATGTACAAGGGCCTCGACCCGCGACTGACCGGAGCTGCGGAAATGAGCGTCGAGGCGCATCTTATCGATCTGGAACAGCGCGGCGTTGTCAGCCGTTCGGGGGGCATATGGCAAACGATACCCTGACCCGCGACGATCCGGCCGCTACGCATTCGATACCCGAACCGGCGCAGGAAAAGCCGCTCGCCCGTGTGCAGGGCGTGCCGTGGCTGATCGTGATCGTATTGCTTGCGGCTGTCGCATGGCTCGGCTGGCGAGCGTTCTTCTACGAGGAAGAAGGCGATCCGGTCGGCAGCGCAATGCTGGCATTCGAGAAACAGAACTCGCTGATCGTGTTCTCGTCCCGCTTCGAAGTCGTGGCGGAAAGCACCAACACCACCTCGCTTGCCGGGTTCGACTTAATGAAATCGCGGCAGGCCAGCATCATCCCCGCGACCGTCGAATACCGCGTCAACCTCGCCAGTGTCGGACGCGACCGGATCGCCTGGGACGAGGCGACCGAGACGCTGGACGTCACCATTCCGCAGCTGAAAATTTCGCGCCCCAACCTCGACGAGGGCGCGGCGCGGGTGTTCACCGAAGGCACTTATGTCAGCCGCAACGCAGCGCAGAGTTTAAGCCAGTCCAATTCGCGCCAGGCCGAACGCCGCGCGGTGGAATTCGCCAAGAACCCGGAAGTCCTTGCTTTGGCCCGCACGGCGGCGAAGGACGCTATCCGGCAGAATCTCGCCATCCCCATGCAGGTCGCGGGCTATGGTGATGTGAAGGTCAATGTCCGTTTCGACGGTGAGGAGAAGACACGATGAGCGCCGAAACGAAGCCGCGCGCAGGCACCGACCTGCTGGATGAGATCAACCGCCTCCGCAAGGAGAAGAACGCGATCATCCTGGCGCATTACTACCAGACGGCGGACATCCAGGACCTTGCCGATTTTGTAGGCGATTCGCTTCAGCTAAGCCAGATGGCGGCGGAAACCGACGCCGATGTGATCGTATTCTGCGGCGTTAAGTTCATGGCCGATACGGCCAAGATTCTTTCCCCCGACAAGATCGTGGTGTTGCCCGACATGGACGCGGGCTGTTCGCTTGAAGACAGCTGCCCGCCAGACAAGTTCCGGGCGTTCCGCGAAAAGCACCCCGACCACATTGCGCTGACCTACATCAATTGCTCGACCGAAGTGAAGGCGCTGTCGGACGTAATCGTCACCAGTTCCAGCGCGGAAACCATCCTGCAGCAAATTCCCAAGGACCAGAAGATCATCTTCGGTCCCGACCGGCATCTGGGCGGCTATCTCAGCCGCAAGTTCGACCGCGAGATGCTGCTATGGCCGGGCGTCTGCATCGTGCACGAGGCGTTTTCGGAAACCGAGCTGCTCAAGCTGAAGCAGCAGCATCCCGACGCGCCGGTCGCAGCGCATCCCGAATGCCCGCCGACCATCCTCGATCACGCGGATTACGTCGGTAGCACCAGCGGCATCCTGCAATTTGCCGAGACTTTCACCGGCGATACGCTGATCGTGGCGACCGAGCCGCATATCATTCACCAGATGGAAAAGGCGCTGCCGGACAAGACTTTCATCGGCGCGCCGGGCGCAGACGGCAATTGCGCCTGCAATATCTGCCCGTACATGGCGCTTAACACGATGGAGAAGCTTTACACCTGCCTGCGCGACCTGGAACCGCGCATCGAGATCGAGGAGGGCCTGCGCCTGCGCGCCAAGAAAAGCCTCGACGCGATGCTGGAAATGGCCGCCGGCACCATTGGCCAGGGCGATCTGGGCAAGGTTTGATTTTACGCATATGACGCGGCTTATGGCCCTTGCGGCACCGGCACGGGGTTCGTGCGTTTTAGCTCGTATTCGAGATAGCAGGAACACGGGGCAAGTTGGCTCAGAACACACCGCTTAACGGGCTGAATGCGTGGCTCAAACACCGGCTGGTAGCCAATTACTGGTCCCTGCCATTGGTCGCGGTTGTGGCTGCGCCTTTGGTCGCGGCTATTGCGCTGTGGATGGACCAGTCCTTTGCTGCCGCCTGGCTGGACCAGCGGGGGTGGAGCCCTGTCGCGACAGCCGATACGGCGCAGGAAATTGCCGGAATTTCGGTCGGTATTTCGGCTGCTTTCATTTCGCTCTATTTCTCGATCACGCTGATCGTCCTGACTCTGGCAACGGGCAATCTCGGGGTCAGACTGATCGACCGCTGGCTGGATAAGGGGCTGGTGCGGTTGTCGATGTCGGGCCTTGCTTTCAGCCTCGTCTATTCGCTGGTGGTGCTCGCCCGCATCGATGGCGATGCGGCACTGGCCGATACGCCGTTGCTTGCGCTGTCGGGCATCATCCTCGTGCAGATCGTCAACGTCGCCATGCTAGGCGCGGCGCTGCACGATCTGGGGCGGACGATGTTCGTGGACCGCTCCATCGCGCATATCGGTAAGGAAGCGGGTTCGATCGCGCTGCCGATAGTGGGACGCGATGCGTTCACCGGCGAATTCGGGTTCACCCTGACCGCACCGCGCGAAGGGTATGTCGAGGGGATCGATCTCGACCGGATCCGCCACTTGCTGGGCGATGACGGAATGCACGTGCGGTTTTGTGCGCCGCCTGGCGAGCATGTGCTCGAAGGCGAGACGCTTGCCATGTTCGAGCGCGAGCCGAAGAATGTCGCAAAGATACAGCGGGCTATCGCCATCGGCGATTACCGGTCCAGCGCGCAGTCAACTGTCTTCCAAGTGCGCCTGCTTGTGGAAGTCGCGACCCGCGCGATGTCGCCCGGTATCAACGATTTCTACACCGCGCTCGCCTGTGTGGACCGAATTACCTGCGCCATGGCGGGCCAAAGCGAAAGCTGGGTCGATGACAGCGCGATGCCTGCCTACGCTACGCACCACAGGTTCGAAGTACCGGAACAGGATTTCAAGGGGCTGTTCGATCATCCGCTGGACGCGTTGCGCCAGTCGGCCGCAGGCTATCCCGCCGTCACGATCCGTATGATCGAAAAGGTGGATCGCCTGCTCGTCAGGCTGGACGCGCATGACCGCCCGGTCCAGCTTTCTGCCTACTTGCGCAGAAAAATGCGCGAATTGGCAGAACACGCCACGGCGCGGGCCGAGTTCCCGCGCGATGCCGACGATATCCGCGCCGCATTTGCGCGGCTTGACGATCACCACCCTCATCTGGAAGCTGCCGCATGATCAACCGCATCCGTAGTGCGTTTCAGGCTATCAATGCCAGCTACTGGTTCTTTCCTGCGTTGTTCGCCGTGCTCGCAGTAGCGCTGGCGCTGATAACAATCGAACTCGATCGCAATGGCTGGGCGTCGATGCTGGACGAAATCCCGTGGCTGGAGCGCGCTCGTCCCGACGGGGCCAGCAACATGCTGACGGTGATCGCAGGCTCCATGATCGGGGTTGCTTCCACCGTCTTTTCCATCACGATTGCGGCCGTGGCCTATGCCAGCGGCAATTACGGCCCGCGCCTGCTGACCAATTTCATGGAAAACCGCGGCAACCAGTTGAGCCTGGCCACGTTCATCGGCACGTTCGTTTACGCCATTACAGTACTGCGCGTCGTGCGGGCAGAGGACGAGGCGACCCTGTTTGCCGTGGAAAGCGATTCTCTGCCCGGTTTCGTGCCGCAATTGTCGCTGCTGGTGGCGTATGTCCTGATGGCCATTTCCATCATGGTCCTGGTCTATTTCCTCAATCATATTCCGGCCTCGATTCGCATCAATTCCGTGCTGGAGGGGATCGGAGACCGCCTGATCCGCGATATTAAGACCAATTACGACCGCCCTTCGCACGGGCATGTGGAAATGCGCGAGCCAAGTGGACGTGCGGTGGCAGCGACGGAAACGGGTTACATCCAGTTCATCGATTACGAGGCGCTGGAAAGCATCGCACAGGATGCGGGCGGCCATCTCAGCCTGAATGTCAGGCCGGGCGACTTCGTGCACCCCAAGGTCCCCATGGCGATGTGGGACGACGAGGATGATCTAGACGATCTGCACGATCAGGATGTGCGAGCAGCCTTCACCCTTGGCGGGATGCGCACCCCTGCGCAGGATCTGCATTTCCTGCTCGACGAACTGGTAGAAATCGGTCTGCGCGCATTAAGTCCTGGTATCAACGACCCCTTCACCGCAATCACGGCGATCCATTGGCTGGGCGCGGCAACGGCCGAGCTCGGACGGCGGGATCTTACCCGCAGCTTCGGCGGGGCGGACGATGCCAGCGACGACCGCTTGGTGCTGTCCAACGACGATTTCGCGCATTACGTTCGCCGCGGCTTTGGCGCGATGCGACCGGGTACGGCGACCAGTCCGGCGGCGGCCTTGGTGACGTTCGACACGATCATCGCGGCCTCCTCCACGCTGAACGACGAAACGCGCCACGCGGTACTGGTGCGCGAAGGCGACCAGTTGATGCGGCAGGCGGAAACGCATCTGAAAGGCCCCGATCTGGAAGTGGTTGAGGCCCGCTATCAGAAGTTCAAAATCACGATGGCCGATTAGGGGCGCGGTGGCAGGGCGGATTTGCGTTCGGTCCCCTTGGCCAATACCAGCGCACCGCCCAGCAAGACCATGCCCACGATGTCGACTACGCTCAGCCCTTCGCCGAACACGCCATATCCATAAAGCGCCGCGACAGCCGGCTGGGTCAGCAGCGCCAGCCCGATGACGAGCGGCGGGAAATGCCGCATGGCGAACACCAGCAGACCCTGTCCAATCAGCTGGCTCAGCACGAATAATGCGACGAGCGGAGTCCATGCCTCCAACGTATTGCCCGGCCACACTGGCTCGCCAGCGATCAGGGCCACCGTCAGCAGCACCGGCGAACCGAAAATGCACACCCATACCAGCAGGCTCCACCCGCCAATGCTGGCGCGCGCGTCCTGCAAAGTCACAAGATAGACGGCATAGAGCAGCCCCGCTGTCAGACAGAACAGATCGCCCACCAGCGTATCGGTCGAAATTTCTGCCGATCGGCCCATCAGGATGCCCGCCCCGGCCAGCGCGCAACCAATCGCCAGCCACTCGCCGCCGCGCGGCAGGCTGCGGGCGAGGATGAAGCCCCAAAACAGCAACACGATGCTGCCTGCATTGCCGAACAACGTGGCGTTGCCCAGCCTGGTGCGCTCGATCCCGATGTGCCAGCTCGCCAGATCGAGCGCAAAGGCCACGCTACCCAATGCCACCAGTGCCAGTGTGCGGCGCGGGATTCCGCTCAGCTTTTGCCCCGATGCGCGGGCGATCAACGCCAGGAACGGCAGGGCCAGGAACAATCGCCAGAACCCTGCCGAAACCGGGCCGCTTTCCGCCAACCGGACCGACCATGGCCCCAGCGCCAGCGCGATGTTCCCGCCCAGCAAGGCGGCCAGCAGCAGCCAGCCGCGAAGCTTTGGTTGTGACGTGGAAGGCCCTTCATTCTTGGCAGAGGTGATTGCATTGCCCACATACCGGCCATAACCGCCGTAAAACATTTGCCAATCGCTGTGCGCGTATTTTCCGTAAGAATCGCGCTGCCCCCATTATCGGAGCCTACCCCCTATGCACGACATTCTGTTCAAGCCAGTCACCGCTGGTGCGCTCGAGGCGAAGAACCGTATCTGGATGGCTCCGCTGACGCGCGGCCGCGCAACCATGCCGGGCTTCGTCCCGAACGCAATGAACGCGAAGTATTACCGCCAGCGCGCCAATGCCGGAGTTATCATCAGCGAGGCGACCGGTATCTCCGTGGAAGGGCTCGGCTGGCCGTCCGCGCCGGGTATCTGGAGCGACGAACAGGTCGAAGGCTGGAAGCCGGTCGTCGACGCGGTGCATGATGAAGGCGGGCTGATTGTCCTGCAGATGTGGCATATGGGGCGGCTGGTGCATCCGGATTTTCTGGGCGGCGAGGCGCCGGTTTCCGCCAGCGCCACTACCGCGGCGGGCCATGCCCACACGCCCGATGGCCGCAAGGATTACGAAGCTGCGCGCGAATTGACCGTGGAAGAGGTCGCCCGCGTGGTTGAGGATTACCGCCATGCCGCCGAAAACGCCAAGAAGGCAGGGTTCGACGGGGTGCAGCTGCACGGCGCGAATGGCTATCTGATCGACCAGTTCCTGCGCGAGACGACCAATCAGCGGACCGATGAATATGGTGGCAGCGTGGAAAACCGCACCCGCTTCCTGCGCGAAGTGCTGACCGCGCTGGTTGATGTCTGGGGCGCGGACCGCGTCGGCGTGCGCTTCTCCCCCAATGGCGAAACGCAAGGGTGCGACGATAGCAATCCGGCGGCCATCTTCGGCGCGGCAGCGGACGTGGCGCAGGACCTTGGCATCGCGTTCGTGGAACTGCGCGAACCCGGACCCGACGGCACGTTCGGCCAGACCGACGTGCCCAAACAGCACGATGTCATTCGGGAGAAATACACCGGCACGCTGGTGCTCAACAGCGACTATACCGCCGAAGAAGCGGTGCGCGATGTCAGCGCGGGCACATGCGATGCGGTGGCGTTCGGGCGGCCCTATATCTCCAATCCCGATCTCGCCGCGCGCATCGAAGCGGGCGCGGACTGGGCACCCAATGTCAATGTTCCGCAAAGCTGGTATCTGCCCGGCCCAGCCGGTTATATCGATTACCCCACGATGGACGAAGAGGACACGGCTTCGGTGGGAGTTGCCGCCGAATAAAGCTTGCTAAGTGGCAATTGCGAGGAACTGCCGGTAGCGATACGCGGCGCGCGAAATTTACTCGCCGCCGCTATCGTCTTCGGCAGGCTCCTCGTCCTCGGCAGCTTCCGCGTCGTCGGATGATTCCCGGGTATCGACCTCGTCCGCCGGCGGCAAATTGCCGAGCGGGATCATCGCGTCGCTGATCGTTCCGCCTTCGACCTGTCCCTGCGCACCAGCAGCTTCAGCTGCGGGCGGCGGCGCAGTTTCGTCCGGCTCGTCACCGCAGCCTGCGAGCAGCAGCGCAGCAGCAGCCGCCGAAACGGGTCCGGCGCGCATTCCAGCGCGCATTCCAGCAGGGCGGTTCATGTCGGGCAGTGCCCATCGATACGGTCGAGAAAAGTGTCCATCCCGGCGAGCAATGCCTCATCCCACGCCTCCGGCGCAAGCGTCATGCCGAGCCGTTCCAGGCTGGTCACGCCGAACTGATCGATTCCGCACGGTACGATGCCGGTAAAATGGTCGAGGTCGGGCGCAAGGTTGACCGAGAAACCGTGCATCGTCACCCATTTGCGCACCCGCACGCCGATCGCGCCGATCTTGGCTTCGGTCCCGTCGATGTCGCGCGTCCAGATCCCGATCCGGCCCTCGGCGCGCCAGCTTTCGACGCCGAGTTCGCCCAGCGTATCGATCACCCAGCCTTCCAGCGAATGGACGAAGCGGCGCACATCGCGACCACGCACAGCAAGGTTGGCCAGCACATAGCCGATCCGCTGCCCTGGCCCGTGATAAGTGTAGCGCCCGCCGCGCCCCGCCTCGACCACTTCGAAGCGCGGATCGAGCATCTCGTCCGCCGCCGCGCTGGTCCCGGCGGTGTAGACGGGCGGGTGTTCCAACAGCCAGACAAGCTCGCGCGCATCCCCCGCCGCTATTGCGCGGTTGCGCTCGTCCATCGCCGCCAGCGCCTCGCGATAGGGCACGCGGACCTGCTCCCGCAGCACTTCGGGCGCGGGGTGCCGCTGCGTGTCCGTGCGCGGCATCCGGGGATCGTTGGCGGGCGATTGCGTCATGACGATTGCCTGCCCCGCCCCGCTGCGCTTATCAAGGGGCACGACAACCTTCGGACGGCACTACGGGAAACGATACGATGTTCAGCATGGAAAAAACCTGGAGCCGCGCGCTGGAGCTGGTGGGCGCGAATTTCGGTACGCTGGCGACCATTGCCGGGCTGTTTCTGTTCATCCCCTCGCTCGCCTCCGTCGTGTTCCTGCCCGGCATGGCCGAGCTGATGGCCATGGAACCGGGCATGACGCCCGAACAGATTACCAAGGCGATGGAGGGCAAAGTCGGTCCGCTTCTCGCAACAGGCGCCGTGATGCTGGTCATCCAGCTATTCGCCTATTCCGCCATGACGCGCCTGATGGGCGGCGGCAGGCCGACGGTGAAGGACGCGCTGCTGGCGGGCGTTGCTGCAACACTTCCGATGGTCGGCGTGCTCATCCTGTTCGTGATCGCCGTGTTCTCCGTCATCATGGTCCTGTCGCTGATTGCCGCGGCACTGGGCGCTGGCGCAGCAGCGGGCTTTCTCGCCTCGGTCGTGATGCTTGCCGTGATGGTCTGGCTGGCTGCCAGACTGTTCGTGACGATGCCGGTGATGGTGCTGGAAAACCGGCTCAATCCGGTCGCCGCGATCCGCCGGTCGTGGCGCCTGACAAAGCCGAAACAGGGCCGCATCGCCGCGTTCCTGTTCATGCTGGCCGCGGCCTATATCGTTATCTCCATCGTGCTGTTGATGGTGGTTGGGCTGATGGCCGCGATTGCGGGTGATGCGATATTCTTGGTCGCGGCGATCCAGGGCTTGCTGGGCGCGCTGATCGGGATGGTAGTCTGCGGGCTTGGCGTGGCAGCGCATGAGCAGCTGACCGGCGGCACCTCGCGGCCGGCCGATACTTCGGCGGACGTTTTCGGCTAAGACGGTTGGCTAAAGCGTTTGGCTTAGGTGGCGCAGCTGCCGCTGCCCAACGAAGGCCTTACTCGGCGTCTTTCCAGCCCCAGAACAATTTGCACGGCAGGATATTGAGCGGTTCGAAACCGCTGTCGATCCGTGTGAACCGCGCGCGCATCAGATCGCGCGATACCGCAGTGAATTGATAGACAAGGAACGCGCCGCCAACGCGCAGAACATCGTGGGTCGCGCGGATGATCTGCGGGCCGACCCCATCGGGCAGGGTGGAAAACGGCAGGCCGGACAATACGTAATCCGCATGTTCGTGCCCGTGTTCGCGAACAATCCGCTCCACATCGGCAGCAGACCCAAGCACCGCAGTGAAGCGCGGATCGTCGATACTGTCCTTCAGGTAATCGACATACAGCCCGTTGGTATCGATGGCGATATAATGCGCATCGGGCCGCATCTTCGCCAGCACCGCATCGCCGAACGTACCCACACCGGGGCCGTATTCCACGAACAGGCGGCAATTATCCCAATCGACAGGGGCCAGCATCCGGTTGATGGTGAAGCGCGATGAAGGAATGATCGAGCCGACCATCCCGGGTTCTTCCATGAAGCCGCGGAAGAATACGCCGAACTTGCCGAAGGTCCGGCTTGCACGGTCGGCAAGGCTACGTCGCGAGCGGGTGAGCGTGGTGTTCAAGTGCGACTCCATCGCGGAAAGGCGGCGCTTATCCGACAGGGCTGGGCAAGCCTCATGCGGCCACGTTCCAGCAAGATATCAAGCCCGTGCGCAGCCTCGTGCCGCCACATGGCAGCGTGCTGCGTTGCAGATGCCGGTTGCCTTTGCAAGGTGGTACGCCCCCGGTGCCATGCAAACGCCTGCCATGTTCGCGGCTTGCCGTCCGCGCTTCGGCGGCCTAGCCGGTCCGGGTCATGGAAGACCCGCCCGCCCCACCTGTGCCCGCCCCACCTGTGCCCGCCCACCGGGATCCCGGCCCGGTCCGTAGAGCGCCCGATGCGCATCTGACCGCGCCGGTGATGGCGGACGCCGGACTTGCTCCTGCGATGGGCGACACGCGCGCGATCTCGCAAGGCCGCATGATATTGCTGTTCATGGTCATGCTGGTGACGGCAGCGGGCAACACCGCGATGCAATCGGTTATGCCCTCCATCGGGACCGAGCTGGGCGTGGCCGATGTGTGGATCAGCGCAGCCTATACCTGGTCGGCATTGCTGTGGGTCATCTGCGCGCCGATCTGGGCACGGCGAAGCGACCGGCGGGGACGCAAGGCGATGATGGCATTGGGTCTCATCGGTTTTATCGTCAGCATGGCGCTGTGCGGTATCGTCCTTCTGTTCGGCCTATCCGGCGCGCTGTCCGCTACGATGACGCTAATCTTCTTTGCCGCTGCGCGCAGCCTGTATGGCGGCTTCGGTTCCGCCGCCCCGCCCGCCGTGCAGGCCTATGTCGCCAGCCGCACCCCGCGCAGCGAACGGACCAAGGCACTGTCGCTGATCGCATCGAGCTTCGGCCTCGGCACGGTGATCGGCCCGGCGCTCGCCCCGCTGCTGGTGTTTGACAGGCCGGGGCCGTTCGCGCTCGGGTTGGTGGGACCGTTCGTCATTTTCGCCGCCATCGGCGTGGCGGTGCTGGTGGCTTTGCGGATGCGGCTGCCGGATGACGACCCTGCGTTCCAGGCGCGCGGAGAAATCGTGACCGCGCCTTTCAGCGCAAACGCGTCAACCCGCTATCTCGCATCGGACGAACCCGATATCGCCGCCGGTTCCGCGCCTGCGAAAGTGGCCAAGGCGGACGACATTCCCGACCTCCGCTGGACCGACAAGCGGCTGCGATCCTGGCTGGTGGCGGGGCTGCTGGGCGGACACGCGCAGGCGGCGCTGTTCGGGGTGGTTGGCTTTCTCATTCTCGACCGGCTGGGACTGCGAGCAACGCCGGACGAGGCAACCGGCCCTATCGGCATCGTGCTGATGGCGGGTGCCATCGCCACGCTGCTGTCGCAATGGGGGCTGATCCCGATGCTCAACCTGGGTCCGCGCAACGCGACCTTGTGGGGCAGCGCGCTGGCGTTCATTGGCACGATCGTGGTGGGTGCGGGCAGCCAGCTTCACACCATCGCGCTGGGCATGTCGATCGCCGCGCTGGGCTTCGGCCTGTTCCGTCCCGGCTTCACGTCGGGCGCGTCGCTTTCGGTCACGCGCAAGGAGCAAGGCCAGGTTAGCGGAATCGTCGCCTCGATCAACGGTGCGGCCTATATTCTCGCGCCCAGTCTGGGTGTGCTGGTATACGGGTTCGACGCTTGGCTGGGCTTCGGATTGATCGCGGTGCTGGCGCTATCGGTGTTTGTCATGGGTTGGCGCAGCCTTGCCAGCGATAGTGAGCTGGCGATCCAGCCGGATTAAGCTAGCTGCTTTAAAGGATTTCTTCGACCAGTTCCGGCGGACGGCATAGCCGCGCTCCCTTGGCCGTTTCCACCAAAGGTCGCTGGATCAGCTTGGGCTCTTCCATCATCGCATCCAGAACTTCGTCCGCATCTGCCTCGGTCAGGCCGCGCTCCTTCGCGTCCGTTCCATACGTCCGCACGCCTTCGCGCGGCTCCAGCCCGGCGTCCTTGTAAAGTTGCTGCAGCTTGCCGCGCGTGGGCGGATTTTTCAGGTACAGCACCACATTGAGATCGAGATCCGGCTCCTGCTCGAGCCGCTCCAACACCTTGCGCGAAGTTCCGCATCCCGGATTGTGCCAGATGGTCGCTTTCATACTGTCTCTTTCGCGTCACATTGATCCTGTTGCGCTGCATAAAGCGGAGGAAAGATCAGGCAAACATCAAACTATCATTGCAAATGAGAATAATTCGCAATAGGTGCCGCCAAACCGAATGCGAATGATTCGCAAAACACACTGCCCAGACTGGATTTCCGATGCCGTTCCGCCCCCAACACCGCGCCGCCTTGCTGATCGCTTCAGCGCTCGTCCTGCCGTCATTCCCTGCTCTGGCCAATACCGCCGAGACCGCCGATACGGCTATCGATCCCGATCGCGACTACCTGCCGTCTGACATCGTGGTGTCGGGTACGCGCGGCGGCTATGGATCGGATGACGGGGCCAGCGCGACCAAGACCGATACGCCGCTGATCGACGTGCCGCAGACCGTTGCGGTCATCACCGAAGACCAGCTTGACGATCAGTCCATCCGCCAGCTTGTGGATGCGCTGCGCTATGTCCCCGGTATTTCCATCGAAACCGGCGAAGGCCACCGCGACGAGATCTTCATTCGCGGCCAGGAAACCACGGCCGATTTCTACCTCGACGGATTGCGCGACGATGCGCAATATTACCGCTCGCTCTACAATATCGAACGGGTCGAGGTGCTGAAGGGCGCGAACGCGCTGATCTTCGGACGCGGCGGCGGTGGCGGGGTTGTCAACCGCGTGTCGAAACGGGCCAGCCTGGGTACGCCGGTCGCGGCATTCGATGGTTCGGTGGACAGTTTCGGCGCCTTCGCGCTGACCGGCGATGTCGGCACGCCGGTCAGCGATACGCTTGCCGTGCGTTTGAATGCGACATATGAGGAATTCGACAACCACCGCGATGTGTATGAAGGCCGCTTCATCGGCATTTCGCCCACGCTGACCGCACAATTGGGTGACGCCACGCGCCTGACCGCAACCTACAGCTATGACGACGATGCGCGCGTGACCGATCGCGGCGTGCCGTCCTTGGATGGCGAACCGCTGCGCGGGTTCGACAAGACGTTCTTCGGCGTGGAAGGCTTTAACGATACGCAGGCCGAAGTGCACATCGCACGCAGCCGGATCGACCACGAATTTTCGCCAAACCTGCGCGCCAACGCGTCTGTCCAATACGCCAGTTACGACAAGATCTACGCCAACATCCTGCCGCGCGGGACCAACGGGCAGACCGTGGAATTTTCCGGCTATCAGGATTTCACGGATCGCGAAAACCTGATCGGGCAGGCCAATCTGGTGGCCGATGTCATGACCGGAAGCATAGAGCACACGATCCTGGCCGGTGTCGAGTTCAGCCGGCAGGACACGCAGAACGGCCGCAGCAACGCACAGTTTGCAAGCGGCACCGGCTTTGCCAGCCGTGCCACCGCGCCCCTTTCGCGCAATATCGTTTTGCCGGCCGTGTCGCTCACCGCACCGGTGCGCGCGCGCGACAGCAATCTCGACGTGTTCTCCGCCTATCTGCAGGACCAGATCAGCATTGGCGAACAGATCGAGGTAATCGCCGGCTTACGTTTCGACCGGTTCGATCTCGATACCGTGAACCTGCTGAATGGCGACCGCGGCGCGCGCGTGGACGAAAAGGTTTCGCCCCGGCTCGGCCTAGTGTTCAAGCCGGAGGAGACGTTGTCCTTCTATGCCAGCTATGCCACCAGCTTCCTGCCCCAATCGGGCGACCAGTTCCTGCTGCTCAGTCCGGGCAACGCCGCCTTCGCGCCGGAGAAGTTCACCAATTACGAAATTGGCGCAAAATGGTTGCCGCGCAATGATGTGTTCGTCACCGCGGCATTGTTCCGCCTCGACCGGACCAACACCCGCGCCGCCGATCCGAACAATACCGGCCTGACCGTGCTGACCGGGGCGAGCCGGACGGAAGGCTTCGAATTCAACGTAGTGGGCGAAATCGCGCCCGGTTGGGAAGCCAATATCGGCTACACCTATCTCGACGGCGAAATCACCACCGACAGCAATTTTGCCGACGCCGGAACGCGTTTGCAGCAATTGCCCGAACACCAGATCGCGGCGTGGAACCATGTCGACCTGACCGACGCGTTCGGTGTCGGTCTCGGCCTCATCCACCGCGGCGAGCAGTTCGCCAGCTTCAGCAACGATGTTGTGCTGCCCGATTACTGGCGGGTGGACGTGGCCGCATTCTACGAGATCAGCCCGAATGTCTCGGTGCAGCTGAACATCGAAAACCTGTTCGACACCAATTACTACCCCAGCGCCCATGGCGACAACAACATCCAGCCAGGCGAGCCCTTCAACGTACGCATCGGGGTGAAGTTCGCGCTTTGATTTTTTAGCCTCAAGCGCCGGCGGTCGCATGCGTTATTTGTTTGGACCCTGCGGGCGCAGGCCATCCGGCCTGCTTGCTTCCTCGCATAAGCTCGGGCGGCCGTTCGGCCTTTGGTTTGCTGGTCGCAAACGGGATTAGCGCAAAGCTGCCTGTCTCGAACCCGGTTCCTGGTCACGGCAGTCATAGGCCCAAAGGGCCGCCCGCAGCGAAGCGAGGATAGCCTAAGGGGCCGGATGGCCCCGCCGGCGCTTGAGGCTTAAAAAACACATATCCTTACTCACGCCGACCCAGCGCAGGCACTTCGCGCGCGGCATCTTCGGCGCTGATGCCGGGCGCGGGTGCGGCGCTGATGGTTTCGCGGCGGGCGGCTACGCGGCCCGCACGCTGGACCGCTTCCACCAGCCGGGGATAGACCCCGCAGCGGCACAGGTTCGGGATGGCCGCCTCGATATCGGCTTTCGAAGGCGCTTCGTTCTTCGCCAGCAAGGCCGCGGCGGCCATGGCGATACCCGGTGTGCAGAACCCGCACTGGATCGCCTGCTCCGCTACCAGCGCCTGCTGCACGGGGTGCGATCGGTCGCGGCTGAGGCCCTCGATCGTGGTGATGAAACGTCCCTCGGCTTCCGCGATGGTGATGAGGCAACTGCGCAACGCCTCACCATCGACGATCACCATGCAGGCCCCGCAATCGCCCGCACCCAGCCCGCTGTCATCGGACCCGCCCGCGCCACCTGCACCGCAACCATTCTTCGTGCCGGTCAAATTCGCCGCCTCGCGAAGCGCGAACAGCAGGGGCGTTTCGGGGTCGAGCGTGAATTCGACCGGCCGCTCGTTCACGGTCATTCTGGGCATGGCTTGCGCTCGCTCAGGTCAGATAATGTTCGAGGAAGCCGCATTTATCGCAGGCGTGGCTGACGATCGGACGCAACTCCTTCTTGCGAACCTTCAATGCGCCGAAAAAGTTCTTTGCGACAGCGCCCGGCTGCCAGTGCGGGCCGACATAGCCGCCATAGGTTGCATCGATCACGTGACCCGCCGTCATCCGGCCACCGCATTTCGGGCAGGTCTTGCTTGCCACCTCAGTCGCGCCAGCTGCTGTCGATCTTGTCGATCCGGCGCTTCCATGCTTCGAAATCCGCATGCCCGGGACCGCCGGGTGCGGCCGTCTGGCTGATGTCGCGCTGATGCACGCCGATCACTTCCTCGGACACTTCCAGATCGCGGCCCATGCTGGCAGTGGCGACCTGGATTTCGCAGGCCCGCTGCAACGCCCAGGTCTGGATAAACATTTCGGGAATTGTCCGCCCCATCACCACCGGGCCGTGATTGCGCAGCATCAGGATGCGCTTGTCGCCGAGGTTCTTGAGCAGCCGCTCGCCTTCCTCGCTACGGACCGTGACGCCTTCGAAATCGTGATAGCCGATCTGCCCGATGAAGTTGCAGGCGTAGAAATTGGTCGGCCGCAAACCGCCTTCGCTGGCGCAGACGGCCATCGTTTCGGTGGTGTGCGTGTGGCAGATGGCGTGCGCATGATCGAGGTGTTTGTGGAACTGGCTGTGCTGGGTAAAGCCGGCCTTGTTGACCGGATACGGGCTGCCATCCAGATTGTTGCCCTCGATATCGATCTTCACCAGATTGCTGGCCGTCACCTCGTCATATAGCAGCCCGAACGGGTTGATGAGGAACGCGCCCTCCTCCCCCGGCACGCGGGCGCTGATGTGGTTGTAGATCGATTCCGACCAGCCGAGATGGTCGAAGATGCGATAACATGCGGCCAGTTCCTGACGCGCGGCCCATTCTTCTGCGCTGCATCGGGTGCCGGATTTAAGTTGCGTGGCCATGGGGCGGATCCTCTCTTCGCGTATGTCCGTAAATCTCGCTGCCGAGTATCGCATGCCATCCCGCGATCGCCAAGGGTGCTGCGCAAACCCGTCCTATGCAGCATGGGCGCCGCCGCGTAGGGACGCGAACGATGACTTCCCCGCAAGACCTGACTGCCGCCGGGACCGGCGCTTCCCAAGCAGAGGCGTCAGAGGCAGATGCGCCCAACAACGCCGCCCTGACACGCGGCAGCATTCGCGGGCATCTGATCGGCCAGACCGCACCGATGATCATCGGAGTGGCCGCGTTGATGAGCGTGGGACTGATCGACGCCTACTTCATCGGCCAGCTGGGCGCTGAGCAACTGGCCGCCATCGCCTTCATCTTCCCGATCACCGTTGCGTTGAGCAGTCTGGGCGTGGGGGTGATGGTGGGCATCAATTCGGTGATTGCGCGGGCCCTGGGTGTGGGCGACGATCAGCGTGCAGCGCGGCGGGGCAATTTCGGCATCGTGTTTGCCATCACGCTGGGCGCGGTGCTGGCGTTGGCGCTGTTCGCTTTGCTCGATCCGATGTTTACGCTGATGCAGGCCCCTGCCGAGCTCCTGCCATATATCCGCGCATACATGCTGCCTTACGCGTTCGGGTTCCCCCTGCTGCTGACGATCATGGGGATCAACGGCACCTTGCGCGGGCAAGGCGCAGCCAAGCGAACGCTGGTCGTCTCGCTCGCTTACTCCATGACCAACTGGGTGCTCGACCCGTTGCTAATTACCGGCGCGTTTGGCTTTGCAGGCTTCGGGATTGCAGGCGCGGCTTATGCCTCGCTTGGCGGATGGATTGTCGGTATCGTTGTTGGGTTCTTCGTCCTGTCGCAGACCGCCATTCCGTTTAAACCGCAGCTGATTGCGCAGACGGACTGGATGGAAAGCGCGCGCTCCATTGCCAAAGTGGCGGGGCCGGCCAGCTTTTCCAACGCCATCAACCCGATCGGCCTGTCGGTGCTGACTGCTCTGGTGGCGAGCGAAGGCACCGCTGCCGTGGCCGGGTTCGGTGCGGCGGGACGTTTGCAAAGCTTTGCCGTGGTGCCGCTGCTGGCGCTGTCAGGCTCCATCGGCGCAATCGTGGGCCAGAACTGGGGCGCTGGGCAGTATGCCCGCGCGCGTCTCGCCATGCTGGAAGCAGCCGGGTTTTGCCTGGTATACGGTCTGGTGCTGGCAGTGACGCTGTATTTCGCGGGCGACTGGTTCGCGCAGCTGTTTTCCGACGATTCAGCCGTGGTGGCAGAGTTTACGTCTTACCTTGCAATCGCCGCCTGGGGGTTCGCCGGGTTCGGCCTGCTGATTGTGGCCAATGGCGCGTTGAACGCAGTCGACCGCGCTGGGGTGGCCCTCACCCAGAGCTTCGCACGCGTATTCTTGGTGATGCTGCCCTTTGCATGGTTCCTGCGAGGGAGCTGGGGATCGGAAGCGATATACGCTGCCGAACTGGCTGCCAATGTACTGGGCGGAACCCTTGCCTCGCTATTGGTCTGGCGGGTGCTGCGAAGCCGCGGCCGCCGGGACGATAGCCCCGGCAGCGCCGCGCCCGCCTCGGCCCGAAGCTAACTTTCGAGTTTCTCGAGGCCGGCCATCACCCGGTCGGGCGTCATCGGGAAATCGTGCATCCGCACACCGCAGGCGTTGTAGATCGCATTGGCAATCGCGCCTGCGCCCCCGCACAGGCCAAGCTCGCCCGCGCCCTTGGCCTGGATCGGGCTGCCATGCGCATCCCGCTCTTCCACCAGTAGCACGTCCATATGCGGCACGTCGCGGTGCACCGGCACATGATATTCCGCCAGATCGCAATTGACCAGATGGCCATCGACGGGATCGAAATGCAGTGCCTCGGTCAACGCCGAGCCGATGCACCAGACCATGCCGCCGATACATTGCGAGCGGGCGGTTTTCGGGTTGAGCACCCGGCCAAAACCGAACGCACCAGTCATACGCCTCACGCGGGTTTCGCCGGTCCAGCGGTTCACGGCCACTTCGGCAAAGAACGCGCCATAGCTAGCGGTGGCATAATCTTCGAACGCCTTGCCCGGCTTGAAGCGGACCTGGTGCACGATATCTTCGCCGCCCATAATATCGACCAGCGATTTCTCGCCTTCCGGCCAGCGGACCATACCATCCTTGAATTCCAGGGTGGCGGCATCCGCATTGACCTTGCGCGCAATGTCGTCGCGGATCATGTCACAGGTCTGGTACACCGCGGAGCCGGACGAGGATGCGCCCCAACTGCCGCCGGAACCGGGCCCATATGGGTGGTCGGTGTCGCCCAGATCGACCAGCACCTTTTCAGCCGGCAGGCCCAGCATTTCGCCCGCCATCTGATTGAGGATTGCGTAAGTACCGGTGCCGATATCCGTCATGTCGGTTTCTACCAGCGCCGTTCCGTCAGCCTTCAGCGTGACGCGTGCTTCCGCCCGGCCGACGAGGTGGATGCGCGTTGCGCCCGCCATGCCGGTGCCGATCCACCAGTCGCCTTCACGCTGCTGGCGGGGTTTGCGCGGACCGTCCGTCCAGACGCCGCTAGTGTTGCCGGAATCCCATCCGAACGCCTTGGCGCCTTCCCTCATACATTCGGCATAGCGGCGTGAGCTGTAGGGCTTGCCATCGCCGGGATGTTCGTCAGGGATGTTGCGCAGGCGCAGTTCGATGGGGTCGATATCCATCGCTTCGGCCAGTTCGTCCATCGCGGCTTCGAGGCATTGCATCCCCACCGCCTCGCCCGGAGCGCGGACCGAGCCCGCCGTCATCCGGTGGACCGTTGCGTTCTCGACCGCGAGCACGCGGTTTTCGCCCGGATACAGATAGGCGGTCGCCTGCACCACCGGTTCGGCCGAGCCTTCGCCCGGGAGGTTTGATGTGCGCGCTTCATGCCCAAGGCCGATTAAGCGGCCATCGGCACCGGCGGCGAGGCGCAGGCGCTGTTTCGTTTCCGACCGGCGCACCACGTCCTGGAACACCTGCTGGCGGCTCATCACCACCCGCACCGTGCGGCCAAGTTCCATCGCGGCGAGCGACGCTGCGACGGTTTCGGGACTGACGCCAAGCTTGGACCCGAAGCCCCCGCCGACGTAGCGGGCGAGAATGCGTACCTGTTCGGTGGGCAGGCCGACAGCATCCGCCAGTTCGCCGTGGTTGTAATTGAGCATCTGCAACGCGGCATGGACAGTCAGCTTTTGCCCGTCCCATTCAGCCATCGCGGCATGGGGTTCCATCGCGGCCGAGTTGTGCCCTTCGGTAGTGAAAATCAGGTCCACGCTATGCGCGGCATCGGACATTGCCTTGGCAAGATCGCCCTTGCGGGTCGCGCCGTCGCTTTCCTCCGTCTCGGCCGTGGCTGGATCGAACGGAATTTCGGAATTGTCATCCGCATCATATTCGAATGCCAGATGCTTGGCCGCATCGCGCGCCTGTTCGAATGTTTCCGCTACCACCAGCGCGATGGGCTGGCCGAAATAGTCGACCTGGCCCGGTTTCTGTTTCGGGGCCTCGCCCGCAGTACCTTGCGCCGGGCGGGTGATCATGCGCGGATCGTCGAGCACGGCGATAACGCCGGGCATATCCAGCACCGAAGCCTTGTCGATCGCGGTGATCTGCCCGCGCGCGAATGGTGCCGTTACCAGCACGCCTTCGACGCATTCACCTAGATCGTATTCTGCCGCATAGGGCGCAGCGCCTGCGACTTTCACCGGACCATCGGGCCGGTCGAGCGGTTTGCCCAGCACGCCCTGTTTCATATCGTCGAGGCGGTTGTCGGTCGCCGGTTCGTCGAACACTCTTACATCGCTCATGCGTCCACTCCCGTCACTTCACAAAGCACGGATTTCAGCGTCCGGCGCGCAAGCGGTATCTTGAAATCGTTTTCGCCATAACCTTGCGCATCTTCCAGAAGCAGGTCGGCGGCCTTGTCGAACAGAGCGAGCGATGGCTCGCTGCCCACCAGCAATTCTGTAATTCGCGGGTCGTGCCACGGTTTGTGGGCGAGGCCGCCAAACGCCAGATCGGCATGGGCAAACCGCCCCTCCTCCATCCGGATAATCGCCGCCACCGAACACAGGGCAAAGGCGTAGGAGGACCGTTCGCGCACCTTGCGATAGATATGCTGTCCTTGGGTGGGAGCCGGCAGACGCACGGCGGTGATGATCTCGCCCGGTTCCAGCGCATTGTCCTTCTGCGGCATATCACCCGGCAGGCGGTGAAATTCGCGCACCGGAATGCTGCGTTCGCCAGCAGGGCCAGTCACTTCGACGGTCGCGCCGAGCGCGGCCATCGCCACCGCCATATCACCGGGATAGGTGGCGATGCATTCGCTGCTGGTGCCCAGAATTGCATGCAGCCGGGCGATGCCCTTCAATGCGCCGCAACCGCTTCCGGGTTCGCGCTTGTTGCAGGGCTGGTCGAGATGGGTGAAGTAATAGCACCGCGTGCGCTGGCAGAGATTGCCGCCGGTGGTCGCCTTGTTGCGCAGTTGCTGCGTCGCGCCAGCCAGTATCGCGCGAGCCAGGACGGCATAATCGCGGCGCACGGCATCATACGCGGCGGTTGCGGTATTGGTCACCAGCGCACCGATCCGGAGCCCGTCCCCGTCGGCGTCGATCGTGTTCATGCCGACCGAGTTCACATCGACCAGCGTGCCGGGCGTCTCGACCTGCAGTTTCATCAGGTCGAGCAAGTTGGTCCCGCCCGCAATCGCCATCGCACCGTCTGCGCGCGCAAGTTGCCCGGCGTGGTCCAGGCCGTCGGGCCGCTGATAATCGAACGGCCTCATGCGCTGGTTCCCTTGCTGTTGGACGCGACTTCCTGGATCGCTTCGACGATGTTGGAATAGGCGCCGCAGCGGCATAGATTGCCGCTCATCCGTTCACGGATTTCCTCGCCGGACAATTCAGGTTTGGCAGTCAGGTCGCCAGTCGCATCGCTTGGCAAACCGGCGGCGATTTCGTCCAGCATCGCTGTGGCGGAGCATATCTGGCCCGGCGTGCAATAACCACACTGGTACCCATCATGCTTCACGAAAGCGCGTTGCATGGGGGACAGATCGTCCGCTGTACCCATGCCCTCGATCGTCGTCACGTCGTCGCCGTCATGCATCACTGCCAGCGTCAGGCAGCTGTTGATGCGCTGGCCGTTCACGATGACCGTGCAGGCCCCGCACTGGCCATGGTCGCAGCCCTTTTTCGTGCCGGTCAGCCCGCAATCGTGGCGAAGCATATCAAGCAGGCTGGTGCGGGGGTCGGCGGACAACTGATGCGCCTCGCCATTTATCGTGATCGGCATGGGATTATTCCTTCGGACGCTTATGCAGGACCAATGCACGGCTCGCTGCATCGGTCCTGCATCCGTGCCCGAACATGGTATCTTAGGTAAACCGCTCAGTAATTACCCAGCGTTGCGAACCGATCACGCAAGGTGGCGCTTTTGCCCCAGCTTGCTTCCAGTACCCGGGCGCGCTTGATGTAAAACCCGACATCATATTCATCGGTCATGCCGATCCCGCCATGCAGCTGGATCGCCTCGCGGCTCATCGTGTTGAGCACGTCGTTGGCCTGCGCTTTCGCGATACAGGCGGCGCGCGGAACGTCGAAACCCGAATCCAGCGCCTGCAAGCCGGCTTCCACCGCGCTGCGCATCATGGCAAGGTCGCTGAACAGGTCAGCCATCCGGTGCTGCAGCGCCTGAAACGTCGCCAGCACCTGGTTGAACTGCACGCGCTGCTTCAGATAATCGAGCGTGCTGTCGAACAGATGCTGCGCCATACCCAGCATTTCGGCGGCCGTCAGAATACGCGCACGGTCGAGCACCTGCTCGGCCAGATCGTCCGGTCCGCTGGCGAGCTTGTCCGCCGCCGCATTGTCGAAAGTGACCTGGGCATGGCTGCGCATGTCGGCCAGCTTGCGGTCCGACAGGGTCAAGCCATCACCCTTCTCGACCAAATACACCCCATCATCGGCGAACACGACGAACAGGTCCGCCCCATGCGCCTCATGGACGAATTGGTTCGTACCCGTCAGCTTGCCGCCGGACACGGTAAGCGGATCGGAACCGCGTCCCTCGTCCACCGCCAGCGTGCCGATTGCCTCACCCGCAGCCAGTTTTGGCAGCCATTTCGATTTCTGTTCGTCGCTACCACCCATGGTGATCGCAGCGGCCGCCAGCGTGTTGGCGACGATCGGGCTGGCGGTAAGGGTTTTGCCCAGCTCCTCAACCACCAAGCCTGCGGATAGCCAGCCAAAATCGCTGCCGCCATGCTCTTCGGGAATGATGATGCCGGCCCAGCCCATTTCCGCCATGGTGCCCCATGCCGCCGGATCGAACGCCTTGGGATCGCCGGAGGCGCGCACCTTGCGCCATTCGGTCACCGGGCTCTCATTGGTGGTCCATTCGCGCGCCATGTCGCGCAGCATCGTCTGTTCTTCGTTCAAGACTGCCATGATCCGCGCTCCTCTTACTGGTGGTCCAACATGCCGAGCACCCGCTTGGCGATGATGTTGTTCTGAATTTCGGTGGAGCCGCCGTAGATCGTGGTGGCCTTGCCAAACAGCCAGCCCCGGGTTTCCTTCAATTCCTTCTCGGAAAAGCCCTCGCCTTCCCAGCCCAGACCCTGCATCCCAGCAATCTCGATCATCAATTCACTGCGCTCCTGCCCAAGCTTCGTGCCCAGCTTCTTTAGCGCGCTGCTGATTTCGGACACGCCGCCTTCTGCCTTGGATTCTTCGACGGCGCGGCGGGCGGTCAGCATGAACGCGTTCCAGCGCATTTCGAAACTGGCGATCTTGTCGCGGATGATTGGATCGGCGACGCGGCCCTGCTCGTCCTCGCCGAGATAGGTTTTCGCTACATCGGCCAGGCTCGCACCCATCAGCCGCGCCATCGCGCCGCCGCCCGAGATATTCGTGCGTTCGTGCTGCAGCAGCCGCTTGCCGATGGTCCAACCCTGCCCTTCTTCGCCGACAAGGTTTTCCTTCGGCACTTTGACATCATCGAAGAACGTTTCGCAAAACGGACTGGAGCCGCTGATCATCTGAATCGGGCGCACGTCCACGCCGGGGCTGTCCATATCGATCAGGATGAAACTGATGCCCTTATGCTTGTCGCTACGATCGGTGCGCACGATGGCGAAACATTTGTCCGCCCACTGCCCGCCGCTGGTCCAGGTTTTCTGGCCGTTGACGAGGTAATGGTCGCCCTTGTCCTCCGCCATGGTCTGGAGGTTGGCGAGATCGGACCCGGCATTGGGTTCGCTGTAACCCTGGCACCAGCGTACTTCGCCGCGGCAGATCGGAGGGATGTGTTCCTTCTTCTGCGCTTCGTTGCCGAATTCCAGCAATGTCGGCCCGAACATCATCACGCCCATGCCGCCGATGGGATTGTACGCGCCGGCCTTGCCCAATTCCTGCTGCAGGACCTTGTTCTGCGCTTTCGACAAACCGCCACCGCCATATTCGGCCGGCCAGGTGGGCGTGCCCCACCCCTTCGCGCCCATCGCCTCGCGCCATTTGGCCTGCGCGGCGTTTTCCTCCGTTGGGCCTTCGACGGCCGAAAGCGCACTGTATGTGCCTTTCAGCGCCGGGTCGAAATTGTCGGCGATGAACTGCTGCACTTCTGCGCGGAAGTCGTCGAGTTCGGTCGCTTGGGTGTCAGCAAGTTGCGTGGCCATGCGAAGGGTCCTTTCGGGTGGATGCGTTCGGTTATGCAACGGATGTGGCGGCGCTTGGGTCCGGAAATATCAGGCCCGAGCGGTTTCTGCGCGCTTCAGATGCACATAGGCGCGCCAGTAGAAGAAAATTGCGACCGGCGTGAAACAGGCGACCACCAGCAAAGCCTGCCGCAGCGATTCCGTGCCATAGGTCGGCTCGAACCAGTCGGACAGCAGGCCGATCATGGTCGGGCCGAGCCCCAGGCCGATCAGATTGATGACCAGCAGCGTCACCGCCGCCCATACGGCGCGCATCTTCAGCGGCGCGAGCGTCTGGATCATGGCGAAAGTCGGGCCGAGATAGCAGGTCTGGAACAGCAGCGCGATGAAGTACCCGCCCACGGCCCATGTCACGTCCTCCACCACGTAGAAGAAAATGAGGAATGGCAGCGCGATCAGTTTCAGGCCTGCGATCATCAGCGGCTGGGCTTTCATGCCGTATCGGTCCGACAGCTTGTTCGCCAGCCACCCGCTACCCAACGTCCCTCCAACGCCCGCAATCGCCAGCAGCGGCGCGATGATATTGCCGATCTGCAAGGTGTTCAGGCCGAAGCTGCGGATCATGTAAGGCGGGCTCCATCCCGTCAGCGCGTAGCCGATCATGGATGTGAGCGTGACTCCTGCGATCAGGTGCACCGCGGCGCGGTTGGCCATGATGGTGCGGAAACCATCCGCTATACTGGGCCGGTCGGCCATCTGTTTCGCGCCCGGTTCCGCCAGCCGCGCGGGCTCGCGCACGAAAGCGAGCACGATCCCGGCCAGGATCACTCCCGGCAGGCCGATCGCGATGAAGGCGGTGCGCCAGTCGAAGAAATAGGTGAGATTGCCGCCGAACATCTGCCCCGCCGCCGCGCCCAGCGTGACACCCAGCGAATAGATCGCAAGCGCGCCCGCCCGCTTGTTGGCCGGGTACAGGTCGGCGATCATGGAATGCGATGGCGGGCTGGACCCTGCCTCCCCTACGCCCACACCGATGCGCGCCAGCAGCAATTGCAGGAAGTTCTGCGCCAATCCGCAGACCGCTGTCATCGCGCTCCACAAGGCGAGCGCGGTAGCGATGATGTTGCGGCGGTTGGACCGGTCGGCAAACGCCGCCACCGGAATACCCAGCGTGGCGTAGAACAGGGCGAAGGCGAGGCCCGACAGCAGCCCGAGCTGCGTATCGGACAACAGCAGGTCGGCCTTGATATCCTCCAGCAGGATCGAAAGGATCTGCCGGTCCATGTAACTGAAGAAATAGACCGCCGTCAGCAGGCCCAGCGTCCAGCGCCGCGCCTTTGCGGAAATCGGCTTGCCCGTGGAATCGAGCAGCGGCGCGGTACCGGGCGTCGTGCCCGGCACGACAGGAGCACTGGCCGCGGCGGTGCGCGCGCCGCTTATGTCGTCCACTCTGCACCCCCTCGATCAGCGAGGGGAGCCGGACGCGCAACCTGCGCGCCCGGCATATCCCGCATCGTCAGAACCGTGCCCTGAGGCCGAGGCGGTAGTTCCGCCCGATCGCGCTACCGATGAACGGGTTGTAGCTCAGCGGAAGCTGCGCATCGCCCGGTTCCTCGTCGGTGAAGTTCTTGATCGCGGCCTGCAATTGCAGGTCCAGCGGACCGGCCACGAAATCATACGACGCAGCCAGATCGTGCTGGAGGTAGGACCCGCTATCGACACCGAAATTGGATGTGCCGAAGCATGGATCGCGGTCCACGCAGCGATCGTCAGTCACGCCGTCGATATACGTCGCGCCGTACCGCACGTTGAACACGTCGCCGGCAAGGTTCACATAAGCATTGGCGCGCCATTCCGGCACGGTGTTCGGATCGCGCAGGTAATTGCCGAAGCCGACCGCGTCATACCCTTCTTCCACGACCACACCCTGCAATTCGAAATCGTCGAATTCGTAGGACAGCGCCCAAGTGGCGTTACCCCCGGCCGACAGGACGGCGAACTGGCCGAGCGGCAGGTCGTAATTAAGCGCGAAATCGATGCCTGTGACTTTCACATCCGGTCCGTTCACGAAGTCCGTGCGGACGCGCGCAATGTCGAGGCCGGTCGTGGTGCCCTGCACACACTGATTGCCGCTGAAGGTGACCAGATTGGCCAGCGGGCTGGCGCAATTGACAGGCTCGCTTCCGGTCACCTGATTGTTGGCCACAAAACTGGCGATGGCATCGCCCGGCGTGGTGGTGATCCGGTCTTCCAGGTCGATGCTGAAATAGTCGGCGCTGAAAGTCAGCCCGCCGATATCCAGGATTGCACCGACGTTGTAGGTGAACGCGGTTTCCGGTCCCAGATCGTTTGGGTTGCCGAAGATATCCTTCGATTTGAAATTGCCGCCAGCTGCGGTGAAGCCTTCCAGCGCCACCACGGAATTCGGCGCGACATTGGATGCCAGCGGCCCGCGGAAGGTCGTGCCGACGCTGCCGCGCAGGGTCAGGAAATCGGTCGCCTCGAACCGGGCCGAACCCTTGGGGTTCACCGTCGAGCCAACCGAGCCTCCATAATCCTCGAACCGGATCGCACCATCGATCTGCAATGTGTCGAGTACGGGCAGGCTGACTTCGGCGAACAGGGCGTAAACGCTCTGACTGACGTTGAACGGCCGGTTGCCGCCAAGGAAGATGAACGGGCCGGACCCTTCGGTCGCGGTGCCGACGCAGCTGATATCGCCTTCGATGAAACAGGGGTTCACATCGAGATTGGATTCCCGGTTGATCGGGCGCGTATCAAATTCGTTCTTCCGGTATTGCGCGCCGACGGCGAAAGCCAGCGGTCCGCCGCCCAGTTCAATACCTGTCGGGCCGGAAACGACCGCGTCGAAGATGTACTGAGTCTCCTCCTCGATCACGCCGTTCGGGACCTGGAGGAAGGTCGCCAGTTCCGCGCTGTTTTCATTGCCCGGAACGTAGAACGGATTGTCGAGGCCGAGCGTGGGATTGCCCGGACCGGCATTTGAAAACGGGTTGAAGAACTCGCAGCCGCCCTGTCCTGGAGTGCCTGTGGCCACATTGCAATTCGCGCCGCCCAAACCGTTCAGCGCGTTCTGCAAACGCGAACCGATAATGCCGGGCGCGGCGCGGCGACGGTCGGCCTCCCAGAAGGTGGCATCCAGATCGAGCACGAGATTGTCGTTCAGTTCGATATCGAACCCGCCGGATACGCGGTAGCCACGGCTTTTCGCAAAACCGGTGCCGGAACCGCGATCGGGATCAAGCGGGTTGCCGAGAAAGCCGAAGGGGCGGAACAACACGTTGGTGACCGCCACCACCGGACTTGCGGCCGTGCTGGGCGGCAGGCCCTGCTGTGCCAGGAACACCGCAACGCCGGGATTGGCTGGGGAGGTGGTGAACGCGCTTTGAAAACCGGAACCGCGCGGGCCCTGTGTTGGCGGGAAGGCCGGCGAATAGTTGATCGATTCCAGATCGCTGCGTGCATACAGCGCTTCGGCGGTGAAATCGACGCGGTCCGACAGGTCTAGCGAGAGCTGGGCGTATGCCTGATACCGGTCCTCGTCCTCCACGATGTTGTCGAACGGTACATAGGTGAACCGGCAAAGCGCGCCGGTTTGCGTGCCGCCAAGATCGTTACAACCCCGGTCGGGCCGAACCGTCGTCTCCAGTCCGGTCGCGCCGATGCGCGTGATGGCGAACAGGCCGGGGGTCGACAGGGCCGAGAATGCCGACGGGTTTTCCTCGAACGAACGGTTGGCGAAATCGCGGTCCGTGGTCGCCAGTTCGGACCGGTGCTGCCAGCCGCCGCCGATCATCAGATTGGCGCGATCGCCGAAGTCGAAGCCAGCCAGCGCGCTGAGCGTGTAATTGCCATCCGAACCGTCGATAAAGGTGTAGTCGCCCTGCAGTTCCAAGCCCGTGAAGTTGCGGCGCGTCACGAAGTTGGCCACGCCCGCAACGGCATCGGAGCCGTAGGTGGCAGCCGCGCCGTCCTTCAGCAGCTCGATCCGGTCGAGCGCGAACAGCGGCATGAAATTGGTATCGGCAAAGCCCGAACCCGGCGATTGCAGCGTGCGCTTGCCGTTCAGCAGCACCAGCGTGCGCTGCGCACCGAGGCCGCGCAAATTGATCGAGCCGACGCCCTGAAACGCCTGCGCGTCGGTGGAAAACTGGTTGGTATCGCCCAGCACGGCGCCGACGGACGGCAGTTCCTTGATAAATTCCAGTGGACTGTCGATGCCCGCCTTGGTCAGGTCTTCATTGCTGAACACATCCACCGGCAATGCTGCATCTTCGGGCGTGCCGCGAATGAGCGAGCCCGTAACCACGATCTCGACTTCGGGATCGTCGTCCGTCGATCCAGCCTGCGCTGCCTCGGCCTGCGCATAGGCGGCCATGGGCAGGGTCGTCGCCACGGCGATGGCGCCCAGCGAAACGGCTTTCAACGATGTCTTGATCATGTCTCTCTCCCAATGCGGCCCCGATCGTGCGGAGGCCGCGCCCATGCGAATTAAACGTCTTATGCGGAGCGCGCCTGTGCCGACGCTTCGTCCTGGACGCAATAGTGCGGCCAAAATCTGTCGCTGACAAGCGGACGGACTGGCGCAATATGGTCACAGGCCCCGGAGCTCAGGCGGATTACGTTACGGCATCGCTGTTTGACAGGCTCCGGCAGCCAAGCGGAAAAAAGCTTTTCGTGGCTTGGTCCGCCAAGGGCAGACTTACTGCCCGCGGAATTCGGGCGTGCGTTTCTGGGAAAAGGCGCGCGGACCCTCCTGCGCGTCTTCGCTGTTGTAGGCTTTTTCATGCGCAGCGCGGGCAGCTTTCAATGCGGCGGAGCGGCCCATTTCGGTGGCGAGCATCACGGTTTCGCGCCCGGCTGCCAAGGACAGCGGCGCGCCGGCCGCCACTTCACGCGCCAGCTTTAGTGCCTCGTCCATAAGCTGCGCCGGTTCGGCCAGCCGGTTGACCAGCCCGATTTCGTAAGCGCGCTGGGCCGTGATCGGATTGCCGGTCAGGATGATCTCCATCATGATGCGCTGCGGGATCATGTGAATGAGCGGCGCGGCCCAGGGCGACCCGCGCCCCACCTTCACCTCGGTAATGGCGAAGCGAGCGGACGTGCTCGCCACGCACAGGTCGCACCCCTGCGCGATCATCCACCCGCCTGCATAGGCGACGCCGTTGACTGCCGCGATGGTGGGTTTGGTCAAATGCACCGTCTCATGTCCGACCGGGAACATGCCCGGCGGCGGCACCTTGAGGCCGGTTTCCACCATCTCCTTCAGGTCGCCGCCAGCGCAGAAGGCCTTCTCTCCGCTGCCGGTCAGGATGGCAACCTTGAGCGTGTCATCCTTTTCAAACCGGTCCCAAGCGGCGAACAGACCGTCGCGGACTTCCTTCGACAAGGCATTGCGCTGTTCCGGCCGGTCGATGGTCAGGATGGCGATGCCGTCCTCGGTCGTTTCGAAGCGGATTGCCTCAGTCATGCGTCAGTACCCCTGTTTGCGGATGGTGTGCGCGGTGCGGTCAAGCTCTTCGCGGAAATCGGGATGCGCGATGGCGACCAGCGCTTGCGCCCGGTCCGCCAGACTGCGCCCGCGAAGCTGCGCCGCGCCATATTCGGTGGCAATGATATCGACCTCGCTGCGGGCGGTGGTGACCGGGCCGGATAGCTGCGCCACGATCCGGCTGAGCGAGCCGCCGCGCGCCGTCGAGGGCAGCGCGATGATGGAATGTCCGCCCTTGCTGCGCGCGCCGGCGCGGACGTAATCGACCTGCCCACCGGTGCCGCCGACATAGCTGCCGCCCGCCATTTCGGCATTGGCCTGGCCCGTCACATCGACTTCCACGGCGGAGTTCAGCGACACCAGCCGCGAAAGCTGCGCCAGGACTCCTGCGTCATGGGTGTAAGTCGCCGCGCGCATGGCGATGGCAGGGTTGTCATGCGCCCAGTCATACAGACGCTGCGTCCCGATCAGCGCGCCATTGACTGACACGCCCGCATCGATTTCCTTGCGCGCATTGGTAATGACGCCCGCTTCGACCAGATCGACCAGAGCGTCCCCCAACATGCCCGAATGCACCCCCAGATCGCGCCGGTCGCCCAGCAATTGCAGGATCGCATCGGGCACGCTGCCTACGCCGGTCTGGATAACGCAACCATCACCGATAAACTCGGCACAATGCCGGGCGATGGCGCGGTCGGTATCGCCGATGGTGACGGGCTGCACTTCCACTGGCTCGCGGTTGGTTGGCACCAGCACGTCGAACGCGTCGGCAGGAACGGTCTCACCATGGCTGAACGGCACGCGTTCGTTCACCTCGGCAATCACCACCCGCGCCTTGGCGATGGCGGCAGCGGTATGATCGGCAATCAGACCGAGGCTGTGGTGGCCCGAAGCGTCTGCGGGGCTCACCTGCACCATGGCGACGTCGCAGCCGATTAGCCCTTCATCTATGAAGCTGTTTATCTGCCCAACATGGCATGGAATGACGGACAGCGCCTGCGCCTTGGCCATGCTCCGCAGCGCGCCGATTGCGCCCATGCTGGAGAGACGGAACGCATCCGCCTGCTCCGGCTTGAACGCGCCAGAAAAACTGGTGGCGATGAATGCGCTGAGATCGCCGATAGCCGCGCCTTGCTCCGCCAGCGCCTCCACCAAAGTCACCGGTTCGCCGCAGGCCTGTCCGAACACGATAGCATCGCCGCGTTTGAGGTAGCGCGACAGGTCGAGCGCTTCTGCAGGGATGATTTCGGGCATTATTCGCCCGCCTGCGCCAGCAATCGCTGCGCGCGCGACAGATAGGGCCGGTCGAGCATGCCGCCCTTGTAACCGATTGTGCCCACCCCTGGATTGGCATCGAACAGCGCCACAATCTCGCGCGCATCGGCCAGTTCATCGGCGCTAGGCGTGAAAGCTGCGTTAATGACCGGTACTTGCGCCGGATGGATGGCAAGCATCCCGGAATAGCCATCGCGCCGCACCTTTTCTGCGCGCTCTTTCAGGCCATCCAGATCGCGGAAATCGCCTTGGATCGTTTCGATGGCGGCCACACCCGCACTTGCTGCGCCCAGGAGGCACAGGCTGCGCGCCATTTCATAGGTAAAGCCGTAACTGCCATCATCGTTCGTGTTGGCGTTGGCGCCAATGGAATCGGCCAGATCTTCCGCCCCCCACGTCATCGCCACCACCCGCGGCGCGCCGCCATAGCTGCCGGTCTGGAACATCGAAGCGGCGGTTTCGGTGACCAGCGGAATGACCGGGGTGGACCCTTGCGGAATGCCGTTCGCGACTTCCAGCGCGCTCAAATATTTATCCAGCACCTCCACATCCTCGCGGCCTTGCGCCTTGGGCAGCATGATGCCGCCGGGTTTTGCAGGCATGATCGCCGCAAGGTCCGCCAGCGTGTGCGGCCCGTCAAGCGGATTGACCCGCACCCACAAGCGGCGGCGCTGCGCGTCATTGGCGCTGGAAAGCTGCGCCGCAACCAGAAGCCGCGCATCGGGCTTGGCTTTTTCCGCCACCGCATCTTCCAGATCGAACAGCGCAATATCCGCATCGGACGCCGCCGCCTTGCCCATTTTCTTTTCGCTGTCTCCGGGGGCGAACAGCCAGCTGCGCATCGGCGGGAGGTCGGGCGTGATGGTCATGGACGGATACTCGTGTCGCGGTAGCGCTGAATGCGTGTTGTTTCGCAAGCGCCTAACAATCGCGCAGGGCAAGGGCAATTCGCGCCCTTACGGGTTGCATCCTGAAACCGAACCGGCTTCAACCCGTTCCAGCATCGACACACATCATTCTTGCAGGAGCTAACCCCATGGCCGAAGCCTATATCATTGACGCCGTCCGCACCCCTCGCGCCGTGGGCAAGCCCGGCAAGGGCGCGTATTCCGGCGTCCACCCGCAGCATCTGGCCAAGGCCGTCCTGGCCGCGATCCGCGACCGCAACGATCTCGACACGAAGGACGTGGACGACATCATTTGGGGCACGTCCAGCCAAGTAGGCGAGCAGGCGGGCGATCTGGGCCGCATGGCGGCGCTGGATGCCGGATACGACATTACAGCGAGCGGGGTCACGTTGGACCGCTATTGCGGCAGCGGCATCACTGCCACCGCACTGGCAGCGGCGCAGGTCATGTCGGGCATGGAAGACCTCGTCATTGCAGGCGGCACCGAGAGCATGAGCAAGGTTGCCGAGTTCCACGGCGGCGCGCAGCAGGCGGGCTTCAAGATGCCGTTCGGGATCGGGGCTGGCAACGAGACGCTGGATGCGGTCCACCCGCAAACTAACCAAGGCGTTGCCGCCGATGCCATCGCCGCGATGGAAGGCATCGACCGCAAGGCGCTGGAGGAACTGGGCGCAACCAGCCAGCAGCGCGCCGGGCGGGCGATCGAGGAAGGCCGGTTCGACAAGTCGCTGGTGACCGTGAAAAACGCGGACGGCGAAATTCTGCTCGACCGCGAGGAATACCCCCGCCCTGAAACCACGGTGGAAACGCTGGGCGAAATGAAGCCCGCATTCGGCAAGTTCTACGATTACCCCATCGCCGCCGACGGAACGACGTTTGCTGGCCAGATCAAGAAGAAATACCCCGATCTCGAATTCGAACCCGTACACCATGTCGGTACGTCGTCGGGTGTGGTCGATGGCGCGGCGGCGATCCTCCTCGCGTCGAAGGAATATGCCGACGCCCACGGCCTCAAACCACGCGCGCGCATCGTCGCCACTGCCAATGTCGGGGACGATCCCACGCTGATGCTGAACGCGCCGGTTCCGGCAGCGAAAAAGGTGCTGGCCAAGGCCGGCCTGACGAAAGACGATATCGACGTCTGGGAAATCAACGAGGCGTTTGCCGTGGTGGCGGAAAAGTTCATCCGCGATCTGGATCTCGACCGCGCGAAAGTGAACATCAATGGCGGCTCCATCGCGTTGGGCCATCCGATCGGCGCGACCGGCGCAATCCTGATCGGCACTGCGCTCGACGAGCTGGAACGCAGCGAAGGGCGCTATGCGCTGATCACCATGTGCGCAGCGGGTGGCATGGCGCCGGCCATCATTATCGAACGCGTGTAACTACTCAGATACGGGCAGGTCGCTGACGAGTTTCAGCACCTGCCCTGCCAGTTCGGGGCGGCAGATCAGCAGATCGGGCAGCCACGTTTCGCGGTGATTGTAGGTCAGCGGCGCGCCATCGATCCGGCTCGCATGCAGGCCATGGGCGAGCGCCACGGCGGCGGGCGCGCAATTGTCCCATTCGTACTGCCCGCCGGAATGCAGATAGATTTCCGCTTCGCCGCGAACGACCGCCATTGCCTTTGCCCCGGCGGAGCCCATGGGGATCAGGTCGCCGCCCATCGCTTCTGCAACCGCAACCGCTTCCTTTGCGGGACGGCTGCGGCTGACAAGAAAGCGCGGCGCGGCGTCGTATGGCTCCAGCGGTCGAACCTCGTCTGAACGCAAGACCGTACCGCCCGCCAGACCGGGTAGCGCAACCGCGCCAATCGTCGGCGCACCGTCCACGCTGAGCGCAACATGCACCGCCCAGTCGGACCGACCCTCGCCATATTCGCGGGTGCCATCCACCGGATCGACAATCCACACGCGCGACTTGGACAGGCGCGCTTCTGTATCCTTGCTTTCTTCGGACAGTATCCCGTCATCGGGCCGAGCCTCCCGCAATGCAGCGACGAGATACTCGTTCGCTCGCCGGTCCCCCTCATCCCCCAGCCCCCTGCCTTCCAGCCCGCTTTCCGCCCGAACACGCAGGGCGATCCGGCCCGCCTCATGCGCGAGATGCGCGGCCAGCGCCGCGTCGGACAGGTTGCCGAGCTTGCTCATTTCAGCGGGAGTATCTGCCGGATGATGTGCTCAGCGGCCTCGACGGGCGTCATCTCGACCGTGTTCACCCGGATTTCAGGCGTTTCGGGTGCTTCATACGGACTGTCGATGCCGGTGAAGTTTTTCAACTCACCCGCGCGTGCCTTCTTGTACAACCCCTTCACATCGCGCGCTTCGGCCACGTCCAGCGGGGTATCAACGAAGATTTCCACGAACTCGCCCTCCGGCAGCATGGCGCGCACCATATCGCGTTCGGCGCGGAAGGGGCTGATGAAGGCGGTAAGCACCACCAGCCCTGCATCGGTCATCAGCTTGGCGACTTCCCCGATGCGGCGAATGTTCTCGATCCTGTCGGCTTCGGTAAAGCCCAGATCCTTGTTCAGCCCGTGGCGCACATTATCGCCGTCGAGCAGGAAGGTATGCCGGTTCATCTGCGCCAGCAGCTTTTCCACCTCGTTGGCAATAGTCGATTTGCCGCTGCCCGAAAGGCCGGTGAACCATAGCAGGCGCGGCGTTTGGCTCTTCAGCGCGGCGTGATCCTCGCGGCCGATCGTGGTCGGCTGCCAATGGACGTTGTCCGCCCGGCGCAGGCTGAAATTCAGCATTCCGGCGGCGACCGTGCGGTTAGTGATCTTGTCCACCAGGATGAAGCCGCCCAACGTCTTCGAATGCACATAGGGCGCAAACACCAGCGGCTTGTCGGTATAGACTTCGGCCACGCCGATCGCGTTCAGGGCTAGCGTCTTGGCGGCAATGTGCTGCTCGTGCTCGATATCGATTTCGTATTTCGGTTCCTGCACCGTGGCGGTCACGGTCTGCGTCGCTAGCTTGAGCCAGTATCCGCGCCCCGGTTTCAGCGCCTCGTCATCCATCCAGACCAGCGTGGCCTCGAACTGGTCGGCGGTTTCGGGTGGAGCGTCGGCGGCGGCAATCACATCGCCTCGCGAACAATCGATCTCGTCCGCCATCGTCAGCGTGACGGACTGGCCCGCCACTGCCTCGTCCAGATCGCCATCCGCAGTCACGATGCGCGCCACCGTGCTAGTCTTGCCCGAGGGTACCACGCGCACCGTATCGCCGGGTTTCACCGATCCGCCAGCGATCAATCCCGCGAACCCGCGAAAATCCAAATCGGGTCGGTTCACCCACTGCACCGGCATGGCGAAAGGCTGCTGCTGCAAGGCAGAGGACGCCAGCTCCACGCTTTCCAGATGCCCGATCAGCGACGGCCCGTCATACCACGGCATGTTCGGCGAGGGCGTGGCGGTGATGTGGTCTCCGCGAAAACCCGACAGCGGGATGGCGGTCACGCCCTCCATACCCAGCTCATGCGCGAAGGTCCGGTATTGCGCCACGATATCGTCGAACACCGCGCGGTCGTATCCGACCAGATCCATCTTGTTCACTGCCAGCACCATGTGGCGAATGCCCAATAGCTGACACAGGAAGGTATGACGGCGCGTCTGTTTCAAAACACCCTTGCGCGCATCGATCAGGATCACCGCCAGATCGGCGGTCGATGCGCCGGTGACCATGTTGCGCGTATATTGTTCGTGCCCCGGCGTATCTGCCACGATGAACTTGCGCTTTTCGGTGGCGAAGAACCGGTAGGCGACGTCGATGGTGATGCCCTGTTCGCGCTCCGCCGCCAGCCCGTCCACTAAGAGCGCAAAGTCGATCTCCTGCCCTTGCGTACCGACCTTTTTGCTGTCGGATTCCAGCGCGGCGAGCTGGTCCTCGAACACCATCTTGCTGTCATATAGCAGCCGCCCGATCAGGGTGGACTTGCCGTCATCCACGCTGCCGCAGGTGATGAAGCGCAGCAGGCCCTTGTTCTGGTGTGCGTCGAGATAGGCGTCGATATCATCCGCAATCAGCGCATCTGTTTCGTAAGCGGAAGGGGCGTCGGCCATCAGAAATACCCCTCCTGCTTCTTCTTCTCCATGCCCGCCCCGCCTTCGTCCTTGTCGATGACGCGGCCCTGCCGTTCGCTGGTGGTGGTGAGCAGCATTTCCTGCACCACTTCGGAAAGATCGGAGGCCTCGCTTTCCACAGCGCCCGTCAGCGGGAAGCAGCCCAGCGTGCGGAAACGGATGGAGCGTTCGGTTATCTCGGGCCGGTAACCCAGCACCTGCTCCAGACGTTCCACATCGTCGGCCATGAACAGTCCGCCATCATGTTCAAACGTCGGGCGCGGCGCGGCGAAATACAGCGGCACGATGTCGATCCCTTCCGCCATGATGTATTGCCACACATCCAGTTCGGTCCAGTTGCTGATCGGGAACACGCGGATACTCTCGCCCCCACCCTTGCCGTTTCGGGGTGCCTTGCGCGCATTGTAGAGGTTCCACAGCTCCGGGCGCTGCGCTTTGGGGTCCCAGCCGTGACTGGCGGTGCGGAAGCTGAACACGCGTTCCTTGGCGCGGCTCTTTTCCTCGTCGCGCCGGGCCCCGCCGAATGCCGCATCGAAGCCATGGTGGTCGAGCGCCTGTTTCAACCCTTGCGTTTTCCACATGTCGGTATGCACCGCGCCATGATCGAACGGGTTGATGCCTTGCGCCGCCGCTTCGGGGTTCTGCCACACGAGCAACTCCATCCCCGCATCCGATGCGGCTTTCTCGCGCAGTGCATACATGTCGCGGAACTTCCACGTGGTATCGACATGCAGCAGCGGAAATGGGGGCGGTGCGGGGTAGAACGCCTTTTTCGCGAGGTGCAGCATGACCGCGCTGTCCTTGCCGACGGAATACATCATCACCGGATTGGCGGCCTCGGCCACCACCTCGCGCATGATGTGGATGGCTTCCGCTTCGAGGCGTTGGAGGTGGGTCAGCGCTAACATGGGCTGCCATGTAGCGGGGACGCCCTCGAAATATCACTTAGAAATTGTTGTCGCCATGAAGGCCAGCTTCGCCCTACCCGTCTTCCAGCAGATCGCGCGCGGCTTTCAGCGCCTGCGCCTTGATCTGGTGAACGCGCGGCACGCTCACTTCCAGCACTTCGGCGATTTCGGCAAGATTCAATTCTTCCACGAAATACAGTTGCAGCACCAGTTTCAGCCGGTCCGGCAAGGCGGCGATGGCCCCGGCCAGCCGGCTCGAATCCTCGATCTCGGCCAGCAGCGCGAAGGGGTCTGGCGTGTCATCGGCAAAGGCTTCGCTGCTGTCATCATAGGCTCCGTCCAGCTGTACGAGATGGGTTGCGGCACCATCATGCAGGATCACATCCGCCTCGCTCAATCCGCTTTGCGCGGCGAGTTCGGCCACATCCGGTGCCCGCCCGAGCTGCAATTCGAGCCTTGCGCGAGCATCGGCGATAATACGGCGGCGGCGCGCAGCGGTCCGGCCATCGGGCAGCAACTTTCGAACGATATCGAACATCGCCCCGCGCACGCGAATTTTGGCGTAGGCAGCAAAGCCATCTTCCGTAGGCGCATCATGACGGCGCGCGCATTCAGTGAGCGCAATCAGGCCTGCCTGGACCAGATCCTCCACTTCCAGCCCATCGCGGCCATTTCCGTAGATATGCCAGGCCGCGCGGCGTACCATGGGGAGGAACCTTCGCACGCGGTCCTCGACCAATGCGGCGTCGGCGCTGCTTGCGGTGTAGGCGGCCTTGGCAGGGGTGGGCCGGTCCGATGGGGGCCGGATGAATTGTGATTGTTCGTGCTTCAAGCCAAGGCCTCCAGCGGTTCTGATGTCCCGGTATTGGGCGGGGTCAATTCAGGCGTGCCGATGATTGCCGCCACTTCCACCGGCTGCGCGGCGGGCAATTCGGTGATGCTGAGCACCAGACAGCCGGGCGCGCGCTGGCGCAGCAGGCGGGCGACCGGGCGGCGCACGGGCGGCTGAACGATCATGGCCAGCGGGCCGCCCGCGCTCGCTTCAACCATTTCGGCAACGCGGTCCCCGATCATGCGCGCGCAATCGGGTTCGATCAGCGGCTGTCCGGTGGTGGGATCGATCATGCCGCCGAGGATCGCCGCTTCCAGCGATGCATCGAGCGTGACCACGGGTAACGGGGTGTCCGGCGGGCAGACCTGCGCCACCAGAAGCGCGCCCAGATCGGCGCGGACCCGGTCCACCAGCGCGTCGAAGTCCTGCGTCTGTTGCAGGCCCAGCGCAATGCTCGACAGGATCGGGAGCGGATGGCCGAGCGGTATGCCATCGGCCAGCATTCCGCGCAGCAGCCGTGTCAGCGCGGCAAGCGACAGCGGATCGGGATGAACCGCCTCGACCAGGCCCGGCGCTCGGTCCTTCACCGCGTCCAGGATGCCGCGCACTTCCTCCGGCCCCAACATCGCCTCGCCGCGGGTCGACAGAAGCTGGTTGAGATGCGTGGCGACAATGGTGCTGGGATCGACCACCAGATAGCCTTCCGCCACCGCCGTTTCGCGCTGTTCGGGCGGGATCCACAGGCCGGGACAGCCGAAGCTGGGATCGACTGCGGCTTGGCCATGCAAACTCGTCCGTCCGCCCACCTCGCCGGTGTCGATGGCCAGCACCTGCGCGGGTTTCAGCGACGCGCCGCCGACTGTCACACCGCCCAGCACGATGCGGTAGTCATTGGCCGGCAGGTCGAGCGAATCGCGCACGCGGAAACGCGGCACCACGAAGCCAAAGCCTTGGGAAAGCTGCTTGCGCACCCCTGTAATCCGAGCAACCAGCGGAGCGCTTTTCGCCTTGTCCACCAGATGGACGAGGCCGTAGCCCAGTTCGATAGTTACGAGCGTGTGGTCGCATACATCCTCGATGGCGATCTTTTCCGCGTCCACCGGCTCCGGCGCGGCTTCGACCTCCGCCGGCGTATTGGCCTTGCGGCGGAGATGCCAGACCAGCCAGAACACCAGGCCTGCGGCGGGCAGGAACACGGTTTGCGGCATGGCCGGGATCAGGCCCAGCGCGCCGAGCACCACGCCGACCGGCAACCAGGCGCGTGGATCGGAAAACTGTCCGCCGATCTGCCCTACCAGATTGCGGGTGTCGGATACGCGAGTGACGATGGCGGCTGCCGCGATTGACAACAGCAGCGCGGGAACCTGCGCCACCAGCGCGTCGCCCACGGCCAGCGTAACGTAAAATTCCGCCGCTTCGCCCGCGGTCAGATCGTGGCTGAGCATCCCCAGCGCGAAGCCCGCAATCAGGTTCACGCCCAGGATCAGCATGGCGGCAATCGCATCGCCCTTCACGAATTTGGACGTACCATCCATCGCGCCGTAGAAATCGGCTTCGGTGGATACTTCGATGCGGCGGGCGCGCGCTTCTTCCGCCGTCATCAGCCCAGCGGCAATATCAGCGTCGATTGCCATTTGCTTGCCCGGCAACGCATCGAGCGTGAAGCGGGCGGAGACTTCCGAAACGCGCCCTGCACCCTTCGTCACCACCACGAGGTTGATGATGAGGAGGATGATGAAGACGAACAGGCCGACCGCGAAATTGCCATCGACCAGGAACGCGCCGAAGCTTTCGATCACCTGCCCCGCCGCCGCGCCGCCCTTGTGGCCTTCGACCAGCACGATGCGGGTGGAGGCGACGTTAAGCGCCAGCCTGAGCAGGGTCGCGAACAGCAGCACGGATGGAAAGGCGCTGAAATCGAGCGGCTTGGTGGCGTTCAAGGCCGCCATCAGGATGGCGATGCTCAGCGCGATGTTGAGCACGAAAAACGCATCCAGCATGATCGACGGGATCGGCAGCACCATCAGCGTGATGAGCGCGAGGATACCCAGCGGCATGGCCAGTGCGGCGGGCGCGGCGCCGATACTAGGGCCGAATCGCGCTGTGAGGGTCTGAAGATTGCTCAAAGCCCGAACGCCTTGATCTGGCCGTAAGCGCGCGCGGTGCGGGCCTGTGCGGCGGGGGAGAAGGTGCTTGCGGAACTGCCGAAGCTGTCGGCGAGAATGTCGGACATCGCGCGTCTGCCCGCCGGCTCGGGCGCGTCAGGTGGCGTGAGCGCAGCGCGGCGGGGGGTGTAATTGCCAACGTCCGATGCGCTGGTCCGCGTGCCGCGCGCTTCAGCCTGCGCCACGGCGAACTCCTGCGGCAGGCTGGTGGGCACCGGGCCAGAACCGAGCGTTTGCGCGGCGAATGCGGGCGCGGGTTTGCCCTCCATCGCGCGGGTGATCTTCGCCTCGAACAGCTGCATCACCTCGCCGACCGAACGCGGCGCACCGCTGCGTTCGTAGAAGATACCGCGATTGGCGGCGGCTGGGCGTGGCAGGATGGCGGCAGCAGATGTATCGGGCGACTCGCGCAGCGTTTGGAAGAATTGCGACGCCCCGCCCGCACCCAGGAAATGCGCGACATACAGCTCGCTCGGCCCCGGTTCGCGGCCCAGCACCGGCGTCAGCGCGGCGCGGTTGTCCGACGCCAGCGCGCCCGCCATCAGTGCGGATGCCTGCGGATCGAAGCGCAGCGCCATGATGGAGGCACGCTGCGACGGATCGGCAACGCGGGCGCGGCCCGAACTGGTGTCGATGGCCGAAGACATATTGCCCAGCCCCAGCCGCTCGCCATGGCGGCCCAACGTTTCCAGCCAGGTGCTGTCGATGAACTGGTACAGGCCCGATGCGCTGGATGTGCGCGCCTTGGCGCTTGGGTCGAGGCTGGATTCCAGCTTCGCCTGCGCCAGCAGGTAGTCGAAATCCATTCCCGTCCGGTTGGCGGCGCGGGCGATGGCATCGCGCGTTGGCGAAGCGGGCGCGGGCGACGGCGCAGGTGCGGATGTGGCGGAGGAGACAGGCGACCCGGCGTTACGGCCGAAAACCGCTCCACGAATGGGCGGTGTTCCCAACAATCCCATGAAACTGGCTTCGCTCACGAGTGGCATCCCCTGCATCGCCCCGGATGGGGCCTGCGAGGGGTTCAGCAAGCATCATGCCAAATTAAGGTCAGGCGCGCTGGAGCACCATTGCGGCGTTTGGCGAGGTATACAGCCCGGGGCTGCCCGACAGCGCATCCAGCCGCGCGGCCACATTGGTGGCCAGCAGGTTGCGAATGCGGCGGTTGGTCTCGTTTTTCTGGGCGGCGGCCCGCACCAAGGCGCGCCCTTCCTCGTCCAGCGAGCCGGGAATTGCGCCTGCTAGCACGCTGCAAAGCAAATCCTTGCGGTCCGCCGCGCTGGTGATCCCGTCGCGGTCTAGTCCGGCAAGCGACTGCCGCTCCGCTTCCAAGGCGGCAACCATCTGCCGGAGATTGTCGTTCAGCGTGGCGGGCGCGTTCGCATTGCCAGTTTGGGACGCGGGGGATTCCATGGTCACTCTCCGGAACTCAGCATCAGCTTGGCCGCGATAACGGCGTCGGCGATTTCGGTGGGAAGGATCGGGTAATTGCCTTGCTGCAGCGCGCTTCGGATCTGTGCCACGCGGTCGCCATCGACCGGCGGCTGGCTTGCGCTCAGACCGACCGAGGCTTCGACCGTCACGCCGCCATCATCGCTGCGGGCGTGGTTGGTTGCCGTATCTGGGCGCGGTGCTGCGGGCTGGCCGCCCGGATCACGGATAGGGAGCGAGGCGGTTATCTTGGTCATGTCGAAGGACGACATCATCGTTCTCCTTGAACGGTATGGGTTTCAGGTTTCAAACCCTAGAACGGCAGCGATTGCGAAAACTTAAGCAATAAAATTGCGCGTGGTTTCAACACGCTGATTACCCGAGCGGGATTTCCAGCAATCCGGGGCGCACGATCCGGCCGCGCATTTCGTCGCGGTTGCCGGTGGTCCGGCGCCCGGCAGCAGCGGTGGGCCGCACGCGGATCCAGTTGCCCGCCATGCCGTCCTCCAGCGCCTCACCCTGGCGGCTGATGGAAAAACCGCGCCCCTTGATGGTCATGGTCACCACTTCGCCGCGCTTGACGACGGGCTCGTCGCGGGCGGCAATGCTGCGGGCCGCACCGGGACGCTGGGCCGCGCCGTTGCTGCCCCCGGTGACGGCCACGAAGATGCGCCAGCCGCGCGGGTCCGGGCATTCCACGCGCACGGTATCGCGGCGCGGCGTATGCCAGTCAAGCGTGGGCGCGCTGCTGCACCGGGCCAGCCGCAAGCGGCGATCGACGGGGTCTTTCGCACCGCCAAGCGCACCGATCGGCGCGCCGGTAAAGCTTGCCACCGCCGCATCGATCGCGGCCGGATCGGTAAAGCCCGATTGCGCGCTGAGCGGGGCGGCGAGCGGCGCGGATAGCAGGCCTAAAGCGGCAAGGCTGACAGTTATAATGCGGGACATTGCGGTTTCTCCAACGGGAACGGCTAGTCCCGCAGTGCCTGCAAGGGCTGTGCCATATTTAAAGCCGCAGCATGTGGAGCCGCCGCCAGTTGCAGCCCATGCGCCGCCCCCGCCTCTTCGGGATCGGCATCGAAGGAGAACACTGCCGCCACAGTGTAATGTCCGGCAGGCCGCAGCACGATCCGGCTGGCATGGCCCTGCGCCTGCGCGCTGCGCGCCATCGCGCCTGCCGCCGCCCATGCCTGTTCCTGCGTGGCGGGCGTGTAACTGCCGGTGATAGTCAGCCGCTCGCGCGGGTCGCGCTGCTGCATCGCCAACCAGTCGGCAAAGGGCGGCGCATCGAGAGACGCGCGATAGACCGCCGCCGGATCCCCGGAAACGAGATGCGGTGCAGGCGGGGCAATTGTCTGCTTCAAGGGTGCTACCGCCCCGCTCCTTTCGCCGGCCAACGCAGTGGCGGTGGACAGGAACAGGATCAGCGACAAATCCGCCAGCAACACCTGCCAGTTCTGACCGCCTGGCATACTCATGCCGCATCGCCCATCGGAGTAAGCGCTGCCGCTCGGTCAGCTTGCGGCTGCGGAACCGCCCCGCTTGCCGGATGCGGCGTCAGGGCCGGAGCCGTCTGCTCCGCCAGCCAGTCGATCAATTGCTGGCGGGCAGCTTCCTCGCGTTCCCCGCGCCGTTCCAGCATCCGGGCGAGCGGATAGAACAGGAGATGCGCGGCGAGCAGGCCGTACAGCGTGGTCAACACAGCTGTCGCGACGGTTGCCATCAGGGCCACGCCGTCCGGCCCGCCCCCTGTTCCCGTGCTTAGGCCCTCAGCTGGCATCTGGCTCAACGCGAACAGCGTGCCCGCCAATCCGAATACGGGAGCGAGATCGCCCGCCTGCCCGACCACCCGCAACGCCGCATCGCGCGCCTGTTGCCGCCGCTTGATATAGCGTTGATGGGTTGCCAGCAGCGCGCCAAGCGATCGGTCGTGGACCAGCGCATCGGTGGCCTCGGCAATCTCGCTATCGGCCACCGTACAGGGCGGCGCGCGCAAGATGCCGTCGTGCCGGATCGCCTCCACCTGCGGCGCAAGCGCGGCGCGGGTCGCGGTATAATCGAAGCGGGTCCGCCGGGTCTTCGCCAGTTCGCGCCACAGCGCGGCGATGTCACCCGGACCGCAGCGCAGCAGCACGGCGAGCAGCGTGCCGCCCAGCACCAGCGCCGCGCTGAGCGGATCGACCAGCGCAGGCCAGTTCATCGGGCAAATCCTGTTCGGGGAATATCCATGCAGTCCAGAACGGACATCACGCGCCGGGTTTAAGCCCATCAACCAACCGGGCGGCGTTTTCCTGCCGGGGGCGGCAAACGCTTGCCGCCCGATCTGCCGCCCGCTTCTCGCTCGATCCTCTTATCGCCCGCAAACCCGCACAGGTGCGTCCTTCCGGCAAAACTGGCACGCCCTTTGCTTACCATTCACGCGACGACCCACGCCGCCCGCTTTCAATCAGCGGACCCGTAACCACAGGAGATACGCGATGAGTGACAGATTGTTCGGCATCCACGGCGCGGCCCTGGAATTGCGGTCGCAGCGGATGGGGATGCTGACATCCAACATCGCCAATGCCGCCACGCCCGGTTACAAGGCGAAGGATATCGACTTCGCCGCCGCACTGGATGCGCGCGTCGCGGGGGCTGACGTTGCCCGCTCCACCGATGCCGCCACCCGTTACCGCGTACCGGTCATGGCGACGATGGACGGCAACACCGTGGAACTCGCCAACGAACAGATGGCCTTTGCCGAAAATGCGGTCGCCTATTCGGCCACGCTGTCCTTCCTCGAAGGGCGCGTGAACAATATCAAACGCGCGCTGAAGGGGGACTGATCGTGCCTGTTTCCGCGCCGCCCACCAACATCTTCAACGTCGTTCAGCGCGGCATGTCCGCGCAGATGGTGCGCATGAATGCTGCTGCGTCAAACCTTGCCAATGCAGGGTCCGTCGCCGGCAGCGAGGAGGAGGCCTACCGCCCCTTGCGCGCCGTGTTCGCCGAAGATTCCGACCGCCGCACCGGGCTTTCCTCTGTGTCTGTGCAGTCTGTCACGCGCGCCGATGTCGCGCCTGTCAAACGCCACGAACCCGGCCATCCGCTGGCCGACGCAAACGGCGATATCTGGGCCAGCCCAGTCAGCGAAACCGCCGAGATGGTCGAGATGATGGAATCCGCCCGCCAATACCAGAACCTGGTCGAGGCGATGCAGACCGCCAAGCAACTGATGCTCGACACGATGCGCATGAAATAGCGTGAACAATACAGCGAGGATGACGTAATCATGGACATAGGTTCAACACCCGCATTGTCGCCGGAAATCCGGCGCTCCATCGACGCGGTCAATGCCGCCCGGTCCGGCCCCGTCGGCCCCAAATCGGACGCCGGCTTCGGCGCGCTGGGTCAGGGTGATTTCCTCACCCTGATGGTGGCGCAATTGCAGCAGCAGGACCCGTTCGATCCGGTCGATAACAAGGAAATGCTGGCGCAGATGGCGCAGTTCTCCTCGCTTGCCGGAACCGCCGAAACCAACGTCACTCTAGGCGATATCGCCGCCAAGCTGGACGCGCTGATTGCCGCCCAGACCCGGGCCAATTCCACAATGCCAACCACGACGCAGGAGCCTACCCCATGACCTCATTCTACACTTCATTGAGCGGCCTCAGAAACGCTGAGACCGATCTCGGCGTAGTGGCGCACAACATCGCCAATGCCGAGACCACCGGATTCAAGAAATCGAGCGTGGAATTCGCCGATATCGTATCCAACGGTTCGTCCGGCGATCCCCGCATGACGCGCGGGATCGGCTCCACCGTAACCTCGATCAACCAGGATTTCAGCCTTGGCGCGGTGGAACAGACCGGCCGCAGCCTGGACGTTGCGATCGACGGGGACGGCTTCTTCGCCACCCGCAACGAGGAAAGCGGGGACATCAAATATTCGCGCAACGGCAATTTCCAGCTGGACGGCGCGGGCTTCGTCACCGACTTTTCCGACAAGAGGCTGCAGATCTTCGAAACCGACGCCAATGGCGCGGTGACCGATCCGAACACCACGGTCGACGCGCAGATCCCGCCGGTCAACGCCGCCGGGTCCGAATTATCGGGCGTAACGGTGGAAGTGACCGGCATGGTCCGCGCCGCCTATGCCGACGGGTCCACCGCCGACGTCGGGCGGGTGGCGCTTGCCAATTTCCTTTCGCCCAACGGATTGCGAGCCGTTGGCGGCAGCAAATGGGAAGCCACCGGCGTTTCCGGCCAGGCCAGCTTCGGCGTGCCCGGCGTGGGGCAGTTTGGCGAGATGCGATCCGGCGCGCTGGAACGATCGAACGTCAATCTGGCGGAAGAAATGGTCGGGCTGATTACCGCCCAGCGCAACTTCCAGGCCAATGCGAAAGCCATCGACACCGCCAGCCAGCTTTCCCAGACCATCATCAATCTGCGGAGCTGATAGGTGGACCGCCTGATCTACACTGCACTGTCCGGCATGGACGCCGCGATGGACCGTCAGCGCGCGGTGGCGAACAATCTCGCCAACGCGTCCACCCCGGGCTTCCGCGCCGAAAGCTTCGCCGTCACCCCCATGACGGTGAAGTCGGACGCGCTGGAAGCCCGATCGGTGGCTGCAGGCGGCGTGCGCGGCGCGGATATGAGCGCGGGCCGCGTGGTGCCCACCGGCCAACCGCTTGATATCGCAGTGTCGGGCGATGCGCTGATCGCGCTGCAGGCCGAGGACGGCGCAGAAGTTTACTCCCGGCGAGGCGATCTGTCCGTGAGCGTAACCGGCGTGCTGCAGAACGGCGACGGTCGCCCGGTGATGGGGCAGACCGGCCCGATCACGGTGCCGAACGGACAGATACTTTCCATTGCCAAGGATGGCGCGATCTTCGCCGTCGATCCCGCCACGCCCGACGCACCGCCTGCCGAAATCGCGCGGATCAAGCTCGCCAGCCCGCAAGGCTCGGCCATTGCGAAGGACATGGCCGGCTTCCTGCGGGTGGTCGGCGGCGGCGTGCTGCCTGCCGACGCCACGGCCGAAGTCACTTCCGGTGCGCTCGAACAGTCCAACGTCGATAGCGCTGGGACGCTGGTCGACATGATCGAGGCGCAGCGAAGCTTCGAACAGCGGGCGAAACTCTTTTCCACCATGCGCGAACTCGACACCTCGGCCACCCGGCTGATGTCGCTCCGCAGCTAACACGCAAGCAGGAAGGACACACTTATGCCAACCTCCGCCCTCCACGTAGCCCGAACCGGCCTCGAAGCGCAGAACACCCGGATGCAGGTGATCGCGCACAATCTCGCCAATATCGGCACTACCGGCTTCAAGCGCGACCGCGCCGATTTCGAGACGCTGGCCTATCAGGACACGCGCGTGGCCGGACAGCGGTCGAGCGGGGAGACGGCCTATGCCGTCGGCCTCAATCTCGGCACCGGGGTGGCCGTGCAGGGCACCAGCCGCATCGGCACGCAGGGTACGCTGAACACCACCGGCAACGCGCTGGACCTGGCGCTGGACGGCGACGGGTTCTTCCAGGTCGAGCTTCCCGGCGGCCAGCTTGGCTATACCCGCGCGGGCAATTTCACTTTGAGCGCCGAAGGCCAGCTGGTCACACCGCAGGGTTACGCCGTGCAGCCCGCCATCGAAATTCCGCCCGGCGTGCAATCCGTGACGGTCGGCCCGGACGGCACAGTCACCGCGGTGCTGCCCGGCGAAAGCGCGCCGGCGGAACTCGGCCAGCTGACTACCGCAACTTTCGCCAATCCCAACGGCCTTCGCGCCCAGGGGTCGAACTTCCTAGTCGAGACAGCCGCCAGCGGGGCCGCCGAACTGGATGTCGCTGGCACGAACGGACGCGGATCGGTGCGGCAGGGCATGCTCGAAGCGTCGAACGTCAATGTCGTCGAGGAGCTGGTCGAGATGATCGAGGCGCAGCGCGCTTACGAGATCAATTCCAAGATGATCAGCGCGGTCGACGAGATGCTGCGCAACGCCAACCAGACGCTTTGATCCATTTCCCTGTGAGGCTCCTGATGACCATACTAAAACTTGCCATCGTATCCACTGCCGCGCTTGCGCTGGCCGGCTGCATGGGCGGCCCGGCGCGCACGCCCGGTTTCCATGCGGCACTACCAGCCCCGCCCCCGGCGGTGCGCCCGTCGGCGGATGGCGCGATCTATCAGGCAGCGCACGGCTATGCCGCCCTGCACGAGGGCAATCGCGCCCGCCGCGTGGGCGATCTGGTGGTTGTGGTGCTGACCGAAAGCATCGGCACGAACAAGCGCACGAACGGTCAGACCAGCCGCGACGGGTCTGTTTCCATCACCCCGCCCGGCGCAGGCCCGCTCGATTTCCTCAATCCCGATGCCCTTAAAGCTGCGGCGCAGGGGTCGTTCAAGGGAACGGGGAGTGCCGGACAATCCAGCTCGCTCGATGGCGCGGTCGCCGTGACCATCGCCGAAGTGCGCGCCAACGGCACCGCGCTCGTCATAGGAGAGAAACAAATGTTGCTCAGCCAGGGGGACGAATGGATCCAGTTCGCTGGCCTCATCCGGCTGGCCGACGTGGATTACGACAACCGCATCGCCAGCACCCGCGTGGCCGACGCCCGGATCATCTATTCGGGCAAGGGTGCGGTGCAACAGGCGAGCCGCCCCGGCTGGCTGAGCCGTTTCTTCAGCGCCGTGAGTCCGTTCTGATGCGCGCGCTCCTTCCCATATTCGCCGCGCTGTTCGCGCTCTTCGCCATGCTCATCCCGACCCCTGCCCATGCCGAGCGGCTGCGCGATCTTGGCAATTTTCAGGGCGTGCGCGCCAACCAGCTGACCGGATATGGCATCGTGGTCGGCCTCGCCGGAACGGGCGATGATAATCTTGCCTATCTTACACAGGCCATGCGCGGCGTATCCGGGCGGCTGGGAATGCCCCTGCCGCCGGGTGTATCGCCGGGCCTGAAAAACGCCGCTGCCGTTATCATCACTGCCGAACTACCCGCCTTTGCCAAACCCGGCCAGCGGATCGACGTTACCGTCAGCACCATGGGCAAAGCCAAATCGCTGCGCGGCGGAGCGCTGATCCTGACCAGCCTGCAGGGCGCCGACGGCGAAGTCTATGCGCTGGCGCAGGGCAGCCTCGCAGTCGGCGGACTGGGCGTTTCGGGTCGCGATGGCTCCAAGGTTTCGGTCAATGTGCCCACCGTGGGCCGGATCGCAGGCGGCGCGACCGTGGAACGCGGGGTCGGCACCGGCTTCGGCGATCACGGCACACTGCGCTTCAACCTCCACACCGCCGATTTCCAGACCGCCATGCGCCTGCGCAATGCGATCAACATCGAGTTTCCCGGCACCGCGACGATCGTCGACGGGGTGACGCTGGACCTTGTGCTGCCGTTCGGCGGGGATGCCCGGTCCGCCATGCTCGCCCGATTGGAAGGCATTGAAGTGACGCCTGCCGAAAGCGCGGCCAAAGTCATCGTCAACAGTCGCACCGGCACGGTTGTGATCAACAGCGCGGTCCGCCTGTCGCCCGCCGCGATCAGCCATGGCCGCCTGACTGTCAGGATCGAGGAAGACCCGCGCGTGGTCCAGCCCGAACCCTTTGCAAACGGCCGCACCGCCATCGAACAGTCGAGCGAGATTTCCATCGAGCGCGAGGAAGCGCGCGTGGTCCGCATGGACGGCGCGGCGAACCTGTCCGAAGTGGTCGATGCGCTGAACATGCTGGGTGTGGGCGCGGCGGACCTCGTGGTCATTCTCGAAGCGCTGAAGCAGGCGGGCGCGATGCAGGCCGAAATGGTGGTACTGTGAATATCGCCAGTCCCCTCACCATCGGCCCCCCTTCCGCTATCGCCTTGAATGCCGCCGCAGCCGAAAAACCGGCGGAGAACGCTCAGCTGCGCGAGGCTGCACAGGCGTTCGAAGCGGTGTTCCTACGCCAGTTCCTCGCCAGCGCTCGCGCATCCGATTTCGGCGGCAGCGATATCTTTTCCGCCGGCGGCGGTCAGGGGCTCGACCAGTTCGAGGCAATGCAGGACGAACATCTGGCCGACATCGCGAGCCGCACCGGCAGCTTCGGCCTGGCCGACGCGATCGAACGCCAGCTTTCCGCGCATCACACCGTTTCCGGTCGGCCCGCCGCCAGCACAGGTCTTCTCGCGGCTGACACCACATGAGCAGCAATCTCCTCTTGATCGGCAAAAGCGGCGCGCTGGCTGCGCGTAGCGCGCTGGAAACCACCGGCCAGAACATCGCCAACGCCGCGACCAAGGGCTATTCGCGCCGAACGGTCGAGCTCGGCGAAGTGGCATCCAGCGGAGGCGCGGATTTCCGGTCCAACGTGGCCCTGTCGGGCGTGCGCGTTGAAAGCATCCAGCGCTCCAGCTCTGTATTCCTGCAAAGCGAGGCCCGGCGTACCGGCAGCGATCTGGCGCGAGCAGACTCCGAATTGCGCAGCCTTGCAGGAGCGCTGGCCTCTGTCGAGCAAGCGGGTGTCTATCCCGCCATCGTAGAATTCGAAGCCAGCCTTGCCGGCCTCGGTTCCGATCCGCTCGACCAGTCTCTGCGTGCGGCCGTGCTGGAAAGCGCGCGCGCACTGTCCGGAACGTTGAACATCGCGGCCGGATCGCTGGCAGCGGTGAGCGAAGAAGCCCGTTTCTCGGCTCACGACGATGCCGCCCGCGTAACCGTGCTGGCAAGCGACCTTGCCCGTACCAATGTGGCGCTTACTCGCGCTGAAAGCGGCAGCGGCAGCCGGGCGGTCCTCCTCGACCAGCGCGACGCGTTGCTGGCCGACATGGCGCAGCGGATCGGCGTAACCGCAACCTACGATGCCACGGGCCGCGTGGACGTCCGCCTGGGCGACGCCGGCGGACCGGCAATAGTGTCGGGCAACGCGTCCTTCGCCCTCACCGCGACAGACCTGCCGGACGGTACGCTGGCGTACGAAATCGACACCGACCCGCCCGCCGCCGTCATTCCGGTGTCGGGCAGGCTGGCCGGAACCGGCCAGGGCCTGTCCGCGGTGCGCGATCTGGCCACTCAGCTCGACGAATTGGCAGCGAATATTGCGCAAACCGCAAACGACGCGCAGGCGGATGGCATCACGCCCGCGGGCGCTGCCGGACGGCCGCTGTTTTCAGGCAGTACGGCAGCCACGCTCGCAATGTCGCTTACCAATGGCAGCGGCCTTGCCACCGCGCCCGCATCGGCAGGCGCGAACAGCCGCAACACCGCCAATCTGGCGGCCCTGCGCGCGGCGCTCGCGAATAGCGGTCCGGCCAGCACGGCGGACGCCATCCTGTTCGGCGTTTCAAGCGCCGTCGCCGCACGTTCGGTCACCCGCGAGGCCCTGTCCGCGATTGCCGAAACGGCCCAAGTCTCGCTCACCCGGGAAACCGGCGTCGATCTCGATAGTGAAGCTGCCAACCTGTTGCGGTTCCAGCAGGCGTTCCAGGCATCGGGCCGGGTGATCCAGGTTGCCAGCGACATTTTCGACACGCTGTTGGCCATTCGCTGAAGGATGCCATCATGACCTTGCCCACGATCAATTCCTCATCCGCGTTTTTCCGCCGGTCGCTTACCGACATGACCTCGCTTCGCGGGCAGGCGGAACAGCTGCAACAGTCCATCGGCACAGGCACGCGGATCGCACGCTCGTCCGACGATCCGGTCGCTGCAGCTCAGCTGCGCGGACTGGGGAGAGCGGACCGGCTGGCTTCCATCGACAGCGCCAATACGGCGCGCGCGGCGGACGAGCTGTCGCGCGGCGGCGATGCGCTGTCCGATATCGCAGGCGAACTGATCCGCATCCGCGAACTCACCCTTCTTGCATCGAGCGAAGCCACCGGTGCCCAGCAGCGCAGCGTGATCGCGGACGAGATCGACCAGTTGCAGCAAAGCCTGCTTGCCGCCGTAAACACGCGCGGATTGTCGGGCGGTGCGTTGTTCGGCGGGGAAACCGACGGCCCCGCTTACCGCGAGAACGGGCGCGGCGTGATCTTCTACGACGGTACTGCGCAAGCGGGCGAGTTCGATCTGGGCGACGACATTGCCATCCCGCGCGGCATTACCGGGCCGACCTTCACCAATTTCGACGATAACGGCACCCAGACCAATGTATTCGCGTTCCTGACCGACCTGTCCGCTGCCCTGCGCTCATCCGCCGACCCTGCCGCCGCCGCGACCGGAGCGCTGGCCGGGCTGGACGAAGCGTTAGGGCAGGTGAACCGTTCGCAAACGGTGCTGGGCGCGCGTGCCGCCTGGATCGAGATCATCCAGACCCGGCAGGACCAGCTTTCTGAAAGCCGCAGCCGCGCCAGCGCCGATGTCGGCGGCACCGACCTCACCTCCGCCATCGCCGAATTGCAGCAGACGCTGACCGTGCTGGAAGCCAGCCAGGCCAGCTTCGTGCGGATGCAGAACCTGTCTTTGTTCGACGCGATCTGACGCGCACAGACCCTTTTACGAAAGCCCCGAACCATGTTTGCAGCCGCTGGTATCGTCATCCTCCTCGTCCTCGTTTTCGGGGGCTTCGTCATGAGCGGCGGCGCGCTGGGGCCGGTCATGGCCGCGATCCCTATCGAAATGACCATCATCGGCGGCGCTGCCATCGGCGCGCTGGTGGCGGGCAATTCCATGCACGAACTGAAGGGTCTGGGTCGCGGCGTGGCCCGCGTGTTCAAGGGCCCGATGTATTCGGGGCAGGACCATGTGGACGCCATCGCGCTGACCAGCCGCCTGATGAAAGTCCAGCGCGCGGAAGGCCCCGTGGCGCTGGAAAGCCATGTGACCGATCCGCAGAACTCCGCCATCTTCGCTGAATATCCGCGCCTGCTGGCGCAGCCCGCGCTGACCAATCTGGTGTGCGACGCGCTGACGCTGATCGTGGTAAGCTCCGGCACGCTCGACACCCATGCGATCGAGGATGTGATGGACAATGCCATCCGCACCCAGCTGCACGAGATCGAGGAGCCTGCCCATGCCCTGCAGAACCTGGCTGACGCGCTGCCCGCGCTGGGCATTGTGGCCGCCGTGCTGGGCATCGTGAAGACCATGGGTTCGATCGACCAGCCGCCAGAAGTATTGGGCAAGATGATCGGTTCCGCGCTGGTCGGCACGTTTCTGGGCGTATTGCTCGCCTATGGTATAGTCGGCCCGCTGGCCGGCCGGCTGAAGCAGGTAAACGCGCATGACAGCCAGATCTACCAATCGGTGAAGCAGGTCATCATCGCCAGCCTGCACGGCCATCCGCAGCCGCTGGTGGTGGAAAGCGCCCGCAGTGGTCTGCCGCCCGCGCACCGCCCGCCGCTGACCGACCTGCTCGACACGCTGCGGGGCCGCTGACATGGCATCGCAAGCCGTGGGCGCCCCGCTCATGTCACCCCCCGCAGACGCTCCCGCCGAGCCGGTGCGCCCGATCATCGTCAAGAAGGTCTTCGTGACCGAGGCGGGCCACCATGGCGGCGCGTGGAAGGTTGCCTATGCCGATTTCGTCACCGCGATGATGGCGTTCTTCCTGATGCTCTGGCTGCTGGGCGCCACGACCGAGAACCAGCGCAAGGGCCTCGCCGATTATTTTACCCCCACCCTCGTCAAGTTGAAGCAGGAAAGCGCCGGGTCCGACGGGATGCTGGGCGGCAGTTCGATGGTGGACGCAGACAGCTACCCCCACCGCGCCGGGCAGACGGGCAACCGCGAACTGACCATTCCAAAGGGCGCGCAAGGCGGCCCGCAGAAGGAAGATGCCGCGCCAGACAAGGATGGCAAGCGCCACCGCGACCTGAAGGCGAAGATCGAAAAGCGGCTGGAGATGACCGCGCGGCTGCGCCGTCTCGCCCGGCAGGTGCGCGTGATGCGGACGCCCGAAGGCACGCGGATCGACCTCGTCGACGATGCGGAGTTTTCCATGTTCGCGCTGGGCACCACGATCCTCGTCCCCGAAGCGCGCGAGCTGATTACCGCCGTGGCCGAAGTGATTTCGGACGACGCCGCGCAGATCGTGGTGCGCGGCCATACCGACGCGCTGCCGTGGAAGCCGGGCGTGGTGGCCAACAACTGGTCGCTAAGCACCGGCCGCGCCGAAGCCACCCGCCAGGCCATGCTCGCCACAACCATCCCCGAAACCCGCTTCGACCGCATCGAAGGCGTGGCCGACCGCGAGCTTTTGGTAAAGGACGACCCGGCAGACCCCCGCAACCGGCGGATATCGGTGTTGTTGCTGGATTGAAAACCAACATATCAATTAGCAGGTTTTGAAGCTTAATTCAAAATAATCTAGGCCACTTTTTGCACGGTCTCATCCACAAATAATATTATTGCATCAGCATGAGCAATCCCACTAGATGTTAGCGCAGCAATCGCTAGCCCGTAAGGCACTAGGATGTCATGAAAACTAAAAACTTGTCTATCTCGGCGATTTAACCTTGAACTAATACGGGTCATTTCATCTATCCTAATAGTTATCGCGGACATCGCCTTTTTCAGTTCTTCAATGTGAGAATTATTTCCTTCAACCATATTTCGCGCCGTCCGCTCATCAATAGCTGGAACCAAACCTAATGCATTTGATAGATTGCTCATCACAGGTTCGTTAAGTTCACGAAGTTCAGTTTCAGCGGCTTCAGCTTTTGAAATACTGGCTAAATAATCGATGTCGTGACCATGAGGTACATGATCTTGCGCGCCAAGCCAAGATAGACGCATTTCTTGTAAAGAATCTACAGCTTGTATAATTGGAGAGAATAGGCCTTGGGCATTCACCATCGCCTCCATTACTGCGCTTCGGTTTTCACTTTCTGCTGGTGCTTGTTCTAATGCTTGATTCCAATAAGATAATTTCTTTCCAATTTCTTCGAGCTGTTCGCGAAGCATTTTCTCAGCTGAACTAGCAAATCCTGCCTCATTTGCATCGTGATTATTGCTACCTGATTTCATACCAATCGCTATATCAGAATGAGAAGATGACAGGATGTACTGCTCGTGGTGGTATGCTATTAACAGATAAACTGTATAGATCATAAAAGACACCGCAAGGGGAGCAATCGCCAAACTGATGTCAAGAGCAGGCGCCTTAACTTCATTTCCAGTCGCGAAAGAAAGTAGTAACGTGACGCTTGAAGCCCATAATACGTTGCGTTTAGCCTTACGATACTCTTCTGATTTCTTGAAAAAAATTTTTCCGCCGGAACTTGGGGCAATAGCCTCTTGCAATGCACGGAATCTTTGTGCCGTAGTGCGTTTTATACGTGCAAACGCAAGTGAAGCAACGGAAGGAGTCCGATATTCTTTTGAATTTAATACGTTCAACAATTTTTCGTATTTATCTGGATTATGCTTTGCCGTATTAATCAAATTCCGCATTAGGTCTTGCGTTTCCATAAGACCTTTATTCGTTAATTTCTTTTGATCCTTTGTCATGTCCGAACAACTGCATTGTACGATCAGGAAACGATTCGTTTATAATCTGACATTTACGGCAAAACCTAATTGCTTATTTATAGAGTAAAACTATAGAAAAAACTCGCTGGTTTCGCAATCGGTTTCACCTTGATTTTGCATTCAAAATACCGTCAGCCGCACGATAGAAGGGTTTCATACACCCCCATTCTACCTAACTGATCCGGTTCCTTTCTACCCTTGCGGAGCGAACCGATGCCGGAAACGTTCCCCACTCTCGTGCCATCGTCTACGCGTGCGCGCGACCGGCCCAGCTAAACAGCCTTTTTCGCGCGGGTAGGAAACGGCGCATGTGGTTGCGCGGGTGGAGGCAAAGGAAATACTGGTGACGGGCGATCCAGCAGACCTTCGTAACTCGCGGATAATGAAGTTGCTGTTGGACAAGACAAACGATAGCCCGCTGCGTTTCGGCGAAGGGCTACGAGCCTAACCTCGCCAACCGGACAACACCTCGCAATTTAACTTAACGAGGTCGCGTGACCGCATCCGCAAACGCGGCTGTGTCGTCGAGCACTGGTGCTTTGCCTCGGAAAGGACGGGAAAGAGCGGTCAATATTTCGATATGACCGACTTCCGGATAGGTTTTAAGGGTCACTTCCGCTCCCGCCTGCGACAGCATATCACGCAATATCGCGCTGTGTTTCGGGTCCACGGTCGTATCCTTCGCGCCGTGCAGCAGGAGCACCGGCGGGTCGTCCGCGCTCGCATATTCGATCGGCTGAGTGGTTTCCGGCTGCGGTTCGTTGCCGAAAGCCGCCTTGGTTACCGGCCCGTCCAGCGGCAGGAAGTCATACGGACCGGCAAGCCCCACGAAACCACTGACATTCTCGCGCCTGTTACCCAGCCAGCGCGGATCGAGTGCAAGCATGGCCGCATTGTATGCCCCGGCGGAATGGCCCACCAGCACGATGCGCGATGGGTCCCCGCCATAGGCGGCAGCGTTGTCGATCACCCATTCCACCGCCGCTGCATTGTCTTGCAGAAAGGCCGGGTACTGAATGTCAGGCACTAGCCGGTAATTGGGAACGATGACCAGAAATCCGCGCGATGCCAGCGCCCGGCCGACGAACGAATATCCATCTTTCGAGCCGTCCTTCCACGAACCGCCATGAATGAAGACGATCACCGGCAGGTCGGTCTGTAGCGCATCCGAGCGCGCCTTGGCGGGCCGGTAGATGTCCAATTTCTGACGCTCGACGGGTCCGAAGGACACATTCTTGGCAGCCTGCTGCGCGTCCCCGTCCTTGGGGACGAGAGCGTCGAACGCGCCAAGAGGGGAGCAGGCCGACAGCCCCATCGCGAAAGCGAGCAGCAACATGGTTGCCCCGCGCGGAGAGAATGAAACATTGGTCATGACAGAAAGGCCGATAGTTGGAGCGGTGGGGAACCTGCCTATCAACGGTACGGCGCGAATTCGTTCCGTCCGAGGCCCCGTCAGGCACTGAGCACCCCGCGGCGGCACATGGCACACGGGAAAAGGCCCGAAGCTTGCGCCCCGGACCTTTCCTTTCGTTTGCGAACTATCTGTTCCGTTGCGAATTACCGCAGCAGCGACAGCACGTTCTGCTGGCTCTGATTGGCCTGTGCCAGCATCGCGGTGGACGCCTGGTTCAGGATCTGCGCCTTGGCCAGTGCGGTCGTTTCTGCGGAGTAGTCCGTATCCACGATCCGGCTACGGGCGTCGGACAGGTTGGTGGACTGCGTGGTCAGGCTGCTGATCGCGCTTTCCAGGCGGTTCTGTCCGGCACCCAGTGTGGCGCGGGTGGCGCTGACATCGTCCAGCACCAGATCGACATTGGTAATCGTCGTGGCGGCGGCGGCCGTGGTGGTCACGTCGAGCGCTGCCCCGGCGAAGTTCGTGCCGTCGATCGCCTTGCTGGTCAGCGTCACGCTCTGTGTTGCGTCGGTGGCGATGTTAAGCGCCACGTCGGTGCCTGCCGTGGTGCTGAACAGATCGACGCCGTTGAACTTCGTGTTGGCCAGAACGTCGGTAATCTGGGCCTGCAACTGCTTTACTTCGGCATCCATATAGCCGCGGTCATCGGCGGAGTAGGTGTCGGTGGCGCTCTGCACCGACAATTCGCGGACACGCTGCAGCATGTTGGTCACTTCGTCCAATGCGCCTTCTGCCGTCTGGGCCAGCGCAATACCGTCATTGGCGTTACGAATGCCCTGGTTCATGGCGCGGATGTCGGATGTCATGGTGGTGGCGATGGCGAGGCCGGCGGCGTCGTCTTTCGCGCCGTTGATGCGCTTGCCGGTGGAAAGGCGCTCCATTGCCTGGCCCATCATCATGTCGGCCTTGGTGTTGGCGTTGGAAGCCTGGAGGGCGGAGATATTCGTGTTGATTACAGCCATTGGTATGCTCCTGGTTGGTATGCGGTTGTTCAGGTGATGCCGGGGAAGCGAAATGCTGCGGCAGTCACAACAAAGGACGGGCCGGCCCCGCCGCGATTAAGGGACAGGAGGATCGACAGGCCGGAATCCGGCTAGGTAATCCTACCAGGGCTTAAATTACCGCCCCGTTTGTCGCTCACCCCCCAAAGCCTGCTTGTCAAGAGGGTTAACAAGGGGCCGGACGATGCAAGATATTACTGCCAGCGAGACCGCGAAAAATAATCATGGCGGGCTGTGCGCGGCTGGCGTCGCGCAGTTGGAAAGCCGTCCGGGCGATGGTTCGTGCAGGCTTTATGACACCGCCGAACGCCCTGCTTCGCTGCCGGGCGGGCAGGTCGTGACATTGGCCCGGGGCGAGCAATCGCGCCTCACCCGCCTCGCCCCTGCGAAATTCGCACTTGCCTATGACGATGCCGCCGGTACCGGGCCGCTCGCCGCGTTGCATGCCGCGGCCACTGCGCCCGGCCAGCCGGTCTGCGCGGATCCGGCAAGCCTCGCCATGATGGCGGTGGCCGGACGGGTTGCAGCATCGGATATTCCCGTGCTGGTGGAAGGGCCGACGGGCACGGGCAAGGAAGTGCTCGCGCGCTTCATCCACGAACATTCCGCCCGTAAGTCCGGGCCGTTCGTGGCGATCAACTGCGCGGCGATGCCGGAAACCATGCTGGAAGCGCTGCTGTTCGGGCACAAGAAAGGCGCTTATACCGGCGCGACCGAAGCTGCCGAGGGCTTCGTCCGCGCAGCCGATGGCGGCACGCTGCTGCTGGACGAGATCGGCGAAATGCCCATTGCGTTGCAGGCGAAACTGCTGCGGACCCTGCAGGAAGGCGAAGTGGTGCCATTGGGCGCGACCAAGCCGGTGCCGGTCGACATCCGCGTCATTGCCTGCACCAATCGCGATCTTCCCACCGAAGTGGCCGAGGGCCGCTTTCGCGCCGACCTCTATTACCGCCTCAATGTGTTCCCCCTGCAGATCGAGGCGCTGCGCAGCCGGAAGGGGGATATCGCCCCGCTCGCCTTCGCCATGATCCTGCGCCACTGCCCGGCGGAAGGCGCCGTGCCGTTCCTGACCGAAGCGGCACTGGCGAAACTGGCGGCGCATGCTTGGCCCGGGAATGTGCGCGAGCTGGAAAACGTTGTGCGCCGCGCGCTGCTGCTAGCAGGCGATACATTATCGATCGATGCGGAACACATCCGCTTCGACACCGCCGTTCGCAGACTGGGTACTATAGAGCATGCCGCACCGCCAGTGCTGGCAGACGGCAACCAGCTGTCCGACATCGCCCGCCATTCCGAAACGCGCGCCATTCTCGATACGCTGGAACTGACCGGCGGCAGACGCGGCGCAGCAGCGCGGAAGCTCGGCATCAGCGAGCGTACCTTGCGCTACCGCATGGCCGCCATGCGTGAAGCGGGAACCCTGGATAACGCGGCTGCTCAGCAGCCCCGCGTCAGCGCCGGAGCTGTACGGTGAGCGCAATCGGCGGAGCGGGTGCAGCGGGCCTCCAGCAGGTTATCGCTATGCGCCAGCAAATCGTGGACCAGTCCGACGCGCTGCGCGGCCTGCGTGATGCCGGGAGCACCGGAGCCGCCGGATCGCCGGCACCGGTGGATACGGCCAAACCTGCGGGCGGCGGCTTTGCCGATACGCTCGACAATGCGCTCGACACGGTCAAGCAGACGCAGCTGAAATCGTCGGAAATGACCGCCGCCTACGAACGCGGCGAAGTGACCGATATCGCGCAGGTCATGCTGGCGCGGCAGGAATCCGGCGTCGCTTTCGAAGCCACGCTGCAGGTCCGCAACAAGCTGCTCAACGCCTATCAAGACATCATGCGGATGGGGGTCTGATAGATGGCCGACGTGCTTTCCCAGACCACTCCCGCCATGCCGCTGACTGGCGGCACCGACGCCGCCCGCCAAAAGGCTGGGGCGTTCTTCGCGCAGCCCGCCATTCGCAAGGCCCTGCCCGCGATTGCCGGGATCGGCGCGTTGGCGGTGGTGGCGGCCATGTGGATGACGCTCGCCACCGGGCCGAGCCGCGTGCTCTATACCAGCCTGTCCGACGGTGAGCGCGCAAGCGTGGTGGAAACGCTGGAAACCGGCGGGATTGACTACGACATCGATAACGCAACCGGCATGCTCAGCGTGGCGGAGGACGACCTTTATCGCGCCCGGATGCTGGTCGCATCGGAAGGCGGCCTTGCCGCGCCCGAAACCGGCAGCGAGATGCTCAACAACATTCCCCTTGGCGCCAGCCGTACCCTGGAAGGGGAGCGCCTGCGGCAAGTGCGCGAACGCGAACTGATGCTGACCATCGGCGAGATCGACGGGGTGGAAGCGGTGCGCGTGCATCTCGCCACGCCGCAACGGTCCGCTTTCGTGCGCGAGAACACCGCCCCCAGCGCCAGTGTGATGGTGCGCCTGTCGCGCGGCCACAGCCTGACCCCGCCGCAGGTTTCCGCTATTGTAAACCTCGTCGCCGGATCCGTTCCCGGCATGACGGCGGATGCGGTGAAACTGGTCGACCAGCATGGCCGCCTGATTTCCGCCACTGCCGATGCCGGGACAGACCGCTTGAAGATGCAGGCCGACCATGAGGAAAAACTGCGGCTGCAGATCGCCAGCCTGCTCGTCCCGATGCTGGGCGAAGGCAATTTTTCCACCGAAGTGCAGGTCGATCTCGACATGAGCGAACAGACCAGCGCGCGCGAAACCTACGACAAGGAAGGCGTGATCCGGTCCGAGACCGAAATGCGATCGAGCCGCGCCGATGCAGCCGCCGCAGCCGGCATTCCCGGCGTCACCGCCAACACCCCGCCACCAGCGGGCGAGCTGGTGGATGGCGCGCCGGAAGGCACCGATGCGGCTGGCGCTGCCGGCACCACCGACAGCGACAGCACCGCGCGGCGTACTTATGAACTTGGCCGCGAGGTTGCGGTATCCAGCAATGGTCCCGGCACCGTGCGCCGCCTGTCGGTCGCGGTCGCGCTCAGCAAGGAGGCGATGGCCCAGATCGCCCCGGTTACGCCCAAACAGATCGAAACCCTTGTTGCCAGCGCAGTTGGTGCCGACGATCAGCGAGGCGACAAGGTCACCGTGGTAACGGGCAAGTTCGACCCGCTCGTAGTTACCGAACCGCCATTTTACGAGACAAGCTGGTTTGCCGCCATCCTGCGCAACGCGGTGGCGCTGATTGCCGTCATTCTGGCGCTTTGGTTCGGCGTCCGCCCGATGGTCCGAGCGCTCAAGCGCGATGATACTGCCGAACAAGGCGATGTTGCAGCGCCCGTAGATGGGCCAGTCGATGGGGGCGAGCTTCAGGCGTCTAACCCGGCACCGCCGGGTGCCACACGCGATAACGATGCCTTGCGCGAACAGGTGGCACTTGCCCGCTCGCTAGCGACGCAGCAACCAGACCGCGCCGCCACCGCCCTGCGCCGGATGCTGGCGGAGCCCGCCGCATGACCGCCGCGCCAGCATCGACCGCTGCGGGCATCAATAGCGAGGCCGAACGCGCCGCCGTTATCGTGATGCTACTGGGCGACGAGGAAGCAGCCGCCGTACTCGCCAAACTCGAACCTGACGAGCTGAAGCGCGTCGGCGAAACGATGTGCGCGATGGGAGAAATCGGACCCGACCGCATTGAGAGCGCTATCGCCGGTTTCATTGCCAGCGCCGATAACGAGGCCTTACCTGCGTATAACCGCCAGCGCCAGGTGCACACCACGATGACCCGCGCGCTGGGCGAGATGAAAGCGGACAGCCTGATGGCCCGCATCGCGCCCACCACGGCCAACGCCTCGCTCGAACTGGCGCGCTGGCTCGCACCTTCAATTATCCTGTCGCTGGTCGATGGCGAACATCCGCAGGCAATCGCCGTGCTCCTGCTGTTGCTGGAACCGGAACCGGCCGCCGAGGTGCTCAGTAAACTGCCGGCTGCCACCCAGTCGCAAGTGGTAGAGCGGGTCGCGCGGCTTGGTCCTGTATCCGCCAGCGCAGTCGAGATGCTCGACGAATTGCTGGCTGCGCGCATCGCCGCCCGTTTTGGCAAGGCCGCGCTCACCATGGGCGGCCCGCGCGAGGCTGCCGAACTTATCAACAACGCCGCCGCCAGCGTGGCCACGCTCGTGGTGCCGGCGATCGGCGAACGCGACGCCGATCTCGCCCGCAAGATCGAAGCGGAAATGTTTACATTCGCGATGGTGCTGGAACTGGACCCTAAGGATATGGGCCGCCTCATCCGCGACGTGGATGGCGAACAGCTGATAGACGCGCTGCTGGGTCTTCCCGAAGACGACCGCGATCCGGTGTTCGGCGCCATGTCCACCCGCGCTGCCGACGGCGTGCGTGACGAAATGGAACTGCGCGGGCGCATCCGCGGCGAGGACGTGAAAGCCGCACAAAAAGCCATCATCGCGCTGGCTCGCAAACTGGGCGAAAGCGGCGAAATTGCTTTCGGGGCGGGCGATGACGACTTTGTTTGAACCAGCGCCTTTCATGCAAATCGTGCCGGATCCGCAAGCCGCGGACGATCAGCCTGCCTGGCGAGGCGATGGCACGTTTGCGAAATCCTTCATGGCCGACAGGCGTTATGCCCGGGACCGCGCCCCCGCGCCCGAAGCCCCGCCGCAAAACGATGCCCATGCCGCCGCGCTGGCCGAAGCCAAAGCAGCTGGACGAGCCGAGGCCGAAGCCGAATTCGCAGATGAGAAAGGCCGGTGGGAACGCCTCGCCTGCGCTTTGAAAAAGGCCGACGACAGCGCGTGCAAGGCTCTGTCGCAGCGGTTGGTCGCGACGATTACGGCGTTGTGCGAACGCACCTTGCAACCGCTGGCGCTCGACGGAGAGCGGCTGGTTGCCCGCTGTGAGGCAGCAGCGCGGTGGCTGGGCGAAAATAGCGGCCATGTGACGCTGCGCCTGCATCCTGCCGATGTCGACTGCTTCGATCCCGACTGCCTGGAATCGCTGGAATTGCAGATCGACGAGACGCTGGAGCGTGGATCACTGGTGCTGTCCGGCCCCGATGGCGAAGTGCATGACGGCCCCGCCGAATGGCGCCGCGCGATTGCCGATGCTTTGGGCGGCCATTGCGACGAAGATAATACAGGCGATGCAGCCGATACTGGCCGCGCGTCAGACGACAATGCTTGAGCACCTCGAACACCATTTCAAACGCCATGACAAAGCCCGGCTGGCGCTCGATCCCGTCCGGCGCGGGCGAGTACAATCCTGCGATGGCGGTTTATTGGAAGTCTCCGGCCAGCCGGCGCCCATCGGCAGCCTGTGCACTATCGAACCGCAGGATGGTGCGCCCACGCTGACAGCCGAAGTCATCGGCTTTCGCGGTCGCCACAGCCTGATGATGATGTTGGGCGATAGCGTGATGCTGGCCCCCGGTGCGCCGGTCCGGGCGTCCGGGCGAGCAGGCAAGGTGCCGGTTGGCGATGCCTTTCTGGGACGCGCCGTAGATGGTCTCGGCCAGCCGATCGATGGCGGCCCGCCGATCCGGGGCGACCGGCTGTGGCCCTTGGGCGGTCTGCGCGAAACCGCACTGGAGCGCGCAAGCGTGGCGGAACCATTCGCCACCGGCGTACGCGCGATCGATGCGCTCACCACCATGGGCGTGGGCCAGCGTATGGGTATCGTAGCCGGGTCCGGCGTGGGCAAATCGGTACTAATCGACATGATTGCACACGGGGCCGAGGCCGATATCGTAATCGTCGGCCTGATCGGGGAGCGCGCCCGCGAAGTCAGCGATTTCGTATCTGCGCATATGGGCGGCGCGGGCAAGGCGGACCGGGCGAAGCGCACCATCGTGGTCGCCGTACCCGCCGACCATGCCCCCAACCTGCGCCTGCGCGGGGCGCAATATGCCGCTTCGCTGGCGGAATATTACCGCAAATCGGGCAAGCGCGTGCTACTCATCATGGACAGCCTGACCCGCGTTGCTCACGCAGCGCGCGAGATCGCGTTGCTTCTGGGCGAGCCCGGTGCAGCGCGCGGCTATCCCCCCAGTGCTTTGGCTGCGATTACCCGGCTGGTCGAACGGGCGGGCAATTCCACCAGCAGCGGCGGGGCGGTTACCGGGCTTTATACCGTGCTCGCCGATGGCGACGATGCCAACGATCCGGTGGTCGATACGGCGCGCGCCATTCTGGACGGCCATGTCGTTTTGTCGCGCGAACTGGCACAGCGCGGCCAATATCCCGCCATCGACGTGCCCGCTTCGCTGAGCCGGGTAATGACCGCAGTCACCGCGCCCGAACATCTCGCTGCGGCGCGGCAATTTCGTGCGCTGATCGCGGATTACGAAAGCAATCGCGACCTTGTGCTGATGGGCGCTTACCGCGAAGGGGCCGACGCCGATGTCGATCGCGCGATGGCGATGCACCCCGCACTCACCCGCTTCCTGTCGCAGGATGTGGACATACGCGCCGCGCTTGCGGACAGTATCGACGCGCTTGCCGCGCTGATGACGCAGGACGGCATACATGACGCAGAGCACTGACGCCGCGCGGATCGCGCGCTTGCGCCGCATGCAACGCGTGCGCGCGATCGAGCGCACCACGGCCATGCGCGACGCAGCCGAGCAGATGGACCGGCATCGCCGCCTGGAAACGCTTGCCCGGCGCAGCGAAACACTTGCGCCCAAACCGGTGACAGGCCCAGCTTCGGGGGCCGACCTGGCCGCCAGCGCCAGCTTTACCGCGCAGGTTTCGGCCTTGATCCGGCAGACCGCGCAGGACAGCCGCGACGCTGCCGGCGAAGCCACGCTCGCGGCGACCAGACTGGCGCAGGCGGACCACCGCTGCACCGTGCTGCGAGACCGGGCAGACGACGCGGTGCGCGACTTGGCGCGCGACTTGGCACGAAACGTGAAGGGCAAAGGATAACCCAGCGAAGCGCGCAACCGGCGCGCAGCCCGAACGGGCCGGAACGAGGAACCGTGCATGACGAGCCTGCCTGATCTGCTTTCTTCCACACCAATAAAAGGCGCGGAAATCTCCCAGAAAACCGCCGCTTTAGCGCAGGAAGCGGGAACTAGCGATGATGGCGTGGATTTCGCGTCGCTCGTCGAATGGTCTGCGATAATCGATGCGCCGGCCCCGACAGCGACCGCGCTTCCGGCAGCAACCGGCAAGGAATTGCCACCCGGCGGAGAGACGTTGCCGGACCTGCCGGTTTCGCTGCCGAAAATCGCGCAGCCGCTTGCCGCATTGGCGCCAGCCATATCGGCACCGGAAGATGATGCGCCAACCAAGTTCGATGCAGAAACGCTACCCGCCGCAAAGACTTTTCCCCTGCCGTTGCTGAACCGCGCACCTGTCGTATCGGGTGAGATCGGGGAAGTTGCAGAATCCGCCGGTCAGGCTGGAGGGCCAAAGGCCACCAATGCCAAAGGCATGCCCACAGATTTTCGTATCACCAGTATCGACGGGTTCCGGCAGGCCGCCTGGCAAGTGGTTCGCACGGTGGATGCAAGCGGCAAGCAGACCACCACGCACGCCGCCGACGCTCCGACACCCGGCGGGGCGGCACCCGCGCAACCCGCGCAACTCACGTCACCCACGCTGCCCACGCTGGCGGTTGCTGGTATGGCTGTTTCCGGCCCTTTGTACGCAGCGCTGAAGGATATGCGCGGCAGCGTAATGGACGCTGCGACCACGCCGCCGAAGGGCGCATCGGCACCATCCGCCCCCGTAACCGTCGCGGCACCTGAAACATCGGTTGCAGCACCGGCGCAAGTGCAACCGGCACCGTCCGTCACGCTGCAACCCGCGCCGATCGCTTCCGCCACGTCCCAGCCCATTACACAACCTGCACAAGCCGCCCCGACCCACGATTTCGAAGGGCTGGTAGACCGCCTCGCCGCCGCGCGGGAAACCGCCATGGGTGGCCGCGCACAGCTCGCCATGAACCACACCGAATTCGGTCCGGTGTCCATGCGGATGGAAGCGCTGGGAACGGCTGCCGGCGCTGCTGCCGGTATCATGAAAGTCGCGCTCGCCAGCGCCGACCCGGATTTCGCGCCCGCCGCGCAGCACGCATTGGCGCAGGCTGCACAGATCACAACGATCGCCCAACCCGAGCGTGTCAGCGCGGCCGAGGCCTTGCGCGACGCAGCCAGCCAGCATGGCGGCACCAGCACCAATGACAGCCAGGGCCGTGCGCAGGACCGTGATGGCGAAGCTGGCAGAGGCACGCGCCAGCCTACCGAGAACGTGTCCGCCTCCCCCGACAAGGCGATCGACAGGCACGCGCCCGACATCGCTATCCGGCAGGACGAACAGGCCGACCGCGCGCTTTATCTCTGATCCACACCCGACACTTCGACAGGAAACCGACCCATGACTTCGCCTGCAACCGACACCGCCGTCCCCAAGAAAAAGAGCAAGCTCAAACCCCTGCTGCTGGGCGCCGTATTGCTGGCGATGGGTGCAGGCGGCGCAGCGGGCGCGATGCATATGGGTTATATCGGTAGCGCGTCGGCAGATGATGGCCCGGACACGCCGCACCTCGTCCTAAAAGGTAGCGAGGACCCTTATTTCCCCGAAGGCACTGACAAGGAACAATCCGAAGCAGTCGATGGCGAAGGCGGTAGCAAATACCGCACCGTCTATTACAATTTCGAAGAAGGTTTTACATCCAACCTCAAGGATTCCAGCGGGCTCGTGCAGGTCAGCCTGGCTGCTTCCACCCGGCATGACGGGCGGGTTCTGCAATGGCTCGACCGGCACGAATTGGCCGTGCGATCCGCCATGCTGGTAGAACTCGCCAACACCAGCGAGGACGATGCCTATTCGGTTTCCGGCAAGGCGAAGCTGCAGAAGCGTCTGGCCGAGGCCACGAACCGCGTCTTGACGGAACGCGAAGGCTTTGGCGGCGTCGATGCGATCTATTTCCGCAGCTACCTCGTCCAGTGAACCGCGCCCATCCGACCAAGGCCGCGCATTGTGCCGAGCTGCTGCGCGAACCCCGCGCCGCCGCAGATCCTGCGATTGCCGCCGAAGCATTCGGCAAGGCATTTGCCGCCGCGCTGGTACAACCGCTTGCCAGCCTGTTGGGCGGCAAGGCCCCGCGCGTGACCTGCAAGCTGGAACGCGCCGACGCGTCGGTCTGCGTGACCGACGGCGGCGCGCTGGCTGCACATTTCCTGCTGGAAGACGACGTCCGCCCGCATGCCATTGTGGCGACGCTAGGCGGCGCGGCTGCACTGTCGCTATGCGACCGCGCGTTTGGCGGAACCGGCGAAACCGCCGATCCCCTGCCGGAAACCATGCCGATGTCCGCCAATCTCATGCTGGACCGCTTCGGCGCAGTTCTGGCGCGCGCTTGCGGATCGGCCCTTGGCGAAGGCAATGCGGTTTCGCTCGTGCGCCGTAGCGATGCCGTCGCCCGGATCGTGCCATTCGGGCGGATCGCGGAATGTTTCGTGTTGACGCTGGAGGTTTCGGAAGAAGCTGGGGCCGCGCCTGATGAAAACGCATCTGCCTCGTGGAGCATCCGGCTGATTGCTGATGTCCCCGGCCTATCGGCTTGGCTCCGTGCCGCCGAAGACAGCGCGCCATCCGCCGCTCTGGACAAGACGGACCAGACTACCACGACAACCAGCCCGATCTTCGGCGAGATCGACTTACCGCTGCGCGCGACATTGGCGGATATCAAGCTACCGCTGTCGCGTCTTTCGCGCCTCTCGCCCGGCGACGAGATTCCGCTGCCCTTGCGCCGCGATGTACCGCTGACGGTTGGCGGCAGGGGGCGCAATGCACGGATTATCGCGCATGGCACGGTCGGCAATTTCGACGACCGAGCCGCTCTGCGGCTGACCAGAATTTCCACCCAAGGGGACCGACCATGACCACTGATATTGCCGGCGATATTGCAGGCGACATTGCGGGCGACATCGCCGCCGAAGCCGCGCCGCACAAACCCGCTCCTGCTTCCGCGCCGGCTGGCGGGCTGGACTTCTTGCGCGACGTCGATGTCTGCGTTTCGGTCGAACTGGGCCAGACTACCATGCGCCTGAAGGATGTGATGGCGCTGGGGGAGGACAGCGTGGTCCCGCTCGACCGGATGACCGACGAATTGCTCGACGTACAGGTCAATGGCCGCACCATCGCCCATGCCGAAATCGTCAACAATGACGGGCGGTTCGCGCTGCGCATCGTGCATATGGCGGGCGAAGATGGCGGACACATGTCCGGCGGCGGAAACGGCTGATGGGCTGGTATATTCTCAAACTGGCACTGCTGCTGCCGCTGCTCGGCCTGATGATCTGGGGCTGCCTGTATTTGTCGAAACGGATGCAGGACAAATTGGCCCGCCCCGGCGCGGAAAAGGCCGTGCGGCTGGTCGAAACCAGCCTGCTCGCACCCGGCGTCAGGCTGGCCGTGATCGAGTTTCGCGGGCGGGAAATCCTTGTCGGCAGCACCAAGCAGGGCCTCACCCGGCTCGCGGAGGCTGACGCGCCCGGCAGGCCCGTCATTGCGGAGAACCCGTCGTGAAACGGTATTTCATTGTTGCGGTTGCGGTCGCAGCGGCCTTCCAACCCGAATTGGCGCTGGCTCAGGACGCAGCGGGTTCCGGCGCCGGGGCAAGTATCGGCGGCGCGCTCGAACGGGCGCTCGACGGCGCTTCGGAAGGGGGCGAGGCGCCCTTGTCGCTATCGTTGCAGATCCTGCTCCTCATGGGGCTGCTCACGATCCTGCCTGCACTGCTGCTGATGATGACCAGTTTCACCCGCATCCTCATCGTATTGTCGATCCTGCGCCAGGCGCTAGGCCTGCAACAGTCGCCGCCGAACCAGGTCCTCATTGGCCTGTCGCTGTTCCTCAGCCTGTTCATCATGGCGCCCACGCTCGACACGGTGAACCGCACCGCGATCGAACCCTATGCTGCAGGCACGATGCAGGCGGAGCAGGCGATCGAGGCGGCGGGGGACGCGTTCCATGGCTTCATGGTTAAGCAGACCCGCCAGAACGACCTCGTGATGTTCGCCGATATCGCCGATGCCGGCAGGTTCGAAAATCCGCAATCCGTGCCGTTCTCCATCCTGCTGCCCGCATTCGTCACCAGCGAGTTAAAGACGGCATTTCAGATCGGCTTCATGTTGTTCCTCCCGTTCCTCGTCATCGATCTGGTGGTGGCCAGCGTGCTGATGAGCCTCGGCATGATGATGCTCAGCCCGACGATCGTGTCGCTGCCATTCAAACTGCTTTTGTTCGTGCTTGTCGATGGCTGGGCCATGCTGATGGGCAGCCTCGCCATGAGTTTCGCGTGATGGGGAGCTTCGCATGATGATGGACGATTCCGCTTCGCTGCTGGCACTGGCCGACCGGATGCTGTGGGTTACGGCACTGATCGCTGCGCCGATCCTGCTTTCGGCGCTTGCCGTCGGGCTGCTGGTCGGGGTGATTCAGGCGGCAACTTCGGTAAACGAACAGACGCTGACCTTCGTACCCAAACTGGGGATGATCGCGCTGGTGCTGGTCCTGTTCGGCGCATCGATGATGACCATAACGGGCGATTTCTTCGCCGATATCTTCGCGGCTATCGCGGATATTTCCGGATGACGCAGCCATGATTTTGCCGGATTTCGGCTTTGGCGGGATCGAGGACCAGCTGTGGATGCTACTGTTCGTGATGATCCGCTGCGGCGCGGCCATGCTGGCGGCACCGATCTTCGGCGCAGCAGGCGTGCCGGTGCAGGTCCGCATCGTGCTGGCGGGTGCGCTGGGCGTGTTCATTCTCGCCTGGGTTCCCGTCACCGTGCCGCAGGATCTGTTCTCGCTTCCGGGAGCGGTAACGATCGCGGGCGAGGTGCTGATCGGACTGGCGATGGGCTTCGTCCTGCAACTGACATTCGCCGCGCCGGTAATCGGGGCGGAACTGATTTCGGGCACCATGGGCATGGCCATTGCCACCGCAATCGACCCTAACTCAGGATCGCAATCGGGCGCTTTGGGGCAATATTTCGGCATCGTCCTGACGTTGGTATTCCTTGCCGTGGGCGGACATCTGCTGTGGCTCGACCTCGTCATCGAAAGCTACCGCAGCCTGCCACCGGGTGCGGGCGCGTTTCGGCCCGAAGACGGCGCGCAGATTGCCGCCTTTGCCGCGCGCATGTTCGCCACCGGCCTTGCCATCGCGCTGCCCGTCACGCTGGTGCTGCTGCTGGTGCAATTGGCGACCGGCGTCGTCAGCCGCTCGGCCCCGTCGCTCAACCTGTTTGCGCTCGGCCTGCCCGCCGGTATCCTGGCAGGGCTCGTAGCGCTCATCATCTCCTTTCCGCTGATGACCGACCGCTTCGTCGAACTGTCGCGCGCAGGCATCGAACAGGTGGCGGAGGTCGCCCGGATATGAGCGATCAGGCCGGCGAAAAATCATTCGATCCGACACCCAAGCGCAAGGCGGATGCAGCAAAGAAGGGCGATGTGCTGCGCTCCAAGGAGCTGGCCACCGCGGTATCGATGGCAGTCGGGGGCGTCTGGCTGATGCTGGCGGGACCATGGCTGTTCGGAAATGTCGGCAGCGCGGCGCGCGCGGCGTTCGAATTCGAGCGAGACAGCATCGTCTATTTCGCACCCGAACAGCTGATGACCGGCCTGCTCGGTTCGATCCTGCCGCCGATCCTGACGCTGGGCGGCGTGGTCATGATCGCGACCGTCGCATCGCAACTGGGCTTCGGCGAAGGGCGTTTTCTGATGGGCAATCTCGCGCCCAAGGGATCGCGCCTCAATCCGGCCAATGGCTTCAAGCGGATGTTCGGTACGCAGGGTCTGGTGGAACTGGGCAAGAGCATCCTCAAGCTGGTGCTGCTGAGCGGGCTGACCGCGTGGTGGGCGTATCACAATGTCATGCCGCTGCTGCGCCTTGGCGATGGCGATCTGGTGGCGCAGCTTGGCGCCGCGTGGGATGCGATGGCGCAGCTGCTGATGCTGTTGTCTGTGGGTCTTGCGCTGATCGCGCTGATCGATTTCCCGATCCAGTTGCTGCGCCGTCTGGGCCGGCTCAAGATGACGCAGCAGGATCTGCGCGACGAGGACAAACAGGCGGAAGGTTCGCCGGAAAAACGCATGATGATCCGCCAGCGGCAGCGCAAGATGGCGCGCGGCGGCGTGGCGAAGGCGGTGGGCGAGGCGCAGTTCATCCTCACCAATCCCAGCCATTTCTCGGTCGCGATGACTTACGATCCGGAGCTTGCATCCGCGCCCGTGGTGCTGGCCAAGGGCCGCGATGAAAAGGCGTTGGCGATGCGCGAACTGGCGGGCGAGCTGGATATCCCGGTGCTGGAATATCCGGCGCTTGCACGTTCGGTGTATTTCACCACCCGCGAAAATCAGGTGATCCGCGCCGAACTCTATGCCGCCATCGCCAGCATCCTTGCCTTTGTGTTTTCCCTGAAGCGCGGCACCCCGATTGCCCGCCCCCTGGTCAGCGTACCGGTCGAGCTGCAATTCGATGCCACCGGCAAACTGAAGGCGGCATAGCGCACGCCCTTAACATGCGGCCCGCCCGGCCGTTCTCGGGGGCATGGAAACCACTGCTACACAGAACACCGGCTCGCGCATCATCTCTACTTTGGGGGTAGGCAGCGGGGTGGATATGGTCCAGCTGGCAAGCGACCTGTCCGAAGCGCGCTTCATGGCACAAAAGGCGCGGCTGGAGCAGCAGAGCGAGACGCTGGACACGCGCATCTCCTCCGCCGCGGCGCTGCGCGGGCAGCTTACCCAGCTGGCAACCGCGCTTGGCGACCGGGTTCGCAGCGGCGACCTGGCCCCTGCCGCCACCATCGGCAACAGCGCCGTAGCCAATGTGTCGGTGGGATCGGGCAGCGCACCTTCAGGCACCTATTCGCTGGAAGTGACCAGCCTCGCCGCATCGCAGACGTTGGCCAGCAAGACCTATGCGAGCGGCGCGGCCACTGTCGGGGCAGGCACGCTGGATATCAATTTCGGTACGGTTGCGGGCGCGAATTTCACCGCCGACACCTCCCAGAACACCCTGTCGATAGCAGTGACGGCGGACGATACGCTGGAAACGCTGGCGGCAAAGATCAACCAGGCGGGCGGTCCGGTGCGCGCCTATGTGGCCACTAACGCAAACGGCGCGCAGCTGGTCATGAAAGGCGATGAGGGTGCGACCGGCGGTTTTACAATCGAGACCACTCCGAGCGGCGTGACCCGCCTGCCCGGTACTGCCGCACGTGCTGGCGAGCTGGATTATCTCAACTGGCAGCCATCGTCGGACACCGGGCAGCTTAAACAGACGGCTGGCGATGCCGCATTTCTGCTGGATGGGGTGGAAATGACATCCGGCTCCAACACCGTATCCGGTTTGCCCGGCGGGCTGTCGCTGACGTTAAAACAAACCAATATCGGCGCACCGACCACGATTGGCTTCAGCGATCGCACCGCAAACATCGCCGGCCTGATGAGCGATTTCGTCGCCGCGCTGAACGACATTACCGGCACCTTGCGCGAAGCCGCCGCACCGCTTGGCGGGGAACTGGGCAGCGATCCCGGCGCGCGGGCACTGAAGCGGGCCTTTGCCAGCATGACCACCGCGGTCGTAATGCCGAACGCCGTGGCGGGCGCGCCCAATACGCTGGGCGATCTGGGGCTTGTGCTGGGCCGCGACGGTACGTTCTCGCTCGACAGCAACCGGTTGAACGCCACGCTCGCCACCGATCCGGAAGGGGCAGCCGCCATGTTCACCACCGGCATTCACGGGGTCTATGCCACGTTCGACAAGCTGGCCCGCAACACCGCAAGCCGCAAGGATCCCGGCTCCCTCGCCGGATCCGAAGCACGTTACAATGCGCAGTCGGAACGGATTGAGGACAAGCTTGCACGTATCGCCGAACAGCAGGAAAGCTTGCGCGAACGCCTGACCAAGACCTTCGCCGCCGCCGACCGCAACGTAAACGCATCGCAATCCACGCTGAGCTTCCTGCAAAGCCAGATCGCGGTCTGGAACGCGGACAAGTGATATGACCCTGATGACACAACTTCAAAACGGGTCGCACAACGGCGCACGAAATGGGGCCGCCGCCGCTTACCGCCGGGTGGAACTGGACGCGCTGGTGCTGGGTTCCTCCGGTCCGGCGCTGGTGCATCTTTGCCTTGGCGAGGCCATCGCCGCCCTCGACCGGGCAGCCAGTCCCATTGCCGGGTCCCAGCGCAGCATCCGGTCCGCTGCCCTGTGCCGTGTTTTGCTGGCGCTATCCGCCCTGCGCGCCGGGGTGGACGCGGCAAAGCCGATCGGTCCGGCACTTCTTGAGATCTACGCGGCGGCAAGCGATGCGGTGACTGCCGCAACGCTGCAATACCGCGCCGAACCGCTCGCCCGCGTGCGGCAGGACCTGTGCGATCTGCGGGACGCGATCCCGCGATCTTCCGCCCCTTGACAGGGTTCCTATATAAGACGGGCAACCCCAGTGGGAGAACCCGATATGACCACCGACACCGCTACACTCGCCCAGGTAGAATTGCGCGCCTTCGACACGCTCGGCGCTGCGAACCATGGCTGGCTCGACGCGCGCCATCACTTCAGCTTCGCCAGTTATCATGACCCCGCCCGCATGGGCTGGGGCCCACTGCGCGTCTGGAACGACGATCATATCGCCGCGAAATCCGGCTTCCCGCCGCACAGCCATGCCGACATGGAAATTATCACCTATGTCAGGAAAGGCGCGATTACGCATAAGGACAGCCTGGGCAATGAAGGCCGTACCGAGGCAGGCGACGTTCAGGTCATGAGCGCGGGTAGCGGCATCCAGCACGCCGAATATAATCTGGAGCCGGACGAAACCAGCCTATTCCAGATCTGGATCATGCCGAGGGAACGCGGCGGCAAACCAAGCTGGGGCGCGCGTCCTTTCCCCAAGGCCGACCGCACCGGCCAGATGCAGGTGCTCGCCAGCGGATACGATGGTGACGGTGATGCTCTGCCGATCCGGGCCGATGGCCGAGTTTACGGCGCTACGATGGTACCGGGAGCCACGATTACGCACGACATCGCCGGAAATCGCCTCGCCTATCTGGTGGCCGCGCGCGGTAAGTTGGTAGTGAACGGAGTAACGGTCGATGCTCGGGACGGTTTGGCCATACGCGGCGGTCGGCTGGAAATTCGCGCGGAAGCGGACAGCGAATTCGTGATGGTGGAAACGGCCGAATAAACTTCGCCCGACATGCGGGACGAACCGGGTCTGGTTCGGCTGCCGGTCAGTCCATTTCGTCCTGCATGTCAGCCCCGTCACCATAGGCTCCGCCGCCGCCCAGCACCTGCCATAGCACCACACGCGCGCGGCGGGCCTGACCCAGAGCTGCGGCAGCGCGTTCGCCGGAGGCATCGGCGGCGCGGCGGGCTTCCAAGACTTCGAGGAAATTGCTCAGACCGGCGCGAAACCGTGTATCCGCCAGCCGTGCCGCGCGCTCCGCCGTATCGCGTTCGGCATTGGCGGCGGCCAGTTCGCGGTCGGCGGCGGCGATTACGCCGTAACCTGCTTCCGCCTCGCCCAGCCCGGTATAGACCGCCCCGCGATAGGCCTGGAACGCCGCGCGCTTGTCAGCGGCGGCAAGGTCGATCTCCGCTTCCACCCGCCCGAAATCCACCAGGGGCGCAGCGACGGCAGCGACCAGTGAACCGACGATGGAATCCGTGTCGAACAGGTCGGCGGGGCTGAAGGCCAACAGGCCTAGCGTGCCGGACAGGCTGAAATCGGGGAAGCGACTGGCGGCGGCGGCATACAGCTCCGCATCGTTGGCCGCCAGATTGGCCGCAGCGGCGAGCACGTCGGGACGGTTCGACAAGAGGACGGCAGGCGCGGCTGCGGGCGCAGGGGGAAGCGCGCCGGTTTGTTCGTACCCGGCGCCCTGAGCCAACGCCGCCGTCACGTTTTGTGCAGGGGTCGCCGTCAGCGTAACCAGCCTACCGACCAGCCGCGCGCGTTCGGAGCGCAAGCTTTCCAAACGCCGCCGCGATGCCGCTGCCGCACTTTGCGCGCGAACCCGGTCAAAACCCGGAGCGATACCTGCTTCTTCGCGCACCCCGGCCAACCGCACGAGCTCGCTCGCTGCATCGAGATCCTGTTGTAGCGCTGCGGCGCGCTCGTCCAGCGTGCGCCAATCGATTACACTGGCAGCAATTTCCGCGACCAATGCTAGCCGTATCGCAGCGGCCTGCGATCCCGCCGCGTCGACGCGCAGCGTTGCGGCACGGTCCCGCAAGCGCAGACGGCCGAAGATGTCGGGGTTCCAGCTGGCGTTGAGGTTCGCGCCGTAGCTGACCTGTTCGGTGTCGATATCGATGCCGGGCGGCAACGCGCCGCCGAACTGGGCCGGATTGGTGCGCGTCGCCGTGACATTTCCGCCAGCGCCAATCGTGGGTAGTCGTTGCGCCCCGGCGCGCGCGGCGCGGGCCTGCGCCGCGTCGACCCGGGCAAGCGCCTCCGCCAGGGTGGGCGAGCCTTCCAGAGCAGCGGCGGCGAGTGTCTCGAACGCGGGGTCGCCCTCTGGCAACAACGCGCCCACGCTCGCGCCGGTCACGGCATCGGGCGCATAGGCGAAATTTTGCGGCAATTGCGGTATGGGCGTCGAGATTTCAGGTGGCGGACCCGCAACACAGGCGGACAGTGCCAGGGCCGATCCGAACGGCAGAAGCAGGCGATGTCGCATCATTCGTCCTCGGCAGCGGCGGCGGCCGCAGCTTCGGCCGCCTGTTTGCGCGCGGCCTCTCGGGCGCGGGCGTTGGCCGGGATGAATGCATCGACCTGTTGGCCTACGCGGAACAGGCCCCGGGTCCGGGCGGTCGGCGCGGGCAGCGCATAAATTACCTGCAGCACCCGTACATCGACGCGTTCCGCCGCGGTGTTGGTGAGCGAGCGTTTGGGCACGACTTGCGGTTCGGCGCGCACGAAGCTCGCCTTCACCTGCCGGTCGGCCGCCCCGCGCGGGGACACGGTCGCAGGCTCACCCAGCGCGATCTTGCCCGCCTCGTCCTCGTCGATATCCACCCGGATATGCAGTGGGCGCGTCTGCCCCATCTGGATGTAACTGGCCGCACCGCCGCCACCGGGCTGCCCGGCGCTGACGAACTCGCCCGGGCGGATATCGACGCTAAGAATTTCACCTGCGATCGGGGCACGCACGACCAGCCGGCCAAGCTCGGTCTGCGCGCTGCCCGATGCGGCCTGCGTGCTGCGCAGCCGGGCCTGTGCCGCATTCAGCCGCGCTTCGGCAAGCTGGCGGCGCTGGCGTGCGCTGGCGGCGTCGCCTTCCGCGCGAATGACTTCGGCCCGGCTGACGGCGGCGGGATCGGAAATGCCGCGATAGAGCGCAAGCTGGCGGCTGGCTGTCTGTTCCGCCGTGCGCGCTTCGGCGATAGCGGCGCGTGCTTCTGCAATGGCGGCGCGTGCCTCGCCCCCGGCGGCTTGCGTTTCGGTCAGGCGTGAGCGGGCTGCACGGTCATCCACCGTGAACAGCGGCTGGCCCTTCTCGACATAGTCGCCCGGCTCGACACGTAAATCGGTGACGAGGCCGGATAGCGCGGTGCCGATATCGATCAGCTCGCTCGATGGTTCCACCACACCACTGCCCGCGACCCGTGCCGCTTCCGCCAGTTCGCCGGTCGCCTTGGGTGGCTGTTCGCGCGGATCGGCCAACTCACGGTCGGGCTGGCCCGCCATGATGTAGAACACCGCCAGCACCAGCGCGAGAACCGCGATGATCGGCAGCACTTGCCTCGAAAAGCTGACATTGTCGGGCAGCAGTCCCATAATTCGGTCCTTCAGTGTCCGTCCGGCATTTCGGTGCCGTCATGTATGATATTGCCGTCTTCCAGCACCAGGATGCGGTCGGCGAGGTCGAAAATGCGATTGTCGTGAGTAACGATGATGACGCTGCGATCTTCCGCCACCGCCACTTCGCGCAGCAGGTCCATCACCCGGCGGCCAGATCGTGCGTCGAGCGCTGCAGTCGGCTCGTCGCAAACCACCAGCCGGGGTTCGTGAACGAGTGCACGGGCGATGGCCACGCGCTGTTGCTGGCCGCCGGATAGCTGGCTTGGCAGTTTGCTCGCCTGATCCGCGATATTGAGTTTTTCCAGCATCTCGGTCGCGCGCCGCCGCGCCTCGTGCCGGTCCATTCCTTGCGCAATCAGCGGCACGGCGGCGTTGCTGGCCGCATCGATGCTGGGGATCAGATTGTACTGCTGGAATATGAAACCGATATTTTGCAGCCGGAAATTGACCAGCTCGGTATCCGACAGGCCGTAGATGTCCGTGCCGAACACCTCCACTTCGCCCTGCGTCGGATAGAGAATGCCGCACATGATCGAAATGAGGGTCGTCTTGCCCGATCCGGATTCGCCCACCAGGAACGTCAGCTCGCCCGCGCGCACATCGAGGTCGATGCCGTGCAGCACCGTGATGGTTTGCTGCCCGGCCTCGAAATCGCGCGTCACTCCGCGCGTGGAAATGGCGTTGGACACAGCTTCGTCCGTGGCTGTCTCGTGCAGCGGGCTCACCGGAACACCGCCGCCGGTTCGGTCTTCAGTACGCTGCGCAGCGCCAACCAGCCGGTCAGCGCGAGGATAATGGCCACCGCAACCAGGCTGATAAGCGGCACCTGCCACGGAATATAGAAGCCCTTGAAGGTCGGGTTCGCGGAAAACCCCTGGATGAACGCGATCGTGCCCAGCACGCCCAGCCCGTATCCGATCAGGCCCACCAGCCCCGCTTGCGCGGCAACCATCCGGCGGATCTTGGCATTGGTCACGCCAATCGCCTTCAGCGCGCCGAACTGCTTGATATTGTCGCGAATGAATAGGCTGAAGGTCAGGCCGACGATAGCCACACCGACAATGAAGCCGAGCGCCACGGTAATCCCGAAATTGAGCGGAATACCGGTGTTCTCGATGATGAAGTCCACCCCGTCGCGCGCGAATTCGTCACGGGTGCGGGCGCGCAGGCCGGTTGCTTGCGTGATACGCTGCGTCAAAGCTTCGGGCGGCACGCCATCCACCGCTTTCACCAGCACGAAGCTCATCCGGTTGCGGGTACCGGGGACATATCCGAGTGCGCGGGAATAGCGGGTGTAGAGCACCACCTGACTGGTGAAGCTGGGGATCGCATCGACGATCCCGCTGATGATGGCACGGCGGTCGTTCAGTTCCAGACGTTGCCCTATCGGAGAAATCTCCGGCGGGAACATGCGCGTCGCGCCGACATCGTCGATCAACACTGCATCAGGGTTGTCGAGCGCTGCGAAATCGCCTTCCACCATGCTCTTGGGCAAACCGATCAGCGTGGCATCGTCCACCCCAATCACCGTTACCCCTTCCAGGTCGCCATCTGCCGTCCGGACCGAGGCCCCTGCACGCAGATGCGGTACGGCCCAAGACACGCCGGGCACTCCGCGCACCTTGTCGAGCGCAGTTGCGGGTAGCGGAAAATTCACATCGGTGGTGCGGCTGACCGGGTCCATCACCCAAATATCTGCAGTTGCCACATTATACGCGCCGCTCGCGCCGCGTTCGATCAGATTGACGAAAATCGTCAGCTGCTGGGTGATAAGCAGAGTGGAAAAGGCGATGCCGAACAGAAGCCCGTAGAACTTCTGCCTGTCGCCCGTCAGCATGCGGATCGCGATCCAGGTCATCCCGGCAGGCCCATCGATGTTCCGCCTTTCCACCTCGGCTACCGAAACGGCGATCGGCAACACGGGGTTGCGCAAGTCTGCCGCACGGTCGATATTGAACGCTGGCGTTTAACTGAACGGGTGAGTTCACTTTGTCAAGTAAGGTTGGATCGATTGGAACTGGTTCGGGCAAAGTCGAATCCGACGGGTCCGAATACAAGGATATCGAACGGCGCAGTGGCCGCCCGACCGACCTTGCCAAACGCGCCGCCATCATTTCCGCCGCCTCGCATTCGTTTTTCGAACATGGCTATGGCGACAGCTCGATCGAGCGCATTGCGGCAGACGCGGATGTATCCAAGGTCACGGTCTACAACCACTTCGGCAACAAGCGCGCCTTGTTCAGCGCCGCTGTGGAAGCCGAATGTGAGAAGATGCGAAGCCACCTTTTGTTCGACGACCATAGCGGCCCGCTGCGCGAGCGGCTGGTGGCGTTTGGGCATGCAATGCTGGCCTTCCTCGCACGCCCGCAGATGATCCGCTTCGAACACCGGATCGCCGCCGAGACCGAACGGGAACCGGAACTCGGCATCGCATTTCTGGATGCCGGCCCCCGCCGGATGCACAGCGCTTTGTCCGGCCTGATCGCCCGCGCAGCCGATCGGGGAGAACTGGTAGTCGACGATCCCGATACCGCCGCAGAACAGCTCGCCTCCATGGTCAAGGGGCTTGGCGATCTGGAACGCCGCTTCGCCGGAACGGTGGATGAAGCGGCAGCCATCAAACGGGTCGACAACGCCGTCGACGCATTCCTGAAAATATACGGCGTTTAGATCTGCATGTCGCGACTTATGGCAGGGCCGCGAGCGTCATGTCCTGTGCCGCGTCTGGAAACAGGGCGGCCAATTCGGCATACTCGGCGCGCATCCGCTCGATCCGCCCGCGGTCGAGGTCACTATCCGGAAACGGCCAGCTTGCAGGGTCCGCCGCATAGCGCGCGAGGAACTGGCGCGCCGTATCCAGCCCGCGTCCATCCTCCAGCCGAGTTGTCCATAGATCGAGGCCCACGCATTCCGCGATCGTCGCCAGCCGTGCCGCAGCCTCGACCGCGTAAACCGAATAGTGCCAACTTCGCGTGCGCTTTAACTCTGCAATGAAGCGCCCCTGCCGGTCCATCTGCCGGCCGAGCCGATATTCCGGAAACGCCTTCGCCACATTTTCCGCGGCGTTTTCGGCACCTGCGAACAGAGCGAAGTGAGCGAGGTAGAAATCGTAGAACAGGCCGTGATTGTTGGCTTTACGCATCTCGTCTTCACCGTTCTCGCTGGTTGCCATCCAGACCACGAAATCACGGTACCATGCGCGAAGCGCGTTATGTTCGTCTGGCGACAGCACGTCTGTGGGTTCCAGCAGGCCGGCCGCTTCCACGATCGTGGACAAATGCGATGCTTCGATGATGCCCTCGCCGCGTCCCGCGACCTTGCCCGGGATGCCCTGCGCAAAAGCGAAACTGGGGTTCATCCGCGTGGCCGGGGTGATGAACCATGTCCGCAACAACAAAGCGGCATGGCGCGCGTAACGCTCTTCTCCCGTAACATAATGACCCACGGCCAGATCGCGCACAGCGTTGGCCAGGTTTCGAAGTCGGTCCTTGTCGAATTCCGGTCCGTCGCGCTCGGGGTTAACCTCCCCATCCTTGCGGATATAGGGCAGACCGTCTTTCTTTTTCGGATCGGGCCACCAATAAGGGCCGATGGAAACGTAATCATTGGCGGACGCACCCGGCGGAAGTTTCGTCTTGTCGGTCACGCTGTAAGGACCGCTGGCGAGCGCGCTTTCCGCGGCGCTGCGAATGCCTTTCGCAATTTCAGGGTCCGCTGCCGCCGCGGCCTTTATCCCGTGCAGCCAATCAGGACGCCAGAGGAACGTGCGGCGGCCGTCGAAATCGGCGGCGTAGCCTGCGCTGCCGCGGCATTGCGGGGATGGGGATGGGGAAGGAGCCGGGGCCGGGGATGGGGCATCCTGCGCCGAAGCGGCTCCCAAACCGAAGTTCGAACCTGCGATCAGGCAGGCAATCCCGAACGCGCGTAAAAGGCCGCCAGCCATTAGCGCGCCAGCCATCCGCCATCGACGGCGAGGATATGACCCTGCACATATTTCGCAGCATCTGACGCGAGGAACACCGCCGCTCCGCCGATGTCGCCGGGTTCGCCCCAGCGCCCTGCCGGAATCCGCTCCAGTATCTGGCGGTTGCGATCGGCATCGTCCTGCAGGGCGGCAGTGTTGTTGGTCGCGATGTAGCCCGGCGCGATAGCATTCACATTGATGCCTTTGGCCGCCCATTCATTTGCGAGCAGCTTTGTCAGCCCACCCACCCCACTCTTGGAAGCGGTATAGCTCGCTACGCGAACGCCGCCCTGGAAAGTCAGCATGGAAGCAATGTTGATGATGCTGCCACCATCATGCGCGGCCATGTGCCTGCCCGCAGCCTGACAGAGGAAGAACAGCACTTTCAAATTGGTGTCGAGCACCGCGTCCCAGTCGTCCTCGCTAAATTCCAGCGCGTCGCTACGCCGGATTATCCCGGCATTATTGACCAGCACGTCCAGCCTGCCGAACGCTCCCATTGTCTCGTCCACGATCCGCTGGCATGGTTCGATGGAAGAAAGGTCCGCCATGACCACATGAGCGCGCACACCGGCAGCTTCCACCAGCGCGCGCGTTTCGGAAGGATCCCGGCGTGCGGTCAGCACCACATCCGCGCCTGCATTGGCCAGCGCGACGGCAATCCCCTGCCCGATGCCGGTGTTGGCTCCTGTTACGAGCGCGACTTTGCCCGAAAGATCGAACGGGTTGCGTGTCATGATGTTTCCTTGTCGGTGTCAGGTAATCTCAGATGCGCGGTCCATAGCCGGACGGAGGCCGTCAGACGCTGCGAAGATAGTCGCTGATCGCCTCGTCCTGCGAATTGGCGTAGAACTGGTCGGCGAATTTCTCACCCGCGATGGCGGATTTCAGGAGCTCCTGATCGACATTCTTCAGGACGGTCAGCATGTCGTGGCAGGTAGCCTTCTTCAAGTCGGCCAAAACTCCGCGATTTTTCTTCATGATCGCGGCGCGCTCCTTGGGATAGCCTACCCCGCTCTCACCTTCGAACAGCTTGCGATAGCAATCCTGCAGGTTCAGCTCTGCCGCCCAGCCGAAGCCCTTGGCATAAGGCATCGCGATGGCGTTTCCGTCGTTGATCTGCGCGAATAGGAAGGCATCGGTCGGGTCGATTACCAGGCCGCAGAACACGCCCGGCATCGCATTGGCGGCCAGCATCGAACCGGACCCCGTCCCGCAGCCGGTCACTACAAAATCGGCTGCCCCTGAGTTGAGAAGAATACCGGTCAGCAGCCCGACCATCGGGTATGTAACCTGCGCGCCATCGTCGGCGGTATACATCCCGTAATTGTGGACTTCGTGCCCCAACGGTTCGACGACCGAAGTCAGCGCATCGTGGATAATGCCATTTTTCGCGGCCTGGCTGTTCTCGTTGATAAGAGCAATTTTCATGAAATCTCGCTTTCCCCGGTTGATACGTCGCGCCGGTTCCGGCCGACCGGATTGCGCGTTTGTTCGAAACGTAAGGTAACCGGTGTCATTTAACGATGCAAGCGCGGATCGCAGCCCGTCGTTTATAGCCTTTCAATCCTGCGGTGGCGGACCGACCGAGTCGCGTTTTACCAGCACCGACGGCAGCAGGGTTTCAGCGACCGGCGCATCTTCAGGCCCGGCAATTAGCTTGCACGCCGCGATCCGCGCCATATCGGATATGGGCCAGCGAACGGTGGTAAGCGGCGGCCAGACATGGTTGGACAGCGGCGTATCGTCGAAGCCCGCGATGGAAAGGCCGCGCGGCACTTCGATGCCCTTGCGCCGAGCGGCGATCAGCGCACCCACGGCCATTTCATCGTTCGAGGCAAAGATTGCGGTGGGGCGGGTCGCTGCTTCCAGAAGTTTGGTGGCAGCTTCCATGCCGGACTCGAACGTGTAACCGCCCTGTTCGATAAGTTCGGTGCGCACTTCCAAGTTGGCCGCCGCCAGCGCTTCTTCATAACCCAGCCGTCGCTCGATGGCAGAGCGGGAGTTGCTGCGGCCTTCGATCAGGGCAATGCGCTTGTGACCCTTGCCCGCGATGTAACTCACCGCCTCGCGCACGGCTTCTCGGTCGTTGGATGTGACCATCCTGTCCGGTTCGTCCAGCGCGACGGATGCCATGCGGACATATTTGCACCCCGCATCACGGCACACCTTCGCCAGCTCGTCATTCTCTGAAATAGGCGGCAACAGGACGATGCCATAGGGCCGTTGGCGTTCGATAAAGGCGCGTAAATCCTCGGCTATGGTCGGGCTTTCGCGGTCGACCGGCTGCACCATCAATCCGAATGCGGTACCTTCCAGCGCTTCCAGCACACCCTGTTGCACTTTCACCAGGAATTGCGCGTTCGGGTTGTCGTGCACGGCGGCAATGATGAAATTGCGCCGCAGCGCCAGCGCGCGGGCCTGCGGGTTGGGAACATAGCCGATATCCGCAATTACGGACTGGACGTGCTCACGGGTCTTTTCGCTTAGCAGCGGGGAGTTGTTGATGACGCGGCTGACCGTTTTCTTGGACACTTCGGCCAACCGGGCCACATCGTTGATCGTCGGATTGCCCTTGTCTGCCATGCGGGACCCATAGCCCTATTGGGATAGCCGGGAAAAGGGTCAGAATGCGCGCGGCAATGCCAGCGACAATTCCGGCACGAACGTCACGATGACCAGCGCAGCGAGCAAGGTGAAGTAAAACGGCCAGATCGTCTTCACCAGGGTCGCCACAGGTATTCCCCCCACGGCAGAGCCGACAAACAGGACGGAACCCACCGGCGGTGTGACTAGTCCGATACCCAGGTTCAGCATCAGTATAATTCCGAAATGCACTGGATCGACGCCCGTTGCCATCACCACCGGCAAGAAAATCGGGGTGGTGATCACGATCAGCGGCGCCATATCCATGAAGGTACCAAGCATCAGCAACATCACGTTGATGATCAGCAATGTGAGGATCGGATTGTCCGTCATGACTCCGATCAGGGAAGCCAATGCAGCCGGCACTTCCAGCAGGGCCAGCGCGAAACCGAACGCGGTTGCCGCAGCGATTATGAACAGCACCATGGACGCCGTGCGGACCGACTTTTGCGCCGCTTCCCAGAACCCGCTCCAGCCCAGATTGCGATACACGAAGGTGCCGACCAGGGCCGTATAGATAACTGCGATGGCAGAGCTTTCGGTGGCGGTGAACACTCCGCTCAAAATGCCGCCCATGATGATTACGGCGGTCATCACGCCGGGCAAGGCGAACAGGCCGGCACGCAGGAACTTGTACCAGCCGGGAAATTCGCCGCGCGGTAAATTGCGGCTTCGCGCGACCAGCCATGCCGTCAGCATCAGCATGGCGCCGGTCAGCAGGCCGGGCATTATACCGGCGAGGAACAGGTCACCGATGGACACGCCAACCCCTGAAGCAGCGGCATAGATTATCATGTTGTGCGACGGCGGGATCAACAGCCCGACAATCGCCGCAGTTACGGTTACATTGACGGAATAGTCCCGATCATAGCCCTTCTCGTCCATCAGCGGCACCATCGTGGAACCAATGGCCGAGGCGCTGGCGATGGCAGAGCCGGACACCGCGCCGAACATCATTGACGCGCCGACATCGACCAGCCCCAGCCCGCCGCGCACCCGTCCGAAAGCCGCATCCGCCACGCGCACCAGCCGGTCGGCAATACCCGCACGGTACATCAGGTCCCCAGCGAAGATGAAGAACGGGATCGCCATCAATGTGAATACGCTGATCCCCGCCGCCATCCGCTGGACCGCCACCACCAGCGGAATGTCGATCACGAGGAACGTCGCCAAAGCCGCGCCAAACAACGAGAAAGCGACCGGCACGCCAAGCGCTAGAAGCAGCAGCAAAACGCCCATCAGAACCAGAATTTCCATCAGGGTTCACCCCGCCAGCGGGCATGCATCCGGCCAAGCGAAAAGAGTGCGATCAACAGGCCCGACAACGGTATCGCCAGATACGCAACCGCTCGGCTAATCCCGAGCGAGGGGATCACGAAATCGCGGACCATCCATGCCAGCATCGCGCCATAAACGCACAGCACCAGCCCAAATACCGCGATGAGGGCATGGATCGCAATCCGCAGCCATTTGCGCCTGTGTTCGGTAAGCCGGTTCTCCAGCACTTCGATCCGGATATGGAACCGCTCCCACACACCGGCGGCGGCGGCGAAAAATACGTACCAGATCATCAGCAGCAAGGCCGTCTGTTCCGACCACGAAGGGCTGGAATTCAGAACGAACCGTCCGAATACCTGCCAGCCAACCACCGCAGTCATCAGCACCAGACCCGCCGCACCTGCCTTTATCAGCAAGCTGGATGCCTGATCGGCAAGCCCCCGCTTCATAGTCCGCCCTCCCGCTGGGCGAGTATCTTGTCCACCAAGGCGCGTTGTTGCGGCGTGGTGATAAATTCGTCCCACATACCGGTCATCCGCGCGGTGAAAGGCGCAGGATCGACCTCGTTCACGGCCACACCGGACTGCATCACGATGGCGCGGCTCCTGGCGACCTGCGCGTCCCACAGTTTGCGCATATAGGGCACCGAATCCTTTGCCGAGCGCCGCACGATGTCCCGGTCCGCCGCCGAAAGCTTGTCCCAGCTGACCTTGGACATCACGAACACTTCGGGTGCGAGCAAATGCCGCGTCAGGCTGTAATAGCGTGCGACCTCGAAATGGCGGCCGCTTTCGAAGGACGGCCAATTATTCTCCGCTCCGTCGATCACCCCCTGGGCCAGCGACTGGTAAACTTCGTCGAGCGGCATCGGCGTTGCATCCGCGCCCAGCGATTTCACCATCGCCACATACAAATCCGAACCCGGCACGCGCAGCTTGAGGCCGCGCATATCGTCAGGCGTTTCGATCGGGCGCTGCGTGTTGTAGAAACTGCGTGCTCCGGAATCGTAGAAGCACAGGCCGATCAGGCCGTGCCGTTCCAGGGAGGCGAGGATCTCCTCCCCGATCTCGCCATCCAACGTGGTGCGCATGTGGTTGGTGGATTCGAACAGGAAAGGCAGTGCTGCCACTGTCGTCAAAGGTTCGATGGAATTGAGCGGAGCCAGGTTGACGCGGTTGAAGTCCAGTCCGCCGAACGTAGTGATTTCCAGCGTATCGCGCTCGTTGCCCAGTTGCCCGCCGGCATACATGTTGAGGCCCAGCCGCCCTGCCGTTCGCTCAGATAAAAGCTCGCCGAAGCGCAGCACAGCCTGCACTGTAGGATAATCGCGCACATGCGTATCGGCCGCCGTAAATAGTCCGGACAGGCGCATTTTGCAGGCTGCAACACTTGCGGTCGCGCCCAGGATCGCGGCGCGGCGGGAAAGGCGAAAGCTCCCATCCATCAGCGCGTATCAGCCGCCGGGACGAGTTCCAGCTCCAACTGGCCGAGCGCACCGAAATCGATTGCCGACTGCGCTCCAGCCAAGGCTTCGTGCACTCCGGTAATCGCGCCGCATGAGATATAGGTGCCTTCCGGCAAAGCAAAGCCCCGCCTAGCGGCATGGTCTGTAAGAAATTCGCGGGCCGTAGCCACGCCGGTTTGCAGTTTCGCCAGCTCCTTAGTCCCCACGCTTCGCCCGTCGATCACCGTATCGACCCGCACCGGTTGGTCGTAGTCCCGCCAGTCGGTAATCTCGTCCCCGATCAGCAGGCCGCGATTGTTGCCGAAGTCGCAGATGACGGCAATGGGGCCATAGTCGTTGATATCGGGGACCGGGCTGCTCGCGATCTCCGCCCCGATAAACAGCCGGTCATCGTCCCCAGTTTCCCCCATCCGCAGGACGAATTCCGGTTCGATGGCCGCGAAACCGCTCGTGAACACGGGCATTTGCGCGCGTTTGTTGCTGTCTACCTGCACCACCGACTGTTCGAAAATTGGCCCGCACAACCATTTTGCGTCGAAGCGCGAAAGGAATGCCCTCGGCACACCGCCGACCTTCCACCCGGCAACCCGGTCTGGCCATTTCGCCCGCGAGGCGTCCTGCACATCATACGCTTCGTCCAGGGTCGCCGGTAGTTCCCCCGGGAAGCCGGGCAGCGCGCGCATATCCATCCTCGCCTTCAGCAAGGCTTCGGAAATCGCGCGCTGCCCGGCCGGGAGAGCTGCTGCAAGCGCCGTATTGCGAATTGTCAAAGCCTTGCGCCCGATCAGAACCTGCCGCGCAGGCCGAGAAAGTAGCGCGTTCCGGAATAATCGGACTGCGCCAGATTGTCCCGAGTCGGCCGGTAAAAGACATTCGGTTCGTCGAGAATGTTCAGCACCTGAAAGCGCAATTGGAGATTGTTCAGAATGTCGTAGCTGGCTGAAAAATCCAGAAAACCCTGATCTTCCGTGAACCGGTTCTGCGTTGTGCGGAACGGTTTGAAATAATCCGAACGCCATTTATAGGCCACGCGCGCACTGAAATTGCTCGTTTCGTAGAACGCGGTGGCATTCATCGTATGCTTGGAATAGCCAGGAATGTTTGCAGGCTGGGTGAAGTCAGCAATCGCGTTACCGGACACCACGGTCGGGTCGGGAAATTCAAAGTTGGAATCCGCGAAGTTGTAGCTGGCCTGGAAGCCCACCCCGAAGTCGAACTTGTGCTGCGCACTGACTTCGAAACCGAGCAGTCGGCTCTTGTCGTCCGAATTGACCGTGCGGCCGATGACGACCTGCTGCGGCGCACCATCGACGATCAGGGTCAGCGGCGTGACATCGGTGCGGAAGCCGGTCGAAAGTTGCTTGGCATAACCGGCGATAGCGAGCGAAGTCGTCGGCCCGGCATACCATTCGAACGAAACATCGGCATTCCATGACTTCAGTGGTTCGAGGAAAGGGTTGCCGCTGGCACTGACGATACTGCCAAGATCGCCCAGGTCCGCTTCGTTGTCGAAGTCCAGCCCGGCGGAAAGCGCCTCCTGGTCGGGCCTGGCAATCGCGCGGTAGGCGGCAAGGCGCAACAATTTGTCCGGTGCAAGTTCCAGGATCAGGTTCGCGCTGGGCAACACGTTGGTGAAATCGTTGGTTTCGGTATTGACCGTAGGTTCGCCCACCCTCGTGATGATGAGCGAGTTGGGGTCCTGCGGATCGGGCGCAGTTTCCAGATCGGAACTGATACCCACCGATGTTATGTCGGTACGGATGACGCGCACTCCGACATTCCCGCGCGCCGGGACCGACCCGAATTGTGTGTCGAAATTGGCCTGCACATACCCTGCGTAGGTTTTCTCGGTCACTTCGGCATCGTCCGGTGAGCGAGTGGACACGCCGTCGCCCGGAAGGCCGACATCGGGGCCGCCGGTAAGGGCGGCAAACAATGCGCGTGCGTCCCATGTTGCGAAAGTCAGCCCCTCAATCGGTGTGTCCGCGCCTTCGTAAAGGTCGTCGACGATGAAGAAGTCCTGCCGGGCGTCGATCGCCCCGCGGCTGTCATATCCGGCCACCAGTGGGAGCGAACCGCCGAACTCGCCGGTCGCCGCATTGAAGCTGTCGATACCGTCATCATGCAGGCGGAAGCGGTCGCCATACCGGACACCCGCTTGCAGGCTATCGATGAACCCGCCCATTTCGTAGGTTGCGTCGAACCGGAACGCCATGATCTCGTCGTCGATGTTCTCCAGCCGGCGACGGGCACGGGCGCCGTTGTCGTAGATATCGTGATTGTCGAGGTCGAACGCGAGCCCGGTATTGGCTTCCACTGCCGATACGTCGGTAAGGATCAAATTCGGCACGTTCAGCCCGCGCTTGTCGATTTCGTAAAGCACGCGGCGGTTGGTCCGGATACGCATATCCAGTTCGTCCTGCCGGCGTTTGGTCTGCGAATAGGCACCATCGATAGCCAGGATCAGCGGGCCGGTACGCCATTCGATATTGCCGCCTAGGCCCACATATTCCTCGGTCCGCTGGCGATATACTGTTTGGTTCTCCAACCGGGTTTCACCCGTCCAGTTAAGCAAGGCCCCGGTCTCGGAAATGACGAGCGGTACGATGTCCCGGCGGCCATCGGCCACGACCAGGTTCGCACGCTCCTCGATATCGTCGCGATAGGAATATTGCGCGTCGAGGTTGATTTCCAGATTGGGTGTCGGCGCATATTGCACGGCGCCGAGGATCGCATCGCGGTTGGCCTCGGTCGCCTGCGCACGATAAATATACTGGTTGGAAACGAAATAGAACTGGTCCGACGCGCCATTCGGAACACCATTCGCATCGGTATCGAAAGCGCAATTGTTGCTCTGGTCGACACCCTCGATCGTATTGCACGGGCGATAGGTGGAACTGCTGGTGTAGATGTCTTCGGGTGCGGTATCGCGCCGCAGCTGTCCGCCGATCGCGATCCCGATATCGCCGTCGCCCAGCTTGAATTGGTCGACATAGGAAGCGGTCAGGCGGTAGTTGAACGGATCGCCGTCAACAACCCGATCCTCATAATCGCTATAGCCGCCGAGAGCCTGGATCTGGATGCGCTGCTTGCCATAATCGAGCGGACGCAGGGTCTGCAATTCGATCACGCCCGACACGCCGCCTTCGATGAAGCTGGCCTGCTGCGACTTGTATATGATCGCCCCGTTGATCAACTCCGACGGGAACTGCCCGAAATTGACATCGCGGCCATCGCTGCCGGACGACACTTCGCGGCCGTTGATGTAGGAAGACCCCAGGAATGCGCCCAGCCCGCGTATCGACAGTTCCGACGCGCCGCCCTTGAACCGGTCCGACGTAACGCCGACAATCCGCTCCAGCGTTTCCGCCACCGAAAGGTCGGGCAGATCGCCGATATCCTCGCCCACAATCGCATCGCCGATAACATCCAGTTGACGCTTGGCTTCCAGCGAATTTTCGATGGTGCGCGCAATTTCGCCAGTCACGATGATCGTATTGGGGTCGTCCGACAGAACTTCCGACGTGTCCTGCGGTTCGCCCACCTGCGCCATCGCCGCGCCTTGCGGAATGAGCGACATGGTGCCGAGCAGCAGTGCCGACTTCAGCAGGCGTATATGATTCGGCTTGGTGCCGTTCAAAAAGTTGCTGTGACTGCGCATGTAACCTCCCATAAAAGCATTCTCTCTTGCGAATCTTGTGCTCGCTCCGGTTGCCGATCGCTAAGGAATGACACCGGTTAACCCAATAATTGACACCGGTGCCATTGAACGTCAATAGTCAAGGTGGGAAACGATAGGGAGAGGTGCATTCATGCGACACTTTGTTGGCAAGCGACTGGCATCAAAGGCTTTATTTTGCGCGTTTGTGGCGTTTACAGGCAGCTCACAAGCTGTGCTCGCGCAGGATCTACCTAAAATTCTCTCCAACCCGGAAACGCGCGATCGGCATTACCTGCCGGACTTTTCCTACGCCGGTTATGAATTCGGCATCCAGCCCATTCCCGATGTGACCGCCGAGATTGCGGTAGCAGATTATGGGGCGGTGCCGGATGACGGAATTGATGACAGCGCTGCCATCAAACAGGCGCTCGCCGCAGCGCACTCCATGGACACGCCAGTGCGTGTCCGCTTCGACAGCGGGCGCTACCAGCTTTCCGAAATCCTGTGGATCGAGCGCAGCGGTATTGTCCTGTCCGGCATGGGTAGCGGTGATAATGGGACGGAGCTTTATATGCCCCGCCCGCTGAACCAGATCGACGATGGCGGCGCGCTGACTGAAATCCGCGCTTATCTGAAGGAAGAGGACAAATACGAGCGGCAGAAGAGCGCCAATCTGGACGTTCTGTTTTCGGAATACAGCTGGAGTGGGGGTTTCCTCTGGACCCGCGTCCCCGGCGGCCGTCACGCAACCTACCTCAAACGCTACGACCGCGAAATCGAGAAGCCGGCCGACATCGCTTCGGCCAAACGCGGAGAGCGCCATTTGGAAGTGCGGTCAGCGAGCGGACTGTCGACAGGCGATGTACTGCAAATCCATTGGCACAACAGGGCCGGCCCGGACGGCGCACTGATTGCATCGCTCTATGGTGATACCGACCTGAAGATTGGCGCCCGTCATTGGGAAAGCCCGGACCGGCCGCTTGTGCGTCAGGCGACCCGCATCGAAGCCATCGACGGCAACCGTGTCACGATTGCGGACCCGTTGCTGCACGATATCAATGGGGAGCTCCCGGCGTACTTTGCCAAATGGGACCATCTGTCCGAAGTCGGCATCGAGAGTATCGCCCTCACCTTCCCCGAAAATCCTTATTTCGGGCATCATAACGAGGCTGGCTACAACGGCATCTATTTCACCGGCGTCCATAATGGCTGGATCCGCGATGTCCGCGTGACCAATGCCGATAGCGGCATCCTGACCGACGATCTGGCCAATGTAACGATTGCGAACATCGTCACCGATGGCGACCACAAGGCGCATTACGCGGTCCACGTCGGCAACGTACACAATGTACTGATTGATGGGCTGGATGTGATGAACCCTACCCAGCACTCCCTCAGCTTCAACACGCAGGCCACGAAATCGGTCTACCGCGATGCGGAAGTCTGGACCACACCGACGCTCGATCAGCATGCCGGGGCCAACCACCAGAACCTGTATGACAGCGTAACTGTACACGTTGCACCGAATGACCAGGCGGAGGACGGCACCCCGCTCTATGATCTCTTCAAGGCAGGCGGTGCAGGTTACTGGCAACCTGGGCACGGCCGTTACAACACGATCTGGAACCTAAACATTCGTGTCGAAGGCGGTGTGGAAGCTGACGCACCAATCGCTATCGTTGGTAAATCTGAAGGGCCGGAAGCGCGCGTCGTGGGTGTATTTGGCAACCGCCCAATCCTGTTCGACTACAATCCGGAACCGTACTCTGAATCGATGGGCGAGCGTGTCACGGCGGCACCGTCCCTGTACGATTACCAGCGCAACCAACGACTTTCGGGCAGGAGCGCGAAATGAGCGAATTCCTGTCCTTCGGCGAAATCATGCTTCGCCTGAAAACGCAGGGCCATGAACGGTTCTTCCAGTCCCCCGTGTTCGAAGCCACGTTCGGCGGCGGCGAAGCGAATGTGGCCGTGGCGCTGGCAAATTATGGTTTAGATGCAGGTTTTGTATCGGCCCTACCCGATAATGATATCGGGGCGGCAGCAATCGGTGAACTGCGCCGCTTCGGTGTCGATACCAGCCACATCCGCCGTTCGGGCGACCGCGTTGGTATCTATTTTCTGGAAAGCGGCGCCAACCAAAGACCATCCAAAGTGATCTACGACCGTGCGCGTTCGTCGATCTGCGAGGCTGGTCCGGGAAATTTCGATTGGCCTGCTATATTCGACGGCGCAAAATGGCTTCATATCACCGGCATCACACCGGCCCTAAGCCAGTCGGCAGCCGACGTCAGTCTGGAATGTGTGAAAGCCGCTCAGGCAGCCGGCGTCACCGTGTCATGCGATTTCAACTTCCGCGGCAAATTATGGAAATACGGCAAGACGGCGCCCGAGGTAATGCGAGATCTGGTCGAACATGTGGATGTCGGCATAGCGAATGAGGAAGACTGCCAGAAGTCGCTAGATATTTCGGTCGATGTGGACGTTGAGTCGGGCGAGCTCGATACGGCAAAGTACGAAGCGCTGTCGGAAAAGGTGCTCGATATCTATCCTGGCATGGCCGCCATCGCGATTACCCTGCGCGAAAGCCTGAGCGCAGACCGCAATAATTGGTCTGCCTGCCTGCGCACGCGGGACGGCGGCTTCAAGCTTTCGCGCCGCTACGAGATGACGGACATCGTGGACCGCGTCGGCGGTGGCGACAGCTTTGCCTCGGCCTTGATCTATGGGCTCAACGCCTATGACGATCGCCAGCAAAGCCTGGAATTCGCCGTTGCAGCGAGCTGCCTGAAACACTCGATCCTAGGTGATTTCAACCGGGTCAGCGTACCGGAGGTCGAAAAACTGATGTCGGGCGACGGTTCGGGCCGCGTGCAACGCTAGCTGCTACCAAATCGAAATTGCATGGCGATCAGACAGAGAACGCGGCGCCAGCATCGCTTCACAAATTTCCCTGGTCCTATTTCCGAAAAACCGGTTCGCCTGTTGCTGCTTTTTCGTCGGATTATTCAACGGCATCCTGAAAGCGAACCGCGTTCCTTCGACTGCCGAACCGACCGGAAGCGTACCGCCAAGCGCCTGGGCAATATCCCAAGGGGTCGCCGCAATGTAATGGTCGATACCCTTCAAAGTCGATCCGACACGCGATGACATTGATCACTGCGCCGGTTGGCGGCTTATTTGCCGGCCGAGGTCTTCTCGACAACGGTCGTTTGCGCGACGCCAACGGAGAGAGCTTTCTCGATCGCGCCTAGCGGTACGAACTTGAAATTCTGCGCTCCCGCTCCGTTCTGACCATCTTGCGCAACGAATAATCCGCCCGGAAAATCGGGCCCGAAGTCTCCGCGCCTGGCTTCGATCCCATCGGTTTCCTCAGTGCTTCCGAAAACGCCCGCGGCGATGCGGAATCTGCCCGCAGGTGTCAGGTCCGGCAGGGTGTACCGCATATAGGTGTTATCGCCCTGACTGGACGCGTAGAGCCAACCGCCCGTTTCGCCTTCTGGAACCAGCGCCAGGCCTTCGAGGTCTGCAACCAGGTTTCGGTTGTCTACCGCCGCGACGAGCTGGCCTTCGCTCGCACCGTTTGCGAACCGCCACACACCGCCTGCTTCTTCGCCGATATAGAGGTTGCCATTGCGTGCATCGATAGCGCATCCTTCGGGCTGGCTGGGTACGCGCATTTTACGCAAGGGTTTAATTGACGGGGCAGTCGAGACGGCAATTTCCCACTCGCCGATATTGCCTTCCTTGGGGGCGGTATAGACAATCAGGCGGCCGTCCTTCTCGTAACCACAAATGCCGTATCCCTCACCAGATCCGGAAGGCAGGGTGGCGATCTCGCTCAATTCTCCGCTCGAAGTGTCCAGGCGAAACAGCGCAATGTTCGCATTGGCGAGATCGCTCCGGTCGCTGGCGAAAACAATCACGCCTTTATTGCCCATATCGGCCAGATCGACATTATTGAGCGCGGGGCGGGCAAAAAAATGTTTCACCTGTCCGGATAGGTCGTAGACGTAGAGGCCGCCCTTCTTGTCGGTCGCCACCACCAGGCTCGCAGCTGGATTGGCAGCATTGCGCCAGATCGCAGGGTCATCGGCCGCATCTTCGTTCGCAGTGCCTACAGGCGCGGTCTCCGCCACCGCATAAACCGGTACCGCTGGATTGCCACTAACGGTGATTGCGGAGCAAGAGGCGAGCAGGCCCGCAGCCCCTGTTGCGGCTGCCAAGTTGCTGATCCCACGCATCAGAATGTCACCCGCGCGCCGAATTTCATCGTCCAGTTGTATTCCTCGAACTGGTAGAGGTTACGGCGTCCGCCCAGCTCGTTGTAAGCAAAGTATTTCGCATTGTTGATGTTCACCCACTCGTAATAGAGCTGGATGCCGTCATTGATTCGGTATTTCGCACTTAGATCGAGCTGGAAATGGTCGTCGACATATCGGTCGAGCTCGACCACGTCGGACAGTTCATCCAGATATCTGTCGCGATAGGTTCCCGACAATCGGACGTCGACCGGACCCTTGTCGTAGCCGAGCGAGAAGTTCGCAGTGTGCCGCGAGGTAGTGGGCAGGGTGATAGAGCGCGGTCCATCGCTGGCGACTGTCGTCACCTCGCCGCTGCTGTCGGTAAAGGTGTAATTTGCTTGCAATACGATACCATCCAACGGACCTTTCAGCGTCTGTGCGAAACCCAACTCTATTCCCAAGATTTCCCCATCCTGCCCGTTGCTCAGGATGGTCGCTTCGTCGAAGGCCACTCCGCGGAAAATCCCCCCGGCATCGCTATTCTGCTCGTAGATGAAATCATCGAGGCTCTTGTAGAAAAACGAGGCGAAAATTGCGCCGTTGGAACCAAGATAATACTCGGCCGCAGCATCGAAATTCCATGCCTCGGCGGGGAGCAGGTCGGGATTGCCAAACTCGCCCTCACGCTCGCCGTCATCGGCTTCCTCAACGGCAATGCGTGGCGCCTGCTGGAAGGGGCCGGGCCGCACGATGGAGCGATAGGTCGCAGCGCGCAAGATCAGGTCCGGCGCTGCTTCATATCGGACATTTATACTTGGCAACCAGTGGTCGTAATCCTTGTCGATTTCTACAGGTGTCACGATCACGGTATCGTCCAGAGCAGTGCCGCCACCGGGCAACGCTCCGTCCTCCTCGACCAGCAAAACATCGTTGCCGCGCAGGATGTTCGAAGTGTTTTCGTACCGCACACCGGCAATAACAGTCAGGTCGGAACTATCCCATCGGCCCAGCAGGTATCCTGCCAGGATATCCTCATCGACCGAGAAATCGGACACGGCAGAATCGAATTGACTGTCGATCTCCTGAAATTCGAACTGGTCGAAATTGTCGCGAAAAAATTCAGTTGCCGCAGTGTAGCCTGGCAGCGGGGACAGGTCGGCTAACCGATATGTCGGTCCTTCACCCAAAGCGTCGGCAAGTGTATAATCGTCAGCTTCGTAAAACTCGACCGTCGCATCGAACGATTTCTCGCGCCATCGTCCTTTGAAGCCGCCCTGCACGGTGAAGACTCCTGAGCCGGTAAGGAATTCGCGGCCGATATCCCATTGTGCGCTGTACTCCTCGTCCTGCGCAGAGGACAGGACGACGAATTCGACATCGTTCAGTTCGTATGCCGAAGGGGTAAAGAAGTCACCGGGATCGGCCAGTACGGAATAGAGCGGCACGCGCGCGTCGGATACATCAAAGCCGACCTGCAACCCCTCCTGTTCGTATTCGCGCTCGAACTGGGTGGGATCGACGCTACCATTTTCAAGCTCGGTCGATTTTGCCCAGCTAGCCGAGTATTCGGCGAACCAACCGCCCCATTTGCTTTCGCCACCGAAGGTCAGGCTGCGGATTTTCTGACTTTCGAAGCGATCCTTGATGTCGCGTTCGATTGTGATGGCCTCGTCATCGCTGAAGATCAGCGCTTCGGTGCTACCCGAGGCATTGGCGTCACCGAGGTCGAAGGTCAGGCGGCGGCGGAATTCCTGATCGTCGAACTGGCTGTATATGCCGCGAACATACAATTCGGTTGTCTCTCCGGCACGAAAATCGAGGCCCAACGTGGCACTGATACGTTCCCGTTCGACATCATAGTCGCGATACTGGAATTCTTCAGCGTAGACGAGATCGCCATCACGCTCCCAGTCATCCGCCTCGATATTATCGGTTTCAAACTCCCGATTGTAATATGAAAGCCCGCCCGACACGCCAAAATTGTCGCTGATGCGGGTGGAGAAATCTACGCTGCCTTTGGGTGAGAGCCTGTCGGCCAACTCGTTGTAGCTGCCTTCGGCCTTGACTGTGAGCAGATCCTTGCGACGATCGAACGCGCTGGTAGTTTCGATTTCAATCGACGCGCCGATCGTGTCGCCATCCATGTCCGGCGTCAGCGATTTTTTTACCTCGATGGATTCGATAATGTCACTGGAGATAACGTCCAGCGCGACGCCGCGCGTATCGCTTTCTGGTGAAGGTAACCGAACCCCGTTCAGCGATGTGGCGTTGAGGTCGGGACTAAGACCGCGGACGGAAACAAAC